>CANNER010000009.1 GCA_947503715.1 uncultured Caulobacterales bacterium | reverse complement strand
ACGGACCATCTCGGCCGTCCGGCCTTTGTCACGGACCCGTCCGGTGCTTCCGTCTGGGACGGGGGCATCACGACGCCGTTTGGCTACAGCCTCGGCGTGGTCGGCACCTTCACACAAAAGCTCATGTTCCCGGGCCAGTACCGGGATGAGGAGACGGGATACGACCAAAACTGGAACCGGACCTACGATCCGGAACTGGGACGGTATCTACAGAGTGACCCGATCGGTTTGGCGGGCGGGTTGAATAGATATGCCTATGTTGGGGGGAATCC
>CANNER010000008.1 GCA_947503715.1 uncultured Caulobacterales bacterium | reverse complement strand
ATGACCTCGCGGGGAATGTCCTGACGACGACTTACCCGTCCGGCCTGACGGTGGAACTCACACGCGACAGCCTCGCGCGGATTGAGGATATCGACCTCGTCAGGGCGGATGGGACGCGCGTGGATATACTCTCCGGCGCGACTTACCGGCCTTATGGCGGTGTCACGCAAGCGACCTATGGCGACGGCAATATTCTCGACATCACCTATGACGGCTCGGACCGGGCGACGCGACTGACGCGGGGCCAAAATCCAGCAGGTGGGGGCGGGACGGCCCTCATGGATATCGGCTTCACCCATGACAAGTCCGGCAATATTACAGGGATGCAGGATTATGTCCGTCCCAATCGCAGTCAGAGTTTCATCTATGATGAACTCTCCCGCCTGACGGAGGCGACGGGCGGCTACCGCGTTGCGGAATATAGTTATAATGCACGCGGGGATCGCCGCTTCCGGACATTGAAACGCGCGAACGGACAGGTGCTCGCGAAGAATACGTCGCTCTTCGACCCGGCGACGGGACGGCAGAGCGGTGTGAAGAAAAACGGCGCGCCCTATCGGCAGTTCACCTATGCGGCTTCGGGTCAGATCACCTCGGACACGAAAAACGGCGTGGTCATGGCGATGACGTTGAACGCGCGGGGGCGGATGGCCTTTGTCACGCGGGACGGTGTTGCGGTGGCCGATTACGGCTATGACGTGAACCAGCACCGGGTGTCCAAGACACTCGCGGATGGGTCGGTCATTCATTATCATTATGACGAAC
>CANNER010000007.1 GCA_947503715.1 uncultured Caulobacterales bacterium | reverse complement strand
TATTCGACGATCTTTGCCACGACGCCGGCGCCGACGGTGCGGCCACCTTCGCGGATGGCGAAGCGGAGCTTCTCTTCCATCGCGATTGGTACGATCAACTCGACATTCAGCTCAACATTGTCGCCCGGCATGACCATCTCAGTGCCTTCTTTCAATGTCACAACACCCGTCACGTCCGTTGTCCGGAAGTAGAACTGTGGACGATAGTTGTTGAAGAACGGCGTATGACGGCCACCTTCGTCTTTTGTCAGGATGTAGGCTTCAGCCTCGAACTTTGTATGTGGGTTAACGGAACCCGGCTTACACAGAACCTGTCCGCGCTCAACACCTTCACGGTCAACACCGCGAAGCAATGCGCCAACATTGTCACCAGCTTCACCGCGATCGAGCAGCTTCCGGAACATTTCAACGCCTGTACAAGTCGTTTTCTTTGTGTCGCGGATACCGACGATTTCAATCTCGTCACCGACATTCAGAACACCACGCTCAATACGGCCTGTTGTCACAGTACCACGACCGGAGATCGAGAACACATCCTCGATTGGCATCAGGAAAGCACCGTCAACAGCGCGCTCTGGCTGTGGGATGTACTCATCAACAGCAGCCATAAGCTTCTTGATGGACTCTTCGCCGATTTCTGGATTTTTACCTTCCATCGCCGCGAGCGCAGAACCGGCGATGACAGGAATGTCGTCACCCGGGAAGTCGTAGGAGCTGAGAAGCTCACGGATTTCCATCTCGACGAGCTCAAGAAGCTCTTCATCATCAACCTGGTCAACCTTGTTCATGTAAACGACGAGCGCCGGAACACC
>CANNER010000006.1 GCA_947503715.1 uncultured Caulobacterales bacterium | reverse complement strand
CTGGGACGGTATCTACAGAGTGACCCGATCGGTTTGGCGGGCGGGTTGAATAGATATGCCTATGTTGGGGGGAATCCTGTTAACTCTGTTGATCCGATGGGTTTGTCTAGCGAACCAAATTGGCAAGGCGGAGGCTTTGTAATGGCTCATTTGATTGGAATCGAGTCTCACCAGATACTTGAGGGGATTGCCTTAAGTAATCCTGGATGGAGGGCTAATCGTTCATATGGTATAAATAGATCTTGTAAGTTTAGAGGAGGGAGACCAGATCTAATTAACGACATTAATCGAACCGTTTATGAGTTGAAACCCGATTCGCCTAGGGCCATAGCTACTGGAGAAATACAAGTACAAGGTTATGTTGGGCCAAGCTTAGTGGATCATATTCGCGGAGTTTATTCGGATCATCCATATTCCGTTGGGAAAAGTTCACCTGAAAGCCTAGGGTTTTCGGGTATAAATGGACCTAAGTCTGGTAGATACGGTGTTTATAATTACAGATACGTCGGTAACGGTGTAATTGCTTATACATTCCAACCTTATGCAGGTCGTTCGACCATCAAGGTTCCTTGGGTCTTGCCTGAACTAGATTTTTGTGGGTGTAACTCACAAGACCGATCAATTCCATTCTATCAATAAGATTTATATGACCCATACGGAATTTAAATTAGAAGCAATGTGGATAGGTTTCGCAAACGCAATATCTATTACTTTAGCAGAAAAACTGTCGGTTTCGCCTGATGATATACTTACAGACCATTACGAGGCCGAGGCTGCGTTCATATCAGCTATAAATAGCATGAAAACGACTAAGAAACCTGCCTCTCATACCAATCAAACCGTGATGTTTGATAAATTTTCTCAATATAAGGCATATGTTAATTATAACGAATACTTAGATTTAATAGACGTTGCTCATAGCCTACTACTAGATCATATTTCAAAGAATAGAGTGCTTTCATCAGACATGTTGCTATCTCTCCAAACTAAAAAACAAGTTTACATTTCTTCTTCAGCGGAAAAGTTTCAAATGAAATTTCTTGATGATAGAAAAGATTCAAAAACTCTCACATTTGATAATTTGGGTTATAAAAATAAAATATTCTTAGATTGCTCATCTAAATTATCAACAAGGCCAGTTGATGTTTTTTTTAATATTTCTCTAGAAAATCATATGTGTCCTGACTTCTCATTTATGCCGCTAAACATATCTTTGATTTGCGCATTTTTTCAAGTAAGAACAAATAGTAAAAACTTCTCTCTCAATGATTTAATACTGCTAGAAGAATTTAAATTAAATGTGTGCGTCTACCGCTTTTGGAAACTTCTTGGCGGTCTTTCCTCTAATTGAATAAAGTTTCTTAATGGAGGTGTGACGTATAAGTACTGAACAAAAATATAAACTTCAAGCATGTTGAAAAAGGCGCTTCATAATAAGCTAAATTCATTGAGAATATATCTATTTGATTTTTAAATTTGAACTAAAATCACATACTAGAGAAACAAGAAACAAGAAACAAGAAACAAGAAACAAGAAACAAGAAACAAGAAACAAGAAACAGTATCGGTCA
The DNA here is from genome assembly GCA_947503715.1 of uncultured Caulobacterales bacterium. Lineage (GTDB taxonomy): Bacteria > Pseudomonadota > Alphaproteobacteria > Caulobacterales > Maricaulaceae > Litorimonas. The sequence goes on along the minus strand of CANNER010000006.1, from coordinate 193 downwards.
GCTCACCGCCGTGGTCGAAGGGTTTGGCCGCACGGATTACAGTTATAATCCGCTCGGCTTTCTGACGTCTGAGACGCGCATCCTTGACGGGCAGACTTATACGACCGGCTATACGCATGACCTCGCGGGGAATGTCCTGACGACGACTTACCCGTCCGGCCTGACGGTGGAACTCACACGCGACAGCCTCGCG
>CANNER010000005.1 GCA_947503715.1 uncultured Caulobacterales bacterium | reverse complement strand
GTCTTACCATGGTCAACGTGACCAATCGTGCCGATATTCGCATGCGGCTTAGTCCGCTCAAACTTCTCTTTTGCCATCTTAAGGCTCCTCTATCTCTTTGAGGTTAAAACTGAATGTGCAGGGGCGCTTATGCGCCGCCCTGCTTGCTGATAACTTCGTCGGCCACAGCCTGCGGTGTCCCCGCATAGTGGTCAAACGTCATGGTAAACTGCGCACGACCCTGAGTTTTGGACCGCAGATCGTTCACGTAACCAAACATATTGGCGAGTGGCACCATGGAATTGATGACATTGGCATTGCCGCGCATCTCTGTGCCCTCGATCATCCCACGACGGGAGTTCAAGTCACCGATCACGTCGCCCATATACTCATCAGGCGTGACAACTTCGACCTTCATGATTGGCTCCAAGAGCTTCAACTTGCCCTCTTCCTTGATCTGACGGAACGCCGCACGCGCCGCGATTTCGAAAGCCATAACCGAGGAGTCAACATCATGATAAGCGCCGTCATAAAGCTCGGCCTTAAAGTCGATGACCGGGAAGCCAGCCAGAAGACCGGTTTCAGCCATAGTCCGAATACCCTTCTCAACACCCGGGATATATTCCTTCGGGACGTTACCGCCGACAACAGCAGATTCGAAGACAATGCCTTCACCCGGCTCGAGCGGTTCGAAACGGATCTTCACGCGACCGAACTGACCGGACCCACCGGACTGTTTCTTATGCGTGTAATCAATGTCGACCGGACGCGCGAGCGCTTCACGATAAGCCACTTGTGGCTGACCGATATTGGCTTCGACGCCGAATTCGCGACGCAGACGGTCCACGAGGATGTCCAAGTGAAGCTCACCCATACCCGCCATGATGGTCTGACCGGATTCATGGTCAGTCGTGACGCGGAAGGAGGGATCCTCAGCCGCCAAACGCTGGAGGCCAACGCCGAGTTTTTCCTGGTCAGCTTTGGATTTCGGCTCAACCGCGATTTCGATAACCGGATCAGGGAATTCCATACGCTCAAGAATGACAGGGTTTTGCGTGTCACAAAGTGTGTCACCCGTTGTTGTCCGCTTGAGACCCGCAACCGCGATAATATCACCAGCATAGGCCTCTTGGATATCTTCACGATCATTGGAATGCATCATCATCATACGACCCACACGCTCTTTATTCTCTTTGACAGAGTTCAGGAGTGTTGTGCCTGTTTCCAACTTACCGGAATAGATGCGACAGAATGTGAGTGTCCCCACAAATTTATCGTTCATGATTTTGAAGGCCAGCATGGAGAGCGGCTCGCTGTCAGATGATGGACGCGCAACCTCTTCGCCGGTTTTGCCATCGATACCTTTAATCGCTTTAATATCCAGTGGGGATGGCAGATAAGCCACAACAGCGTCGAGCAGAGGCTGAACACCCTTGTTCTTAAACGCGGTACCACAGAAAACCGGAACAACCTTGTTCGCAATCGTTGCCGCACGGACGAGACGCTGAATGGTTTCCGTATCAGGCATTTCACCTTCGAAATAGGCTTCCATGACCGCATCGTCCATTTCGGCGACAGTCTCGATCAGGGCCTCACGGTACTCAGCTGCCTTTTCTTTCATGTCATCCGGAATTTCGACAGTCTCATAAGTCGCGCCGAGGTCAGCTTCCGCCTCCCAGACATAGGCGACGTTTTTCACGATATCGACAACACCCTTAAACTGATCTTCCGACCCGATTGGGAGTTGCATTTCCAGCGCGTTTCCGCCGAGACGATCTTTGACCGACTGAACAGAGGCGTAGAAATCCGCACCGATCTTATCCATCTTATTGATGAAGATCATGCGTGGAACTTGGTATTTATCAGCCTGACGCCAGACAGTCTCTGTTTGCGGCTCAACACCGGCATTGGCGTCGAGCAGCGCAACAGCACCGTCGAGAACACGAAGAGAACGCTCAACTTCAATAGTGAAGTCAACGTGACCCGGTGTGTCAATGATGTTCAGGCGCTTACCAGCCCAGAAACAGGTTGTCGCAGCGGAGGTAATTGTAATACCGCGCTCTTGCTCTTGCTCCATCCAATCCATGGTCGCCGCACCGTCATGCACTTCGGCAATCTTGTGGTTCTTACCCGTATAATAGAGAATCCGTTCGGTACATGTTGTTTTACCCGCATCAATGTGGGCCATGATACCGAAGTTCCGGTAGTCTTTAAGTTCGTATTCGCGAGCCATGACGGTCAGTCCTAACTAAAATTGAATTTACCAGCGGTCCAAATCTACCAGCGATAATGCGAGAATGCGCGGTTGGCTTCGGCCATTTTATGCGTGTCTTCACGCTTTTTGACAGCGGAGCCACGATTGTTGGAGGCATCGAGAAGCTCACCCGCGAGACGTTCGCGCATGGTGTTCTCATTACGGGCGCGGGACGCCTTGACCAACCAACGAATAGCCAGCGCCTGACGACGTTCCGGGCGGACCTCAACAGGCACCTGATAAGTTGCACCACCAACACGGCGTGAGCGAACTTCGACGGCCGGCTTGATGTTCTCAAGGGCGTCATGGAAAACTGTGAGCGGCTCAGTCTTGGCCTTGTCCTGAACGATATCCATCGCACCATAGACAATTGTCTCGGCTGTGGACTTTTTACCATCGAGCATGATGGCGTTCATGAATTTTGCGAGAACCAAATCCTGGAACTTGGCATCGGGGAGAATTGTGCGTTTCTCAGCGCGGTGACGACGTGACATATCTGTGTCTCCTTACTTAGGACGCTTCGCGCCGTATTTCGAACGACGTTGCTTACGATCTTTGACGCCCTGCGTATCGAGGACACCCCGAAGGACGTGATAACGCACGCCCGGCAAATCTTTCACACGACCGCCGCGAATGAGCACAACACTATGCTCTTGCAGGTTATGGCCTTCACCCGGGATGTAGGAGAGAACTTCGAAACCGTTGGTCAAACGCACTTTGGCAACTTTACGAAGGGCCGAGTTCGGCTTCTTCGGTGTTGTTGTATAAACACGTGTACACACGCCACGCTTTTGCGGGCAGGCTTCGAGCGCCGGGACTTTATTCCGCTTGCGCTTGTCTTTCCGGGGTTTCCGGATCAGTTGTTGAATCGTTGGCATTTAAGTTCCTGCACAAATATGCAAAAAGCCCATCTCCGCAGACATCATTGTCCGCGAGGCCGGCTTTTCGCTTCGAAAGCCACCTTTTCCCGTGAAACGGGCCATAATGACTTGAATTCCGTAATCTCTTTTCGTCTTAAACAAGGTTTCCGGGGCGATCCCTGGACAGCATGCTCATCAACGGGGGCGCACCTACACGGGGAATCACTGGCCGTCAACAGTCAGCGCTGAGGTTTGTAATGCGTTTCTAATTCCCGCTTCAGGTTCGAAATGCTTGAATGCCCGGCAGCAAGCGACCATATCCCGCTCATGTCCAGCGCCCATCTCCCCCGTACTATATATCGCCTCTCTGGGGAGGGCGTGGAAGACTGGTTGGCGGGGCTCCTTACCAACTCACTGGATGCGGAGATCAGCTTTGCCGCGCTCCTGACGCCGCAGGGCAAAATCATCGCCGATATGTTCGTTCACCGCGACGGCGACGCGTTCCTGCTGGAAACCCCGACGAGGTTCGCGGCTGACCTGTTTAAACGCCTGCGCATGTACCGCCTCCGCGCGCCGATTGAGATCACGGAAACAGAATTGCACGTCTATGCGGTTTGGGATGAGGACGATATGCCGGGCCTCCAAGACCCGCGCCTTCCCGCGCTGGGCCACCGCGTCATCACCGATACGCCCATGACGGACACCGCAGATTACGACGCGCACCGCCTGTCCCTCGGCGTGCCGGACAGTCAGTATGACTTCGAGACAGTCACAACCTTCCCCGCCGACGCGAATATGGACCTGCTAAACGGCGTGAACTTCTCAAAGGGATGCTTTGTCGGGCAGGAAGTCGTCAGCCGGATGAAACGCATGACCACGGTGAAGAAACGCATGCGCGGGATTATTTTCGAGGGCGAGGCAAAAGCCGGAGACCGCATCCTCTGCGGAGAGCGCGTCGTGGGCGACGTCATTCATACCAACGGCAATATGGGCATGGCGATTATAAGACTGGATCGATTACGCTCGGCGGAAGTTGACCCGACGCTCAACGGCGCGCGCGTTCAAATTATGATGGCCGTTACGGGTCAGGACGTTTAACTTTCGCCATTGGCTGCTCTGGGCAGAGCTTGAGGAAAAGCGGAGAGTTGAAAAACCGGCTGATTATTCTCAAAGAATATCGCCGTGCTTTGACGTGAATAAGTACTCGGTTCTGACAAAATCAATTCTTTGGTTTCCAATTCCAGACAGGTGTCACTTTGTACCCGGCAGAGATCGGCGGTCAGGCGATAAACGCCACCCTCTTCGCGAATGAGATGTGTCGTCCGATAGGTCGCATCATCCACTTTGATCGTATAGCTTTGCGTGAAGCCGTTTCTGTGCGCCACTTTTGTTTCCAAAACGGCAAAAACTGTATCTGGTGGAGTCATTCTTACAGAGGACATTGTTGGCGGTAACGTATTCGAACGTCCGTCCATTAAAGCGATCATAGACCAAATAAAGGCCATCAAACCCAGAACCAAAGCCAGCACGGAAATCCCGCGGTTCCAGATTATATCCCGAGAGAATGACTGCGCGGGCATCGTGTAATTCCCGGCCATACGATCGCGAATAAGCTCGCTTATATTTTGATTGCGGGCATCCGCTAATTCGTTCAGCCGCTCTTTTTCTTCCGCCGAAACGCGGACTTCGATTTTTTCAGTCTTTTTCATATCGCCTCCCTATTCGCCTTAGACAAAACAATCTGCCCCTCCATTGCAAAGAAAAACGCGTCCGACAGTGTGTCATTCATGTCATGACAGAGTTTCGCATTGACCCCAACGACCTGTCACGGGCAAATGTATTTCATGACCGAACCGCTCGACATCCGCAGGAACGACCCCACTGCCCTTCCCCGCTTTGCCGCGCTGAATGCCGCATGGATTGAGGAGCTTCATTATTTGGAGGAGAGCGACAAACTGATGGTCGCACACCCGGAAATTTATACGCAGAACGGCAATTCGGTTTTCTCCTTCCACCTTGACGGCGAAGTGGCAGGGGCCTGCGCCCTGAAGCAACATGAGGATGGACGTTATGAGCTGACTAAGATGGCTGTCGACCCTGCCTATCGCGGGCGGGGCATCGGTCAGCACCTGATGACAGCTGTCGAGACTTACGCCAAAGAGACGCTCGGACTCGACCGTCTCTTCCTCTTGTCCAATACAAAGAACGAAGCGGCCCTGCGCCTTTATGAACGGAATGGTTGGGTTGTGAACCTGCGCGGGAAACATCCCATTTATGACCGTTGTAATATCGGCATGGAAAAAGTCCTCTGACCCGGCTTGCCACACATCAATCTAATGCGGTTAAAGCCACGCGAAAATTCTCGCTCGATAAGCGTATTTTCACGCCCGTTGAAAACAGCGCGGGCGGCATTGTTGATGTGCGCACGCGGTTTCATTTCTGGCAGAATGGCGATGCGTTCTATGCCGATTATTTTGGCGGCGATGTCCGCGAAGGCCATATCATCGGACGGTTTACGGGCGACCGCACGGGAACATTGCTCTATCACTGCATCACCAAGGACCGCACGTTAAAAGCCGGGCGCGCAGTCGCGACGTTTCGACTCTCGGATGAGGGCCGTGTCAGTATGGCTCTGGAGTGGAGCTGGATTTCCGGCGGCGAAGGGGCGGGCACATCTTTCTATGAAGAAATTCCAGAACACGGATGGAATGTTTAATGCCCAAAACGCCCAAAACGAATGAGCCCGATCCGCGCTTTCCCAATCATGATCCCGACCTGCCGCGTTGCGGTTGGGTTCCGCCAAATGACGCGCTCTATTGTCATTATCACGATACGGAATGGGGGCGGCCTATTCGCGATTCTAAGGCGCTATTTTCGAAACTCATTCAGGACGGACAGCAGGCGGGGTTGGCCTGGATTACCATCCTGCGCAAACGGGACGACCTGCTGAAAGCCTATGATGGGTTCGACCCCGATATTGTCGCCCATTACACAGATGCGGACCGCCTGCGCCTGCTGGACAATCCCGGCATTATCCGGTCCAAATTGAAAATAAATGCAACGATCACCAACGCCCAGAAATATCTGGACATGCGCGACGCGGGCGAAGATTTTTCCGACTACCTCTGGAGCTTTGTCGGCAGCGCACCCGTACAAAACGCATGGGAGAATTTCAGTGACGCGCCTGTGAAAACAGCGGAGTCAGAAGCCCTATCCAAAGACCTCAAAAAACGCGGCTTCAAATTCGTCGGCCCCGTCATTTGTTACGCCTTTATGCAGGCCGTCGGGATGGTGAACGATCATGCGGTCGGGTGTCATGCTTATGGGGCCTGTCAGGATAGGCGGGTTGTTTGAGAGCTAAGTAAACTGGAATTCAATTTGGTTGAACTTTCTCTTCTAGTAAGGTCAGACATTCTTCAGGAAATTCTTGCCTCATGAAATGTAAAACCTCTTCTTTAATCCGTTTTAGTTGTCTCCTTCTGATATTATAAACCTTCAAGGTGTCGACTGCTTTATCTACTTCATCAATATCAAGATAGGCAAACTCACTATCAAGAAAATGATTGTAAAGTTTCTCGCCAAGATTTCTGAAACGATGAATATGGCTATTGTGAGCAGAGGCCACTTCATAACTTATTGCAACAATCAAATTCCAACTCATCGCAATCCTCCCTAAGCATTCGCCATGCCTTTCAGAATTTCCGCACATTGCGTCAAAACGATCCCCACCTCCAACAAATTAAAATTTGGTGGTTCAAACTCAATTGTCACCCCGCACCAGCCCGAAGGGTGCAGATGCGGGGCCTAACGTTTTCAGGTCTTTAGCTTGAGTTTGCAGACGATAGGTCCCGCATCTCCACTGCGTTGCGTGCGGGATGACAGTGTGGTGTGTGCGTTAGGAATAGTGACCAATCCTTATTTATAAAGAGAATGATCCCCACTTATCAGACCCGTGTCATATTCAAAATGTTCTTTCGGACATGGGACAGGCAAGAGATCGTTGGCTTTCTGGTCCGGGGGACGGTGTGCTTAGAAGCATTCGGTAACGCGGATGTGGAGGAGCCCAGCCGCGAGTGCCTGACGGGTTTAGACACCCGCAGTCAAGTAAGGCCGCCGTTGGAGCCGCACCGCCGCGTGGCAGTGTAATTGGCATCAGCCAAATACACAGAGTGCAATGGGTCTATCGATTTACAACCGATGGGCCCAGAGATTTGGAAGATGTAACGGTATCGCCGACCTAGTTGATTTTTCTATTAGAAAATTCAACGACCTAAACCTCACGCGCTTGGCCTTTGCGTAAAACATTTTTTCTTTTGGTCCTCCATCGCTTGGGCCACCACGCGGACGTCCCGCCTTTATAGGACAATCGCCTACCCCGCCGCACGCGCAGATCGTCGGTCGCCGCTTTCGCTTGGCCCGAACCTAACCATTCGGTCACAATTAATTCATGTTCAGATTCTGCGTGGCTCTCTTGTACGGGCGCGGCATGCGCCTAAATCTTGACGCAAGAGATCACGTCATCTGACGAAAGGATAAATCCATGAAGAAAACATTTCTACTCAGCGCGGCCGCACTCGCGCTCATCGCATCCCCCCTCGCCTTCCAGAACGCGGCCGATGCGCAGATTAGCACGCGCTCTGATGCCATGACGATTGACCCGCAACGCGGTGTCCTCACCATGGCACCCCTGCTGGAGCGCGTCACGCCCGCCGTCGTGTCCATCAATACATTGGATGAAGGCGACGCACCGGATGAGGACCGCGAATTGTCGCGCGAAGAACAATTGATGGAGCGGTTCTTCGGCGGTCGCCTGCCCAACACAAATCGCGGGCCGCGCGCCGGTTTGGGTTCAGGTGTCATTGTCGACGCGGATGAAGGTCTCATCATCACGAATAATCATGTGATTGAAGATGCCGATGAAATCACGGTGACATTGGAAGACCGCCGCCGGATCGAAGCCACATTGGTCGGTACAGACCCGGATACGGATATTGCGCTATTGAAAATCGATGCGGATAATTTGCGCGAATTACGCTTGGCCCGCGCAGGTGAAGCCAAGGTTGGGGACTACGTCATCGCCGTCGGCAATCCATTCGGCCTGTCTTCGACGGTGACGTCAGGGATCATCTCCGCATTGGGCCGTGAACAGGGCGGCGGGTTGAACCGCAGCCGCTATGAAAACTACATTCAGACCGATGCCTCGATTAATCCGGGCAATTCGGGCGGAGCCCTCATTAATTCCAAAGGCGAATTAATTGGTATCAATACGGCCATCGTCTCCCGTTCCGGCAGCAGTGCCGGTATCGGCTTTGCCGTCCCCATCCGCACGGTTGAGAATGTCGTTGAGCAACTCCGTGAAAATGGCGAAGTCCGTCGCGGACGCATCGGCGTCATCATTCAGGATGTCACGCCTGAGCTTCGTGCAGGATTGGGTTTGAGGTCACTGAACGGCGCGCTGGTTTCGGAGGTCGGTGACGATACACCCGCCGAAAAAGCCGGACTGGAAAGCGGCGATGTCGTGATCGACTTTAACGGCGAAGACGTCATTGACAGTTCTGACCTGCGGAATTTCGTAGGCTTGCTCCAGCCGGGAACGCGGGCCGATATTACCTATCTTCGTGAAGGCAGCCGCCGCACGACAAAGATCACGGTCGAGGCCGCGCCGGAAGATGAAGCACCTACCCGTCGCGCCTCGAGCGAGCCAGAAGAGATGGAAATGATGGAAGCCTTTGACGGGGCGGAAGTCTCGAACATTCCTGACGAGCTTGAACTGCGCGGTGGTGAGGACGGTGTCTATGTTGCGAATGTCGACCGTGGCTCCCGCGCCCAACGCGCCGGGCTGGTCAAAGGTGACGTCATCCGCAAAGTCGGTAAAAATGACATTTCTGATCTGGATGATTTCGAAGATGCCGTGCGCGGGGACGGACCCTTCGCCCTGCAAATCGAGCGCCAAGGCCGGAACCTGTTCTTGGCAGTTAAATAAATAAAAGGCCCGCTTGAAAGAGCGGGCCTTCTTCATTCCGGCCTAATTAATAATTCAAAATCGGCGCGAGCCAGCGTTCAACATCTCCGACGCTCATATCTTTGCGGCGGGCATAATCTTCGACCTGATCTTTCTCGATCTTACCGACACCGAAATAGACCGAGTCGGGATGAGAGAAATAAATGCCGGAAACAGAACTGGCCGGATGCATGGCAAAGCTCTGCGTTAATTCAATATCCGTCTCGGCCGTCGCGTCGAGGATGCGGAAGAGCGTCGCCTTCTCCGTATGATCGGGTTGGGCGGGATAGCCGGGGGCGGGGCGGATGCCCGCATATTTCTCGGCAATCAGGTCATCGCCGGAAGATGTCTCATCCGGTGCATAGCCCCAGAACTCGCGGCGAACGCGCTGGTGCAAATGTTCCGCAAAGGCTTCGGCTAAACGATCACAAAGTGCTTTGAAAAGAATGGAATTATAATCATCGCCAGCGGCCTCATATTCAGCGGATTTCGTGGATTCACCTAATCCTGCCGTGACCGCGAAGCCGCCAATATAATCATCAGACGGCGCGCAGAAATCGGAGATACAATAATTCGCCTTCGCCGCCGTGCCCTTGGAAATTTGCTGACGCAAACCGTGGAAATTCGCGAGCGTCTCCGCGCGGTCCTCATCCGTGAAAACTTTCACATCATCACCGTTGCGTTCAGCAGGCCAGAAGCCAAAGACCGCATTCGCACTCACCCATTTCTCGGTAATCATTTGGTCGAGCATGACCTGCGCATCCGCAAAGAGATCCCGCGCTGCTTCGCCGTAGCGTTCATTCTCAAGGATTGCGGGGTAGCGGCCTTTCAATTCCCATGTCGCAAAGAAAGGCGTCCAATCGATGAAGTTTCGCAAGTTTTCCAGCGGGTAATCGGTCAGCGTTTTCGTGCCTAGAAAGGTCGGCTTAGGCGGCGTGTAATTGGCCCAATCGGTGGTCCAAGGATTATCGCGCGCTTCCTTCAGCGTCAGGCGGGCTTTCGCTGATTGCCCGCGCTGATGCGCGTCGCGGGCTTTCTGATATTCGCTGCGCAAATCCGTCGCGTAATCGGCACTATTCTCGCCCAGCAATTGTCCGACCACACCAACAGCGCGAGAGGCGTCCGTGACATAAACCGTGGGTCCGGCTTCATAGGCCGGTTCAATTTTCACCGCCGTATGCGTCTTGGATGTCGTCGCGCCGCCGATAAGAAGCGGCATGGTGAAACCCTGTCGCTGCATTTCCTGCCCGACATAGACCATCTCATCCAGGGACGGCGTAATCAGACCCGACAGGCCAATCATATCAACATCATGTTCGCGCGCCGCATCCAGGATTTTATCGCACGGCACCATGACGCCAAGGTCGACGACATCATAGCCGTTACACTGCAAAACGACGCCGACAATATTCTTGCCAATATCATGCACGTCGCCCTTCACCGTCGCCATCAACACCTTGCCATTCGAGCTTCCCGCCGTTCCAAGCTCCTCTTTCTCGGCCTCCATAAAGGGCATCAAATGGGCAACTGAGGCTTTCATCACGCGAGCGGATTTCACGACTTGGGGGAGAAACATCTTGCCGGACCCGAACAGATCGCCAACGACATTCATCCCGTCCATGAGTGGGCCTTCAATCACGTGCAGCGGACGATCAGCGGCTTGGCGCGCTTCTTCGGTATCTTCAACAATGTGATCCGTAATCCCGCGCACCAAAGCATGTTCAAGACGTTTCGCAACGGGCAGTTTCCGCCATTCGTCATTCTTGACTTGCGCCTTCGCCTTGCCGTCACCGCGATATTTCTCGGCAATATCCAGCAGGCGGTCCGTCGCATCATCCCGACGGTTCAGAATGACATCTTCAACCCGCTCGCGCAGCTCATCCGGTATATCATCATAGATCGTCAACTGCCCCGCATTGACGATCGCCATGTCGAGTCCCGCCGGAATGGCGTGATAGAGAAAGACCGAATGCATAGCTTCGCGCACGGGATTATTCCCGCGAAAGGCGAAGCTGACATTGGACAGACCGCCGGAAATCCGCGCGTGGGGCAGGTTCGCCTTGATGCGCTTGCAGGCGTCGAAAAAGGCGACGGCATAATCATTATGTTCCTCAATCCCCGTTGCGACGGCGAAGATATTGGGATCGAAAATGATATCCTGTGGCGGGAAGTCAATCTCGTTGACGAGGAGGTTATAGGCGCGTTCGCAAATCTCGAACTTATGATCTGCCGTCTCCGCCTGCCCTTCTTCGTCAAACGCCATGACCACCGCCGCCGCCCCAAGGTCGCGGACCTTGCGGGCATGGGCGAGGAACTCCGCCTCGCCTTCCTTCATGGAAATTGAATTAACGACGGCCTTGCCCTGAACGCATTTTAATCCGGCCTCCAAGACTTCCCATTTGGAGCTGTCGATCATGACGGGGACGCGGGAAATATCCGGCTCGCCCGCCATGAGTTGCAGGAACCGCGTCATCGCGGCAGCACCGTCAATCAGACCATCATCCATATTGACGTCGATAATTTGCGCACCTGACTCGACCTGTTGCCGCGCGACTGAAAGCGCTTTTTCGAAGTCGTTATTAACGATCAGCTTCTTGAACCGCGCGGACCCCGCGACGTTCGTCCGCTCGCCGACATTGATGAATTGTGTGGCTGAGGTCATATAGCAATCGCAAAAGGTTCGAGACCGGAGAGGCGCAAGGTTGGATTTGGCGCGACGGGGACACGCGGGGCCTGACCTTTGGTCGCTTCAAATATCGCATTGATATGATCGGGCGACGTCCCGCAGCAGCCCCCGAGAATATTGACGAATCCCCCCTCAATCCACGGCGTGATTTGGCGCTGCATGTCAGCAGGCGTTTCGTCATATTCCCCGAACGCATTGGGCAATCCCGCATTCGGGAAAGCCAGCACTCGCGTTTCAGCGACGCGGCTGATCGCTTCGATATGGGGCCGCATTTCATCCGCACCGAGTGCGCAGTTCAGACCGACCGCCCAGGGTTTGGCATGGGCGATGGAGATGTAGAATGCTTCTGCCGTTTGGCCGGAGAGCGTCCGTCCAGAGCGGTCGGTAATTGTGCCGGAAATCAGGATCGGCCTCTCATATCCAACCGTCGCGAAAACCTCACGACAGGCGGCAATGGCCGCTTTGCAATTCAGCGTATCGAAGACCGTCTCAATCAGGATCGCATCGACAATATCGATTTGCGCCGTAATCTGACCGATATAGCTATCCTTCACCTCATCAAAGGTCACGTCACGATAGCCAGGGTCCTCGACCTTTGGAGAGATCGAAAGCGTCTTGTTCATCGGCCCGACGGATCCGAGTACGGCGCGGGGCTTGTCCGGTGTCTTGGCCGTCCACGCATCAGCAGCGGCGCGGGCAAGTTTAGCCGAGGCGCGCGCGATTTCCGGCGCGAGGTCGGACATGTCGTAATCGGCCTGACTGATCGTCGTGGCATTGAAACTGTTCGTCTCAATCAGGTCTGCGCCCGCCGCCAGAAACGCGTCATGAACTTGAAGCACGGCTTCGGGCTTGGTCAGGACGAGGAGGTCATTGTTGCCCTTGAGCGGGCTGGGCCAATCCTTGAAACGCTCGCCGCGAAAATCGTCCTCTTCCAGTTGCTGACGCTGCAACATCGTTCCCATTGCCCCATCCAGCATGAGGATGCGGGATTGCGAAGCGGCTTCGATTTTCGACCAGATTGACATGAAACTTCCTTATTCCTGCGCGACCTATCAGAGCAACGCCATAGTGTATATAAAGAAATCTTTATGTGACTGAAAAGACGCACTTGCACAGACGTAATTTCCCGTTATGAGCCTGCCTTGTCGGTCACTCTGTAACGGAGTGCGAACATGGGAATGGAGTGCCACCTGCATGAAAATGCAAAGTGAAGTCTCCAACGGCTCCCGCCGCTGTAAGGCCTGAGGGTCGCGACAGATGTCACTGAGGTAACTTGGGAAGACGTCGCGAACCGCTTGAGGGCCGAGTCAGAAGACCTGCCGACAACGTCGCCAGCGCGCGCGGGCGGGATGTACCGATGCGCATGGAGAGAAAACTCCTAGACGACACAACAATGTCTATCCGGTCCGTTGGATCGGAACAGTTTGGAGTGCGTGATGAAAAGATTATTATTAAGTGCGGCTGTGGTCGCAATAGCGGGTCCGGCTTGGAGCAACCAGTTTGATTTCTCCGAAGACCCAGAAGTTTGTGGCGAAATCGAACCGCCATGTGTTATTCGTCTCCCGGCAAAGATAGACGACGACGTCATCATTGTACGCTCTCCAGTAGATGCCATTAGGAAGCATGAACTAACTAGCCCTGTTTCTTTCTTAACTGAATCAGACATCCAAAACCGCAACCAAGCCGTCATCGCGGACCTCCTGCGCACGATTCCAGGACTCGCGGTCAGCCAGAACGGCGGCGCAGGGTCTCTCACCCAAATTCGCTTGCGCGGATCAGAAGCCAATCATGTCCTTGTCATTATTGATGGCGTGGAAGTCGCGAATCCATCCGACGGCGCGTTTGATTTTGGCGGGCTTCGCAATGAGGATATTGTCAAAATCGAAGTCCTGCGCGGAGAACAATCCGCGCTTTACGGCTCTGACGCTGTGGGCGGTGTCATCAATGTCATCACCCGCGCGGGCAGCACATCCGAGGGCTGGCGTGCCAGCGTGGAGGGCGGCAGTCGCGGGACCTATGAAGGTCAGCTCAGCGCGGTCGTCCCGCTCGGCGACGCGGCGCTGACCGTGAACGGCAATCTCTTCTCAACAGAAGGATTCGATATTTCCGGCCTCGGCGGCGAAGACGATAGCTCAAGTTCTCAAGCTCTGAATATCGGGCTGAACAATGTCGACATTGCCGGTATTGATTTCAGCGCAAAATTCGGGACATCCCTGCGTGAAACAGACTTTGACAGCGACTCCAATCTCGATGGTCGCCTAAACAATACGAGTGATGAAACCGAGGTCGAAACGACCACAGCCCGGATTGATGCCCGTTTCAACCTCGCAGGCTTTCAACACAAAATCGCGGCTCATATGGTCGAAACGGATACTGACACAGTTGGTGGTTTCAGTTCCCGCTCCATTGGGTCCCGCCACGTCGCGAACTGGGCCGCCAAACGGGATTTCTCTGACGCGCACAGCCTCACCGTCCTCGGCGAGGCCGAGCATGAACAATATGAAATCCGCCCGAATTTTACGGAACCCGGCGCGGAACCGGATAATTGGACCTATGCCATCGCGGGCGATTACCGTTATACGGGTGATGCGCTCACCCTCACCGCCTCCGCCCGTCATGACATCAATGATTTATTCGAGGATGCGACGACAGTCCGCATCGGGGCAGGCTACGCGTTTGACTGGGGTGGCCGCCTTCGCGCCTCCGCCGGTACCGGGGTCAAAAACCCGACCTTGATCGAATTATTCGGTTTCTTCCCGGCGTCCCGTTTTACGGGGAATGAGGATTTGCAGCCTGAAACTTCACGCGGTGTGTCCGTCGGCTATGATCAAACACTCGGCAATTTCGAATTCAGCGTGGATTATTTCTATTCAGAATTGGAAGACGAAATCACAACGCTGTTCAATCCCGATTTCACGACCAGCGTTATCAATCTGGACACGGATAGCACGCGATCCGGCGTCGAACTCTCGGCTAAATGGACGCCTGTGGACTCGGTTCGCATTTACGGGTCCGCCGCCTTCCTCGACTCAGAGCAAGACGACATAGAGGAAATCCGCCGCCCCGATTTTCTCGCCAGCGCGACAGCGAGTTGGGACGCGACAGACGCGCTCACCCTCACCCTCAACGCCGATCATAATGGTGAGCAGTTGGATACGGATTTTGCGACTTTCTCGAACGTAGAACTGGACAGTTTCACATTGGTTGGAGCGAATGCCAGATATGCGTTGAGCGATATCGCCGCCATTACGTTGCGTGGATCAAACCTGCTGGATGAGGATTATCAGGAAGTCGTCGGTTTTGCCTCTGCGGCCCGCGCCGTCTTTGCCGGACTGGAACTCGACTTTTAGCCTATTGCCGTGTGATCGTCGTATCGACCGTGTCGATGACATTCTCGCCCTTGAACGCGTAATAGCGTTGCACCTCATAGCCCTGCTCCCGTAATTCGTGGAGCAGGCTTTCTTCGCCGAGAAGGTGCGATGTGCCGACGGCGACAAATCCCGTCCCGCTATCTTCCATGAAGCGCGAGAGTTGCGTGGCCCATTTACGGTTTCTGTCCCGCAACAACGCGTGGAAGACTTCAGGCGCACGGGCTTTCATCGGAGCGACCAATTCTTCGGTCAGGTAATCCGTGCCGCCCACCGCCCATTGTTCGGCAACCGTCACGAGGTCGTCGCCCATTGTGTTGAAATTCTCCAGTGTTTCCGTCAGCAACCGGCCCTGCACAAAATCCGGCAACTCCGCCGAAGCCGTGATCTGGTCCTCCATCGTCTCCAGATAAATGATATTCTTGCCCAATCGCGCAGCCCGTGATTTCAGCGCTTCATCTGCAGAAAGATCCGCTGATAGTCCAGCATTCTGCGCGGCTGCGAAAGTCAAAAACTCCGACGCGAGCCAAGGATACATGGAGTCCAGTGCGGCAATCGTCAGGTTCCCGTTGTTGGCGGCGGCCTCCATCAGATTGCGTTGGTAATTATCCAGCTCATCCGTCAGTCGCAGACCATCATCACGCAAGCCCAAACTTGTCGTCAGGACCGTCGCCTGAACCTGCCCCTCAGGCCCTGTATCGACCTCAAAAAATACCGTTCCAGCCTCTTGAAAAGCCTGCCGCATATCCTCGCGCTGCCAAGACAAATCATCAGGCAGGAGGTGAACCGTGCCGAACAAGTAAAGCGTTGAGTCGTAATCCTTGGCCACCCAAATCGCCGGACCGTCATTGCGCTCCCGCGCGTCGGCCACGCGGTTTTCAACACTGCGCGTGGCAAGGGGTGTTTCAGAGGTGTCGTCACATGCCCCCAAAAACAAAAACGGGAGCAGTAAAAAAAATCGGAGTTTCATAAATTCGATGTGCGCCCTCTTTTCCAACGTTTCAACCGCTGGACAGCAGGACATGACAGCGCTATGGGAGCGACCGCACAGCACCCGTAGCTCAGCTGGATAGAGCGCTGCCCTCCGAAGGCAGAGGTCACAGGTTCGAATCCTGTCGGGTGCGCCAATTCTCTCAGTTTTAAAAGTATTAAGTCATTGAAAAACTTATGGTTTTTCTCTTATTTTCTCGCAACATCCCACGTTCCCCCAATTTGGGGAACAAATTGGGGTACAAACTGGGGTACAATGGGTTATGACCATCAGCCGAAATCACTATCTCGAACAACGCGGTCAGCGTTGGTATTATGTTCGCCGCGTTCCATCACGCTACCGCCAAGTCGATCTTCGGCGCACTATTAAGAAAGCTCTGCAAACAGATTCCGTCACAGTCGCACGCGAAATTCGCGACAGAATGATGGATGCAGACGAGCACTTTTGGGAAACTGCACTGGCCGAAAAGACGGGTGTCAGCGCTCAAGAATCGTTAGAAATATGCCGCTATAGGTCAGCTAGACGCCGCGCTGTGGCGGTGGGCTTCGATTTCAAACCGTTTCCAACGCTTGTCGATAAAGAGCCTGTTGAGACGCTTGTTGAGCGCGTGAACGCCCTTAAAGAAGATGGTGCCAAGCTTATAGACGTGGAGGCTGTACTAGGCACAATTGAGCCGCCTAGAGACACAATCCGCGATGCATTTAAGCTTTACTGCGACAAGCTGAGTATCGGCGAGACTAGCCGAAAATCACCTGAACAGATTGAACGTTGGAAATCGTCAAAGCGCCGCGCTGTGGAACATTTTGTGGTACTTTGTGGGAACCTGCATATGGACGAGATAGCCCGACAGCATGGGCGGCAGTTTTATGATTGGTGGGGTGAGCGTTTGCGCCCAAGCTCCGAGACAGATCACACTTACCGTCCCAACAGCGCCAACCGGGAGCTAGGAAATCTTCGTTTATTGTTCCGCGAGTATTGGACATATCAGGGTGACGAAGACCGTGAAAATCCGTTCCGAAAGCTACGGTTTAAAGATACACCCATTGAGTCGACACCCTCATTTTCTGACGATTGGGTGCGTTCAAAAATTCTAAACCCCGACGCTTTGAAGGGTATAAACGACGAAGCGCAGCTTATTGCCTATGCCTTAATAGAGACAGGATGCAGGCCCAGCGAGATTGCAAATTTACAGCCTGAGAATATCTGCTTGGACGCTGATGTTCCGCATATCCGCATCAGGCCCGCCGCAAAAAGGGAGCTTAAATCGGCCTCTTCCAGCCGCGATATCCCGCTTATTGGTGTGTCATTAGAGGCGATGAAACGCGCCCCTAATGGCTTTCCGCGCTATCGCGAGAAGGGTAATTCACTGTCTGCAGCGCTCCTTAAAACCTTCCATACGCGCGGACTTATGGAGTCGAAAAAGCATTGCATATATAGCTTTAGACACGCCTACGAGAAACGCATGTTAGAGGCCGGGTTGGACTACGGATTACGATGTACTTTAATGGGTCATAAGAACACACGGCCTCAATATGGCGATGGCGGGTCGCTTGAATATCGCCGGAAAGAATTGCTAAAAATCGCCCATCCATTGAGCGGTAAGTTCGTTCAAAGCTTGGCTAATTTGAGCGCTTAGAGGCGTTGTCAGGGCGCTCATCCAAGAGAGTATCGAGGAGTGCTTCGCGGTCTTCGAGGGCTTTCAGTTCGCGCTGAAAACGCTCCATTAAAGGCCAAGGTTCATCCCCAAATTTGCGTATGACCTTTGCCAAGATCACCATGGCTTCGCGAATGTCAGCGGCGAGTTTTTGGTTGTCGGTTAGGTCTGGCGAGGTATCGGTCATGGGTAAATCATAGCATATTTCACCAAAATCCCTCGAATGAATAATTACAGTGCTCTGGGGCGGTTGGGGAGTGTTCTGGGAAAAGTGTCAAAATGAAATTTTGGAGGGCTAGATAAAGCGGGTGGTGTTACCACTATGCTAAAGCATTGTCTGCACATCGTTTTTCATGCCCCCAAGGCCTAAAGGCGTGGGGGCATGGTTTTGGAGTTTTCCCCCATGCCACTGGGGTTTTCGATGGTGTTACCTTGTATTTTAACCCCGCAAAATCTCTTAAAATTGTATGGATTTCAGGTCATCTTCCACGCCGAAATAACGCGCCGAACCTTTCTTAAGAAATTCACTAAGAAAAGATATGGCCGTTTCTTTTCTTAGTGGCTTCTAAAATGAGAGAATGACAATTGGATATTATTGGGTATAATTGGGTATGGATTACGCCCTATTGGATATCCGATTAGACCAAAACATGGTTAAACTTGTCGCTGAAATCGACGAGTTTAAAGGCCGTTGGGAGGCCCTTAAAACACTTGCGCCTGAACGCCTGAACAAGCTCCGCAAAGTCGCGACAATTGAGAGCATCGGGTCATCCACTCGAATTGAGGGCGCGAAGCTAACAGACGCCCAAGTTGAGACGCTTTTGTCAGGCCTCAAAACGAAGAGCTTTCAAAGCCGCGATGAGCAGGAAGTAGCAGGTTATGCTGAGGCGATGGATTTGGTTTTTCAGGCTTGGGAAGACATGCCAATCACCGAGAACCATATCCGGCAGCTTCACCAAACACTTTTACGGCACAGCACCAAAGACGAGCGCCACCGTGGCGGCTACAAAACGCTCGACAATCATGTTGTCGCATTCGGGCCACACGGCGAAGAGCTTGGAGTCGTTTTTGCAACTACTTCACCATTCGACACACCCCGCGAAATGGAGGCCCTTGTTGGATGGGTTCAGAAGGCCATTCGAGAAGAAGCGTTTCACCCGCTATTGATCGTCGCAATTTTTATTGTGAAGTTCCTCGCCATTCACCCATTCCAAGATGGGAATGGAAGGCTTTCGCGCGTTCTGACAACACTCATGCTTTTAAGAGCAGGTTACGCATATGTGCCCTACGCATCGCTTGAGAGTGTCGTGGAAGAAAACAAAGGCCAGTATTACAACGCCCTGCGACGCACACAAAAGAGCCTAGATGACACGCCGGATTGGGAGCCGTGGATTGGATTTTTTCTGCGGGCTTTGAAGAAGCAGAAGACCATTCTTGAAGAGCGTGTCGAGGACGAAAAAGAAGCGGAAGTCACGATTGAAGAACTACATCCGTTATCAGAGGAAATATTAGCCTTGTTCGGGAAACAAAAACGCCTGTCCGTTTCGGAAATAGTTGAGCAAACAAACGCCAACAGAAACACAGTAAAAGTGCGCCTCCGTGAACTTGTTGCGAGCGGCGATTTAGAGCTAACTGGAAAAGGGCGCGGTGCATTCTATCGCCGGACCAAATAATGGCCTGCTTTCCTTTGACATACTATCGAATCTGGGGAGTGTAAGTGTATGACTCCTGAGGACAAAGCCAGATTGAAAATCGACGCCCTGCTCGAAGCAGCGGGCTGGATTATTCAAGACAAGGACGCCCTGAATCTTGGCGCGGGCTTAGGCGTTATCGTGCGCCATTTTCAGCTTGGAAAAGATGAAGCCGATTACCTCATGTTTATTGACCGCAAAGCGGCAGGTATCATTGAAGCCAAGGCCGAAGGCATCACGCTGTCAGGCGTCGCCGAGCAGTCCGATAAATATATGGGTGCGCTTCCCGCCCATATTCCCAAATGGGAAGACAATCTGCTTTTTAGTTATGAAAGCACAGGGGTCGAAACTAACTTCAAAGACATGCGCGACCCAAAGCCACGCTCGCGCCGCCTCTTTGCCTTTCATCGCCCCGAAACTTTGCATGAATGGCTACTCGCGGGAGAGTCCCTGCGAACAAAGCTGACGACCATGCCACCGCTCGATCAGCCCGGACTGCGCGATTGCCAGATTGACGCCATTACAGGCCTTGAAAAATCTCTGTCTGAAGACCGTCCGAAATCGCTTATCCAAATGGCGACGGGCGCGGGCAAAACATTTACGGCTTGCTCTTTTTCTTGGCGGCTTTTGAAGCACGCGGGTGCCAAGCGCATTTTGTTCCTCGTTGACCGCTCCAACCTTGGCTCGCAAACGCTTAAAGAATTTCAAAATTTTGACCCACCAGGCGCGAACCAAAAGTTCACAGATATCTACATCAGCCAACAGCTAAAATCCGCCCACATCGACACCGACGCCAAAGTGGTTATCACAACCATACAGCGCCTTTATTCGATGCTGAAAGGCAAGGAGCTGGACGAAGAAAATGAAGAGAAATCAGCCTTCGAAATTTGGGAGCAGAAGGACGGCGAGATTGAACCGCTTGAGTATAATCCTGACCTGCCGATTGAGACGTTTGATTTTATTGTCACGGATGAATGCCACCGCTCAATCTATGGGCTGTGGCGACAAGTGTTGGATTATTTTGACGCGCACCTGATTGGCCTGACCGCCACGCCGACAAAACACACATTAGGGTTCTTTCAGCAAAACCTTGTCGCAGAATATCCCTATGAACGCTCTGTCGCGGACGGCGTGAATGTCGGCTATGAAGTCTTCCGCATCCGCACCGAAGTTGGCGAAGGCGGCGGCCTAATTGAAGAAGGCTATCATGTCCCCATCATGGACAAACGCTCGCGCAAAGAACGTTACGAGGCGCTGGATGCCGATTTGGATTACCAAGCGAGTGAGCTTGACCGCTCTGTTACATCTAAAGCGCAAATCCGCACAGTTCTGCAATCCTATAAGGACAACCTCTTCACAGAGCTTTTCCCGGGACGCACAGGCGATTGGGTGCCCAAGACGCTTATCTTTGCCAAGGACGATAATCACGCCGAAGAAATCGTTATCGCCGCGCGCGAAGTCTTTGGCGAAGGCAATGATTTTGCCAAGAAGATTACTTATAAAGTCAGCGGCGAAAAACCCGCCGCGCGTATTAAAGGCTTTCGGGTGGATAAAAACCCACGCATTGCTGTGACCGTGGATATGATTGCCACAGGCACAGATATCAAACCCGTCGAAGCGATCATCTTTATGCGCGACGTGAAATCCGAAGGCTATTACGAACAGATGAAGGGCCGAGGCGTGCGCACGATCGACGATAGCGAACTGGCCAAAGTCACCCCTGATGCACGCACGAAAACCCGCTTTGTTCTGATTGACGCTGTGGGCGTGACCGAAGGCAAGAAAAACGTCTCACAACCGCTGGAACGGCAACGCCATCTTGGCTTTGAAAAGCTGATTGAGCAAATCGCCCAAGGCCGCCGCGACGAAGACGCGCTGACCTCACTGGCGGGACGTCTCGCCAAGTTAGAGACACAACTGAGCAAAGACGATATGGCGCGCATCCGCGATGTGGCCGGCGTGTCCCTGCGTGAAATGGCCAATGCCCTGCTGGATACGACAGACGCCGACCTGATAGAGGCAGAGGCTAAAGCCGAATTTGGCCCGCTAGCCAGCGTTGAGCAAGAAGCCGAAATCGCGGCGCGTAAAAAGGATGAAGCTTGCCGCGTCTTTGATACCCCCGCTGTGCGTAAGCTGTTGGTCGATATGAAATCGCGCGCCGATATTGTGATCGACGACATCAACCCCGACACGGTGATTCAGGCTGAATTTGACATTCAAAAATCCGAAGAAACCATCAGCAGCTTTAAGCAATTTATGGCCGATAACCGCAATGAAATCACGGCTCTGCAAATCCTATATGAGCAGCCCATGGGACAGCAGCGCCTGACCTATGCCCAAATCAAAGAGCTGACAGTCAAACTCGCCGACCCACCGCAATACCTGACCACGGCCACCGTATGGCAAGCCTATAAACGCGTGAATGAAGCCGCCGTGCGCGGCGCGCCCGCAGACAAGCTGCTGACTGAAATAATTGCGCTTGTGCGTTTTGCGCTGGGCCAAAGCGAGTTTTTAGAACCCATCAGCGCCGACGTCACCCGCCGCTTTAACCTCTGGATTGGACGGCAGAAAAAAGCGGGCACACAATATAGCGCCGACCAAATGCGGTGGCTTGAAAATATCCGCGACCACATTGCAGCCAATGCCGAAATCTCGGCGCGCGACCTGATGGAAATGGCAGACTTTGCCGATGCAGGAGGCTTGATCCGCGCGCGGGCTTTGTTTGGTGATGGGCTGAACGGCTTGCTTGATGAACTTTCGATTGCATTGGTGGCTTAGAGAATGGCATTCGGTGAAGACTTAGATGAGCTGGTTGAAAAAACGGGCGGCCTTCTTGGCAAGTTTGAAACTTGGGAGCGCGTAAGGCTTAGCAACATTGCCAATGTCGTGAATGGCTATGCTTTTAAATCTAAATATTTCTCACGTGATGACGGCGAACCCCTTATCAGAATTCGTGATATTCTGTCGGGTGAAACTGGGACACTTTACAATGGACCACGCATAGACGGATATGATGTTAAAGCTGGCGACTTACTGATTGGAATGGATGGTGATTTTAACGCTGCGCGTTGGCAGGGTCGGAATGCGCTTCTAAACCAACGTGTTTGCCGAATTGATATTAAAAGCAATCATTATCATCCGCGTTTGTTATCATACGCGCTTCCGGGATATTTGAATAAGATAAATGAACATACGTCTGCTGTGACGGTTAAGCACCTGTCATCGCGGACAATTCAGAACATTCCTTTACCCCTTCCCCCCCTCGCGGAACAAAGCCGCATCGTTGATAAAATTGATGAACTGTTCTCGAGCATTGAGGCGGGGGAGCGAGCAATTGCGCGGGCGCGCACGGCCCTGACCCGCTACCGCAAAGCCGTCCTCAAAGCCGCCGTCACAGGCGAACTAACCGCAGACTGGCGCGCCCAAAACCCACCTTCTGAGACAGCAGACGCCCTTCTCACCCGTATCCTAAAAGCCCGCTACACTGCATGGGAAAAAGCCGAGCTAGAGAAGCTGGACGCTAAGGGGAAAGCGCGGCCAAAGACGGATAAGGAATTGGCGAAGTTTCGGGCGAAGTATAAAACTCCTGTTGAGCCTCTTGAGGAGTTTCAGTTAAAGTTTCCAAAGGGTTGGCGGCAAGCTTCTGTCGAAAGATTAACTTCAGCGGTAAGGGTTATTTCATATGGCGTGTTGCAGCCCGGAGATAATCTGCCTGAAGGCACAAAGTTAGTGCGAGTATGCGATGTGAAAAATTCACGCATAAATCAAGAAAAGCTAAAAATAATCGACCCTAGCATCGCCGAAAAGTATCAACGAACATTTCTTGAGGGCGGCGAATTACTCGTCACTTTAGTAGGCAGCGTTGGTCGTACGGCAATCGTCCCTAAATCCCTTCAAGGGGCTAATGTTGCGAGGGCCGTTGGAGTTTTGCCTATTAGCGATATAATTCAGGCTCGATGGGTGGAGTTAGCTTTAATTGAAGAAAAAAGTAATCAAAACTTAATCGGGTCTTCTCGAGAAGTAGCTCGAAAAACTCTTAACCTTGAACAGCTTAGATCATTCCCCATTCCCCTCCCGCCACTAAACGAACAAGCCGAAATCGTCTCGCGCGTCGAGGAAGCCTTGTCCAAGGCGGATAAGGTTGAGGCCACATTGGACGCCCAAGCACGCCAAGCCAAAGCCCTCAAACAAGCCGTCCTAAAAACCGCCTTCGAAGGCAATCTCGTCCCCCAAAACCCAAATGACGAACCCGCCAGCGAATTGCTGAAACAGATTAAGGCCGCGTCGTGAATATCGCATTCTTATTCAATTCTGACCATGACGATTTTGGCGGTAGCTACGGCGACCCTATCAGAGAAAAGGTCATTAATAGCGGTGTGCTTCAGGCTTGCAGTCGAGCAAAACGTTTTGCTGAGGGCGACATTTTAACGTTCTCGAGAAGCAAAACCTACTGGGAGTATAAACTGACGACACTGTCTGTTTTAGAGACTGATGGCTTATATTTGCTAAAGCAGGACAAGGCTTCCGCGTTGCTGCCCAATATAACGATTTGTGTGTTTTTGATCCAAAATATGAGTGAAGAGATAGCGCGTGAAATCGACAACTACCTTTCAGATTTCGATTGGTATCTTGGCGCTATCGAGGTTGATTTTTCAGAACCGAAGCACCTTGTTTATTTTAGAAACTCCCTTGTGGAACGAGGCCGTTTACAAGGAAAAAGATGTCGCCTTTTTTACAGTATGGGTGATCTTGAAAACACCAAAGATATATACCTCATCAAACAGTTTGAAGAAGCGGGGTTTGATACAAAATATGTAGACTCAGGTGCTCGCCGTACTATTTTTGATGACTATGATACACTTGAGCATTTTCAAAGAATAAGTGGACTACATCGGTATTTTAGAGATGCGCTAGAGATAGAGGATAATTTAGTTGATGAGATAATTCATAATCTTGAAGAAGCGCACCCGAAATTATTCGAACCGCTCCACGCAATTACCAAGGCGTTGAAGCAGGCCCACACGACGGAAGAATTTGCAATGGCTGGCCTCGGGTGCCGCCGTTTTATGAAATTGCTAACCGACGCTTGGTTTCCGCCCCCAAAATCTGGTAAACACAACGGGAGGCCAATGACTGACTCTCATGTTAAAAACAGGTTTTGGACTCACCTTTCCGACAATCTAATGCTTCCCCTGCCTGAAACTGAAAGATTAGGAAAACGATTTGACACATTGTGGGAGAAGGCCAGTAAGTATTTGCATGAGTCCAGCCCGCAACTCGAAGAAGTGCATGGCTTAACAAAAAACATTCTTGAATTAGTAAGTGAAGTAATTTCAGTTGATGTTGATGCGGCAACGCGTCCCTACAGCGCATATTCTGATAGCATAAAAAGTTTTTGGAGTGACGTCCAGAAAGATAGGGAGAGCAGCAGTGCGTAATTGTATTTTATCGGAGTCTAATTGTGCCTAAAATCAGACGAATACAAATTAAGAATTTCCGATCAATTCATAGCCTCGATATCAATGTCAAAGACCTTTCCGTATTTGTTGGCGATAATGATTGTGGAAAATCTAACATTCTTCGGGCTCTAAATCTTTTCTTCAATGGCAAGACAAATCCTAATCAAGATTTTGACTTCAGAACAGATTACAATCGATATGTTGAGCCAATTGCTAACAAGGCTCCTCAGATTGAAGTAACTTTAGACCTCGAACTTCCTGATAGTTATCATCAAAACAATGGTCACTTTGTGCGTTGGACTAAGACATGGCGTTCAGCTGGAGCGCACAAAGATGATTATAATGGTTTCAATTACGTTCCAAAGAGAAGGGGTGGAGGTTTCAGAACAGAATTTTTAGAAGACGGCATTCCGGCCAAATCTAATGTGCGCACGTTGTTGACAAAAATTGAATTTGAATACGTTCCTGCTATCCGCAGTGCTGTCTTCTTCAAAGAGTTGCGGGGAAGAATATATAGAGTTATTTCTCAAGTCGCTGAAGAAGGAATGAGGGAGACTAGCGGTGATTTTGAAGCCGCCATTGCTGGGTATGTCGAAGGGCTTATCACTGATATTACAGGACAGTTAGGCGATGATGCTAAAATAAGTATGCCCAACGACCTGAGTAATATTTTTGAACAATTAGATTTTCTTTATACCGACAAATTGATTTCTTTAGATAGTCGTGGTGACGGAATCAAAGCACGTTACATTCCCCTTATTTTAAAATTCATTGTTGAGCAAAAAAAGGCGTTAGGGGTTAGGGGCGCTCCACCGCACACATTTATATGGGCGTATGAAGAACCAGAAAACAATCTTGAATTTCGCCGATCACAAGAGTTAGCAGACACCTTTTGCGATTTAGCTCAGTCAGGTCTCACCCAAGTTCTACTTACTACTCATTCACCTGTTTTTTATAATCTAGCAAACGAAGATAATGAGTTCAGAGACGTAAAGCACATCGTGTGTCCCAGTGGTAACACTGGCACTATAATTCAAGACTTGAGCGAGATAGATAATTCGCTCGACACTCATATGGGCGTAATGCCTATCATTGCACCCCATATATTGAGAGCGCAGGAAGAGGTGGAAACGCTCCTAACTCAGCAAGCCGACCTACAGCAAAAACTTGATGAGCTTAACCCTGCTACTCTTCCCACTATTTTCGTTGAGGGCCCCACAGAATACGCATTATTATCAAATTTATTGGAACGCTTCCGTCCTAGGTTGTTAGAGCATATTTTCCTTGCTCAACCTCCTGCCCGAGCTGGTGCTAATTATGTCACGAATATGCTGCGTTCTTGGGAGTTTAAAAACAGGCATTTACCAAATGCTGACAGAAGGAAAGCGTATGGAATACTTGATACAGATGAAGAAGGTCAGTCAGCCCTAGAGCGTTTTAATACAGATATCCCGCGACCTAAATACGTGTCCCCGAAATTACATCTTACCCCTATCCATTTAAGAACTGCGTTCGAAAATGGGATGCAAATTCCAGTTTGCCTTGAAACTCTCTGGCCGCCTCGAATTTGGCGAGAAGCGTTCGATGATGGATGGCTCAGAGAAGAGAGCATTGCAACACGAATATCTAGCGATTTATCACGACGTCTTATCGAAGAGAATGAGGCGCTAAATCAGGTATTTGATGATGAAGAAACACTGTTTCTTAAGTACAGTCCACGCGACGAAATAAAAACCGACTGGGTGGAATGGATGACCGACCACGATGACAATGACTTGGAACCACTTTCCAGAGAATTCCTAAGACTGTTTGACAATATTTCGTATGAGCTCGGGCTTACACTACCAGGAGTACCATTAGTATGACCCGTGAAGACCTTGTCGCTAAAGTTTGGAATATGGCTCATGTCCTGCGTGAGGAGGGCATTAGTTATGGCGATTATCTTGAGCAAATCACCTATCTGCTTTTCCTTAAAATGGATGAAGAGCGTGAGAGCCTTTTGGGTGAACCCTCACGTGTACCAAAGGGTTGTCGCTGGGCAGACTTTGCGCATCTGACAGGTGAAGCTTTAGAGAGCCGCTATAACGACATTCTCAAAGAGCTGGTCAAAACGTCCGGCTTTATGGGAACGATTTTTAAGGGTGCGCAGAACAAGTTTAATAACCCTGCACGCCTGACCAAAGTCATATCGCTTATCGGGGCAGAGGCTTGGCTAGGGCTTAAGGTTGATGTCAAAGGCGAGATTTACGAGGGGCTTTTGGAAAAAAATGCTTCCGAAGTCGCATCAGGCGCGGGGCAATACTTCACGCCGCGTCCGCTGATTGACGCTATCGTCGAAGTCGTTGACCCGCCTTTGGGTAAGACTGTGCATGACCCAGCCTGCGGCACGTCAGGCTTTTTATTATCCGCTTACGAGCATATGAAAACCAAAGTCTCAGGGGACAAAGAGCAGGCACGGCAACTACGCGAACAGACCTTTTCCGGCACAGATATTGTCCAAGATGTTGTGCGATTGTCATCAATGAATATGTATCTGCACGGCATTGGCGGTGACGAGTCCCCGGTGACGCGCGCCGATGCTTTATCAAAGCGCGGTACGAGTTATGGCACCATACTGACAAACCCGCCTTTCGGTAAAAAATCGAGCTTTAAGGATATTGGTGCAAACGGTGAAGTTGTCACTGAAACTGAAAGCTATGAGCGTGAGGATTTCAAATATACCACGTCAAACAAGCAGCTAAATTTCCTCCAGCACATCATGTCGACATTGGAAACGAATGGAGAGGCAGGCGTCGTTTTGCCGGACAATGTGCTTTTTGAGGCGGGAAGTGCGGGCGAAGGCATTCGCAAACGCTTGCTTGAACAATTTGATTTCCACACGCTTTTAAGGCTTCCAACCGGGATATTCTATAAGCCCGGCGTGAAGGCGAATGTCTTGTTTTTTACCGCCAAGGCGGCTTCAAAAACGGCTCAAACAGAGAAGCTTTGGATATATGATTTTCGAACAAACAAGCATTTTACGCTCAAGAAAAACGGCCTGCGCCGCACTGATTTAGATGACTTTGTGGGCTGTTATAAGTCAGGCGAACGGCATAAACGCGTAGAGAGTGAACGCTTTAAAGCCTTCGACTACGACGATCTTATTGCACGTGATAAGACAAATTTGGATATATTTTGGTTGAAAGATGATAGCCTTGAAGATGTAGATGCTCTGCCGCCGCCTGACATTATCGCTGCTGATATCGTTGAAAATCTACGAGAAGCCTTAGAGCATTTCACAGAAGTTGAAGAGGCTCTCGATCTATAAAGCTAAGCCGAAGCTGTTGGACCTTTGGTTAAAGGGCCATCGACTACGCAACCAGCCGCGACCATCGAGCAGGCGTCCTCGCCGGACAGGCAGGCTACTCGCTTGACGCTTTCGCTACGAATAGCCTCTAGCTTAACGGGAATTGAGCAAAAGAACGCTTGCTATCACACTTCCCAATTGGGGTGAACTTTAGCAAAAAAACTGTGGTACATTGACATTTATCCACCTGCTATCTATATGTTTTATAATGTTTTTATTACGTCAGAAGCAGTCCTGTCGGGTGCGCCAGTTCTTACCGTTTTATCAACCTACTCTGCCGGGAGGAGGCCACCCTTACCTTCTGTGGCTCCATCGTCTTGCAACCGGCTTTGTTTGGCTTCCGCCTCTAACCGTCTCGCGACATCTTTTGGAGATCCTGTCCCGCGGGCGAGTAGAGCATAGGCCGTCGGCACGAATAAAACGCACACTAAGGCGGCTGCGATAACACCAAATAGGATAACCACACCGATCGCGGCGCGTGTTTCAGATCCAGCCCCGCTGGAGATCAAAAGCGGTACAGCGCCCGCCGCAGTTGTCAAACCCGTCATGACGATGGGACGAAAACGCGTCATCGCAGATTCTTTTATCGCTTCTGCAAATTCAACACCCTCGTCTCGAAGCTGGTTTGCAAATTCGACAATCAGAATACCGTTCTTGGCCGCCAAGCCAATCAACATAATCAATCCAATCTGGGTGTAGATATTGAGCGAGTTCCCCGTCAGCCATAATCCGAGCAGGCCGCCAGCAATTGTTGCGGGAACCGTCAGGATAATAATCACGGGGTGGCGGTAGCTCTCAAATTGCGCGGCGAGAACGAGGAACACAATCACAAGTCCCGTGCCAAAAACAAAAATAATTGAACTTCCAGACGTCTTAAAGTCCAAGGACTGCCCTTTGAAATCGATTGTAGCCTCTTGTGGTAAAACCTCACGTGCCGTTTTCTGCATCGCGTCCAAAACATCACCCAACGCCGCACCGTCTGCCAATCCAGCTTCGATTGTAATCGCGCGCACGCGATTATATCGATTGAGCGACGCACTATCCGCACTTGGCAAAATCGTGACGAGGTTAGAAAGCGGAATCAGCCGACCGGAACGGTCCGACCGTACATATATATTCGAGACATCATTCGCATTATTCTGTTCGTTACGAAGGCCTTCAAGGATGATGTCATATTCCTCACCCTTATCAATATAAGTCGTGACCCGACGCGAGCCCAGCATCGTCTGCAATGTGCGACCAATATCATCAACGGTCACACCCAAATCTGCCGCGCGATCATAATTGATATCAATACGGTATTGGGGTTGGGTTTCTTTATAATCCCAGTCAATATCTACCAAGCCGGGATTATTAGTTTCCAACGCTTCAACAAATATATCTCGCCATTCCGTCAAAGTCTCATAAGAGGGGCCGCCGAGGACGAATTGAACCGGTTTGCCCGTCCCCCCGCCCAAGCCCTGACGCATCCGGGCAAAGGCTCGAATACCGGGAAGATCGGAAAGACCTCTATTGATTTCCGAGATAATTTCATCCGCAGGTCGGCGTGCGCTCCAGTCGTTCAATACGACAATTACGAATCCACCATTGTAAGAATTTCCGCCAAAGCCCGGAGCCCGAATGAGCAGGCGTGTCATTTCCGGCGGATTGCCGTCTTGGCTCTCCGTATAGGGTAAAAGACGTCTTTCGATCTCGTCCATATAGCGTTCCATATAGCTATAGGACGCCCCCTCGGGCCCGCGGACAGCCACGAAGAAACCGCCGCGGTCCTCGATTGGAACATATTCCTGCTGGATATTATTCACCCCATAAACCGCCCCGCCCAGAAGCCCCACAAGCACGAGGCCCACGAGGATCGGACGTTTAATCAATCTGTCGATGACCCAGCCATATCCTTTCAAAACATGTTCAAACAGACGATCAACAGCCCGCGGGAGCGCCGATAAAAGCGTGGGCTTATCACGATTTTTCATCTTTATAAGCTTGGACGCCAGCATCGGCGTCAAGGTGAGCGCCAGCAGGCTGGAAAACACAACGGCGGCCGCAATGGTCAGCGCAAACTCTCTGAAGAGACGCCCAATATCGCCCTGCAAAAATGTGATTGGAACAAAGACGGCGACCAAAACTAACGTCGTTGCGACCACGGCAAAACCAACCTGTCGTGTCCCGCGATAGGCCGCGACCAGCGGTGTCTCGTCATATGCATTGATGCGACGGACAATATTTTCCAACACAACAATGGCATCATCCACAACCAACCCAATGGCCAGTACAAGTGCTAAAAGTGTAAGCAGGTTAATAGAAAGTCCTAGCGCGAAAAGAATGATAAATGTCGCCGTGATTGAAATCGGAACTGTGATTGCCGGTATAATTGTCGCGCGTAGGCTGCCCAAAAACAGGAAGATCACGAGCGTGACGAGTACGACGGCAATACCCAGCGTTGTGTAAACTTCACGAATAGAGGCGGAAATAAAAACCGAACTGTCAAAACTCCGCGCAATGACGATGCCTTCCGGTAACGTCTCATTCAGGCGATCCGCAAGATCGCGGGCGGATTGCGCAACATCGACCGTATTGGCCGTCGATTGTTTGACAATACCAAGACCGACCATGGGTACACCATTCCCACGAAACATATTCCGATCTTCTTCCGTCCCACGCTCCACGCGTGCAATATCACCAAGTCGGACGAGAAATCCATCATCCCCTTCGGCGATCACAAGGCCCGCAAAGTCATCGGCAGTCTGGAAAGCCCGGTTCAGACGCATCGTGTAAATACGCTGGTTTGACTCCAAATTCCCGGCAGGGGCCTCAATATTTTCAGACCTGAGCGCGCCTTCAATATCCGCAACCGTTAAATTACGCGCAGCCAATTTGCGGCGGTCAATCCAGACGCGCAACGCATAGTCTCTTGAGCCACCAACGCGCACGCGTGCCACGCCGTCCAATGCGGAAAACCGATCAACAAGATATCTGTCCGCATAGTCTGACAATTCCGGAACCGTCATACTATCACTGGCAAGGTTCAACCAAATGATGACATCATCATTGCTATCAGCTTTTTCCACTTCCGGCGGGTCAGCCTCTTCCGGCAAATTATCGAGAACGCCTGAAATACGGTCGCGAATATCATTTGCAGCGACATCAATATCCTGATCAATTCCAAACTCGACACTGATACGGGAACGACCATCTGAACTCGTCGAATTAATAAATCGGATGCCCTCAACACCGGCAATGCGGTCTTCGATGATTTGGGTGATCCGGGTTTCAACGACCGAAGCGGATGCGCCGGCATAGCGCGTATCAATTGACACAATCGGCGCATCAATATCCGGATATTCGCGCAAGGACAGACGATCAAAGGCAATCACCCCAAAAATGATGAGGATCAGGGCAATAACGGATGCAAAGACCGGCCGTTTGACGGCTGTATCAGAGAGCAACATATTTAGGGTCTCTGCGCCGCATCAGCCATAATTCCAGTTGATCGGGATATATTCGTACCGCCTGAAACACGCACCTCACCGGCCTTTGTCGGCAAAAGTATGGATTTACTTTCTACTTTCACTTCCGCGCCGTCGCGAATGCGGATCACGCCTTCCGTAATAACCCGGTCACCAGGATTTAAACCTGACTTCACTTCGATATAGCCGTTTTCTGCCGCCCCAAGCTCAACATAGAGCCGTTGCGCCGTGAGTGTACCATCTGCATCATTGAGCCTGTAGACATAGGTTTTTGGGCCAATGGGCTGCACGGCCTCTTCTGGTATAGATAGGCTCTTGCGCGGGTTTGCGATTAAGATGACCTCCATAAACATACCGGACATCAAAACTCTATCAGGATTAGGAAGTGTCGCACGAACGGTCACAGATCGCGTGATAGGATCAATCACATTATCCAAAGTCGCAATCTCACCATCAAAAGCCATATCGGGCAAGTCATCCGTCCGCGCGGAGACTTTCGTTCCCGGTTTTAACGATCTCAAAAATGTTGACGGGACCGAAAATTCCAAATTCATTTCACTGTCATCGATTAAACGCGCGACGGTATCACCCGGCCTGACAAAGGATCCGACACTGACCTGTCGAAACCCGAGAACACCATCGAAAGGTGCAACAAGTACCCTATCCTTCTGACGGGATTGCACGGCTCTTAATTGCGCACTCGCAGACTCAACCGCACGTCTGGCTTCATCCAGTTCCGCTTTTGAAACCGCGTTGCGATTCGCCAGTCTTTCAACCCGCTCAAGTTGTTTGATGGCTTCTTCTGAATTGGCTTCCGCTTGTTCGGTGAGCGCTATCTGTTCGCGCTGCGCAAGCGATAAGAGTGTTTTTCCTTTTCGGACACGCTGGCCATCATCAAAATATAGTGATTGAACACGATCCGCCGTATTCAACGTGAGATTCACGACTTCATTCGGTGTGAGTGTGCCCAAGGCCTCTACCCTAATGGCAAATTCACGTTCTGTGACGGGCTCAACAAAAACACTCGCCGGGCCACGCTGCGCTTGCGCAAACTGCGACAGGCCCAAACACGTGATAAAGACGGCGACGGTGGAAAATATGCGATATGTCATTTTTAGAACTGCTTTTTTTACGTGGCCGGTCATTTGGAAGGCAATTACCAAATTCCGCCTAATTCTCTGTACGTTTGAACCGTCAATCTGGTTGTTTGCAAGCGGTTCTCAGCCAGCCGGTCCTCAGCTGCCAATAATGTCCGTTGTGCGTCCAGAACGTCTAGGAAATCATCAACACCTTCTTCGAAACGCAGCTGCGCTAGCTCTAAGGATTGTTTTGCGGACCGCACAGCCAATATCAGATTTTCCTGCCTTGTGGCCTCGTTCCGGCGATTGGACAAGGCGGCCTCAACATCGGCAAGAGCTTGCAGGACTGTCTGCTCATAAACAATATAGGCCCGCTCGGTTTCAGCATCTGCGACAGCGATATCCGCGCGCACACGCGTTAGATCCGGGCCTTCCCAGCGCAAGGCCGGACCGAGACCAAATCCGAGGCTTGAGGCTTGATCAAACCGGTTACCATTTCCAAAAAGACTGAATATATCCGCATTAAAAATTAGGGTCGGGAATAGGCGTGCTCTCTCCACATCGCTTAAAGCCAACCGTCTTGAAATTTCAGTTTCGGCCAAACGTATATCCGGTCGACGCCTCAAAAGGGTTTGCGGCGCATTGACCGTAAAACTCTCTGTTAGGCTCGGAATATCACGTTCGGTCTCTTTCAAATCTAGTAAATCTTGGCTCGGCGCGGAGGCAGACGTCCCTGTTAGAACGGCCAGCCGACTCACCGCGCTTTCAATGCCAGCCTGAAAACGCGGAAGGTCTGCGAGTGTTGTACGGTATTGCGCTTCTGAACGGCTCACATCTAAATCGGTGGCCCGACCGTTCTCAAGACGTAATTTTAGCAGGTCTAAACTCTGTAACTGCGTCTGAGCATTATCGCGCGCGACAGCCAGTCGGCGCTGCGCCCCCCGCAAATCTATATAGGCCAAAGCTGTTTCGCTGCTAATGATTACGGCGATATCTCGACGGGCTTGCTCTTCCGCCTCAACAGTGAACGCGGCTGCGCGGATGGCGGACGCAATCCGACCAAAAGCATCATATTCCCAACTCGCGCCCAGATTACCTGAGGCCGTCGCAATAACAGATCTATTTGGAAAGGCCGCACGCCCAGCTTCCAAATTCGCAGAACTGGACGTCTGAATACCCCTTTCCCGCTCTTGCCGTTCCAGCCGCATAGACGCAATCCTGACATTGGCTTGGGCAACCTCAAGCGCTCTATTTTCAGCCAAAGCGGCATTTACCAGCCTCGTCAGATCGGGATCCCCAAAAGCTTCCCACCAAGAGGTCTCAAACGGCAAAGAAACACCGTCCGCGTTGAAAAAGACTTCCGGAATTTCAGCCGCTATGGCGAGGGAGGACTCAGGGCTTGGTTTTTCAGGAACAGTGAGACTTGCGCATGCGGACAAAAGAGTTCCCGACACGGACAAAGCATAGACCAATTTAGAGAAACGTTTCATTTGAGATTGCCCTTAAAGGAATGCACTACTTACGTCTCAAAAAACTATTTGTGCAGGAATAATATAAACAATTGACCTCAATCAAACCTTGGACTCACAAGTGGTTTTGACTTCGGATGCAAATCTCAGAGACAGTGTTGCGAAAATACCACGAGACAAAATCAAGTGTCAGACTTTAGTGGCTTAATCCTCCTGCTTTGCCGTCCCGTACAATTTCGGGATCGAAGGTTGGGATTATCCGTACGGCCTCATCCGCATCGAAACGCTCATCTTTAAAGATTTTGGGATAATGCCACGCGCGTAAATTTGCGTGAAAATCTCGAACATCCTGCTCATAAGCTATGGCAGCCTGCATATCTGTCTCGGCTAAGTTTTCCATCACCCGTTGAAGAAGTGTCGCGGGAGACACGACGCTGGACAAACAGGCCATTTCATCGCGGCGGGCCTGTCCTTCGCGGTAAGCTTGGCTGAGATCTTCAGCTGTTTGATCACCCACTTGTTGGAATGCATAATACCATTTCCACTCAAAGGCCTCCTTGTCCCAACTTGTGTAATCTTTCCAATCAGGATGACGCTCGAGAAATGGTGTATACGTATCGGCTCGAGGAAGGTCCCAGGCATCATTGACGGCTTCGCGCTGCGTCAGAACGATTTCACCCCCATCAGGAAGGTGAACCGCGCGACTGATTGCTTCCGTGAGCGTTGCCGGAATGACGGCGCAGGTGAGCAACCAAACACCGAGCATAATGGTCAAATTATAAGCGCCCGTCCGTTTTGCTGGCGTTAGCCAAAGCGTCAAAGCCGTCCAAAAAATGAGGTAAAGGCAGACGGCCAAAACGCAGAGCACGAGGGTCCCTATTGACGCCCCGGACACTAACCCGCCAAGAATGACGGGCAAACACAGCACGATTGATAGAGCGGCAACCCGTAAGGCTGCCCGCAGACGCCAGAGTGTTCGCGGATTACCCGCACTGGCTTCGATCAACCGCAATCTTCCCGCCACCTGCTCTCCGGATCTTAGATCAAATAAGAGCAGGATGACGAGTAAGGGTGCAATCAAACTCGCAACAAAAGCGAAATCAAATCGACCAATCAAGGCAAAGTCAGGATTATTGGCATCGGTCTCATAGATTTGCCCCTCCAGCGCCAACATCCGAATACGATGTTTCCATGGATTCACATCCCTCTGTCCGATAGCCGCATAGGCAAAATCGGATGGGGGATCATAGGTGATGTGAAAGGTATAATAGGCCGCAGAGCCCCAGTCAGATTGATCGGAAAGTGCAACTTCCCGCTCAATCTGATCCAGCTGTTTAAGCTCCGCAATTTCGGCGCGCTGCTGGCGAACCTCGTTCACCCCAAGTATCACAGC
Source organism: uncultured Caulobacterales bacterium (assembly GCA_947503715.1). GTDB lineage: Bacteria > Pseudomonadota > Alphaproteobacteria > Caulobacterales > Maricaulaceae > Litorimonas. The sequence goes on along the minus strand of CANNER010000005.1, from coordinate 46,570 downwards.
CGCGAGGGAAAATAGAAAAGCCAGCGTGAGCCAAACCCAAACGGCTTTATCGCGGAACATAAATTTTATTTCGCGCATCATGGTGTGAGCCTCCGTGCCGCTATAAGCCCTAAGCCAAGTAAACCCATAAACCAGAGGGTCAAAGCCATGAGCATGGACATGGCCCTATCCAAGCGCGTTTGCGCAGCATCGGGCGCAAAACGGAAGTTATTTAATACCTTCCAATTCTCCGAGTCGATACGTGCATTTTTCCATCCCTCTTCACCATTATTACGATTAATATCATCCTCATAGGATAGGTCTTCGATATGGGCTTTATTCAACCCTTGGACAAAATCAAACCGGACCGCCTCTGCCTCGCGGAGGAAACGATGATGCGTTTCAAGATCCGTCCCGGCGAGATGACGAGAGGCAGCACCAACGGCAATGTAAGGCGAAATCCAACCATATGCGGACAGATGAGCCGCTTGGTCCCGTTCCCGCTCCATACGTTTTTCCGCATAGGCATTCAGCGTTTCCGTCAGTTTGGTTTCACTTTCCGAGGCGACCATACCGCGGAAATTTATGGGGAGCTCATCAACAGTCTCAACATCATATTGCGCGAGCAGGTTTGCCCGCAATTTAGCAAAAGCTGGATCCGCTGCGTTGTGACCATCTCCCAGCTTTCTGAGGTCTTCATTCATACGCATATCTGTCAGAATTTTACCTTCCGTCGGCAAAGCTGCACTAGCTGAGGTTACACCAATTCTTGGAATGACGAGAACTGTTATCACCCAGAGGGCGGATAAAACGCCCAATGCCAAACCGCGTGAGCGGGTTGCAAGAGAGACCAGAAGGGTCAAGGCCGCCCAGACCCCCAGATAGAGTAAAGTCCCTGTATAGAGGGCTAGGCTAGCCAAAAGACTTTCACCGAAAAACGTTGCAGCGATGGCGGAGAATAAAGCGGGCAGCGATAGCGCTGCGATCAATACGCCTAAGGCTAGTAATTTACCACGGTAAAGCCTTGAACCGGACACCCCTTGTGACAAGAGCGGCCCCAATGTTCGGGCCTCACGCTCACGCAAAATGACCCCATGCCCCAGCGCAATAATAAGCAATGGGAGGAAGAGATGATACAGCTTTGCGGGTGTTAGAGCGCCAAAGCCACCTGTACGCGCTTCTGCGCGCGCATCAGCAAACATCGCTGAATTTTGTCTGTGACCCTCTAGGAAAAGGGACTGCCCGGTGACGGCATCCACGCCGGGATCAAACATGGCGAGCGGTGGCGGAGCGCGGAAAACGTAATGTCCGTAATGTACCATACGATGCGGATGGCGGTCCGGCTGATTGAGGAATGTCTCTTCAGCCTGTTCCTGTTGATGAAGCCGTTCATGACGGGCTTCCTGCGCATCTAGCATTGTAAATGCGGTCGTAAATAGAAGTAGAACGGTGAAGACGATTAAGCTGAGTACGGCGAGGCGCGAGCGCAGCCATTGCCGCCATTCTTCTTTTGCGATGCGGAGTGAACTGCTCATGCTACAGCCCTTTTTGCAAAGGCCGCATGGACGCGGTCCGTGTCAATCCGCTGTCCGGTCTCTGCATCGAAACTTCCGACGAGTTGCCCGCGCCGCAAAAGGCCAATGCGGTCTGCGACCTGACAGGCCCCGTAAACATCATGGGTCACCATGAGGATCGTTTTGCCCTGCCCCGCCAGTTTCCGCACCAAGGCATTAAACTCATCAATAGCAATCGGGTCGAGACCGGAGGTGGGTTCGTCAAGCAATAAAACGGGAGTTTCCCGCAGGATCGCAAGCGCAATCGCCACTTTCTGGCGCATGCCCTTGGAATAATTATCCATGTGGCGGGACCGGGCCTCAACTTGAAGTCCGACCTCGTCCAAAACCACATCTAATTCAGCTTTCGGTGTCGTCTTGCCCGCCAAGTCGAGAAAATATTCAAGATTTTCATAGGCATTAAGATGCGGATAAAGAGTCGCCGCTTCCGGAAGATAGGCAATCTGCTGACGCAACTGTTTCACATCTTTTGCAACGTCAGAGTCGAGCACATTTACCGCGCCACGTTGCGGAGATAGAAAACCCAATAAAGTTAACAGAGTAGTGGACTTCCCGGCCCCATTCCCGCCGAGCAGCGCATACACGCTGCCCCGTTCAACAGAGAAGGAAATGCCTTGCAGGACCTCGGTCCCGTCACGACTGACGAATAGGTCATTGACTTCGATAGCTGACATAAAACGCTCCTAAAAATTATACGCGGCGGTGATCCGGAAACGACGCGGCGCACCCGGTTCAACCCACACATTGGCAAAGGAATTCGTGTAGAAAGTTTCATCGAAGATATTATCAACATCCAAACGGAGTGAAATATTTTCAACGGGTTCGATTTCTGCAAAGGCCCGCACAGTTGTATAATCCGGCAATTCGAAGTCCGACCCCACAAAACCATTTCGGTCGCCCACATAAAGCAAGCCTCCGCCAAGTTGCGCCTGGATAGCACCGAGATCGAAATTCTTGGCGGCCTGCACGTTAAACTGATGTTTTGGCGTATTGATCAGCGGATCACCCGCATCGATTGTAAATCCAAATCCGTCAGCATCGGCAAAGCTATTTTTAAATTCCGCATCCGTATAGGCATAGGACACCCAGAGGCTGAGATCGTTTTCGAACTCTACATTGGCATCAAATTCCACGCCTGTACTTGCGGCCTCACCTGCCGGAATGGAGAAGAAACCAACTGCGGTCGCTTCGGGTCTATCATCATTGACGAGGAAATTATCCTGATTGACTTGGAAAACCGTCAAACTCACCGAACCGTTTACTGTGTCGAAAAATTGACCGAGTTCGGCTTTCACGCCGCCCTCCAGTGAATCTGTTAAATTCGGGTCAAATTGATCACCTTGGAAATCAACACCCGTCTGCTGACGGAAACCTTCTCCGTAGGACGCATAAAGGCTCACCCCTTCATTGACACGATAGACCACCCCAACCTGTGGAGAGAACCGGGTATCGGATGTTGTGCGTGTCGCGTTAGGATCCACAAGGTTATTGGTAATGTCCTGCTCAAAATCACTAAAGCGGCCACCGATCCGGACCTGGAGTTGATCGGTAATATCAATCTGGTCCTGAATATAGAGACCAAAACCGCTCAGCACTTCATTTCGGTTCGTATTCGCGCCTGCATCAGGGGCGAGGTTCAAGCCGTAAACGGGATTATTGATATCCAGCAAGAGGAACCGGCCAAGCTCTGCCGGAGTCGCATCCGTGAGTAGGCGACCCTCGCCAAGGAAATCACCGCGCGGGCTGGGGCGTCCCCGGTCGATCACAAGTGTATTATCAAACTCATCATAGTCAGCCCCTAAGATCAAACGATGGCGTAAGCCGCCCGTGTTGAACTCACCCGCCAACTCACCGCGAAGGACGACATAATCTGACTCAAAATCACGCGAACGGAAGAAACGCGAAACGAATTGACCACCTTCATCGTCCCGGAAGAAGGTTTGACGCGATCCGAATTGTGGCTCAAACGCGTCCCCTTCCAAGCTCGTCTCACGGTAACCCGCGCCCGTGAGTAGGCTCCAATTCTCATTGAGGTCAAATTCGACTTCCAGCTGATGGCCTAAAACCTGCGTCTCAATTGGAACATTCTCGCCAACAAAAAAATCGCGCGGCGAGAATCCAAATTCCTCGGAAAAGACGACGCCACGATCAAAAGGAAGCTCTTGTTCCGTATATTCCAATTCATAAGTCACCGTCGCAGCGTCATTTAGGTTGAGTGTCACAGACGGGTAAAAACCCAACTTTTCCGTCTCAACATCATTGCGAAAACTCTCGGCATCTTCATAGAAACCGACCAAACGGAAACCCAAATCGCCCCCGTCTCCGCTGACAAAATGCTGTATATCCGCCTCAGCGCGGTACTGTTCCCAGCTCCCCACTGTGCCTTTGATATAACCACCAGATTCGAATTGGGGTCTTTTGGTCACGAGGTTAACAGTTCCGCCGGGCTCGCCTCTGCCAAACAAGGCTGACCTTGGACCCTTCAGGACGCTGACCGACTCAATTCCGGCCAAATCGCGGGGCCCGCCAAAGCCGCGCCCGGCGTTAAAGCCGTTGACAAGAAAACCGCTCGGCAGATTAATATCACCCGCGAAACCGCGAACGGAAAAACTGTTCCACAACCCGCCAAAATTATTTTGGCGCGCGACCGACGCGGATAAGTCGAGGGCTTCACTCAAGTTGAGCACGCCCGCATTTTCAAGAAGTTCGCTGTCAATAACTTGATCAGCATTCGGGACCTCGAGAGGGTTGAAGTTCCCAAGATAGGCTTGGCGTGTATCTGTGGCGATGACGACCTCGTCATCAATTTGGGCATTGGCAGATGTAGAAAGCGCAACAACGCAAAGGGCCGTTGAGGCCAAGCCAGCAAGTTTAAGAGACCGCATGGGATCCTCCAATATGATTTTTAATAGAAGTATTTGTCTCTGACGACGTCAGAAAATGGCGAGTTCCAAAACGAACTCAGACAATGTCAATTTTAAGCGGCCTTAGACAGGCGGGGCACGTGGGGCCGATAACCGCAAATTTGGCGGTTCAAGCGCGGTCTCATCGCTTAAAACAAGCGTAAACTGCACGGCATTCAGACCATTCAAATCATGGTCCAATGTATTCGCTATTAAAAATTCTGGAAGGGATGGCAGTGGCGGCAGGTCGCGCTCAAGATCATCGTCCTGCGAAGAGGCAATACAAGCCACACATACGTTGGGTTCAGGGGTCGTATCTTCCATATGATGAACATGAGAGGCTGACGAGATCTGGACACATAGAAACATGGATACGATAAGTAGACTTACCGCCTTCATGAGCGCTCTAGATGTCAAAAACATCAGTTTCAAAGGTCTTTCCTATGAGAAGGTCCCTCCCAATAGTGTGATTAAATAACACACTCAAGAGATTTCTGATACTTCTTGAAGACTCCAACTTTGCACGCGTCGTAATTCTGGACGTATCAAGGACGCTCGCCCTAAGCGTTGAATGCAATTTATATAAATAGGAAAATGGTGCGGGTAAAAGCGTGCAACAAACTCTATTTTAGTTCACGACCACAACAACTTAAGGAGTCTCACAAGACATTTTTGGCCAAAATATAGGTCAAAATGTAGGGCACCCCTCAATCAGTATCTGCAAAAGCTAGGAAAAATAAGGTATGTTGATGAAGCCCAGTCCTCTGAGAATTTCTCGATCTTAAGACATATTGATTTTATTGAAGTTGGCTCACAGCACAAAGTTTATCCAAGTGATTGCATTCAAAATATAAGGTTGCATAAGTAATCTATTAAAGCCGCACCCTTTTGGATAAAAATGCCCGCCGAAATTGCTCCCCCGTCATCACTTCCTTACCATCAAAAGCTGTCGACCCTGCTCGAAGAAAACGAGGTTGAACTGTGGAATTGGTTTTCAGGCGACACATTCACATCAGAAGCCTATGAGGCGCAGCGGCTATATCTATTGAAGAATAGCTACCGCTTGGAAGATGAGTCGCACGCCAAGCTTTATAAACAAGCGCGGCAGGTAGCTGCGCGTTTAGGAATTGAACTGCCCGTCACGCTCTACCAAGCTATGAATTCAGATCTGCGGAATGCTGGACTCATCTTCCAACCTGATGAAGTACATATTTTATTTTCGGGCGACCTCTTCTCGACACTATCCGAAACGGAGTTGGATTTTATTTTGGGTCACGAGATGGCTCACCATCTTCACAATACGCGTCAAAACTCGCGATATGGAACAGCCGACCGATTGCTGGATTGGATATGCGGCGAACCGGGATCAGTGGCGGCGCATAGCCATAGTTTCCGACTGTCTCGTCTCTACCAAGAAATTTTTTCGGACCGCGTCGGACTATACGCCTCGCAAAACTTGGAGGCATCGATATGTGCGCTCGTCCGAGTAACCTCCGGTCTCGTGGATGTGTCAGCCAAAGCCTATTTAAAGCAAGCGGATGAGGCCTTGGCAGCCTCCGTAAAGGACGGTGTCCAATTAGGCTCTGAAGGTTGGTCTCACCCTGAAACATTTATCCGAGCTCGCGCGCTTGCCGATTGGGACATCGACCCCGACACAGCGACGGAAAAATTGATTGCTTTGGTCGAAGGCTCACAAACACTGGAGCAACTTGATTTACTGGGTCAAAAGAAGCTGTCTGAACTAACTCAAAATCTAATTTCGGTATTTCTGCAATATCCGTGGCGCGACAAAGAAACCTTAGTTGCACATGCACAAGGATTTTTCGTTGATATTGAAGGCATCATAAAAAAGCCGACGCCGCCTGAGAGCGAAGTCATAAAGGCCGTCAAAATGCTGCCCAAGAGCATGAAGGAATTTTTCGCTTATGTGCTGCTCGATTTTGCGACGGTAGACTCAGATTTGGAAGACCGCCCCTTAATAGAAGCCACGCATTTTGCCGATCGGCTTGACATGACTGACATATTCAACGCGGCCCTGAAGCAGGATTTGAAGCTCTCAAAAAACAATATTTCAACTCTGCGTAAGACGGACTCGTTCCTTGAGGCGGCGGAATGACCGACGACATATACACTGCAGCTGCAGAAGCAAACTTCAAAGACTCTCAGGATTTAAATACTTTTCTGGTTGAATGGCGTGAACTGGCGAGTGTCGGAACAGAGGACGTCTTGTCAGCCATTCTCCCGCTTATGTCTCAACTGGATGAACTTCATAAAGAGGGGAAGGTCGGTCCCCTCGCCCAAATTGAAAACCTCCAAGTTGCAAATGGTCGTCTATGGTTCTCTAATGCCGATGCGAAACCTATCGAAAACCAATCCCATCGGGTCCGCTCTAGGCCAATCAACGCAAAAGGCGCGATTGATGTTGTCGAAGAAGTATCTATCACTTCAGATGACACAACTGGAGCAGATATACGCGACCATGATGTTCGCGACGCAGAGGATGAGACCGTCCAAAAAGACGCCAAGCCTCGGTTTTTAACGCATTTTCAATCATGGGAAATCCGTCAGGGCCACCAAGACCCCGTCACAGATATTTTCCTTGTCGGTATGATAGCCGCCGCGCTGGCCACACAACTCGATTTCAGAGATCGTGGAGAACTTGAGCGCTTTGTCACGCAGCGCAAAGACCTGTCAACTCTCAACAATCGCCTCCATCCGGTGTTGTGCCGCGCCATCGAGCGCATGACCGCATTGCGACGCGAGGAACGTGTACAAGACATCGGCGTCTTGATTACAGCCTTGGAGAACCATCGCCAGATCGGATCTGTCGTTGATCTTGATTTGGGCGGCATCAAGGGGTTTCATTCAGACAAAGCCGATGACGCCAGGACACGATTACTGAAACGGTTGCGCGCAAGACTTTATGATCTGACACGCCGAAATCGTCTCATTTACCATCGGCGGGTTTCAACAGAATTGAACTTGACGGAAACCTCCGTTCCCTTGGTCCTTAACATTTCCGCTATTAAGCCCGAAGATTTGTTCACCGCGAAAACGCGACCTTTCCAACGCCTCCTTAATGGCGATGAAGTCAAATTATCAGAATATATTCGCTTCGAAGAAATGGCATTCACGCCCTCTGTTCTCGCAAAGCTGCGATCAAGCGCAGCACGGGATGAACGTGAATTCGGCGGCTCGCCCCTACGCCTTGTTCCAGTTTTCCTCAAGTGGCGCGACCTGAAAAATGCGCCTTCGGAGTCGATTTCCTCACCTTTGCTATTGATGCGAGTGGAATTGAAACGCCGCAAGGGCGTTAAGGATGCCTACACACTTTCGCTAAGCGATACGAAAGCAGAAATAAATCCTGCCCTCTCCTTTATTCTCGACCAACTCTACGGCATTAAGTTGCCTGATTTTGTTGATTTAGCGGAACCTTCCGCCCTGCAGAGTTTGCACGAAACCTTACAAAATCAAATCATGGCAAGTGAGCCGGGTGTGTCTCTTTCATTTGCAGATAAACCCAAACTTCGCCTGCTACACCGTACTGTTCGCCGCCGCTTGGACAAGTTCAATAAACGCCGCGCGCACCGCACACGTGGTGTCAGGTCCCGCGGCTCCCTCAGCTATAGTTATGAACGAAAGAGCTACGCCCCGCTGGGCGTCCAAATGTTCAGAGAATATGTGGCGCTGGCCGAAGCTCCGACGCGCGACATTTTCGGTGCACCTAAACCCCAACTCTACAACGCTGTCGAAAATAATGACAAGGCGAAGGTTCGTGAGAAGAAAGTCACGCAATTCCAACAAATAGATGAAGACGCATCCCGATATGACTGGTCCTTCGATCTATGCGCCGTAACGCTTGCGAATTTCAATTATCGTAAAATGAGTCTCGTTCGGGATTATGACGCCGTCCTGCGCGGTGAAAGCGAGGCGGAGAGTTTGTTCACCCGCTTTTTCACTGACGCTGCACGCCCTGAAGTTGCCACCGTCGAGTCAGCTCCGCTTGAAAAACGCTTCCCTATCATGGCGCAAGACCCGACACAGGCGCGCTCCATCGCGCAACTCCGGGCGCCTCAATCCTACGTCATTCAAGGTCCACCCGGTACAGGGAAATCCCAGACTATCGCCAACCTGTTGGCCGAAGCCGTCAGCCAAAATAAACGCGTGCTCTTCGTTTGCGAAAAACGCGCTGCCCTCGATGTGGTCTATAACCGCTTGCGAGGTGCAAACTTAGAATCCCTCTGTGCGTTGGTACATGACGCACAAGAAAGTAAACGGGAGTTTATCGCCGAGCTGTCGGGCATCTATGAAGACTGGACAAAAGACAAAACTGTTCCAACGCTGTCCGAAATAGAAAAATCACGATCTTGGCAAATTGAAGGCGTAAGGACAGCTTTGTCTGATTTGCATCGCCTAACCGATACACTTTCCAAATCAGCGCTGGGGACCGACGCACCTTTACATGATATTCTGGCAGAAACCCTGGCCCTTAATAATGCGAAGTCTTTACCTCTGGATATCGCCTTTCCTGATTTATCAGACTGGCAAAAACACGCCGTTGCGGCTCGAGGGCTTTCTGCTGCAGTGCGTCGACTGACGGGTGAAGAGGTGTTTTCAAAAGCATCGGAGCGGTTGATCCGCACCAGCGTTTGGTTCGCCAATGATATGTCTGAAACTCTCCCAAATGAAGCGCAGGCACTTTTGCCTTTAGTGTCTCGCCTTTCAGACGGGTCAGCGAAACTTATGAGGACTGCTGAGATTGATGTGGCAAGTCTTGATGAGATGCGCGCACAGATTACGCTCGCCCATCGTCTAAGCCCCTGTTTTGAGGTCGGCATGGAAGGTGTATTTAAGCCCGGTAGTTCAGAATTTCTGCAATGGATAAACGGACTGCGCGAACTAGAGGACTTAAAGCACAAAGTCAGCCAGGCGCACAAAGATACTAAAATATGGACCAATAAGTTATCGCCGCGCGACACGCGAAACGCTTTGGCTTTGGCCGAGCAAAAAGAAGGTAAGATTTTAGCTTTCCTGTCTGGCGATTGGAGAAGAACAAAAAAGCTTGTCTTGAGCTCTATAGATGAAGGCAGCCTCTCTGTAAAACCGCGGATCCGCGATTTATTGACGGATCTAAAACTGGAACACGAAGCCGTAGAAGTTTTAGAAAACGCGTCAAGGCAGCTGACGCGACGATTTGGATATGAGAGCGCAGATCAATTGTCGGGACTTCTACACGAACGCGACTCCCTCACACCAGCAGAAGGTAATGCTGCGCTTCCACTTTGGAATGTTGTTTCAAGTAACCCGACCTCAACAAGAGACGGAATCAAAGACTTAAGCGCACTTTATGAGACCTTGGGTGAGACAGATAAGCGCCTAAAACTCAGCTTTGAAGGTGTAGATAATATACCGGTTCAGCAGCTCGCAACAGAGCTGACAGATCTCTCCGAAGCAAATCGCCGCTTGCGAGATATTCAACCCGCAGCCCTAGCTCTTAAAAATGCGCCACGTTCAATTTGGCGGACGCTGCGCGAAAGCGAGCTGGAGCCTGAGCAATTAGAAACCGCAATCATGGCTGATACGGTGGAGCGTAGCCTCACGGCCGCATCGGGCCTCCTAAATGTCGATTCAGACGCATTAAATGATATCCGTGAACGAATTAGAGGCCATCAAACACAGCTCTATAGCTTGAACGCACAGCTTATTTTACGCCGTTCGATTGACAGCTTCCACGCGTTGACAGCTTTGAAAAATACACCTGATCGCGACCTGTCTCAAATGGAACGTAAGCGTAAATCAGCCGTCAACAAGGGCCTACGTGCTCTTGAACATGAGTTCGGCAAAACACGCGCCTATCGATCACCTCGGGAGTTGCTCGCAGGCCCTGCAGGTTCCGTACTTCCGACTATTAAACCTATTTGGATGATGAGCCCCCTTTCCGTTGCAGATGTATTACCATTATCAGGAAGGCTGTTCGATGTAGTTATCTTTGATGAAGCGTCGCAAATACCTGTCGAGGACGCGATCCCAACCGTGTTGCGCGCTCCGCAAGCCATTATTGTCGGCGATGAGAAACAGCTCCCGCCTACCAATTTCTTTAATTCTAGCGGCGGAGAAGAAGACTTTGATGAAGCTGCGGAAGATGTCGATGTTGATTTCGAACTCAACCAAGACAGCTTTCTTACATTAGCCGCAGAACATCTTCCCTCGACCTTGCTGGGTTGGCATTATCGCTCAAGATCTGAAGAGCTTATCGGTTTTTCCAATGCTGCGTTTTACGGCACTCGTCTGCTCACAATTCCATCCGTCAGACGCTCAGAAAAACGCGCACCCATCGTCGTCGAGGACGTTGAAATTCTACCCGTATCCTCCGAAGATATCCTCGCTCGCCCCATCAGTTTTCACCACATCCCTTCAGGTGTTTATACGGATCGAAAGAATGCAAATGAGGCGCGATATATAGCGACCCTGTTAAGGACTCTTCTGACAGATCAAGCCAAAGCCGGGACCAGAAGAACCTTTGGTATTGTCGCCTTCTCTGAAGCTCAACAGGGCGAGATAGACCGAGCCTTGGACAATTTAGCGAGTACAGATACGGCCTTCGAAAACCTCTTGGAAGCCGAACGAGAGCGAGAAGAAGACGGGGAATATATCGGTCTATTTGTCAAGAATTTGGAGAATGTACAGGGCGACGAACGTGATATAATCATACTCTCAATATGTTACGCGCCCGCTGCCTCAGGTAAAATGCGGATGAATTTTGGCCCTATCAATAAGGCAGGCGGAGAGAAGCGTTTGAACGTTATCTTCTCACGGTCAAAAACCGCAATGATGGTTGTCTCTTCTATCCAAAGTTCAGCCATAACCAATGACTATAATTTCGGTGCCAATGCGCTAAAAACATACCTTCGTTATGCAGAAGCGCTTTCAGTCGGGCAGACAGAGGCGGCCCATTCTGCGCTTTCTCGAATTGCCATGCAGAGAGGACCCGATCGCGACACATCTAAACCTACTGACGCTACTTTTGATAAGCTAGAGGCCGATCTCAAACAATACGGTTGGCAGGTAGATCGCAATGTTGGCTTATCGTTTTTCACGGTCGATCTGGCGTTATCCGGACCTAACGGTTCGGCCCGCACCGCACTTCTTTTTGACACGCCCGAAAGATATCGCAGCAATGATGTTGTGGAGACATACACGGCCCGTGCCGATATTCTCGAAGCCTTTGGATGGACCGTTATTCTCGTCCCGCTATCTCAGTTATGGGATAACTATGATAGCGTATTAGAGCGTGTTGGAAGTCCATAAGACTCCATTTTCTACAGCTGGCGAATTTTATTAAGTTAGTTAATAAATAGAACGTTGCGCAAATCGCGAAGCACCATAAAATATAGGGGAAATGAAACTTAGTGTGCACATTCAAGCGACGCGTGTGCATACTTACAACGATGTGCAGCGCAAACCAAAGTCTATTCCTGCTTCTCGCATCCGGCTCTCAAAGCTATGGCGGAAACTATAAATTCGATGATTGTCTGACGGCATAAGTTTGCGGGCCTTGAACGCCTTCATCAGCGATTGTGAAAGCAGGTAGCCTCTCTCACTATAATGCGAAAATCCATTCTGGGTCAGTTTCATAACTTCCAGACTGAGGGCCACAAACGGAATGTTGCGGATCAACTCCTTAGATTTGAGCTTTCGCTCTTTTGTCGACCGAATGCGAATATGCGGTATATCTGAATCGAGGCAAATATTCTCAGGAGGAATATTGCTCAGCTCGCCTGGACGGCAGCCGGTCTCCATAAGCGCAAAGCAAAGCGGCCTCTCGGTATAAACCCTTCAGGACATTTGGCTCAAAAATGCGAGTCTGCACACAATCGCTGGAGAATGGTTTTGTGTTCCCTAATTTTACATCTGATACCGGAAATTATGAAACGGATTCGGCCTGTCCCCTTCACCAATGTGTTCAAAGTAACGGCGATAAAGCTTCCATAGATTCCCCAAGTCGCGGTTCGCACTATTGCCGCTCAGCGGCTCGGAACCGCTGGTCGGATGAACCTTGCGGCCCAACGCTGCTATACCTTACGCCCACGCTCACATCCGATCTCGCGCATATCTATGTTGCCGCTCATGCGAATGCATCAGCGTCTTGTTGAACCTCAAGTGTTATAGGTGTTTTGCTGGGCACTACATCTTTTAAGCGGTCAATAAGATCTGAGAGGTCAGCCTTATCCGCTAAATCTACTGCAGGGCAATAAGTGAACCCTTAGGAGAATGGTGCGGGTGAAAGGGTGCAGCATGCTCCAATAAATTTAATTATTACAATAAGTTACGACCTAACACAAGTTATTTGTCGGGCAATTTTCAGGGCAAAATGTAGGGCAACATTATCAATGCTCCCAGACAGATTGATAAGTATAGAGCCTTAAATATCCGCCCAACTCACATCATATTTCGCGAGATACTTTTTAAGGCGGTCCGCGTCGTTCTTAGATTTTCTATTCTCTCGAGATATGGCGAACAGTTTTCGTCCAGCATCACTGAGACTGTCGGATTGACGACAAACGATGATGGTATTGGCCAATGATGGACGATCAAACGGATCAATCACGCTTAGCTGAGTTTGACTCATCACGGACAGCAAAGTCTCCTCGGTGGAGTTTCCGGACTTCAGTCGCCATCCTTTTTGCAATCGTTCAATTTCACGCTCGACGCTTTCCAGCTGAATGCGTGATCCATCTGCAAATGTACAAAGGCGGGTTACCGACGCCGCGAGATCGCGGAAATTAGCCGCCCATCTAGCTTCGGACGACAACGCGTAGTTCAGATATGCTTTTCTTGCTTCGGCATTTAGGGTCATCTTACGATTATTTTGAGAGCTGAACTTGGTGAGCTCATAGTTCAAATTGGGCTCGATGTCCTCACGACGGTCTTTCAGGCCAGGAAGGGTGTAGCTCCACATATTTATCCGCGCTAGTAAGTCTTCACGAAACTCACCCTTCGCAACAAGCTCAACCAAATCCGTTGTAGTGCCCGCGATAAGCTGGAACTCACTTTTGACTTCTTGGTCCCCGCCAACTGGATAGAATTTTTGATCTTCGAGTGCGCTAAGGATCATGGCTTGTTCGTCCAAACCTAACGCTTCAATCTCGTCTAAGAAAATGAGACCCTTATGCGCCATGCGCAACAAACCTGCTCTATCTTTGATGGCTCCAGCATAAGCCCCGCGCTTGTGACCGAACAGGGTCGACATGGCCGTGTCCCCGCGAAGGGTCGCGCAGTTCACGCTTATGAAGTCACCCTCAACTTGATGTCGGCGTTTTTTGAGCTCGAAAATGCGTTTCGCGAGATGAGACTTGCCTGCACCTGTCGGACCGGAAATCAAGACTGGGTTGGTCGTCCGAATGGCAACTTGTTCGATTTCGTCAATCATCGTGTTAAAGGCTAGGTTACGTGTTGGAATTCCAGACTTCAAAAATGACGTATCCGTTTGACGCTCTGTCTCAAACCGATCTGCTAGACGATCATATTTTGAAAGATCCAGGTCGATAACGGAGACCTTACCTGGTCCTGTCTTATCTTTCTTGCGCGGCGGAGAGAGTTGAAGTATTTTCCCAGGTAGATATCTCGCTTCATTTAGAAGGAAGAGACAAATCTGCGCAACATGCGTGCCTGTCGTAATGTGAAGCAGGTAATCTTCCTCTTGAGTATTGAATCGATAAAGGTCGGTGAAATCGAAGAGCGCTTCATAGACCTCCTCTAAATCCCAAGGGTTATGGACCTCCATTTCATTGATGACGACCGTCGTGTTCGGTGAGACCAGCGCGATATCTGCTTCCACCTGCTCTGCTATAGCCATGTGTTTGGGATCAACGAGCAGTTCAAAGCGATGGATGATGAAATCATCTTGACGGCAAAGATCAACTGTAGGCCTCCAGCGCTCCCAACGCCCGGCACCTTTACCATTATCTAAGTTGATTCCGAGGAATCCGATGGCAACATTCTTCTTCATGCATATCTGATATTATAATATTATATAAAAATATATAAAATAACGAAACTTTGATATGAAAATTTCTTTCTCAAGGTAAGAAATTTGAAAAAGAAATGATTGATTACAGTAACTTATAGCTTTCCATCAAATTTTCATTTTCTAACATCTATCTCCCTGCGCATTTTCATCCTCGTTGAATGACGGGAATAAGCGAACAAATAGATGTTTGCAGTCAACAGCGAAATCCGGGCGGCTCTGCTGACACTAGCAGAGCCGCCCAATGACTGGAGAAAGAAAATGGCGAATAAAACAATGTTTGCATCGATGCGCGGTAAGTTACTGCCAGCGGTGAACGGTCTAAACGCTGCAGGTGGCAACGCCTTCATGTTGGACCCACGCGAAGCTTTGGCTCAATTAGCTGTAACAGGCTGCTTGAACGGAACATTCTATGCGACTGCAAAGGATCAACTTGATGAGGTCTTAGGCCTTGCGAATAAAGTTGAGCCTGAATTTGTCGCCAAGACGGCAATCTATGCTCGCCAGAGCGGTTTTATGAAAGACATGCCAGCGCTCTTGTTGGCCTGTTTGACAGTGCCTAACGGTAAAGGCGAAATGCGCCCTGATCTCGTTGCGCCTGTTTTTCACAAAGTCATTGATAACGGCAAGATGCTTCGCACCTTCGTTCAAATCATGCGCTCTGGTATAGTGGGCCGTAAATCTCTCGGTTCGGCACCAAAACGCCTTGTTCAAAACTGGCTTATTAATGCGAGCGATCGCGATCTCATCCACGCTTGTGTCGGTAATGATCCGTCGCTCGCCGATGTCATCAAGATGGTTCATCCAAAGCCTTTGACGAAGCAACGTGATGCTCTGTTTGGATACTTCATTGGTCGCGAGTACGATTTTTCAAAACTGCCTCAGCCTATCAAAGACTTTGAAGTTTTTAAGGAACGTGGCGGCAAGATCGCACCCGATGTACCGTTTCAGATGTTGACGTCGTTAAATTTGACGACCGATCATTGGACGCAAATCGCTCAGCGAGGCGGTTGGCATATGGTTCGAATGAACCTGAACACATTTGCACGTCACGGCGTATTTAAACGCCGAGGCGCTGTGAAGGCGATTGCGAAACGCTTGACTGATGTCGATGCAATTCGCCGCGCCAAAGTGTTCCCATATCAGATTATGGCGGCCTATATGGCAAGCCAGAAGTCAGATTTGCCGACTGAAATTAAAGAGGCTTTGAAAGAAGCCTTGGAGATTGCACTTGAAAACGTGCCTAGCTTTGCGGGCAATGTCGTTGTCTGTCCGGATGTATCGGGATCGATGAAATGGTCCTCCGTTACGGGTCATCGCGCAGGGTCTACATCTGCGGTACGGTGCATCGATGTTGCGGGCTTGATGTCGTCAGTTGTCCTTCGGAACAGCGAAACGACCCAAGTATTGCCATTTGAAGTCTGCGTGTCTGATTTGAAATTGGATCGACGTGCCGATGTTTTGACGAATGCTGAAAAGCTCGCATCAATTGGCGGTGGCGGAACAAACTGCAGTGCGCCTTTGGTTCATCTCAACCGTCAACGCGCCAAAGTCGATTTGTTGATCCTAGTTTCAGACAATGAAAGCTGGGCGGATATTCAAGGCGGTCGTTCGACAGCCCTAATGCGTGAATGGGAACGGATGAAAACCCGCAACCCGAACGCGCGG
Organism: uncultured Caulobacterales bacterium; assembly: GCA_947503715.1. GTDB lineage: Bacteria > Pseudomonadota > Alphaproteobacteria > Caulobacterales > Maricaulaceae > Litorimonas. The sequence goes on along the minus strand of CANNER010000005.1, from coordinate 30,419 downwards.
ATGGTCTGTATCGACCTTACGCCGAATAGAACAACACAAGCGGTCAACCGACCAGACATCTTGAACATCGGCGGATTTTCCGACCGCGTCTTTGATGTCATTGGCCGGTTTGCCAAAGGAAACCTCGGTCCCAACCACTGGGTGGGAGAGATTGAGACAATTGAATTAAGGAGTATAAATTAACGCTCAAGTATTGGAGGAAGATATAAGGCCGCGAATGCTGCAGGAGACTACATCTGTTAAATGTAAAACCGTCTCTGCATTTCTTGTCGCGACCACTTTCTTTCTTCATTCACATGGCAAATGCCGTGAAGATTACATTGGTTGAAAGCAACGCCACTTCGGCCCGTTGTAAAAGCAGGTTCAAATCCTGCGGATCTTCACAAAACTTGTTGTCATGGCTTGGCATGAATTTTGACGAATGCCTTAGAGACTACATTGGTAGACGCGCCGCGAAAGCGGTTCCTTGAAAGAGGAAGTGAAGGTTCAAGTCCTTCCATCAGAAATGATGTGGCGGAAGAAACGTCTCTAATAAACTTGTCGTCATTCAGTCACAACACTGGCGAATGCCTGTGAAACTACATTGGATACCAAGGTCGCGGGTTCGAATCCCGTCTGAGAGGCACCGTTTGCTCGGACCCCTCAGTAGCTCAGCGAGTAGAGCATGGTGAGTGTTTCACATCCCACTTGTCGCCGACCTGTTGGATTGAGCCTTTAAAAATTGAATGGGCGAATGCCTGTGGAACTACATCTTTCAACGATCGGGGTCGTGGGTTCGAATCCTACCGGAGTGGCGAAAGCCATCCCGTAGCTCAGTCTGGTAGAGCACGAATGTTTCACATCTTACTTGTCGCCCATACATTTTGATCCCTAGTCTAATGGTAGGACGACGCATTTTGGATGCGTAAATCTAGGTTCGAATCCTGGGGGATCAACCAAATTAAATTGCTAACTTAGTTCAACTGGCTCGAACGCAGGATTGTGGCTCCTGAGATAGCGGGTTCAAGTCCCCTAGTTAGTACCAATCTTCACGTGGGTCCCTGCTGGTAGGGGAGCTGCACTGTTAATGCGGTAGTTACAGGTTCGAGTCCTGTCACGTGAGCCAGAATAAAACGGGGTGTAGCTCAGTCCGGTCAGAGTTCTCGGTTTGGAGCCGAGATGCCGCAGGTTCAAATCCTGCTGCCCCGACCAATAAAGACCGAAAGGTCAAACATGTGTGAGTATGCAAGCGGCCAAAGCAGGCAGTCTGTAAAACTGCCCCCGAAAGGGTACGTTGGTTCGAATCCAACCTCACACACCAATAGCGTTTGAAAGGCGCGAGGAGGAAGACATGGAACACGAAACACAACATGGTTTCGACGTAATGGCAGGCGAAGGCGGCGTGCCCGTAAAAATGTGGACGCGCGGCGTTCCCATTGATGATCGGGCGCGTGAGCAATTGCTACGCGCTGCGCAGATGCCCTTTATCTTCAAACATGTCGCCGTCATGCCAGACGTTCACGTAGGTATTGGCGCGACGGTAGGCTCTGTGATCCCGACAAAGAATGCTATTATCCCAGCCGCTGTTGGCGTGGATATTGGTTGCGGAATGATGGCATGTCGAACAACTTTGACGGCTACCGATTTGCCAGACAGCCTCGGGCATTTACGCTCTGCGATTGAACGTGCTGTGCCCCATGGCCGCACGTCTGGTCGTCGTCGTGATAAAGGCTCTTGGCATGATGTGCCTGCAACATCCGAAGTCGCATGGTCTGGCTTGAAGGGTCGTTTCGATACCATCACCGAGAAACATAAGGTCATTGCCCAGAGCAATAACTTACGACACCTCGGAACGCTTGGAACAGGTAATCACTTCATTGAAGTCTGCTTGGATCAAGAGGACCGTGTTTGGTTCATGCTTCACACCGGATCTCGGGGTGTTGGCAATCGGATCGGGCGTTACTTTATCGAACTTGCCAAGAAAGACATGGAGCAATGGTTCATCAATATCCCTGACAAGGATTTGGCCTATTTCCCGGAAGGCACAGATCATTTCGATGATTATGTGGAGGCCGTGGAATGGGCTCAGGACTTCGCTTTCGCCAACCGGACTGTTATGATGAAGAACGTTATTGCCGCCGCGCGGGCTGTCTTGTCAGTACCGTTTGACGCGGAAGTAGAGGCCGTGAATTGTCACCATAACTATGTCAGCCGCGAGAACCATTTCGGGGAGAATATCCTCGTCACGCGTAAGGGCTCAGTCCGTGCTCGCAAAGGTGATATGGGTATTATTCCGGGCTCTATGGGGACGCGGTCTTACATTGTGCGCGGCCTCGGTAATGAGGACTCATTCTGCTCTTGCTCCCATGGGGCTGGACGGGTGATGTCTCGAACCGAAGCCAAAAAAAGCGTGTCGATGGAAGAGCATTTGGAGGCCGTCAAAGATGTCGAGTGTCGTAAAGATATTGGCGTTTTGGATGAAACACCATCGGCTTACAAATCAATCGACGACGTGATGGAAGCCCAAAAAGATCTCGTCGAGATCGTGCATACACTTCGCCAAGTCGTGTGTGTAAAAGGATGATTACAAGTGGGCGCTTTTAGCGCCCACATTGGAGTTCCTATGAATGTAATACTAATTTGTAAAGGTTGCGGGAAACCAGTCACGGGCACTTTACGCCACTATGATGAAGCTGACGCCTCAGTTGAATTTGGTAAAGTAAACGGACGCCTGGTTCCCTTTAAGGGAACATTTGCAAAGGGCGATATTATTCCGAATTCCTCAACAGAAGGCGCATTTATCCCAAAGGGAGTTGCCTTTAAAGCGAGTGTCAGTGTTCAACATTTTCTTCATTTACAAACTGACGAACTGCCTCACCAATATTGGCTTAACCTAGATGATATCAAAGATCATATTTTGAGAAACCAGAATTAGGAGAAAGGTTATGGCTGTTGCGGCGTAGTCCCAGGCCATGACAAACCCAACCGTAAGTGCATTTGTGGCGTGGATATTGGTTACGAATTTAGCGAGTGCTATTATGAAAAGGTTTTCGTCCCTAGCGCTGACACTACAAGATGGACACAGGCATAATGACTAAAAGTGAAATCATAGTTGACGGCAGCGAAGGTGAAGGCGGTGGACAAGTTCTGCGTACGTCCCTCTCCCTATCCGCCATCACAGGTAAACCCGTTCGGATTGAGAATGTCCGTGGACGGCGGAAGAAACCTGGCTTGTTTCGGCAGCATTTGACGGCGTTCAAAGCTGCAGCAGAAATTTGCGATGCGACAATGGAAGGCGCAGAATTAGGCTCGTCCGAAATCGCCTTTCATCCTGGAAAAATCAAAGGCGGAGAATACGACTTCGCTATTGGATCTGCCGGTGCAACAAACCTTGTCGCGCAGACACTTCTCCCAATCTTGGCACATGCAGACACGGCCTCGAGCGTCAAAATTTCTGGCGGAACCCATAACCAATGGGCTCCAACATTTGACTTTCTTGATCAGGCTTTTCTTCCTCAATTTCAGAAAATGGGTGGCCGTGCATCCGCTGAATTAGAGGCTTATGGCTTCTATCCTGCGGGCGGCGGAGCTATTCGCATAGCAGTTAAGCCGACCACAGAAACCCATGCGTTAGCCTTGGAAGACAGAGGCGAACGGACAGGTGAGAAGGTTGTGGCTGTTGTCGCAAACTTGAAAAGAGACATTGCGAACCGCGAACTCACAACGCTTCTGAAGGCGTTTAACTTGAGGGAGGAACAAGGCGAAATCATCCATGCCGAAGGCCCTGGTCCTGGCAATGCGGTGACACTTTTTCTCGAGCACGAGAACGTCACTGAGGTCTTTATTGGTTTGGGCGAACATGGCGTACGCGCTGAAGCCGTTGCCAAAAAAGTCGTGCATCAAGCTCAGAAATACCTTCCTGCAAAGGATGGCTCTGGAAAGATAAGTACAGCCGTCGGAGAGCATTTAGCGGACCAACTTCTCTTGCCAATGGCGTTGTTTGGGGGCGGTGTTTTCACGACAACAGACATCTCTCAGCACACACGAACAAACATCGACATCATAAAACAGTTCCTCGATGTTGAAGTTAAGATGACCCAATTGGGACGAAAATGTTGGAAAGTTGAAGTCCTGAAGTAACCTCAGTACGCGGTATCTTTGCCGCCTAGCGGCAAGTCCAGCGCCCCTGCCTCGCTCGTAATGGAGCGGCTCGATCAGGCCCGCTGGACGGCATCACACCGATCTAATAAAACGCGAATTTGAGGCCGAAATAAAGGGAGGCGTGGAGAGCAAGATAAAAGGAGGTGTGCACACCTATGGGTTAACCCATTGTCTGCACATCGTTTTTGGCATGCACTTTGGAAAACATGGTGTGCACCCGTTTTCCACCAAGTTATTGAACCATAAGAGGAATAGGTGTGCACACCGAAACACTAACCTCAACCAGCCTTTTCCAACCTCAATTCTCTGACTTGGTGATCTAGAACGAAAAAGCACTCAATCACCCCTTATCATCGGAAGGAATATTCAAAACGTTAGGTTCGAGTAGGGGCCCGATCATATCGGGCCCCAATTTAATATGCAGCGATTACGCGCTCGACATTGTGGGCTTCCCAGTCTTGCGGAGGCTCCAATTTCCTTATCAAACCACTCAAGGCTTTCGCCGGAATAGCGCTGTCTCGGTTTTGGTTTTGCAAAAATAACGTTTCGACCTTAGGCTCAAGATAGATGAGTTCTACTTCTGCGTTATAGTCACGCAAAAGTTTCAAACTTTTCTCTCTGAGCTGACGACTGATATTCGTGGCGTTCCAAACAAAGTTCTGACCAGCTCTCAAATATTCACGCGCTCGTTCCCTTGCAGCTTGAATAACACGACCTTGATTCCCCGTATTTGGCGCTCCTAATTCAAGACGGATTTGATCCAAACTAACCATCGGTAAGTTAGGACAATTGGCTTTAATCCAGGTGTCCTTTCCCGCCCCAGGTAGGCCAGACATAACCGTCACACGGCAGCGGAAATCTTCGAATTCCACGTAGGCGGGATCACGATCAACTTTTTCAAAGTAGGAAACACGACTGGCGGCATTGGCAAAGGCGAAGGGAGCTTTGAAGCACCTCGCCTCTTTAAATGCCTCCCGCGCGAGGTCGATGTTATCCAAAACACCTTGTCGGTCCGCACAGAAACGCCCGAGCGTATCCGCCTGCGCATGCAGGCAGAGATGGTCGGGACGACAGCGCCACGACGTCAAAATCGCTTGGCGCTGGACGTTGTTTTTTTCGATCAGCCAAAACGGCACCAAATGCTCCGACACGATTCCGCATAGGGCTTCTCGCCATGCGAAAGGCGCGCCAATCTCCCACAGCAGTTGCCGCACCATCTGCGTACCGACACGCGCATGATTACGGGCAGAAATACGCCCGCCGTCCTCCTCGCGCGTGGTCGCCGGTTTGCCGATGTCGTGCAAGATTGCCGACCAGAATAACAAGCTCCGGTCCTTGGCATCCAACCGCCGCCACTCCTCCAATCCTACCAAAGCTTCAGTGACCATGCGAGTATGCAGACCAACATTCCCTTCGGCATGATGGATTGGATCTTGCGGACAGCTGTCCAAAGCAGCCAACTCTGGCCATAAACCCCAGATACGTGACCAATCAATTGACCACACAGGTGATTTAGGCACCAAGGACAGCAAGGCGTCATATGTGAGTTGATTATGTTTCATCATAGGCTCCCTTCAATCCAAGGTGGGAAGCGAAAATATCAACTCCTTCTGCCAAAATATTTGGCAAAATTGGTCGCTCGTGCCAATGGCTGTCACCATCCATAATAGCCTGCACAAAATCTGCGCGGACATATTTAAAACGACCGATGACCTGATCTTCATCTTCAAGCTTAAGATATAAGCCTTCGGACAAGTCACTGTCTTCGGTTTGCCTTTCAACAAAGTCTGGGCGACTACCAGACTGTTCGGCCGCATTTTCCAACGCCGCGCGCCACTCAGTCGTTTTATAAAGCGAAGGTCGCACTAAATCCGTGACCTCCTCCAAGCTGGAAAACGCTCCGTCTTTCAACACCGGGACCGGCATGACGGGTAAACCTGCCAGCAAATCGCGGCGGCGATCCGTTGACAGAAACAACCCCGTCTTCTGGTCCAACACGTCAAACTCCATAAAATAGTGCTGCAACGCATCGTAGAATACGGTATGTTTCGCGTAGAGCCACTCGCCATACACAATAAATCGGTCGCCCAGAGCCGCGTGAAACGCCTCCGCGTGACAGGCAGTCCAAGATTTGAACAGATCAAAATGGCGCTCCCTAGTGCCACCCGTCAAAAATGACCTCGGCTTTGCAGACGGAGTTTCCCCGCCTCGAAAGAGAGGGCGCAATTTGCACCATCGACTTTTTCTTCGATGATCAGCCTTTTACCTTTGAGGTTCTCAAAGGCTTGATCATCCCGGCTATCGCCATATTGCAGGCGTGAGCCCTCAATATGCCGCGTGCGCGGATATTTATAAATTTTCATGATTTTGTCTCATCAAGATCAGGTACGGGAGAATTTCGTCGTCACGCAGCCTGATGAACATAGGGGTAGAGTTTGCCGCGCTACTGGCAAAAATTCGCTAAAGATGTGGGTCTTGATGCTACATGATATCCTCGAATTAGACGCGCCCATTATTTACGGAATTGCTTTTTGGCAAGAGTTATTTTTGAGAGGTTCATAATTAAGAGCCGTTCGGGAGCTTACTGCCGCAATGAAATTTCCTTAAAAGCTGCTGCATTGCGGCTTTGTGCACACGGCTAAGCCCCATGAAATATAGGAAAACCACGACTCCATGTGCACACCTCAATGGCGCGTGTGCATACCTAAAACGATGTGCCGACAAGGGGTTAGCACCTAGGTGTGCACACCTTCCTTTATCTCGCCCTCCACATTTCCCCTTTTCTACCCTATCCATAATTCTCTCCTAACTGTCGGGAAATGAGTCTGGCGGTCCTGCCGGAGCCGCCCCATTACGAGCGCAGGCAGGACCGCCAGACTCGTCGCGAAGCGGCGAAAACAGCTTGCTGTTATGTTTTGAAAGGAAAGCCTTTGAGCAAGTCTTCACTTACTGGGTGGACAATCTTAAGCATCTCGTCTCGGCGGTAAGTCAGTGAGCCTCCGTCGCCATATTCTGGACGTGGATTTCGATGCCCCATCAAGGTGCAACGCAAACCAAAATCGATTCCCGCTTCGAGCATCCGGTTCTCAAAGCTATGTCGGAAGCTGTAGATACGATGATTGTCTGACGGCATTAACTTACGGGCTTTGAACGCCTTAGTTAGAGATTGCGAAAGAAGATATCCCCTCTCCCTATAATGCGGGAAGCCATTCCGTGCGAGCTTCATAGCCTCAAGGCTTATACCAACGAGCGGTACATCACGAATTGACGCTTTTGATTTCAGTTGCCGCGCCTTCGTTGACCGAATGCGAATATGTGGGACATCAGCATCAATACAGATGTTCTCAGGGAGAATGTTGCTCAACTCACTCGGACGGCAGCCCGTTTCGATAAGCGCGAAGCACAGCAACGCAGCCTCCCTATTCAGTCCCTCGAAAACATTAGGTTCAAAAATACGAGTTTGCACCCATTCGCTGGAGAAAGGCTTCACGTCGCTCATCTTGGCATCAGAGAAACGTAGATTTCGAAACGGGTTCTGCCTGTCCTCCTCGCCAATATGTTCAAAATAACGGCGGTAGAGCTTTCGCAGGTTTCCGAGATCGCGGTTAGCACTATTCCCGCTCATAGGCTTAGAGCCGTCAGTTGGATGAACCTTAGACGCCCAATGCTGATACACCTTACGCCCATGTTCACGTTCAATCTCGCGCATATCCATATCGCCATTCATCCGGACGAAGTTGCCGACGGCGCGGCGCTTGACCTTAGAGTAATTGGCTACCTGCTCTGGTGACTTACCAGAAAGCTCATCCAGCGCGATCTCAGAGAGATATAGGTCCATTGCCTGAGTGATTGTCGTGGATGTCGGCTCGGCTAACCCTAGCAAGGCGTCAGTGTCCCTCTGGACCTTTGGCGTCATAGGAGTCTGGCTAGGGACGACTGCCTTCAGCCGATCAATGAGTTCCGAGAGTTCAGCGGTCTCTGCAATGTCCGCCGCAGGGCGGTAGGTGAACCCGTAAGCCTCAGCTCGTTGGTTCATATCTTTTTGGGTGGCGTCTCTAGGTACCTCATCAAAGCGTTGAGGTGTTATCTCAGCCCAGCGCTGATTATCAGCCGCCGCACACACATTTCGCCGCTGTCGCGCCGTGGTTAGACTATCCGTTTGCAAAGATTGGTTGATGAATTTTCTGTCTTCGACATGTCGAAGGGATTTCGGGACGCGGCGGACATAATACCAAGTGCCACCTCGCAAACGCAAATATTGGTCAATGCGTTGAACAGACCTCATATCACCGCCTCCTTTGTAAGGCCAAATGTAGGCCAAAAAGTAGGTCAAATCGCTTAGGCGACTAGAGGAACGAAAAGGAAGCAAGAAGTTTCCCTATAAGTTCCAAAGGCTTAAGCCGTTTGAACCCTCTAGAGAGTGGTGCGGGTGAAAGGACTTGAACCTTCACATCCTAAGATACTAGAACCTAAATCTAGCGCGTCTACCAATTCCGCCACACCCGCACAGGTGAGTGCGGCGAGGTAACCTTAGATACACGGCTCGTCAACTCTCTTTGGCGGTCATCGGCGCTTTCTTTAACGTCCAGATTATCGCGATGAGGCCCGAGACGATATTGGCGGCTGCAACCCCGACAAAAGCCCCGATAAGTCCGGCTGTCCAGACTCCAATCGCGATAAGTCCGATATATAGAATGAGAGAGCGAATGATCGTATAGATCAATCCGAATATCGGACGACCCAATGCATTTAATCCGGCAGCGCTGACAAACACAAAACCATAGGCAAAAATCGTAATGGGTACGATGTAGAAATACGGGATGATCTTCGCGATCAAAACCTCATCGCTCGTGAAGATATTTGCAATCTGCGTCGCGAAGACTGCCAATAGCACCGCCATCGCCGTGCTCCAAATCACGCAGATAATATAGCAAACTTTAAATGCTTCACGGACCCGCGCCGTTTGACCCGCACCCCCATTACGGCCTGTCACGGCACCGATACAGGCCGATAACGCATAGAGAAGACCAACTGAGATTAACTCCGCGCGACTGGCAACCGTAAAGGCGGCAACATCCGCTTCTCCCAAAACATTCCCGATAATGGCGACCACGACCCAAGTGGCAACAGGGATGATAATATTCGTACCCGCCGCCGGTATACCGACTTGGCCAATAATCGACCAAGCATGCTGTATGGACTTCAAGGTCATGCCGACAAAATCAACAGCCTTGCGATGGAATAGAATGATGTAAAATCCGTAAGCGGCCCCAATACCATTACCAAGTAATGTGGACAGGGCAGCGCCTTGTAATTCCATACGCGGGAAGGGTCCCCATCCGTAAATAAAAAACGGGTTCATGATAATATTGACGAGCGCCCCCAATATCATAATTGAGGACGGCAGAAGCGCTTCTCCCCCTGCCCTGAGAATATTATTACTCATAGACGCGACGGAGACGAGCACCAGTCCCGGCATGACAATCAATAAGTAACCAAAGGCCCGGCGTTCCACATCATCACTTTGCCCCATGAGCGAAAGAGTGAAGGGTGAGATCAACAACATGAATGACACCAGAAACGTCATGACGAAAAGACCCATTAAAATCGCCGCTGCGGCATGACGTTTTGATTTCGCAATATCCCCTTGCCCCAAAGCCCGGGAAACCGCGCTCATCGTTCCGGCACCCAGCCCGATATTGGCGCTATTCCCGATAAAGCTAATTGGGAAAGCAATACCCAGCGCGGCGAGAACAGCTCTGGCAACATTGGGGTCATTCGGATCCTCCAAACGACCAAGATAAATTGTATCAACAATACCCGTCGAAATTAGCGCGATGACCGCAATCGAAAATGGTCCAAGCATACGCAGGATATGCTTGGCCACCGATCCTTCCAGGACATTGGTCTTTTGCGGTGCGGCCAGTGTCTAGCCCTGCATATCGCGATGGGACGGTGCAAAAGCCGCCAGCGTTGCCATCTGGACAATGTCGGACGCCGTTGCACCGAGCGAACAAATCTGGACCGGCTTTTCAAGCCCCGTCAGGAACGGTCCCAACACAGTCGCGCCGCCGACGCTGTCGAGCAATTTCGTGGCAATAGACGCGCTGTGAATGGCCGGCATAACGAGAACATTTGCAGAGTCCGTCAAACGCGAGAACGGGTAAGTCAGCATATGCATTGGATCGAGTGCCACATCTGCTGCGATGTCGCCTTCATATTCGAAATCGACTTCGCGTTCATCGAGAATTTGGACGGCTTCCCGCACTTTCTCCATCCGCTCACCGACGGGGTTGCCGAAGGTTGAATAGGAGAGGAAGGCGACGCGAGGTTCGAACCCGAATTCACGGGCAAAATGCGCTGTGGATTCCGCGATATTGGCGAGGTCCCACGCATCCGGTAATTCGGTGACATTAGTGTCGGCGATGAAAAGCGTTTGCCCTTTATTGACCACGACAGACACACCCATTGTGCGTTCCTCCGGACGGTGATCGAGGACGAGTCGTACATCGCGCAGAACAACATCGTAGGAACGGGTGACACCCGAAACCATACCGTCCGCTAATCCATGTTGCAGCAGCAGTGCAGAGAAAACGTTCCGGTCATTATTCACGAGACGCTGCGCATCACGACGCAGGAAGCCTTTGCGCTGCAATCGGCTGTAGAGATATTCCGTGAACTCTGCATTGCGGTCAAACAGACGGGCGTTAAGAACGGTCAGGCTCTCGGGATTTTCGACGCCCAACAATTTCATGTTGTCATAGATCGGCTTTTCCCGACCTATAAGAATGGCCTTACCAAGACCGCGTTGCTGGAAACTCTGCGCGGCGCGAATAACCGCAGGTTCTTCGCCTTCGGCAAAGACAATTGTCTTTGGCTCTTCTTGTACAGTCGCGGAGATACCTTGCAATATTGCGGCGGTTGGGTCCTGACGACGGGCGAGTGATTTCTTATAGGCTTCCATGTCCTCGATGGGCTTGCGCGCGACGCCTGTATCCATAGCGGCCTGCGCAACATAGGGCGGAATTTCTGAAATGAGGCGAGGATCAAACGGCGCAGGAATAATGTAATCAGGACCGTATTTTGGACGGTTGCCGTGATAGGCCGCCGCAACCTCCTCTGGCACGTCCTGACGGGCAAGATCGGCCAGCGCATGCGCACAGGCAAGCTTCATTTCATCATTCACATTGCGCGCGCGAACATCCAACGCCCCACGGAATATATAAGGAAAACCAAGGACATTGTTGACTTGGTTCGGATAATCAGACCGTCCCGTTGCGATTATCGCATCGTCACGCACGGATTTAATCTCTTCGGGTAGGATTTCCGGATCAGGGTTTGCCATGGCGAAAATGATGGGGTTCGGTGCCATGCTGGCGACCATCTCTCCGCTGACAATGCCCGCGGCAGAGAGGCCGAAAAACACATCTGCGCCTTCCATAGCCTCGGACAGGCTGCGCATGTCTGTGACCACCGCATGCGGGGCTTTCCACTGATCCATATATTCGGTGCGGCCCTTATAGATGACACCCCGACTGTCTACAACTACCGCGTTCTCATCTTTAACACCCAAGCTCTTAACGAGGTTCAGAACCGACAGACCTGCCGCACCGGCCCCGCAGAGCACGAGTTTAAGATCTTCAAATTTTCGTCCTGTGAGGTGGCACGCATTGATGAGACCCGCCGTCGCGATAATCGCTGTCCCGTGCTGGTCATCATGGAAGACCGGAATATCGAGGAGATCCCGAAGCTCACTCTCGATAATGAAACATTCGGGCGAACCAATATCTTCGAGATTAATGCCACCAAATGTATTGCCAAACCGTTTGACGCATTCGATGAAAGCTGTGGCGTCTTCCTCTTCGACTTCGATGTCAAAACTGTCGATATCGGCAAACCGTTTAAAGAGTACGGACTTTCCTTCCATCACCGGTTTGGACGCCATTGCGCCAAGATTACCGAGGCCAAGAATAGCAGTACCGTTCGAGATGACGGCAACCATATTTCCCTTTGAGGTATAGTCGTAAACGGTATCAGGATCCGCGGCGATTGCCTCAACTGGCACAGCAACGCCGGGACTGTAGGCGAGGCTGAGATCGCGCTGTGTCGCCATGGGCTTTGTCGGTTGTAGGGCAAGTTTGCCGGGGGTGGGTTCCGCATGGAACCTGAGCGCTTGCTCATCCGTGATGAACGATTTCTTGGGCGGGCGTGGGGTCAGCTTTTTCATATCTATCTCCGCCGGGTGAACTGCAGTCGCGAACAGCCGGTTTATGATCGGGTTTTCAAGCGCGCGAAACGCGCAGGTATTGACAAGATGTCGACGTCAGAATCACCCACATTCTTCACATCGGAACTGCAGTCGCGAACCCATGTTTGATGAAAACGTGCGTAATTTGAGGACGGTCTATAGCTTTGAGGCATTTCTTCAACGCCTAATCAGCGGCCCTTGAGACACGTGTTTGTTAGGCCCTTTAACCGTTTTAGCCCAGCCTTGCATCGCCCGCCCTCACCCACGACCAAATCTTGTGCAGATTTATGGCTTTTAATCTGCTACACAATGCCAACATGTCCCACCTCTCGACTCCTGATAGAGGGAAGGTCATCAAGATAATACATTTAAGCGCGACCACTCGGAGTTTCTCATGAAAAAGATCGAAGCCATTATCAAACCCTTCAAACTCGACGAAGTAAAAGAAGCCCTGCAAGCTGTAGGACTTCAGGGCATGACCGTTTTAGAAGCCAAAGGGTTTGGCCGTCAGAAGGGGCATACAGAACTTTATCGGGGCGCGGAATATGTCGTCGACTTCCTCCCGAAATTAAAACTCGAACTTGTTGTCGCTGACGACCAAGTCGAAGCCGCACTCGAGGCCATTCAAACAGCTGCCAAGACCGGCAAAATTGGTGACGGCAAAATCTTTGTCTCCGACGTTGCACAAGCCATCCGGATCCGGACGGGCGAAACAGGCGACACCGCCCTTTAATTCATAATCTGAAACCAACTCAGAATTCACATTTAATCTCCAAACAGGGAAAACGACTCATGTCAGACGCTTCCAAGCTCATCAAAAAAATGAAGGATGAGGATATTAAATTCCTCGACCTTCGCTTCACCGACCCGAAAGGGAAAATGCAGCACGTGACTTTCCATTCCGATCTCGTCGACGAAGACCTCTTCGCGGACGGCACAATGTTTGATGGCTCCTCCATCTCCGGTTGGAAGGACATTAACGAGTCCGACATGGTCCTCCTCCCCGATGCGGGCACAGCCAAGATGGACCCGTTCTTCCAGCAAGACACGCTCGCCGTTTTCTGTGACATTCTCGAGCCGGATACAGGCGAAGCCTATAACCGTGACCCACGTGGTACAGCCAAGGCCGCAGAAGCCTATATGCGTTCCGCCAAAGTCGGTGATGACGTCTTTTTCGGCCCGGAAGCCGAGTTCTTCGTCTTTGACGATGTGAAGTTCCAGACAGAGCAGAACGTTACGGGGTATTCTATCGATTCCTCCGAGCTACCGCAAAATACAGGCACAGACTATGCCGGTGGCAATATGGGCCACCGCCCGGGACCAAAAGGCGGTTACTTCCCCGTTCCCCCCGTTGACTCCGCACAGGACATGCGCGCAGAAATGCTCTCTATCATGGAAGAGCTGCAACTCCGCCCTGAGAAGCACCATCATGAAGTCGCACCTGCACAGCATGAGCTGGGTATGCAGTTCGACACGCTGCTGCAAATGGGCGACAATATGCAGCTTTATAAATATATCGTGCACAATGTAGCCCATGCCTATGGCAAAACGGCGACCTTCATGCCGAAGCCGATGTGGAACGACAATGGCACGGGCATGCACGTTCACATGTCCATCTGGAAGGACAAGCAGCCGCTTTTCGCGGGTGATGAATATGCCGGTCTGTCCGAGCAGTGCCTCCATTATATCGGCGGCATCATCAAACATTCCAAAGCGATCAACGCGTTCTCCAATGCCTCGACCAATTCCTACAAGCGTTTGGTCCCGGGTTTTGAAGCGCCAGTTATGCTCGCTTACTCCTCCCGTAACCGGTCTGCCTCGATCCGTATTCCGTGGACCGCTTCGCGCAATGGTAAGCGCCTTGAAGTCCGTTATCCTGATCCGGCGGGTAACCCTTACCTGACTTACACAGCGCTCCTCATGGCGGGCCTTGACGGGATTAAGAACAAAATCCACCCGGGCGATCCGATGGATATGGACCTCTATGAGCTGTCGCCAGCCGAAGCGTCCAAAATCCCGCAGGTTTGTGGGTCCTTACGCGAAGCGCTTGAGTCCCTCGACGGTGACCGTGACTTCCTAAAAGCCGGCGGCGTGTTTGATGATGACCAGATCGATGCCTATATCGAGTTGAAAATGGAAGAGGTTCACCGCCTCGCCATGCATCCGCATCCGGTCGAATTTGACATGTATTATAAGTGCTAGGTTTGTCCTTTCGCTAAAATTTAAAGCCGTCTCGAAAGAGGCGGCTTTTTTAATGGATCTTCCATCGATGTCATCCCGCACAAGCCCGATGGGCGCAGATGCGGGACCTGACATTTGATAAAATCCGGTAAATCTACCGCGCAGCCTCCGCCTCTACCGCTTCCATAACCCGCAGCAAATTCCCGCCCCAGATTTTCGCGATCTCGCTTTCCGAATAACCGCGCCGCACGAGTTCTGCCGTCACATTCTCCGTCTCGGACGCATCCTGCCAGCCGACAATCCCGCCGCCGCCGTCAAAGTCAGACGCAATGCCGACGGAGTCGATTCCGGCGACTGCGACCGCGTGATCAATATGGTCGACAAAATCCATAACCGTGGCCTCCGGCGCCATAGCGGTGATCAGGGCGCGGCGTTCCATATAGGCATCGCGCGTGGCTTGGCTCCACGTATTGCGGTCGCCAAATTCCGCATCCAGCGCGTCACGCGCGGCTTGCTGTTCCGCCGTCGGGAGTTTCACATAGGCGCCGAGGGCCACCATCTGAGCCACGCCGCCAACTTCCGCAATTTTCTCTAGTTGTTGGTCATCCAGATTGCGGGCGCTATCGGCGACGGCCTTCGCGCCGGAATGGGACGCAATAATCGGTGTGCGGGACAAGTCTGCGGCCTGCATCATCGTCTCTTTTCCGGTGTGGGAGACATCGACCATGATGCCCGCTCTATTTAATTGATCGACCAGGTCACGTCCGGCGGGTGACAGGCCGTTCCATTTCGGCCCGCTATCGCGTTCGGGATGCGGGTTGGAACTGTCGCCAAATTGGTTATGCCCAAAATGGGTCAGGCCGACATAGCGCACGCCCTGTTCCGCCCACCAGTCTATATTATTTGTCGCAGCGGAATGACCGAGTGGAAAGGCATTTTCCATCCCGACGAGGACGGCGTGTTTCCCGGCGGCGACAATCCGTTCCACATCTTCCGCCGTTTTCGCCAATTCGAAATTATCCGTATGGGTTGTCACGAGGGCCGTGATCGCATCCATCCGCGTCTTGGCAATGTCATAGGCGGCGGCATAGCCTTCCGCTGTTAATTCGCCCTGCGGGGTGTAGACGATCCAGAACCCGCTATCGAGATCGCCCGCCATGAGTTTGGGCAGATCGACCTGCAACTCCGTCTCACCCGTCGGGTCAATCTCCGTCATGTAGGTCAGCGGAATGTCGATATGCGTGTCCAGCGTCAGGGTCCGACCATGCAGCGCCCCGACATCGGTGGACGGAACAGTGGCACAAGCCGAGAGCAAGAGCGCGGCGGTGAGTGAGAGTGTGAGCGTTTTCATGGCGGGGGACTCCGTAAGCGTTGCGTATATCCCCTACCCTATGGCGCACGTGCCCTTTGGCAATGGTAAATAGGGCGATTTGATCTTCAGGCGTCAGACAGTACGCGTTTAGTCGTTCACCTCATCCTCGCCTGCCACCGTTCGAAACAGGCGTTTAAATTCCTCATAGAACATTTCCTCATCCTCGGGCGAAGGCGGTGGCAGATCTTCCCAGCGCGTATATTTCGGCGCATCGGGGTCGGGCAGGTCTTCACGCAATTTGGCGAGCTTCGCCTTCTCGATCTCGAGCCTGACATGCGCCAGTTCATCCGCGGGTGAGAGCGGGAGCCTGGCGCCGCACTGGCAGCGGGATGAACGGTTTTGACTTGGAACGACATTGCGTTGACGCACGATTATAGTCCTTTTTTCATTTCGTCACCCTCGGGCTTGACCCGAGGGTGACGAATGGGGTTGAGCTCAAGACACACGTCATCGCTCACTGCCCATCTGTGTGACAGCCGAATAATGCGTGTGTCCGGTAAAAGGTGGACTGCCCGCATGGCCGATGCCTTTGCCGGACACCGGAAAGTAAAAAGGTTTCGCAAAAGCATCAGCCATGCGGCAGCAGTTTTTGTCGCAACGGTCCTGTGTGGTCGCAGTTGTCGGTTACGTATTGCCTTTCAATACGTAACGAACAGCGTCGGAACACTCGCTGCAAAAGGCCCGGCACACATCCGCGTCGTGACACGGATCGCTCAACCCCGCCGTCCAATAGCCAGTCAACCACGATCGTTGGCCTGTCCGCGCTATCGGAACAGATGAAATATAGCGCGGGGCGCAAAAGCGGGGATACGATTGTTGTTTTTGGGGATTGGGTACGGCAATCTAGCCCCAAACAACCCATGTCATCCCGCACGCAGCGAAGCGCAGATGCGGGACCTATCGGCTACAAAACAAAGGTTAAGTGTGCACGCGATAGGCCCCGGCTCAAGGCCGGGGTGACAGATGGTTTATGAAAGCAAAAACGCGGATACACATCCGCATTCTGTGGGATTGACGGTCCTTTACCACCTATCCCAATAAAGCTTTATAGGTATCCGTCCCGTGTTGATGCGCGGCTTGAGCCGCCCAAAAATGGTCCTCTCTCCATCTTGTATCAAATACGCCCGGTAAATCGACGGCGCGAGTGGGCTGTGTGTATGTGATACCGGAATCATCCGCTTCCCAGAAATATGCATCCAAGAGACCTCGTACGGGGTCCACATAACTCAGCGAGAGATTATTGGACTGATAAATATTGAGAACAGTCTCTAAATTCAGCCACATGAGCGGTGCAATATCGAGCGTGTTTCTGATCCGCCAAGGATAGGCATTCTGAAAAACCTGATTGAAATATGTCGCGAATTTTTGCCCGCCTGGAGGAAGTCCTGCAAAAGAAACCAACCCAAGAGAGCAGTTCCGTTTCCCGATAACATTGAGGAGATAATTTAAATAAAGATACATGGGCGGGGTCAGGGTTCCACCTAAACTATGACCGCAAACGATCACAGACTTGGCCTTTATATGCGCCAGATATTCGAGGGCCGTCATATATAGACCCACTTTGGACATCCAAGACCGCATATTGAGAATATAAGTCATCCCCCGCCATGTGCCTTTGGAAATCATAATATCCCCCAATGAAGCCTCCGCCCGCCGTCCTACGGTCAGTCCGGGTAAGGAGAAAAATGGCTTCGTCTCGCCCACGCTGAAGTCTTCGAATAGCCATGAGAATAGACTGTCACGGTGAGTGCCCCGAATGACGAGATGATGCACACCCGTGGTTTTATCCAAGGTGATGTACATACAACTATATTGACCTGACAGAATAGATTGATCGAGGACCGGCCCCCAGACGACTTGTAAATTACCATTGGTCTCACCGGGGACATCCGTCACGATTTTTGATGGCTGTTCATAAGCAATTGTCGCAAGTTTCAGGGCGAGCGTATAAAATGAGCCCGCCGCGCCTGCTTCAAGAGTAGTATCATAGGAATTCATATGCGCCTCCAACGTGCCAAAAACAGCACGAATCGGGGCTATGATTTGGGATTGCGTGAGAACCCGCCCCGTGGACTCTCAATCAACGCCAAAAGGCTACCAGATATTTATACGTCAAACCAGTGGCGTCCGAACAATAAAAAAGCCGCTTCAGATGAAGCGGCTTTTTCTTTTTATAGTTTAGCATCGCAGTCCGAAGCCATCAGGCTTCGGCGTATCGCTCATTCGCTCCAGTGGAGCGAAAGCAAGACGCACTACGCATCGTCCCCAATCTCACTCGGGAATTCTTCGAGGGACGGTGCGGCGGCCGCGCGGTCTTCGAGGAATTTCTGGTCGCGGTCATTGGCGAGCTTCTGATACTTGCGGAGGTTCGAACCTGTACCCGCTGGGATCAAGCGTCCGACGATGACGTTTTCTTTCAGACCTTCGAGCATGTCTTCCTTACCCTGAACCGACGCTTCCGTGAGGACACGTGTCGTTTCCTGGAAGGACGCCGCCGAGATGAAGGAACGCGTCTGGAGCGAGGCTTTGGTAATACCGAGCAGGACAGGCACAGCCGTTGCCGGCGTCGCGTTTTTGTCCTTCTCCAACAGGGCCGTATTGACCTTGTTAAACTCGATCTTGTCCATTTGCTCGTTTTTCAGAAGCGTCGTGTCGCCCACATCGGTGACTTCTACCTTTTGTAGCATTTGACGGACGATCACTTCGATATGCTTATCGTTGATCGGCACGCCCTGCAGACGGTAGACGCCTTGGACTTCGTCGACGAGATATTCGGCCAGCGCTTCGACACCCATAATCGCGAGGATGTCATGTGGCGCAGGATTACCATCGATGAGATAGTCACCCTTCTTCACCATGTCGCCGTCAGAGACGAGCATATGCTTGCCCTTGGCGATGAGGAAGGAACTTGGCTCCGCATCTTCAGCTTCCGGTGTGATCTGGATTTTACGCTTGTTTTTATAGTCGCGCGTAAATTCGATCTTCCCGTCAATATCGGCGATGACCGCATCGTCTTTTGGACGACGGGCTTCGAACAGCTCGGCCACCCGTGGCAGACCACCGGTAATGTCGCGCTGTGTCGCGCCGCCTTTGGCGATCCGGGCGAGGATTGTGCCCGGTTTGACCGTTGCCCCATCTTCGACGGATAGGATCGCACCCACCGCGAGCATATAGCGCGCAATGTTACCATTTGGCAGTTTGATTGGCTCGCCGTCTTCACCTTCGATCACGGCGACAGGTTGAATGTCTCCGGATTTGGATGAAGCACGCCAGTCAACGATGACCTTGGAGGAGATACCCGTTTCTTCGTCGGTCTCTTCCTTGGCAGAGACACCATCCACGATATCGAGGAGACGCACGGTCCCGCCGACTTCGGTGATGATTGGGGTCGCATAGGGATCCCATTCCGCAAGACGATCACCACGGCTGACAGTCGCGCCGTTTTTCAGCGGCAGACGTGTGCCGTAATCGACTTTGTAAGTCTCCAATTCCTTGCCGTCTTTATCGACGATCTGGAATTCCATTTTACGGGCTTTGGCAATGAAGTTGGAGGACGTCTTAATCACGTCTTCCTCGTCATATTTGATCAGGCCTTCGTTAGACGATTCAATCACGGATTTATCCGAGACCGAGGCCGTACCACCAATATGGAAGGTCCGCATGGTCAGCTGGGTACCCGGCTCACCAATGGATTGCGCGGCGATAACACCAACGGCTTCACCCATATTGACCTTCGTACCACGGGCCAGATCACGACCGTAACAGGTCGCACAGATACCCGTGACCGTATCGCAGGTCAGCGCCGAGCGAACACGCAGGTTCTGCGCGCCAGATTCGTCAATCGCGGCGGCGATGTCTTCGTCAACATAGGTGTTGGCCGGGAACATCAACTCGCCATTGCGCGGATCGTGCAGGTCTTCCGCGGTCGTCCGACCCAAGGCCCGTTCGCCGAGGGAGACAACAACGTCACCGCCATCGACAACCGGCTTCAACTCAATGCCATTTTCCGTGCCGCAATCCTGTTCCGTGACGATACAATCCTGCGCAACGTCCACGAGACGACGTGTGAGGTAGCCCGAGTTCGCGGTTTTAAGAGCGGTATCCGCCAGACCCTTCCGCGCACCATGGGTACTGTTAAAGTAATCCATCACGGTCAGGCCTTCTTTAAAGTTGGCCGTAATCGGAGTTTCGATAATCTCGCCGGACGGCTTGGCCATAAGACCGCGCATACCCGCCAGCTGTTTCATCTGGTTCTTCGAACCACGGGCACCGGAATCGGCCATCATAAAGACCGAGTTGATGGTCTGACGCGGTTTCGCCGCTTCGTCCATCATGGCATCCGCGACTTTGTCCGTACATTTGGACCAGGCATCGACGACTTTGTTATACTTCTCGCCTTTGGTGATGAGACCATCCGCATATTGCTGTTCGAATGCATCGGCCAGAGCCTGCGTTTCGTTCACCAATGTGTATTTGGCATCCGGAATAATCATGTCGTCCTTGCCGAAGGAAATACCGGCCTTCGCCGCTTCCTTGAATCCGAGACCCATCATCTTATCCGCGAAGATCACCGTCGCCTTCTGACCACCGTGGCGATAGACCGTGTCGATCAGCTTGCCAATTTCCTTCTTCGTCAGAACTTTGTTCACGACGGAATAAGGGATCAGGTGATGTTTCGGCAGATATTCCGCCAGTTTCAGACGTCCCGGAGAGGTTTCCGCGACTTCATATGTCGTTGTCCCGTCTTCCTGTGTGACTGGGAAACGACCTTTGACTTTGGCGTGCAGTGAGACGTGCCCATTATCGAGCGCCATTTCGAGCTCGGCCATGGAGGCGAACATCATGCCCTCGCCCTTCTCACCGTCGCGCATCAGCGACATGTAATACAGACCGAGAACGATATCCTGTGACGGAACAATGATAGGCTTACCATTGGCCGGCGACAGGATGTTATTTGTGGACATCATCAGGACGCGGGCTTCCAATTGTGCCTCAATTGAGAGCGGCACGTGGACAGCCATTTGGTCACCATCAAAGTCAGCGTTAAAGGCCGCACAGACGAGCGGGTGAAGACGGATCGCCTTACCTTCTGTCAGTTTCGGTTCAAACGCTTGTATGCCAAGCCTATGAAGGGTCGGCGCACGGTTGAGGAGGACCGGATGCTCGCGGATAACCTCGTCGAGGATATCCCAAACTTCAGGACGTTCTTTTTCGACCAGCTTCTTGGACTGTTTAACAGTACCGGACAGGCCTTTGGCGTCGAGACGCGCATAGATAAACGGTTTGAACAGCTCGAGCGCCATTTTCTTTGGCAGACCGCATTCATGCAATTTCAGCTCAGGTCCAACCACGATAACGGACCGACCGGAATAGTCGACGCGCTTTCCGAGGAGGTTCTGACGGAAACGACCTTGCTTACCCTTAAGCATGTCGGACATGGATTTCAGCGGACGCTTATTCGCACCCGTAATTGTCCGACCACGACGGCCATTATCAAACAGCGCATCAACAGATTCCTGCAACATGCGCTTCTCGTTCCGGATGATGATATCCGGTGCGCGGAGTTCGATCAGGCGCTTCAAACGGTTATTCCGGTTGATGACGCGACGATAGAGATCGTTCAGATCAGATGTCGCAAAACGACCGCCATCCAGCGGGACGAGCGGGCGAAGTTCCGGCGGGATGACGGGAACGATGGTCAGGACCATCCATTCCGGACGGTTGCCGGAGGTCACGAAGGCTTCCAGCAGCTTGAGACGCTTGGAGAGCTTCTTGAGCTTCAACTGCGAGCCCGTCTCCGTCATATCGAAACGTGTGCGCTCAATCTCGGCTTCGAGGTCGAGATTTTGCAACATGTCGCGCACGGCTTCCGCACCGATACCGGCGGTAAAGCTATCTTCGCCAAATTCAGCCTGCGCTTCGACATATTCTTCCTCAGAAAGAATTTGACGTTCACCGAGTGAGGTCAGGCCCGGCTCTGTGACAATATAGCTTTCAAAGTAGAGAACGCGCTCGACTTCTTTCAGCGTCATGTTGAGCATCGTCGAAATCCGTGATGGCAGGGATTTCAGGAACCAGATATGCGCAACCGGCGCAGCCAATTCGATATGGCCCATACGCTCACGACGGACGCGGGTAACGGTGACTTCGACGCCGCATTTTTCGCAGACGACGCCTTTATATTTCATGCGCTTATATTTGCCGCAGAGACATTCATAATCTTTGACCGGGCCAAAGATACGCGCACAGAACAGGCCGTCTTTCTCGGGCTTGAACGTCCGGTAATTGATGGTTTCCGGCTTTTTGATTTCGCCAAAGGACCAGCTCAGGATTTTCTCCGGGCTGGCGAGAGAGATTTTAATACGGTCAAAGGTCGGGCCTTCTTGCGCAGGGTTGAAAATGTTCATGACCTCTTGGTTCATGTTATTTTCCTTTCAGTTTGGACTTTGCCGCGTCCGGCTTGTCCGTAAAAATTCCAAAGACAACGCCCCGACTTTCGCCGGGGAATTGGAATAAATTAGCCGTTTGTCAGTTCGACATTGAGGCCCAATGAGCGGATCTCTTTGACCAACACGTTGAACGATTCCGGAATACCGGCTTCAAACCCGTCATCACCGCGGACGATGGATTCGTAGACTTTCGTCCGGCCGGCCACGTCATCGGATTTGACCGTGAGCATTTCCTGCAGCGTGTAGGCAGCACCGTAAGCTTCCAAGGCCCAAACTTCCATCTCACCGAAGCGCTGGCCACCGAACTGTGCCTTACCACCGAGCGGCTGCTGGGTGACGAGGGAGTACGGCCCAATCGAACGGGCATGGATTTTGTCGTCCACCAAATGGTGAAGCTTGAGCAGGTACTTATAGCCAACGGTGACCGGACGTGTGAATTTCTCACCCGTGCGACCATCATGCAGAACCATCTGACCGGAACTGTGCAGACCCGCTTTTTCAAGCATCTTCACGATATCCGGCTCACGCGCGCCGTCAAAGACAGGGGTCGCAATCGGCACACCGCCCGTCACATTGGAGGCCAGCTCAAGGATTTCATCATTCTTGCGGGGCAAGGTGATGTCGTCGCCATACACATGTTGGATCGTATCGCGCAGTGCGGACATATCATTTTCAGCACGGTAATTTTCCAGCGCATCATCAATGAGTTTACCAACACCGGCACAGGCCCAACCCATATGGGTTTCCAAAATCTGACCCACGTTCATTCGCGATGGAACGCCGAGTGGGTTCAACACGATATCGACAGCCTGACCTGTTTCCAGGAATGGCATATCCTCGACGGGATTAATTTTGGAGATGACACCCTTGTTACCATGACGTCCGGCCATTTTATCGCCCGGCTGGAGCTTACGCTTCACCGCAACGAAGACTTTGACCATCTTCATAACACCTGGTGGCAATTCATCACCACGCTGGAGTTTATCGACTTTATCTTCAAAACGCGCGTCGAGACGGGCTTTGGAGGAATCGTACTGCTCTTTCAGAGCTTCCAACTCGCCAATGGCTTGCTCGTCATCGACACCAATGCGCCACCAATCAGAACGCGGCACATCATTGAGGTTTTCCTCTGTGACAGGGCCCTTCTTGAAACCCCGTGGGCCGGAAACAGCGTTCTTTCCCATCAGTGTTTTCTGGACCGACGCATAGATAGAGCGTTCAAGAATTTTCAGCTCGTCATCGCGGTCCTTACCAAGGCTCTCGATTTCTTCGCGTTCAATTTGCATCGCCCGCTCATCTTTATCGACACCATGACGGTTGAAGACACGGACTTCCACGACTGTACCCGATGCACCCGGCTTGAGCTTCAAGGATGTATCGCGAACGTCAGAGGCTTTCTCACCAAAGATAGCGCGGAGGAGTTTCTCTTCCGGCGTCATTGGCGATTCACCTTTTGGTGTAACCTTACCGACGAGGATATCGCCCGCATGGACCTCGGCACCGACGGCCACAATGCCCGCCTCGTCGAGATTGCGGAGGGTTTCCTCACCGACATTTGGAATGTCGCGTGTGATTTCTTCCGGCCCAAGCTTCGTATCCCGCGCCATAATCGAGAACTCTTCGATATGGAGTGATGTATAGACATCATCCGTCACGATACGTTCCGAAATCAGGATCGAGTCCTCAAAGTTATAGCCATTCCAAGGCATAAACGCGACGAGCACGTTTTTACCCAGAGCCAATTCACCCAGATCGGTCGACGGACCATCTGCAATGATGTCACCCTGTTGGATGATGTCGCCAACTTTCACGAGCGGACGCTGGTTGATCGTTGTTGACTGGTTGGAACGCTGGAATTTCAGCAGGTTGTAGATATCGACCCCGGACTTTGTGAGGTCTGTTTCCTTCGTTGCACGCACCACGATCCGGCGGGCATCGACCTGTTCGACGATACCTTCACGTTTCGCAGCAACCGTCGCACCGGAATCGAGCGCCACAACGCTTTCCATGCCGGTGCCGACGAGAGGCGCTTCCGCCTTCAGCAGCGGCACAGCCTGACGCATCATGTTTGATCCCATCAAGGCGCGGTTCGCATCGTCATTCTCAAGGAACGGGATGAGGGCCGCAGCGACAGAGACAAGTTGTTTCGGCGAGACATCAATAAAGTCGACCTCTTCGCGGGCAACAGGCGTCACATCGCCGTTCACGCGACAGGTTACGAACTCTTCCTCAAGCTCGTTATCCGCCGTCACAGGCGCGTTGGCCTGCGCAACCGTATAACGCGCTTCTTCCATGGCAGAGAGATAGACGACTTCTTTTGTCAATTTACCTTTATTGATCTTGCGATATGGGCTTTCGATAAAGCCATATTTGTTCACGCGCGCATGTGTGGCGAGCGAGTTAATCAGACCAATGTTCGGGCCTTCCGGTGTTTCAATCGGACAGATACGACCATAATGGGTTGGATGGACATCGCGGACTTCAAAGCCTGCGCGTTCACGTGTCAGACCACCGGGTCCAAGCGCGGAGAGACGACGCTTATGCGTAATCTCGGAGAGCGGGTTAGTTTGGTCCATAAATTGCGACAGCTGCGAGGAGCCGAAGAATTCACGAACGACCGCGGCAGCGGGTTTCGCATTGATGAGGTCATGCGGCATGACCGTTTCAATATCGACGGATTGCATACGCTCTTTAATCGCGCGTTCCATGCGGAGCAGACCAATACGGTATTGGTTCTGCATCAGCTCACCCACGGAGCGGACACGACGGTTTCCGAGATTATCAATATCATCGATGGACCCAATGCCGTCTTTCAGCTTGGTCAGCGTGTCGACAACGGCAAGGATGTCTTCCTTACGAAGGACGCGGATTTCGTCGCCAACATCCTGCATATCCATGCGAAGGTTCATCTTTACCCGACCCACAGCGGAGAGATCATAGCGCTCCCCGTCAAAGAAGAGCGAGTTGAAGAGATCTTCAGCCGCTTCAGCGGTGGGCGGCTCGCCCGGACGCATGACGCGGTAAATGTCAACCAACGCCCCTTCGCGGCTATCATTCTTATCGGCGGCGAGTGTGTTCCGGATATAAGGTCCGACATTGACGTGGTCGATGTTCAGGACGGAAATTTCCTTGATGTCCGCCTCGTTGATCTGCTCCATGATTTCCAAGGAGAGCTCATCACCGGCTTCGGCGTAGATTTGACCTGTTTCAGTGTTCACGATGTCCTCAGACGCAAAGCGCTCGGACATTTCTTCATTTGAGATGAGGACGGATTTCATACCATCATCAGCCAATTTCTTAGCACCACGCTTTGTCAGTTTGCGACCTGCTGGCGCAACAACTTCGCCTGTTTTCGCATCAACCAGGTCACGCAAGAGTTTCGCACCGCGATACTCATCCGCATTGAACGGACGCGTCCAGCCGTCTTTTTTCTTGTCACGTTTAAACGCAATGCTCTCATAATATTCGTTCAGAATATCTTCGCGCGTCATGCCGAGCGCATAGAGAACTGTCGTCGCGGGCAATTTCCGGCGACGGTCAATACGGGCATAGAGGATGTCTTTGGCGTCGAATTCGAAATCGAGCCAGGATCCGCGATAAGGAATGATCCGCGCGGAGAAGAGGAACTTGCCGGAGGAGTGACCCTTACCCTTATCATGGGAGAAGAACACGCCCGGTGAGCGGTGCATTTGCGAGACGATCACGCGCTCTGTGCCGTTCACGATGAACGTACCTTTGGCCGTCATGAGCGGGATATCGCCCATATAAACGTCCTGCTCTTTAATGTCCTTGACGGAACGGGCACCTGTATCATCGTCGATATCAAACACGACTAGACGCATTTTGACTTTTAGGGGGGCGGCGTAAGTGATGTCGCGCTGCTGACATTCTTCTTCGTCAAATTTCGGCTTCTCGAAGACGAAGGAGACATATTCCAGAACCGCACGGTCAGAGAAATCCCGGACGGGGAAGACGGAGTGGAACACGCCGTTCATACCATCATCGGTTCCGCGATCTGCGTGGTCGATATTTTTTTGCAGGAACTGATCATAGGAGGATTTCTGAACCTCGATCAGGTTTGGCATCCGGACAACTTCCGGAATACGGCCAAAGCTCTTGCGGATACGTTTCTTGCCAGTGAATGTTAGCGACATCAAAGCAACCTTTTCCTTTGCGGGCCTCTCCCCTGCGAGTGTGCACTCCCGCAGATATCAGCCCTTAAATTTCGGCGGAGTTAAACTGCTCCGTCAGTCATTTTCGATTTTTAACCCGCGTCGAAACATGCGGCCCCACCACAGGCAGGAACGGGCGACACGGGAAAACCCGTGCCGCCCTGTATTTCACGAGGACCGGAAACCCGGTCTTCGTCAAAGAGACTACTTGAGCTCGACGGTAGCGCCGGCAGCTTCGAGTTTCTCTTTGATATCGTTTGCTTCTGCTTCCGGCACGCCTTCTTTGACGGCTTTTGGTGCAGATTCGACCAGCTCTTTGGCTTCTTTCAAGCCAAGACCTGTGATTCCACGAACTTCTTTAATGACGGAGATTTTGTTTCCGCCGAAAGATGTCATGACAACGTCAAAGTCAGTCTTCTCTTCAGCTGCCGCGCCGCCAGCCGCGCCCGCAGGGCCAGCCATAGCGACAGGTGCAGCAGCTTCGATGCCGTACTCGTCTTTGAGGATGTCGTTCAGTTCTTTTGCTTCCAAGATCGTCAATCCGACGAGCTCTTCTGCGAGTTTTTTCACATCAGCCATTTGATGTTCCTTTTAATGTTTGCCTCGTGATTGAGGCGGTTAGGTTCGAGTTTTTGCGAGAATGATATCGTAAAATCAGGCGTCGGCCTTTTCTTCGATCGCCGCAATTGCGCCGGACAAGCCTTGCGCTGGCGAAAGAAGTGCGGAGGCGATATTCGTAGCCTGTGACAGCAGACGCTGCGCAGCCATACCAATAAGCTCTTCGCGGCTTGGCAGTTTAGAAAGCGCTTCGACACCAGCCGGGTCAAAGATTTCCTCACCCATGAAACCGCCGATGATGTTGAAGACTTTCGAATCTTCGGCATATTTCACAGCCACTTTTGGCGCACTGATCATGTCTTCGGCCCAGGCAATTGCCACGGGTCCGGTGAAGTGGTCAGCAGCTCCCTCAAAAGGTTTCCCTTTCAAGGCAATTTTCGCCAAACGGTTCTTTACGACACGGAGTGTTGCGCCACGCTCACGCATGTCTGCGCGCAACTCCGTCATTTCCGCAACGGTCATGCCTGAATATTCAGCCAGTACCACGGATCCTGCACCATCAAAGATCTCTTCGAGTTCTTTAACGGCAATCTCTTTTTGAGAGCGGTCCATTTGCGGTCTCCTAGTTTCAGACATCCACACCATGCGGACGTCCATGAGATACTCACATCTCGTCTGTTGCCAGACGATCCGCGAGCGGTTGTCTGTCCCAGAACTCGAACCACAACATTTGACGGCTCACACCGTCGCTAGAAATGGTCTCACTCCGTCTACACTGGACATTAAGTCAGCGTCTTTCTTCAAAGGCGCCAACACCGGTGGTCTTGGACAGCCCCTCGAAAAGCGAACCTTCCGAGGAGAGTTGGCGGAGGACAAAAGCCCTTCGCCAAATTCTTAAATTAAAATCCCTAGTTCGGGACTTCAGCTGTATTGATCTTTACAGACGGGCCCATCGTGGAGCTCAGAGCAATCTTCTTGACGAAAACGCCTTTTGCACCTGTTGGCCGAGCCTTTTGGATCGCGGCGAGAAACGCCGTAACGTTCTCTGTCAATTTATCTTCCGAGAAGGAGGCCTTGCCAACGCCCGCGTGGATTACGCCGGCTTTCTCAACGCGGAACTCAACAGCGCCGCCTTTAGAATCAGCCACCGCTTTCGCGACGTCCATTGTGACCGTCCCGACTTTCGGGTTTGGCATCATGCCCTTTGGACCAAGCACCTTACCGAGACGACCGACAAGCGGCATCATGTCCGGTGTGGCAATCACTTTTTCAAACGGCATGTCGCCATTCTGAATTTGCTCGGCGAGATCTTCCGCACCGACAACATCCGCACCCGCTGCGCGCGCTTCATCCGCTTTTGCATCTTTGGCAAAAACAGCAACACGAACGGAACGGCCTGTACCGTTTGGCAGATTACACACACCGCGGACCATCTGGTCGGCATGGCGTGGATCAACACCAAGGTTCATCGCGATTTCGATGGTCTCATCGAACTTCGCCGTAGCATTGCCCTTCACTGTTTTCACAGCATCAGCGACTGTCAATTCCGCGTCGCGGTCAAGACCAGCCATTGCGGCCTTATAACGTTTACCCGCCATGTCTATTCTCCCGTCACTTCATAGCCCATGGAACGGGCGGAACCAGCGATGATTTTCGCACCAGCTTCAACATCATTCGCGGACAAGTCAGCCATCTTGGCTTCAGCGATTTCGCGGCACTGGTCCATTGTGACCGTACCACCCACTTCAGAGCCGGGATTATTAGAGCCCTGCTTTTTGCCAGCCGCCTTTTTCAAGAAGTAAGAGGCAGGCGCCGTTTTCGTCACAAATGTGAACGATTTATCAGCAAAAACCGTGATAACCGTTGGGGTCGGCACGCCTTTTTCAATCTCTTCCGTCTTGGCGTTAAACGCCTTGGCGAATTCCATAATATTCACACCGCGCTGACCTAATGCAGGTCCCAACGGTGGAGACGGGTTCGCAGAACCCGCGGGGATCGTCAGCTTAATATAGCCATCAATCTTCTTTGCCATTTTCCACTCCTTAAGTGTTCAGGCGACAGATGCAGGATTGCGTCCGTCTTCGTGGTGCCCGTGGTGCGGCACGTGCTGGACTTAGCACCCCCTCCCACAAGCGAGTTACATCAGGCCGTCTATTGCTTTTCGACCTGCGTGTAATTGAGTTCGACAGGTGTCCCCTGCCCGAAAATATTAATCAGCACTTTAAGACGCGCATTTTCCTCATCAACACTTTCAACCGTACCGTTAAAGCTCTGGAACGGCCCGTCGACGACTTTGATTGTCTCTCCAATATCAAAAGTTATCATCGGACGCGGACTATCCACACCCTCTTGGATTTGACCAACAATACGCGCAACTTCAGCCTCGGACACAGGCATTGGCTTCAAGGCAGAACCGAGAAAACCTGTGACTTTCGGCGTGTTCTTGACGAGGTGATACGCCTCATCCGTCAGGTTGACTTTCACGAGGACATAACCCGGGAAAAACTTGCGCTCGGACTCAACTTTACGCCCCTTGCGGACCTCAACAATCGATTCCGTCGGAACGAGAATTTCCTCGAATAGATGATCCAGGCCCTTTTCGGCCGCATCACGCTCGAGCGTCTCTTTCACGCGCTTCTCGAAATTCGAGTAGGCTTGGACGATATACCACTTTGCGGACATCTTATGCTTCTCCAAACCCTAGAATAAACTGGACGATATTGGCCAAGGCCCAATCGACCACAAAGAAAAACGCACCCATCAAAACAACCATAATCATCACAAGGATAGTCGTTTTATAAACTTCAGACCAACCCGGCCAAACAACCTTGCGGGCCTCTTGACGAACCTGACCGACATATTTGACGGGACCAACCTTTGGAGTCGCGGATTCAGCGGACCCTGAAGCTGCAGCAGCTGCCTCAATAGCAGCAGGCTTTTTGCCCGCATTCTTCCGTCTATTCTTGCTCTTTGGCATGACGATCCTAATCTCTGCGACCTTACGGCCAAAAACGCGCACCGACAAAATTGCCAGTGACGCGTTATTTTGTGCCCGTTTGTCGCAGTTTCAAGGGGTGAACCTGAAAGCGGTGGCAGGGGCAGAAGGACTCGAACCCTCGACACCTGGATTTGGAATCCAGTGCTCTACCAACTGAGCTATACCCCTTCCCGTACGACCGGGGGTCCGGAGCGCTGTCACGCTCCGGTATATAAAGCGACCTCTATTCGACGATCTTTGCCACGACGCCGGCGCCGACGGTGCGGCCACCTTCGCGGATGGCGAAGCGGAGCTTCTCTTC
>CANNER010000004.1 GCA_947503715.1 uncultured Caulobacterales bacterium | reverse complement strand
AGAAATCCTCTGAGGATATAAATGTCCTGACGGAAAAGGCTGAGACAGCTTTGAAAGATCGCGATGCCGCGCGGGCTAAGCTGAAGTCTCAAGGGGAGAAGTTGAAGTCTGACGCGGAAGCGACGCTCAAGATTTTCAATGAGAAGATCGAAACGTTGAGCGGAGAGCGTGAAACGCTTGCAACACAATTAAAGTCGCAGGCTAAAAAATCATCCGAAGATATAAAAATTCTGACAGATAAGGCCGCAAAAGCTTTGAAAGATCGCGAGGAACTGGCAAAAAGACTGAAGGCGCTTACTGCAGCCTCTTCTAAGGACATAGAAACATTCAAGCAGCGGGCAAAAAAAGCGATCAGTGATAGAGATGCGGCGCGAGCTTCACTGTCCGCAAGGGATGCTCAGTCCAAAATATTAATGGGACAAATTTATTATTTTCGCGCGGAAAATTTCCGTTTGAAAGGTAAACCTGAAACGGCTCAAGAAATGTATCAAAAAGCCATTGAATGTGATCCAGACAATCAAGATTATATTCAAAAATTAGAAGCTTTAAAAGTCAGCTAATTTGTGACGATTTGAACCTTCCGATGTCTCGGTGTTTCTTTGATCTTGAGGTGTCGGGTTGGAGTTCTCGGTGATGCTTGGGTTTGTTTTTACTTCGAGAGACGCATAAGAAGAACGCGCTAAGGCTGCGCGTTTTTTCTTCGCTTTGTCCATAAAAAAACCGCCCTTGCGGACGGTTGTTTTTTGGACTGGTTGCGGGAGTAGGATTTGAACCTACGACCTTCAGGTTATGAGCCTGACGAGCTACCGGGCTGCTCCATCCCGCGCTACCAATACTCTCCGTGTTTCGGAGAATGAGCGATATATGGGCGGCACTTGAAAACATCAAGGCCTGAATCAGGTCTGGGCCACTTTTATTGCACCCAGATCGCACTGCTCCAGGCGCGGTCTTGGACCGTCGGTTTGAGAATAGGGCTCGGCGCTGTGCCGTTCCGAACGGCGTCCCACGTACTCCAACGGCATTTCGGGGCTTCCAGCACGCGGATGTAATAAGCAACCGTTTCATCCGGCGCATAGTCAGGATCCGTCCAGAGTGTTCTCAGCTCGCCTGCGCCGTCGCCGGACCGCGTGCAGGTGGCAAGATCAAGCGCGGTTGATTGCGCGGGACAGCGCTCATTCGAAGGTTCTCCTTCCGCGCAGGCAATATCGATGACGCTCTCCCGTGGCGTGTCGCCCTCCATCCACGTCTTGATCATTTGCAAGCGCTCCAGCGGGGCGGATCCTGCATCACGGCTGGCCCAAGCGAGAAAGGTCGGCGCGGAGTCAACATCCAACTGTCCGCCCATCGGAACGCCGCGCGCATAGGATTGCGAGATCATATCCGCATCCGAAGGGTCGGGCGCTTCCCCTGTGAATCCAAAGAAGCGGACTTTCATGCGCGGTCCTGACGTGCCGAATGTCTCCCGCGCTTGTAGGGCCGAGAAAATATCCTGCCGTGTATTTGCTTCGGCCCAGACACCGGCCAGACCGGACGCGCCATATTGCGGTGTCGAGATGAGGTCGGCGGGTGGCTGATACTCCTCCGGCCATGCATCAGCCCCCTTTGGTGGGGTGGATTGACGATTATCGGGATCGAGATCATGCGGGAATTTCCCGAAAAAATCCTCTTCACTCAAACTCGGCCCGCCTAGATGCGTGTCTGAACTGCCGATCACCCCAAACTGATAGGGGTTCACACCTGTTGCGGTTTCGATACCGAGGCCGCGGGCAAGGGCTTGCCGGATAAAGCTGCCCATTTCAGGGGTGGATTTGTCACGCGAGCCGATCAGGTAGTCATATTGCTCAAAATCCGACCACTCATCATTGGGCGAGAGGGCGGGATGCGTTTCCGATGTGCCTTTTAACTGTGTGATCTCGACAAGGGGTTCATTCCGTATGCGAAGAGCAGCCATATCCGCAGACATAGACCCCGCAAACATCATCCCGTTGGAGGCGTTGGAATTATGTGGGATCGCCATAACGGCATTCCCGTCCGCCCGCTGTTCGTCCATCCAGGCCCAAAGGTCCTCCGGGTTCGGACTGTCCAATGTCGTGAAGAGACGCTCTGGTGCGCTATCCTTAAATATGACATTCCGGTGGAGGTTCGCGGCGGCCGTATCCGTGACTTGCCGCATGGCCGTATATTCATAACCCGCAAAAGTCGTGAAGACGCCCGGCTGGTTATGGACTTCGGTGGCGGCGACTGTGGAGGCCCAGACGACGTCCATATGACTTCGATCATAGATGTCTTCCAGTTCGTCGCCGCTGACGACGGTCTGCCCGATGCGTAGGAAATTTGCGCGGCGATCTGTGGCCAGCAGGCCGAAAATGGATTTGGCGGTCTCCGTCTTTGAAAGCTCTGTACCCCGCGTTGCCATGGCCGGGACGACACCCATATATTCGCCGTGATCGGTGACAGAGTAGAAGTCGAGCGCAGGTCCACCCAGTTCTATCGTCGCGCCCATACCGTTTTCCATCGGCTCACCTTTGGCAAAACGGTAGGCCGCATCCGCATCTGCGCGCGTCCCGAAAATATAGGCGTCGAAAGAGTTCATCGTGTGGACGTGGAGGTCGCCAAAGAAGGCTGTCTTGGTCGGGGTGCGGATAATTTCTGCCGCTGTGGTCTCGGCCTTTAGGGCGGGTTTCGCAGGCGGCGCTGAGGTTTCTGCCTGGCATGCTGCCAGCGCAATTAGGCTAACCCCGATTATGAGTGCACGCATAATTTTCCCCTTATACTCTTTTGCAGAACCTTAAGGGGCGCTCGCAGATTGCGCCAGATGCAAATCTGAACGTTACTTCTTCAAACCATGTTTGCGGAGCAGGCCTCGGAATTGGTGGTAGCTCAGGTCTAATCGCTCTGCCGCTTTCCCCTGATGCTGCCCGCTCACCCGCAGGGCTTCGTCAATCAGGCCACGTTCAAACCGCATGACGCGATCCGCAAAACTGGCGGTCGCAGTGTCCTCTGCCTGTAATGGCGGCAGCGTATAGGCGGGCAGGGGGACGTCAGTGTTCGGAGGTGGCGCTGGGACGACAGGCATAGACTGACGTGTTGCAGGATGTATCGTTGGCGCTGGGGGCTGCGCATCCCGCAACCGATGCGGTCCTGCAAAGGGGTCAAAGCGCAGGGGACCAATGGGCTCGCTGAGTGTTTCATCGGCCAGCCAATGCCGCGCAGTATTCCGTTCAATGACGGCCTTTAACTCCCGCACATTCCCCGTCCATTGGCGTTCCAATAGGCTCTCACTGGCTTCCGCTGTGAAACCAGGGAAACTATCCGCACCCATTTCCGCAGCGATTTTTCGTCCGAAATGTTCTGACAATGGCAAGATGTCATCGCGCCGGGCTCTCAACGGCGGAAGTGTGAGAACGGTAAAGGCGAGGCGGTCCAGCAGGTCTGCGCGAAAATCGCCGCGCTGTACGGCGGCGGGCAAGTCGATTGCTGTTGCCGCGATAACGCGGACATCGACTTCCTGTTCCGAATGTTCGCCGCTGGCCTCGAACCGTCCATATTCAACGGCCCCCATCAACTTTTCCTGAAGGCGGGGGGAGACGACATGTATATTGTCGAGGAAGATTGTCCCACCATCCGCGTGATAAAACTTCCCATTCGTATCTTCGCGGCCATCCAGAAAGCTCTCCCCGAACAATTCTTCGTCCAAACGTTCATCTGTATAGGCCGCGCAATTGACGGTTATAAAGACGCGCTCCCATCTTGGAGAGAGGAAATGCAGGCGCGAGGCGATCAATTCCTTGCCGGTTCCGCGCTCTCCGGCGATCAAAACGGGGCGTTCCAGCACCGCAGCATCGGAAACTTGATCCAGAATCGCGAGATAAGCCTGCGACTGTCCAATGGGCTGTGGGGGAAGAGCTGCCATATTTAGCTAAATATACCAAATGTGGTTGGTGTAAATAACTAAATTTATAATATTTCTACTATTCATCTGGCCGTCAGAATTTGAAGAAACTGAAAAACGTATATATTTCAATAGTTTAAAAAATGTCGACAAAAACGTCGCACTCCGCCATCTTTTGTTTGTCGGCGGGAGGCAACAGCCAAACGCCAAAAGGAGACGAAACGCCAATCACGGCAAAACACTTTGGAAGACTAAGGAGAGATAAAATGACCTTCCGTACAATCGACACAGACATGGAAACAGTGGGTGCCACCACTGCACCAGAAACGGGAGGCATTACTCGCCGTTCACGTTCCGCACGCCGGTCCGCCATCCTCGGGTCTCGGACCCGTCCGACACGCGTCTGGTGCTACGGCACAATTTAAGGAGACGAACTATGGATCGTTATAATGGATCTTCGGACAGCTGGCGCATCAAAGGTGCCCGGTTTGTCCGGTACCTGAAATCCCGCCCAACAGAATGCTGGGGCTTTTTCGCCGCCGGCGCTCTTATCGGGATGATTTTTCTTTAACCTCTAACCCGCCCGTTTTCGGGCAATTTATCAAAAGTCACTAGGAGACGAAAACATGGGTATTTTTTCCCGCATGGGCGACATCATTAACTCGAACCTCAACGCCATGATTGACAAGGCAGAGGATCCAGAAAAGATCGCCCGCCTTATCATCCAGGAAATGGAAGATACATTGGTCGAAGTCCGCACGGACGCCGCTCGGAACATCGCGGAACGCAAAGAGCTGTCCCGCAAAGCCGATGACTATGCCTCGCGTGCCAGCGATTGGGAAGCCAAGGCCGAACTCGCCCTGAATAAGGGGCGCGAAGACCTCGCCCGCGGTGCTCTGTCTGCCAAACAGCAGTCTGAAGCTATGGTCGATGTCGTGGAACGCGAAATTGCGGTTCTGGATGAGGCTGTGTCCAAAGCGGATGATGATCTCGCAAAGCTGCAAACGAAGCTGAACGAGGCGAAGGCCAAGCATAAGGCGCTGTCCATGCGCTCATCGGTTGCCAAAGGGCAGATTAAGATGCGCACGATGGTTCGCGACACGAAAGTCGAAGACGCCCTCGCCCGCTATGAGCGGATGGAGCGGAAAGTCGACGAGCTGGAAGCCCATGTCGAGAGTTTCGACCTCGGTGCCGGTGGTGATAGCTTAGAGAGCCAGTTCGCCGAACTGGAAGCCAATGACGCCGTTGAGGACGAATTGGCCGCGCTGAAAGCCCGGATCAATAAACCCAAAGCCGCAAATGGCGGTTCTAAGAAAAAGGCTGGTTAAAACCCACCCTTGCCGAACTTGCGCCCGGGCTTTACCCCGAACCCCTTCCGGACGAAACTCCGGACAGAGCCCGGGTGCAAACAATTAAAAATAGGAGAGAGATAGGAAGGCATGGATATGGGAATTCTAGTCGCACTCGCCCCCTTCATCATGGTGCTCGGCATCGTGTGGGTGAGCTTACATTACAAACATCTGAACAAGACGGCCGGTACGATTACCGAAGACCAGTCAGTTGAGTTAACACAGATGTCAAAAATCGCAGATATTTTGGACAGACGCGTCTCCGTATTGGAGAAAATCCTGGACGACGAAGTTCCGGATTGGAGAGAGAAATGAGTACACGTTACAAAAATGAGACTGACCGTATGATGCGGGATGCTAATTGGGACGGAACTGATGATGGCTATAATTACAGCCGCGAGCCCGCCCGCCGCCTGACCCGGAATAAAATTGACGGGAAATTAGGCGGCGTCTGCGCCGGGATTGGTGATTACCTTGGATGGGATCACACGCTGGTCCGGATCATCACAATCCTGCTGATCATTTTCACAGGCGTTCCGGTTATCGCCTATTTCATCCTCTGGGTCTTGATGCCCAAGGACCCCCGCGCACCGTATGTCCGCGAATATCGCGAGCAATATGAGGCCCGGAACACGATGGAAGCGCCAGCAGGCACATCCGGATCGAAAACGACCTATAATGACGTAAAGTCAAAGTTCCGGTCTGTCGAAGTTCGCTTACAGGATCTGGAACGGTCCATCACCTCCAAAGAGTGGAAGCTCCGTCGCGACTTCCGGGATTTGGAAGGCTAAAATAAATCGAGGCGCGGTGCCACGCGCCTCATTCATTTCAACGATTGGCTAAAAGGGAGACACGGCCATGATCAAAACAACATTTACAATATCCGCACTGGCCCTGACGGGGGCAGCTAATCCGACAGCAGAGCAGGTCATCCTGCCCCTGCCAGAAACACAGGTCGTCGCGCAGATTGCCTATCTGGAAATCGGCCACGGTCCGGCAGGATTTGAATTCACATTGGGTGAAGATACCGCTGTCTTTGTCGACCTCGAATTTCCTGGAGATCACCATATTCGGATTGGGTTTTAGATCATGACCTTCAAAACATTCTACCTTGCCATTGGCGCAACGGCCCTCATGGCGACAACGGCTCACGCGGATGAAGCCGTTGAAATCCGGGATTTCGTCGGAACGATTAATTGGACAAATGGTCCATTGGAGGCTGACGTCACAGACAATGCCGATAAAGTCGATGTCTCGACCCGCAATGGTTTGACGATTGATGGTGGCATTGAGGATATTGACAACCAAGGCTGCAAAAATACTTACGCCAATTGGTCATGGGATTGGGGTAAGAAGAAGAGCGAGGGGACTTATGGCGGTTATAAAGACCTCAAAGATTATCCCGTCATCGACGTCACCCTACCAGAAGACACAGACCTCATCGTTCGAAACTCCGTTCTTTTTACAATCGGCGAACCGACTGTTGGCTCGGCCAATCTCGAACTCGTCAGTTGTGGGAATGTCAAATTGGGCCGCATTGACGGTGATCTGAAGCTCATCTCACGCGGTTCCGCCGATCTGGATTTCGGGGAGGCAGCCTCTGCTGATATCGAAATTCGCGGATCGAGTGATATTGACGGCGGTGATATTTCAGGTGCGGTTATCTTAAATTCTCGCGGGTCCGGTGATGTGGACTTGGGTGATATTGAAAGCTTGGTCGCCGACCTACGCGGGTCCGGAGACTTGGATGTCGGTGATATTGACGGTGGTTTCGCGGGGAGTTCTCGTGGCTCCGGTGATGTCGATACCGGTGATATTCGCGGAGACATGGTCTTCGTCGCCCGTGGGTCAGGCGATTTGGAAACAGGCGACGTCTTTGCGGAGACGGCAGAAATTGAAGTGTCAGGCTCGTCCAGTTTGCAAATTGATGGCGGAGAGATAGAAACGCTGATGGTGAAAGCCAGCGGGTCGTCCGACATTACTGTTGAAGCTGATGTCACGGATGCAAATCTCCGGGCCTCGGGTTCCAGTGAAATTTATGTTGATCGTGTGACGGGCGTGGCGGAGCTAAAGACTTCCGGCTCTGCAGACATAGACATTGACGCCCGCGATTAACTAGCGTCGTCGGAAGCGGGCTATCACGGCCCGCTCCAAGGGTGAGACTTCGCCACATATTTCAGAGACCAGCGCTTCCGCGAGGAGCGGAGCAAAGGTGAAGCCTCGCGACCCTAATCCCGTCAGCACCCATTTTGTATCATCTATCTGGTCGATAACGGGTAGGGTGTCGCGGCTGGTCACACGCACGCTGGCCCGGCTTTGTCGTTTGGCGGGTGCGAGAGTTCGCCCTGTTATGGTAGAGTAAGCCTCGAAATTTCTTTCATCATCCCTGGGCCTTATCTCAAATGGATCTCCCTCATCCAAACGGTCATGGGTTGCCCCGACCAATGTGTGTCCATTCATCGGAATGACGTAACCCCCATAGGCCAATGGCTCATCCACGGCCTCTGTGGCCCAGCTTAATTGCCCCCGCGAAAAGCGCATATCCAGATTGGGAAGAAGGGCTTTGATGCCGTATCCGGCCGCGAAGAGGATGTGGCTGTACGGGCCTCTTGAAATCGCGTCCTCAGCATTTTCACGTCGAATTTCGAAATTTGCGTAAACTTTCGACGGGTCAATTACGACGGCGCTTTTCATGATCAGTGCGTCGCCCGTCCATTTCAAATGGTCCATGCCCAAGGAGTTTTGTGCCGCCAGTTTTTCAAATCGTTCCGTTTCTTTTAGCGTTTTCGGAATTTGTCGGACACCGCGCGAGAGGACAGCCTCAGCTTGATATTCCCGTAATGCATAGAGATAAGATGACAGAAAAAACCGCGCTTCCGGACGGTCCTGCAAATCCAATCGAGGTTTGACGAGTGCAGCAGGATTTTCGCTGGCGGCCGGGTGTGCGCGATTATCGATGATGTCGAAATCAATCGCGCGTCGTCTGAGCGCGCGTGCGAGGGACCGTCCGGCAATACCTGCACCGACGATAAGCACCTTCCCGACCTCAGTTTTACTCGCGGTTTTAGCCCCTTCATAGACGGCCTCCAAACGGTGGCGTTTCCGTCCGAACCCGGGTTGTTTCTTGACGGTAAACCCCGCCTCCATCAGGCCGCGGCGCACATGGCCCGCGACCGTAAAGGTCGCAAGTCGGGCACCCGCCGCAGAGCGTGTTCCGATTTTTGCCAGAACTTCTTCTGACCACATCGCTTCATTCTTACTCGGAGAAAATCCGTCGAGGAACCAAGCCTCTGCCTTCAATGAAGGCACGGCGTCCAAAGCGGTCGAGATATCATCATGGATCAGCGTGAGAGACACCGAGCCGAATTCAAGGCGGTGAAAGCCTTTCACACGTCCCGGCCAAGCCGCGATGAGTTGCGCTGATAATTCGGCGAGTTCCGGCCAGGCGGAAAGTGCACGGGCCAGTTGTTCCGCATCAAACGGGAATTTTTCAATGGAGACGAAATGCAGTCTCTGACCTGCTGCATGTGTCTTCAACCACATTTGCCACGTCGCAAGGAAGTTTAGACCGGAGCCAAATCCCGTTTCCGCAACCGTGAAAATGGCGGTGTCCGCCCACCGTTCCGGCAGCCCACAACCGTTTAAAAAGACAGCACGCGTTTCGTCCAACCCACCATCTGTTGAAAAATAGATATCGCCGAAATCCGAAGCCGCAGGCGTGTCCGGGCGCGACCAATCAAGGGCCGGAGCATCTGTTTGGGTCAAGGGAAGGGGGGCTGGCATGAGAGGATCATAAATGACCCAGATCTAAAGGTCACCACTCTGTTCAGGGTTGTTGCAAGGCCGCAACAGACGGAAAGCAATTGTTTCAACCACATCCCTATCACTTGCCATATCGTATTCTCCTATATAATTGAAATCTCAACCGTGGCGACAAAGTCCACGATCCACAAAACCCACTGGGGAAATATGACCAAGACAACTACCCTTCTGGCGGCTTCCGCCTCTGCCTTTGCCCTGCTCGCAACCGCACCCGCTTTTGCTCAATCTTCGGCTGATGATGTCATCATCATTAGTGCCACTAAGCGGGATACAACCCTTCAAGAGACACCGGTTGCCGTGACTGTTACGACAGCAGATGTGATTGAAAAGGCGCAAATTCTCGACATTAAAGATCTTCAATCTGTTGTGCCGACTTTCCGTGTATCCCAGCTACAAAATGCGGGTAACACGACCCTGACCATTCGCGGTTTTGGTAATGGCGGTAACAATATCGGTATTGAGCCATCTGTTGGTCTGTTTATTGATGGTGTCTACCGTTCCCGCGCGGCGGCTCAAATCGGCGATCTGCCGAATTTGCAACGTGTTGAAGTCCTCTCCGGACCGCAATCCACACTCTTTGGTAAGAATGCCTCCGCGGGTGTCGTCAGCGTTGTCACGGCCAAGCCTGATTTTGACGCCAATGGCTATGTTGAAGGTGGGATCGGCAATTATGGCCTGAACTATGCCAAAGGCTATATTACCGGTGGTCTTACAGACACGCTCGCCGTCAGTCTTGGCGGTGGATATCAGGATCGTGGCGGCTATTTCGAGCCAGCAGCCGGAACATCCGGCGGCGATTTCAATGATCTTGGCCGTTTTAATATCCGCGCCCAAGCGCTTTGGGAACCAACGGATAATCTCAGCGCCCGCTTCATCTGGGATCAGTCTAAGATCAGCGAAAATTGCTGTGGTGTGACAACTGCGATTGTCGGCCCGACAGCGGGTATCGTGAATGCTCTGGGTGGTATTGTCCCAGCTGCTGATGGCGAGGCCTTTAGCTATGAAACCGCTGTGAACCGTGAAACAGATAATGATATCACGGATGGTGGTGTTTCATTGCAGTTGGACTGGGACCTCGACCTGCTTGGTGGGATGACCTTCACCTCGATCACATCTAATCGTGAAAACTCCTATGATTATAACAGTGACAGCGACTTTAATACGTTGTCTCTCTTGGAGAACACATTCCAGTTCGTCGATATTGATACGTTCACACAGGAATTCCGTCTAACATCAAATAATGGTGGTCCGCTCGCGTGGATGGTCGGGGGTTATTACTTTGACGAAAATATTGAGCAGGACTCAGGTTTCGTTTACGGAAATGACCTGCGCGGCTATATCGACGCGCTTGCTTCAATTGACACGGATCCGACATCCCCAACAGCCGGCATTCCGCTGACATTCGTGAATGGCCCAACGGCATCCCCGCTCTTCGGTATTGAACAAGCTCTTGGGTTTGAAACGGGCGCGTTCTTCGAAGGTGGTACGGGAACAAGAGAAGATTTCCGTCAGGATAATGAAGCCTTTTCGATTTTCGGTACTTTGGATTTCGACGTAACAGACCGTCTAACATTGACCCTCGGTGGGAATTATACTGAAGATAAGAAAAATGTTTCTGCCAGCACTGTTAACTCTGACGCTTTCAGTAATGTTTCCCTGACGGGTGCTCAAGGTACTGCGCTTGTACAGCCTGGTGTTGCTGATGCGATTGCGACGGGTCTGTTCACGACAGGTAATCCAGATGCAATGATACCGTCATTTATGGACGCTTTGGGGTTGGACTTTACACCTGAAAACTTAGCCGCAGCACAAAGCGGAGCCTTTGGAGCCGCAGCTCAGGGTTATGTCGAACAGGTTCTTGCGGGTGCAAATGCGGCGGCCGGACCAATCGCAGCAGGCCTGGCGGCGGACGAGGTGAATGGACCTTTTGCCGGTCTGCTGGCTCTGCAATTCCAACCACAATTCCTGGCTTTCCCGAACGCCATTGAAGACGGTCGGACACGTGATGATGAGTTCACCTATACGCTCAAAGCCGCTTATGAAATTAATGATAATTTCAATGCTTATGTCTCGACCGCGACGGGCTTTAAGGCCTCATCCTTCAACCTGACCCGTGACTCCCGTCCATTCCTTGCGGATGCCACGGCTCTGCAGACTGCAGGCTTGCTGCCGAACAATTTCACGCCTGCAACAGGTCGGAATTTTG
This sequence comes from uncultured Caulobacterales bacterium, assembly GCA_947503715.1. Classification (GTDB taxonomy): domain Bacteria; phylum Pseudomonadota; class Alphaproteobacteria; order Caulobacterales; family Maricaulaceae; genus Litorimonas. The sequence goes on along the minus strand of CANNER010000004.1, from coordinate 470,194 downwards.
GGACACGTTTCTCCGGTCCGGAAGAAGTTGAAGTCTTCGAAGCAGGCCTGAAGGGACGGTTCGATTGGGGTGCGTTTAACCTCGCGGTCTTTGATCAGACGATTGATAATTTCCAGTCCACAATTTTTCAAGGCACAGGCTTCGTGCTGGCCAATGCGGGTTCACAGTCCACACGGGGTATCGAATTTGATTCGACATTTACACCTGTCGAAGGATTGGCACTTGGTGTTGCTGGTATTTGGCAGGACCCGGAATATGATGATTTCCAAGGTGCTCCGGTTGTGACAGGCGGGGAACTCGACTTGGCTGACGGCGTTGCCGATGGCGTGGGTGATCTCTCCGGTTTCCAACCTGCCGGTATCAATGAACTGTCGATGACATTCTCCGCGCAGTATGAGTTTACACTCTCTGATCGCTTGGATGCGTTCATTCGCGGTGATTATCAGTATGAGGATGAAGTTCAGGTCGTTGACAATATCGTCGGGGTTGACCGTGATACGAGCATCTTTAACGGCTCCCTTGGCTTTACCTTTGACGAAACACTAGATGTTCGTTTCTGGGGCCGGAACCTGTTTGACCACGAGACTTTCACAAGTGCCTTCCCGGGTGTTGTGCAGGCCGGAACGGTCAATGCTTATCCGAACCAGCCACGGACTTATGGCGTGAGTGTTCGCAAGAGCTTCTAACTCAGTTTAGATATGATTTTGAAAAGGCGGTCCTTCGGGGCCGCCTTTTTTATTGGGATGCTGTTCAGAGTTTTTCATTGCCAGCGCACTCTCCGCTGTTCACTCTATCCGCATGACCCAAACTACCGGATTGCCAAACCCATTTGACACGCCCGAGCGAAAAGCCTTTCGGGAAACCGCGACCAATTTCGTTGAGACCGAAATCCGGCCCTATGCTTATGACTGGGACGAGGCGGGGCAAGTGCCTTGGGCGCTTCATGAGAAAGTCGGTGCGCTTGGCGTTTGGGGTTTTGGCATCGATGAAAAATATGGCGGCCTTGGATTTGACGATCCCTATATGCGAATGGATTTCGCCGTCGCTATGGCGAAATGCGGCGCGGGTGGTGTTCCGGCGGCTTTAGGGGGCAGAGGGATTTCGCTGGACCCGATCCAGAAACTGGCGACGGAAGAGATTAAAAACCGCGTCCTGCCGGAGGTCATCTCCGGACGGGTCGGCAGCTCGCTCGCTATTACTGAACCCGGCGGTGGGTCCGATGTCGCTGCACTCAAAACGACAGCTCGCTTGGAAAACGGCGAATGGATTTTAAACGGCTCGAAGACCTTCATCACGGGCGGGATGGAAAGTGATTATTTTGTCGTCGGCGCGCGAACGGGCGGCGAAGGTCTGACAGGCATTTCGCTCTTCTTCGTCGAAGCGGACCGCCCCGGATTTTCCCGAATCGCTTTGAAAAAGAAAATGGGCTGGTGGGCGTCCAATCAGGCGACGCTCTATTTCGATGATTGTCGTATTCCTGAGTCGCATTTGATGGGTCAGAAAGATTACGGCTTTATCCAGATCATGCAGAACTTTAATTATGAACGACTGACCCTCGTCGCCTGTTCGCTGGGTATGATGCAGGTCTGTTTGGAGGACTCTATCGCTTGGGCGCAGGAGCGGGAAACTTTTGGCAAAAAACTGATCCGGCATCAGGTTATCCGCCATAAAATCGCGGATATGAGTGCGAAGATAGATGCCGTGCAATCCAATCTCTGGATGCTCTGCGCGGCCATTGATGCGGGCCATATGCCCGTCGCGGAAATCTGCAAGGCCAAGTTCTTCGCGACAAAGGCGCTGGAATATTGCGCGTCAGAAGCGATGCAAATCCTCGGCGGTGCAGGATATTTGCGCGGCAACCGCGTCGAAAATGTCTACCGCGAAGTCAAAGTCATCGCGATTGGCGGTGGATCGGAAGAGATCATGAAGGACCTCGCCGTTCGGCAAATGGGCTTGTAGCGCTAAAAATCAATCCAGTGGATTGATTTAGCTGCAAGCCGAAATCGCAAGATTTCGGGCTCTTAATTCCGCTAGATACAGCTGTAAGCCGCATCGACCAAGCTCTGGCCGCGATCATTTAACAAAGTTCCGCCGCCCATTCGGTTCATTGTATACCCAAAGGCGAAGCCTGCCACCGGATCCGCAAAGCCAATCGATCCGCCCATACCGACATGGCCAAATGCAGCCTCGCCCATAATGGCGGAATTCCCTTCGCCGTCCAAATGACGGTTATCAATATTGAGCATAAATCCCTGCCCAAATCGCGTCGGGATGAGGAGTGTGAGATCATCACCCTCGGAGACAGGCTTTGCCATATCCGTCTGACGGTCTTTCGACAGGAGAGGCGTTTCACCGAAAAGGCTGCCAAACATACCCGCAAGGCCCCGTGCATTGGAGATACCACCGGCCCCGCCTATCTCGGCCTGCCACGCGTTCGGCGCGTCGAAATACCACCCGCCATTATTCGCAAAAGCCAAGGCTTGAAGAGAGGTCGGGTCCGTCATCATGGCTTTGACAAAATCTGACGGGACATCCCCTGGCGTAGGTTTATAGAGAATCATTTTTGAGACGCGCTCAAACTCTGATTTGGGGAGGCCGATATGAAAGTCGACGCCATAGGGCGTGGCGATTTCGTCCTTGAAAAACTGACCCAGACTTTTGCCTGATACCCGCCGCACTAATTCCCCCACGGTCCAACCAAATGTCACCATGTGATAGCCGTGATCGGTGCCGGGTTCCCAAAAGGGTGTTTCTGCCGCGAGTTCTTCCGTGACATAATCGAAATCCAGAAAACCGCCGGGTTTCACAGGATTGCGCAGGGCCGGAACGCCGCTGCGATGGCCGAGCATATCGCGAACAGTTGTTTCGCCTTTACCCGATGCCCCAAATTCCGGCCAATACTCCGTGACCTTCGCATCAAGTTTGAGTTGGACGCGATCAATCAAGATCTGCGCGCAGAGCGCCGTGGCGGCTTTCGTGCAAGAGAACACAATCGACATTGTATCGCGTGTCCAAGGTGTTTTCTTATCCGCATGGCTTCCGCCCCAGAGGTCGACAAGAGTTCGGCCCGAGGCGTCGCGGATACAAACACTGGCGCCAACTTCGTCGCGTTCCACGAAGTTTTGTTCAAAAACCTCCCGGACAGATTTAAATGCGGGATCGTAATGGCCTTGAACAGCGGTCATGAATGCGTCTCCAACCATGCCAGCGCCGCATCATAATCTTCGGCCAAAGATTTCGCGCGGATATCAATCATGGGTCTGGCCTCCGGATCATTGAACACATGCAATCGTCCTTCGGCCATCATGGCGAGTGTGAGCTCTGCGAGACGTGAGGCCTCCATCCCATTGGAGACGAGGTCCTGTGTCATCGACAGGGCGCTGCTGGTGGCGGCGTCCAATATGCTGGCGGAAGGACGATTATCGCCCGAATGTGCGATATTGGACTTCACCCAGGTCGGGCAGAGTGTCGTGACGGTGATATTTTTCTTCGCGAGTTCCTGCGCGATGGATTCGGTGTAGCCGACGACGGCAAATTTTGTCGCGTGATAGGGCGGCATATATTCGGTCGTCATATGTCCGGCCATGCTGGCTGTGTTGAGGATAAACCCGCCTGATGCTTTTGAAATGAGCGGCGTGAAAACTTCCACGCCGTGGACCACACCCATGAGGTTGATATCGACAATCCAGCGCCAATCCTCAATCGGGGTCTTCCCGGACCGTCCGGCCAAGCCAACGCCCGCATTATTCATGACGATACTGACGCCGCCAAAGGTCTCGACGGTTAGGTCGGCGGCCGCTTTCACAGCCTCCAAATCCCGCACATCGCAGAGCGTGGAGGAGAGATTATCCGACGCGCCGCCCAGTTTTGCAATGGCGTCCTCTAATCCCGGGCCATCCACATCCGCCATCATGACTTTCGCGCCTTTGCTCAAGAGGGCTTCGGTCAAGGCATAGCCAATGCCGGAAGCGGCGCCCGTGACGAAGGCGATTTTATCTTTATAGGGATTCATGATGTGGCCTTATATCGGGTTCCGGGGGCAGGGGGCGTTTCGGCGCCACCGGCAAAACATTGCGCATTCGCCATCCAGCTTTTCGCCGTCTCACCAATGCAGTTTAAATCAGTATCCGCGACGTTCCGGCATTGCGTTACGATCTGGCAGAAGTTCTCGGCCGACCCCTCGACGCGGTTATCGTCCTGCGGTTCATTCCATGTCCAAATTTTGCCCGAGGGTGCGGTGAGCTTAACGAAAGGCTTGGGGGTAGGCGGTGTCTCGCCGCGCACTTTGAAGGACCAGCTATAGGTTGTTACACCGATATGCGCGACATTTTTCAGACGGTCGGCATTTTTGCGCTCGACACCCAGCACATCGAAGATCGCCTGCGCATGGGCCCAATGTTCCATCTGTCGCGCAATGATGCAGGACCGCACGGACATATCCGGCCCGACCCATTTCACGCGGGTATCGGGGGCGGCGACTTGAAAGCGCTCGCACATAGCGGGGAAATAATTGGCCCAATCCGCAAAGATATCTGCATCGGACTGGCCTGCAAAATAGATCTTTTGAAACTCAGGATGCGATTTGCCTTGTCCCAGTGACCCCATGGCAATGCCGACAAATTCTGCAAAACCATTTGGTTCGGTCAGCGTTAGGTCTGCCGCAATATTCCAAGCGTGAAGGTGGTCGATAATGTCGCCAATAGTCCAGTTTTTGAACAATGTGACGCGGTCGAAAACCTCAGGACCATAGTCGGAGAGCAGGGCGTGAATTTGTTCACATTCCTCGCGAAAGTCTTTGGCTTCCGGGGTCATCGGTTTAATTGCGCGGCAATCTCTGCCGGGACTTTGATGGTCTGCGCCAGTAGGACCTGTGCGAAGCCTTTGGCCTGCGGGTCATTTCGCAGGCTCGCCGCGCCGCCGCCGCCGAGGGCGCGGTCCATGAGGAAATTAATCGCCTGGGAACCGGGCAGATAGAAGCGTTCGATCTCTGCCTCATCTTCCATGAAATGCGCCATGGTTTTTGCGACAAATTCCGGGGTCAGAGCGGACCAGAGCGCGGGCACATATTCCGCGTCCCGTGCGATAATGCCGATGTTCCCCTTATCCCCCTTATCGCCGGATCGCGCCCAAGCGAGGTCTTCGACGGTGACCTCGACATCACCGGACACAGGTTCCGGTGTGGCTGGCCGCTGTGGATTTGGCGCAACTTCGAAGACGGTATCCTGATATGTTGTCACCTCCCCGTCGACATCTATCTTTGCTGTAATCTCAGCCTTCGGCGTGAGATAGGAAAAGAGCCGCACAACAGGCGAAGGCCGCGGACGCCCCGCCCCCGTAAAGGCCGAGAGGCCCGGCGGTGTTGCGAGAAAGACGCCCGTCATTTCTTTGAGGAAAATCCCCACACCTTTGACTTCGGGGTGTTTGACCGCGATTTTCAACACGACTTCTGACGCCTCGACTTCCACACCCATTTGTGACCCGCCGCCAATGATTTCCTGACTGATTTCTGTAAATTCACCAAGATTGGACGCGCGCAGAACCTTTTCGGCGCGTTTAATAGAGGCGTCGCCAAAAGCTTTGGCCTTGGCCGTCGAGCGGTTACCGTAAAAGGTCAGATATTGCCCGGCCCGAAAGCCGTCCGCATAGGTCAGGCAGGTTTTATAATAGGTCGGCGCGGCGCGGCCTTTGGCGGGGCTGACGTGAACGCGATCTTTGCCCTGTTGCGTGATCATGACATCGGAAAAATCACACGTCACATCGGGTAGGAGATAGCTCTGCGGGTCGCCAATTTCGTAAACCATCTGTTCGCTCACAGTTCCAACACTGACAAGTCCTGTCGTGCCGGAGGGCTTGGTCGTGACGAAACTCCCATCCGCGCTAACCTCCGCGATGGGATAGCCGATCTCTGCGATATCACCGGCGAGTTCCCAATCGGTGAAATTCCCACCCGTCGTCTGCGGGCCACATTCCAGAATATGTCCGCAGAGCGATCCGCTCGCCAGCAAGTCCCAATCCTGTGCGCCCCATCCGAACTCATGAATACAGGCCCCCAATGTGACGGCACTGTCCACGACACGTCCCGTAATGACGATATCCGCGCCCGCATCCAAGGCTTTCGCAACGGGAAAAGCGCCGAGATAGGTGTTCACACTGGCGACTTTATCAAGCTCTGGCAGGGGTGCGCCGGAAAACATATCTGTCGGCTGTGCGGCGGAAATCCTGTCCAACTCGCCCATTCTGTTGTCGCCGGAAATGACAGCCACTTTCAGGTTTAATCCCGCCTCTGCAATAATCGCGCGCACGGCTGCGCCGCAGGCTTCGGGATTTACGCCGCCCGCATTCGCGATGAGCGTGATGCCCGTCTCCGCAATCTCTTTAATATGAGGGCGAATGACGGCTTCGACGAAATCAGTGGCATAGCCGCCTGTTTCCGGATTTTTCGCCTTGGACCGCGCCAAAATCGACATCGTGATTTCGGCTAGATAGTCATAGACGATATAGTCCAAACGGACATCGCCGGAGCAGTGCGCAGCTAATAATTGTGGCGTCGCCATGGCGCTCTCGCCCCAATATCCCGACGCCCCTGCGATATTTACAGTTTTGGTCATGATGAAAGTGTCCGCATCATTTTGACCCTGACAGCGGTGCTTGACTCGGGCCGTTTGCTGAATAGTAATTCAAGAAAATTGAATACGCTTCAGACTTGTTAAGTCAAGTCGCAGCAGACCTCGCGGGAGAGCGATAGACATGGCATCCGGGCCGGCAGAGACGACACAAAGCGCCTCCGGCTCTGATGCCATGTCACTTTCCAGGCCCGCTCAGACCCGGCAATCGCGGGTGCGTCAGAAAGAAGGCGCAATCGTCTCTGCCGCCCGCGAAATCTTCATTACAAACGGCTATGCCCGGACGACGATGGCAATGATCGCGCGGGAAGCCGGAGTTGCGGACGGAACGCTCTATACTTATTTCGAGAATAAGGACGCCTTGGCGCGGGGCGTCATCTCTGATTTTTACGCCCGCCTGACCGAGAGCGCGCAATCGGGTGTCGATGCGCGGAAAACAACCCGTCAAAAACTGGAATTCCTTGCGCGAAATCACATCAATCTCGTGATGGAGGAATATGGCATTCTCGAAATGCTGCCCATCCTGACCTCCAGCCTGTCTGAATATTCGGGCAGTGATATTTACACGCTGAATAAACACTATGTCGGTGTGTTTGATGCGATTATTCGCGATGGCCGCGCCCGGGGCGATATCGCCGTTGAGAGCAAGGTCTGGATGTTACGCGACATCTTCTTTGGCGCATTGGATCACGGTGCAAAGACGATGATGATCCGGTCGAATAAAACGGACACGAAACGCCTGATTGACCAGCTTGTCACAATGATGCTCGGCACGGGCGCAGGCGGCGGCTCACTGGCCGAGCGGATGGAAGCGGTAGCCGAGCGCATGGAAAGCGCATTAAAACAGGTGGAAGATAAATGATTTCTGTTGAAGATTTTGCCATCGAGGCTGAAAAATGGTTTGCGGAAAACACACCCGCCGCGCCGGATTTTATGCTGCCGCTCACCTTTATGGAGGTCGGCACGGATGAACAGTTTGAGTTCCTCCGAGATTGGCAGCGCAAAGTCTATGAAGCTGGATTTCTGGGCGCGGCGTGGCCGTCGGAATATGGCGGCGGCGGCCTGACCGACGCGCATCAATCTGCAGTGACAAAGGTGATGCGGAAACTGGAAGTCCCGATTATGATGAATACAATCGGGCTCAGTTGGGCGGGCCCCCTCATTCTCGATATTGGATCAGAAGCGCATAAGAAAAAATATATTAAAGGCATTCTCTCAGCGGATGATATCTGGTGTCAGGGCTTTTCTGAGCCGGAAAATGGTTCTGATCTGGGCAATGCGCAGCTTCGGGCTGTGCGCGACGGTGACGACTATGTTCTGAACGGGTCTAAGATTTGGACAACCCACGGGCATTACGCGAAATATATGATCCTGCTGGCGCGGACACATCCGGACGCGCCGAATAAATATGCGGGCCTGTCCTTCATCCTGACACCGATGGATGTGCGCGGTGTGGAGACGCGTAAGATCAGGAAGCTGACGGGTGAGCATGGCTTTACCCAAACCTTCTTCACCGATGCTCGCGTGCCTGTTGACGGCCTGATGGGTCAAGAAGGTGAGGGTTGGAAAATCGCCATGCGCACGCTGGAATATGAACGCGGGGCCCGCGGCGGACAGGCCGGCGGATATTCCATTACCGAACCCGACCCGCTCGCCATTTTGGATCTCGCGCGGGAGACGGGTCAGATCAATGACCCGGTCGTGCAGGACGACCTCATTGATTTTATTATTGATGCCCAAGCGCTGTCACTCAATCAGAAACGCGCCAAGATCGGCTCGCTCATGCGGGATAAGCCTGCGGGACTTCCCCTCATGGACAAGCTCGTCAAAACGGAATTTGCGCGGGAAATCAATCAATATGCGCTGACGCTACAGGGGACGCGCGGCGCCTATTATGTCGATGAACCCAATGCCGTCGATAAGGGCTGGTGGCACCGGAATTATCTGAATGCTTTCTCAGCAACTATTGGCGGCGGGACGTCGCAAATCCAGCGCAATATTATCGGGGAACACGTCCTCGGCCTGCCCAAGAGCTATTAGTCATGGATTTAGGATCGCTGGGAATAACCGAAGAGCAAGTCGAGCTCATGGATGTGGCGGAAAATTTCTGCCGTGAAAAATCCGATATGGCGACGGTCAGAAATCTGCTGGAAGACGTAAACGGGTTCACCCGCGATCTCTGGGATGAGGTTGCCGCGCTCGGTTGGCTAGGCATCGCGGTTCCGGAGGAATACGATGGCGTTGGCCTCTCTCTGGCTGAGGTCGTCCCCGTTGTCGAGCAGATGGGCCGTCGCATGATGGGTCTGCCATTTGTGACATCCACAGTGGCGGCACAGGCTATTTTATTCGGTGGGACCGAGGCGCAGAAACAGGACATTCTGCCAAAGATTATAAACGGGGAGGCGGCGACGCTGGCGCTGTCCGAAATGAACGGCGCTTATGATCTCACGAAGATTGAGGCGGAAGCTGTCAAGACGACGGACGGATTCAAGCTGACGGGTGCAAAAATACTTGTCCAGAATTTGGATGTGGCGGGCTGGATTATTTTGAGCGCGAAACTGGAGGAGAAGCCTTCGCTCTTTCTCTTCAAACACGACCTTATCGATGCGGCGCAGATGCGCCGTGAAAAGCTGATTGATGAGACGAAACGGTCTTATGAGCTAAATCTCGACGGATTGGTTCTGCCGGAAACGGCCTTGATGGACCTAGACAAGACGGCAGTTACACTCGACCGTATCGATCTCGTCGCCAATCTGCTCGGCAGTGCGGAAATGGTCGGCGGGGCGCAGGCCTGTATTGATTATACCGTGGACTATCTCACGACGCGCAAACAATTCGGGAAATTGATTGGGTCCTATCAGGCGCTGAAACATCCAACCGTGGACGCCTATATCGGCTATGAAAAAGCGCGGTCCCTGCTTTATGCGGCGGCCAACTCCTTCGAGGATCAGGGGCAGGGCGAAGTGGCCACGCGCATGGCGCGTGTCGCGGCGGGGCGCGCGCTGTCTTATGCGGCGGACCGGTCCATCCAATTTCACGGCGGGTTTGGCTTCACCTATGACTGCGACGCACAACTCTATCGTCGCCGCGCGATTTTCCATGACAGTCAATTTGGTGACGCCCGCTGGCACAAGGCGAAATTGGCAAAAATCTTATTTAATTAGTTTCTATCTTTCTTTTGTGCCGTTAGGGTTTCCGTATGACACAAGACACACGCGGACCGTCCATTCCTCGCGATAAAGCGGATAACTTTACCCAAGGGGCGATTCAGTCCCGCCTCGACTTTATAGAGGCGCAAACAGGCACGGCTCTGAAACATGTTCCGCAAACGAGTCAGGACCCCGCGCAGCTCCCCGGAAATTTAGAAAACCCGATCGGCGCGGCGCAGGTTCCCTTGGGTTTGGCAGGCCCTATCAGAATTAATGGCGAACACGCGCAGGGTGATTTTTATGTGCCGCTTGCGACGACTGAAGGGACTCTCGTCGCCAGCTATTCCCGGGGCATGCGTATTCTGTCGGAAGCGGGCGGTGTGAAGACAACTGTCGTTGAACGTTACATGCAACGCGCCCCTGTATTTCATTTTGCAGATGCCCGCGCCGCGCGCGCGTTTCGGGATTGGTTCAAGGCCAATTGGCTGGAAATCAAAGCGGCGGCAGAGAGCACAACCCGATCCGGGAAATTGTCCCACGTGGAACATTACGGCCTCGCGAAAATGCATTATACGCGCTTCAACTACACAACGGGTGATGCCGCCGGACAGAATATGTGCGGCAAAGCGACGGACGCGGCGTGCAAATGGATCATGGCGCATTACGAGGCCGATATTCGATACACGCTGTCCGGCGCAATCGACACGGATAAGAAGCATAGCCAATTAAATACGATCCATTCGCGCGGAGCACGTGTTGTGGCGGAAGTGACTCTGCCCCGCGATCTCGTCTTGAAAATGACGCGGGCGGATACGCGTGATCTCTACCGCGCGCGGCAGGTTTCCATGATGGGTGGCATGCATGCGGGGACATCGAATAATGGCGTCCACGCGGCCAATGCGCTGGCGGCCATTTTCATTGCGACGGGACAGGATGCGGCTAATGTTGCGGAAAGTCAGGCTGGCCTGACTTATGTCGAATTATTGGAAAATGGCGATCTTTATTGGTCCATTACACTCCCATCCCTTATCGTCGCGACTTATGGCGGCGGGACTGGATTGGCGACGCAGCGCGAATGTCTGGAAATGCTGGACTGTTATGGCAGCGGCAAAGTCGCGAAATTTTGCGAGATTGTGGCGGGCACAGTTCTGGCGGGTGAGATCAGTCTCGCGACCGCCGTCGTGTCGGACGAATGGGTCGAAAGTCACGACGCGCATGGCCGCAATCGCCCGTGAGGCGACTTGTCTTTGGCTTGGCTGTTCTTCTGGCGGCCTGTACGCCTAATCCTGACACATCGACAGAAATCCAGACTCAGATATCTCTCATTCAACCTGCTACCCCTTTTAGCGGGAAACCTATTACACTCGATTTTATAGGTCCGGAAACATCGGAAACGGCTGAGCCCAATCCATTTACCGATATGCGCCTGACGGTTGATTTCACGCATGGAGATCAAGAAATCCAAATACGAGGGTTTTTTGCAGCCGATGGTGACGCGGCCAATACAGGGGCGACCCGCGGAAATATTTGGCGGGCGCACTTTTCTCCGCCTCGCGCCGGGCTTTGGAATTGGAGCGCACGACTGGAAAGCGGTGAGGGCATCGCGCTGGATTTTGAAGCAAGCGGTACTGCCATCCCCCTTAATATGTCGAGCGGTAGTTTTGAGGTCACAGACCCCGTCCCGATTTTGCGAACCGAGGGCCAGTATTACCGGTTTTCGGATGGGCGGCGGTTTCTGAAAGGCGGCACGAACTCGCCAGAAAACCTGCTCGGCTATGTGGATTTTGATGGAACTTACCGCATGGAGACGCAGATGCGCAGCGGCGAAAGCAATGCGACGGACAGGGTGCTGCACAGCTATGAACCGCATATTTCCGATTGGCAGGCCGGTGATCCGACCTGGCAGGACGGGAAAGGTAAAGGTCTGATTGGCAGCCTGAATTATCTATCGGATCGCGGGATGAATGCAGCCTATTTCTTGACCTTTAATATTGGCGGGGACGGCAAAGATGTTTGGCCGTTCCACGCGCCCGATGATTTTACGCGCTTTGATGTGTCCAAGCTCGAGCAGTGGAATATCGTTTTCGATCATATGATGTCCCGGGGTATCATGATGCATGTCGTCTTGCAGGAGACCGAGAATGAACTGACGATGGATGCGGGCGAGACCGGACCGGACCGCCAGCTCTATTTTGCTGAACTCATCAGTCGGTTTGCCCATCACCCGGCATTGGTCTGGAATTTGGGCGAGGAGAACGGCCCCGTTTTCTGGAGGCCTGAAGGGCAGACGGATGATCAGAGGCGTGACATGGTGACGGCGCTGACACAGCTGGACCCCTATGATCATCCCATTGTTTTGCATACCCATTCTGAACCCGCAGATAAGGATCATATTCTCGACCCACTGCTTGGGTTTAACGGGCTGGACGGCCTGAGTTTTCAAATCAGCAATCGTCGCCTGGTCAATTCAGAGACGCAGAAATGGGTGGCGAAGTCCAAAGCCGCCGCACAGCCTTGGGTCATGACCATGGATGAAATCGGACATTGGCATACGGGGGCCCGTACAGATGCTGTCGACCCCACACATGACAGTCTGCGGCGTCACGCACTCTGGGGCCACCTTCTTGCAGGCGGTGCTGGCGTCGAGTGGTACTTTGGCGGGTTACATGAGGCGAATGATCTGAAATCAGAGGACTGGCGGAAGCGTGAAAACCTCTGGGATCAAACGCGCCACGTGCTTGAATTTTTCGAAACGCATTTACCCTATTGGGAGATGGTGCCTTGTGCAGGAATCATTGATCGCGCGGATAGTTATTGTTTTGGAAAAGACGGATTATACGCCATTTACTTAATCGAAGGTGGAACGGGGATTTTGTCCCTTCCTGAGGACAGTGGAATTTGGGAGATTAAGTGGTTCGATCCTGTGACAGGCGGCGTCCTACAAATCGGCACACACGAAAATGTGACGGCGGGATCCTGGGTCGAGCTGGGTTTTCCTGTGCCGTATGATGGTCGTGACCGCGTGGTCCTGTTAGAGCGAACACCATGACCGAAGGTTCTCTCAGGCTGAGCATATTTCTAGGCGTTCTTATTACAATGGTCGCCCTAGAGTCTCTGTTTCCGGCACGTGAGCGTGTTCAAAAACGAAGCTCGCGCTGGATCACAAATTTCGGGATGGTCGTGATTGATACGCTGGCCATTCGCATTCTCTTTCCAATTATTGCCGTTGGGGCTGCGCTTTGGGCGGAAAGTCAAGGGCTGGGTCTGTTTAATGTGACCAACCTCCCCGTCTGGGCGGAGGTCGCGCTCGCCATTATCTGTCTCGATCTGATTATCTATTGGCAACATGTCGCCTTCCACCGCATTCCGGTGCTGTGGCGCTTGCATAAGGTCCATCACGTGGACCGCGATCTGGATGCAACATCCGGACTCAGGTTTCATCCCGTGGAAATCGTTCTGTCCATGTTAATCAAGATGGCGGCGGTCGTCGCACTCGGCGCACCGGTCCTGGCCGTGATTATTTTCGAAATTGCGTTGAATGCGTTTGCGCTTTTCAATCATGCAAATGCCCGGCTGCCTAATTGGCTCGAACGCCCGCTGCGGCAAATCCTTGTGACGCCGAAACTCCACCGCATCCATCACTCTGTGATTGAGCGGGAAACGAATACGAATTTCGGATTTTCCGTCATCTGGTGGGACAAGATATTCCGCACCTATACGGATAAACCAGACGGTAATTTGACGCTGGGTCTGTCTGAACACCAAACAGATGCGCCGTCAAAACTCCTCTGGAGTTTGGCGCTGCCCTTCCGGCGCAATTAATTATTCGACAGTCACCGACTTCGCGAGGTTTCGCGGTTGATCCACATCCGTGCCCAAATGCACCGCCGTGTGATAGGCGAGCAATTGCACGGCGATCGTTGTCAGAATGGGCGCGACAAAGCTATCACTGCTGGGTACGACAATCATATCGGCTGCCATATTGGCCGCGGACTTCGCGCCGATTTCATCGGTGATGAGCGTAATCCGCGCGCCGCGACTGGCGACTTCCTGCAGGTTTGAAATCGTTTTTTCAAACAGCTCATCATAAGGCGCCAGCACGATAACCGGTGTACCGTCCTCAATCAGGGCAATCGGTCCATGTTTTAACTCGCCCGCCGCATAGCCTTCGGCGTGAATATAACTGATTTCTTTGAGCTTCAGCGCACCTTCGAAGGCAATAGGAACTTGACTGCCGCGCCCCAGATAAAAGGCGGATTTTGCCTTGGATAATTCAAAGGCGAGTCCTTCAATCATTTTGTCCAATTCCAGGGCTCCGGTGACTTTTCGCGGTAGCTTGATGAGTTCACGCGTCAGGCGGATTTCGCCTTCGCGCGACAATGTTCCACGTGAAACAGCGGCAGAGAGCGCGAGCGCCGCAAGGGCCGTCAATTGCGATGTGAAGGCTTTCGTCGACGCCACGCCGATCTCTGGGCCCGCGTTAATGGGTAGCGCAATATCGGCTTCCCGCGCCATGGTTGACGTCATGACATTGACGAGCGCGGCGGTTTTCAGTCCCGCCTCCTTACAATATCGCAGCGCCGCCAATGTGTCGGCGGTTTCACCGGATTGCGAGACGGCGAGGAAGAGCGAGCGGTCGCCCAAGACGGGGCGGCGATAACGAAATTCTGAGGCGACATCGATATCCACGGCGAGGCCTGCGACTTGTTCAAACCAATATTTTGCAACCATTCCCGCATAACAGGCCGTCCCGCAAGCAATGATGATAACGCGGTCAAAGTCTTTAAAGTCGACAGATTCCGGAATATTCGCGCTGAGCCGGAACTCATCGACATAATTGCCGAGTGTTTGCGTAATCGTTTCGGGTTGCTCGTAAATTTCCTTGAGCATGAAATGGCGATAATTGCCTTTTTCCGCCATGGCCGGGCCGCCGGAAATGATGGTAACATCACGCGTGACGGGCTGGTCTTTCAGGTCGAAAATTTCGAAACCGTCAGGCCGTATGACGGCCCAATCGCCTTCCTCTAGATAGATGAGGCGGTTCGTTAATTGCGCCATCGCCATCGCGTCAGACCCTAAATAATGTTCATCATCCCCAATCCCGAGGGCGAGCGGAGACCCCGCACGGGCGCAGAATATTTCGTCTTCCACACCGTCAATGATAACGCCAAACGCGTAGGCCCCATGGAGTTTTTTCAGGGTTGCGGCAAACGCTTCGCGGGGTGTTTTCCCGTTTTCCAACTCAACATCGACCAGATGGGCAACGACCTCTGTATCCGTTTCTGTCCGAAACTCGCGCTGGCCTTTCAGGCTTTCGCGTAGATCTAGAAAGTTCTCAATGATACCATTATGGACAACGGCAACACGGCCTGATTTATGCGGGTGCGCATTGGTTTCATTCGGAACGCCGTGCGTGGCCCAACGCGTATGTGCAATCCCCGTCTGACCGTTTAAGGGATGATCTTTGATATGGGCTTCCAGGTTCTTAATCTTGCCTTCGGCGCGCGCCCGGGAGAGTTCTCCACCGCTCAGGATCGCAATTCCCGAACTGTCATAACCCCGATATTCCAACCGTTTTAGACCGTCGACAAGACGGTCCGTGACGGTTGTTTGTCCGGCAATCCCGATAATCCCACACATATTTCGGTTTCCCTCTCAATTTGAACGTTTCTAACACTTGATGCCTTATAAAGTCTAAAAATGGGTCAAATTCGGTAAACTTATATTCTACTTTCAGTTTTCTCATAAAACGGCTGATCTGTATGAGTTGGGCATATTTATGAAGTGGGAATAGAGACCAAATTATTGGACTTGTTGCGTCGCCAAGTTTAAGTCAAAGGCCGATAGGCGCCGATATGGTCCCAGCCTATAATATGCGACCTATATAATACAGACGTGATACGCCTTATGATAAGAGATTTATGAGACATGATGAAAATACCGTTCAATAGACCCGGCCTGCACGGTAGAGAGCTTGAGTATATTCAAGATGCTATTAAACGTGGGAAATTAGCTGGCGACGGGCATTACACATCTCTCTCAAATGCTCTCATTGTGGATTATACGGGCGCGCAATCTGCACTCTTGACCCATTCAGCCACGGCAGCTTTGGAGATGGCGGCTATACTCTTGGATCTTGGGCCCGAAGACGAAGTTATTATGCCGTCTTATACATTTGTCTCTACGGCGAATGCAGTTGTCTTGCGCGGCGCAACGCCCGTCTTTGTTGATATTCGCCGTGACACTTTAAATATTGACCCTGAAAAAATAGAAGCTGCCGTCACCTCAAAAACAAAAGCTATATTCGTCGTTCATTATGCGGGTGTCATTTGCGATATGAAGGCCATTCAGGCCATTGCGGATAGGCATGATTTGATTGTTGTGGAAGATGCGGCACAGGCTTTGCTGTCCGAACAGGACGGGAAAAAAGCAGGCAGCTTTGGCGCAATGGCGGCTTTTTCCTTTCACGAAACAAAAAATATCATTTCCGGAGAAGGCGGCGCCCTCTCGATTTCAGACCCGCGTTTTATTGAGCGCGCGGAAATTATTCGCGAGAAAGGCACGAACCGGAAACAGTTTTTCCGCGGTGCCGTCGATAAGTATACATGGGTCGATTTGGGAAGCTCTTATTTGCCGTCTGAACTTACGGCGAGCTTTCTTTTTGCACAGTTAGAGATTGCCAAGGATTTGACGAAAAACCGTCTTGCGGCCTGGGATAGATATCATACTATTCTGGCTAGTTATGAAGCGGACGGGGTAATTGAGCGGCCGACAGTTCTGCCGCAGGGACAAACACATAATGCGCATATGTATCAAATCTTACTCTCGACACCAGAGTTGAGAGAAAATTTCATTGCCGGTATGAAGGCACAGGGCGTTATCACGCCGTTCCACTATGTGCCCCTGCACTCTGCGCCTGCCGGGAAACGCTTTGGCCGAAGTGAGGGAGATATGAGCGTGACGGATGATATATCAGCCCGTCTTGTCAGACTGCCAATGTTTGCCGGTGTAGATGCGGAACAGGATGAAATTATTGAAATTACGTGCTCTGTTTTGGATACCCTTTAATTTTTAAACCTGTTTCGTGCTTAAGAGGCTCCTTCTTCATGTTTTTTATTTTAGAGAAAAAAATAAGCCTTTATGTCTGAAACCCCTCAAACAAGATTTTGGCGTCTTCAAAATATTCTTACGGGTGTTCTTGTGATCGCTCTCGCGTCATTGTGGCTACATTTTATATTGGCGATTACACCCGGAAATTATTATACGGCAGACGACGTCAATTTTTTTG
Source organism: uncultured Caulobacterales bacterium (assembly GCA_947503715.1). Classification (GTDB taxonomy): domain Bacteria; phylum Pseudomonadota; class Alphaproteobacteria; order Caulobacterales; family Maricaulaceae; genus Litorimonas. The sequence continues at coordinate 453,134 of CANNER010000004.1, read as the reverse complement.
CACCGCTTATAAGCGAATATCTGGCGACAGGGGACAACTCTCTCTGGTTGAAGCCACAAGGGCCTCATATTCACATATTTTACAAGTTTCAGACACTCATTTCGATGAAGTATTTTGGTTGGAGTACACATTTCACTGAAGTTTTAGGCTTGATAACGTTAGTCGGTTTTGGCTGGTTTTTTAAACACAAAGAAGCTGAGCTGGCTACAGGTTCGCAAATCGCTAAGTCTAAACGTCAAATGCATATTCAGAGTTTTACATTCTTTTTCTGTAATATTGTTTTCCTGGCTGTCGTCCTTGGACATATGAATAAGCGCAGCTTCGAGTATCATATGTTGGCTTTGAACAACCCGACCTTGTTGTGTTTAGGCGGTATTTGTCTTTTTAGTTTTGCGCAATTATTGACAGAGAAGAAGCCGTTCACATTAATGCCTTTTATAGCATTTGCAGTGAGTAGTTTTCTACTCATCGTAGTCATGGCAACCGCGTTTAATTATTTTGTACTCTTAGCGCTCCTCATCATGTCGCTTGTTGCGGCAGGCCCGTCTCTTCTGACAGCTTTGATGAATATTATCCGTCGACGCGAAACTGGCTCTTCCTTACTCAAATGGTTCGTGACTTATCGGGCTGCATTTCTGGCGGGTGTATATTTCTCCATACTGACCCTTATTTATTATGCATTAGCGTCCGGTGAAGCGTCTCGTCCTGCAGCAGGTGGGCTTTCACTTTCACTGAAATTTTTCTCAGATTTAGCTTTTTCAAGTACAGGTCTGACTGGTTTTCCAGGGTTAAAACAATCAGCATCACTGAGCTACGGCGTGCTCGCCCTCGCGATTTTAGTTTCCGGCCTTATTTTTAAGTCTAATCATGTCAGAAGAATTGATAAAGTTTTTTTCACAGGTGTCATTTGTTTTGTGATTTCGTTTGCAATTGGATCTTCCTGGTTAAGAGGACAAAATGTTGTTTTGGCTCCGCGATATATTTTTAGTTTCAGTTTCTTTTGGATAGCTGTTGCCTGGATATTGGGGAGATTGATTTTATCCACTGTCGCAGGTCATCAAACAACAAAAAGGACTCACCGCTCAAACGTCGAGACCGTCATCTCGGCTACAATTCTTTTAACGATGTTGGTTTTTTGTTTTAACGGAATGCAGAAAACAATGAGTTCAGTAAAATTTCTCAAAAAATATCACCAAGCCCGCGTTCACACTGCATTATATACACCTTTGGATGAAATTGAAGATAATGACTTGAAGGCGTCTGTATTCTGCAATCTCAAATCAGATCAATGCACAACTCAGGTTCTAAGGATGAGATGTTTTGCGAATTCTTTGTCAGGTGAATTTTGTGCGACAGGTACGCAGGAGCAATTGATCACCGCTCTGGATAAATTGTAGAATATTTACTTAACGATCGATTTTTAAATGTCAGATACTCTTAAACCTAAAACCCATATTGCCGTGATTGTTCCGGTCTATAACAGCCTCAAAACACTCCCTGAATTGATCGATAGGCTTGAGGCGACGTTATCAACAATAACGTCGGATTATCAGATCGTTCTTATTGATGATTGCGGTCCGCAACCCGTTTGGCCGGTTATTGCTATGCACGCCAAGCGTAATCCCCGTATTGTGGGGCTTCGACTGAGCCGTAATTTCGGTCAGCATGCAGCCATCACGGCTGGAATTAAATTTGCCAATTCTGATTGGTATGTTGTTATGGATTGTGATTTGCAGGACAGGCCTGAGGATGTTGCTCTTTTGTATCAAACCGCAATGTCCGGCAACCATGACTCGGTCCTGGCCGTTCGCGGAGATGAAGACGTTGGGACCCGCAAGAAATTAGGGTCAAGAGTCTTTAATTTCGTCTTGAATAAACTGGCTGATATTCCCGTGAGTACAGATGTTGGGAACTATAGAATATTTAATCAAGACATGGCCGAAGCCTACCGGATGTATAACGAGCAGATGCGCCTTTTTCCCGCACTCATGTCCCACCTTGGATTTGATGTTGGACGTGTTGAAGTTAAAAGACCCGCGCGACTGGAAGGTAAAAGTGGCTATTCATTTTCTAAACTTTTTGAACTCGCATTTGACAGTATCGTGTCAAATACCATCAAGCCCGTTTATTATATAGCGACTTTTGGTTTTTTAGTGGCCTTAGCGGCCATATTATACACCGTCATTCTCGTTGTCCGAAAATTGGTGTTTGGCATTAGTGCAGAAGGCTGGGCTTCTACAATGGCGGCCATTTTAATGTTAGGTGGCATACAAATATTGGTGACAAGTTTTGTCGGGATTTATGTCGGAAAGGTGTTTTTCCAAGTCAAACAAAGGCCGAGCTATATTCTACGTGAAACGACTGTTGATAGAATTAAAGCGGATATGAAATAATTTTATTGGGCGTATCATTCCTCCGCCAGATATTGTTTTTCAAGCTCTAAGAGGTCCCGCGAGCGATCTTTAATACGTTTTGCAGGGACGCCAAAGTAAATCGACCAAGGCTTAGTCGATCGTGTCACCATTGACATCGCGCCAATAGATGTCCCTTCCTCAATTGTAACGCCAGGTAAGATAACGGCGTTTGTGCCAATGATACAATGGCGACCCAGTCTGACCGGGGCTTCGATTTCTTTCTTATACTTAGCCGGTACAGTTGGATTGGTGAGTGTGCCTCCTGAATAATCATCTGATTGTGCAAAAACTTGTGCGCCATATGCAAGGCCAGAAAAATCTTCCATTGTCACGCCAGGGCGTCCTCCCGCTATATGAGAATAGACGGCAAGATGGACATTTCGTCCGATTGTTACATTTCCTGAAACAACACAAAAATCATCAATTCTGGAATTATCGCCTAAGCTGATTTGACTGTGCCCATATATGGCTGCGCGCTCTGAAACTTTGACATTTTTCCCAATAGATTTAAATCCAAGCTTGGCCAAATCGTCTTGACTGTAGAACCCCATGATCGTTTCCTTTTAAATTAGACGAGGTGCTGTGCCCCATTCGCGGTTAATGTGCTGCCTGTAATGAAACTGGACGCAGGGTCTGCTAGGAACTCAACACATCTCGCGATTTCATCAGCTTTACCGAGACGGCCGATAGGTATTTTTGCTATGATTTTATCAAGAACTTTTTCCGGGATACTCGCCATCATATCCGTTTCTATATAGCCTGGTGCGACGGCATTGACGGTTACGCCGCGCCGCGCGCCTTCAAGCGCTAAGGTCCGCGTGAACCCCAAGACTGCAGCTTTTGTCGCGGAATAATTCGCTTGTCCCATTTGCCCTGTCTGGCCGTTAATAGAAGAGATATTTATAACGCGACCATATCCGTTTTCGATCATGGACGGCCAAATTAAATGCGTTAGGTTGAAAACACCGTTAAGGTTTGTGTTTATGACATCTGACCACATTTGACGATCCATTTTATGAAAAAATCCGTCTCTCGTAATACCTGCATTATTCACTAAGACAGATATTTTTCCATATTCATTTTGAATGTTCTCAATTGTGTCTGCGCAGGTGTCATAATGGCTCACATCGCATTTTAAAATATGAACGTTCGTCTCGCGTTTGAAATTATTCGCCTGTTCTTCATTTTGATTATATAAAGCTATGACCTCATATTCGGCCTTTATAAGCCTCGCCGATATTGCGGCTCCGATACCACGTGTACCACCCGAAACCAAAGCGATCTGTTTTTCGGGCATTATTTATCCAGACTCATAAAAATTTTAACGACTTTATCCATTAGTCAGCATTTCAACGAGGTTCAAGACAGTATAAAGGCAAAAAATGCTGAAAGACATTTATAGGTCGAGCCTTGAATTTGTGAGTTCGAAAACGGGTTTGCCAAGTCAAAAGCTCTCGCAAATTTTACGTTTTTTGATGGTTGGTGGCGGCCTTAATCTTGCTTTGTTAGGCCTTGTTTTTGGACTTGAACAGTCCGGGTTTGGGTATGATTTTGCGTTACTGATCACGAATATAGTGGGTTTGTTTATCAACTATATTTTGAATCGAACATTTGTCTTCGGCAGTTCAGGCCGCGTTATTAGAACGGCCGCCCTATATGCTTTAACATATGCCAGTGTATATGTGCTGCAACTTGGTCTTTACCGCGTTATCTTTGCAACAGACCTTTTTCACGAATATCTCGCAATTATTTTGACTGTCGGTATTACGGCGATATACGCTTATATCATGTTGGAAAAAGTCGTTTTCCCGGACAAATAAGAAAACTGTAGATGAACAAAAGAGTCTATCTACTTGTTTGAAAATCGAGCCTTAAGCATCCACCGTATCATCAATCTCCGCGCTCCACTCGCCCTTACTTGCGAGGCCGTTCATGCGGGCGCGGTGATTGAAGGCGGTTTGTGCGGCATCGTAGTTCTCGGCCTTGCCCTTCCACGCAAATAGTGCGGATTGCTGTAGCGCACGGCCGAAGGAATAAGTCAGCTTCCACGGGAACCCGCCGATTTTATTCATCATATCGAGGTTACGCGTGGCTTCCTCATTCTCCTGCCCGCCGGATAGGAAGGCGATGCCGGGTACGGCGGAGGGCACAGTGTCCTTTAGGACTTTAATTGTGCGTTCCGCGATTTCTTCGCGTGACGGTTGGTCCGCGCATTTTTTGCCCGCCACAACCATATTCGGTTTCAAGATGGTGCCTTCCAGTTTCACGCCCTGCTCATAAAGCTCGGTAAAGAGAGAGTTCAGGACTTTTTCCGTGACTTCGTGACAGCGTTCGACCGAGTGATGGCCGCCCATCAGGACTTCGGGTTCGACGATGGGGACGATGCCCGCTTCCTGACAGAGCGCGGCATAGCGGCCCAGCGCGTGGTTATTAGCCTTCATACCGCCGCGGGTCGGGGTGCTGCCGACATATTGGTCGGGATGGGAGATTTCGATGACGGCGCGCCATTTGGCGAAACGTGCACCGAGCTCGTAATATTCCGCGAGGCGCTCGCGCAGACCGTCAAGGCCTTGCGTAATCGTTTCGCCCGGACGTCCGGCCAGTGGCGTGATGCCCATATCAACTTTAATGCCCGGGATTGCGCCCGCATCCTGCATGAGCTTCACGAAGGGTGTGCCGTCGGCCGCGCTCTGGCGGATCGTTTCATCATAGAGGATGACGCCGCTAATATGGTCTTGCATGGCGGGTTGCGTGCGGAACAACATTTCGCGCCAATCGCGACGGTTGGTCTCGTTATTTTCGACATTGATAGACGTGAAGCGCTTGCCAATGGTGCCGTGGCTCTCATCCGCAGCGAGGATGCCTGTGCCGGGTTCGACCATTGCGACGGCGATTTTATTGAGGGCTTCGATATCCATGGGACGCTCCGTTAATCTATTTATTTAGGCTGTTAAAATGTCGACGCCGGGCAGGGGTTTGCCCTCCATCCATTCGAGGAAGGCCCCGCCGGCTGTGCTGACAAAGGTGAAATCGTCGATAACATCGGCAAGGGCGAGGGCCGCGACAGTATCGCCGCCACCTGCGACGGCGATGATCACATCTTTTTTGCAGAGCTTTGCCGCAAACTTTGCGCATTCGACCGTGGAAGTATCAAAAGGCGACATTTCAAAGGCGCCCAGCGGTCCGTTCCAGATGAGCGTCTTGGACGCTTCCATCACGTCGAGAATGGCGGAGACCGTGTCCGGTCCGGCATCCAAAATCATTTCACCGGATTTCACGTCGTCCAATCCGCAGACGCGGCTCTCGGCATGGGCTTTGAACTCGCTGGCCACGACGACATCGACGGGCAAGACGATTTCGCAATTGTCTTTTTTGGCTGCCGCGAGAATCGCCAGCGCTTTATCCTTCAGATCCTTCTCGCAGAGCGACGCGCCAACATCATGGCCTTGCGCAAAGAGGAACGTATTCGCCATGCCGCCGCCAATGACGAGTGTATCAAGGCGTGTGACGAGGTTTTCCAGCAGGTCGATCTTTGTGGAGACTTTCGCCCCGCCGACAATCGCCATGACGGGCTTAATCGGGTGGTCCAGCGCAGACGCGATATGGTCCAATTCCCGCGCCATAGCGAGGCCGGCATAAGCGGGCAGATGCGCGGCCACGCCAACAGACGACGCATGCGCGCGATGTGCTGCAGAAAAAGCGTCCATGACGAAGAGATCGCCAAATTCCGCGAAATCTTTGGTTAACGCCTCATCATTCGTCGTTTCGCCTGCATGGAAACGCGTATTTTCTAACAAGGTCACATCGCCGTCTTCCATGATTTGAACGACATTCGGATTCATGTCTTTCGCGAAATTGACGGGATGGTTCAGGGCTTCGGCGAGGGCCGGAACGACGAATTTGAGGGATAGCGCCTCATCCACTTCGCCCTTGGGTCGGCCAAAATGCGAGAGCAGCACAATTTTTGCGCCCTTCTCCCGCAGATGATTAATCGTCGGCAGCGCCATGCGGATGCGCATATCATCAGTAATATTGCCGTCCTCATCGCGGGGCACATTAAAGTCCACGCGCACAACCGCTGTTTTGCCTTTCAGCTCCGCATCTTCGAGACGTTTGAAATCCATTAGGCTGTTCCCATTTGCTGACCCATCACACGGGTCACATCTATCATTCGGTTAGCAAATCCCCACTCATTATCATACCACGCAATAATCTTGACGAGATCGCCATCCATGTCCTTGGTCAGGAGCGAGGCAAACGTCGCGCTGTTCGGGTCATGGTTGAGGTCGGAGCTGACGAGCGGATTTTCAGAATAACAAATTACGCCCTTCATCGGACCTTTGACCGCGTCGCGCATGTAGCTGTTCACTTCCTCGGCGGATGTCCGCATTTCCGGCTGGAACGCCAGATCGACCATGGAGACATTCGCCGTCGGCACACGCACGGCAGAGCCGGAGAGACGCCCTTGCAATTCCGGAATGACAAGGCCGACGGCCTTGGCGGCCCCGGTCGAAGTTGGGATCATGTTCAACCCGGCGGCGCGGGCGCGGTAAAGATCTTTGTGGGAATTATCGAGGATGCGCTGATCCTGCGTATAGGAATGGACCGTCGTCATAAAACCGCGCTTAATCCCGACACTGTCCATCAGGACTTTGGCAACGGGGGCGAGGCAGTTGGTTGTGCAGGACGCGCAGGAGACCACACGGTCATCCTTCGTCAGATTCTCATGGTTCACGCCGTAAACGATGGTTTTATCGACATCCTGCCCGGGCGCGGAGATCAGCACAGCTTTCGCGCCGGCTTTCAAATGCGGTTGTACGCTCTCGCGTGACCGGAAAATACCCGTACACTCCATGACAACATCAACGCCCATCTCGCCCCATTTGACGGCACCGGGATCGCGTTCATGGCTCATCGCCACTTTGCCACGCCCGTAATCAATGTAATCTTCCCCCGCATCAACTTTGAATCCAAAGCGTCCATGCACACTGTCATAGCGGAGGAGATGTGCGGAGGTTTCCAATGCGCCGGGCGAATTGATCGCGACGAGTTCTATGTCGGCAATATCATATTCGGCGAGCGCACGCGCGACCAACCGTCCAATGCGGCCAAAGCCGTTAATTCCGATCCTGACAGTCATTCCAGCGTCCTCTTTGACGGGCTGCGTGAAGCCCGCACCCCATGGGCAGGCCGTACAAACAAGTCAACATTAAGCCCTTGTTTAAACGCAAATTGCGGGCCATTCTGTGCAAAATTCGGATGCGATTGGAAAATTAAATGCATGACAGCGCTGACATGAATTCTGCCAAGGCGGCTCTCGAGTCTGCGGTCGATTCGCTGGAGGCCGCAATCGGTCCCATTCTCTCCCGCATGAAGACGTTGGAGGCCTCGTCCCAGGACTCGGAGGCTTTCCGCGAGGACCGCTCCAAACTCGCCGCGCAACTGGACGAAATGGCGGCCAAGGCTGAAGAGGCGGCGGAGCGGGCACGGCTGGAGGCTGAGAAAGCGCAGGCCGCGACCGCGCAATTGTCAAAACGGGAACAGGAATTTTCAAATCTGGCGCGGGAGAGCGAGGCTGAACTTGACCGTGTGATGGGCGTGGTACGCTCAGTCTTAGGAGCGTAAGCCATGGGTAAAGTCAGCCTCGATATTAATGGTCGTAAATATGCGATGGGATGCGAAGACGGTGAAGAAGAACGCCTCCTGCGCCTAGGCCAGAAACTCGATGACCGCGTCAATCAGATGGCCAATCAATTCGGCCAGATCGGCGATCTCCGTCTGCTCGTCATGGCGGGGATTACGATGATGGACGAGGTCGAGGACACAATGCAAAATATCGACCTGCGCGTCGATGCCAAAGCTGCGGGCCTGCGCAAAGAACGCGACGCCGCCACGCTGGCCAGCGCGAAAACGCAGGCGGAGGCCGCGAAGACATTGCACGCGGCGGCGAGACGGATTGAGAAATTGGCGGCGAAGCTAAGCGATTAATTCGCCTATTGCACTCAATGGTGATGACGCCCACATAGCCATTCGACGGTCGCTGCGGGTTGCGTGTGAAGCACTAATCCACCGGACCTTACTATTCCTTAGGGAGCTGGCTCTGTTCAGACCGTGGTCTGTTTAATTCCGGCGCCCACCTCAAATTGAGGTTCACGAGGATTCTTAAGCCTCCACGGACATCGTGGTGGCCGTCACACTCCCTTAAATTGACATCTGACGCGCGCCACGGGCACGACGCCTTCACGTTCATTCTCGCCCACGCCTTCCCCCACAATCCAATAGAATTTGTCGGGTGAAACAAAGAACATATGCCATTTATGTAAATCACCATTTTCCAGCGTTCGTGTTTCATCATCATATTGTAATGTAATCCACCGTTCCTGCACATCGAGAACGGGTGATGTGGAGGTGAAGTCATTTTCCCCAGTATGGATAGCCTTATAGCGCAGGTTTTCTTTATCGATGGTGATCCTCACAGGAGATGTATCGCAATTTCTATAGGAATCTATCTGCTCTGGAGTCAGGTCTTCGGGGATATTTTCAACATCTATCCCCCAAGATCCTGTTGCCCAATCCAGAGCGCCTTCTGCATGGGATGCGGCAGGGAGACTTGTCGCGATGAGTAGGATAAACGCACTTGATATTGGTTTCATCATAAACTTGGAACATCGTGTAGATATTGGAGATTGGTACACGCATGCGCGATCAGATTTATAAACTCAAGGCGCAGGCGCGATCAGACTCTAAGGAACGCCGCGCAGATATTTATAAGCAAAATCCTAAAGTCGATCTCTTAAGACTGTCCGGTTTTAAGTCTCACTCAAATATTGTGGCTGGTTTTTCCCCGATTAACGATGAAATTAATGTCTGGCCTTTGCTCTATGATCTTCAAAAGGAAGGCTATGACATCTGTCTCCCCGTCGTTGAGGCGGTTGAAAGGTCTCTCATTTTTAGGCGCTGGACCCCTCAATCCGAGATGCAGACAGATCGATATGGTGTGTCCTATCCAATAGAAGGCGCAATTTTGACTCCAAAATGTGTCCTCGTCCCGCTCCTTGCGTTCACACCTGACGGCAAACGCCTCGGTTATGGCGGGGGTTATTATGACAGGACGCTGGCAAAGCTCCGTGCGGAAGGTGACGTTTTCGCTTGCGGTGTCGCCTATGCGGGGCAAGAGGTGGCGGACTTGCCGACGGACGCGCATGACGAACGTCTGGACGGTATATTGACGGAAAAAGAGTTCAGGACGTTCAGATGAAAATTGCCTTTTTTGGAGACGTTGTCGGACGGTCAGGCCGCAATGCCGTGACGCGGCATCTACCCGGTCTGCGCAAAAAGCTCGGTCTCGACGCGGTTGTAATCAACGCGGAAAACGCGGCGGGTGGTTTCGGCATTACGCGCGCGACGGCCGAGGAACTTTTTGATGCGGGCGCGGATGTCCTCACCCTTGGCAATCACACGTTCGATCAGGCGCAAGGTATTTCGGTCATTGATAATGATAGCCGGATCATCCGCCCTTGTAATTATCCAAAGGGCACGACGCCCGGACGAGGCGCCGGCCTGTTCGAGGTCAATGGCTACCAACTCCTCGTCGTGAATGTCCTCGGAAGCGTGTTTATGGACCCGCTCGACAATGCGTTTCACGCCGTGGACCGAGAACTGGAAGCCGCTCCGCTGGGCGCGGTCGCGGATGTCGTGCTCGTCGATGTCCATGCCGAAGCCACGTCAGAGAAAAACGCCATGGGATATTTCTGCGACGGCCGCGCCAGCCTCGTTGTTGGCACGCATCAACATGTCCCGACGGGCGATACGCGCATCCTGCCGGACGGCACGGCTTACCAGACCGATGCGGGCATGTGCGGCGATTATAATTCCGTCATCGGGATGGAGATCGAAGAACCGCTGCGTCGATTCACAACCAAAATGCGCGGCGGACGGTTCACAACGGCCAGCGGCCCCGGCACGCTTTGTGGGGTCTATGTTGAGACGGGCGCGAACGGATTGGCGGTGCGTGCGGAACCCATTCGGATGGGCGGGCAATTGGCGGAAGTGGTGCCCGCAGTCGAGCTAAGCGCCTGACATTTACCAAGCTGTCATTTGAAACATGGTGGCAGGCATTTAAACACGGAGCATGAAACATCCTGCCTTGTCCTGTCTCGCCCTCTGCCTGCCGTTCTTTGCGTCATCGGCTCACGCTGAGGATATAATGTCGATCTTGGCCCGCAAGGCTGAGGCCCCTAGCCCACTTGCGCCAAGCTCGATTGATTACACTTACACGCTGACATTGGACGTTAAATCGCGCGAGGGCAAAGACCTGTCCGAGGGCCAAGCCGTCTTGCGCATTGATCCAACACAACCGCCCGGTTCACGCGCGCAGATACTCTCTGCCAGCGACGCCGAGAGCGAGGCGCTTCAAGACTTCCTCAAAGAAATCGAAGACGAAGACAATACGATGGAAAAACAGGCCGAAGGATTTTGGTGCGGCCCTAGCGATGTGGACTCGCAATCCGATTTCTCCCCTGACAATTTCACTGTTGTCTCAGAGGATGAAAGCCAAGCCATTCTTCGTCCCAATCCTGATAAGCTCGCTGAGCTTCTTATGCAGTCGGATGAAAACGCGGATGAAAATGGCCGGAAGATGATGAAGAAATTGCTGAAACGCATCGAGGGGGATGTGACGTTGTCAAAGCCGTCTGGCGATATGACGGGCTTCTCCGTTCGCATGACGCGGCCTATGACAATGATGCTTGTCGCCAAGTTGAAGACGATGACGGTTGAGCAGAGCTGCGAACTTGCGCCAAATGGTCATTACAGAATCGGCGTGATGGATATGAATGTGGAGGGTAAAGCGCTCGGCTCCCGTTTTGGACAAGAGATCTATATGGAAATTTCAGACCTGACGCCGATTCCCTAGTCATTTGCCCTGAGACCGAAGGCCATCCTTGCCCCCATCCGCGACCCTCGCTAAAGCCCCTCTCAATCAGGATTAACGACGAAGAGGTCTCCCATGGCAGGTCATTCCAAATGGGCCAATATTCAGCATCGCAAAGGGCGTCAGGATAAACTGCGGTCCAAGCTGTTTTCCAAACTCGCGAAAGATATCGCGATTGCGTCTAAAATCGGTGGTCCCGACCCCGATATGAACCCGCGCCTGCGCTTGGCGATTAACAATGCCAAGGGCCAATCCATGCCCAAGGACAATATTCAGCGCGCCGTTGATAAGGGCGCGGGCGGCGAAGGCGATGATTACGAGGATATCCGCTATGAGGGCTTCGGCCCCGGCGGGATCGGCTTCATCGTCGAGGCGTCTACCGATAATCGAAACCGCACAGCGATGGAAGTTCGTACCGCGTTTTCTAAAAATGGTGGCAATATGGGCGAGACGGGATCAGTCTCCTTCATGTTCGACCAAGTCGGTAAGATTGAATACCCGCTGGACGTCACGGATGAAGACACAATGATGGAAGCCGCGATTGAAGCAGGTGCAGAAGATTGTGAGACTGATGATGCGGCCGAGGACCAATGGGACGAATTTGAGCCCGTTCATACGGTTTGGACGGCCCGCGACGATCTTGGCACTGTCGCGCCGGAACTTGAGAAAAAGTTCGGCGATGCGAAATCTGTCAATTTGGTCTGGAAGGGTCAAAACGATATCGACAATCCCGAACTTGCCGCACAAGTCATGAGATTAAACGATGCGCTGGAAGATCTGGACGACGTCAATAATGTCTTCCACAATTTTGATCTGACGGACGAAGCCGCCGCAACGTTAGAAGATGACGAATAGGGCCTAGCCCACACCCATTTGCGCGAGTTGTGTTTTCAGACCTTGCGCATAGGCGCTTTCCGAGAGTTGCGGAATGCGCGTTTCATCGGTCTCGTAATTTTCTGCCTTCAGGCGGGCAATAAAGCGCTGCGCCTGTTTTGGATCAGGGATCAGCTTTGTCGGACATTGGCGGGTTTGCGCACCAATCCTGCCAATGGCCATGATGTCTACATCGCGTGAAAAACGGGCAAAGCCGCGATATTGGAAGGTCTGTTCGACAAAGCGGTCGCTCTGCGCGATTAACATTTCCATCAAACTATAGAGAATATCGTTATCGTCGAGTGACGGGGATATCAGTGTCATTTGTGTGGGCAGGTTATCAATAAACAGACCCTGGGCCTCGGATTTTTTAGAGAGCGTTAGAATGTGTTGGCCCGACACAGTCTTTAACTGTTCAACTAATTTAAAACCAACACCCTCAAATTTTACGCGTTTCAGGAGCGCCTCAACCGATCCGCATGTTTTTGAAAGGCGATGCAAGGATTTACCCTGCTGCGCGAGCAGTGGCAGGTCGTGATGCCCATTAAACGGTGTCGAGACGCGTCCATTTGCGCGTAGGACAAAACATTCCCGCAACTCATGTTCGCGCGCTTTTTTCAGCGCCAGAAAGACTGTCTGAATGATTTCAGAGGTCGGTAGGTTTGGCTCAACCCGCCACCGCCGTCCATAGACGAGCTTTTCCGGTCCGTCCTTATAATTGTCCGGGCCGATAACGCCGATCTGAATAAATAATCCGCCCTTATCTTCGCTGACGAAAATCGGATAACGCGCATCAAAGCTGATATCCTCAATGATCGCCTCAACCGAAGACAAGTCATGCGCATAGGTCAAAAAATGCTGCGGGATGCAGGATGTATTATCAGATAAATCCACGGCAGGGGCCGTGTTGATCGCAATTTCACCCGGATTTAAAGGCATTTGAGGCATGGTCGTTCCAAGAAGAATTTGACTCTTATACGCATGGTCCTTGAGCGTTGGATGGAACAGAGCTGGGGAATTTTGGTTAACCTGACGGGATGTCGCAGGGGCATATGAAGTTTCATTTTCCGCAGATATAGATATCCGATTTAGCCGATGACGCCCGTCTTCAATTGTCTCAGTCTGATATTGTCGTGGGTGCGGTTAAGATCGGTGGTCAATCCCCGTTTAAGAAGAGAATGATCCACGCTTTTTGAGGCAACCACCATGCTGTCACGCCGCGCTTGAGCCGCGGCCTTAGTTGAAGGAGATAAGTACCGAGACTACGCGTTTATTGGACTTTGCAGCAGACTCGAAGCCAAAGGCCCCGGCTCGGGGCCGGGGTGACATTTGGAGCGTGTCGCTAAGGTGTGCTGCCAATCCCACATTTAGAAAAACATAATCCTCAGTTATAAAACCTATGCCATATTCATTCTCGTTCTTTCGGACATGGGACAGGCAAGTGATCGTTGGCTTTCTGGTTTGAAAGACGGTGTGCTTAGAAGCATTCGGTAACGCGGATGTGGAGGAGCCCAGCCGCGAGTGCCTGACGGGGTGGAACCCCCGCAGTCAAGTAAGGCCGCCGTTGGAGACGCACCGCCGCGTGGTCGTGTAATCGGCTTTCGCCGAATACACCTGTGTGTTTGGCATCAGCCAGATACGGGAAGCGTAATGGATTTGCCATCTTACAATCGGTGAATCCTGTGATTTGGATAATGTAACGGTATCGCCGACCACTATTTATGTCTCACGCGCTTGGCCTTCCTGCGTAAAAACTTTTTCTCTCTGGTTTCCCCATCGCGGGAGGTCACCACGCGGACGTCCCGCCTTTTATGGATAGTCGCCTACCCGCCGCACGCGCAGATCGTCGGTCGCAGCTCTCGCTTGTCTTGGATTAGGGTGCTGTTTCTAATTAAATACCTTATTTTCACATTGAAATTAAACTGAGGAGAGACATCATGGTTGCTGCCACATTTTTGAATTCTACCGTGAATACCGTTCGCCGCACACGCCGGGCCTATATCGGGGCGCATGTCTTGGCTTTTGAATTTGCGCAGAAACGCGCCGCGCTTCGCTTGAATCAGCTAAAATCTCTCGGTACAGTTCTTATCGCCAAGGGCGAAGGCATTGAAAGAGATGCCGCCGATATGTTGGATATGGCCAGAGATAAAGTCGCGGACCTCGTCCCCGGAAAAGGGGACGGCTCTGTGACATTGGACATGAAACCGACACGGGTTGTGAAAAAAGCAAAATCTGTTGATCTGTCGACGGATATCACGCCGAAAGCGAAAAAAGCGTCTACACCGAAAACGGCGTCTAAACCCAGCGCGGCGCAGGCGGGGAAAGTTCTTAAAGATAAATATGAGCCCTATGTTGAAGCTGTTGCCAAATATGATGCGGATGTGAATCCGGTCATCGTCAAAAAGATTGTCGATCATTTGGGCGTGGCCCTCAACTCACGTGACGGAAAATTTGTCGCCTGTTCCGATCCGGCAGAACGGGAAACCGTTGCCAAGTCCTGGCTGTTGAAAAAGCTGGGCCTTGAGGCGGATATGGACGCCTTGGATGCCAAAGTCGGTGCGGTTTGCGAGACAATGAAGGCTGACCGGATGAAGCCGCGCGTGACCTTCTATTACCTGCTCGCCAAAAACGAAGGCAAGTTGGGCACACTCTAAAAAAAACGCCTTTTTTGGAACACTTTGTTGGGTTTGGGTGTTTAGTCTGCACTAATGAAGGAGTTTAGAATGAAAAAAGCATTGAAATGGGCAAGTATCGCCCTCGTATCCGCCGCCGCCATGACGGCAACAGCCTGCAATACCGTCCAAGGCGCAGGCCAAGATATTGAAAGCGCAGGCGAAGCAATTGAAGAGGCCGCGAAATAGGCTCTTAAAGACTAAAGAACTTAGCCCCGATCCACGCGATCGGGGCTTTTTTAGGCGCTATCCTGATTACACCACCAGATTTGAAAGCGGATCATTCATCGCCTTACGCAATGCTGCAATATTGATATTATAGGGGCTGTGAACAGATGGCTCGTAGGTTTCCAGTGACCCGGCATGATGGTATAAAGACTCTAATCGGTCGCAGAGTTCGGCAGGATTACCGCCCGTCAAGACGACGACATGGTGGCATCCTAAGGTATCACCATTTTTTGCGCGGCACCAGCGCTGTGCCGTGCCGACAAGTTTGCGGCCCTTATGAAGCAGGTTGAAATCCCCGTCGCAGAAGCTCCCGGGCTTTGCGCCAATCTCTGTTTCGAGGCCGAGCGTCGTAAATCCCTGCCTCAGGGCTGCGCACATCTCGTGGTAAAATTCGGTGATACCGGGAGCTTTCATGTGGCGGGTAAACAGCGTAATATTTGCGGTCCCCGGACCTTGTGGAACGGCGGTGCCGCCCGTGCCGCGAATGCCCAAAGGCTCTGCGTCAAACCCATCAAAATCCAACCGCGCGGCTTCCCGTCGGGAGAGGGAAATCGACCGCTCTGGCACCCAAACATAGTGCAAAGGTGTCGCCTCCCCGACCCGCATCGCATTCAGGCGGAGTTCTTCCCACGCATAAACCTCCGCCAAGGCTGTGCCGTCACGGGGCGGTTGATCCCAGTTTTCGGGCAGGGTCTTGTAAATGGTGTTAGGTGCGGCCGTGACGGATTTTAAAGTCATAGCTTCAATACGAGCGGGTCGTCAGTTACGATTAAAACAAGGCGCCTTTGACCCCGTCGAGAATAAACTGCGACGCCAGTGTCGCCAGTAAAACGCCCAACACACGGGTCAGGACATCGGTGAAACTCTTGCCCATTAATTTCATCAAAGGCCCTGCAATCAGGAATGTTACCAAGGTGATAGCCAAGGTCAAAACAAGGGCGAAGAGAATGGCGAGTTGCCCCATCCGCGTATCCGTATTGCCCATTAGGATGAGCAGCGTCGCCATGGTTCCGGGCCCGGCAATCATGGGAATGCCCATCGGAAAGACGGAGATGTCCTCCGGATCTTCAATATCTTCCAGTAATTCATCCGCCCGGTCTTCACGTTTCTCGGTCCGCTTCTCAAACACCATGTTCAGTCCGATAATGAACAACATGATCCCGCCTGAAATGCGCAACGCGTCGAGACTAATGCCCAGTTTTGAGAACAGCCATTCCCCGACATAGGCGAAGCCAATCAGGATAAAGGCCGCAATGCCGACGGATTTAAACGCCATAATGCGTTGGTGTTTCCGACTCGTGCCCTTGGTCAGGGTCGCGAAAATCGGCGCGCATCCCGGCGGGTCGATAATGACGAAGAGTGTCGTAAAGGCGCTGATAAATAGGGCGGTCTCAAACATAAGCGGCCCATAGACGATTGGGGCTAGGTCGCCCAGCCCAAAAGCGTTAGTCTGGGCGGGAATTACAGGAGAATAGCTATGCGGTTTCAGATGATGTTGGGCGGCGCGCTTATGGCTCTAACGGCTTGTGGGGAGGTGGAAGGACCTGAAGCCAGGCTTGAGGCGGAGCTGTCTGAACTCACCTATGAAACACCGAAGTTTTCAGAGGCGGACCGGGAAAGTCCCGTCGCGGCCTATGTGATGGCCAATGGCGCGACGCGGGCACAGATTGCGCCGGACGGAACATTTATCGCGCTCTCGTCCTCGAAGAGCGGTGAAGCCCAACTCTATGTCGGTGCGCCCGACGGGGCGGATTTGCAACAGGTCACGGACGGGGCAGGGATTTCATTTTTCGATATTCTACCCGGTGGTGACATCCTCTACGGCGCGGATAATAATGGTGATGAGCGGGAGAACTATTTTCTCTATGACGCCGAAACCGGAACCTCGGACCTGATCCTGCCCGCGACGGAAAAAGGCTTTCGGTCTTATGGCGGGGCGAGCGGGAATGGCAAGACAATCGCTTTCGCCAGTACGGAACGTAATGGCAGCGATTTCGATATCTATCTGATGAATTTGGAAAGCGGTGAGGTGAGCCGTGTCTTTGAAGGCGTCTATGGCAATTTTGTCGAAGCTGTTAACTACCTCGGTACAGAACTAATTGTATCTGAAACAGTGGGTGAAGACAGCGATAAAATATTCTTATTGGACGTAGAAAGTGGGGAACGACACTTGCTATCAGACCCAACTCCACGCGCAAATCATACGAATGCAGGTATTCATTTCTTAGAAAAAAGCCATATTTTATTAGCGACAAATATGACCGACGAATTCTCATCCCTATTCACATTGCAGGCTAGTCCGAACTATCCAACAATACCAAGAAAGTTGTTTTCAGTCGATGGGTCTGATATTGATGCAGTAGAATCTTGCGGACGAAACCTTGTTTCAATTAATCGAGATGGTTTCTCTGAGTTAGCAGTTTTAGGCAGTGGGGGAATGGAGCAGGTCAACCCTGTCAACGGTCTCCCTCGTGGTGTTTATTCAATTGATTGTTCTCGTAACAAAGCTGTCATTCGTGTCACGGGGCCAGATATTCCGGGTGACGTTTACATGCTCGATTTGAAAAATCCGGAACCTAAACTCATATATTCTTCTGAGTATGGTGCCTTAGATAAAAACTCCCTTATCACCCCAATCTCTATCCGTATGACCGCGCGGGACGGGTTGGAGGTCCAAGGCCTTCTCTATATGCCGTCCGACTCTTCCAACACAAAACCGCCCGTCGTCTTCATGGTCCATGGCGGGCCGACAGCGCAGGCGCGACCGTCCTATAATCCGACTGTGCAATATCTCGTCTCGCGCGGGATTGCCGTTTTCCAGACGAATGTCCGCGGCTCGACCGGATTTGGGCGAACCTATACGACGTTGGATGATCGTCGGAAACGGCTCGATTCTATTCGCGATCTCGTGGATATGCTGGGCTCCCCTGAACTGATGGTCCGCGTTGACACAGACCGTGCGGCGGTAATGGGCGGGTCCTATGGTGGCTATGCCGTCAATGCGGTCTTGAGTGAATATCCCGACGCTTTCGTCGCAGGGGTCTCGCTCTTCGGTGTGGCGGATTGGGTCACGGCCTTGGAAGTGGCCAGTCCCGCGCTGAAAGCCGCTGACCTGATCGAATACGGGAATATCGAAGAGCAGGAATGGCGGGACTTCTACACCGAACAATCCCCCATCCGGAATGCGGATAAGATCAAAGTTCCCGTCCTCTTCTCCCACGGTGCAATGGACCCTCGGATTGATATTGCAGAGACGGAGACCATGGTCCGCGCCCTGCGCGCCAACGGTATCGATGCGCCCTATATCCGGTTCCCTGATGAAGGGCATGGATGGCGCAAGGTCGATAACCAGCTTTACTATCAAAGACGGCAGGCGGAATTCCTCGAAGAGGTTCTGGGGGTCGAGTAAACAGCCGGAAAATTTCGTTCTGAATCAACGCCGTCCATTTGGGCGGCGTTTTTTCTTGGCTCTCCCATCTTGTCAAATTATCGAAAAACAACATATGTGATATATAAATGATATCACTTCATAGGGTGTGCCAATCCGGTAATCAGGAGTGATAGGGCTAAAAGAGGGAGAATTTCATGGCCGAAATTAGAGAAAGAGAAGTCAAATCCACGAGCGGTATACCGTTCCTGTTTGTATTGCTGGCTGCGTCAGCCGCGTTGGTTTTTGGCGTTATAAATATTGAGCCAAAGGGGATGAAATTACTTCTCCTCGTCATTGGAAGTTTAATTATTCTGACCGGTCTATCCGGCCTGTATAAAGTCGAACCCAACCAATCGGCGGTCCTGTCCCTATTCGGGAAATATATCGGCACGGTTCGCACACCGGGTCTTCGCTTTAACAACCCGTTCTACACGAAACAGAAGATCAGTCTGCGCGTGCGCAACTTTGAGAGCGGCAAGTTGAAAGTCAACGAACTGGACGGCTCCCCGATTGAAATCGCTGCGATTGTTGTCTGGGAAGTCAACGACTCTGCGGAAGCCGTCTTTAATGTCGACGATTATGAGAGCTTTGTACAAATTCAGTCCGAGGCCGCCATCCGCGCCATGGCGACCAGCTATCCCTATGACCAACATAGTGACGGTACGATCAGCCTGCGGTCGCATCCGACTGAAATCTCCGACCGCCTGCGGGATGAAATCCAGGACCGCCTATCCAAGGCCGGGATCAATGTCATCGAGGCACGGATTTCGCATCTCGCCTATGCTCCGGAGATTGCGGGTGCCATGCTGCAACGCCAACAGGCCGGTGCGATTATCGCCGCACGGAAGCAGATTGTCGAAGGCGCGGTCGGTATGGTCGAGGATGCGCTCAATGCGCTCTCCGCCAAAGACATTGTCGAGCTGGATGATGAACGCCGCGCGGCTATGGTGTCCAACCTGCTCGTCGTTCTCTGCTCCGACAAGGCCACACAGCCCGTCGTGAATACCGGCTCCCTCTACTAGGACCCTGTGCCGGATAAGAAATCATATCCCCTGCGGATCAGCGCTCCGGTGCTGTCCGCTATGAAGGCCTGGGCCGCGGATGATCTCCGTTCGCTCAATGGCCAGATCGAATGGGCCCTACGTGAGGCCCTGCGCCGCGAAGGACGCCTCAAAAAGGAGACGAAGGATGAGTAAACGTTGGCAGTATAGAGTTGAGACGGTGAAGGTCTCAATGTGGAATTCAAAGATCGAAAAACATGATGCGCAGATTCAAGACCGCCTCACGCGATTGGGCATTGAGGGATGGGAGCTTGTCTCGGTCACGCCTTACGGCACGTCACAGCGCCTTTATCTTAAGCGGGCGAGTTAGATGTCGGACCGTTGGGAATATAAAATCATACAGGGCGACAGCAAAGGCCTGACAGGCGATTCCATTCGCGCCAGCAGCGAGACGATGCTGAATAATTTCGGCCTGCAGGGCTGGGAATGTTACCACGTCAAAACCGATACCTATCCCAGTGTGTTCTACCTGAAACGGCGGCGATGATCCGCCCATAGGCAGAACCCATATTTCCCATAGTAAAAATATGATGGCCCTGTTCGTCTCTCATTCGTAGGTAAATGTAAGAAACTATTACAGGAGATCATCATGCGCCTTTCAATCCGTCAAACGGCTCTCACATCCGCGGCCCTCTCGCTCATGGCGGCTCCGGCCTTTGCCGACGATATTTCATTCGCCGCCGCCGATACGGCGCTCAGCGATCATGTTGTGCTCTATCTGAATGATGACTTGAGCCTGCCGGCGGATATGAACGACGAGATGTCTGACGCGCTGACCCGTGCGATTGAAGGCTCTGGATTTAAGGGTGATTTCGGGACCAGCCAGCATTTCTATGGACTTGGGGATATGAAGTCCGTGACTGTCATTGGAACGGGCGGGGATGTTCTCACGCGTCGTAATCTTCATGATCTGGGTGGACATGCCATCAAAGCACCGGGTGAGGGGGCGCTGACGATTGTCGTTGACGGATTAAACACGGATGTCACTGCACCAAGCGCGGATCTGGCCCTGGGTTACCGCCTCGGCGATTACAGCTTCACGACTTATAAAACGGGCGACCTGCCCGAAGATCGGGACGTGATTTTTGCGGGCTCAGATAACCGTGCGGCAGATGCGCTGACGGAGACGGATTATGAAGGTGTTGCCGATGCGATCTCCATGGTCCGCGATCTCGGCAATGCGCCGGGGCTTGAAGTTTATCCCGAAACATTTGTCGACCGCGTCCGCAATGAATCGCGCGGTATCGCGAACCTGAAAATCAGTGTCATGGGCGTGCGCGAGATGGAACGCGAGGGGATGGGCGCCATCCTCGGTGTCGGGAAGGGGTCCGTCCATGATCCGCGTTTGCTCATTCTGGAATATAACGGCGCGGCCTCCAGCGAAGCTCCGCTTGCTCTAGTCGGAAAGGGCATCACCTTTGATACGGGCGGGATCAGCCTGAAACCCAATAGCGGTCAGTGGTTGATGAAATCCGATCTGTCCGGTGCGGCGGCTGTCGCAGGGACATTGATTTCGACGGCGAAACGCGGCGCGGATATCAATCTTGTCGGCGTCATGCCACTCGCCGAAAATATGCCGGACGGGAAAGCCATTCGTCCGGGGGATGTGCTGACGACTTATAACGGTAAAACGATTGAAGTTATGTCGACCGATGCGGAAGGTCGACTCCTGTTCGTCGATGCTGTGCCCTATACGATTGAAAAATACGAGCCCGAGCTCATTGTCAATATCGCAACTCTGACAGGCTCTGTTGGACGCGCCTTGAGCGATGAATATGGCGGTGTGATTACACGCGATTTCGAACTCGCACAGACGATGATGGATATTGGTGAACGGTCCGGCGAAGACGTCTGGCCGCTCCCGCTTCATCCTAACCATTATAAGCAAATCAAATCCGACATCGCTGATATTAAATCGACGGCCGGTTCACCGGGTGCTTCTATCGGCGCAGCGGTGATCGGCACATTTGTCGAAGAGGATCAACCGTGGGTTCATATTGATATGGCCGGCGTCGACTGGCGTGACAGCCCAACTCCAACAGCCCCCAAAGGCCATGCAGGCTGGGGCGTTCGGTTTATGGATCAACTGGTCCGCGATTATGAGGCGGAGTAGGGCTTACCTTATAACTCAGGGGGTGAAGCCATATTTGGTCTTCACCTCGTTAATCTCTGCGGAAAGCTTTAAGCGTTGAGCCGCTCGTTTTTCCTCGGGTGAGGCTGAGCCCTCGATCATCATATCAAAGAGTTTTAAAGCGAGATCGTCGCCATTATCGGCGGCGACGATTAATCCCGCCAAACCTTTATCCAATTCCACAGCGCGGCCTTCACCCGAAATCAACATACCTGACAGGCCGCGCAAGGCATGGGTGCTCCCCAATTTAGCGGCGGTGTCATAGGCGTCAAATGCGGCTTGAAAATTGACATCAGTGCCGTCGCCTTGCGCGCTCATAACGGCAAAACTGATTAATCCATTTATATGATTCTGTTCGGCGGACGCTTTTACCCACTTATAAGCCTCAGCCTGATCAACGGCTATGCCAAGCCCCTGTAAGAGGGCCATGGCATAATACCATTGGGCTCTTGCATCGCCAGCTTTGGCAGACTGTGCGAACCATGGGGTTGCGGCCGCTGGATCCGTCGGCCCGCCCCAGCCGCTTTGTAAAGCCCGTCCCATGATAAAAGCGCAATAGCTTTCTGAGGGTTCGTGTTCACTACATTGCGTCGCGGTTTCACGGACCTTATCCATTTGCGGGGCCCGCGCCCCATACCCCATGAGGTATGGCTCCAGAAGCTGACTGGCGGTGAGGGCGCCTATCGTTTCTGATTCACGTAAGGGATCCAGAAGCGAAAATGCGCGATCATGTGCAGCAGGGTCTTCATTCCCCAGCAACCGTAAGCCTAGATTGAGAGCAGCAGCCTCGCTGCCCCGCTCTACGGCCCGTTCGAGGGCAGCTCCGGCTTTCACAGAGTCAGGCGTCACGGTTTCAAAAATTTGTCCTTCATAAATCAGGGCGAGGGCATTCGGGGCTTCAGCACTGCCAAGCTCATCAGCCCTGACCATCATGGCTATAACGGCGTCTGCTTGATCCGAGGTCACGGTCTGTTCTTCCAAAGCCTCCATCGCATTGAAGGCGAGCGTGAAGGCGGCTTGGCCGTCACCGGCCCCCATCAATTGCGAGAGTGTTGCATCATCCAGTTTGGCGTAATCGGGTTCTGCGGCGACGGCAGAAACCCCAATCATGAGGGAGAGGCAAAGGGAGAGTAAAAGGCGGAGAAACATGACGTCAGGTTAAACCTGACGGATCGTCAAACGCAACCTATTGGTGGGATAGGCTTTATAAGCTCTAAGCCTTCAACAACGTTTCCACTGTCTCGATCTGCGCGTTGAAGGCGGCGTCATCGGCGCGGAGTTGGTCGATGCGCTTGACGGCGTGCATGACCGTTGTGTGGTCACGTCCGCCAAAGCGACGGCCAATATCGGGCAGTGAGCGTTTGGTCAATTTTTTGGACAGATACATGGCGACCTGTCGCGGACGTGCGATGACGCGGGCGCGGCGCTTGCTGACCATATCCGTCGGCGTAACGGAGAAGACTTCGCAGACGGCGCGTTGGATGCGGTCTACCGTTAGGCGTTGGCCCATCATGTAGCGTGAATCCGAGAGGGTCTCCTGCACGCTTTCCAAGGTGATGGCTGTGCCGAGAAATTCGCTCTGCGCGACGATCTGGTTAAAGGCGCCTTCGAGATCGCGCGGTGTCGCATTCATGCGCGCGGCGAGATGGTCGCGCGCATTTTGCGGAATGGCAAGGTCCGGCTGTCCGCTGGTCCGGCGGCGCTGGATCAGGCGGTCGAGAATACGCAGACGTAGCTCATAATCCGCCGCGCCGATCTTACAAACCAATCCGGACGACATATAGCTCTTGAGGCGCTCTGACGCTTTGTCGATCTTGTCCGGATGGCGGTCGGCGGCGATCAGGATTTGTTTGCCGCCATCGACAAGGCTGACGAGCGTATGGAGCAGTTCTTCCTGGCTGCCCGGCTTATCCGCAATGAAATGCGCATCATCTATGACGAGTAGGTCGACGTCGCGCAGGGAGGCTTTAAACGCTGAAATCCCCTCGCGGCCCTGACCGCGCACAGAAGCGACGAAGGTTGAGACAAAATCTTCTGCGGAGATGAAGCGCATGCGTTTTTCCGGCGAATTCTCGCGGAACGCATTTTCAATCGCATAGAGCAAGTGGGTCTTCCCCATCCCATTCGTGCCGTGAATGACGATGGGATTATATTGCGGTGCGCGACCCTTTCCGGCATTCTGCGCGACTTGGCGCGCGACAGCCATGGCAAGCTCATTGGATTGGCCGACAACGAAATTGTCAAAGGTGAAGCGATCACGCGGGCTTTCGCCTGTGGCTGTTGCGGGCGCTATTTCCGCTTCTATTTTGGGCGCTGCCGCTGCGCGCTCTGAAGGGATGGATGCGCCAAGCCCTGCGACGCGGTCAGCGGGCTGGGCGGTCCGGATTGGTGCGCGGACGGCACCTGGATTGGCGACAAAGGACAAACGGCGCGGGGGATCGACCTGATCATGTTTCTCCCAGAGACGGCGGACAGTATCCGCGTAATTGGCTTCAATCTTGGAGGTGATAAATTTTGTGGGCGCGGCGAGGGTGACAATGGATTCGTCCGCTTGCGTAATGTGCAGGCGTCCGGTCCAAGAGCGGTGAACATTCGGACCCAATGCATAGGCCAAATCTGTCTTAACCTGTTTCCACGTATTATGTGCGGATTGCAGGGGCGGCTCACCTGTATAAAGATCAGGGGCCTTCACTCTGTCTGTCATACTGTCAGCCGCTCTGCCCATTGCCATCTCCTATCGAAAGACCATTTGTTTCCAAGCCGTACGAAACCGGCGACCTGAAAACACAAGTCTTTGAAATCCTTATCTAATGTGAACACCTGTCCCATCCTCACTTCCACAGTGATAGACGTGTCAGGGTTTCCCCGAACCGGATGGTCCTGCCCCCGCGGGCACATCCGATGACCCTTATTAACCAGCCCTTTTTCATACCGTCAACGTGATAAAAATCGAATCGGCACCGATTCAGTTCTTGACTCGAAAAGGCCTTTGAATCGCAACCGTTTTTCCACTGAAAATAAATTCACAAATTTGTCACAGAAAATTCTTGACTCTGAACGGTTCGTCAGGGGTGTCGGGACGCGGCGAGGTTTCACCCGATTCTTGTAAATTTTTGCAAGAGATCGCCGCGCGGAAACCGCCCTGCCGAGATCAACCCGCCATGAAAAAAGCCGCCTCCCTAAGGGAAGACGGCTTTGAAATCTACGGGACCGCAGCGCAGGCGGCCAAAGTAAGAGAGCGGCGATTAGCCGATCGCTTTAACGCGCTTGTTCAGACGCGAAATTTTGCGGCTGGCTGTGTTCTTGTGGAAGATGCCTTTGGACACGGCGCGCATCATGGCGGGCTCTGCATCTTTCAGGGCAGCTGTTGCAGCTGTCTTATCACCTGCCGTGATCGCATCTTCGACGCGACGCAGGAAAGTCCGGACGGATGACCGACGGGCTTTGTTGACGGCCGTCTTGCGGGCCATTTTACGGACGTTCTTCTTAGCGGAGGACGTATTTGCCATGTTTCACTCTTTCATCTTCGTTCAATGCACAAAGCCCGCGTCCATGCGCGGGCAGGCTAATTCTTGGTGGCCATATACGGAGGGAGTCGCAGGTCGTCAATAGGGCGTTTAGACGGCTCTACAGTGCCCTACCGATTTTTAAAATGCGGTTTCCGCTTCTCGATGAAAGCGGCCATGCCTTCCTTCTGGTCATGGGTTGTAAACATGCTCTGGAACAGGCGACGCTCATAGCGGATGCCTTGGGCAAGGCTCATCTCGAATCCGGCCTCAACTGTCTCTTTGGTCATCATGGCGATGGGTTGGGATTGGCTCGCGATTTTGGCCGCGGCCTCTTTCGCCGTCTCCATCAACTTATCCAGCGGCACAACGCGACTGACGAGTCCGGCCCGTTCCGCCTCATCCGCGTCCATCATCCGACCCGTCAGACAGAGGTCCATCGTCTTGGCTTTGCCAACCGCGCGGAGCATGCGTTGCGTCCCGCCCATACCGGGCATGACGCCCAGATTTATCTCAGGCTGGCCGAATTTCGCATTATCTGCCGCGATGATGAAATCACACATCATGGCGACTTCGCAGCCACCGCCCAAGGCGTAACCCGCGACCGCCGCGATGATCGGCTTGCGGAACCGCTCTGTGGCCATGTGGTTTTCCTCGAACCGGTCATTTTTATACAGGCCCAGATAATCATCCTCGGCCATATCTTTAATGTCCGCCCCTGCGGCGAAAGCTTTCTCATTCCCGGTTAGGATGACACAGCTCACGGAATCATCCGCTTCCAGCTTGCTTAGCGCATCGGCGAGCTCTTTCATCATATTCAGGTTCAGGGCGTTTAGCGCCTTGGGACGGTCCATCTGAATGATGGCCACCGCGCCGTCACGCGTCAGTTCAATATCGTCATAAGCCATTGGGGGATGCTCTCTCTCAAAATTCTATCGGCCCGCATAGCGTGGCAGGGCGGGGAGTTCAATTGGGTGCAACGTAGTGAAGGGGAACGGCACGCGTATTGGATTCGTAGTCCCACCAATATGTACCATCTTTGACATGGCGATTTCCGAGCCACGTTATGAAGCCTAAAAAGAAGGCGACAAAGCCCAGTATAAACCTGACGATGTAGTGAGGTTTTTCGTCAATAGCCGGTATGATTTTGTAACCCAAAACGCGCTGACCGACTGTGGCTTCGAAACAGGCATTCCCAATTGTGAAATAGAGAGAAAACAGTCCAAAAACTATCAAGAGCACAACGCCGTCTGACGGGTCAGCCGGTACGAAAATATTAAGCGGTATTCCGATTATGGCTGACAGAAACAGCATATCAACTTGTATTGCGGCCCACCGGGTTCCCAGCCCAACAGGAATCAATTTGTGCGTGGACCTTCTGGTCTTCACCTCTGACACGCCCCGCAATAAAACGAACTCCGCCCGCTCTGCACAATACGCTTAATCGGCGCGTCGCAGATCTTGCAGGCTTCCCCCTCGCGGCCATAGACGTCGAAACTGTGTTGGAAATAGCCGAGTTTGCCGTCCGTATTGCTGAAGTCGCGTAAACTACTGCCGCCCGCTGCTATGGCTTCCGTCAGAACGTCTTTGATATGTCCGGCCAGCGCATCAGTTTCCGCGACCTTTAACCGTCCCGCCGCGCGGCGCGGTGAAATGCCCGTGCGGTAGAGCGCTTCGCAGACATAGATATTGCCTAGCCCCGCCACAATGCGTTGGTCGAGGAGTGCGGCCTTGATCTTGCTCTTCTTGCCTTTCAGGGCTGCGCGCAGGACAGGACCGCTAAAGCCATTTCCCAGCGGTTCCGGCCCGATATGGTCGAGGCGGTAGGGCGCGTCTGCGGCGACGAGTTCCATGAACCCGAACCGACGCGGATCGTTGAATGTAATGGTTGTGCCATTATCCATCTCAAACACGACATGATGATGTTTTGGATTGGCGGCATGTTCATGCACGAAATTGACGAGTGAAGGATCACCCTCAATTATGAACCGCCCGCTCATCCCCAGATGCATGAAGAGCCGCTCACCGGAGGAGAGTTCCGCCTGCAGGAATTTTGCGCGGCGGGTCAGACGAGTGAGGGTCTGCCCCTGCACCCGCGCGATAAAATCAGGGTCGAAGGGAAACCGCAGGTCGGGTCGGTTCAGCGTGACTTTCGCGAAAGTCGCGCCTTCCATAACGGGGGCTAGTCCCCGCCGGACAGTTTCAACTTCGGGGAGTTCGGGAATTTTAAGCGCTCTTGCCCGTACTCACCGCGACCATCGCCGCGCGCAAAGTCCGGTCACCAATCTTAAAGCCCGTCTGCATGACGGTCGCGACATTGCCCTTCTCCTCGGATGATGGGATGTTCGCGACGGCCTGATGAACGTTCGGGTCGAACTTGCTGCCGACGCCGGGGACAGCTGTTACGCCGTGACGGGCGAGAGCGGCCATGAGGTCTTTTTCTGTCAGTTCGATGCCCTCGACGAGGTTCTTCGCATTCTCACCAAGTTCGGATTTATCTGTGCCTTCCAGCGTCAACAAGGCGCGGGAAAGATTGTCGTGGACTGAGAGGATATCATTCGCAAAACGCTCAATCCCGAAGACTCGCGCAGCGGCGACCTCTTTCTCAGAGCGGCGCTTGACGTTCTCGGCATCGGCCATGGCGCGGAGGGCTTGATCCTTGAGGGTCGCGAGTTCGAGTTCCAATTCCTCGATCCGCGCAACAGCCGCCGCACCCGCATCGGGTTCGGGCGCTTCCAAGTCTTCCGGCTCGGCCTTGCCTGCAGCCTTCAGAATATCATCGGCAGCAGCCTGTGCGGCGGCGCGGCGCTTTTGCTCTGACTTCTCAGAATTAATGTCTTTCAGGAGGTCATCCCACTCGTCACCTGCGGGCGTATCATTGTCACCGGTCATTGCTCGTCTCTCTATTTGTCGCCCATCAGGCGGCCTAGAATGGTGGCGGTGTAATCCATAATCGGAATGACCCGCGCATAGTTCAGTCGCGTCGGGCCAATCACGCCCAACGCCCCCAATATATTCTGGTCGCGATCGCGGTAGGGCGCGATCATGACCGATGATCCCGACAGGGAGAAAAGGGGGTTCTCCGAGCCGATAAAGATCTTCACACCGTCGGCCTGTTCCGCGCGGTCCAGCAGGTCGATCAACTCTTCCTGCCGCTCCAAATCGTCGAACAACTGACGGATGCGCTCCACATCGGTTCGAGCCTCCAGATTGTCAAGGAGTCGCGACTGTCCGCGGACAATCAAATTGCGTTTTGCGGCATCCGAGGGCGACGACCATTCCGCGAGTCCCTTTTTGATAAGCGCCTGCGCCGCCGCATCAATCTGCGCCTCACCGGCTGCGATTTCTTTGAGGACGTCAGCCCGCGCCTCGGACAGCTTCCGCCCCTTGAGCCGTGCTGACAGAAAATTACCAGCGCGTTCGAGGGAAGACGGCAGCAATCCGTCGGGACGCGGCATGATCCGGTTCTCCACCCGCCCATCGGCATGGACCATCACAACGAGGGCCTGCCCGCCGTCAAGATTCACGAACTCCACATGACGCAATGGCTGTTCTTCTGCCCCGCTTTCCGGTGCCAGCACAAGTCCTGCCCCGCCTGCCAATCCGGCGAGCATAGCTGAGGCTTGCCCCAAAAGCTGGTCCGGTTCCGCTCCGGCGGACGAGAGCCGCGCCTCCATACGTTGACGCTCGCCCGCGCTCAAGTCGCCAATCTCCAGCAGACCGTCGACGAAGAGCCGCAACCCCGCCTGTGTCGGCACCCGCCCCGCACTGACATGCGGGGAATGGAGCAGGCCGTAGCGAGACAGTTCCGCCATAACGGCGCGAATAGTCGCGGGGGAGAGCGACCGCCCCTCGGACAGCGCAAGAGTCTTAGAGCCAACAGGCTGCCCGGTCAGGAGATAGCTATCGACAACATCCCGAAAGATGTCCCGCGCACGGGTATCGAGGTCGGACAGGGTGAATGTGGGGTTGGCAGACATATGGAGATTATGTGAGGTGTTCGGGACGGGGATTCAATCGAGAAGTGCGGCAATATTCGCAAGTTTAACTCATTCTTTTAGCTGGCATTCTTATCCTAACTTTGGTTATCATCCTTGTTTTAGATACAGACTTTAATTCCCCAATATCGCCTTAAGAGACTTATTATGAAACGCTTCTTCACTCAGACATCTGCTACCACTGATTTTCAAGCGTTTACGTTTGACCGCGATGATCTGTTCAAGGATGTAAGCGCACTATCCGAAGTCACGAGCGTTCTAATATTCCCAATGTCGGATTACACACCCGCGAATATTCCTACGCCTTTCTTTGATGTTGATGGGACGAGTGGGAATGATGTCATAATTATCAGAAATGAGACTGTAGATACCGTTAATGGTTTCGACGGAAATGACTCAATCACGATTGCGTCCAACGGTATTGTGACGGGTACCATTTTCGCAGGGAACGGGAATGATACGGTTGAGAATAATGGACGTATCGATTCAAATATCTTTGGTAGCTCTGGAGATGATATCATACTCAATAATGGAACGGCCGGACAGATTTTCGGCGGTCTGGATGATGATACAATTACAAATAACGGGACGGCGAGGTTTTTATCAGCCTCCAGCGGAACAAACACCTTTACCAATAACGGTCTTGTAAATGGCGGTATTTCCGGCGGGAACGAAACTGATTTTATCACAAATGATGGCACGCTGACGGGGAATGTCTCGGCAAGTGATGGGAATGATACGATCGTCAATAATCAAGCTGGCACGATTGCTAATATTTCCGGCGGTATCGGCGATGACACGATCACCAATCGTGGCGAAGTCACGGGCAATATTCGCGGGGATGTTGGTGATGATACGATTTTAAACACCTCCACAGGCACAGCCTTAACCTTACAAGGCGGTGATGGCATAGATACAATTACGAATGATGGCGAGCTGACTGCCGGCATCAATGGTGGCGATGATGACGATGCCATCAATAATAATGGTATCGTTGGAGCGGAAATTGTTGGCGGCTCAGGAAATGATACGATTATAACTTCGGTAGATTCCGTCATCACGGGGCAATTTGGTAGAATTCGCGGCGGTACAGGTGATGACATCATCACGCATCGCGGCGAGCTCAGCGCCAGCATCCTCGGTGATGATGGTAACGACACGATTCTGAATGAAGGCACTGTATCTGAAGATATTAACGGAAATGACGGGGCGGATTTCATTACAAATAATAGCTTGGTTGATGGCTCTATTAACGGCGCAAATGATGATGACATGATCGCCAATAACGGCACAGTTTTTGGTGATGTCCTTGGCGGACAAGGCGTGGACACGATCAACACATCTGTCGGCTCCACCATTTTTCTAGGCATTTTCGCGGGTACTGAGAATGATGTGATCACGAACCGGGGTGAGGTCGGTTCAGATATTGATGGCGAGTCTGGTGATGACACGATTCTCAATGAAGGTGCGGTTTTATCGAACGTCAATGGCGGTAGTGGTAATGACACAATAACAAACGCAAGCAATGCAATCATTTTCAGTAATTTATTGGGTGGGTTCGGGAACGATATCATCACCAATCGCGGCGAAGTGAGCTCGAACATTGAAGGTGAGGACGGGGATGACACGATCACCAATGAAGCTGATGTTCTCTCCAATATTGAGGGCGGTGAAGGGAATGACATTATCACCAATACTGGCGAAGTCAGCGGAGACATTCTGGGCGGAAATGGGAATGATACAATTACGAATATGTTAAATGTCCTAAGCCGTATCCGGGGAGGCGACGGCGATGATACGATTATCAACATTGGCAGCGCAGATTCGGGTCTTTTCGGTGATACCGGCGATGATAGATTTATCATTGGTTCTGGAATGCATGACATCAATGGTGGCGAAGACCGCGATGTTATCGCGCTGGACGACAGTGTCGCGTCAGTCAATGTAGACTTTGGCACGGGCGAAGCGGACCTTTTTGATGCGGGTGGTGCTTCAATCGGCTCAATTATGTTCTTTTCGGTCGAAGGTTTTGATGGTGGCGCGGGTGACGACGTGATGGTTGCGGGCGCAGAACGCGCATTTTTCAACGGTCTGGGCGGCGATGACAGGCTGACAGGTGGTATCGAATCTGACGTTTTAAATGGCGGTGATGATGATGATATTTTGTCAGGTGATCTTGGCAATGATCAACTCTTTGGCGGGCGCGGAAATGATGAACTCTTTGGTGAAGACGGTAATGACAGCCTCTTGGGCGGTTCTGGAAATGACAAACTCGAA
This sequence comes from uncultured Caulobacterales bacterium, assembly GCA_947503715.1. GTDB lineage: Bacteria > Pseudomonadota > Alphaproteobacteria > Caulobacterales > Maricaulaceae > Litorimonas. Next base: position 421,612 of record CANNER010000004.1, on the reverse strand, counting down.
GGTGGTGACGGCAATGACGCCCTTATTGGCGGCGGAGGCTCCGACAGATTGATCGGCGGCAACGGCGATGATGAACTTGACGGTCAGACGGGTAATGACATTTTGGCTGCCGGATTTGGTAATGACAATGTCACGGGCGCTGCCGGCGATGATATTATTTTTGGCGGGCCGGGAACGGACACGCTACTCGGCGGTGACGGGCTGGACAATATTCGCGGCGGCAGTGGTGGCGATATCATCAATGGCGGTGCAGGTAATGACAGATTACGCGGCGATGGCGGTAACGATATTTTTGTCTTTGAGGCGGGAACAGGCCGTGACCGTATTGTCGATTTTGATCTGGCCGGGAAGGACAAGATTGATCTGACGTTTTTCGACTTTAATGATTTCTCGGAATTAGAAGGCAATATCCGTAAAGCCGGTAGTCACGTCATCGTTGATTTGGGCAATGGCGACGATATCCTCATCCTGAATACGGATGTCGCAGATATCGACGCCGCAGATTTCATTTTGTAAGTCAACAAAAAGACAGGTCTCTCCTGCGACGGAATTCGAGGTGTTTTGAGGCTTAGTAGCTCAATAATGTTAAAACTTTTCGGGGCGGAGGACTTGCACGTCTGTCAGGCTCAAAACACCGATATGCGATCCCACAAGATTTTCCAGCTTTCCTATCGCTGTCTCCATATCTTTTGCGTCCAGAACTGAAATAATCATGACCATATCCCGACTGGCGGAGAGGTCCGTGCCGCGCTGCCACCGTGTATTTGCACCATATCCACCCATGGCAGAGAAAGTCGTGTAGCCCTTGACGCCTGCTTCTTCCAAAACGCGGCAGGCCCGTTTTAGGGCGGGCTTTTCGATGATGAGTTCTAAACGTTTTTTCGTATGCATGATGACTATCCTCCAACCCACTGCGCGAGCAGAATGTAGAGCGGAATGCCCAAGGTCAAATTAAACGGGAATGTCACGCCAAGGGAGAGGGTGAGATAAATAGATGGCTGCGCTTTGGGCAGGGCCAATCGCATGGCGGCGGGAACAGCGATATAAGAGGCTGACGCGGCCAGCGTGATGAGCAGGGCTGCATCACCGACGGAAAGCCCCATTAATGCACAGAGCCCCGTCGTAATCACCGCACTGATCAGGGGCATGGAAATACCGAAGCTCAATGCACCTATATCCAGTTGCTTCCACCCCTGGCGTAAGCCGCGCCCTGCATTTAGGCCCATATCCAACAAGAAGAGGCAGAGGACACCTTGGAACGGTGTTACGAAGAACGGCGCCACTTTTTCCATGCCTGCTTCTCCGGTAATCCATCCGATTACCAGCGCGCCGACGAGGACGACAACGGAGGCGTTGAGGAATACTTCGCGAAAAAGCTCACCTTTTTCAGAACCCGCGACCTCACCGCTCTTTTTCATGCTGCGTTGCGCCAGAAGCAGGGCTGACATAATTGCCGGAACTTCCATCAGGGCCGCCATCGCGACCATATATCCGGAGGTCACAATCCCCGCGAGTTGCAGCGCCTGCGTCGCAGCCACGAAGGTCACGATAGAAATTGAACCGTAATGCCCGGCCGTCGCAGCGGCGTCCAGACGGCTCATCTTGCTGGTCACCCGTAACATCATATAGGACAGGAACGGTGTCGCGAATGATAATAATAAGGCGACGAAAGCGATGAGGAATATATCAGCTGTCAGCGCGGTTTTGGACATTTCCACACCGCCCTTCAAGCCGATTGCCATCATCAAATAGATCGCCAGGCCTTTGGCAAAGGCTTCGGGGACCGTCATCTGAGATCTGAGCAGCGCTGCTCCCAACCCGAGAACGAAGAAGAGAACGATGGGCGACAAAATTGTCGAAAGTATCAGCTCAGACGACATAGACTTATTCCGTGACTGGCTTAGTGGGTTTTTCGCACAGAGCTTTTAAGTCCACGGGTTCCCCAATGATGGCGACTTCATCCGTCGCTTCTAAATGGGTACCCGGTGTGGCGACAATAATATCTCCATCCCGTTCAATAATTGCGATTAGACAGGATGCGGGCAACGAAATATCCGCAATTTTTTGTCCGGCCTGTTCTAGAAGGACGGGGAATTGCGAGAGCGGGCCGTGAAGGAAATGGTCATCCCGCATCAGGATTTCATTCATATCCCGTTCGCTCTCGGCTCTGGTCCATCGTCTCTCGAAATGATCGCTCTGTACAACTTCCGCGATATGACCGGCCAGACGGAGGTCGAGCCCTTCGGGTTTTGGCGGCACAATGAGAAACATTAATGTATGCGCTTCAGACGCTGTTTTAATATTCAGTCGTGCCTGCGGTCCAAAGCGAAGCACGAAGAGTTCCGGCTCTTCCAATTCTTCATGGGTTTGATAGACAATATGTACGCCGGGACTGATTGGGCGGAAGGAGAGGTTTTCTTCCTTCATCATCTCGGAGATAACATCCACGGGAACGTCAAATCGGGACGTTGCTTGCTCGGACAAAATTTCTTCCAGATGGGCGCTATCATAACTGCCATAGCGGAAGTCCATCATGACAGACCGTGCAATCAGGGCCTCATAGGAGAGGTTCTCGGCCTGTGTCCGGTCGTGAATGATCGTCATAAGCTCGCGTTCCAACCCCTCATAACGCTGTTGTCCCAGTCGTTCGTGGATGTGGAAAATTGCGCCGCGGCGTTCTAAATTACCGGAGGCATAGAAGTGATACCACAACACGCAGCCAATGATGACCATGCCCGTAAAGGCGATAGCGAGAATACCCATTTCAATAATCAACCAGAAAGAAATCAGGATTCCGACGATCTGTAGCCAAGGATAGAACGGTGCGCGGAAACCCGGACGATAAGTCGGGATTTTTGACTCACGCATCACGATCACTGCGATACAGACCAGACCAAAGAGTAAGAGCTGAAACGCACTGGCCAGCTTTGCAACAGAGGCAACGTCAAAGAGTAACAGGACGGCGACCATGGCCAGGACGGTAAATATAATCGCGACCGTGGGAGTTCCAAACCTGCCGATTTTTGAAAGTTGGTTCGGGACAAGCTTATCCTTTGCCATCGCATAAGGGTAGCGCGAGGCTGACATAATACCCGCATTACCGGTCGAAGCAAAAGCCGCAATCGCTGCCACGACGATCAAAATAACCCCAAGATCAAATGGAGCCCAGTTTAGAAACTTCCGACCCGCATCCGCAATGGGCGTCAGGCTGCCGTAAAGTTCTTCGGGTTCTAAAACTTCGATCAGGATAAGCGTCCCGAGTGTATAAATAACCGTGGCCGTAATCAGGGATAACGTCATGCCGAGCGGGATATTCCGGTCCGGATTTTGCACTTCTTCGGCAACACTCGCGACTTTGGTTAGGCCTGCATAGGAGACGAAAACGAGGCCGATGGTCGATACGAAACCCACGATGCCCGTCTTGAAATAGCTTCCATGTTCATCAGAGGGTTGCAAGGCGTTGACAATCCCGGTTTCCCGCAAACCCAATATAACAAAGACAATCAGTATGCCGACCAGCGTTGTCACAAGAATGCGTTGGAGCAGGGTCGTTTCCTTGGCCCCGAAAACATTAATAAGACCAAAGGCAAAGGTCAGCAGTATTGCCGTGAGTGTAAAAGGTAAATCCAGATAAATCCCCAGATAAGCCCCCATTCCCACAAGCGCAAAAGCGCTTTTAAAAACAACGGCAACCCAAGACCCCAGTCCACCAATCGTCCCCATAAGCGGCCCCATGGCCCGGTCGAGGAAGTAATAGGTGCCGCCGGCTTTTGGCATGGCTGTCGATAATTCCGCCATACAATACATGGCCGGAAGAATAAGAAAGCCCGCGAGGAAATAAGCCAGCCAAACGGAGTTGCCTGTATAGGAAGCGGCAATCCCGGGCAGTAAGAACAGGCCTGAACTGAACATTGCGCCTGTTGACATCGCATAGACGTCAAACAGGGTCAGGTTCTTCTTAAGTGTTTTCGTGTCGGCCATGTATTTTCCCCTGATGAGCCACTCAGACCCCAGCTTAGATACGCGTCAGGGTTTGAATGAAGCTTATCCGATTGGATGTTCTTCAACAGTTTTGGGCTCATTACAGAAGAACCGCAGTAAGGCAAACCCTAGTAGGCCGGATGCAATGGATCCCATCAACACGCCCAATCGAACAGCGTTCAAGGTTTCATCACCATCAAAGGCGAGCGTTCCGATAAAGAGGCTCATCGTAAAGCCGATACCTGTTAAACAAGCGACACCGTAAATCTGCAACCAATTGGCACCGGTCGGTAATTTCGCAAGGCCTAGCTTGACGGATAGCCACGCGAAGGAAAACACGCCGATCTGCTTTCCGACGAATAAGCCCAGTGCAATCCCGAGGGGGAGCGGCGCGAGGAGATCACCAAAACTGATCCCTTTCAGGGACACACCCGCATTCGCAAAGGCGAAGAGGGGTAGGATGAGGAAGGCGACCCAAATATGCAGACCATGCTCGGCACGGTGTAAAGGAGAGCTCGCTTCGGGGTTTTTGGCCTTTAGCGGAATGGCCAGCGCTGTGATCACACCGGCCAGTGTGGCATGGACGCCAGATTTCAACACACAAGCCCAGATGAAGACGCCGATAAGCGCGTAAGGCGTGATCCGCATCACGCCCATACGGTTGAGAATAACCAGACCGATTGTGCCAATACCGCCCCATCCCAGAGCCACAAGGGACAATTCCTGTGTGTAGAAAAGGGCGATGATGATAATGGCGGCCAGATCATCAATAATGGCCACAGCCAAGAGTAAAATCTTGAGGGAAACCGGTGCGCGCGATCCCACTAAAGCGAGGACACCCAAGGCAAACGCAATGTCAGTCGCCGCAGGAATGGCCCAACCCTGGATGGCTACGGGGTCGGAAATATTAAAATAGACGTAAATCAGCGCCGGAACAACGATACCGCCAAAGGCGGCAAAAATTGGCATGGCGGCTTTGCTAAAGTTGGAAAGCTCACCCTCCATGACTTCTCTTTTGATTTCCAAACCAACAAGGAAGAAGAAAATCGCCATCAAGCCATCATTAATCCAGAGCAAGAGAGGTTTTGCAATCTCAAACGTTCCAAACTGTACTTCCACCGGCGTGGTCAGGAAGCTGGAATAAAAGCCCGATAGAGGAGAATTATTTGCAATCAGAGCGAGTAGCGCGACACCCATCAGGACAAACCCAGCCGATGTTTCCAGTTTCAAAAAGTCCTGAACTTTATTGATAATACGGGGCATAAGACTCTTATCCAAAAAGCCGCGCAGCTCACGAGGAACCGGGCGGTGTAATTTATAAAAATACGGGGGGAGTTGTGTTTAGGTTTGCAAATGCATGCGCAAAGGCTAGGGCCTCAGCGCGTTATTTAGGTTGAGGTGAACGGATAATGCGCCGGACCTAGGCTGTCGCGCCAATCAGAACGATCAACATAACCATGGTCAGCTCCGCCTTCATCTTCCCAGCGCTGGAGGCAAGTGTCTTGAATGTCATTGGAATAATCCTGTTCGCTGGTTCGTAAATACTGTTTTGGCATGTTCGCCTCTTGCTCGAAATTTTAAGACGTTTCGTTTCGCCTAAAACCAAGCCGTCCTTACGGCTTCTGCATTCACACCTTTACGGGCTCTCCGCGCGCGACGGCGACGCTGTAGCGTCAGCGGGTTGGCTGCAACGGCGAGCGTAGAGTTTGTGTTGGGAATGGTTTGAATCTGAGGTGCGCGAAACATTTCTTTCTCCTTTTTTTATCGCAAGTTAAATATAGGAAACTGATTGCCATAGTTAAAATATAAAGATACTATTTTTGATATAACTTTTTCTTATATCTTATGCCGCGGACGAAGCATGAAACCCACATTACGCCAGATGGAATATCTCGTAGCCATTGCCGAGACGGGTACTTTTAGCGAAGCTGCTAAACAGACCTTTGTCAGCCAGCCCAGCCTCTCGGCGCAGATCAAGGATATGGAGGCTCATTTGGACGTGTCCTTGCTGGAGCGGGGACGTCACGGCGCATTATTGACCCCGATTGGAGAGGAGGTCGTGGCCCGCGTCCGCATTGTCTTACGTCAGGTGGAAGAGCTAAAAGTTCTTGTCCGGGAGTCCGGGGGCACATTGGCGGGACGATTGAAATTAGGGGTCCTGCCAACTGTTGGTCCCTATCTTTTGCCGCAAGTGACGCGAGAGCTCCATGCCGCTTACCCGGAATTACGGTTATTCGTGAGGGAGGAACGCACATTAGATCTTCAAGATCATCTTACGGACGGACGTTTCGACCTCATCCTCTCAACCCCGGAGGATCATCCCGTCGATTGCAAGCGTTTCGATATTGTGCGCGAGAATATTTACATCTGCGTCGCGCCCGACGACCCTTTAGCGGAAAGCCGGGAGGATATCGCTTTGGAAGACCTGAAGGGGCGAGAATTTCTGACACTGGGTTATGGTCATAAATTCGCAACCGTCGTAAAAGATCTAGCCCTGCAAGCCGGTGCGACGACAAGCGGTGAATATGAGGGAACAAGTCTGGACGCGCTGCGTCAGATGGCGGCCATGGGCGGCAGTATTGCCGTCTTGCCCAGCCTTTATGCCATCTCAGAGGCCAAAAAAGATCCGCAGCTCATTGTCCGCCGCATCCTGCATCCAAAGGCGCAAAGACAAATCGGGCTTGTTTGGCGTAATTCGTCTCCGCTGGCTGAAAAATATGAAAAAATAGGACAAGTGATGAGGCGCGTTGCGGAAGCCATTATGTCGTGATTTGAGACTTCAAGCGTCCTTTTTGAGCAAAACCTAAGACTTGGGGGTTTGACGGTTAATCCACCAAACCCCGTTTGTTTTAGTCCAAATGTTTTCCGAATAATTCGTCGCTCGCTTCAAGAAGCTTCTTTCTTGAAATTGGAAGAGACAGATTATGATCATCATTCTCCAACAGTATAATATCATCCGACTGCCCCACTTTTTTGAGGGCCTTTGCCATTGTTTTAGATTGTTGGACGGGGACCGTCATATCATCTGTGCCATGAACGAGAACGATTTCCGCTTTAATCTTCTCTGCGTTTTCAGCGGGAGATTGTTCAATTAACATCTCCTTATCCGAATTACGGTCTCCAATAATTTTCCGCCAAAATTTGATGACACCACTATTTGAGCCCGTTCTGGCGACTTCGAATTTCAGAATATCGCGAATGTCCGACACGCCGTTCACGGAGAGGGCGCATTGGAACATATCCGGCTCAATCATGGGCAGGGCCAGCGCTTGGTAGCCGCCATAACTCGCGCCGGTGACGCAGATTTTATCCGGGTCGGCAATGTTCTGTTCAATTAGTGTGTTGACCCCGTCAACCGTGTCATGGAGCATACCTTTCCCGAATTCGCCGTAACCCGCTCTTTCGAAATTATAGCCAAAACCGGTTGAGCCCCGGAACTGGGGTTTAAAGACAACATAGCCCTTTGCCGCCAAATATTGGGCCCAAAAATCAAAATCTGCCGTGTCCCGGGCGGTTGGTCCACCATGTGGCATGACGACCATTGGCATCGGTCCGCTATCTGTTGTTTTTCCAGGTGGAAGTGTGAGGTAGGCCGGTATTTCAAGACCATCCCGCGCTGTATAATCCGCCCGAATTGTTTTCGCGATTTCGCTTGGTGCGAGTTCCGGATACATGCCACCAATCGAAGAGATTTGTCCCTTGTCAGGTTCCATCAAATAGAACTCTCCGGCATTGCCTTCGCTATGGGCATAGATCGTCACCATTGAATTGTCGCGGGTTCTGGACAGAATGGACACTTCCATGCCTTTTAATGCCTTTTTGGCTTTTTCATGCCACGACTTATAAGGCTCCGCGCTATAAATGCTTCTTGACGTATCATCGGTATAACCGACACCAATCAATTCATCCGTCGCGGGGTCAAAAATTGGCCCGTAATCATAACCGCGCGGCACATCCGCATTCATCCGGAACGGCGCACGGGCCCCTGTTTTAGGATCAATTGTGAAGAGCGAAAACCCGCCTCTTTCTGTTTCCTGTAAAAGCGCTTTCCCGTCGACGACGGCAAAGAAATACTCTGTGCGGTTTTTGCTGGTATCAAATGTCTTCTCGTAGATGACGCGTTCATTACCCACATCTCCGAAGAATAATTTATAACGGCCTGATCGGTCATCATATTCTTCACGGGCTAATAATGTTTCTCCGTCTGTGGACAAAGCCGTTGCGCCCGTATTGATAGGCAGATTGCGATCTAGAGACTCTTTGCCCGTGTCCAAATTAACGCGGTAATGTCTTTCCAGCGGTTTCCCCGCATATTCGCGAAAGAGCATTAAAACATTATCAGGATCATTCGGCAGGCTATGCATGTATCCTCCGCCATTGACGACAGGATAGGATTTTTCCTTGATTCTATCATCCAGCAGAATTGCCGATTTTTCAGTCTCGATATTATATGACAACCACCGACCGTAGAGCGTACTGAATGTTTTCATTTTGCCTGTGCCCTTGCCGCGAATACGCGCATAGGTCACGACGTGTTTATTACTGGCCCAACTGACCGATTTCACAATACTGTTTTCCGGGGGCAGCATGATAATCGTTTTAGCGTCAGGATTTTCGAGGTTGTAAACGAAGACAGCTTTATCCGCGCCATAAGGGGCCAGCATGGCAATCCGTTTTCCGTCCGGGGAAATTCTGACAGAGGCCGTTCTTGGCAGTTGCGCATATATATCAATGTTAGGTGTGGCAGCATGGGCTTGGATGGACGTGCCGGGCGCATTGATGGGCGAAAGACTTAAGACGCCTCCGAGTATAGCAATCGGAGCGAAGCGTAGAAATTTAAACATAATCAGATCAACCCTATTGTTTGCCAACTTTTATTCTTATTAAATTTCGTAAGACAAGCCTCTTTTTCCGGAAAGTCAAAATATCGCAGTACAGGGCATGCCGGGTCTCAATGTTCTATCTGAAGCCTGAATATCTATTAAAACCGGACCCTGTGAGTCAGGATTGAGTTGAGGGTTTTAAACCTTCGCCGTAACCGCAATCGCGACGCGGCAGCCGGCTTCTATTACCTTGGATAGGGCGCGGTGGAACGGAGCTTCTTGGCTGCCGCCTTCAATGGCCGTGTCGCGGTGGTGGAGTTCATCTTCGCGGAACTCTAAGAAGGTCGCGGCGAGTTTGGGTTCTTCCTCGGCGCAGGCCTCGGCCTGTTCGGCGTAATGTTCCTCAATAACCGTCTCGACGGCTTCGGTACAGGCATGGGCCGCTTTTTCGCCCATCAGCGCCGTGACGACGCCGAGGCCATATCCGGCCACGTTCCAGAGCGGAGCCATGGCGGTTGGGCGGACATTTCGTTCGACGAGCAGTTTATCAAAAGCGTCGAGATGTTTCTGCTCTTCAGCTTCCATCTCGGCGAGTTGCGCGGCCATGGGCTGCGTCGCCATTTGATTTTTGAAGACGGCTTGCTGACCGCGGTAAATCGCGACGGCGCCATATTCGCCCGCATGGTCAACACGGAGCATTTCGGCGATACGAGGGTTTGTGCGTGTCTTTGTCATCGTGACTTGGATGTAGCGACCCACCCCGCCGCAATCAAGGAGACGAGTGCATTCCACGCCGCCATGGACAACCCGAGGAAGTGCCAGACGGCCTCGGAACAGGCGGGCGGTTTGATCGATTTGTCCATAAAGCCCAGCGGGTCATTTGGGTCGATCACGGGCATCGCGTCGACATCGCCCACGGCGCAGGTGTCCGGTGCAGGGAAAATACCGAACTCGACACCGGTATGCCAGGCAGCGAGACCGAAACTGACGAGGAAGGCGAGGACAATGGCGTAGCGGAAAAGTTCGTTGGTTTTAACGGCAAAGATTTGCGCGAGGAAGGCGAGGATGGAGATCGCAATCACGGCCTTATGCGCGTGACGCTGCCAGAAACACATCTGGCAGGGCAGGTAGCCGAAACCGTATTGGAAAACCCAAGCGCCGCCGAGAAGCCCGCCGGAGACGAGGAGGGCGACCCAGGGTGCAGCTCGACGGGAGTGAAGTTTTCGGAGGGTGTTCATCATGCAGGCGATGTAGCGGGACAGAGCAAGTCTGTCACGCTACGAAACGGCAATGCGACCTACCTTCCCTCCGTGCCATATCCGCCGAGTTCCGGGAGCGGCTTCGGCTTTAATTCCGGAATCGGGTCACTCTCAATCTTCTCTTCCAGATAATCAATCGCGGCTTTCATTTGCGCGTCCTCACCCTCGAACGCGGCAATCGGCGGGTTCTCGACTTCGATATCCGGGGCGACGCCTTTGCCTTCGATCATCCAGCTACCGTCTGCGCTATATTGCGCATATTCGCCGATGCGGGCGACGCCGCCATCGACGAGGCGGTTGCGGTCGGAGAGCCAGATGCCTGCCCCCGCAGTCTGCGTCCCGATGAGCGGGCCGAGGTCGAGCGCTTTTACGCCGGCCGCGAAGGTCTCGCCGTCCGAATAGGTGCCCTCATCAATCAACACGGCAAGGTGTCCGCGAAATGCGCCCTGCATGTTGGAGGTCGGCGCACCGGGTCCGGGGGAGTCCCAGAAGGCCCACGCTTTTTTCAACAGGGCCGCGATGATGAAACTGTCGACATTGCCGCCATTATTGCCGCGGACATCAATGATCAGGCCGTCCTTGTCCAGATGTTCGCCGAAGTCGCGGGTGAAGCTGGCGACATCACCGCCCCCCATCGCGCGGAGGTGGAGATAGCCGATCTCACCACCGCTCATCTCGGCGACTTTCTCGCGGTTCGTTTGCACCCAGTCATGATAACGCAGACGGTTTTCCCGCCCGCTGGAGACGGGTGTGACGATCGCGCTCATTTCTGTCGCGCGGCGCAGGAAACGGCCTTCATTGCGCTCAAAGTCGAGGCGGACTTCCTGTCCGGCCTTATGTTGCAGCGCGGCGTGAAGGTTGGCAGGGGTGCTGACCGGACGACCATCAACAGCCATGATAACATCGCCATTTTGGACATCCACCCCCGGTTTCAGCAGCGGGCCGAGTTGGTCGAACAGGTCGCGTTCGCCGTCCAGTATCCGGTCAATGCGCACGCCGTTCGGGGCTTCGGAAAGTTCCGCGCCGAGGGCGGCCGCTTGTCCGGTGGCATCATCATTTTCCTGATCGCCCGTTCCGATCTGGCTGTGAAGAATACCCAGTTCAGACGCCATCTGTCCGAGGAGATCATTGACCTCATTCCGGTGTGCGATGCGTTCGGTCAGGGGCAGATATTTGTCCAGCACTGCGTCCCAATCGACGCCGCGTAAGGACGGGTCATAGGCGAAATCGCGGTGCAGACGCCATGCGTCGCGAACCATCTGCGTCCATTCCGCCTGCGGGGTCAGGCCCGGACGCCAATCTTTGATGCGGAGCGTGTGCTCCGACATATCTTTCGGCGCTTCGGCGCCCGCGGGGAGGAGGGCGAGGGTCGGCTCGTTCCCGCGCGTTTGGGTGAAAACTGTTTTTCCATCCGCAGACAATTCATAATTCGCAACGCCGGACTGGAAGGTCTTCATCTCAGGCTTCAAATCGCTGATCGCGATTGTTTTCAGATTGCCTTCTGACATGACATAGAGATGGCTCTTATTGGCGGAGAGATTGTAATAATTATCAGCCGAAACGGGGACGGGCCAGATGCGGGAGTCTAGGCCGTCAAATTCGATCTCCATCTCTTTGGGCGCGGCGTCCTCATCTTTTTCGTCTTCAGAGTCAGGTGTTTTTTCTTCGTCTTTATCCTCTTCCATCAGGTCGAGTTCAGTCTTGGCCGTGAAGGGGAAGTCCGCTTCCGGATCCAGTTGGACGGCGTAGAGTTGGCCGCGTTTGTCAAAGGCCGGACCGGGCACACGCTCGCCCCACGGTCCGCTCGGGTTGGACCGGAAATTCCGGTCCGAGATGAAATAGAGCCATCCGCCATCAGCAGAGAAGGCGGGGCTATAGGCGGCATATTTCCCACCCGCGAGGATGGTGGCGTCGCCGCTTTTTACGTCCAACAATTCCAATTGCGAGAGGCCCTTTTGGTCCGACCCTGTGAAGGCAACATAGCGTCCGCCCTGGCTGAATGTGATATTGCGGAAGGCGTAATCATCATCACTGCCCGTCGTCGCGAGTTTTTTCTTCCGACCGGATTCGATGTTCAGTGAATGGAGGTGTCCGGCCTTGTCCTGATAGATCAGGGTCTCGTCATCTGGTGAAGGGTGGAGCGACCAGATGTGATGTTCCGAACCGTCTGTGAGTTGTTCACCTTCCCCGCGCCCATCGGCGGCGTAGCGCCAGATTTCACCCTGTTCGCCCTGATCCAGAATGACGAATACATCTTTCCCGTCATTGCTCAGCGTTGCGGCCCGTGCGCGCGCCTCACCCGGAATGGCGAGATCGACACGGCGTCTCTGTCCGGGGAAGGCGACCGTGACGCGGCCCCGCGCGGTCAGGACGGCGGCTTTCCCGTCGGCGGACATATCGGTGGAAGAGAGGAAATTGAGCGGGTCTTCGATGAACCATGTGCGGGTCGGGTCGCTATCCGTGACGAGTTCAATGTCGAGGATTTCGACATCGCTATTGGTCATGTCCAGCACGGCAATGTCCGCACCCCATTGGAAGACGATATTGTCGCCGTCCATACGCGGTCCGCGAATTTGCCAATCTGACAGCGCCGTGAACTCCACGGGGTCAGAGCCGTCCATCTCGACGGACCAGAAATTATCCGAGCCGGATTTGTCGCTGACGAAGATAATGCTGTCGCCATTAATCATCGGGTCACGCAGCGGCGCGTCGAAATCTTCCATTAGCCGCGTTGCCACTTGGTTGACGGGATCGAAGGTCCAAAGCTGCGCCATGGTTCCGCCGCGATAGAGTTTCGCATTGTCGCGGCTCATGGACAGGCCATAACGTGTGAAGACGATCGTGCCGTCTTCCGCGACGACCGCATCTGTCGCACCGTCTAGTGGCAGGGTTTCAATCTCTCCGCTCTCCGGATCAATCATTCGTATGCGCGTGGCGCGGGGGCCGGGGGCTTTGCGGGATTGGATGATGACCTGACCGTCGGGCGTCCAGCCCTTAACGCTGACGCCGCCCGCCTCATGGGTCAGCTGTTTCGGCGCCCCGCCCGTCACAGGCATGACCCAGGCTTCCGACGCCCCGTCATAATTTGCGGTAAAGGCCAGCCACTCCCCATCGGGTGACAGGACGGGATCGCGTTCCACTTCGACATGGGTGGTCAGGCGCACGGCGGGGCCGCCTTCGACGCCTGCTGCCCAAATATCGCCTTCGCTGCTGAACACGACTTCGCTGCCTTGCAGATCGGGTTGCATATAATAGCCCGTCTCGGTGGCGTGGCTCGTTAGGGTTCCCAATGCGGTGAAAACGGTTCCAAGAAGAAGGTGTCGGAGAGTCATGTACAGCCCCAGCTATGTTATAGTGTCCATCTTTCGTGCAATCTCACGCGAAGACAGTCAACCTGGCTCGCCTAACAGGCTTAATTGACCGGAAAACCTCGCGGGTGTGCAGTTTCCACTGGCCGTAAACCCTACCGTCCATTAACCAAACATTCAGGCGCATAACTCTAGACACTTAGGTTCAATGCCGGACCCGCACACACATATTGGACATCGCCTCCGCGCCCGTCGCGAGAGCCTTGACCTGTCCGTCTCGGACATGGCGATGTCGACGAACCTGCGTGAAGATTATATTATCGCGATAGAGCGTCTGGACCAGACCGCGTTGCCCGCCATTGGCTACGTCCTCGGCTTTGTCCGGACTTATGCGAAAGGCCTGAACCTCGACCCGACGGAAGCGGTCGCAGATTATAAACGCGATGTCGCACTGGCCGATGGGCTGCCCCTGCGCGGATCGCCGCATTTCGTATTTCAGCGCCGCATCCGCCTGCCGCTCGGTTTCGCGCCTGCGCTCTCGGTCCTCGCGGCTGTTGCCATGCTCGGCACGTGGTACGGATTACAGACCGAAGCCGTCGCCGATCAACCGATCAGCCAGACCGTCCTGCCGCTCGATATCGACACACCCGTTGCGCCCGTCATGACGGACGGCCTCATCACGCTGCGCACCACCGCGCCGAGCTGGGTGCAGATTTCAGACGCAAATGGCACAACCCTCGTCAGCCGCATTTTTGTCACGGACGAGATGTGGCAAGGCCCCGTTGGCGGTGGTTACACCGTGTCCGTCCGCGATGCGGGCGCGGTCGAGCTCTATGACGGCACCCGGAACATCGGGCCGCTCGGCGCAAAGGGCGAACCGCTGACGGATGTTTTGCTGAGTCCTTAGATGCCAACGTTTTTCTCGATGTCATCCCGCACTTGATGCGGGACCTGTCGTTTACAAAACTCAATCTGAATCAAGCAGCCGCTAGGTCCCGCATCTGCACCCTGCGGGTTTGTGCGGGAAGCCCGCAATCCTGTCTTTAATCCGACACATCCCCGCGCTATAGCTCCCGCATGAGCGGCACACATTCAAATTCTCCGGCAGACATCAATTCCATCCGGCCTTGGCGCACGATTGAACGGCGCAAGTCCCGCAAGATCAAAGTCGGCAAAGTCGAGGTCGGCGGCGACGCACCCATTGCGGTCCAAAGCATGACGAACACCCTAACCCATGATGTCGACGCGACGGTCGGGCAGGTCCTCGCCCTGCAAGAGGCGGGCGCGGATATTGTGCGCGTCTCGGTCCCTGACCCCGATAGCTCCGCGGCCCTGCGCAGCATTGTCGATCAGGTCCAAACCCCCCTCGTCGCGGATATCCATTTTCATTATAAACGCGGGATCGAAGCCGCGGATCAGGGCGCGGCCTGCCTGCGCATCAATCCCGGCAATATTGGCGGCCAACACCGCGTGAAAGAAGTCGTCGCGGCCGCCCGCGCCAATGGCTGCTCCATCCGGATTGGCGTCAATGGCGGCAGCCTTGAGCGCGAACTCCTCGAAAAATATGGCGAGCCTTGCCCCGACGCGATGGTGGAGTCCGCCCTCATGCATGCCCGCATGCTCGACGATGAAAATTTCCACGATTACAAGATTTCCGTCAAAGCCAGCGACGTGTTCATGACCGTCGCGGCCTATCACCAACTCGCGGACGCCACGGACGCCCCGCTCCATCTCGGCATAACGGAGGCCGGTGGCCTGCGTATCGGGACGGTCAAAAGTTCCATCGGCATGGGCAATCTGCTCTGGGCCGGGATAGGCGATACAATCCGCGTCTCCCTCTCCGCCGACCCGGTGGAGGAGATCAAGGTCGGGTTCGATATGTTGAAATCCCTTGGGTTGCGGACACGCGGCGTGAACATCATCTCCTGCCCGTCCTGCGCCCGCCAAGGGTTTGACGTAATCAAGACCGTCCAAATCCTAGAAGAGCGGCTTGCCCATATCAGCCAGCCGATCACGCTGTCTATTATCGGCTGCGTCGTCAACGGCCCCGGCGAAGCCATGTTCACCGATGTCGGCTTCACGGGCGGTTCCGCAGGCTACGGCATGATGTATCACGCGGGGAAGAAAACGGGGAAGACAGATAATGACGTGATGGTGGACGAGATTGTCGCCGCGGTTGAAGAGCGGGCGGCTGGGTTGGGTTCGGAAAAAGCAGAAGCGGCTGAGTAAATTTGAATTTTTTCAAGCAATTATTAAATAAATCGAAACGCCTAGATTTTTCAGATGTTTGGAATATCGAGATCGCACGCGAGCTTGTCCGAAAGGGTGATTTAACAATCATCCATCCCTATCCTATTGAACTTGGGGGTTTAGAGGGGCCATTAAATACACAGTTTATCCCGCCTTCTGCTATGCAAGAATATGAGAATATAGTTGATCGACTACTTAAGTTGACAGCTGACAGCCTTATTGATGAACTTAAGGTGGAGCAAAATTACAAGGGCGTCAGCATCATACCTACCCGACTATATTTCATAGCTTCACTTGGCGAGGATGACGGTCTTTACAATCTCAAAGTCGAAGTTTGGTAGGATAACTAAAGTTGACTTATGAAAGTCAAAAATTTTCTTTATTGAGCCTCGTTGTTTTGATTGTATGGCGATCCAATAAGGAAGTTACTTGTTCTAACTAATAAATTTTTTTGTATTTCACTATTTAAGCAGTGTATCTTTTACTAACTTGTTTAAACGTTTTCTAGCTGCTTCTGGCGTCTGTTCTTCATTGTTCCAAAACCGAGGTTTCCGTCCGTTTATCTTATATTGGCATACTGCCTTGCCCTTTTTTGCAGTTAAGCTTGCTTTATGGTTTTTGGACCCGTCGCTAGCTTCCCAGAAGGACATATTGTTTGAAATTTTCCAATCTAAATTCACTGACAATCTTTCAACGGCTGTCATCATTTCTTCTGCACTTTGATATCTTGAGTTTGGATCTATGCTTGTCGCTTTCTTTATTACAGTCTTTAACTTATTTGGCAGATAGTCAGGCATTCCATTGTATTCGGGGAATGTTTTAACTAATTTATTTGAACGCCACTTGGTAAGATTTGGAAGATTTATATCAATGTTATTAAAAGGACGAGTGAGACGATAGAGCGTCATTCCAACTGCGTATATATCACTGGTCTCCGATGCACTAGCTTTTGCATG
This sequence comes from uncultured Caulobacterales bacterium, assembly GCA_947503715.1. Classification (GTDB taxonomy): domain Bacteria; phylum Pseudomonadota; class Alphaproteobacteria; order Caulobacterales; family Maricaulaceae; genus Litorimonas. The sequence goes on along the minus strand of CANNER010000004.1, from coordinate 405,035 downwards.
TAACTCCGGCGCAGCATGCAACACATAAATTAAACTATCGAAAGAGTTGCTTGAAGACTTTAAATACGAATGTCCGAAGTCGGCGAGTTTGAAGTTGTTACCTGACTTAAGTATGTTCGCGGGCTTTATGTCACAATGAATGATGCCAGAACGATGCGCAGCGGATAGAGCACATAAGACATGTCGTGTCGCAGCTAGTGTGTCCTTAAAAGACAATTGGTTTCTTTTCGCTATAGTATAAAGAGAGCCGTCTGGAAGATACTCCATTTCGATTGCTACGTAGTGCTGAGTATCTCGTCTAAGTATGCTTGCGTTAAAGACATTTACTACATGTTCTTCAGCCGCCGTGTGAGAGTTTCGAGCTTCTTCGAGTAACTTAACGACACTTTGTCCTGATTTTACCGGAATAAATTTCACGGCTCTCTCGGCATTCAAAAGAATTTGGTTTGCTCGATAAACGACACCAGAAACACCATTTCCTAATCTCGACACAATTTGGTAGTTGCCTATTACTTCGTCTTGACTAAATGACATTAGAGTTTCGAGAGCGCGGCAAGAGTAGCAATTCGTCCAGAGTTTTTCCAATACGGTTGCGTGTCTTTATATTGATCTATCCACTCATAAGTTGAGGTTCCTTTTGGTAAGCTAAAGAGGGTAACGCCCTTCAGTTTTTGTACAGTTACCAATGTCAACTCTAAGCCTCTCACATGGCAACACTTTGCTAGTATGCCTAGAGGAAACCCATGATTGATCAGCCCAGCTTGATTCTTAACATCGTAATGGATTTTCGCTACGATCTCAGTGGGCGAATGATTGTCGATTAATTGAAAGAAACGGTTTTCATACCAGCTTGCAGACCGGGCTAAATTTGCTGTTTCTGGGTTCTTACAAATGTATCGTTGCTCAAGTTTAGGGGCAGTCTTACTTCCAGAAACTAATGCAGCTTGGAATGCCTCTGACTCTAAACATATTCCCAGTATCATATTATTGCGCCGTATTTGCGGTTGTGAATTAATATATAAACTTACTTGGTGTGGGGGATGCTTTTTTAAAGGGGCTTTTCATAGATAATACAAAAAAAACATAATCCTCGATTTCTGCGCCAAATCTCGCCTACCACCACCTGAGAAGCACACCCCGAAAATATCATTATATCCGAACAGCTTACCGGCTCAGTGCGCCACTGAAAAAGGTTCCCCGGACCTTTCTTGGCCATTTCGCATCCCCACTTATAAATCCCGCGCTATATTCACACTCGTTCTTTCAGATACGGGACAGGTAGGACGTCACCTTCTGGTCTGAGAGACGGTGTGTCTATTTCCGGGATGTGACAGTCGCGGAAAGGGGCCTGATTTCGAGCGCCTGACTCTCTGGAACGGGAGCAGTCCAGTAAGGCCGTTATCGGTAAAGCACCGCCGCAGGGTTCGCCCCGCGTAAAACACATAGTTATACTGGTCTCCATCGCGGGGCCGGACCCTGCGGGCTGTCCTTTTTTCGGACAAACATGCGTTTTGCCGACCCCCTTTGAAAAAGGTGATGGGCGGTGAGCGTTGGCGTTTGTCTTCTGCTCTTACACACCTCTGTCATCGTTATGACGCTGTCACCAAGATCGGCGCGGGTCAAAGCTGTGTCGAATGGATCTTCGGGTCAAGCCTGAGGACGACAAGGCATAAAATGTGTGGGGCTCATAAAGAAAGTGGCCCGTCCAATGAAGGACGAGCCACCCCGGGGGCTTCCCTTTTTGCGTTTTTTAAAACGCCAAGGGGAGCACGTTATCTCGGCCAAAGCCCTAGTCTTTGGACATGATAATGCGGGTTTGCGGGTAGGGTGTGCTCAGTCCCGCTGCGCCGAGGGCGGCTTTGACCTGTTCCGGCACGGAATAGGTGACGTCGAAATAATGCGCGCCATCGGTGAACGGACGGACGAGGATTTCGACGGACCGTTCGCTCAGGGACTCGACCTCGATGAACGGGGCCGGATCGGATTTGACATGCGGGTGGTCGGCCAGGACTTTCTGGATGACGTCGCGGGCTTTTTGGACATCGTCCTCATAGGCGACGTTAAAGCGCATATCGACACCGCGCACCGGATGGTGGCTATGGTTGATGATCTTCTCGCCCCAGATCTTGCTGTTGGGGATGATGATCTGTTGATTGTCAAAGGTTTGCAGGATCGTCGTGAACATGTCGATTTCTTCGACATTGCCGAAAGTGCCGGCCGCGTCGATGAAGTCACCGACTTTATAGGGACGGAAAATCAGGAGCATGACGCCCGCCGCCAGATTGGACAATGTGCCTTGCAGGGCGAGGCCAACCGCGACAGTCGCCGCGCCGAGAACGGCCACGATGGATGTGGTTTCAACGCCAAAGCGGCCCAAAACCGCGATGGCGACAACGGCCATAATCAGGAAGCCGACTATACTGGCAAAGAAACGGAACAGGGTTTCGTCCAGATGCTGGTACTTTTGGCCCATCTTTACGATGGCGTTGCGGACGCGTTTGGACACCCAAAGGCCGACGAGTAAGATGATGATCGCGATAACGACATTCGTCGCCAATCCCAATCCGGTACTGGTCAATGATTCCAGTCGGTCGGGGTTAAAAAAGTTTTTGATATTTTCCACGGGGCCCTCCAGCCATATAATTGCGTTGGTGCTTCATACCGTGGAACAGGGTGAACAGTTTATGAACGCTTCGAAATGTGGGCGTTCATCTATTATACACCTTCTTCGAAATATGGCCCCTCCAACAAAAATGAAGGAGACCTCGGTCATGAAACAAATTTCGAAAACACTCATCGCCCTCATGGCGACAACGGCGATGGCAACAACCGCGATGGCACAGGATGCGGATGGCTGGTCCGGCGAGGCGTCGCTGACGGGCTCTAAGACAACCGGTAATACAGAAACGACGGATATTGGGTTGGGCTTGCAGCTCGCCAAGGAGTCCGGCGTTTGGAAACATGCGGTCAATGCGTCTGCTGATTTTGGCCGTGCTTCAGGCGAGACGAATAAGGAGCGCTACGTGCTCGGTTATCAGGTCAACCGCGATATTACGGATCGTCTCTACGCGCTCGGCAATGCGGATTATTACCGCGATGAGTTCGGCGCGTTCGAGGAAGGTTACTTTCTCGGTGCCGGTCTGGGTTACGCGTTGGTGCAACCCGCCCCGCTGGGCTGGGATGTGGAAGCCGGCCTCGGTTATCGCTCGCAACTCCCCGCCGTTGCTGCGGGTCTGACAGCGGCGGAAATCGCTGTGCTGGAGGCCGCCGGTGATTTGGACCGTCAGAACGAACTCGCCCTGCGCGGGGCGTCCAAGATCGCCTATGATTTCAACGATGCCGTCTCGCTCTATAATAATAGCGAGGTCATCTATTCCTCCAGCGATACCTATCTGTGGAACGAGTTGGGCCTGACCGCCAATCTGGTCGGTAATCTGGCGGCGCGGGCCAGTTTCCGCGTGGACCATCATACGGACGTGTTGCCGGGGCGTGAGAAAACCGACACGATCACGCGGTTCGGGGTCGTTTACACGATGAACTAAGAGGGCTGTAGCCCTTACATTGAGTAACGGAATCCTGTAGGAATCACTATCGATTCACGCAGGATTCCATCCATGGCCGAGCCCGTACCCAATACCCCAGAATATGGGGCCGATTCCATCAAGGTCCTCAAGGGCCTCGACGCCGTCCGCAAACGGCCGGGCATGTATATCGGGGACACGGATGACGGCTCCGGCCTGCATCACATGGTCTATGAGGTCGTCGATAATTCCATCGATGAAAGCCTCGCCGGACATGCGGACCGGGTGGAAGTTGTCCTCCATCCCGACGGGTCCTGTTCCGTGCGCGATAATGGTCGCGGCATTCCCGTCGCCATGCACACGGAGGAGGGGATCTCCGCCGCCGAGGTCATCATGACCCAGCTCCATGCGGGCGGGAAATTTGACCAGAATTCCTACAAGGTCTCGGGAGGATTGCACGGGGTGGGTGTGTCGGTCGTGAACGCGCTGTCGGTCTCGCTGCAGCTCACGATCTGGCGCGACGAAAAAGAACACTGGATGGAGTTTAGTCATGGTGATTCCCTCGCGCCGCTGAAAATCGTCGGGGACGCGCCGCAGGATAATCGCCGCGACGGGACGACCAAGGTCCTGACCGGAACGATGGTGCGCTTCCTACCCTCGGAAGAGACCTTCACAATGGTCGAATTTGACCGCGCAACACTGGAACGCCGCCTGCGGGAGCTCGCGTTTTTGAATTCCGGCGTGATGATTATTCTGCGCGATGAACGCCCCGAAGAACCGATCGAGACCGAGCTCTATTACGAGGGCGGGATCGAAGCTTTCGTCCGCCATCTCGATGCGAATAAAACGCCCGTGCTGGACACGCCGATCAATGTCCATGCGGAGAAAGACGGGATCACTGTCGATGCCGCGATGTGGTGGAATGACGGCTATCATGAAAATGTCCGCTGCTTCACGAATAACATCCCGCAACGCGACGGGGGCACGCATTTGGCGGGTTTCCGCGGGGCGCTGACACGGACGATCAACACTTACGCGCAGAGCATGGCGAAGAAGAACGACAAGGTGAAACTCTCCGGCGATGACGCACGGGAAGGGCTAACCTGTGTCTTGTCCGTCAAAGTGCCGGACCCGAAATTCTCCTCACAGACCAAGGACAAATTGGTTTCATCTGAAGTTCGTCCCGTCGTGGAATCTGCGATGAACGAAGCCCTCGGCGAATGGTTCGAAGAACATCCGCAGGAAGCCAAGCTGATCGTGCAGAAAATCGCCGAAGCCGCCATGGCCCGCGAGGCCGCGCGGAAAGCCCGCGATCTGACGCGGAAGAAGAGCTCGCTCGACATCGCCTCCCTGCCGGGCAAACTCGCCGATTGTCAGGAACGCGATCCGGCCCTGTCCGAGATCTTCATCGTGGAGGGGGACTCTGCGGGGGGCTCCGCCAAACAAGCACGGGATCGTCACAATCAGGCCATCCTGCCGCTCAAGGGTAAAATCCTGAACGTCGAACGCGCCCGCTTTGACCGGATGCTCTCCTCACAGGAAATCGGCACGCTCATCACGGCGCTGGGCACTGGCATTGGCCGCGAAGATTTCAGCGCGGATAAAGCCCGCTACCACAAGATCGTCATCATGACCGATGCTGATGTGGACGGCGCGCATATCCGGACGCTGTTGCTGACATTTTTCTATCGCCAGATGCCGGAACTGATTGAGCGCGGTTATCTCTACATCGCACAACCGCCGCTTTATAAGGTCGAGCGCGGGAAGAATACGCAATATATTAAAGACCAGGAAGAGCTCGACGAATACCTCATCGATGCGGGATCGAAAGATGCCTCGCTGACTCTGGATGATGGCTCCGTCATTGCGGGCGAAGATTTGAAACGCGTTGCACGCGAGGCGCTGGCCGTGCAACAAATCCTGAACCGCATGAAACACCGCGCCCCGGACAGTGCCATCGCGCAAATCGCGATTTCCGGCATTTTGACCGTCGAGGAACACTCCGAATTAATTGATGCCGCCGTCGCCCGTCTCGATCTCATCGCGGATGAGGGTGAAGATGGCTGGGCCGGACGTTATGATGATGACGGGGCTCTCGTCTTTGAACGGGACGTCCGCGGGGTCATGGACCGGATCATCATGCGGCCCAGCTTCCGTGACAGCTCCGACGCGCGACGCCTGCAAAAGCTGGCGCCGTCGCTCGGTGAAACCTATTCAGGCACAGCGACGCTCCGTCGGGGCGAGAACGAGCCGATATATGTCTCCGGTCCTGCGCAATTGCTCGACGTGATTTTCGAGGCTGGTCGCAAGGGTTTCAAAATCCAGCGTTATAAGGGATTGGGCGAAATGAATCCGGACCAACTCTGGGAAACAACCCTTGATGCTAACGCGCGGTCACTCCTGCAGGTCCGTATCGAGGCCGCCGATGCCACGGATGAACTGTTTACGAAACTCATGGGTGACGTCGTCGAACCCCGTCGCGATTTCATTATCAGTAACGCGCTGGATGCTGAGGTGGATAGCTAGCGCGTCGTGCGATAGGCCAGCTTTATCATCTCGTCCATCCGCTGCGTTTCCTGGCCGAGCTTTTTCTCTATCGCGGCTTGCATGGCGGCTTGCGCCTCTTGGAAGTCAGCCTGCGCTTCGCGTTGCAGGCAGGCGATATGGTTCGTAATGGCTTGTGAATAGAGCTCCAGCTTTTCCTGTTTTGAAAGCGTTGGGTCAAAACTCTGGATGGGTTTCGGGCAGTCCATGCTCTCCCATTGGAAATCCGTTCCGGGAGCGGGGCGCAAAATTTCTCCGGCCTTAGCGGCTGGCACAAACGCTAAACTCGCCAAAATAAACAAACAGGTCGTCGTCGCCATTCCAAATTTCATCTTATCAGGTCCTTGAATTTCGCCGAGTATACAGTCTATACGCGAAACATGCGTAACGCCGTTATATATCGACAGCAACAGACACAGCATGATTTTGTGGTGTGTTTGCGCATGGTATTGGATTAAAGAACAGACGTTTCAATCTACACCTACTCAACCCACCCCTGTCGGTGGGTTTTCTATTTCAAAGTCCGCTGATATTTAATTCGAGGACATCCTAATGATCTATTCTTCCGATAAAGAAGTCCTGCATATTTATGAGGGCTTGTGCCGCAAGACCCTACCAAAACCCGACTGGAGCCATGCTGCGCATTTTGCTGCTGCCTGTGCGATTATGATTGATCCTGCACGGGACGCCTTCGCGGATATGCCGGACATCATCCGAGAATATAATGAAGCGACGGGTGTCGCGAATACGGACACCGAAGGCTATCATCATACAATTACGGTGGCGTCATTGCTCGCGGTTCAGCATCATATGAACTTGGAATTACATCTTTATCAGAACGTCAATGCAATCCTTACGTCGGAATATGGGCGGTCCGACTGGCTTACGGCTTACTGGTCGCAGGATTTGCTATTCTCTAAGGCTGCACGAAATCACTGGGTCGCACCGGACCGAAAGACCCTACCGTTTATAACCAAATCTTACATTGCGTTAAAGGGTTGAAGGAAATTGAAAGGTAGCGTGACTTGAGTCCGGTGCGAATGAACGGTCAGAGTGTAAGCAGGAGGCTGTCTGAATGCTCGAATCTCTTTTTGTACCCCGGCGTTTTTCGTCAACTTTTTTGGGCGCAGCGCTTTTAGCCTGCACCGCTCTTGCCGGATGTGGTGGGGGAGGTGGTGGCAGTGAGAGAGCCCCGACTGTTGTTACGCCGCCCGCGCCTCCACCGCCGCCGCCTGCGACGATTACGATTGATGTTCAATTGGCTGCTGGCGATGCAAATTGTTTCCGGGGCGGCACGCGCACGGATACGGGCTTGGATGATAACGGGAATGGCACGCTCGAATCCGGTGAAGTGGATAGCACGACTTTCACTTGTAATGTCGCGCCGCCTAACACGCTCGAGAACTTCACGCGCATTGCGACTTTCCCCGTCTGCCGACAACAGGACGCCGATTGCGATACGGATATTCAACGTTCAGCAGAGATTGTAGATGTGTCGCAGGATGGAAACACGCTAATCTATACCGACCCGCCCCGTCAGACGCTCGGCTTTGTCGATATTACGGACCCGTCCAATCCGGGGGCTGCCGGGACGCGTGACTTAGCCGGAACCCCGACCTCTCTGGCCGTGATTGGAAATTTTGCAATCGTGGCGGTGGACCGACCTGATACGACGGGACCTGACAATGGGTCACTGGAAGTCGTAAACCTCACAACGCGAACAATTGTCCGATCTTTTTCAGTCGCAGGTAATCCAGACTCTGTCGCGATTTCACCGGATGGGACGCGGGCGCTTGTCGCGGTTGAAAATCCAAATACGAACAGTTCCGACCAGCCGCCTATTCCTGGCTTTTTGCTCTCATTAGATGTGTCCTCTGACACGCCTGCGGATTGGACTGAGACGCAGATTGATCTGACGGGTTTGGCGGATGTCGATGGGAATGATCCCGAACCGGAATTTGTCGATATTAATGACGACAATATCGGCGTTGTCAGTTTGCAGACAAATAATCATCTCGTCCTCGTTGATTTAAATACGAATACGGTCACGGCTGATTTCTCCGCCGGAAGTGTTAATCTCGATAATGTCGACGCGCTGGAAGGCGAGATTGACGTCATCTCCCTCAGTCAGCGTCTCGTCGGTGTCGTCCGTGAACCAGACGGTGTGGCGTGGATTAACACGGACACATTTGCGACCGCGAATGAGGGCGCAGAACTGGGCGGTGGACGCGGCTTCACTGTGTTTGACACAACTGGCGCGATACAAGTCGAGGCCGGAAATGCCCTCGATCACGAGGCCGCCCGTCTCGGTCATTACCCTGACAGCCGCTCAGAGAATAGCGGCAATGAACCCGAAGGGGCGGAAGTCGGTATTTTTGGCGCGGATCGATATTTATTTATCGGCTCGGAACGCGGAGACTTGGTTTTTGTATACGACATTGCCGATCCGACGGCGCCGATTTCGGCGCAGACCTTGCCGAGCCCTGCGAGTCCCGAAGGCATAAAAGCCATACCGTCGCGTAATCTCCTCGTCGTCGCGGGCGAGGAAGATGACCGGTCCGAGGATGTTCGGTCCTCAATCGCAATCTACGAATATGTCGTCTCAGAGTTGACATACCCGACTATCAAGGCCGTAGACCGCCTCGATGGCACACCTATTCCTTGGGGTGCGCTCTCGGCCCTGACTGAGGACCCGAATAATGCGACGAATCTTTATTCTGTCGAAGATGCGGCTTTTGATGCCAACCGGATTTTCCGTCTCGACTTGTCGGAAACACCTGCGCGCCTCGCCGAGGATATCCAATTGCGCGACGATAATAACATCCTCTCAACCCTCACGGTGTCCGGCCCGGGTAGCGACAGAGACCGGTTTGACGGAAATGACCGTGACGACCTGACCAATCCGGACGGCACGGTTAATCTTGATCTTGAGGGCATTACGGTGGCGACCGGCGGCGGATTCTGGGTTGTGGCAGAGGGTGAAGGCGATGCGGAGAACACATTGTTTGAACCCATTGACGCGATCAACCTCCTCGTCAGAACCGACGCGGCAGGTGTGATTCAGGAAGCAGTTCGACTGCCCGCCAATGTCGAAGCCTTACAGGAAACGCGTGGGTTTTCCGGCGTGGCGGAGGAGGATGGTGTTTTATATGTCACGTTCCAAAGACCTTGGGGCATGGAAAATGATAATCGGATTGGCCGCTATGACACGGCGACAGGCCAATGGGATTTCATCTTTTACCGCGTTGATACACCGGAATCGCAAAATGGCGGGCGGGTGAGTTTGACGGATATCGCGTCCATTGGTGGCGGTGAATTCCGCCTTATGGAAAATGATTCTCAAGCGGGACCGGATGCAGCCGTAAAGCGGATTTACACGGCTAATTTGGAAACTGTCTCTGCCGGTAACAGGGCGAGCAAAACGCTGTTTCGCGATTTAATTGTGTCAGAAGACCTGCCCGCAGGAAACGGGACCATTCCAAATAGCGTTGAAGGTTTAGCCGTGACGCCGGACGGACGCACATTTATCGTGAATGATAATGACGGCCTGCGCAGTAATGTCGGTGAAACGCGTTTGGTCGAGCTGGATTAATCCCCGAACTCTTCCGATCCATCATGCAGTGATCGGCCACCGCGTCCATCTTCTTGCAGGCCCTGTAGGAGGTCGGCGGGTTTTGCACCCAAGAGTGTGCAGAGCTTAAACATACGTTGCGCGGTTAGTCGCAGGCTTCCATCCTCATGCGCAATAATTTCTGAGAGCGGATAGCCGGATTTCGACGCGAGTTCCGTTCGGGTAAGACCTGATGTCTCGCGCAGGGTGGAGAGCCGACGCCCAATGGCGACATCCAAATTTTCATTTTGATCATCTGCCATGTCGTCTCCTAAACCAATCTTTTGTTTACCATAACGCCCTACACGCAAAGACATAATTTTTAATGGGTGCAGAACATGCCGAACAAAATTTTATTCACGACGGCCCTTATCGCCGCATCGGCTCTGAGCATGACGGTACAAGCGCAGGAAAGTTCCATCATTTTGACCTCCACCGCGATTGGTCAGAATTTTGATTATCCGACGGGAACGGAAGAGATTGAAACGGCCGTTGGAGAGCTGGACGTGGTCGTCGAAACGGCTGTATTCTTCAAGAACACGGAATTAATTGGCTTTGACACTTTGGATGGTCAGACCTTCTTCGGTGTGCTGGCTCCCATTCGGATGCGGTACAAGGCGAATGAAAAAGTGACATTCGAGGTCGGCGCGGTCCTGGGTCAGAATTTCGGCGATGATGACGGGTTGGATATTATTGAGCCGCTGGTTCGGATTGCGGTCGAGCCGACAGAGGATGTACACATCATTGCAGGCACACTCCTGCCGACCCATGCGTCGCATCAGGCCTTGTTCGATGATACAAACAAATTTCAAGATTTGGCGGAGCAGGGTTTCCAGTTCCGCGTGAATAAGAATTATTTCAAACAGGATAGCTGGATAAATTGGCGCATTCGTGAGGGCGATATCCGCGCGGAAGAATTTGAGATCGGAAACGTCTCTCAGGTCCGTCTCTTCGATGATGTCCTGCGTCTCGACGGGCAATTCCACTATGCCCATGCGGGCGGACAAATTTCAGAATCCCGTCGTGTCGATGATAATTATGCAGGTCTTTTGGGTGCGTCCGTTGGTGTTGGGAATGCGCTGGGCTGGGACACAATTGAAGATGTCCGCCTGCGCGGCGCCGCGATCTTTAGTTCGGAAAATACGAAAGATGCGCCGTCCACCGATGGTGATGGGTGGGAAGTCGGTGCGAATGTTGATTTGCGCGTGAGCGACTCAACGCTCGTACGACTGGATGCCAGCTATTATTCCGGCGAAGACCTCAACGCGCAACGCGGCGATGCGCTCTATCGTTTTGACGATTACGGACAGCTTGGTGCGGCGGCTGTCTGGAATTTCGGTCCTAATATGAACATCGAATTTGGTGCGGCCTATCAACGGAGCGATGGCCCCGGCACCGGCGAGGGCGACTTGGATAATTGGACCGCCAATATTAATTTCACCTATGGCACAGCGTTTTTGACGAACGCATTCAAGGCTCGCCGCTAAGCGAAAATAGCTATTGATTGCATGCCTTCGACGACGAGTTCGCCTGCCGTGTTCCATATCCGCATGACCTGTGTGGAATAGCCGCCGCCGGCAGCGGTGAGGCGGGATTCGACCTGCCACCAGCCGTCCTCTGTTTCCGGTTTATCCGACAGAATATTGACGATCCAGCTCATGGAACTGACGGGTGCCATCGTCCGGATGAGCGGCAGGGCTGCGGGCGGTAGGACATCGGCCAGACAGAGCAGGCTGCCCGTCCCTGCACGAGACGCAGGGTCCATATGCCGGGACCACGTTCGGATGTAACCTTCCGTACCGGTCATCGGACGTTCGCCCGCGATCAGGCGCGTATCGAAATTGTGGAAGAAGGCAGGAACCATGGGTTTCGTAAATTCCGGTGTGAACAATTCACACTCTTCCGGCAGCGGTGCGTCGGGTGCAGGGAAATCCACGCCGACCTCAGATGTCCGTGATGCCCCGAAGAGAAAGTCCGCGCGGCCGACACATTGCTCGCCCACATCCGCACGGCTGGAAAGATTGGTCACATTCCGTCCACGTCTTAACAGTTCTGATGTCAGGACAGGCGTATCCGTGACGGGTCCGACAAAATTGACAATGGCCGAGCGCAGGGGCGGTAAGTCCTCAACCTGCTGTAATGCGGCTTCATACATTAATGCCGCGGTCATCCCCCCGTAACAGGTCCGGCCCTGCCGCCAATGATCGGGGATGGGCGCGGACAATCCGTCGCCATCCCCCTGTATCGCGTCCCGGATATCATTCCAGCCTTCATTCATGATTAACCCTGTCTTTTCACGCTGTCTTTTGGTCGATCTGATAGGCCGCCCTTTTCCGGCATGTTGGGGCAATGCCGGTCGCTTGGGAAGACCTATCCGTGATGATCCGCAATACAGTCTTGAAACCTGCGCTATTGGCTATGACGGCGCTCACCGCGATGTCTGCCTGTGGCGGAGGCGGAGGAAGTTCGCCGACGGTCTCAACACCGCCGCCACCCCCTGTTTCCGAACCGGCTCCTGCGCCCACATCTGTTGGTGCTGAAAAAGGCTGTGCCGCCCGTACGAAAAATGCGAATGCCAGTCGGGCCATTGCGGCAGGTGATGCGAGCCTTGCCACGATGGGAGATTTATTTTCCGATGTGCTGGATGTCGTCACCTGTACATCCGCTGATCATGACAGCGTGAAACGTGCGCTCTTTAATTTGGCCGAAGACGGGGCCGTCACGGCGGATTCACTGACCTCTATCAGCTGGGACCCCACCCATGATACCGGACTCCTGATCGCAGGAGCGGATGCCGGAATCGTGCTGCGCTCTAATGCCGTGACGCGCGATGGTTATGAGGTGCAGTCTGCGGGTTTGGCCGTGGCGGGAACGACAGGTGAGGCTCGACATTTGGTCATGGGGTCTAACCCGATGCGGAATATTCATCGGGGTGCATCGCCCGACGGCATGGATGCATTTTTGAAAAACGCGGTGGCATGGCTCTCGGGGCGGGACGATCTCGATACGGGAACTCTAAATGTCGTTATCGCCCAGATGGACCAGAGCTATTATTTCCCGGATCAAAACGGCACGCGCGCTTGGCTGGACGTGGCTTACGATACGCGCGTTATATATAATGAGGCCGCGGCATGCGACGGCGCGGCTTTGGCAGGCTGTCTCGCGGATAATCCTGATCTGCTCATCATTAGTCAGGTCGGCGAAGATGACGGTGTTTCTGCTGCGGTCGAAGCTGCGCTCGCACGTGGACAGGCTGTTCTCTATCTACATCATGACGGCGACCTGAAACCGCTGGGAGCGAGCCTTATCTCGATGCTAGGTGCGAATTATGCTGGAGATAATTACTGGCGGCGGCAATCCATGGTCGCTTTTGACGGCACGGCTAATTATGGCGACCTGTCTGATGAAGCCGCTGCGCTGGAAACACTCCTCACGAATTTACGCGATGATAGTTTCGCGTTCGATCTCTCGACTTGCGAAGATAAATCCTGCCCTGACGGCCATGCCTATAATACGGATTTCCACGAGCCTGCGCAAAACCTGAAATCTCGTATTGATGGCTATGACCGCAGCGCGACGGATGTTTTTCAACTCAGCGGTCATCGTTTGGATAAGGGCTTGGTCCTGTTGGCGGATAAATTTCGCGAGGATGTTACCTATCCCATGGATAAAGTCGCGACACTGCGCGGTGATTTCCTCCGCTCAATGTTTGCCGATCACGTCGTCCATACCGCGCGAAGCTCTACACCTGTTCAGGCTGACCTCGGCAATTTCTCACGCAGTGATTTTACGGGAACGTCGCTGACGAATAAGACTGTCGATCTGACAGCCCGCCGTCATTATTCTGCCGCCGGAGTCTATGCTGTTCCGGGGCAGACCGTCCGTGTGACGCGATTGGATGATTCCGATGTCGGGACGCATATTCGCATCAACCTCGTGCGCTCCGGTGCAACGCATGAGTTCGAGACGAACGGGTATAAGCGCCCTAAATATCTGTCGTCACAGGATATGCCGATTGCGCCGGGGGAAACGCTGACATTTACGTCTCCACTAGGTGGTCCCATACAGGTGCGGTTTGACGGCAAAGATGTCGAAACGCAGTTCCGCTTCGAAGATGTCGGCGAACATGCCGTGTGGCGCGGGCCCGAAGATGATGCCGATTTCGAAGCGAAATTAGATGCGGGGACGTTTGATTGGGCGGAGCTGATCACCCCCGGATTTCAAGTTCACTCGACGCTGGAAAAAATGCGCGAAACCGTCAATCATCCCGTCTGGCCCAGTGCCGCACAGGTCGCGGAAGCCACGCAATATCATCTCCATAACCTGCCCCATGTTCTTGCGGGATTAAAAGGTGACGGTATCGATGTTGTGCCGGAAATCCACGATTTCGCTGCTGCGAATGGTCTGGAGATTTATACGCTGGACACGGTCAAACATATGAATGCCGATCAGGCGACCTGCGGATATGGCTGTTCCGGCAACCCCTATGACGCCTATTGGGATTTCAACCCGATTGGCCACGGCGATATTCATGAACTGGGCCACGGTCTGGAACGCAGCCGTTTCCTCTACGCCGGCCAGCCCGGACATACGGGCACGAATCCTTACAGCTATTTCTCAAAATCTGAATTTTTCAAGGAAACGTCGAATACGTCCGATCTGGGCTGCCAAAACCTGCCCTATCAAAACCTGTTTGAGACGGTTCAGGCCAGCCGGAATGCGGCGGATCCCGCGCAATATATGCGGGATCAAAACCTCACGAATTGGAGCGATGGGGCGGCGATAAACCTGCAAATCATGATGGCTGCACAGGATTTAGGATTGCTGGAAAACGGATATTTCCTCCTCGCGCGTCAGCATATTATCGACCGGGAATTTAATCTTGCCGATAATAACGATACGGCTTGGGCGGAAAAGAAAGACGGCCTCGGCTTTGGCGCATTTACGCGAGAAGAGGCGCGGGCCCTTACGAATAATGATTGGAACCTGATCGCACTCTCTCATGCTCTTGATCGCGATATGAGCAACTATCTTGAGCTCTGGGGATTTGAGTTGTCCGAGAGTGCGAAAGCAGCTGTTGCGGAGAAGGTGAATTTCCCAACGGATTTCTATGTTGCGGATTCTCAAGCGCATTGTACCGGCTTTCCGACCGAGAAACGCCCTGTGGACGGTGCGCAGCTCTGGCCGCTTTCGGGCAAGCCTATGGCTACAAAATTCTCTAGGGATGACGCGCACTAAACTTTCCGCTAGCGCAGTCCTATGACGAAAATTGCGATATTGGGTGCGGGTTCTATTGGCTGCTGGATTGGTGGACATTTGGCGAAGGGTGGTGCTGATACCATCTTGATTGGTCGGGCGCGCTATGCCGATCAGATTTTGGAACATGGTCTGACACTTACGCATTTCGAACGGCCTGATATTCATTTACCGGATGTGACTTATGTGACGAAGCCTGATGTGCTCGGTGAAGCGGATATCGTCGCGGTCTGCACAAAGAGTCAGGACACCGAAGCGGCAGCGCAGCAAATCCTGCAATTTGCGAAAGCCGATGTGACCGCCATCAGTTTCCAAAACGGGATTCGAAATGCAGAGATTTTGCAGGCTGTATTACCCGAGGGCATGAATATCATTCCGGCCATCGTACCGTTTAATGTCACCCCAACCGCGCCGGGTGCGTTTCATTGCGGGACGGCGGGCGATCTCGTCATGGGGTCTGTTCCCGGCGAAATCGAGGCGGCTCTCGCAGCAAGCGGGCAGGGCGTTCGCCCGTCGCCCAATATCATTGGCGACCAATGGGCGAAGATGATTGTGAATTTGAATAACGGCCTGAACACGCTGTCCGGCGGAACCTTGCGCGAGGGTCTGATGCAACGCGATTATCGTCGCGCTCTGGCCGCTTGTGTTGAAGAAGCGCTGGATATTGCAAAAGCCGTTGGTGTTGAGGTGGGCACCTTTAACGGTCGAAAGCCCAACGCACTTGTCAAAACGTTGAGACTGCCAAATTGGCTCTACGCTCTCGTCATGCAACTCATTGTTAAGATCGACGCACAGGCAAGGTCTTCAATGTTGGATGATTTGGAGGCAGGCCGTCCGCCCGAAATTGAATATTTACAGGGTGAAATCGTGCGGCAGGCGGCGAATGTCGGGATAACTGCGCCAAAAAATGCGGCCATTCAATCCGCTGTTGAAGCCGCGTTTAAGCTGGGTGAAAGTCCACGCCTCTCCGGCTCTGATATTCTGAAATTCATATCATAAAAACAAATGCGGCGTCGCTCGGTCTGGGAGGGATAAACCGAACGACGCCGTCTTTTATGCGCGTTTCACGCGGCGGGAATAAAAGCCCTAAGGGGGAGAGCGATCCGCCGCGTGTTGCGTCATAGTTTCAATCTAGGCAGCCTTTTTGGATTTGCCAGACTTGGCCTCAATTAACTTTTCGCCATTATCAGCCGCTGCATTTGTAATCGCGATTTTCTGCGGACGCAGCGCTTCCGGTACTTCGCGCACCAGGCTGATGATTAGCAGACCATTCGTGAGATCGGCAGAGCTGACCCGGACATGATCGGCCAATTGGAAACGACGCTCAAAGCCGCGCTCCGCGATACCGCGGTGCAGATATTCTGCCGCGTCATTTTCGGCCTTGGGCGCCTGCGTGCCCGTGACGGTCAGGATGCCGTTATGGCTCTCAATGTCGATTTCGTCAGCCGTAAATCCGGCCACGGCCAGTTCAATGCGAAAGCTGTCTTCCGACAGACGCGCGACGTTATAGGGTGGATAGGTGGAGCCTGATTGCGCGGCTTGGCTGGCGGCGGCATCAATCATGCTGGCCATGCGGTCAAAGCCGACAAAGTTGCGGTAGAGGGGGGAGAAATCATAAGTTCTCATGGTGTCATCCTTTATAAAAGCAATGTGTGTTTGGCCCCCAAAATGGCGGGCCGTGTAAGCTGCAAACCCGACAATCGGCGTTTGCGGGATTAGAAATGGGAATATCGTCCTGACCTTCAAGGGGGCTATCTGCAAAAAACACCCCACGAGAAATTGAGTTTACTTTCCCGCGCGTGCCCCTATCTCCCTTGCAACGCAATTCGCGAGATGGAGAGATTTATGCGAGTGACAACAACAATGGCGGCGCTTTTGAGTGCTGCAGCCCTGACCCTGACCGCCTGTGGCGGGGGTGATACGACAGCTGAAACAAAAGCTGAAACTGTAACCGAGCCCGAGGTGAAAATGGTCACGCTGGATGACGTGCTGGCCCATCCCCGCCGTGCCGAGGAAGCCAAGCGCGATCAGTTCCGTAACCCCAAGGAAACGCTCGAGTTTTTTGAAGTCGGCCCTGGCAAGCGCGTCGGTGAAATCTGGCCGGGTTGGTACACCAATGCGACGGCGCCTTATCTTGCCGCGAATGACGGTCAATATGTTGCCGTACTCTATCCTATGGGTGTGAATGAACGTCTCGATCAGCGCATTGAAGGCTATAAAAAGAAATATTCTGATGCCGATGTTTATGGCGAGATCGAATATGCTGAATTCCTGAAGGATTCCGGCCCGATCTTGGCAGAAGGCCAAGAGCCGCTCGACGTTTTGGTGACCTACCGGAATGTCCATAACTGGATGGGTGGTGATTATGCGCAGGATGCGTTTAACCGTTTCTATGATGCGCTCAAGCCGGGTGGGATACTCGGTGTTGTCGAACATCGTCTTCCCGAAACAGCCGAGCAGAATCCAAAAGGCCGGTCCGGTTATGTGCAGGAAAGCTATATGAAAGACTTGGCGGCTAAGGCCGGCTTTGAATTTGTGGCCTCATCCGAAGTCAATGCAAACCCGCGTGACACGGCGGATCACCCCTTTGGTGTTTGGACGCTGCAACCGCGCTCCCGCACACCGGAAGAGGGCAGTGAAGAGGCCAAGGATTTTAATGCGGAAGCCTATTTCAATATCGGCGAAAGTGACCGGGCCACATTGAAATTCCGCAAACCTGAATAAGGGCTTTCCCAAATTTTGGCTTTTAATGGGGCGGCGGACGCCCCATATATATTTTACAGATTCTAGACTGGAGAACACATCATGGAAAATGCAGAAATCGCGACAAAGATGACTGAAGCCTTGGAGAAGGCCGGCGGTCTCGATAAGTCGGTAAAATTCGACTTTGGCGATGGCGGACAGGTCTTTGCGTCCGGCACAACGGCTGAAGTCGCCGATAAGGACGCGGATTGCACGATCTCTGTCGATAAAGCAGACTTCATCGCGTTGGCGTCCGGCTCCATGGACCCCATGATGGCGTTTATGTCAGGCAAGCTAAAGGTCGCAGGCGACATGTCCGTTGCGATGGGCCTGCAAAGCCTTTTCGCCAATATGTAATTTGAGGTCGGGCGTGAGGGGATAAAGTCCGCTCGCGCCCTTCTTATGTCCAGCGTCCTTCCAAATTTCGAAGAAGCCGAGATCGTCCGTCCGGGCGGTCGGCCCGTCCCTGCGGTATTAGAGCCACGGCTGAAGACGTATTACATAAACCGAAACGG
The DNA here is from genome assembly GCA_947503715.1 of uncultured Caulobacterales bacterium. Classification (GTDB taxonomy): domain Bacteria; phylum Pseudomonadota; class Alphaproteobacteria; order Caulobacterales; family Maricaulaceae; genus Litorimonas. The sequence goes on along the minus strand of CANNER010000004.1, from coordinate 386,847 downwards.
GTTGCGACTTCGCGTGATGTTTGCCAGCGCAGCGACGGATAATCCGCGTGGTTCCATCATTTTTTCGCCGGGCCGCACTGAATTTATCGAGAAATATTTCGAGACGACTGCGGATCTGATTTCGCGCGGATTTAATGTCTTGATGGTCGATCCGCGTGGGCAGGGCCTGTCAGATCGGTTGATGGAAGACCGCCTGAAATCCTATGTTGGGAATTTTCAGGATTACGCCGATGATCTGGCCTTTGCAGCGGAAGAATTTGCGCCGCTTCTTCCCCGGCCCCACCTCGCGATTGGTCACTCTATGGGCGGCACAATTGTGTTGCAGGCCATTATTTCAGGCGCGTTAAATCCGGATGCGGTCATTGGCAGTGCGCCGATGTTAGGGCTTTTTGATCTGGAGACACCCTTATTGCGAGCTGTGATCGTGACCCTGTCACGGCTCGGTTTGGACAAGCGGAACCTGCCCTTTCAACGGCAGCGTTCGGGTCTACCGATCCCGTTTTTGGGCAATAAGCTGACCTCGGATAAGGATCGCTATAAAATCTGGTCCTCCTATTTTCAGACGACACCGCGATTGCGTGTTGGGCAGCCGACCTATGGCTGGATACGCGCCTCACTGGCGGCCATGTCTTATGTCAACCGGAATGCGGATAAATTGGGCATTCCTGGCCTGATGATTGCGGCGGGGGCGGACCCAATCGTTGATCCGGCGAGTGTTGAGAATTTTGCGCGGAAGGCGGGCTGCGATTTCGAAGTCGTGCCGGGTGCGCTTCACGAATTATTCCTTGAGCGGGATATCTATCGCAACGCCTTTTTCGATCATATTGATGCGTTTTTAGAACGGCAAAAATTCTAGCTAAGACTTGGGTGTCGGCTTTCCGCGCATAATTTGCCAAATCCGCCGCAAGCTCCGTCTCAGAATATGAAAAGGGCTCGAGGCGATTCGTGTCACACGCCGCACCCTTCGCCAGCGCTTTCGCGGTTTATATTGCGGCGTGAGCAGCTCAAAAAACACATCCGTCACCGCGTCCCAACTATATTTATGTGCATGCGCAATGGCGTCTGCGGGCTTTAGCTTCAGCGCCGCGAGGCAAGCCGTTTTCAGGTCCTTATCGAGAATACCTGCCTTCGATCCCGGGATGATATCAATCGGCCCCGAGACCGGATAGGCCGCCACAGGCAGTCCCGTTGCCATGGCTTCAATAATGACGAGACCGAATGTGTCGGTTTTCGACGGAAAGACGAAAATATCTGCATCGGCAAAATGGCGTGCCAGTTCGACTTCAAATTTCGCGCCCGTAAAGGTCACTTCCGGATATTTCTTTTTTAACTCCTCTAATTGAGGCCCGTCCCCGACAATGACTTTTGAACCCGGGAGATCGAGATCCAGAAAGGCTTGCAGGTTTTTCTCGACGGCGACCCGCCCGACATTGACCCAGATGGGGCGCGGCAGTCCGGCATAGACATCGTCTGGTGCGGATTTTTTATCCGGGTTAAATAGAACCGTGTCCACGCCCCGCGCCCAAGGGGCGAGTCGCGTAAAGCCGCGCTCATCCAGAAACTCAACCATGGACGGTGTCGTCACCATCGTGCGCCCGCCCGCATTGTGAAATCCCCGCACGAACCGATAGGACCAAGACATCGGGATAAAGGGCATCCGGGCCTTAATATATTCCGGGAATTTTGTGTGATAGCTTGTGGTGAAAGGCATCGCCCATTTATGGCACAGCATTTTCGCCATCTGCCCCAATGGTCCCTCGGTTGCGATATGGATGGCCTCCGGTCCAAAGGCCAGCATCCGCCGCTTCACATCATTATAGGCAAAGGGCGCGAGCCGGATATCCGGATAAGTCGGAAGGGGGAGGGTGAAATACCCATCGCTCGGCGCAATCACTTCGACCTCATGTCCACGCTTGCGCAGACTTTTCATGGTCTTATCCAGCGTCCGGACGACGCCATTCACTTGAGGATGCCAAGCATCTGTGACGAGTAGAATTTTCATTTCAGTGTGCCAGATCTCACGTGCTTTCTACCAAACCTGCACAAAATAAGGTCGCCTCTCTAAATTTTGTGCGTTTTTGAGTCATTTCACATATTTTCTCAGTCTCTTTGATTGCCCGCGTCACGAAATTAAAGCTAACTGTTCTGTAATAATCAAAAAATTTAGTCTCGGAGACTTAGACTATGAAGTTCCACATATCACAACAAGCAAAACCCGTGCGCCGCGGTCTGTCATGTTCTATGCTCGCACTCGCCCTCGCCGGTGCGCTCTCCGTGCCATCGCAAGCCCAAGATACATCAGACGATGTCATCGTTGTGACGGGGTCGCGGATCGCGACTGACTCGGCTCTGACGGCTGCAAGCCCTGTGCAAACCGTTACGATCGACAGTTTTATCAAATCGGGTGACATTGAAATTGCCTCAGGTCTTCGGAATGTTCCCGCCCTTCAAGGATCTGACCCGGCTACGCTTGATTCCGCGCAAGGTTTTGCTGCGACAGGTGTAAGCTCCTTAGACCTTCGTAACTTGGGCGCGAATAGAACGCTAGTTCTGCAAGATGGCCGTCGTCATGTTGCTGGCCTCGAAGGTACGGCGATTGTTGACGTTGGCACAATCCCGCAGGCTCTTATTGCCAGAACTGAAGTTCTCACAGGCGGCGCGTCCTCGGTATATGGTGCAGATGCTGTGTCGGGTGTCGTTAACTTTGTCATGCGGGATGGAAGTGATTTTGACGGCGTTGAATATCGTCTCCAAGGCGGGATTTCTGACAAAGGTGATGCGGAAGAGTTTTTTGGATCCATTGCAACAGGGACTGAATTTGCAAAGGGTCGTGGTAATTTTGTTGTGGCGGGGGAATATAATCACTCGACATCCATCGTGAATGCGGATCGTCCTAATTTTGCAGGCGCGGGTTTCTCCTCGTTGAACAATAGTAACGCGTTTCTGAACGGTATTCTGGGGCTTGACCCGAATGCAGAGCAGGCTTTTGTACCTAACCGTACGCTTCCTGTGTCCAGCCCAGGGTCGACAATTGCAATTGACCCAACGCCTTTTGCCTTCCCATTCGGCCAGTTACTTTCCTACGTCACGGACTTTAATCCAACAACAGGAACCGTTCCACTTATTGACGGCACAGATATTCCAGTTCTTCAGGTTATTGACCCTGTGACTGGCGAGGTTCGCGCATTTAATCCAGGCTTCTCCACCGGAGCGTTCAATGCCATCGGTGGTGACGGTATTGCGATTGCTGAGACGGCGCCTGATTTAACATTGATTCCCGAAATTACCCGCTTTGTGGGCTCTTCGGCGGTGAGCTTGGAACTCAACGATAAAGTTGAGTTTTTTGCGGATGCTAAATATTCACGTGTTGAATCTGACTCAGTCGCCGGGATTCCGTTCTCAGACGATATTCCAATTGCTTTGGACAATCCGTTTCTACCGCTGGCCATTCAGAACCAAATACCGATTGTTGACGCGCTTTTACCGGATGATACGCCCAGTATTTTTGTTGCCCGCGATATATTGGGGTCCGAGACGAATTCGGGAACATCGGCAGAGCGTGAGACATTCCGTCTGTCCGGTGGTTTCCGAGGGGAAGTTTTGGAAACCGGTTTTGATTATGAACTGTCCTATAATTATGGGCGGACAGACGCCACTGTTACGTCCCGCAATGCGCGTCTAAATGACAGATATTTCACGGCAATTGATGCAGTTGCGCTCACGGCTGCTGACTTAGACGGCACAAATCCAAATGTAGCATTTGGTGCGAACGGTATTGGAACATTAAATGCGGTCCGCAATGGCGAAGATATTGTTATCAATCCCGGCAGTGCGCAGGTCGGGGATATTGTCTGTCGGTCTGAATTGACCGGACTGCCTTCCCCAGCCGCCCTTTTCGTAGGATCGCCGCCTTTGTTCGAGGACGGCGCAACGATTAACGGTGTTGATGTCAGTAGTCTGACACGTCCCGTAACTTTCGCGCTGGGTGACGGGCAATGTGCGCCTGTGAATATTCTAGGCGCGAATGCTATTCAGGGCGCGGGTGCAGGCTTTGCCTTCTTTGATCTCGAAGACGAGACGGAAATCACGCAGAAACAGTTGCTCCTCACAGTATCAGGTGATTCTGCAGATTATTTTGAACTACCAGCCGGCCCAATCGGGTTTGCCGTTGGGTTTGAATGGCGTGAAGAGGCCTCACAATTCACGCCTGCCGCTTTCAGTGCGATTGATGCTCTGAATGTCGTTGGGAACACGGAGGACCCAATTCTACCATCCCCTATCGATGGTCAGGGCATTAGTGTTCATGAAGTTTTCGGTGAACTCAAAGTTCCGGTTCTCGCAGACTTACCTTTCGCCAAATCACTCGAAGTTACAGCCGCTGGTCGTGTTTCCGATTACAATACGATCGGGAATACTGAGACATATTCCTTTGGTGGACGGTATCAGCCTATCGATGGGTTGACCCTGCGCGGCACCTATTCGCGGGCTATTCGTGCGCCAAATATTGGCGAGCTTTTTGGCCCTCAGGTTGGTGCGTTTATCGGCGTTGATGCGGATCCCTGTGATGATGGTAATATTACACAAGGGAGTAGTAACCGGGCTGCAAACTGTTTGGAATTTGTCGCAGACGGCTTCGATTCTTCAGATTTCCTAACGGCCTTCGTAACAGGCACGACCGGCGGCAACCCCGATTTGACGGAAGAAACATCCACCAGCTTTACTCTGGGGGGTGTTTTCCAGCCTACAGGTGCACTTGAGAACTTGGTCATCGCGGTGGATTACTATGACATCGAAATTGATGATGCGGTTGGCAGTTTGACGGGTGCAGGCATTGCATCCGCCTGCGTGGACTTACCCTCAACGGATAATCAGTTCTGCGATGCGATTGAGCGTGATGCGGGCAATGGCGGTGCGATTTCAGGATTCACATCCGGGAATATTAATCTCGCCTTCCTGAAAGCCAGGGGTGTCGATTTCGATGTTCGCTATGGTTTTGACGCTCCATCAATTGGCGGACGGGATATGGGCTTCATTCAGGCGTCTGTCGTCGGAACACATTTCTTAGAGCGGTTCACAGAAAGTGATCCAATTATCAGAGAAACGATTGCTTCCATCGAAGATCCGCTGGAGCAGCAATTGCTCATCGAAGACCAAGCGACGGTCAGTGACCTGTTAGGCGTGATTGGGACCCCGGAGTGGATTTTCAATATGGGTCTTGATTGGGAAATCGGAAAACTGAGCGCCAATTGGACGGGTCGTTTTGAAGAATCGACATCATTATTTTCAAATTCCGCCCGTACAGATGTAGAAATCGTTGACGGAGCCGTCGTGGTTTCTGAGAATGTCGGCCTGGCCGATCCCTCCCAGCTGAACACGGGGGATAGTTTCGAAATGGATGTCAGCCTGAACTATGAGTTTTCTGAAAAGCTCGCGCTTTATGGCGGTGTCGCAAATGTGACCGATAGAGAGCCGTTCCTTGGCTCGCTCGCACGCCCTGTCGGGCCAAGAGGACGCTTCTTCTTCTTCGGTGTGCGTGGGGAGTTCTAGATACGTCTAGATAAAGATACGATAATCTAAGATACCAACCCGCCCCTGCCGTCGCAGGTGGTGGGTTTTTTCATGCTCGAATCGCTTTGATCCCCGATTTTATTCCGGTCCCGCAATGATGCCCGTCCCGCCGTGTTAAGCGCTTGTTTTGCAAGGTGCGACACTGTGGATTGCGGGATGTGGACGGTGTTGTGGATAGCTTGCGGGGTTTCAAAAAATTTGCGGCAAATCCAAAGGGTTAAGAGTCTAGTAACCTTTTTTCGCCTTAAAGAGACACACTAGGTGTTGACCATATGGGGCAAATCAACACTATATGTTGTGGAACGTAGCGGTTCACATCATATTACTATCCTCGACGGGAACACCTGCAAACTGCGGGAAGGGGATGGATTTTGCGCCGCTTTTGGGGATAAGGACTGAGAAACATGGCTGAGAATAACGAAGACTTCCGTACGGCTGAAGTAGACGCGGAACTGGCTCAATTGGACGGACAAAACATGGATATTTTAAGCGCAGATCTCGACCCGAACGCCCCGTCCGGCATTCCGATGAGTGATGCCGAGGTCGCGCGCGAGCCGGAACTGGAATTCACACCCAAACCGGAACGTCCAGTTCAGGTCAAAGCCCGCAATGAATTGCTGACGGATTTCGGCAAGCGCACCCTTCTGGACCGTTACCTTCTGCCCGAAGAGAGCTTTCAGGATATGTTTGGTCGCGTGGCACAGGCCTACGCTGATGACACAGCCCACGCACAACGTCTTTATGATTACATGAGCCAGCTTTGGTTCATGCCGGCAACGCCCGTCCTGTCTAATGGTGGCGCGGATCGTGGCTTGCCGATTTCTTGCTTCCTCAACGCCGTGGACGATTCGCTCGATTCCATCGTTGACGTCTGGAACGAGAATGTCTGGCTGGCCAGTAATGGCGGCGGCATCGGCACCTATTGGGGCAATGTGCGTTCTATTGGCGAGAAGATCGGCCGCGCGGGCAAGACTTCCGGCATTATCCCGTTCATCCGCGTGATGGACAGCCTGACCCTCGCCATTTCGCAAGGGTCCTTGCGTCGCGGATCGGCCGCCGTCTATCTCGACATCCACCATCCGGAAATCGAGGAGTTCCTCGAAATCCGCAAGCCCTCCGGCGACTTCAACCGCAAATCCCTGAACCTGCATCACGGTCTGAACATCACGGATGATTTCATGATCGCCGTGCGTGACGGTGCGGAATATCCGCTGCGCAGCCCGCATACGGGCGAGACGATCAAACACGTCAATGCGCGCAAGGTCTGGCAGAAAATTCTGGAAATGCGCCTCGCCACGGGTGAGCCCTATATGGTCTTTTCTGACACAGTGAATAAATCCCTCGCCAAACATCAGCGCGATGCGGGGCTCAAGGTTCAGCAGTCCAATCTCTGCGCCGAAATCATGCTCGCCACGGGCCGTGATAAATATGACCGTCAGCGCACAGCCGTTTGCTGCCTCTCCTCCATCAATGCTGAAACATATGATCAGTGGAAAGACGTTCCGGGCTTTATTGAAGACATCATGCGCTTCCTCGACAATGTTCTCGAGAGCTTCATTCAGGGCGCACCGGAAGCGATGAATGATGCGAAATATTCTGCCATGCGCGAACGTTCCGTCGGCCTCGGCCTGATGGGTTTCCATTCCCTGTTGCAGAGCAAGAATATCCCGTTTGAGAGCGCAATGGCGAAAAGCTGGAATATGCGCCTGTTCAACAAGATCCGCGGTGATGCGGATAAAGCGTCCGTGACTTTGGCTCATGAACGCGGGGCCTGTCCGGATGCTGCCGATATGGGCGTCATGGAACGGTTCTCTCACAAAATGGCAGTGGCACCGACAGCCTCAATTTCCATCATCTGCGGCGGGACGAGCGCGGGGATCGAGCCTATCCCGGCTAATATCTACACGCATAAAACACTCTCCGGCTCCTTCACCGTCCGCAACCAGATGCTCGAAGAGCTGTTGGAGACGAAGGGCAAGAATACGGACGGTGTCTGGGCGACGATTCTGGAAAATGAAGGCTCCGTCCAGCATCTTTCCTGTTTGGACGACCATGAAAAGGCCGTCTTCCGTACAGCTTTCGAAATTGACCAACGTTGGGTGATTGAGCATGCCGCCGACCGCGCGCCAATGATCTGTCAGGCGCAATCGCTCAATATTTTCCTCCCGGGTGATATTGATAAATGGGACCTTCACATGTTGCATTGGCAGGCCTGGGAAAAAGGCGTGAAGTCGCTCTATTACTGCCGCTCTAAATCTATTCAGCGCGCAGGATTCGCCGGATCGGAAGCGAAAACCGACATGGAAAAGAGCATGGAGGCTGCCGCTCCCACCGATTATGAGGAATGTCTCGCCTGCCAATAAGGAATGATTTTTTGAAATCCGGTTCAGTCCGGGTTCATAAAATATAAATGATGATAAGGCTGTCGCGGTTTGTGGTGGCCTTTTTCGTTTGTGTTAAAGCGGAAAACCGCCTGTACCAAAGTAAAACAGTGTTGCAGATGGAACACATTCTTTACCAACGAGTCTTCGGGGGTCACATTCTTGTGGTAGAAAAGGCTTCGACCTGATAAGACAGAAGAGAATAAAAGGGAAACAGGCGCAATTTATGGTCCTCAAGGGAGTGACATACGCAAAATCTGTCCGCAGCACGCTTGCTGTGGCCCTAACAGCTATGTGCTTTGTTGCAACCCCGGCTTTTGCGCAGGATGCGTCTGAGACGCGCGTGGAAACGCTCGGGGCCAATAAGGCGATGGCCCCAACGGAGGGCTTGAATTTCAACCTTCCCGCACCGGCTGATCTGGGGACGCAAACGGGTCCGCAGCTTGAACTGCCATTGGATGCCGTTGGCTCAACACTATTTAAACTCGACCTGTCCTCCCCCGCCTGTGCCTCTGGCGGCGAAGGCTGTTTGAAGCGCAATGACCGCGTAAATTTGGGTCTGTCTGACACATTTAATCGTCGCTCTGAAAAAGGGCTCGATCTTAAACTGATGCCGCGGGCTTCCATGCGTTTCAATGATGAGGTTAGCTCTGCCGTCGTGGGGGCCGTCATCGAAATTGGCGAAGACCTGCGTCAGGGGTCTGAGTTCGAGAATAATACGTGGTATTTCTTCGCGGGTGCGGATGCGGAAGCGCTGACCTATGCGCCGAATTCCGTGGGCAGGATCACCTCGGGCCAATTCCACCTGCAGGACCGGATCATCGTCGGAGATGCGCAGGCAGGTCTGGGTTACCGGATTGGTGATGCGGATGTGTCGCTGTCTTACATGCGACGTGAGGCTTCGACCGAGAAATTCAAGATCGTCGAAGATGCAGCGGCGCTGTCCTTTACGTGGAAACGCTAAACGCGCTTTTCCGATCTAGGGAATTTTCATTCTAAAACTAAAGCTGGCCGTATTCCCTGGATAGAGTGACCCGGGGCGGACATAACCTTTGGGGACGAGGCAGATATGGCGAACTTGATCGTCATAACTGGCGTTTAAGTCCGCTTCCGTTTTATCGCATTGTCCGATATTTGTGGGGCGCGCACTCGCAAAGGAATAGGCAACATCCGTGCTGGGTGAAAAGCTTAAACCGCTTGTGCCGGGCGAGAAGAGGATAGGGCCACCACCTCCCATGTCGCCTGTGAAAAACTCCATTTCGTCCGGAACGCTATCAACTAGAAAAAGACTATTCAGGTCTACGGGCCCGGTTCCCGTATTGTCCAATGTGATCGTGTAGATGACATCGCTTCCCGGTACGGCGTAGATAGTGGGATTATCCGTCGCCATGGCAACGGTTTTTGTGCCGGAGAAAATGGCGGCCTGAGTTGATCGAAAAGCGCTGTAATAAACTTCTTCATTAATGTGGCGACGGCTTGTGTCACCCGCGACTGTTTCTTCTTCCACAGCGAGTTGGATGGATCCATTTGGTAATGGATCAGAGCCGAAGAGCACAGCCCACCCACCATTACCGCCATTTTCAGCGGCTTGGGTCAGAATAGCGGTCTCGAAATCACCGGAAATGCTATAGCTATAAGGCGGCGAATTCCCCGTGCCTGCAATCGAATTTCCGCCGCGCGCAAAAACATAGGTCACACCGTTAACCGTACCAGTGCCGGGCTCTGCCACGATATAACCCAGTGTTTCGTTGAACCGAGTGTCATTGATCATCCCGATATGTTTCCCGACGCAAAAGGCGGTCGGTGTTGGCGGGGTGTTTCGATTACCGCAATTATTCGTCCAAAAAACACTCGCTTGAGCATCGTTGAATGTCATGACTTGTCCGAAAACGGCGAGTGACGAAAAGCCGGATGTCAGACTGGCTGTAACGTTTTCGGTCTCTGTACTGGTCCAGCCGACTGCATTTCCGCTTGTATCATCAGAGAGTACTGTTCGGGCTTCGATTTTTCGCCCGTCAGAAAGTGTATGCGCACCTGTTTCCACGACAAGGCAGTGAACATCCGAAGCGGTGAACGCCGAAGAATCTTCAAAACGTTGAACGCGAACTTCAAAAGAGGTCGGCATCACGTTTCTAACACGCGTATGAGCTTCGTTGCTGGCCGCCGATGGTAGGACATAGGTGCAACTGACGACGGGTGCGGTGTAAGCATTCGCGAGTGCAATCGTTTCCCAGTTCGCCGACACATTCTCAATGCGATGTGTCTCGATAAATGTGTCGAGGACCATGACATTTGTCTGTGCCGCAGCCCATTCCGGAGCTAATACCATTCCAAATATCAGGCATAGGCCGATATTTTGTTTCTTCCACATGGACCGAGAATAGCGAAAAATCCTTAATAATCGTAAAGTTGAGCTGTGATAGATCAGTCAGGTGAACGTGTCCGATTGACGCTGTCCCGTGCAAAGCCTAATCGCCGCATATGACAAATGAAATTTACATGACCTCCAAAGCCTGGCCGTTCGATCAGGCCCGCGCCATTCTCCGCCGGCTCGATATTGAAAAAAAACGCGGGATTGATCGCGGCGATAAACCGGTCGTATTCGAGACGGGCTATGGTCCTTCCGGCCTGCCGCATATCGGAACATTTGGCGAGGTTGTGCGCACGACAATGGTCCGGAACGCATTTATTGCGCTGACCGAAGGCAAGATCGCGACACGCCTTATCTGCGTGTCTGATGATATGGACGGGATGCGAAAAGTCCCCGGAACGGTGCCAAACCCGGACGAACTCGAAGCCTATATGCAAAAGCCACTGACCGATGTGCCCGACCCGTTCGGCACGCATGACAGTTTTGGTAATCACATGAATGCGCGTTTGCGGGCCTTCCTCGACAGCTTCGGCTTTGACTATGAATTTATGTCCGCGACAGAACTCTACCGCTCCGGCGCCTATGATGAATATCTCCTCCGCGCCCTGAATAAATTCGACGACATTATGAAAGTCATGCTGCCGACATTGGGCGCAGAACGTCAGGCGACTTATTCGCCCTTCCTCCCGATTTCTCCGTCTACGGGCCGCGTGCTCTATGTGCCAATGAAAGCCGTCAATCCAGAAGACGGCACGATTACTTTTGATGATGAGGACGGCACGGAAGTCACGATGTCCGTCACGGGCGGGAATGTGAAATTCCAATGGAAGCCCGATTTCGGGATGCGCTGGGCTGCGCTCGGCGTGGACTTTGAAATGTTTGGCAAAGACCATCAGGATAATGCGCCGCTCTACTCCCGCATTTGTAAAATCCTCGGCGGTAACCCGCCCGTGCAATTCGTCTATGAATTATTTCTCGACGAAAAAGGCGAGAAAATTTCCAAGACAAAGGGCAACGGTATTTCCGTCGAAGACTGGCTGAAATACGCGCCGCCGGAGAGCCTCTCGCTATTTAATTTCGCTAAGCCCCGCGCGGCAAAGAAACTCTATTTCGATGTCATTCCGAAAACGGTCGACGAATATTACCAGCATCTCGATGGCTGGTCGCGGCAAGACGAAAAACAACGCGCGAATAATCCGGTCTGGCATATTCATAACGGCACGCCCCCGGATGAAAACCCGCCTTTGACATTTGCGCTGCTGCTCAATCTGGTCAGCGCGGCCAATGCGTCGGATACAGAAACACTCTGGGGCTTCATCAAGAAATATGCGCCGGACGCGACGCCCGAAAACAGCCCGGGTCTTGACCGTCTGACGCATTATGCCGTCGCCTATTACGAAGATTTCGTGAAACCGAATAAGGCCTATCGCGACCCCACAGATCAAGAGCGCGCAGCGCTGGAGGATTTGGTCAAACGGTTCCGCAATGTCTCAGCGGCGGAATCTAACGACGGCGAAGCTCTGCAAACGATGATCTTCTCTGTTGGGAAGGACCATGAGTTTGAAAACTTGCGCGATTGGTTCAAAGCCATTTACGAAGTCTGCCTCGGCCAGAGTCAGGGTCCGCGCTTTGGGTCATTCGTCGCGATTTACGGTCCTGAAGAGACGGCGGATCTGATTGAAACCTCGCTGGCGGGCAACTTATCGTAACAAACCGCAATAACGCGTTCTGTCGTATTCACTTTGTGACGCGGCAGAAATGTGGAAAGCTTGCGGGGATGATGACATTATTCAAATCCACCATCGTTATCTTGGGCCTTCTCGCGCTCCCGACGGGGGCCGTGGCCGCCAATGTCGCGGAAGTCCGACGGGCGATGGCGGCGGGCGATTATGACGCCGCTTTCACCGTCGCGGAAACGATAGAGACGGCGGAAAGCCTTGCCCTTGCGGCGGAAAGTCTCCTTTCCGACATCATGTTGGGGACGGCGCATAAAAATAAAAAACAGGCAAAGCAGGCCCGTGAATTGGCGGACAAAGCGCTGGAACTTGATGCCGCACATCAAAATGCGCGGCTACAATTCACAATCGCGGACGGGTTTGTGACGCGGGAGACGGGCGATGTCTCGGCGTGGATGAAAAAACTGCCGCAGAAAACGCAGGCGGTCGTGCAGGCCTACCGCCTCGACTATCCCGATGATGTGCGGGGCGATGCCCTGATGGGCGCATGGCATCTCGCCATTGTGCGCAAGGCGGGCGATGGGAATGCGCGGAAATGGTTCGGTGCAAATGTCGCCGACGGGCAGGCCTTTTATGATAAGGCGATTGCGTTTGAGCCGGATAACGCTGTGATCGGCGTGAACTATGCGTTCGCGATGATTGCACTGGAGGATGAAGATATGCCGAATGTGAGTGCAGCCTGGGCGATATTGGAACATCTGTCGGCACTTGACCAACCCGATCATCTGAACCGGACGGTGATGGATTACGGGCGGGAGGCCCTAACGGTGAAAGCCGACCGCGACGCCGCGCGGGATTATGCGGGAATGTTTCTGGACGGTGAAAAGCCGGAGCTTAATTAATTTGTCACACCGTCGCGGCCCGCACGGACGTCCGGTACCCATGCCGTAAAGGTCACGTTTAAATCGAATTTGCGAATTTCGGAAATTTTACGGCATGGGCACCGGATGGCCTTCGGCCATGTCGGTGTGACATCAACGCTTAATTTATCGAGTTATTGAGAGACCCAAATAATCCGCCCGATCCACTGGACCTCATGCATGTGCAGCGTGCGGTCTTCATATTCCGGGTTGAGCGAAATGAGCTCGATTGTTGTGCCCGTGCGTTTGCGCAATTCCTTGGCCATGACTTCGCCCTGATGCGTTTTGACGACAACGCGGTCGCCACGGCGGCACTCCGCATTAGGCGCGACAAGGACTTTGTCACCCGCGCGCAGGACGGGGTCCATGGAATCGCCCGCGATTTGCAGCGCATAGACATTTTCGTCCTGCAACCCCGGCACCCGGACATCTTCCCAGGATCCGCCAATCGGAAATCCAGCATCATCAAAAAATCCTTCACCACCGGCTTGGGCCAATCCGATGACGGGAATGGCGGGACCGCGAGCGCCGCGATCTGCGGCCATACAGGCGAAGTCCTCAAAGCTCATATCGACCTGTCGCAGGACTTTCGCGATAGATTCAGTCGAGGGCCAGCGCGGTTTTCCCGCAGATGTCACCCGTTTGGATTTATTAAAGGTCGTGGCGTCCAATCCGGCTTCCTTGGCGAGGCCGGAAGGGGACATAGACCGTTTGCGGGCGAGGCGGTCGAGTGCCGCCCAAATATCTGTGTGTGATAACATGGAGAATGGGCTAGGATTAAATCCCTATCAGGTCAAATAAAAAGGCGCTCCAAATGGAACGCCTTTTCGATAATCTTTATGAGGCGGGCGTTTAATTATACGCGCTTTCACCGTGGAGGCTGATATCCAACCCCTCATATTCCTGCTCTTCCGTGACGCGCAGGCCGAGTGTCATTTTCAAAACGAAGAGGATGACAAAGCTGGCCAGCGCTGACCAGAGCACGACGGCACCCGTCCCGATCAATTGCGCGACGATATCCCCATCGCCCGTCCCGCCGAGGATTTCTGCAGAGAGGAAGGGCAGCACCAGAATACCGAGCATGCCGCCGACACCGTGAACCGCGAAAACGTCGAGGCTGTCATCAATTTTTAACTTCACACGAATGAGGTTGACCGCGAAATAACAGACGAGCCCGCCTGCCAATCCGATCAGCAAGGCGCCTCCCGGACCGATGACACCCGCCGCAGGGGTCACCGTTGCGAGGCCTGCAATCGTGCCCGTCGCCGCGCCGACCAGTGTCGGTTTCTTATTCGCAATCGCTTCCATCACGACCCACGACAATGTGCCGACTGAGGCCGCGATATGCGTGACGAGCAAGGCCATGCCTGCGCCGCCATCGGCTGCGAGTTGAGAGCCGCCATTAAACCCGAACCACCCGACCCAGAGCATGGATGCGCCGATCATGACGATTGCGGGGCGATGCGGCACGGCAAGCTCTGTCGGGAAGCCTTTGCGTTTCCCCAACATGAAGACGTAAACCAGTGCGGAAATACCCGCTGTCGCATGGACAACCAAACCGCCCGCAAAATCAATCACGCCGCGTTCGGCCAACCAACCACCACCCCAAACCCAATGGGTGACGGGGGCATAGACGACCAAGAGCCAGAGGGCCGTAAAGATCATGACGGGCAGGAATTTCACCCGCTCGACAAAGGCCCCGACAATCAGGCCGGGCGTGATCACGGCGAAAGTCATTTGAAAGGCGAGGAAGACGCTTTCGGGGATTGTCCCCGAGACCGCGTCGCGCTCCAGATTATTCAGGAACAGATTGTCCAGTCCACCCCACCACGCATTGCCTTCGCCAAAGGCGATGGAATAACCGGCAATGACCCAGATGATGCTGGCCAGTGCCGCGATGGCATAGACCTTCATCAGGACGGAAAGATAGTTCTTCGCGCGGACAAGCCCGCCATAGAAGAGGGCGAGGCCCGGAAGGCTCATAAACAAAACAAGTGCCGTGGCCGTTAGGATCCAGGCGGTGTCACCGGAATTAAGGGTCGCGTCTTGCGCGAAAGCGACTGACGGTAGTGCTAGCGCAGCGAGCCCCGCGCCAGCGGATTTAAGATAGTGTGACATGATTTCCCCTCATGTGATGTTTATATCTTTCACCTAGTTGAGGGAATATTGTGCGGCTTTAGCCGATTTTGCACAAGATGTGGACATAAGTACTTCGCACAACTGAGGGGCGGAATTTCGAATGATTTGTCGAAAACCTGTGCGTCAGCCAAAGAAAAAACCCCGGCCCGAAGACCGAGGTTATTGCGCCCGTTTAACCGTAGAAGTCGTCTATGTGTTGACGAACTCAGGGTAGGCGACGAGGCCGACTTCGGAGATATCGAGACCAGCTGTCTCGTCTTCAACCGATGGGCGGACGCCGATTGTGACCTTCAGGACCAACCAGATGATGGCGGACACGACACTCACAAAGATACCTGTTGCAACGATACCGACGATCTGAGCGACGAGCGTTTCCGGCATACTGATGGCGACAGCCAATGTACCCCAGATACCGGCGACCAAGTGAACTGGGATCGCACCGACGACATCATCAATTTTAAGCTTGTCGAGCAGTGGTACTGTTAGACAGGCCAACAGCGAACCAACCGCACCGATCAGGACGGACATGCCGATGGACGGAGCCAAAGGCTCGGCGGTGATGGCGACCAGACCAGCTAGGGCGCCGTTGATGGCAAAGGTTACGTCGATCTTGCCATACCGCAGTTGCGTGTAGACGATGGCGAGAATGACGCCAGCTGCAGCGGCCATGTTCGTGTTCACGAAGATACGGGACACGTCGGTGACATCGCCAATTGAACCGGATGCGAGTTGTGAACCGCCGTTGAAGCCGAACCAACCTAGCCACAAGATAAACATACCCAATGTTGCAAGCGGGATGTTGGACGCCGGAATTGGGTTGACCTTACCGTCAACATATTTGCCCAGACGCGGCCCGATGATGATCGCACCCATAAGAGCGGCCCAGCCACCTGTCGAGTGGACAAGGGTCGAACCGGCGAAGTCGGAGAAGCCCATGTCGTCGAGGAAACCACCGCCCCATTCCCAGCCAGCAACGACAGGATAGATAAAGGCTGTCAGGATTGCGACAAAAATGAAGAATGGCCAGAATTTAACGCGGCCTGCGACCGTACCGGACACGATCGACGCCGTTGTAGCGCAAAACACCATCTGGAAGAACCAATCAGACGCAACCGAATATCCTGTATCCAGTGCTGCAGCCTGATTTGCGGCTGTTTCAGCGTCAGTAGCGCCGGCCAATCCAACGGGTTCCAGCGGATAGCCGGGAGACAAGACAGACGCGAAATTAATGAAGTCTGACGCGCCCGCATAGAGCATGTCGTAACCGAACAACCAGAACATCAGACCCGCCAAGCTGTAGAGCATGATATTCTTCAAACACTGCATAGAAACGTTTTTCGTTTGCACGAAACCGGCTTCGAGCATGGCAAAGCCAGCTGCCATCCACATGACCAAAAATCCACCGATCAAGAACAGCAGCGTGTTAAAAATATAGGCCGTTGAGTTGGCCGCTTCGACGACCGTGGTGGCGTCCTGCGCCATAGCCAGTGCGGGTAGCGCGGATAATAATGCCGCCCCTCCCAAGATTTTTGCGAAACGTCGCATTTGTGTTCCCTCCAAATAAGATGTGTGGAATGTCATTGCACAGGCGATGACGGGCAGGGCGAGTCAGGTTTGCGGCAATGCGGACCGTATTCAAGGTAGGCGCATTTTCTGTGCGCGTTCGTTTAAAGAATGCCCTATGGCTGTGCGCGACCCGAAACTGACCGATTCTTGAGGCCCCAATGAAAGACCGTTATATTTTTAAAGTGCTGACACCGGATCAATGGGTAACGTTTCAAGCGAATAAGGTTTTTACAGGCAGTCCCGTGGACCTCGCCGATGGGTATATTCATATGTCCTGCAAAGCTCAGCTAAAGGAAACGATGGATAAATGGTATGCGGATGAGACGCGCGTTTTTATACTCGAAGTCGACAGTCATCCGATTGCCACTGACCTTAAATATGAAGTCTCGCGCGGCGGGGCGGAATTCCCCCACCTTTTCGCGGACCTCCCCCTGTCCGCCGTGGGCAAAGTGTGGGACGTGTCCGCTGATGTCGGCAGCTATACACTGCCGGGTAATTTGAAAGCCAATTAATATGAGCCTGATTTACAAAACCGGAACAGCCGTGTTGCGAAGCCTTCCGGCAGAGCGCGCCCATGTCACGACGGTGAAACTCCTTCGTGCGGGGTTCGGGCCGAAATCTGGCGTCATCACATCCGACTTGTTAAGAACAAATGTCGGGGGTCTCGATTTGCCTAATCCGGTCGGTTTGGCCGCAGGCTTTGATAAAGATTGTGACGTGCCGGACGCCATGCTCGGCGCGGGGTTCGGCTTTGTCGAATGCGGCACAGTGACTCCGCGCCCGCAGATCGGCAATGCGAAGCCACGCCTCTTCCGCTTGGTCGAGGACGAAGCCGTCATTAACCGGATGGGATTTAATAATCAGGGCTTGGATCATTTCCATGCGCGGCTCTCCGCGCGTCAAGGCAAGGGCGGCATTGTCGGCGCCAATCTCGGCGCGAATAAGGATAGCGATGACCGTGCCGCGGACTATGTCACGGGCCTGACCCGCCTTTGGGGGATGGCCGATTATTTCACGATCAATATCAGTTCGCCCAACACACCGGGCCTGCGCCAACTCCAAGGCGCGGATGAAATGGAAGACCTGCTTGGGCGTTTGTCGGAAACCCGCGCGGAATTGACGGGTGATAATCCCTCCGTCCCGATGTTCCTGAAAGTCGCACCGGATGTCGACGTCACGCAAATTGACCGCATCGTCGAACAGGCGCGGACTTACGGCATGAACGCCATCATTGTCAGTAACACAACATTGGACCGTCCTGACAGTTTACAGAGCGGACATGCGGGTCAGGGCGGTGGATTATCCGGTCAGCCACTCTTTGAGAAATCGACCCATATCTTGCGTGAGTTTGCAGATGCGGCTGACGGCTCTATTGATTTAATCGGAGTCGGGGGCATTGGGTCCGGCGCGCAGGCTTACGCGAAAATCAGGGCGGGCGCGAAAGCGGTGCAGCTCTATTCCGCGCTCGTCTATAAAGGCCCGCAATTGGTTGCGGAAATCTGCGCGGATTTGGAAGCGCGATTAAAGGCGGATGGGTTTGAGTCTGTTTCGGATGCCGTCGGAGCAGATATTTGATCCAATGCGGATGTTCGCGGCTATTTTAATTGCTAGCACGACTTGTCTCGGGGCGTGCAACGGGGAGCCAAAAGAACTTCAAGCCGAAGCCACAATCTCTGAAGTGACAACAATATCTCTGCGTAAACGGCAAGGGAAAGGATGTCTCGTGACTGTCAATTATCAGCCTGAGGGTCGAGGAGAATTCGTTGAAGCTGTTTTGGCTAAACGCGGCGCGGCATGTAACCGGTTCAAGAGTGGTCAGAAATTGAGAATTATATATGACCCAAAACGTCCGACGAAGGTCGCGCTACCCTAACCTAATTTAAACGTCGCATTGGCGCGGGCGACGATCGCCTTTTCCGTCACCAACTGACACTGCACGAAGCCAAGACTGCCGCCGAGCTTTACCATCTCGCTTTGTGTCGCAATCCATTCGCCGACCTTTGCCATGCCCGTAAAGTCGACGGAGAGGTTGACGGTGATGAGGCTTTTCATCTCGCGGCCCTCCGCTTTCATCATCTGTGCGCAGGTCAGGCCCATCGCATTATCGGCGATAGATGAGATAAATCCGCCGTGAATAATCCCGCGCGAATTGCAATGCGCCTCTCGCAGGACCGCGCCGAGACTGATTTGGTCCGGCGTCATACGGGAATAGAGCGGCTCCCACGGATCGGTGAAAGCGGATTTTCGGAAGTGGGGTTTATAGCCTTCAGGAAGGCTCATGCAGTCGCCTCCATATGTCTCGTGATCGCCGGATAGGCGAAGCCTAACGTCACAGCCCGCATGACGTAATAGAATAAAAACGCGAACCAGATGCCCGCCGCGCCGAAGATCGGGTACACGACATAATGCGCGGCGATATATAAAATGACGGCGACAATTCCCGCATTCCGCATGGCGGCGGTACGGGTCGTGCCGATGAAAATCCCGTCCATCTGATAGGCCGCAAAGCCCATGATGGGCGCGAGGGCGCAATAGGGGAGATAGGTCATGGCGCTCTCGCGCACGGCAGGATCTGTTGTCAGCAATTGAATGAGATAGGGCCCGCCGAAGTAAATCAACACGCCGATCAGGAGCGCGAAGCCGACGGAAAACTCGCTCGTCAACCGGACAGCGCGTTTGAAGCGCGGTTTGTCCTTCGCCCCATAAGCGGCCCCTGTCACGGCTTCGGCGGTGTGGGCAAACCCGTCCAGCACAAGCGCGGCCATGGTGATCATCTGCATCAGGACGTGATAACCCGCGAGGAAGGTCTCGCCTTCCGTCGCGGCCGCATTGCCGAAGAAATTAAATCCAACGGTCAGGGCCATTGTTCGGATAAAAATATTCCCATTGGCCACACCCAGTTTCGACAAGGCGTCTCTGGCCAATAGCACTTTCTTCGTGAACGCGCCGGGCCTCCAACCGCCGCGCCGCCGCACCTCGCGGATCATCAAAAACAGGCCCGCCGCAAAACCCGCCCATTCTGCAGCCGCACTCGCCAGCCCTACGCCGACCAAACCGCCGCCTAAGACAATCACAAATATTGGCGAGAGAATAATGTTCACGATATTGAGGACGATCTGAAGCCAGAGCGCTAATCCCGCGCGACTGATCCCGACAAACCAACCCATGAGTGCGATTGTGCCGAGGGTGGCAGGCAGCCCCCAAAGCCGCGCCATGATATAATCCCGCGCGCTGCCCTCAATTTCCGCGCTCGCGGTGAAGATTTTAAATGCGCCTGTCAGAAGCGGAATTTGCAGCGCGAAGATGAGCAGGCCGATGACAAGACCAATCGGAATAGCCCGCAAAATATGCGCTTGCACCTCGGCCTCCGCGCCCGCGCCGTCACTCTGCGCGGCAAGCCCCGCTGTCGACATACGTAAAAAGCCAAATCCCCAATAGGCAATCCCGTAAATGACCGCGCCCAAACCGATGCCTGCTAGAGCCTGCGTCCCCACAAACCGTCCGACCATAAGCGTGTCGACAAGACCCACAATCGGCGCGGCACCATTGGCGAGCATAATTGGCCAAGATTGGTTAAAGACATTGCGTCGGGTGAGTGTGGCGGCGGCAATCATGGGAGAGGCATAAAGAAATGCGCCTATGAAGTCATGCAATATGCGTCGCTGTTAGGGCTGCAAAATATACTACCTTGGTAGGGAATAGGAAATTTTATTGTCACTGGATGTGATATAATTTGAAGCGGTCAATTTGTTGTAAAGCGCGTTGACTTCTGTCTCAGTTAAACCCTCTTTAAAAACATTTCGCATGACGTTTTTGAGAGTCTTTTCCGTACGGGGCTTTGCCTGACCCCGCCCTATAAGATTTTTGATAATGGCATCAAATTTTTCGTCTAAATCTGCGTCCTTGCTGATATTTGATATTGGAATATCAGCAAGCGCTTCGCGCCGACGGACATTGATATTTTCCAACATTAAGTGATCGATCAACGGGTCAAACCCCTTATCCTTTGTTATGAGATGAAAATATGCGTCGGGATCACGGGTGACGAGTTGCCCCAGATAATATGTCATATGAAAGTCGAGTGCGTTGGCGCGCGTTTCCGAGACTCTAATATATCTGGCACGTTCAGGTCCAAATTCGTGCATGGCGGTCGCGAGTGGAACATCAATGCGGGTTTGTTTTGCGCCTAGAAACAAATAAATTTTGAAGTGTTCTCCTTTGAGTACATTCAAATTTTTGGGCTGAACGTTCTCGAAATCGATTAATACGTAATTTGTCAGAAATCCCACGAGCTTTGTCATGTGGCGCCAGTAGCAAAAAGCCGTTCAATTTAATTTAAACCTTAGCGTTAATTTTTGTTTCCCTAACGCTGCAACATTTCGATGGCTTGCAGCAGATTTTTCCGGGCCTGAGTCTCAAGCTTTTCGTAAAAATATTCCGTCGCATAAATCCTATTCCGCTCTAGAAAACCGCTCAAAATCTCCGCGCGTTTCTTGCGGAAGATAAATTTTGGGACGCGGCGATATTCAAACCGCACGTCTTTTTCGAATTGGTCATAAACATGTTTAGGTGTGCCGAGGATGGAGAGGTCTATGTCGAGCATGAATTGCCCGTCCAGAGATTCCGGCGTGCCGTGGCTTTTGGTGTCCAGAATATGCGTGACTATTCGCGAGATGACCGCGTCTTCCGCCCGGCGTTTAGCCAGCCAGTCTGCCGCCCAGTCCGCGCTGTCTTCTTCATTTGTGCCGGAGAGCGGTTTATAGATAGCGTCGTGAAACCAGAGCGCCATTTCGATTTCATCCGGGCGTTCGGTTTGGTCCCGAACTTCATCCAAATGCCGCAGACAGGCGGCGATATGGTCGAGCGTATGATAAGCGCGGTGTTTCTCTGCATGAGCCACAACCAGATCACTATAAGTTGCGGCATCTGCCGCAAGGCCCATCCGTCGGCAGAGCCTGTTCCACCGTTCGAGTGAACAGATCTCCATCACTGGCGTCATTTATCATCCGCACGGGGTAGGAGGAAATGCCCGCTCAGGGCCGCGATGGGTTTGTCTTCGCGCTCCTGCCAGGCGCGCACGCGGACATTGGCGACGCGGCTGCCTTCTTTGAAAATATCGGCGCGGGCATAAGTCTCGACGGGTTTCCCGCGGCGCAGGTAATCGACATTGATTCCGATGGTCTTGGCGAATTTCGCATGAGGGTCGCCCAGCTCAAGGCTCCGGCGTTTTAATTCCGCCATCGCGCAAACTTCCATGAACCCACCGACGACACCGCCATGGAGCGCGGGCAGGGCGGGATTGCCGATATTACTATCTGTGTAGGGCAGGACGAGGAAAAAATCGTCCCCCATGAGGCGGGCCTCAATACCGAGGCTCTTCGCATAGGGAATGGACTCTACCAGCTTCTGGGCGTCGCGCGGGGTCATGTCTTGTCTCCCGCCTTGTAAGTTTCTTCGACGGTATATTGTTTTCCCGTGACCATGAAACAGGATTGCGCCGTGGCGACGGGATCTTCCTCATCGCCGTCATGGGCGACGGCGCGAACAAAGGCGACATTACGCGTGACCTTATAGCAGATGGCTTCGGCAATTATGGTTTCGCCCGGTTTGGCGGGGCGCTGATAATCAATGCGCAGGGAGAGTGTCGCGACGGGGCCGAGCGCGTCGAACCCTGCAATCGCGGCAAGGCCGCTGGCTTGGTCCAGCAAGGTTGTCACCGCACCGCCTGCCACAACGCGCGTTGCGGGGTCCCCGATGAGGGCCGTGTTATAAGGTAGGGACAGTGTCGCCCGACCCTTATCCACGGCAACGAATTTCATCCCGATTTTTTGCGCGTGGGGCGTGCCCTCCACCATTGTGGGACCGAGTTCCCAAAGTCGTTCTACAAGTGCGCTCATTCTAAAGGCTTTCGTAAACAGCGTCGATCAGGGCGCGCGGGCGGATATCACCCAGCAACGTGTTGCGCTGTCGGTTCATTGTATAAGCCCCGTGCAGACCCGTGACCGGATCGGCAAAAAGGCACGACCCGCCCCAACCGCTATGGCCGAGTGTGGACGCCGTCGGACCATAAAAGAAGTTAGGTGAATTGCGCATGACTCCCGCCGCGAAGTCGATTTCAAATGGCAGGACGAGGTTTTGACCGGAGACGCGGGATTTAGAGAACGCGGCGAGTGTATCTTCGCTGAGGAAAGGTGCGCCCGCCAACCGTCCATCCGCGCCGATCTGCATCAGCGTCGCCAAACCACGCGCTGTGGCGTGACAGTTCGATCCCGCCAGTTCCGCTTCACGCCAAGCCTGTGTGCCTTTGCCGCCGGGGGAAGACCATTTTTGCATGAAGGCTGCTTTGGAGGCCTCATTCATCTCACCGAGATCGGCCATGGTTTTCGGCTTTTGCATCTGAGCGCAGCGCGCATGCTCGGCTTCGGGCAAGCCAATCCAGACATCCGCATCCGCTATGTCGCAAAGCTCTTCGCGCAGGATTCGGCCCAAGGTGCGGCCTTCATCGTCGGCGCGGCGTGCGATTTCTCCTGCGAGGAAACCGTAAGTCACAGGATGATAGCCGGAGGCAGAACCGGGTTCAAACAGGGGCGTTTGGGTTTCCAATTGTTGAATGGTCTTCTCCCAATCGAACCAATCCTGAGGCGTCCAATCGGGATTGATGATGCCGGATAGACCGGATTGATGCGACATGAGTTGACCAATGGTCAGGCCGGTTTTTCCGGCTTGCGCGAATTCCGGCCAGATCGTCTCGACCAATTGGTCATAGCCGATTTTATCTTCTTCTACGAGCCACGCGATGACGAGCGCGGCGACGGCTTTGCCGGAGGAGAAGACGGCGAAGAGCGTGTCTTCATCGACGGGTGCGGATTTTTGGCGGTCGGTCCAACCCGCCTGAATATCAATAAGCGTGCGGCCATGTTGCATGACGCAGAATTGAAAACCCAACTCCTCATGTTCTGTGAAGTTCGTATCAATCGTCGTCCGCAAGGAGCTGAATTGATCTGGTAATTGGCCGCTCAGGGGATAATCGGTCATTATATGTAGTCCTTCACGTCTAGGCCTTGCGGCGCGATGAGCGCCCCTTGGCAGCGCACGAGTGGCAGCTCGCCCGCATCCGCTTCATTGGCGGCGCGCATAATATCGAAGATTGAACCGACAGCTGCACTGAGAGCCGTCCGTGCGTCCAACCCGCGCAAATGATGGGCCAGTAAGATCGCGCCGAGACTGTCCCCGCCACCATGCGGCACAGAGTCGAATTTCTCGTGCGAGCAGATGAGCGCATCCTCTGGTGACTCCCAAGCTGCGCCAATGTCCTCTCCATCCGGCACAGAGGTGATGAGGACAGAGCCATAAGCCGATGCCGCTTTTCGAATATTCTGTGGCGTGTCTAATACCTGACCGGACAGCCAAGACAGCTCCCAGAGGTTTGGCGTAATACAATCCGCGAGGGGGACGAGGGCGTCCCGAATGGCCGCCGCACGGTGTTCGGGAATATAGAGGTTTCCGTGATCGCCCATAACAGGATCGACCCAGATTTTGACCGCCGGATTTTTCGCACGGATGTCGCGAATAATATCTGCCGCCAGGTCAATATGTCCGACTTCGCCCATATATCCCGTTAGGACACCGTCAAAATGCAGGTCCTGTTTGCGGATGGCATGCCACATCTTGCGCAGGCGTTCAGTCTCCACTGCCCCACCACCGGGCGCACCCCATCCAGGATGCCGCCCCATTAGCGTCGTGGGCAGCACAACCGTCTCCACGCCCAATCGCTGCAAGCAAAAGCCGGCCGCTGTTGCGCCGACGCGCGAACTGGCGACGGTGGAACTGATGAGCAGGACTTTTGGGCTGGCTGTGGTCACGGGACCCATTTGGCGTTACACGCGCACTCTGGCAACCCGCAAAAGAGAGGATCTCCCATGTTGACGATCTGGCATAATCCCCGCTGTTCGAAATCCCGACAAACGCTGGCCCTCATAGAAGCGGCTGGCAAACCTGTCGAAATTCGTAAATATCTAGACGATGTGCCAACGGCAGCAGAGATCACGGGAATGCTGAACCAATTAGGTCTCGACGATCCTCGCGCGCTGATGCGGAGGGGCGAAGCGATATATAAAGAGCTGGGCTTAAAGGCCGTCAATGCGTCTGACGCCCTGCTCAAAGCCATGTCCAAACATCCGAAATTGATCGAACGTCCCATTGTCAGTGATGGTGAGCGGGCCATCATTGGACGCCCGCCAGAGGCGGTGAAAACACTCCTCTAGGGAAAATCTCACGAAAATCTCCCGCCTAAACGGGTTGTTAAGCAAAATCATTCACACCCCTATTAACCATGACGGGGCGAGTGCGTCCCGTGCCCAAATCTGGGTTTGCTTTCGGGGGACGATATGCGTCTGTATTCTGTTGCTGCTTCTGCTGCTTTGTCTGCGGTTTTACTGTCAGGGTGTTCTTTTATCACGGGTAAGCCGGGAAAATATGAAAATCCTTATGCCAAGCAGAAAGCGGCGCATCACGGTCAATATGGCTCACATAACGTGGCCAATCGCTGTCAGGTCTTTTCCCCGCGCCAACAAATCCCGCAAGGTTGCCGTCCGGAGCAAGTCACCCTCGCGACTGCGCCGCAAGGTCAGTACGGGGCGGGTCAATACCGCTCCACCAATGGTTTTCCGCAACAACCGCAATATGGCCAACCGCAATATGCGGATGGATCATATGGCACGGCAGTCGGGCAAGCGCACGGCCAGACGCAACATTATCAGACAGGGCCCAAGCTGAAAAAGCCAAAACTGCGCGGTTCACTGTCTCTCGGTGTCGAGAAAAGTGTCTCCGGCAACCTGCTTGATTATGACGTCAGGGACGATCTCGACCCGCGTAACGGATATAATCCTCAAGTTTATAATGAAGGCCGTGTTACGGGTTCTCAGGCCGACGGCCAGATCGTCACGACCCGTTTTACTGCAAATGAACTGGATGCCGCAAATATCTTTGCGCCAAATACATTTGAATCCAGCACACGCCCGACAGTTTCTTTTGATGATGTTTGGTCAACACCGGCCAGCCTGAAAGCCGGATTGGAATATGTCGCCGGTAAGAACACAACTGTTTTCGTGAATGGTGGATATACTCACGCAGAAGGTAATTCTGGCGATGGTGCGACTGTGACTGCAACGCTGTATCAAGAAGACATTATACAGAATTACTCGCCGGTCCTCAATGCTGAGGGTGACCCTGTGCCGGGTGCATTTGTGCCAAGTGGCGGTCCGATCCGAAATGTAACTTTTATTCCTAATAATGAAATTGCGCGGTTCACTTATGATTTCTCCGACCTCAGACAATATGATGTCGAAATCGGTGCCCGCCATTACCTGAAGCCATTCGTACAGTCTGAAGGCTTCCGCACGGTCACGCCCTTTATCGGCGGTGCCGTCGGGGCGTCTCATGTCAGCGCGGTTGATGTTACGGTCGGACAATCGCAAGCTTTTTATCAGCGCACATTTGAAGAAACGGGTGACGCTGAACATTTCTACACCGTTCCGACACCGGCAAATTCGACCCGCCTTTATGACTCACAATGGATTCCACAGGGTCAGTTAAATGTTGGGGCCGAATGGCAATTGACTCCGGGCTTCGCGCTCGCGGCGGAAACAGGTGTCCGGGTTCAGGGCGCGCGAGAATATGCAGATTTCACCAATGCGGCGGGGGAAACAATCTCCGGCGAAAAGGGCGATGCGAATATCTCCATCCCGTTCACATTGCGCGGATCGGTCAATTTTTAGGGTTTGGGTTCATTAACCAAGCAAAGACTTGGTTTTGTTAAGGTTTTGTTTCCGGTTTGGGAACGGTTTTTTAAGCATCCTCTGTTTTAAGTTGAGACAAGAGGACGAAGGTTCAAAATGAAGGAGGCCGACATGAGGCTTGCAGCTTGCGCATTATCAGCGGTATTATTGTCGGGTTGTTCCTGGCTTGGAATGGGCGGACAGAAACACCATGCGGGCTACGGCGCGGCAAATGGCGCCTACGGTGCCGGATGTGGACCGACACAGGCCTATGGTCAACAAGGTTACGGTCAAGCCTATCAGGCACAGGGTTACGGCGCGGGATGCGCCACCGGGCAAGCGGGTTACGGCGGACATGCCGGTCATGGTCATGCAGGATACGGCCAAGCTGGATTTGGTCAGGCGGGTTACGGTCAACAGGCCGGGTATGGCGCTGATCCTTTTGCAGGCGTCGCAGGATATGGTCCGGCAGGCGCAGGTTACGGTCAAAATGTCAGTGCGGGTCTTTCCGCACAGGGAATTGGCGGCGGGTTTGGCCCGGGCGCGATTAACTCAGGTTACGGCGCAGGTGTGACAACACTTGGTGCGGCTGCCCCTTACGGTGCCGCGGCCTACGGACAAAATGTTGTCGGAACACAGCTTTCCAATGGCCAATATATCAACGGTCAATATGTTCAAAATATTCAGGGCGCACCGATTTACGTGCCGCAGCCTTACGGTGTTGCAGCTTATGGTGGCCAAGCCGGTTACGGCGCGGCGCCTTGTGGTCCGGGCTCGGTCCCTTGTGGCACGCAACTGCGCGGTGGGTCAGGTGCTATGCCCTTTGGCTTTGAAGTCTTTGGCGGCTCAGAATTTGATATTGACGGTGACCTTTTCGGTGGAAAAGAGGCTGGGCCGGCTGACGGAGGTGGCGGCGAAGCCGGTGCAATTGATGCCATCAGCTATTCTGACGCATTTGGAGACGGGTTCACAATCGGCGGCGGGACAAGCTATGATATTTCCCGCAACACAACGCTCTTGGCGACTGCAGGATATTCAAAAAAAGAAGGACAGTCTGTTTCAACAGGATCCTTTACATCAGGTACATATGATGCGGCGGGTACGTTCACACCGGATGTCGGCGCAACAGAGCGCACACTCAGCGGTGAGTTCAGCGATCTTGAGCAATACACGCTCGAAGCCGGTGTTCGTCAATATGTTGGCAACAGCTATGCGCTTCGTCCTTATGTCGGTGCGTCTGCAGGTTTTGCCTATAATGACGCGGTCACACTGACCCAGACATATGATGATAATGGTGACCTCTTTAATGAGCAGCAATTCATCGATAGTGGATGGCGTCCAACGGCGGCAGGTGTCATCGGTGCGGAAATGGCTGTAGGTCCGCGTGCCGCGATTGGTGTCGAAACCGGCATTCGTTGGCGCGATAACCTGAAAGCGAATGACCCGGCAGCAGAAGACCGGATTTCCATTCCGGTCAGCCTCCGCGGACGGGTTGCTTTCTAAGCAAATCCAAAGATAAAGTTTCAAAGCCCGGCCTTCGCGGTCGGGTTTTCTCGTTTTAGGGGAGTGTTTTCAAAAACTGGCCTCTGCTTTGCACCCTCATCCTGCAAGATACCGGAACAAATAGGCGATTGTGCCAATCCGGAACATACAGGATGATACTATGCGTATTCTCATGCTCGGCGCCGCCGCCATCGCATTGTCGGGATGTTCTTTCCTCGGCCTCGGCGGAAAAAAAGACCACACAAATTATAATCCGCAAACCGGTTATTACGGCCAGCCTGCGGCGCACACACCGGATAAACGCTGCCATTCCGGCAATTGTTTGGCCCGTTGGAACCTCGAAGGCGGCATTGGTCCGTCATTTGCGGCCGGGAACAATATCGTAACAGCCAGCCGCTCAAATAATTTGGAAGGTACGGAATTTGACTCAATCTCTTTTGGTGATGCTTATGATACGGGCGTCCGCGCCGAACTTGGCGGGTCTTATGCATTAGCGCCGAATACAAAGGTCAGCTTGCTGGGTCATTATGAGCAAGCCGATAGCGATGGTGTGCAGAACTTCGGCTCCATCAATGGCCGTGCCATTACGGGCTCACTCAGCGACTATGAAGCCTTTGGTGCTGAAATCGGATTGCGTCAATATTTCCAACCTACAAATGGTATCATCCTCGACAGTGTGCGTCCTTATGTAGAGGCTCGCGCAGGTGTGTCTCGCGTCGGTGACATCTCCGTCGATAATGCCCGCAATGGCGACCGCGATATTAACGGTGGCTCTTTCGGATTTTACGAAGATAGCTGGGTGCCAACTGGTGCCGCGCTCGTCGGCCTGGAAACGCCCGTCGCGCGTTACACAACAATTGGTTTGGAAACGGGTGTCCGTTTTCAGGGCGGATTAAAGTCGGATAACAGCCTGCTGGCGCCGGGAACGGCACTGGGCGGACTGAATAACAATCAGGGTCGTGTCACAATTCCAGTGACAATACGCGGACGCTACCGCTTCTAACCTACCCAGATAATGGGGGCTGACAATGCCTGCCGAAACCGACCTTTTGAGGTCGTCTTTCGGTGGGCATTTTCAATTGGGGCTAAAGCGGCGGCGCATTGACCGGGTTGGCGCTTTCCGAAATTCGTTGCCGTTCGGAAAAAACAAAGCGATTAATCCGCTCTTCCAACATATCCAGTGGAATGCCCCCATTTTCCAGGACGGCATCGTGGAAGCGGCGAATGTCGAAATCCGAGCCTAATTCCGTTTTGGCTTTGTCGCGTAATTCCAGAATTTTCAGCTCGCCGATTTTATAGGCCAGCGCCTGTCCGGGCCATGAAATATAGCGCTCGACTTCCGTCTTGATATTATGCGGAGCGAGGGCGGAGTTCTCCAGGAAACACTGTTCTGCCTCCTCCCGCGTCCAGCCTTTCCAATGCAGACCCGTATCGACAACAAGGCGGCAAGCGCGCCACATCTCATAAGATAACTGCCCGAACCGCTCATAAGGTGTCTCGTATATGCCCATCTCTCCGGCGAGTTTCTCGGCATAGAGTCCCCAACCCTCGCCAAAGGCATTGGGATAAAGGCTCTGGCGGAATTTCGGAAGGCCTTTGAGTTCCTGCCCAATCGCGATTTGCATATGGTGTCCCGGCACGCCCTCATGCGCGGTCAGGGCAGGGAGGTTATAAAGCGGGCGTTGCGGCAGGTTATAGGTGTTCACGACATAATTGCCGGCCTGTCCGCGATCCGGATTTCCGCCAAAATAACGGCCGGTGGTATAGGTCTTCTCGATCTCTTTCGGCACGGGAATGACGCCGTAGGACAGGCGCGGCAGGGTCGCGAAATATTCCGGCATCTTCCCGTCCAGCTTCTTCGCCAAATAGCTCGCATGCATCAGCAGCTCTTTGCGCGTCGTTGCGTAAAATTGGGGATCGGTGCGCAGGAAATTCAGGAATTCCGTAAAGGTTCCGTCAAATTCCGTCTCCGCGATGATGCCGTCCATCTCGGCCCGAATGCGCGCAACTTCGCGCAGGCCCAGTTCGTGAACCTCGTCCGGGGACATATCCAATGTCGTGAAATACCGTGTGAGGGCGCGGTAGTATTCGCGTTCCGTCTCGCTATCGCCGAGGCCTGCCGTTTGACGTGCGGCGGTCGCATATTCATCACGCATAAATTTCGCCAGATCGCGATAGGCGGGAATGGCTGCGGATTCGAGGGCTGCTCTGCCCAATCCGCGCAGGCGGGCCTGATCGGCTTCAGCCATGTCTTCGGGGAAGGATTTGAACGGCGCGTAGAGCGGGTGGCTCTCTGGCGTACTTTCCGCCATGTCGTCGATCATCTCTTGGATGCCTGGCAAGATAATATCGCTGGCCGTAAATCCGTCGCGTATCCCGCGCCTCATATTTTCCTGCGCCTGTCCGAAGAAACGCGGCAGGCGGGTCAGGCGGGACGCATAGGCTTCATAATCTTCAACCGTTTTGAAATCCGTCTGACGGACGACAAAAGAGAGTTCGTTGAAAAACCCGCTATCATTCATAAATGGAATGCGTGCTGCATCAAATGGCGCGAGGCGTTGACGCTGCGTGAGGACAAAGCCGAGCAGATCATAATTCATCCGGTCCGCATCCGTCATCGGAACGGTCGACAGCGCGGCATGGCGGGAGAGGAAGCGGGTGCGACGTTCATCCGCCTCCGCCGCCGCTTCGGGTGAATTATCCGGCAGCAGGCGAAGGGCGGCTCTGTCGCCCTCCTGCCCGCGGCGGTAAATGTCGAATTCAAGTTCGGAGGCTTCAAAATCAGAGATTAGCAGCGCCAGCGTGTCTTCCTTTGCACAGGCAGGTTGACCGTCCAATTCGATAACCGCCCCGCCCGGACAGACGGGCATGATGGAGATATTGCTTTGCGCGAGTGCAGGTGTGGCCGTGCCCAAAAGCAATGCGAAAACCAGGGCTGGCTTCATGACGTAGCCTTTTCCATGGCATTGGCCAGCGTAACATCTTTTTCCGTCACACCGCCCGCATCATGGGTCGTCAGGGTCACGTCGACACGGTTGTAAACATTATACCATTCGGGATGATGATCCATTTTTTCCGCGATAATCGCGATGCGCGTCATAAAACCAAAGGCTTCCGCAAAATCTTCGAATTGGAAAACTTTAGTGATGAAATCATCGCCGCCGGTCCAACCATCCAGCTCATTCGCAACGTCTTTGGGGTCAAGTGTGTCCATGGGAGAATCCGTCAAAACTATGGGGCGTGTCTAAGCCCGAATTTGGCCATAATGCGGCCCTTCATTCGGGTATTTGCCATATTCCCGCCACATTTACACCTGCTTAATCATAATATGTGCTGTTGTGGGACAGATATCCGGCGTGGGCCGACCAAAAATGATCGTGATTTGGTCATCGCCGCGCCCGCTTGTCCCGCCTATAGCGGGGCCCATGACCCGACTCATCCAGATTCTCTCGATCCTCGCCACGCTTGTCGTGATTTACATGAGCCTGCGCCCCAGCTTTTCGACGGGTGGCACACCACATGTCGACAAGGTCCTGCATCTCTTCTCTTATGGTGTGCTCGCGGGACTGACGCGTCTCGGCTGGCCGCGCCTTTGGGGCGGGTGGGTCGTCGTTGGATTTATCAGTTTAGGAATCGTTTTAGAGTTCGCACAACATTTTATGGGGCTGGGACGGACGGGCTCGGTCGCCGACGCCATCGCCAATGCTCTTGGCGTGCTTCTGGCCGTCATCCTTTTTCATCTTATCCGAAAACGCCTTTTATCCTGAACCGGAGTGTCCCATGCGTCAGCTAAGCCCTATTTTGGCTCTCATCATAGCGGGGACGGCGACGTCGGCCTTTGCGGGTAATCCCGCCTTTCCCGAAGCCCTGCCGCCCGTCGCCAATCCCGGTGAATGTTACGCGCAGGTCCGTATTCCCGCGCAATATTCGACGGGGACGCAGACCGTCATCAAAAGCGAAGCACATGCGCGGTTAGAGGTGACTGAACCCCAGCTTCAGGCGCGGCAGGAAACAATCATGACGAAGGAACCAAGTGTCCGCTATGAGGTCCGCCAACCGCGCTATACCACCCGTACGGAACAGATCGTCACGCGTCCTGCACATGACCGTCTCTCGGTCAGTGCGCCGCAATTTTCGACCGTGACGGAACGCCTGCAAACGGGTGCGCCGCATCTCGTCTGGAAACGTGGCAATCCTGCGGAGCTGCAACGGCAGGGTTATATCATTCGCTCGACGGCGGATGGGCGCTTGCGGGACAGCTCCGGCTATCGCGGTGGCAGTTACGCCACGACGCAGCAGGGCGGCGACACATGCGGTCCGGGCTGCGAGATCTGGTGTCTCGTCGAAGAACCGGGCACCTCCGTCACAACGACTCGCCGCGTCATGAGCGCGCCGTCTCGCGTTATCCGCATGCCGGTTCCCGCACAGACCCGCTCGATCACGAAGCAGGTGCTGGCGGATCCCGGCGGTGTGCGGGAAATCCCAGTCCCTGCGGAGTATACGAATGTAACGGTGGAAGATCTCGTCCGTCCGGCTGAAGCCTATGAAGTCAATGTCCCCGCCGAATATGGCGATGTTCAAACGCGAAACCTGATTTCGCCGGAACGCTATGAATGGCGGCGGGTATTGTGTCAGCCCGGAACGGGACGCGTGTCGAATACGTCCGGTTATTCGAGTGGCAGCTATACCAGCGGGCATTATTCCACCTCATCAACACATAACGTTGATGTATCGACAGAGGTGATTTCTTCATCACAAGCAGATGCAACGACGGGCTATTACGGCACAGAAAACCACCCCGCCTATCAACGCCGTGCCCCGCACCGAAAGCGGAGATAAAACTATCTCTCTTCCGTCATTATCGGGACAAGCCCGGTAATGACGGTTTGAAAATAATCACAAAACTATATCCGCATTTATGTGTCTGCGACTCTTCAATAAATTCAATGCGCTAATTGAATAACTAAGAGAATAATCCCCACCCCGAAAAACAACGCTTAAACCCACGCTGTTCTCCTCAAGGGACGACCGGGTTGCAAACCGGTCCGGTCGCGAGGGGGACGGGCAAATATCATCGAAAGTTTCGGTGGTCCGTACAGATTTGAAACTCGACTGACGACGGGTTTGAATGTGGTTCACACGGTTAAAGGAAACGCTCAACACCGCGTGGGTCTGTTCAACAGGCTCTCACCCGTAAGTTTAACCTCTAACCGTAAGTTCAACCCTCAACCGCCTGAAAAACCCGCGCGGACTTCCCAAGATTGAAATTAATTAAATGATATTTTTAACTTAACCAATCAAGGGCGAACAAATCCGTTCCATATAATATTCCCCATTCGATAAGGGCGTCATAAATTCATGAGGTCCGGAGATTGGCACACCCATCATATCTTCGATACGGTAAGCAATGCTGGCTGTAATATTATAAGCCGCCACAGGAGTCCCGTCTTGCCGTTTTTTATCATAGACCCATGACGATAATGTCCGGATAGACTCTTGGCGATAGACTTCATCTGTACAATAAGTCGCCTCTACGTTCTGTGTTCGGCCATCTCTATCGATGTCGTAGAGCATGCAACAATATCCACTTCTCATCGCGCTTTCAGGGACATTGGGAAGCGGTTTTTTAATATATGTGAATGTCTCCGAGTGATGGGCTGCGACAAAAGCATATGAAAGCGCAGTTAAAAGCGCAAAGAGGGTAGCTGTTGTGAACCGAAAAGCCATCAGTTCAAAGCATCCGCTACGCCGGACAGCGCTGCCGCGAAGACCGGGGCGCTGAAATTCTCTAAATCCTCGATCCGTTCACCGATGCCAATATGATGGATGGGCAGGGCGTATTTGTCTGAGAGCGCGACCAGCACGCCGCCTTTCGCTGTGCCGTCCAGCTTGGTCATAATCAATCCCGTCACATCCGCCGTGTCGCGGAAAGCTTCCGTTTGCGTCAGTGCATTCTGTCCAACCGTCGCGTCGAGGACGAGGATGGAATGGTGCGGTGCGGTGGCGTCTTGTTTGCGGATGACGCGGATGATTTTATTTAATTCTTCCATGAGTTCCGAGCGATTCTGTAACCGTCCCGCCGTGTCGATCATCAGGATGTCAAAGTCTTCGTTCTTGGCGCGTTTCATGGCGTCAAAGACGAGCCCCGCCGCGTCCGTGCCCTGTCCCGAAGACATAACGGGTGCGCCCGCGCGTTCGCCCCAAACGGTGAGCTGTTCGACTGCCGCCGCGCGGAATGTATCGCCCGCCGCGATGAGAACCTTCTTACCTTTATCCGTATAGCTCTTGGCGATTTTGCCGAGCGTCGTCGTTTTGCCCGAACCATTCACCCCGACAAACAGCATGATCTGCGGCTTGGCCATGCCGAAGACGATGGGCCGTTCCAATGGGGTCAGGATATCGGAAATCACATCGGCGAGGGCGATTTTAATTTCCAAATCCGTGACCTGTTTATCAAATTTCGTTTCGCGCAAACGATCCGTCACCTGCGCTGCGACCCCGTAGCCGAGATCTGACATGACGAGGATATCTTCCAATTCCTCAATCGCGGCTTCGTCCAAAGTGCGCTTCGTAAAGGCCGCACCCATCTGGTCGGACATGCGCGTCGTGGATTTCCGTAGACCCGCCGAGATGCGGTTCATAAACCCGCCTTCGGCCAGTGGTTCAGGCTCGGCTTTTAATTCGGGCAGACCGGCTTCTGCGCGTTTGGCGGCGCGATTTCTTTCGGCTTGCTCGGCGGCTTCGCGTTCGGCGATCTCGCGGGCGGCGCGTTCTTCGGCGATGCGGGCGCGGCGTTCGGCTTCTTCGGCTTCGCGTTTCAGACGTTCGGACTCGGCTTTTTCTGCGGCGAGTTTTTCGGCCTCTATGCGCTCCGCTTCCAACCGTTCGCGTTCAAGACGTTCCGCTTCAAGGCGCGCTGTTTCTTCTGCTTCGCGTTTGGCCTCTTCAGCAAGGCGGGCCTCCTTGCGGACATTCGCCTCAGCCTCTTGCTTCGCTTTCAGCGCGGCGGCTTCCGCCTCGTCTTTCGCCTTGGCGAGGGCGGCTTCTTCCTCGGCTTTGATACGAGCAGCTTCTGCGGCTTCCGCTTCGCGACGGGCTTGATCTTCGGCCGCGCGTTTAGCTTTGGCTTCCGCCGCTAGCCGTTCTTCTTCGGCGAGACGCGCGGCTTCCGCTTCCTCGCGGAGGCGGGCCTCTTCCTCGGCGCGGGATTTCGCGGCAGCGGCCTCTTCATCTTTCCGCGCCCGCTCTTCGGCCAACTGTTTGGCCCGGGCGACGTCGCGGGCGGCTTGGATTTCGGCGAGGCGTTTTTCCTCTAACTCGCGTGCGGCTGTCTCTTCCTCTGACAGCCCCTGAGACGCTTCATCCTGTTTTCGGGCAGAGGCGAGAGCGGCGGCGTTGATCGCGGCCATGCGCGCGGCCATTTGTTCATCGACGCGCTGCTGCGCCGCCGCTTTTGCCGCCGCTTCTTCGGCAAGTTTATCCGCTTTGGACTTGAACCCGAGCTTGCTCAGAAAGCCTTTTTTCTTTTCAGCCATTTAGATCAAAGTTCCAATTAATTGCGTATCCGTCGCGCCCGTGATGCGGACACGCGCCAAGCTACCTGCTTCGGCTGGATTGTCCACCTTCACCATCGAGAAATCGGGGAGGCGACCTAGACCTGTTTCTTCGAATAGAGCTTCGTCCTCATCGCCAATGCGCGTTTGCAAATGCGCCGCTTTTTCTGCTGCGCCCGCCTCACGCAGAAGCTTCGCGCGGGCTTTGACGATATTGCCGTCAACAGGCGAAATTTTTGCAGCGGGCGTGCCTTGTCGCGCGGAATAGGGAAAGACGTGGAGCCACGGAATACCGATCTCCGAAACCACGGAAACGGAGTTTTCGAACATCGCGTCATCCTCGGTCGGGAAGCCTGCAATGATATCCGCGCCGAATGTAAATTCCGGCCGCGCGGCTTTCAGACGCTGGCACAACGCCACTGCATCGGCGCGGGAATGGCGGCGTTTCATCCTTTTTAAAATCATATCATCCCCCGATTGCAGGGAGAGGTGGAGATAGGGGCTCATCCGTTTATCCGTGACCAGTAAATCAAAGAGCACGTCATCCACTTCCGCCGGATCGATGGAGGACAGACGTAGGCGCGGTAGGTCCGGCACCAATTTCAATATCCGCCTGACCACATCGCCCAGCGGCGGCGTGCCGGGCAGATCTCCGCCCCAACTCGACAGGTCCACACCCGTCAGCACGACTTCATTATAACCCTGCCGGACCAAGGATTTCACAGACCCAACAATCTCGCCCGCCGGGACGGAGCGCGAATTTCCGCGCCCATAGGGAATGATGCAGAAGGTACAACGATGGTCGCAGCCATTCTGGACTTGCAGAAAGGCGCGGCTGCGCGATTGGCTTTTTATGGGAAGCGCATTCTCGCTGCCCATAAATTGGGGCGCGGTTTCGCGGACGCTCATAATATCGTTTACGCGAATGCGCTCCATCGGCGCATCCGGGCCGAAAGAGAGCGGGTTCATCTTCTCTTGATTGCCGAGGACTTGGTGAACTTCCGCCATATCGGCGAACATGGTCGGGTCGATCTGCGCGGCACAGCCCGTCACGATAATCCGAGCCTCAGGGTTTTCGCGCGCGGCTTTGCGCACCTGACGGCGGCTTTCCGCCACGGCGTCATTTGTCACGGCACAGGTGTTAATCACAACCGCTGCACTTTCACCTGCGTCGCGGGCATTCGCCGCGATGACATCAGACTCATAGGCGTTCAGGCGACAGCCTAATGTGACGACTTTCGTCTTTGATATGTCAGGGGTTTCAGACATTCCCGCTAAGTGGTGGCAAAGCGGAGTTGGGTCAAGTATGGCGGGCAGGATGAAACGATTTCTAAAAGCCCTTTTGCCCGTCTCCACGCGCGTCGCAATCAAGCGTGTCGGTCATGCGCTGCATGATCTGGTCGACCCGATAAAGGATCCGCGTATTCCGCCGCGGCGCGATACGCTGATCGGGGGCGGTGATTTTGCGAAAGTCGGCGAGAGTTTCCGCGCGCGGTTTCAGCAGTACGGCCTGACGCCCGAGATGGAGGTCCTCGATGTCGGTTGCGGGCAGGGGCGCATGGCGCGGCCCCTTGTCGGGGCATTGGACGGCGGGTCCTATACGGGTTTTGATATTGAACGATCGGGCGTTGAGTGGTGCCGCGAAAAATATGCGGATGTCCCGAATTTCACTTTTGACCATGCCGATGTTTTCAACGCGCGATATAATCCGGACGGGGCGGTGGCGGCGAAGGATTACATCTTTCCCTATGCGGAGAACCGGTTCGACTTCGTCTTTCTGACCTCCGTCTTCACCCATATGTTCGCCGAGGATGTGGAGAATTATCTCTCGGAAATCGCGAGAGTCCTAAAGCCCGGCGGCAAAGCGATCATCACATGGTTCCTGTGGGATGAGGCGCCGAAATTAAATCCCATCATGGATTTCCACGCCGAGGTCGACACTGTGAGTCGAACAACCCTCCCCGAAAACCCCGAAGCCGCGCTCGCCTTCAACCGCGACTGGGTGGAGGGGCTTTACAGTCGATTGGGATTGGAGATTGAAACGGTGGAGCTTGGCGGTTGGCGTGAGAGCGTGTTGGATGGATCGATTCAGGATTTAATTGTTGGGGTGAGGGCGTAAGCCATGAACAAGCACAGCCTCGATGATTTAAAAAACGGGCGTCTACTCGGCCTGCGCGAGATTAAGATTTCAGAAGGCCTGACGGAGGTCCCGCGCGAGATATTCGGTCTCTCCGAGACGCTGGAAATTCTCGATCTGTCAGGCAATACATTAACGGCTCTGCCAGATGATTTTGCGCGCCTGACACACTTAAAGATTCTGTTCCTCTCTAACAATGATTTCACTGTTTTTCCTAAGGTTTTATCTCAATGCCCCAATCTCACAATGATCGGATTTAAGGCGAACAAACTCTCGGAACTGCCCGAACACGCCCTACCACAGCAGACGCGCTGGCTTATCCTGACCGACAATCAATTGACACAATTGCCTGACTCCCTGGGAGATCTCGCGCAGTTGCAAAAGTTGATGTTGGCAGGAAATCAATTGCGCAGTCTGCCGCCCTCTATCGCGCAATGTCATGCGCTGGAGCTCATCCGTATTTCCGCCAATCAATTGACGGCGTTTCCAGACGCTTTGCTCGGCCTGCCAAAACTGGCCTGGTTCGCCTTTTCCGGTAATCCGTTTTGTGTGCCTTTCCCGGACAATAAGGCGCTCCCCATCGTCAGCTTTGATGATATTTCGCGGGGCGGGATATTGGGTGCGGGCGCGTCGGGGATTATCACGCGGGGTGACTGGATTAACGCGCCGCAAGGCCTGGACAATCCGCAAGCGCCGATCGCGGTCAAGACATTCAAAGGCGCGGTGACATCCGATGGATATCCGCAGGATGAACTGGCCGCCAGTCTGGCGGCGGGGGCGCATGACGGCCTGATCCCGATTTTGGCGAAGGTGACATCACATACGCAAACGGGCCTCGCGCTGGGCCTGATCGATGACGGTTTCACAAATTTGGGGCAGCCGCCAAATTTCGACA
Organism: uncultured Caulobacterales bacterium; assembly: GCA_947503715.1. Taxonomy (GTDB): domain Bacteria; phylum Pseudomonadota; class Alphaproteobacteria; order Caulobacterales; family Maricaulaceae; genus Litorimonas. Next base: position 348,362 of record CANNER010000004.1, on the reverse strand, counting down.
CCTGCACCCGCGATGTGTTCCTGGAAGAGACGGTTTTCAGTCCCGAACAGGTTCTGAAAATGGCGCAAAACCTGTCGCGCATCCTGGTGCATTTGCGCGACCGCAATATTTGCCATGGCGATCTCTACGCACATAATATTCTGGTCGATGCGGGAGGCGACATATTGCTGGGCGATTTCGGCGCGGCGTCAAATTACGCGGCCCTGTGTCCCGCGCAAGCCCAAGCCCTGGAAGCCATTGAGGTCCGCGCCTTTGGCTGTTTTTTGGAAGATATATTGAGTGTGGTGCCGCGTGAGGATCGGGCGGTCGATCTCATCTCCGCCCTCAAAGACTTGTACAGAGAGTGTCAGCAATCAAACGTCAATCAGAGACCAGATTTCGCGAAAATCCAACAGCACTTTCTCGCTTTGTTAGTTACTTAGCTGCTCGCATATTTCTGTTCAAAATTTATATTAATGAAATTCACTGAACCCAGAATTCATGATCTTCTTTAATCGAGATTGTATCAAAACCTTCTGCACGTGGTTGGGTTAGTGGAGCTATACGGCTAGTGCGAGATTGTATTAGATGAACCGATTCAGGATTTGGTGTTTGAGGTTAGGGGTGAATCTAGCTCTGCCATGAAAGACAAAAATGCTTTTACCGATGAAATAGCATCTTTCGATTCTTCTTCTGTATATGTCGTTTTGGGGTGACAGGCTTTTGTCCTCCAAGCACGATTTACGCTATGTAATAAAGCGTTCCCTTTTTCCCATTCATCACGTTTTGGGCCTTTGGGCATTTCAGTTATTTTATCTCTAACTCTTGGAGTTAATCTACCCCAAGTTATTTGCTCTTCGTTTTTATATTCAAAGTTTTTGCTAGGTTGACTACCCCATCTTCTATTGCTCTCATTAAATGGAAAATGCATGCTGTATATCTTCCGAGTGCATAGCATTTTACGCCTTCTTCGAGGTCATATTGAATCTGAGGAAAGCTATCAAAAATTTTATCTCCAAAGGACGCGACTGGATTAGAATAAAGCTCCGCCTTTTGAGAAGGAATATTTACGAATGTGCTTATATCTATTTCTTCGAGGGAAAAATTTATTAATAATTCTATTGTAGCAATTATTTCTGAAAGTTCATTGGTATTGAGTGGTTTGTTTTGCTGGAAAATATTTATACAAATTTCAAATGATTGAGTTGCTTTTTTTTAGTAATTCTCAAGTCTAGCTCCTCAGAATAATTTCTTATATTCTGTATGCTTTGGAGAACTTGCATTCGTTTGTTTTTTCCAGAGAAAGATAGAGTTTCCATTTCTTCTGTATCCTGAATTTTCCGCCGACCAATTTCGAAAAACTTTATTACTCCAGCCAGAAAGGTTAGAGATGATGCTAACTCTGCTATTCTAGTTACTTTCATTATGTGGTTATCCATTTACTCAAATTATTTGCTTGTTAGAGTAATGAAGTTGTAAGCGCAATGACGCTCTAGGAATATAGTCTTATCCACAGGCTGGCGTCCCATCCCGCTCGACTCTTCGCATTTGTTCTGCTTTCGTTCTCATATGAACGCACCGTCCCAATTCCCGCCTCTCATGGCGTCCGAGCCCAAACGCAACTGGTCCATGTTTTTGGATTTTGACAGTTTCTTTGCTCATGTAGAGAAGCAAGATGATCCCGCGCTGCACAACCGTCCCGTCGCGGTGTGCCCGACGCCGACGCCTTATTCAGGGGTGATTGCGTGCTGTTATCAGTCCAAGGCGGCGGGTGTGAAGCGGGGGATGAAACGGGCGGAGGCCGAGGCGCTCTGCCCCGACATCGTCTTCCGCCACGCGCGGCATGATGTTTATATCCGCAAACACCACACGATCATTGAGGTCATAGAACGCCACGTCCCCGTCGAGAAGGCCTGGTCCGTGGACGAGATGTCGATCGATCTAAAACGGATGCGGATTTCCGATGCGGTCGCGCTGGTGAAGGCGATCAAGGCGGATTTGGCCGAGGCGCTCGGTCCCCTTGTCACGGCGAGTTTTGGGATTGCACAGACGGGGCTGCTCGCCAAAATCGCGGCGGAAGCGAATAAACCGGACGGCCTCGTCGTGTTCCATCCACGCGAAATGCCCGACCGCCTCCACGGGATAGAGTTAAAAGATATTCCCGGCGTGGCGCGGGGGATGCTCGTGCGGTTGCGGCGGGCGGGCGTGACGACGACGGAGGGGCTGCTAAATCTACAGCCGAAACAAGTGCGTCGTATTTGGGGTAGTGTCGAGGGCGAACGGCTCTGGCGGGCGCTGCACGGGGAACACACGGAACGACCCGCCACCAAGCGTTCCATGTTCGGTCATTCGCGGGTGCTGGCGCGGAGTTGGCGCAACCCGAAAAAGGCGGGCGAGTGTCTGCGGATTCTGACGACCCACGCGGCGCGGCGATTGCGGGCGGATGACTTCTTTGCGACGCGTCTGACGGTCTCGGTCAAGACGGGGAAGGGGATGCGCCTCGCCATGGATCGTGAATTTCCAGCGGTACGGGATGATTTCTCGCTGCACCGGATTGTGGCGGAGACCTTTGACGGGATTGTGAGAAAATCGCGGGAGTCGGACTTCATGCACGTCTCCATCATGCTGCACGGTGTCATTAAAGAAGACGAGATTGTCGGCGATCTGTTTACCGGCCCGCGCGATCTGCCGAGGACGGATAAGGCCGTTCACGTCATGGATGCGCTAAACCAGAAATATGAAAAATCAGTCCTGAAACTCGGCGCACCGGACGACTTACCCGGCGGCTATGACGGCGTGAAGATTGCGTTTGGGCGGATACCCGCCAAAGCGGATATGTTCGCGGCGGGGTCTGGCGGGATGGGGTGAGTTAATTTCACAGAAATAATTAATTGCAGATGTCATCCCGCACAAGCCCGAAGGGCGCTGATGCGGGACCTAACGTTTGCAGAACGCAGAGTGCATCATATAGGCAATAGGCCCCGCATCTCCACTGCGTTACGTGCGGGGTGACAGCGCCATTAAACCGTCCCCTCACTTTCCAATTCCACAGGCCCGGTCATGATCACGTGGCCGTCACTTTCCCGCCATTCAATGTGCAACACGCCGCCATCGACCTCTACTGTGACATCGCGTCCCGTGCGTTTCTGGCGGTGGGCCGCGACGACCGCCGCACAGGCGCCCGTGCCGCAGGCCAGGGTCATGCCGACGCCGCGTTCCCAGACTTTCAGGCGGATGCGGTCATCTGCGAGGACTTTGGCAAAACCGACATTGGCTTGTTCGGGGAACAGGGGGTGGAATTCGATCATGGGGCCGGCGAGGTCCGGTTTTACGGTCGTGAAATCCTCGACGAAAAAGACGCAATGCGGATTGCCCATACTGACCGCGCCGGGGTTGCTCAGGACCGGATTATCTATCGGGCCGATTTTCACGTCGATATGATGCGTATGCATGGATTCTTCCAGCGGGATTTGCGTCCAGTCGAGTTTCGGTTCGCCCATATCAACCGCGATTTCGAACTCTCCCGCGCGGGTGCAATAGAGCAGCCCGTCATTCGTCTCGACGACGCAGGAATCAGTTTCTGTATCGCGCATATGAAGCCACGCCGTCGTCCGCGTCGCATTCCCGCAAGCATCGACTTCGAAGCCTTTTTGGTTGCGGATTTCCATGAAGATATTGGCGTCAGGTGATTTCGGCGCGCGGAGGATAACAATCTGGTCCGCGCCTTTTTCGCCCATAATCCGCCCGCCGGGTTTCGCGATCTCTATTGTCTGTTCATCGGACAGGCGAAAGCCGGGGGCGTTGCGCGCATCAAACACGCCAAAGCGGTTCCCCGCGCCGTTCATGATTAGGAATCTCATAGCGCTCATATAAGGGTGCGGAGGATGGGTGCAAGCTCATCAAAGAGGGCTTGATGGACGGTAAACTGATTGGCGCGTGTGTCGGACATCGTGGCATCATCCGCGCCGGAGCCGAGCCGGGCAAAAGCGAAACTGATATCCGTGTCTGGTATGATGAACATCGCCGTATGCGCGCCGTAGGCCCAGCCGAGATGTCCTACCAAGGGAACACCGGGAGTGGGGGAGATATCGGCATCATAGACATAGCTGCCGGGTCCGAAACTGAGGAAATGCGCGTCTTCATCGTCTCCGTTTGTGCCGTCATAACTCCAACTGGCTTTGTGAAAATCCGGACACTTATGAAGTAATTTTCCAACTTTAATTAAATCATTTAAACTCATCCGCATGCCACCTTGGGGAGAGAAGAGTGTACCATTTGTTCCGGGTGTATAGCTATCTAGCTTTGCGATCTCGCGCCCCAGATAAGTCGGGCTCGCGAGGGGGATACCTGCGGGCAGGTCGATCGTTGCGGCCCAATCATCGGTCTCATTTTTACGGTAGAGCGCGGCGGCCTTTCTACGTCTGCGGGGTGACACACCCGACCAATTTAATCCTGCATCAAACCCGTTCCGTGTCAGCCAATTCCAGATCAAGCGATCAAATCGCTCACCCAAACGCGCTTCCACCACCGTTGCGGCGAGACCGTAATTTAGATTGGCATACCGAAAATATGTCCCGGGCGCGTGAGTGAAGCTCTCGCGATTATAAAGCGTTCGAATATCCGTCTGGATATCGGCCCAATAAACCTCCGGGTCTTTCAAGCCGGATTGATGAGAGAGCAGATGGCCGAGTGTGAGCCCGTCCGGCCTATCGGGTAAAACATCGGAGACAGGCGCGGCCAGATCAATTTTGTCGTCAGCTGCAAAATCACGGACCGCCATCGCCACAACGAGTTTCGTAATCGAGGCAATCCGGAAGGGTGCATCAAGAGAAAAAGCACGACCCGACCCAATGACGGATTGCCCCGTCACATTTGATGCGATGGTCTTACCGCCCCGGTTCACGATCCAACCGCGACCGGGCTCCTCTGCCGCAGCCACAGAACCCCGGCAGGCCGATATTCCCATCATTGCGGCGCTGCCCGCCAAAACTGTGCGTCGATCCATCATGTCGGGACAGTAAGCCGCCTTGCTCTTGCGTGCAAACTCCGCTTTATGAGTGTCAACAAAAGGAGAGACCCCATGACCTTTAAAGGATTTTCAAAAACTGCCCTTCTACTGACGGCCGCGACGGCCCTTATTGCCTGTTCGGGCGGGGAAGCGGAGACCGCCAAAACGACCGTCACAGATGCCGATCAAATGGCGGCCTCTGATGTCGGATCTGACACAATTTACAAAGCTGAATCGAAACCGAGACCTTACGACATGATCGAATATACAACTGCCGGCCAAACGGATGCCGACCATCTCTATCTGGAAGAGGTGCTGGGTGATGAGGCTCTGAACGAGGTGAAGGCGTGGAACAAGACGACGCTGGACCGCCTGAAGGCCGACCCGCGCTATGACACATTTTACAATGACGCGTTGGAGATCCTGAACTCCAAGGACAAAATTCCCTACGTGTCCTACCGCAATGATGAGGTGCATAATTTCTGGCAGGACGCGACCCATGTGCGCGGCGTCTGGCGCAAGTCTACATTGGACAGCTATCTCGGCGATGACACGCAATGGGAAACCGTCATCGACTTTGACAAACTGGCCAAGGATGAAGGCAAGAATTGGGTCTATAAAGGCAATAGCTGCCTTTCGCCCGAGAACGAACTCTGCATCGTCAATCTGTCTGATGGCGGCAAGGATGCGGTCATCCGCCGTGAATTTAATACCAAGACCAAAACTTGGGTCGAAGACGGCTTTGTCACGGAAGAATCCAAAGGCACGATGTCCTGGGTCGATGCAGACACTGTCGTGATCGGTGTTGATTTCGGAGACGGCACACTGACCGACTCCGGATATCCGATGGTTGCGAAAGTCTGGAAACGCGGCACGCCCCTCTCTGAGGCCGTTGAAATTGGTCGCGGCGAACAGGCGGATGTCGGCTATTGGCCGGGTGTCTATGAATTTACAAATGGCGACCGTGAAATCGTCGTCTCCCGTAGCATGAGCTTCTATGACACGGAAACTTTCTGGTTCCCTATGAAGGACGGAAAAGTCGGCGAGCCCGTCAAATTCCCAATCCCGACAAAATCCAATCTGGGCGGAGAGTTTAAAGGTCAAATCCTGCTGACCCTGAACGAGGACTGGCGCGGATTTGAAACCGGTGACCTCGTCAGTTTTGCGTGGAATGATTTCAACGAGAATGGTGAGATTGAGGATATCAATCTCGTTTACCGCCCCGACGCGAAATCTTCTATGAATGGCTACGGCACAACGAAATCGAAACTGCTCCTCGCGACGACGACGGATGTCAAGGGCTCCGTCCATGAATATGATTTCGTGAACGGCAAATGGTCGTCGAAGAAACTCGACTTCCCCGCCAATGGCTCGGTCAGTGTCGGCAATACGAATGACAAGGAAGAGGTCGCATTTATCTCTTCCGAGAGTTTCCTGACCCCTGATACGCTCTGGACCTACAATACGGAAACGGGCGAAAAGGCGAAGGCCAAATCTCTGCCGAGTTGGTTTGACGCGTCCAATATGGTGTCTGAGCAGTTCTTTGCGACATCGACGGACGGCACGAAAGTTCCCTATTTTGTCGTGCGGTCCAAGGACACAAAGATGGACGGGACGAACCCAACCCTGCTCTATGGTTATGGCGGGTTTGAAATTTCCCTGAACCCGTCCTATTCCGCGACACGCGGGAAACTCTGGCTGGAAAATGGCGGTGTCTATGTGCTGGCCAATATTCGCGGCGGCGGGGAATATGGTCCGAAATGGCATCAGGCCGGATTGAAAACCGAACGCCAGAAAATCTATGATGACTTTATTTCGGTCGCGGAAGACCTGATTGCGAAAGATATTACATCGCCAGACCATCTCGGTATTGAGGGTGGGTCTAACGGTGGTCTGCTGACGGGCGTGATGTACACACAGCGTCCGGACCTGTTCAACGCCGCGATTATAGCGGTGCCGCTCCTCGACATGTTGCGCTTTAACAAGCTGCTCGCTGGGGCGTCCTGGATGGGAGAATATGGCGATCCGGATGATGCGAAGAAACCGGAAGAGCGGGAATTCCTGCGCCGGATTTCGCCCTACCACAACATCCGTCCCGATGCGGATTATCCGGAAGTCTTCTTCATCACCTCGACGAAAGATGACCGCGTCCATCCCGCCCATGCCCGTAAAACGGCGAAGCGGATGGAAGACCAGGGTCATGACTTCCTCTATTATGAAAATATCGACGGCGGTCACTCGGCGGCGGCGAACTTGAAAGAAACGGCGAACCGTCTGGCGCTGCAGCATGTTTATCTGATGCAGAAGCTGGCTGACGCGGAATGATCGCAATCAATCCAGTGGATTGATTGCAATGAAGCGCCGAGGCGGCCACGCCTCGGAAACTCACGTTAAGCGCCCGCTTTGGTTCAAACTAAAGCGGGCGTTCCTATGTTTACACACTGCTTAAAATACGCCACCCTCACAATATGACGCATGTCTCGCATATCAAACTCGCACAGCACGTGCTGCGCCATTGGCTGACAGGTCATGCCTAGTTCGGTCTTTCCCTTTTAAACATTTAATTTGGAGAGACTTATGAACAGAGAAAAATATCAGGAGATGATGCGCGGGGCGGGGAAACTCGACTACGAAATCTATCTCAACACAGAACAATTACTGGCCGCACAGAAAGCTCCGGATGCATTCTGCAATCCCGACGAATTACAATTCATGATCGTTCATCAGGTCGAGGAGCTGTGGATGAAGCTGATGGCGTCCACGCTGCTCGACATTGATGAGGAGATGCAGGCGCGGAACTCCTTTAAGGCGCTGACCTTGTTCCGACGTGTCCATATCTGTCAGGAGATGATGACGACACAGCTCAGCCTTTTGGAGACAATGTCGCCCAAGGACTATCAGGAAATCCGGCTTCTGCTCGGCAATGGCAGCGGACAGGAAAGTCCCGGGTTTCGTGTCCTCTTAAAAATGCCGACTGATCTCTGGGCGACATTTTCAGATGTCTATCTGGAGGGCGGAAAGCGTACACTGGAACAGATTTATGACAGCGAATATTCCCATGACGACGCCTATATGATCGCGGAGGCGCTGGCCGAATTTGACGAGCAGTTTCAAAAATTCCGTAACGCCCATATGCAATTAATTTATCGGTCTATTGGCGTTGCGGCAAACTCACTCAAAGGTCGCCCGGTGGAAATTCTGAATGAAGGTCTACGGCAGAAATTCTTCCCTGATCTTTGGCAGGTGCGCGCCGAAATGACGGATCGCTGGGGCGGCGAATATGGCCGAAAACGTGCAAAACTGGATAAGAAATAATGCGGGAGCATTTTCACGTTCCGGATAATTATTTCCTGTCTCATAGTGTCGGATGCCTGCCGAAAGTTACGGAAGCGGCTCTGAGATCCGAATTTTTTGGACCATGGAAGTCCGGCGCGAATTGGTCGGAATGGATGCCCGTTCTTGATGAATTTCGGGACGGTATGGCGCAGATCATAGATGTAACAGCCGCTGAAATTTGTCCGCAGGTTAATGTCTCCAGTGCGCTGACGAAAATCCTGCACAGCTTGCCACCTTCCAATTCCCGCAATCAAATTCTGCTCTCAAAACAGGATTTCCCGACGATTGGCTTTGTCGTGAAACAGGCAGAACTCGCGGGATTTGAGCTTCACTTTGTGGCGGGCGATGTGATGGATGCGCAGAACTGGGCCGATGCCATGTCGGACCGCACGGCTTTCGTTCATATCACCCACGCGCTCTCCAACACATCACACGTCGTGCCCGTCGCAGAGATTTGTGGCCTGGCGAAACAGGCCGGCGCGAGGAGCATTGTCGATGCCGCGCAATCAACGGGCATGGTCTCCGTCAGGCCCAAAGAGTGGCGTGCGGATTTTGTGATCGGAACGGGCGTGAAGTTTCTCTGTTTTGGCCCCGGTGCCTGTTTTCTCTACGCCGCCAAAGATGTTCTGCCGCAGTGTAACCCCGTGGATGTTGGATGGTTTAGCCATGAAAATCCGTTTGAAATGGATATTCTGCAATTCCGACTCGCCGAAGACGCCATGAGGTTTTTCGGTGGCACGCCGTCGCCTGCACCGTTCATTGCGGCCAATGCGGCGATGGGCGTTTGGGCAGGTTTAGACGAGGCCTTTATTCAAAAGCGGATTGGTGAAAATCTGGATATACTCTGTTCCGCGGTTCCGGATGAGGCACTTGTTTCTCCAAGACATTCCATCCTTCGTGGTGGAACCTGTGTCGTGAATCCAAATGACAGAATCCCGTTGCGCGAAAATTTGAAAGTTGCGGGCATCTTACATGATGAACGGAAAGAGGGTTTTCGCTTTTCCATCCATGCCTATACGCCTTTATCAGATTGCGAAAATCTGGCGTCTATTTTTGAGGCAAGCCTCTAGAAAATTCACGTCATAGGCGGAGAGGCTTGACGTTAAGTCGGGACCTGCCCACACGTAATCGACGTCATAAAAAGGTGCATCATGAAAAATCTTTGTTTGGGCTTACTCTTGAGCAGCGCTCTGGCTGCACCCGCATTTGCCGATGATCACACGACAAAGGTCGTTTATGCGGGGACCATGATTGATGTGGAATCCGGCAAAGCCCTGAAGGACCGCGTCATCGTGATTGAGGACGGGATGATTACGGCCATCGGCTCCCGCGCGACCATTGAAGATATTGAAATTCCGGATGACGCGGAATTGATCGACCTGTCCGATATGACGGTCTTGCCGGGCCTCTCCGACTCCCATGTTCACCTGACGTCAGATGCCAATGTTCATGGCTATAAACGGCTGACACGCTCCACACCGCGCGCAGCCATTACGGGCGTGGTCAATGCCGAGAAAACACTGATGGCTGGCTTTACGACCGTTCGAAATTTGGGCGCGCCGGGCTTTGCTGATGTGGACTTGATGAACGCCATTGATGACGGCGATGTGCCCGGGCCGCATATGATTCCGGCGGGTCGGTCTATTGGTATTACGGGTGGGCATTGTGACAATAACCTTCTACCCTATGAAGCCCAAGCCATAGGCGGCGGTGTCGCGGACGGACCTTGGGCCGTTCGGGCGAAGGTGCGGGAAAATAATAAATATGGCGCGAAAGTTATTAAATTTTGCGGCACCGGCGGTGTGCTGTCCAAAGGCACAAAGATCGGGGCACAGCAATTCTCATTTGAAGAAATGAAGGCGATTGTGGACGAAGCGCATCTCTTAGGCCTGAAAGTCGCTGTCCATGCTCATGGGGCGGACGGGATTGAAACGGCCATCCGTGCGGGCGTCGACTCGGTCGAACATTCCAGCCTCATTACAGATGCGGGCATCCGTATGGCGAAACAAAAGGGGACTTATCTCTCCATGGATATTTACGTTTCGGATTACATCCTGTCCGAAGGTGAAGCGGCGGGTATCTTAGAGGAAAGCCTCGCCAAGGAACGCACAGTTGGCAAAGCTCAACGCGAGCGGTTCCAAGCCGCCGTCAAAGCGGGCGCAAATATCGCTTTTGGGTCTGATGCGGGCGTCTATCCCCATGGTCAGAATGGACGCCAATTCGCCTATATGGTCGATTGGGGCATGACCCCGATACAGGCCATTCAAGCCTCCACCATCGGTAATGCCAAACTTTTTGGCATTACCGAAGATCGCGGCTCTATCGCCGTCGGCAAACGCGCCGACATCATCGCCGTGGACGGCGATCCATTGGCGGATGTGAAGGAATTGGAAGACGTGGATTTCGTGATGAAAGACGGCACAGTCTATAAGTCGGACTAAACTCTAGCCCCGCAGGAAAAATCCGTAGACCGGATTATGTGTCTCCGGCCACATGGGATAACCCGTGCCGGAGAGTTGGGTTTCCAGATCTTCAACGTCACCCTTTGGCACATGAAATCCACAGAGGACATGCCCTTCTGCCGCGCCGTGATTGCGGTAATGGAAGAGTGAGATATTCCATCGCGCGTCCAGTGTTTCCAGAAATTGGGTGAGCGCACCGGGGCGTTCGGGAAATTCGAAACGGTATAAGACTTCGGCTTTATCATCCCCGCGTCCGCCAACCATGTGCCGCAAATGACGTTTGGCCAAGCGATCATGGGACAGGTCTGTGACGGTAATACTCTGTTCCGCCATGTCCGTAATAACTTGCTCGCGATCCTCCATGTCACGTGTCTTAAGCCCCACGAGCACATGCGCATCCTTACGCGGCGCATAGCGATAATTAAACTCCGTCACCGCGCGATGGCCGAGCGCCCGCACAAAATTCAGAAACGCACCTGCCTGTTCCGGAATGGTTGCTGCGAAGAGCATTTCCTCGCCACTGCCAAATTCCGCGCGGTCCACAACATGGCCGATCCGGTCAAAATTCACATTCGCGCCGGAGATCGTGACAACGAGATCGCCTTCGGGCGCTTCGCCGGATTTGATGTGCTGGATAACCCCTGCAAGGGCTTGTGCGCCTGCGGGTTCTACGACCGTCCGCGTGGCTTCGAAGACGTCTTTGACGGCGGCGCATATTTCGTCATTGCTGACGGCAATATGGCCGTCCACAACTTGTTTGCAAATCTCGAAGGTCGTCTCGCCAAAGGTGCGCACGGCCGTCCCGTCCGCAAAACCGTCTACGCGGTTCAGGCTCACGACTTTTCCGGCCTGCAGAGATTGGCCCAGTGTTTGCGCCCCCGCCGCTTCGACAGCGATTATTTTCGTTTTCGGCGCGTGTTTATGCATCCACGCGCCAATACCGGAGACCAGTCCACCGCCACCTGTACAGACATATATGGCGGCAGGTGTGCGCGGCATTTGTTCTAAAATTTCGCGTCCGACCGTGCCTTGTCCGGCGATGACATCTATCTCGTCAAAGGGGTGGATGAACACCGCGCCCGAGTTTGCCGCATGATCAATGGCGGCCGCGCAGGCTTCATCATAATTATCACCAATTAATTGCGTTTTTGCGCCCATGGCTTCGACAGCATCGACTTTAATCGGCGGGGTGGTCACAGGCATAAAGATGAGCGCGTCTGTCCCGTAATATTGGGCGGCCGCCGCAACACCCTGCGCGTGATTGCCTGCACTAGCCGCAACCACACCACGTGCGCGTTCTGAGTCACTTAGGCCGGAAATCCGGTTGGCGGCACCGCGAATTTTGAAGGAAAAAACATCCTGTAAATCCTCACGTTTTAACCAGATGTTTTGCCCGAGTTCCGCCGACAGTTTCGGTGCAAGTTGCGTCGGCGTGCGTTTGGCGAGGCCGTAGACGTCAGCTGCCTCAATCCGCGCGGCCAGATCATTGAGATTGACCTTAGACATTCGCGGCGATCCATTCGCCGACAGCGGATGTATTTAACTTGCCGCCAAGGTCACCCGTTGTTTGGTTCTGTTCCAAAGCATTGGCGACAGCCGTTTCAATCGCATCGGCTTCCACCTTCAATCCGAAACTCAACCGTAACATCCATGCCGCAGACAGGATCATTGCCAGCGGATTGGCCTTACCCTGTCCGGCGATATCGGGGGCACTGCCATGAATCGGTTCAAACATGCCCGTCTTGCCATCAGAGAGTGACGCGGAGGGGATGACCCCCATTGACCCGCAGAGGACGGAAGCTTCATCCGTGAGGATATCGCCGAACATATTCTCCGTCAGAATGACGTCGAAATCCTGTGCCCGCGTCAGCATATGCATGGTCATCGCATCGACGAGGAGGTGCTCTAACTCGACCTCGGGATAGTCTTTCGCAACGTCAATGACGGTTTCCCGCCAGAGGCGGGAGGTTTCCAAGACATTGGATTTATCGACAGAGGTGACTTTCTTGCGCCGTGTCTGCGCGAGGTCAAAACCCTTGATAGCGATGCGGCGGATTTCGGCTTCCGAATAAAGACATTCATCAAAAGCCCCGCGGGTGTCGCGGCCTTTCTGTCCAAAATAAATCCCGCCCGTCAGTTCGCGCATGACGACAAAATCAACGCCTTCCAGCCGTTCGCGTTTCAGAGGCGCCCGCTCGATCAGAGCCGGATAAGGTTTACAGGGCCGGATATTGGCGTAGAGGTTCAGGCGTTTGCGCAAGGGCAGGAGCGAACCGAGTTCAGGCCTGTCTTCACCCTTCAGATGATCCCACTTGGGTCCGCCAACCGCACCCAGCAGGATCGCGCCCGTGCGCTGGCATGACTCAAAACTTGCGTCCGGCAGGGGCTTTTCCCCCGCATCAATCGCGGCCCCACCGACAAGATGATGTTCAGGTTCTAGTGTATGACCGAATTTAACCGCGACAGCGTTTAAGACCTCTATCGCGGCCTCACCAACTTCGGGGCCAATGCCGTCACCGGGAAGATATGTGAAATTGATATTCATCTTTTCGCCTCAAACGCTGCAATGGCATCGGATTGGTTTTGCAGATAGCCCATCTCGTCCACGCCCTCCATCAGGCAGTGGCGGGAAAAGGCGTCGATCTCGAATCCATATGTGCCGCCATTGCGGGGTAGGCGGACTTCGCAGGCGTCGAGGTCAACTGTGACCTCTGCCCCCGGATTGTCGAGTAGCCAGTCATGGGCGCGCTTCTCAATTACGATGGGGAGCAGGCCGTTTTTGAGGCTGTTCCCCCGAAAAATATCCGCGATTTCAGAACTAATCACAACGCGGAAGCCGTAATCGGTCAGCGACCAAGGCGCGTGTTCGCGGGAGGATCCGCAGCCAAAGTTATGACCGCCGACAAGAATTTGGCAGGCCTTGGCCGCGTCGCTATTTAGTTCGTGATCGGTTTCCGATCCGTCCTCATCATAACGCCAATCATTAAACGCATGTTTCCCGAGACCATCGCGTGAGGTCACGGTCAGGAAGCGCGCAGGGATGATCTGGTCCGTGTCGATATTTTCAGCGGGCAGAACGAGAGTTTTCGACGTAACGGTTTTTAAGGGTTGGAAACTCATGCTGCCGCTCCCAATGTTCGGGCATCCGTAATCACGCCCATGACCGCCGCCGCCGCCGCCGTTTCCGGAGACGCGAGCACAGTCCGAGCGCCAGGCCCCTGACGCCCGGCGAAATTGCGATTGGATGTCGAGACGACCAACTCGCCCGGCGCGGCTTTGTCGCCATTCATCGCGATACACATGGAACAGCCCGGTTCGCGCCATTCCGCGCCGGAAGCTGTAATTAATTCGTGCAAGCCTTCGGCTTCGGCCTGCGCCTTAATTTGCTCAGACCCCGGCACGACAATCGCTTTGACGTGGGCGGCGACTTTGCGGCCGGAGAGAATCCCCGCCGCTGCGCGCATATCTTCAATCCGAGCATTCGTGCAGGAGCCGATAAAGACGCGGTCGACTTTCATGCCCATCATAGCTTTGCCGCCTGTGACCTGCATATAATCCAGCGCCTTCGTTTCCGTTTCATCCTCAGCGACGGGGACGAGGGCATCCACAGGCATGGCCATGCCGGGATGGGTGCCATAGGTGATCATGGGCCTGATATCTTCCGCCCGCAGCGTCACGACCTTGTCGAATGTCGCGCCGTCATCTGTGGCGAGTGACGCCCAGTCTTCGCAGGCGGCCTTATATTCATCCGGCGCGAATTTACGGCCTTTGAGATAATTAAATGTCGTCGCATCCGGCGCGATCATCCCGCAGCGGGCCCCGGCCTCGATGGACATGTTACAGACGGTCATGCGGCCATCCATGCTCATCTCTTCAAAGACATTGCCACGATATTCGAGGGCATAACCCGTCCCGCCGCCGACGCCGATTTCGGCGATAATCGCGAGGATGACATCTTTCGGCGTGACGCCGGGTTGCAACTCACCATTCACCTCAATCGCCATCGTCTTGGGCTTGCGCATGAGGATGCACTGGTTCGCCAGCACATGACCGACCTGCGTCGTGCCGATACCAAAGGCAATCGCGCCAAACGCACCGTGGGTGGAGGTATGGCTATCGCCGCAGACAATCGTCATGCCCGGCTGTGTCGCGCCTAGCTCCGGTCCCATGACGTGGACGACACCGCGATAGTCACTGTCCCAACCATGGGTCTCGATTCCATACTCAGCCGCGTTGGCCAGCAACATCTCAACCTGTTTCCCCGCTTGTTCCGTCACGAAAGGCCGAGAACCATCCGCATTGATGAGGGTCGGTGTGGAATGATCAATCGTCGCCAGCGTCCGGTCCGGCCGGCGGACTTTCAATCCGCGCTCACGCAGCACCGTGAAGGCCTGCGGGGACGTCACCTCATGGATGAGGTGCAAGTCGATATAGAGTGTTGCCGGATGCGCGTCTGTTTCGGCCACGGCAATATGGCGATCCCAGACTTTGTCGAAGAGTGTTTGGGGGTGGGTCATAATGTAAACCTCTGCTTTCCTCTCCTTAAGGAGAGGTCGCCGCGCGCAGCGCTGGCGGGTGAGGGGAAAAGACTGCGCGACAGCGCAAAACGATGTAGCGGGAGCGTGCTGTCGCACGCGTCATGCCCCTCACCCTGCAATCGCTTCGCGATGCAGACCTCTCCCCGCGGAGAGGTAATATGTGGATCCACCATCATCAATGCTGCGCGGAAATCGCGCGCTCCCTGACTTGTCGCCGCTCAATGCGGTTGATCACGTCGAGATAGGCGAGCGCACTGGCGAGCACCGTATCCGTATTGGCGCCGCGTCCCTGATACGTCTCGAACTCTGTCGCCACACGCACCGTCGCTTCGGCCATGGCGTCTTCGCCGCCTGATACGGAACTGACCGCGTAATGTTCCAATTCCATCGGGATTTTCGCAATTTCCGAAATGGCCGCGAAGACCGCATTCATCGGGCCTTTGGCGCGGCTGACATGGGTCTCCGTCCGTCCGTCTTCATTGGACAGGCGGACAATGGCTTCGGGTTCGCGGTTGTCGTCCGAGCCCGCGGAAACGTATAGCGAATTAATGATCCACGGTCCTTGTGTGCCAACGGCTTCGCCGAGGATGAGGGCTTCAATGTCGGAATCGAACACTTCTTTCTTATCATCGGCCAGTGTTTTGAACGCAGTGAAAACGCTCGCGAGTTGATTATCGGCGAGGGTGAAGCCCAGTTTTTCCGCCCGCGCCCGCAATGCCGCACGGCCCGAATGTTTGCCGAGCACGAGATTGTCCGTACTGACGCCGACATCCTCGGGGCGCATGATTTCGTATGTTTCACGATTAGCGAGTACTCCATGCTGATGAATACCGCTCTCATGGGCGAAGGCGTTTTTTCCAACAATCGCCTTGTTGCGCGGCACGGGATTACCCGTGATGGTCGCGAGGAGTTTTGATGCCGCATAGATACCCTGCGTTTCGACGCGGGTATTTAATTGAAAGAAATCTTTTCGCGTGCGCAACGCCATGACGACTTCTTCCAAGGCACAGTTACCCGCGCGCTCGCCGATGCCGTTTAGCGCGCATTCGACCTGCCGTGCGCCGCCTCTGACAGCCGCCAGTGAGTTCGCAACAGCGAGGCCGAGATCATCATGACAATGAGCGGAGAAAATCACGCCGTCACCGCCTTCAATTTCCGTTGTCAAAAATTCGAAAAGGTTCTGAATTTCTTCGGGCGTCGTATATCCGACCGTGTCGGGAATATTGATCGTTGTCGCGCCCGCCTTGATCGCGGCTTCGACCACACGTTTCAGATAGTCACGTTCCGTGCGGATGGCATCTTCGCAGGAAAATTCCACATCGTCTGTATAGTCTCGGGCGAGGGTGACACCCGCCACGGCGCGGCGGATAATCTCATCTTTGGACATTTTTAATTTGAATTCGCGGTGCAGCGGGCTGGTCGCGATGAAAGTATGGATGCGCCCTCTTGCGGCGGGTTTGATGGCTTCACCCGACGCGCGGATATCGCCCTCATTACAACGGGCGAGGGAGGCAACGGTGGAGTTTTTCACCGTTTCCGCGATGGATTTAATGGCGTCAAAATCACCTTGTGATGCGGCGGCAAAGCCCGCTTCCATCACATCGACTTTCAGGGCCTCCAGCGATTTCGCCATACGAAGCTTCTGCCCCGCCGTCATGGAAAAGCCGGGCGCCTGCTCGCCGTCGCGTAAGGTGGTGTCGAAAATTTTTACTTGGTTGGTCATGATAATCTCATTTCAAAATGTGGGGAAATGAGAGGCGCGCCGCTAGGCTCGCTCTGCTCTTTTACGTCGTCCCACTTTCTCGGCTGAGACGACGTTGTAAAGTCGTTCCAATTGCAGGCAGAGCGTATCCAGATCATTCGGACCGCCCGTATCCTCGACATGGACTAGCAAATCAAAATCACCGTCCACACGCTGCGTACAATGGACATCCCGGTAATCATAACCGCGCCGTTCAATCGTACCGAGCGCCCGGATCAGCGTGCCGCTGACATCGTGCAGCACGACCTTCAGCTTGCCGGAAACGCCGGACGGCGCAAAAGTTTTATCACGTTGGAGTTCGGTCATGATTTCAGCTTCTTGGAAAAAACGAGGCTGGCTAAGCCTAACGCTATGAGGCCACTAGGTATTGCCCATACCCAGAACAGTGTCCGGTCTGGATCATCTAGTGGGAAGAACAATGAGATATTGTAGGCAAGAAAAGCTGCCATCAAAATACCACTGATCAGGGATGTCCAAGCAAGAATTTGCACTCTACCGCTCCATCATGTCGGCATTGCTCCGTCCCGGTGGGACGAGGGGCCAGACATTTTCATTGGGATCGATTTTCACGTGCATCAAGACGGGCCCGTCCGTTTTTAACAGGCGGTCTATTCCGGCATCCATTTCGTCGGCTGTGTTGACGGTGAACGCATCGATTTGGAAGGCTTTGGCGACTAATGCGAAGTCCGGATTGTCATCCAAATTTGTCTCGGAATAATTTTTGTCAAAAAAGACTTCCTGCCACTGCCGCACCATGCCGAGCACGGAATTATCCAGCAGGACGATTTTGAGCGGAATGCCGTAGCGGTTCAGCGTGGCAAGTTCTTGAATATTCATCATGATGGAGCCGTCACCGGAGACCGTAATGACGGTGCGTTCCGGTGCACCGAGTTTTGCGCCGAGGCCTGCGGGCAGGCCAAAGCCCATCGTGCCGAGACCGCCGGAGGTGATGTGGTCTTTCGGTTCGTCAAAATAGCAATGTTGCGCGACCCACATTTGATGTTGGCCCACATCACAGGTGAAAATCGCCGCCGTCTCATCTTTAAACATCGCTTCCGCGCGGCGCGAAAGATCGTGCAGTAATTTCGGGGCATAGATACCGGGCGAGGCTTTGGCCTGCGCGCCTTCATAATCCCACTCGTGCATGGCGCGGCGGGAATAGCAGAGCTCTATCCAATCCGCGATGTCGGGCGCGGCTCCGCCATCAAACGGGTCCAGCGCGGCGAGGTTCTTCTTCAGGCTGCCGTCCAAGCCGACATTGACGCGGCGAAGTTTATTTATCTCCGCAATATCAATATCCATATGTATGACTTTGGCATTCGGGGCGAAAGTGTCGAGCTTTCCCGTTGCGCGGTCATCAAACCGTGCGCCGACAACAATCAGCAGGTCACATTCCTGCACAGCATAATTCGCAGCCCGAAGACCGTGCATCCCCAACATGCCGAGATAATTGGGATGGTCAGAGGGCAGGGCGCCGAGGCCTTTCAGAGTTGAGACACCCGGAATTTGGGTGCGCTCGACGAGCTCCCGCAATTCCGCCACGCCGTCGCCCTGGGCCACCCCGCCACCAATATAGAAAAGCGGTTTTTTGGCATCGCGCATCAGTGCTTCCGCTTTTTCAAGCTCGGCGCTCTGGCCCATTTCCGGCTTTTGCTTCGGGTAGGGTCGCCATTTATGACGCTGCGTTGTCAGGGCGTTTTGGACGTCTTTTGGAATATCGATCAGCACGGGACCGGGTCTACCTTCTGCGGCGATGAAATAGGCCTCGGCAATCATCCCGGGCAGGTCCGCCGGGTCGCGCACGATATAGCTGTGCTTCACAATCGGCATGGTGATGCCGATAATATCGACTTCTTGGAAGGCGTCTGTTCCCATCAAATTTGTTGGGACCTGTCCCGTGACAAAGACCACGGGCACAGAATCGAGATAGGCATCGGCAATCGCGGTGACGAGATTCGTCGCGCCCGGACCGGATGTCGCGAAGGCCGTCCCGACCTTGCCCGTCGCCCGCGCATAACCAATCGCCGCCATACCGCAGCCCTGCTCGTGCCGGCAGAGGATGTGGCGCAGTTGCGGATAATTCGGCAATTCGTCATAGACGGGCATGATCGCTCCGCCGGGATAGCCGAAAATCAGATCCACACCCTGCGCCGTAATTGACTCCAGCAGAAGCTTAGAGCCGGATTTCGGCTCGCGATCCGCGAGGATTTCTGTCTGCTGACGGTCAAATTGTGTGGCTGTGGTCATGGCGATTGATTTTCATGTTTTGCGAGTAAGTAGCATATTACGAAAGCGAAAAGATAAAGCGTAAGTCCGACTAAAAGGAGGTTTTTATTTTGGTTTGTAAATTGCCATCTTCCAGACAAACTGTTCTCACTAGAAGTGATGAACAAGTATATCCCGATAACAGATAAACCTCCGCCGAGGCCGGCAACTCCTTTGAAAAAGAAAGTCAGTACGATATGTAATTTTTCATTCAATTCACATCCTTATCGATGATCTTATTCGCAGAAATCCACGGCATCATTTCGCGGAGTTTTGCGCCGACCGTTTCGATCGAATGTTTCTCGGTCTGACGACGACGGGCCGTCATGCTGGGATAGCCGAGTGCGCCTTCCTGGATGAAGCTCTTTGCGTAATCGCCGTTCTGGATGTTTTTCAACGCGGTGCGCATGGCTTCGCGGGAGGTCTCATTGATGACGGCTTCGCCCGTGACATATTCGCCATATTCCGCATTGTTCGAGATCGAGTAATTCATGTTGGCGATGCCGCCTTCATAGATCAAATCCACGATCAGTTTGGTCTCGTGCAGACATTCGAAATAGGCGAGCTCCGGCGGATAGCCCGCTTCAGTCAGCGTCTCATACCCCATTTTAATGAGTTCCACGACACCGCCGCAGAGGACCGCTTGCTCGCCGAACAGGTCGGTTTCCGTCTCATCCCCAAAAGTCGTGTGGATGATGGCCGTGCGACCGCCCCCAATGGCGGAAGCGTAGGATTTGGCGAGTTCTAGCGCGTGGCCGCCATTGGCGTCTTGCGCGACGGCGATGAGGTCGGGAATACCGCGACCATTTTCGAACTCGTTACGGACCGTGTGACCCGGCGCTTTTGGCGCAATCATGATAACATCCAGATCGCGGCGTGGATCAATCTGACCATAATGAATGGCAAAACCATGACCAAAGGCGAGGGCTGCGCCCTCTTTCAAATTCGGCTCAATATCTTCGCGGTAAATGCGGGCTTGCAACTCGTCCGGCGTCAGGACCATCACGACATCCGCGCCTTTGACGGCATCGGCTGTGGCCTTGACGGACAACCCATCCGCGATGACTTTCTTATTCGTTGAACTGTCAGGACGCAGGCCGACAACAACGTCCACACCGCTATCTTTCAGGTTCAGCGCATGGGCGCGACCTTGCGAGCCATAGCCGAGAATGGCGACTTTCTTTTTCTTGATGATCGAGAGATCGCAATCTTTATCATAATAGATATCGAGTGATGACATGATGGTGGTCCTTAAGAGTCTGGAATAGAGTTATTTAAATGGGAAAGAGGTAATCGCGCCTTTGGACGCGGAGCCGACGAGTTTGGCGAATTTGGCATATGCGCCGGAGGGATATTTGGGCGTAGGTGGCGTCCAGCTTTTGGCCCGTTCCGCGAGGTCAGCCGCGACATTGATCGTCTGCGCCTCAACATCAATCGTGATTTTATCGCCGTCGCGGACATGGGCGATGGGGCCGCCATGCGCCGCTTCGGGGGCGACGTGACCTATGACAAAGCCGTAGCTCGCGCCGGAGAAACGGCCGTCCGTGATAAGAGCAACATGATCGGCAAGATCTTGTCCGACGAGGGCGGCTGTCACGCCGAGCATTTCCCGCATACCGGGGCCGCCTGCGGGACCTTCATTGCGGATGATGACGACATCGCCTTTTTTGATTCCATTATTTTGCACGACTTCGAAACAGGCTTCCTCGGATTCGAACACGCGGGCCGTGCCCTCAAAGAAGAGCGCGCCATGTCCGGCCAATTTCACGACGCAACCTTCCGGCGCGAGGTCACCATAAAGAATGCCGTAGCCGCCGCGTGATTTTACGGGGTCGTCAAATGTACGAACGACGTCTTGACCGTCAGTCTCTTTGGCATCGAGAATTTCTTCAAACAGGCTGCGGCCGGTCACAGTCGGCTGATCGTCAATCATTCCCGCTTCAACGAGGCGCTGCCCGATCAGGCCTGATCCGCCAGCCGCGTAAAGGTCAAAGGCCATATATTTGCCGCCAGGCTTCAGATCGCCAATGACGGGTGTAGAGCGGGAGATTGTATCAAAGGCATCAATCTCGAACCCTTCGACTTCGGCCTCACTCGCAATGGCGAGGAGATGCAAAATCGCATTGGTCGAGGCCGCCGTCGCGGAGAGTGCGATCGCGGCATTCATCAGGGATTTCTGTGTGATCATCGTGCGGGGCAGACGGTTTTCTTTCACACAATCGACGACAATTTGTCCGGCGCGGTAGGCGCTCTTATGTTTGTCTTCATCAATCGCGGGCACGTCATTCGCACCCATGGGGGAGAGGCCGAGAAAGGTCATGGCCATGGCCATGGAATTGGCCGTGAATTGACCGCCACAGGCACCCGCACCGGGGCAGGCGGCTTTCTCAATCTCTTTTAATTCCGCGTCGTCAATAATACCTGCGGCACAGGCGCCGACGGCTTCAAACACGTCCTGCACGGACAGGTCTTTGCCCTTGTGATGGCCGGGCATGATGGAGCCGCCATAAAGGACAACGCCGGGAATATTCATCCGCGCGAGCGCCATACCCGCCGCCGGAATTGTTTTGTCACAGGCCACGAGAATAATCACGCCGTCCAAAGAGTGACCCTTCACGGCCAGTTCAATGGAATCGCAAATGACTTCGCGGGACATCAGGGAGGCGCGCATACCCTCACTGCCCATCGTGATACCGTCACTGACGGCGATTGAATTGAAATCGACGGGCGTGCCCCCAGCAGCACGGATACCGGCACGGACGGGAACGGCCAGCTTATCGAGGTCCATGTTGCACGGCCCCATATTCGTCCATGTATTGAACAGGGCGATGATTGGGCCTTCAAAATTTTCGTCATCCATACCCGTGGCACGCAACATCGCCCGTGCGGCGGCGCGGCTGGGTCCTTTGACGATGGCATCACTTCGTTTCGACATATTCAATCCCAAGTCCCAAACATAAAAAAACCCGCTTCCTCTCGGAGCGGGTGGTTCATGCTAGGAATGTTTCCTTCACATAAGTCCCGCAGGTCGCCCGATAAGGACGACGACCGATACAAGAATGAGAAGAAGCAGCCCGCCGATGAGGACGGCGTCGTTGGAGACCGTCTGCTGACGCGTCGCAACTTTCACTTTTATCTCGTTATCCTGATACGGGTTCATATTTATCCTTAAAGCGAGTGTCGGTTAACGAGTCAAGCGCTCACCCTCAAGCGAAAAATTTGCGTCAACTGCGGAAAATTGGGTCAGTCTGCAGTCAATATAAGTCGCAAAATTATGAAACGGCAGAAAATCCTTTCGTCAAATCGGCCAAAAGGTCGTCTATTGCTTCGATACCTACGGAAAGACGCAGCAAACCGTCGCTAATTCCAGCTTCGCGCCGCGCAGATTCCGCCATGCCGCGATGGGTCATGGTCTCAGGTACACAGATGAGACTCTCGACACCGCCGAGCGAGGCCGCGAGTTTGAAGATGGAGAGGGCTTCGCAGAACTGCGTGGCCGCGTCCAAGCCGCCCTCTATCTCGAAAGATAGCATCGCACCGGGTCCGGATTGTTGGGCTTGGATGATCTTATATTGCGGGTGCGAGGGGAGAGCGGGCGAGTAAACCGTTTTGACCTGTGACTGCGTGTCGAGGAATTTTGCTATCGCGGTCGCATTGGCTTCCGCCGCGTCGAGGCGCAGGGCTAGGGTCCGCAATCCGCGCAGGGTCTGGTGACAGTCAAAGGCGCTCGCCGTGACGCCCGTACAATTCGCCCACCAAGCGAGTTTTTCGGCGTGGTCTTCCGATTTCGCCACAACGCAGCCGCCAATAATATCGCTATGGCCATTGATATATTTCGTCGTCGATTGCACCGCGATATCCGCACCGAGGTCGAACGGGCGCAAGCGGAGGGGCGAAAGGAATGTGTTGTCGACGACACTGATCGCGCCTGCAGCTTTCACGGCCGCACAGATCGCCTTTACATCCACGACCCGCATCAGGGGATTTGATGGGCTCTCTATCATGACGAGGGCAGGTGATTTCGCGAGGGCGGCTTGTAAAGCCTTTTCATCCGATTGATCTATAAACTCGACACGAATGCGACCTTGTTCCGCGCGGTGCGTCAGCAGGCGGTGCGTTCCGCCATAACAATCATGCGGCGCAATCACGAGGTCATCCGCCTGAATCAAGTTCAGCGTTAGGTCGAGCGCAGACATCCCCGAAGATGTGACAACCGCTCCCGCGCCGCCATCTAACTCGGCCAGCGTTTCGGCCAATCCGTCGCGGTTCGGATTATTCGTCCGCCCATAATCATAAATGCCCTTCTCCGACGGGCTGGGCCAGAGATAGGTCGAGGAGAGATAGAGCGGCGGCGGAACCGAGCCATGGGCGGGGTCAGCGCCGATCTGCGCTTGGACGATTTTGGTTTTGGGGTCAGTCATCAGACTTCCAATCAGGGTCAGATTTATAAGCGAAATTGAAAGAGCGGGAAATTGCGTAAAGAACTATAATAACTGTTCCAGAAATGAGTGCCCCGAAAAATAAAGCGATTACAACAATTCCGACTGCACCATTCGGCTCATATCCGCTTAGCCTCCAACAGAGAGTGATAATCAGTAAAATTATTGTCAGGCATAGAAGAAGCCAGAAAAATAATTTCGAGCTTTTTGAAAGCATTTGTCCTAATTGATTCAACATTATCGCTCTTTTAGACTTTGTCGCTTTGACAGAATTTTTCGATTTCTTTGATTAGATTTCCATGTCCGATAGAAAATCCATACCGCCAATAATAACCCAAAAATAACAGCAGCATATCCGGCATAAAGGGCCGCAATTTGAAGACGCTCAGCCCAGCTATAACCTTCCGCTTCAGTCCCAACAGCAAAGAGTATAAGAATGATAGTTGTGATTATCATCCAGAGAAAGGTGACACAGCGAACTGTCAGCCAGAGGAAACTAATGAGTGCTCTCATTTTTGTTTACCCTGATAATATTCAAAGCTTTGACGTGCTCTCCACGTCACAAATTTCCAAGCTGCTGCTCCAAATGCAGATAAGACCAAGCAAATGGGAGCTAGGACCTTAAAGACTTGCGACAATGATTCATCCTCAAAGACGCCACTTACAAACGCATAAATAGACAGCGAGACATACAAAGCTAAGAAAAATACGAAAAGAGATCTATAGCTTCTCTTTTTAATTATTATCTCAAATATAGAAAATATTATCTCCATCCTACACTAGGCCGTTACAAAATTCTGCCAATCTCGGGTCCATCGCGTCATATTCCTTCAGGAACGCATCATGGCCGTAGAGCGACGTGAACGTGTAGAGCTCGCTCTTCCCGCCGAGCCTATCCCGCAATTCCCGCATATCTGGCAAAGGCGCGAGTTGGTCTGAGATAGCTGTCATCAGGAGGGTTGGCGTTGTGATACTTTCTGGCTCGACGCGGTGTAGGTCGATGGACTCACTGAGGGCGAGGAAGCGCCTCGCGTCCATATTGGCGGCAAAGACATCGCCGCGACTGCCGAGATAATCGCAAATGTCGAAGCGCCCCTTGGCGGTCTCTTCGAGGTCGAAACGATCCGCGAATTCTTCGGGTGTGCGGTAGGTCGTCATGGCAAGCTCACGGGCGAGTTTTAGGCCGGCTTCCGGTTGTCCGGCATCCAGTCCTAAACGGACCAAGCGGCGCTGTATCCCGCGCCAGCCGACGCCAATGGGATAAGGGCGATGGGCTGCGCCGATGATGCAGAGAGTCTCAACCGCGTCAGGATAGTCGCGGGCGAATGCAAGGGCGCACATGCCGCCATAGGAACTGCCGATAATGGCGGCGACGAATTCGATGTTCTGACTGTCGAGGAGGGCTTTTAACCGCGCGGCTTGGTCCGTTGTTGTGATAGTTTCCGGACAAGCCAGCCCGCCATCATTGGGCGCAAAATCATAGCCGATGACTTTGAACCGGTTGAGGTCAATCGCACCGCCTGCGCGGACCAAGCGCGACCACCAACCCCGGTCTAATTTCCCGCCATCACAGACGAAACGCGTTGCGGAAATTCCGCCGAGCACGACGATAACAGGTCCCTCAGGATTGCCATAGACACGACCGCGCACGACATCATCGACGATGTCACAGCCGCGTTCCAATACATGCGTGCCGAGATCAATCTCTATGTCGTGGCCTGATGCCATGATCGCCTTTCCATCGCAGACTGAGGTGAAGGGGAGGGGGCGGGCCGTGCCGCTTTTCCTCATCTTCGCCGCTTGCCTTGCAAGTTGCAGGATTTGGCACCGTCCAATAAATGGGGTTGCCCCAACATCACAGGGCCTGTCCCTCCGTTGGTCTTGATGATGTTAGGCGATATGCGCGGCAAGCCTTGCCGCGTCAAGCGTTAGAGCGCGATGTCTATATTCAGATCAAACTCTATTTCGGCAATCTGCAAAATTTCGGCGTCCAGATCATAATTGATGGGCGCGACCGCCGTTTGAACATTTGAGCCTTGCGCCTGCGCCACACTCATCCAGCCACCATTCGGGCCGTTAAAATAGAGCCCGTCAATATCGAAGAGTGTATCACTGCCCCAGACATCATGGCTGAGTGTGACAGACCCATTCGCATTGGACGTGACGGTATAGTCGTCAAAATCGCCGTCATAATTCACTTGGTCATAGCTGTTGGCGAGGCCGCGATAGATATCATCTCCCGTCCCGCCATAGAAGTTCGTACCGCCAGCTTCTGCCCGCATGACATCATTCCACGGTGTGCCGTTCAGGACATTATCGGCGTCTAATCGGAAACGCGGCAGGTCCGCCGTGATCGCAATCGCGTCCTCGACGGAATACCACGCGCCTTCGCGGGTGAACCAGAAACCGTCAATATCGGTCAAGACATCCTGCCCCCAAGTCGGGTGGCGCACGACCAGTGATCCATTGGCGCGCTCTATAAATGTATATTCGATCAGTTCGCCATCATATTCGACTTGGTCATATTCATCCCCGCCGCCGATAATCCGGTCATTGCCGCGATTGCCGTAAAATGTGTCAGAGACCCCATCCGTTCCGCGCAGGACATCCCGTCCCAGCGTTCCCGTCAAAACGCCTGCTGCATCTACAAATGGACGGTCCGTCGTCAGGCGTAGCGCATCTTCCATGGAATACCATGCTTGCTCTCCGCCGAACCATAGGCCTTCGATTGAAATCAACCTGTCCACCGCGACACCACTTTCAATAACGCGAATTGAGCCATCCGCATTCATGCGGAAGGTGTAATCCTCCAATGCGCCGTAAAAATTGACCTGATCGTAATTGGGCTCCGTACCCCGAAAGGTATTATTGCCCGCGCGATTATTGAAGACTGCCATGGTCAGCTCCCGTTAAGTCCCTGCGGTCCAAAATAGGACGGCATAGTTTAAACGGGGCATTTATCATGCCATTTAACTATCCGTCGTGCCCTTCGCCCAGATAATCGCCATAAATAAGCCCTTCATCGGCGGCAGGGCAATGAGGGCGATCGCAGTGGCGAGACCGCAGAGTAGAGCAATCAACATCCAGGTCGACATCCCCGTATTCCAGAAAAAGAAATGCCAGATCAGCACAACCAGATGCGCGGCAATCGTCATCGCCGCCCAGGCCGGGGCGAGGTCGGCGCGGACATGGCTCCACTGCTTTTCACAGTTCGAACAGGTTTCTACGGGTTTCAGGTAAGACTTGAACAGTTTTCCCACGCCACAGCGGGGACAGCGCAATTTCATGCCCCGCCAAAGGCGTGGCCAGATCGAACCATCCTGCGGTAGGGGGCCAAAATCGGGGTCTGACATAAAGGTCTCCAATTGACAGCTGCGGGCGGGCCGCATAGCCCGCGTTGCTTATTAATACGAGACACAATCATGCCCGTTCCGGTTATCGTTCTAAATTTCGGCCATAGCGTCCTCAATTCGCTTGAAGACTATACGCAGGCCGCGTCCGAGATTTACCGTCATTATCGTCAGGGACAGAACGTTGTCGCTGTGACATCTGCGCAGGGCGACCAGACGGATGTCCTGATGGCGGAAGCGCGGCGCATAGGGCCGGAGGGCGAGGCGAAAAACCTGCCGGAACTCTTACAGCTCGGCGAACGTCGCTCGGCTGCACTGCTGGCACTGGCGCTGGAACGGATCGGCGCGCCCGCTTTTGTCCGGCAAGCGCGGGATTTGGGATTGACGGCGGAAGGCTCCTTTACAGAGGCCCGCCTGACCGGATTGGACACACCGCAATTGCTACAGGATTTGAAAGATCACGATATCGTCGTCATGCCGGGCTTTGTTGCCATTGGTGAAAAAGACCGTGCGGTGTTGCTAGGCGATGGCGGGGCGGATTTGACGGCGCTTTATGTGGCCGACCAACTGGATGTCGAAGCGGTATTGCTCAAAGATGTCGACGGGATTTACGAGGTCGACCCTAAATCCAATCCTGAGGCCAAACGCTATGAGGAGATTAGCTGGGACGACGCGACCCGCGTCGCAGGGCCGCTCATCGCGCCGCGCGCGCTCGGTTTTGCGCGGAAACAGCAAGTGCCGTTCCGCGTCGGGACGCCCGGCCTGCCGTCTTACACACGTGTTGGTCCGACGACAGGTGCGATGAAAATTGCGCCGTCGCCGCAAAAGTTGAAGATTGCGATGATGGGTCTGGGCGTCGTTGGCGGCGGTGTGTTCCGCCGTGTGAAGGCGCATGCGGATCAGTTC
Source organism: uncultured Caulobacterales bacterium (assembly GCA_947503715.1). Taxonomy (GTDB): domain Bacteria; phylum Pseudomonadota; class Alphaproteobacteria; order Caulobacterales; family Maricaulaceae; genus Litorimonas. The sequence goes on along the minus strand of CANNER010000004.1, from coordinate 320,317 downwards.
GAGATCGTTAAGGTCATGGTACGTTCGCCGGATAAATATATTGATCAAGGGTATAAGCCTGAGCTTCTCGCAACAGATTTTGACGCGCTACTCGCCGCAAAACCGGATGTGTTCATTGACGTCTCGGGCGGTGTTGAACCTGCGCTCTCTCACACCAAGACCATGCTGGAAAACGGCGTCCATGTTGTGTCCGCCAATAAACAGGCGATTGCGGCAGGGGGGCAGGACCTGCTCGATTTCGCGGTGACGCATAAATCCCAGCTTCGTTTTTCTTCGGCAGCGGGGGGCGGCATGCCCGTGCTGGAAATGTGTCTACGCGAAGCGGGCCGGATTACCCGCGTGCAAGCCCTGCTAAATGGCACAACGAATTACATGCTCGACGAAATCGCAAAAGGGCGGTCTTATGCGGAAGCCCTCAAAGATGCGCAGGATAAGGGCTTTGCCGAGGCCGATCCGTCAGGTGATGTCAGCGGCGCCGATGCGGCGGCGAAAATCCGCCTGATTGCGCTGCTGGGATTTGGTGAGACGATTGGGCTGGACAATATCCCGCAGGACACGATTGATAATTTCGCCCCCGACGCGCCCGCCAAAGGCGCATGGAAACGCGTTGCGAATATCTGGAAAGACCGCAATGGTTTCTCCAGCGCGCTGGAACTCAAGGACTTGTCCAAGAATAATTTCATTGCACAGGCCGAGGGCGAGGAAGCCCATGCCGTTTTCGATTTCGACGATGGCGATCAATATCGCATTCGCGGCAAAGGCGCGGGCCGCTGGCCGACAACTGAATCCGTCATGGCGGATCTGTTCGATATTTCTGCAACGACCCTGACTTAATTTGAACGCGGCGGCGGCTCATGCGTAAGTAAAGCATGTCCGATAAAAATCCCGTCATCGTCTGGTTCCGCCGCGACCTTCGCCTTTCTGATAACCCCGCGCTGGATGAGGCGCGGCAGGGGGATAAACCGCTCATCCTGCTCTATATTCTGGAAGAGGGTGGGGGGCGTGAACCTGGCGGCGCGAAACAGGTTTGGTTGCACCACTCCCTGACATCGCTTTCGAAGGATATTTCTGACAAGGGCGGGCAGCTTATCCTTCGCAAGGGAAAGGCCGCTGATATTATTGATGATCTGATTGAAGCCACAGACGCAGATGAAATTCATTGGAACCGCCGCTATGAAGAAGAGGCGCGGGATGTCGATGAAGCGATTAAATCCGATTTGAAAGACCGTGGCCTCACCGTCGAAAGCCATAACGGAAATCTGTTGAGCGAGCCGTGGGAAGTTAAAACGAAAACTGGCGGGTATTATAAGGTCTTCACGCCTTTCTGGCGCGCGGCGAAGGCTGACCTTGCCGTGCCGGAACTTCTTCCAACGCCGCGCAAATTGGCGTGTTATTCTGGCAATCTTGGGAGTGATGATTTGGACAGTTGGGGGCTCCTCCCGACCTCCCCGGATTGGGGTTCGAAAATGATGGAGAATCACACGCCGGGCGAGGCGGGGGCGGCTGATCGGTTGAACTCCTTCCTCGCAGGCCCCGTCGAGGATTATGCCGAAGCCCGTGACCGTCCGGATGATGAAACCGGGACATCCAAACTCTCACCCCATCTTGCGCATGGCGAAATTTCGCCGCGCCAGATCTGGCATGCGACGAAAGACAATGAGTACACCTCTGACAAATTCCTGACAGAAATTGGCTGGCGCGAATTTTCCTATGTGCTTCTTTTCTATAATCCAAAGCTGGGCAGCGAGAATTACAAATCCGATTTCGACGCGTTCCCGTGGGATAGCGAGGACGCCAAAGTCGAAGCGTGGCGGCGGGGGCAGACGGGTTATCCTTTTGTCGATGCGGGGATGCGCCAACTCTGGCAGACGGGCTGGCAGCATAACCGCGTCCGTATGGTCTGTGCGTCCTTCCTGATCAAACATCTGCTCACCGATTGGCGTGTGGGCGAGGATTGGTATTGGGATACATTGTTGGAGGCTGACCCTGCATCAAATGCGGCGAGTTGGCAGTGGGTCGCGGGGAGTGGCGCGGATGCAGCGCCCTATTTCCGGATTTTCAACCCGTTCTCCCAAGGTCAGAAATTTGATCCGAATGGGGATTATGTCCGCAAATATGTGCCGGAATTAAAACATCTGCCAAAGAAATATATTCACACACCGTGGGAAGCGCCCAAAAACGTTTTGGATAATGCACGTGTCAAACTGGGCGAGACTTATCCAAAACCAATTGTCGATCACAAAGAGGCGAGAGAGAAAGCCCTCGCAGCCTATAAAAAAAGCCGAGAATAAGTCACAGCTTTTACACTCCAATGTGATTGGAACACGGCGGGGAATTCATGAATGATATGAGTATGAAAACACTATTTGTAACAACATCTATCCTTCTCATGGCTGCCTGCGCACCTGCGCAATCGGCTGAGAAATCTGACATAACAACTAGCGCAAATGTTGCGATCGCAACCGCCGGCCCACAAGCCCCCTATGAAATTACCCGCACGGACGGTTTGTCCGAAATGATTATCGCGGGTGGTTGTTTCTGGTGTGTGGAATCGGATTTTGAAAAACTTACCGGTGTGACCGAAGCTATTTCGGGTTATTCGGGTGGAACATTGGACAATCCGGATTATAAAACTGTCTCCTATAAAGAGACGGGGCATTATGAGGTCGTGAAAGTGATCTTTGATCCGACTGTCGTAACTTACCGTCAGCTGGTGGACCATTACTGGAAGACGGTTGATCCCACCGACCCGCGCGGTCAGTTCTGCGACAAGGGTAGCAGTTACCGTACTGCGATCTTCGCCACACCCGAACAGATGGCAGCGGCGCAAGCCTCCCGCAAAAACATTATCGAAACCAAACCTTTTGCGGCTGAGATCGTGACACCTATTTTACAGGCCGTGACGTTTTACGATGCGGAAGATTATCATCAGGATTATTACAAGAAAAACCCGGTTCGCTATAATTATTACCGGACAGGGTGCCGCCGCGATAAAACGCTCAAGAAGCTCTGGGGTGACTCCTAAGTCCTATCCTCACGTTCCGTGATTGAATAACCCGACGCTTCATAGAGATAGAGACGGCGGGTTTTTTTGGGCCCGAGATTAATTTCGAGCGTCTCGATTGGCGTGATCACCTCAAAATCTTCGCGGAAATAATCTGCGAAACTCTCATAATAAGACACGAGCAGAATCTTGCCGTCACCTTGCGGCAGCGTCTTTGTCAGGTCCGCATGATGTTTCGGCGTTGCATTTAACCGCCACATACGCAGCGGCGTTTCGCCGACGCCGTAATGTTCCAGATCGTAAAAGACAAGCCGGTTATCCGTTGCGATGAAATCGTAATCTTTCTCTGCGGCTTTAATCTCGACGGCCTTCGCCGTCTCCGGCCAGGCCCGCAGGCGTTTGACCGCATTATCCAGACCCAGCGCATCCACGCCAGCAGTTGTGGTAGCGGCCAAGCCGACAAAGAGCACGACCGCCGTTTGAACGGCCAAACCGCCCTTGAGCCAAGTCATGCGTTTTTTCGACTCTATAGCCCATAGCGCGACGAGAATAGGGGCTGCGCCATAAGCGGTCACCGCCCAATTCGCATTGGCGCGGGAGAGGAGGGCTTCGAGTGTAATTGCCAGCAGGGGCAGCATTGCAAATCCGGCTAACCATTTCGCAGGTGTGCTAAGTTTGGATTTAAACGTCGCAATAATCGCCAAAATGAGCATCGGGAAAACAACAATTCCGAATACGCCCAATTGGTCGATCCAAAAGGTCAGAACTTCCATCGGGTTAAACAGGTCCTGCTGCAGGTTTGCGTTCTCCGCCGTATGGGAAATCGTCGCGAAATTATTGACCGCGTTCCACATCAGGTTTGGAGCAAGACAGGCCACGGCGATAAGCCCGGCGACACCACCTTTCGGGCCGAGCAAAGCCTTACGCGTGGGCGCATCAAACAGAACGGCCAAGACTAGAACTGGCGTGAAAAACGCCATGGCATATTTGGACAAGAGGCCAAGTCCAATGGCCAGACCCAGCTGAACCGCGCGGGGCCAAGTCGGATGTTCCCGCAAACAGGCCCAAGCGTGAAGCGCTGTCACCCAGAACAGCAGCAGAGTCGCATCGGTGCTAATAATGAAACTCGATAGCCAGACAGCAGGCATAAGCGTATAAATCAGGGCCGCCCAAAATCCGATCCGGGCTTCAAATATTTTACGTCCCGTCAGGAAAATCATCCAGGACGTTGCGATATGGAGGAAGGGCGCGGCGAGGCGGACCGCCCATTCTTCGTTCCCGAAAATTGAGGTCGTACTCGCAATAACCCAAGCGATCATCGGGGGTTTAGAAAAATACCCAAAATCCAAATCCTGCGACCATGCCCAATATTGCGCTTCATCCCCGTGCAAACCCCACGGCGCTACAAAAAGTCCAATCAGACGGATCGTCAATAATCCCGCTAAAACCAGGACCAATCGATTTCTATAGGTGCGCGGCGTCGTCATAACTCGCCTATGACCCGTCACCGCGCAGAAGGGAAGTGACGACCCCGTCACAAAGGGAGCGTGATGTGAAACAAAGTGCCGCTTTGCTTTACTTTTCCGACGCTTTGTCGTTCAAGACGCACATGGTCGCTTTCCGTCATATTTTTAGTCTTTTGGCCTGTCTGGTCATCGCTTGGCCAGCAATGGCGCAGGACATTCCGGCAGCGGTTGAGCCGACCTTTACGGCGCAGTCTTTGGAGACACGGATCAAGGCGTTGGAGGATCAGGTCGACCTTTCACAGGAACAGCGCGAGGTTGCGCAGACTGCCCTGCGGACCGCCGCGGACCGCTTGGCTGAAGCCACGCGTCAAACGGAACGGCGCGCCCAATTTGCGACCTCTGTTGAAAATGCGGCGACCATTCGGGCGGATATAAACCGTGAATTGGGCCAATTGCGCGATGTGCTGGCGAGTGACCCAGAGCCTATGAGACAGCCTAATAGTGAAGCCGAATTGTTTGATCTGGAACAGGACCTGATTGCGCGACAATCGGATCTCGCCGAGGTTACGTCCCGCTTGGAGGGGATTGACGATACATTGCAAACCCTCACGGCGCGACAGAGCACGGCACCGCGGGAATTGTCCGAGGCGCGCACGGCGCTGACAGATCTGCAAAACCGCTTGAACACATTGGGCGACGGTGAGCTGGAAACCTTGTCCGAAACACGCCGCACGGAATTGAGGGCGCGGGCGTGGTATCGCCGAAATCAAATTCGGGCCTTGGAACAGGAAATTGCGACTCTGCCCCTGCGTCAGGAATTGCTAACGGGTCGGCGTTCCGTGGCCGATTTAGAAGCCCAAATTTTGCGCCGTGAAGTACGGCTGATTGCCGAGCAAACCGGACAAAAACGAGTGAGAGACGCCCGCGATTTACGCAGTCGGATTTCGGCTGAGGCCGAGGCCGTCGCGGAAAGCCATCCGCTCGTCGCGAGTTTTGCGAAAACAAATCTCGACCTTGCCAATCAACTCGCGGAGCTTGCGGGCGTACCGATGGGAGACGAGGAGGAAGCACAACCCGAAGGCATGGAGGGCGAGACTGCACCGGAAACCTCGCAACGCACGGCCAATGTGCGCGGGCAATTACTGGATGTTGAGAGAAACCTCTCTGCCGCTGAAAAACTCGTCGAGCGGGGTCGTTTGGACCGGGAGGCCGGTGAAGTTTTGCGGCGTCTGGGCCGACAAGTCCGTTCTCCGGACAGTATCCGGGCGGATCTGCGTGAATCACGGGACGCCCTGACGACGGCGACACGGCAGGGCATCATTGCTCAGGAAGATTTGCGCGCCCTGCCCGTCGGGGCCTTTGCTATTGATGTGGCGATGGAGTCGGCACGGGATGATGCGCCTGCTCTGCCCGATCTGACGGAGACGGACCGCGACGCGTTAAATGATATCCTGACGACCAGACGGGACCTTCTCCAACAGGTTGTTTCTCAGGCGACGGCACAGTTTAATGATGTGTCGGAATTGGAAACGGCCCAAGTTGAATTATTGGAAAAGACGGAAAAGCTGCAATTGCTCTTGGATGAAAATCTACTCTGGGTTCGGTCCGTCCCGGCCATTGATAAGGATTTCCCGCGCAAAGTTATGCTGGGGGCGTTGGAACTCTTATCTGTCGAAAATATGCGATTGGCTGTGTCTGAATTCATTAATCAGGCCAGGACTTACTTTTTCATTGTTTTAGGTTTTCTGGTTGTCATCTTCCTATTTGCCCGTCTGCGTCCCGCCATTCGTGAGGATGTAAATAGACGCGCTAAGTTGGTGGGACGTGTCAAACAGGATAGTGCGTGGCATACACCGGCTGTGATTGCGGCAGGCATATTTAACTCTCTCCCACTCTCGCTCGCCTTCCTCCTGATTGCCTTACTCTATATTTTGTCTGAAAACCCAGACCGTCTGATTAAAGGGCTGGCGGATGGTTTTCTGTTCCTAGCATTGTTCAACTTTGTTTTTGCGACTTGGATTCGATGGGATCGGGAAAATGGTCTGTTCGACGCCCATTTCAAATTGCCGGATAATCTACGCCGGACAATCGCGATGAATCTGCGGTGGTTTGTTCCGGTCGTGGCGACGACGTCGACATTGCTGGCCGTGACTCGGGATATGACGGAGCAGAATATTGCGGAAGGATTTTCCGTTTTTGTGTTCATCTTAACGGGCTTGTCCATGATGGTCTTTGCCATACGTGTTCTCTGGGCGAAGCGCCGCGATATTGTGGGTTTCGTCGCGCCTGACACGCCGATTGCCCGGTTCCGTGGACCGATTGCACTTGTTATCGTTGGGCTCCCGCTCATCTCGATCGGCTTGGCGGCTGCGGGTTATTATGAGAGCGCGGATGAACTACTCTGGCGGATGTTCCTTTCGGGCGGGCTTATCCTGCTGACCTATGTCATTTACGGGGCCATTCGCCGGGCGATTGTTGTCGCCCAAAGACAGATTAAATATCGCCAGGCCCTCGAAAAACGTGAGGCAGAGTTAAAAGCCCGACGCGAGAAGGAAGCCGCCGAAGAACGCGGTGATGAAGCCCCACCTCCACCGCCCGTCGATACGAAAGAAATTGATGTCACGACGATGACGCGTCAAACGTCTAAGCTCTTACAGACGGCAGTTCTGCTCGGATTTGCGGCCATACTCTGGTTGATCTGGTCCTCTCTTGTTCCCGCTCTGTCTATTTTTGACGGGTTTGAAGTTTGGAAGCTCGACACCGGCCGCACGGATGATCAGGGCAATACAATTGAACAAATTGTTTCGCTCTGGGATGTTGTGCAGGCGGGCGTGATTGTTGCGCTCACCTTTATTGCGGCGCGAAACCTGCCGGGTTTCTTGGAGATTTTTGTACTCAACCGCGTCGGTGTGGATGCCGGAACACGCTATGCCGTCACAACGATTTTGGGATATATTATCGTCGCCGTCGGTATCTTTGTCGGTTTTAATCAATTGGGTCTGCAATGGGGACAATTGAAATGGATTGCGACGGGTCTGTCTGTTGGTATCGGCTTTGGTTTGCAAAAGATCATCGCGAATTTTGTCTCCGGTCTCATTATTCTATTTGAACGTCCGATTAGGATTGGCGATTATGTCACGATTGGCGATCAGTCGGGCACGGTCAGCCGGATTAAGATCCGCGCGACGACGCTCAAGGATTTGGATAATCTTGAAATCCTGATTCCGAATGAAGCCCTGATTTCCGAACGGGTGACGAACTGGACACTGTCCTCCTCGATCACGCGTCTGATCGTGAATGTTGGAATTGCCTATGGGTCCGATACGGATGCCGCGCGAGAGATCATGCTGGATGCGGTGAAGACCCTGCCAAAGGTTCTATCGACGCCGCCGCCCAATGTCCTCTTCATGGGTTTTGGCGACAGTTCTCTGGATTTCGAAATTCGCATCTTCCTTAATAGTTTTGATGACCGTGTGCCAATGACCCATATTGTTCATACGGAAATCAATAAAGCACTGGAGGCCGCAGGCATCCCGATCCCGTTCCCGCAACGCGATCTGAATATTGTCAGTCAGGGCGTCCCGCTCGAAATTCGAACAAAAACGCCGCCCGCGCGTAAGAAGACCAGCGGTAAAACATCACCGCCGAAAACGTCTCTGAATTAAGGTTTCCAAAGATGAGAATATTTTTACTCGCAAGCGCTGCGGTGCTTGTCTCAGTTTTACCTGCGGCTGCACAAGTCTCAGAGTATGATGAAGAGGTTATTCTTTTAGGTATCATGCCTCTTGAAGTCGGTGATATTGTTGTCGCCAAAGGCGTGCAGTCATTGACGTCGGAGCAACCCGAGACAATTGATGTCATCATTCCGACCTCGCCCGAAGGTCTGACTCTCGCCCATCCGGCGGAAATTCTGAACACGGTTGCGGGCGTGAATATCCACCGCGGTTCGGGGCAGGAACATCTGACGGCGATCCGCTCGCCTGTTCTGACGGGCGGGGCGGGGGCTGGCAGCTTTCTCTACACATTGGACGGCGTGCCGCTTCGCGCGGCAGGCTTTGCCAATGTAAATAGTTTGCTCGAGGCTCCGACGGAATTAGCGAATACAATTGAAGTTTTCAAAGGTCCGGGCCCCGCAGATTATGGCTCCAACGCTGTGCATGGCTTGATTAATGTCGTTTTAGGAGAGCCGGGTCGTGGCGAGAATACGTTCTCTGTCCAAGGCAGCAGCCGAGGATTTATCAACACAACTCTGGTCACAGATTTGACGCAGAATTTGCGTGTCTCCGCAGACCTCTCCCACGATAGCGGTTTCCGTGATGATAGCGGATTCGACCAGCAAAAACTGGCGGTCCAACACGCGATACAATTGGGCGCATGGGATATTTCCAGCCTCATCGCCCTCAATAATTTGAACCAAGAAACGGCAGGATTTCTTCAAGGCGATGACGCCTATCTCGACCGCGATCTCATAACGACCAATGCCTTTCCCGAAGCCTTCCGCGACACGCAAGCCCTGCGCGGACAAATCAAGGCGCAACGCGAAACTGACCTTGGTACGCTGATCCTCCAACCCTATGCCCGTCGTACGCAGCAGCGTTTCCTTCGCCATTTTGTGCCCGGACAAGCGCTGGATAAAAACGGCCATACGAGCTTCGGTCTGAAATCCGGTCTATACGGAGATGGCTGGAGCGCAGGCGTTGACGCGGAATATACATCCGGTTTTCAATATGAATTTCAAGAGAATCCAAACCGGTTTAGTTTCGTTCAAGGGCTTCACTATGATTACGAAGTTGACGCGATTGTTCTCGCGGGTTTTGCGACGAAAGACTTTGAAATCGGTGATCGCGCAACGCTCCATTTCGGCGCACGCGGTGAATATACGTCCTACGATTATGATAATCAGGTCGAGGCAGGACAGTCGGGCCGTTTCATTCGGGCGGCGGACCGCACCGATGATTATTTCACCCTAACGCCCAAGCTTGGCCTGACCTATGATCTGGAAGACGTTACGTTCTTTGCCCGAGCAGCCAGAGGTTCTCGCGCACCACAGACGTCTGATCTTTATTCCGCACAGCAAAACCAAGTGCCGGGCGAGGCCGAAGTTGAAACACTGGACAGTCTCGAAGCTGGTTTGCGTGGGGACTTAGGTCGCGGAAATTTTGAAATCACGGGTTTCACAATGTGGAAGGATAATTTCTTCTTCCGCAATGCGAATGGGTTCAATGTTGTAAATGGCAAGACCCGGCATGAAGGTATTGAGGCGAGTTTTGATCTATCGCTTGGCAAAGGTTTTTCATTGAACGGCGCAGGGACGCTCGCCCGTCACACTTATGACTTCACAGAAGACGTGGGCAGTGCCGCCAATAATATCACCGATGGTGACCGTGTGGATACGGCGCCCGATACGCTGGGTAATCTCTCGCTGCACTATAATGGCGACCGCGCGGGGGGCTATCTCCGCTGGACCCATGTTGGTGAGTATTTCACCAATCCAGGCAATACGAATGACTATCCCGGCCATGATATTTTTACACTGGGCGGGCAGGTTGATTTGACCGAGGCGCTGCAGTTTTCTCTGCGCATGGATAACCTCTTCGATATCCGTTATGCAGACCGCGCGGATTTCGCCTTTGGCAATGAACGTTTCTTCCCCGGACGCCCGCGAACCGTATTTGCGGGTTTGACCGTATCGCTCGACTAGACTAACCCGCGCTCATGCATATCCCAGATATAAAACTCGCCCAAGTCGTTGACCGTTTCGACCAGATTACAGCCCGTATGGGGGCGACCACGGATAGTGATGAAATTGTGCAACTCGGCAAGGATTATGCCGAGCTTCGACCCGTTGCTGAGGGCGTGAAAAAGCTAATGGATGTGCGGGCGGAGATGGAAGAATTAGAATCTATGCTGGACGATCCTGAAATGGGTCCGATGGCGAAGGAAGAAATCCAAACGCTGAAAGACACTTTGCCGGAATTGGAGAAGGAAGTGTCGCTCCTCCTCCTGCCTAAAGATAAGGATGACAACGCCTCCATCGTGCTCGAAATCCGGGCGGGGACGGGCGGCGACGAAGCCGCAATTTTCGCCGGCGATCTCTACGCCATGTATGCGCGCTATGCCTCCTTGCAAGGCTGGAAGGTCGAGATTGAGAGCGAGAACGAAGCCGATATGGGCGGCTATAAGGAAATCGTTGCCTCCGTCTCCGGTGCGGGCGCCTATGGTAAAATGAAATTTGAATCCGGTGTTCACCGCGTGCAGCGTGTGCCCGTCACCGAAACACAGGGGCGTATTCATACCTCTGCGGCGACTGTCGCCGTCCTGCCCGAACCTGAAGATATCGACACGGGCTTCTCTATGAATGATGTCCGCGTCGATACGATGCGCGCCTCCGGTGCGGGCGGACAGCATGTGAACAAGACCGACTCCGCGGTTCGTATGACTCACGTCCCGACAGGCGTTGTCGTTGTCTGTGATGCAAAGTCCCAGCACATGAACCGCGCCAATGCGGAACGCCTGTTGAAGATGAAACTCTACGATATGGAAAAGCAGCGCATGGATGCCGAACGCGCCGAGGAACGGGCGGGACAAGTCGGCTCCGGGGATAGGTCCGAGCGGATCCGTACCTATAATTATCCGCAGGGCCGCGTGACGGATCACCGGATTAATTTGACGCTTTATAATTTGGATAAAATCGTGGCGGGCGACGCGCTCTCTGACGTCGTCGATGCTTTAATTGCCGAAGACCAAGCCGCCCGTCTCGCACAAATGGAAGCCGGATAAATTACATCACGGCCTATTCGGGTGGATCGGTTTCGTCGAAACGTCTGATTTCACCTTTTTCGGGATAGCCAAAAATCAATCCATTAAACGCATTATCCCGATTAGAGCCTGACACAGATCTTGTCGCGTAAACGAGAGCGGCGCCCAGTCCGACTTCGAGATAGGTTGCGTCTAAGGGCACACTCGGATCGCCAAAGAATGGTCGAGGAAAGGCGACAGCCTGCGGTGTGCCCGGCGTCGCAACAATCAGATAAGGTTCAAAGCCCTCGTCGAACCTGCGCACCGCTAAATCTGTCGGAACGCCCAATGACCAGTGACCCGTGCGTATTAGAATATCTTCGACCATAGGTCGTGTTCTGCTGTCCGATTGGTCGAAGATATAAAGAAGGCTGTGTTTGCCTTCCCGCATGCCATCGCTGACGATAATAGCTGTGGTGCCGAACGAATTTATCTCTTCCAAGCCTTTTACAAAACTCTGCGTGTTTGGGTCGAGGCCCGTTTCTGCAATCCGAAATGTAGGCGTCAGTGTCAGTATCCCGGCCTCATTGTCCCGAATTTCGAAACCTTGAATACTGAAATCCTCGGCTCTAATGGCTAAAAAGTCCGTAGCGCTGGAATTCCTGCCACTTGCAATCAACGCTCTTGGAAGGGTCAGGGCGCAATAATCATGACCGTCATTAATGCTGCTCTGGAGTGTCAAGGAAGTGAAATCCGGCTCAAGAAACCCGTTTTCAGCTTCTGCCAAGCTATAGCTATAAAGATCGACCCCGCCTTTTCGACCGATAATAATGACTCCGCCAGCGCTGGAAAAGCCTGCAGAGACCATTTCCACAGCACAGGCTGCATCCACATCAAGCTTGCCGGTGATCGAAAAATTGGCTGCACTGGTGTTTGAGGTGTCCAATTGCAGGAAAGTGATACCGTCGGACTCGGTGAGGAAGTAAAGCCCGAAACGACCTTCTTCCAATTGTAATCCGCGTTCGAACTGGGGCGATATAAGCGGGGTTGATCCCTCAATAAAATCGGCGCTGGCATTGACCCTGACAGCGCGAAGACCAACAGGTCCGGCATCGCTTTCACTTACGGCAATCAATCCCTGACTTCCGGGATTGAGAACATCGTCAATCGCGAATAATTCACCGTCAACTGACAAAGATTTGTCGATTTCAAACGTGACGGGAAAGGCGGGCGTCTGCTCTACATTGCGTAGATTGATATCGACGCGCTGTGATGAAACATCGCGGCCATCGCTAACTTGGACCTCCAGTGTGACGACACGATCGGTGTCCACCTCCGGAGCTTCGGTCGTAAAGGTTTCACCCGCTCCGTCCAAATTGAGCGCGGGACCTGCGATCTGAATATATGTAAAGGTGAGGGGGTCGCCTTCCGCATCGGTTGAGGCGGACGCATCAAACGTGACGTCGACTCCTTCATCCACATCGTCTGGCGTCGCGACCAAAGAGGCGACGGGTGCATTATTGTTCAGAATGTTGATGTCGACGGTTTCCACTGCGACGTCGCGGCCGTCATCGACACTGACGTCTACAGTCAGGACTATATCCGTATCGACATCCGGTGCGGTAAAACTTGCCATCGATCCTGTCTGGCCTGAAAGATCTATATCGGGGCCTGATGTAATCGTATATCTATATGTCAGCACGTCGCCCTCTTCGTCCGAAGATGTCGAGGCGTCGACCGTAATCACTTCGCCCTCGCGTACAGTTGTCGTTCCGGTTGTCAGAATTGCGGTCGGGGCGGCATTATTCAAAATTGTGATATCCGCTGTTGCCGTTGCGCTGGCTCGACCATCACTGGCTGTGACCTGTATCGTTGCGGTTGTATCCGCATCAACGGCAGGGGCTGAACCCATACCGGTCGTACCGGAAACGGAAAGGCTTAACTCTGGCCCAGCCGTCGTGGCCAATGTGAAAGTGAGCGCGTCTCCATCGGGATCAGAGCCGGAAATATCAAAGGATAAAGCGTCCGCTTCACGGATTTCTGTGGGAACGTTTGTAAGCGTCACAGTCGGAGCCCGGTTAGCGGCTGGCGGGGGCGGTGTGGTTGGAGCACTGCTGCCGCCATCGCCACCACAGGCCGCTAACACGCTGGCTAATCCCGTAATCAAACCACAACGCGCGAGACGTCCTCCGGTTATTTTGTATGTCGTCACCTTGTATCCCCCAAAATGCACTCCCCCTTTTGCAAGTAACAGAGATTATGCCCATCACAAGACCCGTTTAATCCACTTGCGTTGGAGATTTCGCTCCTCTAGCAGCGGCTCGAAACTTGCTGGTAGATGCTCATGACATCCGATCGTAAATCCAAACTCGCTCTCTATGCCGTCCTAATGGTCGTCATCATCGCGGGGGCCATCTTTCAACAAAAATTTTCAATCGGGAAAATTGACCGCTGCGAAGTGGGCGGTGGGACGTGGGATCATGACCGTCGGGTTTGCGTGAGCGAGGCGGACGTCAATTAAATGTACTGCGTCTCCTACCGCTTCCAATTGCTCTCGAATAACTCCGAGACGCGGCGTCAGTTTATTGCGGTCTGGTCGGGCATTACGGAATTTTTTCGGGATGATTGCGGGGCGCTTGGGTCACGCCTGCATTACGGAAATGACGGTGCGTTCTATGCCTATGCGCAATGGCCTGATGTCGAGACCATGACAGCCTCGCAAGAGGTTGAGGTGACATCGGAATTTCTTGCGCTCCGCGTGAAATGGGCGGAACTCTGCGGCCCGAGTGAGGTGCTGTGGGAGGGGGAGGTTTTGGCGGATATGTTGGTTTGATCGTCTAATATTTGCCATTATCCGACTTGATCAGACAATCTATTCGACGAGTTTTAAATTTCGATGGATTTCCGAATGGATCCTCCGGTCAAGCCGGAGGATGACATATTCAGAGAGATTTAACCCGCCGCCTTCACATCAATCAGCGTCTTGCGAAGCGCATCAATCGCCTCGCGGACGTGATCTTCGGTGATGATCAGGGGTGGGGCCATGCGCAGGACATTGTCGCCCGCCGTGCCGACCAGCAAATTATGGTCGAGCGCTTTGACTTTCACATCCACATTCGGGACTTTCATTTGCAGACCCATCAACAGGCCTTTGCCACGTAATTCCTCGATCATATCCGGAAACTCATCTTTTAAGCCTTCGAATTGTTGTTTCAGGAAGTTCGAAACTTTGACAACATTATCGAGGAAACCCTCTTCTTCCATCAAATCCAACGCCGCATTGCCAACGGCAATTGCCATTGGGCCGCCGCCATAGGTCGAGCCATGCGTGCCGGGCACCATATATTGCGCGGCCTCAGCGGTCGCGAAACAGGCGCCGAGCGGATAGCCGCCCCCAATGCCCTTAGCCGCTGCCATAATATCGGGATGACCGCCTTCGACCCATTGATGGGCGAAGAGTTTTCCCGTTCGTCCCGCTCCGCATTGGACTTCATCATAGATGAGCATCAGGCCGTGTTCGTCACACAGCGCCCGTAGGCCCCGCAGACATTCCGGCGGGAGGGGACGGAGCCCGCCTTCGCCCTGAACGGGTTCGACGAGGATCGCGGCGGTGGTCTCGGAGATCGCCTCTTTCAGGGCTTCGTGATCGCCAAATTCCAGATTGATAAAGCCGGGAATGGCAGGGCCAAAGCCCTTCATATATTTCGGATTACCACCCGCCGTGACGGTGGACATCGTGCGTCCGTGAAAGGCGCCGCTAAAGCTGATGATATCGACGCGTTCCGGATGTCCGCTATCATGCTGATAACGCCGCGCCGTTTTCATGGCGCATTCAACGGCTTCCGCACCTGAGTTCGTGAAGAAGACTTTGCCCGCCCAGCCCAGATGGTCGCAATAGCGTTTGGCGAGACGTTCCGCGCCTTCGACTCTGAACATATTGGACAAATGCCAGAGTTTCGACGCCTGTGCGTTCAGAACTTCGACGAGTTTCGGATGCGCATGACCCAATCCCGACACGGCGATCCCTGCGATAAAGTCGAGATATTTGTCCCCGTCTTCGGTATAGAGATAAGGGCCCTCACCGCGCACAAATTCCTGTGCGGGCGGGCGGTAGCAATCATAAATGTGGTTATTGGCAGCCATGTGAACTGTCCTTGAGAAGCATATCAATCCGACGGTCTGCGCAAAGCATCAACACGGCGGGTAAGGCCCTAGCATATGAGAGCTATAGCGGATGGCAACCGAAATTAAGACTTGATGCGCCAACCGCTTTTCAACACGCGCAGGACGATCACGAAGAGGATCAGATTAATGGCCGCCGTTAACGCGACCCCGATCATAACATTACCGTCCGCCTCGCCGAGGAAGCCGTAGCGGAACCCGTCAATGAGATAGAAGAGCGGGTTACACAGGCTGATCGTTTGAAAGACAGGCGGCAGGATTTCGATTTTGTAAAATGTACCGGAGAGGTAGGAGAGCGGCAGAATGATAAATTGGTTCACGACGGCGAGTTGATCAAATTTCTCCGCCCACACACCGGATAACACACCGATCATACCCAGCATGACGGCGGCACTGATCCCGAAATAAAGGACCGCCCAGAGTTTTACCGGAATGAGTGGGGTAAAGAAAATGGACAGCGCAATCGCCGTCACAAAGGCGACCAAAATCCCCCGCGTCGCGGCCCCACCAATATAGCCCAGCGCGAGTTCGATATAAGACAGCGGGGTCATCAAGACATCATTGATCGAGCCCATCATCTTGCCCGTCATGATAGAGGAAGATGAATTGGCTGAGGCATTATTCAAAATCCCGAGCATCACCAGGCCGGGCGCCAGGAAGACGACGAAACTATCGGTCGCCGTGCCTTCGCCAATTCCGCGCGTTTGCGCAAAGGCGAGCACGAAAACCGTCATAAAGAGCAGGTTTGAAATAATCGGCGCGAGAATGGTCTGCGGCATGACTTTCCAGAACCGTTTGACCTCTTTCACATAAAGCGTGCGTAGCCCCATCCAGTTCAGCAAACCATATGTACGCCTTTGAGGGACTGTGGCGGATAGATTGAGGGAGTCGGGCTGTTCAGTCATATGCGGGCCATACGCCGCGTTCGGTCATATCGCAATATGGAACAAAACCCGGTTCCATTGATTGTTTTAGGGTATTCATGACGTCCAACACATCGGTCCAATTCGATAAGACGTATGAAACACAGGTTTTACATATTCATTTTGGAGATTTTTTTATGAGTTCAGACGCTAAATTCGATCAATATATTGTGGCCCATGTTCGCGACGGCGAGACATTGGACGCGCTTGTCCAGGCGTTAGAAACAGGCGGTTTTGATCGGGCACAGCTTTCTGTTTTATCGCGGGAAGGGACCTCCGATCCGTTCAATCACGAGAGTGAAGCCGTCGAGAAACCTGATGACCGTCAGCAATTTCGTGTCCTTGTGACATCTTTTTCCGCGGCCGTGGCCGGCATGGCCGGAGCGGGTCTGGCGGCTGCCATTACGGGCGGCATGGCAATCCCCGCAATCATTACAGGTGCAGTCGCAGCGGGAGGCGTGGCAACTGTTTCAGAAACACTTGGCGTCAATTACGCGAAGGGGCACGAGGAATGGATACATCGCCAGATGGCGATGGGGGGCGTTTTGTTGAACATCTTTCCGCGTACAGCGCAGGAGGGTCAAAAGGCCGTTGAGCTGTCCCGTAAATATTGTGGGAATGCGATCTTACACAGTTACGACGAAGACTAACGCCGTCTTCGAGACAAATCTGCTAGATATAAAGACGTCTGGTCAAACGGGCGTCTTTTTTTGAGATAAATCCGACTTCTCCACAGCAAATCGAATCAGACCCTGTGCTTTTCTGTGGAGAACCTGACCCTTCATCTTGTGGTGAAACCCTCGGTCCTTACGATATATAGTGTTGGAGAGTGTTATCGCTCTTCCTAAAATATTCACCGGAAATTGGCTGAAATCCCGTCGGATTGCGCCTTTGCCGTCAGACATTAGAGGTTAAACATGGCTTGGACAGACGATCGCGTTGCGACATTGACGAAACTCTGGGCAGATGGATTATCGGCCTCGCAAATTGCGAAACAATTGGGCGGCGTGACTCGCAATGCCGTGATTGGGAAGGTCCATCGTCTGGGTCTGTCCGGTCGGGCGAAACCCTCCAGCCCGGCCCGCAAAGCAGCGGCCGCGAAGACGGCAGCAAAAGCGCCAAAGGCGGCCGCCCGAAGTTCAACGGCGACACCGAAGCCGAAAGTCAAAACGGTCCGCGCTCCGTCTGCGCCGCGCACGCCCAGCGTCATTGTCAAAGCGTTGAAAGCGCCGGAGCCGCCGCTCGAGGCCAAGCCCATGTCCAATGGGGAATTTGCAACAATTCTGACGATTACGGATCATATGTGTAAATGGCCGATTGGCGATCCGGGCGCAGATAATTTCCGCTTTTGCGGGCGCAAGACGGATCCGGAAGAGCCCTATTGCCTCGCCCATAGCCGCGTCGCCTATCAACCCTCACGTCGTCGCGGCGCGAGTTCCAATACAAAGAATTTTGGGCCCCAACCGACCAGCCGGAAGCGTTTGCGCTAAGGACGCCGTAGGCATTTGAATAAGAAAAGCCTGGTCTCGCGACCGGGCTTTTTTGTTTAATATGACAGCTGCGATTTGGCCTTATTAAGGCAATGTTCACCACAAACGCTCACTCTTCATAAATTACGGAGGGAACGGCGAGATTATGAATGCAAAAAACTGGGACGATACGCTTCACTTACTCTGCATGATGATTCTAGTGGATGGAAAAGTTTTCGAGGAAGAAGTCGAAGCCTTCAAAGATGCCGCAATCGCCTTAAAAGATATCGTCAATCCTAAACTCATGCTGACACGGCATATGGCCGGAGATTGGTTCGCGCTCCACCGTGACGATATTGCGATTCGAGTCTCACCTGTTTTCTATGACAGCAGTCTGTCCGGAATTCTAAAAAGTCTGGATACGGCTGAAAACAAGAAAGAGCTCATATTCGCGTTGCTGAAGGTTGCGATGTCAGATGGGCGAAAACACATTTCTGAACAGAAGTTGCTTTTCTCTGCTTGCGCGGCCTGGAATCTGGATGTTGACCTTGCAAGCTAGAATCAATTTGAGGATGAATAAGTCTTATCTATCAACTCATTAGGATGGGTTTGCAAGGATATTGATGACCGTTAACCATAATAAAAATAATATTCAGGGTTAGTTCAATAGAAGCTCCCTAGAGATCAATTATCGAAACAGAGGAACGTCCAGTGCCCAATTGCAAATCTATCGGATTACCCGTCATTATCGCTGCTTGTTGCCTGTTTTCTACGGCGGCAAACGCACAAACTTCCTCTGAAATTCTGAAGATTGAAAATACCGCATCGTCTCCTGTGACTAGCACGGAAAATGAAACCGCAGCACCGTTGGCACCCAAACGTTACAAGGTGAAACGCGTTGTAGAGCCTGTGCCGGTAAGAGCTACCGGCCTGTCAGCGCCAGTCACAAACGCATATGGCCGCAAGGTTCTTGTTAATCAGATCGACAAAACCGACCTAAGTCGTTTTGTTTATAAAACTGAACCCAAAAAGACACAGACGCCGGTTTATTTCAGCGCAGAATCTCTCAAATCTAAGTAATTTATCCGCTTGATTATTTAGATCTTACTCCGGCGCTTTGATGTCTGCGTATCGATCCCGCAGCGCGCGTTTCAGGATTTTACCGCTGGGCGTGCGCGGAATGACATCGGTGAAACGGACGACCTTGACGGATTTGAAACTGGCTAGTTTTGTTTTGGTCAATGCGATGAGTTCTGCTTCTGAGACCTCAGACCCCTGTGCGCGCACGATAACGGCCATGGCACTCTCGCCCCATTTATCCGACGGAATACCGATCACAGCAGCATCTGCCACACCGTCATGCGACAGCAGGACATTTTCAATTTCGGCCGGATAAACATTTTCGCCACCGGAAATCAGCATGTCTTTCAACCGTTCGACGATGGTCACGAACCCATCCTTATCCGCCACGCCGACATCGCCGGAATGCAGCCAACCATCGACGATCGTTTCCGCTGTCGCGTCGGGGCGGTTCCAATAGCCGACCATATTATTGGGCGCGCGCATGCAGACTTCGCCGGACACACCCGGTGGACATTCCGTGCCGTCCGGGGCCGTGATACGGACTTCGGTGAAGAAATAGCCTTTGCCGGTGGAACCTGGATGCGCCGCCGCGTCCTCGCCCAAAATAAGACAGCCCGGCCCGCAGGTTTCGGTCATGCCGTAAACCTGATTGATTGCGATATCCATTTTCGCGAAATCCTCGATCATGGAGACGGGAACAGGGGCCGCGCCACTGACCATGGACCGCATGGTAGAGGCGTCATGTTTGGCCGGATCATAGACGGCCTTCATCGCCTGCAACATGGCGGGCACGAGCAGCGTATTTGTGATCTTCTCGTCACCAATAAGCTCCCAGCTTTTTACAGGATCAAAACTCTTGGTAATGACGAGGCGGGAAGCAGAATAAATTGATTGGAATGCTGGCGTCAGCGCTCCGACGTGAAAGAGGGGGAGGGAGAGCAATGTTGTCTCGTCAATCCCCGTCTCATTCGTCGCCATCATATTCGATATCGCGGCAAAGACCGTATTATGGCTGTGCATAACCCCCTTGGGCAGGCCCGTTGTCCCGGAGGTATACATGATGAAGAGCAGGTCATCATTACCGCCCGCGATTTCCGGTTCAACTTGAGATTGACCGTCTGTCAAACGTTCATAATCTTTGGCAAAGCTCGCCGTTTCACCGCCGACTTGGATGTAGCGCAGAATATCGGTCTTAGGTCCGCGCGATTTAATCTCCGTGACTTGCCCACCAAATTCAGGCCCAAATATCAGCGTTGTTGTGCCGCTATCTTTCAGCATGAATTCCAACTCATCTGGCGTCAGACGCCAGTTTAGCGGAACAAGGGTCGCGCCGAGCTTAGCCGTTGCAAAGAACGTCTCAATAAATTCAACACCATTCATCAGCAGGATGGCAATCCGGTCTCCCGCAGAAACCCCCTCCGCCCGCAGGGCATGGACGAGACGGTTGGTCCGGTGATTGAGGTCTAAATAGGTAAAGCGACGACCGCTGGCGGCTTCGACCAGGGCTTCACGCCTTGGCATTCTTTTCGTCCGGAAGGCGAGTGTCTGCCCGATATTGATATTCATATTATTCCCCATCACTGACTCCCATTTGTGGTTAAGTCTCTGTCACTTGCACTCTTATGTCATCTGGTTACAGGGCTGTACAGGCGGGAACCTTTTTCTGTCCGAAAGCGTAATTAGCTTAAATAAGGAACCGATTAGGCCGAATGTTCAGACGATTAAAATATGGCGTGGCCTGTGTCGCGCTACTGGCGTCAGGCGCGGCTGTCGCAGCGGAACCGATCGTCGTCATCGAATCCGATCTTCCGGAAGCGCAGTCTGAATTATTGCGTGATGTTCTGGGTGATGTCGAGGCGCCCGCACGCTCCGTTGCACAGGCCCGCCGCCGCGTCGTCAGCGCCGCTAAATCCGCCCGCTCCGTCATGCGGAGTCAAGGCTATTATGATGCAAAAATCGTAGCGGAAGTCATCGAAACCAAGGCCGAGGCCAGAGAGGTCAATGCGGAGAATGAACCCCTGGTCGATGACGCGGAAATCCGACGTCCACCCCAAGCTATTTTGCGCATTATTGGCGGCGAACAATTCACTTACGGAACGCTGAATATTTCTTTTGAGGATGGTGAGCCAGACTTAAAAAAACCTCTGATATCTGAAATTGTTATAAAAACGGGTGAACCTGCGGAAGCCGCCCGGGTTATCGCGACTGAGCTTCGCCTGATTAATTACCTTCAGACGAAGGGATATCCAGAAGCCAAAGCCCTGACCCGGGAAACGATTGTCGATCACGCCATGAAAAGAATGAATGTGACGTTCAGAATCGCGACAGGCCGAAAAACCCGTTTTGGGACGATCAAAAAGACCGGAACGGCGAAACTCGCCGAAGGTTGGCCAAACATGATTGCGCCTTTTGAAACCGGAGATGAGTTTAACATCGCGAAGATGAACCGCTTGGCGGCGCGTGTCACGGCGACAGGTGTTTTTGACGGCGCGGTGGCGACACTGGCAGATGAAGTAACAGAGAACGCAGATGGCACCGTCACACGCGATGTGATTTTAGATGTCGAACAGGGTGATGTGAATACGATCTCGGGCGAGGTCGGTTATTCAACCTCTGACGGGACGGGCGTAGAGGTCACCTATGAGCGCCGGAACTTTATCGGCTATGCACAGACGCTGGAATTGCGCGGGACGGCAAAAACGAATGAAATCAGTGCGGGTGTGGCTTATAACATACCTTATGCTTGGCGGGATGATCGGGAGTTGGATTTTGACGCCGAAGTCGCGAGATTAGATACGGAAGCCTTTGAAGGTGAACGCGTTAAAGGCAGTTTATTGGGCACACAGAAATTCTCTCGCAAATTCCGAGTCGGGCTGGGTCTCGGCCTGGAAGCCTCACAATTCGAACAGAACGGCGAAGATGTCCGCGCCTATCTTGTCGAAGGTTTGGGTCGCGCCGTTTTTGATAATCGTGATAATGTTTTAAATCCGGAGACAGGCTTTAATATTGAGGGCTCAATCGTCCCGACTTATAACTTTGGCGATGAGGCGGGGTCGTTCACGACACTGCGATTGGGCGGCTCTACCTATAAGCGTGTGAGTGATAAATTCATTCTGGCGGGTCGTGTTGGCACGGGAACCATTCTCTCCAAAGATTTTGCAACCGTGCCGCAAAACCGTCGTTTCTATGCGGGCGGTGGCGGTTCGGTGCGTGGATTTGAATATCAAACGATATCTCCGCGCCGAAACTTTACCGCATTAAATGATGAGGGCGAATTGGTTGAGGACTTTGAACGTATTGGTGGACGGACGCTGATCGAAGGTTCCGCTGAAATCCGCTATAAGGGCGAGGGGCCGATAGGTTATGTTGGTTTTGTCGATGCGGGTACGGTATCTCGTGAACAGGCGTCGGGTTTGGACGATGTACGCTTTGGGGCGGGCATGGGTGTGCGCTATTATACAAGTTTTGCGCCGCTCCGTGCAGATATCGCAATTCCCATAAACCCTCGCTCCGGTGACGCGGATTTCCAGCTTTATATTTCCATCGGGCAAGCTTTTTAAGATGGCCGAGACCGAACAAAAAAAGACGGCTAATTGGGCCAAGCGGCTACTACTATCGGTGTTGGTTTTGGGCTTTCTCCTCCTTGCGCTAGCGATCGGGGCAAGGGTCTGGATCACGACATCCGGCGGTGCGCGGTTCATTGAAAGTCAAATCAATACCCGACAATTGGGGCCGATTAAACGCACCGAAATTTCGGGACTGTCCGGTGATCCACTCAATGAATTTTCTATCTCGTCATTGAAGCTCTATGACCGCGACGGGCTCTGGTTAAGTGCATCTGACATCCAAATTGATTGGTCGCCTTGGTCGTTACGCAATCGTCATTTGGATCTGCGTGATTTCGATGTTGCAGAGATAGATATTTTGCGGCGCCCCGCATTGGAAGTCACTGAGCCCGGCAAGCCTTTTACCGCTCAAATCGGCGATATAGATATCGCGGCGCTGACATTACGGGAAGAGTTGATAGGCCAAGACGCTGTTTTGCAGGTCGTTGCTCAGGGCGGCATACTGGGAGAGGGCGCAGCGGAAGCTGTATTGAATATTGTCCGACTAGACGCGGCGGGCGATGAAGTCAGTCTCGATTTTACGCGCAAACCCAATGGCGATATGGTGGGCGATTTTAAATTAAAGGGCGCGATTGGCGGAACAGTCGCCACAATTTTACAAGCCCCTGAGACTGCGCCCGTGACAGGTTCCGGGAAAATAAACGGGACCCTCGAAAGAGGAGAGGGCGACGCCATCATCAGCTTTGGCGAGACACAAGCTATTGATGCCAGCGTCAACTGGACTCCCGATTTCGTAGCTTTAACGACTGACATCACCACGACAAGCTGGCCAATATTCAACTCTGCCCGCAATATGATAGGTCAGAAATTAAATATAAATGCAAATTTGGATCGCACGAAAAACCCACGCGCCTTTACAGCTAAAATAGAGGCGGAAAGTCTTGAGGCAAACGTGTCAGGTGATTTGGGGGATGAAAGGCTCATGCCTGAGGCTGTGAATTTTGATATACAGTCTAGCCAACTTGGAGCCATTCTGCCGCTGCCCAACGGTTACACATTGGGTACAGGCACCGCAAAGGGGCAATTGAATTTGGGTGAGGCTATCTCCGGTAATGCGACCGTGGATATTGTAAATATTTTGACGCCCTATGGCCGAATGGCGAAACTCTCCGGTCTGATCACTCTGTCTCCCGAGGGTGAGGCCTTTTTGTTCGAGACGAATCTGACGGCAATGCAGCCCGTTTTCACGCAAGAGCTTCCGATTACGCTCAGTCAAACTGTTTTGCTCACTGCGAAAGGACGGGCGGATTTAGATGCGCGTCGGGTGACGACATTAGAGGCCGCTCTCACTTCTGGGCAAGACCGTGTGACGGTGAAGGGAAGTCTCTCTTTTGATAGCACTCGTTTGGATTTAGCCGGACGGGTAAATGCGCGTTTGAAGAGCGTGGGCCAATTTCCCTCCGGACAGATTGTTACGCGTTATGCTGTTCGTAAAACAGCGCAATCCGATCCAGCTATCAGCGCGATGGGTAACTTTACAACGACAGAAAATTTCTCCGCCCCGCTCGATCAACTTCTCGGAAATGATATAAATTACGAGATTAAAATGCAGCCTATTACGGGTGGCGTTCGCATTACAGATGGTCGTATTCGAACAGAAAATATGCGCACGGCCTTTGCGGGACGGGCCACCGAAACACTGGATATCTCGGCGGAGCTTTCCATTCTCAACGCGCTCACTCTGAATGCCGTGGATCTGAGCGGACCGAGTGAGTTTTCTGCGATGATCACTGGACCTCGGACAGACCCTAATCTGAAACTGGAGGGGTCCGCCCCGTCAGTTCTGGTCGCGGGCCAAAGAGCGACAAGTGTCAGATTGCGCACTGAGCTTATGGACCTCGTCACCGCGCCGAAAGGCCCTTTGCGGCTGGAGGCGCAAACAGATTATGGCCCGCTTGATTTTTCTGCTGACTTGGCCTCCACCGAGACTGGCTATGCCGCCCGTGAGATTGATCTGAAAATTGCAGGTCTGAGTGTCGGCGGTGATCTCGCTTTGGGAGCGGATAAACTCGCGACGGGTCGTCTTGGAGTAAACCTGCCGCAGGAAGGCGAGCGTTACGCCCGCGCCTTTGTCGACCTTTCAGCTGTCAACGGGGAACAAGGCATTGCTTTTACAGCCGACGCCAAAGACGTTGCCTATGGCGATTATGCGGTTCAATCCCTCGTCGCGGAAGCAACTGGCACATTGGCCGGATTATCCGGCAAGATAGATATTTCCGGTCGTCGGACAGACACAATGCTAATTCGCGAATTCGGGTTTCAATCCCCCCTGACGCTCAACCGGACTCCGGAAACAGGTTACACGCTGACCCTCATGCCGGAAGCTGATTATGGGCGCCACCGGATTGGCCATAGTGAAGCGGTGACGCTCCGGTATCATTCAGGCGATATTGCCGCCGAAGCGCCGCTGCTCCTAAACGGGCAGCCGCTTTCGCTTGATTATGCCAGAGCGAAGGGATTGGAAACAATTAGGGTCCGCGCGCGCGACTTGCCGATGACGCTCCTGCCGCTTCCCGGCACGCTTGCGGAGTCCAGAGGCACAGTGTCCGTTAATCTCAATGCGCGTCATAACACGTCTGAACAACTCTCGGGGCAGGGCGTTGTCCGGATTAAGGATTGGCGCGGTATGGATATCGATGCGGGGAGGGGATTGACCCTCACAACGACATTGGATCTGCAGCCTTCTTCCGTCATTTGGCGTCTGGAAAACCGGACGGAATCTGATTTGAAACTTGCGGGGACAGGGCAGTTTTCGCTCATCCCGGGTGATAATATTTCTGCCATCCGTCCAAATATGACCGCGCCTTTATCCGGAGGGTTGACTGTTTCAGGCTCTGCCAAACCTCTCTTAAGTCTCGTCACATTGGATGACGCGAAACCGGACGGAACACTCGCGGCGGAACTTGAACTGGCGGGAACGCTCAATGCTCCTCTGATTGAAGGTGATGTTAGCGGAGAGAATTTGCGACTGGAAATACCTTCGCTGGGGACCCGAATCCGACAGGGACGCTTTACGGCGGATTTCACGAATGACACGATTGATGTGCGCGATGTCTTTGTGGCCGATGCGAAAGACGGAACGTTACAGGGCGGCGGGCAGTTTAAACTGGGTGAATTTGGACGTCCGATTGGAAAGCTCGAAGTGAAGGCCAAAGACTTCCGCGCGCTCGACCGCAAAGATTACGAAGGCCAAACGACCGGAACGCTTTATTTTGACAGCACAGCCGAGAGGGCCACAATTGGCGGAGATGTAAAATTTGATCGCGCCGAAGTGAAACAATTCGTCGCCGGACGCGTCGCTGTCGTCGAAATTGAGGTTGAGGAAATTAATGGCCGCATGGATGAATTAGATACATCGGAACGGCCTGAGGCCGCCCCGATTTATCTCGACTTGCGTGTCCGTGCACCGCGTCGCGTTTTTGTCCGCACACGCGGTCTTGATGTCGAACTTGAAATGGATGTGACACTAAAAGGTACAACGGCCGCGCCTGAAATTTACGGTACGGCCAGTGTTGTGCGCGGTGGATACCGTATCGCGGGAAAAGAACTGGCCTTTAGTACAGGTAGTATTGAATTTGATGGCAAATTGCAGGATGCCAAAGTCAATCTCGTTGCGGAGACTGACACGCAGAATATTTCGGCGACTGTCAATATCACGGGGACGGTGGAAAAGCCTGAAATTGAACTCTCTTCGACGCCCGAAAGACCACAAGATGAAATCCTCTCCGCTCTTTTATTCGGACGGTCTGTGACTGAACTCTCAACCATAGAAGCAGCGCAACTCGCGGGGGCGCTGGCGCAGTTTTCCGGCGCAGGTGGCGGCTTTGACCTCTTGGGGGGATTGCGGGATGCGCTGGGCGTTGGGCAACTCTCTATTGGTATTGATGAAGACGGTCAGGCAACGGTATCCGGTGGACGATATTTGGCAAAGGACGTTTATCTTCAGGTCTTCACAGGCGCAGGCCCCGACTCCACAGGGGCAGTCATTGACTGGGAAATCCGAAAGAACCTGTCTCTTCGATCAAAGGTTCAAGCCGATAGCCAGCAGAGCTTTTCGTTGCAGTATAAGAAAGATTTTTAAATATGGATGTGCGCGCTTATCTCAATCGTATCGGGCTAAATTTTACACCGCCTACAACGATTGATGGGCTGTATGTGTTACAAGACCATCATATGCGGCATGTTCCATTTGAAAATCTGGATGTCATTATGCGACGTCCGCTCAATTTGTTGCCTGACTCATTATTTGATAAAATTGTAATACAAAAACGTGGGGGCTATTGTTTTGAATTAAATACGCTCTATGCGGCGCTTTTGAGAGCGTTGGGATTTAACCCCGTTCCGATGTTGGGTCGGGTCTGGTTGCGTGATCCGGAAGAGACGCCCCCACGAACGCATCTCATGCACCGTATATCTATCGGAGACGAAACGTGGGTCACCGATGTGGGCTTTGGCGGGCGAGCGTCCCGTATTCCTCTAAAGATGGGAACGGAGACTGCCCTTGATGACGGAGATGGCCGCATCCGCATAATTCCGGAGGACTCATTTGGATTTATGGTACAACGTGAACAGGACGGTACGTGGTCCAATCAATATAGCTTTGAGCCGACGGCCGCGCCTCTGGCAGATATTCTTTGTGGCAATCACTGGACGGAAAGCCACCCCGACTCGCATTTTCGCCAAGGTATTGGTGTGGGCCTTTTTACGACCGAAGGCCGGACAAGCTTTTATGGCGGCATGTTGACCCATCGCGGGCGAGGCACTCAAACCGTTCAAGTGTTGGGCTTGGATGCTACGCTCAAATGTTTGCGGGATGAATTTGGTATTGAGTTAAATGCGGACGATAAAGAGACGGCAAATATTGCCGCTGCCGTTATCTAATAACGCGGCACCGCATTGCTGATCAAATTCAACGGAACCGCCGTTGTGTCCTTGCTCTGACGCAGGACAATTCGGCTTTGCACGTCTGAGATCAGATCGATGGATAGCAGGTCTTCCCGCAGGAAGCTCTCATAGGCGTGCATGTCGGTTGTCACGATGCGCAGCATGAAATCGACGGCTCCCGTCACGACAGCGCATTGCACGACTTCCGGCATACGCGCGATGGATTGTTCAAACTTTTCCATATTCACACGGTTGGGCAATGAGAGTTTCACGGCCACAAAGACTTCGAAATCCAGACCCAGCGTTTCACGGTCCAGCAGGGTCACGCGGGCCTTTATGATACCCAACTCTTCCATCCGCTTAATCCGTCGCCAGCAGGGGGAGGAGGACAGGCCGACCTTATCGGAAATATCCGAGACAGACAGACTGGCATCCGATTGAATCAGATGCAGAATTTTCGCATCGATATTGTCCAGTTTCTCGTTTGTTTTGCCAACCATGTCGTAA
This sequence comes from uncultured Caulobacterales bacterium, assembly GCA_947503715.1. Taxonomy (GTDB): domain Bacteria; phylum Pseudomonadota; class Alphaproteobacteria; order Caulobacterales; family Maricaulaceae; genus Litorimonas. The sequence goes on along the minus strand of CANNER010000004.1, from coordinate 292,435 downwards.
ACCCCGAATTATCGAACAGTTCTTGCTGTTCAAATTCACTTTATTGGTATTTTCTACTATAGAAAAGCCGAAATTGGTCAATGATATTTTCGTGAATAGTGAGTAAAGGGGCAAAACTAGCCAAGCGCGATAATAAAACCTATAAGCGCGGGGTATTTCGAACAAAATGAAGATGGCCGCTTATGTCAACGCCCAAGAGATCCAACAGTTCGCGTCTCTATGTGCCGGAACCTCAATTCCGGCCGGGTGATACCCCGGATTACTCCCATATTGCTGTGCCCGTCGCGCATACACCGCCACGTCCTGACCCGCTCTGTGATCCGCACGAGACTGTGCCGCATGCAACAAAGCTTATCCGTGTTCTCCGGTTCTCCGGCGAGGCGGCGGGCGATTGGGTGCCGGAGATTTCCGCTGAAGCGCTGCGCGGGGCTTTACGCGATCTGGTCCTTACTCGCGCCATGGATGACCGCATGTTTAATATGCAACGTCAGGGCAAGATGAGCTTTTACATGAAATCCGCAGGGGAAGAGGCCGTCAGTGTTGGCCATGCCATGGCGCTCCGCGATGCGGATATGATTTTCCCGACCTATCGTCAGCAGGGCATCCTGATTCATCGCGGTGCGTCGATTAAAGAGATGATGTGTCAGTGCCTCTCTAATTCCGGCGACCCGCTGGATGGGAAGTCTATTCCGGTGCTTTATTCTTTCAAAAAACACGGCTTCTTTTCCATCTCCGGCAATCTCGGCACGCAACTGATCCAGGGTGTCGGCTGGGGTATGGCGAGTGCCTACAAAAACTCTGATGAAATCGCGTCCGTCTTCACGGGGGAAGGCGCGACGGCGGAAGGTGACTTCCACTATGCGCTGAACTTCGCGTCCACTTACCGCGCGCCCTGCATCATCAATGTCGTGAATAATCAATGGGCGATCAGTTCCTTCCAAGGCATCGCAGCGGGCGAGGGCGAAACATTTGCCGCACGCGGCACGGGCTACGGCCTCGCGACCTTGCGCGTGGACGGCAACGATATTCTTGCGGTTTATGCGGCGACGAAATGGGCGGCGGAGCGCGCCCGCAAAGGCGGCGGCGCGACACTGATCGAGCATTTCACTTACCGCAAATCCGGTCACTCAACGTCTGATGACCCAACAAAGTATCGCCCAGAAAATGAACCCGATGTCTGGCCTTTCGGGGATCCGGTGGATCGTCTTAAAGGTCATCTCATCCATATCGGCGAATGGGATGAAGACCGCCACGCCGCTCTGGAAGAAGAGGCCAAACTCGAAATCCGCGAAACCTATAAAGCCGCTGAAGCGATGGGCAATCTGTCCGGTGAAACGCAGGTCAATGACTACACGATGTTCGAGCAAGTCTATGAACACGCCCTCCCGCATCTGGACGAACAAAAACGTATGTTCGCGGCCGAGAGAGATTAGACCATGCCCCAGATGAATATGCTCGAAGCCATCCGCGATGCGCTGGATGTGAAGATGAGCCAGGACTCGGATGTTTTAGTTTTTGGTGAAGATGTCGGCTATTTTGGCGGGGTCTTCCGTGCGACGGCAGGTCTGCAGGAAAAGCACGGTCTGCACCGCTGTTTTGACACACCGATTTCGGAAGGCGGCATTGTCGGCATCGCGATTGGCATGGCGGCAAACGGGTTGCGCCCCGTCGCGGAAATCCAATTCGCGGATTACATTTATCCGGCCTATGACCAAATCGCGTCTGAAGCCGCGCGTTTGCGTTACCGTTCCAATGGTGACTTCACCGCCCCGCTCACGATCCGGACGCCTGTTGGTGGCGGCATTTATGGCGGCACAACGCACAGCCAATCACCGGAAGCTTTGTTCACGCATATTGCGGGCTTGAAGACAATCATCCCTTCCAATCCCTATGATGCTAAAGGGATGTTGATTGACGCGATTGAGGATAATGATCCCGTCCTCTTCTTGGAACCTAAACGACTCTATAACGGCCCCTTTGACGGCGACCCCCATGCTCCCGCAAAAGCGTGGCGCGGTCACGAATTGGGCGAGGTTCCGGCTGGTCACTACACAGTTCCGATGGGCAAAGCGCGGAAGATTTCAAAAGGCTCGGATGTGACAATTCTCGCCTATGGGACAATGGTCTGGGTGGCGGATAAAGTCGCGAAAGATATGGGCCTCGACGCCGATATTCTTGACCTCCGCTCACTTCTACCGCTCGATATGGACGCGATTGAAAAATCGGTGAACAAGACGGGCCGTTGCGTCATCCTACACGAAGCCACGCGTACATCCGGCTTTGGCGCAGAGCTGTCCGCCCAAGTCCAAGAACGCTGTTTCTATTCCCTCGAAGCGCCAATCCAACGCGTGACAGGCTGGGACACCCCCTATCCACACGCGCAGGAATGGGCCTATTTCCCCGGACCGAAACGTGTCGGTAATGCGCTTCGTACTGTTATGGGAGCCGCATAAGATGGGCATTTATTTATATAAATTACCGGACATTGGCGAAGGCGTTGTTGAAGCTGAAATTACAGCTTGGCACGTGGCCGTCGGCGACACGGTATCCGAAGAGGACCCCATCGCGGATGCGATGACGGATAAGGCGACGATTGAATTGACCGCGCCCGTTGACGGCGTGATCAAATCCATCGCCTGCGAGGAAGGTGATATGCTTGCCGTTGGCGGCGTGTTGGTCGAGTTAGAAGTTGAAGGCGAGGGCCACGCGCCAGCGGCTGAGCCTGAGGCCGATCCGGTCGTGGCTGAAACGACTGAACCCAAACCTGAAAGAACGCCTTTATCGACGGCAGGTGTCGGACAATCTGCTGCTGCGACGCCCCTTGCGCCGCAGGCTAAAATCGAACGAAAAGTCTCGCAGGGCAAAGTTCTCGCGTCGCCGGCCATACGCAAGCGGGCCGAGGCCTTGAATATTGACTTGGCGTCTGTACCCACGGCTCATGAGCGTCTCACCCATGCTGATCTTGACGCTTACCTCTTGTCGTCTATTGCAAATCCATCCGCTTCCCCAAATCCGGGCGCTGCCTCTATCCTCCCCGACAGAGAGGCTTCCGGTTCAGCGGCCCCTGCGACCCCCAAAGCGCAGGGGTCGTCAGTCGCCCCGGAGCCACTTCCGGGGGAAACACGGCAGAAAGTCATCGGCCTCAGACGTGTCATCGCGACACGGATGCAAGAGGCCAAGCGTCACATTCCGCATTTCACCTATGTCGAAGAAATCGACATGACGGCGCTGGAAGCGATGCGCAAACGGATGAATGTAAATTCCGGTGAGGATAAACCAAAGCTAACGGTGCTGCCGCTGCTCATCCGGGCGCTCTCCGTGACGCTGGACGACTGGCCGCAATTTAATGCGCGCTATATGGATCAAGAAGGTTACGTCTCGCGTTTCGCTGATCTCAATCTCGGGATTGCGACCCAGACCGATGGCGGCTTGATTGTACCCGTCGTGCAAAAGGCGAACAGTCTCTCCATCTGGCAACTCGCTGAAGAGATCGCGCGTCTGGCCGAAGCCGCACGAACCAATACACTCGCGACAACAGATCTCGAAGGCGCGACGACAACGCTAACTTCGCTGGGACCACTCGGCGGTATTGTGACGACCCCCGTGATTAATCGTCCCGAAGTCGCAATCTTTGGCCCGAATAAAATCCGGGAAAAACTCGTGCTGGAAGCGGGGGAAGTCTTTGCGCGCAAGGTCATGAATTTCTCCATCTCCTGCGATCACCGCGTGATTGACGGCTATGACGCCGCTAAAATGATGCAGGACCTGAAAGCCCGTTTGGAAGACCCGCGCAGTATTTTCATTCTATAAAATTTCGTGCAGACGGGGACTTGCGCGACCTGCGCTAATCCCCTACATCGCGCGCCTATCGGAAGATGGTGAGGTAGCTCAGCTGGTTAGAGCGCAGGACTCATAATCCTGAGGTCGAGAGTTCAAGTCTCTCTCTCACTACCATCCTTCGCTTTTTCTTCGAAAAAGCTTCGGCTTGGCAGGCCATCCTAAACCCAATATCCGCCCAACCGCTCAATCACCCAGACCATGGCAATTCCGGCAATGGCGTAGGTCGTGACGAGTTCTGTTGTTTTTCGCCAGTTTTTACCCAGTTTCAATAAACCGAAGAGTGCGAATAGGGCCATCCCAATCACGGCGAATTGTCCCAGTTCTACACCCAAATTAAACAGAAACAGCGCGAGGAGTTCTGTGCCTTGGGGGAGACCGATATCGGCGAGCGCCCCTGCAAATCCGAACCCGTGGATGAGGCCAATTGTGAACGCGATGAGATAGGGACGTTTGACGCCGAGAGTCGCCTTGCCCTTGCCCTTCGCCATAATCTCCACGGCGAGTAAAACGATGGACGCTGCGATGAGAATTTCGACGGGTCGGGAGGGCAGGGAAACGCCGCCAAGCGCGGTTGCCGCAAGCGTGAGCGTGTGTGCCACTGTAAAGGCCGTCGCGACGCCCCAAACTTTTCGCCCGCCTACCAGCAGAGCTAAGCCAATCACAAATAACAAATGATCCCACCCAAATATGATGTGCTCCACTCCAATCCATAAATAATCTTTGGCCGGACTGGCTTGCGGACCTTCAAGAGGGAGGACGGGGTCAGCGGGTTTGAGGAGCGCCGTGCGAGCCTCTCCATTTAAATATCTAACCTCAACAAAGGCATCCGTGAGTGTGCGTTCCAGCCCAGGCAGCGAGAGTGCGCCGCTTTGCAGGTCGCAGGACACTGTGAACCGTTCGGCGACTGTGTCGCCCGTGCGGTCCAAACGCGGCGTGGATTGCGTGCAGCCTTCCGGAAAAGTCGGCGTGATGCGCAGCCTTTGCCCGGACAGGACGGGCTGTTTCCAGATCACTTGAAACTGCGCGGGTTCGACCTCTGTCGCCCGCAGGAAGGCCGGGCGGACTTCATGGGCGAAGGCCGTGACAGAAGACATCCAGAGGAGACAAATCGTGAGAAGCAGTCTCACTCTTCCACCTCGACCTTATATTTGCGCATCAGGGATTTTAGGGCTTGCGCATTTTCTTCACGCTTGGCGGCGTCCAGCCAGACCCGTTCGACTTCCGGTCGAATGGCTTGAAAATCGGGAAGACGCTCAGGCGTGATATTTGTGAGGCGGACGAGATGAACGCCAAAGGCAGAATTAATCGGGCCTTGCCAGTCATCGGTTTCCGGTAGGTCAAAGAGCTTTTCCGCAAAGGCCGTTCCGAAATCGCGGCGCACGGAATCTTGCGCTTGCCGTGTAAAGGTCCGCCCCGTCATAAAGGCATCCCCCTGTGTTTCCCAATCGGTCGGAATACCTGCCGCGAGCGCGTCCGTGGCGACCTGCACAACCGTGTCTGATCGGTCACGGGGGGAGAAATAGATATGCTCAAAGCTGCGGGTTTCGGGTCGGGTGAACTTATCTGGATTTTCCGCAAACCAGGCTTTTAAATTATCCACGGGCGGTAGGGGCGGTGCGCCGACATCATCAATCATGAATCGCATTTTCTGCGCGAGGCGGCGTCGGATGATTGTGTCGTCCGAGTCCAGTCCCAGCCGCCTGGCCTCGCGCATCAAGACTTGTTCTTCGACATAGGCGAAAAGCAGGGCTTCCAGATCGGCATCCGTCGGTTGGCGGCGGTTTTCTGTAGCAAAGATTTGCGCTTGTCGTTCCATCTCGGCGGCACTGACGATCAGCGTGTGATCGGCTTTCTGAACATGTCTCTGCCAAAGGGAATGTCCCGCAAAGAGCAAGGCACCCAACAGGACAAAATGGACGAAAGGCTCGCGGAGTAATCGTTTCATTTAATTCGAAGAAATCCAAATAGGGGAGGACCACGCCCGTTCTTTAATCGTCGCGGGCAGGTCAGGATGGCGTTCAACATTGGCTCGCAATGCTTCCCATGTCGACCAACGACAGGTCGGATTTTCCAACACGCGCACATAATAGGCGGCGGCGATAGAGGCGTCGTGATCGGGGTCCGTCCAAACCGCACGAAGTTCCGGATCGCCCGCTCCCGTGCTGGCTGTGCAGGTGGAGAGGTCGACACTCGCACCATTGTCCGGACAGCGCTTTGTCACGGCATCCGGTGTGGCCCCGTCGGAGCACGCCATGTCATAAACCGCTTCCTGCGGACCATCTGCCGTGTGCCAGCTTTTGATGATCTGTAACCGGTCCAGTGGTGCCCCGCGCGGATCGCGGGCCGCCAGTGCCATGAAGGTTGGTGCCGTGTCCCCGGACAGTTTTCCGCCCATCGGGACACCCGCGGCATAGGCCTGCGCCGTGACATCTGTTGCGTTGAGCATGTCCTCCGTCATCGCGCCGCCAAAGAATCGCAGGCGAATGCGCGGGCCAGATGTGGCATAAGTTTCCCGCCGACGCATGGCGTCAAAAATGGACTCGCGCGTGTTTTCCTCTGCCCAGACGGCGGCGTAACCGGATGCGCCCCATTTGGAGAACCAGTTCTCCGCATTCACGTCGCGTTCAACGCCTTCCCACGTCTTTGCGCCGCCGGGCGGGACGCTACCGCGCTCTTCCGCTGTGCCGTCAACAATGCCGACCTTGGACCAGTAATCCTCCTCATCAAAGGCGCCGCCCACAACGTGAGAATCGGAACTGCCAATCAGGCCGAACTCATAGGGATTGGTCCCCGTCTCGGCTTCCAGCGCCAAACCCCGTGCAAGCGCTTCGCGAATATAAGAGCCATTAATTTTCGACTTCGCGGTCGAGCCTAAGAGGAGCTCATAAATTTCAAAATCCGCAAATTCGTCATTTGGTGAGAGGGCGGGATGTGTTTCCGATGTCCCCTTCACCTGTGTCATCTCAACAATCGGTTCATTGCGCAGGCGTTGGGCGGTGTAATCCGCATCCATTACTGAGCCGTCCATTTGGGTCATGTCGAACATCTGCCCGTTTGACACATTGGAATTATGTGGAATGGCGAGGACGTCCCGCCCTGCTGCGCGCTCAGAGTCCATCCAATCCCAGAGGTCTTCGGGATTTGTGGATTCCAGTGTCGAGAAAAGACGGTCCGGCGCATCGTCCGCAAAGAGAACATTCCGGTGAAGATTACCGCCGCCAAATGTGTCGCCACTCTCGCGATTGGTCGTGACCGCCGTGTATTCATAGGCCGCAAAAGTCGTCAGTTCTCCGGGTCGGTAAAACTCATTAGCTGTCGCCACCGCGCTCTGCCATGTACTGTCGACAAGGTCGCGGTCATACATACCGGGCAGCGCTTCGCCAGAGCGCACAGATGTGCCGACTTTCTGGAACGCGCCGATAATCGTTGCGGGGTCCGTGCCGAACATCCCCTTGGCCAGTTCCAGTTCAGAGAGCGGGCTGTCCGGATTATCCATCGCGGGCAAGATACCCATGTAAGCACCGTGATCTGTCGCCGCGACAAAATCCAGAGGATCTCCGCCCAGTTTGATCTCGTAACCTGACGGATGTCGCACGCCTTCGCCGAGGGCGAAGCGGTAGACATCTTCAGGTGTTGTACGCACATTGAAAATATAGGCATCAAAACTGTTCTTCGTATGAATGTGCAGGTCACCGAAATAGACATTTCGGGTTTCGGAATAATCCGCTGTGCGCGTGTCTGTTTTGACCGCGTCGGATAGTTTGGCTGTTTTTTGGTTGTCAGTCTCCGTCCCGCACCCTGCTAAAAACAAAGCCAATCCCGAGACGCCCAGCATCATAAATTTATACATATCTCTCTCCCCAGAGTGGTGTGACTGTGGCCCATGCGACACAATGTGTCAAAATGCAGTTTGGTATGAACAGTTTTGACTTTTCCGGCGTAGTTAGTGAGATTATGAACATTGCAGATACTGCAGACTTTGGATGTGAGCGTTATGGCTTTGCAAGAACTGATTTATACGAGCTTGGCGAACCCGGCCTCCTCTCATGCCGCCGTGCAGGACATTCTAAAATCCTCGCAGCGCAATAATGTTGCGCATGAGATTACGGGACTTCTTCTTTTTGACGGTGACCGGTACATCCAAATTTTGGAAGGTGTTCCGCAAAACCTTGATCTGCTATTTTCTAAGATTTCATCGGATAGTCGTCATCACAGTTTGGAGCTGCTGCACCGTGGCCCCGTGACGTCGCGGGCTTTCTCTGATTGGCGCATGGCCTATGAGGAAATGCCCAAGGGCCTGCTGGATGATCTGGCTGAAAATATGGCCGTCTATGCCATGGAGAATGAAGGCGAAATTCTCGATCCCGAAGACAGCTTTGGCGCGCGCCTAAACGGCATGTTTATGGATGCGATTGCTGCCGAATAATCAGGCATAAAAAACGCCATGCTGTGGGGTCACGGCGTTTATTCAGATCTTTCGACCCAAATTTTAAAATGTCTAGCGCGGGGCGCGCTTCGCCAAAATGCGTTGCAAAGTCCGGCGGTGCATGCTGAGGCGACGGGCGGTTTCCGACACATTTTTCCCGCAGAGCTCATAGACTCGCTGAATATGTTCCCAGCGCACGCGGTCGGCACTCATCGGGTTTTCGGGCGGCTCGGGCGCTTCGTCTTTTTGCGCGAGCAGCGCCTTGCAGACATCATCCGCGTCAGCCGGCTTTGCGAGATAATCCACGGCCCCGCGTTTGACGGCCGAGACGGCGGTCGCGAGATTGCCGTAACCCGTCAGCATGACCATTTTCGAATCCGGTCGCTGCTCATGAAGCAAGTCAATCACATCCATGCCGTTGCCGTCTTCCAGTCGCATGTCCAGTACGGCGAAGGCCGGTGGATTGGCGCGGACCCGGGATTTCGCGTCCAGCACGGTTTCCGCGGTCTCTACAGTAAACCCACGTTGTTCCAATGCGCGGCCCAGTCGCGTGCGAAACGGTGCGTCATCATCCAGAATTAACAAGGACGCGTCTTCGGGAAGGGCGTATTCAGTACTTGGCATGTCTTAATCCTCAGCTCGATTAAATTTAGTCTCACTTTAGGTACGCACGAGCGAAGCAAATAGTCTGATATTCCTTAGTCATCTGAGAGGCGCAAACTGTCCTGCGGCCACATCGCCGTGATGCGGGCCCCGCCAAGCGGCGATACGCCGTAGCTCACAATGCCGCCGGTCCGCTCAATCAGAGTCGCGGAAATAAACACGCCAAGGCCCAGCCCCGTCTTTTCCGATTCGGGCGCAGTCCGGCCTTTGCCGCGCGTGCTGGCATAGGGCTGTCCCAATCGTCCGAGAAGTGCCGCATCAAAACCCGACCCGTCATCATCAATTGTGATCGTCAGACTTGCCTCATCCCATTTCGCGCAGAGTGCAACGCGGCCCTTCGCGAAATCCACGGCATTGTCGATATAGTTTTTCAGCGCATAGAGCAGTTCCGGTTGCCGTCGCAAACTTGGTTCCGGTCCGTCGCCCTTCGTACGAATGACAATATCCACATCCCGGCCAATATAGGGCTCCGCCGCTTCCTCCAGCAGGTCCTCAGGCGAGAGGACATCATGCATCATGTCGCCCTCATCTCCGCGAACGGCGAGTTGTTCGAGGATCTCGCGACAGCGCTGCGCTTGGCTCAAAATCAAGGCCGCATCCTCGCCCAGCGCCGTGCCGGGCTCGACTTCGCGGCTCATCTCCTTCGCGACGACTTGGATGGTCGCGAGTGGCGTGCCCAGCTCATGCGCCGCCGCCGCCGCCAGCCCGCCAAGGGCGGAGAGCTTCTGCTCCTGCGCGAGCATGGCCTCGGTCGTGGCGAGGGCGACACTCATCTTGCGGCTCTCCTTCGTCGTCCGCCACGCATAGAGCGAGGTGAAGATTGAGCCGACAAAAATCGCCATCCAGATCCCGACGCGGAAGACAAGCGGCAGGTCGAAACTCCCCGCAGGCGACCACGGCAGGGGCTGGTGAAAAAATACGAGCGTAAAGGACAGGCCGAGCGCCATTGTCCCCAAGGCAAACACCACCCAGCGTGACAGCGTCACGGACGCTGTCACCACAGGCGCGAGGAACAGGATCGAAAACGGGTTCGTAATCCCCCCCGTCAGCCAGAGCAGCGCCGCGAGTTGCCAGAGATCGAACCCCAATTGCATGAAGGCCTCGAAATCACTCACCCGCCGGTCCAACGGCCACGCAAAGGTCACGACGAGGTTCACGACGACCGACGCCAAAATCACGACCCCGCAGGCGAGCAACGGATAGGCAAAGCCCAAAACCTGACTGACGATGATCAGGGCCAGCGCCTGCCCGACCACTGCACCCCAGCGCAGCGCGACGAGCGTCTCGCGCCGCAACGCCCCCATCGTCGCGACGGGCGATCGCCCGGACAGGGCAGCCGCGCCACCAAATCCATGCAGAGCTGCGTCGTTAAGCGCTTTCACAAAGTCTCCGGTTCTCTATAAGCCACATTCGAACTTATTACGCATCGCATGAAAGGTATGACATGGGAAACGCGACGAATTGGCTTTTAAAATTATCCGTGAGCGCAGTGGCCGCCTCCGCATTGGTCGCGTGTCAGGCCGAAGACACCAACCGCGCCGGAACCTCCGGCAAGACGGTGACCAGCACGGGGACCGCCGCGATTGGCGGGCCGTTCACACTGGTCGACACAACAGGTGCGACCGTGACGGAAGCTGACCTGCTCGGAAAACCGCATCTCATTTATTTCGGCTTTGCCTTCTGCCCGGATGTCTGCCCGACGGCGCTGTCCAAGCTCGGTGCGGCGGAAACGCTTTTGGGCGAACGCGGTGATGAAGTCGGCTATATCCTCTTCACCGTCGACCCCGAACGCGACACGGCTGAGAAGCTCGCCGAATATGTCGCGTTTGACCCGTTCCCGCGCGGGCTTAAAGGCTTCACCGGAACCCCGGAACAGGTCGATGCGGCCAAGGGCGTCTACCGCGTCGCCAGCAGCAAGATCATGCCCGACGGCTCCCCCGTGCCGGAAGGCAATACGGACTATACCGTCGACCATTCGGATATTATTTATCTCATGGGCGCGGACGGGCAATTCGTCGATTTCTTCTCGGCGAGGTCTACCCCGCAGGATATCGCGATACGGGTGCGGAAGGTTTTGGCCGAGGGGGAGTAGGGCAACCTTTCAGGCACAACTTATTGTCACCCCGCACTTGATGCGGGGCCTGACGTTTATAAACGCAGGTTTGAGCGTGCAGCCGACAGGTCCCGCATCTCCACTCCGTTGCGTGCGGGATGACAGCGGTGGGAACCGCTGGCTTTCGTAAACCTCAGAACCTTGCGGCTCCTGTATCTCTTAGTTATGTCCGTTTGTTTCGTTTTAATCTCAAAAGAAACGGGATGTCCGCGTGGGTATTCAGGGTTCTGGTCGCAAACCAGAGTTAAAGCTAAGTTTTCGAACCCCAACGGGCCCACGTGGCGGCGCCTTTTCGCACTAACGGCCGAACCATTCAGTCGGGGAACGATCAGCTCTCGTCAGGCCACCCAAGCAACCGGGACATTACGCCCTTCGCTCCAATGACAAGCACCGCTTCTTTCCGATTAAGCCAATGTGCACCTGACCGCCCTGTGAAAGAAGACAGGATGAAAATGACACAACTCTCAGGGGGTGTGGACGCAGTTTTTGAAATAAATTTCAATCCCCGTTAATAAGCCTGTCCCCGGCGCAGGCCGGGGCCTCGTTCGTAAAGTGCGAAAGGTGGATTAATGCAGACATTCCAACAGATTAGGGAGGCCCCGGCTTGCGCCGGGGACAGGTACCCTAACGATAGAAGGCTTTCCCAATCCACACTTATAAAACTGGCATAACCGAGGATTATCTTTTTCAGCATCGAAATCCCCCCTTGTCACCCCGCACTTGATACGGGGCCTGTCGTTTGTGAACGCAAGTTCGAGAGAGCAACCGACAGGTCCCGCATCTCCGCTTCGCTGCGTGCGGGATGACAGTCTGGCTTGTCACACAACTACCCTGTGGTTTTCAGAAATGGTAAATTGAGAGTGAGGGTTTCAACCCCGTCATTACCGCCTCGTCGTTTGGCTTCAAACAAATAAGTGGCGGTAATCTAGTCCCAACTTGTGCCACTCTATGGATTACCGGGACAAGTCCGGTAATGACAAAGCGAGGGAGTTCACCCTAAATTTGTCTATTATGCCGAGTGGCTTAAAACGCCCAAAGTAAGTCGCTCAGCGCTTCACCCCACGGGTGTAATATGCGTTGTGAATTTTGAGCGGTTCCAGACAAGCGATGTCGAGTAGCGGCGGATGGCGGTGTTGGCCATCAGGGTTTCTTTGCCCCAGCGTTCATAGGCTTCAGGTGTTGCGGCGTGAACGATGAGCGCGAAGTCATGGTCGCCGGAAATATGGTAACATTGGGAGACAGCCGTATCGGCGTTCATCTGCCTACGGAAGTCTTCATAGATATGTAGTTCCTCGCGTTCGAACGATACATATACAATAAAAGTAAGCCCCTGTTTGGACGGGTCTGTGAGAGCGACATCGGCGGTAATCACACCGTTTTCGCGCATCAAAGCGAGGCGGCGTCGCACAGATGAGGCCGACAAATGCACGTCTTCGCCAATGCTGGCATGGGAGCGTTGATTGTCCGCTTGCACAATGGCGAGAATGGCTCGATCAAAGTCATCGAGGATATATTTTGCGGTTTTGTTCATTGAAATGCTCTTTCGCGGCGATTTTCGTCATATTTCTATCGAAATACGCCGAGCATGTGAATAGTTTTGTGCTTATTCTTCGAGAAGTAATAAGGAGAAAGATATGCGCTTTAGAGTTACATCCTGTTTTGCTGCGATTATGTTTGCCGGCCTCACGGCCAACGCTCAGACCGCGCGAGAGACACATGCAGAGACAGCGACCCAAATGCTGGAAGTGGCTGTTTCAGAGGCAGCGAACATGTCTAAAGCGGGCGCTATTCTCGATGTGCAGGGCTGCGGGGTGTCCTTTCTTGAAGCGCGCGGTATAGCCAACCGGAAAACCAAAGCGGCCATGCCCACAGACGAGCAGCTCCGCATTGCCAGTATCAGCAAGCTTTATACTGCTGCTGTGATTCATGAGCTCGCTAATGCAGGCAAACTCGATCTTGATGCGCCCGCCACACAATATCTGACCGATGGCACTCTGGACCGTATTCCAAATGCCGAGGCGAGTCTGCGCGAAATGCTTAATCATACAAGCGGTGTGCCGGATTATTATGATTACCGCTCCTACTTTTTCAACAACTGGAAAAAACCTATCTCGGCAGACTTTACGCTGAAAGTCGCCAAGCGGCGCAAGGCAACGGGTGCGATCGGAGAGTATTATGCTTATTCGAATACGAACTATCAGATCTTGGCGCTTGTCGCTGAAGAGGTGACTAGAAAATCGTTCAAGGCATTGACTGAGGAATATATTCTTCAACCGCTATCTCTGGACGATACACGCTACAATATCGAGCACCCAGGCGGCGCGATCCATGGGTATGGTACCGAGTTGCGCGAGAATGCCGATACCTGGATCTATGCTGAAAATACCGGCGCCGATGGCGGGGTCACCGCCACGACAGCAGATCTACGCCGCTTCCTAAACGCTTATTTTATGGACGGCGGGCAAAAGCGTGAGGTCGGTGAAGCTTTGATGTCTTCGCGTGTGAAAGCCGGGCGTGATCTTCGCGAAGATGGTGCAGGTGCCGAGTTCTACATTGGCCGTGACGGGTTGGAGTTGGTCGGGCATACAGGCGACACAATGGGCTATCTGAGCTTTGCCTTTGCGATCCCGGAATATCAGGCGACCATGATTGGTCATATCAACGCAGACCGGGAACCTGTTTTCACAAAATTATTGCGGGATACAGCGGTTGCATTACGTACGGCATGCGCAACCAATCTGGTCGAATGAGCGCGGCAAAATCAGTAGGGTGCCTCGGACGCACCGTCCAGATGGATGCTGGCTTCCGCATTTGGCAAAGTCAATAATAGCAAGCACTTCATGCCTCAGAACGGAAAAATCTGAGTGGCCTATTTTCGCTCAATTAAAGACGCCCGCAAAGTCTCAAACCCCTACCGATTAGCCCCCGGCACCCATTTCACATCCGCATCCCCCTGATCATTGCACCAGCGTCCGGCGACAAACAGGAAATCCGACAGCCGATTTAAATACGCCAAGGCCGCCGGATTGACCGCCTCTTCCTCCGCCAGGGCCACACATTCCCGTTCCGCGCGGCGGCAGACGGTTCTGGCTTGGTGGAGATAGGCGGCGGGCGGGTGGCCTCCGGGGAGGACGAAACTGTTGAGCGGGGTGAGATCCGTATTGAGCGCATCTAATTCCTGTTCCAACCGCGTCGTCTGTTCCGGCACCATGCGCAGGGCATATTCGCTATCCGCTTCGCCTGCCTTCGGGAGGGGTGTGGCGAGGTCTGCGCCGAGGTCGAAGAGATCATTTTGAATGCGCGAGAGCATCTCGTCGAGCCGGCGATTTTCCAGATGCAGCCTAACAAGCCCGATGACGGCATTCGTCTCGTCCACATCGCCGTAAGCGCGCACGCGCTGCGCGGTCTTGGACAGGCGCGACCCATCGACGAGGCCCGTCGAGCCGTCATCGCCCGTGCGCGTATAAATCTTGTTCAGCTTGACCAAGCTTAAATTCCTTTATTCCGCATATAAACAGTTAGGGCGAGCAGGCCGATCGCGGCGACCTGCGCGTAAATCCGGCGCCACATCCAATCATTGGACTTCTTGCGGCTGGCTTCGCTTTTCTGGGTCATGGCGGCCGTCCCCATCACGAGGGTCACGACGACAAAGACAAAGGCGAGGCCGGTCAGGATATAAAGAGCGATGAGCATGGGAGGCTTTCTGTAATGTGTATCGGCTTTATATACGGCTGACGCGGCGCGGCGACCTGAAATAATGTCTCATCCACATATTTTGGTGCGGCGGGGCGTGGCGTCTGCGCGTGCGGGGCGCTATGAGCCTGCTTCCAGTTTATCCTTTTGAAGAGAAATAGCCATGATGAGTGAGTCCGACCGCGCCGATCAGATGGGCCAAGCCACACGCGAAAAACTGCGCCAATTCATTGCCCGCGTTGAGCGGCTGGAAGCGGAAAAGGCCGAACTGGCCTCCGACATCCGCGATGTCTATGCCGAGATGAAGACCTTCGGCCTCGACACGAAAGTCATGCGCAAGGTCATCGCCTTGCGCAAACAGGACGAAAATGAACGCGCCGAGCAGGAAGCCCTGCTGGATATTTATCTGGAAGCCGCGGACGGGGTTTAAGAGCAGGTTTTTCTGTTCCCTTTTCGTTCTAAATACTCTAATCGGGCGCTATGTCCGATTATGATCGACAGCAATGGCAGGCCGAGACCGAGGCGCGGGAGCGCGCAGAGACCGCTTACCGTGATAAAATGGCCAAGGCCCGCGAACGGTCCGCCGCCAATGCCAAACGCAAAATTGCCCGTCTTCATGCCAAGCTAACAGAGCTGGGCCATATCTCCGATTTCGAGGATGAGTTCGGCGAGAGCGTGTTGGAACGGCTCGAGACCTATGGCTCCGCCTTTCACGATTTGGAAAAGGGGCGCGCGGGCGACGCGCTATCTGCCGCGCAGAAACAGGTCGTCGCGCGAATGAACCGCAAGGTGAAAGAGCTGAAGAAGAAGCAAGCTGAAGGTCCGACGGAGCCCGATCCGGATCGCGACTATACGCGGACAGCCGACCGTTGGAAAAATGAGGATGGCGCGCGGTCTTCATTTAAATCGAAACGCAAACCGAAATTCACGCCGCGTGTGCGCAATATTGAAGATGACTTCATCGCGGATGAACCCGCGCCCCCGCCTGTAAACGCAGGTCCGCCAAAACTTGTCGCCGTCACAGACGCACCCGTTGCGCCAAAGCCGAAACCTGAACCCTATATTCCCGAATATGTCCCGCCTGCACGACCGACGGCCAAACCGGGGCAGAAGCGGCCCTTCCTGCGAGTCGTGAAAAACGATTAGGCATGAAAAAACCCGCCGGAAACTCCGACGGGTTCTTGTTTTAGAATGGGGTGGAATTAATAAATTTCACCGTCTTCGAGTGTTGGTTCTTCCACCTCGACATCCGTCTCGGTTTCAACCTCAATCTCCGGCTCTGGTAAATCCGTCACGCCTTCCTCTAAGGGCGTTTCAAGCTCCAGCGGGAGGTCGGTAACCGGCTCAGGCGCTTCCAAAACGGGGTCCTGAATCGGAGTCGCGTCCAGTGTCTCCTCGCCCAACTCTTCAACAGGGGCCTCCTCAACGGGAACCTCTTCAGGGGCCGGTTCGTCCATGACGGGCGGCTCAATCGCTTCGACGGATTGCGGGAAGCTCTCAAATGTCTCGACAGGCTCTACCGTTTCCACGGGCTCATAAGGCAGGGGTTCCGTGATAAAGGCGTCATTCTGCAAGACATAGGGCTGGTTTGCAAAGGCGCTCGCCATCAGCATTTCATCCTCGGTCACAATCGCGTCGCCTTGGGCGATCCGCGTAAATTCCTGCGCGGCGAGGGTGACCGTTTTACCTTCCGCGACGGCATGGGCGCTATATTCGGTAAAGCTGACTTGCCCGTCCGTATTGGTGTCGAGCGTAGCGAAGTCTCCGGCGCTGGCCGTGCCTGCAATTGCGGTCAGGGCCAGTGCGGAAATCGTGGTTTTCATCATAGTCATATCATCTCTCCTCTGGGTTGGGTTCGATATGAACCGATAGGAGAGCGAGCAAATGTGTTCCGATTATGCCGATAATCGGGCGATGATGCGCCGCGATGTTACGATGCGCTCACGCGGTGTTAAGGCGTGAAATCCGGATCGAGGATGGCTTGCAGGGCGGATTTCGCATTGCGGTCCCGGTCCCAGAGCAGCGGCGCATTGGTCCGCGTGATCGGGAAATTATTGAGCCAGCTCTGCGCGTCCGAGACGCCCCAGAGTGTCACGGAAGTCACAGAAGATCGCGCCGCAAACCCTTCAAAGAGATCCCGGTAAAGCTCCGCCTGTTGCGTGATGACGCTGGCGGGGATGTTGTCACCATAGTCGGCACGGCACCCGGTCTGGTCGCCAAAACAACTGCCCGGATCATTATAAAGCGAGATGTCGAGTTCCGTAACATGTTGGATTAGGCCCATAAATTCATCATCAATGGCATCAATCGCAGCTAAGGCCTCAGCCAGTGGTGTTTCGACATGAAGATGCATTTGATGCCCGACACCGTCCACGGGGACACCTCGGTCTACCAAGTCTTTGATGACGGTGACATAGCGGCCGCGCTTACCGGGTAACTCGGTATTATAATCATTGATGAAAAGCTGACAGTTCGGATCTGCCGCCCGCGCGGCATTGAACGCCCAATCAATATAATCCGCATTGCCGCCTGAGGCGTCCCACCAATTGGACCGGCGATAGGGGTCGGATGCACTATTATCATCCGTGATAACTTCATTGACGACATCCCAGGCAAAGACGCGGTCTTTATAGCGCGTGACGACTTCGGTGATGTAAGATTCCAATCGTGTGCGGACTTCCGCGGGCGTTCCGGCGAAGAAATAATCCGGCGTCGCCTGATGCCAGAGCAGGGCATGTCCCCGAATAACCATATTATTATCTTCGGCAAATTGGACGAGGGCGTCCGGCACGGTCCAATCAAACACACCTTCCGTCGGCGCGATGATTTCCGGTTTCATCTGAAATTCCGCTGTGATGGAATTAAACTGGTCTTTCAGGATTTGCGAATCTTGATCGGCATCCAGCGTTTGGTCCTCCTGAATGGCAGCACCGATTTCGAAATTGGCAGCGAAGGCGTTTTTAAACTGGCCAACTGTCGGCTCAAAGGCGGCAGGGGGAGTTGGTGGGGTTGGGGGGGGTGGGGGTGTGACGACCAAAGGGGGTGTGACACCACTATTGCCGCCGCCCCCGCCGCCACATCCGACAAGCGCAAAAGCTGACCCCCCGAGGAGCAATTTCAAACGGTCTCGCGCCGTAAAGGTCAACTTATGTGCCATAATTAAAGATCCCGATCGCCGTTCTTATGACAGCGTTGTCATTTTTCTCATGGGTAGAGCAGGGCTGACAACGTTGTCAAGCGGGGGCTACATAAAACACAAAATGGCCACGCACTCCCCCGAATGCGTGGCCTGTCCGCACGCGTCTCAAGACGCCGCGGGAGTCAGGGGTAGGTTGCCCCCTACACTGTGTCAGACGGGTCGGTCTAGAACCGCGCCTTAAAACCTATATTGATAGCGTGGGCTTCGGTTTCGTCATTGGACACCTGCTGCGGTGCGACGAAGGGAATGAAACCTTTATTGTATACATACTCAGCACCAAACTCGAGATAATCATTGATTGGATATTCGACTGAGAGGGCATGTTGTTGGTTTTTCTCGAAGCTTGTAGGTTGCCCGAACAGCCCGATATTTCCAGTGTCATCGCTGATATTCCCCCAGCTGCCGACGGCTGAAATCGACATGCGACGTCCATTTACCATCGGTTTGATCCGGGCTTGTGCCACCAAAACAGAGAGCTTTTCATCAAAGTCGATATTGTCAATGTCTGTCGTGGACCCCAATGGATCGATGAGGAATTGCGGTAGCGGTGTCCCGTCAACAGTCTGTGGAATGGCGGCACCCCAAGGCTCCAATGTCGTCGTATACTCCACCATCGCGTCAAAGAACGGACTATTATATTCCGCGAATCCGTTCACCGCACTATTTCGGTATTCGATGAAATTAGCAGGCTGGGTACCATCGATGCGGCCTTGGAAGGTGTGCGCCGTGAAATTGTCACGATAGATCGTATCGTGAAGATAGCCCCCGCCCACGGTGAACGCATTGCGGCCCTCGCGGCCAAAGCGGAATTCTTTCTCCGCATTAAAGGCGTAATTTCCGAGATTATTTTCTTCACCGGCGAGGGCGACGCGAAGCTGACGTCCGGCCGAAAAGGCCGAGCCTGTCAATTTAAACCCATTGGAGTACATCCCGACTTCGAGGACAGGTTGGTCTGAGACGGCATGGAAATAATGCGCGCCCTCATTATGGGTGAACGCATTATAGCTGTCGAAATTACCGAAATCGATCGTCTTGCGACCAAAGGCGGCGTAGAAGGGCGTCTTCTCTAAATTACCAAAAACGACGAAGGCCTTGCGCAGTTGGAACTCGTCCTGATCGCGGCCATATTCAGTCTCAGAATATTCGGGCTGCAAATAAACTGTCGTCCAATCCCCGAAAGTCGAGGTGAAGGCGAGGGCAGCATGGTCAATGGCAAAGACACCTGCACTGTCATCCGTGCGGTCACTGAAGAACGGGAAGCGCGACAGGATCGGGAATTGCCCGTCCACAGACGTTTTCTGATATTTCAGACCGCCTTGGAAACCTGCACCGAGATAAACGGAGTTGGGTTTGAGTGTCCCATTGGCGCGATTAGCGAGTAGGGTCATGGTCTTGCCCGTCGTGTTTTCCTGCCAATCCAACATATCGCGGGTGTGGAGTGCATTCGTTCGAACGGTGACGCCGCCAACATTGTGGTCGCGATTAAACCTTGCGCCATCTGCCGCATTATACCGAACGGCACGCGGGGCGGAGAGGCCGCGAAGGCCTTCGTAAGAGGCGAGAGAGTTCTGCTCTACCGTCACATATTCGGGCGCATAACCCTGCTGCATTGTCCCCGCATATTGTGGGGCGGCCGTGTAGCCGTGTGACGAGGGAACGACCTGATAGCCCGTCGGGCCATAATTGTTTTGTCCATACATCGCATTGACTTGCGCCTGTAATCTTTGTTGCTGCCAGGACCCGGCGGGCACATAGTCCTGCGCCGCGACGCCTGCGCCGGAGAAAGTCCCGCGTAAACCATGGCCCTGATGGGTCGCGGCAACTGGTATAGCGATGATGAGCGCAAGCGCGGCGGCACCGCCCAGATAAAAACGTTTTGTCATTGGTCTATCCCCCACAGGATTTCTAGGCGGAGCGGACGTCATCGACGTCCAACTCATGTTCGCGGACTTTGCGGTAAAGCGTCGATCGGCCAATCCCGAGGCGTCTAGCGACTTCGGACATGTGACCGGAATAATTATTAATTGCGAATTCGATGAGATCGCGTTCGATGTCTTCGAGCGTACGCAGATGACCATCGCGGTCCAAAACGGTAACAGCTGAATCCGGCGACACGGGTTCGGGACGCAATTCCACGGGGATGAGGCTGTCCATTGGATTGTCATCTTCCGCTTCAAGGGCGGGCAGACCCGGTGTCAGGCCGGAAATTTGCGGGAAATCCTGCGGGCGTAACTTATTGCCATCGGACAGGATCATGGCGCGGAAAATCGTATTTTCCAACTGGCGGACATTGCCTTTCCAGTCGTGCGATTTCAGCAAGTCCAGCGTCGCGGCTGTTATGCCCGCTACGCTCATCCGTTCCGCGGCATTAATGCGGCGGATGAAATGATCGGTCAGCGCCGGAATATCTTCGCGACGCTCCCGCAGGGGCGGGACGGCGATGGGGAAGACATTGAGACGGTAGAACAGGTCTTCGCGGAACGTTCCGTCTTTTACGGCTTCGGCCAGATCGCGGTTCGTCGCGCTGATAATGCGGACATCGACGGGCACAGTACGCTTCGACCCGATGGGATCGACTTCGCCCTCTTGCAGCACGCGCAGCAATTTGACCTGCATGTCGAGCGGCAATTCACCCACTTCGTCGAGGAAGAGCGTACCGGAATGGGCCTCTTGGAACTTACCAAGATGCTTAGAATTTGCGCCTGTGAAACTGCCTTTTTCATGGCCGAACAGAATGGACTCCACCAGGTTTTCCGAGATGGCACCGCAATTGACGGTTATAAAGGGTTTATCTGATCGCTCACTCGCGCTTTGAATCGCGCGGGCGATGACTTCTTTACCAACACCCGACTCACCCGTGATGAGGATCGGAATATTGGCGCGAGCCCCGCGTTCGCCCATGGCCACGACGGAGCGCATAGAGGAAGCATTGCCGATCAGGTCATCGAAAGATAGCCCGCCTTCCGCCGTTTTCTTGAGGCGTTTAACTTCGCCGACCAGATTGCCGACATCCAGCGCATTGCGGATGGAGACAATAATCCGTTCCGGCGCGGCGGGTTTCACAACGAAATCACGTGCGCCGCCCTTCATGGCATTGACGACGGCTTCGATTGAGCCTTTGCCTGTCAGGACGATGACGGGTAGTTCAGGACGCTTCACAGCCAGCTCAGCGAGAACCTCCATCCCGTCACGGCCGGGCATGACAAGGTCGAGCAGCATGATGTGAATTTTATCCGATTCCGCGCCCAGCGCCATATTCAGCGCGGCATCGCCGTCTCCGGCTTGCAGTGTTGAAAAACCGGATTTCTCTACGACGGCCTGTAACAGACGACGTTGCGTCGGATCATCATCCACAATCAGAACTGTCTTGCCCATAGTCTCTCACCATCATCGTCAAATTTCAGGATGTCCGTGCGATTCGCCCGTCTCCCATTTCGAACCGGAATATGACGCAGGGAGGTGAATTTCGGGTTCGGAGATATGATTAAGAAAGACTAAACCTCAAAAATGGCCATGACAGCGATGTCACGCAAAATTTTGCTTTTCATTGCCGGCGAAATCGTTTTAACCGCTCCGTTCATGCCGCTTGTCGGCTGAAACGACCCATGATAGTCACGCGTCAACTTTTAGGCACTGACTTTACAGGATAAAACAATGGCAGGCGGAAACTCCGATTATCAACGCGGCACGATGGAAGTGGGCGCACAAAGCGGCACTTTCTCGGGCTTTATGAGCGGCACAGTTTATGGCGGAGCAGCGGTCGCGCTGGTCGTCATTATGCCGACCCTCGTTTTTGCCGTTGGGATGCATTGGCTACCGGCGCTTGTGGCGACGGTCATTCTTGGTTTCGTTTTGGGCATGGCCTTGAAACTCAAAGGCGCTTGGTATGTCAGCATTGTGGCCGCGGCGATTTTCACCGCTATTGTCTGCGCCATTCTCTCTCTTTTCGCTGCGTAAATTATTTTTCCATAAGGGCCATTAAGACGTGAAATTAACAGTTCTAAATGATGTGGCCCTAATCAAAGGTGGCGCAGAAGCCCGCGTTGCCGCCACGCCTGACACGGTCGCGGGCTATGTGAAAGCCGGTCACGATGTCACCGTCGTCAAAGATGCGGGCGCGAAAGCCGACTTTGCGGATAAGCTCTATACCGATGCGGGCGCGAAAATCGCGGCGACCAACACGGCAGGCGTGAAAACGGCAGACCTCGTTCTGTCGATCACGGGCGGCAACGAAAAACTCGTCGCTGGTATGAAAAAAGGCGCCGGCATTACGGGCGTCATGTCGGCCACAGACAATCCGAAATTCGCCGAGGCCTGTGCCAAAGCGGGTGTGACGGCTTTCGCCCTCGATTACATCCCGCGCATTTCCCGCGCGCAGTCCATGGATGTGCTGTCCAGCCAATCCAACCTTGCAGGTTATCGTTCTGTGGTTGAGGCAGGCGGGATTTACGGACGGGCATTCCCGATGATGATGACGGCGGCGGGCACAATCGCGCCTGCCAAATGTTTTATCATGGGTGTCGGTGTCGCGGGCCTGCAAGCGATTGCAACGGCCCGGCGTCTCGGCGCGGTTACAACAGCGACAGATGTGCGTCCGGCGACGAAAGAACAAGTTGCCTCCCTCGGCGCGAAATTCATCGCGGTCGAGAATGAAGAATTTAAAGCGGCGGAAACAGCGGGCGGTTACGCCAAGCAAATGAGCGCGGAATACCAAGCGTTGCAAGCGGACCTGACCGCCTCGCATATTGCGAAGCAGGATATTGTCATCACAACGGCCCTCATCCCTGGACGCAAAGCGCCCATCCTCGTGACGAAAGCCATGCTCGACACAATGAAGCCCGGCTCGGTCCTCGTTGATCTCGCGGTTGAGCGCGGCGGCAATGTCGAAGGTGCAAAAGCCGGAGAGATTGTCACGACGAAGAACGGTGTTCACATTGTCGGTCATCTCAACTGGCCATCGCGCATGGCCTCTGACGCATCCAATATGTTTGCACGTAATATCAAAAACTTCCTCCCACTGGTCACGTCCGACGACGGTGCCTATGCACCCGATTGGGAGGACGAAATCATCAAAGGCTGCGCCCTGACGCGTGACGGCGCGGTTGTGCATGAAAGGCTAACATCATGAGCGCTTTCCTCATCATGGCGGGCGGCGCGGCCGTTTCGCCCATCGTTTTTCAATTTGCCGTTTTTGTTATGGCGATTTTTGTGGGTTATTATGTCGTTTGGTCGGTGACGCCCGCGCTGCACACACCGCTCATGGCGGTGACCAATGCGATTTCCTCTGTGATCATAGTGGGCGCGCTCGTTGCGGTTGCCGCGGGTGTGCGTGGTGGGTCAGATATTTCCACATGGACAGGCTTTGCCGCCGTTGCGCTCTGCGCTGTGAACATCTTTGGCGGGTTCTTGGTGACCCAACGGATGCTCGCCATGTATAAGAAGAAGGCGAAATAATGCCCGTACTCTCCCCTGATCTCGCGGCCATCCTCTATACGATTTCCGCTGTTCTCTTCATCCTCGCCCTGCGTGGATTGTCCTCTCCTGAAACCTCTCGTCGGGGTAACATGTTTGGCATGATCGGTATCGCGATCGCGATTGTCACGACGCTCCTCGTCTCCGGCATGAGCGGATTTGGCCTGCTCCTCGCTTTGGGCGGTCTTGCGCTTGGCGGCGTCATTGGCGCGGTCATTGCGAAGAAAATCCCAATGACGGATATGCCCCAACTCGTCGCGGCCTTTCATTCGCTCGTCGGTCTGGCGGCGGTGCTTGTCGCGGTTGCCGCGTTCTTCTCGCCAGAGGATTTTGGCATTCTGTCCGAGGGCCGCATCAAAGCCGGCTCTTTGCTGGAACTCGGCCTCGGTGCCGCGATTGGCGCGATTACTTTCTCCGGCTCGGTCATCGCTTTCGCGAAACTGAACGGCAATATGAGCGGGTCGCCGATCATGATTCCGGGGCGTCATTTCATTAACTTGGCGCTGGGTCTCGGGATTGCGGTTCTCATTGGTATGATGATGAAATCCGGCGGGACGGAGCCTTGGATTATCTGGGCGCTGCTGGCCGCGACGTTCCTGATAGGTTTCTTACTCATCATCCCGATTGGCGGTGCGGATATGCCCGTCGTGGTGTCCATGCTGAACTCCTATTCCGGTTGGGCTGCAGCGGCACTGGGCTTCACATTGGGTAACTTGGCCCTGATTATTGTTGGTGCTTTGGTTGGGTCCTCGGGCGCAATTCTCTCCTACATCATGTGTAAGGCGATGAACCGCAGCTTCATCTCGGTTATTCTCGGCGGGTTCGGTGGCGATAGCGCATCGGCACAAGACGGTGACCGTGAACAACGGCCCGTCAAGCGTGGCTCCGCAGAAGATGCGGCCTTCATCATGAAGAATGCCTCTAAGGTCATCATCGTGCCGGGCTACGGTCTCGCCGTCGCGCAGGCGCAACATGCCATCCGTGAAATGGCCGATACGTTGAAGGAAGAAGGCGTCGATGTCGTCTACGCCATCCATCCCGTCGCCGGCCGGATGCCGGGCCACATGAATGTGCTCCTCGCCGAAGCCAACGTCCCCTATGACGAAGTGTTTGAGCTGGAAGATATTAATTCCGAGTTCTCCAACGCGGATGTGGCGTTTGTTATTGGCGCGAATGACGTGACCAATCCCGCCGCAAAAACGGATCCGCAAAGTCCGATCTTCGGGATGCCTATCCTTGATGTCGATAAGGCTTCCACCGTTCTCTTCGTTAAACGCTCACTCTCAGCCGGTTATGCAGGCATCGACAATGACCTCTTCTATGAAGATAAGACGATGATGCTGCTCTCGGACGCCAAGAAAATGGTCGAGGAGATTATCAAAGCGCTTTAACTCGCGCAGGCAATCTCCGCGACTTCCAAGCGGAAGTCGCTGTCAATGCCGTCGGCGAGGATGATACCCATTTCGCGGACATCACTAGCGTCGAACGGGGCGGCGGAAACGCTGCGCCCGAAGACCGAAGTTGAGAAATTTTCCAAATGGATCTTTACCTCTTCCCATTCGCCTGACCGGGTTGACGGAATAGCCAGTTGATAACTCACGGAGCGCCCGCGGAACCGTTCCGACGTCCGGAAGGTCAGTTTATAATCGCGGTCATCCTGTTTCACGCGAAGGCGCAAGCTGTCCGCGCCCGCCATATCACCCGAACTCATTGACCGTCGGATTGAGGAGAACCCGCCGCCATTCGTATTAATCGTGCCTTGGAACACCATGTGATTGTCTTCTGCAAAACGTACGCCCGAAGACCGCCCGCCCATCACGCCGTCCAACACGGTGCGCCATTGCGAGACTTCGCTCTCATTCGAAAAATCGAGAGTCATATTGCAGGCGCTGGCGGTCGTTTCGGTCATGTCAGGGGTCTCCGCAGTGGCTGAACAGGCCGTTAGAGCTAGGGCCGATAGTAAGAGTGCATGTTTTATCATGATTAGATTACGTATCAGATCCGGAAGAGGGACTGCGTCAAATAGATCAGTCTTTGGCGGTCTCGGGCAAGTCATCATGGGAGGTCGAGGCCATATCTTCTAGTTCAGACTCGCTCATAGTCTCATACATATCTTTGGAGGCCCCTTGTAAGTCTTTGACTTTCGTGTCCCCGCGTTTGGCGGAGAGAGCGGCACCTGCGGCTTTTTGTTGGGCTTCTGATTTTGCTTTCATTCTTCTTCACCTTCCATTGGCACATATCCGCGCGGCGTCATGCCCTGCCGTTCCAACGCCAATAGAACGCCCGCATCCTTCTCCATTTCCAATTGATGGGCCAACAGGTTCGGATAATCCTCTAATGCCATCGGAGTTTTTTCGACCCACCGCCCGATAATATAGAGATAGGCGTCGGCATAGGATTTCCGTTCCAGTAACCAAGGGCCGTCTGTCTCTGCGATTTGCGCGTCCAGTTTTTCAAATTGAGAATCTAACCGCCAATAGGCTTTGTGGCGTGTTTGCTTTTCCGTCTTCGGACTATTGGCAAAGAGGTTTGGCGCGAAATGACATTTAAAAGTCGCGTGAACTTCTGACGAGAGATAGGAGAGCGTTTCCGCTTCCTTGCGTCCCAACTTCTTATCGCGTGTATAGGCGGCATGACCCTCGCCGCCATGGGCCGCGCCGATATAGTCTAAAATGGCCGTGGCTTCGGTCAGGACATCTCCATCATCAAAGACCAGCGCGGGAACTTGGCCTCTCGGGTTAATCGCGAGATAGGCCTTTTCTTTGAGTTGCTTGCGGTCGAGGCAGATGACCTCAATCGGCGCGCCGGACCAGGCAATCGCGATGTTTGGCGCGAGGGCGCATGTGCCGGGGAGGGTGTAGAGTTTCATGATCGGTCTTTCTATTCGCTTATATTGATTACGCGAAACTGCCCGGACCGTTCCACTGCTTTCAGGCCAGCGTCAATTTGTAATTCCGTCTGATCAGTGATTTGGCGATCGTGAAGTCTTTCAAGATTTGCCCGTCCGTCGCGTCCAAAACCTCATCCGCTTTCGTTCTTTCATCAGGTGTCATACTTTTGTAAATTTCTAAACCGGCCTGTAACCGGAAGAGCGAAAACGGGCGGGCGAGAGTCTGGCCTGTCGTATGACCGAGTGCAAAGGGTACCATCCCTAATGCGCGGGGGAGATCATCTCCGTTAAATGCAGCGAGTAAATCATTGGTCGCCGAGAGGACGGGCAGGTGTTCAATATTGTTTCGGCGCAGAAGCGGCAGCAGCGTATCAGGAATCATATCATCCGCAATTAATTGCCCTTCACCATGATTTCCATCCCGCAAACGCTCGACCCATTTCGCAACTAACGGCGCGCGGGATTTCATAAGCGCGCCACTCGCGGGATCACGATAGAGATGGGCGTAGAGCGGACCGTAAAGCGCGAAATCCGCAAGGGTTGGCCGCCCGCCGAAAATGAAATCATGCTCTGTTAGATGGGCCGAGAACTCATCGAGAAACGATTCATAGCTGGTTTCAATCGCGGGTGCGGTGTCTGGGGTGACGCCCAGCATCGGAACCATGCCTTTAAACATCGCCCCGCGTTTCGTCCCGATGGCGATCTGTGTTTCGCGGTCCGCGTCGGGTGCGGCGAGCTTGCCGAATTCTTCCAGGACCCAGGCCTCATTATGATTCCAGCGGTAATGCATGGCGGGCAAGGTCAACCATTGGTCCGCGTAAGTATGGAGGAGTTCTGTGACAAAGCGCTGAATGGGACCGTCCGGATAAACAGACGGGCCGCCATAGGCCGCCTCAATATGGGCGATGATATCCCCCGTGTCTTGGATCAGCTCGCCATCAGGTGTTTCCAAAACCGGAATGACGGGCCAGCCAATCACGGGCAGGAGTTTGGTTTTCATGACCTCCGGTGTCGGCGAGATCTCTTGAAAATCGACACCTTTCCAGCGGAGATAAGATCGCGCCTTTCCGGAGAAGAGGCTTACGGCGGCGGCGTAGAGAATATAGGTCATGGAGCGGATTAAACGTTGGACGCGCCCGACTTCAAGACACGGTTTTGCGAGAGTGATTTAGCCCGCCGCGCGTTTGGCCATATACATAGCGCGGTCCGCGCGATCGAGGATATGTTCGACGGGATCACCCGGTTCGCAAGGGGCAACGCCCCAAGCGGCAGAGACGGAGACGCGGCCTTCGGGCAGGATCACATGCTGTTCTGAAATCCGGCAGGACAGGGCGGTGGCTTTTAATTTTGCGACCGTCAGGTCGGTTTTGAACAGGAGTACACCGAATTCATCGCCGCCCAATCGCGCGACCATATCACAATCCCGAACGCCGGATTTTAAAACAGTGCCAATTTTCTTGAGCAGGATATCGCCGGTCTTGTGACCGAAACGATCATTCACGCATTTGAAATCATCCAGATCAAAGAACAGCACCGTAGAGAGCATTTTGTACCGTTCCATAACGGTTTGCGCGCGTCCGACTTCGCGTAAAAACGCGCGGCGGTTATAAACGGGGACGAGCGGGTCGGTATCCGCCGCTTGCTCCAATTCCAACACACGCAGGCGCAACCGCGCGATTTCTGTCGATAGGTCCGCATTGGCTTGTACCAAGGCGTCATCCGCGCCCGGACTGCGTTGATGCAGGGGCGTAGCAGAGTCTTGCAGGACGCGTGTGAGACGGTTTGAACTCATAAAACTGGGTATCTTATCAAAAGCGAATCAATTCATCCCAATCTTATCGTCAGGGCCGTTAAGAAAACGCCAATGCGGGTTTGACGCATGCAGTGGGGTGAGTATGGTGCGGGGCTTCCCAGTAAGGGGTGAGGAGGCATCATGGCATCTGATATTGCGATCATTATGGGTTCGACCAGTGACTGGCCGACAATGGAACATGCGGCGGCTGTGCTCGATGATTTGGGCGTCAGCTATGAAGCCAAAGTCATCTCCGCGCACCGTACGCCGGATCGCCTCGTCGACTTCTCCAAATCAGC
The DNA here is from genome assembly GCA_947503715.1 of uncultured Caulobacterales bacterium. Classification (GTDB taxonomy): domain Bacteria; phylum Pseudomonadota; class Alphaproteobacteria; order Caulobacterales; family Maricaulaceae; genus Litorimonas. The sequence continues at coordinate 264,048 of CANNER010000004.1, read as the reverse complement.
CGCCTCTGAAGGATTTAAAGTCATTATCGCGGGCGCGGGCGGTGCGGCACATCTGCCCGGTATGTGCGCGTCCATGACCCATCTGCCCGTGCTCGGGGTCCCTGTTCAATCCTCGACGCTTTCGGGCCTCGACAGCCTTTTGTCGATTGTGCAAATGCCGGGTGGTATTCCCGTCGGCACGCTCGCGATTGGCAAGGCGGGGGCAAAGAATGCGGGCCTGATGGCCGCATCTATTCTGGCGCTCTCGGATTCCGGTCTCTCGACACGCTTGCAGGATTGGCGAGCGGCGCAGACTGACTCCATCGGTCACGACCCAAAGGGATAAATAGACATGGAACGCGGAGCGCAAACAATCCTGAAACCGGGCGATACGGTTGGAATTTTGGGCGGTGGTCAATTGGCCCGCATGCTCTCGGTCGCGGCGTCCCGGCTCGGCCTGAACGCGCACATCTATTCTCCGACCTCTGATTGTCCCGCCGCAAGTGTGTCCGAGCGATTGAGCGTCGGGGCCTATGATGACGCGAAATCCGTTCTGGCCTTTGCCAAGACCTGCGATGCCGTGACATATGAATTTGAAAATGTCCCGGCCGTGACGGCTAAAGCGGCCGCATCTGTCGCGCCGCTGCGTCCCGGGGCAAGGGCATTGGATGTCAGTCAGGACCGCCTTGTCGAGAAATCTTTTTTGCGGGCGCAGGTCGGCGTGGACGTTGCGGGATTTGAAGACATTACCAGCGTGCATGATCTGCGCCGTGCGGTGAAACGCTTGGGCCTGCCTGCCGTTTTGAAAACACGCCGTTTCGGCTATGACGGCAAGGGACAGGTTATTATCAAGACCGAATCCGAGGTCGATCAAGCCTGGGAAGTCGTCGCACCACTGCCCTGTATTCTCGAAGCCTTTGTGCCGTTTGAACGTGAAGTTTCGGTCGTGGCGGCACGCGGGTTGGACGGGCAAGTCGCCGCCTATCCCCTGACTGAAAATGTCCACCGTAATCACATCTTACATACCAGCAGCGCTCCGGCCTCAAATGATAACGGCACAGCGCAATCGATTGCCGCGCGAATTCTCGATCATCTGGATTATGTCGGTGTCATGGGCGTCGAATTTTTCCAAATGGCAGATGGGGCCCTCATCGTGAATGAGATCGCGCCGCGTGTTCATAATTCCGGTCACTGGACGCAAAATGCGGGCTGCACAGACCAGTTTGAACAACATATTCGCGCCGTCGCGGGCTGGCCGCTGGGTGAGGTAACACCGAAACAGGGCGTGGTGATGACGAACCTGATCGGGACGGATGTTGAAACGTGGCAAACACTCGCCGCAGAACCCGGCACGCACATCCACCTTTATGGAAAGCGGGAAATTCGCGCGGATCGGAAGATGGGGCATGTGAACCGGATCATCTGATACGATTTATTATCAATTGTGTGAATTTATCTTCAATCAAACTGCGCTCACCCATGCCTTGACGTTTTGTTAACGCACGCTCTATGGTCGTGACAGAGATCGGGGCGCGATATCTAACCTTAATATAATGCCTGCGGTCTAATTTGTGACCGGGGCGGTCATGAGTAAATACTCAAACGGCTCTCCGGTCCGATTAATCGGTATGGGAGCCCATGATGCGAAATAAACTAAAATATCACTTTTTAACGGCTGTCTGTCTAACTGGTTTGGGTGCGTTACCATGCACGGCGGCCGCACAGGCAGTGTTTCATGATACGAATGGTATCATTGACGCGCGAGCGTGTATTGGGAATGCGTGCGATACGTTGCCCAGTTTTTCACAAGAGCCTCTGACACTCCGGTGGAGTAATACGGGAATAATTTTTGATGATAGTTCAACGAGTAGTTTCCCTGACAACGACTTTGCGATCATGATTAATGATTCAGGTGGAGCCGCCGGCACTGATGAATATTTTTCAATTATGGATATTACCGCAGGTTTGACACCTTTTACAGTTTCGGCGGGGGCACGGCAGGATGCGCTCTTTATTGATGAGGACGGGCGAATTGGTCTGGGAACGGATACGCCTACAAGCGCTCTTCATATTGTCGATGATTTTCCGGGCATTGTTTTTGACGCACCGGATACAGGTTTTGGGGCGCAGGAATGGAGCTTTTTTGCGGGGCCTACCGGGGTAGGGCTTTCAAATTTAACCCGCGACGCAGGTTTTATCACGATTCCAACCTTTCTTTTTGATGAAGATATGCGGACATATTCATTCGTAATTGATGAGGAGAGTCGCGTCGGATTTGGTCTTCAAAATCCCGAAGAGTCCGTCCATGTTCGCGGTAATTCCGGTGAGAGCACATCCTTCATGCTGGAAAATATCGGCGTCGGCGGCGCCGGCGACGGACGTTGGGAATTCGTCATGCGCAAGGCGGATGGTGAGTTCGCGATTAATGATGCCGATACGCCGGGCGGGGATTTCATCTTCACGGGGCCGTCCGATCAAGTGAATGGCAGTACCGCGATTTCGATCTTCAATCCGACGCGTGGCGCGCGCTGGGATATGGAAACGCGTGGATCGGATGGTGATTTCGCCATTGATGACCGCCGCACGACGGGGGCAGCAGATTTTATCTTCCGCAGTTCGATTACAAATGATCCGGACGGGGCCGGTCTGTTTATTAATGGCAAAGTCGTGACAACAGGGTCGTGTTCTATGGGCTGTGATGCTGTTTTTGATGCAGATTACGATCTTCCGAGCATTGAGGAACATGCCGCTGAAATGTTCGAAAAGAAGCACCTGCCCACCGTCGGGCCGACGGAGTCCGGCCAAATAGATATCACGCAGAAAATGCTGACCATGCTCAATGAGTTGGAAAAAGCCCACATATATATCGCGGAATTAAACGAAGAGAAGAAAGCTCTGGCTGCGCGTTTGGAAGCGCTCGAAGCCAAAGTCGGACAATAGGAGAGTCTCATGTCGAAAACGAAAATTATTCTGACCGGACTCGCTCTAGCGGCCATGTCAGCTTCGCCTGTCTTAGCGGCGGATGCCTATATTAGTGGTGGAACGCTGCGTGTGACGCCAACGCCCGGTCTTAAAAATATATCTCTGACCGTAACGGGGCCTGATGGCTATGCCGTTCGGGTTCCACGCGGGACCGGCTCGCTTTCGGTCAATTTGATGGAAGGGTTGAGCACGTTACCCGATGGGACCTATCGCTGGCGGATTAGTGGCACAACGAATAAGCGACTGGAGACACCACGTCGGTCACGTCCCTCATTCGGTCAATCAGAGGCCGACATGAATAAACCGCGTTACGAAATGAAGGTCGAAAGCGGCGCTATCCGCGTGGTCGATGGAATCCCGCTCGTGATTGATCGAGACGCGACGGAAGAAGACTAGACCGCCACTAATAATCCGGCCAGCGCGGCACTCATCAGGTTTGCCAAGCTGGCCGCAAAGACGGCTTTAACACCCATCTTTGCCATATCCGGCATCCGGTCAGGGATGAGAGCACCCAAACCGCCCAAGAGAATGGCGATGGAACTTAGATTGGCAAAGCCACAGAGCGCAAACGTTAGAATGACAGAGGTGCGCGGGGACAGGTCACCCTGAATATTGACGAGCGAGAGATAGGCAATGAACTCGTTCAGCACGAGTTTTTCGCCAAATATGCCACCCGCGACCTGGGCTTCTGACCACGGCACGCCGATCGCCCACATGATGGGAGAGAAGATCCACCCCAAAATCATCTGCAATGTCAGGTCATCCATCCCGAACCATCCCCCGGCCCAGCCCAGCAACCCGTTTGTCAGAGCGATAAGAGAGACGAAGGCAATCAACATGGCGCCAATCGCAACGGCCAATGTGACACCGTTCTGTGCGCCGACCGCGGCGGCCATAATAACATTGGCATGTTTGCGGTCATCGCCCATTGCGTAAGTTGCTTTTGCGGCGGCTTTCTTTTCCGCTTTCGTGCCGGCATTCACATCAGGCATGATGATCTTCGCCATCAACAATCCGGCAGGTGCGGACATGAAACAGGCCGCGATGAGATATTCAGGCGGGATACCGAGCTGAATATAGCCCGCCAGCACAGTGCCGGAGATCGAGGCGAGTCCCGAGACCATGATTGTAAAGAGCTCCGGCTTTGAAATACCGGGCAGATAAGGTTTGAGTGAGAGCGGCGCTTCCGTTTGCCCGACAAAAACATTGGCGATGACATTCAGGCTTTCGACGGGGCGCGTATCGGTCAGCTTGCGAATGCCCGAACCCAGATAGCGCACGATGAATTGCATGACTTTCAGGTGATAGAGTATCTCCATCAATGAGGCGAAGAAGATGATAACGGGCAGCACGCGCACGAGGAAAGAAAACCCGTCCACGCCCGTCGCGAGGTTCCCGAAGATAAACTCGATCCCGAAATTCGCATAAGAGAGCAGTGTCGTCGCCTTTGTCGCGAGAAACGCCAGAGCGGTTTTCCCGGCAGGGACGTAGAGTACGAGTACCGCAATTGCGACCTGCAGGGCAAAACAAACGCCGACAGTGCGCAGGCGAATCGCGCGACGGTTTTCAGAGGCCAACCAAGCGACGAGCAATATAAGGGCGATGCCGACAAGGCCGAAAGCGCGATGGTCCATGTGAGGGTTCCCCGAAAAATCCAACTTTGTCCTTAGGAGCCTTTATTGACGAGCGCCACGACGGATTCCACCACGCCTGTCATATCACTGATATATTCCGTTTGGTCGATGGCCAGATCGGCATGGACCTGTGACGGGCTGACATAGGCTTGGTGCGCGGGTTCGACCTGCCCGTGAAATTGGCGCAGGACATCTTCCCGTGTGCGGCCACGTTCCGTCGTGTCGCGCTCGAGCCGGCGGGAGAGGCGAAGTTCCGGGGCACAGCGCATGTAGACGCTGTGATCGAAGACTTCACGAAGGTCGGGCTGATCCAGTAATAATATACCTTCTATAATGATGACAGGTCGTGGCGTTCGCGGTTCTGTTGGTGTGCGTCTTTGATGTGTTGTGAAATCATAGCTGGGCAGGGCGACGGACTCGCCGCGCTTAAACGCGAGGAGATTGTCGCGCAGAAGGTCAAAATCCAGGGCTTCCGGCACATCAAAGTTCACCATGGGGGATCCGCCCCGTTCGCGAATATCGTGGTAATAATCGTCTTGGCGCACCAGGCGGCAATTATCCGCACCAATATAGTCCCGCAAATAGGCCGCCAGCGTGGACTTGCCCGAACAACTCCCCCCCGCAATAGCGAGAATCAGGGGCGTTTCAGGAATGGGGTCCAATTTCAACATAGCGTGACAAATAGGTGACACCTGCGATGAAATATAGGTCTATTTGTAAGTTATCAGAAGGTTTATGTGAATCACTGTTAACATCCGATTTTGATATAAAGTTCTTTAAAAACAATATTTTAAACTATGTTTCGGGCGCGAAACCACCTCCTATGGAGGGGGAGTCATGGGAATCGTCCCCTTGCGCGACTGAAAGACTCACAGTCTTGTCACAAAATCGTTAACTTCTGCCCATAAAGGGCCCCCAATTCTAACCAACCTTTCCGAGTCTTAATCATGAATAAGATTATCACATCCTTTGGCTATCGCGCCATTATGTCGGCTTCGGCCCTCGCCCTGACCATGGCTGCCACATCCGGCGTCGCTCATGCTCAACTGACATCCTCTGCCATTTCCGGCACTGTGACAGATGCGAATGGCAATGCCGTTTCAAATGCCAATATCACAATCGTATACGGCCCAACGGGTTCCGCCCGGACGGCAACAACATCCGGCAACGGTGTTTTCTTTGCCTCCGGTCTTCGCGTTGGTGGCCCCTACACAATCACAGTTTCCTCCGCAGCCGGTAACCTCATCGAGGAAAATATCCGCCTGACGCCATCGTCCAACAATATCAGATTGTCCCTCGCGCCACAGGTCGAAGACATTATGATCGTCACAGGCCAACAAACATCCGGTGCGGATATTGGCGACGGTGTCGGGACGGCATTTTCTGAGGATGATATTCTTAACAATGCTTCTACAAACCGTGACTTGATCGGAACACTTGTTCGCGATCCGCTCTCTAACTCTTCCGGCGAAGGTATTCTGTCAATCGCGGGTGCGAACCCACGCTTTACGGGCCTTGCCATTGATGGTTCTTTACAGGGTGATGATTTCGGTCTGTCTTCATCTGCATATGCGACACAGCGCTCACCCATCTCGCTTGATGCGATTGAAAGTGCCTCTGTTGTCGCATCTGAATATGATCCGGCTGTTTCCGGCTTCACAGGCGGCTTGATTAACGTCGTGACGAAATCCGGTACAAACGACTTTGACGGCTCGCTTTATTATTACAGACAACAGGATAACTATTTTGGTGACCGCGCCTTTAATCAAGACATCACTGTCGCCGATTTCAAAGAAGAAGAATACGGCTTCTCACTTGGTGGGCCCATTGTAAAAGATAAGCTCTTCTTCTTCGTGAACTATGACAAGTTCGAAACGGGTTCAGCCCGCGATTTTACTGAATCTGATCGTAATAACGACGTTAACCCCGCTATTTTTGACGGTATCAACCAACTTGTTTTGGATAATTACGGTTTTGACCTTGGCGGACGTCCTCTGACAGTCTCACTGCCGGAGGAAACCGAACGTTTCCTGGGTAAAATTGACTGGGAAATCAGCAATAATCACCGGGCATCTTTCACTTACCAAGATACAACTGAGAATGGTTTCTCAGGCGTAGGCGGAACAACCTTCCAATCCGCTTATTATCAGACACCGCAGGAAATCAAGACCTATACAGGTCAGCTTTTCTCTGATTGGACGGACCGTCTTTCAACGAATTTCCGTGTGAACTTTAAAGAAAATGAGCGTGGTCAAAACTGTCTTGCAGGCGACGGTGTCGGCGCATTTGATATCCAACTCTCAGAAGCTGATTTGGTCGGGACCGATTTCGAAGGTTTCATTGATGATGGTGACGGTGTTGTTGACACTCGCGATTCACTCTTCCTCTCCGGTGGTTGTGATCGTTTCCGTCAAGGCAACACATTTGCCGATGAGCGCTTGCAGGTCTTTGGTCAGGCAAATTATAATGTTGGCGACCATTCCATCAGCTTTGGTGCAGAATTCCAAAACTATAATCTTGATAACCTCTTTGCGCAGCGTTCAGTCGGTCTCTTCCGTTATGATACGATTGAGGACTTAGCCAACCAAACTGCAGACCGCGTACAGGTTCAATTGCCGGACACAGGTAATCGTGAAGATATCCGTGCCGTTTGGGGTTTTGATACACTCGCGCTCTTCGTCGGCGATAGCTGGCAAATCTCTCCAACTTTCCGGTTGGATGCGGGTCTGCGCTATGAGACTATTATGCAGGATGACGAGCCTCAGGAACGCTCTTTCTTCAATGACCGTTTTGGTTTCTCAAACTCTGAAAACTTGGATGGTTTGGACGTCTTGATGCCACGGGCATCATTCAACTGGCAGCCGCTTGAGAACACAAGCATCACCGGTGGCTTTGGCCTCTTCGGTGGTGGCGCTCCGCAGGTTTGGGTGTCCAATGCGTTCACGCCTCCCGTTTTCTTTGAGCAGGCCTTTGATGTTGAAAATGCAAACCCGGCCAATGGCACGCCACAAGAGTTGCTGAATAGCATCACAGCGAATGACGCAAATGCACCGGGTCCAATTGATGTCATCAGCCCGGACTTTGAAACACCAACAGATTGGAAAGCCTCCATCAGAATTGATCAAAATTTTGATGCAAAAATCGGCGGTCTTGACCTCGGCTCCGATTGGCGTTTGTCACTTCAGGCGCTTTATGCGGCGACAAATAACGGCTTCCGTTGGGAAAACCTGTCTCAGACCCAACTCTCAGACGCATTACCAGTTGGAACAGCGCCTGATGGCCGTCCAATTTATGCGGATTTGGATGCTTTGGACATCAACAACGCGATTGCATTGACCAATTTTGATCAAGGCGAGTCGCTTACATTATCTGCGAGCCTCTCCAAGGCTTGGGATAATGGCTTGAGCATGGATCTCTCCTATACAAACCAAGACGTTGAAACTGTCACAGAGGGTGGCAGCTCGCGTGGTGTGTCCAACTTCCGCGGTATTTTCGATATTGATCGGAATAACCCTTCCGCAGGTCGATCGCCTTTCGAGACGGAACATGCTTTCAAGATTAATTTGAACTATGAAGATGAGATCATTGGTGACCTGACAACTCGGATGAACCTCTTTGGTCAAATCACATCGGGCGAGCCTTTCTCCTACACGTTCTCAACAGACCGCAACAATGCTCTGTTTGGTCGTTCAGGTGACGGAGAGAGCCCATTTGATAATGACTTGCTCTATGTCCCAACAATTTCAGGTGGCGCGATTAATGATCCGCTCGTCGTTGTAGGTTCGGACTTCCAAGAGCAGGAGTTCATTGATTATGTGAACGATCAAGGTCTCGATACGGGAACAACGCTTGACCGCCATTCAGATAGCTCTGCTTGGAACCGTCGTTTTGACTTCCGTTTCGCACAGGAACTGCCTTTCATTAACGATAAGCTTGAGAAATTCGTTGGCGAGAACAGCCTTCAGTTTGAATTGGACATTTTCAACGTTGCAAACTTGATCGATAGCGATTGGGGCAAGCAACGGTCCGGCGCCGGGTTTGATGCTATTAACCTCGTCGAGGCTGATCTTGTGACAGCTGCGGATGTTGCTGCGAATGGCGTTGATGGCGCGTCTGCTCTGACGGGTGACGATGCCCGCACGGCTTGCGTGAGCGCAACGGATTGTGTCTATCGCTTCAACCAACTTGATACAGATCCAATCTCGTTCCAGAACAACATTGCATCTGTTTATCAAATTCGTGTGGGTCTGCGTTACACATTCTAAGTCACGCAACTGACATCACTAAAATCCGAACGGGGGGCCTTGTGCTCCCCGTTTTCATTTGTGGGCCGATTGCATTGTGCGGAGGGGCGTGGAACAGATTGAGTTATATCCATGAGGGGAATCGCGTGTGACCGGATTAATTGGAATTGTCGTGCTTCTGGCGCTGGCGTGGCTGTTTTCCGAGGCCAAGAGCAAGATACGCTTTGACCTCGCGGCGCGGACACTCGCGCTGCAAATTGCGATTGCCGTTTTCGCGCTCCTGACACCCGTTGGCGACGTCGTACTGGGTGTGATGTCCTCCGGCGTCGAAGCGATGCAGGCCTATGTCAAACAGGGTACGACCTTCATGTTTGGCGAGTTGGGGGATGAGAAGGGCGGCACGAATGTCATCTTCTTCTTCCAAATCCTGCCCATTATCATTTTCATCGCAGCTCTGTTTTCCGTACTCTTCCACCTGCGCGTCATGACGTGGATTATTCGCATTATCGGCTCTGCTGTGCGCTGGGTGACAGGGGCATCTCGTCTGGAAAGCACCTGCGCCGCCGCGAATATATTTGTTGGCATGGCGGAAGCGCCGCTGACCATTTTGCCCTACCTGCCCAAGATCACGCGCGCCCAGCTTTTCGTGATGATGAGCCTCGGCTTGTCTTCCGTCGCGGGCACGGTCCTCGTCGCCTATTCCGCCATAGGGATTGACCCAAAACTCCTGATTACAGCCGCGCTGATGGCCGTGCCGGGCGGCTTGTTGATGGGGCGTATCCTCGTGCCGGAAACGGAAACACCCTTTGATATTGACAGCGCGGAAGCCAAGGAGATGACGACGGATCGCGCGGGTTCCCTCATCGAAGCCCTGACTAATGGGGCGATGATCGGGTTGCAAATCATGCTGGCCGTGATGGCGCTACTGATTGCGGTCCTGTCTGTGATTGCGTTGCTGAATGGTATCCTTGGTGGCGTTGGTGGATGGTTCGGCCATCCAGACCTGTCGCTGGAAGGCATCTTCTCCATCCTCTTCCGCCCGATAGCGTGGATGATCGGTGTGCCTTGGGATGAGAGCGCGGTGGCCGGACGGTTCCTCGGAGAGAAAGTCATTCTGAATGAATTCCTCGCCTATTTTAATTTTGTTGGCGTGAAAGAGGATTTCAGTGCGCAGGGGCAGGTCGCCATTACATTGGCGCTGTGCGGCTTTGCCAATTTCGGGGGTCTTGCCATCCTGATTGCGGGGCTCTCCGCCGTCGTACCGGAACGGAAAACGGAAATTTCAAAGCTTGGACTGAAGACTGTGTTGGCGGGCAATCTCTCCAATTTTATGAGCGCCGCCATCGCCTCCGTCGTGGTCGCAATTGCCGTCTCTTTTGGCATGTCCCCGCTATAACTGCGGGTTGTCATAAAAATTTCTAGCCAAAGCATTATAAAAACTATAGGTCCTGAAAAATTTCAAACCTCACGGAGACCCCATTGAACTTGCTCGGCCACATTCCCTCTTTCTTTAACGACCTCTCGCCCTGCGAAAATATGCAGGATGCGGTGCGGGAACTGGGCAAGCTCTATAACGGCGCGGTTGAAGCCTTGAATGAGGCTTTCGAAGCCTATGCAAAGGACGGAATATCGCCCTCCGCTCCGCGTCCAACCTATCCCTATTTGCTCTTGCGGATTGGTCAACGCCGCGCTGGCGATCTCAAATTTTCCAGCTTTGTGTCCATTCGCGGAGCGGGGTGGTATGGTGCCACAATTACACATCCTGATATTTTCGAAGGCTATCTTTTAGATCAACTGGGACGGATCGAGACCGTCAATGAGGTCGAATATTATGTCGGATATTCGGAAACGGAAATTCCGCTCGTCTTTGCGATTGATCCATCCGCCTATGAATTAACGGCGGAGCGCCAGGCCGCGATTGGTCAAAATTTTGCCCTCCCGAATCTCACACTGATCCATGATGATCTGGCTGACGGTGTGACGGAACGTCCGACAGACGCCCCCCTGCCGCTTGCGTTGTTCTCTGCTTTGCGGACGGATTATTCGCTTCAGCGTTTGAAACATTATTCTGGAACAAATCCCGCCTGTTTCCAACAATTCGTGATTTTCACGAATTACCAGCGCTATGTGGATGAGTTTGTTGAACACGCGCTCAGCGTCGTTGAATCTGACGAATTTACGGGTTTCTGTTCTCCCGGGCAGGGCGTGATCACGGACAGCAAGGATTATGTCGCCGATCCGGATTACAAGCTCCCACAAATGCCGGCCTACCATCTCATGTCCGAAGACGGGATGGGGATTACGCTGATCAATATTGGCGTGGGGCCGTCTAACGCGAAAACGATTACTGATCATATTGCAGTTCTGCGCAGCCATTGTTGGTTGATGTTGGGTCATTGCGGTGGGCTGCGCAGTTCGCAAATCCTTGGCGATTTCGTCCTCGCCCACGCCTATTTGCGCGATGATCAGGTATTGGATGATGTCCTGCCGCCGGACATTCCGCTGCCAACGATTGCCGAGGTCCAGATTGCACTGACAGATGCCATTGGGGACGTCATGGACCTGTCGGGACAGCAGATGAAAAAACATGTGCGGACGGGCACAGTTGTGACGACGGACGACCGGAACTGGGAAATGCGCTATGAGGCCCTTCGCCCGCGCCTGAACCAATCCCGCGCGATTGCGATTGATATGGAGTCTGCGACAATTGCCGCGAATGGCTACCGTTTCCGCGTGCCATATGGAACGCTCCTCTGCGTCTCTGACCGTCCGCTCCACGGCGAAATTAAACTCCCCGGCACAGCGGCGGCGTTCTACCGCTCCCGCGTGGCGCAACACCTGAATATCGGGTTGGAGGCTATGCGGATTATGAAAGCGGGCGCGGAATCAGGGACGCTCCATTCCCGGAAACTTCGCAGTCTGGACGATCCGGTCTTTAGATAATTACGCTGAGATGAGTTTGAGGCAGGCTCTCTCGGCCTGTACCAATCCGCGCTCGGGCTCGGTCTTCAAGCTCTCCAGCAGAGCTTGTCTGTCTTTTCCTTCCATCCTTACAAGGTCGATGACTTTGGGATGGATATAGCTGGACCGACAAATAGCCGGCGTATTGTGAAGTCTTTTGGCCGCCCTTTCGCTCAAGGATTTAATGGTTGGGCTCTCCTCATGCGCGGCCTCAAAGGCGGCAACCGTGCCGTGCCAAGTCCGGAATGTTTTGGCTGTGAAATCGTCGTGAATATACGCATTCACATCGGCGCTATCGATTTTTCGAAGGGCTCCGTTTTCATCGATAAAGTTAAACAAATCCCGTCCTGGCAGGTCATCGATTTGCTCGAGTGTTCTGGCTAATGTTTTATCGCGAATAGTCTTCCGTACCCGCTTCCCGCCCTTGGCTTTGAAATCCAGTTTAAACCCGTCATCGGTGAGTTTCAGATGCCGTGTGCGCAATGTCGTCGCGCCGAAACTCTCGCCCGCATAGGACTGACTGCCAATGCGTAACGCGCCCTGATCAATCAACCGTGTCAGGGCGGCACAGACAAACCGAAAGTCGGGTATGTCACGACGAAGGTCGCGAGAGACTTTGGCTCTGATACGTGGCAGATCTTCGCCAAATTCCGCGAGTCGCTCATATTTGTTCTTGTCGCGGAAATCGCGCCACAAATCGTGATAACGATATTGTTTGCGGGTCTTGTCGTCCCGACCTGTGGCTTGGATATGGCCGCGCTCGTCCACACAAATCCACACGTCGGAATAAGCGGGCGGCAGGCCCAATGTTTCAATCCGCATCAGCTCGTCCTGATTGCGGATATGCGTCCCGTCCGGCGCGTAATAGGCAAATCCGGTCCCTTTCGCTTTGCGGGAAATTCCCGGTTCCCCGTCAGAACTGTGTCTGAGTGTATGCGGCAGGTTGGGCATATCATCTATACGCACGAGCAAGGGATGTTGTTTCAAGAGCATTGCCAGCCCACCCCCATCAGGACTAGGCTTGTGACATGTTATCCGTTCTCGATATCTTCAGAATCGGTATTGGCCCGTCCAGTTCCCATACGGTCGGACCAATGCGGATTGCGGCGCGGTTTTTGCGGCGTTTGGACCGGCGCGGGCATCTGACAGAGGCCCATCGCATTCAGATTATCTATCGGGGGTCGCTCGCCTTTACGGGTGTCGGTCACGGCACCCCGCGAGCGGGTATGTTGGGGCTGTTGGGGTTCAAACCAGAGACCATCGATCTGGATGCGGCCAAGGCTGCCTTAGACCGTTTACATCAAACGGGTCAGTTTCAATTCAGGGGACAGGACCTGCGGTTTAATCCGACGACGGACCTGATTACTGATTATGAACAGGCGGCTGAGCTTCATCCGAATGAGATGGAAATGCAGGCCTTCCGCGCCAATGGCGAACGTCTTTATAAGCGGACCTATTATTCGACGGGCGGCGGGTTCGTTGCAACTCATGCGCAACTCTCCCGCCCTGTGAAAGATGATATGATTAGCGTGGGCGATGAGGCCGTGCCGTTTAATTTTGGTTCTGCGTCAGATCTCCTTAAATTCTGCGATGCGCAATCTGCGTCCATTGCAGATATCATCCTGACAAATGAGGATGTGCGCCGACCACGGGCTGCGACGGAAAAGAAACTCGACCGCGTCACGGATGTGATGCTGGCGGGAATTGAGAGAGGTTTATCTACGCAGGGCATTCTACCGGGTGGCTTAAAGGTCGCGCGTCGTGCGCCGGATATCTGGGCAAAATTGCGAGGCAATCCGGGCGCGAATGAGCGTGAAACGCTTTTCGATTGGCTCAATGTCTACGCCATGGCGGTGAATGAGGAAAATGCTGCGGGGGGGCAGATTGTAACGGCGCCTACCAATGGCGCAGCCGGGATTATTCCGGCGGTTATCCGTCACTATTGTTGTGATGAAAATGGCCAACCGAACCGTGAAAAGATACGCTTATTTCTTATCACGGCCGGGGGCATTGGCTTGCTCTATAAACAACGCGCGTCAATCTCCGGCGCGGAGATGGGGTGTCAGGGCGAGGTCGGGGTGGCGTGTTCCATGGCGGCGGGTGGTCTCGCGGCAGTTTGGGGTGCTACGCCGCTACAGGTGGCCAGTGCCGCGGAAATCGGGATGGAACATAATCTCGGCCTGACCTGCGATCCCGTGGGCGGTCTGGTCCAAATCCCCTGTATTGAACGCAATGCGATTGGCGCGGTCAAGGCGGCCAATGCCGCACGGCTCGCCCTCCACGGGACGGGACACGGCAAAGTCAGTCTGGATCAGGTGATTGAAACCATGCGCCAAACGGGTCTTGATATGAGCAGCAAGTATAAAGAAACGAGCCAGGGCGGCTTGGCGGTCAATGTGATTGAGTGTTGAACGTATTACCGCGTATCGAACTTATCCTTGCGTCGTACACCCATTAACATTTGGCTCTCCAGCCGTCCGCGTAGCGCGGCGTAATAGGCTTTGAGAAAGCCGTAATCGCTCTCGCCCATTTCCCAAACCCAGCCGATTTTCGTCCGGATGCGCATTGCGACATCGGCGACGACTTGGGGGTCACGGGCGCGGAGAACATCCTCTAGGACGTGTAATTCTTTAATGCCGTAAGCGTCAATTTGTGTAGGCGTGAAGACGAATTTATCCGAAGCACTTGGCGCGTCAGAAAGCTTAGTCTCAACCAAATCCGCCGCGAGAAGGGGGCGCGGCGACCGTACAACCCAGGTGCCCGCGACGAGGTCTCCGACCCGCAATCTATCTTTATTAAAGAGCGGGAAAAACAGAAAAACACCGGCCCATATTGCCGCCAATAAACTCATCCAGCCATCGACACCGCCACTGCCAATGCCAAAGATAAATCCGATGGGGAGGAAAAATCCAATCTCCCGGAGAGCATTGCGGGCAAAGACGGAGGCCGCAGATAGACGGGCTTTGCCGCGTGCGGCGACGCGGATTTTCATCATCATCTTTCCTGGTGTGGCGGCGCGGCGACCTAATTCAAACAAGGTGAAATAGAAACTGCGTAGAAAGAAGGCGATCAGGATGAGAAGCGTAAAGGCGCTCTCGGTCCACATGAGTGTGAGCGTCCAAGCCGCAGCAATGAACACGACAACGATAATGATCAGGTCGAGTGCAAAGGCCCCGATCCGTGTGCCGACATCGGCCAGTTCAACCTGAAGGTCCACGCCCTCCGGTGTGACCAAATGGCGGCGTCCGGGCGGCAGTTGTGTTTGAAACGTCGCGCTGCTCACGACTCTTCCTCCAGCGGGTGAAAGCTTTTGCGGGGCAGGAAGAAATAGAGCAGCCAGAAGAGCAACATTCCGCCCCCAATACCGTAACGCACCCAATCATTTTGAATGAGCTGCCGCCCGAATCCTTCCAGCAATCCGGCGACGAGTAGCATGACAACGACACCGCCCAACATGATGGAGGCTTCTTCAGATTTGGACCGCAGCGACTCCATCCGGCTCATATCGCCGGGGAAGGCGACGGCCCGTCCAATCATGAAACCACCCGCACCGGCGAGGGCAATCGCAAATAACTCCGTTGTGCCGTGAATGGAGAGCCAGCCACCAATTTCGAACCCGAGATCTTTTTCGGTAAAGACCGCGATGAAAGCCCCGATTGATAAGCCGTTATAAAGAAGCAGAGCCACTGTCGGCAGTGCAAAGGCAAAACCCAGCGCAAAGGCCAGAATTGAGACGCGACTATTATTTGAAAACAGATAGGCGGCGAAAGCGGCCAACCCGCCCGTATCGTGATCCCCGTAAATCGTGTCCCGCAAGAATTCTTCCGACGCGTCGGGTGTGCGACCGGACGCCATGCTTTCATCCATAAAAGCGTAGAACCAATCCGGATTATTCGCGACAAGGACGAAGCCGACTAAACCGCCGAGAAAGAAAATCAGGGAGGAGGCGAGCGTATCCTTCCACGCGCTCTGCACGGCCAGTGGCCAGTCGCGGGCAAAGAAACTGATGATACGGTCTCGCAAACGTTTCTGGGAGCCGTAAATGACGTAATAGGCGCGGGTGGACAGACTCTCCAAATAGCTCACGACGCTTTGGTCCAAAGACGTCGCGCGGGCCACGGAAAGCGAAGAGAGTGTCGCGCGATACATACGGGGCAATGCAATTAATTCCTCATCCGACAGGCCACGCACGGATGACGCCTCAATGCGCGAAAGAAGACGTTCCATCTCCTTCCAATCCGCTTGGCGCTCCTCGCGGAAACGTTTGGATTTTAGAACAATATCAGATCGCATTGCGCGCTTTCAGCATCATATAGGTGTTCAGAACTTTCATATTCAGCGTGTCGGCATCGGCATCAATGACATTGACGCCCATCCGCATCAGGCGGCGGAGGACCAGATCGCGTTCGCGCATTAATCCGTCACCGATCAGGCTCGCCGCCGCTTCCTCAGGTGTCTTGGCGGGACGTTCGATGAGTTGGTCCAGCGCGGAATTCCGGAAGGCGACGAAGATTACGATATGCCGTTTTAGAAGACGCGCCATGTTTTCGACCATTAATTCCGCTTGGGTGGAATCGACGAAATCTGTGAAGACAACGATCAGGGTCCGGCGCTGTAAATTCTGCGCGAGTTGCGACAGACCGAGTGTGAAATTTGTTTCCGCATTGGAATAATCTATCTTGGCAGAAACACGACGAATTTGCGAAAAACTGCGCGTATTCCCGATGGCGGGAGCATAGAGATAGGGCTTTTCGTCAAAGGCATAGAGCCCGACTTTATCGCCGATTTTCAGACTGACAAAGCTCATGAGCAGCGCTGCGTTTAAGGCGCGGTCGAGTTTTGTCATGGACTCGCCCGTCTCCACATCTTCAGCCGCTTCGGCCATAATATGGCCCGTGTCGAAGGCGAAGACGATATTATGATTACGTTCGGTGCGAAACTCGCGCGAGAGCAGCGTGCCGTGACGGGCGGAATGTTTCCAATCAATGGAGCGCTTATCCATGCCGGGCATAAATTCTGTCAGTCCGTCAAATTCCGTGCCATCGCCGCGCATGCGCTGGAGCTTTTGACCGATATTCGCGTCTTTCGTGAAGATTTCCGCCGCCGTGTCTCGGACCATTTTTGTATCAGACGTGACGGGGAATTCTTGTAGAAGCGGGTCAATCCGTTGTCGCCAGACGAGACCGAGCGGGCCTTGCCACCGCGTCCATAGGCGTTCCAATTCCGCCGTGCCGCGTAATTCCGTACGAATGTTGAAGAGCGCCAACATTCCGCCATCGCCCAATCCGGCCTGTGCCGTTGAGGGGCTTACACTCAGGCGGTCATTAGCCGTCAGGCGTAATTCCGGTTTACGCGGCGGGACGCCTGCTGCGAATTCCGTCGTGATACGCACATCATAGTCATGCCCGACATATCCGGACCCAGGCGCATCAATGGACGGTTCCATGCGCGGGACCGATGTTGCGAGAAGCGCATCCAGCGCGACCAATCCCAAAATGGCCGCGACCCAGCCCGCACCCAAAACCCAAAGATCCGGCACGACAAGCGCCAGAATAAGCGTCACCGGCAAACCAAGCGCTGCCGTAAAAACGGCCCGCCTAGTGGGATATGTCTGGGTGCGGAATTTCAACTGTTAGGCTTAACGTGGTGCGTGGGTCTGTTCGATGACCGCCGTAATCACCTCATCCGCTGTCCGGCCTTCAATCTCTGCTGCCGGGGAGAGTACGGCGCGGTGACGCAGGGCGGGGAGGGCAATCGCTTTGACATCATCGGGGATGACGTAATTGCGGCCTTGTAACGCGGCATAGGCGCGGGCGGAACTGGCAATCATCGCTGCGGCACGGGGCGAGGCGCCCGTTTCAAACAGAGGATTGTCGCGTGTGCCGCGTACGAGGTCGACAACATAATGTGTGACTTCGTCGTTCAGGTGGATCGCGGAAATCGCCTTACGCACTTTGGCGAGGGCCGTCTTTGTCATGACGGATTTCAGACCGAGATCGGCCATGCCCGGTGTGCCGCTGCGCTGACCATGTTGTTCGACGATTTTGATTTCCTCGTCACGGGACGGATAGGACAGGATGTGTTTGAACAGGAAACGATCGAGTTGCGCCTCGGGCAGGGGGTAGGTCCCCTGTTGTTCAATTGGGTTCTGGGTCGCGACGACCATGAAGTTCTCACCGAGTGGGAAACGTTGGCCGTCAATCGTCACTTGGCGTTCCTGCATGGCTTCGAGCAGGGCGGATTGCGTTTTAGGTGGGGTCCGATTGATTTCGTCTGCCAAGAGCATATCACAAAAGATTGGACCCTTCACAAGGCTGAACTCATTCGTCTGGAAGGAGAACAGGTTCGTTCCAAGCAAATCACCCGGCAACAGGTCCGGCGTGAATTGTATCCGTCCGAAATCCAGCTTTGTGACATGGGCGAAAACTTGCGCGAGAAAAGTTTTCGCGGTTCCGGGAACACCCTCCAATAGGATATGCCCACGCGAGAGCAGCGCGGTCAGGAGGAGGTCGACTGTGTCGGTCTGACCGATAATGACTTTTGCTACTTCCGTGCGGATATTATCGGCGAGTTTTTGAACCTCGGCCAGTTGGGTCTCTGTGACAGTGGAATCGCTCATGATTTCGGGTCCTCTTGCAATGTGCCTGTGTCGATCATTTTTTCGCGCCAAACCGTCAGGGCTTTGGCATATTGGCCATAGCTCTGCGGCGTGGCCGTACTGATCTTTGTTTCTAATTCCGCATAAGTCGGGGACAGCGCGCGGCGTTTTTCGCGCCCGTCCAATAATTTATCCGTCGCGGCTTCGGTCCGGCCTTTAAAGCCCAACTCGTCCACAACTTGCCGCCGGATGAGGTCGGCATAATTCCCGCCCGTTTTATGGGTGCGATTGGCGACTTCCATAAACTCTGCCGCGGTCTCGGCCAGGCTGACGGGGCCTTGCGCATAATCGGGTCTGACCCGCGCCGGGTCGCCAAAGCGGTTAAATCCCTGCCACGCGACAAGTCCCCCCGCGAGCAGCAGACAGAGCGTGGCGGCAAGGAAAGGCGGCGTGACCATAAGTTTGATCAGGTTCCGACCATTCTCAATCCCGTGCAGGCTGACATCGAAATCCGCGTGATAGAGCTCGGCTTCCGACGCGACGAGCACTTCGTCAATCACACCCAATGCAAAGCGCGCACCCGTCTGGGTCTGAAACGCCATTGTGTTGATGAGGTCAGGTTCCGACAGGATATAAGTCTGGCTATCTTCCAAACGGATGAGGACCGGTTTTTCGTTAATGCGCATCAGCACTGTATAATCAGGAAGGGGGTCTGGTTCAGAAACGTCTTCCTCATTTTCCTTGCCTTCATCTTCTTCTGTCTCAGCTTCTTCTTTTTCTGACAGGGGAACATAATCTTCGCCGCGTTCCTCGGCGCGTTGTTTCCGAAACTCTTCAATCTCTGCCATTCGAATGCGCATCAACTCCGTCTGACGCTCGGACCAGCGCGTCTCCAAATCAAAATATTGGAGGGATTCAACATCCAGATTGGAGAGGTCCGGTAGGTTCCGCTGGAAATTCATTGTGAATTTGACGTCAATATTTTGCGAGATATCGTCGACACGTCGGATGACGGGGATATCCTCGAATAAATAATTAAATTCGCCCAAACCGGATAAGCCGTCCTCGCCGTTCTTGCGTGCCCAGTCTGTCGATCCTTGTTCATTTTCCTGCGGAATAAATTGCCGGACGGACCATTTGGGTAGGACGACCAAACGTATCTCATTCGTATTTTTTTCGAGAGTCGAGGATAGGCGGGAATAGGTGCGGGACGGCGTATAAATGACAAGCTGGCTTTGTCGCGAATAATAATCGCGGTCATCACGCGTTTCATGCGCGATATAGCCAACTTGGTTCATATAGTCCTGCAGAGCCTTATAGCCGACGGCGGAGACGGAGCGCGGCGTCGCTTGCCCGGGCGGTGTTTTCCGCAAATCATCCGCAAATCCACCCAAGACGAAAAATGCACCAAAGGAGAAGAGGCCAATCGCCATGAGCGCGAAGAGCGTCATCGGCTTAAAGAGGACATTTGACAGGCCGCCACGGTTCCTTCCCGTCTGCCGACCGGGGAGGCTCTGCGCCAGATGTTTGCTGCGGGCGTTCATCGTCTGCGCCTGCGCGCTGGTGTTTCGCCCGACTGTCCGGTGAGGTCCGCATAGGCTTTTCGCGCGACCTCAAATCCGGATTGACCAATCGGCGTGCCGCCAAAATGGGAGAGCTCAGATACGCCTGCAATCGTGGAGAAAGCCTGACGCGAATTCTGGGTCAGGACGGGGAGTTTCCCGATTTCTCGCGCCGTCAGCGAGCGGCGCACGACATTGGGACGGTTGCGATCAATATCCTGAATGGAGCGGAAGAGCAGTGTGTGAACGGCTTCGCCGTAGCGGCCTTCTGCGGCCAGTCGATCAACCTCATCTAACAGGATGCGGGCTTGGGCTTTGGCGGGTTCATAAAGCGGAATTTCGGGTGTCTCGTCTTTCTTCTTAGAAGTCGGCTTCGCAAAGCGTGTCTCATAGACCGCCCGCCCAATCAGGTAGAGCGCCCCCAGGACCAAGGCCCCCAATCCGAGCCAGAACGCGATTGCCAGTAGCGGTGCGAGAAATCTGAATATGGTGCCAAACACTTTTGATAACCATTTGGAGAAAGCGGATTGAGGCTTGGGCGGTATGGGATCTGCCAATTCGAACTGATAGGCCTCGTCGCGTTTGACATCACGGAACCCGTCTTGAATGACGACCTCGTCATAAGTCGGATAGGGATTATAGTCTCCATTTACCGTTTCACCCGTTTCGACCGGCGTAGTGGATTGCGCAAAAGCGGGGCTGGAGAGGACCAGCAAAGTCGGCGCGAGAACGAGCCAGAATGAAAGAAAGAACCTCACGTCTGATCTATATCCATTTCATCAGACGAAAGATCAATAATTGTAATGCCCCAATTCCGACGACAATGGCGGTTACGAACCAGAACCCCATACCATTTTCTACCCAAGGCATCCCGCCAACGTTAATGCCCATCATGCCAGAAACGAGACCGAGCGGGAGAAACACGGCGGACAGGACTGCGAGAATCATCATATTATTATTCATCTGTTCCGCGCGAAGATCGGTCAGCTGATCTTTCACAATGGCGCAGCGTTCCCGTACAGCGTCCAATTCTTCGGTCACACGTGTCGCTTGGTCCGCGCTATCACGCAATCGCAATTGGTCATCCTGCGTAATCCAAGGCAGTTTTTGCTGGGAGAGTGAGTTCAGCGCATCACGCTGCGGCGCGAGATAACGGCGCAGCATAATCGCCGTCCGCCGGAGTTCCGAGACGAGCGGCCGCGCCGTTTCTGTATCTCCCGTCTCTATTTTGTCTTCCAGATCATCCACTTGTTCATTGAGGGCGGTAATGGTCGGAATCATCCGATCAATCATGCTCTGTGCGAAATTAGCTAAGAAACCGCCCGGCGTCGTAGGGGGAGGTTGCGTGAGGAGCCGTTCGGCGATGTCACCTGTGGCTTTTAAAGGGCGTTTTTCAACCGAGACAATGCGTGTCGGTTGAATGAAAAAACGAATCCCAATCATATCCTCAGGTTCAGCGCCCGGATTCAGATTGACGCCGCGCAGATTGATGAGGACGTCATGGTCCCGCAGGATTGTCCGTGGCCGGGAATCTTCTGCCAGCAGTGTGATTTCCGCAATTTTATCAAGACATTCATCCGCCTCGAAAACGGTCTGGATGGAACTGTCATTCCGGTTGATATGGTACCAATCATAACCATCTCCGGCTTCACGCGGCAAGCCCATTTCCGTTTTGGGAAGCGCGACGGCTTTGCCCTCGGATGAAATATGAAAAGCATGGAGTATGAATGCCACGGTGTTCAGACGTCCCTTTCCCTAGGTTCCACCTTCGTGGAAGGGGTCGATAGTGTCACCTTAACGTGCAACAGGAAGGCGTCAATGCGCATGGGTCAATGTTCCAAATAATCTATGAATGTCGCGAGTATGAGTCCGCGCAGGGAGTTTCCGACATAAACGGCGTCTGCTGATTTTAAGTCATCGATTGTGAGGGAGGTTTCATGCGCTTTTCCGGTCTCCACAAGCTCCGCGC
Source organism: uncultured Caulobacterales bacterium (assembly GCA_947503715.1). Taxonomy (GTDB): domain Bacteria; phylum Pseudomonadota; class Alphaproteobacteria; order Caulobacterales; family Maricaulaceae; genus Litorimonas. Next base: position 242,119 of record CANNER010000004.1, on the reverse strand, counting down.
GCAGAACACCCGGAAGCAGTCCGGAGGATAATTCCGGGGTCAGAAGTCGCCCGTCTTTCTCAATGAACAGAGATGTGAAGCTGCCCTCACAAACTAATCCCGCCGCATTCAGAAAAATGACCTCCGCAGCCTCTGTTACCGCTGAAATGCGGGCGCGTTCTCCGTCATAAAAATCCCGAAAACTTGTTTTGAAATGCGTAGTCTGAACGTCGGGCGTGAGAGGATAACGGGACAAGGCTAGGGGGAGGGGTGTGTCTAAAGCCTCATAGGGAACCGCCGTGATGTCTATCCGACCGGACTTGGCCTCCAGTCGCACTCTCAAATCTGATCCGGGTTGAAGGGATTCCACCTTTTTAAATTTCCCAGTTACGTCATGTCCGACGATGTCTGACAGACGCGCAATATGGCGGTCTCGTCGGGGAATTGTGTTGTCCGGTAATCGCCGAAATGTCTCAATCGCGCCCTCCTCTTGTGGCTTGAAGATTTGCGCTTTTAATAAACATTCCCGATATTCATCCTGCCCGTCGCTATCCAAGACAACGCCGGAGCCTACGTCATAACGTAATTCTCCGTTCGACATCTGCACGGTCCGAATGGCGACGGAAAAACTGGCATCGCCATTGGGCGCGATATATCCGACGGAGCCGCAATAATTTTCGCGGGGGCCGCTTTCCAATTCTTCGATAATTTCCATCGCCCGGATCTTGGGTGCACCCGTGACAGAGCCGCAGGGGAAGAGACCCTCCAATATCTCTTCCCATCCTACATCATCACGAAGCTGACCTGTCACCTGCGACGTCATCTGGTGCAGGGTCGGATAGGTTTCCAGCGCAAATAATTCGGGGACTTTGACACTACCTGCCTCGCAAAGCCGCGAAAGATCATTCCGCAAGAGATCCACAATCATCAGGTTCTCGGCTTGTGATTTCGGCTCGGCCCGCATTTCGGCGAGGATCGCGGCATCATCCTGTCCGCGCGGTCGCGTGCCCTTCATCGGTCGCATCCGCATCTCCCGGCCGCGCTTTTCGAAAAAGAGTTCCGGTGAAAAACTTACGCTGGCGGAACTTCCCAATTTGACAATGGCGCCATAGCGTCCGGGTTGCCGCCGTCGGAAGGCTGCATAGAGCTGTGTCGGCGAAATGTCGCTTTCCGCCCGCATCGGAAATGTCAGATTGACCTGATAGCAGTCTCCCGCGCGAAGATATTTTTGGACGCGTTCAAAGCGGGATAAATAGTCTGCTTCCGACCAATCAGATTTAAAAGACAGGGCAGGAACGTCCCGCGTGTAGAGCCACTCTATTGGCACATCATCTTTCGGGGCTTCAAACACGCCGAGCTGAATGAGGGGAGCTCTTTCAGGCGGCGCAAATTTATATTCCAGCGCGTGACCCAATTCATAAGCCAGCGACCCGGCCAGCCATTTACCGCTCGCCTGTGCGGCTTTGATCTCGGCGAAGGCGGTGGGGAGCTCGTCTCGTGTCTCGGCTAGAATTATGGCGCTGGGGTCTTGGAAAACCATTTGTTTCCCGCTGCCCTGATCGTCGAGATAAACGAACGGCATGATTAGAAGCGGAAACCCGGAATCAGGTCCGCATAATAGGAGTTTTTGGCCTTCAGAATGGCCGAGCTTTCCTCCGCCAGACTTCGGCGGAAACTCACAGCCGCGCCGGGTGCGATTTGCCCTAAAAGCCAGAGGTCCGCCTGAATGACCTGCAGGGCCCGCGCATAGCCACCCGTGCAATGTCCATCGGCCAGCGCCAATATGGGCTGTCCGTCCGGCGGCACTTGCAATGTACCGGGCAGGAGAGGGCTACTCGTCATATTCAAGGGGGCGTTAAGCGCAATTTTATCGCCCTTTAACCGCGTGCCCATCCGGTCGGTTGCCGTCGTCGCATAAAAGGGCGTCGTGAAGAGGTAGCGTTTGCCCGCATCCGAGAGCGTGTCCCATTCGGGTCCCGCGCCGGCGCGGAGGACGACATGATTGGATAAGGCGGGCACGTGACCTTTGGGCAGGCTATTTGGCTCGCCTTGTCTATCGCCAATCCGAACGATATCTCCTGTCTTCAACGGACCGCCATCCAACCCGCCGAGGCTGGCAGGAAGATAGGTCGAGACAGAGTCCATAAAGGTTGTGGCTTCAACACCGCCCGCAATGGCGAGATAGGCGCGGCAGCCCGCGCGGGTGAAACTCATCGTCAGGATGTCGCCTTTTTCGACATCCACCGCCTTATTCATCGGCAGGTTCATACCCTGATTTTGCGCCCACATCTGCGCGCCTGAAATCGCGATGGTCGCCGTCCGTTCGAACCGGATATGCAATCCTCCCAGCGCACATTCCAGCGCAGGTGTATCCCACCTGTTACCCACAAGATGGTTCGCAACTGCGAAGGAGAGTTTATCCGCCGCACCGCCACCCGGAATACCTTGATGTCTGTGCCCGGGACGCCCCGCATCCATGACCAGAGTCTGCGTTCCGGAATGTAAGACTGTCAAACTCATTGTGGTATAAACCTCACGCGATCACCGGCATTGAGGAGGAAGGGCACCTCCCGTTCGGCGTCGAAAATGGAGAAGGGGGTGCGGCCAATTATCTGCCAGCCGCCGGGACTTTCCAATCCGTAGATGCCTGTCTGCCAGTTCGCAATCCCAAGACTGCCGGCAGGAACCTTGGCACGAGGGGTAGCGTGACGCGGATGGTGGAGGGCTATTGGGGCGGGCGAGAGAAAACTAAATCCCGGAATAAATCCCATCATGCAGACGCGGTAGATCTGCCCGCTATGTAAAGCGATCACGGCGTCCTCTGTCAGTTTTGCCGTCGCGCAGATTGTTGGCATATCCGGACCATAGGTCCCGCCATAATTCACCGGAATTTCAACGAGTTTGCCGGCTGTGGTTGTTTTCGAGATGTGTCGCGCAAGGCCATCTTCGACATGACGTTTTGCGCTACTCATTGAACGCAGCCCAAGATCAAAGACGCAGACGATGGAGTCATATCCTGGCACGACCTCGATATATCTCCCGCTCTCCCGCAAATGCGCGGCGAGGTGGTGGACCGCATCATTGACGGGCTCTGAGAATCCATCTGTCGGCCACCGGATCAGAAGCGCGTGATCCCCGTAATTTGAAATCGTAGGGGTCATGCGAAGGCCTTTATGGTGAAGCCCGCCGCTTCAATGACTGCGCGGGCTTGTTTTGCCGTCTCCACCGCACCCGCACTGTCCCCATGAACGCAGAGAGATCCGGTTTGCAGCGTCAGAAAATTGCCCGATGCCGTCTGAACTCTACCTGTTGTTGCGAGGTTTTGGGCTTGAGCGAGCCGTTCATCTTGATCCTCAATCACGGCACCTTTGACTTTACGGGATATTAAATGCCCATCATCCGTATAGCGACGATCAATAAACCCTTCTGCGACAAAGCGTAGGTCAAAGGCTTTGGCCGCCTTTGTCATTTCCGAATTTGGTCCGCCGAGTAGGATAAGGTTCATCTCCAACCGGGCCATCACGTCGCAAATCAATTTGGCTTTGTAATCATCACTGACGGCGTCGTTATAGAGCGCGCCATGAGGTTTCACATATTTAAGGACCGCGCCCTCCGCCGCACAAATTTCGGTCAAATCCAGAATTTGAGCGCGGAGCGTTTCAATGAGAGCTTTTGCGTCAATATCCTCGCCAATGACCAGACTCGTCCGTCCGAAATTGACGCGGTCGGGATAAGCCGGATGTGCGCCGATGGTTACGCCTTCAGCTCTGGCATTGTGCACGGTCCGACGCATGGAGGCCGTGTCGCCCGCATGTCCGCCGCAGGCAATATTGGCGCTGCTAATCGCGGTCAGGATTTGAGACTCAGACTCCGCCCAATCGGGATTATCCGCCTCGCCAATATCCGCATTGAGATCAATACTCTTCATAAGGGCTTCCTATCCGCTTCCGCACACGGCATGAAGCCCGAAATGTTATCCGATCCGATATTCCTCATCAGTGCTGTTTTCGCCGTCATCATTACAGGTATTTCCAAAGGTGGCTTTGGTGGCTTAGCGCTGTTTGCGGTACCGATTCTTTCGCTCAGTATTTCACCTGTTCAGGCAGCTGGTATTCTCCTGCCGATATTGATCGTCATGGATTGGGTGAGTGTCTGGGCATACCGGAAACATTGGGACAAGCGGTTGCTCCTGCTAATGCTGCCCGGCGCGATGATTGGCATCGCCATTGGTGGGTTGCTGGCAGATCGCGTCAGTGAAGATTTCGTACGGGTCTGTGTGGGCTTTATTGCTGTAGCCTTTCCGGTTTATGCCGTCCTTGGGCCAAAATTTCGCACGGGCGGAGATTGGCTCAAGGGCAACCGCCCCATGGCGTGGGCGTCTGGTATCGCGGCAGGCTTTACGAGCTTTGTCGCCCATGCAGGGGGACCTCCTTTTCAGACTTACGCCCTGCCGCAAGGCCTTGATAAACGCATTTATGCTGGCACAGCGGTCATGTTCTTCATGGTTGTGAACGCGGTGAAACTCATCCCCTATGCCATGCTGGGCCAGTTCGACCGTACAAATCTGACCATATCGGCGGCCCTAATCCCGCTTGCGCCGATTGGCGTGTTAATCGGCGTCTGGCTCGTGAAACGGATCGACCAGCAGACTTTTTACCGCGTCATGTATGCCCTGATTTTTGTGACAGGCGTGAAGCTGCTTTGGGATGGGTTGATTTAAATCGCTTCCCCACACGCCACCCCACTGGCCCAGGCCCATTGGAAATTGTGCCCGCCGAGATGGCCCGTCACATCAACAACCTCGCCGATGAAATAGAGCCCGCTCACCGATTTTGCTTCCATCGTTTTGGAGGACAGCTCATCCGTATCCACACCGCCGCGCGTGACTTCGGCCTTGCGGTAGCCCTCCGTTCCGGCAGGGCGGATGTGCCAGGCTGAGACTTGCAGCGCGAGGTTCTGGATTTCGCGATCCGGCATATCAGCAAGACGTGTGTAATTAATGTCCTGCGCCAAATGCGCGGCGAGGCGCGCGGGAATATGAGAGTTGAGCCATTTTTCCGGCGAGAGTTTGGGCGTCGTGTCTTTCGCCTCTCGCAATTCTGTCAGCGTGTCGCGTCCCGGATTCATGTCAACTGTAATGGCTTCGCCCGACCGCCAGTATGAGCTGATTTGTAAGACTGCGGGGCCTGATAATCCGCGATGGGTGAATAGCAGCGCTTCATCAAATGTCGCGCGGTCATTGGTAATCCGCGCGTCAACACTCATGCCGGAGAGCGCGGCAATCGGTTCCTTGAGTTGATCGGTAAAGGTCAGCGGGACGAGAGCGGGTTCGGTCCTGACTATGTTCAATCCGAATTGTTCGGCGATCTTATACCCAAATCCCGTCGCGCCCATTTTTGGAATGGAGGGGCCACCACAGGCCATGACCACATTGGCGCAAGCGATTGTCTGTGTGGGGGTTGTGACAGCAAATCCATCGCCCAATTTTTCCACGCCCATGACCTCTGTGCCGAGACGTAATTCATTGCCTGCGTTCTCACATTCTTTGACGAGCATATCGATGATCTGTTGGGAGCTATTATCGCAGAAGAGCTGTCCTTTAGTCTTCTCGTGCCACCTGATGCCGTATTTTTCGACCAATGCTATGAAATCCCATTGCGTATATCGGGCTAAGGCGGATTTCGCGAAATGTTCATTCTCAGAAATAAAATTCTCCGGCCCGCAATAGAGATTGGTGAAGTTGCACCGCCCGCCGCCACTGATCCGGATTTTCTCACCCGGTTTTTTCGCATGGTCCAACAGGACAACCGACTTCCCGCGTCGTCCGGCCACCGCGCCGCACATCATGCCCGCCGCACCTGCGCCGATAATGACGACATCATAATCCATTACAGACCGTCAAGCTCGCCCGCCGCCCGCATCAGCGCCAGTTTGTAAATCGCTGCTACGCCGAGCGAATGCCGGATTTCGCCTGCTTCCACGGCGGCAATAGCATCGTCCAGACTGATCTTCATCACTGAAATATCCTCGCTGCTCTCATGCTCCGTCTCGCCGGGGGTGAGGCCTGTCGCGAGGAAGATTATCGCGCGCTCATCCGTGACAGAATTAGACGTTTCCATCTTGATGATCGGCGTGAATGTTTTGGCCGTAAATCCCGTTTCCTCTTTCAATTCCCGCGCCGCCGCCAGTTCCGGCGGGTCATCAAAACTCCCGCCACCCGCGGCAATCTCCCAGCTATAACTCTTGAACCCAACACGGCTCTGCCCGACAATCCAGATGTGATCGTCCTCATAAGGCACGATGCCGACCGCCAGATTTTTAAAATGGACGAGCGCATAATCCGCAGGCTTACCGTTTGGGTCCAACGAGTCGATGACCTGCACATCCATCCACGGATTTTCAAAAGCCGAGCGACGCTCACGCAGCGTCCAAGCGAAGGGTTTGCGGGGGAGTTTCATAACGCGCCGTTAGCAGTCTGATTGTGTCGGGGGAAGAGCCACTGGAGGTGAGGATGGGATTCGAACCCACGTTAGGCTACAAACCTAAACACGCTTTCCAAGCGTGCGCCTTAAACCACTCGGCCACCTCACCCTAGCAGGCAAAACGTTCTATCGAATGAGCGGTATTCGATAAGGGCCGCGATATAGCGCACCCCGCGTCGGGCGCAACCCTTTTCGTCCGCCCTTTACATAGGTTCTGACTCCCTGTTACCCCTGTGGCTTATGGTTGAGAAGCTTACACTTGGCGTCGAGGAGGAATACCTTCTCGTCAATCCCGTCACGCGCAATGTCATGGGCAATCCGCCCAAGGGCTTTTTCAAAGCCTGCAAAGCCGCGATTGGCGAGCGTGTCACACCGGAATTTCTGCGCTGTCAGATCGAAATCGCGACCGATATTTGCGACACCGTTGCCGATGCAAAAGATCAAATCGCGAATATGCGCGGCGAGATTTCGCGCATTGCCGAGGATATGGGCATGGCGCTCATGGCGGCGTCGACCCATCCCTTCACCCCGTGGAAGCGTCAGCGCCCCACGGAAGGCGAACGTTATGAGCAGCTCGATAATGATATGCAGGGGGCCATCCGCCGCATGATGATTTGCGGCATGCACGTCCATGTCGGTTTGGAAAATCCCGAACACCGGATCGATGTGCAGAACCAGATCCGCTATTTCCTGCCCCATATGCTCGCCCTGACGACCAGCTCGCCCTTTTGGGAGAGCCAGCCCATGGGGATGAAGTCCTACCGTCTTTCGGTCTTTGACGGCATGCCGCGCACGGGCATTCCCGAAGCGATTGACAGCTTTGCCGAATATCAGCGCCTCATCGATGCCATCGTTATGACGGGCGCGATCGAGGATTCGTCCAAAATTTGGTGGGACATCCGTCCCAGCGCAAAATTCCCGACGCTGGAAATGCGTGTCTGCGATGTCTGCACGCGTCTGGATGATGCCATGACCGTGACGGCGATTTACCAATCCCTGACGCGCAGGCTGCTGCGGCTGAAGGAAGATAATATGAAATGGCGAGTCTATCCGGCTTTCCTGATTTCCGAAAACCGCTGGATGGCGCAACGGCATGGTGTGACAGGGGACCTCATCGATTTCGGTAGCGGCAAGGCCGTGCCCTATTCTGAAATTCTCGAAGAATTGATCGCGTGGATATCCGAGGATGCGGATGCGCTGGGCTGTCTGACCGAGGTCGAGAACGCGCGCAATATTCTCGAACGTGGCAGTTCCGCCTGCCGCCAGCTCGCAACCTATGAGCAGGCCCGAACGGCGGGCCTCCGCAAACGCGATGCGTTCAACGCAGTCGTCGATATGCTGGTCGCAGAGACGAAAATGGGATTTTAACGCCTCTGTATCCGATGCAATTCCGTGACTAGCCATTCGTTACAATCCCGACTAAACCGCCTCCTCTATGTCCGAACCTTTCCATCACATTCCGGGCGACACATCCGTGCCGCTCTTTCTTTTCGGGGATCATGCGTCGAAGTTTATTCCCGCGCGCTACGATAATCTTGGCCTGTCGGGCGATGACCTGACGCGGCACATTGCGTGGGATATCGGTACGGAAGCCGTCATTCGCGGGCTTTGCGCACGTTTCGGAAATACCGGTATCGTCGCGGGCTTCTCGCGCCTTCTGATTGACCCGAATAGAGGCCTCGAGAATGAGAGCCTGATTCCCGAATTTTCCGACGGCACCGACATTCCCAGCAATGCGAACGTCACCGCGGCGGTGAGGGAAGAACGGATTGAGACGCTGTACCGCCCCTATCACAATGCCTTGAGCGCGGCACTGGATCAGCAGGACAACCCGCTGACCATTTCCGTGCATTCCTTCACACCCAAGCCTAATTTGGGGGACTTCCGCGCCGTAAATTTTGGCTTGCTTGTCAAAGATGATATTGAAACAGCAGAGGTTTTTCAGACGCGGCTGAGCGAGCTGGCGCCCGAATTGTCTATTGGCGTGAACAAACCTTATTCCGCCTATGACCTCAACCATACGGTCGATACGCATGTTTCCCCGCGCAATTTGCCGCATCTTGCAATCGAAATCCGGCAGGACCACATCGGTGATCAACAGGGTGTTGCGCGAATGGTCTCCATTCTGGGCGACGCGCTCGAACCGATGATGGGAGCCTGATATGGTCATGATGAACACGCGCCTTTGCAAAAATTCAAAACATTTCGTCAATGGACGCGATATGTTCGCGGCATTGCCCAACGGAATGGAACAGGCCCAATTCGGCTTTGGGTGTTTCTGGGGCGCGGAACGCATCCTGTGGAAACTGGACGGCGTGCATGTGACAAGCGTCGGTTATTCCGGCGGTCACACGGCGGACCCGGATTACCGCGCTGTCTGCACGGGCCGGACGGGTCATGCGGAAATGTGCCATGTCGTCTTTGATCCCTCCGTGGTCAGTTACGAAGAATTGCTCAAAGTCTTTTTCGAACATCACGACCCGACCCAGGGCAACCGTCAGGGCAATGATGTCGGCCCGCAATATCGCAGTGCGATCTACACCTATTCCGACGCCCAGATGAGCGCGGCGAAAGACGCGGTCGTGCGTTACGGCGAGGCTTACGGCCGCCCGATCACGACGGAACTCCGCACCGTGCCGGATGTCTATTACGCGGCGGAAGACAGCCATCAGCAATATCTTGCCAAGAACCCGCAAGGCTATTGCATGCACGGTCCAACGGGTATTTTCTGCGCACTGCCGGAGAAAGTTGCAGCTGCGGAGTAATTGGACACTGCGAGTGTTTAATTAAATAAGACTCCTATCTCTGTTTCTTTTTGTTATCCTCCGGCTCGACCGGGGGGATCCATTCGCATTCGAGTGGCGGATGCGATCTAAAACTTCGTCAGTTTACGATAGTCTATGCGAGTGGGTCGTCCGAACAAGTCGGACAATGACAAAACTAAACTTACAGTGATAATCTTTAGCCAAGCATAATCTGCGACTGCCCATCTGGGGGTCAGCGAGGCCTTCAATTATTAAGCGGGACGGCCCGCAGGGTCAGCACTCGCGACGGAGTACCGAAGATAATAACTCTGTTTTACGCGGGTGTGACCCTGCGGCGGTGGTTTATATCACGACGGCCCGTATTATGCCCCCGGAGTCAGTGCCTGACTGAACAGATCGTGTTGTAAATACGAAATATTCAGCCCGACCTGCCGGTCGGCTCTCGAACAGTGATAGGCCCGGCACAGGCTTGGGACTTAAATCCAAGCTGCTCAACCCCACCGTCCTCCAGACCGATCAGAAAGCGCTAATCTGTCCCGTGTCTGAAAGAACGAGAGTTAATATGACATAGCTTTTACAGGTGGGAATTATTCTCTTTATAATTGGGGACTGACGGCCCAGTCTTTGCGCCACTCTCCCATGTCATCCCGGCCTTGAGCCGGGACCTTTAGCTTTGCGCTCGGCGCAAAGTCCCATTAACACGCGATCTCCGCATTCATCTCATTCTACAAAGGCCCCGGCTCGGGGGCCGGGGTGACAGTTTGGTGGTAAAGCCGAAGGTGGGGATTAAGTTTGCCGCAATAGTGGATTGACGAAAAACAGCATCAATCTCACCCACCTTCATAAACCGCCCCACCTTTTCGCTGATAAACCCGTTTCGCCGTTCCGTTCGCGGGCAGGTCCAGGTCGATATCCGGATAGACCGCATGATCCGTTTCCGGATTGCGGCCACCGATGACGAGGAAGGTGACATCAGCCTCCGTCTCGTTCTTCATATGGTGTCCGATCCCGTCGCCCATCGGGTGAACGGTCACGTCACCGGGCGAGAGGGGAATACCTTCGCCGTCTTCGTAAAGTGTCGGATGGCCGGAGAGAATGCAGACAATCTCATCCTCTGCCGAATGATGATGCCGTTGCGAACTCCACGCATCGGGCGGCAGCGTGATGAGGTTCGCCCCGAATTGCGTCAGCCCGCCCGCATCAGACAGGCGCAGGCCTGATCTAATTTTGCAAGGGGCGTCAAAGGGCGCGGGATAATCACTGCCAATGCGTGGCTCAATTGTGTTCAAGTCCAGTTTCGGCATGTCGCCCTCCTTGATGTGGTTCCGTCCCTCCCTTAAACGGCGGGCATGAACCCGTTCAAGTCTCTCCTCGGCACCTTTGCCGTTCTCGGCACCTGGCCGGATTGGGAAAGTTATTTCGATCTCTCGCGTAAGGGATTGAAGGTCAGTTTTATCTGTCTGGCGGGTAGTCTGCTCCCGCTCTGGATGGTCGCGCAAGGTATCCAGATTGAACGGGCGAGGGTGCTGGACGCCGAAGTCGCCTCGCCGCAGCTCTTACCTTTCGTCATAACGGTCGGGCTCTGGCTCTTTTCTTTCCCCGCCATGGCCTATCTCATTGCGATGATTTTGGAGAAAATGGACCGCACGCGGCCTTGGATCATCACGCGGAACTGGGCGGTGTTCTGGTTGTCCGTTCTAACAGGCGCCTGTTTTGGATTGGTCGCTTTGGACATTCTGCCTTTTGCAGCGGCCAATGGCGTCGCATTTTCGGCCTATCTCGGTCTCTTGGCAATCGATATCCGCCTGACACAAAAGGTCGCCGGATTTAATTGGGGCACGGCCATTCTCATTGCCTGCGTGATCGTCGCGGTCGGTCTAACCTTCGTGCAATTGTCAATCAGCCGCTAATAGACGACCTCGACAAGGTAGAGCCCGTCCGGCGGGGAGACCGGCCCGCATTCTCTGCGGTCACGGGCCTCCAGTGCCAGTCGCATATCTTCCGCATCCCATTTCCCCAGCCCGACTTCGACGAGGCTGCCTGTAAAGCTGCGAACTTGTTTGTGCAGGAAGGATCGCGCACGAAAATGGAGATGGACTTCATGGCCGGCGCGAATGACCCGCGCTTCGTCCAGTGTTTTGACGGGGCTTTTGGCTTGGCATTGCCCGTCGCGGAATGTCGTGAAGTCGTGCTGGCCGATGAGTTCTTGCGCCGCCATCTGCATCGCGTCGACGTCCAATTTTACGGGAACTCGCCAAACGCGTCCGCGGTCCAGCGCGAGGCGGGGACGGCGGTCAACGATGCGAAAGAGATAGCGGCGTTCTACCGCGTCGAACCGGGCGTGGAATTCGTCGTCGACCTCTTCTGCCGCCAGCACGGAGATTGGCGCTTTGCCCAAATGAAAGTTCAAAGCGTCGCGAACCTGATCCGCGCGCAGGGCCTTGTCGAAATCGACATGCGCAATCTGGGCGAGGGCGTGGACGCCGCTATCCGTTCGGCCGGAACCATAGACGGTGACGGGGCCGCCATTGATTTTGGCCCCCGCAGCTTCCAGTTCGCCCTGCACTGTGGGTGCATGGTCCTGTCGCTGCCAGCCCTGAAACGGGCCGCCATCATATTCGATTGTGAGTTTGAAACGGGCCATGTGGCGAGAGCTGTCAGCCGATGTTCAAACGGTCCATGGCTTCGGCAACTTCTTCGTGCATTTGCAACTCGCCCGTTTCCTCGTCGAGTTTTGCCAGCGCGGAGGTCCAAGCTTCCTTGTCCGTGCCATCAATTTCAAGGCCGAGATGTTCGGCCACTTCCTTACCTAATTTGGCATAATGCGTATTGGCAGAGGCCTGTGTTTTCCAGCCCGCGGCTTCGGCTAATTCCGCCGGAGTCATCTTGCGGTCTTCTGCGCGGCGATGGGCGACGAGCATCAGGCGACGGGCCTTGCTCATCTTCGTAATGCCCAGAATTTCGGTATAGCCCTCGACCGTCCCGATATGGGCTTGGCGACGGTCCGCTTTGCGTTCCTGCGTTTTTTCGTCAATCCAAGCCTTGGATTGTGTCAGGGCGTCTTCGAGCGAAATCGCCCGGAATTTCGTTTCCAGATTTTTGGACCCGTCAATAAATACCATCGCGGCGGTATCATTCGCGCGGATCAGGTGGCCTTCATAGACCTCTTCGTGAATTTTCATGTCATCTCTCTTTCAATCAAGTCGCGTCCCGACCGCAAAGGTCGTACCGCGTAAATAGTCATCCGCCGTCATGCGGGATTTCCCCGCAGGCTGTATGGAGGTCAGCCGAAGCGCCTGTTCTCCGCATCCAATCAAAAGACGGTCATCCAGCACTTCGCCGGGGTCACCCTGCGCGTCTTCGACCGTCGCGAAATGGACTTTCACTCGCTTGCCCGCGATATCGCACCACGCGCCCGGAAAGGGCGCAAGACCGCGAATGTGGCACTCAAGGTCGCGCGCCGGGCGGCTCCAGTCAAGTCTCGCCTCGGATTTCTCTATTTTATGGGCGTAAGTCGCCTCGCCGGTTTGGGGTGTCGGGGTCAGTGCGCCCCGTTCAATGGCACCAAGTGCCCGCGGCCACATTTGGGAACCGAGTTGGGAAAGGCGCTGTGAAAGCGTCTCTGCCGTATCTGTTGGGCGGATATCTGTCGCTTCGGAGAGCAGGATGTCGCCCGTGTCCAAGCCCTTAGCCATTTGCATGATCTGCACACCCGTCTGCGCATCCCCCGCCATAATGGCACGTTGCACGGGTGCGGCCCCCCGCCAGCGCGGGAGGAGGGAGCCGTGAAGGTTCAAGCATCCATATTCCGGTGCATCCAAGGCCCGCTGTGGTAGGATTTGACCATAGGCCACAACGCAGGCGACATCGGCGTTTAGCTCTTCCAATTCGTCAATGACTTTCGATTTGCGAAAGCTCTCCGGCGTCGCGACCGGAAGACCCATGAGTTCCGCGAATTGATGGACGGGGGACTTGGTCAGTTGTTTCCCGCGTCCCGCCCGACGAGGCGGCTGCGTGTAGACGCGAATAACGTTATGGCCCGAGGATATGATCTCGGCGAGGGACGGCACGGCAAAATCCGGCGTGCCCATGAAAACGATGTTGAGGGTCATATCAGAAAGGGAAAAATAGTCCTGTATATCCGTAATCGGATATCATGCAGCCCCAAACGAAGAAATCATTGCTGCCCATCCAAGGGAAAATAGTATCGCTTAGAGCGTAACTTGACCCAACAATGAATTGAGAGAGGGCTAAGGACCATGTAGCAATTTTACGCATTATCCCGCCGCCCGTAATTTCTCAGCCTTCATGACCTTCTTCACGGCCCGTTCGCGCTTCAGACGCGAGAGGTAGTCGATAAAGACGACGCCTTTGAGGTGGTCCATCTCGTGTTGGATACACACGGCATAAAGGCCTTCTGCCCATTCCGTGACCCGTTCACCATTATAATCCAGATAGGTCAGTTTTACGCGTTCCGGGCGGTCCACATCATCATAGACATCGGGGATGGAGAGACAGCCTTCTTGATAGGGTTGGGTTTCCTCAACAGATTCCAGGATTTCCGGATTGACGAAATATTGTGGATTTGGATCTTCGCCTTCACGGGCAAGGTCCATCACAATGACATTGACGGGAACGCCGATTTGCACGGCGGCCAACCCGATACCGGGCGCGGCATACATCGTTTCCAACATATCATCCATCAGCGCACGGGTTTCGTCTGTGACGGCCTCTACAGGTTTGGAGACCTGCTTAAGAATAGGATTGGGAACAGTGAGAATGGGTCGAATGGTCATTGTGGGGAGATAGTAACCCCACGCCCATTAGTCAAATTCAGTGATTAAAAACGGGTCGCCCGAAACTGTCCATTTCCGTCTGGCAACGCTCGCACGTCCAGCCGCCAAAAAAGAACTGGCGCAGATTTTTTGGAAAACGAAACTTTGGCTGACGCGTGTTGCAACGCGGACAGTTCACGGCATTCAGATTTATGGCAATCGCGGATTTTGTGCGGTCTTTCATGATTTACAAATGGGGAGGGCGGAGCTTGTGGTCAATAGTCAAGGCGTCGCAGCGCCGTTCATTAAGATGACAAAACGGTGAGGCGACACACTTTTTAACGCGCCGCCGCGTAGCCAGACCATGAAACATTTACTCGCATTCTCAGCCTCCCTCCTTTTCGCGCCCCATGCGGTCGCCAGTGGGGGACAGGCACAGCCCGTGAAACTGGCGCCCGGTGCGATCAATCAACCGGGACAGATTACGCTCACCCCGGCTTTCACGCCCGATGGTTTGACGGCTTATTTCCCGCAAAGTGAATGCGCGCAGATTGGCCCCTGTCCACAGACCTTGCGCATCTCGCAAAAGATCGACGGCGTCTGGCAAGTTTCAGAAGCCTTCCCCCTCCCGCAAATGGGCCGCATTGACTGGCCGAGTATTACGCCGGATGGAAAATATCTCTTGATCTCATGGTCGGCGGACCGGGCGAAATATGCGGATTTAGACGTGGAAGAGGACTTTGATCTCTATCGTTTGGACCTCACCAAAGCAGACGCCGTGCCCGAACCTCTGGATATTATTTACGGAGAGGCCGCGGATATAAACCGTCCCCGTTCGGGCGCGATCAAACGGTTGCGTTATGTGCATAACGAGACATCGCCCCAAATGACGCTGGACGGTGACCTCTATTTTTGGACGGAACGGTTCGATGCTGTGGGAGAGCGGGACATATTTATCCTGCCTCAGGAAGATGACGGGAATTACGACATTGCAAAACCGCTGCCCGCGCCCATCAACTCGACGGGCCGTGATAACCATGCTTGGGTCTCGCCCGCAGGCGAGCTGATGTTCATCACTTATAATGAACGTGGCGGAGAGGGCAGAGCGGATATATTTGTCTCGCGCAAGATTGACGGGACTTGGACGGAGCCGGAAAATCTCGGCCCGCATCTCAACGGACCCGCATCCGATATTGCGGCAAAGATGACACCGGATAAATCCGATATTGTTTTTACCTCAACGCGTGAGGGCGGGCTATTGCAGGTCTATACCTTGCCGACAGAGGTTCTGATCTCAGCAGGTACGCTGACCGAGGCGGATCTGAGCCGCTAGGTGTTCTCGCCCAGCCATCCCGCCAGATCATCGGTGATATAGTCGACAAAATCGGCTTTCGAGTCCGCCCCCGCCGGACGGGCGGCTTCGGGTTCGTGGCTCCAATCCTCATTGGACGTGACGAGGATAGTCGCCATGCCCATATCTTTGGGGACTTTTAGATTGCGGAGGTTGTCTTCGAAAAAGGCGGATTTTGTCGAGTCGATGTCAAAGACCTTGAGGAACGTCTCATAGGGTGCCCGCTTGGGCTTGGGCACGTAATCCCCGTCCTCAATCCCGAAATGACCGTCAAAGAGGTCGAACAGGTTCAGATGCGTCGCAACATTGCGGGCATGACCCTTCGATCCATTGGTATAGATAAATTTCCGGCCGGGCAGGGCGGCGATATTTTCGCGCAAGGTCGGATTGGGCTTTAGAAATTTCAAATCGACATCATGAACGTAATCGAGGAAGGCTGCAGGATCCATACCGTGCACGGCCATCATACCGGACAGGGTCGTCCCGTATTCCGCCAGATATTCTTTCTGAAGATGTAGCGCGGCCTCAGACTCCAGCGAAAGATAGCGGGACACAAAACCGTTCATTTTTTTCACGATTTGGTCGAAAAATTCGACATCCGCCGGATAGAGCGTGTTGTCGAGATCGAAAATCCAATTTTCAATATGGTCGAGTTTTTTATTCATAGCGGGGGCATAGACGAATTGATTAGCGCCGCAACCCATCCCCGTCAGCAATCGTGAAGTCGGCATCCGTCACACGTAGAATTTGCCCATCCAGCTCGGTCGGAACTGGTCTGAAATCTGCAACGGCATATCCCTTATCCTGACAATTTTCACGACCCAAGGCCGAAAAGCGGGACTCGGCAATACAGAACTGCGCCGGCACAACCGTCTCAGACCGGAGGCGTTTATCGGGGGCCGCCGTTCCGTCCTCGTTCTCAGCTTCCTGCAGGGCAAAGACATGGGCCTGCGTGCCCGTCAGCGTTTTGTCATAGGGTTTGACGCACTGCCCAATTTCCACAGGCCACCAACCACGGGATGTCCAATTGCCGTCCTGTTCCATGGCAATCGCGCTGAAAATGCGAGCCGAGCTATCATTGCAAATATCAAGGCCGACATCTTCGCGGGCTTTCTGTGCCACGGGGATGAGTGCGTCGATCAGGCTTTGCGTCGTCGCGTTTTTATCGAGACTTAAATCCGCTTTGGCTTCCGCGATTGTTCGTAAGGTGCGGCGCCCCGTTAATCCGTCCACGCGGGTGATGTTATAGCCGGCATCCTGTAAAATACGTTGTACGCCCGCGACCTCCGCATTTACGCCGTAATCAGACGCTTCGATAAAGGCGGTTGTGCGTTCTGTCGGTTTGACGGCGAAGTAATCGCGCGTTTCGAAATTGCTGAGCGCGCAATTATCCGTGGAATCGGAGATGAAGTCTTCCTCCGAGGCGCAGAGTTCAACACTCCCCTTCCATTCGCGAATACCGCCACGATGGACAGGTAAGCTCTCTGCATAGAGAAAGCGCGGGCTGGAGACGGGTGTTTCCACGGCGACGCAGGCTCCGGGTTGAACGGTCGTCCAGCCGACTGTTTGCATCCGGTCTGACCGGATAAAGGCCGAGGCAAATCGCAGGACGAAGCTCGTCTCGTTGCAAACATCCCAATCCGCCGTTTGCCCCGTCAGCGGCGCGGGTATTGGGGCCTCGGCTTCTTGCGCAAAGGCAGGGCCTGCACAGAGCCAAAACAGAAAGATGAAACCAAACGCGCGCATATTAGTGAATCAACGTCCCGGCACCGACATCGGTGAAGAGTTCGACGAGGAGACCATGGGCCCGCCGTCCATCTAATATAACAACGGCTTCCACACCCGTTTCAACGGCATCAATGGCGGTGGTCAGTTTCGGGATCATCCCACCAATGGCTGTACCGTCCGCAATCAGGGACTTGGCATCTGCAACGGAGAGGTCGGTGAGCAGGTTTTTATCTTTGTCCATGACGCCTTCTATATCCGTCAGCAGCATCAGGCGGCTGGCCCCGAGGGCGCTGGCAATGACTCCGGCGGCCGTATCAGCATTGATGTTGTAACCGTCGCCATTCGCGTCCGCACTGATGGGGGAGATGACGGGGATGAAGCCTGCATCCTGATGGGCGAGGGTGCGGATGACACTCACGTCGATGTCGACGGGTTCGCCCGTGAAGCCCAGATCGGCATTGACGGGTTTGGCGGTGATCAGGCGGGCATCGCGCCCGGAAATGCCAACGGCTTTCCCGCCCGCGACATTGATCGCGCTGACGATGGATTTGTTGATGGCCCCGGACAGCACCATTTCCGCAACGCCGACCGTTTCCATGTCGGACACACGGAGGCCGTCTTTAAACTCGGTCTTGATCTGCAGCCGTTCCAGCATGGATCCGATCTGCGGTCCGCCGCCATGCACCACGACCGGACGCAGTCCCGTCTGGCGCAGCATGACAATGTCTCTGGCAAAGGCTGCGGTCAGATCCGCATCACCCATGGCATGGCCGCCAAATTTAACAACAACCCAGCGTCCCGCATGGCGTTGGATGAAAGGCAGGGCTTCGGAGAGCACTTGCGCGCTGGTCCATCCGGATTCATTTTTTCGGCGTTGCATAAGACGCGTTATAATCAGTTTGCGGGAAGCGCCAAGGTCGCAATTTCAGCGCGGAGCATGTCGAGCCCCGTTTTCTTCTCGGACGAGGTCACCATGAGGATGGGATGGGCCGCTGGGCGCTTGGCGATAATGCGCGATGTCTTGCGCATGGTTTTGTCCAGATCGACGGATTTTTTCTTGTCGACTTTTGTCAGGACGACCTGATAGGTGACCGCCGTTTCGTCGAGCATGGACATAAGCTCGAGGTCAGAGTCCTTCACGCCATGGCGACTGTCGACCAGCAGGAAGACGCGCCGTAATCCCGCGCGCCCGCGCAGGAAAGCCCGCGTGAGTTGGGTCCAGTTCTTAATGTCTGATTTCGACGCTTTCGCATATCCATAGCCGGGCAGGTCGACGAGGTTCAGGCGGTCATGGACGTTGAAATAGTTCAATTCCCGCGTCCGGCCCGGCGTGTTGGAAGCGCGCGCGAGACCTTTGCGGTTGGTCAATGCATTGATGAGGGAGGACTTCCCGACATTGGACCGTCCGGCAAAACAAATCTCCGGCCGGTTCGCAGGTGGGAGTGACTCAAGATTGACGACCGATAACATGAAGTCGACATCCCGCGCGAAAAGCAAACGGCCTTCCTCGATCTGCGCTTTTGTAAAGTCCGGCGCGGAGGCCAAAGGTGCAGAACTGGGGGCGGGCGTGTTTTCGCGCTCGCTCATTCCTTATCGGCTTTCTTTTTCTTGTTCTTTTTCACCTTATTGGGCTCAACCTCAATCGCTTCGCCTGCCACGATCGGGTCGGGTTTGCCCGTAATCTTGCGGAAGAAGGCATCCACGGGTGTGTCCACGCCATTCTTGCGGGTGATGTAATATTGCTGGCCGAAGGACAGGATATTGTTCCAGATCCAGTAGATCAGGAGGCCAGCCGGGAAACCCGCGAGGATGAACATAAACATCCAGGGCAAAAATTTGAAGATCTTCGCCTGCATCGCCGCTTGCTCGGACGCGCCCATGCCTGGTGCGGGTTGGAGCGTGTACATCAAGCTCATGGAGGCACCGTAGAGGATGGCGAGCGGACCAATGGCGAGGAACTCAATACCAATTGGATTCATGCCCCAAGGCAGCAGACCGAAACCGTTCAGGATGGAAAGCGGGTCCCGCGCGGAGAGATCCTGAATATAGCCGAGGAACCCTTCATGGCGAAGGTCAATATTGATGAATACGGCCTTGTAGAGCGCGAAGAACACGAAGATCGTTGGAATGATCGGGAGGCAGCCCGCCGCCGGATTAACGCCCTCTTTTTTGTAAAGGGCCATCATTTCCTTCTGCAACTTCATCCGGTCATCTTTGTACCGCGTTTGAAGCTTTTTCATCATCGGCTGGACCTTTTTCATCTTGGCCTGTGACGCATATTGCTTGTTATAAAGTGGGAACATCAGGATTTTGATGAGTAGTGTGAGCGCGAGAATGCCGTAGCCGTAATTGCCGAGTTTCTCACCCAGCCAGGACAGAACGCGACTGATCGGTTTGACCAGAACGCGCATCAGGCCCCAACCAATCGCATTGGTGAAGTCCATGATTCCCGCATCCTCATAGGATTTCAGCAGGCCGTAATCTTTCGGTCCCGCAAACATGTGACCCGTGGAAGTGACGCTCGCACCGGGTGTGAGGGTCAGAGCGGAAGTCGTATAAGACGCCTCATAGATTTCCTGATCATTGAGAAGTTTAAAGCCCGTCTCGGATGTGACCAATTTACCTTGCGGGGCGATGGCGGATTGCAACCAATATTTATCGGTCAGGCCGACCCAGCCGCCTTCGCCCGTATCCGTGCGGCCACCTTTTTTCTTGACCTTCTTATATTTCTGCTCGTGATATTTGCCATCAATGACGGAGATTGGACCTTCTTGGATAATGAAGAAATTCGTCAGGTCATCAGACAATCCATATTGGCGGGCGACGCCTTTACGTTCCAGATTGAAATTGGCAGAGCCTTTATTGGTCAGCGTATCCGTTAGGGTGATGAGGTAATTGTCATCGACGCTCATCACGCGGTCAATTTCGACGGGCCCGACGGATTTGCGCAGGGTCACGGGAGATGTCGGTGTTAGGGTTTCGCCTGCGATCAAATTCCAGGCCGTCTGCGTGCCGGAGCCACCATCCACGGCGGTCCAGTTATCGGCGATATAGGCGCCGCGCTCTGACCCTTCCGGGTTTAGCAAATTGACGAGCCCGTCTTCCGGGTCG
Source organism: uncultured Caulobacterales bacterium (assembly GCA_947503715.1). GTDB lineage: Bacteria > Pseudomonadota > Alphaproteobacteria > Caulobacterales > Maricaulaceae > Litorimonas. The sequence continues at coordinate 221,928 of CANNER010000004.1, read as the reverse complement.
AGCGTCTCATTATAACGCTTAAGCGAGAGATCATCCAGGCGTGAGCCTGTTGTCAAGAATGACCCCGTAATCCCGGGCGAGTCGATCTTGATGCGCACGGCATCGCCGGAGGAGATAATCTCCTCGCGGGATTTCGGCTCGGTGATGACCATCGTGCTGGTTTCACCGACGGATTCCGCATTGAGGCGCTCCATTTCGGCTTGCGCGTCCAGACGGGCGGCCTGCTGTGTCGGGCCTTCGATAAAGGTGAAATAGAGCAGCACAACAATGGCTGACAGTATCATTGCCCAGATGAGGTTCTTCTGCTCGTTCATTGTGAGGCCGTCTCTTGCTTTTGTGTGTCCCTTGCCGCGTTTTCCGCGCGGCGCGAGAGGGTTATGAGGGCTTTACGCGTGTCGTCAAGGAGGTCATCCCAAATCCGCACAGTCGTCCCATCTCTCCCCATATGGGAGCTTCGGGCGATAAAAACATAATCATATCCACAAATCCCTAATTGCGGGAGAAGGGCGCGCGCGACTTCACGAAGTCGTCTCTTGGCGCGGTTGCGGGTGACGGCATTGCCGATCTTTTTTGTGGCTGTAAATCCGACATATATACCGTCGGTGCGGGTGGGATGTTGGCGCATCTGAATGACGACGCCGCCTTTGGCGGAATAAAATCCGTCCCGCACATGTAAAAACTCGGAACGCTTCTTCAGCATTCCGAGTTTGGTGTTAGGTGTCGTCACGGCGGTCATAACCGCGCGATAACTGAATTTATGCGGACAGGCGCTTACGGCCTTTGGCACGACGACGGGCCAAGACAGCACGGCCGTTTTTCGTGGCCATACGGGCACGGAAACCGTGGCGACGGGCGCGGACAAGGTTGGACGGCTGGAACGTACGTTTCATCGGTTTTCTCTTTTATCTTCGGTCAGACGGAATCGAAAGATGCCGCTGGGTATCTCAAGCGGCGGCAATTACGCGTGATGTCTAAAACTGTCAAGCCGTGTTCTCAGACTCTGACCGACCTCACGCGCGGGTCTCGGGGCAGGCACAAAAACGTGACGATGCGTGAGCAAGGCTTTCAATGACGCCGCCATCTTCAGTGTATAGGAGGCGGACAAGATTAACATAGGAGATCGCATCATGCGCTCATTCACAGTTTTAACATTGTCCACTGCTTTCATGCCCGTCGTCGCCTTTGCAGGTGCGGATTGTGGCAACCCGCCCCTTAAAACGGCAGAGGCTGTCTATACTATCAAGACTCCCGAACAGGCCGCATCACGTATAGAAGCTCCGGTTGTTGTGGAGACGCAAAACGTTCAAACAGTGGATGTCGTGAAGACAGCCCAAGTGGAAGACGTGAAGATGGTCGAAAAAACTCAAGACAAGATGATGAAAACCGCCGCACCTGTTGCCGCTTACGCTGACTTGCTCAAAAATCGTATTTCGCGCGGTGAGGGCGGTTTGAACTTGTTTGACTATGAAGCCGCGCATAATGCTGGAGAACTGGCGACGGTTACGGCTTACACGGATTACCTTTCGTCTCAGAACCCGGATGCCCTGTCAGAGAATGACCAAATTGCATATTGGGCTAATCTTTATAATGCGCTGACCCTGAAGGTCGTGCTGGAGAATTATCCGGTCAAATCCATCCGCAAGATTAAATCTGGTCTTCTGTCCATCGGGCCGTGGGACCGTGATGCGACGGTTGTTAATGGTGAGACATTGACGCTTAATAATATTGAGCATAATATTTTACGGAAGAAATACCCGAACCCATCCTATGTCCATTATATGGTGAATTGCGCCTCTATCGGTTGCCCGAATTTGGCAGATAAACTTTGGACGGGTGCAACACTGGAAACGGATCGTGAGCAAGCGGCTCGTGATTTCATTAATTCCCCGCGCGGCGTGAAAATAAAAGGCGATACGCTGGAAGTCTCGTCCATCTATCAATGGTTCAAGGAAGATTTCGGCGGATCGAAATCTGAGACCCTGAAACATCTTCGCGAATTCGCAGGACCGGACCTCGCCGCCGCCATTGATGCGGGTGCCAAAATTGACGGTCACGATTATAACTGGTCGCTGAACCAGTAAGCCGTCAGAGAAGACTAAGAAGAGAGATACCGACATGTCCGAAACAGACGTCAAACAAGACAAACCGATCTGGATTAAACTCTGGCCGATTTACATTATTCTGGCAGGACTCGGCCTCGCCATCTCGCAGGGATGGCACACCTATCTGTCGCCGACATCACTGGCTGAAAATGCGGTCTATCTAAACACACTGGTGCAGGAGAATTTCATTCTCGTCCTGCTGGCGTTCATCGTTATATATATTCTGGCGACAACATTTATGGTCCCGGCCAGTGCGTTGACGATCGGCGGCGGTTTCCTCTTTGGCCTCGGTGTCGGCGCACCGGCGACAGTGATTGGTGCCACGATCGGGGCCTGTATCCTCTTCACGGCTGCCAAGACATCCGTCGGTGAAGCGCTCAAAAGTATTGCGGGACCGTTTGTCGGCAAGATGGAGAAGGGATTTAATGAAAGCCCGCTGTCCTATCTTTTCACACTGCGCCTAATTCCAATCTTCCCATTTGCCGTGGTAAATATTGCTCCCGCTATTCTGGGCGCGAAATTCCGCGATTATTTCATTTCCACGCTCTTCGGGATTATTCCGGGGACGCTGGCTTATACATGGATTGGTGCGGGTCTGCGCGGGACATTGCTGGATGCGGCAGAATCCGGCCAAACCGTGGATGTAAACGGCCTTGTGAAGGCTGCCGCAGCGAATCTCATCCCCGCCTTTTTCGCCCTCGCGGTCGTGGCGCTGATCCCCGCGATTTACAAAAAATTCTTCAAGAAGAAAGCGGTTTCAGCTTAAGCGCTGGAACCTTCAAGAGAGAGATAATCCGATGAAAGAGTATAATGTTGACCTTTGCGTTATTGGCGCAGGCTCTGCCGGCCTGACGGCAACTTGGGTGGCGTCGAATCTGGGCCGTTCCGTTGTCCTGTTCGAAGGTGAAGAGATGGGCGGCGATTGCCTGAACCATGGGTGTGTTCCGTCAAAAGCGATTTTGAAAGCGGGTAAAGTCGCGCAATCCATGCGGTCCGGTGCAAAATTCGGTATTAACCCCGTTGAACCCGAAGTCGATTGGAGCGCGGTGAAAGCCCATGTGAAAGATGTCATTGAGTCGATCGCACCTGTTGATTCTGTTGAACGGTTTGAAGGATTTGGCGCGACAGTCATCACAGAACATGCGCATTTTGTTGACGCCAATACGGTTGAATCAAAGACCGCGCGTGTGAATGCGAAACGCTTTATCGTCGCCGTGGGCAGCCGCGCATCGGCTCCGCCAATTCCCGGTCTCGACACGGTGGATTATATCACGAATGAGACTGTCTTCAGCCTCCCTGAATTCCCGAAACATCTACTCGTCATCGGGTCCGGTCCGATTGGTCTGGAAATGGGTCAAACGTTCAAACGTCTCGGCGCAGAGGTGACCATTATTGATATTGCCAAGCCTCTGGGTCGCAATGAACCGGAACATGCGGAAGTCCTCGTCAAAGCCTTAGAAGATGAAGGGATCACTTTCCATGCGCCGGCCAATACAAAAGAAATTCGCAAGACAGACACAGGCGTTGAAATTGAACTTGAAGACGGAACCGTCATTCAGGGGTCTCATCTCCTCGTCGCTGCAGGCCGTGCGCCAAGTGTGAACGGGTTGGGCCTCGAAGCCGCGGGTATTGAGTATGATCGCGGCGGAATTCACACCGACGATAATCTCCGGACTTCGAATAAGAAGGTCTATGCGGCTGGCGATGTTGTGAAAGGCAGAGGGGGATTAACCCATGCGGCCGGTTTCCACGCCAAGCAGATCACAACGGGTTTCTATTTTATCCCGCCGCTTCCATTCCTGAACAAGAAACTCTCCAAGGCGACAACCAATGTCATGCCTGGTGTGATTTACACGGAACCAGAACTGGCCAATATTGGTCTGACTGAGGCACAAGCGATTGAGAAATATGGCGCGGAGAAGGTGAAGTCCGTCCATTTTGAATTTGACGAAAATGACCGTGCCATCGCGGAACGTTCAACAGCGGGCGGCGTGAAAATTGTCGCGACGAAGAAAGGCGTGATTCTGGGCGGCTCCGTTGTCGGGATGCAGGCGGGTGAGATTCTTCACATGCTGTCTGTTGCCATGTCCAATGGCGTCAAGATTTCGGGCCTTGCCGGGATCATTTCGCCTTACCCCACACGGTCGGAAGCTGTGAAGCGGGCGGCGGGGAGTTGGTATACGGAAACGCTCTTTGGCGAGAATGCAAAAGCGAAAAAGCTCTCCGCGCTCTGGACGAAGTTCCACTAGGCATCCGCGCCGTAACGGATTACAGCTTCCGCCATGATTGACGGTTTCATATCCAGGCGTCTGTCGTCCAAGCTGCTCTTGTTGACGATTGGGTTCGTCATGCTGGCGGAAATGCTGCTCTTCATTCCGTCAGTCGCGCTGGAGCGTCAGTCTTGGCTGGAAGACCGGGCTCGACAGGCTGGGCTCCTCGCCCAAGCTCTCACGGGTGTGCCGGATTATCAGGCGTCCCAGACCCTGACGGATCAGTTTGTGGCTGATACAGACGTGATGGTCATGGCGGCGAAACGTGACGGGATGACGGAGCTTGTTCTTGGTACGCCCGGTGAAATCACGGGCGAAGTCATCATGATTGACCTGCGCGAGTCTGGAAGATTCCCGTCATTAACGGCGCCTTTCAGTGATTTGTTTAGCGATAAAACGGATTCGCTCCGTGTTATGGCGGCCAGTCCCGTTGACGGGCAGGACGCGATAGAATTAATTATTCCCCGCAATAAATTACGCTGGGCTTTGCGGGATTATGTCCGCAATATATTTTGGCTCTCTGTATTTATTGCCATTATTACGGGCGCCCTGATTTTCTGGGCGATGTCCGCCATGATTATCCGCCCCGTTCAGCAATTGGCGGAAGATATGACGGCCTTTCGCGAGGATCCGGAAAAGCGTCGTGCGCGCCAGGTGCGCTCGAAACGTCATGACGAAATCGGGCAGCTCCAACGAGAATTTACTGACCTCAAACAATCGCTTCGGGCGGCTTTCCGGCAGCGGGAACGGCTGGCGGGGCTGGGTATGTCTGTTGCGAAAATTAACCATGATCTCCGCAATGTTCTAACCTCGGCACTTCTCATCTCGGATCGCCTATCCATGAACCCGGACGAGAAAATGTCCACGATGGGCGAACGTCTAACCCGTACTGTTGAACGCGGGATAAGCTTAACAGAAGACGTCCTGTCCTATTCCAAGGCCGAGACCGCTGACCCGCAAATCCAAGACGTCCGTATCGCTTTCACGATTGGCGAAGCGGCGGCCGATGTCACCGCTCAATTCCCCGGCACGCGGTTTCGGAATACAATCCCGACCGACCTGATGGTGCGCACCGATCCTGATCATGCTTACCGCATTTTCCACAATCTCTTCCGTAATGCCTCCCAAGCGATGGCTGCGACGGAAAGCCCAAATCGTGTATTGAAAGTCGGGGTAGATATAATGAAGGACAGCGTAGACCTTCGCATATCTGATACCGGACCGGGCCTTCCTGACCGCGCCCGTGAGAACCTGTTTCAAGCTTTTTCAGGTGGGCAAGCCCATTCCGCCGGGACAAAGTCGACGGGCCTTGGCCTTTCCATTTCCAAGGAACTCGCGAAGGCACAGGGCGGTGATTTATGTCTTTTATCCTCTGATGAAAACGGAACGACGTTTCAACTGACTCTGCCCAAATCCTAAATGGTGGAACCTTCGGCGTGGCGGGGGCTTTTTCTTTTATGAATATCTATCCTAAACTCCTGCCCGATGAGGCGCTTCCTATCCGTGTTTTGACGGCCTGCCTCCTCATTTACATTCTCATAATTGTTGTGACCCGCTTTGCCGGAAAACGCAGCGTATCAAAGATGAACAGTTTCGATTGGATCGTGACTGTTGCGGTTGGTTCTATTGTCGCCGCCGCCGTCGTCGCTCCGGATGATTTCGGCCCCGCCATTATCGCAGCAACAGCGCTGATCGTGTTCCAATGGTTGCTGACCTATATCAGTACGCATTCCAAAATGTTCCGCAAGACACTCAAGAATAATCCAACGCTCCTCGTCCGGTGTGGAGAGTTGGTCGAGGATGGTATGCAAAAAACCCATGTCGGCGAAGGCGAAATTCTGGCCGCCGCGCGGGGTGCGGGCATTGCTGATATTAAAGAGGTCCGCGCAATGGTTCTGGAAACCGATGGAAGTTTTTCTGTCATCCCAATGTCTGCCGATGATCCCGCAGGCTTTGAGGATTCAACGCTCAAAAATCTTTCCGAGGTCGACAGTCTCGACGACTAATAAGTTACTGTGCTTCCGCTGTCCCCTCACGGCGCGGGTCCGCGCCGCCAATCAGTGTGCCGTCTTCCTGACGATAGATAATATGCAGGCCGGAAATTTCGCCTTTTGAGCGCCGGACTGTATGGCCCATCTCTTCCAGTGCGGAGACGATGTCTTCCTCCATACCGAATTCAACAGCGCCCGCGCCGCGGTCCAACTCGTCCGTTTCGGCGTCTTTCAGGTTCTTGGCTTCCAGACGCAGCGATCCGTTCCGTGCAATAACATTGGGCAGCTCAATCGCCTCTTGCGGGCTTAGACCCCAATCCACCATGCCGACAATGGTTTTCGCCGTGTAAGCGATGATCGAATTGCCGCCCGGCGATCCCGTCGTGAAGAGAAATTCTCCATCCGGCGCGAAGACAATATGCGGCGACATCGAACTGCGCGGGCGTTTTCCGGCGGCGACGGCATTGGCAATCGCGACGCCGTCCTCATCCACGGCATAGGAGGAGAAATCCGTCAGCTCATTATTGAGCATGAATCCACGTACCATCCGTTGAGAGCCAAAGGCGCTTTCGACCGTCGTCGTCATGGAGATGGTCAAACCGTTCTTGTCCACGACGGTGAAATGTGAAGTGCCCGGACTGTCCGGTGTGGCATCTTTCCCGGGTTTAAACCCTACGGGGTCACCTGCCGTGACATTGGTATTGACTGTGTCGACTTTAATTAATTCGGCACGGGATTTCAGGTAATCCTCATCCAACATTTCTGCGACAGGAACCTCAACAAATGCGGGGTCGGCCACGAACTCATCGCGGTCCGCATAGCCGAGAAAGCTGGCTTCGGCGAAGAGGTGCCAGCCCAGCGCGGAATTGCCCGCCTCGGCCATATCGAAATTTTCCAACATGCCGAGAATGGATTGTACTGCGACGCCGCCACTGGCGGGAGGTTGCGCCCCGCAAATGGCATGTCCGCGATAATCTGTGCAGAGTGCTTCGGATTTCTTCGGTTCATAAGCCGCCATATCGGCGAGGGTCAGCGTGCCGGGACGCGGTTCCATCCGAATGGATTTGATAATATCTTCGGCGATTTCGCCTTCCAATAATGCGCGTGGGTTTTCCGCAATCGCTTTTAGGGTTTGCGCATATTCCGGATTATTGCGGACATAGCCTTCTGGAATGGGCGCATCGTCCGGGAAGAAATAGGCATTGGCATTCGCATCATCGCGTAGGATGTAGGGTGCAAGGCGTTTGACTAATCCCGCCATACGCGGACTGACGACAAAGCCCTCTTCCGCCAGTTCAATAGATCCGTCAAATTGCGTACCCCAGTCCATCACGCCGTAATCCTGATGCGCGCGGTGTAGCATGACAACTGCTCCTGGCACACCCGTCGACATGCCCGACCCAACACGGTTGAAATAACCGAGCGGTTTGCCCGTTTCTGGATCGAGGAACATGGTTGGGTCTGCGCCCGCAGGTGCGGTTTCGCGCCCGTCATAGGACCAGACTTTTGCAGTTTTCGGATCATAGATAACCATGAATGCTCCGCCGCCGAGGCCGGAACTTTGCGGCTCCACAAGGCCCAATGTGGCCTGCACCGCAATCGCGGCGTCCACGGCTGACCCGCCTGCGCGCAAGATTTCCAGTCCGGCTTCCGTCGCATAAGGATTTGCAGCCGCCACCATGCCCGTTTTCGGGGTGGGTGTCGTGCTTATCATTACGGCGCTTGCGGATTTTAGGTCTGTGGACGGAGCAGTTTCCGTCGCCACACATGCGGCGAGAAAAATAGTCGAGGCAAGGAGAAGATGTTTCATAACTGTCGTGTAGGGGAGGGACGAGGGCGGGGCAATATCATCGGCGCATGCAGATGGAGTGGATCGACAATGAACCTGTTGGTGCCAAAGGTTGGGGTTATAATTGTAGGGACTACAGAATGTCTCGGACTGATCTCTTGACTTATCCATGATCTTTCTAAGCCGACCGTGGTTCAACCCTTAACGCATTTCATAAGGCTCATATCCAACAGGGAGCGAAAGCGGCGTAAAGCCGGATTTCCCTACTTGATCGCCCAAAGCATTATAGGCTTGGAGTTTATCCGCGCAGACAAGATAATCGTCCCGGCAGCGGGAACTGGCGGATAAACTGTTAGTCTTGACAATAAAGACAGTGCTGTATGTTTCAAATGCGCGGTAAATGCCTTTATCTGCCGACGTTGTGGCTGTTTCCTCGCTGGGACGAATGTTCTGTGTCGCCTTCGCTTGGCCTTGCGCATTTTGGGTGGCTTGGGCGCTTCGTTCATTGGCTTGCTGTGCTGTCATTTCAGCCAGTTCGGATCGCAATTTCGTCAGCTTCGATTCTCTGGCCTTTATATTTGCGTCTCTAACATCTTTTAATTGTTTGCGCATTTCATCAGCGTCAAATTCTGCGCCCGGAAAGCCTGAGACCGCAGCTTTCATTTGTGCGATTGTGGCTTCGTCATCGCCCGCGCGAAGCTCGTTCAGACGCTCTTCCGCTCTTGCGATATCACGCTGCTTATACTCAATTTTCCTGTCACTGATACCGCCGCTCGACCGGTTTGCACGTTCCGCATTTTTGAGGCGTTTCGCCGTCATTGCACGCGCCTTAGTGTCAAAACGGCCTCGATAATAAGATGTCTTATCGTTCAAAGCGATGCCTGTTTTCTTCTCAGACATATAGATATCAGATGTCAGGAACACGGCGCGGTCAATGGCCTCTGTCTCCGTCAAATTCTGCGAGGCAATGAGCAGCAAGTTTTGGGATGGATTGTGGATCAATAAATCGGATGCCGATTGAAAATCATCTGAGAGGTCTACCCAACCTTTTCCCCAGAGTGCGTTGTCCATCTCGTCACTTTTTGGATCCGTTGAGTCAGGCCGGTTCAGCACATAGCCGCGTGTTGCGCTTTCCGTTTTCGTGTCTTTCACGAAGAGGGGAAACCTATCCCAGTCGACGGCTTTGGCTTCAGCTCTGTATTTTTCGAGGCAGGCCGTTTCTTCCGCACGATTTCTCGCGGAGTCGGAAGGTTTGAACTGTCTTAGGGAGACGGGACTCAAGGGTGTCCTGCAAGATGCCGATTTCTGTTTGACATCAAATTGCGCCGCAATCCGCTCTCGGTCTCCCGGAATTTTATAGCGAATATCATGAATTTTTCGGGATCTTGCCGGAACCGTCAGTCCGAGGTCCAACGTGTCATTGAGCAGACGCAAGTCAATCAATGTGCCTTCATCTCCGATCGACTCTTCCGTGCGCGCGTCCCACATTAAATCAAATGCTGCGACATCGTCTAAGCCTGTGCAGCCCAGATTATATGATCTGCGCTCGTCCCCATATTGCGTCCCTTTACGGGCAACGCCCCAGCCATAATAGACAACTTCTCTTTGATTTCGATAATTCCCAATCGAGAGCGGTGCCATGATGGCGTAATTATAACCATTATCGAGCGCGCGTTGGGCTGCCTCCCGCGTGTAGGTTTTGAACGTTTTTGTACCTTTACCGGAATCGCCATCAAAGTTGAAAATTGCATCCAATCCACCCAATTTATTATTGCTTTCAAACATCGACTTTGAGGCCGTGCAGTTAAATGTTGCCGTGCTGGAACCTGTCTCTTTCAATATATCGCGTAGGTCTGGCGCGGACTGCGCTTGCGCGAGGCCTGCCGTGTTCAGGAAAAGAAGGAGGCTAAGGGCCGAGAGATTGAGTGTCTTCATAGATATAAGATACCGCTTTTTTCGTAAGAGGCTATCAAAATCACAAATGTCATCTTAAGGCAGATTATATGTCTGATACTCTCGTCGTTTTAATTACCCTGATTTCTTATAAAGTCGTCCTGTTGGGCGTTGGATGGTGGGCATCGAAACGGGTGTCTGATGAGTCGGATTATTTCCTCGCGGGTGGCGGTCTGGGGCCTTGGACGGCAGGACTGTCCTATGCCGCGTCGACGAGTTCCGCTTGGGTCCTCTTGGGCTTTACGGGCATGGTTTTTACGCAAGGCGTTGTCGGACTCTGGCTCGTGCCGGGCATTTTTGGCGGCTATCTGATGACATGGCTTGTCATGGGCCCACGCTTGAACGCAGAGACGGCGGCCAAGGGGCATATCACAATTGTTGATTTCATCACGGAAGGTCTTGCCCCGAAGGCCAAACGCGTGACGGGATTGGTCTGCGCGGCGCTCATCCTCTTTTGTTTTGTCTTTTATATTTCCAGTCAGTTTCAAGCGGCGGGCAATGCGCTGGGTGAGGTTTTCGGACTCAGCATCGCGGAAGCTGTCATTATCGGCGCGGTCGTCATCGTGATTTACTGCGCGTTGGGCGGTTTCTGGGCCGCGAGTATTACGGATGCTCTACAAGCGGGCGTGATGATGTTGGCTTGCGTGCTCGTACCCCTGGCGACGGTCATGGCGGCGGGTGGATTTGGGTCTGTTATTGAGACCCTGCATGCCACGCAAGATCATGATTATTTCAGCTTCACCAATGGCGCTGCAGGTATGGCAGGTATTGGTCTGGCCATGGGTTTGCTAGGTACGGGTTTGGGCGCATTGGGGCAGCCGCAACTCCTAAACCGGATTATGGCCGTCCGTTCTGATGGAGAGCGAAAGAAGGCGGCCGCTATCACGATTGGCTGGGGCGTCGTGATCTATTCCGGTCTCATTTGTCTCGCCTTTGCCGCGCGGGCGTTGAATGTCGACACGGGCGGTGAGAGCCTGTTCTTCGCGGCGGCGCAACAATTCCTGCCGCCGGTCCTCGCAGGTGTCGTGATTGCGGCAGTGCTCTCTGCCGTTATGTCCACCGTCGATAGCCTGCTTCTCGCGGCGGCGTCGGCCGTCTCGCATGATAGCGGCGTGACCTATGCCAGCCCGAAACGCGCGTTGATGTTCGGGCGCCTTGCTATGGTCGGCGTAGCGGTTTTCGCGGTCATTTTGACACTGGCTCTTCCACAGGAAATTTTCAGCCGTGTGCTTTTTGCCTGGGTTGCGCTGGGCGCTGGGTTCGGTCCCGTGATTCTCGTTAAATGTTTAGGTTGGACATTGCGCGATGGGTCCGTGTTGCTCGCGATTTTAGCCGGATTTACGATAGCAGTCATCGCCTACAATATTGAAGGACCTGTCGCCGAGGTCGTGGAAAAATGGGTGAGCTGGTTCGTTAGTCTGATAATTCTTTTCATCGGGAGAATGCGTTAGGCCGCCTCTTTCGTCAATTTTTCGGCCCGTGAAATATCACGGATGAATTGCGCATACTCCCTGTCCCGTGCGGCGGGGTCGGGCAGGCGGAGAAGGAAACTGGGGTGCACGGTAGGTATAATCGTCTCGCCAAACTCCCCTTCAAAACTTCCGCCGCGTACGGATTTCAGTGTGCCTTTATGGCCCGTCAGGGACAGCAGAGCCGTTTTCCCCATGGCCAGAATAACCTTGGGTTTCACGAATTGCCGCTCCAACGTCAGCCAACTTCGGCAGCGTTCAATTTCGTCCGCGACAGGGTTGCGGTGCAAACGCATCTTCCCGCGCGGTTCAAATTTGAAATGTTTGACGGCGTTGGTGACGTAGAGACCGCCGCGGTCAAGGCCAGCCTCGTTCAACGCGCGGTCGAGGAGTTGTCCGGCGGGACCGACAAAGGGGGCGCCCGCAATATCTTCCTGATCACCGGGCTGTTCCCCGACCAACATGAGTTTAGCACTCATCGGGCCTTGGCCGAACACGGTTTGCGTCGCGTTGCAATGGAGATTGCACTGCGTGCAGCGACGGGCGGCGTCTTCGGCTTCCGCGAGTGTTGAGATATTGATGGGGGCGGTCGTCTGGGCGTAGACCTCTGGCGCGACCTTTTCTGTGCGAATGTTGGGCGCAGTTTCGGGTGTCGACATAAACTGTCGGCTCATGGCTTCCGATTGTTGGATAAGCTGTGGGATCAACTCCGCTTCCGGCAGGTTTTTCCAGTATTTCTTCGGCATCTCCGCCATCATCGCGCCGATTTTCACGCGGGAGGGATTGAAGATGGACGCGTAATAGGCCTTCCACGCCTCTTCCGTGTCATCCGCATCCGGAGCCATGGATTTATCGACACCGGGGGAGACGGTGATATTTTTACCGTCCCAATGGGTGCAGCCATCGGGCGTGAGGATGGACCAATCCATGCCCGTAAAACGTCGGGCGAAGAAATCAGCGGTATGTTCGACAATCCGGTGATCGGGTTCAAACCAGGCGCAGAAATTTTCCCGCATCATATTTCCAACCAACCGTTCGCCGACTTTTTTAAACCGGACAAAGGCGTGCATTTTGTGGACGTCGCGACGGATATTCTTATCCGCCTCCCGCACCCATAACCCGCTCGTGAAGAGCGGATCATCCAAGGCATAGGGATCGGTCTGTAATCGCAGCAATGTCGCATAGAGGTGATAAAGCCGTTCCGGAGAGCGGTGACAGAGGACCCGCTTGCACATCGCCACCTGGGTCTTTGTAATCCGGACGGGATATTGTGGATGGTCGGTGACTTTGAAGAGGTCGCTATCGCCCATCGTAGAAAACAGGTCCGTTGCAGTATTACCCACACGCCAACCCAAAGCTTCGCAGGGAATCCGCGCCGCGAGGAGGGGGCGCACGGCATCCCGCCAGCCGTCGAAATCTGTCTCACTGTCGAGGGTGATACACCTCATAGCCCCATATCCCTACAAAAGTGCGAGTTGTTCCGGCTCCGGCGCAAAGACTTGGCGTAGGGCGACGCTGTCGAGCAGACTGCCGGGGTTCCAGTCCGAGGTCTCAATAAAGGCGCGGCACGTCTTAATCGACCGGGCAATCGTTTTCACATCGGCGAGGCGGAGCTTTGTCTGTCGTCGTGCGAGGAGTATCCGGTCAATCGATTTCAGACCCAGCCCAGGCACGCGCAAGAGGCGTTCTTTTGGCGCCGTGTTTATATTCACCGGAAAGCCGGAGCGATTGGCAATGGCCCAGCTGAGTTTGGGATCGATATCCAGGTCGAGCATGCCGTTGCTTTGACCTGAAAAAATCTCGCTCACTTTAAAACCGTAAAAGCGCAGCAGCCAATCCGACTGATAAAGACGATGTTCCCGCATCAGCGGCGGCTTGACGAGGGGCAGGTCTTTCGACGCATCCTGAATGGGCGAGAAGGCGGAATAATAAACGCGCTTCAATTTATAACTGGAATAGAGCGTCGTGGAGGATGTCATAATATCGGCATCCCTGCTGGCATCTGCGCCGACGATCATTTGTGTCGATTGCCCGGCGGGTGAGAATTTCGCAGGGCGGAAACGCGAGCGTTCTTTAATGTCCGGACGGGCATCCTCAATGCCCTGTCGCACATCGGCCATGGCCGTTTTAATGGTCGTGGTTGATTTCTCAGGCGCGTAGGATTGCAGCGCGGCTTCCGTTGGAAGTTCAATATTGATTGAAAGTCGGTCCGCTAAAAGCCCTGCTTGTTTAATGAGGAGTGGGTCAGCTTCAGGGATTGTTTTGAGGTGAATATAGCCTTTGAAGAGATGATCTTCACGCAAACGCCGTGCGATTTCGACCATCTGCTCCATTGTATAATCAGATGACCGGATAATGCCTGAGGAGAGAAATAGCCCCTCAATATAATTCCGCTTGTAGAAATCGAGCGTCAGCGTGACGACTTCTTCGACGGAAAACCGTGCCCGTTCAACATTGGACGACACGCGATTCACGCAATAGCGGCAGTCATAGATGCAGAAATTCGTCATCAGGATTTTGAGCAGGCTGATACAGCGGCCGTCCGGCGCATAAGAATGACAAATCCCCATCCCTTCCGTCGATCCAATCCCACCGGACGTTGCACTATCTTTGCGATTCGTCGCAGAGGAGGCGCAGGACGCATCATATTTTGCGGCATCCGCGAGGATCTTCAGCTTATCAATAAGTGTCTTGGTCATGTGTGAACATAACAAGAACATTTGGCTCCGTAAATATCGAAAACGACGCAGGGCGGAGTTTTGGAACAAGAGCGCGGTCTTTACGTTAAAGTCCGTATGCAATTAAAAATCTGAAAGGAAAATTTATGTCAGACAAGAAAAACACCGAAAACCCAGCTTGGGAAAAAACCCGCGATGCAGCAAATGAGGCGACCACGGCGAGCTCGAAAGCCCTGCAGAATGATGCTTTGACTGATGTTGACTCCGGCTTAGCCGCCAAAACCGACCTGAAAGAGTCCACAGAGGAAGAATAAGGTTAGGGTTTCACACCATTTGCCGTCAGAGGCGAGGTTATTTCAATGACTGTGCCGTGTTTGGAGCTCTCAAAACTGATCTCCCCGCCAGTTAAATCCAGAAGTAAGCGGGTGACGGCTGCGCCGTACCGTCCAATGGCGGGCCAAGGCTCTACGGTCGAAAAACCCGTCCCGTCATCTATGACGGAAAGTGTCAGTGTATCATCGCTTAAGGTCATCAAAACTTCTACAAACCCGGTGTCCCGACCATGAAAAGCATGACGCAATGCGTTTTCCAAAATTTCATTGAGGATCAGGCCAATACGAACTGAATAATCAATGGGTGCGGGCAGGCTTTCCGTTCGGATATTTACCCTGACACCAAAGCGGGCAAAGCGGGCTGCACATATTGAGGTAATATGACTGACATAGGCCCCCAGATCGACCAGTCCATCTTCTGAAAGATGGGACCCCAAATCACGATAAAGCACGTCGAGACTTGAAATTCGTTTCAGGAAGTCGCGTTTCACATCTGATATTGTAACGGTCTCATTGTCATCCGCGAGAGATGAAATGTCCATAATGACATCTAAATGCGACGTAATATGCCGCTGTATAGAGGCGACAAGGTTACGACCCTCATCTTTCGTAATGTCCTGAGAGATGGCCTCATTGATAACGGTTTGAACGCCGACATAAAAGACGAGCCGATCTTGCTTGTCATAGATCGGCGTTAGGATGAGCTCGTTGAGAAAGGGTGTTTTATCCGCGCGGTAATTTGTCAGGACTTCCGTGACCGGTTGACCTTTTTTGAGGGCCTGCCTTATTCTTCGAACAGTTGCGGGATCAGTATCCTCGCCCTGCATAAATCGACAATTTCGTCCGACCGCGAATGAGCGCGCATAGCCAGTTGTCATCTCAAAGGCGCGGTTAACATAGATAATCGGAAGGTCCGGTTCCCGCGCGTCGGAAATGACGACGGACATATTTGTGACATCGAAGAAATGCGAAACGTCAAACGCGCCCAAACTGGGCGCGTCGCCATCAAATGTCATATCGTGACGCATGACGTCTATCCAAATTCACCTTTCGAATGATCGGATGAAAAATTTGCATCGAAATTGCTGCTCGCAATATCGGCAAACCGGTCCGTATAGTCACTTAGCTTCAGTAGCGCGTCCCGGTCCAGGACACGAAAATCATACCGGCCTTGTTTCTCGATAATCCCATTTTTGATCAGTTTTCCGACCTGACGTGAAACATGCACGGAAGAGAGGCCCAGACAATCTGCAACAAAATTTTGCGAGAGCGGGAGGTGTAGAATATCCGTCTCTGTTTCCAGAATAAGATTTTGACGAATGAGCGTATCCGCCAGGAAATAAGCTAATTTCTGGTAAGCCCCCAGACGGGAGACCGCGGTGATCCGGTCCAAAAGCAGCCCGTTATGCACCATGTGCAGCGCGTAAAAAATTGCGTTTAGGCGCGGATTGTCCATGAGGAACTGACGTGCCGCTTTAACGGGAATTTGATACACGACGCCGTCTGACGCCGCAGCAACGCTGGACATTGATGTCCCCCAAGACAGATGTTCTGTCCCGATTACGTCGCCCGCCGTGAAAATTCCGTGAACCTGACGGCTTCCATCGGGTAGAATGGCATAGGAATAAAACCAGCCGGATTTGACAACATATAAATTGGATTGAGGCGCACCATCCGTCAAAAGCGTCTGGTTTTCGTTTAACGTCCGCTCAGTCTGAGTCAGGGACCTATATAGATTGGCCTCAGCCTCGCTCAATTCTGCAAAGATTTCGAGCTTTTTTAAAAATTCACCCGCCATGTTCTACACGCCGTTCTGATCGACGAAGCACAATGCCTCGTGACGATGGCGTTGCTTAAGACCGCCATTTCTAACATCTGCTAATTTGGGAAGGCTATGGAGCCATACAACTGTGGCAGGATAACGCAGGCAGATTTTATTCTTAAACAATATATTCAAATTAGTAATCATAGTTTTAGTCGTAGGCAATCTTAGTCTCTTTTATAACGATTACGATAACTGGCCAGCTCAATCAGTCCGTCTTCGTCCTTAATTGTTATAAGCGTTCTGGACGGTCTTGCAATCAGACCCTCTTGCGTCATCCATGTCAGAGTTCTGGAAATGTGAACCGCTGTTAGGCCGACACAATCTGCGAAAAGGTCCTGCACCATCGGGAGATTGAAGGTGAGGGAGTTCCCGCTCTGTCCGCTATGGAATTTTGACGTGACCCGCACACGATTGGCCATTTCCAATAGAAAATGCGCAACGCGCTCGCGTGGATTCTGACGCGCGATAGATTGCATGCGGTCCATCATGACAATGTGGTTGAGAGAGCTCACAGCGTAGAGATAGCTCGCAAATCGCGGATGCGATCCTAAAATGTTATTTATAGCTGGAATGTCGATCTCGCAAATGCGGCCCGCCGTCAGTGCGCCTGCTGAAAAAGCGTTTTTACTGTGCATCATATCTTCGAAACCGATAAAGTCGCCTTCTTGATAGATATGATAAACCTGCCGCCGGCCATTGGGCAGGAAGGAATAGGCGTAAAACCAGCCTGATGTTACAAGATAAAGACGTTTGCTCATCGCACGATTGTCGATCACGATATCGCCCTTTGAGACCGCCCTTGGCTGCATTGGAATTTTTGCAAAGGGAGCAAGGTCTCCCATTGTGGCAGGTGTAAGACTCGTCAGTTTTCGGAAAACAGCCGTGTCTGGGTCTTGAAGTGTCTGGTTTAGGGATCCGCTCATCATCGTTTCAGGCCTGTCGCCGGAAACGTCAGGCAGACGAATTCAAATGGCGCATCTGAATAACATAACATTTCAGAAGAGGGCTGGCTTTAACACAGGTTGATTGGCTGGAATTTTATACAGGCAGTTTTTTCGGGCCGCATCGTCATAAATCCTTTTGTCAGAGCCCAATTTGCGTCCTAAGCCTGCTCCATGATTGACCTACTCCCTGGATATAAAATCGGACAGGCGCAGGACGCGCGGGTGAAGACCGGCGTTACCATTATCCTGCCCGATAATCCCGCAATTGCCTCGGTGGATGTGCGCGGCGGCGGGCCTGGCACACGCGAAATCTCTGCGCTGCAAGATGGCGGGCTGATTGAACAGGTCCATGCCCTTATGCTCTCGGGTGGCTCGGTCTATGGGTTGGCGGCGGCCGATGGGGCGACGGCATGGCTTGGCGGAAAAGGCATAGGTTATGCGCCCGGTCCCGCCCCCATACCGGTAAGCCCCATTGTACCCTCCGCCATTTTATTCGACAATGCGAATGGGGGCGACAAAGACTGGGGCCAAACCCCGCCTTTTCGCGACCTCGCGATTGCGGCCTGCGAAGCTGCAGAAGCGTCTGCAAATGAAGGCAGCGTTGGAGCCGGGTACGGTGCCACGGCAGGGCTCTATCCCGGCGGTCTGGGGATTGCGACGGAACGGGTCGAGAATATCTCTGTTCAAGCCGTGATTGCGGCCAATCCCGTCGGATCCCCCTTTATGCCTGGCACGAATTGCCCGTGGGCCTGGGTTTATGAACGTGACGGAGAATTCGGGTCCCGCCGCCCGCCAGAGGGTTATAGATGGTCAGACCCCCAAGACACAAAGCTCGCATTCCTAAAGGCGGCAGGGCAGTCCACGGTCATCGGCGCAATCATGACAGATGCGGCCCTCACGCAGAAACAACTCAAACGTTTGGCGATTATGGCGCAGGACGGCATTGCGATGGCCGTACAGCCGGCCCATACGCCATTGGACGGGGATACATTATTTGCGCTGAGTCTTGGCGATAAGTCCTGTGAGCGCCCGATTGACTTGGCAGCGTTAGGCGCTGCTGCGGCACGCGCAGTCGCACGGGCGCTGACGCGTGGGGTTTTACTGGCCCTATGATCGTTGCCTTTTCCTCAGAATATAAAGCGCGTTTTCTACAGCTGAACGCAGAATTTGTGCATTGGCTCTCGCCGCTGGACAATAAGGGATTGGATTATCTTCTCTCTAAAACCAGTTATCAAAAATGCATGATTGATCCTGAAACAGGTCAGTTGCTGGGGGCTTTGTTGGCATATCCCCATGATATCGATTACCCCGATCATGCGAATTTGATATGGCTGCGTCAGAACTTGTCCGAATTTTTCTATATTGACCGTATAGTCATTGCAGCCGAGGCGCAGGGGCAGGGTGTGGGTCACGCGCTTTATCAAGACTTGGCGGTTCACGCTCAATCACAGGGTTATAAAAATTTGGCTTGTGAGGTGAACACGCGTCCCGACAATCCTGGCTCGCACATGTTTCACCAGCGCGCGGGGTTCATAGCCATAGGTAAGCGGAACATACCGGAAAAAAGCAAAGCCGTATGTTACTATGCAAAAGCTATAAATTAGCGGCAAAAAGCGCTTGCGGGCGCGGGCATTTTCCGCTTTAAGGCGCACCTCGTTGAAAGACGACCACGCACTGGTAGCTCAGTTGGATAGAGTACTTGACTACGAATCAAGGGGTCGGGGGTTCGAATCCTCCCCAGTGCGCCATTTACCTAATCTAAATCATTGTTTTATAACGCAAAAATCGCACTAACTTGTTCTCGTGCATAGCGTGGTGCCTAGTCTGTTTTTTGCGACGTTCGTTTTTTTAGAAATATGTCTCTTTCCCGCACCAGTCTATTGTACGCCCGCTAAATTGCCGATAGAATGTTAGCCCTGACCACAACTCTATGGTTTAGACCATAGGGTTTAGTTCAGGGTGTAGCTAATTGGTAAAGCTACCGCGTGAAAAGCGGAGGAATACTGGTTCGAATCCAGTCACCGCCCTGAAAACATGGATTAGCTTGTTGACTCGTCAGCGGGCTTTTCTTTTGCAAGCCTCTCGGCATCCACCAAAACGCTTCCTTTTTTTGCGTACTAATAGTTTACACGCTGTGTCGCGAGATAGGTCGATTTTCGCCCTGTCAGTAAGAGGTAAACATATTAGGTGTGGGATGGATTGGCTTGCGCCGATCCATCTCTATCACCCTCGCGGCAAGCGGATCGCTCTCAATACCCTCGCACCAATCTTGATATGTAAGCATTGGAATAGCTTTACCCCCCTCGGGACTACGCGGGCCGCCTCCGTTATCAAAGGTATGAAATATATCCAGCTCAACGCCATAGCTGGATTCTAGCTCCAATGCAGTTGCAAGCATAATAGCATCGCCGGTTGTTAGAATGCGTTTTGTAGAGTTGCTTTTCTTATATGGCAGGTCTTTCAACTCTCCAGCGAGAGACCCAATAATAGGATCATTCCCTATTGTAATAACTTGGCCTCTAAAGTCGGCTATAAAGTCATTGAATGTACCGTACTCCGATTTCACAAGCTTTTTAGGTGTGACTTCTGTAAATACGATTGAGGACGTGTATATCTTACACTTGCCCTGTCTGGCATCCTCCAAATATTGCTCAATGCTTGGAATGTCATAGATTTCCTTTTCGTCATTTAGGAAAGCAATAAAGACATTAGAGTCCCAAAATAGGTTGCTGATAGCCATTACCATAGATCCCCGCTTTTACGGGAAGGTATGTCAAAAGCTCCGCGCCAGCGCCTAAGGTTTCCCTCAATTACTGGTGTAATAAGCTTTATATCAAGGCGCTCAGGAAGGCGATGATGTCCATTATACATAGCCGCAGCTTGCACAATAACTCTTTTATCCAGCGTTTCTCTTAAATTGGTAACGGAAACGGAATTGCAGATACAATCTAATTCCACTCCACCAGCGGATAATATCAGTTTCGCGCTGTGGATTTTTCCCCGCAGATCAACCTCTTTAATCGTGCCATCAAACTCCCCAAACGAGGTGCCTTCGAAAAAGGCTTCTCCTCGATCAGGCTTTGTAAAGCTATCGAGCCAAACCTCCGCTTGTCGATCAAAAAACTCATCGAGCCTAACAATAGTTGCGTCGTTTTCGGGTAGCTGCATTTCCCCATGAGAAAAAGTTTTGTCTGCTCCGTCTCCGAGACGCGCCAAACTTTTTACAACAGCAACAGGAGTGTCAGACGGGATAGGATTTCCCGTCGCAATATCGTTCGCCACTTGCTGGTAGTATTCGATCCCAGAAGACTCAAATTGGACTTTGGTACTATAAACTTCCTCGGATATTGTGGCCAATGCGCTTCCATACTGCAGGTCGGTAATAAGATGATTGGCGGCTTTTTTACCATTAACGTGTTTGTCAGCAGCCTTCAGACCTTTGACAAAGTCAGATAGTTTTTTAGCAAAAACCTCGGCCCTCACCGCCCCATTTTTTTCGTGGAGCAGTCCATATAGTTTAAAACTTACGTCTTTTATCTTGCTTGGCAACTTCTGACCTCTCGGTCAGATTCTATCTATCGCGGTGTAGGAAATCAAACTTATATTGAACAAGAAAATCGTTGTGACTAATGAATACAGCTGCATGCTACAAAGCCGAACATTTACTTCTCAAATCCATGTGCAACAGCCAACGATATAGCAACGACTAGGAGCAAAACAAAGAACTGGCTCCAGTTGCGTTGCCACCATGTTTATTCAGCAGCGTTCTGTTTGTCGAGATTGCGATTATAACCCATGCGCTTTGCTTAGCGCATTGCCGTACTGTGTCGGTTCTGGTGCGTCGTATAGATAGCCCCGATACTTGCGGGCCTCTGTCTCTCCATCCCGAATACTCCACCACGTATCACCGTCGCTAACCTTCGTTATAGTCGCATAGTAGCCTGTCATTTTATCGGACGCGCTGGCAGGGGCAATCGTAATCCATAGGGCGAACGCCACCACGCCGATAATCAAAGCCATATACGGCCAATGCGAATGGTCGCCACGGGACCCATTCAAATACTTCATCTCATCCTGCTTGGCAGCTTCTAATTCGTCATCAAAATTGTTTTTCATCACATGGCAATCGGGATTGATTTCATCTCAGAGCATCAGACTTTGCAAGCAAGTAGCACAATATACACATATAATCGCGTGGGCGCATGCGGAAAAACTGTATTCAGGTTTTTAATCTTATGAGCCGATGGTCTGACTATTGAGCGGCTTCCGACTTTCCACCCCATACCCCCCTTCTAGATTTGAACATATCGCGCGTGGCCCTATGCAGCGGGTTTGGAGAGGTAAAACCTGTTAAGATGGAACGGGGGGCGGGTGTCCGTTTTCAGTTGCTCCGAAGATGAAGGTGCCGGGCAGGTGTTCCTTCTCGCGTACTGATAGGAGATTAATCTTGAAGCCCCCCGTAAACTTCCCGTTCTTACGCGATCCTCTCGCTGTTCTTTCCCTGTATTAACAGTGATAGGCTTACCCCGCCCGCTCTATCCGCTTCGCGGTTTCGTCCCGACTTTGCGCTATGCGACTGGAAAGAAAATTGAGGGCGGTCTACGTCTCAACATTCTTCAACCGCGCGGCCTTTGTTGGCCTTAGCCATGAGGGCAGGCCAACGCCGCGCTTGCCGTGAGAACGGTTATATGAAGCCGTAAGAGTATGGTAGATTATATGTGTCCCACGGATCGATACGCAAAAGACGATAAAACGTCGCTTGCGTATCTCTATTTAGGACATAACGGCTACCCGACAACACACGAAACAGGCTTGCGTCCTAATCTAGGGCCACTCTTGTCCTTAGATTGATACGACGTTTTGTTTTCAACAGGTCATTTCCAGCGCTGAAAGTCACGCGGCGCTGGGTTTCCCTTTTGTGTTGGAAACATTGTCAGATAAAACTCCGTCGCTCTTCGGCCATTGCGCCCGAATGACGACGGCGTTCTAATCCGCATAAAACCCTTGTCGCATAAGGATCGGATATGTCTTGACGCTGTATCTTTGCTAACATTTGATAACTTTGCAGCGTCTCTACACGATAGTGAAATACGACCGTTATTTTCGCCGTGATAGCGTTGCATGACGCGGATTAGAACGGCAAGTTCGCCCGGCGTAAGGCTTTGACCCGCTGGACAATCGAGAAGCATGTAATCCAGCATTACAAAACGCCCGTTTCCTTTGCTTCGACCCTTGGCATTTACGCCCCTACCTTTCTTATTTTTACCCATGACGCCCCCTCGCATTCGCGTGGTAAACATTGCGCCCCATGCGTAGCGGCCAAAGCGGACAAGCTGTCACGACACATTTACGGACCTCGCCTTCCGATCCTCCGCAACAGTCCAGACAGTTGGCCCTGATAGCTTTAATCGGGCTTGTGGGGTGTCCTAGTGCCAGAATGTCCGCGCGTGATATTCTGCTAGGGCATAGCCCTATGATTTCACCTCTATCAGCTTCGATATGGCTGGGGGCTAGGTAGGGGGATTGTGAAGGCGCTGGATAGCCAGCGCCCCCTTTCGTTTCGATTGCGTTATTGTTTTCTGGGCGGTAAGTTTCAGACATCTGAGTTACCTCCAGCTTGCTCGTTGGATCGATTTAGATTTGAGGCCTGCATGGTTGCCGCCATTGCAGGCCTCCGCTTTTTCGGCTCAACAATTTCGATAAGAGTTACATCGGCGTTGAGCTTATATCGACCATGCTCGCCGCCCCACGCGCCGCGACTGGGTTCCATTTCGCAAGTTATCGTCTCATAGCCCAGCGCCCGACGAATGCGCATGACAATATCGCCAACGTGCAATCCGGGATAATCCGCTTTTGTAATGCCGCGTGATCCAGCTTTAGCAAGCTCCAGCAGAAACCAAGCGGTTTGGTTTCTTAAAATAGCCGTGTAACCTCCCCCAACAATTGCCTTGAGGGCCAGCGCTCGCCGTCCCATTATGCGACCTCTTTGGATGTGTCGGAAAGCGAGTCCATCAATTCGCGAAGGTCACGCACCAATATGAGGGTGCGGCCCCCAAGCTTCCGCTTTTGCAACCGCCCGCTGTCAAAAAGTGTGTAGATTGTGGAACGACTAATACCTGTCATTTTGCAGGCTTGTGGAACCGTGACCGTGATTTGTTCGGTCATATTGAGTAGTCCTTTAAGGCGAACCCGCCCTAGTGCAGCCTCTGGAGTATCCGAGGTTATCCTTTATAATGTGAATGAATGCGCCAGCGTAAATAGTTAAATGGGCTGGACCTTATCAAGATAATTTTTTTATCAACGGCTGAGCAAAACTAGTCCATCTTGGAATCTTTGGCAATTTCTAACAAGTGCTGATTATCTCGAAACCCTCGACTTACAGACTCCTCAATAGAGGAAACACTTCCAACGCAAAGTCGCGCCGAATCTTCAACCTTCTGATATTGATCTACCAAAGGATTACTATGGTTCCGAATTGCATTCCTGAAGCTTACGACGAAGTCTTTTACGGAGGTTGTACTATTAGATATTTCGTAAATTCTGAATGCTTCCTTAGCTCCACTTATAACGATATATCTTTCTTTGAGGTGGCCGAAAGGAGCGTTAAATGGAAAGGAAGGTGCAGGATCACTTAGAAGCTTCCTCATAGAGTTTCGTACAAAACCTTGGCACTCTCTTCCGAAGGCTATGGTCCACGCTCGCTGCGCATCGGTCCTGCTGGTTCGATCATTGTATTGTTTACGATAGAACGAACTCATATTGCATTTGTCATAAACAATCGACGCGGCCAGCTCGGCACCATAATCTTGGTAAAAGGTAGATAAATTTATTTCGCTAGGGCGAAGTCGGAGTTCATTTATTGCGAAAAGCAAGTTCAGCTCTTTGTTGCGTTTCTCCCACTCCTCAAAATTGGCTTCCCTAGCCGTTATCAGTCCATCTTCATCGAATGGGGGTGAAATGGCATGTTGCTTTATTTTTTTCTCAAGAAGCCCCTTCGTTTTCGCGTACTCCTTTTTGGTAGTGAGGTTTTTAAGGGTCTCGACGACTTGCCCCAATACCAAGAAATCTGAAATTGACGTTATGTCTTCAGATTTTAAGGTTTGGCTAAAGTCATACAACTTTGTCATAGCTTTTGCTTTCATTCGATAAGTGCTTATCCCATTCTCGCATCAAACTGCGACGTTTTTCCAGCGCATTGCCGCGTCGATAAGAACGCTCGACTATATCGCCTACGGAATGTGACAGCGCGGCCTCCGCAACCTCTCTCGCGTATTGGGTGCGATCCCCCGCCCAGTCCCTAAAGGTAGACCTGAAGCCATGTGGAACGGCATTCTCCACCTTCATGCGCCGCATAAGCATAAGCATAGACATATTAGACAAGGGGCGGTTTGGGCGCTGGCCAAAAAACACATATTCAGAAACGGGCGCGGACCGCATCTCTTTGACAATCTCAATCGCACGATAACTTAACGGTACGGTATGGGCGCGGCCTGATTTCATCCGTTCGGCTGGAATGGTCCATATCCCAGCGTCTAAATCAAACTCGCCAATCACGGCGTCCAGCGCCTCACTCGTGCGGACAGCGGTTAGGATTGTGAACTCCAGCGCCCGTGCAGCAACGGCTGGACGGCCTCGCAACCTTGCTATGAAGGCGGGCACGTCATCATAGGGCATAGCGGGATGATGTTTGACGTTAGCGCGATTAAGCGCTGGCAGAACCGCTTCTAGCCCGCCTTTCCATAGCGCTGGGTTTTCCGCGTCGCTCCATTCGCGGCCCTTCGCATAGTTGAATATGATCTCTAGGTGTGAACGGACATTGCGGCCCGTCTCTGGCGTCGCCTGCCATATCGGCGTGAGTATTTTCAGGATGTCTTCGCGTTTCACGTCTGCCACGGGCTTGCGGTGCAACGGCTTCGCAATTTCAAACGCTGTGCGTTCCCACTTGCGTTTCGTCTTTGGATTCAGGCTGTCTAAATCACGGGCAATTAGGCAAGCCTTGGCCGCGTCCAGAAAGGTTTTCGTCGCTTGCGGCGTTAGGGTAACCTTAGGGTCATCCCCTCTCGCCAGTGCGTCACGGGCTATCTGTGCCTTTTGACGGGCGGCCTTCAAAGTCACGGTTTGAAAAGAACCTAGACCGATTTCACGCTGGACGCCGTTTCGCTTCCACATGAAGAGCCAAGATTTGCGCCCGCCGCCTTGAATGCGGAGATAAAGCCCGCCGCCGTCTGAGTGACGCCCTGTTTTTGTAAGCGCCTTTGCGCCCGTTGCCGTCAATTTATGAAGTCCACTCACGCTAATCCACCTTGCCCGTAAAGCGTTTCGATGGATTTGCCGCCAACCGATACGCTGTGCCTAGCCGTGCCCAGCGCCGTGCCTAGCGCAATCGTCGGCTTTTCACGTATAGCTATGGACTATTGCGGACAAAAGGCCAATAAAATATGAGGTTTTATTAGGTTTTACCGAACAGGCGGGAACAACGGTAACCAGTAGTTCGACGCTTCCCCAGTGCGCCATTTCTCTCATTCTCAAGACCGTTAAGTCGTTGGAAGAAATACGTTTTTTCCCACGTTTTCTCGCAACCCCCCAATTTTCCCCAATTTGGGGTCCAAATTGGGGTCCAGACTGGGGTACAATGGATTATGACCATTCGCCAAAATCACTACTTAGAACAACGTGGCCACACTTGGTATTATGTGCGCCGCGTTCCATCCCGTTATCAAAGCATCGATAAACGCCGCAGGGTGAAGAAAGCCTTGCACACAGACTCCCTCACAATCGCCCGTGAAATGCGCGACAGGTACATGGATTCCGATGAGCATTTTTGGGAAACAGCGTTAGCTGAAAAGACCGGAGAAGCCGTTCAAGAGTCGGCTGAAATGTGCCGCTATAGAACGGCTAGACGCCGTGCTGTGGCTGTTGGCTTTGACTTCAAACCGTTCCCATCCCTCCTCCATGAAGAGCCGATTGAGAAGGTGTTAGAGCGTGTGCAAACACTTAAGAGCGACGAGATAACTGAGATAGATACACAAGCTGTCTTAGGCACAATAGAGCCGCCGAAGGACACCATCCGCGATGCCTTTAAGCTCTATTGCGACAAGCTGAGCATTGGCGATACGAGCCGTAAGTCGCCCGAACAAATCGTCAGGTGGAAAGCCACGAAGACCCGCGCTGTGGAACATTTTGTGGCACTTTGCGGAAATCTAACGATGGATGAGATAGCTCGAAAACATGGGCGGCAGTTCTATGATTGGTGGGGTGAGCGCCTACGGGGTGATAGCTCCAACGCCAGAACATACCGCCCTAATAGCGCGAACCGAGAGCTAGGAAATCTACGCCAGCTCTTTCGGGAGTATTGGACTTATCAAGGCGAGGAGGACCGAGAAAACCCGTTCAGAAAACTTCGGTTTAAGGACACGCCAACCGAAGCGACGCCCTCATTTTCTAACGATTGGGTGCAGTCAAAAATCCTAAAGCCGAATGTCTTAGACGGTATAAACACGGAAGCGCAGATCATCGCCTACGCCCTTATCGAGACAGGGTGCAGGCCCAGCGAGATAGCAAACTTACTGCCGGAAAACATCTGTTTGGATGCTGAGGTGCCGCATATTCGCATCCGTCCAACCGCGAATAGAGAGCTTAAATCTATGGCATCCGCGCGTGATGTTCCGCTTATCGGTGTGTCATTAGAGGCGATG
Source organism: uncultured Caulobacterales bacterium (assembly GCA_947503715.1). Taxonomy (GTDB): domain Bacteria; phylum Pseudomonadota; class Alphaproteobacteria; order Caulobacterales; family Maricaulaceae; genus Litorimonas. The sequence goes on along the minus strand of CANNER010000004.1, from coordinate 194,880 downwards.
AAACGCGCTCCAAATGGCTTCCCGCGTTACCGTGACAAGGGCAACTCTCTATCCGCAGCACTGCTTAAAACCTTTCACACACGCGGCCTAATGCCGACGAAAAAGCACCGCATCTATAGCTTCCGCCATGCCTTTGAAAAGCGCATGCAGGAGGCTGGATTAGACTATGGATTGCGTTGCACATTGATGGGCCACAAGAACACAAGACCTCAATATGGCGACGGAGGTTCGCTAGAATATCGACGGAGAGAGATGCTTAAAATCGCGCATCCCGTAAGCGATGGACTTACCCAAAGTCTGGCAAATCTGGCCCCTTAGAAGCACTGTCAGGCGCTTCGCCTAGTAGATCAACAAGGAGCGCTTCGCGGTCTTCGAGAGCTTTCAGTTCGCGCTGGAAACGCTCCATCAACGGCCAAGGGGCATCTCCAAATTTGCGAATAACCTTCGCCAGAATAACCATCGCCTCGCGAATGTCGGCAGCGAGTTTTTGATTGTCGGAAAGAACTTCAGGTGTGACTGGCATGGGTAAATTATAGCATATTGCCCCAAAATTTCTCGAATGAATAATTACAGTGTTCTGGGCGGCTGGGGGCTAATCTGGGAAAAGTGGCAAAATGAAATTTTGGAGGGCTAGATAAAGCGGGTGGTGTCACCACCATGCTAAAGCATTGTCTGCACATCGTTTTTCATGCCCCCAAGGCCTAAAGGCGTGGGGGCATGGATTCGGAGTATTTCCCCATACCACTGGGGTTTTCGATGGGGGCACCTTGTATTTTAACCTCGCAAAGTCTCTTAAAATTTCATGGATTTGGAGTGATTTCTCGCCTTTTTAAAAAGGCCCGAACCTTTCTTAAGAAATCCACTAAGAAAAGAAATGGCCGTTTTCTTTCCTAGTGGCTTCTAAAATGATGGAATGGCAATCGGATATTATTGGGTATAATTGGGTATTTTCTGATGAAACGCCTTCATGCATTGACAATTGTGCCCTTCGCGCCTATCTGGGATGCATGTTAGAAGAATCATGCACGATAGGCGATACTGCAAACATCCGGGCTGGGTGTGCATATCGTGGTGCCGAATCTAAGCTTCCTGTGGGTGATATTCCCTTTGTCGGTTACCGTAATGTTGATATCGAAAGTGGAATTGACTGGCCTCATGTGGCGCGGGTGAAAGTTGACTTGAAACGCGACCCGCATTGGCTTGAGGACGGTGATATTTTATTCGCCTCTCGCGGTATGAATACCTACGCATATCCTGTCGTGAACCCGCCGCCCAAGGCGACCTGCTCGCCGCAGTTCTTTGTCGTGACACCCAAGCGATCAAGTCTTTTATCTTCCGAGTTTTTAGCGTGGCAAATTAATCAAGCCCCAGCACAAAGCTATTTGAGTCGTTTCGCGGATGCTTCAACCATCCGCAATATTCGCCGCGAAGTGCTTTCAAAAATGCCAATTTTCATACCCTCAATGGAACGGCAAATTATCATAGCGAATTACGCCAAAGCCGCCCGCCGAACCCAACAAATTCACCGCGCTCTTATAGATAATACAGCCCTAGAGCTGAGCGCTCTTGCGACCCAAATTATGAACGGAAAAACCCAATGACAGATGCGATTAAACAAGAAGATATAAACGCCGCCGTTTGGGCGGTTTGCAACACCTTCCGAGGGACAGTGGATGCATCCATCTATAAGGACTACGTCCTGACGATGCTATTTGTGAAATATATCAGCGACGTTTGGCGCGATCACTATCGCAAATATCAAGAGGAATATGGTGATGAGCCGAAGCTCATTCAGGAGATGATGAAGACGGAGCGCTTTAACCTCCCCGAAGGCGCAGATTTTTACTCCCTTTATGATGAGAGATTCCAGCCCGGCAATGGCGAGCGTATCGACAAAGCGTTACATGCAATTGAAGAGGCTAATATCGGCAAACTCCGCGATGTCTTTCAGGACATTAGTTTCAACTCTACGCGTTTGGGAGAAGAGGCGCAGAAGAACGAATTACTGGGAAGATTGCTCGAAGACTTCAACCGAGCCGAGCTTGACCTGCGCCCGTCGCGAGTCGGCAAGCTCGACGTTATCGGGAATGCCTACGAGCATTTGATAAAGAACTTCGCAGCGGGTTCAGGCAAAAGCGCGGGTGAGTTCTATACGCCGCCAGAAGTCTCTGACCTCATGGCGGAGCTTGTGGACCCGCAATCTGGTGATGAAATTTGTGACCCCGCTTGTGGGTCAGGCTCGCTCTTGATGAAATGCGGGCAGCTTATCGCAAAGCGTACAGGTTCAAAAAAATACGCGCTCTATGGTCAAGAATCCATCGGCAGCACATGGGCTCTCGCCAAGATGAATATGTTTCTGCATGGCGAGGATAATCACCGCATTGAATGGGGCGATACAATTCGCAATCCCAAGCTCCTCACCAAAACCGAAGGTCTACGCCATTTCGATATAGTCGTCGCCAACCCGCCTTTCAGTTTAGATAAATGGGGACACGGCACGGCTGAAGATGATGCCTATGGACGTTTCCGCAGAGGCATCCCACCGCGCACTAAAGGCGATTATGCTTTTATCCTTCATATGATTGAAACACTGAAACCCGGAAGCGGACGCATGGCCGTAGTTGTGCCGCATGGGGTGTTGTTTCGCGGGGCAGCGGAGGGACGTATCCGCGCCAAACTCGTCGAAGAAAACCTAATCGATGCCGTCATCGGCCTGCCTGAAAAATTATTTTACGGCACAGGCATCCCAGCCGCCATTTTGGTGCTGCGCAAGAATAAGTCGGATGAGAAAACCTTATTCATCGATGCGAGCAATGACTTTGTGTCCGGCAAAAACCAAAACGCGTTGGGCAAAGATCAGCTCGACAAAATCTTAAAGACCTATCGTGAGCGTGACCCCAAGGGCGTAGAGAAATATGCTGCGCTCGTGACGCAAGCGGACATGGCTGAGAATGACTATAATCTCAACATCCCTCGCTATGTCGACACCTTTGAGGAAGAGGCGGAGATTGACCTCATGGCCGTTCGCAAAGATCGTGAAAAACTCAAAGCGGAACTGGCTGCACTCGAAGTCCAGATGGATGGCTACCTTAAAGAGTTGGGGTATGACGCGTGAGTAAGGATATCAGCATACCTGACGACCCGAATGAAGGCGGCGCACCCTTTATCCTCTATGAGGGTGAAGACGGCTCTGTCTCCGTTACAGTTCTTATGCAGGCGGAGACAATCTGGCTGACGCTTACACAGATGGCTGAGTTATTCGATGTACAGAAGCCAGCTATTTCCAAGCATTTGAAGAATATCTATGAGTCAGGAGAGCTCTCCAGAAAGGCAACCGTTTCCATTATGGAAACGGTTCAAACCGAGGGTAAGAGAGAAGTGAAACGGGCGCTAGATTACTATAACCTCGACGCCATTATCGCCGTGGGCTACCGCGTGAATTCGCGCCGCGCGACACAGTTCCGTATCTGGGCGACGGGCATCCTCAAAGAGTTCATCAGAAAGGGCTTTGTGATGGATGATGACCGCTTGAAGCAAGCGGAAAACGTCTTTGGCGAAGATTACTTTAAAGAGCTTCTTGAGCGTGTCCGCTCGATTCGCGCCAGTGAGCGGCGTATCTATTTACAAATCACCGACATATTCGCAGAGATCAGCACGGATTATGACTCTGGGTCAAAGACCGCGCAGGATTTTTACGCCATGGTGCAGAACAAATTCCATTTTGCGATTACAGGTAAAACAGCGGCGGAAATCGCGCATCAGGCCGCTGACCACACCGCGCCCAATATGGGGCTGACGACATGGAAAAACGCGCCCGATGGACGTATCTTATCGTCCGATGTGACGGTCGCAAAAAACTATCTGAAAGAGAACGAGATTAAAAAACTGGAACGCACCGTTTCGGGGTTTTTCGACTACATCGAAAACATTATCGAAAACCGTACCAAAATGAACATGACGGATATGGCGGCCAGCGTCGATAAATTCCTGAGTTTCAATGAGTATAAGCTTTTGAGAGGCAAAGGCCGTATCAAGAGTAAAGATATGAAAAAGAAAGCACTCGCGGAATATGCCGAGTTCAACAAAACACAGACGATTAATTCGGACTTTGAGAAAACAGTGAAATCACTGACCGCTAAGCCGACCAAGAAAATTGGAGGCGGTGATGGAAATTCCTGAAGATTGGACGCTATTTGATCTCCAAAGTATTGCGCCCGTTATAGACTGCAAGCATCGAACTCCATCATATGTTGAAACTGGTGTTCCCATCATATCCCCAGGTGACATCAAATGGGATGGTCTCGATTTCGAAAGAGCGCGACGCGTTTCAAGAACCGATGCAAACAGCTTGATGGACCACTGTAAAATTGAAAAAGGCGACTTAATAATTGGCCGTAACCAAAAAGTAGGTATTGCGGCTTTAGTTGATGAACAAACGGACTTTGTAATTGGTCAAGACACAGTTTTAGTCAAAAGTTCAGAAGCGTCACCTGAGTTTCTCCAAAGCTTATTTGCATCAGATATTATTGCAAAACAAATCTATAGGTTACTTGGAGGTAGCACATTTGGACGAGTGAACCTTAAAGACTTTAGGAAGCTGAAAATTCCTTTACCTCCTCTAACTCAGCGGACACATATCGCCGAAATTCTTGGGACGTGGGATCGGGCGATTGCGGCGACCGAGACGCTTGTCGCCCAAGGCGAAGCCCAGAAGAAAGCCCTCATGCAACAGCTCCTAACCGGCAAACGCCGCCTCCCCGGATTTAATGGGGCGTGGCGCGAGGTGCGGTTGGGGGATGTCGCCGACCTAACCTCGGGGAACGCATTCAAGAGTTCTGACATTCTAGAAGAAGGGCGTTTTCGTCTAATTCGTATGAATGACCTCAAGGCGGGAGTTTTGAAAAATGACGAGCCACGCTTCGTCGCAGATTATGCGGCCGAAGGCCTTACTCGTTTTATTCTTCACCCAGGAGATTTTGTTTTTGGAATGACTGGCAGCTTGTCGAATTACGCGTGGATATCGCCAAATTTATCAAATGTCCTTTATCTGAACCAGCGAGTAGGCAAACTAAACGCCAAGAAAAACAACTCAAACCGCTTCTTGCAGCACCTGTATTTGTCAACACCACTACAGGATAATATTGTGAGAATGGCCGCAGGTGCGGCGCAATTAAACATAAGCCTCCGCGATCTACGCTCCTTTAAAATTTCAGTCCCGAGTTTCGCTGAACAGCAAGCGATAGCGACAATAATTGATATGGCTGCTGATGAAACACATCTGTTTAAAGCCAAACTCCAAACCCTAAAAACCGAAAAATCCGCCCTGATGCAACAGCTCCTCACGGGCAAGCGGCGCGTAAAACTGACGGAGGTGGCGGCATGATGGGGATATTTAACAAACAACCTCCTGTCGAGATAGGGTCGAAAAAACCTGTGCGGGCCGCAATTGTTTATGATTATGATGGCACCTTGGCCAAAGGCAATATCCAAGAAGATAGCTTTCTGCCGTCAATTCAAAGCACACCGCAGGAGTTTTGGTCTCAAGTCAAAGCGGAGAAGGAATCTCAGGATGCTGATGAAATCCTTGTCTACATGCGCCTTATGCTGCGTATGGCTAAGGTGGCAAATGTGCCTGTTACCAAAGCGTCATTACGGTCGCATGGCGTAACATCTCAACTCTTTGCTGGCTTACAAGGTGAGAATAATTGGTTTAACCGGATGAATGACTATGCGGCTAAACAAGGCTTGCAATTAGAGCACTATATTATTTCTTCTGGTAATCAGGAAATGATTGAAGGCAGCCCTATCGCGGATGAATTCAAAGAAATTTTTGCGTGTCGTTTTGAATTTAATGCTGAGGGTCAAGCCGTCGGGCCAAACCTAGCGATAAATTATACGACTAAAACGCAGTTCCTTTTCCGTATTAACAAAGGCATCCTAAATGCGTGGGACAATGAAGGCGTGAATGCTTTTGTCGCCGAAGCGGATCGCCCTGTTCCCTTTTCAAGAATGATATTTATCGGTGATGGCGATACCGATATCCCCGCCATGAAAATGACTTCGCATAATGGCGGATATGCCATTGCCGCCTATCCTCCAGAGGCAAATCGCCGATCACTCGACAAAATCCACAGATTGATTGCGGATGAGCGGGCAAATTTTATTTCCGCAGCGGATTACTCCGAAAACAGCGATATGGATATTCAGGTCAAAGGTATCATAGGACGAATGGCCCGCTCGGCAGGGTTAAAGCTCGTGAGGGATGACGCGTGACATTTGAGGAAGCTATAACTGCCAGCGAAGTCTATGCGAAGCGCAACCTGCTACTTGGCAACGGGTTTAGTATCGCATGTAGACCAAACATATTCACTTATCATTCGCTTTTCGAACAGGCTGACTTTTCTGCAACTCCTGAGCTTGCAGCTTTATTTGCAAGCCTTAGTAGTCGGGACTTTGAGCTAGTTATTAGAACGCTCAACAATGCTGAGAAAGTATTAGAAGTTTACGATCCTGACGGCCAAACGCTGGTTAACGTCAGGGAACATCAGTCAGCGCTACGTGAGTTACTAATAAGAACCATCTCTGAGAACCATCCTGCAAATCCTGGGGATATTACAGAAGAAGAGTATAGGTCTTGTCGTCAGTTTCTCACGCATTTCATCGGCGCTGATACCCAAGGTAAGGCTTTTAGCGTCAATTATGATCTGCTCCTTTATTGGGCAGTCTTACATACTCTAGAGGATCTGCCCGCTCTACCATGCAGAAAGACAGATGGTTTTGGCTTAACTGATGGAAATTTGTTTTGGACAGGAACACAATCTGCACGGCCCGCTTGTATTTACTATCCACATGGTGCGCTTCATATGTTTGATACGGGAACGAGTATAACAAAGTTATCGCCGCGCCGAGATGGTGGCCCAATCGTGGATCAATGTAGGCAACACCTTGAAGATGGGCATTTTCCCATGTTTGTCGCAGAGGGAACGAGCCTTCAGAAACAAACAAAAATTTCTCACAATCCCTTTTTGTTTCATGCAAGTGAGCAATTACAACAAGCAGGAAAAGAGGCTGATAGCTGCTTCTTTATTTACGGACACTCTCTTGATTCAAATGACAATCATTTACTCAAGGCTATCTCAAAGGGCAATTGTGGCGCAATTTTTATAAGCCTGCATGGCGATGAAAACTCCGAAGCTAATACGGCCATTCGGGAACGTGCCCATGGCTGGGCAGCTACTCGTGACCCCGCATTTCCTCTGAATGTTCATTTTTTTGACGCGGCCACCGCTCATGTATGGGATGCACCATGACCCGCCCCAACACAGCCGAAATTTTTACGGCGCAAATCCCAGCGCTCAAATTGCTCAAGACATTAGGGTATGAATACATCAACCCTTTAGAGTGTTCAGCTTTGCGCGGTGGAAATCAGAATGTTGTTTTGAAGACCCATCTCATCGACGCGCTAAAAAAGCGAACATTTGAGTATAAGGGTCAGCGCTACCCGATTTCTAATAATGCGATTGATCAGATTGTGCGAGAATTAACCGCGCCGCGCATGCAAGAAGGCCTCATCACAGCAAATGAGGGAATTTATAACAAGCTTGTCTTTGGCATTACTGTCACTGAATTTGTTGACGGGAAAACCCACTCCCCAACTATTCCGATAATCGATTGGAATGACCCGAGCCAAAATCACTTCGCCGTAACGGAGGAGTTTGATGTTCTAAAAGTGGATGGTATAAAGACACGTCGTCCCGATATTGTCTGCTTTGTGAATGGCTTGCCGCTGGTCGTCATAGAGGCCAAGCGACCAGATTCCGGCAACCCGAATACGTCCATGATGGACGAGGGTATCAGCCAATCAATCCGCAATCAGAAGCCCGACGAAATTCCGCATTTATTTGCTTATAGTCAGTTATTGCTTGCTATTAATGGCACAGACGGACGTTACGGCACCGCGAAAACGCCTAAGAAGTTTTGGGCGAAGTGGCGTGAGGAAATACTCTCTGATGAAGATTTTGACCGTATCAAAAATACGCCTGCCGCTGATAATAGTTTGTTAGATGGGCGCGGCGGAGAAGTCCGCGAACAGATGCAGGCTTATTTTTCTGCGCCCCAGCTTGTAACGGATCAAGACCGATTGATTATCAGCCTTCTGTCGCCTGATAGACTGCTCGACTTCATCCGTAATTCTATCTTTTTTGACCGTAAGCTGGGTAAGATTGCCGCCCGTTATCAACAGGTCTTCGGGATTAAGGCTTTACTCGCGCGTATCTCTGAAACCGATGATAAAGGAACACGCAATGGCGGCGTTATCTGGCATACCACAGGATCAGGTAAAAGCTTTACGATGGTACTGCTGTGCAAGGCGCTATTAATGGATGATGCGCTCGCACAGAGCCGTATAATCGTCGTGACTGACCGACTCGATCTTGAAAAACAACTCTCTCGGACTTTTGCATCAGCGGGAGCTTTAGGGCGTAAGGGCCAGCCTTCGGATGCCAAAGCTAAGAGTGGGCGCGATCTTGCGAAACGTATCGGCAAAGGAAAAGAACGCATCTTATTTGCCACCGTGCAGCGTTTCTCAAGTGCGGTAAAGTCCCATGAAGCTAAGAATGATAGCGCGAACCTAATTGTCCTGATTGATGAGGGGCATCGGAGCCATAGCGGGGAGAGCCATGAGCGTATGCGGTTAGCGCTGCCTAAGGCGGCTTTTATTGCCTTCACAGGAACGCCGCTTCTTAAGAAGAATAAGACAGAGAATAAATTCGGCCCTATAGTTCACCCTTACTCTATGCAGCGCGCCGTTGAGGATGGAACCGTAACGCCATTGCTCTACGAAGAACGTCGTCCCGTTTTGGACGTTAATGAGTCCGCAATTGATAATTGGTTCGACAAAATCACGTCTGATTTGACGCCCGAACAGCAGAACGACTTAAAGCAAAAATACGCAAAGCGTGGGCAGATATATGGCTCTTTAAACCGCATTGAATTAATCGCTTGGGATATTGCTCTTCATTTTGAAGCAAACTTCAAGAGCCTAAAACTTGGTCTGAAGGGCCAACTTGCTACAGATAGTAAGCTGTCCGCAGTACGGTATAAAAAAGCGTTAGATGCCACGGGTAAGGTTTCTAGCGCAGTGATTATTTCGCCACCAGATACGCGTGAAGGCCATACTGATGTGGATGAGTCTGAGGTTCCTGAAGTACAGCAATGGTGGAAGGATAATGTCAAAACAGATGCCGAGGATTATGAGCGACAAGTCCTAGAAGATTTTTCTGAACCCGGAGCACCTGATATTCTTATCGTTGTCGACAAGCTTTTAACGGGTTTTGATGAACCCGCGAATGCGGTTCTTTACATCGACAAGCCACTGAAAGAACATAATCTTGTCCAAGCCATTGCACGAGTGAATCGTCTTCATGAACAAAAGATGCATGGTCTTCTAATTGACTATAGAGGCATTCTAAAAGAACTCGACACAGCCCTTACGCAATACAGAGACTTAGCCGAAAAAACGCAATCAGGCTTTGAAATCGCCGACATAGAAGGACTCTATTCCGATATTGCGACGGAGTATAAGAAGCTTCCCGGCCTTCATAAAACACTCTTAAAGATTTTCGAAGGCGTGAAAAATAAAGCTGACCGCGAGCAATATCGGCAGGTTCTTATTCCTCAGTTAGTCGACCGATATGGTGAAGTTTTCGACGAGCGACAAAAGACGCGTGAAGACTTTTACGAGGCCTTAACTGAATTTGGGATGTGCCTAAAAGTAGCTTTAGGCTCTCGATCATTTTTTGAAGACAGGTCTTTTCCAGAAGAAACAATCGCTATGTATAAGCGTGATTTGAAATTCTTCAGCGAAATTCGCCGCACAGCTAAACAAGATGCAGAGGAAACGGTTGATTACAGCACCTATGAAGGTCAACTAGTCAAGCTAATTGATAAGCATATTATCGGCGAAAAAATTATTGAGCCGCAGGGCGTTTTACTAGTCAATGAGCTTGCTAAAGAGGGTGATGCGGAAAGTTGGACAGAAGAAAAAACGCGTAACGAAACAGAGCTCATTCAATCACGCCTCACTAGGACCATAGAGCAAGAGCTTGCTGTCGACCCGTATGCACAAGCACATTTTTCAGAGTTGCTACGCAATGCCTTGGACGAAGCCGCAGCCCTCTTCGAACATCCTTATAAGCAATATGCTTTATTTAAAGAAGTTGAAGATCAAATAGAACGCCGTACTTCGCTAGGAATTCCCGATAAGGTAGAGGGTAATCCGCACGCGTCAGCTTACTTTGGATTGCTAAAAATGACGGTAGAACGAAACCAACTATCTTGGAATGAAAACGAGTTTGCAGAGCTAAGTATTGAGCTAGACAAGCAAGTTACACAGTCCGTTGCCGAGAATTCTTTGAACCCATCAAGCATTGAAAATTCGATAAAGAAGTCGGTTCTACCTCTTCTTTTTAAAGTGATAGGTTTGGATAATGCCACGGAAGTGACAAACCGAATTGTTGATATCACGCGATTAGGCATTGCGCGTGGAACCAGATGACAAGACAAATTCAATATGGCGATAGGCTTCTAAATTTTGAACTCAATTCGGTAGCTAACCTCGAAGGGAAAATAAGGATTAAGGTTCACCCAAGAAACCGTATCGAAGTTCAAGCCCCTATCGGAGTATGCGAGTCAGAGGTGCGAGACGCCCTTAAAAAACGCCTTCGATGGGTCACCAAAAATCTAGAGATTCAAGAAGAGCAACGCTCGCACATATTGCCGAGGCAATACGTTTCAGGGGAGACGCATTTCTATTTGGGCAGACGATATATCTTAAAAGTCGTGACCGCTGAAAGTTGTGGTGTGAAGCTCATGGGCGGGCAGATAATAGTGAATATTGATGATACAATTGCCGTCCCTGACGCCCTTAATCGGTGGTATCGTGAGCGCGCTAAAAGCTATTTTAGAAAGCGCTTATTGCTTTTAATAGACAGTCTTACATGGGTGCTATCCGAACCTAAAATCACACTTAAGGCAATGACAACACAGTGGGGAAGTTGTTCTCCATCAGGTGTAATAATACTAAATCCCAAGCTTATTAAGGCACCAATTCAATGTATCGATTACGTATTGCTACATGAATTATGTCATCTTGTTGAACGTAATCATAGCGAACGGTTCTACAACCTACTCTCAAAACACCAGAGTGATTGGGAAAACAGGCGTGAGCGTTTGAATGATATCTCTGAGTTGATCCTAGCAGACTAGAGACTTAGGGGCGCTGCCCCTCGGCGCACTTCGCAGAAAATAGCGCGGGCCGTGGCTCAGGCTTCGCCCTGCGCCCGCACCACCCCGCACGATTTACCGCTCCGTTTGCACACCCCGCTTTCGCCAAGGGGCAGGATTGCAGAGCAACCCAGCTTTGATTTTAACCGATTTCAGCTCTTTTTCACTGGGGGTCAGTTTCGAGGCAAAAACTGGGGTCCATTGACATTTTCATATCTTCTATGTTATTGATTCATATCGGTTTTAAGAGCCAAGAGCCACGCATCCCCAGTGCGCCATTTCTCTGATATAAAGACTTTGTGGATTATTTGATATGTTGTGCTTCTTTCAGAACATAAAATATCTTTGAAAGTGTTTCACTTGAACTTTTTCTTTTATGTTGATTCGACATGTCAGCATTTCGGGCCTATGGCCGGTCATGTCTCAACCGATCTTCGTCTTCTGCAAAATGGTACCGGGTGATGTCTCAGCATCATAGGCTTGGCGGATCGTTTCTATTCTGGCCTTGTTCCGAGCACCCCAATTCATCAGATTCTGCAAGGGCTCGATATAGCTGTCACCCAAAGGGGTGAGGCTATAATCGACTCTTGGCGGCATACCGGGACACGCATCCCGACTGACCAGACCGTCGCGTTCAAGCGTCTTCAAAGTCTTTGCCAGCATCCGTTGAGAGATGTCCGGAATCGCGCCGCGAAGCTCTGAGAAACGGTGAGTTCCGAAGGAGAGGTGGCACAGAATGAGGGATGGCCATTTCTGTCCAATATGACCTAAAACGCCGCGTATCGGGCAAAGGTCCGGTGCGTAGAATATATCCGGCGCTTTGTTGGGTGCGGGATATGATTTCGAAGATCGGGTCATAGATTAAATACTAAGTTACGAATCGTAACCATGGTTTAACCGAAGAAATTCGGATGTGCAATCTCAATCCGTAACCCATATGGGTTCCGATTTGTGAGTCACCCTTCGTCTCAATTCGCCGCAAAGGACTACAATCAAAAGTGGCGTTACCCGAATGTAGGTCAGGGCATAAGTTAACGGGTGAGATTTTGAAAAAAGAATAAATACAGATGGTTAAGTGACGTGCTCATGTAGATATTAACCTTTTTGAACCGCAGATAAATGCAAATGAATTTGTTAACCGTATTTCGAAAGGGAAGTTAACATCTGCGTAACATTTGGGTCACCACGCTCTGGTTTCGATTTTATGGAAACCGGTCATGCCGAACTTATTATATACACTGTTCACGCGTACAAAACGCCTTTTAAGCCGCACAGCGAAAGCCTCGGCGGTCGCCGCCCTCCTTCTCGCGGGGACGGCCGCATCCCAAACGGCCTGGGCAACAACCTTCACGGAAACTGTTCCAAATGGGAACGGTCCAATCCCGGATACATATCCTGCTGTTGGTGGCACGATGTTTGTTTTGATAGGGGTGAACGGAAATATCTACTACCAGTTCGTCAACCCTTCGACGCAATTCCAAGGTTTTGCAGGGACAGGCACTCCCACCGCCTTCCGCGGTATTCCGACATTTCAACTGGGCCCGCAACAGACACTGAATTGCGGGATCGTCTCGTGTTCTGACTATTTCGGTGGGTCCATTGCCGAAGGTTACGCTCGTCTTACCGTTCGCGATGCGGATGCCTGTCCGGGTAACTTTGATTTTGAAGACGTGGCCTTTCTGGTCAACGGGATTGAAGTCTCCAGCCTGTCCAACCTTGGGCCAACGGATGTGCAACGTACAAACCTGACCGGGACGACCCAAATTGCCAGTCAGGAAAACTGCTTCCGTAATCAAGGCACAACTGAAACAAGTACAGGGTGGTTCGATCTTCCTGGGCCGCTCCTTACAAATATTCTGTCTGTCGGAAGCACCACACCATTCATTCGGGATGACGATACTGGGAGTAGTACAACACGGGGTGATAATGCCTGGTTCTTCCAAGACGGTGTAGACGCAACAGGCACACCGGAAGTCGCGCCGGGTGTTACGATTGAAAAAATGGCTGACCGGACGGATTACGACGCCGTGGGCGATATTATCAATTATAGTTTCGAGGTGACGAATATCGGATCCGTCAGACTCAACAGCATTGTCGTCGATGATAGTTTCATTACAGGCGCAGTCTCTTGTCCGTTTACATCGCTCAATTCGGGCGACTCAATGACCTGTACGGGGCAGCATATTGTCACGCAGGAGAACATTGATAACGATGTCGTTTTTGTGAACACGGCGGAAGTGACGGCGAACCCAACTGAGGGTCAATTGGGCAACGTGTCCGGTACTTTGTCCATTCCCGGCCCCGCCGCCAATAATGTCATGACGCTGACAAAAGTCGCCGACAAGACGACGAACCTGACGGCGGGTGAGACGGTCACCTATACATATGTCGCAACAAATAATGGCAATATCACACTCAACGATGTGAACATCACGGATGTCCATTCAGGTGAGGGCACACTCTCTGCTGTCACGCCTGCCTCAGTTTCATTGGCGCCAAATGGCGGGAGCCAGACATTCACCTCGACCTATGTCGTCACGCAGGCCGACATAGATAGCGGCGCGGATATTACCAATACTGCGACGGCCAATTCCACACCCCGCCGGGGAACGATAGTCGCGCCCACAGCGGATGAGAGTATTTCCGTCACGGCCCCAACACCGGAAGCCGTCTTCTCCAAAATTGCTTCACCTGATTCGGATTTAGAAGAGGGCGATACCGTCACCTATACTTACACCGTTCAGAATACGGGTAATGTTACGCTGACCAATACCTCCGTCTCCGATGTTCATTCGGGGTCGGGCACACTTTCCGCGATTACGCCAACTGGCGTCGATATCGCGCCCGGTACGTCGCAGGACTTCACCGCGACCTATGTCATCACGCAGGACGATTTCGATTCTGGGGCGAATATCACGAACACAGCGACCCTCAATACTACACCGGCACGCGGCACATTAGGCGCACGCACAGCCGATGAAAGCGTCAGCCTCGCTGCGCCCGCACCGTCCGCCACCATGACCAAACTCGCCGATGATGATACAGATGTCGTCGAAGGCCAGACCCTTACCTACACCTATAATGTCGTGAACACGGGCGATGTGACGTTGGAAGATGTGACAATCACGGATGTCCACACGGGCACGGGCACACTCTCCGCGATCACCCCTGCAACTGCGGATATTCCCGTCGGCGGCAATCAGGACTTCACGGCAACTTATGTTGTGCAGCAAACCGATATTGATGCGGGTGTCGCGATTACGAATACAGCGACAGCGAATGCAACGCCGACCCGTGGCGTATTTACGCCTGCGACTGCGGATGAATCCGTCACAACCGCAGGGCCCGCCCCAGCTGCGACACTTTCTAAGACGGCGGATAAAACCACGGATGTCGTAGAAGGCGACACGATCACATATACATATGTGTTTGAGAATACGGGCAATGTGACCCTGACAAATATCTCGGTCTCTGACGTTCATAACGGGGAAGGGACGCTCTCCGCCATTGCGCCCGCGACAGTCGCGACCCTTTTGCCGGGTGATGATGTCAGTTTTACCGCCACTTATGTCGTTCTGCAGGAAGACATTGATGCGGGTGGCCCGATTACAAACACTGCAACGGGTAACGCCACGCCTGCCAATGGCAGTTTCACTCCGCCGACGGATGGCGAGTCTCTGGCATTGGCCACACCCAACGCATCCGCAACACTCGTCAAGACACCTGATGTTTCGACGGACCTCTCGGCAGGTGACACGGTCACCTATACGTATCGCGTCACGAATAACGGCACAGTTACGTTAAGTAACCTCTCAGTTTCAGACGTGCATAGTGGGGAGGGTACGCTCTCCGCCGTCACGCCCGCAAATGTAACAACATTGGCCGTTGGTGATTTTGTTGACTTCACGGCGACCTATCTCGTCACGCAGGAAGATATTGATACGGGCGCGGCTATCACAAATACGGCCACGTTGAGCGCGACGCCGTCACAAGGCACGCTGGTCCCGACAACGGATGATGCGTCGGTTGCCGTTGAAGCCGCCACGCCGTCTACGACCCTGACGAAGACAGCTTCGGACGATGTTGACCTCGTAGAAGGTCAGACGATCACTTATACATATGTTGTCACGAATGATGGCAATGTCGATTTGACAGCTGTTTCCATCAGCGATGTCCATAGTGGTACAGGCACACTCTCCGCTATTACCCCCGCCTCGGTTGATCTTGCGCCCACGGAAAGCCAGACTTTCACCGCGACGTATCAAGTCACACAAGCCGACGTGGATGCGGGCACAGCGATTACGAATACGGCCACGGCTAACGCAACGCCTGCTCGGGGAACTTACACACCAACGACAGCAGACGAATCCGTTGCCGTCGAAGCCGCAACTCCGGCTGCGACCCTGACTAAGACAGCCTCTGACGATACGGATGTCGTCGAAGGTCAAACGATCACCTATACATATGTCGTCACGAATACGGGCAATGTCGGGCTTGATAATGTCAGCCTGTCCGACAGCCATAGCGGGACGGGAACGCTCTCTGCGATCACGCCAGCTTCCGTTGATCTGGCCCCGACTGAAAGCCAGACTTTCATCGCGACCTATGTCGTGACGCAGGACGATGTGAATGCGGCCACGCCGATTACAAATACAGCGACCCTCGCGGCCACACCAAAACGTGGAACACTGGCCGCTGTCACAGCCGACGAAAGCGTCACCGTCGAAGCGCCAAATCCTTTACTCACCGTTGTAAAAACGGCGTCTGACACGACGGATGTTCAGGTTGGTGACACGATCACTTATACATATGCCGTCGTAAATACCGGCAATGTGACGATGGAGAATGTGTCCATCTCTGATGTGCAGAGCGGCGCCGGAGCACTCTCCGCCATTACGCCTGCCAGCGTCACATTGCAGCCGGGAGACAGCCAAGATTTCACCGCGACTTATGTGGTTCAACTGGAAGATATCGACGCGGGAACGGACATCACGAACACGGCGACTGTCAATGCGACGCCAGCCGCCGGTAGTTACACACCTGTCACCGATAATGAGACAGTGACTGTCGAAGCTGCCAATCCATTACTGACGGTCGTGAAGACCGCTTCGCAGACGACGAATGCCTCGGTTGGCGATATCATCACCTATACATATGTCGTCCAAAATACGGGCAATGTGTCTATGACGGCCGTCTCGGTCTCTGATGCGCATTCAGGTGTCGGCGCTCTATCCGCGATTACACCCGCCAGTGTCGATCTGGATCCCGGACAGTCGCAGACCTTCACCGCAACATATGAGGTCTTGCAAGCGGATATTGATGCGGGCACGTCGATTACAAACACGGCGACGGTTGCCGCTACACCTGCGCGTGGAACTTACACCCCCGCAACGGATGATGAGACGGTCACCCTCGAAGCCCTGACGCCGGATGTTGATTTTGCAAAGACAGTTTCTAAATCCTCGGAATTGGTTGCTGGTGAAACCATCACCTATAGCTATCTCGTTATTAATTCCGGCAATGTCACCTTGACGGATGTTGGTGTTTCCGATGTGCATGGTGGTACGGGCACACTCACCGCCATTACGCCAGCCAGTGTCGACCTTGCGCCAATGCAAAGCCAGACCTTCACGGCAACTTATGTCATCACACAAGAAGACATCGACTCCGGTGCGGATATTTCCAACACGGCGACGGTGAATGCCGTGCCTGCTACAGGGACTTTCACACCGGAAACGGATGACGAGACGGTCTCTGTTGAAGCTCCTAACCCTGCGCTGACATTTACAAAATCCGCGTCGCAAACATCCGGTCTCGCGGAAGGTGATATCGTCACCTATTCCTACACGGCAACAAACTCCGGTAATGTCACGATGAACGGTGTCTCGATTTCCGACGTGCATTCCGGGACGGGCATATTGTCTGCGATTACGCCAGCCTCTGTCGATCTTGCGCCAACGGAAAGCCAAATTTTCACGGCGACTTATACAATCACCCAAGCCGATATTGATTCGGGAGCAGATATTACAAACACAGCGACGGCCGCGGCGACACCTGCACTGGGCGCTTATACACCTGTGACAGCGGATGAGACGGTTGCCGTTAATGCGCCCGCGCCGGAACTCTCCATGACAAAGACCGCGGACGCGACGGCGGATGTCGAGGTCGGGCAAGTCATTACATATTCCTATGAGGTCACGAACTCCGGCAATATTACGATCACAGGTGTCTCGGTCTCCGATGTGCACTCAGGCTCGGGTACGCTCTCCGCGATTACACCCGCTTCTGTCGACCTCGCGCCAACGGAAAGCCAAATCTTCACGGCGACCTACACGATTACGCAGGAAGATATCGATTCCGGCGCGGATATCACAAATACCGCGACAGCAGACGGCACGCCCGCCAATGGTGCGCTGACTCCTGTGACCGCCGATGAAACGGTTTCGCCGGAAGCGGCGGCCCCGAATGCGACCTTCACAAAAACTGCGTCTGACACAACTGATGTCAGCGAAGGCGACACGATTACCTACACTTACGTCGTCACGAATACGGGCAATGTCGGCCTAGACAATGTTTCCGTGTCTGATGTCCAATCCGGTACGGGAACGCTCTCCGCGATTACACCCGCCTCTGTTGATCTTGCCCCAACGGAAAGCCAGACTTTCACGGCGACCTATGTTGTCACGCAGGAAGATATTGATGCGGGAACGGACCTGACAAATACGGCGACCCTTGCGGCCACACCAAAGGGTGGCACACTCGCGCCGATGACAGCGGATGAAACCGTCACGGTTGAAGGTCCAAACCCACTCTTGGATGTTCAGAAAACCGCATCCAAAACGGCTAATGTTCTGGCAGGTGATACCATCACCTATAGCTACCGCGTCGAGAATACGGGCAATGTGTCGATGACGAATGTCTCGGTCTCTGATGTGCATTCAGGGCAGGGTACGCTCTCCGCGATTGCGCCTACTTCTGTCGATCTGGAGCCGGGTGAGGTGCAAGTCTTCACGGCGACTTACGAAGTCCTGCAGGAAGATATCGACTCCGCGACACCGATTACAAACACGGCCACAGTTGCAGCAACCCCTGCACGCGGTAGTTACACACCCGCCACAGATGATGAGACTGTGACACCTGATCCGGGTTCACCTGACGTCATCTTCAATAAGGTCGCATCCAAAACATCCGACCTCATCGCGGGTGAGACGATCACCTATACTTACACGGCCCAGAATACGGGTAATACGACCCTGACAAATGTCAGTGTGTCAGACGTTCATCAGGGTGACGGTACACTCTCGGCCATTACGCCGGCCTCTGTGGCCAGTCTTGCACCCGGTGCTACGGCGACCTTCACGGCGACGTATGAAGTGACCCAAGGCGATATTGATGCGGGCGTCGCTATCACGAACACGGCGACCCTGACGGCGACGCCTGCGACAGGTGTGTTGAACCCCGTTGATGCGACCGAGTCTGTCACACCGGAAACCTCCGGACCGGAATTGACCGTGGCGAAAACGGCGGATGCGACAGCGGATCTGTCTGTGGGCGAGACGATCACCTACACTTACCGCGTCACGAATACGGGTAATGTGACGATGGCCGATATCTCGGTCTCGGATGTACACTCAGGGTCAGGGCCGCTTTCCGCGATTACGCCTGCGACGGTTGCGACGCTGGCCATTGGCGATTTCGTAGATTTCACAGCGACTTATGTTGTGACCCAAGAGGATATCGACGCCGCTGCGCCGATCACAAACACGGCGACGGTTGCTGCGACACCGCCCAGCGGGACTTATGTCCCTGCGACGGATGATGAGAATGTTGTGCTCGACGGTCCTGCGCCTGAACTGACGCTCGTCAAGACGGCAGACGTGACAGCTGATGCCGCCGCCGGTGATACAATTACCTATACTTACCGCGTCACGAACTCCGGCAATGTCACCGTCAACAACGTCATGGTTTCCGATGTCCATGAAGGGACAGGGCCATTCGGTGCGATTACGCCTGCCAATGTGCCTACATTAGACGTCGGGCAGTTTGCAGATTTCACCGCGACCTATGTCATCACACAGGCCGATATTGATGGGGGCACACCCGTTACCAATACAGCGACAGCCAATGCCACGCCTGTCGCAGGCACACTTACGCCCGCCACAGACTCGGAATCCGTCTCACCCGATGCACCCGCGCCGCTGGTCGATTTTGCAAAGACGGCTGACGTCACAACGGATGTCGCGGTTGGCGATATCATCACCTATACGTACACCGCGACCAATACGGGTAACGTCACCCTGACCGATGTAAGTGTGTCAGATGTCCATGACGGCACAGGCACGCTCTCCGCGATCACACCTGCCAATATTGCGACACTGGCCGTTGGGCAGACGGTCAGCTTCACGGCCAGCTATGAAGTCACACAAGCGGACATCGACTCTGGCACGCCGATCACAAACACGGCGACCTTCACGGGCACACCAAGCGGTGGAACATTGCCACCGACAACGGATACAGAATCCGTGGGACCGGAAACACCAGCGCCCGTTCTGACACTCGACAAACGCGCGACGTCCACTGATTTCGTAATGGTTGGTGATGAACTGACCTATGAATATGATGTTGCGAATAGTGGTAATGTCACGATTTCCGGTATCAGCGTTTCAGATGATAAAATTGCGACAATTAATTGCCCGGTCACGGAACTCGCGCCCAGGGCATCCACGACTTGTACTGCGACATATGAAGTCACGCAGGAAGATTTGGACACGGGGTCCGTCACGAATATCGCGTCTGTTGATGGTACGCCGACAGGGGGAACGCTCGTGCCGCCAACGGATACCGAAACAGTCGGCGGCACGCAATCTCCGGCTCTGACACTCGCCAAGACCGCGATTGACACGGACTTCGCCATGGTCGGCGATGAGCTGTCTTACGAATATCTCGTCACCAATACCGGGAATGTCGAAATTACCAACTTGATCGTCTCTGACGATAAAATCGCGACGGTGGTCTGTCCTGTGACAACATTGGCCCCAACAGAGTTCACGACCTGTACGGCCACATATCCTGTGACACAGGAAGATCTGGATGCCGGATCTGTTACGAACATCGCCTCTGCAACGGCCACGCCAGCGGGGGGAACTCTGACTCCTGCGGGTGACACGGCGACTGTGGACGGGACGCAGTCCCCGGCTTTGACCCTGGAGAAAACTGCCCTCACATCCGACTTTGCCGCCATTGGTGATACGTTGGAATATGAGTATCTCGTGACAAACACGGGTAACGTGACACTCACGTCTGCGATTGAAGTCGAGGATGATAAGATCACGGTTCCGGCTGTCGTGACCTGCCCGGCTTTGCCTGCTGGTGGATTAATGCCGACGCAAAGCCTGACCTGTACGGCCAGTTATTCCGTGACGCAGGAAGACCTTGATGCGGGATTTGTCACGAACGTTGCTTCCGCGTCTGACGGAACAACGACATCGCCAACGGATGATGCAACGGTTTCGGGCACGCAATCACCTGTCCTAACAATCGCAAAAATCGCGCGTGAGACCGAGTTCGACGCGATTGGAGATTTAATTAATTACGACTATACCGTCACGAATACGGGCAATGTCGGGATCGCCGATATTGTCGTAACTGATGACAAAATCGCTTCCGTCACCTGTAATGTTGCGGCTATCGGCAATGGCGATGCTATTCTCGACCCGACAGAATCTGTTGTCTGTACGGGTACTTATGAAGTCACGCAGGCTGATTTGGATACGGGCTCTGTCACGAACCTCGCCTCTGCTGGCGGGACACCGAATGGCGGAACACTGACACCACCGGAAACGTCTGAGACAGTCGACGCCGTCCAAATGCCAGCTCTGACATTGGTCAAGGCTGCGGGCGAAACATCGTTCAATGCTGTTGGCGATATTCTGACTTATACTTACACCGTCACGAATACGGGCAATGTCCTCGTATCCGACATAACGGTCACCGATGATAAGATCGCAACCGTGGTCTGCGACGTTGCGGCGATTGGCAATAATGATGACAATCTCGACCCGACGGAAACGGTTATCTGTACGGCGAATTATGAAGTCACGCAGGAAGACCTGGACGCCGGGTCTGTTACGAATAATGCGGAAGCTTCCGGCACGCCTGCGGGCGGCACGCTAGCGCCTGCCGGTGATGACGAAACCGTGGATGCTGTGCAAACGCCGTCACTTGAAACTGTCAAAACGGCCACAGATGTGAATTTCGAACTGCCCGGTGACATCACGACCTATGAATATGTCGTCACGAATACGGGTAATGTCACGATTACCGACCCCATCACAGTGACAGACAACCTGATCGCGACCGTAAACTGTCCGGCTCTGCCGACAGGTGGTTTGGCCCCGAATGCCAGCCTGACCTGTACCGCAACCTATGAAGCGACACAGGCCGATTTGGATGCAGGACAGGTGACGAACTTGGCCTCTGCCACGGACGGTACAACGACCTCGACGCAAACGTCCGAGACAATTCCGGCGGATCAATCTCCGGCTCTGTCCATCGTGAAAACACCGCTCTTCAGTGATTTCACAATGGCGGGCGATGTTGTTGAGTACCAATTCGACGTCACGAATGAGGGCAACGTAACCCTGACGGGTGGCGTAGATGTGATTGATGATAAGATCGGCACAATTTCTTGTGTCACCGGAAATCTCACACCCGGCGCAACGCAAACCTGCACGGCCAGCTATACGATCACCCAAGCGGATATTGATGCGGGTGAGGTGATGAACCAAGCCTTTGCACAAAACGGAACGCTGGTTTCGGCACCTGTGGATGTGACGGTAACGGGGACCCGTACGCCGTCCCTCGGTTTCGTGAAACGCGCCACAACCGCGGAATTCGTCAATGCGGGCGATGTCATTAATTACGAATTTGACGTTGAAAATACGGGCAATGTCACCCTGACATCTGTTTCCGTCTCTGATGACATTATTGCCAATGTAGTTTGTCCTCTGACGGAACTTGCCCCTGCGCAGACCATGGTTTGTACGGCCAGCTATACCGTGACACAGGCCGATGTGGATGCGGGCGAAGTCGTTAACAATGCCTCTGTCGCGGGGACACCGCCGGGTGGCGGCACACCGACGGAAACGCCGGGCACGACCACAGTTGGAAGTGATGCGCAGCCAAGTCTGACATTTGACAAACGTGCGGTTTCCACCGCGTTTGATATGGTGGGCGACATTCTCAGCTATGAATTCGATGTTGAAAATACGGGCTCTGTTACGCTCTCTAATATCGTCATTGAAGATGATCTGATTGCGTCTGTCACCTGTCCTCTGACGACACTCGCACCGGCGCAAAGCATGGTCTGTTCCGCGACATATGAGGTGACGCAAGCGGATGTGGACGCGGGTGAAGTCATCAATAATGCGTCGGCCAAATCCGATCTGCCAAATGGCGATCCGCTGCCGGAAGTTCCCGATACGGTCACAATTTCAGGCGATCAAACGCCTAGTCTCTCCGTCGTCAAAAACGCACTCACAAACAGCTTTGACGCTGTGGGCGATATTGTCGACTTTGAAGTCATCGTCACAAATACGGGCAATGTTTCGGTCTCCGGCATCGTCGTGGACGATCCCCTGATCCCAAGCCTCTCCTGCTCGTCCGCAGCTCTGGCACCGACCGCAAGTTTCACCTGTACCGGGTCCTATACAGTCACGCAGGCCGATATTGATAACGGTTCTCTGACAAACACCGTTTCCGTCTCCGGCACACCCGCTGGCGGCACATTGTCTCCTGTTGGGACAACTGAAACTGTCGATGCAGATCTCGTGCCAGGTTTGACCGTTGTGAAGACGGCGCAAACCTCTGATTTCACACGGGTTGGCGATACAATTAATTACGATTATCTTGTCACAAATTCCGGTAACACGACCTTGACTGATCCGATTTCAATTACGGATGACAAGATCGCGTCTGTCTCATGCCCGGTCATTCCGGCAGGTGGATTGGCGCCAACGGAAAGTCTGACTTGTTCCGCGACTTATGTTGTGACGCAGGCCGATTTGGATGCGGGGCAGGTGACGAACCTCGCCACGGCAACAGACGGTATCAACACATCGCCGGAAGTGTCCGAGACGGTGGGCGGCGTACAAACCCCGTCCCTCGCCATGACGAAGACGGCCTCTCCGCAGACTTATGCGGCGGTCGGCGATATGGTGACTTACAGCTACGTCATCACGAATACGGGTAATGTGACCGTCACAGACGCCCTCTCCGTTTCCGATGATCGCATCGCCTCTGTCGCCTGTCCGGCTCTGCCAGCTGGTGGATTGGTTCCGGGCGCGAGCCTGACTTGTACGGGTACAGACACCGTGTCCCAAGAGGACATTGATAATGGATCCGTGACGAACCGGGCGACAGGTACCGATGGCACGACAACGACGGATCCGGTTGACGAAACCGTATCCGCCGATCTCCAGCCTGCACTCGCGATTGAAAAGTCTGCGCGTAGTACATCCTTCACGACTGTCGGTGAAATTGTCGATTATGATTATCTCGTCACGAATACGGGTAATGTTACCATTACCGAGCCGATCACGGTGTCTGATGACAAGATCGCGTCCGTTTCCTGTCCGGCGCTGCCGGGCGGTCGCTTGGCCCCGAATGCGTCGCTGACCTGTTCCGCGCAGTATGAAGTCACGCAAGCTGACATCGACGCTGGCGAAGTCACTAATGTGGCGTCCGCCCGCACGGGAACAACAGTTTCCTCAACAGATGACGTCACAGTCCCGGCAACGCAGACGCCTGCGCTATCAGTTGTGAAATCCGCGCTGGAGACCAGTTTCTCCGCACCAGGTGATGTGCTGTCCTATGAATATCGCGTCCGCAATACGGGTAATGTCACATTGACGGGGAATATCTCCGTTGCGGATGACAAGATTGAAAACGTCATCTGTCCGGCCCTGCCCATGGCAGGTTTGCAGCCGAGCGAGGAGATCGTCTGTACGGCGACTTATCTTGTGACACAGGCCGATTTGGATGCGGGTGAGGTGACGAATATCGCCTCCGCGTCTAATGGTGGAACGACATCGCCAACGGATAGCGCGACGGTGGAAGCTGACGACATGCCAG
Organism: uncultured Caulobacterales bacterium; assembly: GCA_947503715.1. Lineage (GTDB taxonomy): Bacteria > Pseudomonadota > Alphaproteobacteria > Caulobacterales > Maricaulaceae > Litorimonas. The sequence continues at coordinate 170,466 of CANNER010000004.1, read as the reverse complement.
CCCTTTCCATCCGCAAATCTTCCGATCTCTCCACGTTTAACACACCTGGGCAGATCATCACTTACACCTTTGACGTCACCAATACGGGTAACGTGACACTGACTGATCCGGTCACCGTCTCAGATAACCGCATTCCCGATGTCACTTGTCCGGCGCTGCCGGCGGGTGGATTGGTTCCGGGCGCATCCATTACCTGTACGGGTACGGACGAAGTCGAACAGGCCGATATTGATGTAGGCGTGGTTGAGAACACGGCGTCAGCCGCCAGCGGTGATACAGAGTCGGACGAAACAACGCGTCGTGTCTTTGCGACCCGCACGGCTGAACTCGTGATTGAGAAAACGGCAACGAATATCGACTTCACCCTGCCGGGCGATATCGTGACCTATGAATATGTCGTCACCAACTCGGGTAACACAACGATTACAGATCCGATTACGGTTAGTGACAATCGCATCCCGAATGTTGTTTGTCCGGCTCTTCCAACGGACGGTCTGGCGCCGGATGCGAGCCTGACTTGTACCGCCGATTATGTCGTCACACAGGACAATCTCGACATTGGCGTGGTCGTCAATATCGCGACGGCGACGGACGGCACAACGACCTCTGCGCCGGATAGTGAGACGATTCCGGCCAATGCCAATCCTGCGCTAGAAATCCGTAAGTCCTCGGATGAACTGCCATTCTCGGCGGCGGGCGATATCCTGACTTATTCTTTCGAGATTGAGAACTCAGGTAACGTGACTCTCACGGGCAATATCTCCGTCACGGATAACCGGATCGGCACCTTTGTCTGTTATACAGGCAACTTCATTCCGGGGCAGATTGAAACCTGTACAGCGGATTACGAAGTCACGCAGGCCGATATGGACCGCGGCTCCGTCACCAATGACGCGTTCGCGACACATCCACGGACGAACAGCCCGACAGATTTTGTCACAATTCCGGCCGATCAGCAGCCTGAAATCGGTTTGGTCAAAGACGCCGTCACGACAGAATTTACAAATGTCGGCGACACGCTGGACTATACTTATACCGTCACCAACCTTGGTAACGTAACGATCATGTTCCCGGTTTCCATCTCGGATGACCGCATTCCGGATGTGACCTGTGATGCATTGCCCGCGGGCGGCCTCGCTCCCGGTGGCACATTGATCTGTCGCGGTACGGATACAGTCTCCCAAGAGGATATTGATGCGGGCTTTGTTACCAACACGGCGACAGCCACGGACGGCACAACGACATCAACGCCGCAGACCGAAACGATTGGCGGTGTACAAGCCCCTGAACTGACGATTGAGAAACTCGCACAAAATAGCGACTTCACAGCCGTGGGCGATACGCTCGACTATAATTATGTCGTCACGAATACGGGTAACATCACATTGACGGACCCCGTCACAATTACGGATGACCGCATTGATACCGTCACCTGTCCAGCCCTGCCCATTGGTGGATTGCAGCCGGGCGCGACATTGCTCTGTACGGCCACAGATACAGTCACGCAGGCCGATCTGGATGCGGGCTTTGTGACCAACACGGCTTCTGCGCGCTCAGGCGCCACGCAGTCTGATGAAGACTACGCGACCGTGACCGGCACACAAACGCCGGAACTGTCCCTCGAGAAAACGGCCACATCCGGCGACTTCTCTGCGGCGGGTGACATTGTCAGTTATAATTATGTCGTGACCAATACGGGTAATGTGACCGTCACTGCGCCGATTACCGTGTCCGATGACAAAATCTCATCTGTGACCTGTCCGGCCCTACCGGCCGGTGGCCTTGCGCCAACGCAGACCCTGACCTGTTCGGCTGATTACGAAATCACACAGGCCGATGTGGATGCCGGATTTGTCACGAACCTGGCGACAGCGACAGATGGCGAGACAAGTTCGGAAGAAGTGTCCGAGACGGCAGAGGCCGCGCAAGCCCCGTCCCTCACGCTCGTGAAAACCGCGCTGACAACTGAATTCGCGCAAGCGGGCGACACGCTGGATTACGAATATCTCGTGACCAATTCGGGTAATACGACAATCACACAAGCCATCACCATTAGGGATGACCGGATTGCTGCGATCACATGCCCGGCGCTGCCAGCGGGTGGATTGCTGCCAAATGCGTCCATCACCTGTACGGCAACGGATACGTTGGATCAGGCCGATATTGATGCAGGAACAGTAACAAATGTCGCGACTGCGACGGATGGAACGACATCTTCGAATGAAGAGACCGAGACTGTTTCCGGCAACATTACGTCTGCCTTTACTATTGATAAGGTCGCGCAGACCAATGACTTCTCGATGGTCGGCGACGTGCTGTCCTACGACTTCATCATCCGCAATACGGGTAACGTTACGCTGACCGATGCCTTCACAGTGTCCGATGACAAGATCGGTGAAATTAATTGTCCGACAAATCCGGGCCTAGTCCCGAATGCGACGCTGACCTGTTCGGCAGATTATGAAGTCACACAAGCCGATCTAGATGCGGGTCAAGTTACCAATATCGCGACGGCGAGTTCCGGCGGTGAAACGTCTGAGCCTGATGTTGTGACCATTACGGGCACACAGACACCGGAACTGACGATTGAAAAGTCTACAGAGACCGAAGCTCTTAATGCGCCGGGTCAGATTGTGACTTATGATTATCTCGTCACGAATACGGGTAACACGTCCATCCTGTCACCGATTACGGTTTCTGACGATAAAATTACAGACGTCACCTGTCCTGCACTGCCAGCTGGTGGTCTAGCCCCACAAGCGACATTGACCTGTTCTGCGGACTATATCGTGACGCAAGCTGATCTGGACGCGGGATCCGTGACCAATATCGCGACTGCGTCAGATGGTGAAACAACCTCTGCACCTGATACAGTCACAGTTGAGACCGAGGCTGAGGAAAGCCTGCTCATCGTCAAACGCGCGACAACCGAAGGGTTCTCTGCCGTCAGTGACATCGTGTCTTACGAATATGACGTGACGAATACGGGTAACTTGACACTCACAACGCCTGTCACCGTTTCTGATGACAAGATCGCGGATGTGACCTGTCCGGCTCTGCCAGCGGGTGGTCTCGCGCCGCAAGCCACGCTGACATGTTCCGCAGATTATGCGGTGACACAGGCGGATCTGGATGCAGGGCAGGTGACGAACCTCGCCACGGCGACATCCGGTGGCTCCGAGTCCGGGGAAGTCTCCGAGACGGTTGAAGCCATGGTTGAACCTGAACTGGATGTCCGCAAGACGACGGAAAATACACGCCAGATGTTCGGTCCGATTTTCGAAGTGACTTATAATCTTGAGCTGGAAAATACGGGTAATGTAACCCTGACCGATGTTCAGTTGGAAGATGATCTTGCGGCTAGTTTTGCGCCTGCAACACTGGTTGGAACACCGACAGTCGACGCCACAGGTGTCACCGCCAATGGTGAGTATGATGGCGTGACAATCACAGATCTGCTCGCAGGCATGGATAATCTCGCCGTGGGTGAGATGGCCTCTCTGACCCTGACCGCCCAGATCGATATTACAAATGGCGTTCCCGCACAGGGCAACACAGCCTTTGGTGTATCGCCAATCTTGCCGCAGCCTGTTGCGTCGGATGATGACACGGTCACACCTGATACGCCCGAAGACACTAATCCTGCGCCTGTTGATCTCGGCGACGAGGATGGTGACGGCGCACCGGATCGTTTTGAAAGCCCAACAGCGGACCGCGATGGTGACGGTATCCCTGACAGCATGGATTACGATCCAACAGGTTATTTCTATTGCGAAGAAAACGGCAATATCCTGCCAGGTGGTGGCATCACTGTTGCTGGTCCAAACGGCGTGAACAGTGCCGTCGGAGCGCTCAACGATATTGTTATCGTCCAAGACGGGTCTGATGGTTTCTATCAGTTCTACGTCACGGCCCCGGGTCGCTACACGCTCACGCCGACCTATCCTGAGACAGGTCTGGTCAGCACGGCCCGCCTTCCTATCGAAGACGGTCTGGATGTCAGCACACGCACGGATAACCCTGCCATTCTTGGGTCGTCCGAAGTCGGTGACACGGGTCAAATCGCGGACTTCTCCGCAGAGGCCAATGCGCCGTTCTACTTCGAATTTGAATTCGAAGCGGGCGATCCCTCTGTCCTGCTGAACAATATCCCGCTCCGCGCCTGTGGTATTCCGGCCATTGAGCTGGCGAAATCCAGCACGGGTGACCCGGAACGTCTTGATGATGGCCGTCAATTGGTCAGCTATAATTTCGATGTGACGAATACAGGTGAAACGTTGGTTGAGGATATCCGAATTGAGGATGATCTGGCTGCTGTCTTTGGCATTGACCGTGTTGAGGTTCAAACGCTCGACATTACCGCCGCACCTGATGGCTTCGCGGGACAGGTCAATCCGGGTTTTGACGGGCAAACTGTGACTGATCTTCTGATCGGGACAGGCGATCTCGCGCCGGGTGAAATCCTGAGCGTCAATCTCCAAGCCGCGGTTAATCCGGCAGTTGACGGTGAATATACGAATGTCGCGACAGTGTCCGCTACAGGTCCGCGCGATACGGGAGACATTTCGGGTGAGGGCAGAGCTACGCTCCAACTCCTGCCGCTCGCCGATGCCAGCTTCCTGCGCGTCACGAAAACGGCGAGCCCGCGGACGGTCCAGATCGGTGATCCCGTGCTCTACACAATCTCGGTCACGAACGAGTCGGCGTCGACTCTGACGGGTGTCGATATTGTAGACCGCCTGCCGGAAGGGTTCGCCTATGTGCCGGAGAGTGCACGTGTGTCGGATGCGTCTGATGTTGTTGAATTGGAACCAACAGTCCGCTCCCGTGGGGTATTAAGTTGGTCCCTGAATGCGGGTGAAGTGACGCCTCTGGATGCGCTGCAACCCGGTGAAACTGTCTCGGTCAATCTGCAATTGCTCGCAGGTCCGAATGTCACGTTCGGCGCGCATGAGAACCAGGCCTTTGCCGAAAATACGGCAACAGGGACACGCTCAGATATTGCAACGGCTGTTGTGGATTACATCCCTGAACCAAGCTTCGATTGTACGCCCGTCATTGGTCGTGTGTATGATGACGTGAACGTCAATGGATATCCGGATGACGGCGAACCCGGTCTGCCGGGTGTCCGCCTCGTGACCGTGAACGGAGACATCATCACAACGGATGAATATGGTCGCTATCACATTCCATGTGCGATCTTGGCGGATGCTGAAAACGGGTCCAACTTCCTGTTGAAAGCTGACACGCGTACATTGCCGCTCGGCTATGCGCCGACGACGGAGAACCCGCGGGTTGTCCGCGCTACACGTGGTAAATTCGTGAAGATGAATTTCGGTGCCGGTTTCCGCACGAAGCTCCGCGTCGACTTTATGGCCGAGGACTTCAATCTCGACGGGACAGGTATTGCGGCTGCCAAAGTGCAGGAGCTGCAGAGCTTCCTCGCACAGAATGATGCGGCCGAACGCGCTGTCCTTGTCTTCAATGCAGAAGACGACATGAGCGTTGATGCCGCCCAGGCCCGCCTTCAGGTAGCTTTGGAAGCCGTCCGCGATCTTGCGCCAAACTCTCTTAAAGACATCGCGCTTGAGGCGAGTTGGGGTCAGGCTAAATATTACGAAGAGTCTGGCAATATTGCAGGCGAAGTCTTCGGTGGGCGTGTACCATCCGATGAAGGTGAGATGGACGCTATCAAAGATAATGGCCGAGAAAACGGGACAGATCGTCAGGCCTTCGCTCTTGGTGAAAATGGCCTGATCGGACCTGTCGGACGTGATGCTTTGACAGATCGTGATGAAGATCGTCGCTGGAATAATGGTGGAGGTCTGCGTGACAATCATACTGACCAGGATGACGAGGGTGCGCTCGCATCTGACACGCGTCGCAATCGCGCGTCTGTTCTGGGTCGTCGTGACCGCGTGACGGAAGCGGATCAAAGCCCGGCTCCGGGTCGTCTGCAACGTTGGCTGGGCTGGGGTAACTCCACGTCTGCCTATGTTGACAGTATGGAACTGGAAACGACTGTCGATAGTCTCGATCCCGTCAAGCGCCTAAATGCGCAGGTGGATGTCGTGAACTGGAACGGTGTCCGCACGCTGAAGGCTGCGACCTATTCCAACTATGCTGCCTTTACGGACCGTCTGGAAATTCGCGTCTTTGATGCGCGACGTTCCGCACGGGGAGAGCCGCTCTTCACGATACCTGTGACAGGGACAGAGGCCTCTATGGCTGTGCCGGATATCCTGCCTGAAAACATGCTCTATATCCTGCGCGCTTACGGCAAAGACGGGGCCTTTGATGACACTGCACCGAAACGTCTGCGTGTTAGTGAGGCTAAGTTCGATCTGACGGAATCCGAGTGGGTCGCGGAAGCGCCGAACAGCTTTGGTCAGAATACATTACAAGTCTCGAACATCCTCGTGCGCGGCGGAGCCGTGCGCGTCTATGGCCGCAATGTTGCGGGTGAAACTGCGACTGTTATGGGTGAGCAGGTCCGCGTCGATGAGCAGGGACGTTTCGTCATGGAACAGCTTCTGCCCGCCGGAGAGCAATCCGTCATGATCGAAGCCGGTGGTCAAACCATTGCCCGTATGGTCGATGTCAAAGCCCGCGAGACATTCTATGTCGCGCAGGTCGAGGCGACGATTGGTCAACGCATTGGAGATGACGATACGTTTGAGGAAGGCCGCGTGGCCTTCTACGTCCGCTCCCGCCTGAATGACCGTTGGACGGTCACAGCAACAGCGGATACGGGCGAAGCCGGATTGGGCGACCTTGTCTCCACATTGGATGATAAAGACCTTGATCAATTGCTGCGGCGTCTGGACCCCGATCGTTATTATCCGACCTATGGTGATAATTCCACGATTGAGCAGGACGCGCCGACATCCGGTCGTATCTATGCCCGTGTGGAACGGGACGATGATTATGCGCTCTGGGGCAATTATCAGACCGATTTCAACGATACGGAATTCGCCCGTGTGAACCGGACGCTCTATGGTGCGAAACTGCACTGGGATGAAAACGGCTTCACGACGCTGGGCGATGCCCGCACAGCCGTCACAGCCTTCATCGCAGAAGGCGGAACCCGCCAGGCGCGCGATGAACTGCGCGGCACGGGCGGCTCGGTCTACTACTTACGTCACGGTGATATTTCGATTGGCTCGGAACAGCTCCGCGTGGAAACGCGCGATAGTGTCTCCGGTCTGGTTACAGAATCCCGTCGCCTACAATATGGGACAGATTATGATCTCGACTTTATCCAAGGTCGTGTGATCCTGACCCGTCCGCTGGGCAGTACGGGGGATGACGGACGTCTCTTCCGCGACGGATCACAATCCGGCAATGCGCAAGTCCTTGTCGCTGATTATGAGTTTACGCCCGTCTTCGGTGCGAATGACACGGGCGCTGTCTATGGCGCACGGGCCAAACGCTGGTTCGGCGATCACGTCAAACTCGGCGCGACCTATAATCATTCTGATGATGGCGGCGTGGAATCTGACCTCTATGAGATGGACCTGACCCTGCAATATGCGGCTGGGACTTACATCAAAGGCGAAATCGCCCGCAGTGAAGGTCTGGGTGTCGAAACCTTTGCCTCTATTGATGGCGGCTTTACCTATAATGCCGCCGACCGTGGAGAGGTCTTTGGCGACGATAATGTGGACGCCATGGCTTATGCGATTGAGGCGGCGGTCAACTTCTCCGAAGTCTCTGATCTCGAAGGCTCCGCCTATACTTATTGGCGCAAACGTCAGGCCGGCTTTGCGGGCTATGCAGAAGCGACCAATAGCTCGGTCGAGCAGTTTGGCGGCGGTATGGATATCGTGATTGCCAAGGGCCTCGAATTCGGCGCCCGCGCGGATATCTCCGACTCCGAGATCATCGGCACGAACAGCTTCGCCGAAGCGCGCGTCGATTACGCCCTGAACGAGAAGACAACACTTAGCGGTGGTCTGTCCTTTAATGATGATGCACGCGGCAATGCCGGAGCGTCTGTTGGATTGCGCGGAGAGTATCAGTTTACGGATGACTCTAATCTCTATGTCTTTGGCCAAGTTGGTTTGACGGGTGACAATACACGCACAACGGACCGTCTGGGCGTGGGCGGCGAAGTCCGCCTATCCAAGACATTCTTCGGTGGCGGCGAAGTCTCCACGGGCGAAGACGGTCTGGGTGCGCGCGCAACACTCCGCCGCGAGGAAGAGGATGGCGACGAATATTACCTCGCCTATGACCTTCCGCTACAGGCGCAGCCGACATCTAATTACGGCACGTTCAATGTCGGGGCGCGCAAGCGTTACGGCGATGCACTCTCCGTCTTTGGTGAGGAACGTTTGCAGTTCAATCAACGCGGTCTGAACGGAATTACACATGCCTATGGCGTCGAATACACGCCCGGAAAGTGGAACTTCGGTTTGAACGGCGAAGTGGGTCGGATCGACCAACTCGACCGTGAAGCCTTTGGTCTGTCGACCGGATTCGCGAATGAGCGATTCAAGGCCGGCTTTGCCGCTGAATGGCGTCAGGACAAAAATATCGACACAGACGCCGAGCGCGAAACTTGGCTCCTGCGTTGGACCTCGCAATATCAGGCGAGCGAAGAGCTGCGTCTGCAGGGTAAGTTCAACCGCGCCATGTCCAAACAAACGGAAGATGGTGATCTAGGTCCAGTCGACTTTAATGAGGCCGAGTTCACTGAAGGCTCTATCGCGGCGGCGTACCGCCCGATCTGGGATGACCGCTTCAACTTGCTGGCCAAATATACCTATCTCGAAGACCTATCTCCGACGAGTCAGCGCTTTGGCGGCGAGACTCTGAACTATCGTCAGATTTCGGAAATTGTCTCCGTGGATGCCGCCTATGACGTGTCGCAGAAATGGACGCTGGGCGGTAAATATGCGCATCGTTCCGGACAGGTCACATCCAACCGTGAGAGCCTCGACTTTACGAAGTCCTCGGCTGACCTCGGTGTCATCCGCCTCGACTACCACGCGACCCACCAATGGGATCTGCATCTGGAAGGCCGCTGGTTGGATATCGGTAACGGCGTCATCACCCGCACAGGGGGGCAGGCCGGCGTCTATCGCCACATGAACGACAATGCCAAGCTGGGCGTCGGCGTCACATGGGGCGGTATCGAGGAGCAATATCTCGGCGCGCTGGAAGACGAAGATGATCTGGGTTGGTATTTGAACTTGGTCGGAAAATTCTAAGGCCGTAAATACGGTAATTATAATGACGGTCGGGTCCTTTTGGTCCGACCGTTTTCATTTATATTTCGCTATGTGACAGTCAGAATGTGACAAATATGACAATAACTGTCATAAATTTGTAAAAAATATTCTCAATATAAATTTATCTAAATAACTGTTTCTTATATAAAAATTTCCTCCCACGTGAAGTGAATAGCTCACCTTAACGCCCCGTTAACACCTTATTTCTTGACAGTTTTGTGACAGTTTGTGTAACAGAGATGTCACAAGAGGTTAGGCTTTCGGTGCGTATGCCAACGGCGCGCGTCTGCAGCCCCATAAAAGAACAGAGTTGGTGAACTCGCCCGAAACATTCGGGAGCAAAAAAGGAGATCACAATGAAACGGATCACAACAACACTTCTCGCACTCGGCCTCAGCGTCGGCGCCGCCCATGCCACTGAGACATTCTCGCAGGATTCGCTCGCAACCGCACTTCCCACTGTGGATGTTCAAACACTCGGTAATCTGTCGGATTGTCTGAATGCGGATATGAGTGATGTCTCCTCCCGCGCAATTCGCGCCTGTACAAAAGCGTACCGGGCATCCGTGCCGGATTATGATATCCGCTCTGATCTTCTGACACGTCGGGGTCTGTTGCGCCTGTCCTCCGGAAAAGTTGAGTCCGCGACACGCGATTTCGACAAGGCTGCGCGCCTTGTCGACGATAATGAATTTGCCAATCTCGGTCTGGGCTTTGCGGCTTTGCTGGAAAATGATGCGGCGACGGCGAAAGCTCGCTTTGCGGATTGCGCGGATCATCAGCGCGCTGCGCCATTGGCGGCTTACGGCTTGGCGCTCACGCTCGAAATGTCCGGTGACCGCGCGGGGGCGATTGCAGCCTATGAACGCGCCCTGACGTTACAGCCTGGATGGAGCATGGCGCAGGAAAATCTCGCCAATTTAAGAGCCGCGATCTAGAGCTTATCCCTCAATTCTCTGACTCTTAAATAGTCTTTAACCTTATCCACAGGCGTTCCGTTCATTTGGGACGCCTTTTTCGTGGGACCAAGCCCACGCGCTGTCATTGAACTGTCACGGAATATTCAAAAAACCTCTAACTATTTGTGACCCGCCTGTCACATTCAGACGTCAAACGCCGCTTTGTTACGACGAGGTTAGGTAACCGATTCTGAAATGCCTCGTCTTGAAAGAATTTTCGTAGGTGAGGCCTTCACATGACTCTTTTCTCCAAATCCTCCGCTGTCCGAGGTCTTCTCTTATCTTCTGTAGCGGCCTTTGCGTTCGCGGCCTGTGATGGGGGATCAGTCTCATCTCCGGGTGATGTGGGGCCGGTTGTCATTAACCCGCCAACGACCGGTGGCGGTGCAACGGCTGCTGATGTCGACTTGGTCCCGAATGATAATTGTCCGACAGGCACAACGCTGGAGACGATCACAAATACAACGGGCACAGTCGAGGCCTGTACCATTACGGGCACAGTGACCGAGAACCTCACCCTCACAGCCGAAAACGGCTATGCGCTGGACGGCCCGGTCTTTGTCGGTGAAGATGGCGGCGCAAATGTGGCCCTGACCATTCCGGCAGGGGTGACGCTTTTTGGTAAGGCAGGCGAAGACTATCTGGTTGTCTCCCGCGGGTCGCGTTTGAACGCGCTGGGTGAGGCGGATTCGCCCGTCATTATGACATCTATTGAAGACGTACAGGGTACGGTCAATCCTGACACGGATCGGGGTCTCTGGGGCGGTTTGGTCATTAACGGTTTTGCACCGATCAATGATTGTATTGACGCAACAGCGACGGGTGGCTCTGCAGATTGTGAAAAATCCGGCGAAGGCTCTTCCGGTCTCTTTGGTGGTGATGATGCCCAGGACAATTCGGGTACATTGCAATTCATGCAGGTCAAATATGCGGGTAACCTCATCAATGATGAGGATGAATTGAATGGTATTGCTTTCCAGGGCGTCGGCGCGGGCACGACTTGCGATCATATTCAGGTCCATAATAATGCCGATGACGGCGTCGAGTTCTTCGGCGGCACGGTCCAGTGTAACTTCCTCGTCCTAACGGGTATCGGCGACGATAGCCTTGATTGGACGGATGGCTGGCAGGGTGGCGCACAATATGTGTTGGTCCGTCAGGGTGAAGATGCGGGGGATCGCGGGATTGAGGGCGATAACCGTTCCTCGAACAATGAGCTGACCCCACGCTCCAATCCGACAATCGCCAACTTCACCTTCCTCGGCGGCGCGTCCGGCGATACGGGCGTCGTCAATCGCGCTGGCACGGACGCCAATATCGTGAATGGTATCATCACGGGCTTCCAGGATGCCGGTATCGACATTGATGACGGCTCCATTGCCCGCGCCCAGAACGGCTCTCTGACATATGCGTCACTCTTCCTCGACAATGCGGATAATATCGAGAGCGGCGATAGCAGCGAAACATTCGACACGGAGAGCTTTGTCGCTAACTCCCCCAATGTCGTTCAGGGCAATAACTCTCTGTCCAACGATTTCTTCCCGGGAAATGCTGAATTAGGTGTCACGGCAGCAGACCTGTCGACTGAGCCCGGCTTCGAGAATGTCGACTATATCGGCGCTTTCGGTCCGACCGAAACACCGGACAGCAACTGGGCTTCCGGTTGGACATTTGCGATTACAGAAAGCCCGACGGAATGTCCGGCGGGTACACTTTCCACGGGTGAGAGTGTTGATGGCAAAGATATCTGCGAATTGGCAGGGACGGTGACATCCAATGTCCGCCTGAATAATAACTTTATCTATCAGCTCGATGGTGCGGTCTTTATCGGTGAAGATGCCGGTGGTGACCCGGCAGCCCCAATTGCGGGCGCAGCCTCTGCGATCCTGACAATTGATCCGGGCGTGACGATTTTCGGTCGCTCCGGTGAAGATTACCTCGTCATCGCCCGCGGCTCGCAAATCCGGTCCAACGGCACGGAAACGGCGCCGGTCAACATGACATCCCGCAAGGAAGTCTTTGGCGAAGATGCAGCGGGCAATGCCTTTGACCCGCTAACAGATCGCGGCGAATGGGGTGGCCTCATCATCAATGGTCGCGCGCCAATCAATGATTGTATCGATGCGACAGCCACAGGCGGGTCCGTCAATTGTGAGAAATCCGGCGAAGGTTCTTCCGGTCTGTTCGGCGGGAATGACTCAACGGACAACTCCGGCAACCTTTTCTTTACGCGGGTCTCCTTTGCCGGCAACCTTATCAATGACGAGGACGAGTTGAACGGCATCGCATTCCAAGGCATCGGTTCCGGCACACAGGTCGACTTTATTCAGGTTCACAACAATTCGGATGACGGCATCGAGTTTTTCGGCGGGACGGTCAATGTCAAACACGTCTTCCTGACGGGTAATGGCGATGACAGCATGGATTGGACAGATGGCTGGGTTGGTAACGCCCAATTCGTCATCGTGGACCAAGCCGATGATGCGGGCGACCGCGCGATTGAAGGTGATAACCGCTCTTCAAACAACACGCTTCTGCCTCGCTCTAATCCGACTGTGTCCAACTTTACCTTTGTCGGCGGCGATGTCGGCGATAGCGGGATGGTCATTCGCGCAGGCACGGCCGGTGAATTCCTGAATGGTCTCATTACGGGTTTCCAGGACGCCGGTGTCGATATTGACGATAGCGAAACAGCTGCTCAGGTCACATCCGGCGATATCACATTTGACAGCATGCTGGTCGTGGATAATGCCGAGAACCTTGAGACGGATGACGACGCAGGGGATGCCGCGACGGTCGCCGCGTTCGATGCCGGTGCAAACAATGTCTCTGCGGGCACATCCAGTGTCGATAATGACCAATATGTGCCTGCCGATGGCGACACAACAACACCCGCGACTGACCCGTCTACAATCGACCCCTTCTTTGATGCAGCCGATTATGTCGGGGCCGTCGAAGATGCGGATGACACTTGGTATGAAGGTTGGACACTGCAGGTTGATCGCAGCTCGACCGCAACAGTTGCACAACAATAGACCTTAATGAACTGCCGTCCCCTCAAGGGGCGGCACAGGGCTGACGATCACTAACCTCGTCGTCAGTCCGCTTTTTCTTTCAGCGCTCAACCGGACAGTATCCATGACGCACATGACACAAAAAAAACTCACCCGCCTCCTCATGGGCGCCACCGCACTTTCCACGCTGACAGCCGCGCCTGTATTGGCGCAGGATACCAGCACTGAGGATGTGGTCATCGCGACCGCAACGAATATTCCTGATACCAAACGCGTGACATCTGAGATCACAAGCGTGCTCGACACAGGTGCATTCGAGACAACGGGTGCGGGCGATATTGCCTCGGCCCTGACCCGCGTGACGGGACTTTCCCTCAGCCAAGGCAAATTCGTCGTCGTGCGCGGCCTGAATGAGCGTTACTCCAGCGCGACATTGAACGGTTCGCCGCTCCCGTCGCCGGAACCGCTGCGCCGTGTTGCGCCGCTGGATCTGTTCCCGACTTCGGTCCTGTCCGGTGTGGTCGTGTCCAAGACTTATTCGCCTGAATTTTCCGGTGAATTTGGCGGTGGTGCGATTAATATGACGACCAAATCCTTGCCGAATGAACCCTTCCTCGAAATCTCCGTCTCCGGTTCTTATAATTCTGAGACCACTTTGGAAGAAGGCCTTACTTATGACGGATCAGGTTCCGACTTTACGGGATTTGATGATGGTTTGCGTGATGCTCCGCCTCTGGATGCGAATGGCGTTCCGACAGAAAATTTCGAGAGCTTCTCCACGCTTATCATTGATCAACAGGACGAGATTCCATTTAATGGCGGTGTCCGCGTTTCCGGCGGTCAACGTTGGGATATGGATAGCGGCATGTCCGTCGGACTGCTCGCCACGCTTGGCTATGACAATAGTTGGGAAACGCGCGAGGGCGAAGACAACACGGCCAATATCGGCTCCGAAGGCCTCGAAATTCTCGACCAAGGTACGCGTCGTTCTACGGAAAACAAAATTTCGCTGAACGGCCTGCTAGGCTTGGGAATCGAGTTCAACCCAGATCACGACATTCAATTTGTCGGTCTGGCGACACGTCAGTCTTCTGCTGAAGCGCGTATCCTGACCGGTGTTGACCGCGAAGACCGGATTTTCCGTCAGGATTTCACCGAATGGTTTGAGCGCGAAGTCTATATGGGACAAATCCTCGGTTCTCACTTTATTAGTGGTTTGAACGATGCCGAGATCAATTGGCGTCTCGCCTATGCGGAAGCGGGCCGTGATGCGCCCTATGAGCGTCGCGTGAACTACGAGGATTTTGAAAACGGCAACGGCTTCCAATTCCAGTTTAACCGTCCCGGTACAAATAACGATATCCGTTTTTCCGAGCTGGACGACACGACATTCGATGCAGGACTCGACTTCGTCATACCTGTTTCTCTCGGTGGGTTGGAAACAGACCTGAAATTTGGTGGTGCTTATCTCGATAAGTCCCGTGACAGCGAACAGGCGGATTTCCGCTATTTCGGTTCTCTGCCAGCGGAACTCCGTAATTCGCGAATAGACCAGATTTTCTCCGATGAAGTTGTAAACGCAGGCATCCTCGAAATCCGTCGCGGCGGCACAACAGGCTTCCCGGATCAGTCTGAAGCGGCCTTGGAGGTCATCGGTGTTTATGCGGGTGTTGATGTTGAGGTAAACGAGAAGCTCCGTTTCTCCGCGGGCGCACGGTATGAAGATTCCACGCAGGACACGGCGATTGCTCAAGCCACTGTCGAGGGCAGCCGGTTTGAATTTGACGCATTGGCACAGGATTTTTTCCTTCCCGCTGCGACTTTGACTTACACATTTGCGGATAATTTGCAGCTGCGCCTCGCAGCGTCCAAAACGATAAACCGCCCGCAATTCCGCGAACTCACACCATCCATTTTCGTCAACACGGAAACGGATGACCGTTTCGTCGGTAACCCCTTCCTGAAAAATTCGGAAGCCAATAACCTCGACGCGCGCGTCGAATATTATTTCGGGCGCAAGCAATTTGTGACGCTCGGTGGGTTCTACAAAGACTTCACCAATCCGATTGAGGAATTTATCTTTAACGGCCTCGGCGAGTCTAATGCGACGAGTTTCCTGAACGCCCCGTCCGCAGAACTTTATGGGATGGAAGTTGAGTTCGAAAAAGTGACCGAGCTTTCCGGTCTTGGCGTTGATGCGCTAAACGGGAAAGACTTCATCATTCGTGCGAATTATACATACACGGACAGTTCGGTGAGTGCTAACGGCGATGTCTTCATCACCCCGCCCAGTGTTAATCCGGCGCAGGGTGTCGATCCCCTCGTTTTATCGGCTTCGGGTCTTTATTCCGATGGTCGGAAATTGCAGGGACAGAGTGATCATCTCGCCAATCTTCAGCTGGGTCTTGAGGATTTCGACGGTGGATGGGAAGCAACTTTCCTATTGAACTATTCTTCCGAGCGTATCCGTGCGGTTGAAGACCTCTCAAACGGCTTGCCCTCCATTATCGAAGAACTGCCCCTGACGGTCGACTTTGTTTATAACCATGATTTCAACATCAAAGGCGGCGAGTACGAACTGGGCTTTAAAGTCCAGAACATCTTTAACGATGGATATGAAGCCAGCCAGACGTTAGGTGACACAACTGTCATCACAGACAGTTTTGATCGTGGCACAACCGTTTCTGCGAGTTTGAAGCGGATTTTCTAAGCTTTTCTGAAACTCAGTAGCTTTAAAGGCGGTGCCGTGGCATCGCCTTTTTTATTGCGTCAGAGGCGTTAAATCTGCACGTTCGGTTTATGACAAAGATAATTATCGTCGGGGCAGGGATTGGGGGCATCACGTCTGCAATTGCCTGCCATCGTCGCGGCCTAGAGGTTGTATTATTAGAACAAGCTAGCGCCCTCAAAGAGGTAGGCGCCGGCATTCAAATTTCGCCCAATGCGGTGAAGGTTCTAAGGAAATTAGATCTTTTGGACGATGTGGCCAAGCGTGCTTTCCGACCCGTCTCAATTGAAGCGCGGATGGGCGAAAGCGGGCGTCCCATCTTTGATATCCCCTTGGCGAACCAAAGCGAGACGCGCTGGGGAGCGCCCTATTTTCACATTCACCGCGCGCATTATATTGAAGCGCTGGCCGCTAATCTTCCACCGGGCGTGTTGAAACTAAGCTCAAAAATTCAGTCTTATGAAACATTGGAGACCGGTATTCGGGTCATTCTAGAGGGTGGTTCTCATATTGAGGGTGATATCCTCATTGGGGCGGATGGTATCAAATCCATAATCCGAGAGACCATGTTGGGACCTGAGAAAGCGCGATTTACAGGAAATGTCGCGTGGCGGGCTGTTGTGCCCATGGACCGTCTGGGCCGGAATGCACCGCGGCACACCGCCTGCGCTTGGTTCGGGAAAGGTCGGCATGCGGTGACATATTGCTTAGGCGCGGATGCGTCGCTCGCGAATTTTGTGGGCGTCGTTGAACGCACGGATTGGCAAGAGGAAGGTTGGTCTGTCAAAGGCGATAAGGCTGACGCATTAGAGGATTTCGCAGGCTGGCATCCAACGATTACGTCACTGATAGAGGAGGCGGAGACCCTCAATAAATGGGCTTTGATTGACCGAGACCCGCTTCCAAAATGGACGGATGGGCCGGTTGTTTTGCTTGGGGATGCCGCCCATCCCATGCTGCCCTTCCTCGCACAGGGCGCCGCAATGGCCGTGGAAGACGCTTGGGTGCTGGCAGAGGAACTCGCAAAAGTGCAGTCTCCCAGAGGCTTGCAAGCTTATCAAGCCAAGCGATTGGCGCGCACGGCAAAAGTCCAAGCCGCGTCCCGCGCAAATATGCGCACATTCCACAAACGCACTGTGCCTGAACAACTCGCGACTTATGGGCCGATGTGGCTAGCAGGGCGGTTGGTGCCGTCCATTGTCCACCGCCGGATGGATTGGCTTTACGGCCATGATGTAACACAGGGCGAATGACATGAATTGGCGGTTGCAGTTACGCTGTCACGGCCTTAATCCGCACGCATAATGATGGATGCATTCAGGGATATCGGCAGCGCATTGGGACGCACCAATTTATGGGCGCGTCTGGCCGTGACCGATATGCAGCAAACTTATAAACGCTCCATCGTGGGTGTCGCATGGATTGCGTTCGCCTTCGCCCTGTTCGTGGCCGTGAAGCTCTTCATCTTCGGATCCTTTGCCCCGGGCGAGCCGGGCGAGTTTGCCATGTGGCTGGCGTTCGGGCTCTGGCTGTTTTTCTTCCTGCAGCAAACGGTCGTGGATGGGTCAAATATATTTGTGCATTCCCGAAACTGGTTGCTGGCAACAGACCTACCGCTGACGGGGTTTATCCTGCAAAGTATTCTGCGCGGCCTGATTAAATTCGCCTACCAAATTCCCGTTATTCTTTTTGTTGTTGTTCTGTCGCCATGGAAAATCCCGTTGGAAGGATTATGGGCGATTGTCGGCTTTATCGTGATATTAATTAATACGGTCTGGGTCCAAATTGTCCTCG
The DNA here is from genome assembly GCA_947503715.1 of uncultured Caulobacterales bacterium. Classification (GTDB taxonomy): domain Bacteria; phylum Pseudomonadota; class Alphaproteobacteria; order Caulobacterales; family Maricaulaceae; genus Litorimonas. The sequence goes on along the minus strand of CANNER010000004.1, from coordinate 152,735 downwards.
GCATTATCTGCACGCGATTTCGCGATGCGGCGCATTTAGTGCAGGCGATTATGGGCGTAATGTTCTTCCTCACGCCCATCCTCTACTTTCCGTCACAGGTCGGCAAACGCGCAGCCATGCTCGATTGGAATCCGCTGACACATTATATTGCCATTGTGCGTGATCCGATTGTTTATGGCACGATGCCGATTAAGGCCTGGATTGTCGTGGGCGTGATGAGTTTGGTCGGCTGGATACTAGCCATTATCTTGCTGCAAATTTTCCGTAAACGCGTCGTGTTCTGGGTCTGATGTCATGAGCCGCAAAACCCTCATTGACGTCAAAGACCTTTCACTGACCTATCCGCGTGTCGCGGGTGGATTGAAAGGCCTTCTGACGCGCAAAGCCGCGCCGCCAAAGCAAGCGCTCTCCGGTATTAATTTGAAAATTGTGGAAGGTGAAAGCCTCGCATTGGTTGGGCTGAACGGCTCCGGAAAATCGACGTTGCTGCGTATTCTTGCGGGTATCTATGAACCTGATACAGGCAGCGTCGAAATTAACGGTCGTACAGCGGCTCTGTTTAATCTCGGTATCGGGATGCGGATTGATATGTCGGGTCGGGCCAACATCCTCCTGATGGGGATGATCGCAGGGTTTTCCCGCGCCGAAATGCTTGAGATCATGCCCAAAATTATTGCGTTCAGCGAGTTGGAAGCCGTCATTGATGATCCCATGGTGACCTATTCGCAAGGCATGGCGATGCGCTTATCTTTCGCAACGATCACGGCATTGAAGCCCGAAATCCTGCTTCTCGATGAATGGATTGGCGCAGGTGACCGCGTCTTCCGGTTGAAGGCCGAAAAGCGTCTCAAGGGTATGGTCGAAGGCGCCTCAGGCTTTGTTCTCGCCAGTCACAATACCAAAATTGTCCGCCGTTATTGTAAGACAGCAATTTGGCTCAAAGACGGTCATGTCGAGATGCAGGGCAGCGTCGATGACGTGATAGACGCCTTTGATGCGTTCACAGATAAGGAACACGAAAAACGCCAATAGGCGTCTTGCGTCGCTTCCCTGAGAGTCTATCCTATTTACTGAATAGGAGCCTCCCATGAAAACTCGCGCCGCCGTCGCTTTTGCACCCAATCAACCCTTGGAAGTTGTCGAGGTCGATCTGGAAGCGCCCAAAAAGGGCGAAGTTCTCATTGAAATCATGGCGACGGGAATTTGTCATACCGACGCCTATACGCTTGACGGATTGGATAGCGAGGGTCTCTTCCCCTGTATCCTCGGCCATGAAGGGGCAGGCATTGTGCGTGAAATCGGGGAGGGCGTGACGTCGCTCAAAGTCGGCGATCACGTCATCCCGCTCTACACGCCGGAATGTCGTGAGTGTAAATCTTGCCTCTCGGGGAAAACCAATCTCTGCACCGCCATCCGCGCGACGCAGGGCAAGGGCGTGATGCCGGACGGGACGAGCCGATTTTCATATAAGGGCGAGCCAATTTACCACTATATGGGCTGCTCAACTTTCGCCAATCACACTGTCCTGCCGGAAATCGCAGTCGCGAAAATTCGCGAAGACGCACCGTTTGACAAGTCCTGCTATATCGGCTGCGGCGTAACGACGGGCGTGGGTGCTGTGACGAATACGGCCAAGGTAGAACCCGGCGCGAATGTCATCGTCTTTGGCCTCGGCGGAATTGGACTCAATGTGTTGCAAGCTGCCCGCATGGTCGGCGCGGATAAAATTATCGGTGTTGATATAAATGATGACAAGAAAGAGTGGGGTGAACGTTTTGGCATGACCCATTTCGTCAATCCGAAAGAACATGATGATGTGGTCGCGCACCTCGTTGACCTTACAGATGGCGGTGCGGATTACACATTCGATTGCACCGGCAATACGGATGTCATGCGCAATGCCCTAGAAGCCTGCCATCGCGGCTGGGGCGTGTCTGTCGTCATCGGTGTCGCAGAGGCTGGCAAAGAAATCTCAACCCGCCCCTTCCAACTCGTCACAGGCCGAGTCTGGAAAGGCACAGCCTTTGGCGGCGCGAAGGGCCGGACAGATGTGCCAAAAATCGTCGATTGGTACATGAACGGCAAAATCGAAATCGACCCGATGATTACGCATGTGCTTAAATTAGAAGAGATTAACGAGGCGTTTGACCTCATGCATGCGGGTAAGAGTATTCGGGCCGTGGTGGTTTATTAGATGGTAAACTTCTCGGACAGACGAAAGTTTTCTAAACTTGTTCGAAAACTCGTGACAGGTAGGATGACCAATCACGAATTTGAACTCTCATTATTTAACACGAACGAACGGGTTATCCATGAATTGGAAGATATATTATGGTCGACATACGATGATTTTAAAGAGCATACTTTAAAGCCTGACAGCCTTAGCCCGAAAGGCAGGCGTTTAGTGGAAAGGTGTATTCTTTTTCTTCATTCTGATCTGGAATTCAATTGGCCTTCTTATCCATCATGGTGGAAAGCTCTTTTGGGATGGATTACTCTGAAACCAAATAAATATCAACGTCAGCTTGATGCATACAGAAACTATGGTGATGAAAATTTTTGGCCTTTCAGATCAAATGAAGAACTCAAGATCGAATCTGCAAGACCTAGAATTGGCTTGAGTTTAAAATATCAATCAAAATAGTTCACCAAAGGAGAAACCCTATGTTCACACACGTTATGGTCGGGGCAAATGACCCGGATAAATCGATTATCTTTTATGACGCCGCACTCGGGGCGCTTGGTGTTTCCGGAAATCGAATGGGGAACCGTTGTTTTTATGGTAATATGGGCAAGGGCGGCGCTTTCGCAGTGGGGGAGCCGATTGACGGCGAACCGGCAACATTTGCGAATGGCGGGACGATTGGTTTTGGAGCGAAATCACGCGCTGAAGTCGACGCGTTTCACGCGGCGGGCTGCGCCAATGGCGGGACTTGCGAAGGCAAACCGGGCGAGCGCTCAGGTGCGCCGGGTAACCCTTACGGCGCATATTTACGCGATCCAGACGGCAATAAAATCTGCGCGTTCACAACGGCGAAATAGTGGAAACGCTGTCGCTAAATAAATCTCATGGCGGGACGCAGGGCGTCTATCGCCATGACAGTACGTCAACCGGAACGCCGATGACGTTCTCGGTTTTTGTGCCTGAAGGGAAAGGTCCGTTTCCGGTCCTGACCTATCTCTCCGGCCTGACCTGTACCCACGCCAATGTGACGGAGAAGGGTGAATATCGTGCCGCCTGTGCGCAGCATAAAATTATCTTCGTTGCGCCGGACACCTCGCCGCGCGGGGAAGGTGTCGCCGATGATGACGCCTATGATTTTGGGCAGGGCGCAGGGTTTTATCTGGACGCGACGCAAGCCCCATTTGCTGAACATTTCAAAATGGGCAGTTATATCGAGCGGGAATTACCGGACTTAATTGCCGCGAATTTCCCTGCGGATATGCAACGGCAGGGGATAACGGGACATTCCATGGGCGGACATGGGGCGCTGACCATTGGCCTGCGTCATCCGCGTGCCTTTAAATCTGTTTCCGCTTTCTCCCCGATTTGTCATCCCAGTGACGTGCCTTGGGGCAAGAAGGCGCTGGGCGGTTATCTGGGTGATGATACGGCGGCGTGGCGCGCGCATGACGCCGTGTGTTTGATTGAAGACGGTGCGCGGACCGCTCGCATTCTCGTGGATCAGGGGACGGAGGATCAATTCCTCGCGGAAGAATTGCAGCCCGAGGCTCTAAAGGCTGCCTGCAAGACTGCGAAGATTCCGCTGACACTCCGTATGCAGGACGGCTACGATCATTCCTATTATTTTGTCTCCAGCTTTCTGGATGAACATATCGCGTGGCATGCAAGATATTTGAAAGCCTAGTCCTTGCGGTAAAGTTTCGCTGCCTGTCGCGCCATAAACCCACGCGGCAGTAATTTCCCGGCTGCCGCGACAAGCTTATTTTCTCCGCCCGGCACACAAATCGCGGGCATCTCATCATAGGCTTTCAGGGCGGCTTTCGCGACCTCTGCAACGGGCGCGAGGTTTTTCTCCAAATGCGACATGGCCGGAATATCCGTCATTTCTGTTTTGATCCCGCCTGGCGCAAAGACGCTCACTCGCACGCCGGAGGGCGCGAGTTCTTCACGCAGGGAAAGTCCGAAATTCACCATGAAGGCTTTCGTCCCCGCATAGACGGATTGATAGGGCACAGGTGTTAATCCGCCGAGGCTCGCGACCAAAAGGATACATCCTTTGGTGGCGGTGAGGGCCGGGAGGCAAAGCCGGATCAGCTGCAGGTTTGCAAGCACATTGGTTTGCACCATAGCTGCGTCTGTTGCGTAGTCCCCACTCTCAAAATCATCCGCAAAGGTCACACCCGCATTGAGGATGAGTCCGTCTAATGAACCCAGCTGTGCGGAAAACGCTTCAATCGCGTCAGGATCATTCATATCGAGCTGATATCCTGTGATAGAGCCTTTGGCTTCCAGCTCCGCCAATCTCTGAACCCGTCGTCCCGTTGCCAGAACATGTGCGCCGCGCCCCGCAAGTTGCAATGCTATCTCACGCCCTAGACCGGAGGTCGCGCCAGTGACGAGGATTTTGGAGGGATTTTTCATAGGTGTTATTGAACAGGGTTTTTCACTGAACGCAATCTCTTGATTTTCACGGGCATGGGGCGGACAAGGTGTCTATGGAAACTCACACAGATCCCGGCGTAGTCATTGTTGGCGCGTCTCATGCCGCATCGCAGCTTTGCGTGTCCCTGCGACAGGGCGGATATGCGGGCAGTGTGACGGTCATCGGGGACGAAGCCGTTCTGCCTTATCATCGCCCACCTCTGTCCAAGGATTTCCTGTCCGGAAATAAATCATTGGATGATATTTTTCTGCGCCCTGAGTCTGTTTACGAGACTGCTGACATCGAAATGAAATTAGCGACACGGGTTGGTGCGATAGACCGCCATGCAAAGACAGTGCTCACTGATGAGGGCGAGACGGTTGCCTATGATAAACTCGTTTTGTGTACGGGCGCGCGGGTCAGACGCTTGCCGATTGCGGGGGAAGATCTGGCTAATGTGTTTTATCTGCGCGACTCAAAAGATGTGCTTTCGATAAAATCAAAAGTTTCCGCAGGACGACGCGCCGTCATCATTGGTGGCGGATATATTGGTTTAGAAACCGCCGCGAGTTTGCGACAGCAGGCGATGGAGGTTACCGTCTTAGAAGCCATGCCGCGTATCCTTCAACGTGTGACGGCCCCCGAGCTCTCAAGTTTTTACAAACGCATTCATAGGGAAGAAGGCGTTGATATCCGTGAAGAGGTGATGGCGTCGGCAATCATTGAATCCCAGTCCGGGTTATCTGTGAAAACATCTACTGATGAGGATTTCGACGCTGATATCGTCATTATTGGAATAGGCGTCATTCCCAATGTTGAATTGGCGGAAGTTGCGGGATTGGACATTGGCAATGGCATCGCCGTAAATGAATTCTGCCAAACGTCTGATCCGGAAATTTATGCTGCGGGTGATGTAACGTGGCATCACAACCCGCATTATGATTGTCATTTACGCTTAGAATCTGTGCCGAATGCAACGGAACAGGCGAAGACGGTTGGGCTGCATATTAACGGGACGGAAAAACCGTATGATGCGCTGCCATGGTTCTGGTCGGATCAATTCGATCTCAAACTTCAAATCGCGGGCCTGTCAGATGGATATGACGAATTAATTATTCGCGGAGACATAAAAGGTAGTCGAAGTTTCGCAGCTTACTATTTCAAGGATGGAGACCTTCTTGCCGTTGATGCCGTGAATGCGCCACGTGATTTTATGTTTGGTCGGCAGGTTCTAACGAAAGGGATGGAACTTGATCGATCCCGCCTCGCGGATGAGGTCGTTCCACTCAAGCAATTAATTCTCTAAATTCTGCCATCGAGAATTGTGAAAGTTCCACGCCGTCTTGATGATATTTTCCAAGCTGGAATGAATGGGCTCAAACCCTAACACTGCTTTCGCTTGTCCCTTATCAGCATAGAGTTTGGAGAGGTCGCCGTCTCTGCGGGCGCCTTCGACATAAGGCACAACATGACCTGTCACTTCGCCAATCGTTTTCAGAACGTCAAGATTACTGACGCCATCGCCTGTGCCGATATTGATTTCAGCTTTTGATAATCCGGCCTCGAATTTCTCAAGTGCACATATATGGGCGCGGGCGATGTCATTGACGTGGATGTAATCGCGAACGCAGGTCCCGTCGGGCGTGTCGTAATCTGTACCGAACAGGGTCAACTCTTTCCGGCGACCTGCCGCCGCTTGCATCGCAATCGGGATCAGGTGGGTTTCGGGATCGTGCTCTTCGCCGATTAGTCCGCTTTCATCTGCGCCGGCCGCATTGAAATAACGCAGCGTCACATAGTTCAGACCATAGGCTTTGTGATAGCTCTGTATCATATGCTCAATGGCGAGTTTGGTTTTGCCATAGACGGAGAAGGGTAATTGAGGATCGCTCTCCTCAATCGGCATTTTATCTGTCTCGCCATAGGTCGCGCAGGTGGACGAAAATATGAGCTTATCGAGCTTTGCCACGCGCATGGCGTCGAGCAGGTTCAATGCGCCGACCACATTATTTGTATAAAATTCTGCGGGCTGCTTTTCACCAATACCGACTTCGATAGAACTGGCAAGATGGACCACGGCAGTGGCGTTGGACCAATTTTTGAATGCTGTGTCCAAGGCGGCGCGGTCACAGAGATCAACTTTTTCAAGCGGCCCCCATTGCACGGCATGTTCATGTCCGGCGGAAAGGTTGTCGAATGTGATGGGGCGGCCGCCCTGTTGCGCAATCATTTTGCAAACATGGCTGCCAATATAACCCGCCCCGCCGACGACGATAATATCCTGTCCGTTTAAGTCATACATATCAGCAAACCCAAAAAGCGTCTGGATGAGCGTCGAGCAGAGCCGTCCGCCAAGCGCCCAGTTTTTCTTTTTCAATACAAGCAACAATACAGCCACCAAAACCACCGCCGGTCAGACGGGCGCCCGTTGCGCCGAATTTTTGCGCGTCCGCCACGAGTGCGTCGACGGGTTGAACTGACATTTCGAAATCATCGCGCATGGAAATGTGACTCTCATTCATGAGCACGCCAAACGCTGCCATCTCGCCTTTTTGCAGTGCTACTGTTGCGGCCACTGTGCGGCGATGTTCCGTCATACAATGCTTTGCGCGACGGCGCAGGGGCGCGGCCAGGTGCGCCAGTGACGCGAATTCCGCGTCCGTCATGAGGCAGAGATCATCATGGCCGAGAGCAGCTTTCACGGCGTCACATTCTTCTTTGCGAATTTTATAACGCCCTTCATTCAACTGCCGGAACACACCGGAATGGATGACAGCCATGTGATGTGTTTCAGGAAGATTGACGAGGCCAAACTCCAAATACTTTGTGTCCAGTGATAAGGCCTGACCGGGTTTCGCAATCGCGACGGCCATTTGGTCCATAATACCACAGGGCATGCCGATATATTCATTTTCGACCCGACGGGCGAGAACGGCAATGTCTGTGTCTGTAAGGGAATTATCGGAAAGACCGGCCGCCGCGCGTATCACGCCGACTGTGACAGCCGCAGAAGACGAGATACCTGCGCCAAAGGGTAGGGTGGTTGTGACCGCGATATTTGCCCCGTCCGGCCCGAACCCCTCGGATCGCGCGAGTTGTAGGGCCCCCGCAATATAATCGGACCAGTGATCGCTGGCGGCATCCGTCATCTTCCGTTCGGCAATACCGTCAAATTTATCGGACCAAATTCTGATCAGGCCATCTTCACGCGGGGCGAGGGCGAGGGTCACGCCGAGATCAAGTGCCGTCGGCAGAACGTTCCCCCCATTATAATCCGTATGCTCTCCTATCAGATTTACGCGACCGGGCGTGAATCCTGTGACGGAGGGTGCAATATCGAAGACGCGTTTGAATTCTGCGACGATCATAAGGCTCGGAGCTCCTGCGCCGCACGTTCGGGCATAACATCAACAGTAAATGTGCCCGTCGATTGTTCGACAGACGCAAGATATTTAATCCGTCCGGGCGCCCGCATCAGGGGATAGAACTGTGCAGAAAACTGCCAGTCTTTTTCCAAGCCAACAGGCGCCGCATGAAGCGAGAGCATATAGGGCGTGGTTTGCCCGAATAGCGCATCATAGCGGCGGGTCATGTCCCCGAGCAAATGCGCGAACCCGTCGGCTTCCTCCTCTGTGAATTCCCAAGGCCCTTTCACAGGGCGCTGCGGGACAATGTAAGTTTCATAGGGGAAGCGAGCAAAGGGCGGACAGATGACATCAATTCCACCTGCCGAGGTCACGCCATAGGTTTCACGACAGTCCGCCATATGGCCGACCAGATCATATCCGTCTTGGAATCCTGCGGCGGCGTCGCGTTGAACTTTTGGGACGAAAGGAAATGTGTAAATCTGACCGTGTGGGTGATGCAATGTCACGCCGACCGCGTCGCCACGCGACTCAAATGGTAACACGAATTTCGCGCCATTGGAAAAATGCGTTGCATAGCGATCATTCCAAGCCGCGAGAAGAAGGCGTCGTTTGTCCTGCCCAATTGTGTGGAGATTACCTGTGTGCTCCGGCGTGTAGACGACGACATCGCAATGACCTTTTGCAACTGCGCTCTCGACGCCTATGACCTGTTGGGGTTCCGGAGCTTCGCGGTGAAGGCTCGTGAACTTATTTTCGAAAATTGCGAGTTCGAAATCGGTAAACGGAATTTCGGTCTCGGGTCCGCCGGGACGAGATGGCGCGAGCGGGTCGTCTGCTGAAGACGGTTTAAAGGTCCGGTTCTGACGATGCGGGGCATAAACATTCCACTCGCGGCGCAAGGGGTGCCAACGGAGTTCTCCGCCCTTAGCAACCTCGGCTTCTTCTTGAGGTAGAGCCGTTTCGGAATGGGCCTTATATCCATAGAGGAAAAGTGGGCGCCCATCCCGTTTTGTGAAATGGCGTCGATAAACAGTCCGGCCTGCAGCCACCGTAGAAAGTGTGTTCGTTTCATCAATCATAGAACGTCGTCATTTTCGAATTCGAACATTCTCTATCCAAGCTCTCCGCTCATGGCTAGGGGGAATTCGTGTGATATTTCATGTTGGTTTACGTTCGCGGCGAGATTGTTTAGACAAACGAACATGACAAACTTTATACCTTCTGATCGTCAGCAGGCCATCTTGGATATGGTCGCGCAAAATGGTTTCGTCTCAACGGAAGCTATGGTGGCCGAATTTAAAGTGACACCTCAGACGATAAGGCGGGACCTGAATGAACTTGGGCGTGAGGGTCAACTCACGCGGTTTCACGGTGGGGCCGGGCAAGCCAAGAGTGCTGTCAACCTCCCCTATGAGGATCGACGCCTGAGCGGTTTGGAAGCCAAACGCAAAATTGCCGAGCTAACATCCTCGCTCATCACGAATGGGTCCTCGCTTTTCCTGAATATCGGTACGACAGCAGAAGCTGTGGCTGAGGCTCTGTTGGATCATAAAGACCTCCATGTTGCGACGAATAATATGCATGTTGCAACGATCCTGTCGAAAAATGAAAGCTTCAGAATTATGCTGGCCGGAGGACAGGTTCGGCATCATGATGGGGCCGTTGTTGGGCTCTCTGCCATTAGTTTCGTCGATAGTTTTCGCATGGATGTGGGAATTGTCGGCATTAGCGGGATCGATGAAACAGGGGCATTACTGGATTTTGACGCGGATGAAGTCCGAACGGCGCAATCCGTTATGCGGAATTCGCAGAAAGTCGTTCTAATCGCAGATCATCATAAATTTGGGATTCGGGCGATGAATCGGACCGGGCATTTGCGCGATGTTGATGCACTCGTCACAGACGCGCCCTTGAGTGAAAAATTTAAAACCCTCTGTCGAGAGTCCGATACAGACGTACATGTCTGCGAGGATTAGGTTTATTGAGCTTGTAAAGACTTATCGTGCGATAACACGTCTGAGGGCGCTTATGAGGCTCGTTTAAATCAGGCCACATTATGATTCCGTGCATCTGTTCCGTATATCCACTATGTCCGGAAATATTCGATACCGAAATGTTTGAGTGACAAATGACAGCGATGTCATGATGCTAATTTGTCACAATGTTCGAAAAACAACATTTTTCTATCTTGACCGTTCGAAAACGGACAGGCACATGAATAAAAAGTATAGAAGACCCGATAAAAATAACGGGCGAAAACATCTGAGGGAATCGAAAATGAAATCCACAAAAACAATTTTGGCCTGTTCCGCAGGCGCATTCGCAATGGTCGCGTCCTTACCTGCTATGGCGCAAACCGCAGGCGACGATGTCGTCATTGCAACAGGTATTCGCAGCTCGCTCGAACAATCACTCGATGTGAAGCGTAATTCTGATTCCATCGTCGATGCCATTTCGGCAGAAGATGTTGGTAAATTCCCCGACACAAATATCGCTGAAAGCCTTCAGCGTATTACGGGTGTCGCAATTGACCGGTCCGGCGGTGAGGGGCAGTTCATCACAGTTCGGGGTCTTGGGCCGGAATTCAACGTGGTCACGATTAATGACCGTACAATCGCAACAGATAATGACGGTCGTGAATTCTCATTTGACGTACTCTCCTCCGACATTATTCAGCGCGCAGAAGTCTTCAAAACGCCGGATGCGTCCCGTCAGTCAGGTGGGATTGGCGCTTTGGTTAATATCGTAACGAACCGTCCGCTAGAGCGTCCGGGTACGAATTTCGCAGCGTCTCTCTCCGGTACTTATGACACACTACGTGATCAAATTTCACCAGAAGGGTCTTTAGTTGGCTCTTGGACAAACGAAGATAACACAATCGGTGTTGCAGGTGGTTTGTCTTATTCAGACCGCCGTTCACAACGCGACCGTGTCCTGACAGGTGGTTTCTCTGAGCGTTCCGGTGCACCATTCATCAATACAGGTGGTGCAGGAACTGCGGGTGCAACAGGCTTGACTGATGCTGAAAATGTTGAGTCGCTGCCGGCCGGTACGCGTGTTCAACAACAAGCAATTGTTAGCCGTGACACGCAAGAGCGTGAACGTCTGACAGCCAATGGTACCGTTCAGTTTGCACCGACAGACGCTGTCACTTTAACGGTTGATGGTCTCTACACAGAATTTAATGTCAGCTCTTTTGATCGTCAGTTCTCCGGCTTTTTCAGCCCGCCATTCATTGATCCGGTCGTTGATGCGAACGGTACAGTCACATCTTTCTCTCGTCCGGGATTGGATTTCTTGGGTCGTAACCCCGGGTTGACGACAGGTCCGTCACAGAACGATAACGTGCTGACATCAGCTAATCGCGAAGCGGAAACTTATCTTATCGGTGCTAATCTGGATTGGGAATTAAATGATCGCCTCACTGCGAATTTTGATGTTTCGACGTCAAAAGCCGAACGTGACGGTATCAACCCATTTGTTGTTTTGGGTGCCCTTGCGCCGACATCACCTCTGATTCAACTGCCTGATGGTGATGACCTGACAACGATTACAAACCTCACAAATACACTAAACCCCTCCATCCAACGCCTTCACTTTGTGAACGTCAACCGGACAGTTATTGATGACGAGGTTTTTGAAGCCAAAGGGAAATTGGACTGGGAGTCCAAAACCGGTGAGGAAATTATCACTGTTGGCGCGTCCTATTCGGATCGTACAAAGTCCCGCGACTTGTTTGACAACTTCTCCCCGACCCAAGGTGGCGGCGTGTTCTGTGCCTATTGTGGATATGCGACAGATTTTGATGACAGCATTCTGCGTCAGGTTAATCTGGACGGTTTCCTAAGCGGTGTCAGTGGGCGTGACGGTATTCCCCTTAATTTCCTAACGGCGACATTCGAAGATGCCTTTGGTCAGCTTAATTCTGATGCGGCGATTTCTGATCCGAACCGGTCCGGTCGCGGGGCTCTGTCGGACGCAGAGCTTCGCGCGCGGCGCGACGCGACGGACTCATTCCTTGGTTTCTATGATCCGGAATTTAACCCGGCGGGTAGTTTTGCGGTTGATGAAGAAGTCACATCCGTCTTCTTCAATACGGCATGGCTCGACAAGCAATTGGGCGCCATTCCTTTCTCCGCAAATTTCGGCCTCCGTGTGACGCATACTGAAACATCCAGTTCCGGTGTGGATCAGCCCGTGACCCAGTTCCGTGAATCTGATGGCGATACACAACTTATTCCGATTTTTGCCGATCCAACAAATATCACGATCGAGAACAGCTACACGAATGTCTTGCCATCCGCGAATATCAAATTTGATGTCACGGAAGATAAGATTGTGCGTTTCGCAGCGTCTAAAACTGTTACGCGTCCAACGCTGACGGCGCTGGGTGTCGCGAACCAGTTTGGGGGACGTGCAAATGCACCGACATCAACAGGTGGTAACCCGAACCTCGAAGCTTTCGAATCCACAAACTTCGATGCAGCCTTTGAATGGTATATGGATGACCTCAGCTTCTTTGGTGTGACGGGTTTCTACAAAAGTTTCGATAATTTCTTGGAATCGCAAACTCTACCTGTTCCGGGACAAGTCGTCTTCCCGGCAGGTAACGCCTCCAACCCGGGTGGAACCGATGTCACACGTGATGTCACCTTCCTCGATACACGGACACGTAACGGCGAGACCGGTAGCATTGTTGGTATTGAAGCGGCCTTGCAAAAAGCTTTTGAGAACGGCTTCGGTGCGGCCATTAACTACACATATGTTGATAGCTCTATTGACCGTGCCGAAGGTTCAGGAAATTCCGATCTGGATTATAACGGATTGTCACCCCACTCTTTCAACATTAGTGGTTTCTATGAAAAAGGCCCGATCCAGGCACGTGTGACCTATAACTACCGTGATGAGTTCTTGGTCGCAGCCTTCTCAGATCAGGGCGAACCGCGTGAGCGTGAAGCTTATGGTCAGTTGGATGCGTCTGCTGCCTATGACATCAATGACACATTCCAAATCTTTGCAGAGGGTATCAATATTCTCGACGAAGACACACGTGACTTCTCGCGCTTTGAGAACCGCCTCCTGACATATGAAGATACAGGCAGCCGCTTCACAATCGGTGCACGCGCAGCTTTCTAAGCTGACACGTCACACTCTAATATGCGAAGAGCGGCGGTAAGCCGCTCTTTTTTTGCCCGCTAGATATTGAGGTTGACCGCTAAATCATGACAGCCCTGATTACTGTTTCCGATGATCTGACATTTGCGCTCTCAAATGCACATTTATCCTATGTCTTTCGTGTCTCCGCCGAAGGAATATTAGAACACCTCCATTTTGGCGGTGCGCTCTCTGACCCGTTAAATGTGGCGGTTCATCACCGCCGCACAATCCGGCATGTGGCCTCGACCTTTCAGGGGGGGAAACATTATTCCCTTTCGGATACGCCGCAGGAATATCCGGGCTTTGGAACATCGGATTATCGGTTTCCCGCCGTCCATGGTCGGAATGCGCATGGGAATACGATTTTTTCCCTGCATTATAAAAAGCATAAAATCGTCAAAGAGAAACCCCGCCTAAAAAAGCTTCCGTCTGCCAGAGGAGGCGAGTCAGAGACGCTTATCATCACATTGCAAGATCGTCTCCATAAGCTACGCGTCGAGCTTTATTACACGATCTGGGCGGATCATGGCGTGATCGCGCGATCCGCGAAATTCAGGAATTTGGGCAAACAAGAAATACAGTTGCAGCACGCGTTTTCTTCCGCGTTGGATCTTCCCTCGGGTGATTACGAAATTCAACATTTCCACGGGACTTGGGCGCGTGAATTTAATGAGGAACGTATCGACCTCCCGCAGGGACGGTTCGTCTCCGACAGTGCGCGCGGGACATCCAGCGCGGCGCATAATCCTTATGTTGCGGTCCTTCAAAAAGGGGCGACTGAGGATTACGGAAAGTGTTACGGTACGACGCTGCTCTATTCCGGGAATTTTGCGATTTCCGTTGAGAAGGGCGAGTTTGAAGATGCTCGCGTTCTGGCAGGTATTAATCCGTTTAATTTCCACTGGCGTCTCAAACCCGGAAAAAATTTCTGTACGCCGGAGGCCCTACACGCCTATTCCGGTGAGGGTTTGCGTAAGCTCTCCCATCATTGGCATAGATTTATTCGCGCGTGTGTGACGCCTGAGCGGTTCCGCGACGTGCCGCGTCCGACCTATTTAAATACATGGGAAGCCGCTTATTTCGATGTGGATGAGGACAAAGTCCTCGATCTTGCGGATAAGGCCGTAGAGATCGGCGTCGATATGTTGGTCCTCGATGATGGCTGGTTCGAAGGCCGGCAGGATGACACGACATCGCTGGGTGATTGGCGGGCGGATAAGGCTCGCTTCCCCTCCGGTATTCCCGCGCTGGCGGCGAAAGTGAAAGCCAAAGGACTGAAATTCGGGATTTGGTTTGAGCCGGAAATGGTCAATCCCCGCAGTCAATTATTTGAAAAACATCCCGATTGGATTTTACACGTGCCGGACCGGGTTTCATCCTTGGGACGCAATCAACTGACGCTTGATCTCTCACGGTCAGATGTTCAGGATTACCTCTATAATGAAATCGATGCGATCCTGTCCTGCGGCGATGTGGATTATGTAAAATGGGATATGAACCGCAATATGACGGAGGTTGGGAGCGCGGCGCTTCCCCGAAACCGCCAACGCGAAACCTCGCATCGTTATATGTTGGGCCTATATAAATTGCTCGACCGTCTGACGACTGCTTATCCGGATGTCCTGTTTGAGAACTGTGCCTCCGGCGGCAACCGTTTTGATCTCGGTATGTTGTCCTACATGCCGCAGGGATGGATTTCCGATATGTGCGATCCGATTGCGCGTCTGTCCATTATTGGCGGGGCGTCACATCTCTTCCCGCTGGATGTCACGGCCGCCTATATTGGGCCATCCCCCAACCATCAGAACGGTCGCGTCACATCTGTTAAGACCCGTTTCATGGCGGGGGTTTTCTGCGCTGCGCGTGGGGTCTCTCTTTCGGAAGCCGATATAGAAACGCATAAGGACGAGGTGAAGGACTATATGGCCTTCGCCAAGGCGACAGCCGATGACATGATCGGCGGCACATTTGATCGCGTGAAGAAGACCGCAAATGAGGTCGCCTGGCAATATACGACGCGCGATGGCAACACCGTCTATCTGGCCTATTTCCACATTCTCTCCGCACCAAACCTGCCTTTCCGCAGGGCGCATTTGGTGGGCTTGGACCCGTCCGCCGATTACCATCTGGAAGATAGCGACGAAAATTACCGCGGGGATGCCCTCATGCAGAGCGGGATGCCTATGCCCCAAGTGGCCGTGGGCGAGAAATCACCGGGCGTGCGATATATGGATGATGGGGATTTTAGCTCTCACCTATTTGTATTTCGCAGGGCAGGCGGCTAACTTAATTATTCAACGACTTCGAAAACGAAGCGAAGGGGAAACCGATGGAATTAAATGTAACGCAGTTTGCGGTGTTTTTCGGCATCAGCGCGCTAATCGGTTTTCTCACATGGTGGTTCTGCCGGGGGAGCGGCACGCGCGGCGAAGGCACGAATGGAGAGCAGGAATATTTTCTCGCGGGGGGCGGCCTGAAATGGTATTTTGTGGCAGGCTCGATCACACTCACCAACCTTTCTACAGATCAACTTGTCGGTATGAACGGTGCGCAAATGGCGTTGCTGGCGTGGTGGGAACTGGCCGCCGTTGTTGGTTTGATCATGCTGACCTTCGTCTTCATTCCGGTCTATTACAAATATAATTGTACCACGACGACAGAACTGCTGGAGAGACGCTTTAATAACCCACATATTCGGGCGTTGATCTCTATTCTCTTCCTACTCGGGAATATCTTCATCTTCCTGCCCGCCATTCTCTATGGTGGGTCTCTCTTTATGCTCAACCTTTTTGGTTTAGATATAAATCTTTATATCGTCGCGGCGCTGTTTGCGATTGTGGGCTCTGCCTATGCGATTTTTGGTGGGCTGAGAGCGGTTGCGGTCTCGGACACATTCTCAGGTATTCTCCTATTGGGTTTGGCGATCACCGTTACCATTATTGCGCTCAATACAATTGGCTGGGATTTCTCGGGCATTCCGAAAGAACGGCTGACCCTGATCGGGTCTCCGGAGAGTGATATTCCCTTTGCGACACTCTTTACCGGCATGTTGTTCATCCAGATGTTTTATTGGTCGACAAACCAGACCATCACGCAACGCGCCATGGCGTCGCCGAGTGTTAAAGAAGCGCAAAAGGGTATTCTGGCCGCTGCAGGCATTCGCTTGCTCATCATTCCACCGATCATTGTTTTGCCGGGGATCGTGGCATTTAAGCTCTATGGCGATATTGGCGATACGACCTATGGCCGTCTAGTTGGCGATATCCTGCCGACCTTCCTGTCGGGTGCATTCGCAGCTGCCATTGCGGCGGCGGTGTTGACGACATTTAACTCCATCCTCAACGCGTCTGCGGCGCTCTGGGTTATGGATATTCACGAGACCTATGTGAATAAGAAACCAAATGTGCGCAAATTGTCCCTCTGGGTGTCAATCGCCATGGTGCTGCTCGGGTTTGCGATGATCCCGATTTTCAATAATCCTGAAAATTCGATTATTGATTTGGTCCAGCGTCTTTATGGCTTGCTGTCCATGCCGATCCTCTCGGCCTTTATCGTTGGGCTGTTATTCCGCAATGTAAATCCTTACGCCATGATCTTGGGCGTTCTCTATGGCGTCGCATTCTACGGTTGGGCAACCAACCCGTTCGGTGAGGCGAATATTGATCTGCACTATATTCACATGATGGCGATCACCTTGATCTCCGGTGTGGCTCTCTCGCTCTTGCTCTCAGTCCTGATGGGCCGGAAGCCGGTCTGGGATGCGCATAATGTTTTCTCCCGTTCGAAAGAAGCCATGACGCCGATTGACTAACGGTTACCCGTTTCAAATCCCAAGAGATTGGCGATGTGAACGATAACCATAAATCCGACCGCGATAGAGCCGAGGGAGATCACCATCCACGGCGGGCGATGCGGTCGGATATCGTGCTTTTCCTTGAAATTATTCCGCATGCCCAAAATGGCCAGTCCCGCACAGACGGCAACGGCAATCAGACTAATCGTGAGATCTTGAGCGGGTGTCATGATTGGTCTGTATGGCCTCTTGCTGCGCAATTTGCGTCTGGTCTTCGGGAACGGTCCGACTGACCCCGTGTCGGGTTTTGTGCCAGTGGAACCGCTTTGTTCGCATCTCTCTAAACGCACGCAATGTGGGCTCAAACAGAAGTGTCCAGTAAATAGGCATGAAAAGTGAAGATGCAATCAGATGAGTTTTTCCGCTGCGGATGGCACCCACAGCTGCGATGAGGCAGCCAATCGTAATAGAGACTAAAAAGGTTCCGCCATAAATGGGACCAATCTCAATCGGTGTCCCGACCCACCACATGATAGCGGCCATCGCAGCCAGCCCGACAATGACCGGTGTATAGAATAAAACGCATAAAAGGGTCAGGCCGAGGGTGAGTTGGAGCGTGAAGAATCGCTTCAATCCCGCCCAGCCACCCGGCGCAAAGGCGCAGGCCATATGAACATCCCAGGTCTGGATGTAACCTTTAATCCACCGCGCGCGCTGATATCGCCAATCGCGCAGGATAGAGACGGCCTCTTCCTGTGTCGGCGGATGGATATATCCGATTTTATGACCGCGCGCCGCCAGGCGAAAAGACAGGTCCGCATCCTCCGTCACATTATGAGCATCCCATCCGCCGACCGCATCCAAAGGGGCGCGACGCATATGGTTCGACGTTCCCCCCAGTGGGAATGGCAGACCGAGACGCGTCAGGAACGGCACCCAGACATGGAACAGCGCCGCATATTCCAACGCAAATTGGCGCGTCAGCCAATTATCCCGATCATTGAAATAATCCAGCGGGGCCTGAACGGCTGCCCAGTCTTGTCGCGCCCTAAAACCGGCAATCGCGGCGAGAAGTTGGTCCGGATGCGGGCGATCTTCCGCATCATAAATTGTGACAAATTCTCCTCGGCAAGATTCGAGTGCATAATTCAAGGCGCGCGGTTTCGTCTGTGGCGTACCTTTCGGGACCACGACTTGCCGGAAGGGTGGGTAGAGGGCTTTCGCAACGGCAGTCGTCGTAAACGGGTCGACGTCCTCCGTAATTAGAACGATGTCGAGTTTATGAAGCGGGTATTTTAACCGCGCGAGGCTGGCCATCAGGTGAGGGACCATCTGTGCCTCATGGAACAGGGGCACGAGCACAGTATAGTGCGGTAGGTCAGAGGTGAGTTCTGCCAGACCCGCTGACTTCGGTTTCGGTGTGATGACTGCCGCAACCCTGAACAGGGCGAAAATCACGCTGACCCAGGCCATTGTTGCAAATAATCCGGTAACGGCGTCTCGGACATCCAAGCAGAGCCAGATTAAATATCCAAAGATACACAGCCGGATCATGGATTTGGAAAGGGGACGGGTTGCGGGCTTATCGGCAAAGCCGAGCTGCTCGAAGTCTTTCCATTTTAGCTGAGTTTTTATCTTTCCCTGGTGCATCCCAAGCGTGTGAAGAATTCAACTTGTGGGGAAAACTAACCCAAGATTGTAATTTATAAATTTATTTATTTAACTGCGAGATGGCCCAACTGGCTGCGTCGCGAATGACCGGTCTTTCGTCATGGGAGTAATCTTGGGCCAAGGCGCTCAATTCATGCTGCCCGCTATTGCCGATTGCATATAGGACGTTCCTCAAAAAACGTGTCCATCCAATGCGTTTGATGGGAGAGCCGGAAAACTTTGCACGGAAACCATTTTCGCCAAGTTGAGAAAGCTCCACCAGATTAGGCGCATTTAAATCCTCCCGCGCGGCGAGTTTCGCCTCCTGTCCGGCCTGCGCGAATTTATTCCACGGGCAAGCGGCAAGGCAATCATCGCAGCCATAAATGCGGTTCCCCATTTTGGTGCGAAGCTCTTCCTCAACCGGGCCGTCATGTTCAATCGTTAGATAGGAAATGCAGCGCCGCGCATCTAATTTATAAGCGCTTGGAAACGCGTCTGTCGGACAAATATCCAGACAGGCTCGGCACGATCCGCAATGATCTAACTCCGGCGGTGTGGGCGAGAGTTTTGCGGCGCTGAGGATGGATCCGATAAAGAGCCAAGACCCGAATTCACGGCTGACCAGATTAGTATGTTTTCCCTGCCAACCCAGTCCCGCCGCCATGGCGAGTGGCTTCTCCATAAGCGGCGCTGTATCGACAAAAATTTTCACATCTTCGTCCGTGTCCCGCGCGAGCAATCCGGCCAATTCTTTCAGTCGCCCCTTCATCACATCAT
The DNA here is from genome assembly GCA_947503715.1 of uncultured Caulobacterales bacterium. Taxonomy (GTDB): domain Bacteria; phylum Pseudomonadota; class Alphaproteobacteria; order Caulobacterales; family Maricaulaceae; genus Litorimonas. The sequence goes on along the minus strand of CANNER010000004.1, from coordinate 133,380 downwards.
GATAATCGCGGCCGCGCGCATAGACGGAAATCGTGCCTCGCTCTGACTGTGACAGGGTCGCCATCGGGTCCGTTTCCGGTCCGTAATTCATACCGAGCACGACCGCCGATTGCGCCTCCGGCCAGAGGTTTTTTGGATGAGATCGCCTAAGGGCAGTTTCCTCCATCCAGGTCATGGAGGCATGATGACCCTGCGCAATCGCCTCTTGCAGATGCTGCCCGGGCTGCTCACCAAACCTGTCGAGATCAACGATATACGGGCGCGTGAAGCCAAGCTTTTCGGCGCGCTGCGTTAGTCTTTTCAGTGGGTTATTCGGAAGCCCGGACGCCACGTCTATTCAAGCATAGAGAGGCGGGCGTCGAATATTCTGGCGCGATCTTCCAAGAGTGCGAAAAAGGCCAGATCATTTTCGTCAATCCGCGCGGAAATCGCGTCATCGCTTTCATCGGATAAATAGAGCCGCGCACTGCTCATCGAAGAGGTCAGGATTTTTTCTTCAATATCGAACGTCTCCTCAAAACTCTCATAGAGCCGAATCACTTTAGGCAAAAGCTCTGCATCCGCAGGCGAAAGTGCACCACGCCCCGCCGCTTCCAAATCTGCAATTTGGCGCACCATGTTGGCGCGGCCTTGGCGAATCAGGGGACCGATAGGAAGGAGTGCATCCCGCATCTCCCGGCCATAGCTCTGGCGTGTGGCCAGGTCAGTATTGGCTTCCGCTGACCATTCGATTTCCGGAATCGTGGCAATATTAAATTGTTTGACGACCTTCTGGAATTGGTGGTTCGGGTTTTCAGGCTCAATTGCAATGAGATAGCCGTCAATTTGGCGGTTTTCGATTTCGATCATACGGATGGAACTTCGTACTTGAACCTGCTGCAGCTGCAAAAGGGCATCCTCATCCATTGTTTCGAGATTGATGAACATGTCTGACATACCGCCCGACATCTTGGCATATTCGTCATAGGTCTCTTGCATGGAATTATATTGCCCCAGCGCCGCGCGGTAAGTCGCACTTTCCTGACGCGAGAAGAGGCTGGGGTCGATATTCCATCTTTCAGGTTTCGGCAGCGCATTCATCTGTTGTTCCGCGCGTGTGAGAACCGCTTGGCGTTGCGCTTCAAACCGTTGCCCAAACCGCGCGATTTCGTCCATATCACCGGCATTGAGCACAGCATACATTTCGCCCATCATATCGGCACTGAAAAGAGACATCAGGTCCGTTTGAATTTGCGCAGACGCCTGCGTCCACGCGACCATCTCATTGAGGGCTTCGATCTGTGCATTTGTTGAAGACTGCGCCCAGACGGGAGACGGCGCCAGTGTTGCAAATGAAAGACCTGTCGCGATGACGGCGGAAGCAAGTAAAGATTTCACGAAATAAAGCCTTGTTGAGTTAGAACGCCTGCCTAACACTCCGTCTCCAGAAACCCAAATCAGAAATCCAGATCTGTATAATACCGTGGTGGGCGCAGCCCCGCGACCCGATCTCCCAGCAGGCCGCGCAGGGCCGGGCGGGATTTAATTTTCTGGTACCAGTCTTTCAGGATCGGACGGTCCCGCCAACTAATCTCTCCCAAGAAATCGAGACAGGAGAGATGCGCCGCCGCTGCAATATCGCCGAGAGAATAACGGCGTCCCGCCAGCCAATCCCGCTTTTCCAATAGGGTTGTGAGGTATGTCAGGTGATCGTCCAGATTCGCCCGACCCTCGCGCAGGACGTCCGGATCTGCGGCCCCCACATCAAATTGCGTTTGTGACAGGACGGCCCGTTCGATTTTCTCGGCCAGAATGTAGCTGTCCACTTCCTCCGTGAACCGCGTGTCAAACCACGCGCAGAGGCGGCGGGCCTCGGCACGTTCAAACGGGTCCTCTGAGAGGAGAGGGTTTCGTTTCGATCCGTCATTCGCATATTCAGTAATAGACCGCGCCCCGCTAATCGTGAGTGTTCCGTGTTGCGTCAGGTCGACAAGAACGGGCGGTGCGCCTTCTGCCGTCAGGTTTAAAAATTCAGGCTCAGGTGACCACGGATCAATGATGATCTCTTTCACCTTTAGCTTTTTTTCAGCCAAGGCGATCCGCGCCATGCGAGAGGGCGGGTGAAGTGGAAAATGGTAAAGCGTACGCATCCGACAGGTCTTAGTCGAAACATGGCAAATGAATCTTTAAGACGCGTGGTTAATTCGCAGTTACGGAGAGACTTCGCCCAGTTTCTGGAATCGCTTGTTTCCGTGACTATGCCCACACCCTGCCGGATGAGGATGGATAAGAATATCCGCCGCCGGAAATTCCGTCATAATATCTTTCTCTACGGCCAGAATAATATCATGAGCGTCTGACAAGGAGAGTGTTTCGTCCAAATCCAGACGCATCTGTATGTGCAAATGTGGGCCTGAGGCACGGGTCCGCAACTCTGTCACGGCGCGAACGGCCTTATTCGACATGGCGAGGCGGGCAATCGTGCGGCGCTCATCCTCATTTAACTCACGGTCCATCAATTGCGCCCAGGCGAGTCGGGCAATTTGCACCGCTGTGAAGAGCAGCCAGATCGCCATCAATCCACCGACAACGGAGTCTGCCCAAGTCAGCGTTGTATAACTGGCCAGTGCGATACCGATAATGACGAAAATATTGGCGAGAAGGTCCGCCATATAATGCGCGCGATCACCGCGCACGGCTATCGACCCCGTCGCACGAATGGCCCAGCTCTGCGCGATAATCAGCCAGAGTGTGAGGGCAATAAAGACGACGAGCACCATAATGGCGGGACCGGATTGCGTGACGCCGTGGCTATGCCCGATATGGCCGACGACTTCCTCCAGAAGGTGGAAGGCTGCAAAGACGATCAGGCAAACTTGGAAGACGGCGGAAAAACTTTCCGCCTTGCCAAAGCCAAACCGGTATTTCCCGTTGGGTTTCCGCACGGCAAACCGCACGGCAATGAAACTTGCAACCGCTCCGAAAATATCCAGCGCGGAATGCACGAGGGATGCGAGAATACCGACAGATCCCGTCTGTCCCCAAAGCCAGAATTTCCCGACCGCCATGAAAAGCCCCAAGCCCACGGCGAGGGCTGTGATCCGGCGTGTGATAATGGCAGAATGATCCGGCGGCAGACGACCGGGACGCCCACGCCGGTTGGGCTGGTCAAAGCGGTCGTCTGCAGTGACCTTGAGGTCCGCCTCTGATATGTCGCCATTCGCACTCATTCGGATAGTGTTATAGCATAACTTTTGTAAAGGCGAGATTGATTTTTGTCGGAATGTGCTTGCGAATTGGAATGTCTTGCCTGTTGAAATAGGTTAGGCGCGAGAAAATTGACAAATCGGGAATTTGACCATGCGACTTTCTAAATTATTGGCGGCGGCCAGTACAGCCGTGCTCTTATTGGCCTGCCAGCCCGCCTCGGATGCACCGGAGGTGAAGACACCCGAGGTCACCGAGATTGTGACGAAAGCGGGTACGGAGATTCCGCATGCTCAGCTCCCCGAAACGGCCATCCCGCGCGAATATCGCATCGACATGACGATTGATCCGCAAGCGGACACGATGTCCGGCACCGTCGCGATTGATGTCGAGATGAAAGATGCGGGTGAGCAGGTCTGGATTCACGCCAAGGAAATGACGGTTTCCTCCGCCTCTATCGCCTATACAGATGGCACGACGATGGACCTGACATTCGAGGCGGTTCCGTTGGAAGATGCGCCGTCCGGTCTTGCGAAACTCATTTCCGCAGAGGCACTGCCGAATGGTATGGCGACCATCACGCTGAATTACGAGACGCCCTATAACCAGAACTTAAATTCCGCCTATCAGGTCAAGCGCGGCGATGATGCCTATATCGTCACGCAGTTCGAACCACTCGGCGCACGTGAAGCTTTCCCGAGTTTTGATGAACCGAAATTCAAAGTCCCGTTCACGCTCTCTATCACGTCGCCGTCGGACAATGTCGTCATTTCCAACACACCGAAAACGGGCGTCGCGGATGGTGAAGGCGAGGATGGCCGGGCCTGGACGACGCATAATTTTGCGCAAACCCGTCCGCTGCCGACATATTTGATTGCTTTCGCCGTTGGTCCATATGAGATGAATGATTTCGGCACGATCCCGCCAAATTCAGTGCGCAAGACACCGCTGGCGCTGCGCGCGATTGCGGCAAAGGGCGAGGGTGAAAATCTCGACTTCGCACTCGCTGGCACAGAACCCATTCTGACGGCGCTGGAGGAATATTTCGGGATTCCTTATCCCTATGAGAAACTCGATCTGATTGCTGCGCCGGAATATGCCTTTGGCGCGATGGAAAACCCGGGCGCGATTGTTTACCGTGAATATCTGCTTCTCATGGATGAGGATTCCCCGCTTTCCCAACGCCGCGCCTATGACCGTGTGCATTCTCACGAACTTGCCCATCAATGGTTCGGCAATCTCGTCACCCCCGTTTGGTGGGAGGATATCTGGCTGAATGAGGCCTTCGCGACATGGATGGGAAATAAGGCGATTGATATTGCCTATCCGGAGGCGAATTATGACCGCGTGACGTTGAATGCCTCACTTGGCGCGATGAATATCGACACGCTGTCGACGACCCGCAAAGTCCGCGAACCGCTGGCCCGATCTGAAAATGTCATGGATCAATTTGACGGCATTACTTACCGCAAGGGCGGCGGTGTGCTGTCCATGTTTGAGAGCTATCTCGGTGAAGAGGCGTTCCAAAAAGGCGTCCGCCTGCATATGGAACGTTATGCGGATGATGTCGCCACAGGCGATGATTTCTTCCAATCCATCGCGGATGGGTCCGGCAATGCGGATGTCGTCGACGCGATGAAGAGCTTTGTCGATCAGCCGGGATTGCCGTTGATTAAAGTCGAAGCCACATGTGAGGATGGAAATTCTGATACGAAAGTCGAAATTTCGCAATCGCGTTATGCCCCGCTTGGGTCTGCGACGAAACAGGGGCAGAGTTGGCAAATTCCCGTTTGCCTGTCCACAACGCAAGGCGAAGCCAAGGCTAAGTCATGTGACCTTGTCAAAGACACCTCCAGTGTGATGACGGTTCCAAACCGTTATAAAACCTGTCCCGCCTATATCATGCCGAATGCCGATGGTGCGGGCTATTACCGTTTCACATTGGATACAGCGGGCTGGGCGGTGCTTATCGACAATCTCGATCAATTAAATACACGCGAAGCGCTTGTGACACTGGACAGTCTCGTCGCGGCCTTCCGTGCAGGCGAAGTCGAGGCGGATGTCTTCCTCGACGGTATGGCCGCCTTTGCCGCGCATCCGGAATATGATGTCGCGTCCGGCTCCACACGTCTGATTGGGTTCATGGCGTCAGAGCTGCCGGAGGGCAGCCGCGATGATGTCGCGCGCAATGTGCGGGCGATGTATAAGGACCGCTATAAACGCATTGTCGGCACGGATACGGTGGAGGGCAATCTCCTCGCGCCGACCCTTGCCAGCCTCCTCGCGCGCACCGGCAAGGATCAGGAAATCCAGAACCTTATGGTCAAGCGCGGCATTCAATATCTGGGCCTGGAAGGCGAGGTGGATAAATCCAAACTTGCGCCGAATATGTTGGGTCTTTCCTTGCGTGAAACCATGCGCAAAATCGGCAAGCCCGCTTATGAGCCACTTCTCGCGATGGCCGCAAACGGGTCCTCACTGGAAAAAGGCGCGGCAGCTGGTGCGCTGGCGTCGACGCAAGATGAGGCCGTCTACGAAATGCTCCTCGCCGATGTGGTCCTCTCGGAAGACAGCCCGCTGACGGGGCGTCAGGCGGGGACTGTGCTGAACGGCTTGCTCGCCTCCGATAAATTCGGTGACCGGACGTGGGATTGGTTCAAGGCGAACCTTTCAACTTACGTCGCAAAAGTGCCGGATGTCCGCAAGGGCGGCCTGCCGGGTGCGGGTCGTAATTTCTGCTCGATTGAGGGGCGCAATGAGGTCCGTGACTTCATGACGGCCAATGCGGAACTCATGCCAGGTTATGAGCGCTCGCTGATGCAAACGCTGGAGTCGATTGAGCTCTGCGCGGCCTTGAAAGAGGCGAAAGCGGACGACCTCGCAGCGGCGTTAAAGGCGCGCTAAATTAATTAAATCTCGCCATTGCGGAGACGTTCGGCGAGATTTTCACTGTTCCGGTAAGCCAGCGCCATAATATGCAGCGTTGGATTTTTATGGGGGTTTGTCGGCAGGACGCCCCCATCCATGACGTAAAGATTGTCCACATCCCAACACTGCCCATATGGATTACAGACTGTCGCGTCGGGGTCTGTCCCCATCCGCGTTGTGCCGACTTCATGCACCATTCCGCCGGGTTTACTGATCTCGTCTTTCGATGCGCCGAGGCCGGAGACGACTTCGCCGCCCGCGCGTTCGATAATGGCTGAGAATGTTTCCTGCATATGTTCGATCTGGTTATATTCGTAATCAGACCACTCGAAGGAAAAGCGCAGGACGGGATAGCCCCATTTATTCTTCATCTCGGAATCTAACGCGCAATAGGACTTTTCATTCGCGACCATCTCCCCACGCCCGTCCAGATAGACGAAACTCCCCCAATGGCGGCGGATTTCGTCGCGCAAGCCTTCGCCAAAGACCAACCCATTGCGGTCAGAATATTGCTGCATGGCGTTTAATTCCGGCGCGTCGCGGAAGCCCTGACCGACTTCGATGTGATAGCCGCGCGGGAAATCCATGACGCCTTTCTTCTGCGCTTCATATCCCCACCACGGCATATAGATGTGATCCATATTCGCGCCAAACTCGTCATAGCGTGGACGGTTTTCCAAGCTTGCAAACTTCCCCGTCACGCGCACGGCTGGTGTATCGGTCAGGTTGCGACCGACTTGCCCGGAGTTGTTGGCCAGCCCGTCTTTTGAACCGGCCTTGCCAGAGGTCAGTAGAATTTGCGCCGTTGCGCAGGCACTCGCGGCGAGCACGACCGAACGCGCTTTAATGCGACCCTCCACGCCCGTTTGCGTATCGACAAAGGTCACGCCTGTCGCCTTACCGTCTGCACCCGTTTCCACCGTGCAGACCTTGGCCCGCGTCACGATGGTCAGTTTGCCCGTCTTATCCGCCAACGGGATGAGGGAGGTCGAGCTGGAAAACGCGGCACCAATGGAACAGCCGCGCATACAGGGCGTCGCATAGAAACAGGCCAAACGGTCACCGAGGTTTCGCGTCAGGATGGCGTTGTGACGCTGGAAAGCGGGCACACCAACTTTCCGCGCCGATGCCATCATGAGAAGCTCATAGGCGCGGGGCGCGATAGCGGGTTGGAGAATATCCTCCGGCGTTCCGGGATGGTTATACATCCCCGTATTCACACCGCTAATCCCGACCACGGCTTCTGTCGCGTCGTAATACGGTTTCATCTCGTCATATGTGACAGGCCAATTGGGGGAGAGACCGTCGAGGTCGCCCTGAATAAAATCATAAGGCCCCATGCGTGGACTATGGCGGGCATAATGGTTTGTGCGGCCGCCCACCACTTGCGCGCGATACCATGTGAAATCCACGCCTTCATCTGAGGTGTAGGGTTGGTCCGGCAGCCACGTGCCGCAAATGCCATTGTCGAAATAACCCCAATTTTTATCCGGTGTTCCAATCGCGCGCAGTGGCGCTTCGTCATTGCGTTGGAACATTGGGATGTCTTCGGGCGCTTGGTTGGGGCCTTGTTCGACGAGGCAGACTTTCACGCCCAATGCGGTCAAACGGTAAGCCGCCATACCACCCCCGCCGCCGGACCCTACGACAACAACATCATAGTCTTCATTCACGACATTGGTCATTTGGGCTCATCCCCCGTGAAGGCATAGGATGTGTCATAGGGCGGAGGTCCCACGGGCAGATCCTCCCACTCCAAATCCAATGACAAAATAAGGTCGCGCATATGATCCAGCGCCTCTCCCGTCGGGCCGGGATAATCCCCTGTCAGCGGTTGCGCCGCGACATGGCCCAAATCGACTTCACCTTCCGGCGTCGTGTAATAGGCCCCAATCGTCAGCTCACGCAGGTTCTTATACATCCAGGCGGGCTGGGTCAGGGGCCCGCTCTCGCGCGAGGATTCGCTCATCATGGTCAGAATTTCAGTGGCCTGTGCGTCCGATAGGTCCAGCCACTTAGTTTTGAACATCAACTCCGCTTGTGCATCTAACCACGCAAAGCCGTGATGCACCGTCCGCCGCGTATCCGTCATCCAAGGGTAGGGCGCGGAGACCCAGTCATCAAAGAATTCCGCTATCCCTACGTCCGACGGCGCGGGAGCCGTTTCTGTTGCTGGCAGAATGAGGTCGGCGAATTTTTCCAATTGTCGCTTATGTTGGTCGGATAGAATTTTCGGCCACGGCCCGACTTCTCCGATCTCAAAATAATCGGGGAATTGACCGTAACCTGCATGGTCGACTTCAGGTACTGCTATGTTAGACGGCCAAGGTGCAATCCCATCTACCGCCGCAGTCTTGATCGACTTTGGCGCGCAGCCACCCACGACGGAAAGCGCCGCAGCCATCTGCAACATCCGCCTGCGTGATATTTTGATTGCGCGTCGTGGAGGTCTACCAATGGGTAATAGTGTCAAAAGGTCCCCTTCCAATCCGCCCGCGCCATTCAGGCTTGATGGGCATTCTATCGGGAAGACTAGGCGAGAGAATTAAAAATGACAATGTTGTCATTTCTTGATTTATGATTGTTTCAAGCTTTGGGGAACCTAAGGTGGGATACGGCGTTACGAATATGCCCAAACATTCCATAAGGGGGATATATAATATGGCAGACAATTCAGGAGGCGGAAAAGGCCTCTATCTTATCGTAGGTGGCCTTGTGGTTGCCGTGGCCGTTCTGGCCTATTTCCTGTTCGCGCCGAGTGAGCAACCGGATTTGGCCATCGACCTCGATGACGGTATCAAAATCGAAACGAACTAATTCAAAGAAAAACCCGCCTCGAGGCGGGTTTTTTATTCTATTCTGCCGCGTCTTGTAACGGGACATCCAGACGAGTCAGCATTTCCTTCGGAATGACCTGCCAGAACTTACCCCGTGCGAAATCCCATTCCGCCAGAATCTTCTTCGAAAACTCTGAACCTGTCTGGCTCGCATGTTTGCGGATCAAGTCTATGCACTGTTCCTCATAGAACTCCGAACCGAACCGCTGCCACACGACGCTGTCCGGATTGACGGCTTTTTCGAATGCGTCTTCCTCGTCATAGAGATAGGCCATGCCACCCGTCATGCCCGCGCCGAAATTATCGCCGACAGAACCGAGTACGACGACTGTGCCGCCCGTCATATATTCGCAGCCATTGGTGCCGAGTCCTTCGACCACGGCGTCTGCACCTGAATTTCGAACAGCGAAACGTTCCCCCGCGCGACCTGCCGCCATGAGCGTCCCTTTGGTCGCGCCGTAGAGACAGGTATTGCCAACAATGGCGGAGACATGCGGATCAATCGGCGTACGGCCCTGCGGCGTCACAATAATTTCCGCGCCTGACAAGCCCTTGCCGACATAATCATTGGCGTCTCCGTCCACGACGAGGCGCAGGCCCAGCATGCCAAACGCACCGAGAGATTGTCCTGCACTGCCGCGCAGACGCACAGTCAGATGTCCGGCGGGCAAGCCTTCCGCGCCAAATTTCTGATAAATATGGCTGGAGGTCCGCGTCCCGACGGCACGGTGCACATTCTGCACGGCATAGGTCAGATAGGTCTTCTCTCCGCGCTCAAAGAGTTGCTTGGCATCTGCTACGATTTGCGGGTCGAGCGTATCCGGCACAGCCACGCGCCCCTCACGGCTATCCATGACCCTGTCACTGTCGACCTGAGCGAGGACAGGGTTGAGATCAAGATCATCAAGATTTTCCGCGCCGCGGCTGACCTGTGCGAGCAAGTCCGTGCGGCCAATTATTTCGTCTAGCGTTTCAAAGCCCATTTGCGCCAGAATTTCGCGCACGTCTTCCGCGATAAAGGTCATCAGATTGATGACTTTTTCCGGTGTGCCCGTGAATTTTTCCCGCAAAGCGGGGTCCTGCACACAGACCCCGACGGGGCAGGTGTTAGAGTGGCACTGGCGCACCATGATACAGCCCATCGCGACGAGGGAGAGCGTCCCGATACCGTATTCCTCTGCACCGAGCAGAGCGGCGATCACGATATCACGGCCAGTTTTCAGTCCCCCATCCGTGCGGAGTGTGACCTTGTCGCGCAGATTATTGAGCGTCAGAACCTGATGTGCTTCCGACAGGCCCAGTTCCCACGGAATGCCGGCATATTTCAGCGATGTATTGGGCGAGGCGCCCGTGCCGCCATTATGTCCGGCGATCAGGATTGTGTCGGCTTTCGCTTTTGCCACACCCGCCGCAATTGTCCCAACGCCGGAACTGGCGACGAGTTTGACCGCGACGCGGGCCGTCGGATTAATCTGTTTGAGATCGTAAATTAATTGCGCCAGATCTTCGATAGAATAAATATCGTGATGCGGCGGCGGCGAGATGAGCGTCACACCCGGAGTCGCATTGCGGAATTTCGCGATGAGTTCCGTGACTTTAAAGCCGGGCAATTGCCCGCCTTCGCCGGGCTTGGCACCTTGGGCGACCTTGATTTCAATCTCGCGACATTGGTTTAAATATTCCGCATTTACGCCGAAACGCCCTGACGCAATCTGCTTCACGGCAGAGTTCATATTGTCGCCATTGGGCAGTGGAATATAACGCGACCGGTCTTCGCCGCCTTCGCCGGAAACCGATTTTGCGCCGATGCGGTTCATGGCAATATTCAATGTGCCGTGGGCTTCCGGCGATAGCGCCCCCAGCGACATACCCGGCGTGCAGAAGCGACGGCGGATTTCATTCACCGATTGAATGCGGCTCATGGGGAGGGCGTCTTCTGCGGGTTTAATGTCCAGCAGATCGCGGATTTGAATCGGGGCTTGGCCGTTCACGACTTTCGCATATTTACGATAAAGTTCGTAATCCTCCCGAGTCGTCGCTTCCTGCAACATGTGGATCATCTCGGCCTGATAGGCATGACGTTCACCCTTGGCCCGTACGCGGTAGAGACCACCGACAGGCAGGCGCACGACGTTGGAATCATAGGCGCGTTCATGCGCGTCGAGAATTTTTATCTCCAGACCCGCAAGTCCGATGCCGGAAATACGGGATTTCATGCCCGGGAAATTTTCACCGACAAGCGCGCGGGAGAGGCCGAGCGCTTCAAAATTATTCCCACCGCGATAGGAGGAGATGACCGAAATGCCGATTTTGGAAATGATCTTCAGCAGACCGCCTTCGATGGCTTTCTTATATTGTGCGACGGCTTCATCTGTCGACATATCCAGCAGGCCGCGACGGACACGGTCCGAGAGCGAATCCTGCGCCATATAGGCGTTGACCGCCGTTGCGCCTGCCCCAATCAGAACGGCGAAATAATGTGTGTCGAGACATTCAGCAGAACGCACGATGATGGAGCACGAGGAGCGCAGCCCTTGTTCAACAAGATGCGTTTGAACAGCCCCGACGCAGAGGATCATGGGCGCGGCGGCTTTGTCCTCAGATGTGAACTCATCAGACAATACAATATTCTCAGCGCCCGCTTTCACGGCGTCTTCGGCCTCGGATTTGATCCGCGCGAGCATGGCTTTCAGCGTTCGCCCGCCCGGTTTGCGCAGGGCGGCTTCGGGGTCAAAGGTACAGTCGATGACTTTGACTTTCTTTTTCCCGACCAGTTTGACGAAACGCTCATACATGCCCGTCGTCATGACGGGACTGTCGAGGACGAGCATTTCCTTGGTCTGCGTGCCCGCTTCTGCGAGAATATTGCGCAGGTTCCTGAACCGCGTTTTCAGACCCATGACGCGGGTTTCGCGTAGCGGATCAATCGGCGGGTTCGTGACCTGACTGAAATTCTGACGGAAATAATGTGACAGCGGACGGTAGATATCGGACAGCACAGCCAGCGGCGTGTCATCACCCATAGAGCCAATCGATTCCTTACCCGTTTCGGCCATGGGCGAGAGAATGAGTTCGAGATCTTCCAGCGTTTGACCGCAGGACATTTGCCGCCGTGCGAGCTCTTCGCCTGTCAGTGTAATCGCTTCCGGTCCTATCAGCTTTTCATCGAGATTAATCGATTTTTCGAGCCATTTTTTATAGGGCTTTTTATTCGCCAATTCGTCGATGATTTCCGTGGAATTGTAGAAACGGCCTTCTTCCAGATCGACGGCAATCATCCGGCCAGGCTTTAACGCGCCGCGCTGCACAATGTCGGCTTCGTCCATCGGACACATGCCCGTCTCTGACCCGACGGCGAGGATACCGTTAGAAGACAGGGAATACCGCAGGGGGCGCAGACCGTTGCGGTCCAGACCCGCCATGACCCAACGCCCGTCATAGGCGGCGAGGGCGGCAGGACCGTCCCAGGGCTCCATCACAGCGTTGCAATATTCATAGAGCGAGCGCCAAGACTCCGGCATGAGGTCGCCACGTTTGGAATAGGCTTCGGGCACCAGGAGTGTTTTCGCCATGGGCGCTGTTCGGCCCGCCCGGACGAGGAGTTCGAACACAGCGTCCAGCGCGGCAGAATCAGAACTGCCTTTTTGAATGACGGGTTTGACGTCTTCCGCCCGGTCAGAAAAGGCAGAACTCGCCATCTTGATCTCGTGGCTTTTCATCAGATTCACATTGGCTTTTAGCGTATTGATTTCGCCATTATGGGCCAACATGCGGAAGGGCTGCGCGAGTTGCCAGGACGGGAACGTATTGGTCGAGAAGCGCTGATGATAAATCGCCGCGCGGGAGATAAAGCGCTCATCCTTCAGGTCAGGATAGAAATTATCAATGTCCTCCGCGAGGAACATACCCTTGTAAATAATGGTCTGAACGGAAAGCGAGCAAACATAGAAGCTCGGAATCGCGGCCTCGATCACGCGTTTTTCGATCCGGCGACGGACGATATAAAGCTCGCGCTCCAACGTATTGCCTTTGCGGCCTTTCGGGTCGCGGAACATGACCTGTTCAATCGCGGGACGGGTCGCTTTTGCCTTCTCACCAATGATGGAGACATCGATCGGCACCTGCCGCCAACCATAGATATAGAAGCCTTCTTTGAGGAGTTCTGTTTCTACGATCGTCCGCGCGGCTTCCTGCGCGTTGAAATCCGTGCGCGGCAGGAAGATCATCCCGACGGCGATTTTCACATTGGACGGTTTATGGCCCGTGCGTTCGACTTGCGCGCGGAAGAATTTCTGCGGAATGTCGAGGCGGATACCCGCGCCGTCACCCGTCTTGCCGTCCGCATCGACGGCCCCGCGATGCCAGACATTTTTCAGCGCCTGAATGGACTTTTCCACGACGTCCCGCCGTGCTGTCCCGTCGACAGACGCGACGAGTCCAACGCCGCAATTGGCGTGTTCATCGGCAGGGTCATAGGCATTCACGTCTATTAACGCGTCGCGTTTTGCTTCGTAATCGGTGAGCCAATTTGTCATGAGTTGTCTGCTTCTTTTTGAGCGGCTTTTTCCATCCGCTCCATGAATTCCTGAATGACCTGCGCTTCGGTCTTGTGCGGCGCGTCGGACGGCACAGTGTAATAATCGGGCGCGCTATCCGTGAATATGTGAGAGTCGAGTGTGATACCGGACGTGTCATCCAACGCGCCGAGGCTCACGCCCATACTCTCGGGCTGGCTCTGCAAACGCCATGCAATAGACGCGCCGCAGGCCGTGCAAAATCCGCGTTCGCCATGGTCCGACCCGCGATACCAAGCCAGCGTGTCCGTCTTATCTAATGTCACGCCGCCCTTGAACTGCACCGCGAAATAGGGACCACCGCCGCCCTGACGCCGGCACATGGAACAGTGGCAGGCATCGGCTTCTTTGACCTCGCCATGGGCGGTGAAGGTGACTGCGCCGCAGAGGCATTGTCCGGTTCGTTCAGACATTCTGCCCTCGCAATGATAGATGAGAGTTGTTTTCCCGAAGTAATTGGGATGTCATCGTGAATATCTTCAGAAATTCTGTTCTAGCTGTGAGCAAGTTAATGGCTGATTCAATTCGGTTCTCCTCAAATTTATCATTAGTATGGGGGTATAAAAGCTGAATGAGAACGTTATCTGTAGAATTTAGAAGTCCGTCATCGTGATCTATAAAACTCTCAAACTTTGATATGATTTCTTGAACGCCCTGACCTTTGACATTCGTCGGAAGTAAACGATCCAAATAACGGCGAATGCTCTTCGAGAAATGATGTTCATCTCCACTGGCTTCATCAAGAGTGCGACACATTTCTAATGCTGCGTTAGATAGTTTATGAACGTTGCTCACTCCGCAGCCTCCAACATCTCGGCCCGCTCCAACCCGCGTAGATATTTGTGCATATGCGCGGCGGCATCGCGCCCTTCGCGGATGGCCCAAACGACGAGACTCGCCCCGCGGACAATGTCGCCCGCTGCGTAAACGCCCGGAAGGTTCGTCTCAAAGGTCAGCGGGTTCACACGCAAGGTGCCCCAGCGCGTGACGGTGAGTTGCGGGGACAGGACTTTCATATCCTCCGGTGTGAAACCGAGCGCTTTAATCACGAGATCCGCGTCGACATCGAATTCTTCGCCTGTTGTTTCGGGCGATTGACGGCCCGACGCATCTTTCGGGCCGAGGCGCATCCGGTCCGTGCGGACTTTCGTCGCGCGGCCATCCTCGTCATGCACGGCTTTGGGTGAGGCGAGCCATTCGAAGGTCACGCCTTCTTCCTGCGCATTCGCGGTTTCGCGGCGGGAGCCGGGCATATTGGCGTGGTCGCGACGATAGAGGCAAGTCACGGACTCCGCGCCTTGGCGCACGGCGGTCCGGACACAATCCATGGCCGTGTCGCCGCCGCCAATGACGACGACTTTCTTGCCTTTGGCAGGTTCAGCGCCGACATCATCACCGAGGCCGCGTTTGTTGGAATCAATCAGAAAGTCGAGCGCGGGGGAGACACCATCCGCGCCCGCACCCGGCACAGTCAAATCCCGCGCGGCATAGACTCCTGTGGAAATCAGGACGGCCTGATGTTTCTCGCGCAATTTCTCAAAACTAATATCCGTGCCGACATCGCAATTCAGAACGAACTCAATCCCGCCTTCTTCCAACCGTTTTACACGGCGGGCGACGATGGATTTATCCAATTTGAAATTAGGGATACCATAGACCAGCAGACCACCTGCACGGTCATGACGATCATAGACGGTGACCTGCCAACCCTGTTCACGCATCTGCTCAGCCGTGGCGAGGCCCGCCGGGCCCGCGCCGATAATACCCACAGACAGAGCCCGTTCGCGACGCGGTTTGATCGGTTTGATCCAGCCTTCCTGCCACGCGGTATCAGAGAGATAGCGTTCGACAGAGCCGATTGTGACCGTGCCATGACCGGATTGTTCAATGACGCAGGACCCTTCGCAGAGACGGTCCTGCGGACAGATTCGGCCGCAAATCTCCGGCATGTTATTGGTCGCGTTGGACACTTCCCAAGCCTCTTCCGTCCGGCCCTCGGCGGTGAGTTTCAGCCAGTCCGGAATATTATTTTCCAGCGGGCAGTGATTCTGACAAAACGGCACACCGCATTGCGAACAGCGGGAGGATTGCTCCTGCGCTTTTTGGTCAATGTAATCGCCGTAAATCTCCAAAAAGTCCTCATTCCGGACATCGGCCTCGCGCTTTTCCGGCATATCGCGTGGCGTCGTCACGAATTGCAGCATCTTACGCTTTTCGAGCGATGGATTGGGTGTGGTGCGTTTGGCCATGAGGCGAGTCCCTTAATTCAGACCTGCCCTATAGAGAGGAATATCAGGCTCGGCAAGATGCGACAATTTGTCAAGTCTGGATATAAATTAGAAAATGAAAATGAGTTAAGTATATGAAAGATATAAATTTATCTGTGTTTATACAAAATCTTGTGTGTTATTAAAAAATGTATTTTTATCCAACATCCAATGAATCCATGTTTATCGGAAACTTAATCCTCGCTTTCGCGACAGTAACAATTTCCGAAACCAAATAGCTTTGTCACCCCGCACCAGCCCGAAGGGCGCAGATGCGGGGCCTAACAATTACAGGGCCTTAGCTTGGGTTTACAGACGATAGGTCCCGCATCTCCGCTGCGCTGCGTGCGGGATGACATTTGGAGAGTGTCGCTGAAAACGGTGGCCAATCCCCATTTATGAAGAGAATGATTCCCACTTATCAGAATGCGCATATTTTTAACTCGTTCTTTCAGACACGGGACAGGCGAGGCCTCGCTTGCTGGTACTGAAGGAAGGTGGGACTGAGCATCCGGCGGTGAGACGCCGGACTGTGCCGGGTCTTTTATGGCGAGTGCTCCGACACTGTCCGGTATAGCTTGGTAGGCAAGTCAGGCCCGGCAACTGTGACCACACAGGACCGTTATAACAAAAACCATCGCCGCGTGGCTGATGCCTTTGCGAAATAAACTAAACTCTTCGGTATCCGGCAGGGGTACCGGCCACGCGGGCTGTCCCGCTTATCATTAGACTGCCCCGCCGAACGCCTCGATCGTCGGTCGCAGCTTTCGCTTGTCTGTGAACTGTTACGCGTCATTAACCCTGTTTCCCTAAGGCTCTCCCATGACGTGGCTCCAACTGATTCTCATTGCCCTGATACAGGGTCTGACGGAATTCCTTCCGATCAGTTCGTCTGCCCATCTTATTCTTCTGCCGCAAATTCTGGAATGGCAGGATCAGGGACCGTTGATTGATGTCATGGCCCATTTCGGGTCGCTCTTCGCGGTGATGGCCTATTTCCGGAAAGATGTGGTCGATATTCTGAGAGGTGTCGGCGATTTGTTGCAAAGGAAGTTGAACGTGAATTCCGCACTGGCCTTGAACCTCATCCTCTCCACGCCGCCCGCACTTCTGCTGGGTTTCACGCTCTCGGTCACGGACCTGGATGAGGCTATTCGGTCTCCCCTCATCATCGCGATGACGACGATTGTTTTTGGCGTGTTGCTCTGGCTCTCAGACGTCACGGCGAAAGAGGTTAAGCCCGTTTCTGATCTCACATGGCGGGGCGCAATCGGATTGGGGCTCGCCCAATCTCTCGCGCTTATCCCCGGCACATCGCGGTCCGGCATTACGATGACGGCAGGGCGGGCTTTGGGATTGTCACGCGAAGCCGCCGCACGGTTTTCGATGTTGATGAGCTTGCCGATCATCGGGGCAGGCGGCCTCTATGCGACGCTGAAATTATTCTCTGCCGAGGCGGGCGAGCAAACCGCTACCTTGGCGAACGGCCTCGTCGTCGCGGGACTGTCCTTCATCGCCGCCTATGCCTGTATCGCTCTCTTCATGAAATGGGTCGGACGGATTGGGTTTCTGCCCTTCATGCTCTACCGTCTCGCGCTTGGCGCGGGCTTACTCCTCTGGATTTTCGCGGGATGATGAAATTGTAATGCGCGACCCAATTGTCCCGAAATTAAACGATGGTTAGAGCCCGATGGTGAAAATGTTTCTTTCATTCGTTGTGGCGCTCAGTCTTCCGGCGGCTGCCATCGCGCAGAGCGCGGTGCAAACCGGATTGCCGCTGCCCGCCGCTCCGACAAAAACCGTGTCCAAACTCGACGTGGAAGAACTCGACCGTCGCGCGTCGCTGCTCATGCAGCAACTCGAGATGACGGGCATGGCGATGGCGATTGTCGAAGACGGGAAAACTGTTTTCGCCAAAGGCTATGGCGAAGAACTGCGCGATAGCGGGATGTTCGTCACGGAAGATACGGTCTTCCGCTGGGCCTCCGTGTCCAAAGGTGTCGCGGCGAATACGCTGCTCTCCCTCGTGGAGGACGGCGAAATTACGCTGGCGGACATGGCCGAAGATTTGGCCCCGTCACTCGACCTGCCGGGGGAAGAAAAACAGGTCAACCTCGTGCATCTGCTCTCCCATCAAACGGGCATCGTCCGCAATGCCTATGATGACCGGATTGAGGGCGGGAAGGCGGCGAAACCGACGCGGACTTCGCTCGGGAAATTGGGCATACTTTGCGAACCCGGAACCTGTCACACCTACCAGAATGTCGCCTATGACGCGGCGGCGGAAATTATCGAAGGCAAGACGGGCCTGCCCTATAAGACCGTCGTACAGGAACGGGTCTTTGACCCGCTTGGGATGGACACAGCGTCAATGACGTTGGAAGGACTAACCCGCAATAAACGTTGGGCGCGGCCGCATGGACGGTTTGGAAAGAAGATTAGTTCGGTCAAACCAACCTATTACCGCGTCCCGGCGGCGGCGGGTGTGAATTCCTCGGTCAAAGACCTCGCGAAATGGATGACGGCGCAATTTCCAGACAGCGATCAAATCCCGGTCGAACGCCTAGACGCCATGCAAACGCCTGTTATTTCCACGCGCGGGGAACAGCGTTTTCTCAATCGTCGTTTTGGCGATTTGAAACAAGCCCATTACGGCCTCGGCTGGCGCGTCTATGATTTCCACGGGCATAAGATTGTAGGCCATCGCGGCGGCGTTGATGGGTACCGCTCGCTCGTCCTGTTTGATCCTGAGGCGAGGGCTGGCATCGCGCTAATGTGGAATTCGCCCCACACGCGGCCTATTGGATTGCAGATGGAATTTCTCGACCAATTGCACGGCCAGCCGAAAAAGGACTGGCTGCGCCTTAATGAAGGGCGGCTTTAACGGCCTCGATAATCCGGTCCTGCGTCGCCGTGTCCAGATAAGGATGCATGGGGAGGCTAATCGCGCGAAGCCGCGCCGCATCCGTGACCGCCATCCCGCCCGCGCCAGTCGGGTAATCGGCATAGGCGGTCTGGCGGTGGATCGGTTTCGGATAATAACGCGGGGCAGGAATGCCGACCTCGCCCAGTGCGGCTTGCAGGGCGTCAGGCTCGTCGATCTCAATCGTGTAGATCGCCCAGATTGGACGGACGCCGTCCATGACATGCGGGACCTGCACATATTGCGCGAGCGCCGCATTGTAACGGTCTGCGATTTTATTGCGGGCGGCGATTTCGTCCTCAAAGACGGAGAGCTTGGACAGAAGAATAGCCGCCTGCATCGTGTCTAAACGGGAGTTCAAACCGATGCGGACATTGTCATATTTATCCGTGCCGGAACCATGCATCCGCAGCGAGCGGAGCGTATCGGCGAGTTCCGCGTCATCGGTAAAAATCGCGCCACCATCACCGTAACAGCCCAGAGGCTTGGCGGGGAAAAAACTGGTCGTCGCGGCATCGGCCCAGTGGATGGGATGCTGGCCGTTCAAGGTCGAGCCGAACCCTTGCGCGGAGTCAGCGAGGAGTTTGAGGCCGTGTTCGCGCACGATCGGGGTGAGGGTATCATAGTCTGCGCATTGTCCGAACAGGTCGACACTCATAACAACTTTCGGGGTCAGATCCGACGGACAACCCTCAATCGCGGCGCGCAAACTCGCGGGGTCCATATTGTAAGTCAGCGGATCGACATCGACGAAAACCGGCGTCGCGCGCAATAGGGCAATCGCCTCAGCAGACGCGCAATAGCTCCAGCTCGGGACGAAAACCGCGTCGCCCGCACTCACGCCCCACGCCTTGAGCGGCAGGATGAGCGCATCGGTGCCGTTCGCGCAGGAGACGGTCTCCGCAGCGCCGCAATAGGTCGCGAGTGCCGCTTCGAGTTCCTTGACTTCGTCGCCGAGGATGTAACGATTATGATCCAGAACAGTCTGGATTCGCGCATCAATATCGGATTTCAGCCGCGCATATTGCGAGGCCAAATCGATAAACGGGACAGGGGCATGTTTATTCGGGCGTTCCATATCCGCCTTGTGCCAATGGCGGACGGAAAGGCAAGTGAGAAAGGCCTAACCTTTCGTCACACGGCGTTACGCTTAGTCGCGGAGCAACTCATTCACGCCCGTCTTGGCGCGGGTCTTGGCGTCGACAGTCTTAACGATCACCGCGCAAGCGAGGGAATGGCTACCATCCTTGGACGGTAATGTGCCAGGTACCACGACGGAATAGGCGGGAACTTCACCGTAGGAAATCTCGCCCGTCGCGCGATTGTAAATCTTTGTCGACTGGCTGAGGAATACGCCCATGGCGAGCACCGCGCCCTCGCGGACGATGACGCCTTCGACGACTTCGGACCGCGCCCCGATGAAGCAGTTATCCTCAATAATCGTCGGGTTGGCTTGCAGCGGTTCCAGTACGCCGCCTATCCCAACACCACCGGAGAGATGAACATTCTCGCCGATTTGTGCGCAGGAGCCTACGGTTGCCCAGGTATCGACCATTGTACCGGACCCGACGCGCGCGCCGATATTGACATAAGACGGCATCAACACCGCATTCGGCGCAATATAGCTGCCGCGACGGACTGTGGCGGGCGGGACGACGCGGAAGGCGGCATCTGCAAAATCGCGCTCGGTCCAGCCTTCGAATTTGGACGGAACCTTATCGTAGAAATGCCCGTCCTGCGGACCACCCGTCATCATGGCATTCGGGTGCAGGCGGAAGCCGAGCAGCACGGCCTTCTTCAGCCATTGATGAACAACCCAATCCCCATTGCCGGATTTCTCGGCCACGCGGAGTGCGCCATTATCCAGACCCGCAATTGCCGTCTCGACGGCGTCGCGCGTTTCGCCGGTCGTCTCGGGAGAGAGCGACGCGCGGTCCTCCCATGCGGCATTAATCGTGGTTTCGAGCGAAGTGATGGTCATGTCGGAATCCTGTTTGGGAAAGCGCGCGCAACATAGGGCGACCCCCTGCCGCGTCAAGCCACTGTTTAGGGCGTTGTGAAGACTTTACCGGAGGCCAGATAAATATCATCATATCGGACGCCGCCATTGCCATAAGGCGCACGCTTTGGTCCCGTATTGGAGATTGCCACAAATCCCGTCAGTGGCTCACCGCGGCCGATGCGAAATTTTGCACCTGTGAAGACTTGTGTGACCTCGGCAAACTCTCCGCCACGCAGATAGAGGTCATAAGTTTGGCCATCGTCTTCCGAGGCTGCATTATTGATCACACCCCACATCTCGTACCAGAGACCAGATTCCAAGGGTTTGGCGCTTTGGCCTGTCGCGGGATTGATGATTTTGGAATAGGTCTTCTCCCCGGTCAGGACCATCAATGTTCCGTCATTTTTCTTCCCGTCACTTTCCGCCTTATCCGTGATGCGGAACATGGGTTCGAACGCGTCATAGCCAAGTTCCTCAATCGCGGACGCGGTCTGATTGGTCAGCCCGAAAGCATGATTATTTGGAAAGCGTTCGACATTAAATCTCAGGTAAAGCGTCGCGACCTCACCTATTTCAATGGGGCGAGGGAGATCACGGCGTCCGATCGCTTTGCGGTTCCCGACCACCCCGTCGGCGGCGGGTTTACGTAACATGAAGCGATTGCCATTGGCGGATTTGATTTCGCTGATTTGCGGGTCGGAAATGAAAGGATCGGTTTGATTGTCGACATCCAAGCGGGCCCACGCCGTCATGGCACCCGGTCGCTCGAAGTCGTCAACCAAAACCCAATTTGAATCCGTACAGGCTGTCAGAATGAAAGCCGAGATAAACGCAAACCAAACCCTCATTTCGTGCGCTCCACCATCAAATGCAGGGCTTCTAGAAATCTCGAACGGTCGCGTTGCGTGAAAGCGGCAGGACCGCCAATATTAGGTTGTTCTGCCCCCGCCCGTAGGTCCGCCATAATCGCACGGACGGCGATCTGACTGCCGATTGTGTCCATCGTCATGTGTTTGCCCGTCGGAGCCAGTACGCGGGCGTTTGATTTCAAAACACGCTCCGCCAGCAGGATGTCGGATGTGATGACAATGTCATTCGGCTTAACTGTCTCCGCAATGTAATCATCTGCGGCATCAAAACTGTCATCGACCAGTTTGAATGTCATATCCTTCGGCGTGCGGATATAAGAATTGGAGACGACGGTGACGGGAATGTTGTGACGCCGCGCGACGGTATAAGTCTCATCCCGCACGGGACAGGCATCGGCGTCAATATAGATGTGAAGGTTCATAGGATGGACTTAAGTCGGATGATCGCCTCACGCAAATGTGTATCCTTCTTCATTCTGAGAGTGATAGGGGCGAGGCATGAAAATCAAGTCTTTTATTCTTCCAATCTTCGCCCTCATCCTGTCCGCCTGTTCCGGTGGAAGCGGAGGGGGTGGCGAGAGTGTCTTCGAACCTGCCGTGGATTATACCGTCTTCCCCATGATAGAAAATTGCGCGGAAGAAAATGTGCGCGAGGTCAAATATCACGCCTGTCGTAATTCCCGCGATATTTATGAGGCGGCTTTGGCATCGGCCAAAGCCAAGAACCAGCCGCTCATGGTGACATTCGGATTCAATACCTGTCCCTATTGCGCTGTATTGGAAGCCGAGATTTATGATCCAAAAAATCCAGTGACGTCCGAAGATGTGACGCAATATCTCTCAGGAGAGGCCGCAGCAGAATTTGGTGACCGGAAAATCTCGACTGTGCGTCTACACGCCCGCTCTGAACATGGATTGAAATTAGCCAATGATCTCGGCGTCACCCGTATGGCACGGGCGCGGGGATGGCACCGTGTTTGGTCACCCTTCGTCGTCATGGTCAATCCGGAGACGGGCGCGATGGCGTCCGAGAGCCTTTGGGAAGCGAAGGAAATCCATTGCGATTACGCTGCAAACCTCGCCGTCAATTTGGAAAATATACGCTATGTCGAGCGGGGGACCCCACAGGTCCGACGGGCCCGGTGCCCTAAAACCTAGACTGGCTTTCGCCGGACCTGCGGTCTAAGCCGCAATATGTCCACAACCGCCCCAGATGAAGACCGCTTCGCCGCCTTTCGGCATAGCGCGTTTCAGCGCTATTTCTGGGCGCGGTTCCTGACGGCGACGGCGACACAGATTGTTGCGACGGCTGTTGGGTTTCAACTCTGGACGCTGACCAAGGATGCGTGGTTGCTTGGTCTGATTGGTCTCGTGCAATTTCTGCCCGCGCTCATTCTTGTTCTCGTAACGGGTTTGGCGGCTGACAGATATGGCCGCCGAAAAGTCATGGGCTTGGCAATTCTGTTAAAGATGACCTGCGCGATAGGCATTCTCACGCTGTCTGTGACGGAGCAATTCCTGCCCGTTCTCGTCCTCAGCGCTCTGATGCTCTTCGGCGTTGCCCGTGCATTTCACACGCCGGCTTCCAGTTCGCTCGTCGTCAATGTGGTCCCGCGCAAGGATTTCGCCAATGCTGTGGGGTGGATTACCTCCAGCTGGCAGCTCGCTTCAATCGTTGGACCAGCCATTGGCGGGGTGCTTTATTATCTTTCCGCAACACTCGCCTATTCGTCAGCCGTCGCGATTTTTGCGACATCAGCCACGCTGATTTTCTCACTCGAAAAACCCAATCAGGAGATGGAAACCGCGCCAACGAATTGGCAGACATTGGTCGGCGGATTTCAATATATTTGGAAAGAGAAGATCGTGCTCGGCGCGATCTCACTGGACCTCTTTGCTATTCTTCTGGGTGGCGCTGTCGCTCTTTTGCCAATCTATGCTGAAGATATTTTGAATGTGGGCGCGATCGGAAATGGCTTTCTTCGCGCTGCGCCCGGCATTGGCGCACTCGTCATGGTCGCGATCCTCATCCGTTTTCCCGTGCGGGATCATGCGGGCACAATTCTTCTACTTTCCGTGGCAGGCTTCGGTGCCGCGACGGCTGTTTTTGGTGTGTCCAAACTGGCGTGGCTCTCCATTCCCGCGCTCGCCTTGCTCGGCGCATTTGACATGGTCAGCGTTTATATCCGCGAGATCATGATCCAGCTCTGGACGCCGGACCGTGTACGGGGGCGGGTCAATGCAGTGAATGCAATTTTCCTCGGCGCGAGCAATGAACTGGGTGAGTTTCGTGCGGGCGCGATGGCGGCCGTTTACGGGGCAGTCTTTACCGTTGCCGCAGGGGGCGTCGCAGCTATTGGCGTTGCGGGCGCATGGCGGTTTCTATTTCCGAAAATGTCAAAGACGCGAAAATTGGAAGCGCCGGAATTACAGGATTAATCAAGTAGTTCCGCAACCCAATCCGGCACTAACTGTGTGGCAGGTCCAAGGCGGCTTTCCGCGAACATGGTAGAGCCTTGCGAAGGCTCCAAATTTAATTCCAACGTCTTGGCACGATAGGCATGGGCGAGTTGGACAAAGCCTGCCGCCGGATAGACGGCACCAGATGTTCCTATGGACACGAACAGGTCACAGGCTTTGACCGCGCGTTCGATGGAATTCATGGCGTAAGGCATTTCCCCGAACCAGACGATATCGGGGCGGGGCCCGCCCGTCGTCTGACAGGCCGGGCAGATGGATCCGGTGGAGAGGTCTTCGCGGTACTCCCAGCGATGCCCGCAGGCGGAACAAAGCGCGGAATTTAATTCACCGTGCATATGAATGACGTTCCGGAACCCGCCGCGCTCATGCAAGTCGTCGACATTTTGCGTGACGAGTGTGACCTCGCCATCAAATTCATCCTGCAACCGTCCCAATGCGAGATGCGCTGCATTCGGCTCCACCTTTTTCAACGCCGCCCGCCGTAGATTATAGAAGCGGTGGACGAGGACCGGGTCTGCGGCAAAAGCCTGCGGCGTCGCGACCTGTTCAATCGGATGGTTCTCCCACAACCCGCCTGCGTCGCGAAATGTATCAATCCCGCTTTCCGCTGAAATGCCTGCGCCTGTCAGGATGACGATATGTTTTGGATGTGCCATAGGCCCCTATGCCATCTGTTCTCTTCGTTTGTCTCGGAAATATTTGTCGGTCCCCCACAGCGGAGGCCGTCTTTCGGACAAAAGCTGCGGGAACCGATATTATCATAGACAGCGCTGGTACGGGCGCGTGGCATGCGGGCGAGGGGCCTGACCCGCGCAGCCGGACTGAGGGAGAAAGCCGGGGTTACAGTTTTGCGGGACAAGCCGCGCGTAAAGTCCGGCGCAGCGATTTCACGGAATTTGATTACATCCTCGCTATGGATGCGGCGAACTTGCGGGATCTTGCCGAGATCGCGCCCCAGCATATGACGGCAAAACTCTCATTGTTTCTCCCCGACGGGCAGGATGTGCCCGACCCTTATTACGGCGGACCGGAGGGGTTCCGGGATGTTGTTGATCTCATTGAAGGCGCAGCAGATCACTGGCTGTCAATTATTTCCGCAGACTCATAACGGATATTGACCTGAATGCCCTATCTCCCGCATGACCTGTCTAAGGGAGAATTAATGCTGCGGTTTATCTTTACGGGTCTGATACTTTTGGCTTTTACGGCTCAGTTGGCTTGGGCCAAACCGCTCAAAATCGAATCTGAAAACATTGTGCTTTATGGCGATGTTGACGAAGGTGCGGCGCGCGACATTGTCCGGGAATTGGAAATCTATCGCCGGACAATCTTTGCCTTAGTGAAAAAAAAGCCACAGCCGTCCGAGACGAAGCTCACGATTTACAGTTTTGATTCCTCCCGCCCTCTCGCAAAATATTTCGGGAATAAGGGCACGGCAGGCCTTTACACGACGGGCACTGACGGTCCGATTTTTTTCACCTCTATAAAAAAATCTTATCGGGATGACACGTTTGAGGAGCAGGTCGCCAAGCATGAGTTTTCGCATCATGTTTTACATAAAATCGTCGCAGATGATTTCCCCCGTTGGTATGATGAAGGCTTCGCCAATTATCTCTCCACCTTTAAAATTGAAGAGGATGTCATTTCCATCGGCGCGCCAACCATTGGTCATGGCGGAGCTCTGGAGCGGCAGCGCTGGATGTCACCCGAAGATGTGCTGCGCAGTGTCAGGCTTTATCCGTGGGCCAAGAAGGGCGAGGGTCGGAGTCAACTGGTCGATTCTTTCTATGCGCAGAGCTGGCTTTATGTGCATTATATGCAGAATAATCCGGAATTTGGCGCCGCTCTGCCGGATTATCTCGCACGACTGAAACGCAATGCTGAACCGTTGGATGCGTTTGAAGGCGCGTTTGGTATTTCCGTCAAAGACTTCCATAATCGGGCCAAGAAATATTTTGGTGCAAATGCTTTTCCCGTTGTCCAGTTCAAAGCCGAAGCCGAATTTTTGGCCGTGGATATGAAGACCAGCGCATTGAGTGAGGCTGAACTCGATCTGGAAATGCTGACGGGTCAGGGTAATATTTTATCCGAGGACAATAAGAAGGATTACCGCAAACGCTTAGAAGCCGCGCGTGAGGGGCTCGGTGATTCGGAACGTATTTTGATGGCGAGTGCGGCAATGTCTGTTCTGGAAGACGAATTTGATGCGGCTGTCGCGGCGGCTGAGCGCTTGAACGCGTCAACGCCAAATAAGATCGAAATTTTACGCCTTTTGGGAGATGCCTATTTGGGACAGAGCCAGATGGCGCGGTTTGAAGATATGAAGGAAACCGACCTTCACCATTATGAGAGCAATGCGGACTTGAAAACAGCGTTGCAACATTACGGGTCGGTCTTGAAAATGAACGCGAAAGATGACCGGACTGTGCGTTCTCTCGTCCGAATTTACGGACGCTCCAATGAGACCTTGACGGAAGATGCGCGCAAAGCTGTGCAGTATTATGAAGGCTCAATTTTCCAGGGTAAGAATCCACACGCGATGTTGCACCTGGCCAATATTCATTTGCGTGACGGGAAGACCGATCGCGGTTGCGATTATTTGAAAGCTGCGAATGCACAGGCCAAATCGGAAAAATCCGCCTATAAGAGCGATCTCGAAGCCCGGCTTTCTTACTTTGACGGGGAGTACGCTGAGACCTGTACAGGTTAATTTGCCTGTAGACACATCGCGCCCGCGGGCCTAATCCGCGCGCAATACACTCATTTAGCCAGGGTCTCGTCATCATGACTCCCACATCCAATCTCGTCACCGTCTTTGGCGGTTCAGGTTTTCTCGGTCGCTACGTCATCCGCGCGCTTGTCGCCAATGGCTGGCGCGTGCGGGCGGCCGTGCGCAATCCGCATACCGCACATGAGCTGAAAGTTATCGGCGATGTCGGCCAGGTCCAACTGATGCAGGCGAACCTGCGCTTTCCGACCTCCGTTGCCCGTGCAGTCGAGGGCGCGGATGCGGTCATCAATCTTGTTGGCGTGTTGTTCGAGGCCGGGCGTCAGAGCTTTGAAGCGCTTCACGCCACCGCCCCCGACACAATCGGAGCGGCCTGTACCGCTGCGAATATCACCAATGTTGCCCATGTTTCCGCCATCGGAGCAGATGTGAACAGCGAGAGCGATTATGCCCGCACGAAAGGCGAAGGCGAAGCGAACTTGCGGGCCCTGATCCCGACGGCGGATATTCTGCGTCCCTCTATCGTCTTTGGCACAGAGGATGAGTTTTTTAACCGTTTCGCGAAAATGTCTGCTTTTGCACCTGCACTGCCTCTGATTGGTGGCGGTCAGACAAAATTCCAACCCGTCTTTGTCGAGGATGTCGCCAAAGCCGTTGCGGAATCTGTGACGCGGGGAACAACGGGCATGACCTATGAATTGGGCGGTCCAAAGACCTATACATTCAAAGAGCTTTTGCGTTTCATGCTCGACACGATTGACAAAAAACGCCTTCTTCTGCCCATGCCGTGGTTTGCGGCGAATATGATGGGATTTTGCGGCGAGCTCTCCGGCGCTCTGCCATTTGTGGAACCTTTCCTCACGCGTGATCAGGTCAAAAATTTGAAAGTCGATAATGTCGTCGCCGAAGACGCTGTCGGGTTTGAGGCTTTTGATATTCAACCGAAAACGGTGGAAGCGATTGTCCCGACATATCTCGCGAAATACCGCAAATATGGTGAGTTTTACGAAAAGCGTGAGGCGATTGAGGATTAATCCAAAGGGTAATCTGTCATGAAAATTTTCCGTATATTAGCGCCGGCTCTCCTTCTGGCCATCTCATTTCAAGTCTCAGCCTCAGAAGTTGAATCTGACGTGAGATGTCAGCTTTACAGCAAACTGGGTGGATCCATGGTGGAGTTTATGCTGCCACTTACAATGCAAGACCTTGTCAATATGATGAGCGGTAAAGACCCTGACCTTATGATGGACATGACAACGGGCCTTTTGTCCGGCTTGGATGGAAATGATCTTGGGGTTATGATGAAACTTCCTGGTCAGGATGCTGAAATTGCGGGACAGGCCGCGGGCGATGTTGCAATGAAAGTCCTCATGTCCGGTCAAGCAACTTCCGCTGCAGAAGTACGGACAATTATGAAATCGACCTGTGAGACAATCGGCTTCGATACGATGGTGGCTAACCAGAAGTCTGCAAACCTCGCAACCGCGGGTAATTTCGTCGAATAATGTGAGCCTCTAGCTTTAGGTTCCTGCCTAAAGTTTTGATGCGATAACGAAATGGTGATAACTCATCTTTCGCCCTACTTGGACAGGTCTTTCCTTTTCTGTTATCGGAAAACGATAATTTAAAAGGAGACTCCCCCAAATGCGCAAACTTCTCGCCCTCTCTGCGACTGCAATCCTGCTCACCGCCTGTGTCGGTGGTCCTTATTCCAAACCGCCCGCTGTCGATGCAACCGCCCTCGCAACGGTTCTCGAGGCCCAACCTGAAGACGCGCAAGCCCGCTATGACGCCCGTAATCCGGATGAAACACTGGCGTTTTTTGGTGTCGCGCCGGGCATGAAAGTCGCCGAAGCTTTGCCCGGTGGCGGCTGGTATTCCAAAATTTTGATTCCCTATCTTGGGCCGGAAGGCGAATTGGTCGGGATCGATTATTCTCCCGACATGTGGGGTGAGTTCAGCTTCGCGACTCCTGAATTTATCGAATCCAAGGAAGGTTGGGCCGAGGAATGGTCCGCGAAAGCCAATGACTGGGTCGAGGGCGGCGCGCCCGTTTCCGCCCTGACCTTTGACGGCGTCGGCGCACCGGATGGCGACATGGACGCGGTTCTGTTCATCCGCGCGCTGCACAATTTCAATCGGTTCGAAGACGATGGCGGTTACATGACCCAAGCGGTTGAGTTGGCCCATGATATGCTCAAACCCGGCGGCGTCGTCGGCGTCGTGCAACATCGCGCGCCGGAAACCGCGCCGGATGCCTGGGCGGATGGCAGCAAAGGGTATCTGAAGCAGAGCGCTGTGATTGCGAAGTTTGAAGCGGGTGGTTTCGAACTTGTCGAAGCCTCTGAAATTAACGCTAATCCGCTGGATAAGCCGGGCGCGGATGATGTCGTCTGGCGTTTGCCTCCGTCTCTGAACGGTGTCGGTGATGACGAAGCGCTGAAAGCCAAACGGATGGCGATCGGAGAAAGCGACCGCATGACGCTGAAATTTCGTAAGATTTAAAAAGAAGACCATAATCAATCTGGCAAGCGGAGACGCTTGCCGCCCATCATCGGGAACGGCGGGGAAGGCGATTGTCCATAATAAGCGGGACGTCCGCGTGGTGGCCCCTAGTGCAATTTTCTGAAAGAAAAATGCACGAGATGGGGAAACCAAAAGAAAAAGTTTTTACGCAAGGGCCAAGCGCGTGAGGTTCGGGTCGTTGAATTTTCTAATAGAAAAATCAACTTAGTCGGCGATACCGTTACATCATCCAAATCTCGAAATTGCCCGATTGTAAGACGGCCAACTTCTTGCACCCTGCGCATTTGACTGACGCCAATTGCACGAACCAACGCGGCGGTGTTTCTCCAACGGCGGCCTTACTTGACTGCGAATGTTTCAATCCGTCAGGCGCTCGCGGCTGGGTTCCTCCACATCTACGTTACCAGATGCTTCTAAGCACACCGTCCTTCAGCACCCGTGCATTTTGCTTACAGCAAATTGCACCGGTCAACGATCACTTGCCTGTCCCATGTCCGAAAGAACATCTTGAATATGACACGGGTCCTATAAGTGAGGATTATGTTTTTTATAAACGTGGGTTGGCCGCTGAAGTTTGCGGGAACTAACAATTGTCATCCCGCACGCAACGCAGTGGAGATGCGGGACCTATCGCATAAAAACCCAAGCTAACGTTCTGTAATCGTTAGGCCCCGCATCAAGTGCGGGGTGACAGTGAAGTGAAGTTTCGAAAGCGAGGATTAATATCGGCTTATATGCGGATTAATCTCCCCACATAAGAGGATTAAGTTTTCATCGCCGCGATTTCACTACTCTCTAAGGCCACTTCACCACAGGCGGCATACTACTCAAAATCGTTTTCACATTCCCGCCGGTCTTTAAGCCAAATGTTGTGCCGCGATCCCAGAGGAGATTAAACTCCACATAGCGTCCGCGCGTGATCAGTTGCTCTTCGCGCTCGTCTTCCGTCCACGGCTCCCGCATGCGCCCGCGTACGATCTCGGCATAGGTAGAGAGGAAATGCCGTCCGACATCTTGGGTAAATGCGAAATCCGCGTCCCAATTTCCACTGTTCAATCGGTCATAGAAAATACCGCCCGTGCCGCGCGGTTCATCGCGGTGGTGCAGGTGGAAATATTCGTCGCACCAATCTTTATACCGCGCGTAATCCGCGACAGCATGCCCGTCGCAAGCCGCTTTCATGCCCGCGTGAAAAGCTTTCGCATCGGGGGCATTCTGATTGCGGTCCACGGCTTGGGTCGGGGTCAGGTCGCCGCCGCCGCCAAACCAATCCTGCGTCGTCACGATATAGCGCGTATTCATGTGAACGGCGGGAACACGCGGATTTCGCATATGCGCGATAAGAGAGATGCCCGCTGCCCAAAAACGCGGATCATCCGCCGCCCCCGGTGTGCGGGCCGCCATTTCGGGTGTGAACTCGCCTTGGACGACACTAATATGAACGCCGCATTTCTCGAACAGGCGACCGCGCAACATGCCGCCTGTGCCGCCGCCGCCATTCTCCACTTTGCGCTGCCAATCTTCCAAAACGAATTTTCCGGGCTCACCGGGATAGAGGTCAGACGGGGCCTCGCGTTCCAACGCTTCGAACTCGGCGCAGATCGTATCGCGCAAGGTTTTGAACCATGCGGCGGCGGCCAATTTTTTATCTGCGAAAGGGTCGGTCATTCTGGCTCGGTCATTTTGTCTGTGGGGCGTTCGCGGGCCAGATACATCGCCCCCAATATAATGGGAATGGCGATAAACATATCGAAGACGGAATTATACCAAATCCACTGATCCGTCGTCAGAATAAAAGCCAACGGCGTATCAATCCCCATGAGGAGCAGGGTCGCCCCCGCCAGCGCAAAAGAGGCCCGACGCGGGTTCAACCGTCCGAGCCCTTCCATATACATGGCCATGCGCTTACCAAGATAGCCGCCATTCAGGACGAGGGCGTCAAACAGCGAGAACCCCGCGCCGATAATCGCCATCCACGTGCCTTTGAGTTTCACGGCGAGGTCGGTCTGAAATCCCAGCGCCAAGCCCGCGCTGATCAGCGACATGGCCGCGCCGAATACGGCGAACCCGCCTAGCAGGTCCCATTTCACAAAGGGCTGGACCATGAACAAGACGGCTGTCGCGGCCGCCCCCGTCAACGCCGCCGTGACCAGGCCAAATTGCCGCGCGACGAAAAAGAAGAGGATGCCGAAAGAGATGTCGACGATGATGGAAGGCCGTAATGCTTTCTGCCGCGCGAGTATCTCGCGTTGCCGCTCGGCTTTGTCGGGCTCAACCTCAGTCATTCCATCCCCGATCCGTCATGAGGTAGGTCGCGAAACTGGCCAGCCAGTGACTGCCGGAATAATGTTCGTCACTCACGGCAGCAACGCCTGCATCGCGGTGGATGTCGGCGGCGGCGACAAGGCTGGCGCGACGGGCGTCCCCTTCGGGCAGGGCGCGTGCGATATTATAGAGGTTCCACGCACGAGAGGAGTTGACACCGTCGAGATGGACGAGTTTGCCGTCACTCGCATCTTTTACAATGGCGGGGGCGAGCCAGTCGGCGGAGCCGTCCGTCGGGATTTCAGGAAGATATCGCGTCAGCCAATACGCAAATGTTTCGGCGTTGCCGGTGACGCGGCGCATCAAGTCCGCTGTCATCAGGCAGGGTGAGAGAAAGTCCTCGCCGGACGGCTCATAGGCGAGGGGGCAATCCACATCATTTGCGTGAAAATCCCCGGCCCTCATTCTGATTAATGTCGCGAATTCCGCGTCGCCCGCGACCTCAGCCCAATCGAGCATAAGCGTGAAGGCGAATGACGTCTGATTATGGGTGCCAAGACGGATGGGATAAGCGAGTTTCGGGATCCAGTCTTTCGTCGCAGCGACGATATCGGATTCCAGGGGTTCGAGGATGTCCAGCCAGGCTTTTGCCTGCGGGTCATTTGTTTCCTGGGCCAATTCCCGCAGCTCCGCCGTTAATTGCAAGACCCACGCCCAGCCATAAGGCCGTTCCCAAGACCCCCGCGCAGGACGGCGGAAATTGGCGAGTTCGCCTGCGACATTCTCCGCCGTGAAATTTATATTTAACTTCGCGACGGCTTCCTCGCGCCAAGGGGCGTCCTGCGGGCCTTCGCGCAGCAACCGCACGAGCAGCCAATGGCCATGCACGGCGCTGTGCCAATCGAAACAGCCGTAAAAGACGGGGAAGAGTTCCTGCGGTGCGCCAATCTCTTCTGCCGTATCCGTTGTACGGGAAATCTTGTTCGGAAATTCCTTCTGCACGCAGTCCAGCGCGAGACGGGAGAAGCGATCCGCGAGTTCCGGTGAAATCTGGGACGGATAGGCCTCCGGACCGGGCAGGGTCACATCGGATTGAGGGTCGCCACATCCTGAGAGCAGGGCGGCGGTCAGAAGGAGGGCAAGTTTTTTCATAAAAGCGTTATGGCAGGCTGGCCGTCTGCCGCAAGGCTTCGAACAACGTCACGGCCACAGAGTTGGACAGATTGAGCGACCGCGCATTCGCGACCATGGGAATCACGACTCGCGCATCTACACTCTCGTGAACAGCCTCCGGCACACCGGACCCTTCCGCGCCGAAAACCAGCGTGTCATCTGCACTAAATTCAAAGTCGGGCAGGGGCGTCGCGCCTTTGGTCGTCAACAGGACGAGTCGTCCGGTTTTCGCCGCAACAACCTCGTCCCAGCTCCCCGCGACCTGCAAACCGCCCGGAACAGCGTAATCCATCGCCGCCCGCCGCATGCGTTTATCGCCCAGCGGAAAGCCACAAGGTCCGATCAATGTCAGCCCCGCACCGAAACAGGCACAGGACCGCATCACCGCGCCAACATTTCCCGCGATTTCAGGTTGGTAGAGAATGATATTCATGGCGAGGCTTTAGCCCTGTGACGAAGGGTTGCAAAGTAAAGACATTGCGGCACGGGCTTCTGATGTTAGAGTTCCGTATGGCTGAAAATGAAAAAAGCCGCCGCGACTTTATCTTTGTGGCTACGGGCGCCGTGATCGCAGGGGGGGCAGCCGTGGCAGCGCGTCCGCTGATTCATCAGATGTCACCCGCAGCAGACAATTTGGGCGTCATAGGTTTAGATGTCGATCTGTCTAAATTGGAAGAAGGGCAGCAATTGACTGTCACCTTTTTGGGAAGACCGGTGGCCATTCGATACCGCACAGCCCTCGAAATTGCGACGGCACTTTCTGATGATCAGGTTGCACTAAGGCATAAAGAAACAGATCTGTCGCGATTGCGGCCAAAGCCCGATGGAACAATTGATCCGCGATTTCTCGTCTTTACGCCGATTTGTACGCATTTTGGCTGTGTTGTGGTCGGTGAAGCGGGGGATTTTGACGGCTGGTATTGCCCCTGTCACGGGGCGCATTTTGACACATCCGGGCGGGTGCGGAAGGGGCCTGCGCCCATAAATATGGAGATTCCCAACTATCGTTGGATATCAGAGACGGCCATAAATTTGAGATAACGATGTTCCCCTGCCGCAAAATGGGCCGAGGAACTGTAATCTCCATGAAAATTGCGTCGCAATGCCGCGAATCCCCACTGGCAATCCTTCCTATATCCTTCTAAGAACCGCCCGATTAATCAGACTCGCCGGATCACCCGGCCAAGAAGGAGTGGACGCAGGCTATGTCCGACAACCAACCCGAAGACGGATCAAAGCGCGATTTTATCTTTTTAGCGACCGGTGCCGCCGCCGCGGCGGGCGTCGCCGCGATTGGCTGGCCGCTTGTTGCACAAATGGGCAAAGCCGCCGATACACTCGCAGCAGGCTCGATTGAAATCGACCTGTCCAAGATTGCCGAAGGGCAACAGCTCAAGATGCTCTGGCGCGGCAAGCCCGTATTTGTGCGTCACCGGACGGCCGAAGAAATCGCGAAAGCCGAGGCCGTTGAACTCGCTGATTTAAAAGATCCCGCAACCGATGCCGAACGTTTGGTCCCCGGCACATCCGGCGAAGTGGATCCGAAATTCCTCGTCATGGTCGGCGTCTGTACGCATTTCGGCTGCGTACCGGTCGGCGAAGCCGGCGATTACGAGGGCTGGTACTGCCCGTGCCATGGCTCTCACTATGATACATCCGGCCGTATCCGTAAGGGTCCGGCCCCGACGAATATGGCCATTCCGCCATATAGTTTCGTCAATGAAACCACAATTAAGGTAGGCTAGATTATGTCCGGACATCCTTCAACCTATGAGCCCAAATACGCCGCGTCCAAGTGGTTGGATCAGCGTTTGCCGATCGTTCGCATGGGTGCGGATTTTATGACGTTCCCGTCCCCGCGGAACCTGAACTATTGGTACACATTTGGCGGTATTCTCGCCCTGTGTCTCGTCGTTCAGATTATCTCAGGTGTTATTTTGGCCATGCATTATGTGGCGGATGTAGACGGTGCCTTCGCGTCTGTTCAGCGTATTCGTCGTGATGTTCCATTTGGTTGGTTGCTGCAAAGTATGCATGCCGTGGGCGCGTCCATGTTCTTCCTCGCCGTTTACATGCATATGTTCCGGGGTCTTTATTACGGGTCTTATAAAGCGCCACGTGAAGTTCTCTGGATTATCGGCTGTTTGATTTACCTCGTCATGATGGCGACGGCTTTCCTCGGCTATACATTGCCGTGGGGACAGATGTCCTTCTGGGGTGCGACTGTGATTACAGGTTTCTTTGGCGCCGTTCCGGTCGTCGGTGAAGCGTTGCAACAATGGCTTCTCGGCGGATATGCCGTTGATAACGCGACCCTGACGCGCTTCTTCGCGCTGCACTATCTGTTGCCTTTCGTGATTGCCGCGCTTGTCGGTCTCCACGTCTGGGCCCTGCATCATGTGGGTCAGAACAACCCGATTGGTATTACTGAGAAAACCAAATCCGATACGCTCTCCTTCCACCCGTTCTACACGGTCAAGGATGCCTTCGCGATTGCGGTCTTCCTGTTTATCTTCGCCTTCTTCCTCTTCTATCTGCCGGATGCCCTCGGCCACGCGGATAACTATATTGAAGCGGATGCGATGAAGACCCCTGCGCATATTGTGCCGGAATGGTACTTCCTGCCCTTCTACGCGATTTTGCGGGCTGTGCCGTCCAAACTCTTTGGTATCCTGCTCATGCTCGGCGCGATTGTTGTACTCTTCGTCTTGCCATGGCTAGATACGCATAAGGTCCGTTCCATGCGCTTCCGTCCGGTCGCCCGTTGGTTCTTCCTCATCTTTATCGTGATGTGTTTCATCCTCGGTTGGTGTGGTGCCGGTGTGCCGGATGATATCGCAATCCCACTGGGCAAAGATGCAGGCATTACGTTCTACCGTCTCGGCCAGGCTGCGACGCTCTATTACTTCGCTTATTTCCTCGTAATTCTGCCCGTCCTCGGCTTGATTGAGAAACCCGTCAAACGACCGGACTCGATCACCAAAGCCGTCCTCGGTGATCAGAAACGCGGTGCCGGCCTCCTGCCTGCTGAATAGCGCGACACACATTTCGAATTGGAGAGCGTAGACATGGCGTTCAAGACACTCAAAACACTGATGCTAGGTGGCGTTATCGCCACCGCTTCCGTTGCCGGGATCGCTTATGCGGCAGGCGGCGGACCCGTTGGTGACTATAAAATGAAATATGTTGACTGGTCCTTTAACGGGGCTTTCGGTCAATATGACCGCGCAGCAATGCAGCGTGGCTACCAAGTCTACCGCGAAGTTTGTGCGGCCTGTCATGGTTTGAAATATGTCGCTTTCCGCCATCTCGGCGATGAAGATGGCCCATATTATCTCGACGATTTTCCGAACCCGAACGACAATCCCTATGTGAAAAATTTCGCAGCGGACTGGACGATTGAAGATATCGATAGCGAGACAGGTGATACGATCGATCGTTCCGGTATTCCGGCAGATTATTTCCCGCCAATCTTCCCGAATGATGCGGCGGCCCGCGCCTCCAATGGCGGTGCGCTTCCGCCGGATCTGTCCAGCATGGTCAAAGCCCGGACGGGCGGGGCGGATTATGTCTATAATCTGCTCATCGCCTATGATGTGCCAAAGCCTGACGAAGTTGAGCTGACACCGGGGCTCTATTGGAACCCTGTGATGGAAGGCGGAAAGATCGCCATGCCGCCACAACTCTCAGAAGGCCTCGTCGACTATGAACCGACGGAGATCATCGATCACGGCGAGAGCAAGATGGTCGACGCACCGGAAGCGACTGTCGAACAGATGGCCTATGACGTCACACAATTCCTCGCCTGGACAGCCGATCCAAAACTGGAACAACGCAAGTCGATTGGTATCATGACGCTCGTTTATTTGCTGATCTTATCTGCGCTTCTATTCGCGTCCTATAAGCGCGTTTGGCGTAACGTAGAGCACTAGGCTCGTTCAAAAATTACGACTTTTAAAACCCGGCCCTTTGGTCGGGTTTTTTTATATCCGCTCCTGTTTTCGAACTCTGCGACCTTTTCGCGCGTAACTACTCCTGAGAAGAGAATAGGGATTAATTATGAAAATCAAAAATCGTCCAGAATATGGTAATAAACCCGTCCCGCTTACCTGTGGCCCTGACATGACCGTTCTCGCGGCTGTCAAACTCATGGCGGAAAAAAACTTCGGGTCTATCATCGTGGTCGACGCGGAACGCCGTGTTCTCGGCCTCATGACGGAACGGGATATTTTCAAACGCGTCATGGCACCCGAACTTGATCCTGCGACGACTAAAGTTGAGCAGGTGATGTCGACCGAACTCCGAAAAG
The DNA here is from genome assembly GCA_947503715.1 of uncultured Caulobacterales bacterium. Taxonomy (GTDB): domain Bacteria; phylum Pseudomonadota; class Alphaproteobacteria; order Caulobacterales; family Maricaulaceae; genus Litorimonas. Next base: position 96,312 of record CANNER010000004.1, on the reverse strand, counting down.
CCAATGAAGAAGATGACCTGACGGATTGGTTGCGGATTATGTCGAATGAAAGATTTCGTCGCTTGCCGGTCGTTGATAATGAAGACCGCCTCGTTTCCGTGATGAGTCAGGGTGACTTCGTCTCCTATACATGGCCGCAGCTTCTCAATCAGGTCTCGACCCTCGCTAAATCCACTGTGAGTAAGAACTCGCAGCAAAGCCTGATTGTTTTTGGCATTATCGCCTACGCCCTGATTACTTTGACGCTCGTGGTCGTCAGCCTGCGTTAGGCTTTGCCTCGAGCGGTCTCGCTCGCTAGAGCGGGATTATGAAACATAAATCTGCCTCACACTGGACACTCGGTATTCTCGGGGGATCCGGTCTTTACGATATACCCGGATTGGAAAACCCGGAATGGGTGTCGATTTCGACGCCTTGGGGTGAGCCATCTGACGAGATATTATTCGCTGAGATGAATGGTGTACGCCTGCGGTTTCTCCCGCGTCACGGGCGGGGTCACGCACTCTCGCCGTCTGACGTAAATTACCGCGCCAATATCGATGCGTTGAAACGGGCGGGCTGTACCGATATCCTGTCGATATCCGCTGTAGGCAGTTTGCAAGAGGCCTATGCGCCCGGTGATTTCGTGATGGTCGATCAGTTCATTGACCGGACTTTCAAACGTGAAAAATCATTTTTCGGTAAAGGCTGCGTCGCCCATGTCAGTGTCGCTGATCCGATTTGTGAACGGCTGTCCGCGCTGGCCGGGGATGCGGCAGAGGCGGCGGGCGCGACGGTCCATCGCCCGCAATCCGGCGAGAGCCTGACCTATCTCGCGATGGAGGGGCCGCAATTTTCCACCAAATCAGAGTCGCATATGTATCGCGGCTGGGGATGCGATGTCATTGGGATGACAAATATGCCCGAAGCCAAACTCGCCCGTGAAGCCGAACTGCCTTACGCGACCATGGCCATGGTGACGGATTATGATTGCTGGCATGACGGTCACGGCAGTGTCGATGTCGCGAGTGTAATTGCGATCATGCGCCAGAATTCAGCCGTTGCGGCGAAGGCGGTTTTGGGGCTGGTCGAGAGATTGGCCGAGATGGACCGGACGCCGTGTCCCAGCGGAATTGAGACAAATCTTGATGTCGCAATAATCACGCCGCCTGAGGCGCGGGACCCAAAGCGTATGAGGATGTTGGATGCAGTGGCGGGTCGGGTTTTGAAGACATAAAAACACCTCTCCCCGAGGAGAGGTATCAAATTACAATCATCGCATCCTCACCGCTATCGCGGTTCGGCGCTTCGCTGCGATGGGTTCCCCGGACCCCTCACGGGCGCGAAGCGCCCCACAGGTCTTGTTTTTTGGCCCAACCTTTCAGTCCGTTTTCCGCCTTCACCTGACACCAGCCATTCCCGTCGCAGCTCTCCAGCCGCATGACGGCTTGGACGTCCGTGCGCGCGACTTCGCGAGCTTCGGGTTTTGGTTTACTGCGCAGGCTCGTCTCGCGCAGGGCGATGACGGTTCTCGCACCGGACAGGGCAGGCTTGCGGACCCAGGCTTCGTCCCCGGAAATATCCCGGACTTTCCGCCACATTTCGGTTTCCGCCACGATGAGCAGCGGTAATCCCCGACGTTGATATTGATAAGCAATGGCGTGATCGCGACTCGGACCCGTCCGCGCATTGACCTTGGTAAATTTCAGCGAGACAAAACGGGGCACGATAAAGCCTGACGGCGTCTGGTCCGCACTCACGCGGTAAAGATTTTGAATGGACGCCGCCGCGGGTACGGGTTCAACAACACGCGTCGTGCGGTCCTGAGCCAGAGCCGGGCTCACGAAAAGAACGGAAATGAGAAGAGAGATAGAGAGTTTGCGCATAGGCCTTGATGTGCACGCGATTTGGTTAATCCATTCCTAATACAGGGCGCGTCGCGCATTGCTTTTGTGCAAAGATTCCCGCATCAACGCTTTATGAAGAAGAGTCCCAAAGTTGTCGTCACCCGTCGTCTCCCCGCCGAGATTGAAAGCCGTCTGACGGATTTGTTCGAGACGGAATTGCGCACGGATGATTTGCATGCGACGCGGGAACAACTCTTGACCGCCATTGCCGATTGCGATGTCTTCGTCCCGACGGTGACGGATAGAATTGATGCGGAAATCATTGCGGCGGCGTCTCCGCGGCTAAAGCTCATCGCGAATTTCGGCGCGGGGACCGATCACATTGATGTGGCCGCTGCCCATAAGAAAGGCATCGCCGTTTCCAATACGCCGGGTGTGCTGACCGAGGATACGGCAGATCTCGCCATGGCTTTGCTGCTCGCCGTCCCGCGCCGTCTCGTCGAAGGTGATCGCCGTTTACGGGCGGGGGAGTTCAAAGGCTGGAGCCCAACCCATATGCTGGGCCACCGTGTGCGCGGCGGGGCACTCGGGATTGTCGGCATGGGCCGCATTGGTCAGGCGCTCGCAAGACGCGCGCATGCTTTTGGTCTCGATGTCCATTATCACAACCGTCGCCGCATCCCGAAGGGGATTGAGGACAGCCTCGGCGCGACATGGCATGAAAATCTCGACGAGATGTTGGGGCAAGTGAATTTTGTCTCGCTCCATTGTCCGTCCACGCCTGATACGCATCATCTCATCAATGCGGATCGTCTGAAATTGATGCGGCCTGATAGCTATATTGTGAACACGGCGCGCGGCGAAATCATTGACGAAGCCGCCCTCGCCACTGCATTACAGGCGGGTACGATTTCAGGCGCAGGTCTGGACGTGTATGAAGATGAACCGTCACCCCATCCGGCTTTGCTGGATTTGCCGAATGTGATCCTGGCGCCCCATATCGGGTCCGCCACGTTCGAGTCCCGTCGCGAGATGGGGGAGCTCGTGCTGATCAATATTCGCGCGATGATGGATCATCACGCTTGCCCTAATCGCGTGCTGCCGCCCGGCGCGTCATTTCAAATTGCCTCTTAAAGGATTGCCAACATGAAACGTATTCTCCTCGCCTCTTCACTTCTTCTCGCGGCGTGTTCACAGGCTGAAATTGACGCTAATGCTGCGCCACAGGATGCGGCGGAAGCTCCGGCCAAGCCCAATATTACGAGTCAGGATTTGGGCGGTGGGATCTATGTTCTTCTCGGGCCTGGCGGCAATATTGGCGTCAGTACGGGCGAAGACGGCGTTTATGTGATTGATGATAAATTTGCACGATTTGGCCAGGAAATTATTGATGTCATCGGAACCCTCTCTGACCAGCCCATTACCTATGTCTTGAACACGCATCATCACGGCGACCATACGGGCGCAAATGCCGAAATGAAGGCCGTTGGCGCCACGATTATGGCGCATGAAAATGTCCGAAAAAGAATGGGCATCACATATATGAATGAGGCCTTTGGTCGCCAGCAGGATGCGCGGGATGCCTCGCTTTGGCCGACCCTGACTTATTCCGAGAATATGACGCTCTGGTTTAATGGCGACGAGGTTCGCGCCATCCATGTGCCATCCGGGCATACGGATGGGGATACGATTGTTCATTTCGTAGGCGCGAATATCATGCATTTGGGTGATAATTTTTTCTATAACATGCTGCCCTTTGTTGATGTCGATTCCGGTGGGTCCATCCAAGGTATGATTGCCGCGCAACAGATAGCTTATGATGGGGCGGATGCGGAGACCGTGATTATTCCGGGACACGGTGCAGCCACGACAACGAAAGCTGAATTGGGTGAGAGTATCAAACGTCTGCAGGCTATCCATGATCGTGTGAAAGCACGGAAAGATGCAGGCGAGAGTCTGGCCGCAATCACAGCAGCAGACCCACTGGCCGATATGACGGATCTCGAAAGCTTCATCACAAAAGACGCGATTATCATGGCGACATGGCGTTCGCTTGGCGGCGATATCTAACTCTATGTCCTATGGCTCTCACGCTTACGTACCTGATGATCGGAACGCCTCAGTTCTCTTTAATGTAAATGGTGAGTTGGTCCGGCGGGATAAAGCCGTCGTGAATGTTTTCGATTCGGGTTTCATGTTGGGCGACGGCGTGTGGGAAGGTCTGCGGGTCCATGGCGGACGGGTTGCTTTTCTAGACGATCATCTCGAGCGCCTCTGGGAAGGCGCAGCCGCGCTCGACATTGATATTGGCTTGACGAAGGCCGCGCTCACGACGCGAATTTACGAGACGCTGTCTGCCAATGAGATGGTGGAAGATGTCCATATCCGACTCATGCTGACACGCGGATTACGCTCGACACCGTACCAAGACCCGCGTGTCATTATCTCTGATGCGACGATCGTGATTGCGCCGGAATTTAAAAAAGCCAATCCCGCAACAGCCGTTAACCCGCTCCGCCTTTACACCGTTTCCGTGCGGCGCGGACGGTCCGATGTGCAGGACCCCGGCCTGAACTCGCATTCCAAGATCAATTGCGTTACGGCCTGTATTCAGGCGATCAAGGCAGGGGCGGATGAGGGCTTGATGCTCGACCCGCAAGGCTTCGTCGCGACTTGCAACTCCACGCATTTCTTTATTGTGCGCAAGGGCGAAGTCTGGACCTCGTCGGGCGATTACTGCCTTGGCGGGATTACGCGCGGCAAGATCGTCGACCTTTGCAAAGCCAATGACATTCCCGTCTTTGAAAAAAACTTCAGCCTGATGAAATGTTACAGCGCGGATGAAGCTTTTACGACGGGGACCTTTGCAGGCCTCGCACCTGTTGGTGACATTGACGGCCGCAAGATTGGTGACGGTAAACGCGGGCCGATGGTTGAGCGTCTGCAAAAGCTCTATCTCGACCTCATCCATAAAGACACGTCTGCATGATCATCGCCATGTGGTCGGGGCCGCGGAACCTGTCCACGGCCATGATGCGCAGTTTCGGGTCGCGGGCGGATTGCACCGTGATGGATGAGCCGTTTTTTGCAGCCTATCTCAAAGTGTCGGGTAAAGCCCATCCGGGGCGGGAAGAGACTTTGGCGCAGAATGAGACGGATCCGGAGCGAGTCGCCGAACTTTGCAAAACTCCGGTTGCTGAGGAGTATTCCTTTCAAAAACACATGCCGCATCACATGTTGGATGGTTTTCCGATGGATTGGGCGAAAGATGCAAAGCATTTCTTCCTCATCCGTCATCCGCAACGGGTCATCGCGAGCTATGCCAAAGAGCGCGGTGATTTTGAGGTGGGAGATTTGGGCTTCGCACCGCAAAGACGGCTTTGGGAAGATTTAGGTCGTCCGCCCGTCATTCATAGTGAAACAATCCTGCAAAATCCTAGTGCGGCACTCCGAGCACTCTGCGCGGCGATAGACATTCCCTTCGACCCCGCCATGCTGTCCTGGGAAGCGGGTGAACGACCGGAAGATGGTCCTTGGGCGCCGTGGTGGTATAAGGGCGTTTGGGCCTCGACCGGGTTTGGTGCACCGCCAAAAGCGATGCCGGAGATTGCGCCGCACTATCAAGCGATGCTCGACGCTTGCCTGCCGGATTACATGGGGCTGGCTGAGTCTGCCTTACAAATTTAGGGGTAGCCTTACGGAGGTTTTCGCGTCGCACTTGTAAGGTATTGCGAATTCGGCATGGTTAATGAAGGGTAAAATCCTAACAGGAGTTTGCCATGATCCGTGCCGGAATTCTAACACTTGCGATTTTAGCCCTGCCGGGTGTTGCAAGCGCCCATTGCGGGTCGACACAGGGTAGCTTTGCCGTGACCTGTGAAAGTGGCGTCAAAGTCTTCCGCCATAATGCGCCGTCCTCTCTACCCGCAGGCCCGACTTCTGCGCAGGTCCAACTCGAAATCGCCAAGATGCGTCAGCAAACCGCGCAACAGCGGATTTCTGCGGACCGTCAGGGGCAGGCTGAACAGGCTGAATTACGGCGTCAGGAAATCGAAAATGAGCGCTATCGTAACCGGATCGAAAATGCGCGTCGTTTGCGTATTGCCAGAGGCTATGGATTTAATAACGGCTTTTACGGCGGTTACCGCCTCGCGCGACCCGTCACCGTGCGGTCGTTGAACTAGCTGCAAACGGGACAGGCCGGGTCTTTATTCAGGCGTAGCGTTCGGCCTTCTGCCCGAAGTGCGTCAAACATATAGAGCCTTCCCGAGAGTGGCTCGCCCGCGCCAGTGATTAATTTCAAAGCCTCCATCGCCATCATTGATCCGCACATCCCCGCCAACGCGCCTAGAACGCCTTCCGTTGCGCAGTTTTGTTCTGTGTCGGGGACATCGCCGACGAAACAGAGATAGCAGGGCGCATCGGGCGCGTTATTGAAGATGCCGAGTTGCATATCGAACCGCCCCAAAGCACCGGATACGAGCGGAATTCCGCGCGCCTGAGAAACCTTGTTCACGGTTAGTCGTGTCGCGAAATTATCTGTCCCATCCAAAATGACGTCATGCGAGGCGAGGCGAGTTTTCGCATTTTCTTCGGTTAAGCGCAGATTGTGAACGCTCACATCACAGTCCGGATTTTGCGAGTGTAATCTGTCCGCCAAGGTTTGAGATTTGTCTTTTCCGATGTCCGTGTCGGCAAATTGAATCTGCCGTTGCAAATTGGATATTTCCACCGCGTCATCATCAATGATCGTCAATCGTCCCACGCCTGCCGCGGCAAGATACATCGCAGCAGGACCCCCCAATCCGCCCGCGCCGATCACCGCCACATTGGCGGCGAGCAAGGCATTCTGTCCCGGTCCACCAATTTCCCGCAGGACGATGTGGCGGGCATAGCGTTGAATTTGATTGGGGGTGAGGGGCATTAGGTTGAGGCTAGGGTGCCGTAACCGTTTTCCCGCGCACTTCCGGTGCGTAGTCCCCATCAAATAATGGCGTGGAAAGATAGCGTTCCGCGAAGCTCGGAATGATCGTGACGATGCGTTTGCCGCGCATATTCGGACGTGCCCCGACGAGAAGCGCGGCCGCAACCGCCGCACCTGACGAAATACCAATCGGAACGCCGTCTTCTGCTGCGACATGTTTAGCTGTGCCAAAGGCGGCGTCATTATCAATTGTTACGACGTCGTCGACGAGGTCTGTATCCAAATTGTCAGGGATGAAGCCTGCCCCAATGCCTTGGATTTTATGCGGGCCTTTTTCGCCTTTGGAAATCATGGGCGAGCCAATGGGTTCGACAGCTATGATCTGACAATCGGGATTTTTCTCTTTCAGGAACTTACCGGCACCGGAGAGCGTTCCGCCCGTCCCAACGCCCGCGATAAAGGCATCGACTTGACCGCCGCAATCATTCCAGATTTCAGGTCCCGTCGTATCATAATGAATTTGTGGATTGGCGGGATTGACGAATTGCCCCGCCTGTACTGCGCCGGGCGTTTCCGCGACGATCTCATTCGCGACTTCAATGGCGAGTGGAATACCGCCGGACGCTTCGGTCAGGACGAGTTCCGCGCCGAGGAGTTTCATCATTTTGCGTCGTTCCATCGACATTTGTTCCGGCATGACGAGGATAGCTTTATAACCCTTGGCCGCGGCTGCGAATGCGACACCGATACCCGTATTGCCGGAGGTCGGTTCGACAATGGTTCCGCCGGGTTTAAGCTTTCCGGAGCGCTCAAGGTCTTCGATCATGGCGAGGCCGATACGGTCCTTCACGGAAGCGATGGGGTTGAAAAATTCCAGCTTGAAACAGAGGTCCGCCGGAACGCCTTCGCTAATCCGTGGAAAGCGCACGAGGGGTGTGTTCCCCATGGTCTGGGCGATATTGTCGTAGATGCGACCGCGAATAAGATCTGTCATGGTAAACTCCGATAAATGTCGCCCTCATGTAGGCGTTTTATGAACGGGTTTCTACCAGTCGCGCATAATATCTCGGGCGAGTAACCCTGAAGGTGTTAGATCCTCATCCGTCCAACCGCCCTCAGAAGAGGCCCCGGGTTTAAACATAGAGGCCGTCTCGTCTTTGTCACTAACGGACCAATTGAGATGGCTGAGATTATTCTTCTTGGCAAATTTCATCCATTTTCGGGTTGATTTTGCATCCATATAGCCATCCCCATTATAGGTCACCGTCCCCCATTCCGAGATGATGAGCGGCAGACCTTTATCAATCGCATATTGCGCTTTCTTACGCAGCTCTGCCTTATGTGACGCCGCGTAGAAGTGGAGCGCGTAGAGAATGTTGGCGTGGCCGGTGATTGGATTGTCCGCCGCCTTATCGACATCCTGTGCCCAGCTCTGCGTGCCGACAATGATGAGGTTGTCCGGGTCCACCGCACGGATCGTTTCTATGAGCTCCTCAGCATAGGGTTTGACGACTGTGTCCCAATCCGTTGTGTCCAGCGGCTCATTATAGATTTCATAAATCAGGTTTGGTGTTTCGCCATAGGCTTCCGCAAGGGCCGTGAAGAAGAGCTTGGCCTCCTCAATATCCTGCTCCGCTTGATGGGAATGCCAATCGACAATGACATAGAGCCCGTTTTTGATTGCGGCGTTCACGACCGTCACGACACGGTCAATATTTCCGTCCTCATCATCGAGGTAACTTCCATTGCCCTGTGCGCCCATTGCGACGCGAATGATGCCGGCGTTCCAATCTTTGGCGAAAGTCGCCACTGCGCCTTTGGTGTAAAACCGCTCTTGCTGCCAACCCGTGTTGGACCAGAAAAAGCTCGGCCCTGCGAGGGAGATGATATTGTCGCTTTGATCCGTGATATGAGGGCCGGAAACGGAGAGCTGTCCGTGTTCTGAGACGGGTGTGATGGGACGGTCTTGGGCGTGGGCCGCCGTCGGAATTGCGGCGAGTAGAATCAATATAAGAATTCGAAAGAGGTGTGTCATAATTATTTAATTTAAAGTTATGTCGTTCCCGTCGAGCCAAAGCCACCCGCACCACGTGCGGTGTCATCCAATTCTTCGACGAGTTTGAATGTTGGCTGCGTAATCGGGGCGACGATCATTTGTGCGATGCGTTCACCCCGTCGGATGATGAAATCATCATGCCCGTGATTGATCAGCAGGACTTTGACCTCGCCGCGATAATCCGCGTCGATGGTTCCCGGCGTGTTGAGACAGGTGATGCCGTGTTTATATGCCAAACCCGAACGTGGCCGGATTTGCACCTCATAGCCGGCAGGGATTGCCATGCAGAGTCCCGTCGGGACGAGGGCCCGATGTCCGGGGGAGAGTTTGAGCGGCGCATCTTCCGCAACCGCTGCGCGGAGGTCTGCACCCGCCGCAAGTTCGGTTTCATAGGCAGGAAGTTGCAGGCCTTCGAAATGATCCAATGCTTTGAATTCAAGGGTCAGGGTCATTTTTTGGATTCTTCCGTATCAAGTTCCGTGTCTTCTGCGTCTACCAGACTGTCGTCCGTTTTAATGTCCATGGCTTCCAGCGCAGACGCGCTGTTTCCGACATCTTTTTCAACCGTTTCAGGCTGAGGTTCAGCGTTTTTGAGGTCAGGTTCTTCATCAAGCCGAACGGATTGGGTGGAAATCACGTCCGGTCCTTTTTTCTTTTTCACGTTCAATCCGTGATCGCGTCCTGCGAAATCGGCGAGTCGATCTTTGAGCAAGCCTTCCGTGTATTCTGAAAGCGGGTATCCTTTATAGACATAATCAAAATGGTCGTGTCGCCAATAGATTGTCAGACTGTCCGTTTCGGTATCGTCGAAATCCTGCGAGAGGATAAATGGAATGCCCGTTGCCATGAGGGCGTAATCTGTCTCGACGGGAATGACATCATCGCGTTCACAGAGCAGCGCGCGGATCGGGTCGCCCATGAGCTTTTTCAAATGTCCGTCTTCGTCATCATAAACAGACGCAATATAGTCTTCGGCCGGGCCATAGGTCGAAACCTGCATCCCGCCATTGCCCGCTTCATCCGCCACAAAGCGCATCATCAGGACTTCGCAATCTGCGAGATTATCTGGAAGGTCGTTGGCCGCAGCTGTTCCGGCGCAGAGCAATCCGGTGAGGGCGATAAAACGGGCTAAGTTCTTCATGATGAAAACACCTTTGCAATTTCCCGCGCGAGCTTGCGGGCTATCGCGCTTTTAGACGCTTGCGGCCACTGTGTTTCACCCTTTTGCATTACAATCGTGACAGCATTTTTGTCTCCGCCCATCACGTCGCCCGACACATCATTGGCGACAATCCAGTCGCAGCCTTTGCGGAGGCGTTTGGCGCGGGCCAGTTCGACCACGTCATGTGTCTGCGCGGCAAAGCCGATACAGAGCGTCGGGCGCCGGTCAGACTTGCAAATCGTGGCGAGGATATCGGGATTTTCCGTCATCTCAAGTGCAGGCGTTTTGCCGACGGGTTTCGGCGCTTTCTTGTCATAAGACTTCGCGGGACGCCAATCTGCGACGGCGGCGACGGAGACAAAAATATCGGCAGGCAGAACGGACTCAGACGCACTCAACATTTCCCGCGCGGTTTCGACATCCACACGTGTCACACCCTGCGGCGCTGGCAAGGCGGTCGGGCCGGAGATGAGCGTGACTTCCGCGCCTTGGTCCGCCAGCGCTTGCGCAATGGCATAGCCTTGCTTGCCGCTGGAATGGTTAGAAATATAGCGGACGGGATCAATCGGTTCGCGCGTCGGACCCGCCGTGACGAGGGCTTTGCGGCCTTTTAGCGGTTTGTCGCCGCGCAATCCGTCCAGCGTCATATCCCCCATTAACGCGCCTTGGACGGCATCGGCAATCGCGTCCGGTTCGGCCATGCGGCCCGCGCCGAACTCACCGCAGGCCATATCCCCGACATCCGGCCCGATGAACAACGCACCGTCTTTTCGAAGTGTCTCAACATTGCGCTGGGTGGCCGACGCCTCCCACATGCGGACATTCATGGCGGGGGCGTAGAGCACGCGTTTATCTGTGGCGAGCAGCGTCGTCGTGGCTAAATCATCCGCCACACCATGCGCGGCACGGGACATGAGGTTTGCCGTCGCGGGCGCAACCACGATCATATCGGCGGAGCGGGACAATTCGATATGACCCATCTCGGCCTGCTCATCCAATTCCCAGAGGTCAGTATAAACGGGCTTACCGGACAGCGCTCCGGCGGAAAGCGCTGTGACGAATTCCGTCCCGCCCTTGGTCAGAATAACTTGGGACGAAATCCCACGCCGTGCGAGCTCCCGGATGAGGAGAAGCGATTTATAAGCGGCAATACCACCGCCGATGATGAGGAGGACGTGTTTGGTCATCATATCAATTATCCAATGAAATACCCAAGTCGCTTAAAGAGCCGAGATTGCTCTGGAAGCCACCTGGTAACACATAGCGAAATGCCCCAATGAAGACGCAAAGACTCTCTTCAGTGTCTGTTGCGATTGCATTTTTCATATATTCATCATAGCTCGTTGGAGCTACTGAAGCTGAACGATCCATTTCTTTACGAAGAGATGATGGTATAAAAACGAAGTATCTGCTGGGCGTATTTTGATCTTTTTCTAAAATAAATACTCTACCGAAATAGCGGCTGTCTTTAGTTTTTTTTCGCTCTGCGCATTCGGATATCCAATATGAAAGACCTAAAGTGTCTTTTTTTTCGGCACGTTCGATAAGGTCATTGATCGACGTGAAAGATAATTGATAAAATGAGTCAACATTGGATTGCTGATCATTGGAACTGTGGCGGCCTCGTTTGATACTATTGTAAAAAAAACCTTCTCCATAAACGCTTGGCGCTGTCTTATAATCAACTGTCAATTCTTTAAGTGAATCTACTCGAACGTCCTTCGTTTTTACAGTCGTTACACAAGCGTTCATTGGTATTGTTAGAGCCACAAGGGTTAGGTATTTCAATAAAGTCCTCATAACTGCGCCGCTGCCCAACTTGCGCCCAGCGCAATCGCCGCGCCCAATCCTGCATAGGCCACCGGCCGAACGATATCTCGTTTCCGCGCTTTTGCGGGCTTATTTCGGTCGACGGATAAATCAATCTCTCCATCCGCCCAAGCTTGGGCGAGTTTGGCGATGTTGTCTGTGGCTTCGGGGAGGATGCTGAGCGTGCGGCGTGTTTTGCCCAGACCGTCGAGGAAGTCGTTCAAATACCGTTCAGGCCCCAATTCGCGGCGGACGGCTTTCTCCACGACGGGGCGGGAGGCTTCCCACATGTCGAATTCCGGGTCGAGGCGGCGGGCGACACCCTCGGCTTGCATCATTGTTTTTTGCAAAAGAATTAATTGCGGCTGTAATTCCATGTCGAAAATATCTGTGATCTCGAGCAGTTGCAGCAGGACTTTTGACATGGACACATCTTCTGCGCGTTTACCGAAAATGGGTTCGCCGACAGCCCTTAAAGCGGATGCGAATTCCTCAACACTGTGATGCGGGGGGACGTAGCCGATGTCGAAATGAACCTGAGCAATTTTATAATAATCGCGCTGCAGGAAGCCGAAGAGCGTATCAATTTCGAACCGGATTTCCGCTTCGCCCAAGCGACCCAAAATCCCGAAATCGAGCAGGACCAATTGCCCGTCCGCATCCATGATGAGATTGCCCTCATGCATGTCGGCGTGGAAGACGCCATATTCGAATGTGGAGGCGAGGAAGGATTGAATGACTTTGGTGGCAAGGTTTTGACGGTCTGCCAGTGGCATATCCAAAATTGTGTCAGAAGAGAGCGCCGTTCCGTCAATCCACTCACTGACGAGGACATCTTTTCCAACCAGGTCCCAATAGAGATTGGGCACGCGGTATAACCCCGTATCTTCCGCAATTTCCGCCAGCTCACTTTGAGAGGCGGCTTCGAGGCGCAGGTCGAGTTCCAGCATCACGGCGCGGCGGGCTTCTGCGACAAAATCCTTGGGCCGCAAACGGCGGAGTTTCGGCACTGCGCCATGTGCCAATTTCGCCACGAGCGCGATCGTGTTCATGTCATTTGTCATGCGTGTCAGGATATTCGGACGCAAGACTTTGACGGCAACGGTCTCGCCCGTATGCAACACGCCCTTATGGACTTGCGCGACAGAGGCCGCTGCAACGGGCTCTGATAGGGACGCCAAATGTTTCGACCACGGCGCACCCCATTCTGCCGCCATCATGGCTTCGGCTTTTTCCATGGGGAAGGGCGGAACTTTATCTTTCAGGACGGACAGACCACGGGCAAATTCCGCGTCAAACATATCGCCACGTGTCGCGAGGATTTGTCCGAACTTGATATAGGCGGGACCGAGATCTTGTAACGCTCGCGCAAAACGCTCGCCGGCATTGCCTTTGCGATTGCCAAGGCTGAAAATACGGCTAATCGCGCCGATAAAGCGCACGGGCCACGGCACAAATGGCGCATATTCCGCTGGGACCAGCGCATCATGCCGGATCAGCACCCAAGCCGTGCGGAGCAGGCGGAAAAATGTCGCGAAACGTTTAAACATGAGGGGCTTATAGAGAGGGGGCGCACAGGAATATAGCAGCGATTTCGACACATCTGCATTGCGCAGTTATAGTCGTAAGCCATTCGCGCATGGGCGTGTCTCGGATTTATGTCCTGACATTTCGGGGGCTGCGTCTTACACATCTTCTATGACCGAACATTTTGATACTCTCATTATTGGCGCAGGGTTGTCCGGTATTGGTGCGGCCTGTCACCATCAACGCGATTGCCCGAACCGAACCTATATCATTCTGGAAGCCCGGACCCGCATGGGCGGGACGTGGGATTTGTTTCGTTATCCCGGGATACGCTCTGATTCTGACATGCACACGCTGGGTTATGATTTTAAACCTTGGACGGACGCGAAAGCCATTGCCGATGGTCCGGCCATCCTGTCATATATTCAGGAAACGGCGGCGGAGTTTGGGGTCGAAGATCACATCCGATATGATGCGCGGGTCGTGGCGATGGAGTGGAACTCGGACGCGGCACATTGGCATGTGACTTATCAATCCGAATCCGGCGCAACCTCACAGATGACCGCGAATTTTATTATCTCCGCGCCCGGCTATTATCGCTATGACGAAGGCCATAACCCGCATTTTGAGGGGCGCGAGGATTTCACCGGCGATATCATCCATCCGCAGCATTGGCCGGAGGATTATGAGTATTCCGGCAAGAAAATTGTCGTGATTGGGTCCGGTGCGACGGCAGTGACGTTGGTCCCGTCACTCGCGAAAACCGCCGCACATGTGACCATGTTGCAGCGTAGCCCGACCTGGATTGCCTCACAGCCGGACACGGATTGGGTTGCCAATTTATTCAGGAAAATTATGCCGGAAAAAACCGCCTATAAAGTCTCCCGCGCTAAGAATATCGCCTATACGCGTTTCATTTATAAGACAGCGCAGAAGAAGCCGAAAAAAGTTGGCGATCATCTGCTGAAATTGATCCGCAAGGAACTGGGCCCGGATTTCGATGTCGAAAAACACTTCACACCCAATTATAACCCGTGGGATCAGCGGCTCTGTCTCGTCCCGAATGCGGACCTGTTTAAGGCCATGAAAGCCGGTAAGGCGGATGTCGTGACTGATCATATTGAGCGGATCGTCCCCGAAGGTATAAAATTAAAATCGGGCGAGATATTGGAGGCCGACCTCATTGTGACGGCCACAGGCTTACAAGTCGTCGTCGCGGGGCAGGCGAAACTCTCCATTGACGGGGGTGAGAAAAATCTCGGTGAGACCTTCGCCTATCGCGGGTTGATGTTCTCTGATGTCCCCAATCTCGTCTCAATTTTTGGCTACACAAATGCAAGTTGGACATTGCGGGCGGATTTAATCTCCCGCTTCTCCTGTCGACTCATGAACCATATGGACGCGCAAAACTTGGATTACGTTGTCCCGAAAGCGCCAGCAGATTTAAAAGCCAATCCGTTTATTGATTTCGAGGCGGGGTATATCACGCGGGTTGTTGAGGAGCTGCCGAAACAAGGGGACCGCGACCCCTGGCGCAACCGACAGGATTACCGTTTTGATAAATCCGTTCTCCTGCGGGATGCGGAGTCGCATGAAGGGTTGGAATTTGGCCGGAAACTTAAACAGGACGCAGCGGCATGAGTGTTTTTAAAGATAAAGTCTGCGTCATTACAGGTGCGGCTTCGGGCATGGGGCGCGAACTTGCGTTGCAATTGGCTGCGCAGGGTGCAGTTCTTGCAATCTCCGACGTGAACGAAACGGGGTTGGAAGAGACGAAATCGATGGTTGGAGCCGGTAACCGGATTTTGGTGGATGTGCTGGATGTCTCCGACAAGGCTGCCATCGCCGCATATCCTGCCAAAGTGGAAGCGGCCTTGGGACCGGCCGATTTTGTATTCAATAATGCGGGTATGACGCGGGTGGGTGATGTGATGAACACACCGCTCGAGTCGATGGAACAGATTATAGACGTCAATTTTTGGGGCGTGGTGCGGATGACAAAAGGGTTTCTGCCTCATTTAATTCAAACCAAAGGCGTCGTGACGAACATATCCTCGCTCTTCGGTTTTATCGCCTATCATGGGCAAGCCCATTATTGCGCGTCGAAATTTGCTGTACGCGGATTTACAGAAACGCTCGCATTGGAGATGGAAGAGGCGGAAACCGGTGTTGGCGTGTGTTGCGTACATCCCGGTGGTGTACAGACCAATGTCGCGCGAAATGCGGTCGTAGATCATATGCCGGATGGGACGAGCAAGTCCGAGCTGGACGCTGACTTTGATGACCTTGCAATCACCCCCGTCGATAAAGCCGTGCAGATTATTCTTGCCGGAACGGCAAAACGGAAGAAACGTATTGTCGTCGGCTCAGACGCAAAGATTGCAAGTTTTCTACAACGCCTGATGCCTGTCAGCTATCAAAAAATTTTGGCGAAATACACAAAAGGTAAAGCCCTCGGCGCGTCGAATTAATTCAACACCAAACCTTCATGCGGGCTGTCCAATAAGAATGTCGGGACGGTGATGTCAAAGCTCTCACCCTGATCATCTTTGACCGTGTAAGACCCGCGCATCATGCCGGATGGCGCCGTCAGCGGCGCACCGGATGTGTAGCGGAACACTTCGCCGGATTTCACGACGGGACGTTCACCGACAACGCCGGACCCCCGGACTTCGTGAACTTGACCGCGACTATCCGCAATCTGCCAGAATCGTTCGACAACGGTGAGGTCGCGTCCGCTCTGATTATCAATTTCGACCGTATAGGCCCAAATGAAGCGCGAATCGGAAGGATTAGATTGATCGGCCAGAAATTCCGGCTCAACGCGGACAATTACACCGTCCGTGCGGTGTTCGTAGAGGGGAAACCCCTGAATGGACGGTAATTCGTCCTCGCTATGTTGTTCTCTCTCTCGCACGCCCACTCCCGTTCGTCACGATTTTTCAGGTTTTCCCACAAAACCAGTCTCTCTCTATCGTGACCGTGACGAAAGAATGTCGCACCTGCAAGGACTTTCCCCAGTGAATACAGGATTCAAAACAGGGAAAACTCATGTACAGATTTGTGGTCGAACCCGTTGCACATCACATAGAAAAGGGTAGCTTGCCCGCATGAGCTACGGAATTCTCCCCCAACAGGACATTGCTGACTTCGTTGCGCAGGGGCGTATTACGGGTCTGAAAACCGACCCGGCTCATCCGCCCTCGGTTCAGCCTGCAAGCCTGGATTTATGCCTCGGCGGAACTGCTTATCGTTTGCGTGCCAGTTTTCTGCCGGGACGCGATCGCACGGTTCGCGAGAGCCTGGATTTCGTCAAAATGCACGAAATCGACTTGAACGGTGGCGCGGTTCTGGAAACGGGATGCGTTTATTTACTCCCGCTTTGCGAGAGTTTGAACCTACCGGAAGATGTCGAGGGATTGGCAAATCCGAAAAGTTCGACCGGTCGACTGGATGTCTTCACCCGTGTCATTTGCGATGGCGGAGAATTATTCGATCATATTCCGGCTGGATATTCCGGACCGCTTTACATGGAGGTCGCGCCGCGTACATTCCCGGTTCTCGTCCGTCCCGGTGATCGTCTCGGACAGATTCGATTTCGACGCGGGGCTCATAAAGCGTTACGCACGCAACATGTCAGTATTGATCTGGAAGGTGACGGTCCCGGAGCGGTTATCGGCTACCGCGCGCGGCGTCATTCGGGCATGGTGGATTTACGCGGTCTTGGCGCACATGCGCCAGAGGATTTCTGGGCCCCCTTACGTGCGCCGCAAGGGCAGTTAGTTCTGGATCCTGAGGAATTTTATATTCTCGCAAGTCGCGAATCCGTTGAAATCCCGATTGATCAAGCCGCTGAAATGGCCCCCATTGCGCCCGAAATTGGCGAATTCCGGGCGCATTATGCCGGATTCTTTGATCCCGGTTTTGGTGTAGCCAAACAAGGCGGTGCTGGCAGTCGCGCGGTCTTGGAAGTCCGCGGCCGAGATGTCCCCTTTCTTCTACGACACGGACAACCCGTCGCAAAGCTTGTCTTTGAAACCATGTCGGCCATACCGGACACGCTTTATGGCGATCAGGGCAGTCACTATCAGGCGCAAGGATTACGATTGTCGAAACATTTTTCGCAGGTCTGATTTAACTAATATTAAATTCAACGTTTACGTCTTCAAATTTCAATTATCCTTCTGAACAAAATCAAGACTTAAGAAAAATGTCAGCTGAATAAGTTGCGGTTTGGATTTCATCCCTCATAGTTCCTCATAGTTCGAAACATTCATTAGGGTTGGGTTATGCGCATTTCATTTTTTAACGTCGTCATCTTTGTGGCTGCTTCATCTTTGTTTGGCGCGCTCTCCTCTGCAACCTACGCGGCGCCGCCTGCCAAAGCCTTTGGTGAATTGCCGGTCTCGTTAGACGCGGATTTGTCGCCAGATGGGAAACGAATCGGCGTGATTTCCAATCAAGGTGGTAATTATTTTGTTTATACGAGTGTGATCGATGATCTTACCGTTAAGCCGACCGTCCTCGCCCTCGGGGAAGATATCAGACCTGAATATATCCGTTGGATAAATAATGATCGCTTTGTTGTTTCCGTCGCGAAACTTGAATCCTATCGCGATACACCGTTTATGATTGGCTATCTCTACACACAGGATGTGTCAGGCGATGAAAAAGGCCGATTGGTTATCAAACCCCGTAATATGTTTCGACAGTTTAATAATCGCGTCGTGGATTGGTTGGAGGATGACTCGGACCATATTCTGATGGCCTATTCGGAAGAAGAATTTAATCCCTATCCCGACGTCTATAAAGTCAAAGTGGAGAATGGCCGAGATCGACGCATAAAGAGCGGTGTGAACGGGATTAACCGTTGGGTGACAGATGATAATGGCGTTTTGCGTATCGGTATAGGCGAAACCGATAGTGGCAAGGACCGGATGAGAATTTTTGATCCGCTCACAGAGAAATGGGAAACTGATTACGAATATCCCGGTCTCGAAGCCGACACGCCGATTTTTGGTATTTTAAGTGACGGAAGAGAATTGATTGTCGGGCGCTATAATGGCCGCGATACACTCGGGCTCTATATATATGACCTTGTTGAGAAGAAAGTGACGCGCGAATTATTCCATAATGATGATTATGATGCCTCGGGCGTCGTCGTCAGTACGGACGGCGAAACTGTGATCGGGGCTAAATATATAGCCGACGAAGTCGAGACTGAGCTCTTGGGCGAATATTCTACCCTCATTGATGAACTGCGCGCGAAATATCCTGATTATTCGGTTAGGTTTGTTGATCAAACGGACGATTACCGGACCCTCATTGTGAGAATGAGTACGGCATATGAACCGGGCGGTCTGTTTATGTATTCCAGCGGTGACGAAAATGTGCGGTTGGTTGGCCGGCAATATAACGGTCTTGAAGCTGCCGATATGGGGAGCGTTGTGGCGGCGTCTTATACGGCAAGGGATGGTCAAAAAATTCCGGCCTATATTACGATGCCCGTGACTGTGACCACGCAGGCGCAGTTTAAGAACCTGCCCTTTATTATTCTGCCTCATGGCGGCCCCTATGGACGTGATGCGAAGCGATTTGACTATTTTGCACAGTTTTTCGCCTCTCGCGGTTATGGGGTCATGCAGATGAACTTCCGAGGCTCTGACGGATATGGGAAATCTTTTGAAGAGGCCGGACGAAACAATTGGATTGTCATGCAGGAAGATGTCGAGGACGCGACGAAATACCTATTTAAAAAAGGATATGCTGATCCGGACCGAACCTGTATCGCCGGTTGGTCCTATGGTGGTTATGCGGCCTTGATGGGTGCGGCGAAAGATGTGGAAAATCGTTATAGTTGCGTCATCGCAATGGCGGCTCTCACTGATATTGCGGATGCGAAACGTGATCTCGCGAAATATCGCGGGGGCAAAAATGCCGCCAAAACATTTTTTGGTGAGGCCATGGATGACAAAGAGACCCGCAAAGCGAATTCGCCGACGCAACGGGCGGACGATATCAAAGTCCCCGTTTTTCTGGCGCATGGCGACTCGGATATTAATGTTCACTTTGATCAATATAAGAAGATGAAGAAAGCCTTGGAAAAGGCGGGTGTTGACGGGACCTATATGGAATTTGATGATGAGGATCATTACCTCTCACGTCAGGAAAACCGCGAAGCCTTTTTCGAAGGCCTTGATAAGTTCCTTATCAAGGTGAACGGCGAATCTGAATTTATGGCGAAATAAGGATTAGGCGGAGCAGCTCGCTCCGCCTAATACGCAGAACTTTGCGCAATGCGGATGGTTGAGGGCCACGGGTCCGAGGCTTTGTGAAAGCGTTTTGCCCATCTCGAATTGCGAGTCATCCCACAGCAGAGTGCAGGCAAGGATAACGGGGCGGGCTTCGCCTTTCCGTCTTACAACCATCCGCGAATGACTGCACATCAGACTATCAGGGTGGATGTCCAAAATACCCCAACAGGCTGTCGTGATTTCCGGTACGTCCATGGTGTCATCCATCTCCGGGAATAACATGACATGGGCTGGATTTGATGCATCGATTTTCCAACCGTGCTCTTCAATGAGTTTTGCATATCCCGCGCGTGCAGCGACGTCTGATTCTGAAAATGTTGCGCGTCCGGCAATATGCAAATCAAACCCATTATCTGTCAGCCAGCGAAGTCCTTCTAGCGCAATGTCGTAACTTCCGTCCCCACGTTCCGCATCATGGCCCTGTCTCGTGAAATGATCGAGGCTGACGCGCAGTGTCATCTTCCCCGGAAAGCGGTGTTGTATATCCAAAAGTCCAGACTGTACCCGTGGCCGCATCATCGGTTTCATCGCATTTGTGAGAACGAGTAGAGAATGCCCCCGTTCCAATGCCATTTCCGATAGACGGATGATATACGGGTTCAAGTAAGGCTCGCCGCCTGTAAAACCGATTTCGATTTTACCCATATCCAGAGCGTCTATTTCATCCAGATAAGGGGCCATATCTTCCGGTGTTAGATAGATGAAATGATCAGCGGTGGGGGAACTCGCAATATAACAATTCGCACATTCAATATTACATTGTGATCCCGTGTTGAACCAGAGCGTGTCGAGCTGTTTGAAGAATACCTTTGCCCGCTTTTCACCTTTGGCGGTGATAAGAGGGTCTTTGAACTTCGCCGGATCAATCACAATAGTCATCTTGTTATCGTAGCGAGCCAACCGAACCATGTCATATAAGAATGCGTTAAAGACCGTAATTATAAAATGGAAAGCTTGCTTGACATGTAAAGTGTGCTTGACTAAGTAAAGGACGCTTTACATAAAAAGGAGAATAGTCATGTCAGCAAAAACGCATTTAAGACGCTATATGTTTGGCATTTTGGGAGGATCACTCGGATATGCTGGCGCTATGATCGGGGTCAGTTTGGCACTCAAATCAACGGCGCTGCCACTCTCGGCGCAAATCGCATTGAGCTTAATTCCAGGATTATTCGTTTTATATATGCTTCACACAATCTGGCAGTTTGTGAGATGTGTCGATGAGGCCCAGCGCTACTTCTTTACGCAGAGTTTTGTCGTGGCGACATTTGCTGTCTTAGCTTTTAGCGGCGTCTGGGGATTAATCGAATTGCTTGTGGATGACGTACCACATGTCCCCATATTTTGGATATTCCCCGTATTTTTTGTCTCCTTGGGCCTCTCGTCATGCTTTGGTCCGGCGCGTCACATGGGTTTGAAATAGGCGGTTATCGATATGGAAAACCGTTTAAAAGAATTACGCGCCGAAAAAGGATGGTCTCAAGCTGCGCTTGGAGATGAGCTCAATATCTCGCGCCAATCCGTCAATGCGATAGAAAAGGGACGATATGATCCGTCCCTGCCGCTCGCGTTTAAAATTGCCAGATTATTTGAAATGAAAATTGAAGAGATATTTTCTGATAATTAAAGACTTTGTCCGTCGGGCGTGATGCGGAAAACCTGTGCCAGGGTCTCGATATCCAAAGCTTCATCGGGTAAGTGATCTTTGACGAGAATACCGTCTTGAATCACCCAAATGCGGTCTGCATATCTGCGCGCCAGGTTGAGGTCGTGTAAAGCGGTGATGACGGTCCGGTGCTTTCCGGCATATCCGCGAAGAGCATCCATGACTGTGAGTTGATAATAGGGGTCAAGCGCTGTGACGGGCTCATCGGCAAGAAGAATTTGTGCCTGTGTCGCAAAAGTTCGCGCGAGATGGACACGCATTTGTTCGCCTCCGGAAAGTGTACCGAATTCCCGGTCTGAAAACTCGCTCATGTCACAGCGTGAAAGACTGTCTGAAATGATCACATCATCATTCGAGGTTAGTTTACCAAGCGGCCCGATATGGGGTGTTCGGCCCAGCGCAACAATATCTCTAACTTTTCGGCGGACAGGTGCGGTCGCGTCTTGGGCAAGATAGGCCAAAGAGCTTGCGCGGGTGCGCGTATCTGGTGGAAGGTTCGTCTGACCTTCATGCGGTATGAGACCTGTGACAGCTTTAAGAAGGGATGATTTTCCCGACCCGTTCGGTCCCACCAGAGCGATTAACTCTCCGGCTCGTGCTTTTACAGTTATGCCCCGTATGACCGTTTTGCCGGAATAAGCGACGC
The DNA here is from genome assembly GCA_947503715.1 of uncultured Caulobacterales bacterium. GTDB lineage: Bacteria > Pseudomonadota > Alphaproteobacteria > Caulobacterales > Maricaulaceae > Litorimonas. Next base: position 74,382 of record CANNER010000004.1, on the reverse strand, counting down.
GTATATTATTTAATTCTAACGTCATGTCTGCCGCCAAGCCAACCAAAGGAAGAACGGAACTCCGATCAATGAAGTGACAATGCCAAGATAGAGAGGGGTGCCGGGTCCGGAGGTTGCCCTGATAAGCGTGTCCACAATGACGAGGAAGATTGCGCCGCCCAATGCGGAGAGGGGGACGAGGCGCGCTTCATCAGGCCCGGTTAGGAATCGCAAAATATGAGGTACAAATAGACCGACAAATCCAATCGCACCTGCGACTGCTACGCCCGCGCCAATACAAAGCGCACAACCCGTGACGATAAGAGCTTGTGTTCTAGCCACGGAAATGCCGAGGCTTTGTGCCGTCTCTTCACCAAGCCCCAGGACGCGCAAGGCCGGACCACTGAGACAGAGTAAAGTCAATCCAACAAGTGTCAGAGGGCCGCTAATCGCGACATCTAACAGGTCAGCGTTTTTTAACGACCCCATTAACCAATATACGAGTTCCGACAGCGCCCATGGATTAGGGGCGAGGTTCATGACGAGCCCCGTCACCGCTGTCGCAAGCGCGCCAATCCCAATCCCCGCCAGGACGAGTCCCGACGCGCCCGGCTTACGGCGGGAGAACCCCGTCATTGCAAGGGCTCCCAATAGGGCCAGTCCGATCGCGGCGGGCGTGATGAGTGCGTTGAAATCAAAATACAGCGCCAGAACCGCCCCCAAAGCCGCGCAGGCTGAAAACCCGAGGAGTCCGGGGGCCGCAAGCGGGTTGCGGGTAAAGCCTTGTAGGGCTGCGCCGGATGCGCCCAATCCCGCGCCGACAATTGCGGCGAGTAAGGCCCGCGGCAGGCGAATGTCCTGCATGATGGTTTGAATATTAGCGTCGCCTCTGCCGAGCAGACCATTAGAGATTTCGGCGATTGAAAACGCGGTCGGGCCAATGATCAAACTCAATAGGCTGACGAGAATGAGCAAACCCGCGAGAGAGACCGTCCAGAGCCGCGCGCTCACAACTTCGCCAATTCTTTAGATAAAAGCTCTGCCGCATCGACAAGGCCCGGCCCTGCACAGGGCCATAATGCGCCGGGAATATCTATCTGCGGAACTGCCTCTAATCGTTCTGCCAATGCGGCGTGCCGGATGGCACGGTCATTCGTACCTTTATAATTTGAGGCCATGAAACTCGTGACAATGATATCGGGATTTAATTGTAATAGGCTTTCCGTATCGGGGCTTTGCCAACCCGGTGTTGAGATAATGTTTTCGCCACCGACGACCTCAAAGACCGCATTCACAAATGTACCGGGTCCCGCCGTCCCGCCCGCACGATTAAGATAGAGGAGTTTGGGTGGCGTTTTAGACCGATCAATTTTATTCAGACGATCTTTTAAACTGTCAGACGGGTTTCTGGCCTCTAGCGTTTTTGAAAGCGCCTCAAAATTTGTCCAAACTGTCTCGAAATTCTCGCCCCATGTTAAACTGACAGCGGGAGATTGAAGCTGCGACGGCCCTGGGCCAACGATAATTTTCGCGTCGGAAAAGGTTATCAAGCGTTCGAGATTCTCTCCCGCCTGCGGTAAGTCTTGTAATGTGTCTGGTGCGCGGGAGAGTGTACTGCGCGACTGCCAAGATAGTGCCCCAATCCGGTCGCGCAGGTCCGGCATGGCGAGAAGGTAGCTATCCGCGCAGAGCGATGTGCTGACGATTTGATCTGAGGTCAGTGCGGTATTTTTGACGGTGCAGGCGCTCAAAACGGCGACCCCAAAGGCGGTCAAGACCGCTGGATAGAGTTTTGGTCTCAGTGCTCGCTCTCGGCGACCTTGGCGAGGTAATTGCCATAGCCGGATTTCTTGAGCGGTTCCGCCAGCGTGAGGAGCTCGTCTTTCGTCAGCCACCCTTGGCGGAAACTCTCGACTTCCGGACAGCAAATACGAGTACCCTGACGGTCTTCCATCACGGCGACGAATTGCGCGGCTGCGAGGAGGGAGCGATGCGTGCCTGTATCCAGCCATGTTGTGCCTTCGTCCAAGAGTTCAACGCGCAGCTCCGAACGGTTGAGATAAATCTCGTTCAGCGCCGTGATTTCCAACTCGCCCCTTGCGGAAGGTGTCACAGTCTTGGCATATTTCGGCGCGTGCTCGTCATAAAAATAAAGCCCTGTGACGGCGTAATTGGAGGCGGGTTTCTTCGGCTTTTCGACGAGGGAGATCGCGTTCATATCCTTGTCAAATCCGACAACGCCGTAATCCGAAGGGTTCTTCACGTGGAAGCCAAACACGGTCGCACCGCCCGTATCTTTGACTGATCTTTTGATGGTTTTGGCGAAACCTGAGCCGAAGAAGAGGTTGTCGCCAAGGATGAGCGCGGACGGCGCGCCGTCGAGGAAATCTTCCGCGATGATAAGGGCTTGGGCTAATCCATCGGGTGACGGTTGCACCGCCCATTCAATGTTTAATCCCCAGGCTTTCCCGTCGCCCAGCAATTTTTGGAACTGCGCTTGATCGTGCGGCGTTGTGATCATCAGGATGTCCTGAATACCTGCCTGTACGAGGACGGAAAGCGGATAATAAATCATCGGCTTGTCGAAAACCGGCATGAGCTGTTTGCTGACCGTGATCGTGGCGGGATGCAGGCGTGAGCCTGTTCCTCCGGCGAGGATGATGCCTTTGCGTTGTTTTGTCATTCTGTGCGCTCCATTAAAGCTGCCGCCAATCCCTTTTGCCACTCGGGTAGGGGATGACGGAATGTTCGTTCGAAACTATCCGTGTCCAGCACGGAATAGGAAGGTCTTTCTGCGGGTGTCGGGTATTCACTGCCCGGAATTCGTTCGACACGCGTGTTGCGGTCTGTGGATTGGAAAATGGCCACGGCGAAATCCGCCCAGCTAATAGGTTCTCCGCCACCTGTGACGTGATGAACAGAGGTTTCCAAATCCGGTTCTGTCGCGAGCGTTTCTGCCGCTTTGATAACCGCGCGAGCGAGATGTCCGGCATAGGTTGGGCGACCGATTTGATCGTCCACAACGCGCAATTCGTCTCGCGTTTCGGACAGGCGCAACATGGTTGTCAGGAAGTTCTTGCCGGTCCCGTCAAACACCCAGGATGTGCGAAGGATAACCGCTCTTGCGCCTGAGGACAGAACCGCCAATTCGCCGTCCAGTTTTGACGCGCCGTATACGCCCGGTGGGTCCGTATCATCATCCGGCATATAGGGTTGGTCGGCCTCGCCGTCGAACACGTAATCCGTCGAGATGTGGACCAGCGGAATATCATGGCGGGCGCAGGCGCGTGCAATCGCGGCGGGAGCCGCGGCATTGACGGCATAGGCGGTGTCTGCATCGCTTTCTGCTGCGTCTACGGCGGTGTAAGCAGCGGCGATAATGAGTGCGTCTACGCCCGACGGTAGCATCTCGACGGCCATCTCAATCTCTTGTGGCGACGCTGTCAGGTCGAGCGCATCACGGCCAAGTGCAATGATCTCGTGACCCATATCCTCACCCTCGCGCAGGAGGGCGCGGGCGAGTTGCCCGGTCTTTCCGATGACGGCAAGACGCAGGGACATTACTTTTTGCCTTCGAGTCCCAAACGGGCACCGAACATATCGGCCTTCACGAGAGGTCTCCACCAATCCTCATTTTCTAGGTACCAATTGATTGTCTGCTCAAAGCCTTCATTCCAAGACACGGACGGTGTCCACTCCAGATCATTTTCAATCTTGGACGCATTGATCGCATAACGGCGGTCATGGCCGGGGCGGTCTGTGACGAATGTGATAAGGTCTTCATGTTTGAAGCCATCTTCGACTCGCGCATCCATCAATCCGCAGATTGTTTTGACGAGCTCCAGATTGGTCCGCTCATTGTTTCCGCCAATATTGTAGGTCTCGCCAATGGCACCTTTTTGTAGGACGGTTAGCAGCGCATCCGCGTGATCGTCGACATAGAGCCAGTCGCGGATATTATCGCCCGCGCCGTAAACGGGAATGGCGTTGCGGTGCAGCGCTTTCAGGATGACAACGGGGATCAGCTTTTCCGGAAATTGGAACGGCCCGTAATTGTTGGAACAATTTGTAATCAGCGTGGGGAGTTTATATGTCCGCGCCCAAGCCCGGACGAGATGGTCCGACGCCGCTTTCGAAGCGGAATATGGGGAAGACGGATCATAGCTGGTGGTTTCCTCAAATGCCGGATCGTCCAGTTCCAGATCGCCGTACACTTCATCAGTCGAAATATGGTGGAAGCGGAAATTCTCTTTCTTCTCACCCGTTAGACTATCCCAGTAAACACGGGCTCCGTGGAGGAGGTTGAACGTCCCGATCACATTCGTCTGGATGAACTCCCCTGGACTGTCGATGGAACGGTCTACGTGAGATTCTGCTGCCAGATGCATAATCGCGTCAGGTTGATGACGGTCGAACAGGCTCATCATGGCCGGGCCGTCATTGATATCGAGCTTCTCAAATGCGTAATTCGGACTATCCGAGACGGATTTCAGGGATTCCAGATTGGCCGCATAGGTCAGGCAATCCACATTGATCACAGAATGACCGTCTTTAATGGCTTGTCGGATAACGGCGGAGCCAATGAAACCTGCGCCTCCGGTAACAATGATTTTCATGATTTATCCTTGATAGGTAAACGGATTGTCGAAATCGGCAAAACTCTGTGCCTTTTGGTCTTTTTCAGAGAGGAGTGCATCCCCCGAATCCACGCCCCAATCCACGTTTAAGTCGGAATCATTCCACATGACTGACCCATCGCACTCCGGCGCATAATAGTCCGTGCATTTATAGGCAATTTCAGTGTCCGGCGCGAGTGTCCGGAACCCGTGGAGAAACCCAGGGGGCACCCAGAGTTGTTTGTCATTTTCGCCCGTCAATTCGACCGCGACCCATTGTTTATAAGTTGGTGACCCGATCCGTGCATCCACGGCGATATCCAACAAAGCCCCGCGTGGACAGCGGACGAGTTTCCCCTGTGCATGGGGTGGTGTCTGGAAATGAAGGCCTCGAATCGTGCCTTTTTTGGCGGAGAGCGAGAAATTATCCTGCACAAAAACAGGATCATGCCCGGTCGCCTCAAGAAAGGCCTGCCGCTTATAGGTTTCCATGAAATAGCCGCGCGCATCGCCAAAACGGCGCGGCGTCACGATGACGACGTCGGGTATGGACGTGCGTTCGAACTTCATGATTGATCCCAATATAAGTGCGACAAAACCGTCGCATTTTGTCGCGTCTTAACGCTTGGTTGGTCCCGCATCAACAGGGAAGGCCAATCCGCCTTTAAGAAGAACATGATCCTCACTTTTACGGGGTCGGCTAGTTTCTATGAAAGTCAATTCAACAAGGATCTCACAGATGCCCACGCTCGCTCAACAACAAACACCTTCACTTGGCCTGCCTTATATCATGCCGGGGCAGGCGCTGAGTTATATTACGCATAATGAAGCACTCAAAGCGTTGGATATTCGCGTGCAAACCCGGGTGGTCAGTCGAACGATGACCGCGCCGCCTGTGTCTCCAGAAGAGGGTCGCGGCTATATCGTTCCTGACCCGCAAGGGGACTGGGAAAGACCGCCCGGCAGTCTGATACGGTATCAGGAGGGTGGCTATCTGACCTATCCGCCTGAGATGGGGTGGCAGGTCTGGGTCGAGGATGAAGCGCGGTTTGCCGTTTTCGACGGGTCGGATTGGCAGGTTATTGGTGGGAGCGGTGATGATCTCAGCTCTCTGACCCAACTGGGCATCAATGCAACTGCGGACGGCACTAACCGACTGGCCGTGTCATCAGATGCCACACTCTTCACCCATGCCGGCGCGAGCCACCGCTGCGTCGTGAATAAATCTTCTAGCGGAGAGACGGCCTCCTTCGTGTTCCAGAATGATTTCCAAGGCCATGCGGAATTCGGACTCGTGGGCAATAATGATTTTTCGCTCAAGGTGAGCGGAAATGGTCAGGCCTTTAACGAGGTATTTCACGTCGATCCTTGGACGGCAAATCTGCGTTTGCCGGACGGGCAACAGCTGGAATTCGATGTGGATAGCGGAAATAAGGCTGGTGTCAGCTATATCCGAACGCGGCAAGGCAATATGAGTTTTGAAAAGCCGACCTCTGATGAAACACTGGCGGATGGGACCGCCTTCGTCTTTGTCGGGTGCGGGGGCAAGAATACGGGTAATCCGTTCTGGCAGGGTCTGCAACTCACCAGCACGGTCGTGACGCGAAATGGTTCAAACGTTCTTCCCCGAACGAGTCTGTATTGGCGGTTTACGGAAAAGGATGATCCGGATGATCTCTCTTTCGTTTTTAAAAATACCGCTGCAGGACTCGATGCCGATATCACATTTGTCCCTGCGGGTGATGGGGCCTTTATAGTGGATACGGCAACAGGGATGCGCGTCGGCCCGAATATTCAACCGATTGAAGCCATGTTGGATGTTCAGGGGGCGGTTCGCATGCAGACTTACACGGTTGCAACGCTTCCTGCAGGGCAGGGCGGCGGCAGTATCGCAATGGTATCGGATGCCGTTGGCGGAATGGCGCTGGTCTTCTTTGATGGAGCGGATTGGCGAACGGTTCATGATCGTCAACCGGTGTAAGCGATAAGGCCATTACCTCGAATGTGGGGTTGAAGAGTCGCGGTCCCTTTCGTAAGGGGCGCGGAACTATGCTTTGCCGTCACTCCGACGGCCCCACTATTCAGGCGCTAAAATGTCAAAACGTCCCGTTATCGTCCATTTCCACCTTTTCAAGAATGCAGGCACGTCTGTTGATACGATCCTACAACGTAATTTCGGCGAGCGTTGGATTGAAATTGAAGGGCCGAACAACCGAAAGCTTGATCCGGAGGACTTGATCAAATTCATTCGTGAAAACCCTCAATATGATGCGGTCAGTTCCCACACGGCTGTTGTAACCGTACCGGAATATGAAGATATTGAAATCATTCCAATTTTCTTCTTCCGTCATCCGATTGATCGCATCCGGTCAGCCTATGATTTTGAGCGGAAACAGGATGCGCAAACACCGGGTTCGATCAAGGCCAAGGAAGGCGATTTCAAATATTATATGGATTGGCGGGTGTCGACGCCTAACCCTTGGCAAGTGCAAGAATTTCACGCGTTCCGTCTTAAGGATTTCCATGACTTTACGCCAAATAAGCAAATGCAGCTCTTTGAACCACGGGCCCGTAAAGCATTAGAGGCATTTCCGGTTGTGGGCCTTGTTGAGACATTCGATGCGTCCATGTTGGAGTTTCAAGCTCTGATTCGTCCACATTTTCCTGACTTTGAAGCGGTCAGTGTGCATGAAAATGTGACGTCACGTGGTCGAACCGTCGAAGAAAATGTTGCCAAATTCGCAGAACGGATTGGCGAAGAGACCTTTGATGCACTCTTAGCACTCAATGCGATAGACATGGACCTCTACAAAGCCGTAAAGTCCGGTGGTATTTAAGTCTTCGCGGCCAGCCACATCCTAACAAAATAGGCGTTTTCCTTCGTGTCCAAAACAGACAAACCCGTCATACAACTTGTCGTCGGCGTCCATAGATCCGGGACGTCCGTCTGCACGCAGGTTCTCTCTGTTCTCGGGCTTGATCTCGGGCGGACCTTAATGCTGCCTGCCTTTGATAATCCACGTGGATTTTGGGAAAATTCAAAAATTGTTGCGGCCCATGATGCGCTCTTCGAAGCCTTAGGTGTTGATTGGACAACGGCGGCGGCGCTACCAGACGCGTGGCCGGACACCGAAGCCGCGGATCAGGCGATTGATAGTTTAGTTAATGTTCTTGCGACTGATTTCGATAACGGCTCAAACAAGCTTATCAAGGATCCTCGTCTTGCAGTTCTTCTTCCGATTTGGCCACGCGTTGCGGAAAAGTCAGGTCATGACCTGCATGTTATAGGTGCGCTGCGGCGGCCGTCCAAGGTCAAGGCCTCCATATCTAAGCGTAATGGGTTTTCAGAAGCAGCGGCAGACCTCGTCGTGCAATCTCAGTTAAGTACTTTAGGTGAAGTTCTGTCCGCGCATCAGCCCCCCGTTGTTCTGTTTGAACGGCTCACTTCCTTAACATCAGATAGTATCGTTGAGGCGATGACGCAGGCCCTTCCGCATCTGAAACTTCAGGCTACGCCGAGTATGATTGATATGATTGGCCGAATCGTCGGGCAAAGAGAGTCTGTATCTGGAAAAGATGATACATCTTATGACGCATTACTGGCTAAGACTGACAATGATTTATTTGCGCATTGGTCTGCGGCATCAACCTATCTCGAGTCCGTCACTTTTGATGTGAAAACACTCAAGGCCGGGAAGAGTCTGCTACCGAAATCCGCAAAAATGCTCACGGTTCCTGAACATCGTTTAGAAACTTTAAAGCAGGCGGAAGAGCAGAATGCTCAACTTTTGTCTGAAAGAAAACGTCTTCAGGCGGAATATGATGAAAAAGCTGAAGCGCTGGATGACTATGTCAAAAAAGCGAATGCGATAAAGGAAACATTTGCCGAAGAGAGAGAGAGATCCACGGCTCTAGACTCGGCTATACAAGCACGCGATTCCAAAATTCGTGAGCTGACGGCTGAGACGAACTCGATTGAGGCGCTCCGAAATACATTGGCGAATACCGAAGCGGATATTACCTCTTTACGCGAAACCATTGCGCAAAAAGATGCCGCGCGCTCCGAGGCGGAAAAGCAAATCGACCGCTTGAAAAGTGATATCGAATCCAGGGTTAAGGACTCCGAAGGCGCAAAAGCGCAAAGGGACGGGCTAAACTTGGAGATCCGAAAATTACGGGAAGCCGAAGAGTATTTAAAAGACAGAGAAGTGGAGCTTGTCAAAACGATCTCTGATGTAAAATCCAAATTATCACATGCGGATACACAAAAGTCTCAAATTGAGAAAGAAGTGAAGCGTCTTAACAGAAACCTCAAATCCGCTAAGACTCGTCATTCAAAGAAATTAGCGGTCATAGAAGCCGAGATTGAATTGAGACGTGATGAACTGGATTTCCTGAAAGACTCGATTTCGGACCTTAAGGGGAATTTGATTGAAACGCGTCAACGAGAGGCTGAGTATAAATCTGAACTAGAAAATAAGACGCAAGCCCTGGATGATGCGATTCACACAATTAACCGGATTGGCGGTGACTTATATGAAACAAAAGAAGCGCTTAAAAAGACCGAAAATAATTTAACCGAAATTACTCGCATCAAAGAGATGCAAGACACAACCATTGAGATGGAAAACCTTCGCTCAAAGATGGTTGAAGATGAATTTTCTGCCAAAGTTTCGGTTCTGGAAAACCGGCTCGGATATTACGAGCGCGCGCCTTTGAGAGCGGGTCTAAAGAGCTTTTTATTCTCAACTTTGCGGATGATCCGTCGTGGTTTGCCCTTACCTGAGATGATAAAACTCGGCATGGCGCGAAAAGCTACGGGTTTGGCGCAACGCCTTCAACCGCCAGTCATGCAAGTTGAGGCCAATACGGCGTTGCCGACAACCGACAATACGATTAATTTTGCTTTCCCAGAGGTCGACAATCCGGTGATCTCTATTATTGTCCCCGTTTATAATGAGATCAGTCAGACGATTGCGTGTTTAAAGTCGATCTATCAACAGCGCGTGTCTTGTACCTATGAGGTTATTATTGCGGATGATGCCTCTCCGGATCCTTTCCATAAAATTCTTAAGGAAATTCCCGGTATTCGTTATGTGCGTCACCCGAAAAATTTACATTTTTTGTTGAACTGTAATCGCGCGGCGGAGCATGCGCGGGGCGAATACCTCATCTTTTTGAATAATGACACATTGGTCAAACCGGGCTGGATGGAAAATCTGCTCGCGACATTCCGCGAACATGGGAATGTGGGTATTGCGGGCTCAAAGCTTGTGTATCCAACGGGTGAGTTACAAGAAGCCGGTGGGATCATCTGGGAGGATGCCTCCGGTTGGAATTGGGGGAAGGGGCAGAATGCCGATCACCCGATTTATAATTTTGTCCGAGATGTCGATTATATTTCCGGCGCGTCCTTAATGATCCCGACTGTGCTTTGGAAAGAGATTGGTGGTTTCAACGAAGGCCTTGAAAAAGCTTATTATGAAGATGCAGATCTCTGCTTCAAAGTTCGCGAAATGGGTTACCGCGTCGTTTATCAACCGTCCTCCGTTGTTGTGCATATTGAGGGTTTGTCCTCCGGTACGGATTTGAATGCGGGCGCGAAACAATATCAACTCGTCAATCAGAAGATATTTAAAGAGCGCTGGGCTGAGCCGTTAAAACATCATCTGCCAAATGCGCAGACCCCGTTCTTGGCCTCGGACCGTGCCGTAAAAGGGCACATTCTTTATATTGATGCGGAAACGCCGGAGCCGGATAAGGATGCGGGTTCTGTTAATTCTGTCTATGCCATGCGAATTTTGGTGGAGCAGGGTTACCGCGTTCATTTTGTGCCGGGATCAAATTTTGCCTATTGGGGTAAAGCGACACAAGATCTGCAGGCGCTCGGTATCGAATGCGTCTACCACCCGTTCTACTCTAATCTCGATATGTTCATCGATGATCGCGGTGATATGTTTGACTACGCCATTGTGAGCCGTGCGGAGAGTGCTGACCTGTTCCTCGATAAAATTAAGGAACGTTTGCCCTCTGCCAAAACGATTTATAATACGGTCGACATGCACTTTCTTCGGATGCAACGTCGCGCCGAAACAACGGGCGATGCCGAGGTTGCCGCTGCAGCAGATGTCATGCGCGAGCGTGAACTCTCCTATATTGAAAAAGCGGATGCCACGATCATTCTCTCTTCTGTCGAGGAGGAGGTACTTCTTGACCTGGGTGTGCCAGCAGAAAAACTTTGGCTCGTTCCACTGATCCGTCCGCATTCCGAACGTCTGGTCGAATATGACACGACGGAAGATATGCTCTTTATCGGCGGGTATAAACATCCGCCTAATGTCGATGCTGTCGATTGGATGATGGAAAAGATTTGGCCGCATATTGAGACGGCATTGCCCGGTGTGAATTTGCGGATTTGTGGGTCCTCCATGCCTGAACGATTCCAGGCTTATGCATCCGATTCCGTCATTATTCAGGGCTTTGTTCCCGATCTTGACACTCTGTTATCGAAGACGCGTCTGACACTGGCGCCCCTGAGATTTGGGGCGGGCCTGAAGGGGAAAGTCGCATCGTCTATCGGTGTCGGTGTTCCCGTGGTCGGAACCTCCATCGCGTTTGAAGGTATGGCCGAGGAAGGTTTGGCTGAGGTCATTCTGAAAGAGGATGATCCGAAAGCTTTCGCTGAATTGGCTGTTAAAGCCTATATGGACCAAGAGATCTGGACGGGCATTTCCTATGCCGGTGTGGACTATCACAACGCAAATTACGCATATCAGAACATCGCCAAACATTATGCGGCGATGCTGGATTGGGCAAAAGAAGGGACTGCGGAAACCGCAGTAGCAGCAGAATGAAAACAGCAATTGTTACAGGGATCACCGGACAGGACGGGGCGTATTTAACCGAATATCTTCTGGGCTTGGGTTACAAAGTTATCGGCACATATCGTCGGACATCCAGCGTCGATTTCTGGCGCTTGGATTATGTCGGCGTGACAAACCATGAAAACCTCAAGCTTGTCGAATATGACCTGACAGACTTGTCCAGTTCTATCCGTCTTATGCAGGTTCACGAACCTGACGAGGTCTATAATCTTGCTGCGCAATCCTTTGTCGGTGTCTCCTTTGAACAGCCGATCACGACTGCGGAGATCACCGGTATCGGCCCGGTGAACCTATTGGAAGCGATTCGGATTGTGAATCCAAAAATCAAATTTTACCAAGCTTCCACATCCGAAATGTTTGGTGAGGTCCAGGCCATTCCGCAAAAGGAAGATACGCCTTTTTACCCGCGCAGCCCTTATGGCGTTGCAAAGCTTTATGCGCATTGGATGACAATTAATTACCGCGAAAGTTATGGTATTTTTGGAACGTCCGGAATTCTCTTTAATCACGAATCTCCACTTCGTGGACGTGAATTTGTGACGCGAAAAATTACGCATGGTGTGGCTGAAATCGCGACCGGTAGAAGCGAGGTTCTACGCCTCGGGAATATGGATGCGAAACGCGATTGGGGCTACGCTAAAGAATATGTACAAGGTATGCATGCCATGTTGCAGGCTGATAAACCTGACACCTATGTCCTCGCGACAAATCGCACGGAAACGGTTCGGTCTTTCGTGGATATGGCCTTTAAAGGCGCGGATATCGATATAGAATGGTCCGGGAAGGATGAGGACGAAATAGGACGCGATGCGAAAACGGGTGAAAAACGCATTGTCATTGCCCCCGAGTTCTATCGTCCAGCCGAAGTGGAACTTCTGATCGGGGATGCGTCCAAAGCGAAGGCCGATCTGGGTTGGGAGGCCAAAACAGACTTGGAAGAGCTTTGCCGGATTATGGTCGAAGCCGATCTGAAACGCCTCGGATAAATATGACCCGTTCAGGGAGTTTAGCGGGAGCAAAGGTCCTCGTCACAGGGGCTGAGGGCTTTACCGGGCAGCACCTTATTTCCGCTATTCGGGCTGCAGGTGGGGATGTGGCGGGACTCTCGCGCCACCCCATTATGTCCGCAGATTTTCCGGTTCACATTGCGGATATATGTGACGTCAGCGCGACGATTGCTGCTGTAAAAACTGCTGATCCAACGCATATTGTTCATTTAGCTGCGATCAGTGCGACACGTCGCGATGACGAAGAGGTTTACACGCGGGTCAATGTTGACGGTGCGGCGAATGTGTTAAACGCAGCACAGGATTATGCGCCGCGTTTAAAGCATATTACACTGGCGAGCAGTGCTGCTGTCTATGGCAATCCCGGTCCAGAACCAGTCTCCGAAAATCGCACCCCAATGCCTGCGAATGCATATGGGCAGTCAAAACTTGATATGGAAAATCTGGCGGCGGGGTCAGGTTTGCCGACACTCTGCCTCAGGCCGTTTAATTACACGGGACCTGAACAGCCCGATCATTTTATTGTGCCAAAACTTGTGAAAGCATTTTCGGGGCGGCAGCAGAGAATTGAGTTGTGGGAGACCGTCTCTATTCGGGAATTTTGGGATGTGCGCGATGCTGTTTCGTCTTACGTGGCCTTAATGGCACGCGAGGCGACGGGCGTTCTTAACCTCTGCTCAGGTCATGCCGCGAGCGTGGGAGATGTCTTGGAAACTCTGTCGAATATTACCGGACATCATCCAGAAATTATCACGACGGGCACGCCCGGGGCGCTCTTAAAACTCGTTGGGGACCCGAAGCAGCTGCGCGATGCGGGGGCTCCGAAACCTATCCATGATTTGGAAGCGACGCTCCGCTTTATGCTGGAGCGCCTATAATTATCTGGTATTAGGCTGAGATTGTTTCAACAAAACCAATCATATCGGATCCGCGCAGTGTGATTGAGAAGGCGCTAGATTGACTTGTTCGCTTTCCTTTCACTTCTGTGACAAAGATCGCGGCCGTGTCATCTCCGACCCGCGAGGAAATCTTTCCTAGTTTTACAGATGACTTTTTTGTTTCCGCATGACGGCGGATGGCCTCCCGAAAGGCTTCCGGGGCCGCCTCGCCCGTATAGACTTTTCCATCGCTCAAAGTTGCGGATCCAAAGACCTCTAAATGAGTGGCTAAATCCAAAACCTGCGTTGGGTCTTTAAACGCCAAAAAGTCGTTAAAAATCTCATATACATTAGACGTTGTCATCACAGTTTCTACTCTCGAAATTAAAGGTGTGGATTGAAGCCGACCTGGCCGTCTCATCATCTGCCCGATAAACCTTCATCATTCTCATGGCAAGAAATATGCCACCCCGTAGATAGGGGGCGTAAGTCAGGACGGTGGTATGGATGTTTCCAAATTGAACTTCTCACCGACAAAATATTAAGAGCGAAGTCGTGCGACGTTTTTGACTGACTTTCGCTTATGGCTGTCAATACAACGATGTTGCTAAATTACAACAAAACCATGAAATCGTTAATTGGTAGGACCAATATTAATTTATTGGTCAACATAAAGGTTGACACCGTTTTTTTCTTGGTTCTTTAAGTTGTTAATAAAAATCCATATTTCAGGGGAACAAAATGAAATATCAAAAAACCTTTCTAAAGGCTGCCTTGGCATCCGTGTCCGTCATGGCGATGGCGACATCCGTATCGGCGCAAGATGCCGAGTCCGATGACGTTGTTGTCGCGACGGGTATTCGTGCATCACTCCAAAATGCGCTGATTGAAAAGCGTGAGGCCGATAGTCTCGTTGAGGTAATTTTCGCTGAAGATATTGGTAAATTGCCAGATCAAAACCTTGCTGAGGTTCTGGAAAACATCACAGGTATCCAAATTACACGAACCGAAGGCGTTGGTACAGGCGTTCAAATTCGTGGTTCCGGTCAAAACCTTATTCAGTTCAACGGTGTAACAACTGTAGGGTCTGGAAATGGTCGCGTAGGTATCAATTTCACAGACGTCAATCCAGCGATTATTGCGGGTCTAGAAGTTATTAAAGCACCGGAAGCGCATCACATTGAGGGCGCAGTCGGCGGTACGATTAACCTGCGAACTATTCGTCCGTTGGACCTTACAGATATGCTCGCCTCTGTACGGATCCAAGGTGAAGATAGCAGCCTGACGGATGGAATTTTGCCTCGCGTGTCCGGCGCCATTGGTAACAAATGGGAGAACGCCAGGGGGCAAGAGGTTGGTTTTGTTGCAAGTGGTAGCTATACCAAGTCAGAGAATACGGCATTCCGCCCGCGTCTTGACCGCGATATCCTTAATGATTGTACGGTCGATGTTCCGTCACTACAGTGTCCTGCGGGCGTTGACCGATTTTTGGGTGTTCAGTTCTTGAATCAAGTTCAAAGAACACAGGAATTCGAAACGCTCAACTTGGCAGGTTCGTTAGAGTTTAAGCCAACACAGGATCTGAGATTGTTTGCCGACGTGGTCTATAATGACCAACAGCGTGATCTTTCAGGGTCTCGTGTTCAGGCGTCTAATGTCAGTCGTTTAAACGGTGCTGGTGATCGTGCTGTCGTCCCTGGGGGCAGTGTTGATTTCACGGCCTTTGACACTGTTGACATTGGATCTGTCCGAGGTGAAAATGGTAACCAAGATTTTGGTAGCATTGCCATTGTTACCCAGGGTACATTCACCCCGCTTCAGGCTGATGCTCAGGTGAATGATGGTCGGGGTGCTCCATTCTTCCGCGTTGCGTCTGATGGCGGTTCGCGCTTTACCGACACAACAACTGTCAGACTTGGTGGTGAGTGGGAAGCAACTGAAGCTTTAACGCTTAATGCTGAATTCGCACGATCCAGCTCATTCACTGAAAATCCAAACCTTGCGGTCAACCTCAACTTCATTAATCCGAACTCATTTATCGCGCCGAGCGGGGATGGATTTAGAGATGAGAATGGTACGCCGCTTATCTTCGACCTAGGTGATGGTTTCGGTTTCGACATCAATTTTGCAGATCCTTTCGCCCCATCAGAAGCGGATCTCTTGGATCCTAACAATTATGTCGTCGATGGTAACCCCACCTATAGTGCCGATGTTAGAGAAAACGTGGATCGGGCTTTTCGTTTTGATGCAAATTATGACTTTTCCGAAACAGGTTTCTCTGATTTCGTAAGTTCTGTAGACGTAGGGGTACGTTTCGGAGAGCGTCAGAGTATCAGAGACGATCGGAACGCGCGTGTCAGCGGAAGCGGCAGACTCGAAGGTAGCTTGAATGCAGGTGGGATTTCTCAATTTCTTAATGAGATCCCTGATAATTTCGCTTCCGGAACTGGAAACAGCTTGGCCGTTGATGGTGTCTTACAGGTAGATCCGAATTTAACTCGGAACCTGAGAGAGGCTACAGCTGCAATCAATGCCGCAGCAATACAACAAGGCCTAGACCCGCTCTTTGGCGGCGATTTGATTTCTGATGATGGTGCTTTCTTTGATATCACGGAAGATACACTTGCGATTTACGGTCAAGTGAATTTTGATATTTTTGATAAAGTTCGTGGTAATGTGGGTCTTCGTTATATAGACACGGATCTGGAATCGACTGCGAACCAGTTCACAGATGGCGTCGCATCTTTGGTGACTGTTGATAATGGTTACGATCATTTCCTACCACGTGTGAACGTGGCTATTGATGTCACTGAGGACATTGTCCTTCGCGGCTCTTATACTGAAGACATCCGTCGTCCTGACTTCACCGATATTACAGCGGCCAGAACCTTCCCAGATTTTGGGGGCGTGAACGGTCTATCAGATGGTGGTAACCCATTCTTGGTGCCGGAAGAGGTTGAAAACCTTGATGCCTCTATTGATTGGTATTTTGCGCCTGAGGCTGTGTTGACAGTTGGCGTCTTCCGTAAAGAGCGTGCAGGTCTATTCGGTGAAGCCATTGATCAGCCAGATGAAACGGGTGGGCTTCGTGATGTCACTGCCCCTTGCGAAGGTGGCGGAATTTTCTCCCCAGGAACATCCTCAGGTATTTTCGGTCTGAATGATGAAATTGGGGTTTGTGTTGGTAACCGCACAACTTTCAACTCTGATAATTCAACGATCCAAGAGGGTGTTGAAGTCGCGATTCAATATAATCTTTCAGAGTGGGAAGATCAGCTTGGATTTGCCTCCGGTTTTGGTGTGCTGGCTAACTACACATATCAAGATGAGACAAATAATACCGGCTTTGTCCCTGTTTCAGGGAACCGAAACAATGTCATTTTCACGGCTCAAGGGGTTGCTAATCCCACACGTGAGCAGGCAACATTATTGAATCTCTCCAACCATGCCTACAACATCACGGGTTATTACGAAAAATACGGTATCTCTGCGAGATTGCGTTATACATGGCGTGATGCTTTTGCGACGGATGATTTACCGGGCACAGCTAACTCCTTTACACCATTTGGCTTCAGAGGCATTCAAGAATCTCGTGGTCAGTTGAACGGTAGCCTGAGTTATGAAGTGATTGATGGGCTGACGCTTCAAGTTGATGCGGTTAACTTGACCGAAGCAAGCTCTGATGTCTTCTGCCTGAGTGACGGTGGCCTGCTCTGTTACCAGGGTATTACGGATCGTCGTGTTGTGTTTGGTGCGAGCTACACATTCTAAGCGACGAAGCGTAAGTTAATATTGCAGGTTCTGCTTTGACGCCTCCCCTCGGGGAGGCGTTTTTTGTTTGCAAATTGGACTAGGCAATTATACTAACGGAAGAAAATTGGTATAGGGCGAGACATGGCTGAAAAACGATTATATCACACGGTCGCGAATAAAATTCTGGAACTGATCGACTCCGGCGTATTTCCGCCGGGAAGTCGATTGCCGGGGGAGCGTGATCTTGCGGAAAAATTTGGGGTGAGCCGTGTATCGGTGCGCGAGGCCGAAATTGCTCTACAGGCGCAAGGGCGTATTGAAATTAAAGTCGGATCCGGTGCCTATGTATTAGACGGCAGTCACTTGCCTCTCACGGGTTTACCGAAGGTTGGCCCATTTGAGTTAACGGAAGCTCGGGCCTTGTTTGAAGCTGAGGCCGCGGCTCTTGCGGCACCAATTATAACTGATGAAGCTATTGCGGAGTTAGAGAGATATATTGCGATTATGTCCGGAGAGATAAAGGCGAATATGTCGCCCGATGACGCGGATGAAGCCTTTCACAGCGCAATCGCGCGGGCGACAAATAATCACGCGATTATGTATGTGGTCGACAGTATGTGGGAAATGCGGACGGAAGCCGCGCAGCTTCAGAAAGTGTATCGTAAAGTTTGTGATAAGGATTCAAGTCACCGAGGTGATGAGCATCGTGCGATCCTTAATGCTCTGAAAAATAAAGATTCTTCTGCAGCGCGATTGGCGATGCGGGCGCACTTTACCCGCATGATCGAAGCGCTTTTAGAGGCTTCTGAGGAGGCGGCTTATCAAGAGGTCAAGCGAAAGGCATCTGAAAGCCGGTCTCGCTTCCTTCTGACCAAACAGCTCTCATAGAGCTATACCAATATCATGAATTGGTTGGCATTATTGGTTGACATATTTGGAAGGATTGACGACACCTCATCCCAATAACAATGCGAACAGATTGAGAAAGTCCAAAATCTTCTCACTGTTTAAAGGGGAGTATGGGGTAAGTGGGTCAATCTAAAACAATATTGCACTTATCTGTCGCAGCATCGGCTTTTTTATTGCTCGCCTGCTCGGCGGAAACTGATGGTCGACTTATCACTGACCAGGCGCAATATCGCGCTGCGGTCCAGAATGCCCAGCCTGGTGACACTCTGACGTTGGCTAATGGTGAGTGGGTGGATTTTGAGATCCTGTTCACAGGGCGCGGTGAGGCGGATAACCCTATCAAGCTAACGGCAGAGACGCCGGGTCAGGTTGTCTTGACCGGTCAATCCAATTTGAGGCTTGCGGGTGAGCATTTAGAGGTTTCTGGTCTTGTCTTTAAAGACGGATATACCCCGACTAGCGAAGTCATTTCCTTCCGTCGAAATAAAGATGATCTGGCCAATAACTCTCGCGTCAGTGAGGTAGTCATTGACAATTATAACAATCCTGAGCGCTATGAAGTTGACTCATGGGTTATGATGTATGGGAAAAATAACCGCTTTGATCATAATCACCTGATTGGAAAGCGAAATAAGGGTGTAACTATGGCTGTCCGTCTCAATACTGAGGCGAGCCAGGAAAACCGTCATCGCATAGATCATAATTATTTTGGGCCTCGTCCAATCTTGGGGTCAAATGGCGGGGAAACATTGCGGATTGGGACCAGTCATTTCTCCCGCACGGATAGTTATACCGTTGTTGAGAATAACTATTTTGATCGCGCCGATGGTGAGCTTGAAATTATTTCCAATAAGTCTGGGCAAAACGCTTTTAAAAACAACACATTTTTTGAATCCCGTGGAACGCTGACAATGCGTCATGGCAATAATAATCTTGTCGAAAATAACGTGTTTTTTGGAAATGATGCCGACCATACGGGCGGTATTCGTGTGATTAATGCGGGTCAGACAATCCGGAATAATTATATGGAAGGCTTGAAAGGCACGCGTTTTGGCGGTGCTTTGGTCGTGATGAACGGTGTGCCCAATGGTCCGATAAATCGATATGACCCGGTTATTGACGCAGAAATCATCAATAATAGTCTGATAAATAGTGACAACATCCAGCTCGGAGCGGGCAGTGATGAAGAGCGTAGCGGCGTGCCCGAAAACAGCACATTCGAAGGCAATCTGATCTACAATGATGATGGCCGCGATGTCTTTACCGTCTATGATGATATGTCGGGCATTGCCTTTAAGGACAATGTTCTGGGCCCGCAGGATTTACCCGATTTTACGGATGGATTCCGGCGACAGGAAATGGCGTTAGGGCGGCTCGAGAACGGCCTGATGTATCCACAAACTGGCGTGGAGGCGGGTATATCGAGAGATGTGACTGTGACGACGCCCTCTATGGTTGGGCCTGCTTGGTATCCGAAGGTGGATCCAAATATTGCCTTTGGTTCAGGGGAAACGCATCAGGTTCAGCCGGAAGAGGGGGCGATTTTTAATGCCCTAAAGAAGGCCGCACCCGGAGATATTCTTGAGCTTTCCGAAGGTGACTATACCGTCAGTAAACTATTGAAAATTGATGTGCCGCTGACCATTCAGGGGCGGGGGGATGTTAATCTGTCCTTTGGCCGTTCTGCGCTCTTCCAGATTGAAGATGGCGGTAGTCTTCAGGTCATTGGCTTAGGTGTTTCCGGCAAGGATAGTCCCGATAATGCCGGCAATTCGGTTATCAGAACCAGCCCTTATTCGATGTTGAAGAATTATCGGCTGGAAATTATTGATACAGAAATCACAGACCTTGACGTCAATCATTCCTTCAATGTTGTCTCTGTTGCAAAAGGCACATTTGCAGACGATATTCTAATCCGGAATTCAAAATTTAAGAATGTCTCAGGGCAGGTTTTAAAGTTGAATCGCGAAGATGATGATTACGGTATTTATAATGCTGAATATGTCACGATTGAAAATTCAGAATTTGAAAATATCGGTCAGGAGCTCGTAAGTTTTTATCGGGGTGGAACTGATGAAAGCACATTTGGACCTCATTTTGAGCTGCATAACTCGACGCTTTCAAATATCGGGTCGGATAAACGCAATAAATCAAAGGCGTCGCTTTTGCTGCACGGCGTTCAGGTCACAAATATCACTGGGAACAGCTTTTCAGACAGCAAGCCTTTTGTGATAAACCACACAGTTGGTGAGCCAAAAACAAAAATTACAGAGAACAATTTCACGGATGTTAAGCCGCCGCAAGTTCGTGAGCTTAACAGCATATTGGAAAATACGGCCTTTATTGAAGGCAATACGGGGCTAAATCCATGAGTCAAACATTTCGGTATGGCGTCGCTCTCATCGCATTGTCTACTCTGCTTGTAGGGTGCCATCCAGGAGACATGTCTCAACCTTCGGGCCAAAAACAAGTTTTGCAAAATTCCACTTTTCAGGGTCTCACTTTTGAAGCCACTTTAGGTGCGGCTAAGGAGAAGCTCTCTTCACAAATGTCGGAACCTATTATTGTTCCCGTCCCGAAGGATCCGGGTGGTGGTTACACGCATGAAAAGCACAAGGCGAACGCTACCGTAATATATGAGGCTGGCCAAATCTATGCGTTGACAGGTGAAGAAAAATTCGCGGATTTTGCCGGCCAGCTTCTTCTCGCCTATGCGGATGTCTATCC
Source organism: uncultured Caulobacterales bacterium (assembly GCA_947503715.1). Classification (GTDB taxonomy): domain Bacteria; phylum Pseudomonadota; class Alphaproteobacteria; order Caulobacterales; family Maricaulaceae; genus Litorimonas. The sequence continues at coordinate 53,629 of CANNER010000004.1, read as the reverse complement.
GGATTGGGACTTGCACCCTGCCCAGAAAGAGCAATCTCCGGGACGTATGTTTTGGCAGAATTTAAATGAGAGCATGTTTCTCTTAAATGTGTCTCAAAGTTACGGTGCGATCAAAGAAACATTGACGGCGGATCAGCGGACTAAAATTGAAACGGATCTCCTCCGGAACATGGCGGATTTCCTCTCAGAGGGTTCGCCGGAAACATTTAACAAGGTCCATAATCACGGGACATGGGCGACGGCAGCTGTTGGGTTGACGGGCTATGCGATTGATGAGCCTGAATATGTTGAGCAGGCTTTACTCGGTTTGAATAAGTCAGGCGAAGCGGGTTTTCTCAAGCAGATGGATAAGCTCTTTTCTCCTGATGGATATTATAATGAAGGGCCTTATTATCAGCGCTTTGCGCTCATGCCGTTCGTTATTTTTGCTCAGGAAGTTGAGAGAAATAATCCAGAGCGCAAGATTTTTGAAAAACGGGACGGGATTCTGAAAAAAGCGATTTATGCAACGATTCAACAAAATTACGGCGGGCTGTTCTTTCCAATCAATGACGCAATAAAAGATAAAGGTATCGCAACTCGGGAGCTCGTGCATGGTGTGGCCATTGCCTATGACCTGACGGGCGATAAGGGTCTCCTCTCCATTGCTCAGGAACAGGGCCGCTTTATGTTAACGGCTGAAAGTCGCAGAGTTTCGCAGGATATTGTTGCCGGAAAAACGGAAGCCTTTGATTACAAATCCATGCGTTTGGGGGACGGGGAAAACGGGACCGAAGGGGCGCTTGATATTATTCGCGCCTCAAATGACCCGGATGATTTGGTTGTCGTCGCAAAGAATACGTCACAAGGACTGGGCCACGGTCATTTCGATAAAATGGGACTCCTGGTTTATGATCAAGGGTATGAGGTTTTACGTGACTATGGCGCGGCTCGTTTTCTGAATATCGAAGCAAAATATGGCGGGCACTACCTGCCTGAAAATAACGCTTACGCCAAACAATCGGTCGCGCATAATACGCTCGTTATCGATGAGGTCAGTCACTTTGACGGTGATGTCGATATCGGCAACCAGAATGCGCCATCATTGGGCGCTTTTGTCGATGAGCCAAATTTAAAAGTTACATCGGCCCAAATAGAAACGGCCTATGATAATGTGACATTCGCACGAACGGTGGCTTTGGTTGAAGACAAGGCTTTTAATCGGCCCGTCATTATTGATTTGGTCGAAGCGGATGCGCAAGGGATCCATCAATATGATCTGCCTTTCCATTATAACGGGCAGCTCGTCGATACGAATTTTAATGTCGCGGCTTACACGGACTCCCGTGCGCCTTTGGGGACTGAAAATGGATATCAATATTTATGGAAGGTGGCGGCCAGCGAAGCTGTAAACGGTTTGTCTCAAATTACATTCCTACTCGATAAGACTTTTTACACTGTCACATCGTCCGTACCGGATAACACGGAAATCATTTTCGCTGAAACGGGTGCGACTGACCCAAACTTTAACCTTCGCCGAGAACCCGCATTTATTTTGCGCAGCCAGAAACCGGGCGGGGTGTCCTATGCTTCGGTGATCGAACCTCACGGAGAATATAACGCAACATCAGAATACACTCTGGAAAGCCATAGCCGCGTCAATACTGTCACACGTTTTGAGGCTGGTTCAGATCAAGTCATTCTGATTGAAACAAAATCAGGACAAACCGTGGCTTTCGGGCTTTCAGATGACACAAATGAGACGGAGTCGCATGAGATTGTTGTTAACGGTCAGGCGCTGACCTGGATGGGACAATATCATATTTTTCATTCGGACTTACATCTTGAAGGTGTCCAATAAATGCGGCCCCTTAAGCAAGAAATTATTGATCACAGCTTTTCTGGAATATGTGGTGCATTCGATAAACATAACAGACTTACTCATTTGATTGGGCGCGCATTCACAAGCGTCTTTCCGAAGAGTTACAAAAGGGGGGATATGTCGTGAAGGGACATTTAAGATGGGTTGTTGTTGGCCTGGTCGCGCTCGCGACAGTGATCAACTATATCGATAGGCAAACAATTACTGTGCTATGGCCGCAACATATGGCGCCGGACCTCTTTCCTGATATGGATGCCGATGGTCACAAAGCTATTTTGGGACTTGTTTCAGCTGTCTTCATCTTGTCCTATGCGGCGGGCCAAGCCATTTTCGGTAAAATATTCGATTGGCTTGGGACGCGGGTCGGTTTTGTGTTGTCGATTGGCTTTTGGTCAATTGCGACGGCATTACATGCATTTGCGCAAGGCGTTCTGAGCTTGAGCATTTTCCGGGTTTTACTGGGTGTGTCTGAGGCCGGGAACTGGCCGGGCGCGGCGAAAGCCAATGCGGAATGGTTCCCAACGAAAGAGCGCGCGCTTGCCCAAGGTATATTTAATTCCGGCGCCGCCATCGGGGGAATTATTTCAATCCCGCTCCTCGCTTATTTGGCAATCTATCTCGATTGGAAGGTCATATTCCTGATTGTTGCCGGCTTGGGTGGTATTTGGCTTATTCCTTGGCTTGTCATTGTGAAGGCTCCGCCGAAATACCATTCATGGATCACGGAAGAAGAACGTGAGTATATCTTAAGTGGTCAAATCAATGAAGATTTGAACGAGGACGGTAATCCCGATGGTGGTTATAATCCGTCAACAGGCGAGCTTCTGTCCCGCAAACAGAGCTGGGGCGTTATCACCGCCTCCGCCGCGATTGATCCAATTTGGTGGTTATTCATTGTCTGGATTCCAACCTATCTCTTTGAAGTGCACGGCTTTAAAATTAAGGACCTCGCTGTATCCGGTTGGTTGCCCTATGTCGGTGCCATGTTTGGCGCATGGTTTGGGGGGCTTTTAGCGCAATATCTGCTCGGTAAGGGGTGGACAGTAAATAAGACGCGTAAACTTACAATTACGTTGGGTTGCTTGATCATGCTGCCATCTCTCTTGGCCATGTCTGTTGCAGTGACGCCCGGCATTGCCATTACGTTGATGTTTATCATTCTGTTCGGATTTCAAACGGCAATCGGAAATGTTCAAACCTTGCCGGCTGACTTTTACGGCGGGAAGACGGTCGGAACCTTGTCAGGTTTTGCGGGGATGGCCGCGAAATTGACGGCTTTTGCGTTGACTTTATTCGTGCCTGTTTTAACGGCAGGTGCTAATTACACACCCGTATTCATTCTTGGCGCTGTTTTAGCCCTCGCTGCTATCGCAAGTGTCTGGTTTTTATGTGGTCACATCCAACCTCTCAAGCCACGGCAAGAAAACTCTGCCGTAAATATCAATTAAGTAACTAAAATCATGATGGAGTTTATCAATGTCTAAGCCAGTTATAGGGTTCATAGGTCTCGGACTTATGGGTGGGAATATGGTTGAAAACCTTCAGAAAAGAGGGTTTGAAGTCATCGTCATGGATCTGAACAAGGATGCTGTGAAAACAGTTTTGGATCGAGGAAATGCCAGCGAAGCCAGCTCACCCAAAGAGTTAGCGGAAAAATCTGACATTATTCAGTTTTGTTTGACGACTTCCGCCGTTGTGGAAAAGATTGTTTACGGTGAAAACGGTATTCTCGAAGGGGTCAAAGAAGGCTCAGTGCTTATCGACTTTGGGACATCCATCCCGGCTTCGACAAAAAAGATTGGTGCCGATCTGGCGAAAAAAGGTGTTGGTATGATTGATGCGCCGCTGGGACGGACGCCTGCACATGCCAAAGATGGACTGCTCAATATTATGGCAGCTGGCGACAAAGCCACATTCGATAAATATGAGCCCATGCTGAAAGAGCAGGGTGAGAATGTTTTCTATCTCGGTGATTTAGGGGCGGGTCACACGACGAAATTGATCAATAACTTCATGGGTATGACAACGGTGACAGCGATGTCGCAAGCCTTTGCGGCTGCAGAACTAGCAGGTGTTGATCGTCAACAACTTTATGACATCATGTCATCCGGTCCGTCCAATTCGCCCTTTATGAAATTCTGTAAAAACTACGCTGTTGACGGTGTTAGTGACCTCGGTTTTTCCATCAATAATGCGAACAAAGATCTCGGTTATTTTGTTCAGATGATGAAAGATTTAGGATCGAAGTCCTTGGTTGCAGAAAGCACGTCAACGAGCCTGCAAGCCGCCGTTGATGCAGGGATGGGGAATGGAAACGTCCCAGAAATTTTCGATTATTTCGTAAAGCTCAAATCCTAGGAAAGTTGGAAGGGTGATGTAAAAAACTGCGTAAATGTAGTTTGATAAATTTTTACATTTAACTTTTTTACGTTTATCCCCTCAACCTATCTCACGGGCAAAAGCCTGAACATAAATTATAGACTGAACGTCTTTGTAGGTATCACTATGTCAGATAAACTTATCGCCGCTCTGGAAAGTAAGCGCGTTGTCCCCTTGGTTCAATCAGATGACCCGAGAACGGCCTTGAAAATTTCAGAAGCCCTGCTGAAAGGCGGCTTGGATGTTTTAGAAGTCGTGCTGCGCACGGATGCGGCACTAGATTGCCTTGAGGCAATTGCGAAGGAATTTCCTAATGCACATGTCGGGGCGGGAACCGTTTTAAGCGCTAGCCAATCGGAAGAAGTTATTCGACGAGGCGCGAGTTTTATTGTTTCGCCCGGGCTTGACCCTGCGTCTGTTGAGGTCGCTAACGCTGCGGATATTCCCATCCTGCCAGGTATATCGACAGCAACAGAACTGCAGCAGGCTTGGAATTTAGGCCTTCGAACCGTCAAACTCTTTCCTGCGTCATTGGTAGGCGGACCTAAGATGCTGAAGGCTCTCTCTTCCGTCTTTCGTGACGTCAGATTTATGCCGACGGGCGGTGTAAGCCCGACTAATTTACACGAATATCTCGCAGTCCCTGCCGTTTTGGCTTGTGGCGGTTCTTGGCTGACACCTGCGGACGCCATTGCAAAGGGGGACTTTGATGTTCTCACCGAACTGGCAAAATCCGCCATCGCTATCGCGCAGAAAAATTAGATTCACTATAAATAGAGACACTCATGACTAAATTTCTTTCCTTCGGCGAGATCATGTTGAGACTTCGCACGCCCGGCTATGAACGGTTTTTTCAAAGCCCACAATTTGAGGCCACTTTCGGTGGTGGTGAGGCCAATGTGGCCGTGTCGCTCTCGAATTACGGTTTTGATGCTGCTTTCGTTTCTGCTCTGCCCGATAATGATATCGGTCAAAGCGCGGTCAATTCCCTTCGCGGTTTAGGCGTGGATACATCGCTCATCCAAAGACAGGGTGAGCGGGTCGGTATCTATTTTCTTGAAACAGGCGCTAACCAACGTCCGTCTAAAGTCATCTATGATCGTGCTAATTCTTCGATCAGCCAATGTAAGCCTGGCGATTTTGACTGGCCGACGATTTTTAAAGGCGCAAAGTGGCTGCATATTACAGGTATCACACCGGCTCTTTCGCAAGATTGCGCTGACCTTTCTCTGGAATGTGTGAAAGAAGCACAGAAGGCGGGCGTGACGACGTCTTGCGATTTCAATTTCCGCGGTAAACTCTGGAAATATGGAAAAACAGCTCCCGAAGTTATGCAGGATTTGGTGAAATATATTGATGTCGGGATTGCGAATGAAGAGGATTGCCAAAAATCGCTCGACATTTCCGTTGACGTTGATGTGGAAGCCGGACATTTGGACACAAGCAAATATGAAGCACTCTCGCAGAAAGTGCTCGATATTTATCCGGGTATGTCGACGATTGCTATTACACTGCGCGAGAGCATTAATGCTAACATTAACGGGTGGTCCGCCTGTATGCGCGATCGTGAAAACGGCTTTTTATTATCAAAGAAATATGAGCTTACTGACATCGTAGACCGTGTCGGCGGGGGCGATAGTTTCGCGTCAGCCTTTATTGCTGGCATGAACCTTTATGAAGACCGTCAGCAGTCTTTAGAATTTGCCGTCGCTGGCTCCGCTTTGAAGCATTCCATTCTGGGCGATTACAATCGCGTGTCCCGTAGCGAAGTTGAAAATCTGATGGGCGGAGATGGCTCAGGTCGCGTACAACGCTAAGTCTGTTAAAATACTCAGGCCTTACGATTCGCGTGAGGTCATTTTAAATGTATCCGGGCTGCACCATAAGGTGTGGCTCGAGAGTTTTTTTCTTTCAATGAGCTGCAGCTAAGGGTGTGTCTAAATATCCAAATGCCTCGAATAGCCCGCGCCAAACTAATCGTGAAGATATTTTCAGAGATTTCCGAAGACGTAACAGCTGTTTTATCTAATTAGAGATAGTGTATCACAACAGCCCCAGAGCAATCCTTGCTTAAAATCGCTTCAAAATACGTGACTGCAAACACACCCAAGTCTCAGTGGCTTTGTTACCACAATGACTATTTTCAATCGATGCGCTAATCCGTAACTATGAAAACCTCAATTTACACCTGACATCGCTTCCAAACAGACATCATCAAACGAGCCTTTGGATATATTTTCGCTTAAACTTGAATTTGCAAATTCCGACGACGCCTAATCTCAAGAAATACACTTCGGAAATTTCGGTCGCATGCGCAATTAGTATGGAGTCCCATTACGGTGAAAGCTTGCGGCTAGGAGTAGATCCAGAGAAAAATTACGGCTGGTTCAGTTAACGTGACAAAGCTATGTCGTATATATGGCTGACGGCCTTGGGCGCGCGCCGCACATAGTGCCATATACCACCGCGTCACCGTAGGTATTGGTCGGGCCGTCTAATCGCCTTCATCGTGCCATCTCCTGTTTATGCCTTTTGTAAGCCAAGAAGTGAGGCAAGTCGCGCGAGTTACTGTGTGGAAAGTAAAGGAAAGAGGGACTTTCCGAAGCTTTTCAGTGGCTTACGCAATTTGCTATGTCAGAAAAACGGTGCTCCCTCACGGCAAGATGCCGTGAAGAAAAACCCAAATAAAACAATAGTTTAAAATTTTCCAATTTTTTTGTAGCACAGTCATAGATACATTTCGTGCTACAAAACAGCAGCCTATCTATTCCTATCATTGTCCAGAGTGACAATCACCAAATGATGTTGACTTCAGATTTGTCTTTTAAATTATCCAAGGTCTTGCAAGGTGCCAAGATGCGTAGTTGAAAGCTATTTTGGGAGAGATGCCTGTCGCATACTCCCAGATCTGTAATCCATTACCTGAGAATTAAACCGCTTGCTTTCCAAGATCTATTGCGCCGTGCAATCCTGCGTCATCGCCGTAAAAGGGCGTGCAGATTAGATTGTCCGCTGTTGCAATGGAATTTCCCAAATATCCATTCAATTGGCTTTCAAATTCCGTTTGAATTTTTGGGAGCATGTTCTTGGCCAACATTAATCCACCGCCGATAATAATGCGTTCTAAGCGCAGGGTTAGAACAAGCGAGGCGCAGGCCTGAGCTAGATAATTAGCCGCCACGTTCCATCCCTGATGGTTTGCGTCCCAATCAATCGGATCGCCCCATCGTTTCTTCAGAGCTCTTACGGATGTCAGTCCCTCTAAACAATCGCCGTGAAAGGGACATACGCCCGGAAAACCCCTGTCGACATCATGTTTTTTTACGGCGATGTGCCCGAATTCGGGGTGATAAGGACGACCCAATATTTCGCCCGACGACATTATGCCTGCGCCAATTCCTGTTCCAACCGTTATATATGCCGCCGATGAAATACCCCGCGCGGCCCCAAACGTGACCTCTGCCAACAAGGCCCCGTTCACATCAGAGTCGACAACAACATTAAGATTTAACCCTGCCTCAAAAGCAGCCTTGAGTGAAAAATGAGACCAATTTGGTTTTGGAGTTTTCAAAATTCGACCATAATGCGGAGAGGTCCTATCGACATCGATAGGTCCAAAGCTCGCAATTCCGAAACTAGACAAGTCATACTGGCGAAAAAACGTAAGACATTGGGCTACAGTCTCGACCGGGGTGGTCACGTCCACCCGCTGCTTAGCTATAATCTCTCCATTCGCTAATGCGACTCCACATTTGAACGTAGTCCCACCCGCATCAATTCCGCCAGAAAGCCCGATTTTGGTCATTGGAAATCCTAAAATACTTTTTATGAAAGCCTTTATTGCAATCGATTGCATTATGCTATAGCCATTCGGGAAAGCAATGATAAAATTGCGTTTGGGAGGACATCAACATGGCTATCAGTGACCGCATTGCGCCGCTCTCCATCCGCGAAAAAGTTGGCTATGGCTTGGGCGACATGGCGTCGAACTTTTATAATGGGTTCTTCGGCATCTTCCTGCTTTACTATTACACAGATGTTTGGGGCATTTCCCCGGCTGCGGCCGGGACAATGTTTCTGGTCACAAAGATACTCGATGCGGTGACTGACCCCGCAATGGGCCTTATTGCGGACCGCACGCAAACGCGGTGGGGAAAATACCGCCCTTATCTGCTATGGATGGCCATTCCATATGCGCTTCTAGGGTATCTCTTATTCTTAGGGCCTGACCTCTCAGACATTGGGAAGCTCATCTTTGCTTACGTGTCCTATTCTCTGGTCATGTTGGCCTTCACAGCCATTAATGTTCCATATTCCGCTCTTTTGGCAGTCATTCATCCAAAGACAGAAGAGCGCGAGAAAGCCACGCAATATCGGTTCATCTTCGCCTCTCTTGGGACATTGACCGTAGGGGCGATGACGAAGCCTTTGGTGGAATTTCTGGGTCAGGGCGATGAATTAACGGGCTTCCGCCTGACCATCATTCTGTTCGCCGTTTTGTCGATCATCTTTTTCATGATTACATTTGCCAGCACAAAAGAACGGATTAAGCCAAAACGCGAAGGCGGGTCCATCTCAAGGGATTTTGGCGTTTTATTGAACAATATTTCTTGGATTGTTCTGGCCATTTCGGGAATTCTAATCGTCGTTGGATTAATTGCCCGCATTTCTTCTGCAGCGTTCTACATGAAATACTATGTCCCGTCCGGCGAAGGGGCAGGACTTTGGTGGATGGACAGAACTTCATTGCTGATTACGCTCGGCTTCGTAGGCCAACTCTTTGGCGCAATGCTAACGCCAACATTTCTTAAAGTGTTTGATAAGCGGCAACTCATGATTTTTATGGCCGTGCTGAACGCCGCGCTTTTATTTGGCTGCTATTTCGTTCCGCCCGAATGGTATTGGTCCATCACCGCATTTCACACGGCTAGCATATTTACCTTTGGCGTGATGATTACACTGCTCTTTGCGATGTATACAGATTGCGCTGAATATGGCGAATGGAAGTCAGGGATTAACAGCGCGGGCCTAACAGTATCGGCGTCCATGTTTTCGCTCAAAACGGGTTCTGCCGTGGGAAGCGCCGTCCCAGCCTTCATCCTTGCAGGATTTGGGTTCATTGCAAATGAAGTGCAGACGCCGGAAGCCATTACCGGCATCCGACTCATGTTTAATATCGTGCCTGCTCTCTTTTTCGGTGCGGCAGGCCTTCTCATCGTTTTTTACAAACTCAATGGTGACACCGTGAAAACGATTGAACGAGAGTTACTTATTCGCCGTGGGGAGATTGCAGCGTGACGATGGCGACCAAAATACTGCCAAATCTAGTGAACACCCCAGAACCATATCCAGAAAAGTTCGTGGGGGAAATTGTTCATCCCGGTCTCTGGCTTTGGGACAGTTGGATCGTTCGAGTCGACGGCACACTTCACCTTTATTGTTTGGGATTGGCACGCGTTACTAGCGTCGGCGCTCCTATCACAGTGTTTGAATTTAACGATTACCCGTTCCATTTTCGTCACTTCGTTTCTGATGACAATGGTAAAACGTGGCAGGATCACGGCGCAGTTTTGCATCCGCGTAATCTCTCTGACGGGTCAGATAACGGAAACGTCTGGAGCGGGAGTGTTCATCAATTAGCATCCGGGGAAGTTCTATTTGGCTATACGGGGATTGAACATAAGTCTCCAACGAGACGATTTGTGCAGACTATTAATTTCGCGGTTGGTGGAGTTGACGGGCCTACGGCATTTCCCTCTGAGTCGCAAAGCCACCCGGTCCGCGATCGTGAAACTATTATTCAGGCAGGCTATTACCTACCGGAAGAAGGCCGGATAGGTCATAATGATGGCGAAGGGGATGGCCCTATTTTGGCGTGGCGTGATCCTTTCATCTATGAAGCTCACGATGGAGTCCTGCACGCTTTTTGGTCCGCGAAGGTAGAGCCTCGCATTCCAGCTGTTGCCCATGCCATTCTTGAAAAAGAGGGCAATCAATGGGTAGCCAAATTGCAAGCCCCGATCCGCCTGCCGGATGAGAATGAATATACGCAAGCCGAAGTGCCGAAACTCTGCGTCGACAAAGACACAGGCGATTACCTTCTCATGATCTCTTCCTGTAATCGTTTGCATGAGCAACAGCCCGATGGAGAGATTACAAAAGGCCTTCGGTTATATCGATCCAAAACGATAACCGGGCCTTGGAAATCTGTTTTTGGTCACGGTAGTTTGATTCACGGTTTAGACCATCTGTTTGGCGCTAGCTTTGTGGATCGCGAAATATCAGAAAAAACCGCGAAGTTAATCGCGCCTTATACCGGAAAAATTGGCGGGGACCGTCCAATGACCTTCGCCCCAATCCAAACGATTCATCTAGGCTGAATTAGCGCCGCAACTCTGCCGAATGATAAGATTTGTCTGTGTGAGCTTGGAGGCAGCAGCCTTGCCTTCCAATTTGTCTATCAATGAACTCACCAGAAGCTCGCCGCCCTCAGCTATATTTTGACTGACCGTTGTCAGCGAGGGCTGTGACATTGAGGCTTGATTGATATCATCATATCCGACAACAGAAACATCATTGGGCACGTCCAAACCATTCTGACGTAGAGCGTCCATCGCGGCAATGCTTAGCGCGTCCGATGCCCCAAATATGCCATCAAAAGAAAGCCCTGATTTTATCAATGAGGTCAGTTTTGGAAACACCTCTTTGACCTGGAAACCAAAACCAATTTGCAGACTCAATCTTGGATCTACCTCTACACGTTCTTCAGCGTGTGCTTTCTGATAACCCTCATAGCGTAGCGCAATCTCCGGCAAGCTTGTATCGCCTATAAAAAGGATGCGCCGACGGCCTAATCCTAATAGATGCTCAGTCGCCATTTCGGCACCGCCAATGTTATCACTCCCGATCAGCGTATAGGGCGCTTCTTTCTGCAAACCGCCCCAGACCACGATGCGATTTTCCATTTCGCTTATCGCTTGTAAGCGGTCTTCACGGCCCGCTTGTCCGATAATAATGAGGCCGTCTGCACGGCCCGTCTGTAAAAGACGGCGCTCCGCAATGGCAGTTTCGTCCTCTGGCGTTGAGAGCAGTAGGTCATAGCCCCGCCGGGATGCGGCCATAGAAACAGCACCCACCATTTCCAAGAAAAAGGGGTCGGAAATTGTTTCACCCGAACCCGGCTTTATCGGAATAACTAGCGCTATGGTCTCGCTGGATTGCCGACGTAAATTTCGCGCTGCGACGTTTACGGAATAACCAATTTCTTGGGCGATTCGCAGGATCTCAGCCTTCGTTTCTGGCTTGACGAGCGGGCTATCATTCAAAGCACGCGACACTGTTGAGACGTTGACTTTCGCCAGTCTCGCCAGTTCTGACATCGTTTTACGAGAATTCGCCATTCACCATCCATTGGAAAAACCGAGCGGAATCGCTCGATCAACTTACACTTGGCACAAAAAAGCCTGCCACGCGAGGCGCGGCAGGCTAAGTTTTGCATCCGAGGGGTCGGAAGCTAGAAATTATAGCGCAATGTTGCAGAAACAGTACGACCATTGATTGGACGGAAGCGAACAAAGTCACCAATTGCTGGCGCGCCTTCTTCACCTTCGGAGAAGCCAACCGCGTCAAACAGATTGTTGGCGTTGAGGCTGATTTCCATATTCTCGCGAATATCATAATTGATGTAAGCGCCAACGGTTGTGTAGGCAGGCAAGTCAAACTGATTGCTGTCCTGAACAGGCGCTTTGCCTGTGCTAAAGACGTTAAATCCAAACCCATAGGCGTCAGCCTCGTAATATGGATTGAGGTTCACAATATACGGAGCCTGACGACGCGCAGTATTACCGATGTTTGGATTATTATCCGGCCCGGCAATTTTGGAGTCCGTGAATGTGGCGTTACCACGCAATCCAAAACCGTTGTCGAAATTAAAGTTACCTTCGACTTCAATACCGTTCGTATCGAATGAGTTTTGAATGACGTTCTGCGTTGACGCTTCTAATTGTCCGCCTTCATCGACCTGCGCATCAAAGTAGACAATGCTGAAATCACCCAGTCCGAGACGGAATTTTGCGCCAATTTCGAAAGCATCGACAAAGTTCAAGAACTGATCATTAGAACCCGTCAAGACCCCAGACGTGCTGGATGCCATAAGTTGACCAGTTGAACGGTCAGGCGCGGTTACAGATGCGCCTTCCGAATAGTTCGCAAAGAGCGCGACGGTGTCATTTACTTGATAGTTTGCACCAACAGAGAATGCATCATAATCCGCGTCATAATCGACAGATTGCAGTGCACTGCGATCAATGATTTGAGCACCAACTTCGTTGGAGGCAATTGTGCCGTCGCCATTACCATCTTGCGGTCCAACGATTGACGCTTCGGTGAACTGCCCGGTGATATTATTTTCGCTGCGACGATAGCTGGCCTCAACAGTGAGAGCATCAAACTCTACATTCGCGGAAATGTACGGAGCAAATTGCTCGATTTCGAAATCATACTCACGTGTACAGCAATTGCCGAACGCAGGGTTGCCGAGACGGAACCCGTCAATATAGGACCCATCTGATGGGTTTGTGAAGCCGCCAGCCGGACCATTTGTCACAAGAACGCCGTTGACGAGTGTCGCGCGGGCCTGGTTGAAATTCCAGTTCTGCTCACTGTCTTGATTGGCATATTCAATACCGGCTTTGACGCTGAAATTGTCGAAATTGCCGGTAACGTTCACATCACCAAACAAATTGTCCATGTTGGAGCTTGTATTGAACAAGGCAAAGTCGATGTTTTCGCCACCTTCCAAAGGCGCGTCCGTAATCGCGAATGGGAACGGCGAATAGAAATTCCCCGCGATGTCCGCGTAACGACCCTTGGCTGCAATTGTGACAGTCTCGGTTACATCAAAATCACCTTCTATGCCTATTGAGGTCATATCAGCTTGGAAGCCTTCCTCATTGGATTCGAACTCGCCATTGGAGCGAGCCGTGAAGTCAGTCAGCCCAAGCGAGTTTGTCCCACTTCCAAGATCCAATCCGATTGTGCCGATATCGCCATTTGATTGGACCCGTGCAGGGAGTGGCAAATAAGTCGGAACCCGGTCATTCAAATGCTTCAAATGAACAGCAATGTTACCGCGGTCATAATCTTTTCCAACGGTAGCTTTGATTTGATAACCTTCTTCCTGTGTCGTCATGACATCACGAACGCCTTCGCCTGTGCGAGCAAATCCACCGATGTGATAATAGGCATCGTCACCAAAAACGCCGCCATATTCCGCGTCCAGACGATATGAGTCATAATCTAAGCCAATTGTACCGGCCACTGATCCGCCATTCTCTACAGGCTTCTTAGAGATCAAGTTTACGATACCACCAGCCGCATTGGGCGCTTGAGTAGCGGCAGAGCCACCACGAATGGCTTGTACGGATCCAATCGTACTATCCACACGCACCCAGCTATCGGCGGTCGCGAAAGCAGTGTCACCAATCAGGAGTGTTGGAAAACCGTTCTCTTGAATGGAGAAATAACGCGCACCGCCTGAAGCGATTGGCAAACCGCGAACCTTGATGTTTGCGTTTGCGTCACCGCCCGTATCTTCTGCCTTAACGCCCGGCAAGCTGCGGAACAGCTCGTTGACGGAACGAGGTGCAAGATTTTCGATATAGTCATCAGGCAAGGCTGTAACAGATGCCGATGAATCAAACGCTGTCGTTGCTTTGGCGACACCTGTGACAATGATCACATCTTCCACCTCTGCGTCTTGCGCAAATGCTGCTGTAGACATCAATCCTGTTAAGGCAGTGCAGGTCAATAGTTTGCTGAAATTGTGGTTCATTGTACTCTCCCGTTTATGTTTTAAATGAGATCAAACGTCTCTTGAGCGTGCCATGGTTCAAAATACAAACGATTGCAACACATTATTGCAATCGTTTGTATTTCTGTAAGATTTATTCATAAACTGTGATATAATAGCCACATGCTCATTAAATCAGGGGGTAAAATCTTGATAAATCAAATATTGGTGACCCTGAAATCTTACTAAAAGAGTGTGTCAGCCAAGCGTAGGCTAGAATTGATTCAATTTAGCTACTCTAAATGATGTGCAGATTCCGTAGTAATTATATCATTGAGAATCATAGCATCTTACTTCGCTGTTGCTTTGGGCAGGGCTCGCGTGAACCAAACCCGCTTCGCGGTCTTGGCCAGGCTGCTTTCGTCCCTGTGGCACATTTAAAGCCATCCATTTTATCGATAACAGTGAAGCGGCGGTCTAAAGTCGTATTATGGGCATTCTATAGGCTTCATTGTGAAATAATTTCTTTTTTATTTCAGAGGAATGGAGCCGGAAGACAAAATCACTGTTCATATCTGATCTTAAATTTGAACAATGGGCCTTTCGCATGACACCGATTTCGATAATACGAGTTCGCGAACAATCAACAAATTGATTTGAACACGCGCAAGCTATAAGCGAATTAGGACATCACATTTTCTTGAAAAACCGTGTGATTAAAAACCTTTAAAAAAAATATACGCGGCAAAAAGGTTCGTAGTTTTGCGAGGTGTCGTGTCGTTGATTTCGATGAAAGTTCTAGCTGATGAGAAGTTTCAAGTCGTGAAATATTCTGATGACTTAGTCCTAATGAAAAAAATTGCGGCCCGTGATGAAAGCGCTATGAGCGAAATATACTCGCGTCATGCGGGCCCTTTAACTGGATTCGCGAAACGTTGTCTTGCGCATGAAGCTGACGCGGACGATATTGTGCACGAAACCATGATGGAGGTTTGGCGTCGTCCGGAACGCTTTGAGGGCCGTTCATCGCTTAAATCTTGGATGTTTGCGATCGCACGGTTCAAATCTTATGACCGAAATCGGAAGTCCGGTCGGACTGTGCTGAGCGATATGGAAGATTCGCGGGTTTGCGAAGATGCGCTCCCGTCAGATGCCCTTGCCGCGTCTCAAGATGCAAGTCGTGTCCGCGCAGCAATGAATACATTGTCAGAGCCACACCGGCGGGCGCTGCATCTCTCCTTCTTTGAGGATATGACATATAAAGAGATTGCAGAAGTGGAGGGATGCCCTGTGGGAACCATCAAGACTCGCATATTGCACGCAAAGCGAAAAATGATAACGGTACTGGGACAGATGGAAGCCTAAATGAGGAAGGATTGAACCCTTTCTGTGTTTTGTGCGACTAAGTCCTGAAAGACTGAAATTATTTGGGGTCTGATGTGGATCCCTGAGGTGAAATCGAAACAATGGAAATTGAAAACCAAAGAGATTACTTCTCCCTCCTGATACCTGGCTATTTGCGTGGCGATCTTGATTTGGAAGAGGTCAAAAAACTTGAGTCGGCTGCGGAGCAGGACGCAGAGATTGCTGCGGATATTAAACTGCAGAGAAATTTGCGTGCAGCCATGTCAGACGAGAAACCTGCGGAAGACGG
The DNA here is from genome assembly GCA_947503715.1 of uncultured Caulobacterales bacterium. Classification (GTDB taxonomy): domain Bacteria; phylum Pseudomonadota; class Alphaproteobacteria; order Caulobacterales; family Maricaulaceae; genus Litorimonas. Next base: position 37,945 of record CANNER010000004.1, on the reverse strand, counting down.
TTGGGATCGATTGCAGGCGGCCATGCGTACAGATGCGACTGAGGCGAAGGCGAACGCCCCAGCACTTTCTCTCGTGCCCTCACAAAATGAAATTCCAACACCTGCGCCAATCAAAGCGGCAAATTCCAACGAACCTTCCGGTGTTAATCCGTTTTGGCGTATCGCGGCTGTCGCGCTTGCTGTAGTAGGTCTTGGTCACATCACATTGTCGGGGATGCAAGCTGAACCCGGCAGCGATGTTTATCTGACGGTTTCTGAAGCGGGATATGTACCAAATGCGACTCTAAAGGTCGGCTTTTCGGAGTCCGCCTTGCTGAGCGATATGACTGATATTTTGACGGAAACGGGTGGACAAATTATCAACGGGCCCTCGACGCTCGGGCTTTATTCCGTGACGTATGAAACGCCAGATTCTTGTATAACTGCTCAACTCAAGCTATCGCGCGGGACTACAAATCCGACTGTAGAAACCATATCAGAATGCGAATAGACTCATAAGTCGGGATGTTGGCGCGACCAAAATCAGCGGTGTCGAGATTTAGAGATCTGGCGGGTGGGTTATTCTACTTTTGCCTAGCTGGATTTCCGAATATTGCTCAAGCGCAACATTCTGAAGAGCAAGTGCCGGAGGCGTGGCAGCTGTCTCCGCGATTTTCCTTAGATGTTCGAACACGGTATCAAAACACGACACAATCTGGGCGGCCCGATGGAGAGGCGTTAACCTCGCGGTTCCAGCTGGCAGGCGAAATTGATCTCCCGCAAGACACTATTTTCTTGGCCGAAGTCGAAGGTAATATTGCGTTGGTCGACAATTTTAATGATGGAACGCGGAATAAGACGGGGCTCCCGTTTATCCCTGACCCCGACGGGTTTGAGCTGAACCGATTGGCCATTATTAGCGAAGCTATTGACGGTGTTCGCGTCACGGCGGGCCGGCAAAGAATTGCCTTGGATGATTGGCGTTTTATCGGCGCGTTTCCATTCCGTCAAAATGATCAAACCTTTGACGCCATTCGGTTTGAGACGTCATCATTGGGGCCCGGTACATTGGATGTGGGATATATTGGCCGCGTTCTAAGGCCCTTGGGTGACGATAATCCGGGTGGGCGGTTTACGGGTGACTCCATCTTCGCGAACTATAATTTCGCAACGCCTTTGGGGCGTTTAACCGCATATCACTATAGATTGGATATAGAGACGGGCCCGCAGGGACCAAATAGGCATATTTTTTCTAATCGCGTGACGGGAGGTCGTTTATTTGGGCGTCGGCATTGGCAGGATTTTGGATTGGTTTGGGATTTTGCCTATGCACGCCAAGTCGACCACGAGGATAATCCCAGTGATTTTGAAACGGATTATTGGCTTGCAGAACTCACCTTGGAACCAGGGTCGTCCGGAGTTACACTTCGTGCTGAGACATTGGGAAGCGGCGATAATCAAGGTTTCCAAACACCCTTAGGCTCACTCCATCGGTTTCAAGGACTTTCCGACCAATTTCTCCGTACGCCTGATACGGGCGTCAGGGATGTATCACTTCTGGTGCGCCATGATTTCTCGCATGTTGGTATTTTTGACTCCGTAAGAGTTTTCGCCCGTCATCATTGGTTTCGTGCTGATGCAAACACGGCAAAATTCGGCACGGAATGGAATGCGTCCATTTCAGGTCAATATAAAGATGTCGTCTTGTCTCTGGAATATGCTGATTATGCGGCGGATACATTTTCTGTAGATACGCGGTCTGTTTTTTTGACAACACAACTGAGATTCTGACTGAACCTTTGCCGTTTGCCCAACGACAAAAGGTTGTAATACCAAAGATAAAGGCTGATCATGACTCACACTTGCCAGAGAAAATTAAAAGCCGGATTTCAATTGATCACGCTGACGGGTCTGGCATTTATCCTGCCTGCCTGTGCATCGACGCAACAAGTTTCGGTTCCGGTGGAGACCGTTGCCGAAGATGAGGCGCTTATAAATCGCTCAGAAGTCGTGGCGGTTGTGGCGAGCGTTGATGTGGCAACCAACCTTGAACAATCTGCTTTGCGCTGGGGTTATGAACTCAAACGTAAGGAGGCCCTGAAGGGTCTTGGGCTTTGGGTTATGACCTTTGACTGTCCACCGGGCATTGATCCCCGGGAAGCGAGTCTTGAGCTGGAAAGACTTCAGCCGCGCGCAACGGTCGAGGCAAACCACAAATTTCTGCTGCAAAGTGGGCCACTGGAAACCGGTCCAGCCTTCGCGAGCAAGCCGAGGCTCTACGCAAATCAGTTGATTGATTGGCCGGAGGACGGGTGTGATGTCACCATGCGTATCGGTATGATTGACGGCGAAGTTGATCCAATGGCTTTGAGCCGTCAGGATGCGAACATTAACCGTCGAGGTTTTGTTAATGACAAAGCCAGTCAAGCGGCCCGTAATCACGGGACAGCTGTTGCAGAGCTCTTAGTTGGTGAAGGGCGCTTACAAAATGCGGAATTATTTGCTGCATCCGTCGTGGCAGAAGACTTGAATGGTGTAACATATTCAGGTGTTGAGCCGATGCTGCGAGCATTGGATTGGTTGGTTCGCGAAGACGTGTCGTTAATCAATGTGAGTCTTGCGGGACCATATAATGAGGCTCTTGCAAAAGGTTTTGATTTGGCTGCTGATAAAGGCGTTGTGGTCGTCGCCGCTGTCGGAAATGATGGACCGGATGCGCAACCTCGCTATCCGGCAGCTTTAAAATCTGTCCTCGCCGCTACGGCAGTCGATAGTGCGCGTCAAATTTATCCAAAGGCCGTGCGTGGACAACATGTTGATTTTGCGGCTCCTGGCGTAGACGTCTATATCCCGACAAGAACGGGTGGACGGTATATTTCGGGGACATCTGTCGCTGCGCCTTTCGTAACGGCGCGCTTGGCGGTTAGAAAGAGGGGCGAGGAGATTTCGATCCATGATATACGCTCTCATCTCGCCGAGATGACTGAAGATTTGGGAGAGGGCGGTCGTGATCCTGTTTTTGGGGATGGTTTAATCACTTCTTATGGGCAATGCGACACCTGATATCTCTGTTTAGAATTATCTAAAATTACCCGGCCATCGTGCCGGGTTTTTTATTTTATGATTTAATTTTCATACTTTTTGAACCTTATTTCTGGCTGGCGCGACATAGAGGCGTAGTGGTCGGCTCGCTTCCCTCCCAACTCCCCCAATGAGTTGACCACTACAAAATATTGTACCCTTTTGGAGAGACTCCCATGACGACCAAGATAAACACAGGTAAGAATAAGGCTGGCAAAACTGCCACAAAAGCCGCACTGGCAGCCGCCGCTGGCGCTGTTGCACTGACGTCAGAGGCTCAGGCCGCTGACACAACATCGCAAATGGTGGATGTTGAACAACTAAATACGGTGGACTCCGTGCGCCGTCTTGATGATGGACGTTTGGAAATCACATTGAAAGACGGAAGCGTCACTATTCTCGGTGAGGATAGTTTTGTGGAAAATGCCGGACGCTTTATTCTGACGCCAGAGGCGGTTGCAAACTTAACGGATGGCGATGGCGCGCTTTTACTGCTTGCAGGTGCAGCCGTTGTTGGCGGGATCGCACTGGCGGTATCCGGTGGCGGCAATGATGATGACACTGATGTTGTTCTACCCGTCGCCAATGCGCCGACAGAAGGACCTGACCTCCTGACCGGGACCGATGGTGATGACACGATTAACGGCCTAGGTGGCGGTGATGAAATCAATGGTCTGGCTGGTAATGATACGCTTTCCGGCGCGGCTGGAAATGACACATTGCGTGGTGGGTCTGGCGATGATGTTCTGGCCGGTGGCCCGGGAACGGATGCTATTGATGGTGGAACCGGCAACGATACAAACTCTTTTGCAGATATCGGACAGGGTGTCACAGCTAGCATTGCCGATGGTACAGCGTCTTATGGTGGTGTCAGTGAGACTTTCACAAATATTGAAAACTTACGTGGATCCAGCAATGACGACGTTTTGACAGGTGATGGCTCTGCCAACATCCTTGAAGGCGGCGCAGGTGACGATATTTTGGCGGGTCGCGGCGGCGTCGATATTATCGATGGCGGCGAAGGTATCGATACGAACTCGTTCGAAGGTATTGGTGTTGGTGTCACAGCCACTGTAAATGCGGACGGAACGGGTACAGCCAGCTACGGCATGGTCGATGAGACCTTCACAGGCATCGAAAATCTACGCGGGTCAGATAACGACGACGTTTTGACCGCAACAGGTGCAGCGGCCAACGTAATTGAAGGCGGTGCAGGTGATGATTTGATCGCGGGCGGCGGCGGTGTCGACGTTCTTGACGGCGGCGAAGGCAATGACACGAACTCTTTCCAGGGTATCGGTGTCGGTGTCACAGCTAACCTTGGTGACGGAACAGCCAGCTATGGCATGGTCAATGAGACGTTCACAAACTTTGAGAACCTTCTCGGATCTGATAATAATGATAGCCTGCGCGGCGACGGAAACGTCAATGTGATCGAAGGCGCAGCAGGTGATGACACGATCATCTGGTCCGGTGGCGAAGATACACTGGATGGCGGCGAAGGTGTAGATACACTCGATTATGAAACATCTTCTGTTGGTGTGGATATCGATTTGGGCGGGGGTACAGCCGTACGCGAAGTCGGATTTGGAATTGATTTTGAAGATGCTGCTGTCGAAATTGACGGCATGTTGAACCCGGCCCTTTCCGGTAATTTGCAAACCGAAGCTGAAGCTGGAAACCTCTACTTCAATATTCACACAACCGAATTTGGGGGTGGTGAAATTCGTGGTCAACTCGACACAATCGTTTCTGATGAAACTGTGGACGGCGTCCGTACACTCGTATTATCGGCGTCACTTGATGCATCGCAGGAACCCAATGACTCCTCCGATTCAGATGCGACCGGTTCTGCGACAGTCACATTTGTCTTTGATGCTGAAGGCAATGCAACTTATTCCACAGAACTTGACGTCACAGGTATCTCGACATCCGAACTTATGCCTGTGGCTGGCTTCTCGGCCATCCACTTGCATAATGCTCCGGCTGGCGTGAACGGTCCTGTTGTTGTTGATATCATTCAAGATGCAGGCGGAGACATTAATGGTGTCGCGCAATCCGAAGAATCCGATACAGGTGATGGAAATGTTTTTGCCGAAGTCATCGAAACAGATACGATTTCAAACTTTGAAAACGCTGTCGGATCCGAAAATAACGACATAATTCGCGGTAATGGCGGAGAAAACGTTATCGAAGCCGGAGCCGGAGATGATACAATTATCTGGACGGGTGGTGACGACGTATTGGACGGTGGTGAAGGTAACGACACAGTTGATTATACGACGTCTTCTGCTCCGGTTATCGTCGAGCTTGACGAAAACGGAAACGGAACTGCAACACGCGAACTCGGATTTGGTGTACAAGTTGTGGACGCTGAAGTTGCAGATGATGCAGCATTCGTTGCAGCGGCCGAAGCTGGAAATCTCTACTTCAACATTCATACGAACGACTTCCCCGGGGGCGAAATTCGCGGACAGTTATCGGTGAGCTCAGATGAGACAGTTGATGGTGTTCGTACGATTGTTTTGGATGCCGCTCTTGATGGCGCGCAAGAGCCAAATAATGCGTCTGACTCCATCGCAACAGGTGTTGGTCAAGTCAGGATCACCGTCGATGCTGAAGGTAACGCAACCTACAGCTCCACTTTGGATGTTGATGGTATTGGTGTCTCTGAACTGATACCGGTCGGACCGTTCTCCGCGATCCATCTTCACAATGCCCCTGCGGGGCAGAACGGACCTGTTTTACAGGATATCGTTCAGGATGCAGGCGGTGACGTGAACGGTAACACGGAAGACGGTGACGTCTTTGCCGAAGTTGAAAGCGTTGACACTCTCATCTCAATTGAGAACGTGATTCTGTCCGAGAATGATGACCAACTGGCCCCAGCGGCTGGATCGCAATCTGTCGATGGCGGTGCGGGTGATGATGTTCTCTTGGGCGGCGCCGGTAATGACACACTCTTTGGTGGCTCTGGCGATGATATTGTTGGTGGCGGCGGGGGCTTTGATGTTCTCGATGGCGGCGAAGGCAATGACACGCTGACATTCGAAGGCATCGGACGTAACGTGGACGCAAACCTCTCGACAGACTCTGCTATCTATGTTGCGCCGAACGGCACGACGATTGAAGAGACATCCACAAACTTCGAAAATCTCACCGGCTTTACGGGTGATGACCGTTTGACAGGTGATGAAGGCGATAACGTGCTTGACGGTGGTGCCGGAAATGACACGCTTTCAGGTGGTGCCGGCAACGACACGCTGATCGGTGGAACCGGTGACGACACCTTGATTGGTGGCGGTGGCCAAGACTCACTTGATGGTGGCGACGGTGTTGATACAGCCGATTTCGGTAATATCGGCCTCGGTATCGACATAAACCTTGAAACAGGTAACGCGTCCTACGGCATGGTCGAAGCTGAAACGATCGTTAACGTTGAAAACGTGATTGGTACGGCTCAGGATGATGTCATCACGGGTGATGCCAATGACAACCTGCTCGCAGGTGGTGATGGCTCCGATGTTATCCGGGGTGGCGACGGTGACGACTTCATCCGCGGTGATGCAATCGGCGACGGTGAGACAATCACTATCTCTGTCGAGAACACACTCGGAGAAGGCGGAACCTTCCTCACGCCTGTTTGGTTCGGCTTCCAAGATGCTGCCAATTCCGATTTCGACCTCTATGACCGTGGCGGCGCCGTCAGTACCGGTCTGGAGCGTTTAGCAGAAGACGGAAACGTCAATGCACTTGCGACAGAGTTCAGCCAACTGGCCGGACGCAATGGTGTCGATGCGACAGTCTTCGGACTGGGACAGGGCGCACCCGGACCCATCGATCCAGGCGAGACAGCGACCTTTACAATCAATGTCAATCCTGACGATGTTGGTGTCGGTAACTTTGTCTGGGCCACTATGGTCATTCCATCCAATGATGCTTTCCTGGCGTCTCCGGGTAACCCATTGACGGATCCGATCTTCTCATCAGATGGTTCTTTCCTCGGCCCAGTTGAAATTCTGCGCTTCGGATCGGATGTGCTGGATGCCGGAACTGAGGTGAACACGGAACTGGATGCAGCCTTCCTAAACCAGATGGGTCCAAATACGGGCATCACTGAAAACGGTGTTGTAACGGTTCACCCAGGCTTTAACGGCTCCGAAGGCAATCTTGATGGCGGCCCGATAAATATTCTTGGCGGCACAACAGCTGCAGGAACTGTGATTGATCCGGCTGTTGGCGACTTCACTCTGAATGGCGGACAGCAACTCGTCCTGCGCATTCTCGTGGACCGTGCCATCTTCGGCGGAGATGATGAACTCTTTGGTGGAAATGGGAATGATACGATCGAAGGTGGATTCGGCGACGACCTGCTTGATGGGGGTGCTGGTAATGACACGCTTATCGGTGGTGACGGCAATGACGTCCTGCGCGGTGGCGGTGGCCAAGACACGTTGGATGGTGGTGAAGGTATCGACACAGCTGACCACTCCAATATCGGTGTGGGCGTCACTGTGGACCTCGGTGCGGGAACAGCCAGCTATGGCATGGTCAATGAGACACTCACGTCAATTGAGAATGTTATTGGTACAGCCCAAGACGATGTCATCCGCGGTAATGGCGGCGAGAACGTCATCGAAGCAGGCGAGGGTGACGATACGATCATCTGGACCGGCGGCGAAGACATCTATGATGGTGGCGAAGGCTTCGACACAGTGGATTACACAACGTCAAGCGTTCCTGTTATTGTCGAACTCGACGCAGACGGAAACGGTACAGCCACGCGTGAACTCGGCTTCTCTGTCGAAGTTACCGAAGCTGAAGTCGCAAATGATGCTGCCTTTATCGCAGCGGCAGATGCCGGGAACCTCTACTTTAACATCCACACGCAAGAGTTTGGCGGCGGCGAAATCCGCGGACAACTTGATACAGTGGTCAGCGATGAAACAGTGGACGGCGTCCGGACTCTGGTTCTCGAAGCGTCACTTGACGGCGCGCAGGAACCAAATGGTGCCTCTGACTCCGAAGCGACAGGTGAAGCTACAGTCACTATCGTGATTGATGCGGAAGGTAACGCCACTTACTCCGGCACGCTGGAGGTTGCGGGTATCTCGACAAGCGAGCTGACCCCGGTCGGACCGTTCTCCTCGATCCATCTGCACAATGCGCCGCGCGGCGAAAATGGTGGGGTCGTTCAGGACTTCATCGTCGATGCCGGCGGTGACGTGAATGGCGATACAATGGACCCGATGGCCGATACAGGAGACGGAGACGTCTTTGTCGAGGACATTCAGGTCGATACTTTGGTCAGCATTGAGCAAGTCATTGGTCAGGATGGTGCACCGATTACATCGGCACCATCAGGCCCGATGGCAGAGTCCAGTCAGTTGGACGCCGCTGTTGTACAGTCTCTCTCCGTTGATGACGCATCCCTTATGAATGTTACGCAACCTGCTTCAGCCCAAAGCCTTGAAGGTAACTCAACATTCGCAGCGGATAGTTTCGCTATCGCATTAGAAGATGAATTTGAGGCGTTTATTGCCCAGGAACTCTTCGAAATCGCGTAATTTGCGAAAGTAATAAAAAGCTTCCCCGAACAAGGGGGAGCGGACCTGCCGGTCTCTCTCTTGGTGGGTTCGTTCAGGCCGGCTCCGGAATGCGCCCCCGGAGCCGGTCTTTTTTGTATGAATATCTGAAAATTTCAGTTCTGTTTTGAACCTTTCCTTTGGCTGGTGCGACGGAAAGATGAGCCGCTTTGGTTAAAGTGGTCCAGTGCGCGCATCGAATTGACAAAGAGAGAGACCGTCATGGCGAAATTGCAAACTTCAACGGTGAATAAATCCGGCTTGATTGGGTGGTTCATATCCATGTCCCGAGAATTACCTGGTACTGTCTGGCCCATTATGGGGTTCAGTCTCGTCAGCAATTTATTGCTGCTGGTCTCCCCGCTTTACATGCTACAGGTCTATGACCGTATTCTAACATCAGGCTCGCACGATACGCTAATCTGGATGACCGTAATTGCGGTCTTCTTGATGGGTATCTATGCCGCTGCAGAAATTGGGCGTCGCCGGATTTGTGCTCTAGCTGCCGAGCGTTTGGAAGAAGAGCTCTCCGAGCGCATATTCGCGAATTTCGAACGCCGTCATGATGCAGGCGGGCGTTTGCCGAATGACCTACGCGTTCTCTCACGCATTCGTGGGTTTTTTGCCAATCAAACCATTCTGCCCTTTTTCGACCTGCCTTTCGCGCCGCTTTTCCTTGCGGTCATGTTTATCATTCACCCATTGATCGGGTTTCTTGGTCTAGCGGGTGGCGCCATCCTGTTTACGATTGCCGTCATAGCGGAAATGACAAATCGGGCGACTAATGATGCGGCGAGCCAAACAAGCGCGAAGGCCTTTTCTCTCGTTAACGGACTGGCCCGTCAACGCTCGGCTATCGTTTCTATGGGCTTGTCCGGTCCGGCGCTGACAAAATGGCGGGCAACAAAATCTGAAGCCCGCGAACACGCGCTCAGGGCGACATCCCATGAGGGTAAGTTTTCCTCTATTACACGCTCGGGCCGTCAGACGCTTCAAATCCTAATTCTGGGTGCAGGTGGAGCGCTGGCTATTGCACAACAGGTTTCACCGGGTGCCATTGTCGCGGGGTCCATCATTTTATCCCGCGCACTTGGTCCGATTGATCAAATTGTTGGGAGCTGGCGTGGCGTCGCCGCTGCTCAATCTGCTTGGAACCAGATATTACCTGCAATCTCTCAAGAGCAAACATCTGCCGAGTACACGCCGCTACCCCGTCCTGACGCTGCCTTGAAGCTGGATCGCCTCAGCGTTGGTATTCCCGACACGGATGCTCCTATCTTGCGCCCGTTTATGTTCGAAGTAGATGCTCCTCAAATGATCGGCATTATTGGGCCGAATGGAGCTGGAAAATCCTCACTTCTTCAGACGATTTCAGGCGCGTGGTCACCGCATGGCGGCGCAGTTAAACTGGGCGGACGTGAACTGCACGATTGGGCCCCGGCGGATCGCGGGCAATATGTCGGCTACCTGCCGCAGGATGTTGAACTCCTCCCGGGGACAGTTGCGGAAAACATCTCGCGTATGAAAGACGTGGAGCCGAATAATATTATCGCGGCGGCTAAAGTTGCTGGAGCGCACGAGATGATTCTGGCTCTACCACAGGGATATGAGACACAGGTTGGTGTTCCAGGGGTCGGGTCACTTTCCGCAGGCCAACGTCAGATGATCGGCATGGCCCGTGCGTTATTTGGTAAGCCGGTCCTCTTACTCCTCGACGAGCCGACAGCTAATCTCGATCCAGCTTCCGCTCATCAGATCATTAATCGCCTCCATGCTGTTGCAAAGGCAGGAACACTCGTTGTTGTCGCCACGCATGACTTGAAACTCATTCGGGCTACATCTCAACTTCTCATCGTCGAAAATGGATCAGTCGGACAGGCCCAGACACAAGCTTACATCGCTGCATCAAAGCCACGACCCACCCTTAAAGCGGTAGGAGCTTAATCATGACTCAATCAAAAACATTCATCAATCCTATGCGTGACAAGACGGTCCGTAATATGGCGCTTCTCTGTGCCATCGGTTTTGGAGGCTTCTGCACATGGGGCGCTCTGGCACCGCTCGAAGAAGGTGTCGCCGCGTCTGGACAAATTGTCGTCGAAGATAATCGCCAGATGGTCCAACATCTTGAGGGCGGTATCGTCTCTGAACTCCGCGTGAGAGAGGGTGAAACAGTTCAGGCAGGCGATGTTTTGGTTGTCTTGAAACGAACTGCGTCCTTGTCATCACGTGATCAGATTATTCAGGAATATGGTGCGCAGGCGGCATCTGTTGCCCGCCTTCGAGCTTTGCAGGATAATCATAACACGCCCGATTTCTCTGTTCTGGATACATTAGACCTTGGCGAAGCGGAACGTGAAGATATCATCCGCCGAGAAACAGAGCTTTTCCAGCAACAGCGTTATTCTCTGTTAGCCGATATTGCCGTTCTGGAATCACGCATTCAATCAACGCGTCAATTGCAAAGCTCTCGAGATGGGCAAATCCTGATTGCGCAAAAAGCCTTGGAGTCTGCCCGCGCTGAATTGGATGTTATTTCGAATATATTCGAACAACAACTTGCTCGTCGGGACCAAGTCACATCAGCTGAGCGGCTTGTTGCGACGTTAGAAGGCGACATTGCCGCCCTGACAAGTCAACGCGATGACGCACGGGCGTCTGAGGCGGACTTAGTGGCACAGATCGCTCAAACCCGGGCCTCGACCGCGCGTGATACCGCGACGGCGCTTCTGGACACCAGTGCCGAACTCTTGGCAGCGCAGGATCGCCTGAATCAAGCTCAGGATGTGCTGGACCGTTCAGTAATCATTGCACCGGTTTCGGGCGAGGTCCTAAATATGAGCTTTTCGACGATTGGTGGTGTTGTAGGCTCCGGAGAGACATTGATGGAAATTGTACCAGAAATTAGTGAGGTGACTGCTAGCGTCCAGATAAGCGCAACAGATCGGTCCGCGATTTCAGAGGGTCAAAGCGTCCGGACACAATTCTCATCTTACAAAGGATGGCAGGCCCCGCGTTTGACAGGTGAAATCATAGATGTTTCAGCCGACTTGAAAACAGATCCGGTCACAGGTGCGCCGTATTACGAAGCCCGCCTGCGTGTGCCGAAATCGGAAATCGCCCGAACTCAAGGTGTCGATATCATACCCGGTATGCCCGTTGATGTTTTTATCTATTCCGGCCGGTCGCGGACATTGTTGGATTACCTCTTCGAACCTCTGGGTGAGTCCCTCTTCAAGGGATTGCGGACGGGGTAGTGTCATGTCTCTTAATTCTACAACTATGCGACACGCCGCACTGACCTCATTGGTTCTGCTGACACCTGCTTTTATGATGACAGCTCAGGCACAATCATCAGAGATTATTTCAACGGCTGCGCCCACGAGTGTTGCACCTGAAGGATGTCTCCGGCTGAACGACGTTCTTGAACTGGCGGGTCGGCGCGATCCTTCTGTTCTTATCGCCAGAGCCGGAGAAGACGAGGCTGATGCAGATATTGATCAAGCCCGCTCACTTTACCGGCCCCGCCTTGATGCGGTTGGTCGAACAGGTGTGGGCAGCACTGGTGTGGTCGATAGCGGTGTTTCTAATTCCATCGGTTTTCGGGCCTCGCAGAGATTGATTGATTTCGGTGATGCGAAATATGCGCGTCGATCCGCCCGTGCAGATTTCGCAGCGGCACAGGATGACACCCGCCAAGCGGCTCTCGATGCGGCCACTCAAGCCGGGTTCGCTTTACTGGAATATCACGAAGCTATTGCTCAAATTAAACTGACAGAACGTCGGCGTGATTACTTTTCGCGGCAGCTGGACTCTATAGACAAGTTACTGGAAATGGGTGGCGCGACGCGCACTGAACGCGCATCAGTCGCCTCACAATTATCGGAAGCGGAAGGATTCGTCCTTGAACTCGAATTTCGGCGCGACAGGGCCGAAACTCAAATCGAACTCGCGACACGGGCTTCTTCACCGATATGTGCGATATCTGATAGTTCCGATTTTTCGTCTGCACCGTCCTATCTTGTGGCTCAACAAGCTGTCACGCAAGCGCTGGACAATAACCCGGCTCTCGGTGCTTTGAGAAATCGCGCGGAAGGCGAAGCCGCCAGAGCAAGGCGTGAAGCTCGAGCCAGACTTCCGATTATCAGTGTTGTCGCCACAGGGGCTTATTCTTCCATTGGTGGCTTCGATCAATTCGAATTTCGTGATCGGGTAGGTGTTGATGTAACCGTTCCGCTTTATTCTGGTAACGCTCTACGCGCCCAAAAGAGACGTGCAACGGCGCGAGAAACAGCTGCGCGGGCCCGCGTTTTTGATAGAGAGCAACAGCTTCGCGAAGATGTTTCCATTACTTGGCAACGCTTGAATTCTCTGGAAAAGCAATTGCAAACGCGTGTTGAAGTCGAGCATCAAACACGCCTGCAGTTCGAAGCTGCTGAAATTGAAGCTGGTGCAGGTACCATTACATACAGGGATTTGGTCGAGCTCCGGATTGAATTTGAGGAAGCCGGGCTAGCGCGAATACAAACGACGTTTGATCTTGAGCAGCAGAAATTAGTCCTACGGTCTCTGACAGGGCGGCTTTAAAACTGATCCCCCTATCAGTATGAAAATTATGGTATAAATATTAACGCAAGTGTGAGGTTTAGTCGGACTTTGACACTGGAGTATCATGAAACTATCTAGTCTCGGTTTTTAGCATTTTAATACGCATAAGTTAAAGCAAACGCAGTAGATCAAAAGAAATAATTCGGTGAAGATTTCTGTTTACTTTATTTCTAATTTTTCCTGATCTTTCGATCAATCGGTCACTACCGAGAAAACTTCGAACTCTTTTCCTGGATGACGTGAGAATAATTATTACTGTGTTTTTTATGCCGAAGATTTCGGTGCTAAAGACATAAGTCATGAAGACCTTGAAATAGTGTTTGTGAGCCTATTTGACCATATCGGTAATATATTCGATGGGAATTGTAGAATCGAGAATGATGGCGTCTCCTTCGCTGGCACTTCGGGCCGGCCTGGCGTGGGCCAAGCCACCTTCGCGGTCTTGGCCGTGCGGCTTTCATCCCTAGCTCATGCCGCGGCTCGCGGCCGTTACTTCAGAATTTGAGACAGTCTGAGATAACTTATGGCGAAAATATAGGGGTTTCAGTGCCCTAACTGGTTGTCGGAGGAAAAAAGCTGGTGCCCAAGAGCGGCACTGAACCCCGAACTATTCGCATAAGCCGGAAAAAAGCATAAAATTACGGTTATAAGGGGATAATTAAAGGAAATTACAAGGCTTAGAGACTTTTAGGGGTGGCTAAAGAGTAAAGTAATGGTGTCCCCACACAGCACGATGCTGTGTAGAAAAACACATGTAAGTCAATTGCTTAAGATTATAAAATTCGAATTTGTGGCACGTTCACATTTGATTTTGTTGCACACGGATATCTTCTGTTTTCCAAGTTTCTGTCAAATGGAATGTGGACAGGTGAACGAAGGGTTTGAGTATAGCGAATTTGAACACTTAGTTGATTTTTAAGCCCTCTAAAAGAAAGCCTATAGATTTATGATCATCGAATGAGAAAGTTCACTATTTCCCGCCATCAAGTCCATCTTGTAACTTTTTAAGCGCGTCCATTTTTCCGTCTCGCGCAAGCTTGGCTTGTTTTGGCCAGCTATTGGGTTTGTGGAATGAAAAACGAGGGCCGGCGTCTTTAAGAATTTTCTCCAATCTCCCGACTTTAGCTTTCGCCAAATCCGCGAAGGTGACGATTCCGTCGGCGTTTAGCAATCCAGCGATCTTAGGCCCGATACCTTCAACGACTGTCAGATTATCTTTTTTGATAGGTGATTTTTTTTTGGGCTTTTTCTTCGCAGGTTTCGGCTTTGATGTACTCGGCGCTGTTTCAGCTTGGTGCCAATAAACATCAGGATGTTGCCGGAAGCCGTCCGCCTCAGCAAGCCGGTAGGCCTCTATCTGTTTCATCTCATAGGTTGTTTTGCCGGCCATTTTCATCTCCTATGTTTTTGTTCTGCGTTTTTAAAATCCTTCAGTCCTTAATATACTGAGCGTAAGTATCATATGTCGCTTGGGCCTCGCAGAACGAACGGTCTGGGGCGATATGGAATTGTTCTAAATATAAGTGGGAAGCACTGATTTTAATCACAGCTCGAGACAGTGGATTTAAGACTTATCTGTCGCAAAGCTAAAAATAAGGGTCGATAAAGCTGGCAACGTCAAAGACAGTGACTGTGTTTGCCCGTGAGCGCCAACGTCGTCTGACGCTAACCCGCCAAGATTGCCTTGACCCGCACCGCCGTAAAGTTGGCTATCTGTATTCAGTTTCTCTTGCCAGAATCCAGCTTTGGGTACACCAATGCGGTAGGGTGCGCGGACGGCCGCTGAGAAATTACAAACGACGAGCACTGGGTTTTGTCGGTCGTTATCCCACCGGACAAAAGACAACACATTATCCGCTTGAGCGCCGCCATCAATCCACTGAAATCCATCCTGTTCGCAATCTTTTTCGAATAGGGCGGGCGTGGCCAGATAAAGCTTGTTCAAATCGCCAATAAGCGTTTGCATGTTTTTATGTTCGGGATATTGGAGCAAATGCCAGTCCAACGAGGAATCCGCTTTCCACTCTTGGCTTTGCGCAAATTCGCAGCCCATGAACAAAAGCTTCTTTCCGGGATGGCCCCACATAAATCCGAAATAGGCACGAAGATTGGCATGCTTTTGCCAGCGATCCCCGGGCATGCGGTCCAAGAGCGAGCCTTTGCCGTGAACGACCTCATCATGAGAGAGCGGCAGGACGTAATTTTCAGAAAAGGCATAGTCGATTCCGAAGGTCATATTGTGATGATGGAACTGCCTGTTAATCGGGTCTTCGCCCATATATTCGAGCGTATCATTCATCCAGCCCATGTTCCATTTAAATCCAAAGCCTAAGCCGTCTTGATCGGTTGGTGATGTGACGCCGGGCCACGCTGTGCTTTCTTCGGCCACGGTGAAGATACCGCCCATCGCCGAATAAGCATCCGCGTTCATGGATTGCAGAAATTTGACGGCTTCCCAATTTTGGTTGCTGCCGTCAGGGTTAGGAATCCACTCGCCGTCTTCGCGAGAATAATCCAAATAGAGCATGGACGCGACCGCATCGACGCGCAGACCGTCTAGGTGATATTCTTCGAGCCAGAAACGGGCATTGGCGACAAGATAATTGACGACCTCGCGGCGGCCGAAATTAAATATCAGCGTATTCCAATCGGGGTGAAACCCTTTGCGCGGATCAGCGTGCTCATAAAGATAAGAGCCGTCGAATTGTGCGAGCCCGTGTTCATCGGACGGAAAATGTCCCGGCACCCAATCGAGAATGATACCAACTTCAGCTTCGTGACAGGCGTCGACAAAGGCTTTAAAGTCATCAGCGGTGCCATGACGCGCTGTTGGTGCATACAGCCCAATGGGTTGATAACCCCAAGAGCCGTCAAACGGATGTTCGGTAATTGGCATCAGCTCAATATGTGTGAACCCCAAAGACTTCACATAAGGGATGAGTTTCTCTGCCAGATCCGCATAGGACAGGAAACCGCCGTCATCTGTGCGCTGCCATGACCCTAAATGAACTTCATAAATCGACATCGGCGCAGCGCGGTGATGGCGCACGTGACGCGACTCCAGCCATTTACTATCACGCCAGTTATAAGTCGAAAGATCGCGCACTACCGATGCAGACTTTGGCCGCATTTCACCGCCAAATCCGAACGGGTCAGCCTTCAAGGGCTGCATATGTCCGGACGCATCGCGGATGGCATATTTATAGGTTACTCCATCACCGACATCCGGCAGGAACAGCTCCCATATCCCGCTGCCGCCGCGAGACCGCATCGGGTTTTTTACATCGCTCCAATGATTGAAATCGCCGGCCACGCAGACACCGGCGGCATTGGGTGCCCAAAGCGCAAAGCGTGTCCCGCTTACGCCGTCTTGCTCCGTCACATGTGCGCCGAGTATCCGATAGGCATGCACATGACGACCTTCGGAAAGCAGGTATAAGTCCAAGTCACCGATAGTTGGTGCAAATCGATAAGGGTCCTCAAAACTATGGGAGCCGCCGTCATAATGCGCGACGTAACGGTAACCTGTTTTGATCTTAATGGGCGTCAGTGTCGTTTCAAATAATCCCGCGTCGTGAATCTTGGTCATTTCTGCAACAGGTTTATTTCCGCGTGGCGTAAATATCTCAATCTTATGCGCCTGAGGCGCATAGGTTCGTAATATATCTTGTTTACCGTTGCTATGATGCCCTAATCTCGAAAAAGGGTCGGCATGCGTGCCGGAAACAAGGCGGTGAATTTCGCTACTATTCATTCTCCCGCCTTCCTAATAATATTATATCGTCGGTGTCTTCCAGATGTCCTTGGCATAGCCACGAATTGTCCGATCAGAACTGAACCAACCCATGCGAGCCGTATTTAGGATCGCCATCTTGGCCCATTCCGAAGGCTTTTGATAGACCTCATCAATATGGCGCTGCGTGGCCCAATAATCTTCGAAATCCGGGACGACTTGGAAATAATCGTGATTTTTAATATTATCCAAAATATCGCGATAACGGCCTGTATCCCCGTCACTGAAGAAACCACTCTCAAGCTGCCCGATGATTTGCTGGAGGCGCTGGGAGTCTTTGATGACTTCGGATGGCCGCGCACGGCGATGTTGACGTTCGGCCACAGCGTCGGCTTTCATACCGAAGATAAAGATATTATCTTCGCCTAAATGCTCTTGCATCTCGACATTGGCGCCGTCGAGTGTGCCAACGGTTAGCGCGCCGTTAAGCGCAAATTTCATATTGCCTGTACCGGAGGCTTCGAAACCAGCGGTTGAAATTTGCTCGGAGAGATCAGCCCCTGGGATGAGTACTTCAGCTGCTGAGACATTGTAGTTTGGTAGGAAGATGACTTTGAGCTTATCGCCGATTTCTGGGTCATTATTGACGACTTCTGCCACATCACTGATGAGTTTAATGATGACTTTTGCGAGAAAATAACTTGGTGCAGCTTTACCGGCGAAGATTTTCACACGCGGTTGCCACGGCGCGGAAGGGTTAGCTTTCATCTCGTTATAAAGCGCAATCGCTTCCAGAATATTCATGAGCTGACGCTTATATTCATGGATACGTTTAATCTGAATATCGAACATCGCATCAGGATTTACAGTGATACCTATGCGCGCTTCTAAGAATTCTGCCAGACGTTTCTTATTGTCTGATTTGATGTCCATATAACGCTTTTGGAACTTGGCATCTTCGGCAAATTCTTCGAGTTTCTTTAGTTGCTCGAGATCGTCAATCCAATCTTCACCGATTTTCTCCGTCACGAGATCAGACAGGCCCGGATTACACTCCAGTACCCAGCGCCGCGGCGTGACACCATTGGTCTGGTTAATGATTTTATCCGGGAACATAGTGTGCAGATCATGGAAAACGGTTTGCTTCATCAGCTCAGTATGAAGGGCTGAAACGCCGTTGACTTTGCGTGACCCAATAAAGGCCAAATTCCCCATACGCACCCAATCCTGCTGATGCGGATGGATCACTTGTATGTTGGCGATGACGTTGTGCTCTAGCCCAACCTTCAAGGCTTCCTGATAGAAAGCGCCGTCAATCATATTGATAATCTGAAGGTGGCGCGGTAAAATGTGCTCGAACAATCCTTTCGGCCATTTTTCAAGGGCCTCGGGTAGAAGCGTATGGTTCGTATAATGCAGCGTCTTGCGTGTAATCTCGAACGCCCGCTCAAAGCTATAATCATAATCATCCATCAAAATCCGGATGAGCTCTGGTACAGCGATAGCAGGATGTGTGTCATTCAATTGTACAGCAACATGATCGCCGAGATTATCCAAACTGTCATAGTTGGTGAAAAAACGTCGAATGAGGTCTTGCAGCGAAGCCGCTGTGAAGAAGTATTCTTGCTTCAGGCGTAACTCACGGCCTTCTGGCGTATGATCGCCGGGGTAGAGAACTTTCGAAAGTGTCTCAGCCAGAATTTGCTGGTGAGCGGAGGCCATAAAATCGCCCTCATTAAATTTTTTCAAATTCATGAGATCCGCCTGACGCGCAGACCAAAGGCGAAGTGTGTTCACATGCGCGCCCTTCCAACCTGCAATCGGCATATCAAAGGCAATGGCTTGAACACGCTCTGAAGGCTTCCATTCTGCTTTACCCTCGTCACTTGTTTCAACAAAGCCGCCGTAATTAATGTCATAAACAACTTCGGGACGACGGAACTCCCAAGCATTGCCCTGAACGAGCCAATCTTCAGGTTCTTCCATCTGCCAACCATTTTCCATATTTTGACGAAAAATGCCGTGCTGATATCTGATACCATAGCCCATGCCTGCAACGCCGGTCGTTGACATGCTGTCCATGAAACAGGCCGCAAGCCGTCCAAGCCCGCCATTGCCAAGAGCGGCATCTTGTTCTGCGTGTAAGACATCGTGAAAATTTAAACCTTGGGATTCGATAAAGGTTCGAGCTTCCTGCAAGTGGCCTAAATTGGTCAGGCTGTCTTCGAGCATACGGCCAATCATAAATTCCATAGAGAGGTAATAAACACGTTTTTGCTTTTTCTCGTAAATCTGGCGGGTCGTATCAATCCAGCCTTCGACCATACGGTCACGGATGGCCATAGATAGAGCCACACACCAATCGCGTTCTACGGCGTGAGATGTGTCTTTTCCGACAGAGTAAATAAGGTGACGCAGGACAGAGTTGCCGAAACTTTCATGCAAAAGATCCTTCGCATCTTCGAATTCATGCTGAACAGGTTTCATGGGGTATCTCGTGAATATTTTTAAATCGGATCATGCGCATGATGACAGCGCTGTCCATGAGTTACTTATATCGCGGCGGGAGGTAGTCGGCAAAAAGAGATGCGTCTAGTCTTTCCCGCATGAATTTCCCTTACTACCGTATAAAAACTATGCTTAGAGTAAGAAAAACAGGAAAAAACACCCATTGAGGGGAAATTGATGCAAAATAAGGCGGCCTCGTTGAATCGGCGACAAAGTGATAGAACCAATAATCGACGACTGGCTGAGAGGTCGATGGCTTTTGTTCTGGCCGGAGGGCGCGGGAGCCGCTTGAAAGATCTGACAGAGACTCGCGCCAAGCCTGCGGTCTTCTTTGGCGGCAAGTTTCGCATCATTGATTTTGCACTCTCTAATGCGATGAATTCCGGGATTAAGCGCATCGGGGTCGCGACACAATATAAGCAGCATAGCCTCATTCGACATTTGCAACGCGGTTGGAATTTTTACCGTGCGGAACGCAATGAGAGTTTCGACATTATGCCAGCATCTCAAACCATGTCAGAAACCCGATGGTACGAAGGGACGGCTGATGCAGTATATCAAAATATCCATATCATTGAGAGCTATTCCAACCTTGAATATATCGTCGTTCTCGCGGGAGACCATATTTACAAAATGGATTATGAAATCATGCTCGAAGAGCATGTAAACTCTAAAGCCGATGTGACCATTGGATGCCTCGAGATACCGACAGATAATGCCAGCGAATTCGGTATTATGCATGTAGATGAAAGTTACCGCATTACTGATTTTCTTGAAAAGCCGGCGAACCCTCCAACCATGCCAGGACAACCAGATAAATGTCTGGCATCTATGGGGATCTATGTCTTTAATAGGAATTATCTTTTTGAACAACTCCGCCGGGATGCAGCCGATCCAGATTCAGATAGAGATTTCGGCAAAAACCTCATTCCTTATATTGTGAAAAACGGGAAAGCTCAGGCACATCGCTTTACCAAGTCCTGTGTACGTTCTGACGGCGAGGAGGAAGCATACTGGCGTGATGTCGGAACCGTGGACGCCTATATGGAAGCGAATTTGGATCTGACATCTTTTGAGCCAGCTCTCAATCTTTATGACAGTAGTTGGCCAATCTGGACCTATAGTGAGTTAGCACCCGGTGCGAAATTCATCCACGACAAGGTTGGCAGGCGAGGCTCTGCCGTCAATTCTGTAATCTCTGGAGGCTGTATTGTTTCCGGAGCGCGTGTAGATCAATCTTTATTGTTTACGCGGTGTTATATTCATTCTTATTCGACGCTAAAACGCTGTATTGTGTTACCGGAAGTCGATATCGCTGAAGTTTGTCAATTGACGAATGTCGTGATAGACAAAGGGGTTAAAATCCCTAAAGGTTTAGCCGTTGGGAATGATGCTGAACTCGACGCTAAACGCTTCTACCGCACTAAAAGTGGGGTCTGTTTAATTACACAGCCCATGATTGATAATTTGGATTTTTAGCCGATATAATGCGCATTTTAATGGTGGCCTCAGAGTGTTTTCCGCTCATTAAAACGGGAGGGCTTGCGGATGTCGTCGGGGCTTTGCCTCTGGCGCTTGAAACGCAAGGGGCAGATGTCACAGTCTTCCTACCTGGATTTCCATCTGTTTTAAGTGGCTTAACAGGCAAAAAAACAATCAAAAAACTTACTGACGTTGGTGGAGGTAAGGCCAAACTTATGTCCGGAAGAACGAAAGCAGGCCTCTCAGTTATTGCACTCGACGCACCGCATTTATTCAAATTTGAAGGCAATCCTTATCAGCTGGAGAGCGGCGTTGACCGTCCGGACAATGCAATAAAATTTGCTGCCTTTTCCCGTATTGCGGCTGACCTGGCCTCTGGAAAATTTGGTCTAAAAGCCTTTGATGTCGTGCATGCGCATGACTGGCAAGCAGGGCTTGTTTCAGTCTATCTCCAAGCCACAAATTCCGAAGTTAAAGCGGTTCTGACAATACATAATCTTGCCTTTCAAGGCCTCTTTCCGAAATCAATATTGACTGGCATTGGCTTGCCCGACGAGGTCTTCCACAAAGACGGCTTAGAATATTGGGATAAGGTTAGCTTCCTCAAAGGCGGCGTGGTTTATAGTCACCACGTAACAACGGTAAGCCCAAGCTACGCTTTGGAAATTCAATCCGACCAAGGTGGTATGGGATTTGGCGGAATTTTAAAATCTCGGCAGAAGGCCTTGTCAGGCATTTTGAACGGAATCGACCTTGAGGTTTGGGATCCTGAAACAGACCCGGCTATTACGGCGCCGTTCTCTGCCGATGCGCCGGAAGGTAAAGCCAAAAACAAAGTCGCCCTACAAAAGAAAATGGGATTGCGGGTTTCAAAAGATACACCGCTCTTCTGCGTGATTTCCAGATTAACCACGCAAAAGGGGCTAGATCTTCTTGGAGATCTCGTCGACCACATTGTCTTATCAGGCGGGCAATTGGCGCTCCTTGGATCGGGCGATAGCGCCATTGAAGATAAGTTCCGTGCTGCCGCTGAAAAACACCCGACTGAAGTCTCCGTCCAAATTGGATATGATGAACCGCTTGCCCATTTCATCCAAGCCGGGTCTGATGCGATTTTCATTCCGTCCAGATTTGAACCGTGCGGCCTAACGCAGCTTTGCGCGATGCGTTATGGAACGGTGCCTATTGCTGGCCGCGTCGGCGGGCTCAATGATACAATCATTGACGCCAGTCCTGCAGCGCTGGCAAAGTCAGCAGCCACGGGCTTACTATTTTTTGACATTACGCCGCATAATTTATCGGCCACAATTGACCGTGCCTTTAGCCTGTACAAAGCGCCCAAAATCTGGTCACAAATGAAGCAAAATTGTCTCTCTCATCCGGTTGGGTGGGAGCCGTCAGCTAAAGACTATCTCAATCTTTATGCAGGTCTGCTAGAGGTCTGAAAATGACCGCTTCACATTATATAGCCAGTGCGGGTAAACCATCTCCACTTGGGGCATCAACTGGCGCAGGCGGCATTAATTTCGCTCTGTTTTCTGCTCACGCGTCGCGGGTGACGCTTTGCTTATTTTCCGAAGACGGGAAAACGGAAATTGCTAAGATAGACCTACCGTTTCGGACAGGCGATATTTGGCATGGTTTCGTAGAAGGTTTAGAACCGGGCCAGCTTTATGGCTACCGCGTGGATGGACCTTATGCCCCGCAAGACGGCCATCGATTTAATTCTAATAAGCTGTTGCTAGACCCTTACGCTCGGGAGTTGTTCGGCAGAATTATCCAAGATGACGCGATATTCGGATATGATTTAAGTAGCTCCGAAAAAGATTTGTCGTTTGATAAGCGTGACTCAGCTCCGTTCATGCCCAAATGCATAGCGATTGCGGAGGCTGCGCCCTATAAATCCAAACGTCCTAAAACATCTTGGGCAGAGACGCTCGTCTATGAAGCTCACGTCAAAGGTCTCACGATGCGGCATCCGGATGTTGCGCCCGCCGCTCAGGGGAAATTTGCCGGAATAAAAGAGCCAGCCATCATCAAGCATCTGACCGCTCTGGCTGTTTCAGCTGTCGAGCTTTTACCTGTGCAAAGTTTCTTCACGGAGCCGCGCCTGACGGGGCTTGGGCTGACCAATTATTGGGGCTATAATCCCATAAATTATTTTGCTGCCCACTCGAGCTACGGCGAGGCGTCCGAGTTTAAGTCCTCAGTCGAGGCGCTACATGCAGCAGGTATCGAAGTCATATTAGACGTTGTTTATAACCATACGGCTGAAAGTGATGAGCTAGGACCGACCCTCTCTTATAGAGGTATTGATAATCTGAGCTATTATGGCTTGCAGGATGATAGACGTTTTTACGTCAATCATACAGGAACAGGTAATACGCTTGATATGACCCACCCGCAGGTTTTGGCGCTGACAATCGCCAGCTTGCGATATTGGGTTGAGCAGATGGGCGTTGACGGTTTTCGTTTTGATCTGGCCTCGACTCTGGCGCGGGGGCCGGATGGATTTACCCAGCAGAGTGATTTCCTAATCGCTTGCGAAAAAGATCCTGTTCTTTCAAAAGTAAAACTCATCGCTGAACCGTGGGACATCGGTCCCGGCGGCTATGTCTTAGGGCAATTCCCCAAAGGCTGGGGAGGATGGAATGATCGTTTCCGAGATGATGTTAGAAGTTTTTGGCGCGGCGATGAAATGGCCCACAAAGCGTTGGCGGCGCGTCTACTCGGCTCCGCGGATGTTTTCGATCACTCTGATAAAAACGCGCATAGTTCGCTGAACTTCATCACGTCCCATGACGGTTTCACGCTCAAAGACACCGTGAGTTATAATGAGAAACACAATCATGCGAATGGCGAAGAAAATCGCGACGGGCACGGACACAATTTATCTGATAATATGGGCGTTGAGGGCGCAACGGATAATTCTGATATAATCCACGCAAGACGCCGCAGATCAAAGAATTTGCTTGCGACGCTGATCCTGTCACAAGGCACGCCTATGCTGCTTGCCGGTGATGAGTTTGGACATAGCCAGGGTGGAAATAATAATAGCTATTGCCAAGACAATGACATCACTTGGTTAAATTGGGGGGCAGCTGATAGTGAGCTTCAAAATTTCGCGATAGAGCTGATTGCGTTGCGAAAAACCAAACCGCATTTTTCCCAAAGCGGTTTTTTACATGGCGAAGCCATAAATGACGACGGCGCGAGAAATGCCCTCTGGCTGTCTCCAAAGGGCGGTGAATTACAAGGCGGCGCTTGGGACGATCATGGGCTAAGCTGTATTGGATTAGTCCTGAACATGGACGCTGAAGGTGCGGTTTTGATTGTTATGAACCGCGGCGAAGCTCAGACGTTTCATGCTGTAATGAATGCGGATTGGAAATTTGATTTATCGAGCGCAGGGGCGTTTGAAGGGAACCTAATTCCAGCAAATAGTGTGAGTGTTTTTAGTCTGGATAGGCCCTACAAAACTGACGAACAAGAGACAGCGGATCTCAAAAAAAAAGCTGAAGTCTATGGGTTTATAGAGAGTTTTCGCGACATCTCAGGTCATACACATCAGGCCGAATCTCATTCACTCAGCAAACTTCTAAAAGCCGTAGAATCTGTACCGCCACAGGCCTACCCTGATGTTGAAGATAAAATGCCCGTCTATGGCGCAGAGGCTTTACGGAACCATGAGGGTATTTGGGGCGTCACTTGCGGATTATACGGCCTGCGATCCGACCGAAATTGGGGTGTTGGTGACTTTGAAGATTTAGCCATCTTAGCCGAACATATGGCCAGTAAAGGCGCTGACTTTATTGGACTAAATCCAGTACACGCTCTCTTTCCAAGTGCGCCACATCTCTATTCGCCATACTCACCCAGTTCGCGTGAATTTCTAAACATCATGCATATTGCGCCAGATAATGTTCCGGAACTGGCCGAGGCGAAGTTCAGTGCGCCGTCAAATCCCTACAAAGACGGTTTAGTGGATTATGAGGCCGTTTATAAATTAAAAACAGAAGCCTTTGAAAAGGCGTTTGCAGTCTTCAGAAATTTTTCGAAGACCCATCAGCGGGCAAAGGCGTTTGAGAGTTTCTGCGACGGCAAAGGTGAGGCCCTATCACAGCACGCTCTCTTCGACGCGTTGTTCGAAACGCTTCCCAAAGCCAAGCAAACTTACGATGGGTTTCATAATTTTCCTAAAAAATATCAGTCTCCTGAAAGTCTCGCGTGCCGCAAATTTGAAACAGAAAATTCAGATCGCATTAGCTATTATAAATATCTGCAATGGATAGCGTACACGCAACTCTCGGACGCTCAAGCTCGTGCCAAGGCGGCCGGAATGCGCGTCGGTCTTTATCTCGATTTTGCAGTAGGCGTCGTGCCGGGCGGCTCCGATGCTTGGCGTGAACAGACCGCTTTTGCAAAAGGCATAAGCTTAGGCGCGCCCGGCGATATGGCTAATCCCAATGGACAAAAATGGAATCTACTGCCTTTCAATCCCCACCTGTTAGTCAAAGAAAACTATGCCCCGTTCAAGCGTGCGTTAAAAGCCAATATGGAGCTCGGCGGCGCTTTACGTATTGATCATGTTCTTGGCTTGCAGCGGAGTTTTTTCATACCGCAGAGCGGCGGTGCCGGAGCTTATTTGCGTTTTCCTTTCGATGGGCTTTTAGATGTTGTCTCAGAGCTTTCGCATGAAACAAATTGTGTGGTGTTCGGCGAAGATCTCGGCACTGTCCCGGATGATTTCCGCGCCCACATGGCCGATTGGCAACTCATGGGCTGTTCAGTCTTACTAATCGAACGCACATCATCGGGCAACATTATTCCACTAGAGCACTTACGTGAGCTGGCTGTAGCAGCTTTTTCTAACCATGATTTTCCAACACTCGCCGGGTTTTGGGCCGGTGATGATTTTCTATGGCGGGAAGCGCTTGGGATTGGCAACGACCCCAATGTTTTGGCCCATGAAAAATATGTCCGCGAACAGGATAAAAACGTTCTATTTGAGGCGTTGAACCTCCATGAAAAACCGGAAGCCCTAGACGGCGAGGTCATGTCAAAACTGCAAGGCTGGCTCGCTTCTGCGCCGGCTCTGGCTTTCGCCATCCCTCTGGAAGATATAATGCTGGATCGGCAACAGCCAAATGTACCTGGCACGACGGACGAACAACCGAACTGGCGAAGGCGCAGCAAGCTTTCCCTTGAAGCATTGAAGGCCGATATAGACTGCAATAAAATCCTCGACACGATTGCTGCCGTTAGACCCCGGAGACCTCGAAATGAACATAACTAAGACGACGCCATTTCAAGGTCAGAAACCCGGCACCTCTGGCTTGCGGAAAACTGTCGAGACATTCACCCAACCGAATTATCTGGAGAATTTTGTTCAAGCGATTTTCGATTGCGTCCCAGAGCTGCGCGGCAGTCTTCTGATCGTTGGGGGTGATGGGCGTTATTATAATGATGTCGCCATACAAATTATATTACGCATGGCCGCAGCAAATGGCGTCGCGCGGGTATTGGTCGGGCAGGGCGGCATTTTATCCACCCCGGCCGTTTCGGCAATTATTCGAAAAAATGATGCAGCTGGCGGAATCATCCTCTCTGCCAGTCATAATCCGGGCGGCCCGAAGGGTGACTTCGGTATTAAATTCAACAGCGCCAATGGCGGCCCTGCGCCAGAATCCGTCACCAATGCGATTTATGCCCGAACCCAGATTATCGAGAGTTACAAAGCCGTTTCGTCTGATACCGTTGACCTGAGCAAACGCGGTGAAAGCAGAATGTCTGGCATGAAAATTGAAATCATCGACAGTGTCGCGGATTACCAAGAGTTGATGGAAAGCCTGTTTGATTTTACTGCCATCTCCAAACTATTCATATCCGGCATGACTTTCTGTTTCGACGCGATGCACGCGGTCACAGGCCCTTATGCAAAAGCCATATTCGGTAAACTGGGCGTGCCTGATGCCAGCATTATTAATGCTGTACCACTGCCGGATTTCGGCGGCGGGCATCCAGATCCCAACCCCATCTACGCCAAAGAGCTATTTGAAAGAATGTTCTCCAAAGACGGGCCTGATTTTGGGGCGGCGTCAGACGGCGATGGCGACCGCAATATCGTCTTGGGAAGAGGTCTATATGTTTCTCCGTCTGACAGTCTCGCGATTATTTCGGCTAACGCCCATCTCGTACCTGGTTACAGCGCGGGTATAAAAGGCGTAGCGCGCTCTATGCCGACCAGCCGTGCAGCAGACCTCGTGGCGGAACGGTTAGGTGTTCCGGCTTTTGAAACACCCACGGGCTGGAAGTTTTTTGGCAATCTCTTGGATGATGGACAAATCACCCTTTGCGGCGAAGAAAGCGCAGGGGCCAGCTCAGATCATATCCGCGAAAAAGACGGGCTTTGGGCAGTTCTTATGTGGCTCAATATTGTGGCAGCACGCGGTAAACCCGTTACCGAAATCGTGCGTGAGCATTGGCAAGATTATGGCCGAAATTATTATTCGCGCCATGACTATGAAGAAGTTGAAACCGCTAAAGCCGAAAGCGTGATGCAAAGATTGCGGGATCAACTTGAGGAGTTGCCAGGTAAAGTCTTTGGAGAGGAAATCATCAGCGCGGCAGAGAGCTTCACCTATCGTGATCCCGTTGACAGATTTGTTTCAGAAAACCAAGGCCTGATGGTTAAGTTCAAAAGCGGAAGTCGCTTCGCACTTCGTCTGTCAGGTACGGGGACTGTCGGAGCGACATTGCGGCTATATCTGGAGAAATATGAGCCTGCAAACGGGAAATTGGATGCCGATTTGCAAAAGACACTCAATCCCATTGCAGACATTGCAAACACCATAACAGGACTAAAGCGTTTAACTGACCGAAGTGACCCTTCGACAATCTCATAATTTCAGACTGTTAAATTTTGGGCTTTTAGCAAACTTTGGCTAACGTCCGCAATGAAGATAGAGTCTTCATCTCAAATTTTGTGGCTTAAGTAACTTAAAGTGTGGGGCTTTGTCACGTTAATGGCAGTTTTCAGACATTCTGCTAAGCACACGCGATGAAAACCTCAATCTATTCTCGCTATCGCTTCCATCCGGATATTATTCGACGTGCTGTTTGGATGTATTTCCGGTTCAATCTCAGCGTCCGAGATTTGGAAGAACTCATGATCTAATGCGGGGTCGGATTATCTTACGAAAGGATACGAAGATGGGTCAATAAGTTTGGATCAACTTACGCAAAGCGCATAAAGTGTCGGTCCGAAGGGCCCTCTGCTGTTTGGCATTTGGAGGAGGTCTTTGCAAAGATAGGTGGCAAGATGGTTTACCTCTGGCGAGCGGTCGATGACGAGGGAACGGTCCTGGATGTTGCTGTTCAGCGACGGAGAAATACAAGAGCAACCACACGTTTGCTGCGGAAACTCCTTAGAAACCAGGGAGTCAAACTAGAGCGCATTTTTACAGATAAGTTTGGATCATATGGCGCAGCACTAAAGGAGCTGTGCATGAAACAATTACAAAACGTCGGCGGTAGAAAAAGAACAGAGCCAAACGCTCACACGTCCCCATCCGGCGAAGAGAACGAAAAGCTCAGAAGTTTAGATCGTTGCACAAGGCTCAAAAACTGCTCTCGGCCCATGGTCAAATTTACAATCTCTTCAACCATCGACGCCATCTCATCTCAAGATCAACACTCTGAAAATTTAGGCACCAAGCTCAATCTAAGTGGGATATTTCGACCGCACCAGTTTGCTCATAAGTCTTAAAGCAATGGAACTTAACACATCGCGTGATTAACGTGACAAAGCCTGTGCGGATGAGCGGTGTCGAAATGGTCAACGGCTACCCAATCGAGCCGGGTGCCTAAGTCCTCTTCCATCTGCGCCATGAGCGCTCGCGTTGTGTCTTTGAGGTTGGGCTTACCGTCGCCATTCACGCGGGCCAGTTCTGCGCCATCTTCGGGCGAGATCATTATCCGAAACTGATGCGGGTCGCCGCGTCCGTCAAAACTCTCTTGGGAGCGAGCCACAAAATCCCGTCCATCAATCTCGACGCCGTCCTCTGGGCCGTAGAGCTGGCCACGCGTTGGGGTCAACTCCCCCCGAGCCTTCTAAACCTTCGGTTAGTTCCACGCCTGCACCCTCGCGCTGGAGGTAAGCCAAGTGCCCGCGAGAGATAGAAGACTTGGCTTTGCGTAGCTTCACCACGCGTACTTTTACGATGGCCCTGCGGGCGCGGTAGCAGTCTCCCGTCGCCTCGTGAGCGCGCCAGCCTTGCTTCGGCCCAATACCGCGCTCTAACGCCGCTCGGCCTCGGCCGCGTGAATTGAAGCGTCCTTTGCGCGGCTTAGAGGGGACGGTAAGAGTCCGCCGCCCTGAAACGGCCTTGCCTCTCATGAGGGCCGCACGAATCCCTTCATGGAATCCCTTGTAGTTTGCTGGAATACCAACTTCGACAGCGCGGCTATTGGACTTACGGGCTTTGGTTCTTAGGCGGAAATCATCTTCATCTGACATATGCCTATAATCGGGCAAAATAGGCGTGTTTATCTCGAAGGAAGCCGATTGGAAATCGCAGGGGAAAGGGAGTTTCTAGGAGTTTGCGGGATAGAGCTACTTTGGGGGCACCGCACATGAGTTGCCAAAAAGGTGACACCCCAACTCGCGTAGCAAAAACAGAGCTTTAGCGTCGAAGTGCCCCCAAAAGGGCAGTTCGATTTATCTTGCTAAAGCTCTTTTCTTTCTTAATCTCTCATCAAGGGCCAAACCTATCTAATTAATTACGCTCTTTCAAAATAGTACCGTCCAGCGCGCCTTCCGGAGCCGCCCATACGAGCGGAGGCAGGGACGTTGGACTCGCCGCAAAGCGGGGAAGGAATAGGAAAATGGTGCCTATCTTAAGCCGGGAGTGGGAGTCAGACTAGAGACTTAAGTTGCCCAAAGTGGGTCACTTAGATAATAACAGTGTCTAGCCGCTAGCGGAGGTTACTGGCTGCTATTCCAAGAGCCTCCTTATTTAAATTGCAATATATACCTTATACGGCAAATTCGTGTGCGTTCATCGCTTATTAAAAAAAGTAATAACTGCGGTAAGCGCGCCGACAAGCAAACCGCCAAATAAGCTGAAAGACAAAGAGATCGTGACTAGGTCCGTCAACAAAATATCTTGGGCGTAGCTTAACCACACAACACTCATAGTTATTGTGAAGATCAGCATCATCGTAATGATAGTGTTTCGAAAAATTGATTTATATACTTTTGCCTTGTGGTCGTTTTTATTCATATTATTCTATATCATAGCGTGTTTTCATTAAGTGTAGCATGGTGATTTTTATTTGGATGAATAGAAAGTCAATGTCAGATACCGACATCATTACTCCTAACTCTAAGTCACCCGGCGTTTCAATCTTACCAATCACGCAAGCAACCAACGCAACATTTACAGAAATGTACTTTCGAAATACGTTTTTGTTTTTCATAACAAAAGGAACGAAAGAGGTTGTCTGCCCTATAAATGGGAAGCTAACAGGTCAGCAAGGTGATGTAGTGATATTCCCCCCTAATTCAGTTGTGACAATGGAAAATCATCCCCGATTAGATGATGACTACAAAGCGACAGGGGTTAGTTTTACAAAACAGCTCGTCCAGACAGTTTTTCACGAACGAAAATTCGTGTCGCAGCCTGATGGAATTCAGATTATTGAAGCCATCCCAGACAATCCGATGTCAATTTTGGCGTTGATCGAGCAGACCTTGAACGATGATGACCTTCCACCAACCATTCTCCAACACAGATTGTTAGAGCCTTTGATTTGGTTGAAATCTAAAGGCATTGCTTTGTACCACGCTAATGACTAAGCTCCGCTTAGCCGCGTCAGAGCTGTGATTGAGTCAGATATTGGACGCTCATGGAAATCTAAAGAGGTCTCTGAAGCACTTGCTATGAGTGAAGCTACGCTTCGCCGAACACTAGCAAAAACTGGAGATCGATTTTCAAAAATATTGAAAAATACAAGATTAGAGCACGGCTTAAGTTTGCTCCAATCTACCACTGACCCCATTACAGAAATCGCACTGATATGTGGGTTTAAAACTCCATCGCATTTTTCCGATGCCTTTAAAGACCGTTTCGGAATTAAACCAAGTCAAATCAGATTTTCAGAAAATTGAGCGTTTCCCGATAATCATTGCTTGAATGACGGAAGCTCGGTCTCAGTTCTCCTCTTAAGAGTAGAGCATCAATAATGCTTTACGAAAAAGGAAAACATGATGTTTCTTAAAAAACTAAACCTCGGACTTGTTCTAACAATGGCCTTTTCATCTACCGCTTTTGCTGGTGATTTCAGACTGCAAAGCTCGGACATCGCAGAAGGTCAGAAACTCTCTAGCACTCACGTATTTCAAGGATTTGGATGTGAGGGAGATGATATGTCACCACAACTATCCTGGTCCGGCGCACCTGAAGGAACGAAGAGTTTCGCCATCACTGCCTACGATCCAGACGCACCGACGGGGTCAGGATGGTGGCATTGGAACACCTTTAATATTCCCGTCACCGTCAAATCAATTGCAAAAAATGCGAGCGGCACCTCTCTTATGCCGAAGCACTCAATCGAATTGAAAAATGACTATGGAACCATCGGTTTTGGTGGAGCCTGTCCACCGCCGGGTGAAGTGCATAGGTATGAGTTCAAAATTCATGCTCTTGGAACAGATAAGCTCGACATTCCTGCGTCGGCGAGTAATGCGTTGGCTGGATATATGATTAATGCGAATACTATTGAGTCATCGAAAATTACAGCGGTATACACACGGTAACACCAAAACAGAGTGGGAGCTTTGAGCTTCCACTCATAATAATTGTCTTTCTTAACTCGAGAGAAATTTATGCATTTTTCATCTGACGAAATTTCTTCTGAGACAGCTTATAAATTGCTGGTTTCAACGATTGTCCCGAGACCAATTGCTTTCGTAACGTCCGTGGACAGTGAAGGAAATTTAAACGGGGCACCTTTTAGTTTCTTTAACGCTATGGGTAGTGCACCTCCGGTTATCGTTCTTGGCTTCCAGCCAAACCCAGATGGAGGTCAAAAAGACACACCCGATAATATACTCTCTACGAACGAATTTGTCGTCAATATTGTTGATGAACCATTAGCCGTTCAAATGAATATATGTGCGTCTTCTCTACCACCAGATGTAGATGAACTCGCTCTTGCAAGCATAGAAACGATATCTTCTTTAGACATCGCCCCACCTCGGATTAAAGCCTCCCCTGCGAGTATGGAATGTCGATTAAAAGAAAACATATCTCTATCTGGAGGGGGACAAATAATCATAGGTGAGATTCTGCACTTCCACTTGCGAGATGATGTGGTCACCCAAATCGATCCTTTGCGAATAGATATAAATAAATTGGCGCCTATTTCCCGGCTGAACGGACCGTTTTATGGTCGTATCACAGACCAGTTCAAAATCGACCGCCCGCAGTAATAGACTTGCCGAGGTTCGTTTCGCCTCCCCAATAAGCATTGTACGGGCGTCCTAAAATCGCTCATAAAAGGCATTGAATTGAAGCTAGTTTTTGAGTTTTGGCGGGTTAGGGCTTCTGTTTTCAACGTCATTGCGTGACTCGCAACACCCAAATTATCCAACTCTTTTCTTCGTAAAAATCACGGTGATTGCGCTATAATCTCTGCGTGGATAAAGCCCAAAACATATCGAAAAATGGCCTAACGGAAGCTCCTTCGCGTGCTGATATAAAGCGCGGTATGACTATCGCAGCGCAACTCGTTCAGCGATACGGTTCCAAATACTGGCCTGTTTTAGAACGTCTAAAACAGGAGTATGACGCGCTAGATGATCGTGAGGCGTTACTGGCTTCGCTCCTATCGGATGCAGACAAAGCCGCATAAACTGATAAATTCAGCCCTTAAATGGATAGCTTTGCAATAGCGCGTCACTGACGGGGTGGGCTATCTTCAATAGCTCGTCTCGGCGGTAAGCAAGCGACCCTCCATCACCATATTCAGGGCGTGGGTTGCGGTGTCCCATCAATGTGCAGCGCAGTCCAAAGTCCAATCCAGCCTCTAGCATTCGGTTCTCAAAGCTGTGCCGAAAGCTATAGATACGATGCTGCTTAGTTGGAAATAGCCCTCTGGCTTTGAACGCTTTGGTGAGTGATGTACTCAACAGATAACTACGGTCTCGATAGTGTGGAAAGCCATTTGGAGCTTGCCGCATGGCTTCTAGCGCAACGCTAACAAGCGGAATGTCGCGCACGGATGCGCCCGATTTTAGCTCTCTGTCTTTGGTTGGGCGGATGCGGATGTGCGGAACCTCGGCGTCCAGCCTAATGTTCTCTGGCCTGATATTGGCCAGTTCACTTGGTCTGCATCCTGTCTCAATCAAAGCCATGCAAAGGAGTGCGCCTTGCCGATTAAGGCCATCAAAAACATCAGGCGCGAGGATGCGAGACCTCACCCAATCGTCCTTAAAAGGCATGACCTTTGTTAGAATTTTGTCCTTAAACCGCATATTGCGGAACGGGTTTTCGCGTTCCTCCTCACCTATATGCTCGAAGTATCGGCGGTAGAGTTTACGCAGACTGCCCAAGTCTTTGTTGCCGCTGCTGCCGCTCATTGGCTTTGAGCCGTCCTTAGGATGGATGCGCTCATGCCAGAATTTGCGCACGGCGTAGGCGTGTTCGCGGGTAATATCCCGCATATCTAAATCGCCGTTTAGGTTCACGAAGTTAGCGACGGCGCGGCGTTTAATTTTAGAAAAGTTGTTTACTTGTTCCGGTGATTTACTTGCGAGTTCGTCGGCCACTATCTCGGATAGGTAAAGCTCCATAGCCCCAGTGATAGTAGCGGAAGGCGTCTTGGCCATGCCAAGCAATGCGTCTTGCTCTTCCTTGGGGTGCGGAGCCTCCTTTAACGGCCCTAATGCCTGTAAGCGGTGCAATAAATCCGTGACGGTATCGCGTGAAATCAAACTGTCCATAGGCTCATAGTTGAATCCCAGCGAGAGGGCGTGATGGCTCACATCAGGATAGTTGACTTCTCTCGGAGTTGAGCGGAAGAGGCTCGGCGCGACCTCGCTACAGCGTTATTCGTCCGCATCCGCGCAAATGTCCCGCCGCTGACGGGCGACCTTGCGGCTATCCGTATCGAAGGAACGATATATCAATGTGCGGTCGTCTATATATCAATGTGCGGTCGTCTATATGGCTGACCGCCTTGGGCACGCGCCGCACGTAGTGCCATGTATCGCCGCGTAATCGTAAGTATTGGTCGAGTCGTCTTATCGCTTTCATTTCGCCATCTCCGTGCAGCCCAATGTAGGGCAAAAAGTGAGGCAAATTGTGCGAGTTACCGTATGGAAAGTTAAGGAAAGAGAGATTCTCCGAGATTTTTCAGATGCTTACGCAACTTACTATGATAGGAAAATGGTGCCCCCACATAGCACGATGCTACGTAGCAAAAATACATATAAAACAATTGCTTATGACTGTCAAGTTTGGAATTGTGGCACATCGGCACATCGGCACATCGGCACTGCGAATCTCATGGAATAGTTTCGCAATAAGTAGGTGTTCCTGCAAAAATAAAAAAAGACAGTCCGTGCAAAGCTGAACCCTGACACTTTTGCGGCTATAGCGGGCCGGAGCTGACCGAAGAGCCAAAGCCCGCTTTGGCCCGCGAGGGCGATGACTCAGCGTAGCAATAGATAAAAAATTTGAAAGTTCAACTATTTGCATTTTTTTATAAAAACACCCTTGTTGAGTGCATAAATATGGTTAACAAAATTTTCCTAATTATAGAGGTTTTCATGCGTTTACTATATAGAGCAATTCAGATTGCTTCCTTTTTAGTGTTATTTGTACCTTCTTTTATACATGCCTATGAAATCCCTGAGACGTTTAACTCAGAACCAAACTGGTGCGCCGTTAGTAACGAAATAAATGAAGATGGGAGCACTAAATTATATTGCTCGCCATCTTTAGAGGCTGCCTGTTATGATGCGATGCAGACATGGTATGATCCTTACGCGTTACAAGCCTACCGCGGGGCCATTACGTCTGAAGGATCATCTTCTGCAGTGTGTCATATTGATAGAGATTACTTGATTGAGGTCTTGGGCAGAGCGCATGTCGGTAGTCCGGGAGCGTCAAAAAAATGTACAGACAGTCAAATACAAAGCGGTCAGTGTACGCTTCAGCGTAGAGTCAGAGGTTCAGAATGCTCGGATGGCGGTGTTGAAAATACTGCTGGCAATCCGATTGATTTGATTTCAGGTATGAAGGTCGAAACTGTTAGTGACTTTTCGACGGCTGACGGCAGGTTTAACTTCTCCCGTTCATATGCGTCTATGGGTGGCGATACGGGGTCCAATTTTGGTGCGATTGGCGGTTTGGGACGAGGTTGGATGATAGACCAAATACCTCGGCTCACTATAAATGCTACCTTTAAAGAGGCGACTTTTCATCTACCGGGGCATCGTGCTGAGCAAGTAACTTGCATTCCTACCAATTCCGGCACGAGCTGTTCTTACACAACACCACAATATACAGCGTCTGGGAAACGCAGGATTATTCATGAGAGCAGTAGCTCAGCTCGTGACGGAGGTTTTCTTCAAAACCAAACCAATGTCTCAATAGTTGATAATGGTGGTGTGCGGTATATCTTTGAAGTTAAAGAGCATAATGGCGTTTATTATGGCGGTATTGCGCGCGCTGAATTTCCAGATGGATATGCTCTTACCTACAATACAACTTTTGACACAAACAGCGTAACGGTAGACGGCGAGATTGTGGCATTTGGGCCGGCAAAATTTGTTGTCAGTAGCATTGTCGACAGCTTCAATCGTTCAATGACATTTCAATATTACACGGAAGATTGGATATTGGTTGAGCCCGCTTTGTATACGCCGCCGTCGGCAAGTCATGATGTCGGTCTAAATGGAATTAGAGTCTATCCAGCAGTCAATGGATTTATTGTAAGGGGTCCAAGTGTTGGACGAATTAAATCTGTTGGTTTACCAGATGGCAGTCTGCTGGAGTTCAGTTACGATACAGTCTCTGATGATGCCAAAGCCTGGGGAGCTCTCGAGCGTTTAAAGTCCGTGGAAAGATTCGCTTTAGGCGAGGATGGGGTAACAGAAGTTAGGATTGCTGCCGAAAATTATCATTATGAAGACATCCGGTATCCCTATGCTTTAACTGGGGTGACTGACATTGCTGATATTAGATATGCCAGTTGGGAGTATAATTCCGTAGGGCTTGCAATAAGCAGTGAGCATGCGGGCGGTGTAGAGCGATTTGATGTCGATTATACTTATAGAGAAGATAGCGCCTATGGCCTCGAATTGGATAATGTTGCTGTAACCAATCCATTGGGACGCAAAACGAATTATTTCACTACTGGTTCGAGTTTTTCTTTCAATAGAATTGAAGGTGAGGCTACTCAAACCTGCGTTGGTGATGTTTCCACAATCTCGGAAGGTAGATACCACCTTCAGTCCGAAACATATTTGAACACAACAGACCGCGAAGGTCGAGTAACAAAAACTGATCGCAATTATCGTGGTTGGCCCATCAAAAAGATTGTGGCAGACGGCCTTCCTGAGTCTGTTGAAACAACTACGGACTGGCATAGCCGTTGGAGATTGCCTACGATACGCGTCACGCCCGGCCTCACGGATGTGCGCACATATGATGCGAAGGGTCGTCTCGACACGCGTAGTTTGAGCGACACATCGGGGGAAGGTGCTCCAGACCGTATTTGGGACTATGACTATGATGGCATAAATGTCTCGAAAATTGACGGGCCGTTGCCGGGAACGGGCGATACGGTCAGTTTTACCTGGGCAGGCGCAAATCTAACATCCGTTACAAATGAAATCGGTCAAACGACAACTATCACTGAACATAATTCCATTGGTGCTCCAAAAGTCATTATTGATCCAAATAATGTTCGCACCGTCATAAAATATGATACCGAGCATCGCGTCCGGGAAATCATACAGGATGAAGGCATGGGTCGCCTGAATGCGACTACCACTCTAACCTATACGGCTGTCGATTTGGTCAAGCGTATCACCCAACCCAATGGCGTCTGGATGGAGTTCGAATATGACGATGCCCGCCGCCTAACGGAAATTAAAAACTCCGCCAATGAACGGATCGTCCTGACGCTCAACAATATGGGCGGTGTCACAAAACAGGAGATTTTCGGCTCTGACGGCGTAAAGACATTCTCGGTCGATCAGGTCATTGACGAAATCAACCGCGTCCGCGAGATCAAAACGCTGGGTGCGGTGAGTGGTGAGTCCATCACAAAGCTGGACTATGACCGCGAGAACAACCTCACAGACATAGAAGACCCCCGTCAAAATAGCTGGTCTAATAGTTTTGACGGGTTGGACCGTTTGAAACAACAGACCGACCCTCTGACGAGCACTGTCGATTATGACTATGCCAAAATTGATAACGGTACGAACCCACTCACGAAAGTTAGTGACCAACGGGGTCTTGAAACGCTTTATGTCCGCAACGGCTTTGGCGATTTGGTCCGCGAAGTCAGTTTGGAGCGCGGCACAACCGATTATGAATATGACGAACGGGGTCTTGTGACAAAGATGACGGATGCCCGCGGCGTGAGTGTGGATTACGTCTATGACGATGCGGGACGCCTGTTGAGCGAGGATTATTCCGGCGGCACATCGGATGATGTGACCTATGAATATGATCAAGGCCCCAATGGTATCGGTCAGCTCACCGCCGTGATCGAAGGCTTTGGTCGGACGGAGTATGGCTATAATTCGCTCGGCTTTCTGACGTCTGAGACGCGCACGCTCGACGGGCAGACTTACACGACCGGCTACACGTATGACCTCGCGGGGAATGTCCTGACGACGACTTACCCGTCCGGCCTGACGGTGGAACTCACACGCGACAGCCTCGCG
>CANNER010000003.1 GCA_947503715.1 uncultured Caulobacterales bacterium | reverse complement strand
CTGGGACGGTATCTACAGAGTGACCCGATCGGTTTGGCGGGCGGGTTGAATAGATATGCCTATGTTGGGGGGAATCCGGTGAGTCGAGTGGATCCAAATGGATTGCTTACAATTGATTACTCACTAAATCTCGATCTCTATTTAGGGGTAGGCTTCTCAATTGATTTAGGTTTCTTTTATTCGAATGAAGATAACTGTTCTTTTACTACATGGGGATTTTATAGATCAGGTAAATTAGGAATTGGTCTAGACGGATCTGTAGGGGTGAGTACTGGTGTCGCAAAAGGAACTCCAGATGAGTTGTTTAATGGAGTCTACGGTGAAATAGAAGGTTCTATTGGGCCTGTGGCAGGAAATATCAATGCTTCACCAACAGATGACGGACTTGCTGGAGGTGGTGCTTTAGGTTTGGAGGCAGGTGCCCTTTGGTGCTAACGCAGGTATCGGTAAATCTAAAATTATCGGGCAGTGGGGCTTAGACCGCCCCCGTAGAAATATAGAAGAATGTAGGTGTGATTAATGTATTTTGGTGGTAACCCAAGAGTCTTTAGTACGATTATGGTCTGTACGACGACTTTAATGAGTTTTCTTGGATCAATTTATTTTATCATTGAAGTGATATCTAACTTTCCTGAATTCTCAAAATCATTCTTTCCATTTCTTTTATTGGCACTTTTATCTATTATGTCACTTTACGGGTTGGTCGTGATATTTAAACGTGGGGTGTTTGTTGGATTGTCGCTTTCTTTTATAATAATATTGCAAATAATCTCGATTATTTCAATTTTTTTCGTCAACAGCTCAAATTTGTTTGAAGGATTAATTTTATATACTTTATTTGTTCACATTTTCTTTTGGATAAGTGTGCTTACTCGTTCAAAAACCTTTATCAAAGTTTCGAAACTTGGAATCTATAAACTTGACGATTGATCTAGCTTAGCAAGAGTGAAGATCCTAACGCGTTGATTTAACCCTTTGCCAATTGCGGCTATGACGTGAACCAGCACCGGGTGTCCAAGACACTCGCGGATGGGTCGGTCATTCATTATCATTATGACGAACAGGGCCGGATGATGGCGGAGACGGACGGTCTGACCGGCGCGACGATCCGCGATTATATCTGGTTCGGCCTGTCCCCCGTCGCGGTGGACAGCGCGGCCGACGGCCTGCACTATATCCACACGGACCATCTCGGCCGTCCGGCCTTTGTCACGGACCCGTCCGGTGCTTCCGTCTGGGACGGGGGCATCACGACGCCTTTCGGCTACAGCCTCGGCGTGGTCGGCACCTTCACCCAAAAACTCATGTTCCCGGGCCAGTACCGCGACGAGGAGACGGGCTATGACCAAAACTGGAACCGGACCTATGACCCGGAACTGGGGCGGTATCTACAGAGTGATCCGATAGGATTGGCGGGTGGGTTGAACAGGTATGCTTATGTGGGCGGGAATCCGGTCAGCTATATCGATCCCAGTGGAGAGATTGCATTTCTTGCTGTGCCTTTGGTGGCTATTCTGGTGAGGCGTTTCGTAGCTGGCGCGGTGTTACCTGCAGTGATAGACATTGTTTCACAAGCTTTCATCCTTCAAAGAGCAGGGTGCTTGTCGATAAGAAATTTCGACGGTAAACGTATCTTCAAAAATGCACTTGCTGGTGGAGTGGCAGGATTAGTAAAGTTTCCTGGCTTAAAGTTTTCTAAATCTTCACCATCTGCACCAAATTTTGCCAAAGGCTTTATAAGCGATCGTCGCATGATGAAACAAATCTACGGCACGTCAAAAAATTCAAATCAATTCAAAATGGAAATAAAAGATTTTATTGACTCTTCTGCTAAAGGATTTTTAGCATCCCGCTTTTTCGACTACAAGATAAATCCCGATCCATTCAGAGCACCATGTGTGTGTCAATAAGGAGTTGATGGAAATGTAGTCATCAGTATTCGCTTGGGTTTATACAATTAGCACTGCATTCGCTGTGTCATTCCTCGCAACATATTTTTTAGTTAACTGGCTCAATTTGACTGATTTCTTCTCGGTTATACTAATGTCTTTCCTAACAGTAATTTTTGCGATTCCGATAAAAAAACACCTCTGGAATTTCTGATGATATCGATAACGGCTTTGTCACGTAAGCTAGGTCAAACATTATTTTTCTCTAATTGCCTTTTTAAACGCAAGTTAATGCCGTCACGAGATTTCATTCATTCTGAGCTTGAGTTCTAAATTTTCTTGGAGTGTTTCTTGAGATTTTGTGGCGTCTGAAGTTGAAGAGATTGTAGATTTGACTGAAAGCAGAAAGAAGTCTTTGAGCGTTCCTGATAGATCTAAATCTCTGTGATTTTCGTTCTCTTCGCCGGATAGGAACGTGTGAACATTCTGCACGATTGTTCTTTCTTCCTCCAACGTCTTGCAAATGTTTCAGGCCTAAGGTTTTTGAGCGCTGCTCAGTACGAACCAAGTCGGTCAGTAACAATTCGAGTAGATTTGATGCTTTGAGTTTTTTAGGAGTTTTCTCAGTAAACGCATGGCCGCCTTGGTGTTGCGTCGGCTTTGAATGACAATGCCCAAAACAATGTCTTCATCGTCGACGGCTCTCCATAGATAGACCATCTTCCAAGCTATTTTGTATAAACTTCGTCTAGATGCCAGACAGGTGAGGGGCGCTCGGATCTGAACTTTATCCGTTTTGTGTAAATGGATCCAAATTTATCAACCCATCTTCGGATTGTTTCATAGGAAACATCAATGCCACGCTCGATCATGAGTTTTTCAACATTCCGAAAGATCGAGGTGAATCGGAAATAGAGCCAAACAACCCGTTTGGTGACGTCTGGATGGAAACGATGCCGGGCATAAATTGAGGTTTTCATCGCTATGTCTTAGCGGAATGTCTGGAAACTGGCATTAACGTGACAAAGCCTATCAAATGATTTAAATGAAGGTAGGCTGCAGCAAGTTTCGGCACACTATGAGAAGCCACCGATCCCGATCCATGTGGTGTACAATGAAACGAAATTGAGCGCAGCTAAAATCACGCGGTTTAAAGAACTCTTGGTGACACGGCTGCGCGAAAGAAAATTTGACTGAGAGATTTTGACTTTTTTATAGATTAGATGAGTCCGATGGGTTTCCCATCATCGCCTTAATCTGGTGTTCAGTCTCCGATATTGTGTTAGCGCAAGTACACCAAGCAGTTCTGATGGTTGCCAGAACCGCAATTATTGTCGTGAAGCCAGCAAGGGTTAAAAACAAAACGGCAGCATACAGCGTTGCGCTGGTTTCAAAGTTGTGGAGTTGGAAAAACCCAGCGGATATGACAGAGATCGGAAAAGTTGCTGCCCACCAACTTAGGCATACGCCAGCTTGAATCAAAAACCGTAATTGAAAACTGATAACGAGCACCAGAAAACCGCCGACAGACAATAAGGCGAAGGTAACTTCTGGGTGAATAAACGGCACGATTGTATGCAGTCCCCCCGCTAATAACCCAAAAGGTGCCCCCAGTATAAACAGTGTTGGCCGCAGGCCAGGCGCCATTGCGGGTTCAAACACCAAGCGACGGAATATGATGGGTAATAACATAAGCCAAAGTATTGCGCCAACACTCAGGAGAAAAAGGGGAAACTCAATCGGTCCATGTTGCGGCCAGCTCAACGCGGAGGTCATAATGCCCGCTGCAGGTAAAAACCACGTTGGATTTATGTCTGCTGGTGCGAACTCCTTTACTAACCACCGACCCACAAACTTAAACAACAAAGCGAGATGCCCTATACTTGCCATCAACCAGACTATCCAGCCAAGTGAGCTTGTTTCGGACCAAGCCCCGCCTATCAGCATAGCCGCCATAAAGCCGGGTGCGAGCAAGTTGGCGCGTGTCGCTATTGAAAAGTCTTCTGACACCGCCTGACGTGCTCTTACAAATTTTGTAAAGTATAGTACAATATCCGCCAGCAGCACAAAAGCGGCTGCGATGAGTAATCCGCTACCGATGCTGTAGGCAAATAATATATCTAAAGTTTGGGCCGCTATTATAATCGCTGAACCTAAGCCTGCCAGCCCCAACGCAATCGGAAAGAGCGCTGTTGGGCTCCGAGCGAGCAAGCTTATTGCGCCTTTCACCGAAACGGCCATTACAGCATTTCGTGGATTAGAAGGTAGAGACATATGCCCCCCGACCCGATCAATCCAGTAAAGGACGGACTTTTATGGTGGGCTTCAGGCAGCATGGCCTCACACACCATTGCCAACAATATGCCGGCGGCAAACGCCTCTAGCCATGGTTTAAGACTAGGGCCCAAAGTACCGAGTAGAGCATAACTCATCAATGTTGCTAAGGTTGTGATTATCGCCAACCCAATCCAAAGGATCATGATATGTGCAGTTGAGATATTTGAGGCTTTTAACCCTGACGTACTTGATATGGACTGCGCGACATTGCCGAGCCCGAGCGCAACCGCCAACGGGATAGCGCTGCCATTTCCTGTGAGCTTGACACCAAGAACAAGTGCTTCTGGTATGGCATCAAGTATCGTCCCGAGCGTGATAGCTAGTCCATTGTCTGGCTTTAGCTCCGTCTGCATGTCATTCAGGCAAGTCGCACACCGCTTGCGGTGCTTAGCCCCTCGCTTCGCTAGCCACCAATTCATGATGCTGAATACAGCTGCCGCCAACAAAATCATTAAAATAACAGAAGGGAGAGCGAGTTCATGGAGCGATCCATTAATCAAGTCCAAGAAAGAAGCGGCGATTAATAGCCCGGCTCCCAAAGACATAAAGGCGGCTGTCATACGATGGCTTATTTTTAGCCTCAGAGACAGGATAGCACCAATCGGAAAACAGAGCGCAACGAGCGCGCTCAACCATAGAATTTCAGTGATGCCCGTCATAGCCCTTCTAAATAGCGTCTAAGCTATACGGCAGTTCGGCAAACAACATAGCGCTGCGACGGGTTTGTTTATAACTACCAGTCCACCGTTTTTCGAAAGCGCTATTAAGACGTGCCTGCAGTGTGTCTAATAGGCCATCTTCTATCATCTTGTGACTAGATTCTGCCATTTCATCCTCTGCCAAAAAAATTGACCTTAAACTCTATGTCAACACATTGAGCCCGCGTTTTACGCCGTCGCGCGCCATCACGCGCGCATGCCAGTCTACTACAGAGGGAAATGCGGACAAATCAAAGCCGAAATATGTAGGAGCGCGATCAATCCAACCGATGTGCATAATGTCCGCAATCGAGAACTCATCTCCGCTGAGGAAAGGTGATTTAGATAGCGCCATTTCCATTACTCCAACGAGGCGTTGGCTCTCTGTATTAAATCGATCAAAACCTGGCTGAAATTCGGGAAAATTGCGTTTGAAATAACCAGCCTGCCCCATCATGGGGCCGATTCCACCTGTTTGAAAATATGTCCAAGCAATTGCATCAATTCGTAACGCAGGATCGATCGGCAGAAGACCGTTAAATTTTTCCGCCAGATAAAGCAAAATTGCACCACTTTCAAAAACACGGATTGGTTTCCCATTGGCTTCGTCTCGATCCACAATCGCTGGAATACGGCCATTTGGGTTGATTTTTAGGAAGGCATCCTTTTTCTGATCTTGGTCACTCAAGTTCAGAATATTGAGCTTATAGGGCTGGCCTAGCTCTTCGAGTGCAATGGTAACTTTCACGCCATTTGGCGTGTTTGCTGTGTAAACATCAATCATATTATCCTCCCGCAGAGTGTTAGCTAGTTCGCGTAATCCGTCATTGGCGCGGTCTCAATTTTTATCTCATTCTCAAATGTTTTATGGACCGGGCAAAGATTAGCTATTTCCATCATCCGGCGATGTTCCGCATCGGTAAGATCACCATTGATTTCAATGTAACGCACAAAACGATCAACTTTGCCTTCAGTTTTTTCGCAGTCGTTACAGTCTTGTGCATGAACACGGTCGTGCACAACCCTTACAGAAACTTTTTCGACCGAGAGCTTTTTTCTGCGCGCATACATATTTAAGGTCATAGATGTACATCCACCCAATGCTGCGCCGAGATAATCATAGGGCGTTGGGCCTTTATTCGTGCCACCTACTCGTTCTGGCTCATCAATCACGAAATTATGCCGACCCACTCTGGCCGATGTGTAAAAAGCTTTGTTGGTTTTTCCTTCAACCACAATTTCTTTTTCAAAATCTGGCGCAGCCTCAACTGGCAGGGGCACGAGATATCTCTTGGCCCAACTTGCGATGATGTCTGCGGAAAAGGCTGCATCGCCCTTACCTGATAACAGATGTGTCGCTTGGTCAAGGCTCACAAAACTTTTCGGATGCTTGGCCTGGACAAAAATCTTCGTCGCCTCGTCTATAGATACAGTATCGTCAAGCGGCGAGTGCATTACGAGGACCGCCGCTTTGAGGGTTTTATAATCCGGCATATAAGACGTCACATCATCGACAAAGGCCTGCTTAAATTCAAACGGACGCCCTGCTAATGGGATGACGACCCGCTTCTCTGTTCGCAAACGGTCCAAATGATCAGAGAGCGCTTTGAGGATGTGTTCAGGAGTAGCTGGCGCGCCAATGGTTGCCACGGCTTTTACCGAAGGAATTTGCGCTGAGGCAGCCAATGACACCGTGCCACCGAAGGAGTGTCCGACAAGTAATTGTGGTGCTTGATAGTTTTTTTCTAAAAATCGCGCAGCGCTCAGCGTATCCTGAATACCAGTTGAGAAATTACTATCAATGAAATCACCTTCACTGCGGCCTAACCCCAAGAAGTCAAAGCGAAGAGTCGCAATACCCTGTTGGGCGAGATGCTCGGAAATATGGACAGCTGCCTTGATGCTTTTTGTGCACGTAAAACAATGCGCGTACAGGGCATAAGCCAAGACGGGCTGACTA
Organism: uncultured Caulobacterales bacterium; assembly: GCA_947503715.1. Lineage (GTDB taxonomy): Bacteria > Pseudomonadota > Alphaproteobacteria > Caulobacterales > Maricaulaceae > Litorimonas. The sequence continues at coordinate 595,489 of CANNER010000003.1, read as the reverse complement.
TCTGGAACATGTAACACACCCGATAATGTCTGGTTATTCGGGCGTTGGATTTGAACGTCAATTTTCATTCATTCAACTTTCAACTGGGGTATATAGTCATGGATGGCGTGCCAACTCATGCGGCACACCATGAAGAAAAATGTTGCGTTAAGGTTTGCGCAAGAGAACGACCGTTCCCTGACCGCCATCCGCGCAAATGGACACGAGCGCATAACTGCCAGAGCTATAAGCGGAGAGTTCTTTTGCCGTCTGGCTCAGGATACGTGCACCCGTCGCCCCGAAAGGATGACCAATTGCCAACGATCCACCATTCGGATTTAATCGGTCCCAAGGGAAGTCGCCCAAATCAAAATCCACACCAGCCTTGTCTCGACGATAGACTGAATCTGTCACCGCTTTGACATTCGCTAAGAGTTGCGCGGCAAAGGCTTCATGGATTTCAAACAGAGCCACATCCTTTAATCTCAAACCATGCCGCGCCAATAGTTTAGGAATGGCTCGCGCAGGCGCCATCAAAATACCTTCTTCGTTTCTGTAATCCATGGCTTCAATTTGCCAATCAACCAGTTCGACAGCCTGGCTTGCGTCCAAGTCTTTGAGGCCTTGTTCATCAGCAACCCACAGTCCGGCGGCACCGTCCGTCAAAGGCGATGAGTTTCCAGCGGTCAAGGTTCCGTTAGGACCTCGGTCAAAAACGGGTTTCAAGCTTGCCAGCTTTTCCAGCGAGGAGTCAGCGCGCGGAATTGTGTCGGCTTCGACGCCGTTAAAGGGCAATATAAGATCATCAAAGAACCCAGCTGATTGCGCAGAAGTGGCACACTTATGACTATCGAAGGCAATCTTGTCCTGATCTTCGCGGGCTATATCGAAATGCTGCGCCATATCCTCACTATGTTCGCCCATTGACCGGCCAGAAATTCGATTGGCCCACCCTTTGACAGGAAGGTCTACGTCGGTGGGTTGAAGCGACTGAAAGGCTTCAAGTGCAGCGGCGGGATTGGCTTGGAACAGGAAAGCAAGGTTCTGAGCGACGTCTTCTTTTAACGCAATCGGCACATGGCTCATCGACTCAACTCCACCGACCAGAGCCAAGTGATTGCCTCCTTTACCTAACATTGAGGAAGCTTGGATTGTCGCCAACATACTCGTTGAGCAGGCCAATTGTGTTGAAAAGGCTGGCACGGATGGGTCTAGTCCCGCCTCCAACCAGAGCTCTCGCCCCAAATTTGAAATGCTGGGGCTTGGTATGACCTGCCCCCATGCAAAGAAGTCTGGGGTCGCAGATTTTACCATATGCTCAATGACAGGCTTTGAAATTTCAATAGCATTAAGAGAGGCGTATTCTTTTCCTGCTTTTACAAATGGGGTTCGGCGTCCAGGAACGATATATGTTTTCGACATGGTTTTTCCTATCTATTTTGGAAAGTTGTCGCATCTGATCCAAACAGCAAAACCTTGTCAGGATCAGATGCGACAATTATATTAGGATTTTGCAGTTCCCTGAAGCGCTTGACCCGCCAGGAAAATTGCTGCTGCGAGAAGAACCAAGTCTTTCAAGAGAAACTGGCCTGGCACGACTGACAGTGCCGGGAAGCCGCCCAATGACGCCTCTGTAACGGGTGCTGTAAACAATAAGCTTGCTGTCACAAAAAATGTCCCAATAGCACCTAGCGCACCCAAAAGAGCGGCCTTCGGAAATTTAAAGCCTAGAACGATAAGTGCGGCGACCGCTATCTCAGTGGTACCAATAAAATTGGACGCGCCTTGGACGGAAGTCACTTTATACAACCAACTTGTCAGTGGGCTGGAGGCAACAAGCCCTTCAATAGCACCTGCTTCATAGGCTGTGAATTTCATGGCGCCAATCCAGCCCAGAACTGTAATGGTCGATGCTTTTAATGCATAAAGGCCGACCGTGCTGATTTTTTCACCCAGCGCGTTGATACGTGTCGCTGAATATCTTGTGTCAGAGAGTTTTGCTGTAGTTGTCATTTTGTAGTCCCTTAGTTAATGACCGATTGGTCTAATTCGAGTTTTAAAAAATGGCAGCTCGGTGGCTGCGATGAAATTCTTGTACGAGTAATAAACCGATTGGTCAAGAATATGATTATCACAAAATTGTGATGCCAAAATAAGTGTCCATTTTTCCTTATAGCTCATTGTTTTATTTTTATAATTCATAGATATTTTGCCTGCAAATATTAATCTTAGAGGTCTATGATGGCTTCACCGTTAAGGGGGTTATGAGATTTTCTCATTTAAAACCCTAGAAATTTGACGCTTTAATGCGGGTAAAACTTCAGCCTCATACCAAGGATTACGCTTGAGCCATAAATTATTTCTTGGACTAGGGTGAGGCATAACCAGCCTTGAGGGCATATAGTCCTTCCATCTGGAAACACGTTCGGTGAGCGTTATCTTTTCTCCATCTCTAATGTGCCAATCAATCGCGTATTGGCCGATGATTAAAGTCAGTTCCACGCCCTTAAGGCTTTCCAGTAATTGCGGCCTCCATAGCGCCGCACATTTAGGGCGCGGCGGAAGATCACCACTCTTTCCCGTTCCCGGAAAGCAAAACCCCATGGGCAAAATAGCAATCTTTTTGGGATCGTAAAAAACACTTTCGGAGATTCCCATCCAATCTCGTAATCTAACGCCTGATGGATCATCAAAAGGAATACCCTTTTTATGCGTGATCCTTCCCGGGGCTTGACCCACAATTAGAATTTTAGAGCTTGGGCCGCCTTGCAAAATAGGCTTTGGGCCAAGTGGGAGGTCATCGCAGGCCGTGCAATCTCTAACTGAGCTAATGAGTTCACGCAGGTCATCATCAGACGGTTGAGACATTGACACAAAGACCTTCTAAAGCGGCTTCTCCTATCTTCTTGTCACAATACCGATTGTGCGCCAATGACAAGTACGGCAAGCCATGACAGAAGGTAAACAGGTGTGCGCAAATACGGAATACCCAAGATGTACACAATCGCATGAGCGACGCGGGCAAAGAAAAAGATCATCGCCCACTGAGCCACAACTGGTATGATAGTGGCGTCAGATTTGGCGAAATAGGCGGCCGCTAAAACAACCGCGATAAAGGCCGGCATCGTTTCCACCATGTTGAGGTGCGCGCGATGCGCCCTTTGCGCCCATAATGGCGGCTCGGGTTGTTTGGCAGGAAAACCTTCTGGGTAATTATTTAAAAACGTGGGGATTCCCCACTTAAAAAGCCTTGCTACAATATAAGGCGTCCAAAGTAAGATAGTAAGAAGGCCGCTAAGCGCTAAATAGTGAAATGCAGTGTCCATGATGTCCCCTAAGTAAGTATAGTTATAAACGGATTAGATAAAACTCGTTAGGGCCAGTTGCTCACTGTAGCGACTGATTATCAAGCCATTGACTTTAATGTGACATCATCTGCAAAGAAAAAGAGATGATATGCAAATTACGTCATAGTTTGGCGATATTTGGAGGGAGAAACTTCGAACCTGTCCTTGAATGCACGTGTAAAGGCTGCAGGAGACCGATACCCCGATAGTTTCGCAATTTCTTGAATGCTATGGTTGGAATCATGAAGTCTGGCTAATGCCTTTTGCATACGCCATTCTGAAAGATAGGTCATCGGCCCCATATCTAATAGCTCACGAAACCTTTTTGCAAATCGACTGCGCGACATACCGACTTCTGACGCAAGCCTATCAACTGACCAAGGAAAAGACGGACTCGCATGAATTAACCCTAAAGAACGTCCGATTTGGTTATCGCGATAGGCCGCAAGCACGCCCTTTAGATTTTCAGCCTTATCAATATTCATGCGTAATAATTCTATGAACATGACCTCTGACAGCCGAATAACAGACGCTTCAATAGCCAATTTTTTTGAGTAAACTTGGCGAATAAGTAGCTTGATAATGTCATCAAGCATTGTGTTAGAGGCTCGCTCGCTTTCCGTAATTATTTGGTATTTCGGAAGCTCACTCAGCAGTGGATAATCCGCAGCGGTCCGAAATGTGAAATGTCCGCAGACAAGCTTTGTTTTAGCCATCTCATCGCCATCACCCAAAACAAGCACACCATTGCCATCATATCCAACATCTTCGAGAAGCGTTTCAAGTTTTGGGGCCTTTTCATAATCTGTATCATACAGGACATGAGAAGCGCCGCCCGTGATAAGTATCATGTCGCCTGCCGTAAGACTGTGTTCTTCGCCATTATCAATTCTGACATTGAGCTGACCTTGAACAACCATATGAAATCGCGCGGCTTGTTTATGCTCCGGGACCTTAACGCTCCATGGTTTTGAAAAATCCGTACGGAAATAAAACACGCCTTTTAGATTTAATGTATCAAGAATATCGCTAAGAATATCCATAACCTACTTTTCCTTCATGTATTAGGTTAGCCCCTTTGGCCCAAGGCATCATAGAAAAGCCAACTGGATGCGGTTTTTATAGCAAAGCAAGCGTTTGCCCTTGAATAGCTTTCAGTACAGTCTTGGTGCCGCCAGACTTTATGATGACACGCCCCCCGAAATAAGCTGTCCAAATCAGTTCCGATTTATCCGCAGCTTTGGTATCTTTCAGCGCTACAGCAATGGCATCCCTCATGCGTTGCAGGCTGGCTTGAACGACTTTCTCTGTAGGCGCATCAAATGGCGCTTGATCAACAGCCGCATTACAAAGAAGGCATCCCCAACGCCCCCGCTTTGTTTCTGCGGCATCAACCAGGCTTTGCATGAGGGCGCTTATGCGCTCGCTTCCCGTCAGACCTTCATTTCGCAACATGGCGACACCGTCTGAGACATTCCCTTTGTCATATTTAGCCAAAGCATGGAGGTAAAGAGAACGCTTATCCCCGAAGGCCGCATATAAACTACCTTTCTTAAGTCCCGTTGCCTTCATTATATCTGCGTAAGACGCGCCCTCATAACCGTGCTCCCAAAACACGTCCTGCAAGGCTGTTAAAACGTCATCATTATCAAATTCGCGTGGTCGACCCATTTTAAGGTTCCTTTTTCTAATTCATATAACTGTGATTACAACATTATTGACCAAATAGTAAAGTAATGTATTTGAGAAATAAGTAAAGCAAAAACAAGACAGTTAAGTCCTGAACTGCAGCGCCTAAAATTTAACGCAAACTTGACCAAGGGTTGTAAATTAGAGGGGATTAAAATGCGCATTATTAAACCGTTTTTAATCATTGGCATATTGGCTCTGCCTGCTGTTAGCCACGTTATTGAAACAGATTTTCAAAAGACCAATACCGGAGCCGTAGAGTCAAAAAACCTGCCTGAACAGGCACCTCTAAAGCTTTTAAAAAATAAATATATGAAGTCTTCTTTCAAAGAGATTAATGTCTCGCTCTTGGGGCCAATTCGGTTCACCGTTGAAGAGAATTATGTCCAAAGACGCTTTGAAGCCTTTGATACTAGTCGAGCGCAGTTGGTTAGAAATCCCAAACAACCGAGCAATTACCAAATAAATGACTATTACAAATCTACGGTCGCCAAAACGGGCTTAAAGATCAAATTATAATTTCAACAAAAGGAGACATCCCAGTGCAAAACCACACAAACATTTCAAATTTCATCAATCATGACTGTCCATCAAACGATATATCAGTAGCTTTTTTTAAAAAACAATTGGCCGCACTTGATTTCAAAGTGACGCGTGACAACGTCAGCGATGCTGACTTAGCAAATAGAGACCGTATGGCTGCACAGTACGAGCAAGCTAAGCGCTTTCTTTGCAACGCTTAGGCGGATGTTATGAAGAGATTAAATTTTTGGACTTATTCCACTTTGATTATAAGTGGCATTGTTCTCACAGTTATTTCAGGAGCTTAGGAATATCCTGCTCATTTACGCGGGTCTTCTAATAACCAATAAAGCACATTATCTTCAAATATCGGACCACTTGTTATGGTCCGATGTTTTCCGGGAATGAACATAGTTGATGACCAATTTAGCGGCGAGACGACTCTTGGCTCCCACGCCTGTCCCATACGCTCGTCAAGCAGCGCACTCGCGCGTGTCACAGTTTCATCACCCAACTCATAATATAATATTTCAAACTCGCCGCTAGATTTATCTATAGACGCAATTGCAGGCGTTTCGCGGTTATCACCCGCAACTAAAAACATCTCGAAACCTTCAGGTGTCTGCGCTGGCGAGTCCATAGCCGACTGAAATAGGCGTGCACGATTTAAGGCGGCACGCTGATACTCACGCGCAATAATACGGCGTTCAGCCATCGACTTCACATCCGGTATCAGTCTTTTGAGGACTTTATCTGTTTCTTCGTCGTCACCGCTTAAGCCCCACTTCATGTCTTGCCACAGACGAGGGTCTAGCAAGTCTTGCACAGGCTGATTTATGTCACTATCCCATACTAATGCGTTGTGGCGCGTTCGGGGTAGAAGCTGGTAAACGGACGGAAAACTGCCGATTAGAGCTTGATGGTAATATGGCAACACCGGTCGCCCAGTATTAAAGCCATTAAGCAATTGATCCATAGCCTCCAATGATCCTGCATTGGGAGGCGCAACAAGAATGAGCCTCTCTACATCATTTGTTCCCAACCAAGGCACAACGCCCTCTGGAATGGCATCTAAATCAGTTGCACCATAGCGTGCGAAATAGCGCGATAAAATTGCCCCCATTGAGTGGCCGACGATATCAAACTTAACTTCAGCATTTTCTATGCCGTAGTCTTCTCTATAATTTTTTTGAACATCCTTGCGTTTCTGGTCAATGAAAGTCTTTAGCCTTGCCGCATTAGACGGAATATCTTGTCGCCAATCATAATCAAACTGAAAACATGTGAAGTGATCCGTTCCGTAATCAATTGAATTTAGCCCTAGCTCTTCATCCCGATACCCTCCCGCACCCAGAGTGTTGAGGATACCAGCATAGGCCTGAATAGAAATAGGAATGCCCGCCAGATCAACCTTCAAACTTTCAAGTACACCGTCAGAACGCACACTTGTTTTAATGTGGTGATTATTATCGTGAGCGAGATCAGAAGAGAGCGGTAGCGCTATGAGTTGCGCTCCTTGATCAGATCCAGGATCAGCAAAGTCTCTGCGGAAAGCCCCCCAAACTGTCATCCCCGTTTCATCATCCACTAAACGGCTACCCAAAATACCTGGAATAACAATGACAGGATTACGGTCTGGTTGATGATATTGAGCGCTCTTGTCGTAGAGACGTTTCAAATTTGAGCGTTCTTGCAGTGCTGTTGTGCAGGCGCTCAAGAAACAAACAGAGATAAGACAAGCAACAATAAATATCCGAAACGATGAGGTGTTGCGCATAATCTTCCTTTTTTTAAGGCTTTAACTCCAGAATTTCCTTTGCGCAAATCACATATAAAAAGCCGCTGTTTTGACACAGCGGCTAAGTAGGGGAGGGATGTGGAATATTTAAGTCTAAGCGCCAGGGCCGCAATCGATACAACGCAGTGGCGGATTTGGGCCAAACCCAAGAGCATGGTTAAGTTTGCGCAGCGCTGTGCGAACCCCTTCCTCTAGCACAGGGTGATAGAACGGGTTTTGCAAGGTATCATCAACACTCAAATCAGATTGTATAGCCCAAGCTAAAAGATTGATGAGATGTTCCGCGTGGGGGCCAATCATCTCTGCGCCAAGTATTTTGCCGGAGTCCTTCGCCGCATAAATTCTTAAAAGGCCCTTATTGATACCCATAACGCGCGCGCGGCCTTGGTCTTCGTAAGAGACCTCACCAATTTCAAAGTCTATGCCGCTTTCGATAAGTGAGGCGTAGCTCGCACCAGCGATGCCGATTTGAGGATCAGAGAAGACGACGCCCAGTGGCGTACGGCGTTTGCGTCGGTAGCTATGCGGGAAGCGCGCGGCATTCTCGCCTGCGATACGTCCTTCATCGGCGGCTTCATGAAGCAGCGGAATGTCTACATTCGCATCACCGGCAATAAAAACGTGGCTGTCACCAATCCGTCCTGACAGGGGATCGTAAACTGGTACGCCGCGGTCAGTCAGGGGGAGTGTCGTATTCTCGAGACCTATCTTATCTAAATTCGGGCGACGGCCAGTCGCCGCAATAACATAATCAAACTCCGCCTTATCCTCTGGATTATCCGACCATGACACACTCACCTTTTCTCCACTGCGTGACACTTTCGCGTCGGCATGCCAATGAGCAGAAAATTCTTCGGCAAAGGTCTTTAGCGCATAGTCACGAACCTCAGGATCGCTGAGCGGCCCCACCAAATTATCGCGACCAAAAAGGCGCACATCTACGCCGAGACGGTGTAATGATTGACCTAACTCTAACCCGATGACGCCCGCGCCAAAAACGGCAACAGAATTAGGTAAGTCTGTCCAATCAAAAACATCATCATTCACAATCAAACGGTCGCCTGCTGCCTCGAACATCGGAGGAATGTTCGGACGGGAGCCTGTTGCAATAATGATCGTTTTAGCCGTTATGCGTTTCCCATTGCTCAGCTCTAATGTGTGGTCATCTGCGAACTTCCCGTAGTGGCGGATAAGTTCACCTTTCTCGAAACCTTCAACAGCTTCATTGACGAAACCAACAAATCGGTCACGCTCACTCCGAACGCGCGCCATAACAGCGACGCCGTCAATAACGGGTTCCGTTGTGTTTACCCCGAACATATGCGCTTTGCGGACATGATGCGCAGCCTCTGCTGCGGCGATTAAAAGTTTGGACGGCATACACCCAACACGCGCACATGTGGTGCCTAATGGGCCACCGTCTACGAGGGCGACGCGGTCTGTATATTTGGTGGCTTCACGATAAGCGGCCATGCCGGCTGTGCCAGCCCCCAGAATAGCGACGTCATAATCATAATTTGGCATTGTTTCTCTCCCTTAAGTTTCCTGTTATGCCGCTCGTGCCAAGAATGGCGTCAGCAACGGATCAAGTCCGCCGGCGGCGTCGAGTTCGGCTAGGTCAGAACCGCCGCCAACATGGACGTCTCCGATAAAGATTTGCGGGACAGTATAACGGCCCGAGCGTTTCACCATTTCGGCCGTCAATGCATCATCGCCTGTGATTTCGAATTCGGTAAATGATACACCTTTATAGGTTAGGAGAGCTTTAGCACTCTTACAGAAAGGACAATAGCCCTTGGTATATAACACGATAGATTTAGTCATTCTGAGAACCTTTCTAGGTATCTACAATTTTTAAAAAATTGGGCTTATAAGAAGGCCAAACGCGGCAAACGTAAGAGTGAAGGAGGACATCTGGGTGAGCAATTCGCCGTCAAGCAGATAATCATTCTTGGGTGTATGGATGTTAATCATTATACATGCACCTGATCTTCAGTTTCTGTATTGGTGACTAAGACCACCGCGACTACTGACAAGCCTATCAACAGATAAAAAGCGCGCTCCAAACTAGTGAAGCCAAATATAAATGGCGCAGCTACCAGTCCAAGTGCTGCAATGAAATCCAAAACCAAATGAGCTTTGAAAGACAAAATTTTGCGAGCCGACAGTGAATAGTCAGTAAGTAAGCTATAAGATAGCAATCCAAGTCCACCAGCAATCGCTAAATACTTAGCGAGGCCTTCAAAATTTAACGCCAGAGGAGCTACGATTAATGTCGCAGCAACAGCGTAATCTAAGGCGCCGTGATATTTAGAGGGTATAAGGGTCATCGTTTCGTTCCTTTTCATGACCAAATGGTCAATTATAATATAAAAATAATGTGGCGGTTTTGCCGACAATCAAATACCTAATCATTATGAACCATTTGGTCAATAATAAAATCCTCACGAGTCTGTGAATAGCGACTACCTGTCAAAAACCTGTTACACCTATCTCATTCAAGTGTTATTTATATTCTAGTGACTGAATTTTTGGCTTTGTTACGTTAATCATGCGAGGTGTGATGCTCCAATGATTGAAGACTTATGGGCAAACTGGTGAGGTCGCAATATCCCACTCAGTTTGAGCTTGGTGTCTAAATTTTCGGAGTATTGATCTTGAAATGAGATGACGTCGATGATTGAAGATGTTGTAGAACTGACTGTGGGCTGAGAGCGGTTTTTAGGTGTTCCTGACTGATCTAAATTTCTGGGATTTTCGTTCTCTTCGCCGGATAGGAACGTGAGAGCATTCTGCACGATTGTTCTTTCTTCCTCCCACATCTTGCAGATGTTTCAGCCCTAAGATTTTGAGCGCTGCTCCGTAGGATCCAAGTCGGTCAGTCACGATTCGTTTTGGTTTTATAACTTGGTTTCTCAATAGTTTCCTTACTAGGCGCAGCGCTGCTTTTGTGTTTCTCCGTCTTAGAACAACAACGTCGAGAACCGTTCCCTCGTCATCGACGGCTCGCCAGAGGTAAACCATCTTGCCACCAATTTTTGTATAGACTTCGTCCAAATGCCAAAAAGGAGAGGGGCTTTGGACCGGCACTTTATGCGCCTTGTGTAAGTTGGCCCAAACTTATCGACCCATCTTCGTATCGTTTCGTAAGATAATTCAACTCCGCGTTCGGCCATGAGTTCTTCCACGTCCCGGAAGCTGAGGTTGAACCGGAAATACATCCAAACAGCACGTCGAATAATGTCCAAATCGAAGCGACGGCGAGAATAGATTGAGGTTTTCATCGCGTATGCTTAGCAGAATGTCTGAAAACTGGCATTAACGTGACAAAGCCTCTCTCGCAAAGGCGCGTGCCTTGGCCGCGCGATAGCGAGAAAGTGCAGAAGCATTCGAACCTTTCGCCCGAGACGTCGCCAAAGACGACCAATACAGATCATCGGCTTCGGCAAGCGAATCGCGCCTTGCTCTGGCGACTTCCCGCGACGAAGTTTTGAGCGCGCTCTTGATTAGCCGCCGTTTATCCACTTCTGCATAGCGGTGCGGCACGCGGCGCACGTAATACCAGCGGCCTTTGCGTTGTTTTAGATATTGGTCGAGTGTCTTCATCTCGCTCATAATGTAGCCCAAAATGACAGTATCTTTGAGGAGGTTGCAGGTTTTCTCAGGAGAATATAAGCCTTATCAAAGACTTACGCGGTTTGAATTTTGAGAAAATGGTGCCCCCACACGGACTCGAACCGCGGACCCCCTGATTACAAATCTTGCTCGCCAAGTCGAATTTAGTGCACTGCGCTTCACTGCGCTTCACTGCGCTTAACTAAGCGACTGTATTCATTGGGATTTAAAAATGCTATGTTCACTCCAGAGCACAGGGCTACGCGCAATATCACCCGCAATTGGTCCCTGTGTGGACCCACACATTTTGGGAGGGCGTAATGGCAACAGGAAAGATAACATCAAGATCAGTGGCCCGTTTTAAAGGAGAGCCGGGTAAAGAGAGCTGTCTTTGGGATACAGAAGTTAAGGGGTTTGGACTGCGAGTCCAGCCCTCTGGGCGGCGATCCTACATCTATAAATTCAGAACGCCTGATGGAAGGCGGCGTAATAGAAAGCTTGGGGATGAAGCCGCTTTAACAGCGGAAGCGGCAAGGCGCGCGGTAAAGGTCTGGGTTGTCAATCGCGCCGAAGGGAAGCCCATATTAAACGCCAAGCCTAGTGTTCAGTCTATCACCCTACGTAAGCTATGTGATCTTTATATAGAGGATTATGCCAAGCTTCATAAGAAGCCTAAAAGTGTTGAAGAAGATACGCGCTATATTGAACGGGATATAAAGCCTCTGCTTGGGGCTAAGGCCTTATCTGATATAAGCTCAAAAGACATTGTAAAGCTCAAGGGCTCTTTCTCAGATACACCTGTCAAAGCCAACCGTGTCTTGGCGCTGCTATCCAAGATGTTTAATCTCGCTGAAGAGTGGGAGTATCGCAAGGTCGGGAATAATCCTACGCGTCATATCCGTAAATTTAAAGAAGAACCCCGGCAGCGTTTTTTAAAGCCTGCTGAACTTAAACGGCTTGAAGAGGTTATAGAGGATGCTGAAGTCAATGAATGGACCTCTCAGCCCGTGATAGATGCTATACGTGTTCTGCAGATGACGGGCGCGCGTTTGAGGGAAGTTTTGAACATGCAATGGGACTATCTGGATTTGGCTAATGGACAGATACATCTGCCGGATTCAAAGACTGGCAGAAAGACACTCTTTCTGAGCAATAAGGCCAAACGCTATATTGACGACATCAAACCAAAGCCAGACAACCCCTATGTCTTCCCCGGACAGCGCCAAGGCTCTCAGCTTATCAATATCCAGAAACCCTGGCGGCTCATCAGGGAGCGAGCACAGCTTAATGATGTTCGCCTCCATGACCTAAGGCATACCTATGCAAGTCTTGCTGTGGCGCAGAACCTCTCACTTCCGATTGTCGGAAAGCTTCTCGGTCACAAAAGCTCCAAGTCGACCGAGCGCTACGCCCATCTCTACACCGACGTTATGGCCGCAGCGGCTAAGAAGGTCGGTGGGTGAGGACCGGCTTTTGTTTTCCACAATACTGAAAATGAGCTGATTATATAAGTACTTTTAGACTGCTCGCGGGGGGTGGGTAATGGACATTAAAAATAACGCAAATAATGACGAGTTTTGTCCTATTGTTAAGCGAGCGACTTTGGTGCCAGAGGTGACTTTACCCATAAGGCTCGATTCTCCTCATAAGTGCGGTTAGGATTGGGCGATAAGCGCGAGTTGAAAAAGTTCTGCCTTGGAACCGATTTCGAATTTTCGGTATAGGCGTCGCCTATGAGTGATCACCGTGTTTAGGGCAATGCCAAGCGTATTGGCGATGCCTTTTTCTTCCTTACCTAGCAATATTTCTTTACAAACTTGACGTTCGCGCTCTGTTAATTGGGAGAAGATTTGCGTATTGTCTTCGACCAGTTGTGTGACTTTCTGTTCATATACATCGCCTAAATTTTCTTTGCTTTGCGTCAAGCGCGCATGGCGTAAAACAAATCTTCCTATGATTGGAGCGAGACGTTCTAGGTCCCGAAAGTCTCCATCTGTAAACTTTCCATGACCCTCTGCTCTGTAAAAGTGGACAAGAAATAAAACGTTCTTTGAAGAGTGTATTGATGTGATTTTATCAATCAAATTTGCCTTTTTGAAATATTGGCTTTGATAGGATCGGCTATATTGTGAACGTGGTAAACGCCTGACGCGAATACTAGATGAAAGAAGCGCTGTTTGTACCATGGGATCATTTTTAAACCCTTTGGCAGCATAGTCTTCCGCGAGCAGTTCTGCGAGATCCGGCTTTAAAGTCCCAAAGGTACATAAATGTTCCGCGCCGGATACTTTATCCGCGGCAACTTTAAAAACAGCACAGCTATCAACTGTGACGAAGTCATTTAGAAATAAGAAAGCTTGATTCAGGAAGCGGTTAGTTCCCTCGGCTTTTGCTAAATCTGTCAAGCGGTTTGCAAAAGCACGCCAATCTAATTTTTCTTTCATCATACCCTCTAGAGGGTACATGTAGCATGAAAAGAAGTGGCATGACTAGTCATCAAATTTGGAGGTTATACCATGGCGACGACTCTTATTAATAGTGTCCCTAAGACCGCTATAAATAGCAATGACCATTTAACAGGTAATCCGTTCTTACTAAATTGCTGGTATGTCGGTGCTTGGCAGCATGAGGTCGAAGGCGATACGATTTTGGCCCGTCAGCTTTTATCCAAGCGCGTTATTTTCTTCCGCGATAGTCAAGGCGAAGTCTCTGCATTGGAAGATCGCTGTTCTCACCGTTTTGCGCCGCTCTCGATTGGGCGTCATACAGGGGATGGTGTGCGCTGTATGTATCATGGACTTGTGTTTAATGGTAAAGGTGCTTGCGTTGAAGAGCCCGGCGTAAAAGGTGTTTCCCGTGGAACGGATATTCGCTCATATCCTGTGTCTGAAAAAGATGGATTTATCTGGATTTGGATGGGTGATCCGGCTTTGGCTACGGCGGACTTAATCCCGGATTGTTCCTATCAAAGCCAACCCGGAAAATGGGATTGGGAGCCGCGCTATCGATACTTTAATGCAGATTACCGCTTGATCGTGGATAATCTTTTGGACTTTTCACATTTAACTTTCGTGCATGAGAACACTTTGGGGGGATCCAGCAAGATTGCGGATATCAAGCCAAAAACAGAAACCTATGACAAAGGCGTACGGATTACGCGTTGGTATTTAGATGAAGAAAAAATCGCGCCCTATTTGCGCGGTTTTGAAACTTTCGAAGGTAAAGTCGATCGCTGGAATATTTATGATCTCGAAACAAAAGGTAATATTTTCAATATGGATAGCGGTTCCGCTCCTGCTGGGTCTGGCGCGCCGGAAGGCAACTTCGTGCCCGAAGCCATGTTATTCCATGCGACGCAAATTATTACGCCAGAAACGGAAACGAGCTCACATTTTTTCTGGAGCTATGCGCATAATTTCAATCTTGGAGATCCCAAATTCACAACAATGCTAACGGACCGCATTGCAGAGGGGTTTGAAGAGGACAAAGAAATGATTGAGGCGCAACAGGTTATTATCAATGAAAATCCGGATGTGCCATTCGCCTATATTCATTTTGACCGAGGTTTATCAGCAGGCCGTAAAGCACTTGCGAAAGCCTTGGCGGAGGAAGCCGATTATTTCGCGGTCAAAGAAGCCGCTGAATAAATGCCCAGAAGCTGTGTTATCATTGGCGCGTCTCATGCTGCCGGTCAGCTTGTCGTAAGTTTACGGCAAAATGGTTGGGATGGAGATATTACGTTGATTGGGGATGAAGCGCATCCGCCCTATCATCATCCGCCGCTTTCTAAGGATTATTTATCTGACGAGAAAACCCGTGAGGAGCTTCTTATTCGTCCGGTTGAGGCTTATGAGGCTGCTAATGTCGTACTAAAGCTTATGACACGTGTCACCAATATTGACCGCGATGCGAAGGCTGTTTTGACATCACAAGGCGATGTTATTGCCTATGATAAGCTAATCCTTGCGACAGGCGCGCGCGTTCGTAAACTTCCCATTGAAGGCGCTGAACTTGCAGGTGTTTATTATTTGCGAGACATGAATGACGTTACGCAAATTAAATCTTCTGTTCTAAGTGGTAAACGTGCTGTCATTATTGGCGGTGGGTATATTGGTCTCGAAACGGCAGCGTCGCTCACCAAAATGGGTGTCTCTGTGACTGTCTTAGAGGCCATGCCGCGTATTTTACAACGTGT
Organism: uncultured Caulobacterales bacterium; assembly: GCA_947503715.1. GTDB lineage: Bacteria > Pseudomonadota > Alphaproteobacteria > Caulobacterales > Maricaulaceae > Litorimonas. The sequence goes on along the minus strand of CANNER010000003.1, from coordinate 580,344 downwards.
GACGGCGCCTGAGTTATCCACTTTTTATAAACGTGTTCACACGGAAGAGGGCGTCCACATCGCAGAAAATGTAATGGCCAGTAAGATATCACAGGCCGATGAAAACCTTGTGGTCACAGATAAAGATGGACAGGATTATAAAGCTGATTTTGTCATTATTGGAATCGGGGTCATCCCAAATACAGAGCTAGCAGATGCAGCAGGACTTGAGTGCGGCAATGGCATTATTGTTAATGAGTTTTGCCAAACGACGGATGAAGATGTTTACGCTGCAGGTGATGTCACATGGCATTATAACATAAGATATGACCGTCATTTGCGTCTTGAATCTGTGCCTAATGCGACTGAGCAGGCAAAGATTGTAGCAAGCCATATATGCGGGAAGGCTAAGGCCTATGATAGTCTGCCTTGGTTCTGGTCAGATCAATTTGATCTAAAATTGCAAATCGCAGGCCTATCTGAGGGTTATGATGAACTTATAATTCGCGGTGATAGTGAAACAGGTCGAAGCTTTGCTGCCTTTTATTTCAAAGGCGACCGCATATTAGCTGTGGATGCTGTTAATGCGCCGCGAGAATTTGCCATGACCCGAATGGTTCTTACGCAAGGGAAAACACTGGATAAGCAAAAAGTCGCAGATGAAAACCTTGCATTAAAAGAGGCAATCGTTTAGGTAATTAACATGTTAAGTATTAAGCAAGTTAAAGAGTCTGCACGCCTGCACCACGAAGCAGAAAAAGCCCGTATACCCATGCGAGCTTTCTCGCTTAAGTATCAGGATATGACCATTGAAGATGGCTATGCTGTTCAGGCGGAGTGGATAAAGCTGAAAGAGGCCGAAGGCCGCAAGGTCATTGGCCGTAAGGTCGGGCTGACCTCTCGGGCGATGCAAGAGGCCATGAAAATCAATGAGCCTGATTTTGGCACATTGCTTGATGATATGCTCTTTGAGAATGGGGCCACCATTCCGGCCGCAGATTTTATTGACCCCCGCATTGAGGTGGAAATTACTTTTGTTCTTAAGAACGATCTTTTCGGAGATGATTTAACAGTTGAAGATGTTTTGGACGCGACGGATTATGTTGTTCCGTCATTGGAGCTGATTGCCGCGCGTAGTCATCGCATTGATCCTGAAACAGGATATACACGTAAAGTCTATGATACGATTTCCGACAATGCCGCCAATGCAGGTATTATCGTCGGGGACACAAAATTAAAGCCGAATGACATTGATTTGCGTTGGGCGGGCGCGATTTTATACCGTAATGGTATCGTTGAAGAAACGGGTCTTGGGGCCGGTATTTTGGACCACCCTGCACGAGGTATTATCTGGTTGGCGAAGCGTTTTGCGCCCCATGGTATTAAGCTCGATGCAGGTCAGTATATTATGTCAGGTAGTTTTACGCGCCCTATCATCGTCCAAGCCGGGGATCACTTCAAAGCCGATTTTGGCCCTATGGGAACTGTTGAATTGAGTTTTTCATAATGGATAGAATAACAAACAGATTTAAAAAACGCCTCAATAATGGTGATGATATGTTGGGCCTTTGGTTTGGCTTAGCCAATAATATTGCGGCTGAAATATGTGCCCAGAGCGGGTTTGATTGGATGCTAATAGATGCGGAGCATTCCCCTCTATCGGATAAGGATATATTATCCTGCCTGCAAGCTGTTGCGCCTTATGAGATTAACCCAATTGTACGGCCAGTTAGCGGCGACAAGAATGTTTTAAAACGTCTTTGCGATGTTGGCGTGCAGACTTTTCTTGTACCCATGATTAATGATGCAAAAGAGGCTGAAGCTGTTGTCAGTGCTGTGCGTTACCCACCATCAGGCACGCGAGGTTTAGGAACGTCTATGGCACGCGCGGCACGTTGGAATATGAAGCAGGATTATCTTACTCGTGCAAATGAAGAGATGTGTGTTATCCTTCAAATCGAGACAAAAGCAGGTCTTAAAAATCTCAAGAAGATCGCCAAGGTAGACGGCGTGGATGCTGTTTTCATTGGGCCGTCTGATTTGGGCGCGGCACTAGGTTACCCTGGACAGAGTTCTCACCCTGATGTGATTAAGGCGGTTTCTGAAGCGATTGAGCACGTCCGTGCCTGCGGAAAACCTGCGGGCGTTTTGGCCGTCACATCCGATCTTGTTGAAACTTATAGAAAAGCCGGTGCGAGTTTTGTTGGAGTCGGCAGTGATTGCGGCGTGTTAGCTAAAGGTGTGCAGCGCCTTTATGATAGTTTCTTGTCGGACGAAGATGCTGAAGGAGACTATTAATGAGTCTCTATTATGTTCAAAAACTCCTCTATAATCTTAATCGTGATAATTCCGTCCAACATCTTTTCAAAAACGATTTAGATACGCTTATGGATGGTTATAAGCTGACGGCAGAAGAGCGGACATGGCTTAGAAATGGTGATGTTGGTGAGCTTTATATTCATGGCGTGAACGGCCAAATTCTTATGCATTTTGCAGCCTTTATTGGTCAGGATTGGGATGAATACATTCAAGCGATGAAAAACGGATTGTCCAAACATGGGCAAGTTCGAGATGGTATTTATAAAGTTGTCGATGGCGGCGATGGTGGAGCAGTTTAATGGCTTTAGTTTTTGCAGGCATTTGTTCGCATGGCCCCGGTATTACGGGACGCGCTGAGCGTGCTGACTCCGCTTTGCGCGACCCTTTCTATGCAGCCTTGGATGGCTTACGGGTCGATATTGAGTCCAGTGGTGCCGAGGCTTTAGTTGTTATTGCAGCGGAGCATTTCGCTAATTTCTTTATGAACAACATGCCATCCTTTGCGGTCGGCATGGGCGAAGAATATGAAGGGCCGATTGAGGACCCAGATTGGCTAAAAATTCCGCGTACAACCATTCCGGGCGCGCCGGAATTATCCGAGCGCATCATTACGGAAATGATGCAGACTGTTGATTTGTCCTACGCCAAAGAATGGAAGATGGACCACGGCATTATGGTGCCGCTGAACTTTCTAACCCCGCGTTATGATATGCCAATTATTCCGGCCAATATTAATTGCCAAGGGCCGCCTTTAACGCCACTCTCACGTGCTTATGCCTTTGGACAAGCTCTAAGGCGGGCGTGTGATTCCGTACCGGAAAAAATTGCAGTTATGGGAACAGGCGGCATTAGCCATTGGCCTGCAACGCCAAATAGCGGCAAGATTAATGAAGCCTGGGACAGAGAGTATCTGGATGCGTGGGCAGCAAATGATAAAGAGCGTCTTCTATCTTACAATGACGAAGACACATTGCGTGAAGCCGGGCAGGGCGGGTTTGAAATTCGCACGCTAACCGCTATTAGTGGTCTTTGCGAAGGGACTACAGGTACGGTGCGCTATGCTGAGCCGATTCCTATATTCTCGACCATGTGTGTCGTGGGCGTGATGGATATTTAATCGGCTATCATTTCTAAAAGCTTGTATAGTTCTTCAAGCTTTTTAGCGCCGATTTTAGCTTCAATTTTCTTATATTCCGCTTCGCTTAGAGGGGACATCTTTACATAGAGACCTCTCCCTCTTTCTGCGAGGCGAATAATCTTGCGACGATTATCGCCTTTTACTGCGAAACGCCTGACAAGTTTTTGCTCTTCGAGGGTTTTAAGAATACGCGTTAAGCTCGGCATTAATAGCATCGTTTTTTCAGCAAGGGCCGTGGCCTCCATGCCATCAATCCCATAAAGAGCACGAATAACGCGCCATTGCTGTTCTGTTATATCATGCTCGCGCATGATAGGACGGAAGTGTCCCATGATCGACTCACGTGCACGTAAAAGTGCCATAGGTAAATTACGCCGAAAGGCCCGTAATTCTGAATCTCTCATGTCATACTTCCCTTTTAAGAGTGGCAGTTAATTCATATTTTTATGAATTAAACAACCTCATCTCTGACTTCATTGCTAAGGCTGCCAATGCCAGGGCATGTGACTTCAACGACGTCGCCTGGGACCAAATATTTTGGCGGATCAAAGCGTGCACCTGCGCCATTCGGGGTTCCTGTCGCAATAATATCACCGGCTTTCAGACGCGCGAACTTCGAAAGATATTCAATCTGAAACTCAATAGGGAACATCATATTTGATGTATGATCATCTTGGCGAAGTTCACCATTGACGCGCGTTTGGATTTTCAAATCTGTCAGGTCAATATCATCTGTCAACGGAACCATCCAAGGGCCAAGGGCCCCAGAACGCTCAAAGTTCTTGCCTTGTGTCACATTGAATTTCGCATGACGCACCCAATCGCGTAGTGTGCCTTCATTCATAACGCAGAGGCCAGCAATGTGATCACGGGCATTTTCGCGTTTAATGCGGCGGCCTTCTTTGCCAATGATAACAACAATCTCGCCTTCATAATCAAGCTGATGTGACTCAGGTGGACGCTCAATATATTGACCGTGGCCTACAAAGCTTTCGCGCGATCGCATGAAAACAGAGGGATTTTTTGGCGCTTCGGAACCGTCTTTATATTCTGCGTTGCGGTTGGCATAATTCACGCCAATGCAGAAATATTTTTCAGCTGTGGTAATTGGCGGAAGAAGCTCAAGGCTATCGAGGCTCAGTACCGCATTTCCCGTTTCAATCGCAGCAATGGCTTGTGCCGTGGCATCATCTTTCAAGACTTGATGTAAGCTTGAGAATTTATCTGAAATATCGACGACTTTATTGGCATTACCAGATTTGAGGCCACCGAGCTTTTCTTGGCCATTTTGTAAAAAAGTTACGAATTTCATTTTGCCGTCCTTGACTTTTGTAATTTGAAATGTATTTAACATGTTAAATTGTTTGGTCAAGGACTTTCATGCCCCATATTAACATCGAATATAATGATGCAATCGGTAAGGCGCTTAACATGAAAGCTCTCATCGCTGATTTGCATGACTGTGCGATGTCATTAGAGGCATTACCAACAGGCGGAATTCGCACACGTGGTTATCTGACTGATATCTCTAATGTAGGTGACGGTGCCGCGGAGAATGGCTTTATCTATATCACCATTCGTTTGGGGCAAGGCCGTAACGAAACTGTCAAAAAAGATATTGGTGATCAAATTTTCGCTGTGCTGACAGATTTTACGCAAGACCATTTTGACGCAAATAGACCCATTTCACTTGGGCTTGAAATTCAGGAAATCGAAAAAGATTGGACCTGGAAGAAAAATAATATCCATCAAATTTTAAAGGATAAATACAATGGCCCAAAATAAACCGAAAAAGACTGATCTCGAAAAACGTGTCGCTAAAGCGCGGCGTTACATGGCACGCTTTAAAAAAGAACCGCTAGGACATTTCATCAATGGCCGCATGGTCAAAGGTAAGTCCAAGACAATATTTGAAAATATTACCCCCATAGATAATTCGCACTTGGGCGATGTCTGGTCGGGCACCGAAGCTGATATTAATACAGCCTCAAACGCGGCCCAGAAAGCCTTCCTAGGCGGCTGGCGTGACATGGACGGGGCAAAACGCCGCGAGCTTATGTATGCGATTGCGGATGGTATCGAAGCCCGCGCAGAAGAAATCGCCATGGTCGAATCTATGGATACAGGCCAGCCTATCCGCTTCATGCAAAAAGCTGCCATTCGCGGCGCAGCGAATTTCCGTTTCTTTGGCGATAAAGCTGTCGAAGCTGGGAAGGGGCTTAGCCTTCCTGCTGCGCATCACCATAATTTTACAACACGCCACCCGCTCGGCGCGGTAGGTGTGATTACGCCGTGGAACACCCCTTTCATGCTCTCGACATGGAAAATCGCGCCTGCTCTCGCATCAGGCTGTACCGTTGTTCAAAAACCTGCTGAGTTTTCACCTTACACAGCGATGCTCCTCGCAGAAATCGCTTATGAAGCAGGACTTCCGAAAGGCGTCTTTAACGTCGTCAATGGCCTCGGCGAAGGCGCAGGTAAAGCCCTGACCGAGCATGAACATATCAAAGCCATCGCCTTTGTCGGTGAGAGCTTCACAGGCTCGCTTATCCAAAAACAGTCGGCTCCAACTCTTAAGCGTTTGCACTTGGAGCTTGGCGGTAAAAATCCTTGTATCGTCTTTGATGATGCGGATTTGGACCGTGCCCTTGATGCGGCTGTCTTTATGCAGTTTTCACTGAATGGCGAGCGTTGCACATCATCTACGCGCTTACTTGTCCAAGAAAATGTCTATGACGAATTTACAGCCAAAGTCGCTGCGCGCATCAAGAAAATCAAAGTCGGGCACCCGCTTGACCCAAATACAGAAATAGGTCCGCTCATCCACCCCACGCATCATGAGAAAGTCATGAGCTATTTCGACATTGCAAAAGAAGATGGCGCGGATATCGCCATCGGTGGCGGTCGTAAAGGCAAAGAAGGCTGCTATGTGAAGCCTACACTCTTTACGGGTGCGACGAACGATATGCGTATAGCGCAAGAAGAAATATTCGGCCCTGTCCTAACGGCAATCCCATTTAAAGATGAAGCCGAAGCCATTACCATTGCTAATGACACCGAATACGGCCTAACCGGTTATGTTTGGACAGAAAACTCTGCTAAAGGTATGCGCGTGGCCAAACAACTCGAAGCTGGCATGATCTGGATTAACTCAGAAAATAATCGTCACCTGCCTGCTCCATTTGGCGGTATGAAGTCTTCTGGTATTGGCCGTGATGGCGGCGATTGGTCCTTTGATTTCTATATGGAAACAAAAAATACCTGTGTAGCTTATGGTACACACACAATTCCGAAATTAGGTAAATAAAAATGGCCTTCGCATCTACTAACCCAGCAACAGGTGAAAAAGTCAAAGACTTCGAAACGATGAGTAATGAGCAGGTTGAACAGGCTTTGGCTTTATCCATGAAAGCGCATCATGAACTGAAATCATGGTCTTTGGAAGACCGTGCTGGCGCGATGCAGCGCATTGCAGATATTTTGGAAGATGAAGCCGAAGAACTCGCGGCGATTATAACATTGGAGATGGGTAAGACATTAAAATCTGCCATCGCCGAAGTTAAGAAATGCGCGATGGGTTGTCGGTTTTATGCGGATAACGCCGCTGATATGATGTCGGACGAAGTTGTCGAAACGGGCGGACCAGCGACAACCTATAAAACCTATCTTCCACTGGGCCCAATTGTTGTTGTTATGCCGTGGAATTATCCTTTGTGGCAAGTCTACCGCTTTGTAGGACCCGCGTTAATGGCAGGGAACACGGGACTATTGAAACACGCATCCAATGTGCCTCAATGCGGACTGTCCGTTGAAGATGTTGTGCGCCGTGCTGGTTTCCCCGAAGGGGCTTTGCAAAATGTATTCGCAAGCGTTCAGCAAGTCGGAATAATGCTTCGTGACGAGCGAGTCAGGGCTGCAACCCTTACAGGGTCAGAACGTGCAGGATCGTCTGTCGGTTCGATATGCGGTGAAGTCATTAAGCCAACGGTTCTTGAACTTGGCGGGTCTGATGCTTTCATTGTTATGCCAAGTGCTGATCTTGATAAAGCTGTTTCAACGGCTGTGATTGCGCGTACGCAAAATTGTGGCCAATCCTGCATCGCAGGGAAACGCTTTATCATTCACACCGATATTTATGATGAATTCCGGAATAAATTTAAAACGGCATTTGAAGCCCTTTGCGTGGGTGATCCAAATGACCCCGAAACGGATATAGGGCCACTCGTGACCGAAAACAGCCGCGTAGAAATTATTGGCCAAGTCGAAAAAGCCTTAAGCGAAGGCGCTACACGCCTGACTGGCGCTGAAGCGATTGATGGGCCGGGTTACTTTTACCGTCCCGGTATTTTGGAAAATATTTCTAAGTCTTCTCAAACTTACTACGAGGAAATTTTCGGCCCTGTCGCGTTTCTGTTCAAGGTCAGTTCCATGGAAGAGGCTGTGACACTCGCAAATGATAGTCCTTTTGGATTGGGGTCTTCTGTGTTTACTCAAGATAAAAGCCAGCAGGATTATGCAATTAAAAACATTGAAGCCGGTGCCACATTTATCAATTCTATGACGGCCTCTCATCCAGCTCTCCCTTTCGGAGGTATTAAGAAATCCGGTTATGGCAGAGAATTAGCCGCTGAAGGTTTGAGGGCATTTTGTAATATCAAAACGGTTTCTATCGTCTGAGAGGCAGACTGACGCACTATCTCTAAATTATCCATTATCAGCAGGGCTTCAAATTCCAAATATAGCTGACTTAGCCTTAAAGGATATTTGAATATCTCTATGTGAGCGTGAGAACGCTCTATTTTGATGTAGATTTTTCTGCTCTATCTATAACATAAGCTCTGATATTTTGGACCTCTTCCTCGGAAAGGGCATCCTTAAAGGAGACCATGCCGCGTTCTTCGAGGGCTCCCTCTAGTATTATCTCATTCCAATCATCAGCGTCATGAAGCGCATAAGTCGCACGGATATCTGGAATTGGCCCCCCTGCAACTGCGGTATCACCGTGGCATCCTGAGCAATAACGCGCATAAATGACGCGTCCGCTATCAATATCCTCTGCAGTCGCAAACTGTCTTGGTGGATCAATCACAGGTGCAAAATTCTCAGCAAGGGGCAATTCAGTGCCGCCATTTAACTTATACATAAGTACACGGCTTCGATTGGGAACCTTTCCCTCATCTGTATGGGCAAGTTCACCGAGTAAAAGTGGAAGAACCCCACCCCAACCTGCGACGAGAGCTACATATTGCTCTCCATCCATTTCAAATGTCATTGGGGCTGCAACAACGCCTGTTTGGACATCTGTACTCCAGACTTTATCGCCGGTTTTTGCGTGGTAGGCTGCAAACTCCTGATTACGATTGCCTTGAAAGACAAGGTTTCCGCTTGTAGATAACGTCCCTCCATTCCACGGACCGCCATGATCAACACGCCAGGCTTCTTTTTGTGTTTTGGGGTCCCAAGCGACAAGACGACCTTTTAAAGATTTCCTGATAGAGGTTCGAGTTTCTTGGTCATCCGGTAGACCGATTGCCGCCAGGTCGACACCAAGATTAACGGTTTTATCTTTTAGTTCAAACGTGCCTTCTTCAATTGTGCTATCTGCGATATAAGGGAAGTTAAGGTCTTGGGCTGAAAAATAAACTAAGCCGGTTTCGTCGTTATAGGACATGGGGTGCCAACTGTGGGCACCCATCGGACCGGGTTCGCCTAAGAAAGGCTTGCCAGTCTTGTGATAGAAAGCCTCTGGTACGATATCCGGGCGCCCAGTGACAGGATCAAGTCCAGTTGCCCAATTTACGCGCGCAAATTTTTCCCCGGATATGAATTCGCCCGTCACCCGATCTAAGACATAGAAAAATCCGTTTTTGGGAGCTTGCATTAAAACTTTGCGTTCGGCGCCGTCAATTTCCAAATCTGCTAAGATCATATGTTGAGTTGCCGTGAAATCCCATTGGTCGCCGGGTGTGGTTTGGAAATGCCAGACGTATTTTCCAGTGTCGGGGTTTAACGCGACAATAGAAGACAGGAACAAATTGTCTCCGCCTTCGGGACTACGAGCGGCAGGATTCCAAGGGCTTCCGTTGCCAACACCAATATATAGCAAGTTTAGATCAGCGTCATAGGCCATTGAGTCCCAAACAGTGCCGCCGCCTCCAACTTTCCAATATTCACCCGTCCAGGTCTCTTTTGTGGATTTGTGAATTTCATTTTCAACGGGTTTGGACGGATCACCCGGGACTGTGTAAAAACGCCAATCTTGGTCGCCTGTTTCTGCATCATAGGCTGTTACGTAACCGCGAACACCGAATTCACCACCGCCATTTCCGATGATCACCTTGCCTTTGATGATGCGCGGAGCACCGGTGATGGTGTAGCTTTTCTCGCGATCTACAATGGTATCTTTTTCCCAAACCTTTTTCCCCGTGTAGGCGTCGATGGCAATCAAGCGTCCATCAAAAGCTCCGAGATAAATTTTGCCGTCCCAATAAGCGACGCCGCGATTAACGACGTCACAGCATCCTTTGACGGCCCATTCTCCAGGAACCTCTGGGTCATACTGCCAAAGCAATTTACCTGTCTTTGCGTCAAGGGCTTGGACCTTACTCCATGCGCTAGTTGTGTAGAGAATGCCGTCATTGTAAAGAGGAGTGGCTTCTTGCCCTCTGTTTGTGTCAAGATCATAGTGCCACGCGAGAGATAAATCTTTTACGGTTTCGGTATTTATCTGCGTTAGGCCGCTATGACGAGTCTCTGCGTAATTCAGACCCGTGGTTAGCCATTCTCCGGGCGAGGTCTCTATTTCTTTCGATAAATCGAATTTGGTCGAGGCATTAGACACCGCAATCGTATTTGCGTCAGTTGCTGGGGAGCAGGCTGACATGGCAAATAAGCTGACGCCAACACTCATCGTCAAATAGATTGTACGCATGGAACTTTCCCGTATTTTTTTATCACATTAACATTTTAATCCTTACAGTGATTGATTTAAACTGCATCAAATGCGAACGTATACTGTAGCAGTTTAAGGCAATTGTGATCAAATTGTGCGATTTTTTCTCATTACGAGGTCGTGTCGTCTCGATGCCTAATAGTTCCAGTGTTAGGGTGTATACATGTTTTTGAAACCTCAAGATAAGCTTCAAACAACGGATTTTGAAGATTGGGCAAAGACGATCAAACAAACGTTTGGCGGTCTTGAAATGAGTGTTCCTGACGTGTCAAAGTTTGAGGGCGCAATTAATATCTATAACATGGATGAATTTGATCTCGTCATGGTGAAATCGACGCCAGCACATATTTGGCATAGGGGATCTATTGGGAATTTTTCAGAGACAGAACGTTTCCTTGTAAAAATTCAATTTTCGGGAAAAAGTGTCATAAAATATGGCACTAAGACTGTAAAATTAGCACCAGGAGACTTTTTGATATGCGATAACTCCCGAAGTTATTCGCTATCATTTGACGAAATGACTGAAATTTTATCTATTCCTATCCCGAGGGATGTTCTTGGACGATTTCATGCACGACCCTCGGATTTAGCCTTTGAACTAGCCGATAGGACGCTCGCTATTAACAGTGTGCTCTCTGATTACCTAAAGTCACTATGGGCCTCTCGGTATAAAAATTCTGCTAAAATTCACGCAAAACGCTTGATTACGAATTATTTTGATATGCTAGTCATGGGGTTCTCCGATCTTGATGGTGCGTCCACCCACATATCCTCTACTCAACAAGGCCACCTTGAGAGATGTAAAGAGTATATCGAGAAAAATCTGCTGGAAGAGAATCTCTCACCGGGGCTTATCGCAAAAAAATTATCTATTTCCGAGCGATACCTCTTCTCTATTTTTTCAAACGCCGGACTAACGGTCTCAGGCTACATCATGTCTAATCGATTGAATAAAGCGGCTCAAATTCTCAGAAGTCGCCGCTTTGAAAAGCTAACTGTAGCTGAGGTGGCGTATGACACTGGCTTTAAGTCGGCGGCTCATTTTTCTAGAGCCTTTAAGGGGCGTTTTAATGAGACGCCCTCACAATATCGCAAACATACTTATATCTGAATTGCTCCAAAACGCACTGCATTTTCAGTCAAGTATTTACACTGCCTCGGATGAGGTAAACTGAACAATATGGAATAGACGGAGGTTAATTAAATATCAAAAAAGAGAAACGGGAAAGCCTCATGCCATATATAGCCAATGTGAATTTTAAGCAGAGTATACTTGTCTCAATATGCTCCTCTATCGCCTTTGTATCAGCAAGCCCTGTACTTGCTCAGGATGCTCAACCAACGGCTACCGTTGCTTTGGATGAAATCATTGTTACAGCACGAAGAAAGGCTGAGAATTTGCAGTCTGCACCTGTTACAGTGTCCGCTTTTAATCAAGACTCTCTCGAAAACTTAGGTGTTACGAACAACATTGATATTGGGCGTTTCACTTCAAATGTTGTGTTTGACAGCACATCTTCTTTTGCAGGTGTTGATACATTTCAAGCGTTTATCCGAGGTGTGGGTCAAACCGATTTTGCCCTCAACACGGACCCGGGTGTTGGCCTCTACATTGACGGTGTTTATATTGCTCGTGCGCCAGGTGCCGTAACAGAATTGCTAGATATTGAGCGTATAGAGGTTCTAAAGGGACCGCAGGGTACTTTATTCGGACGAAATGCTATTGGCGGTGCGGTGAATATTGTTACGCAAACCCCATCAGATGAATTCTTTGCAAAGGCGAATATCCGCGTAGGGTCATTTAATGCAAAGGAGGCAAGCGGTGTCGTTAACATCCCAATTGTTGAAAATCTAAATGCCAGTCTTGCTTTTACTGTTGATACTATCGACGGCTTCCAAGAGCGTATCCCTTTCCCTTCGGATCTGAATGCACTCGGAAATCCGGGAGGCGGACAAACGTCTGTGCCTCTAGATCAGCTTCTAACATCAGATAATAACTCAAGCCAACAACCAGGAGCAAAAGCTGGCGGTACGGTTCGAGCGAAAGTGGCTTGGGCGCCTACGGATGATTTGGATATTATTTTATCGGCCGATAATACAACGCGCAGAGATGCCGCAAATCCAACGAGTTTATTGGAAGCTGACCCTAATTTCGCTTTGGGAGGGTTGTTCAATGCGTGTGTCGCGGGCGTTCCAGGGCTGCCGTGTTTGTCGGATTTTTTAGCGACAGGCATTAATGCTGATGGCTCCCGTCCAGACCAGCAATTTACACCACAATTTATTACTGACGATGTCGACGAAACATTCGCGACAGGTGCGAATTTTGCAAATATCGAGAGCTATGGTTTGTCCGGTACTGTTGATTGGCGTGTGTCAGACACTTTAAGTGTCAAATCGATTTCGGCATACCGAGAGTTAGATTCTACATTCGGTCTCGACATTGATAGTTCGCCACTTGTTTTTGATCAAACGACTTTCGCTTTGAATACAGAGCAATTCAGCCAAGAGTTACAGTTTAACCTCACCTTGGGTGACCGCTTTGATGCCACACTTGGTGCTTACTATTTCGATGAAAATGGGTCTCAACTTGATGCTGTAGCCATTGCAGGCGGCCTCATACAGGTATCAGGTGGTTTCGAACAAGATACGGCGGCATATGCTTTATTCGGTGAAGGTAACTATAAAATCACGGATGACATAAGTGTATTATTTGGTGCGCGCTATACAGAAGAAGAAAAGACACTTTCATTAGGTCAACAGAATTTAAATACGGCTTTCTCAACTCTTGGGCTAAACACCGCTGATCTTCCGCGTCCAAATGACCCGACCTTCTTAGGACGTGCAGAGCCTTTCGAGGAAACATTTGATAATGTCTCATTTAGAGTTGGTGCTAACTGGCAGGTGAATGATGATCTCTATACTTATGCAACTTACTCACAGGGTTTCAAATCAGGCGGTTTCACGACACGTTTGACGACATTCTTTAGCGAAGCATTATTGGCTCAAGCAGATCCAAATGATCCTAATGTTCTACGTCAGCTTAGCTTCGATGAAGAAACATCGGACAACTATGAGATCGGCTTTAAGTCTAATTTCGCAAATAATCGCGTTCGATTTAATGCTGCGGCTTTCCTGAATAGCTATGATGATATCCAAATTGTAGTACAACGCGGCGTGAGTCCTTCGAATGAAAATATTGCGGCGGCGGAAATCAAAGGTATTGAGCTTGAACTTGAAGCGCTCCTTTCAGAACGCTTCCGTTTAAATGCTTCCTTGGGTTTACTGGACGCAGAATATACAGATATCGATCCAGAAGCGGCGCCTTTATTGGTGAATCGCTTTGGCCAACAACTCACACTTGATACACCGCTGCAAAATACACCTGACCTGACAGCCAGTTTGGCGCTTAACTTTGATGTGACTGATAGCATCGTCTTAAATGGTAATTTATCTTATGTGAGCGAAACGACAAATGACCCATTTGCAGTCGAAAACTTAGTACAGTCAGGATATGCCTTGGTGGGCGGCTCTGTGAAATTTGCACCTAATGATCAATGGGATATAAAACTCGGCGTTGATAACTTAGCTGACGAACGTTTTATCGTATCGGGTTTTGAAGGTGGCGCTCTACCTTTCACAGTCGGGTCTTTCAACCGTGGCCGCGAGTTCTATGTCCAGCTCGGATATAATTTCTAATGTTTTCTATGACCTGTCTGTTTCACGGGCAGGTCATTGTCGCTGCAATGCAGAACACAACTCTCAAAACATAAGAACTTTTATTATCAATTTGGATGAAACTATGAACGACATTACACCTACAACGAATGGATTGATTATCGATGGGGAGAGTTTTTTTTCCTCTCAGGCTTTTGATGTCATAAATCCGTCCACAGGTGAGCTTGTTGGAAAGGCGCAGGATGCGTCAGTTCAGGACTTAGACCGAGCTATTAAAGCGGGTAAAACAGCCTTTGAAACATGGTCTAAATTATCCAGTGATGAGTTGAAGTCTTATTGTTTAAAAGTGACAGAAAAGATCACGGAATACTCGGAAGAGATAGCGACCTTAATCACAAAAGAGCAAGGTAAACCGCTAAATGGTTTGGGGTCTCGATGGGAAATGGGAGGCGCCGCTGCTTGGGCGGGATACACCTCTCATCTAGAGTTACCGGTTAAAACCTTGCAGGATAACGAAGAAGGCCGTGTTGAACTTCACCGTAAACCTATTGGGGTTGTTGGCTCCATAACCCCTTGGAACTTTCCCGTTATGATTGCTGTTTGGCATATATTACCTGCTTTGCGCAGCGGCAACACTGTCGTCGTGAAACCATCGCCCTATACGCCCCTATCGACTGTTCGCTTAGTCGAGGTGATGAATATGGTGCTACCTAAGGGGGTGGTGAATTGCGTCACATCAAGCGATAAAAATGAAAATATTGGTAAAGCCATGTCAGAACATTCTGACATTGGGAAAATTGTTTTCACAGGGTCTTGCGAAACAGGTCAAAAAATCATGCAAACAGCTGCGCCAACAATGAAGAGATTGACGCTAGAAATGGGAGGCAATGACGCCGGTATCATTCTGCCTGATGTTGACCCTGTTGCGATCGCCGAACCTTTATTTTGGGGCGCGTTTATCAATGGCGGCCAGACATGTGCCGCGTTGAAACGCCTCTATATACATGAGGATGTTCATGACGATGTTTGTCAAGCTTTAGTTAAATTTGCCAAAAACATCCCCGTGGGTGATGGCATGAATGAAGAGAGTATTTTAGGTCCCGTTCAAAACTCTATGCAGTTCGAAATTGTTTCTCGCTTAGTTAAAGCTGGTAAATCAGAAGGCCGAGTATTGTTGGGCGGGGAAACAAACGGCCTATTCCACCCGATCACGATTATTGACGGACTTAGTCAAAATAATGCTTTGATTAAAAATGAGCAATTTGGTCCGGTTTTGGGCATTGTTAAATACTCAACGATTGAAGAGGCCATTGAGATGGCCAATGACTCTGAGAATGGCTTAGGCGGGTCAGTTTGGTCATCCGACATAGACAAGGCTAAATCAGTCGCCTCTCAATTAGAGTGCGGTTCTGTTTGGATCAATAAACACGGGGCTATTCAACCTAATGCCCCTTTTGGCGGTGTCAAAAAATCGGGACTAGGTGTTGAATTTGCCGAAGAGGGTTTACATGAATATACTGATATTCAAGTAATTTTCAGTTGATTGATAGAATTTTCTCCCCCTATTTTTGTTCGTGCCAGCACAAAATATTTGGCTTGTCTCAAGATGTCATCAGGCTCACTAAGAGCTAACTCATGAATACATCTATCCCCCAAGAGGCCGCTGAGCATAAAATTACACCCTATCAAATATGGGTTTTGTTCGCGCTCACTGTGCTGAATATGCAGGACGGTTTTGATATTCTGGCCATTTCTTTTGCGGCGACTGCCATTACACAAGAATGGAATATATCGCGCTCAAGTCTGGGTATTGTATTCAGTGCGGGTTTGTTTGGTATGATGGTTGGAGCGCTTTTTCTTAGCCGCGTTGCCGACAAAATAGGCCGTAAACCCGTTGCTATTATTGGCCTCTGTTTGTCCGGTATAGGCATGATTGTTGCGATGTTTGCCCCCACAATAAATTTGTTGATTATAGGGCGTGTCTTAACGGGGATTGGCGTGGGCGGAATATTAGTCAGCCTCAACACGCTTGTGGCCGAATATGCAGGCCAAAAGTACAGAAGTATTGCGATCGCTGTTTTTCAATTAGGATTTGCAACAGGTGCATTTTTGTCAGGATTCATAGCTGCCTGGTTTTTGGACGTCGCAAATTGGCGCTACATATTTGGATTTGGTGCGATGACATCTTTCTTGTTCATTCCGATTATTCTGTATTTGCCTGAGTCAAATAGTTTTCTAGCGAAATCCAAAAAGCCAAATGTTCTAACGCTAATAAATAAGGGCCGTAGAAAATTTGGGCAAATGCCCCTTAAGGCCTTACCTAAAACAGAGGGTAAGTTGAATGGTTCAGAAAACAAACAGACTTTCATAGCTCTATTCTCGGCTGAATATTGGCTAAAGACAGTCTTGATTTGTACGTGCTTTTTTATGCTTTTAACGTTGTTATACTTTATGCTGACCTGGACGCCCAAAATTCTTGTTGATATGGGATTTTCCGAGGCTGATGGAAATCGAGGCGGGCGTTTGATCAACTTGGTTGGCATGCTTGGCGTTGTTGTAATTGGTGTGTGTAGTATTCGGGTTCTTCCATCACTGATTGTGGGTCTCTATTTGGCTCTATTGAGCATAATTTTGCTGTTTTTTGGTGTTCTGTCTCCCGTTTTTGGAAGTGTGTTTGTCTTAATTGGTATGGCTGGATTTCTACTTCATGGGTCAATGATCGGTCTATACTCGACCGTTCCTGCATTATACCCTGTAGAGTTGAGGGCAACAGGGACAGGTTGCGCTATCGGCTTGAGCCGTTTAGGCGCTGTCTTAGGCCCCGCGTTGGCAGGTATTTTGCTGGATAGAGGTTGGGCGATTACTGATTTATTTAAAGCTTACGCAATATTGGCTGTGGTCGCTGCTATCATTGCCACCTTTCTTTGGGTCATGCTCAGACAACAAAAATATCTCCCGGAGTCTATCATCTGAAGATGTTATAACACCAACAGGATTTGTACAACTCGGCTTTTGAAAACCCTACTAATATGGAAACAATATGGCTCATCTTGACCCCTTACCACATGATCTGAATTCGGACCTAAAAGATAAATTTGATCATTATAAGAATACAAGGGGTTTTATTCCCAATTCTATTTTGACCATGCAAAGGCGCCCGGAAATTGCAAGAGCCTTTATGGGGCTTAATCAGGCCATTTTATATGAAGGCACTGTGAGTGAAGAGCTTAAAATGTTGATTAGCTTAATTGCCAGTCAAGCCGCGGGATGTAGGTATTGTCAGGCTCATATGGCAAATTTAGCGTCTATTTATCAAGCCTCGAAGGAAAAAATTATGGCTGTCTGGGAATGGGAAACTAGCGCTTTATTCTCTGACGCAGAAAAGGCGGCCCTCACTCTAGCATATCACGCTTCTGTTCTACCTAATGAGGCTTCCGAAAAAGATTTTGAAATTCTTGCATTGTATTTTTCAGATAGTGAGGTCGTTGAAATTGTCGCCAGCGTCGCCCTGTTTGGATATTTGAATAGGTGGAATGACACGATGGCAACGGACCTTGAGGCCTTGCCCAAAGAAAAAGCGTCTCACTTACTCAATCAAGTAGGATGGACTGCGGGCAAGCACTGAGAATGATATAGAATGAACTAGGGTCTGGACTCAATTAGCCAACGTTTGATGGCAAAAGATATAGCATATTAAGAAAACTTACGGCGCGTTTTTCATATCGTGTTGCGAGGCGTCGCATATCATTAATTTTGTAAAAGAACCTCTCAACAATATTGCGCATGGCGGAGAGGTTTTTATTGTGCGGGAGCGGATTGCGGGCGTTCGACTTTGACGGAATAACAGCTAGGGCGGCCTCATCGGCTTTGGCACGTGAAGTGGTCTAGCCGTTATTTCCCTCTAATGGCCTTTTAAGCGAAAGCTGATGCCGCTGCGATATTCCATTCGGCTTGAGCTTGTTGCCAGAATTTTCGAAGCGTGTTCCTTGAGATCAGGTGTCGTCGGAAGTTGAAGAGATTGTAGATTTGACCGTGAACAGAGAGCAGTTTTTGAGCGTTTGTGAACAGCATCTGACTCATGACGCCAGCTTCAAAGCCCAGCTTTGTGATCGGTTTGCCGAACTTACGAAGACACACGTCAATCGCTTCGACCTCGCAGTCTAACATTCGTTCCAAGACGATATCACGGTCATCATCCACGACCCATAGGGCTACCGTACGCAGCGATACATCCAGTCCTACAAAATAACTCATTCTCATCTCCCATAGCTACCGATCAACATCTGTAGACTATCAGGACTTCGACCGCGTAATCAGTCCGTCTAATTACGCATGCTTTGAGGATGTTTCTACAATAATCTAGGCGTTCTAAAACCGCTTATCGTCGTGGCAATCTTTAAACTTCATAGATGGAGGAGCATATTCATGCCCTAGAGCATCAAAAACCGCTTGATTTATTGGGTCTGCCAGAAATTCCGATTTCATGTCTTGGAATTTGTAGGTCTCTGTATTCGCCATACGTACTCTGCTCATTGGGACCAGGAACCCCTGATTTCTTTTAGGAGGCTAACTATTTTGTAGATTCCGATGCGTCAACTTTCGTCTAACTTGTTGTTTTTATTAAGAAAAATGGTGCCCCCACACGGACTCGAACCGCGGACCCCCTGATTACAAATCAGGTGCTCTACCAGCTGAGCTATAGGGGCACTTATCTGGTGTGGCGCGGCGTTTAGCGTTGGATTGGCAGTCTTGCAAGCGGCTTATGTGTCTGTTCTGCATTTTTTTCTACGTCATCACAGACGGCAATTCCGCTTGAATACAGGTGAGGGGGCGATAGAAGGCGCGCTATGACCGAACGTATCCTGATCACATCCGCGCTTCCCTATATAAACGGGGTCAAACATCTCGGTAATTTAGCGGGGTCGATGCTGCCCGCCGATGTTTACGCGCGAGCGATGCGCTTGCTGGGGCACGACGTCCTTTATATTTGTGCAACCGATGAACACGGGACGCCTGCAGAATTGGCCGCTGCGGAAGCCGGGCAATCTGTATCCGCCTATTGCGATGCTATGCATTCAGCACAAGCAGAAGCCGGGGAGAGCTTCAAACTGAGCTATGATTATTTCGGACGGTCCTCTTCGGAGAGCACGCGGAGACTAACACAGAATTTTGCGCTGGCCTTGGAGGCGAATGGTTTCATTGAGGAACGGACGTCTAAACAGGTCTATTCCGTGGCGGATGGGCGATATCTTCCAGATCGCTATGTCGAGGGCACCTGTCCGAATTGTGCTTTCGAGGCGGCGCGCGGAGATCAATGCGATAATTGCGGAAAGCTGCTCGACCCCGTCGATCTTATCAATCCTTACAGCGCTGTTTCCGGAAGTCACGATGTAGAAATTCGCGATACAAACCATCTCTACCTGAAACAGGCCGATATGAGCGGACGTCTGCGGGATTGGGTTGAAAGTCACACGTCGGATTGGCCGGTACTAACGACATCAATCGCGATGAAATGGCTGGATGAAGGCTTGCGAGACCGTTCCATCACACGTGATTTAGAGTGGGGTATTCCTGTGCTTAACGCTGACGGAGAGGTGCGTGAGGGTTTTGAGGGCAAGGTCTTCTATGTCTGGTTTGATGCGCCGATCGCCTATATCGGCGCGACCCAAGATTGGGCCGTAAAGACGGGCGGAGATTGGGAGAAGTTTTGGCGTACCGATAAGGGCGCAGACGCAACGCGCTACGTACAATTTATGGGGAAGGATAATGTTGCCTTTCACACATTGTCCTTCCCGACGACGATCATGGGCTCAGGTCAGCCATGGAAATTAGTCGATGAGTTAAAAGCTTTTAACTGGGTTACTTGGTATGGCGGTAAGTTTTCGACATCCGGCAAGCGTGGCGTTTTCATGGACCAAGCGATTGACATTGCGCCCTCCGATTATTGGCGCTGGCATCTTATGGCAAATGCGCCGGAAGGGTCGGACGCCGCCTTCACATGGGAAGAGTTTCAGGCGAGTGTAAACTCTGACCTCGCAAATGTGCTTGGCAATTTCGTGAACCGGATTACTAAATATTGTGCCGGAAAGTTTGACGGCAAAGTCCCCGAGGGCGGTTCCAAGACGGATGCCGAGGCGTGGATCGAAAAAGAGCTGTCAGAGCGCTTACCGCGTCTTGTCGAATTTTATGAAGCGCGAGAGTTTCGAAAAGCCATGGCTGATACACGGGCAATCTGGGCTGCTGGCAATGAATATCTGACACAGGCGGCACCCTGGACACACTACAAGACGGATATTGACCAAGCCGCCATCGGCGTGCGCTACGGCCTGAATCTTGTCGCGCTTTTCGGCATTTTGGCACAACCGATCATTCCGGATACAGCGGAGAAAATATTGGCCGCAATCAATATTCCTTCTGATAAGCGAAGTTGGAAATTTGGTGAGGTCCAAGATTTATTAAACGCCTTGCCAATTGGGCATGATATTTCTGCGCCTGATGTTCTCTTTTCGAAGATCGAAGATGACGATGTCGACACATGGACTGAGCACTTCGGCGGTCAGCCAACGTAAGAAGGGAAGGGGCCAAGATGGGTTTTGGTGAAGCGGTCGCAAAATTCTACACGGGCTATTTCAGATTCGAAGGTCGTGCATCAAGGTCTGAATATTGGTGGCCGTTTCTGATGCGGGCCGTTATTAATGTTGGGATGCTTGTCGCATTTATAGCGATGTTTGTCATGACAGGCGCGGGCGATGAACCGGAGGGCACGGTCTTAACCGGGTTTATAGGGCTCCTAATCGCCTACCTTCTTTTCAATCTCTTCAACTTCATTCCAACCTTGGCCATATCGGTCCGTCGGTTTCATGATCTTGACCAGACAGGTTGGCTTGTGCTGGTTTTTGTTCTCATTAATGCATTTTTTATCGTAACCGTATTTGCTCAACTCATCTGGTACGCGTTACGCGGGACGGATGGTCCTAATCAGTACGGCCCTGATCCCCTTGGATTTAACCCGGAGTTATTTGGATAATGCTCGATTTTGGTGAGGCCGTCAGGCGATATTATACGAATTACTTCAATCCGCAGGGACGTAGTCAGCGGTCTGCATATTGGTGGGTCTTTCTGTATCAGATCATTATATATACCGTCTTGGCTATTGTTTTTTTCATGGCAGATGGGGCGATGAATTTTTTGGACGTGATGATCAGTGAAACGGACTCGGCTGAAGAAGTTGAAGCCGCTTTGGCAAGTCTAGGCGTGAGCGGTAAGGCCGCGATTTTCTTTATAATTATTTTCGCGGTCTCAAACTTCTTGCCGGACATCATGCTGCAAATCCGACGGTTTCATGACTTAAATCAAACTGGATGGCTCGTGCTCGCCTTTAGGTTTGCAGGTCTTTTGCCATTGGTTGGATCATTTATAGGTTTAGCGAATCTTGTCTGGTTTTGCATTCCCGGTACGGTTGGAGGCAACAGGTATGGCCCTGATCCGCTGCGTCAAGAGACAGATATCTTCTGATAGAATTATACCGGCTTAGAGGTTTTCCGCATTTGCCGGACGCTTACGCCAGACTTTAAACCTGCAGCAATAAGAATTGCGACGATTCCAGTAATGGCGGTCAGGCCAATCGCAATACTGCCGTCCATGGTAAAATGTTTGAGGGCAAGAAAGCCGAGCCCCCAAATTATCGGGAAGGCGTAAATGCGGTTTTGTGCCCCCCTTCGTAAAACCACAATCGCCCAGCCCAAAGCCACTGACAGGATTGTAAGTGCGATTCCTATCTGACTCCAGCCCAAGGGCTCTACCCATTTCCAGATTAATCCGTTTAGACCCACGAAAACTGCAATTGAGCACCAGCCTGCTATCAAGCTGACGGGCACGAGAGCCAACCAGATTTCAATCTGGTCGAGCGCGTCTTTACGACGCGTCATCTTCACCATGGCAATGACTAAGGCCATCATAGAGGGAATAAAAATAAGAGAGGCCGCAAGCTCAACACTTGTGTCAGGTAGGAAAGACGTCGCCAAACCCCATGCGACGATACCCCAAAGACCCGCCGCGATCCACCATCCGGTTTCGCGAAAAACGGCTCGCGTTCTGTTGGCCCTAAACATTTGTAACACGCCAAATGCCATGACCCCCACAAAAATTGGAAACCAGATCGAGAACGCAAATGTCTGCGGCACAAGAATGTTCTCGCTGAGGTCAGAAAAATCGCTTGGACTACGTGCAAAGTCCAGAAATACACCCAGGGATGACGCAATCCAAATCAAGGGTGCCGCTAAAAGAATAAGACCTTGTCGGATCATATCCAGGGGCTTTGAGAGTTGAGGGATAGACTGTTCCATGGCTCTATTACGTTTCAATCTCTGTCTTAGGCTTAAATTCTACACACGATGCTGCAATTCTGCTAAGAGAGGCTCCTAAACTCTAAAAAGAATAGGAAAGGTTGCCCATGCAAATCCAAATCGTCTCAAAAGGAATCGATGTAAGTCAGGCACTAAGAGCTAGAATTTCGGATCGTTTAGAGGAGATGATGGACAAATATATCCATCGCGATGGAGATGCGCAGGTCAGTGTGTCCCGCGAAGGGTCGGGCTTCCGAACAATATGTTCTGTTCATCTGCCATCAGGTGCAACAATGGAGGCTCAGGGGCAGGCGCAAGAGGCTTATCCTGCCTCTGATGAAGCCCTAGAGCATATGGAAAAGCGTCTGCGGCGATATAAACGCAGGCTGAAAGATCATAGCCAAAAGGCGAAAGCCAAAGAGGCCGCGATGTTCGTCCTAGAAAACCCCATCGCGCCTGAAACAGACCCGGATGATGAAAGTGCCGACTCTGACGTCGCGGATGAACCAATGGTGATTGCCGAGAGTGTGAAGCAAATTCGAACACTCACCCCTGGAATGGCGGCTCTCGAATTAGGCCTTGCTGATAGCGGCGTTGTTGTTTTTCACAATGCACGTCACGGTGGTTTGAATGTCGTTTTCAAACGTCAAGACGGTCATATCGGTTGGATTGACCCAAAATAGGGAGCGGGGCCTTTAGCAAGACTTGCCCCAAAGAAGCTGATAGTTAGGTTTGATTTACCACTCACGTGAGTTTAAACGCCACGCGATTTCATCCATTTTGACGAAATCCAGGCCATTAAATCCTAATTTGGCTTTAAAACTATCGTCAGAGGTAATCGCATGGGCGAAGATCTTTTTTTGCCGGAAAGTGTTGTTGTCGACCTTCAAGTGGGCTCACAAAAACAACTGTTCCAAGACATGGCCTTAAGGCTCATTGAGGCCAATGACCTTTCCGTCGCATGTCGGGATATTGTGGCTGCTGCCGTTGAACGTGAACGTCTGGGGTCAACCGGTGTCGGGAACGGTGTCGCACTTCCGCATGCTCGAATCGATGGCCTTGAAAGCGTTATGGCGGGTTTTGCACGTTTATCTGATCCTCTGGATTTTGACAGTGTTGACGGTCGTCCCGTTGACTTGGTGGCTTTTCTGCTCGCGCCTGCTGATGCGGCAGGCGCGCATTTACGCGCGCTTGCCAGAATTTCCAGACAATTGCGCCGTGAAGAAAAACGAACCCGACTGCGGGCTGCGCCCGACGCGCAAAGCCTTTACACGATTTTGTCTGATGAGGCGCAGGCCAGCGCGGCATGAAGCCTAACGATTTCTTCGTCTTATACCTTGCGCGGGTGGGGTGTCGCCTGACATAGTTTAGCTGGAGCTTCTCATCCCCAAAGGGACAAATTCGTGAAAAAATCTCATCCTTCCAGATTATTTAACCGCGAGTTGAGCTGGTTGTTTTTCAACACACGGGTTCTTGAGGAGGCCGAAAACCCGGACGTGCCCTTACTTGAGCGCGTACGTTTTCTTTCAATTTCCGCAGCCAATCTCGATGAATTTTATATGGTCCGTGTTGCGGGTTTACGCAGTCAGGAAAGCGCCGGTGTGATGGAGCCCGGGGCAGCTGGCATGTTACCCAGCGAACAGTTGAGAAAAATTAATCGCCGCGCGGGAAAAATTGTTGCGCGTCAGAATGAGTGTTGGAGTTCTTTGCGTGAGGAATTGTTTGAAGATCGTATCAGGGTCCTGAAAATGGGTGACTTATCGGAGGTCCAATCTGAGAGTCTATCAAAGATATTTGAGACTGAAATTCTTCCCCTTCTTACGCCGCTTTCGATTGATCCGACACACCCCTTCCCGTTTTTACCAAATCTTGGATTTGGGGTTGCACTGCGATTAGAGGCCGAGGATCGCGATCCGCTGTTCGCCGTCCTACCCGTGCCGCTCAATGTGCCGCGTTTTATCAAGATTGAAACATCGGGAAAGGTCAGTGGTTATGTCGCAATTGAGGATGTGCTTCGGCACTTTGCGTCCAGCTTGTTTCCGGATTTCAATATCACTGAGACCGGGGCTTTTAGAATTACCCGGGATAGTGGGATCGCCGTAGATGAACGTGCCGAAGATTTGGTCCAGCATTTTGAAACATTGTTGAAACAAAGACGTCGCGGACGCGTCATACGCTTAGAGATTGATCAGGAAATGGAGCATACACTCCGAGATTTTCTGGTACAGAGTTTTAATTGCGACGAAGAAATGGTCTCCAATGCTGCCATGATTTTGGGTTTGAGAGATGTTTCATCTCTGATTTCAGGCGGATCAAAAGACCTTTTATTTAAACCGTTCACAGCCCGCTTTCCTGAACGTATCCGGGAATTTGATGGCGATTGCTTGGCCGCGATTGCCGCCAAGGATATTCTTGTTCATCATCCCTATGAAGAATTTGATGTTGTCATCCAATTTCTTCAACAAGCTGCCGCTGACCCTAACGTTGTTGCGATTAAGCAGACGCTCTACCGAACCTCTGATAACAGTCCGATTGTTGCAGCCTTAATCGATGCTGCCGAGGCGGGTAAAAATGTAACCGCATTGGTCGAGCTGAAAGCGAGATTTGACGAGGCGTCCAATATGCGCTGGGCGCGCGATTTGGAACGCGCGGGCGTTCAGGTCGTTTACGGTTTTGTGGGCTTTAAAACGCATGCGAAAGTCAGCCTCGTTATACGGCGGGAGACAACGGCGGCAGGTCACAAGTTACAAACCTATACGCATCTGGGAACAGGAAATTATCACGCGCAGAATGCCCGCATTTATACAGATTTAGCGCTGTTTACGGCGGATCCCATCATTGGGGAAGACGTTGGTAAACTCTTCAATTTTGTGACGAGCTATAATGAGCCGAGAGATTTGCAAAAATTATCAATTGCGCCTTTGGGTTTGCGCGGTGTTCTTGAAGAAAAAATTGATCAGGAAATTGCGCATGCAAAGAGCGGGCGGCCTGCCACGATCTGGGCCAAGATGAATGCGCTCGTTGATCCAATCATGATTGAAAAGCTCTATGAAGCCTCGCAGGCTGGCGTGAAAGTTGACCTTGTTGTGCGTGGTATTTGTTGTCTTCGTCCGGGTATAGAAGGTCTGAGTGAGAATATTCGCGTCAAGTCGATTATCGGCCGCTTTCTCGAACATTCCCGTATCATCTGTTTTGGGAATGGCCACCCCATGCCATCTGACCAAGCCCTCGTCTATATTTCCTCCGCCGATTGGATGCCGCGCAATTTGGACCGCCGGATTGAAACACTGGTCCCTGTGGAGAGCCCGACTGTCCATAATCAGGTCTTAGACCAGATCATGATGGCCAATTTATTGGACAACACCAATAGTTGGGAACTACGGCCAACAGGAAAATATATTCGCGTTACGGCGCGCGAAGAACGTCCGCGTTTCTCTGCTCATGAATATTTTATGGAAAATCCATCCCTGTCGGGTCGTGGGACGGCGCTGGCCGAATCAGCGCCCGCCCCTTTAGAAGATGAGAATGTTCCTAAGACACAAATCTTCCGCCCAAAATTGGTGAGCTAGCTGACTTCCTCTCAACATGCCCGACAGGTTGCTGTCATTGATATTGGCTCGAACTCGGTTCGGCTGGTCATATATGATCTATTTGGCGCTCACTTTACGCCTGTTTATAATGAGAAAATCTTGGCTGGGCTTGGCCGTGACTTGCGGGACACGGGCTGCCTATCTGTTTCAGGTAAACAAAAATGCCGTGCGGCCTTGGCCCGATTTTCGAAAATCATAAAAGCCAGAGGGCTGGGGCAGCCTTTAATTGGCGCGACAGCGGCGATGCGGGAAGCCGAAGACGCACCTGATTTTGTCGCTCAGGTTAAGCAGGAGACAGGGTTGGATATTTCCCCGGTATCCGGAACAGAAGAAGCCCGGCTTTCTGCGCTCGGATTACTCTCCAATAATGATAGGCGTCAGGGATTAGGGGCTGATCTCGGCGGTGCCAGTCTTGAAATCATGCAAGTGGGGCCGGAATTGCGGGACCCAAATTCAAAAGCTCTTGGCGTTTCCTTACCCTTGGGGCCTTTCGATGCCATTGGGGGGAACCTTTCTGAGTTGCTGTCGGCAGACTATATTGCGCGGGTTTCAAAACTCGATTCTGTGCTTGGCAGCGTGTCCGGAGATTTGGACGGTGAAGAGACACTCTATCTCATAGGCGGGGCGTGGCGAAATCTTGCGTCTGTTCACCAACAGAAATCGAATTACCCGATGCGCACCTTGCAGGGATACCGTCTCTCACCGGAGGTGGCAGAAACACTTGCGCACTGGGCTTATACTGACGGACTTGTCGAGCTTTTGAATTGGCCGGGTATGAGAAAGGCCCGTGCGGAAACACTGCCTTATGCAGGATTAATTTTGGAGCGATTGATCAAACGCTTCAAACCAAAATCTATCGTCATCTCGATGGCTGGATTGCGTGAAGGCTTGGTTTGGGACAGTTTGCCTGAACCCGTGAAGTCGCGCGATGCGCTGATTGATGGATGCCGTGATTTCGCGAGAGGGTTCGTGCAGGCCGAACATTTCGGACCTCCGCTCTATCGGTTTCTCTCTCCGCTTCTGCCGGTCCTGCCCTGCGGGTTTGGCGATAGAAATGACGCTCGCCTCTTACAGGCAGCGTGTCATCTTGCGGGTTTGGGAAAAAACCTGCATCCTGACCATCGCGCGGAACTTGTGTTTGAGGATGTTCTCTACGCGCCCGTTGCCGGATTAACGCATGCGGAGCGGGCTTTCCTGTCATTGTCTCTTTTCCGGACTTACACGGCCAAACGGCAACCCCCGGTCAGTGGATTGATTGATGAATTACTGACCGAAGATCAACGCTACGTGGCGGCCTGTATCGGTGAGGCGATCCGCTTGGCAATTGTGGTGACCGGACGAACACCGTCTCTTCTCAGCGAGTTTGAATTGTCTGTGCGAGGTGAAGCGTTATATCTTTCCACAACGCCTGATTTGAGCCCAATGCTTACGGAACAGGTGAAGTACCGTGTAAAAAAATTAGCGAAGCTTTTGGAAATGAACGCTGGCTTCGACTGAAATCCTTTAACTTTAAAGCGGTCAATTTCGCGAATTTTGACATTCCGCCGCACTTGTCAATCCAGTGGAACTCTGTGTAACTTAGGAATCAATGTCTCAGGAGATTTGTTTTCAATATTCAGATGATTGAAACCCCATTTATTGACCAAAGCCCGGAGGCTTCATTATGAGCGCCCTTCACCCTCGGCTATCGTCTCTTATGGACGCCGCTCCTGTGACGGCCGGAAACTATCCTTGTTTGATTCTGAACGCAGATTACCAACCGCTGTCTTATTTTCCGCTCTCGCTCTGGTCTTGGCAGGACGCCGTGAAAGCCGTTTTTCTCGATCGTGTCGATGTCGTGGATCATTATGAGCAATGCGTCCGCTCGCCGAGTTTTGAGATGCAAATGCCATCTGTCGTGGCCCTACGCGATTATGTGCCACAAAACCGAACGCCTGCCTTTACGCGGTTTAATCTCTTCTTACGGGATGGTTTTAAATGCACTTATTGTGGGTCACCCAATGAACTCACATTTGATCATGTTATTCCGCGGAGGCTGGGCGGGAAGACAAGCTGGACGAATATTGTCGCGGCTTGCTCGGGATGTAACCTCAAAAAAGGGGGACGCTTGCCGAAAGATGCACGCATGCATCCTTTCGTTGCGCCATTTCAGCCAACAATGCACCAATTACAGGCCCAAGGCCGGCGTTTTCCGCCCAATCACCTTCATGAAAGTTGGATGGATTACCTCTATTGGGACATCGAATTGTTAGCTTAGTTTATGTTGTAAAAGGCCATGTGTTTTTCTAAGCCTGAGAGTAGGGAAGAGGAATATCATGGTAAATCAATCACCGGGACAGCCACAATATCAATATGAGTGGCAAAATCCGACTCATCGGTCTTTTGACTTTGGTAAAGTCTTCGGACGGGCCTTTTCCGGTGTTTTTGCGGATATAAAACCGCTCCTGATTGGATTATTAGTCGTAGGACTGTTTACGGTCGGACTGAGTGTTATGACAACAGGTGCGACCCAGGACATGGTGGCTAACCCCAATAATATGGATATGGGCACGTTCTATTTGGTGACGTTTGGAGGCAATCTTATCAGCCTACTGATGATTGTTTGGTTCCAACTGATCGTTATTCACACAGCCTATGCGAAATTTACGGGTGATGAATTGGTGGGTCAAAACGTTATTGGGAAAGCCCTGCGTTTCACACTTCCGATGTTTGTGATTGCCTTCATTTATTCGCTTGTCTGTATTCTAGGATTTTATGCGTTGCTCATCGGGTTTGTTTTTGTGTGGCCGGGCTGGGCGCTGGCCGGTCCTGTTTATGTTTTCGAACGAAAAGGCGTGTTCGGCTCATTGGGTCGTGCATGGACATTGGCCAGAAATTATAAGCGCTGGATATTACTCTTTCTTTTCGTGCTGAGCTTGATTGCCTCTGTCATTTATTCGCTGATCGCGGGGCTAGCCGTCGTTGCGGGGGGCTATAACATGTTTGATCCGGCCTCTGTTGGCGACATAAACGCAGCCTCTCCCCGTATGCTTATTGTGACATCTTTATCTGCTGTCGCGGGGTATTTTATCTACGCGGTCTATGCGTCGGGTTTAACGGCGGCCTATCTTGAAATTAAAGATATTAAAGAAGGCGGAACAACGCTGGGCGATGTTTTCGCTTAAGTGGCTTCGCTCTGAATGCGGGCAATCATGGCCGCCAATCCGTTTGCCCGTTGGGCTGAAAGATGTTCAGATAGTCCCAGCTTGTCGAGGATATCGTTCGCATCGAGCTGTTTGATGTCTTCGCGTGTTCTGCCTGAATAGATTTGTAGGACAATGGCGACGAGCCCCTTCACAATATGAGCGTCACTGTCACCGGCGAAGTTTAACGTCTCCGCGTCACGTTTCGTCACGAGCCAGACCTGACTGGCGCAGCCTTTGACTTTATTGAACTCTGTGCGGTCTTCATCCGGAAGTGGTGGGAGTGATTTCCCCATATCAATGACGTGCATATATCGGTCTTCCCAATCATCCAAGAACTGGAAATCGTCGATCATATCTTGAATGTTTTCCGGGTAGGTCATTCTGTGCATTTAGGCATCCGGTAGGCCCGTTTCAACACGTCAGTTGGGTGTACGGCTCTCGGCGTAATGCCCTGAGACGCGAATGGGTTGGCCATAGACGCGCCTATCTGCTTTTCCTAGTCTGTTAACCTTAACGCGGGCGATTCAGTCCGCAGGGAGTGGTCCGCGTGCGCCAAAACCAGAGAGCCTCTTTTGACCACGCGTCTGTGATCTTGCCAAACCTTGTTTGGATATTTGCGCTGGTCGCAGCTGTGGTCGCCGCAAGCCTGCGTGGCTTCGATAGTCTAACACTCCTACCGATTGCCGCTATAGCGGCAATCCCTGCATTGATCGGAGTGTTACTCTCACCGGTCATTCAGCGGGAATGGGCGCAAATATTGTTGATGCTGTCTTGGGCTGGACTGGCCCTCATGGCCTGCATTCTTTTCGGCCTTGTCCCTATGGGCTTACTCTTCATCACCGTTCCCGCCATCGCAATGTTATTCTTCAAGGAAAAATTTGTTGAAGGCCTGATCATCGCTGTGCTGATCATGGCTATTGTGTTTTTTGCGGGGCGTGCGGGTTCTCTTCCAGACGTTGACTTGATTGATAGTGGCCTTTCAACTTGGGTTAAACAAACGGGTCTAGCCGCTCTATTGGCCTTTACACTAGCCGCTATGTTTGCCGCCGCAAACCGCAGACAGGCCAAGCCAATCTCTGGTGTAGAGATGCGAGGAACATTTTGGCGGGACGGCGTCGAAGGTGGGTTGTTCGAATATGACTCTAAAGCGCGCCTGATTGGCACAAATGCTCAGGGGGCAGCGCAATTCTCTGGTGATGTGCCGGAGTCTTTGGTCGACTTTTTACCCTTGGATCATAGTGACCAAGCCGCACTTGGCGGAAAAATTGAAGCCGCCCGCGAGACAAAGATGCCGCAACTTCTCCGTATTTCTCATAAGGGGTCGGGCGAACATGCCAGTTATGATATGCGGATTACGCCGCTTCAAAAAGGCGGCTGGCTTGTCCACACACATGACCGTACAGATGACGAGGCACAGCTGGAGTCCCTGCGTCAGATGGGTGCTTCTGCGGAACGTGACAGCACGGATAAAACGCTCTTCTTCGCCGGTGTCAGTCATGAACTTCGAACGCCACTCAACGCGATTATCGGATTTTCTGACATGATGCGCTCGCGTCTCTTCGGGCCTCTACCTGGAAAATATGCAGAATATGCTGACCTTATTCATGAAAGCGGACAGCATATGTTGGACTTGATTGGCGATGTGCTTGATCTGTCCAAGGTCGAGGCCGGGCGATATGAGCTCAACTATGATACGTTTGATGCCGCGGATGTTATTCGGTCCTCTGTCAAAATGATCCGGCCTGCTGCGGATGCGGCCGAAGTAGCTATCGATATCAATTTGGATTTAGATCAAGCGCTGCTAATCCAAGCGGATAGGCGGGCTGTGCGTCAAATCTTGCTCAACTTACTCTCAAATGCCGTGAAATTTTCTAATAAGGGCGCGCATGTTGATGTGGATGCACAGGCGATTGATGGCGATTTGGAGCTCGCCGTCTCCGACACCGGTATGGGCATGGATGCCGAAGAGCTGGCCCGCATTGGAAATCCCTATACGCAGGGTGAGGGCGGGAAACTTGCTGTCGAGCGTGGAACCGGACTAGGTCTCAGTCTCGTGAAGTCGCTGACGACTCTCCATGGCGGTAAGATGGATATTCAATCAAAGCCCGGTGATGGCACCCGCGTTAAAATTATTTTACCCTTACAAGCCGACTGAAAATAAAAACCCGCCGCGTTCCGGACCGAACGCGACGGGTTAACTCCATCTGCTGAAAGACGGAAGTTGGTGTTGGGTGCGCTTGGCTTAGTGCCTGCCGCCCAGGCGTGAACTCGGGCTCGCCATACTCATTAAGAATACCACACTCATGAAGCTGAGGATCAGAAGAATTCCAAACACGGAATATGTACGATCTGCAAATTGAACCACACCTTTCCCGGGCAATCTTTCGATAAGGGATTTGCGGGCCTTTTGTCCGGAAGGTTTCACACGATTTTGCAAACGATCTGTCCGTCGTTCAATCTCCTTAAGCGACCGCATAGTCATAAGGCTGTCCACCTTATCCTGGCTCCAACGTCGGGCAGACAACCATTTCGACTTGGTTGCGCGGCGTATGTCTTGGAAAGAGCTCATCTTCGGCGCTGTTAAGACGGGCATATTTAAGTCAGGCATATCCGGCGTTTCAAATGTGAAACGGCCACGCAAACCTTCTGATGTTTCTACCCTGTCCGCACGTGCTTCCTGAATGTAGCCGCGTTGAGCTTCTGCCGTCATTGTGACGGGTTTTGCCTCAATTGAGATGTCATGAACCGGCGCTTGCCGTAGGACTAAAGCCTCATTTGCCGGGGCGTCTGCAGTGCGTGTCTCCGCATTGAAACGGCGCAGGGGATTTGTTGGCCAAGACCATTCCGGCATTTTGACGGTCGGCATTTCAAAATCAGGTAACGTGAAATCGGGGAAATCGATATTTGGAAAATCAAAATCCAATAAACTTGAGCCCTGATTGTCTCTCAACGATACGCCCATGATTGGTTGTGCCGTTTGGGCCATAATCACGGATGATTTATTCCATCGGGCCACACCGCCGCGCAGAGCATTCCAGTGATCCGGTTCAATGATTTGACTGGCTACTGTTGTAAATCGCTCAGACGGCGCCGCCGAGATAACGCCAATCATCCGACCGGCGCCATTGCCGTAAAGCGCGGCCACGCCGCCCTTTGAAACTTTACGAGAGCCAGATTTTGCCGCCGCATATTGCACGGCAAAATCATCCAGACCTGCACTCGCAAATCGCTCAATACCCGATTGCAGAAGGTTTTCGCCTGAGATCGATTGCCCTTGCAAAGCTTGCTTCAGCGCTTTTGGCGCAGTCGTCATGTCGCCTAAAACACGGGTTTGGGTTCGCGCCGAGCCGATCACAAGGATATGTCGATCCTGTCCAACGTCGCTGCCTCGCGTATAGTCTGCCTCTGTCAGGCCTTGACCCGCTGATTTTGCCAGACGCCCTAAAATACGGAGGCTGGCTTCAAATTCGCGTGCCTCACGGGGCAGGGCAATGTAACTCTGCTGATCTTTAAAGACGCTGCCTGTCGCAGCGAGGCGCGAGAGTTCAGACGCTGGTGACGCATAGGATGTATCGAGCGTTAGCTTTGAGCCCTGACCGACCATAAAGTTGGGCTGACTGGCCGTTACAGAAGGACAGGTATATTCCGGCTTGGCGTCCAGTTCCGGCAGCAAGCTCAGAACATTAGATGTTGCGTTTAACTTGCCTGAGGGAACATCAAAGATAACGGATTTACGACGCCGGTCGAGTTTGGCCGCACCCAGTGTCTCGCCATTTAGCGCAACGCGGAGACGAGATGTCTCCGCCACATCTTCGGACGAGGCGAGTCGGAGTAGGATTTCGCCGCGCGTATTGGCTGGATCGGTGACGTCAAAACGATAGGTCTTTGCACCTGAAGCCCAGCTATCATCACTGAAACTGGCAAAACTATCCGTGTCGCCCAGTTCTGCCAATTTGGCTTTGCGGGTCACGACAATGCGGTCAGAATCCAGTCGGGATTGCATATCAATTTCGCCAAGACTCGTAATGGGTCGCCGCGCGGATGGCAGGTGTCGGACAGAGAATAGCTTTAGTGTTTCAAGAATATCGGCATCCGTATCCGCTGTGAAGATAAGCTGTGTCGGGCGGCCTTTCGGAACGAAAACGCGAGACCCTTTGGAATTGAGGATCATAGGATCGTCAGTGTAATCAAACAGGCGGTCGCGCGTGACCATCAGAACATTAAAGTCTGTCCCGCGATCTGTAACAGAAAACTTCGGAATGTCCGGCGTCCGTAAAGCCAGGCCTTGCGCGGCGAGAGCTTGCATATCCGTGGCGTCCGGGCCGAATGCGATTAATCCGATACGCTTGGGGGACAGTGCAGGCTGCGCCAAACGCTCTTCGACTTCCCTTAAACTCATATTGGCTGATCGTGAGCGTCCCGTCATGGAAAGGGTCGAGGCAGATAAATCCACAGACCATTTTCCGTGTGCGGGCATGACGCAATCCGTCCCTGTTGGGGCGGGGAAAGTAATTTTCAGCGAATTGCGGCGCGAGCGGGCTTTGGCCGGATCGAAAGAGAGTTCCGCCTCGAATCCACGCCCATTTGACATAACGGGAACGGGCTTGTCGTGATTAAACTGGACTTGCAACGGTGCATGGCCGGGAACACGCGTTAATGGGTCTGCCGCAAGATTGAGTGTAATCGTCGATGTGCGCTCTGATGCGGGCAGGTCAAACCAGAGCTGTAAGGTCGGCTGTCGCCAATCCAAGATCCGTGTCGTCCGATAAATATCGCCCTGTGTTATTTCAGAGAGCGATGCCGTATAGCTTGTCGCCTCGCCGCGCATATTTTGACGCGTATCGAGATAACTGGCGCCATAGGCGGGCAGGGCCGCAGAGGCGAGAAGTGTCAGCAATGCGGCTTTCGCCGCTGTAGGATAGTGAAACATGGTCCGATGCCTCAAGGTTAAGATGAGGTTACCGACGCAATTAGGATGCCAAATATGGATTTCAGGGTGAAAAAAAGAAAATGGGTTCACCTGAGAGGTGAGATTTAATGGCGCGATTGAAAACTGAAATTCGGGCGACGGCTCTCTTACGCCGTGCTCAGGGCGCGGGTGCCTTTGCCGCCGTTTTGCGTCGGGGTGATCCGGATGCGGGGGCGCTCTGGGTTGTGACGCGACAGGGCGGCATATTGCACCGCTATGTCGAACAAATGTCTATGAGTGGCGGACGTGAATGGTTTCGCGACGGGCCTTTTACAGAAGACGAACAAACGTTACGCATCAATAAAGCCGTGGACCGCGATCCGGATTTATGGATTGTCGAAGTCGAAGACAGTCAAGGCCGCGCGTTTCTCGACGGCGATATCGCTAAACCGGAGACGGCTGTCGAAGCTGCAGCCAAAGCCTTATTCCGAGGCCGATAAAGGCGGCGACCAAGCCCGCGGTCAGACCGTACCAGATGCCCTTGGCCCCGATACCCGTGTGCAGCGCGGTGTAATAGGCGATGGGAAACCCGATTAGCCAATAGCTGATGCCTGTTATAATCATGGGCCATGTCACATCGGCCAATCCGCGCAGCAATTGATTGCAGGCGACTTGAACCGCGTCAAAGAACATAAAGGCGGCGGCGAGCGGCAGGAAGATGACGACGAAGTCAAAGACCGGCTTTGTGTCGCTGGCGTCCATATCGAAATAAAGGGAGGCCACGATCTCGGGTATCAAGGCCACGGGTATGGCAAATATCCCGATCGCGATAACGGATGCCAGAATGGTTGTGGATGTCGCGCGTCGCTCGGCACCATTATTGGCCGCTCCGCGTGCCAGCCCTATGCGAACCGCGCCTGCCATGGACAGACCATATGGCATCATGAAGGCGGCGGATGCAACATTCAGAGCGATTTGAAATCCTGCCTGCTCAATGACTCCAACCGCGCCTGCGATGAGGACGCCTGCGTTGAACAACATGCCTTCGAATGTCACAGTGATTGATATCGGCCAGCCGAGTGTGAGTATCTCGCGCATCCGCTCCCAATCCGGTTTCCATAGATTGGAGAACAGGTCAAAACTCCGCGCCTTATGTTCCCATTTGATATAGGCGACGAAAGCGAAGAAGCTGTAGATACAAGCGATGGAGGACGCGATACCTGCGCCGATCAACCCCAGTTCCGGTGCGCCCAGATTGCCGAAAATCAGGACCCAGTTCAGCGCGATGTTGACCAAAGCTGAACTCGCCACGAGGAAAAACGGCACGATGGTTCGTTCAATCGCCGCGAGGAAATTGCGGAACGACATGACCGCCAATGTGAAAGGCAGGCCGGGCGCGAGAACCAGCACGTAGCTCTGGGCGAGCGCGGCGACTTGCGGGTCCTGTCCGGCCAATATCATGATTGGTTCTGTCAGAAGTAATAATCCAATGATGAGTGGCATCATCAGAAAACAGGCCCAGACCGACATACGCACCGTCCGGCGTATGTCTTTACGCTCGCCGGAGTCGCGCCCCAGGGCTTGGGAGACAAGCGGTGTCACGGCGGAAATAGGCCCAATCGCGATCATCCAGAGCAAAAAATAGAGCACGGAGCCGATAGCGGCGGCGGCAATCTCTGCCGGACCAATCCGCCCGATCATCAGCGTATCCGCAATATAGGGTGAAAACTGAACCAATTGCGCCAGCGCCATGGGCACACCGATCGTTAGCAGGGCACGCATTTCGCCGCCCCAACTTTCCGGCATCGCCGTCTTCACGGATGTGGTCGGTTCCAACATAGAGGCGCAGCTATAGAGCCGCGCCTGTCTACGCAACTCTTCTTTGGCTCAGCGGGATAGGATGGCGTTGATCGCCGCCATATTGGCAATAGCATCCGCTCCGCCCGTCAGGGCTGCAACGTCCCCGTTCATGACGGATACGACGTGGTCCAACTGATAGGCATAGGTCGATCGTTTATAGGTCTCGGGCGAATTCAGTAGGGTTTTCAAATCTTTCTCACCGTCGATCACAGTCGCGATTTCGAACCCTAAATGCGGGTTCCAACGATAGGGATGAACAGGGCGCGTCATGCGGGCAGTGCCGCGAGATCCAATCACATCAATATGATTTTCGTAAATCGCGCTGGGCGACATATCGCATTCGAGAAATCCGGGGACGCCGCCGAAATCCAGTTCCGCGACAGACGCCACGGCGACATCATGCGTGTCCTCATAATGATTTTCTGCGGATATGACCGTCGGCTCAACGCCCAGCAATGTTCGCATGGCGTGAAGGGGATAACAGCCGAGATCCATGAGCGCGCCGCCGCCCAACTCGCTGATATAGCGTAATTCGCCGTCGCGGTTCGGGATGTGGACATTAAAGACGCCGCGGATTTCTTCTGTTTTGCCAAGCTTTCCGGAGGCCACCAGAGCTTCGAAATCGAGAAAGGCGGGATGGTACCGATAATGGAAGGCTTCGATCAGGACTGTTCCGGCTTTTTTGGCTGCGTCCACCATGCGTCGGGCTTCATCAGAATTCATGGCAAAAGGTTTTTCGCAAAGCACCGCTTTACCATGTTCGGCCGCTAAAAGACTCAACTCACAATGCCGATTGGGGGGCAGGGCATTATAAATAAGATCAATATCATCCCGCGCTATGAGGGCTTCATAGGAGTTTTCAATATACGGGATGCTATGCTCATTTGCATAGAGTCTGGCTCTTTCCGGGTCGCGGGATGCCACCGCTTGAATGATACAGTCCTCGCGCGCGGCGGTGGGTGTAATAATCGCTTTTGGCGCAATTTTCGATGCGCCGAGAAGTCCAATTCTAATCATGGATCGAGCCTGCCTTCCGGTGTGACGGGTTTATCATTCGGAAAATCGTTACAGGCACGGCTGCGAAAACGCGAGCCTGAACTGGGGTCGCTAAAGGTCAGGAGACAGTCGAAAAACTCGTTTTCCGCCACCCGTTCCTGTTCTTGCAGCCATGTGCATTGCGCGACCGTGCCGACGAGATAGCTGGCCTGATACATATTCGGCGGTGCATTATCACGCGCTGCCGTGTCCAGGAAGTGCATCCAGAATTCATCTGCTCGGTCGGAAAGTGTGTGGCTGATTTCATGCGCCAGTGTGTTGATGGCACAGGACCGCTCCACCATATCTCCCTCAGTGTAGCGCCTGTAATGCATGCGTCCAATTTCGATCTCGCCTTTTGTTTCAGTGTCTGCGCCTGTTCTGGCAAGGTCCGTCGTCTCATCGCCTCTCAGCACAACGGACGTCTTGGGCCACCAAAGGGACGGAAAAAGGCTGTCATCCGCATGAAGGACATCGCGTAATTCGGCGGTTTGCATGGCATCCCGCGTTCGTGAGACCCAGACCTGCGGGTAACGTTCCGCTACGCGGGATAGATTATTTTCGAATGGCGCAGAGGTCAGGGTTGAGGTGGTCGTCTCAATCCAGTTTTGGAGCAGTTCTGCTTCGGGAGAGTTTGGTGCGCCAAGCCGTATATCCGGAGAAAAAGCTGAAATTTCCGGCGGATTTAAATCAGTTTCGTTTTCAGCCACACATGCAGTCAAACAGATGCCGATGAAAATCCAGACCCACCTCAAGCTGCATCGCCCGCATAGGTCAGCGCCATGAACACATCTTCCAGATCGGCTTCTTCCGTGCGAAGGTCGGAAATGGAGACTCCCGCATCTTTCACACGATTGAGCAGTCCTGTGACAGAGTCCGTGCCACTGCGATATTCTATCACAATGTGTCCGTCATGGGAGAGACTGGCATTCAAATCTGACAGGCTTTCGGGGAGAGCGCTCAATGTGTCCGTTGGCGTAATCCGCAGAACTTTTTTATCGAGACGCGAGAGCAGGCTCGTCTTCGGCTCATTCGCGACAATCCGGCCATTATGGATAATCGCAATTTGGTCGCAGAGCGCTTCGGCCTCTTCGAGATAATGCGTTGTCAGAATGATCGTCGTGCCCGCCGCGTGCAGTTTCTCGACATAGGCCCAGAGTTGACGGCGAAGCTCGATATCCACACCCGCCGTCGGTTCATCCAGAATGAGAACGGGCGGATTATGGACGAGGGCTTTGGCAATCAACAGACGCCGCTTCATTCCGCCGGAGAGCTGGCGGACATAGGCATCGCGTTTATCAGCGAGGCCAAGGGCCTCGAGGATTTCCATACTGCGGCGTTCGGCTTTCGGTACACCATAATAACCTGCTTGCAATTCCAGTGCTTGGAAAGGTGTGAAGAACACATCCATCGCGATCTCCTGTGGCACAATGCCGATGCTCGCCCGGGCCTGTCGCGTTTCTGTCGTGATGTCGTATCCGCAAATGGCGGCTGATCCGGAGGTCTTATTCACCAACCCCGCCAGAATATTAATCATTGTCGATTTCCCAGCACCATTCGGGCCGAGCAGGCCAAAGATAGAACCGCGCGGAATGGTCAGATCGACGCCATGTAGCGCAATCTTCTCCGGCGCTTTCTTGGACGCGGCATAGGTCTTTTTCAGGCCTTTAATTTCAATAGCGGGTGAGGTGTTTGTCGAGGTCATGTTGACCCGACCTTTAGACGTGGCCTAAAGCCCATTGCAACAGAATATGCGCGACCTGCGCCCCACAGGATTTTCTATCAATGAATACTCATCAAAACGAAGATGTTGTCATCGTCTCGACCACCCGCGTCATGTGTGAGGGCAGTGGCGGTGCGCTCGGCCATCCGCGCACTTATTTGGATATGGGCGCGGACACCTCTGTGACGTGTAAATATTGCGACCAGGTTTTCAAACTGGACCCGAATGCCACGCCGGGCGCGGCGCATTAATCTGAATGGCAGTTAAACGCGGCGCAGGGGAGGGTTGCGAAAACGCGGCTTCATCTTTTGCACGCCCTCGACAATCCCTATATGGGGCTCGAGACTAAAGGAGGGGCAAATGCTTCTGACAATGATGAAGGGCAAAATCCACCGGGCGACAGTGACCCAAGCGGATTTGCACTATGAAGGATCAATTTCGATTGATCAGGACCTCTTGGACCGCGCGGGTATTCTCGCCAATGAACAGGTTGATATCCTGAACATCACCAATGGTGAGCGATTCACGACCTACGCCATCACGGCCCCGCGTGGCTCTAAGACCTTCGGCCTGAACGGCGCGGCGGCGCGACGCGTGCAACTTGGCGATAAGATCATCATCATCACCTATTGTCAGATGGAAGCCGAAAAAGCGCGGAATTATGCACCGAATGTCGTGCTTCTGGATGAGAATAACGAGGTTTTCGTTCCGCCCGTACATTAGGACGGTCCCATCGCAGGGAATCCGAAAATATCTATTAAGGAAACCGACCTTTACGCGCCCGTGAAAGCCTATTTCACGGCGCGGGGATATCAGGTCAAAGGCGAAGTCGGTGCGGCGGATCTGGTTGCCGTGCGCTTTGCGGATGGGGATGCGGCGGAACCCGTCATCGTGGAGTTGAAGACCACCTTCACGCTTTCCCTCTTCCATCAGGCGATTGCCCGCCAATCCATGACGGATCAGGTCTATATCTGTGCGCCGCATAAACCGGGAAAAATTTACTTTAGATCTTTGCGGAAGACCAAAATGCTTTGTCGCAGATTGGGACTCGGCTTAATGACCGTCCACTTGCCGGAAGGCCGCGTAGTCGTCCATTGCGATCCCGCACCCTTCACGCCACGCAAGATCAAAGCCCGCAAAGCGAAGCTGCTCTCAGAATTTGAAAGTCGTCACGGCGACCCGAATGATGGCGGTATGACGAGCGTCGGGATGATGACATCCTACCGCCAAGGCGCTCTACGCTGTGCGAAAGTCCTCCATGATGAAGGCGCATGCAAAGCCAGCTATGTCGCGAAAATGGCGGGGTTTGACAAAGCTCGCAATCTTATGGCGTCCAACCATTATGGCTGGTTCGAAAAAGTCGACCGAGGCATATACGGTCTGTCGCCCGAAGGCGCCAAAGCCTTATCTGATCACGCGGAAACCGTTCGTAGCATGATGGGCGATTGATTTACTCCGCAATTCCATAACTCATATTTACCGTCACGCTTAGCGTTTGTTCACCTGCGCTGACGGGCGTTGAGGCGCTTGACATTTCCATCGCTGCCGCGCGCATCATGACGGGTTGCGGTCTAAGGTTTCCGCCGGCTTCCGACAGTGAGAGGAGTGGGCCAAGTTTGACTCCGGCTGCGGCAGCCATGCTTTCGGCCTTTGATTTTGCCTCGCGGATCGCATCCTCTCGGGCCTGATCTTTAGCGGCTTTCGGGTCTTTGACCGTGAACTGCACCTGATTGATATTGTTGACGCCCGCCCGCACGAGCGCATCCAACATCGGGCCGATCTGTTCAATATCATCAGATTTCACTGTCACCGTATTCCGGACTTCATAGCCCTTGATTTCCGGCTTGCGACGGTCGCGATAATCATATTGCGGCTGCAGCGAGAGTTGGCTGGTCGTGATGTCCGACTTTGGGATACCCGCGCTTTCCAATTCATCGAAGACTGCCGTCATCAAGGTTGCATTGCCCATCATGGCTTCGCGAGCCGTCTTGCCCTCTTGCACGACGCCTGCGCTCACAATAGCGCGGTCAGGCGCGACATTGGCTTGACCCGTGGCCGAAACGTCTACCGTGGCCTGAGGCGCGGAACTGGACGTGATATAAGTCGGCGCACCGGAATTGCAGGCAGTCAGACAGAGCGCGGAGGCGAGGAGGGCGTATTTGATCATGATGTGACCTTTCAATTTTGAACGGCGAGGTTAGTCGGATGGGCATTGCGTGACAAGCACAGCTCGGCCAAAGTCCCGCGCATGAGCTGGAAACCCGAATTAGATGAACTCGCCAAACGCAAAGCGATGTCGCTACAGATGGGCGGGGCCGATAAGGTCGCGCGGCAGGCTGCCCGCGGTAAGCTGAACGCGCGGGAGCGTTTGGAGGGCCTGCTGGACTTTGACGGGTTTGATGAAATTGGCGGATTGGCCGGACGTGGCCGATATACAGAAGAGGGGGCGCTGATCGACTCCGCGCCGTCCAACTTTCTCTTTGGGCGGGGCAGGATAAATGGTCGGCCCGTTGTCGCGACATGCGATGATTTTACGGTACGAGGCGGCGCGTCCGATGCCGCGATCTACCGCAAATTTATCGTCGCAGAGCAAATGGCGCATGAGCTTCGCTTGCCGATTATCCGGATGATTGACGGCACGGGCGGTGGCGGGTCTGTCAAGTCTCTCGAGGTGATGGGACATACCTATGTGCCCATGGTGCCGGGTTGGGACCATGTTGTGAAAAATCTGGAAACGGTACCCGTCGTTGCACTGGCGCTGGGTCCGACAGCTGGACTTGGCGCGGCGCGGGCGGTCGCCTCACATTATTCCGTGATGGTCAAAGGTCTCTCGCAAATTTTCACAGCGGGTCCCGCCGTCGTCGCGGCGCTGGGCGAAACGCAGGATAAGGAATCTCTCGGCGGATCGAAAATTCACACGCGGAACGGCGTGATTGATGATGAGGCGACGGATGAGGAAGACGCTTTTCTTCGCGCGCGGAAGTTCCTCTCCTACCTACCGGATTATGCTGGCGCTCCGCTGGTGCGAACGGATTGTAAAGACCCGACGGACCGCAAGGATGAGACGCTCTTATCCATTGTCCCGCGAGATAAAACCAAAGCCTATAATATGCGCAAGATCGTCGATGCCCTGTTCGATAAAGACAGCGTGTTTGAGATGGGGCGACACTGGGGCAGGGCATCTATTACTGCCTTTGCGCGATTGGATGGCTGGCCCGTTGCCGTGCTCGCCAACGATCCGATGTTTCTGGGCGGCAGTTGGACGGCGGATACGGCTGAGAAGGCGAAACGCTTTACCGAGACTGCTCAACTCTTTGGCCTGCCTGTCATTAATCTGGTAGATAATCCCGGTTTTATGATCGGACTGGAGGCCGAACGCACCGCCACGATCCGGCGCGGAGTCGAGGCGATGAATGCCATCTACCGCGCGGATGTGCCGTGGGCCTCGGTCATCATCCGCAAGGCTTACGGCGTTGCGGGCGCCGCCATGTCCAATGCGGAACGCTTCCCATACCGCGTCGCATGGCCCAGCGGTGATTGGGGCAGCCTGCCGATTGATGGCGGTGTCGAGGTGGCTTACCGCGCAGAACTGGAAGCCGCGGATGACCCTGCTGCGGAACTCGCGAAAATCAAAGCCCGCCTCGCCAATGTCAGTTCGCCATTCCGCACAGCAGAGGCCTTTGGCGTTGAGAACATCATCGATCCGCGAGAGACGCGAACGTGGCTTTGTGAATTTATAAATCTCGTGATGCGCTAGGAATCATTGATTTCAGCCGTCCAATCGCTAGGTCGGTCTTCATGACAGACCCAGCTCGCAAACCTGATTCTGATATTGTTCGCGAAGCCCCGATCCCGCTGGAGAAGTGTGGCGGGGCGAAAGCCTTGGATGTTCTGACGGATCGTTGGACGTGGTTGATTGTGCGGGAAGCACTATATGGTGTCAGCCGGTTTGATGACATGCGGTCCGATCTGGATATTCCGCGCTCTGTCCTAACCTCGCGGTTGAAGAAACTTGTCGAAGACGGTGTTCTCGAAACGCGTCAGTATAAAGATCCGGGCGCGCGGGCGCGGACGGCTTATTTTCTGACCGAAAAAGGGCAAGCCCTCGCACCCGTTTTCATGGCACTAATGCAATGGGGCGATACGCATCTACGCGGCGGGCGAAAGTCGCTTGCCCTGCGGGATAGCCGGACGGGATTGGATGTGCGCTCGGCCTTGGTGCCTCTGGGCGCGGAGGTCGTGCCCTTTAATGCACTAAAACTGACAGTCGTACCTGACGCTTAAACCAACCCTCGGTCTGTTCCGCAGACCTTGTCCCAGAAGCGGAAATATAATCCGTAATTCCCTTTGAATTTCGTGTGATGCAAATTGTGGTGGCTGGCCGTGATAATGTGCCGGCCCCACCACCCTTTAATCCAACGGTCCGGATAAACTTCCCATCCGGCATGATTGAAAACAGAATTAATCGTCATCAGCATGAGAATGAGCAGCGCCATGCCAACATGGATGGGCAGGATCAGCGCGAGGACGGGGAGGAGCCAAGCTGAGCTGACCGCCTCTATTGGGTCGAAAGAAAAACTCGCCCAAGGGGTCGGCTGGACACTGCGGTGATGGCCCGCATGGGTGTGTTGGAACAGTTTACGATGATGCATGACGCGGTGTGTGAAATAGAACCATGTGTCCTGCACGAAGA
Organism: uncultured Caulobacterales bacterium; assembly: GCA_947503715.1. Taxonomy (GTDB): domain Bacteria; phylum Pseudomonadota; class Alphaproteobacteria; order Caulobacterales; family Maricaulaceae; genus Litorimonas. The sequence continues at coordinate 536,941 of CANNER010000003.1, read as the reverse complement.
GATAGATGAGACCTGAGACCGGTAACCAGAGCCATCCTAAGACACCCTCGGGCATTCCCGAATACATCGCGCTGCCACCCGCCTTCCAAATCTCAACAACAATCGCAGCAGGGAGGGCGTAGATGAACGCGCTAATCGTGGAGAGATAAATCTCGTTTCGGATGGTCTCGCGCGTGGGTTCGCGTTTGGACAGGCGGCGCGCCTTTTTGGGTGCGCGCTTCCAGAGGGTAAAGTGGATAGGCCAGACAATCGCAAAATAACGCGCAATGATAATCGCTGTGAAGCCCAGATAGGTAATCACGGTACCCGATAGCGGAATCGGCGCAAGATTGAATAGGTCCCCTAAGCTCATGGCTTAGCCAATAGTCGTGTTAAACCACTCCGTAAATGCGTCTTTTTCAACATCGCTCATGTGTAAGCCCAGCTTGCTGCGCCGCCACATGATATCATCGGCTGACGTCGCCCATTCATGATTGATGAGATAATTGACTTCCAGCTCATAAAGTCCTGCACCAAAATGTTGACCTAACTCAGGCTGTGTCGTGCCGTCCCCAAGAATAAGCGTGATCCGCGTCCCGTATGCATGGCAAAGACGTCTCAAGAGCGCCTCATTTAGGGCGCGATAGCGTTTGTACATGTCATTATAAAACCGCTCAAAGTCAGCGTCGATTAGGTCGCCACCCGGTAACAGGGCACGTTGTGTCCAATCGCCTGTTTTATACTCGTAATATTTTGAGAGTTTTTGCATAGCATGTTCGCCAAGCTTACGCGACGTCGTGATTTTCCCGCCATAGATAGACAGGAACGGGGCACCATTTGCGAACTCTTCAATGTCTAAAACATAATCACGGGTGACAGCGGAGGCGTCCTCAGATTTATCATCATAAAGTGGGCGCACGCCTGCATAATCCCAGACAACATCCTTGGGCGAGATATCATTCTCGAAATACTCACTCGCGGCGGAACAAAGATAGCTGATTTCTTCCTCGCTGATTTTAACAGGGCCTTCGGAAAAGTCATAAGGCTGATCCGTTGTCCCAATCAGGGTGTAATCCCGCTCATAAGGTATTGCGAAAATCACGCGATTATCGGCATTTTGGAAGAGATAGGCATGATCGCCGTCAAAGAGCTTTTTCGTGACAATATGACTGCCTTTTACGAGGCGCAGAGATTGCTCATTCTTAGTCGTTTTGATTTTACCGAGAACTTCATCCACCCAAGGACCAGCTGAATTCACGATGCCCTTTGTCGTGATTGTTTCGATTTTTCCACGGTGTTTTATCTTGGCGCTGTAACCTGTTTCAGTGGCCTCGACGCTTAGGACTTCGGTGCGTGTGCGAATATCCGCACCACGATTTTCCGCGTCTAGTGCATAAAGGACAACAAGCCGCGCATCCTCGACCCAGCAGTCTGAATACTCAAACCCTGTCTTGAAGCGTGATTCCAATATGCCTTGATGTGGAGCCTTGTTCAGCTTGAGCGATTTTGATCCCGGCAACATCTCCCGCCCGCCAATATGGTCATAGAGGAATAATCCGGTGCGGAGCATCCAAGCGGGTCGCAGACCTTTATCATAAGGTAGCACAAACCGCATGGGCCAGATGATATGCGGCGCAGAACGGAGCATGACCTCGCGCTCTTTCAGGGCATGACGCACAAGGTTGAACTCGTAATATTCCAAGTAACGTAGCCCGCCGTGAATCAGTTTCGTTGAGGCAGAGCTTGTATGACTGGCCAGATCATCCCGCTCGCAAAGCAGGACTTTTAGACCGCGCCCCGCCGCGTCCCGCGCAATCGCCGTTCCGTTAATGCCACCACCGATAATGAGAAGATCATAAGTCATGATGCTCCCTAGCAGACTGTTCATTTTCGACAAGCGTTTTCGTTTTCGAACATTGCGATGTTCGTTTTTTCATTGCATCAAGTAAGTATGAAAAAAGTTATTCTCTCTATCGACCAAGGTACGACGTCCTCTCGAACGCTCGTTTTTTCCCAACGTGGAAAGATATTATTCTCTGCTCAGGAAGAATTTCCGCAGATCTATCCGCAGGATGGATGGGTTGAGCATGATCCAGAGGCGATTTGGTCAACTGTTTTATCCACACTCAAAAAGGCTTATGCTTTTACGCAGGAAGCCGAACTCTCTGTCGCTGCGATTGGTATTACGAATCAACGTGAGACGACTTTGGTTTGGGATCGGCAGACGGGAAAACCGATTTACAATGCTATCGTTTGGCAGGACCGTCGCACGGCTAAAATTTGCCAAGAGCTGGCCAAGCAGATGCCTGTCGAGGCGTTACAGGCCAAAACAGGATTGCTTCATGATCCTTATTTCTCCGGCTCTAAAATCGCTTGGATTTTGGACAATGTTGATGGCGCACGCGATATGGAATTGGCGTTCGGCACTGTCGATAGTTTCCTCATCTGGCGACTGACAGAGGGTCAAAGTCATGTCACGGATGCGACCAATGCCAGTCGGACAAACCTGTTCGATATACATGCGCAGGATTGGGATGATGATTTGCTCGGGCTCTTTAGTGTCCCGCGTTCAGGTCTGCCCAAGGTTTTGGATTGTTCGGCACAATTTGGCGTCTGTACTGTTCTGGGTGATGATATCCCAATTCTGGGCGTTGCAGGGGATCAGCAAGCTGCGGCGATTGGACAGGCCTGTTTTGCACCCGGCGATATTAAATCGACTTATGGCACGGGGTGTTTTGTCATCCTGAACACGGGCAGTGAGGCGATAAACTCCAAGAATCGACTTCTCACAACTATTAGTTATCGCCTGAATGGCAAGACGACTTACGCGCTGGAAGGTTCAATCTTCATGGCCGGAGCCTCCGTGCAATGGTTGCGTGATGAGATGAAACTCGTCGATCATGCGGCTGAGACTGAAGCCGTGTGCGAGACATTGGAGAGCACGGGCGGTGTTTATCTTGTACCGGCTTTCACAGGGCTCGGCGCACCGCATTGGGCACCCGATGCGCGGGGCGCCGTCTTTGGTATGACCCGGGATACGGGTCGGGATGAGCTCATCCGGGCGACAGTCGAGTCGGTCATCTATCAAACGTATGATCTGTTTGATGCCATGGCAAAAGATGGCGTGGAACCCACGACTTTGCGCGTCGATGGCGGAATGAGTGCCAATAGTTGGATGTGTGGCTATCTCGCAGATATTCTCGACATTCCTGTCCAACGTCCCGCGGTGCTGGAAACCACAGCGCTCGGCGCGGCTTATCTCGCAGGGTTGGGTGCAGGACTTTACGAGAGTTTGGAGGAGGTCGCAGATCAATGGGCCGTCGACCGAGAGTTTACGCCAAATTTAGATGCAAAGACCCGTGAAACCCGTCTTGCAGAATGGTCGAAATATGTGCAGAAGCTGCTTTCCTGATTTTGAGCCTTGGCTCAATCAACGGGGGGTTAGCTCAATTGGTTAGAGCCGTCCGCTCATAACGGATTGGTTGGGGGTTCGAGTCCCTCACCCCCTACCAGTTACATGCCAAATTTCAATCTCGTCTTCGAAACGGGGTTGTGACTTGTAGTATGACACCGGTTACCATATGCGTCTGTTTACAAGTGTTTGAGGGAGAAAACCTAATGATTGTAGGACGCAGACGCTTTATATATGGAAGCGCGGCAGGGCTGTCCGGTTTAGGCGGGTTTGGACTTCAGGCTTGCACACCCTCCGCTGACGCCCCTCTGCGGACTGTTGATATTTTGCCCGAGGGTTTTCCAACCGTCATCGGTTTGGAAGCGATGCGGGACGATCTCTTAGAGAGGTCGGGCGGTCGTCTGCAAATGAAGATCTATCCTGGCGCACAGCTGGGCGCGGAAAAAGATACACTTGAACTGACCGTCTTTGGTGGACTGGATATTGCGCGTGTGAATATTGCGCCGCTCAATGCATTCGTCCCAGAAACACGGGTACCGTCGCTGCCATTTATGTTCAGATCTATTGATCACATGCGCGTGGCGATGGACGGCGCGCCGGGTCAAATCATATTAGAGTCGATGCGCTCACATGGTTTGGTGGGGCTGGCCTTTTACGATTCCGGCGCACGGAGTTTTTATACCTCGGAACGTTCAATCAACGATCCATCCGACCTCTCAGGATTGAAAATCCGCGTGCAGAATTCTGATCTTTTCGTGTCTATGATTCGCGCATTGGGAGGCAATCCTACGCCTATCCCACTGGGTGAAGTCTATCAGGGGCTTTTACAGGGTGTGATAGATGGGGCTGAAAATAATTGGCCGTCTTATGAGAGCTTCCGGCATTTCGAAACGGCACCTTATTATAGTCTAACGCGCCATGTTATTTCGCCAGAGGTGGTTTGCCTGAGCCTGAAAACTTGGGAGCGTCTGTCGGAGGCTGACCGCGAGATGGTCCAAGCTGCGGCGCGTGTATCAGTTCCCATTATGCGGGCCGCGTGGGATGAACGCGTTGAAACCTCGAAGTCTATTGTTTCAGAAGCGGCCAAACCTGTCACGGTAACGGAACCTCCTGTCGCGCCTTTCCAAGAGAAGGTCCAAGCCGTCTGGGCGCAATATCTCGACAGTCCGCGATTGCAGGAAATTACTGATATGATCCAATCTATTGACGAGACTGCATCATGACACGTCTTTCTGAACTCCTATCACGATTTTCTCTCCTCTTTTCCGCCATAGGCTTAATCGGTATGACAGCAATCATTACGTGGCAGGTCTTCGCCCGTTATGTCCTGTCAGCCTCGCCGGCTTGGGCGGAGCAGGCGTCGCTCTTGCTGATGTTGTGGTTTATTCTGTTTGCCGCAGCTGCCGGTGTGAGAGAGGGCTTCCATATTCAGCTCACCATGCTGCAGGACCGTGCTAAGCCTGCGACGCGCAAACGTATTCGCATTTTCTGTCATCTCGTCGTCGCGGTTTTTGGTGTCTTTATGGCAATATATGGTGTGCAACTCACCGTAGCGGTTTGGACCCATTCAATACCGACGCTCGGTTTGTCCCGGGGGTGGGCTTATGTGCCGATTGCGCTCTCTGGAGCTCTGACGGCGTTTTTTGCGGTGGAGCAAGCTCTGGCCGAAGCTAAAGGTGAGGTGGTGAAACCGCTATGGAACTGATCTTTCTTCTCGTCACATTATTCGGCCTTTTATTGGCGGGTGTCCCCATTGCCTATTCATTGGGTGCGGCCTCGCTCGCAACCTTCTTATTGCTGGGTTTGCCGCCCGTCGTCCCGTTTCAGCGTATGGCAGCGGGTATGAATGTCTTTACCCTCATGGCGATTCCATTTTTCGTGTTCGCGGGTGACTTGATGGCTCGCACAGGAATCGCTGAACGATTGGTTAGGGTGGCTGAGGCTGCCTTTGGCCGAACACGCGGCGGCCTCGGACAGGTCGATGTCGGCGCTTCGATGATGTTTGGCGCTGTATCCGGATCTGCAGTTGCCTCTGTTTCGGCCATGGGGTCCACTCTCATGCCAATGATGAAGGAAAAGGGCTATGATGCGGATTACGCCGTGAATGTGACGATCACGGCCGCTATTCTAGGAATCCTGATCCCTCCCTCCCATAATATGATTATTTATGCGGCCGCTTCGCCCGTCAGTATTTCTGTTGCGGATCTTTTCCTAGCAGGCGTTATTCCCGGTATTTTGGCCGGTCTTGCGCTCATGTTTGTGGCGTGGCGCGTGGCGATAAAACGCGACTATCCGCGGGGTGAATTTCCAGGTTGGTCTGCGTTCGGTAAATCAATTATTGGCGCGATTCCGGGCTTAATGACGGCTTTTATTATTGTCTTTGGTATCCTGCTCGGGGTTTTTACGCCAACGGAGAGTTCTGCTGTGGCCGTAGTCTACACGATTTTAATCGGCGCTTTTGCCTATCGAACACTAGGTCTTAAACGATTCTTGGAAGCTGCCAGCAGTGCGGTGAAGACAACTGCGATGGTTATGTTGATTATCGGGACTGCCTCTATGTTTGGCTGGCTTTTTGCGCTTCTTGGTGGGCCTTCTGCGCTATCCGCTGGACTGACGACATTTTCAGATAGTCCGGTCATCGTAATGCTGTTGATACTCGTCATCTTACTGATTTTGGGCGCATTTATGGATATGGCCCCGCTGATTATCATCACAACACCGATCTTTCTTCCGGTTGCGATGGACGCGGGTGTGGACCCTGTTCACTTCGGGATTATCATGTTGCTGAATCTTGGCATCGGACTTGTCACACCGCCGGTCGGATCCGTTCTATTTGTCGGATGCGCCGTGGGTGGGGCGAAGCCAGAGACCGTCGTTAAAACGATCTGGCCCTTCTACCTCGCGCTGATAGCGATTCTTTTATTGGTCACCTTCGTTCCAGCACTTTCGCTATGGTTGCCTGCTGCGATGGCATAAGCCGAGACCGCCAGTTCGACAGCCCTTATGCTTCTATCGTGCGAGCCAGCCACCATCTACGGGTAATGTGATACCGTGCACATAATTGGACGCCGCCGAGGCGAGAAAAACAACTGCACCGCCTAGTTCTTCCGGTTTGCCCCAATGACCCGCTGGTATTCGGCCGAGAATGGCCGCATTCCGATCCTCATCCGCTTGTAGGGCTGCCGTATTATTCGTCGCAAAATAGCCCGGTGCGATGGCATTGGCATTGATCCCGTGATGTGCCCACTCATTCGCCATCAAGCGTGTGAGGCCCATCACACCGGATTTTGACGCCGTATATGAGGCCACGCGAATGCCGCCTTGAAATGACAGCATGGAAGCGATGTTAACAATCTTGCCGGGCGCTTTGCGGCCAATACAATGATTGGCAAAAGCCTGCGAGAGGAAGAAGAGGTTTTTCAAATTCACATCCATAACGGCGTCCCAATCGTCTTCACTGAAGTCAACAGCATCATTCCGCCGAATGATGCCGGCATTATTGACGAGAACATCAACTTGTCCTGCGATTTCGACGGCCTCGGCCAGCGCAGTTTTAGCAGCGGCCGTCTCTATGAGGTCGGCCCGGATATCATAAGCCTTCTGGCCTGCAGCCTTGATTGCGGCCAGTGTCTCCGTCGGAGCGGACCGTCCAACAAGGACAATATCTGCACCCGCTTTTGCGAGGGCGACGGCCATGCCTTGGCCAAGGCCGGTATTCGCACCGGTAACAAGGGCTGTCTTACCAGAAAGGTCAAATGGATGTTTCATGCGAAGTGTCTCCTATGGATTCGTCAGACATTGAAGTGCCATAAGATACATCTGCATTCCGAAATGAGATATGTCTTGCGACAGTGAATGACACCGGTTACCTTTATATCAAATCAGAGCTCAAGCAAATCTTTGTAATTTACGAGGATCAATGACCTTCCTGAATTATTTTGCCATTATAAAGGACACGTACCGCCATGAAAATTGCCCTTATTGTTGAAAACAGCCAAGCCTCGAAAAGTTCTATTGTGCACAAGGCGCTGACAAGTGTCGCTGAACCTCTGGGGGACGAAGTTCATCATTATGGTATGTATGGCGCTGATGATGATGCGCAGCTGACTTATGTAATGAACGGGATTTTGGCGGGTATTCTTCTGAATTCAAAAGCGGCGGATTTTGTTGTCACGGGTTGCGGGACCGGTATGGGTTCCATGTTGGCCTGTAATGCAGTGCCGGGCGTCTTCTGTGGATTGGTTATCGACCCAACAGATGCTTTCCTTTTTGGTCAAATCAATGACGGGAATGCGATCTCCATGCCTTATGCTAAAGGCTTTGGTTGGGCGGCAGAGCTGAACCTTCAAGATTGTTACCGGAAACTCTTTGAGGTCAAACGCGGCGTTGGATATCCCAAGGAACGTGCGGAAATTATGGCTAAGAACCGGAATATCCTGAAAGATATGAAGGCGGCCTGTACACATGATATGATGACTGTCTTGAAAAATGTGGATCAGGATCTCCTCAAAACGACAATCGCAGGCGAGAAGTTCTCTGAGCTCTTCTTCCCCAACTGCCAAGATGACGAAATGGCCGAATACCTGCGTGGCTTACTGTAATTATTTGTAAAGTAATGCGGCTCTGAATTATGTCAGGGCTGCCATACTTATATTCGTGGTGCTCCCGTCGAATCTCTGACGACTAACCAAGGGGCTTTATAGTCCTGCAAATTCTCCGGTATTGGCTTTTCCAAGAGGCGGTAGGCGGCAATTCTCGCAAATTCTAGTGTTGGCGTATGGATGGTCGTTAACCGCGGCCAAACATTTTGGGCAACGCGAAAATCATCATATCCCACAACAGATATGTCATCTGGCGCCTGGCGTCCGGAAAGTCTTAAGCCTTGTAAAAACCCCGCCGCCATTTGGTCATTGGCGCAGAAAACAGCCGTTGGCGGCACGGGTAAGTCGAAAAATTTTTCAACGGCAGAGAGGCCGCTCTCGAACTTGTAATCACCTTCGACGATATAATGAGGGTCGAGCGATAAATTAACCGCTGCCAGTCCGGCTTCCAAACCCCTCTGACGTTCTTGACTAGATCTAAAACTTGGACGACCGCTCAGATATCCGATTGTCTTGTGGCCTAATTCAATAAGGTGCCGGGCCGCCTGTTGCGCGCCCACCGCGTCATGGGTGACGAGCATATGTTCAGGTTTTCCAAGCTCCACTGAGGCAATTCGAATGTGGCGACACTCTATGTCTTGGAGCATTGCAGCTAGCGCCTCGTCCTCGGAGACAGACGGTGTCAGGACGACTCCGTAAAGTCTTTGACGTTGAATAAAATCCCTTATCTTTTCAATAAAATCCGGCGCAGCCCTGTCGCAAGGATGAACGAGGAGTTCGTATTCTGTGGGCTTCAGAACATCCAGCATGCCTTCCTGCGATGTCACCACATATTGCGGGTTCGGATTGTCGTAGATCAGCCCGATCAGAAAGGCGTGACTGAAATTTAAACCGCGGGCCTGTGGATTTGGGATATATCCCAAGTCGTTCATGATCTCTTTGACAGCGGACCGCGTTGTCTCACTCACCGAGGGGCTATCATTTATAATGCGAGATATCGTTTTTTTAGAAACACCAGCGATTTTAGCGATATCATTGATTGTCGCTTTGCGGCCCTTGGATTGCTCTTTCCATAGCTTTGCAAGACGCACGGCCTCACTCAGGCGATTGTTTTTATCGCCTAAGCGTTTGTCTATGTTCCCTTCAGTCATGCTATCAGTATGCCTCTAAAAACAGGTTCGAGGCAATGTCAGAGAGGGTTTGAGCGATCCGCATTGATGCAGATCAAACCACCGATGGTTCAGCTTTTTTGGGTATCATGTTTAGGCCAAAGCGTCCCAATCCCTCGAATGTCATCAGGCCCGTGCTGCCAATCGCGGCGGAATGCACTCCTGTGACGGCACCGGAAGACACGAGAATTTTTTCAGGTAATTCGATTTGATCCTGCCGCGTTTGCAAATGATTTAACAGGAACCGGACTGCACCTAATGGCCCGTTTTCGCCCGGGTTGGTCGTCGCGGTCCCGATTCTCTGTCCATCAATATCAACTGAAACGGTGGCTTCATCCAGTCTATCTAGGACTGATAGGTCAGCTGCCGGGCCAATCCAAACGGAACTGTTATTGCCAAAGTCACTAATGATTGAGCCCGGGCCCAAATCATTGACCATTGGCATCGGGCTACTCGCGATTTCCGTGCCGATATTCACACTGGAGATCGCAGCTTTTGCATCCTCTAACGAGAAGGGCTCTGTCCGCGACCAGTCAATATTGGCCAGTGTGAAGACCCATTCCGCTTCATAGGCCGCAAACCCACCTGGGAAGACTTCGACATCGGCCGTTTCGCCATCGGTAATTGAATATACATTTCTAGAGAAAACGGGACCAGCCAACCAATTAGCGCCAAATTGGTCCCTAAAGTGAGGTGGAATTCCACCAACCTTAAAGCCGACAAGCGTATCCGGCCATTTATCTATGGATAGGTTTTGCACAGCATAAGCCTGCTCATGCGTCGTTGGAATGATACCTGGGAAATCTGCAAGGGCGGTTGCTGATAAGCGGGCAGACCGAAGACGCGCCGAGATATCGGCAATATCCGGGCTTTGAGATTGAGAAACTGGATGTGTCATGCTGTGTTCTACTTTCTGTCAGATTTTACGCGTACAGTCCTACGAGATGTAAGGATAGCAATATCAAAACAAAGGCTCTCTTGAACCCATCATGCTGAATTTGACACCGGTGGCAATATAGAATTAGGGTATAAGTATGCGGTTAAAGACTATGAAAAATTGTTTGAAAAATATTGGGCTTTCTGCAGCTTGCTGTATTGGGGCACTAGGCGGATTTGAAAATTCTTTTGCTCAAATTTTAGAAGACGGTCTCTCGGCAGGTCTACCGCCCACAGTCACGTTTGACGATGGAGATCAGGCTGTTTTTATGCCTGACTATTCTTATGCGGGATATGGTTATGGCGTGAAGGATATTCCCGATTTTTCTGACGCGACCCGACTGAAAGCGACAGAATTTGATATCATACCGAATGACGGTAAGGACGATTCAAAAGCATTCCTCGCCTTAATGGAGCAGGCCAATAAAATAGCCGGGCAAGTTTTGATTGAATTACCAGCGGGCCGGATTGAAATTTCTGAAATTATTCCAATTTCTCGCTCGAACATCGTTTTGCGCGGTATGGGCAGTGGCGCTGGCGGAACAGAAATTCACATTCCCCGACCGCTCTCGATGATCGATACAAAGGGTAAATTTGATGAAATCCACGACTATCTTATTCGCTTTAAAAAAGTGCAGCGTGAGCCTGATCGTAATATAGAACGCCAATTTTCTGATTATAGTTGGACGGGCGGGTTCTTCTGGATTGGCCCGAAAGATTACAGGGCCGCAGCCTATCTGGAAGAATTAGATCGTCCGGATACGGTCTTGGCAGAGGCGATCTCCGGGAAAAGAGGGCAACTGAATTTAGACGTGGCGGACACAACGCGCCTGAGCATCGGTGATGATGTCGAACTGGTTTGGTATTCTCGCGACGGTGAAGAGGGCGGTATTATTCAAACTCTTTATGGCGAGACGGATTTAAAGGTCGGCTCTCACCATTGGAGCTTCCCTGAACGCGGTCTCGTCCGACAGAAAACACTCATCGCAGATATTTCGGATAAAGTGGTAACTTTGGCTGACCCGCTCCTTCACCCGATTTCAAAAGACATTCCTGCTAGTCTCGTCGATTGGTCACCTCTGAAAAATGTTGGGATTGAAGATGTCGCCTTTACTTTCCCCGACGGGGTCAGTTTCGGTCATCATCTGGAACAGGGATTTAATGCCATTTATTTCGCGGGTGCGATGCATAGCTGGGCGCGAGACATCACGATTCACAATGCCGATAGCGGTATCCTGTCCTATGGGAGTGCGAATTTGACGATCGATAATATTACGACAACAGGGCAGCGCGAGGCGCATTACTCGGTCCACGCTGGTAATGTTCATAATGTTCTCATTTCTGATCTAACTGTCCGTAATCGTGTGCGACATGCGCTGACTGTCAATACGCAATCCACAAAAACAGTCTTTCTGCGGAGTGAGGTTCTCCAGCAGCCTACATTGGACCAGCATGCCGGCTCCAATCATCAAAATCTGTTTGACCAAACTGTCTTTCACTTAGACATTGATTCGAAGAGCGAGACAGCGACTTATCCGGTTTGGGACGGCAGCGGGGCGGGCTATTGGCAGCCGGGTCATGGACGCTTTAATACGACTTATAATCTGGAACTTAGAGTGAAGTCCGGCATGAGCCGAGATGAAATTCTAACCGCAGAAGGATTGGCCGAAGGACCCGATGCAAGGTTGATTGGGATATGGGGCAATCGTGATGTGATTGTCGATTACCGCCCCCGACCGAGCATCGCCTTACTGGGAGAGGAGCCTCAAACGAGGTCACTCTATGAATGGCAGCTGGAGCAGCGGAAAAATCAAAATTCACGATAGGCGGCACCTATTTATCAAAGTGATAAGGCCCTATTCATTATTCAAAGCTCTGATAATTCCAATTGATTGAAAGATGAGAGTGGTGCTACCCGCACACAAAATCGTAGTGAGGTTGAAGTTTAATTGTAAACTTAGCTTCTACGCCTTTCCGTCTTGCGTATGTATGTAAAATACAGCGCATCGTGCAAAAACCAAAATCGCAAATATTTTCACTGAATGGAAAAATAGTGTCTGAAACTGCCAAAGCAAAGCAATGTACAGTAAAGACAGCGGTAAAAGTTCCTATGCCCGAAGGTGTTGTGGGAACAGTCGTTAGTTTTGATGGTCTAGTAGATGGTAAAGAGCATTTTGCCATTTATTTCGGAGATATAAATTCGATAGAGAGGCCTCTCGTCAGAGTACATTCAGAGTGCTTAACGGGCGATGTCTTCGGCTCTTTGAGGTGCGATTGTGGCCCGCAACTCAATGAGGCGATACATATTTTGAGTGAGCAAGGAGGCGTCTTAGTCTATATGAGGCAGGAAGGTCGCGGAATTGGACTTTACAACAAGCTTGAGGCCTACGCCTTGCAAGATCAGGGTATGGATACGTTTGAAGCCAACAAGTCTCTTGGTTTCGAAAATGACCTGCGGGATTATACGGCGGCAGGGCAAATGCTTACGTGTTTAGGCGTAGATAAAGTTCGTCTCATGACGAATAATCCTGAAAAAACGACACAAATCGGTGAGTGGGTGAATGTCGTTCAAACGCCCACATCGGCATATCTGAACCCTCACAATAAAAAATACTTAAGTGCAAAAGTTCAGGTTTCGAACCATACCATATCCATATAAGCTTAAACCCATTCTGTTAGAATTTTAGCAGGCTAAGGCCTTGCCTTTCGTGAGCACCCCCTTAGGGGAGCGCGCATGTTAGCTATTTCTGATCTCGACTATGCCGTACAGGGCCGTCCGCTGTTCCGTAAGGCGACCGCCTTTATTGCGGGTGGCTGGAAGGTTGGCCTGATTGGTCGCAATGGTACGGGTAAGTCGACACTGTTACGCCTCATCCGTGAAGAAATTGAAGAACCGACTAAGGACGCCTCCATTAAACTGAACAAAGGCGCCCGACTCGGCTGGGTCGCACAGGAAGTTGCCGCGACCGATGATACGATTATGGATGTCGTTCTCGCCGCTGATACGGAACGTGCGAAACTGATGAAAGCGTCCGAGACGGAGACCGATCCGGACAAGCTGGGTGAAATCTATGAACGTCTGACGGATATGGATGCGTGGAATGCCGATACACGCGCCGCCATTGTGTTGGCGGGCCTCGGCTTTAAGCAAGAGGATTTCCACCGGGCGACGAAGGAGTTTTCCGGCGGCTGGCGGATGCGCGCCGCGATTGCGGGCGTCCTTGTCAGTGAACCGGATGTGCTGTTACTCGACGAGCCGACCAACTATCTCGACCTCGAAGGCGCGGCTTGGCTGGAGGGCTATATCCAGAAATATCCGCATACTGTCATTATGGTCAGCCATGACCGCGAAATGCTCAATCGATCCGTTACGCATACTTTGGCGTTGGAACATCAGGAACTCATGTTGACACCCGGGGGCTATGACGACTGGATGACCTTGCGGGCAGCGAAAACGGCGCAACTGACAGCGCAGAAGATCAAGCAGGATAAGGAGAAAGAACATCTCCAAGCCTTCGTGGATCGCTTTAAAGCCAAAGCCTCGAAAGCCAAACAGGCCCAGTCCCGTGTGAAAATGCTGGAAAAGATGCAGGACATCGCGATTCCGATTGCGGAGCGTACAACGCCTTTTAATTTCCCTGAACCCAAGGGCAAGTTGGCGCCGCCCATGTTGCAGTTGGAAAATGCGGACTTGGGTTATGGCGAAGATGCGAAAATTCTCAGCAAAGTGACCTTGCGTCTGGACCCGGATGACCGCGTTGCGATTGTTGGCGCAAACGGGCAGGGCAAGACGACCCTCGTCAAATCAATCGCGCAACGACTCCCGCTCATGACAGGTGATCGTAAGGCGTCGCCAAGTCTCAAGATCGGATATTTTTCGCAGGACCAGTTGGATGAATTGACCGAAGGTGAAACCGTTCTCGACCATGTCGCGAATAAGCTTCCCAAAGGAACGGCGCAGAGCCAAGCGCGGAGTAAAGCCGCGCAGATGGGTTTCTCTCACGAAAAAGTTGAGACACAGGTTGAAAAACTCTCAGGTGGAGAGAAAGTGCGTCTCCTGCTTGGCCTCATGTCTATCGACAAGCCCCATGTTCTCATTCTTGATGAGCCCACATCGCATCTGGATATTGATAGCCGTGAAGCCCTTATTTACGCATTGAACGATTTTCCAGGTGCAGTCCTGTTAATCACACATGATGTTTATCTGGCAGAGGCCACAGCGGACCGACTTTGGCTGGTCAATAACGGCAAAGCGAAACGCTATGATGGGGATTTGCGCGACTATAAGAAGCTCGTGATGCAGGCGGATCGGAGCTAATCGCGACAGCCTGTCGCAGAATTCTTACCATCATCTAACTCAAAGATTAAACGCGTGTTAGGTTCAGTCACGGGATCGTGAGGTCGACATCTGAACGACGGTTGCAGCGCGTAGCTCTTACATGAACCTGATCTATTGTGCTCAGGACGATAAATGAGAGTGACATTATGAAAACCTTACGTATCCTCGCTGCTTCCACAATTGGTGCGGCGTCCATCGCCCTAACCGCCGCCCCAGCTTTTGCCGGTGGATCCAGCTATAAGGCTGAAAAAGCAGCTAAGCCGACCATCGTTGAAGCAGCCATGAACACAGAAGCGCTGTCCACGCTCGTCGCCGCCGTAAAAGCGGCCGATCTTGTGGAAACACTCAACAGCCCTGGACCCTTCACGGTATTCGCGCCGACAAATGATGCCTTCGCCGCATTACCAGACGGTACAGTGGAGACATTGTTGAAGCCCGAAAATAAGGCTGCGCTCACCAACATCCTGACAGCACATGTCGTTGCAGGTAAGTTGAAAGCTGCCGATATTGTAGCACTCGCAGAAGCCAATGGCGGTTCCGTTGATGTTCAGACAGTTGCTGGTGCAACTCTGACGGCGAAACTCTGGGACGGCAAACTCTATGTCAAAGACGAAAATGGCGGAAAAGCCTCTGTTGCCATCGCTGATGTCAAAACATCCAATGGCGTCGTTCACGTCGTGGATAAGGTTTTGCTGCCAAGTGATGACGGCAATAGCTAGGCCTTCTTAAGTTTAGAGTTTTAAAAACGGCCCGCCTTCCCATTCGGAAGGTGGGCTTTTTTATTCCGGACTATACCGTGCTTTTTCTGCACGCACGACATAGCGTTTCCAGACTTCATCATAAGGATGAACCACATCCGTCTCTCCGTCGGCATCTGTGAGCACACGCCGCTCATTATGCCAGCCAAAGACGCCACTTTCTAAATTGGAAACGGAGGTCGCGCCTTTTGATTCCAATGCTGCTGTCATGCGCTCTGCGAAAATCGAAGACCGACGGCCTACCGAACAATAGACAACGACCTGTTTATCCTGAACATCCCCGATCTGGGTCAGAAAAGCTGCCTCGGAGATGCCAGGATTAATTTGCACCGCACCGGGCAGGTGACTGACGGCAAATTCCTCCGGTTCACGAATATCTAGCAGAAGAATATTTTCACCACGAATCGTCGTCAGGTCGTCAGCTGTAACGTGGGAGACTGTCGGATAATCTCCGACAATATCCGCATGGATGTCAGTCAGTCCCTCTTGTCCCACGGCACAGGCCGAAAGAAGGAGGGGTATCAATGGGATCAGTATAGCGCGTTGAAACATGTGTACCGTTTAAACTTGATCGTAACGTCGCGCATTGCACATCGGCGTGACCACTAAGCCTAGCCTGACAGCTCAACACTGTGCGGATAGGGGATTGTGATACCATCTTTGTCAAAGGCCTCTTTAATGGATTTATTCAGATCAAACATGACGTCCCAATAATGTTCGGCTTTGCACCAGACGCGGCTTTGAATATCGACGGAGCTTTCATTTAGCATTACAACTTTCGCCCAAGGCGCATCCGGTTCGCTCAGGACGTGTGGGTGGGCTGCGGCGACATCTTTGATAATGGCAATCGCTTTATCAATATCGTCATCATAATGGATGCCATAATCCACATCGACGCGACGGACGCCCATGGATGTGAAGTTCTTGATCGTCCCGCCCCAGGCTTCGCCATTTGCAATGATGACTTCAACATTATCAATTGTGGCAAGTTGGGTTGTGAAAATATTGATGTCTGACACGACGCCCTGTTCACCCGCGACATCCACGAAATCGCCAAGCTTATAAGGCCGAAAGAGCATCAGCATCACACCCGCCGCTACATTGCCGAGTGTTCCTTGTAACGCCAAACCAATAGCCAGAGTCGCGGCGCCCAACATGGCGACCAGAGAGGCCGTTTCAACGCCGATGCGCTGCACCGCTGCGATGACAACAAAAGCTGTCACGATATAGCGGATGATGGAGGCGAAGAAATTGCCGAGCGTATCGTCGATACGGCCATTTTTCGCAATCAGCTTTCGAACCCACGTTCCAATGGCTTTCGCGATCTTCAGTCCGATCCAAAGGATGAGAAGGGCAAAGATGAAGTTCAGAACGGCGGGCTGAATGCCCTGCCAGAGTTCCAGCAGATTGTCGGGTGAGAAAAAACCAACCGTCTCCGCAATCGCGTCTCCGGTGCCTTCAATGATGTCGTTTTCCATGGACGCTCTCTTCTAACTCGTTGTGGGTGTAGGGTTGCCTAAATCTTTGCGTATTTTCACGATATGAGGATAGGGAATACCAATCCCTGCACTATCAAACGCGGTTTTCATCGGCTGGGAAATTGACACTTTTAAACTTCGCAGGTCGTCATAGTCACACCAAGCACGAAGTTGAATATCGACGGAACTGTCATTTAGCTTCACGACTTTGGCCCAGGGTGCAGGCTCGGCATGGATGCGCGGGTCAGATTTGGCTACGGATAAAATCGTCTCTATCGCGAGGTCAAGATCGGCGTCATAACTCACCCCGAAATCCATATCGAGACGTCGCTGGCCGAGGGCGTTATGGTTGCGAATAATGCCGCCCCAGATATTTCCATTTCCAAGGATGATCTCAACATTATCCCGCGTCTTGAGGCGTGTGCTGGAAAGTGTGATTCCTAGAACGACACCTTTGACGCCGTTTACCTCAATCTCGTCCCCGACTTTAAATGGCCGGAACAGGTTGAGCATGATCCCCGCCGCGAGATTTCCAAGGGGATATTGAAGAACGAAAGCGGCCGCTGCGCTAAGACCTAAAATCATGCCAGCCATGGAGGATGTATCAATACCGATAATGGTCAGTGCCGCAATCGCGGTGACAGCCATCAGGAAGTAGCGGCAAAGGCTCGCTAGGAAACGTGACACGGACGGGTCGGATGTAGGCGCTTTATTTAGGTTCGCTTCAATCAATGAGGCGATTTTTTCGGAGAGCTTGAGACCAACATATACGATGATAAGCGCTGCCAGCACGGGTAGCGCATATGTCGTGACGACAGAGAGAATCGTTTCTAAGTCCATAAATTAATGTCCTTTTCGCTATAAGTTGTAGCAAAGCGCGCGTCAGCGTCAATCCGTAGCACTCGGTTTATGACTGGTATTATCTTTATTTATATCTCTCATGCAGCGGGTTGCAGGCCGGGTCAGGTCTGGTAAGCGCGTTAAAAGATGATCGAGCTGGAAATTCGAGGCGATGAAATCGACCATATATGAATTGATCAAACCTCTAGAAGGCTATCGTGCCTTGGCCATTTTGGCTGTTCTAATTTTTCATCTTGATCGCAATTTTCTTCCCGGCGGATTTTTAGGGGTAGACCTCTTCTTTGTCATCTCCGGCTTCATTATCACCAAGGGCCTAATGACGCGAAAGGCGCAAGGTCGGCTCAAGCTTTCAGCATTTTATTTGAGGCGAATTCGGCGTCTCTTTCCCGCCTTGCTCGTGACGGTCACAGTGACGCTTATCGCGTCTTGGTTTATCTTAGTCCCGGAAGAGTTTGCAGCGACGGGGAAGTCCGCTCTATTTAGTCTTGCCTCTCTGGCCAATATCAGTTTTTGGCTGGAATCCGGCTACTTCGCGGCTGACGCTGAAACGAAGCCGCTTTTGCATATGTGGTCCCTTTCGGTTGAAGAGCAGTTTTATCTGTTCTGGCCGTTGGTCTTCGCCGTGTTCGCGCCTAAACGCTGGAAGGTCTGGACTTTTGTTCTCCTAATTCTTTCTTTTGGCGCGACGGTATGGTTCGCGCGTATGTCGCCTGAAACAGGTTTTTTCTGGTTTCCTTTTCGCATTTACGAATTCATGGGTGGAGCAATTTTATCAATTCTTGGGCTCCGCCTTAAGAATAATCTGCACGCAACAGTGGCGCTCCTCGCAGGCTCTGCTTTGTTTCTCTATGCCTGTTTCACTTTTGACGCCATCAGCAATCTTGCTCTGACGGGCGGCGTTACAGTTATCGCGTCAATGCTCCTTCTCTTATCCATGGACTCAAAATTGGCGGAGACCGTTTTCGGCAATCCCATTGCCATCTGGATTGGCCAGCGCAGCTACTCTGTTTATCTCGTCCATTGGCCGCTTATTGTTTTATATGTGAGCGCATATGGGGGTTTAAATTTCGTGGAAATGATTGGCCTTGGTCTGATCTCTTTCCTATTGGGGGCGGCTTTAAAATGGCTCATCGAAGATCCGTTTCGACAGGCCTCACATCCTCGTTCTCTATCCCCCTCAAAAGCCTTTGGTGCACTTATTCCTGTGACGGCTGCTTCGGGTTTTCTAGCGGCAATGATTTGGATAAATCAGGGTTTTCCGCCAGAACGTGAAACGCAATTGAAGGATTATCTTGTGGAAGATAATCGCTATCAATCTTTGATGCGTCAGGGGACGTGCTTCCTGTCCACAAATGACCGTTTCTTCGATATGCCTGAAACCTGCTATAAGACGGTTTCTGGGAAACAGAATATGCTCCTTTTGGGGAGTTCCGTTGCGGCGGATTTACGGTATGGCTTGGAGCTCTCCTTTCCAAATTGGCATATTTCGCAGATCACAGCGGCGCGCTGTAATCCATTTCCGGGTGCCAGTCGTTCTGACACGTGCGAGTCGGTCCGGAATTTCGTCTTCGAAGAGATGCTTGACAATCAAGAATATGATCTGGTCATACTCACTTGGTCCCATCTTAAGAATGCGGCTCAAGTGAAGACGATTGATGACTATATGACACAGCGAGGCATAGATTACGTGCTGATCGGCTCCCGCCCCGTTTTCGATCAATCGCCCCGACAGATCATTGCCAGACATGCCAGTCTTGACGGTTTGGATGCGGAAATGCAGTCGCATGTCTTACGCCAGAAAGATAAACTGCCGCGCAATCCTCAGCGTCACTACTTCTCCTCTATCGACGCCATGTGCCCATCTTCTGAGTCCTGTATCTGGCAAATTGACGGAATGCTGGCGTATCGCGATCCGCTCCATCTATCACCTGTAGGGTCAGAATATTTGGCAGAGAAATTTGCAGCCTGGTATGCGGAACGCCTGTCCAATTAATTAGCCTTCCGCCGCGGCAGCCTCTCTTTTCAACTTATTCATCTCGTCCCGCAGTCTCGCGGCTTCCTCAAACTCCAGATTCTCCGCCGCTTCGAACATGCGCTTTTCGAGGTTCGCCATGGCGGCCTGCATATTGCCGCCCATGAACGGTTCGGCGCCTTCGGCCATTTCGAGGATTTTGCGCTGCGCCTTGCCGGATTTGCCGATGCGTTTTTTGCCGGAAGGCGTGTAGCTATTGGCTTCATCTTTGATTTTCTGACTGGCTTCCGAGTCGCCGACCATATCCGCGACACCGCGCAAGACGGTTTGCGGCGTAATGCCGTGTTCGAGATTATGCGCGATCTGTCTCTCACGGCGGCGTTCCGTTTCGTCCATCGCGCGCTTCATCGATCCTGTGACCTTGTCGGCATAGAGGACGACATTGGCTTCACTGTTCCGCGCGGCGCGGCCAATTGTTTGGACCAGCGCAGTTTCAGAGCGGAGGAAGCCTTCCTTATCCGCATCCAAAATTCCGACAAAGGCACATTCCGGAATGTCCAAACCCTCGCGGAGCAGGTTAATCCCGATGAGGACATCGAACACGCCGAGGCGCAGATCGCGAATGATCTCAATCCGTTCCAACGTATCGACATCGCTATGCATGTAGCGGACTTTGATGCCTTGATCGGACATATATTCCGTCAGGTCTTCGGCCATTTTCTTAGTCAATGTTGTTATGAGCGAGCGGTAGCCTTTGGCGGCCACCTTCTGCACTTCGTCCACGACATCATCGACCTGATTATGCGTCTTGCCGGAGACGGGGCGGATTTCGACGGGCGGGTCGAGGAGTCCTGTCGGACGGATGACCTGTTCGACGAAGACACCGCCCGTGCGTTCCATTTCCCAATCGGCAGGGGTCGCGGAGACATGGACGGTCTGCGGCCGCATCGCGTCCCATTCCTCGAATTTCAACGGGCGGTTATCGATGCAAGAGGGCAGGCGGAACCCGTGATCGGCCAGTGTTGATTTGCGGTTAAAGTCACCGCGACTCATACCGCCAATCTGCGGCACGGAGACGTGAGATTCGTCCATAAAGAGCAGCGCATTTTCCGGCAGATATTCGAAGAGTGTGGGCGGTGGTTCGCCCGGTGCACGACCCGTCAGGTAGCGGGAATAGTTCTCAATGCCGTTACAGAAACCGCTCGCGGCCATCATTTCCAGATCAAACTCTGTGCGCTGGGAGAGGCGCTGCGCCTCCAGCAATTTGCCTTCGCTCTCGAATAATTTCAGCGTTTCATTTAATTCGTGTTTAATCCCCTTCATCGCGGATTGCACGGTGGGGCGCGGTGTCACGTAATGCGAATTGGCATAGACCCGGACGCTTTCCTTTTCCGCTGTGGACCGCCCCGTCAGCGGATCAAACTCCGTGATGCTCTCGATCTCCTCGCCAAAAAATTCGAAGCGCCAGGCCGTGTCGTCATAATGGGCGGGGAAGAGTTCGACCGTATCGCCGCGCACGCGGAAACTGCCGCGCTGAAAGGCGAGATCATTGCGCGTATATTGTAATTGCACGAGCTGCGCCATGAGGGTGCGCGGATCGATTTCCTGACCGCGTTTCAGATCAATCGTCATTTCCGTATAGGTCTCGACCGACCCGATACCGTAAATGCAGGACACAGAGGCGACGATAATACAATCATCGCGTTCCAGAATGGCCCGCGTTGCGGCATGGCGCATCCGGTCGATCTGCTCATTCACGCTACTGTCTTTTTCGATGAACGTATCCGTGCGTGGGACGTAGGCTTCGGGTTGATAATAATCGTAATAGGACACGAAATATTCGACAGCATTGTCGGGGAAGAAGCTTTTAAATTCGGAATAGAGTTGTGCGGCGAGCGTTTTATTCGGTGCCATGATGAGTGCGGGGCGCTGGGTTTGTTCAATGACTTTCGCCATGGTGAACGTTTTACCCGAGCCTGTCACGCCGAGCAGGACCTGATCGCGTTCAATCGAATTGACCCCCGCCACAAGTTCGGGGATGGCCTTCACCTGATCGCCCTTGGGCTCGAATTCCGAAACGAGGCGGAATGTCTTCCCACCCTCGATTTTTTCAGGGCGTTCAGGCCGATGGGGCTGCCACATGGACAGGTTCGTATCGGATGCGGGTGTAACAGTGGGGGTTGGCATGGCTACAATATAGGGATGGAGAGAGAGTCGGCAAGGCAGGAGACATGCGTCACTGCTGACCGACGATCTGGCGTGCGGCGGGGTCTTCAATTATTAAGCGGGACAGCCCGCAGGGTCAGCACTCGCGACGGAGTACTGAAATAGAAACTTTGTTTTACGCGGGTATGACCCTGCGGCGATGGTTGTTGATATGACGGTCCGTGCAATTCGCGTACGCGAAATGCACCGAGTCCCGCAGTCGCGCCTTCGGACAAGCCACGAGGATGTTAGTCTCGTGCTCCCGTTCAAGGCCCGGCGGTCAACGCTCGCCATAAAAGGTCCGGCACAGTCCGGCCTCTTACAGCCGGATGCTCAACCCCACCGTCTTCCAGTACCAGATAGAGAGCGCTACCCTGTCCCGTGTCTGAAAGAACATGAGCAATATTACATAGGTTGGGAAAGTGCTGGGGTATTCTCTCAAACTATCGTCAACTGTTCCCGGGCTCGACCCGGGACCCATGCGAAACTCTACCGCAATTTTTTCATATAAATGGAGATAACCGATTGTTCGGTATAATCATTTATAAGAGCCACTTATCGAAAATTTATGCGAATGGGTCCCGGGTCGAGCTCGGGAGCAAAAGACGCTGAAATCTTGCATAAGCGGGGATTAAGTTTTTACCGTCATTCACCACAATGTCATCCCGGCCCTGAGCCGGGACCTTTGGACTCGCGCCTGACGCAAAGTCCAATAAACGCCCAGTCTCGGCACTTATCTCCTTCTACAAAGGCCCCGGCTCAAGGCTGGGGTGACAAATGGGTGGGAGTCGTCGAAAGCACGGATTTCTCCCGCCATAAAAGTGGATTGACCCGTTCGATTCAAACATGGCACTCCACCCTCACACCCCCTATATCCACCTCATGTTCTCGGACCTCTACAATACCGACATCCTCTCGCTCTCGGCGACCTTGGAAAATGCGGCCCTTCCCAACCCTGATGGGACAGCGCGGAAGGTGTCAAAACTTTGCGGGTCATGGTTGGAAATTGATTTAAATGTCGAAGACGGCGTGGTGTCCGACTGCGCCCTGCGCGTACAAGCCTGCGCTTTGGGACAGGCGAGTGCGGCAATCTTGAAAGAGTCAATTATTGGGTCCACGCTCGCGGAGCTAAAAACCGCGCGTGACGGTTTGCAGGCTCTGTTGAAAGCGGGTGGAGAGCCTCCGACGGGACGGTTTGCGAAACTCGCATTGCTTTCCGGCGTCGCCGCATATCCTGCCCGCCATACATCAACTTTATTGGCGTTTGAGGCCGCGGTCGCAGCGTTTGAAGCAGCGCTAGACAGGTAAGTCCTCTTCGCTCTACGCTCTCTCCTATCAAGAGGGGAAATCTCATGGCCAAATCGACACGCCGTCCGCAACAGCTTTATTCCATCGTGATGTGGATCCTATCGGTGATTTTCGCCGGGTTCCTGATTGGTCTGGGTGGACTGGTTATCAAAGATCTGCCGCGCATGGACCGGACGATCATGGTCGAAGACTTTATCGACGCGGATAAGTTACAGGCCCTGCGCGGGGAAGAGCGCCAGTTGGAAAACCAACTTACGCCGCTGCGCCGCGCGTCTGAGGACGCTTTTGAGGCCCAAACCTCTGCGCGTGCGGATTACCGGTCGGCCAAATCTAATTTCGACAATTGGATTTCGACGCGGACCGCCACCGAGAGCGCGGCGACCAATCCCGAAGTCCTGCGACGCACCCGGGAATTGGAAACGCTCGCCGCCCGCAGTCGAACGTCTGAGCGACTTGTTGCCGACGCGCAAACGGCCTTGCGGGAACGGGAGCGGGAGGTCGCCGATATTCGGTCTGATATACAAACATTGCGAAGTGAGGCGCAGCCGCAATATCGCAGCGCAATCCGATCGCGTGATTTGCGGGTATTCGGCTTCCGGCTGATGCTGACCCTGCCGCTGCTGCTTGCCGCGGCGTGGATGATCGCGAAGAAACGCGGCAGTGCCTATTGGCCTCTTTACCGTGGATTTGTGCTCTTCTCACTCTTCGCGTTTTTCGTCGAACTTGTGCCTTACCTGCCGTCTTATGGCGGTTACGTTCGCTACACGGTCGGGATTATCGCCGTGGCTGTGGCGGGGTATTTCCTGATTAAGCAGATGCGAAAATATCTCGCGCGGAAACAATTGGAGGAGGCACGATCAGAGGCCGAGCGGCGTAAGTCGATTGATTATGAAACGGCGTTGAAAAAGATCGCGGCCAAGACTTGCCCCGGCTGTGATCGGTCCATCGTCACACGGGACGGCGTGAATACGGATTATTGCGTCCATTGCGGTATTCATTTGCAGCGCCAATGCCCGAGCTGCGATACGCGAAATGTGACTTTCTACCGTTACTGCCTTTGTTGCGGGACGGAGAATGAGGAACTGGTGAAACCGAATGCGGTACCACCTACACCTGCATGATCGGTAAAGTCCTCAGCTTGCCCATGCTCGCGCTCTTGGCGCTGTATAAATGGCTCATCTCGCCGACCTTACAGTTTTTCGGTGTGAGATGTCGGCACTACCCCAGTTGTTCGACCTATTCCGTCGAGGCCATCCAGAAACACGGGCCGTGGCAGGGCGGGTGGCTGACACTCGCGCGACTGCAACGATGCCACCCTTGGGGAACCTCTGGGGTTGATAATGTCCCCGAAGAGATTACGACACCTCCCATATGGGCACCCTGGCGCGTAGGGCTGTGGGGCCGCACGAATTCTGACGAGTAGATCATGATTACATTGAAATTTCCCGATGGTGCCGAACGCGACTACGCTCCCGGTACGACGGCCATGGAGGTGGCGAAATCCATTTCCAAAGGTCTGGCGAAACAGGTTCTGGCCGCGAAGCTGGACGGCAAGCTCGTCGATGCGTCTCTGCCGATCAATGATAATGCGAAACTCGAACTCGTCACGGCGAAAGACCCGGAAGGGTTGGAGTTGATCCGCCATGACGCAGCGCATGTTCTGGCCGAGGCCGTGCAGGAATTATTTCCGGGTACGCAGGTCACAATCGGCCCCGTCATTGAGAACGGATTTTATTACGATTTCCACCGGGACGAGCCGTTTAGTGAGGATGACTTCGCCGCCATTGAGAAGAAAATGGCCTTCATCATCAATCGCAATGATAAGTTCGAGCGTCAGGTCATGGCGCGCGATGAGGCAATTGCCCTGTTCAAAGGTCTGGGTGAGCATTTCAAAGTCGAGCTGATCGAAGATCTGCCCGAGGATGAAGTCCTGACTGTCTATAAACAGGGCAAGTGGTTTGACCTCTGTCTCGGCCCGCATCTGCCGAGCACCGGCAAGATCGGCAAGGCATTTAAATTGATGAAGGTCGCGGGCGCTTACTGGCGTGGCGATTCGAACAATCCGCAACTCCAGCGCATTTACGGCACGGCGTGGGCGACACAGGAAGACCTGGACGCGCATTTGAAACAGATTGAAGAAGCCGAAGCCCGCGATCACCGTCGCTTGGGTAAGCAGCTGGAGCTGTTCCATTTCCAAGAGGAAGCGCAGGGACAGGCCTTCTGGCATCCGAATGGCTGGACGCTCTATACAACGCTTATGGCTTATATGGCGCGGCGTCAGCGCGAATATGGCTATCGCGAAATCAAGACGCCGCAACTCATGGACCGAAAATTCTGGGAAGCGTCAGGTCATTGGGAAAAATATCGCGAGAATATGTTCGTCGCGGAAATTGCGGAGGAGGACAAAGTCCTCTCGTTGAAACCGATGAACTGCCCGTGTCATATTCAAGTCTTCAATCAGGGCCAGAAATCCTATCGCGATCTGCCGGTGCGCTATGCCGAGTTTGGCTCCTGTCACCGTTACGAGCCATCGGGCGCGTTACACGGTCTGATGCGCGTGCGCGGCTTTGTGCAGGATGATGGCCATATTTTCTGTACGCTGGATCAGGTCACGGATGAGGTGAAGGGGTTCACAAACCTTCTGAAGTCCGTCTATGCCGATCTCGGTTTTGATGATGTGAAGGTTAACTTCTCCACCCGTCCAGATACGCGTGTTGGCTCGGATGAGTATTGGGATAAGGCGGAAGATGCGCTGGAAGCCGCGGCGAAAGCCTCGGGTCTTGAAGTTGTCCTGAATGAAGGTGACGGCGCGTTTTACGGCCCGAAATTGGACTTTGTCCTGCGCGACGCGATTGGCCGTGAGTGGCAGGCGGGCACGATCCAACTCGACCCGAATATGCCGGAACGTCTCGATGCCAGCTATATCGGCGATGATGACAAGAAACACGCGCCGGTCATGTTGCACCGTGCCGTGCTGGGGTCTTTTGAGCGTTTCCTCGGTATCCTGATTGAAAACTACGCGGGCAAATTCCCGCTCTGGCTCTCGCCGGTTCAGGTCGTCATCGCGACGATCACGTCGGACGCGGATGATTATGCTGAAGAGGTCGCGGCCAAAATGCGGGCCGCTGGCCTGCGCGTGGAAACGGATGTGCGGAACGAGAAGATCAATTATAAAATCCGTGAACTCTCCGCCGACCGGAAAATTCCCGTGATTGCCGTTATTGGGCGCAAGGAGATGGAAGAAGGCAAACTCGCCATTCGTCGTCTCGGCTCGCGCGATCAGACTATTCTTCCCGTCGACGAGGCGATTGCTGCTTTCACAGACGAAGCCCTCGCGCCGGATTTGAAGCGCTAGGGTTTCGCAGTGGGCGCGGTTCGCAAAGGACTTGATGGCCTGACGCAAGGTTGGCTTTGGATCGGGATGATCCTGACGCCAATCCTGGCCCATGCCGGTGGATTGGGATTCCAAGCCTTTGCGTTTTTCCTCGGCTGTGGTGCGCTTCTGGTTGTCGCAGCCAATTTGAAAGATGCCGTTTATCTCAAAGGCCTCTGGCTCCCATTCTTTCTGGCCTTCACACTCTGGGCTTGGCTCGCTGCATTGTGGAGCCCGCATGAGGATTTGCGTCTTTTAGATAACGGGTTGAAACTCTTTCTCTTTGCCCTCGCTCTCATTCTGATGCCGATTGTATTTCTGCGGCTAACTGGGCGTGGACGGGAAAATCTTGGACATGTCTTCATGGCGGGCACAGTTTTGGCCGCGGGATTGTTCTTGTTCGATGTCATGTCAGGCTATGCGCTCTCGACCTTTGTTGATCCGGTTGAGGTAAGCTCCAATATATATGTCCGACAGGGCGAAGCGGAGCGGTCTTTGGGGCGAGGGTTGATGACCTATACGCATCTCGTCTGGCCAGCTGCAATCCTCATGATCGTCAGCTTTAAGCGCGGTTGGGCTTTGGCGCTGACCGTGCTGGCGGCCTTCGCGGCGGCAGCCATTTTCAACCGTCTGAGCCTCATCATTCCGACATTGGCCGCGACCGCAGTTTTCGTTGCGCTGGCGTGGTATAGACCGCGCCTCGGGATCATGATTGCTTTCGCATTTGCGATTGCGAGCCTTGTTCTTGCCCCGCTCGTCGGTATTTTCGCTGGGATGTTAGATGAGGCCGCCCTTTCCAAACTGCCGCTCTCTTGGGAACACCGTGTGAGGATGTGGGCCTATGTTTGGGAGCGTATTCAGGAGAATTGGCTCCTTGGTAACGGGTTCGATGTCTCGCGCACCTATCAGGAAACATTCAAGGCGCGGGACGGTCGAGACATTGTGATCGTCTCGCTGCATCCGCATAACATTGGTCTACAGCTTTGGCTGGAAGCGGGCTTGGTGGGTGTCTGTCTAGCGGCGGGTTTTCTAATCGCTGCAATCAAACCTATTTTAAATTTTTGCGCCTCTCCTGCTCGGGCCGCCGCGATGAGTGGGTTGGTGATTGCAGCGACGTTAAACGGGGCTCTCACCATCGGAATCTGGCAATATTGGTGGTGGGGCATTATTGCCCTTGGCATGTGTATGGTTGGATTAATCCCGCATGAACAAGATCGCAAAATACCCCGCAGATAAGGGGTTCTCGGCGTTTATCCTTTACATTCAGGCGATTAGACACGTATGTAGCCCCTGAACCGCGGAAAAGTTAATGGCTCGCGGGGGCGCAAGGTGAAGGAGCGAATGTGGCAGATATCGTCGCACTCCCCATAGACTGTTCGGATCAGATTTCATCTGATGCCGCCCGCAAACGACCGATCAGTGTCGTGATGGTCAGCTATATGACCGGTCCTGCCTTGATGGAATCGATCCTCGCCGTCCTGGCAGATCGGGATATTCATGAGCTGATTGTCGTCGATAATGGAAACACAGAACCTTCCCGCGCGCGTCTCTCCGAACTGACAGCGAACCGTCACCGCGTGAGCTTTATTCAAGGCCACGGCAATATCGGATTTGCCCGTGCCTGCAATTACGGGGCGAGGATGGCGACGGGACATTACATATTATTCCTCAATCCTGATGCGATTATCGCGAAAGGCTCTGCGCGCGAACTTGCCAATGCGGGCGATTGCCTGGTGCAGCCTTGGATAACGGGCGGTCTCCTGCGCGATATTGAAGGTAAGGAACAACGCGGTGGTCGCCGCGCCGCCCTGACGCCGACATCCGCTCTTGTTGGGTTCTTGCCGTTTTTGGAAAAACTACCGGGCTTGCGATCGGTTCATCGTGAGGGCGATCCCATGCCCGATGCGCCGATACAAATTGAGACCGTGTCTGGCGCTTGCCTCATGACGGATCGGCCGAGTTTTGATAAAATGGGGGGCTTTGACGAAAGCTATTTCCTCCATGTTGAGGATATCGAAATTTGCCGCCGTGCGCGCCAAATGGGCGGGCAGGTCGGCTTTGTGCCGGGCGCAACCGTCATGCATTATGGCAGCACGTCCAATGTCCCGCGCATCTGGATTGAGGGCGAGAAACTGAAAGGTTTCCTGCGCTATTTCTGGAACTACACGCCGGGTCCGATGTCGAAAATATTGACGGTTCTCGCCGCGCCATTCATGGCGACGGCGATTATGGGGCGTGCCTATATTCTGACGCTGAAAGCGGCTTTGTTCGGCGCTAATCCCCGCAAGGCGCCGCCCGCAAAATAACGAGGGTGACTTCGTCGCCTTTGGAATAATTGAAGCCAGTAACTGGGGGGATAAACTCCGTCACACAAATCTTCTTTGTGCCTTGAGAAAAAACGTCCGCTTGCCGAATTTCGAAATCGTTGCGGTTGACGTCCAGAACAACAAGCCTGTCCCGAGAAAGGTCAGTTTGTCTGGCGGTGACATCAATTTCGCTGCCGACATGGTAGACAAGGCTGGGTTCAGAGTAGTGAGGGCTATGAATGTCTTTCGAGGATATATTCGGTGCAAGTGTTTTGATCTCGTTCGCTAGAAATTCCGACGTACGGAAATTGTCAAGTTTTGGCAGGATGTAGCCATAAGCGCCGCCAGACAGGATTAAAGCTGAAAGTAGTACTGAGAAAAATCCAGTTCGAATTTTTCCAAGTAGAACAGCGAAAGCGCCTACAATAGCGATCAGCCCCCCCATTAAGCAAATCGCAAAAGTTAGGGTTTCTCTGTAATATTCACCATATTGCACCTGCACAAAGAGCAAGCCTGCGACCACACCTGCACTGGCCAGAATAAACAGACATCCATTGATAATTCTCGATTTCGCAAAATCTCCCAAGTGGTGCATCGCCAGTATCGCCGCGCCCATCATCAGGCAGAGTGCCGGAAACACGGGCAGGGCGTAATGTGGTAATTTCGTCGGCATAATTTCAATCAGTACCCAAAACGGCACAGCCCATGCGAGGCAATAGCGCATGGCACGGGGGACGGTGCCGCCTCCACCTGACCGCACCGCTTTCACCGCATAGACCAGCCCCGGCAGCAGGAAGAGGCTGGCGGGCCAGAGGGTTAGGGCGATGACGGCCAAATGCGTTCCGGGCGGTGCGCCGTGATTTTCCTGCGCGCTCACGACTTTCCCGCCGAGATCATTGCCGAGGCTCTCAACGAAAAATGCACCGTCCGTCGCGATGAAAATGGCGACGGCCCAGGGTAGCCAGAGCAGGACAAACACAACAATCGCGCCGATATTCAGAAGCGGCTTCGCCCAGCTTAAACTCCGTTCCCAGATGAGGAGGGAGGTCAACGAGAGCACGACCAAAACCAATCCAATCGGGCCTTTGATGATAATGGACAGGCCAAGTCCAATCCAAAAGACCCAAGCCTCCAGCTTCCCAACGCCGTTTCGCAGTCGTCCCAGCGCCGCAAAAACGGCCGTCGTCGACGCGCAGAGCAGGGCGTCCGTCTTAGCAATATGGCCCTCGAAAACGAAAACGAGGGAAACGGCGAGCAGGGCAGACCCGATAAAAGCCGCATCCCGCCCGACCATTTTTAACCCGCCCCAATAGAGGAAGAGAATTGTCATCAATGCTCCAAAAACAGACGGCAATCGCTGCGCCCAGATCTTGCGCTCCCCGTCTTGCGCAAAGGTCTTGATCATCGCCGTTTGCAGCCAATAGACTCCTGCGGGCTTTTTATTCCGCGCCTCGTCCTGAAAACGGATATTCAGCAGGTCGCCGCTCTCCGCCATTTGCACGCTGGCTTGGGCATATCGCGCCTCATCGCGGTCAATTACGGGCAGGCTCGCGAGGCCCGGCAGGACCATGGCGAGTGTAAGGAGGCTGAGCATGAGAACATGCCAGCGGCGTTTGAGGGATTGCCCGAACATAGAGGTCGCCTAACCCATCGCGCGAGTGGGCAAAAGGTTTTTCACCTTTGATGCGGGCGGCCAGTCATGCGAAAGGCTGCCTATGTCCATTGCTGAAAATACCCTGCCGCAGATCTCGGTCGTCGTGCCCGCCTTTAACGAGGCGGAGAATGTGGAAAATCTCGCGACTGAAATCGCCACGGCCTTGTCTGAGACGCCTTACGAGATGATCTTCATTGATGATGCGTCGACGGACGATACGAAAGCTGTGCTGACGGATATGAAAACGCGCTTTCCGCATTTACGCGTGCTCGCCCATCGCAAGAATTCAGGCCAATCGCGCGGTGTTCGCTCTGGTGTGCTGGCCGCCAAAGCGCCAATCATTGCGACACTCGACAGTGACGGACAGAATGACCCCGCCGATATTCCCGCGCTGTTTGCGCAACTTACCCGCACGGATGCACCTGAGACTCTGGCCATGGTCGGGGGACGGCGCGCCAAACGCATTGATTCTGCCGCGAAGAAAGTTGCCTCGCGTTTCGGGAACGGCGTGCGGAAGATACTGCTCAAGGACGAAGCGGATGATACAGGTTGCGGGCTGAAAGTTTTCACGCGTGAAGCCTTTCTCCGGCTCCCCTATTTCGATCACATCCACCGCTATATTCCCGCGCTGATGCTCCGCGAGGGCTACGCCATTGAGTTTGCCGACGTAAATCACCGCGCGCGGGAATTTGGCGAGAGCAAATATACGAATTTCGGACGGCTAAAGGTGAGTGTCGCGGATCTGCGCGGCGTCATGTGGCTGAGAAGCCGGATGCGGCTGCCGGAGGGCGTGGACGAGGTTTAGGTGGGAGATACCTCTCCCCTTGGAGAAGATTTAATCGCGTTATCCCAATCCTTAATACCTCGTAAACCCTCCACGCGGTAGGACTTAATTAACCTTACCGAATCGAGAGCCGGGCTTTGCGCGTTTTCACAGTCTTTCCCCTGATGATCATCCCTGTGGTGATCTATAACGTGCTTGCGCTCGGCGGCGCGACCCTGTCGACGATTGAGGCCATGCGCCTGCGGCTCGATACAGATGTCTTCGCCATTCCGATGACGAGCGGCGCGACGTGGCACATTACACCGGGTCATGCGCTCATCGGGGCGTCGCTACTTATGCTGTTTTTTGAACTTATAAAATCGACAGGCATAGGACGGGCCGCAGTGATGAATCACGCCTTTTCGCTTGTCCTGTTCATCATCTGCCTCGTGGAGTTCCTGCTCCTTCCGGCCTTCTCGACCTCTGTTTTCTTCCTCATCATGATGATGGCGCTGCTGGACGTCATGGCCGGATTTATGGTCACGATTGCCGCTGCGCGCCGTGATTTTGCGGTGAATGAAGGCTTTGCAGATTGAGATGAGATTTTTGCGCTTCCTTAAACAATATACCCCAAGTTGTGTTCATGTTGAAGCCTGACACATCATTTGAAGCCGCGCCTCAGGACATGGCGCTGACCCTCTTGGGCGCTGTTGCGTTTTCGATCATCGACCGAACAACACTGTCCTTCGGGTCGGATCGACAGGCCGTTTCTGTCCTCAGCCAACCCCTCCAACATCTCCCGCGCAGTTCGGATG
Source organism: uncultured Caulobacterales bacterium (assembly GCA_947503715.1). GTDB lineage: Bacteria > Pseudomonadota > Alphaproteobacteria > Caulobacterales > Maricaulaceae > Litorimonas. The sequence goes on along the minus strand of CANNER010000003.1, from coordinate 505,012 downwards.
GCTGGACCGCGCAGATGGAGCCGGAGGATGTTCGCGCCCGCGACAAAGCACTTCGTCGTCTGGCATGGAACGGTTCGCAATACCGTCTGACCTATCGCTGGCGAACGGTGCAGGGCGAATTTGTCTGGATCGAAGAACGCGGTAGCCGTCGCGCAGGCACGGAAGACGGTGTCACACATATTGACGGTGTGTTGACCAATGTCACGGCGCAGCGACGCGAAACGGAACGCGCAGCGTTCCTGTCCACCCATGACGGGTTGACAGAGATCGCGAACCGAAAAACCCTGCATCAATCGCTCAATCATCTCGCGGCCTTGAGCGATCGCCAATCGGGAGAGGGCGCCTTCCTCCGAATAAGGCTTTTAAACCTGACCGATATCAATGCGGTCTATGGATATGAGACGGGCGACAGGTTGCTAATTGAACTCGCTAAACGTCTCTCTGATAATATCCGTATGCCGGATGTTGTCGGCAGAATCTCAGGTCCTGATTTTGGTATCGTGTTTTACGGAGCGAATGATGAGGCTTTCCCGACACTCGCTGAACGTCTCGTCTTGGAATTGGAAGACACGCCCGTCGTCACACCGCATGGCGGGCTCTATATGGAGATCGGCGCGGGGTCCACGCGGTTACGAACCAATGCGCGTTCTGCCGAGGAAGCCTTCGCGCAAACGGCCATTGCATTGGAGGGCGCAAAGCCCTCACAAGTCCGCTCCTACACACCCGTCATGGGATTGGGCCATGTGCCGGGTGCACGGGAAACGACCTCGGAAGATGTACTCGACGCGCTGAACCAACGGCGTATCCGTCTCGCCTATCAACCGATTATCGACGCGAAGACGCGGCAACTCCATCATTATGAATGTCTCCTGCGCCTGTGTCGTGAGGACGGAGAGATCGTCAGCGCGGGCCAATTTATCATGGCGTCCGAGCGATTGGGTCTCGTCCATCTGCTCGATCGCAGGGCCTTAGAACTCGCAGCGGAAACGCTAGCCTCTGATCCGGAAGTGCATCTGGCGCTGAATGTTTCTGCTGGAACCGTTAAAGATCCGGAAGCTGCGTCCGGCTATATCACCGCGCTTCGGACATTGGGGCAGGCGGCAGAGCGCGTGACACTGGAACTGACGGAAACCGTCGCATTGGACGATCCCGCCATGGCGAGTGATTTCTCCAACGAAGTCCGCTCGGTCGGCTGTGATTTCGCGATTGATGATTTCGGGTCGGGTTACACGACATTCCGGAACCTCATGGCGATTGAGGCGGAGATGATTAAGATCGACGGCACCTTGATTGAAGGCATCGCGTTTGACCCAAATAAACAGACTTTCGTCCGTATGATGGTCGATCTGGCGCAGACCTTCTCGGTCAAGACGGTCGCGGAAATGGTCGATGACCGCGCGGATGCGGATATGCTCTGCCGTTTGGGTGTGGACTATCTGCAGGGCTTTATGTTCGGCGTGCCCAGTGCCGCTGCCGCGTGGCAAAAGCGGGCTGGCTAAGTTCCCTTTCGACGTTTAAACGTCAATCATGCGCGAGACGGCGACACGTTTGGAGACTTTCTACGCCACCTCTTTGGGCTTGGCCGCGCGGGATATGGCGGCGCGGCGGCTCTCAACGCTTTGGCCAGATTTATCAGGAAAGAACGTCCTCGGCTTTGGCTACGCTTGGCCCTATCTCAATGCCTATGAGACGACTGCGAACCGCGTTGTCCTCGCTATGCCGGAGGGGCAAGGCGCGATCGCCCATCCCGGAAAGCGGGGTATTGCGACGGTGCTCTGCGAGGGGCAAGCGCTCCCATTCTCAGACGCAAGTTTCGATAATATTCTGGCTATCCATGCGCTCGAAGAATCGGAAACCTCGAAAGCCACACTCGCGGAGCTCTACCGCGTGCTGCGCCCCGAAGGCCGCATTGTCGTGATCGCGTCCAACCGTGCGGGCATGTGGGCGCGGGCCGAGAGTCTGCCCTTTGGCGCAGGACGGCCCTATTCCCGTCGCCAGTTGAAAGCTGCGCTGAGCGTAGCAGGATTTCAGCCCACGGTCGGCTCCAACGCACTCTACATTCCGCCCGTCAAAATGCTCGCCCGCCCAAAGCTCGTGACCGGTATGGAACGGTTCGGGGAGACGGTCTGGCCCGGTTTTTCCGGACTTGTCCTTGTCGAAGCGATTAAGCGCCTTTACGTCACGCCGGATAATGGTCATGCGGAAAAAGTCGCCCGACCGAAATTCGCAGGCTCACCCGTGATGAACAGGACCAAACGAGATAATGTCTAACGAGATACCCGACATAGAAGTCATCCGGCGCGAGATTGACCGTGTGGATAATGCGTTGCTCGACCTGATCGCGGAGCGTCTCGAACTCTCCGCACAGGTCCGCAAGGCAAAGTCCGGCATGCGCGTTTGGCGACCCTCGCGGGAGGACAGCCATGTCCGCCAACTTGCCGCCGAAGCGCGCTCGACCTCCGCCTCATTGGTCTCCACCATTTGGGCCGAACTCATGAGCGCCAGTCTCGCGGCGCAGGGGCCGATGCGTTTGCATGTCGCGCTGGAAGGGGACGTGCTATCTAATTGGTCGCTCGTGCGTGACCGTTTCGGCGCGGCGCTTTCGATAAAAACCTATCCCACGACGAGCGCGGCACTGGCCGGATGTTATGCCGAGGATGAGGGCGTTGCGGTCCTCCCATCGCCTGCGCCACCGCCCGGTGGTATGGTCAGCTGGTGGACAGCCCTCGGCCCCGGCGGCGCAATGGAAGGGATGCACATTCTGGCCGGACTTCCCCGCACGGGTCGGGATGATTGGCCCCAAGCCGTGGCGGTTGCGACGGCGGATATTCTACCCTCCGGTGCGGACCAGACATTGATCTGCGCGACGGGCGACGCGGATGTTCCAGCAGGCGCCAAATTGCGGGCACAATCAGGAGCTTTTTCGCTTTACAGCCTCGACGGTTATCACGCGATAGAGCCGACCAAAACGATGCGCGTCATTGGTGTTTTACCGCGCCCAATAGGACAATAAGATGAGCTTCGACACACTTCTTATCGTGGGCGGCGGCCTGATCGGCTCCTCCATAGCGCGCGCTGCGCGCGTCAAAGGACAGGCGAAAACCATATTCATCGCTGACACGTCTGAGCCCGCGTGCAAAGCCATCACAAAGCTGGGCATTGCAGACGGCGTGGCGGACGGTCCGGCGGATCATTTCGCGGCGCAAGCGGATTTGGTCATTCTCTGCACGCCGTCAGCGCGTCTTTCGACAACAGCTATGGCCTTAATGCCGTCTCTCAAGTCGGGTGCAATATTAACGGATGTTGGTTCTGTGAAGGGCCATTTGGTTAAAGCTCTGACGGGGCGCGTGCGGGAGGATGTGCATTTCATTCCCGGTCACCCCATTGCGGGCACGGAAAATTCCGGTCCTGAGTCGGGCTTTGCAGAACTGTTTGAAGACCGTTGGTGCGTCCTCACTCCGCCTGCCGGAACGGACAATACAGCCACGCAAAAACTGACGGATTTTTGGGAAGCCCTCGGTAGCGATGTCGAGATTATGGACCCCAAACGGCATGACATGGTCATGGCGACGACCTCTCACCTGCCGCATTTAATTGCTTACACATTGGTGGGTACGGCCATTGATATGGAAACGGTCACACGGAAAGAAGTCGTTAAATTCTCCGCCGGTGGATTTCGCGATTTCACACGTATCGCGGCCTCTGACCCCGTCATGTGGCGCGATGTTTTCCTAACAAATAAACAGGCGACGCTGGAAGTTGTGGACCGGTTTATCGAGGATTTGACCGCCCTGAAACGTGCCATTCGTTGGGACGACGGCGATACATTGGTGGATAGTTTTGCGAAGACTCGCGATATTCGGCGACGCATTTTGGATGCGGATAAGGACTAACCTACTGGTTTCATTTCTAACTCCGGTGTGTCCCGTTCGCCGCTTCGGCCCCGCGCATAGGTCAGCAGTAATTTCGAATATTCCTGAGCCAGCCGTTTCGTCCGATCCCAGGATTTATACCATTTCCGCGCATCCGCCCGCTCCACGGGATAGGGGGTAATCCGAATACGTCCTGCTGCGCCCGCAATTTCGGCTTGGGCGCGGGGCATGTGGTAGGCGGAGGTCACGAGGATGATGTGATCATAACCGAGCGCGCCCGCCCAGACGGCCGTTTCGCGGGCATTGCCGATTGTATCTTTCGCGGCGTAATCCAGATCGAGACAGCAATCCGTGAGGTCTTGCGATAAGCCCGATAATTCGCGAATGGCGGCGATATCATTACTCTCATTGACACCTGAAATCAGCAGCCGCTCGCCTTTTTTCTGCGCGAGCAACTCCGCACCCGCCTGCAAACGCCCGCCGCCCTTGCCCGTCCAGACGACGATTCCGTCAGCGGAGGACAGCGTGGCGGGCGGTTTTATACCGTCCACATGATGGGCAAAAGAGAGGAAACCGCCGAGTAAAAGTGAGAGCGACCCGATCAGCAGGAAAAGGAAAAACTTCGCCCAACCCCGCCGCTTTGACGGCTTTTCCAAAGTATCGACCCGACGTCTCACAGGCGTTTGCGCTCATAGGCGAGCTGGCGACTGGCGGTCAGTCCGGCGGCCATGGCGCAGATGATCGCAAAGACGAGCCCAAGACCGATCAGCCAGACGAAGTCCAGTAACCCCGCGCTAAATCCTGTCCAACCTAGGCCACCCCAATCCCCCGTCATAGACAGAACCAGCCAGATAATGGCCGAGGCGACAAGGCCGATTGCAGCCCCGACCGCGCCGCGAGTTGCCGCCTGTCCGACAAAGAGTTTGGCGATAAAACTATCCGTCGCCCCAACTTGAACGAGGACGCGTATAATCTCTTTCTGCGCCGTCATCCCCGCCCGCGTCGCGAAAATATTCACGGCGAGTCCGGCTGTTAAAATCAAAATCAAAACCCCGATCCCGATTGCGACGAGGCGTCGGGCCGTGCCGCGCAAATTATCGGCATAGCGGGAATTATCATCGACATTGGCGGAAATATTCGCGCCGTCCAAAGCTGTTTGAACGCGGCTGGCCGACAGCGTCTCTCCGGTAATTTCGATCAAGCCCGGCACGGGTAAATCTTCCGGCAAAACCGTATTGCCCAGCCAGGGCTGCAACAGGGCGTGGGACTCGGATTGCGGAACAATCGCGATATCCGCTCCGGGGAGTGTGCCGGAAAGGACATCCCGCGCCGTGCGGGTTCGGTCCTCCCACTCCGATTGACTCTCCAACAGGACTTGCACGGTCAGCGTTCCGGAAAGCTGCGTTTGCCAATCGCCGGAAAGACGCATCGCGCCGCGCGCAAAGAGAAGCGCGAACCCCGCCAGTAATGCCATGATAATCAACACGACCCAGAGCGCGCGCGTATTCTTGACGCGGTCCGGTAGGAGCGGGGCTTCCCCGCCAATGAATGATGAAGTCACCGTATTCATTCGGGTTTCCCCTTAAACACACGTCCATCCTCAATCCGCAAAACCCGCGCATCCAACTCGTCGATCAGATGCGTGTCATGCGTCGCGATCAGGACCGTTGCGCCCATGCGGTTCATTTCCGAGAACAGCCGCAGCAGGCGGCGACCAATGACGGGATCCACATTCCCCGTCGGTTCATCTGCAATCAAAAGATCCGGCTTGGCAATCACGGCCCGTGCAATCGCGGCACGTTGCTTCTCCCCGCCCGAGAGGGTCGACGGAAAGGCCTGCATCCGGTGACCGAGCCCGACCCATTGCAGTAATTCGACGACATCATCATTGTAACTGGCCCGCGATTGTCCGGACACGCGCAGGGGCAGGGCGACATTCTCGTAAACACTCAGATGCTCAATAAGGTGAAAGTCCTGCAAGACAACGCCGATGCGTCGCTTGATCGCTTGACGTTCCGCATAGGACAGGCCGGAGCTGTCGCGACCAAACATGCGGATGAGGCCGCGTGACGGAATCAGCGAGAGATAGCAGAGTTTGAGCAGGGTCGATTTCCCCGCGCCCGACGGACCCGTCAGAAAGGTGAAACTCCCCTGTGGCAGGTCAAGCGTTGCATCGGTCAGAACTTCCGGCCCGCGCCCATAGCGCAGCGCGACCCGTTCAAAATTGACGAGGTCCGGGAGGTTTGACATTGGGGCCGTTTGTGGCACGAGTGCATGTTCCTTTGGCTGAATCGCGAAACGTTTGAAACTCTATGATACTGACCTGTCCCGAATGTTCCACTCGTTATATGGCGAAAGAGGGGTCAATTGGCCCGAATGGTAGGACGGTGCGCTGTGCCAAATGCGAAACAACCTGGTTTGCGGCGGCAGAGACGGTTGATCCGGATGCGCTGGCGCTTGAGGATAACCAAACCGTTTTGATTGAGCCTGAAATCGAAATCACGCCCGACCCGCAGGCGGAGTTGGCTTTTGGTGACGTCGCCCCTGCTGGGGCTCATATTGCTCTACGGGACCGTGCTGATGCAGAAAAGCTGAAGCGCCGCAAACGGGTCATCTTCCTGATCTGGGCGGTCACGATTGCTATCCTTATCGCGGCGGCGATCCTCGCCTTTGTCAAACGGCAGGACATCGTGAACCGCACACCGATTGCAGCAAGTGTCTATCAAAGTCTCGGCATTCCCGTGAAACAGGGTGGTTTGGATATCGCATCACCCGAAACGGAAACGCTTTTAGTTGAGGGTGAGCCCGTGCTCTTCGTGAAAACATCCATTAAAAACCTAACGGGTGACACAAAACTCGCCTCTTATCTCGGCTTCCGCCTGCATAACCGCAGCGGGGAAGCCGTTGCGGAATGGTATGTTGAAACGGGCACAATCGCAGCGGGCGATGTCAAAACCGTTGAAACCAGATATCCAAACCCGCCTATTGACGGCGTGCAATTGAGTTATGGATTCGCGGAAGAGTAGACTGATACCCTCCTAGACTAATCCCAATCGCGCCGTTTTAACTCCATAAGAATATTGTCCTCCGCCCCGTAAAGGGTCAGCGATTTATGTGTGGCTTCGGCGCGACGTGTGTCTTGGAGGTTTTTCATAAAGGCGGCTTCGTCTTCCATACCGGTGGCGCACATTTTCTTCGTACTAGCCAGGGCGCCAATCGTGAGTTTTGGGCCGTCCTGCGTATATTGACCGAAGAAATTATTACAGCCCCCATTCCCGACAATTTCCCCGCCTGTTTTAAAGGCGACGAATTGTTCGGCGGGGCCCGGCGTGAGCGGCCCCCATTCACTGCCTTCTAAAGTCGTTAAGGGACGTGATTTTCTGACCTCTGTCACAGCTTTCGTACAGCCTGCGAGGACGAGTGCACCAACGGCGAGGGGGATGAGAAATTGTATTGCCATTTACTGCTCCCGGTATGGATCGCCGAGCATGGAGGCGATGTGACGCCCATTTTCAGCCAAGGCCGCAACATCGACGGAGACCTGATTGGAACAGGCGTCGTGACGTTCCTGTTCTTGATAATACCCGGCATTAAAGGCGCGGACGAGTTGACGTTTGCGTTCGTCATCGCCATCCGATTCGATGTCCATCATATTGGTGGCATAGTCGCGCCATTTCTGATCATTCGGGCCAAAGCAAAGCGTCCGCAGATAATGAATTTGGCCGAGATTTTTGGAGAGCGCCTCGACGAGGCTGGTCATTGTGACCATATCTTCTTCGACGCGGAGTTCGGCCGCTTCACGGGCTTTCGCGGCGGCCGCGCGTTTTTCGCGTTCCGTCAGCGGTTTCTCCGCGCTGGCATCCTGCGCATAAGCGGGCGCGGCGAGTAAGGCCGTCGCGAGGGCGAGATATGCAAACCACCATTTCATATGATCAATTTACGCCGCCTGTCCGGAAAACAAAGCCATTTTTGCATGGCCTTCGCGGATCACGCGGACGGTTTCCGGCCACATCCCGAGCGCGTCAATTTCGTCCAGCGGAACGAAGCGCGCTTGGGCGGCATCATCTCCGGCTTTTGGTTCGCCGCCCGTCCACCGCGCGAGATAGTCATGGAGGCGGTAGTGATACCCTTCGAAATCTGCATTCAGAACCGTGATTTTTGTGAGGAGGTCTGCCGTTACGCCCGTCTCCTCGGACAGTTCACGCAATGAAGCCTCGGCTTCCGTTTCGTCCGGTTCTATCCGCCCGCCGGGGATTGACCACTCGCCCTTTCGCGGGGCAGTGCCGCGTTGGATCAAGAGGACGCTCTTGCCCTTGATACAGACGACACCCACACAATTTGTTCGCTCAATACTCATCACCAATTCCCTTACGCGCTCTCACCGCCTATAGCGACCCCATGTGCGGACGTTACACATTGGCAGCAAACTTGGCCGAGATTGCGGCCCGCTTTGGGGCGAAAACAAGCTCGGAAGGGCTTTGGGACTGGGAGCCGAAATATAATATCGCACCCGCCAGTGTCGTGCCCGTGATCGCGTTAAACGGCGCGGGGGAGCGGTCAATTGTTCCCATGCGCTGGGGCTTACACCCGTCTTGGCGCAAGGAATCGCCGGAGGGGCGTCCGATGTTTAATGCGCGGGTGGAGACTGCGAAAGAGAAGCCGAGTTTCCGCACGCCTTATAAGAGACGTCGCGCCCTGATCCCGACAACCGGATGGTATGAATGGGAACGCATTGAGATGCCAAACGGAAAAGAGGTTAAGCAACCGCATTTCATTTTTGAGGATTCGGACAAGGTCGGCGAAGAGATTTTCGCGATGGCCGGATTATGGGACCATTGGCGCGTGGATGAGGGGATAGAGCTGCTCTCCTGCACGATCCTGACGACAGCCGCGACGGGTGATATCAAACACCTACATCACCGGATGCCGGTGCGATTGCCCGAGGAGAACTGGGATGACTGGCTGGACGCCAATGCTAACCCTGACCTTATTTTAGAGACGAAATTAGGCGCAAGAGACCTTGGTCATTATGAGATTGGCGCCGCCGTTGGAAATGCGCGTAATGACAATCCTGACTTGGTGCGTCCAGCCGTAAATGTTTAATTTGTTGTAGACGTGCCGTCAGCTGTTGGACCGGGAACTTGCGGTGGTGTGGCGACGGTCATATCGGTACCTTCGGGGCCTTCCGGATTTGAAACTTCGATCATCGCATCCTTGCGGCGTGTGAGTTTCGCAACGAAATCGGCCATGACCGCGCCCCGTGAGCCGAGCGGTCGGGCCGGTCCCCGCGTTGTGTCGACAATGGTTTGACGTTCAAGTTCAGAATTTAATTGCGCGCCGACAATAATAACAGTCGCCGTAAGCCAGAGCCAAACGAGGAGAATAATGACGGAGGCAATGCCGCCAAACGTCTCGTTATAATTCCCGAAATACTGCACGAATTTGGAAAAGCCGTAACTCATGATCATCCAACTGATCATGGCAAAGACAATGCCGGGATAAATCCAGCGTTTGCGGGCCGGACGTCGGGACGGGCCAAAGCGGTACATAACCCCACACGCAAAACAGAACACGATTATGAGCAGGATCCATGGAAGCACGCGTGCCGTGACATCCTCAATCCCGTTTAAACGCAGAAAGGCGAGCGCGGTAGGAATGCCGATAATGACAAAGAGTGAGAGCCAGACAAAGACGAGACTGCCCAGCGTCATCAGGGCCGCATAGAGATAGAAGGTCAGAATATTTCGCGACTCGACCTCTTCATAGGCGACATTCATCGCCCGCATCATCGCACGGATTCCGGCACCGGCGGCAAAGAAGGCCAGCAGGATTGAAATTATAATGCCGAGGCTGATACTGCTGCGATCCGCATTTAAAACACTCGAAATTTGGTCTTCGATAATTTTATAAGCTTCGCCCGGCATGAGTGAGGCAACCGTTTGTGTAATACCGTCCACATTCCCGGGATTGGCAAAATAGGAAAAAATTGAAAGTGCCGCAGAAATGAGCGGAAAGACGGCAAGCAGGGAAAAAAATGCGACACCCGCCGCGATAACGGTGACATTGTCATATTGAGACGCGAAAAATGTGCGTTTGATAACCGCCCACCAATCGGTGAGCGTATATTTCAACGGGCTGTCAGCTTTCGTCTGCTCGAAATTCGACAGGTTATCTTTCAAAATATTGGCTCTCTTATTCTTAACTCTTCTTTGGAGGCTGTGGCCTTGCGAAGATTAGCGTGTCTGCGTCTGAACGCTTGGGATCAAACTTATACCCTTCCAAGTCAAAGTCTTTAAGGCCTTCGGCACGGTCCACGCGGTTTTGCACGATCCAACGCGTCATCAGGCCCCGTCCAAATTTCGTGTAATATTGGATGGGACGGGATTTGCCGTCCTTCTCTTCCATGAATTTGGCAGAGATAATCGGGGCATTTAAGGCTTTCGTATTTGCGGCCTTGAAATATTCGTTGGAGGCCAGATTGACGATCGTACTGTCTTCATGCTCCGCGAGTTCCGCATTCAGGGACGGGGCGAGCGTGTCTTTCCAAAAGGCGTAGAGGTTCTTGCCGCGATCATTCTCAAACTTCGTCCCCATCTCCAAACGGTAGGGTTGGATGAGGTCCATCGGGCGGAGAATGCCATAGAGGCCGGAGAGGATTCGTACGCGGTCTTGCGCATATTCCAAATCATCGTCAGACAATGTTTTTGCCTCTAATCCCCAATATACATCGCCGTCAAAGGCAAGACCTGCGGATTTGGCCGAGTTGGATTTACCATCCAAATTAAAGGCTTGGAACCGCTCCGCGTTTAAATTGGCGAGATTGTCCGAAATATGCATCAAGGCTTTAAGATCGGCGGGTGTTTTTGTTTTGGCGAGCTTTGCCAGCTCGCGCGTGTCCGCCTCAAAACGCGGACGGGTTTTGGGGACATCGGTCTCGGCCGGGTCCATATTCATTTTCTTGGCAGGGGAAAGTAAGGTCAGCATAGTGGCCTCCTCATGAGATCGACAGCGGGATGCCGTCTGTATCCGTGGGTTGGTTGAGAGATATAACTAGGAAGGATGACTCAATATTGCGAGTCTCAATTGTTCACAGTTTTGTCAGACCATAACCCGCGGGTTCATGATCCTGTCCGGGTCCAGAGCCTCTTTGACGGCGCGGAGTAGTTTCATCTTCACGGGTGAGGCGCGCTCCGCCAGGTCCTCGCGTTTCATGATTCCGATCCCGTGTTCGGCGGAAATCGACCCGCCCAGCGCGTCGACAATATCGAAGATGGGTTGGCTGAGCGCGTCCCAATTTTTCAGGAAGGCCTCACGGTCAGCGTCCTCCGGCTGGGCGATATTGTAGTGAATGTTTCCGTCACCAAAATGCCCAAACCCTACGGGACGGCAGCCGGGGACGACGCGTTGCATGGCGGCGTCGGCTTGTTTGAAAAATTCCGGAATGCAGTCAATTGGCACAGTAATATCGTGTTTAATTGACCCGCCAAGAAATTTCTGACCCGCCGACATATGTTCACGGATGGAGAGAATATCCGCGGCCTGTGTTTCATTTTGCGAGATGACGGCATCTTGGACGTGGCCGTCCTCAAAGGCTTTGCCAATTACCCGTTCCGCAACCGCCATGCCGTCTTCGGGGCTTTCGACTTCCCAATCACAAAGAAGGTACCACGCATGTTGATCTGCAAAAGGATCGCGGACCATATCGAAATTATCGACGACGGCGCGGTAGCCAATAGACGGCATAACCTCGAACATGGCGAGGCGCCCGCCCGCGCGGAAATCTTCGAGTAGGGACACTGCTGTCGCCGCGCTATCGAGGCCGAGCAGGGCGCGTTGCACATAGCCGGGCTTAGGGAAAAGCTTCAGCGTCGCCGCCGTGATAATGCCGAGCGTCCCTTCCGCGCCGAGGAAGAGACGGTTCAGGTCATAACCTGTATTATCCTTACGAAGGCTGGTCAGTCCGTTGAAAATCGACCCATCCGCCAATACGGCTTCGACGCCAAAGACCAATTCTTTTGTGGTTCCATATTTTAGAACATGGTTCCCGCCCGCATTGGTCGAGAGGACCCCGCCAATCGTGCAACTGCCCTGACTGGACAGTGTAAGGGGGAATTTGCGGCTCGCCTCATCCGCCGCGTCTAATACGGATTGCAGCGTTGCGCCGGCTTCGACGGTCATCGCGTTTGCAGTTGTGTTGATGTCGCGAATGGCGTTCATCTTCTTGAGGCTGAGGAGGACTTCGCCCTGCGGTGTATTCCCGCCGACGAGTCCGGTATTCCCGCCCTGTGGCATAATTGCGAGCTTATGCGCAGCGCAGATTTTGACGGCACTGGCGACTTCTTCTGTCATACGCGGGGTCAGCATGAGCGGCGTTGTGCCGAAATATTTATCCCGCCATTCGCGCAGATGCGGATCGATAAGGTCCATATCCTGCGTCCACGCACCGTCCGGCAGGGCGGCTTTCAGGGCTTCGATGCCTGCACTCATGAGTTTATCTCTGTGACGGCGAGGGTGCCTTGGCGAAGAATTTTGAAGTCAGCCCCCATAACCGAAACGATTGTCGATGGGGCCCCTGAGAGCGGAGTATCGGACATCAGTGCGCCATCTAATTCCCCATCAAATTCAGCCATAGCGCTCTCGTAATTGACACAATCCGGTTGTCCTGAGCGATTGGCACTCGTCAGGGCGAGAGGGCCGTTTAAACTCTCGCGCCATGCTGCTTCGGGACAGCGTAGGGCAATCGTGGCATCTTGCCCGCGCCCTGAAAGACAGCGTGGGTCCAAGACTATTTCAGGGCGGGCTTTGACCACAAGTGTCAAGCTGCCAGGCCAATGCCGGATGGCGAGTTCCCGCGCCGCTTCATCCAAGAGGCCGAGTGTTTCAGCCTCGGCCAAATCCTTGACGCAAACGGCGAGGGGCTTCTCGAAATCACGCCCCTTAACCGCGTAGATTTTATCCACGGCAGCCGTGTCGGCGGCCACACAGGCGAGGCCGTAAACGGTTTCCGTCGGCAGCAATAAGACACCGCCGGAACTTAGCGTTTCATTGATATCCGCATAGTCCGTCATTGCGCTTCGTTAAATTCTGTTTCTATCCGCAGCGTGATTTCATCGCCAATATTGGCGAGCGTGATGAGATAATCCATCCCCCAATCCGAGCGGTTAAATGTCCCCGTCGCGGAGAAACCCAATGTCTTCCCGGGATTGCCGAAACTCTTGCCTGCCCCATTATAGATCACGTCCAATGTCACGGGCTTGGTGACGCCGCGCAGGGTCAAATTACCTGTGACAGTACCCGTCGTCGCTGTTTCCTGAGTGGATGAGGTCACGGCAAATCTAATATCCGGATAGGTGTCCGCGTCGAAATAATTGCCGGATGTGGCGAGGGTCTCGTCCCAGTCCGGGTCACCTGTTGAGACACTCATCGGGTCGATGCGAATGTCCATCTTACTGGCTGTCGGCCTGTCAGGATTAAAATCTAAGGTTCCCGTCACATCATCAAACCGCGCCGTGTAAAAGGACAGGCCCGCATGGGAGAGCGACCACGTGACGGATGTGTGGCTCGGGTCCAATACATATTGCCCGGCAGGCGCTTGCGCGACATCCAGGACAGGCGGCGTGGCACAGGCCGTGAGGGCGAGGGCGGTAAAGCTGACGAAAATGTGTTTCATGGCGTATATCCTTCTGGTCCTATTTAGGGGGTTCCAACCGCAAAATATAGTTGAAAGCGTTGGGACCATCGCGCACATCCACGTCATGTCAGAAAAGATTGAAAATCCTGAGACAGAAGAGGCAGACGTTGAGGAGAAACCCTCGCCGGGCCAATGGCTGTGGAGTGAGTTCAAATTCTTCGCAAAACTCTTTGCCGTCATCATTGCCTTTCTCACACTTGTCTGGGGCCATTTCAAAATCCCGAGCGAGTCGATGCAGCCGACATTAGAAGTCGGCGATCATCTCTATGTCTCGAAATTCGCCTATGGCTATTCTAAACATTCGCTGCCTTATCTCTTGCACAACTTGCCCCTGCCGGAGGGTCGTATCTTTTCTCGCTTACCCGAACGCGGGGACATCGTTGTCTTCCGCAATCACAAAACGGGCATGGTGATGATTAAGCGCACGATTGGGCTGCCGGGAGATAAGATTCAGATGCGGCGTGGACAGCTCTATATCAACGATGAGCTTGTCGCGCGTAACAAGGTCGAGACCCGTGTTTATCTTGATCATCCGAGACAGCGTCAGGTCAAAGTAGATGTCTATGAACAGTCTTTGCCGGGATCAGAGGACGTGTTCCTGATATACGAGCAAACAGATCGCGGAAATCTGGATGACACAGAGGCCTTTATTGTTCCGGACGAGCACCTGTTCTTCATGGGGGATGGCCGGGATAATTCCACGGATAGCCGGTCGCGTATCGGGCTGGGTGTTGTTCCGATGAATAATGTCATGGGCCGCGCTGACCGAATGATGTTCAGCTTTAAACGTTGTGACCGCGATCTCGAATTTTATTGCCCGCCCAAGGGTCGTTGGATGGAAAAACTCTAGTCTCTGCGACAAACTGCCTGTATCGCACCTTATGTCCGAAGACGTTATCATACTTGTCCGTCACGGAAAGCCTGCGCTCTCGCGCAAGGTCCGTCTCAGCTCGCGCGAATATCGCGACTGGTGGGCGCGATATGACGAAGGTGGGATTGTGCCCAATCAGAAGGTCCCGAAAAAGGTCAGGAAGTGGGCAGAGAAAGCGGATGTCTTTTACAGCTCGCCGTTGCGCCGTGCGATTGAATCTTTGCGCTTGGCCGCAGATCGGGAACCGGATGTGATTTTAGCGGATCTTGTTGAGGCCCCACTGCCATCGCCGCCCATCCCGCTTAAACTCCGTCCAAAGAGCTGGGGGACGTGGTCTCGCGTTGTCTGGTTTATCGGCTGGTCCGACGGTATGGAGAGCCACGGCACAGCCCGTGCCCGCGCCAACGCGGCGGCGAAAACGCTCGGAGAGGCAGCGGCGGGTGGAAAGATCGTTTATGTCTCCGGTCACGGGTGGTTTAACCGCATGGTCAAGGGATCTTTGATGAAGCAGGGGTGGAAATGCGCGTCGCAAAATGGTGATCTCCATTGGAATCACCGCAAGATGGTCAGGACGACAAAATGAGTGACATAAAAGATATGAGTTTCGAGGACGCCCTCAAAGAACTCGAAGGGATCGTGGACCGCCTCGAGCGAGGCGATGCCCCGTTAGAGGAATCTATCGACATCTATCAACGCGGCGCAAAGTTGAAAGCGCATTGCGAAGGCAAGCTGAAATCCGCGCAGATGAAGGTCGAGAAAATCGTCCTGGACGGGAAGGGCGCGGCGAGTACGGAAGCGTTCGATAATTAATGCCACTCGCCGCTCTCTCTAACTCTACAACACCTGATTTCCCGACGCGTTTGCGCGAGGTCGCGACTCTGGTTGAGTCGCGTCTGGACCAACTTCTTCCGCAACCCACCGGCCATCAATCCGTGATCTATGACGCCGCGCGTTACGCTGCGCTGGGTGGGGGGAAACGTCTGCGCCCGTTCCTCGTCGTGGAAACCGCCCGCATGTTGGGCGGTGACATTGAGGCGGCGCTGACCGTCGGCTGTGCGCTGGAATGTCTCCACGTCTACAGTCTCGTCCATGACGATCTGCCCTGTATGGATGATGATGATCTACGTCGCGGGAAGCCGACTGTGCATAAAGCTTATGACGAGGCGATTGCCGTCCTTGCGGGGGATGCGCTGCTCACGCGGAGTTTCGGTATTCTCGGCGAACTGGACATAGACCCGCTCATCCGTGCAACACTCGTAACAGAACTTGCCATTTCCGGCGGTATGTCCGGTATGATTGGCGGACAGGTTGTTGATATTACTGTCGCCGAGGGCGAACGCGATGAGGCCCTCATCACGGAACTTCAAGCCATGAAAACCGGCGCGTTAATTGATTTTGCCGTGCGGGCGGGCGGATATGTCTCAGGCGCAAGTGCAGAGCAGCTTGCCGCGCTGTCCGGCTATGCAACTGACATGGGGCTCGCTTTTCAGATTCAGGACGATATCCTCGATGTGACAGGCGATGCGGAGACTGTGGGCAAGGCCGTCGGCAAAGATGCAAATCTAGGAAAGGCCACATTCGTATCTATTTTAGGCCTCGAAGGTGCGCGAAAGCGGGCGCAGGACTTGGGCGAACGGGCGATGAATCACCTTGAACCCTGGGGTAAAGATGCGCAAACTTTGCGCGAGACTGTGGACTTTGTGTTGGAACGTCAGCACTAAGCCGCGAACAAGGATTTTAGGGCGCATGCCCGAGGATAATATGTCTAAAACACCGCTTCTCGATACCGTCAAAATTCCGGCCGATATGAAAGGCTTTTCGCGCGACCAGCTCAAGCAACTCGCCGATGAAGTCCGCACAGAGGTCATCGATGCCGTCTCTGTTACGGGCGGGCATTTGGGCGCGGGTCTGGGCGTGGTCGAGTTGACCGTCGCCATTCATGCGGTGTTCGATACGCCGGATGACAAGCTGATCTGGGACGTGGGCCATCAATGTTACCCGCATAAAGTCCTGACGGGACGTCGCGACCGGATCCGCACCCTGCGCAAGGGCGGTGGCCTGTCCGGTTTCACGAAACGCGCAGAATCTGAGTATGATCCCTTTGGCGCAGCACATAGCTCGACCTCGATTTCCGCAGGGATGGGCTTTGCCACGGCCCGCGATCTGGATGGTCGGAATAATCACATCATCTCGGTGATCGGCGACGGGTCCATCACGGCGGGTATGGCCTATGAAGCCATGAACAATGCGGGCGCCACGGATTCGCGCCAGATTGTCATCCTGAACGATAATGATATGTCTATTGCCCCGCCTGTCGGTGCGATGAGCCATCTCCTCTCCCGCACAGTTAGCAGTGGTGGTTATCAAACGCTCCGCTCTGCCGCGAAATCCGCCATCGCCAATGCCCCGCGCCCGATTAAGACGACCGCCAAACGCGCCGAAGAATATACGCGCGGTATGTTTATGGGCGGAACGTGGTTCGAAGAACTCGGCTTCTATTATGTCGGACCCGTGGACGGACATGACCTTGATGCGCTCGTCCCTGTTTTGGAAAATGTGAAGAAGATGAAGGAGGGCCCGGTCCTCATTCACGTGGTCACGCAAAAGGGGAAGGGCTACGCCCCCGCCGAGAACTCCGCCGATAAATATCACGGCGTCTCGAAATTCAACGTCGTCACGGGTGAACAGTCTAAAGCCAAAGCCAATGCGCCGAGCTATACCAAAGTCTTCGCCGAGAGCCTGATTTCAGAGGCGCGCAAGGACGACAAAATTGTCGGTATCACGGCGGCCATGCCGGGCGGGACGGGCATGAAAGAATTCGGACAGGTCTTCCCTGACCGTATGTTCGATGTCGGCATCGCCGAACAACATGCCGTGACTTTTGCGGGCGGCCTCGCGGCGGATGGGTACAAACCGTTCTGCGCGATTTATTCGACCTTCCTGCAACGCGGTTATGACCAAGTTGTGCATGATATTGCGCTGCAAAATCTGCCCGTGCGTTTCGCGATGGACCGGGCGGGCCTCGTCGGGGCAGATGGCCCAACCCATGCGGGTGCGTTTGATATTGCCTATCTCGGCTGCCTGCCGAATATGGTCCTTATGGCGGCTGCGGATGAAAACGAGCTCGCGCGGATGGTCGCAACGGCGGTCGCCCGCGATGACGGTCCGACAGGGTTCCGATATGCGCGCGGTGAAGCCACAGGCATCGGGATTGATCCCAACCCGCAACCGCTCGAAATCGGCAAAGGTCGAATTTTACGTGAAGGCACCCGTGTCGCTATATTTTCCTATGGGACACGTCTCGCGGAAGCGATGGCAGCGGCGGAACAACTCGAAACACTCGGCCTGTCGACCACGGTCGCGGATGCGCGGTTTGCTAAGCCGCTCGACACAGACCTGCTCTGCCGTCTCGCAGATGAACATGAAGTCCTCATAACGATTGAAGAGGGATCTGTGGGCGGGTTCGGCGCGTTCTGTCTCCACGCTCTGGCCGATGCCGGACGCCTGGATAATGGCGTCAAAATCCGCACCATGACCCTTCCCGATCTATATATCGACCAAGACAGCCCCGCCCTGATGTATAAGCAAGCCGGACTGGATGCAGATGCCATTGTTGAAAAAGTGTTCGAGGTCATTGGCCGTGATGTGGCCGGAATGCAGGGATTGGCTTAATAAACCCTCCCTCTATGGGAGAAGGAAAGTACTGTTTGATATCTCCCCATGCGTGCTGACCAATATCTGACCCTTCACAAACATTACGACTCCCGTGCGCGGGCGCAGGCGGCGATTAAGGCCGGCTTAGTTATTGTGAATGGACGCACGCTCAAAAAGCCGTCCGAGAAGATTGCGGAGGGCGCGTCTGTTTCTGCAGGACGGGAACATCCTTGGGTCTCACGGGGGGGGATGAAACTGGACCATGCGCTGAAAACATTTGGCGTAGATGTGATGGGGCGGACGGGGCTGGACGTTGGATCCTCAACAGGCGGCTTTTCGCAAGTCCTCGTCTCGCGCGGGGCGTCCAAAGTCTATGCCGTGGATGTCGGCCATGGACAGTTGCACCGTGATTTACACGGCGAACCGCGCATTCTCTCTATGGAAGGGCGGGACGCCCGCACGCTCTCTCCGACTGACTTTGATCCTGCGCCGGATATTGTCGTGTGTGATGCGAGTTTTATTTCCGCGATGAAGGTCCTCGAAATCCCCCTGCGTTTGGCTGCACCGACCGCAGACCTCATCACCCTCGTGAAGCCGCAATTCGAAGTCGGGAAAGTTGGTCTTGGCAAAGGCGGCCTCGTCAAAACCGAAGAGCTTGGTCTACGTGCGCTGGACGATGTGAAACGCTGGACCATTGCGCAGGGCTGGCGGGTGGTTGCGACCGACCTCTCGCCGATCAAGGGCGGGTCCGGCAATACGGAATACCTGCTTCACGCCCGGCGCCCATAAAAAACCCCGCTGAAGAAGCGGGGTCTAGAGAGCCTAGTGGCCACGGCGTCGATAATGACGCTGATGTCCGCGGTTACGATGTCGTAAGTTGCGGTTTGAATATCCGCGATTGCGATATCCCCGATTCCGATATCCACGATTGCCCGTATTAATATTAATCGAAAGACCCGTGCGCGGTGCGCGGTAATAAGGATTATAGGCCGGACGGTGATAGGAATAAGACGGCGCGCGATAAGTCGTCGTCGTATTGGTCCGCGTTGGGTAATTATAATATCCCTGCGGCGCATAACCCTGATTATAGTAGGTCTGTGAGGGCTGCTGATAATAGCCGCCATTATTATAATACCCTGTTTGCGGGTTGTAATAACCGCCGCGATGCTGGGTTTGGTAGTAGCCACCATTACTGTGATAGCCGCGATTGTTGCTACCGTCGCTTGCAATAGCTGCGCCTGCGACGCCGCCAATCACTGCGCCGAGGACGGAGCCTTCCGTACGTGCGCCATTGCCGGCGAGCTGGCTGCCGAGTACGCCGCCCGCAATCGCGCCAATCGCGCCGCCGAGAAGTTGGTCATCGCCATTGCTTTGGTGACGGTGTTGATAGCCATTATCATGGGCTGAGGCGGGAGCGGCAAAGCTGACGGCGGTGGCCGCCATGATAATCGCGGCTGATTTAAAAGTCGTGGAAAAACGCATAACAGGGTCCTTTCGTCCAAAACGGCAGATATGACACTGCCGTGCGTTCTGGATGGTACCGTCTCCCTACAGACGTTGAGCTGTACCTAGTCTTAATGACTTATAAACGTATGACAAAAAGTGGTGGATTTTGCAAATCCGGAACTGAGTCCCGTTACATGCGAAAAACGCCCCGCCTTTCGACGGAGCGCTCTGCACGCGTTAGGACAATGTGGGGTAGCCCGTCCCGCGAACTTTCGGTTCAGCCCGATTGTATTTTAGTGGGGGTTTTTACAGGTCGCCGCATCGTGGCGGTAACCTGGAATAACGCGCCCAGTTTCATCATACATCCTTTTTCCGTCGCCATAGCAATACTCTCCGCCTGTTATGGTTTCCTCAATGATAACGGCAGGGCTCTCATCCAAACAAACAGAGCCGTTATAATAGGTGCCAGTCGGACATGTCGGTGTGACAGGTGTAGACGGAACATAAACCGGTGCCTGCTCAACAATGCGGACCGGCGCTTCGCAGGTACCATTACCCAGATCGGTTGTACCCGCGGGACAGGCTTGGTTGACGACGATCGGTGCGCTGCCGAGAATCGTCTTGGGCGGTTCCTGACAGGTCCCGTTGCCGAGATCTGTTGTGCCCGCGGGACAGGCGGAAGGGATAACAATCGGCGCCGCACCCATCACTGTTTTCGCGGGTTCCTGACATGTGCCATTGCCCATATCCGTCGTTCCGGCGGGGCAAGTGGCGGGAATGACAATAGGAGCTGCGCCCATGACTGTTTTCGGAGGTTCTTGGCAAGTGCCGTTTCCGAGGTCCGTTGTGCCTGCGGGGCAGCTCTGTGGAATAACAATCGGGGCTGCGCCTAAGACTGTGCGGGCAGGTTCCTGACAGGTCCCATTGCCCATATCTGTTGTGCCTGTGGGACAGCTTGAGGGAATAACTGTTGGCGCTGGCGCCCGTACAACACGTGGCGCACTGAGGCAGGACCCATCGGATTGTTGTGTTGTCCCGGACGGGCAGGGCTGATCAACAACCACACGCTCGCGACGAACGATCTCCGGCTCGACGCGAATACGCTGGCGGATGACGCGGGTTTGTACCGGCTGCACGCGCGGCGTCGTGTAGGTTGTGACGGGAATGACCGGACCTGCCACATAGCCACCGGGGACATATTGCGGCGCAGGCGCATGGGCAGGCGCGCCACGGTAAGCTTGTCCGCGATATGTGCCGGGCAGGGTTACATTATAATTTGCAGCAGGCGCTGCATATCCGCCGCCATAAGCACCATAAGGCGCGGGTGCACCGTAAACGGGACCGCCGCTATAGCGTGCATTGGACCGTCCATTTGCGCTGCGGTTAGAGAGCGAATATCCGGCGAGGCCGCCAAGGACTGCACCAATCGCCGTGCCTTCTTCGCGCTGGCCTGAGCCTGCAAGATTGGACCCAATCGCGCCGCCAAGACCGGCACCAATCGCGGTTCCCGCCAGATTGCGTCCGTTAAAACCCGGGTTAAACTGTCCGGCATAAGGGTTGCCGTAATAACTTGATTGCGAATTGCCGTAGGCTGCGCCTGCCAAACCGCCTGCCAGTGCACCAATGGCCGCGCCTTCTGTGCGATTGCCGGACGGTGCGACTTGGGAGCCGATGACACTGCCAAGGCCTGCCCCAACCGTGCCGCCCAGGACTGTATTGTTGTCGAGGCCGCCAATCAGTTGGGCGGACGCCGTCGCGGGGAAAAAGGCCACTGTCGCAATGGCGGCTGTCGAAAGTAAAAATTTCATGTCTTCAGGCTCCTGTCGTGCCAACCCGTCTTCTGAAACGGATTTGTCTTTGAGGGAGCCGAAAATTCCGACGATCCCACCATTTTTCGGTTTGGCCTGCTTATGTGCAAGTCTCGCGCCGCATTCGGTTTTACTCTAGCATAAATTCAAGGGTGTTCCCAAAAACCTTCGCCTGTCACGGGAATCGCAAATGAAAAAGCCCGACCTACGAGATGCAGGCCGGGCTATTAGGTCCACTGGAAGGCTCCCCAAGCGGGAAGTTTTTGGAGGTCCACCAGGTCCCGTTAGGGACAAGACCCGGTGGCTCTAATGTCCGTCATAACACAGGTTCCGCGAGGAGCCGTGATAGTGACCGCGACGGGTTTGCTGGCGATAGTCGTCGCGGCGGTAATCCGTGCGGCGGTAATCATTCCGACCGGCGCCGTATTTCTTGATCCGTCGCTTCTCGCGCTTCAATTGATCCAGGCGGTAGCCATTGGCCTCAATCGCACGACGCAGGTCCGGACGATATCCACGGGAATATTTCAGCTCGCGCTTCAGACGATCACCTTCATAACGGGTCCGCTCAATCTCGCGTTTGACACGCTCCAGCGGGTCGACGCGATAGCCACGGTTATAACCGTAATCATTATGCGTCGTGTGGCGACGGTGGCTTTTATGTCCGACGGTTTGCACCCGGGCATTGTTGTTGCCGTAAGTCGTGCGGGTCGGGTACTGGTTTGTCGTCCGGTAGCGCTTGTCGGTTTTCTCGCAATCATTTGCGCCGTCACCGATAGCTGCACCGGCGATGCCGCCGATAATCGCGCCGAGGATGGCGCCTTCGGTCTTGTCACCGCGGCCGGCGATTTCTTCGCCGATCACTGTGCCGAGAGAGCCGCCGACGACACCGCCAAGAATGGCGTTTTCTGTATCGGCGCAATTCTTGTTATAGGAATTGCCAGCGAAAGCAGTGGCGGGAAGGGCGAATGTTGCCGCAGCCAGCGTGACTGCAGCGAGGGCCGTTTTGACTGTTTTAGTTTTGGTCATCAGGTTTCTCCTGTCTAGGCTACGGTTGGGAAGATGCCCGTCCGATGAAACCTATTTAGGAGAGTGGATTTGAACCAACCCTGATTTCGAAATTCATTCTCAGTTCAGATAAAATTAAGTGTCTTTAGCCGTTTAAATGCGCGTTTAAAAAATCACCGACACCATCCAAGGCCTGATTGGCCTCGGGGATTTTATCGTCGAAAATCGGCCAGACATGCGGTAAGCCGCCCGCCCAGTTTTGGAAGGTAGCGGGTGACCCTGCGGCTTCCATTTTCGCCGCATAGCGCGCCCCGTCATCATACAGGACTTCCTCTTGCGCCGCGAGAATGAGCGTGGGCGGGAGGTTCGAGAGGTCATCAAAGATGGGCGATTGATCCGGGTCTGCAGGGTTCATACCGGAATGGCGCTTCATGGCGGGCAGCAGAATGATGCGCGGGATTTTCATGAGTTTTCCCAAAAGCGGCTTCAACATTAAATCTGTTTCCAGATTCGATTTCAGGGATGGAGAAGACAATGTGCCGTCCACACCCGGAGAGAACGCGATGACCGCATCAGGTTTCCTTGCCGCGTTTTCACGGGACCAGTTCGAGAGCATCAGTGCCAAATTACCGCCTGCACTGTCCCCGCCAAGAGCCAGAGATTTGGCTTTGGCCGGACCGTCAGGGCCATTTTCCAACACCCAATCATAGGCAACGCGCGAATCCGTGATCGTATCACGACGGGAATTTTCCGGCATGAGACGGTAATTCGGGACGAAGACAGCGGCTTTTGTGCGTTTCGCCAAAGCCACAGAGAGTGGGCGGTGGCTAATGTCGGACCCAACAGTAAACGCGCCGCCATGCATATAGAGAATGCGTTTATCGGGGTCATAGCCTTCGACTAACGTCCAACTGCCCGTCATCGTGTTACCATCGACGTCAATTTCAGCAGGGCGGTACTCGGCTTTTAAGTCTGTACGCGCCAACCCGGCCGTATCGAACCGCTCCCGTTTCGCCTCCCAACCGGATCTCGCCGTGGCAGACACGCCCGGCCCACCAAACATCTCGCGGATATATTGGTTCAAATCGTCCAGCGCTTTGGACGGCTTGGCGACGGCAAAGGGCGCAACCTCGCGATCAAATTCACTGAGATCAGCCCCTGCAAGTTTGCGGCTGCGAAGATAAAGATAGGTAAAGAGCACGAGAATGAGGACCAATAGAGCGAGGAGATATGACATGCCTCCCCGCTAACGGTCTTAGCGTGTGACGTCCAGCCTCTGCTATGCAGTCGCCCTATGCGCCAACCTGCCCACGATGGCGGAGCATGTGATCCGCCAGCGTTACGGCCATCATAGCCTCAGCGACGGGGACGGCGCGGATGCCGACACATGGGTCGTGGCGGCCTTTGGTTCTCACGTCGATTTCATTGCCTTTGGCGTCTATGGATTTCACTTCCGTGAGCATGGAGGAGGTCGGCTTAATGGCGAGGCGAGCCGTGACTGTATCGCCATTAGAAATTCCGCCAAGTATTCCGCCGGAATGATTGCTCTGGAAATCGGCCTGTCCGTCTTTCATCCGGATTTCATCGGCGTTCTGGACACCTGACCAGCGGGCGGCCGCAAAACCTGCGCCGATTTCGACACCCTTGGCCGCATTAATAGACATCAGCCCCATGGCGAGATCGCTGTCGAGTTTCCCGTAAACGGGTGCGCCCCAGCCTGCGGGGACACCCGTCGCTTCGACATGGATGACCGCGCCGACTGAATTGCCGTCCTTGCGCACCGCGTCTAGATAGGCTTCCCAGTCTTTCGCGGCTTTGGCGTCGGGGCACCAGAACGGGTTTTGTGTGACGGTGTCCCAATCCCAATTCGCAGGGTCAATATCCTGATCACCGATAGAGACGACGCAGCCGCGGATTTGAATATCGTCGCCCAAGACTTTCCGCGCAATCGCACCCGACGCTACACGATTCGCGGTCTCCCTTGCAGAACTCCGCCCGCCGCCACGATAATCGCGAATACCGTATTTCGCGTCATAGGTCAGGTCCGCATGGCCGGGGCGGTAGCGGTCTTTGATTTCGGAATAATCGCGCGAGCGTTGATCCGTATTCTCGATTAGCAGCGAGATCGGGGTCCCCGTTGTCTGGCCTTCAAACACACCCGAGAGAATTTTCACAGCATCGGGTTCCTTGCGTTGGGTGACAAAGCGCGACGTGCCGGGTTTGCGTTGATCGAGGAAGGCCTGAATATCGCTTTCCGTCAGGGGAATGCGCGGCGGACAGCCGTCAACAACACAGCCAATGGCCGGGCCGTGGCTCTCGCCCCATGTTGTGAAGCGGAATAAGTGTCCGAAAGTGTTATGTGACATAAGCGCGTCTTTAGCGGGCAGGGGCGGTGAAGGCTATGCCGGAAATCCGCTCTCTTCCATATTTGCTAAACTCGAAATGTGTTATAAAGATGAAACGCATCGACCAATTCCGGTCTGATATACGGGGCGCAATATGAAACTTCTTTTTACCAGATATCCAAAATCCGTCTTCCGGCAATGGGCAGTCGCATTAACTGTAAGCTTGCTCGTGACAGCCTGTGCTCCGCCCGCCGCGTCGCAGTCCTCCGGCAAATTCATGGCGCTGTCTGATATTCATTTCGGAACGGAAGCGGACTCAAAACAATATTGTGGCTGGATGACAGAGACGGATCAAGCGCTTTGGGACGGGGCGCAGACCCAGGCGGGTAAGCTCGTAAAGGCTCATAATCCGAACTTCGTCATCTATACGGGCGATCTGCCCGCCCATTGCGACATGCCGACAAACCGGAAGTCCGAGTTTAAAACGACCTTGGATGGTTTGGCGAATATCGTCTCAGGTACCTCCATTCCGGTTCTCTATATGCCTGGCAATAATGATACGGTGGGCGGCGATTATTGCAGCTTTAGCTGGGCCGATTATCCCGGCGGGGCCGACACAACACCTCTGGATTTCGCATCAAAACCGGCTGAATGGCCCGTCTATAATGGCAAGGCGAATATTATCAGTCAGGATGCGGTCCACGGCTATTATTCCGTCTATCCGATGGGCAAACCAGTGGCAGGTGACGTTGGACTGCGCGTTATAGCAATGAATACGGTGATTTTCACAGGCGGTTATAATGGCTGTATGGGGTCCTCTGCACAGGAAGACGCTTCGAACGCGCAACTGAATTGGCTGGCAGGTCAATTGGAGGCGGCCTCAAAAGCCTCTCCACCTGAAAAGGTCATGATCGCGATGCATGTTCCGGCAGGTGTGGATGGGTTTACTGTACCGGAGTTGAACACGCGGCACACGGATTACGCCTATAATTGGACGCGGGACCTGAAATATACAGGCAGTCAAATTAGCGGCGCGTCCGGAGATTGGGTGCAGAAGGTCTTTCTCGATTTGGTCGCAAGTTCCAATTCCGAGATTGTCAGTATTCTGTCCGGTCATACCCATTTGAACGGTATTCGCCGTGTCAATAATTGCGCAGGCGATATGGTGGAACTCAATCTCTCCATTCCCGCCATTACCCATGATCACGGCTCCAACCCCGCAATTAAGATTATCTCCTATGGTGATGATTATGAGCTGACGGAAGACGAGACGTTTTATGCCGAACGCACGGGCAAATACTCTTATGACTGGAGCGGAAATAAGTCGTTCAAATTCTCGACCTATTATGGATGCCCGACAGGGCAGGATTGCACAACATTGCAAAAACGCGTCGCGGCGATTGGTACAGCGGAAGGCGACTACCAGCTCCTCCATGACATGCTGAGTGTCATCGCCGTCAAACCCTATAATCCGCCCGCCGGTCAGAAATCCTATAAACAGGCACTGGACACAAAATGCGTGCCTTATCCATCGCCTTTCGATTCTACGAATTAGAGACATCGACCCGCCAGTATTTTGCGCTTGCCATGCGGGAATGAGAGTCTCGCACCCATTGCCCCCGTGGCCACAGCCCGCTATGGGGCGCGCAAGACTTAACGCCTAATTGGAGACTCTCTATGGCACGCGCGAAAATCGCCCTTATCGGCGCCGGTATGATCGGCGGAACTCTGGCTCACATCGCGGCTCGCGAAGAACTCGGCGATATCGTCCTGTTCGATATTTTCGAAGGCACGGCCAAGGGTAAAGCGCTTGACCTGTCTGAGGCGGCCCCCGTTTTCGGTAAAGATTCCACCATTCGCGGCACGGCGGATTATGCCGATATCGCGGGCGCAGATGTCTGCATCATCACGGCGGGTTTCCCGCGTAAGCCCGGCATGGACCGCTCCGAGCTGATCGGCAAAAACCTCGGCGTCATAAAACAGGTCGCTGAAGGCATTAAAGCCCACGCGCCGAATGCGTTTGTCATCTGTATCACGAATCCGCTCGACGCGATGGTCTGGGCGCTACAGAAATTCTCCGGCCTTCCGACCAATATGGTTGTCGGCATGGCTGGCGTATTGGACAGTGCACGGTTCCGCTATTTCCTCGCCGATGAATTCGAATGTTCCATTGAAGACGTCCATGCGGCGGTGCTGGGCGGACATGGCGATACAATGGTGCCGCTAACGCGTTACTCCACTGTGAACGGTGTGAACCTGCCGGACCTGATCGATATGGGCTGGACCACACAGGCCGCGATTGACGCCATCGTTGAACGCACCCGCAAGGGCGGCGGCGAAATTGTCAAATTGCTCGGCAATGGTTCGGCCTTTTACGCACCGGCTGAATCCGCGATTGAAATGGCGACCAGCTATCTGCGCGATAAGAAACGTATCCTACCCTGCGCGGTCATGCTCGACGGCGAAATTGCCGATGTCAAAGGCCTCTATGTCGGCGCACCGGCCCAGATCGGTGCAGACGGAATTGAACGGGTCATGCCACTGAAACTGCGCGAGGACGAGCATGAGATGTTCATGGTGTCGGTCAATGCTGTGAAGAAAATAATAGCGGACTGCCAGGAAATGGAGCCGTCGCTGAAGGATTAGTCTTTTGAGACGGCGACTTTACTGATGCGCGTATAGCTCAGTTGGTTAGAGCCGTCCCTTCATAATGGACAGGTCGCAGGTTCAAGTCCTGCTGCGCGTACCATTTAAATTCAAACGGGCCTTCGGGCCCGTTTTTTGTTTTTAACTTCTAGAGGGATAAAAAAAGCTCGGAACTTGTGGGATGCCTCATATCTAAGATAGTCAATCAAGCATTTTAGGAGCGTAATAATGCAAGTTGATTTCACCACAAATTTTAAAACAGACTTTCAGACTTCCATTTTGGCAGACTATTGGCTTTTATTTAATCGGCCTGAGTTTGAAATTTTTGAAACGCTGATATTTTCTCCCGATGTCCTTATTGCAAACATTCCGACCTTCACATCCGCCTTGGTAGAATTTCCGGGCGTTTCTCCATCGAGTGATGTCATTAGGCCTCGAGATGCTGAGAGCCGTATATATGGGGATGATGGGACAATGTACTTGAAGTCTTCACGGGTATCGTAACCGGAGAACCGTTTCCAGATACTCTAATCGTCGCACGTGGCGGTAATGATACGATCAGTGGCGCTGCCAGTGATGACTATATTTTGGGCGGAGCCGGAAATGACCGCATCTTTGGCGGCAGGGGTGATGACTACATGCGGGGTGGATCAGGCGATGACTCTATCCAAAGTGGAACCCGTGACAATGTTGTTTTCGGTGACTCCGGTAATGACAAAATTTTCACAGGTCGGGCAACGACACTATAGATGGCGGCGCCAATAATGACGCTATTCGCAGCGGACCCGGTGAAGATATTGTATCCGGCGGCAACGGCAATGACCGTATAACAGCGGGTGATGATAATGATATCGTCAATGGTGGCCGCGGCGATGACACACTTCTGGGTGATGCAGGTGATGACATCTTATCCGGCGACGCGGGCACGGACAGTCTAGCAGGTGGTGAGGGCGCAGACATTTTCGTTGTCGGATTAGGTGACGGAATAACGATTATTGAAGATTTCGAAGACGATACAGATTTGCTAGATCTATCAGATTTTTCAGACGCTGAAATCCAAGCGGCACTGGACGGCGCCGTTCAAGACGGATCTGACTCTGTCCTGACCTTAGCCACGGAAGAAATCATACGGCTCGTCAGGTTCGATCTCGAAGACCTCGACGCGGATGATATCCTGAATTTTGAAGGAGACGATGGCGGGATGGTCTAGGCAACCGGAGGACGGGAAGGGATTCGAACCCCCGATGGGCTTGCACCCATACCGGATTTCGAATCCGGCGCTTTCAACCACTCAGCCACCCGTCCATGCCGTGATTGTTCTCTTAAAAGTGTGGCGCGGATAAATCTGTCCGGCGGGAAGGGCAAGTGGAAATTGCGGTCTGTTTCGACTTGATGCGGTTCTTTTTGAAAAAGAATACCAGCGGGGTTGAAACCAAACCGCCCCCTGACACGTTGATAAAATATGACACATGTTAAGACCTTAAATTTTCTCGCCACAACTCTATCGCTCAGCTTCTGTTTCGGGGGGTGCCAGACGGCGGCGTCGCAGCCCGACGTTACGGTCGCGCAACACTCTGAATCGCAGTCTTCGCCAATGTCACAAAACATATCCCGACTTGTTTTAAACGTGACGGGATATGAGGCGGCGACGGGCCAGATGATGGTCGCGCTTTATGCCGACGCTGCCGCTTTTGATGAAGAGGCTGCGCCATTGCGGGACGCGCAAGTCAGAATTGATGGCCCTGAAACGCAAGTGGTCTTTGAGGGCCTGGCCGCCGGGCAATATGCGTTCAAACTCTATCACGATGAGAACGGGAATGGCGAACTGGACACAGGGGCCTTTGGGATACCGACAGAGGATTATTATTTCTCAAATGACGCGTCTGATCCCTTTTCAGCGCCTGAATTTGAAGAGGCTGCTTTTACCTTGGAGGCGGGTGAAGACATCAAAATGATTGACCTGAATTAAGGAGAGTCGTCTTTTACTCACGGTTTGTGCGCTAGGCGGCCGTTAAACAGTCGAACAAGTGAAAGATTAAATCCAGCCGGCCTCTCTCACACGTTTCGCGCCTTCGCGACTGACGGGGACGACTGTGCCGGATTTGATTTGGATGATCGTCTTTCCACTGGATTTTGTAACCGATTCGACGCCTGCTTCGGCGACCCACCAACTGCGGTGTGGTTTTAGCCCGACCAGAGGCGCGGCAAGGTCTTCCGCATCTGTCAACCGCATAAGCAGCATATGCTCGCCCGCTGCCGAGTGAATGCGGACATAATGATCCTCTGAACTAATCGCGTAGAGCGTTGCATCACGAAAACTTGCTGGCAGGCGGTCGAGGAGGGCGGGGCGACTTGGCTCCGGCTCCGTTGAGATATGTCTGCGGCCCGCCAATTGCCCAAAAGCTGTAATGACAATTGCAACAACCCAGATGCAAAAGAGGGTCGTGAGAATAGGGCCGAAACCCGAATGTGTGTGGAGATTAAAAACAAATGGCGCGACGGCCAGAGTTGCGCCGGCGGATTGCAATCCGGCCCAAATCAAGACGGATGTGGCTGGCGCTTTCCGACTTAAAATGAAATGTGCCCCCATCGCGCCGAGACCGCCCGCAAGTGTCAGGCCGATCCAATAGATCAACCGGAACGCAACTGAAAAGCTACTCGTACCGAACGGCGCGAGGATGGCCAATACGACGCCCGCAAGAAGCGGGGTGAGCAGGCCTTTTAAAATATGATGTATGGAAACCTGCGGCATTACTGGAGTTCTGGCCTTGTCATTCACGTATCGTGAACGGCGGGAGGTCTTTTTTCAAGTCGGTTCACGAAGGGAAGCTGTGGGTTCGCGTAAACCCGCTGGTGTGAGGGCGAGTGAATCGGTTGAGTGCGATCATCCAAAAGGAGATGATCATGAATATCGAATATTTCACCCAAGCCAGCCTCGCCATTCAAATCCATATGCTGGTCGCCATCGGGGCGTTTTTCCTCGGTGCCTATGTCCTGATGCGGCGTAAGGGAACAAAGGCGCATAAACTGGCAGGCCGAATTTTCGGCCTGCTGATGATCGCGACGGCAACAACCGCGATTTTCATTCGTGACTTGAATGACGGGTCTTTCTCCTGGATTCATATTTTCGTGCCAATCACCTTTATCGGGATGTATCAAATCATCTCCTCCATTCGCAAAGGCGATGTGAAACGCCACCGCCGACATGTTCTGACAATGTATTTTGCCGCGCTCCTCATTCCCGGGTTTTTCGCTTTCATGCCCGGGCGGACAATGTGGATGCTCTTCTTCGCATAGTCGTTATATGCGAATCTTGATAAAAGGTTACGACTGGACGGTTGCGACGGGTGCAGGGGACGTTATAACGCCCCCACATTCGATCAATTCCACAAAATGGAACCTCCATGAATATCCACGAATATCAGGGCAAAGCTGTCCTCAAATCCATCGGCGCCCCCGTCAGCGAAGGCATCGCGATCTTCAAAGCGTCAGAGGCGAAAGCCGCCGCCGAAAAACTCGGCGGACCGCTCTGGGTCGTCAAATCCCAAATCCATGCGGGCGGCCGCGGTAAAGGTAAATTTATCGGTGCACCGGCTGATGCCAAAGGCGGCGTGCGTCTCGCGTTCTCTGTCGACGATGTTGTGAAAAACGCGGGCGAAATGCTCGGCGAATATCTTGTGACTGAACAAACGGACGAGCACGGCAAACAGGTCAACCGTCTTTATATTGAACACGGCTCCGACATTGACCGCGAGCTCTATCTCTCCATCATTATCAACCGCGAGACATCCCGCGTGTCCTTCATCGTCTCGACCGAAGGCGGTATGGATATCGAAGCCGTCGCACATGACACACCGGAAAAAGTGATCAATTTCGACATCGACCCCGCGACGGGCTTCATGCCGCATCACGGGCGTAAATTGTCCAAAGCGCTGGAGCTGAAAGGCGATCTCGCGAAACAAGCGGGCAAGCTCGGCAAGATCCTCTATGAAGGTTTCCTCGCCAAAGACATGGCGATGTTGGAAATCAACCCGCTCATCGTGACAGAGGATCAACGCCTTCACTGTCTCGATGCGAAAATCAGCTTTGATGAAAATGCGCTCTATCGTCATAAAGACATTCAAGAGCTGCGCGACATTACCGAAGAAGACAGCAAAGAGACGGAAGCTAAAAAATTCGACCTCTCCTATGTCGCTCTCGACGGAAACATTGGCTGTATGGTCAACGGTGCGGGTTTGGCCATGTCCACAATGGACATCATCAAACTCTACGGCGCAGAACCTGCCAACTTCCTCGATGTGGGCGGCGGCGCGACAAAAGAAAATATCGTCGCGGCCTTCAAAATCCTGACCTCTGACGACAAAGTCGAAGGCATCCTCATCAATATCTTCGGCGGTATCATGAAATGTGACATCATCGCCCAAGGTGCTGTGGACGCGGTCAAAGAAGTCGGCCTCGAAGTTCCCCTCGTCGTCCGCCTTGAAGGCACGAATGTCGAAGCGGGTAAAGAAATCATCAGAAATTCAGGTCTGAATGTGATTGCCGCGGATGATCTGGACGATGCCGCACAGAAGATCGTCGCGGCGGTTAAGGGGTAGAGGAGTTGATCTTCATTGTCTGATCCTACAACGCTGAAAGGCTTTATTGGACTTGCGCTTGCAAGTGGATTGGTCTTTGGCGTTGTTAGATTAGTGCTTCGCAAGAACGCGAGACAAGATGACGTAACTCGGGAATTGGCTGTTAAAACTGAAGAGATTTCAGCAGCACAAAAAGAAATTTTGGTTGAGTTAAAAGCCATAAGAACAAAATTGGAAAAGAGGTAAGCCTCCGATGTCAGTATTAATCAACAAAGACACCAAGGTCATCACGCAGGGGATGACCGGTAAAACGGGCACGTTCCATACGGAACAGGGCCTTGAATACGGGACCAAAATGGTCGCAGGCGTGACGCCGGGTAAAGGGGGCACGACGCATATCGGCCTCCCGAACTATGACACAGTGGCCGAAGCCAAACATGCAACGGGCGCGACGGCGACGGTTATCTATGTGCCACCACCCTTCGCGGCAGACTCCATTCTGGAGGCGATTGATGCGGAGATGGAACTCATCATCGCGATTACGGAAGGGATTCCTGTCTCTGACATGATCCCCGTGAAACGCGCCTTGCAAGGGTCCAAGTCCCGCCTCATCGGACCAAACTGCCCCGGCGTTTTAACCCCGGATGAGTGCAAAATCGGCATCATGCCGGGTAAGATTTTCTCCAAGGGCACATGTGGTGTGGTTTCGCGCTCCGGCACGCTGACTTATGAAGCTGTGTTCCAGACCACGCAGGTCGGCCTCGGCCAGACCACAGCCATCGGCATTGGCGGTGACCCTATTAACGGGACGAACTTCATCGACTGCCTTGAGCTCTTCCTCCACGATGACGAGACAAAACAGATCATCATGATCGGCGAAATCGGTGGCTCCGCTGAAGAAGAAGCGGCGGAATATATCGCGCATATGGCCAAGAAAGGTATTTCCAAGCCGATGGTCGGTTTCATCGCAGGCCGCACGGCGCCTCCGGGTCGGACCATGGGCCATGCGGGCGCGATTGTTTCCGGCGGCAAAGGCGGCGCTGAAGATAAAATCGCGGCGATGGAAAAAGCGGGCATCCGTGTCAGTCAATCTCCCGCCAAACTCGGCGTGACGATGATGGACCTGTTGAACGGGTAGGGCGCCTGTAGGATAAGAGATACAAAGCCGCTTCATTTGAAGCGGCTTTTTTGTACCAATTTAACTTTGTTTCGGCACCTTTTGGCCGTTCGCCCGTATTTTCTACATCTACCTCACATCCATCGGTGACAGCTTGTTTTCACACTGCTAGAGGCGATGAAGGATTTTAGACGCACAGCCCAAGGCGACACTGCATGACCGACCGTTCTGAACGGAACCAAGATTTCCTCGACACACTCTTTCTCGATGGTGGAAATGCCGCCTATCTGGAACAGATGCAGGCGAAATATGCCGCCAATCCGTCCAGTGTGGACCCATCTTTTCGGAAGTACTTTGCCTCTCTCGGCGAAGATCGCACAATTGCGAAAAAGAATGCCGATGGTCCGGTTTGGAAGCGCGATGCACATGCGTCTGACCCATCGCCGGACCTGACGGCCGCGCTGACTGGGGATTGGGGCGACAGTCCTGCTGCGGCGCAGGCCAAAGTGAAGGCGGCAAACCCTGATCTATCCGATGATGCCATAAAGCGCGCAGCAGAGGACTCCCTCCATGCCATCATGCTCATTAGGGCTTACCGTGCGCGGGGGCATTTGATTGCCAATCTGGATCCGCTGGGTCTGCAAAAGCCGGGGCTTCATCCTGAACTGGACCCGGCGAGTTACGGTTTTGGCCCGGACGATATGGACCGCGATATTTTCATCGACGGTGTCTTGGGTCTCGAATATGCGACGCTAAACACGATCCTCGAAATTTTGAAACGCACCTATTGCGAAACGCTCGGCGTACAGTTCATGCAGGTGTCTGATCCGGAAGAGAAAAGCTGGATTCAGGAACGTCTGGAAGGTCCTGAAAAAGAGATCAGCTTCTCCAAGGAAGGCCGTCTTGCGATTCTGCAAAAGCTGATCGAGGGCGAGACCTTTGAGCAACTCATTCACAAGCGCTATCCCGGCACGAAACGGTTTGGCATTGACGGAGCGGAAAGTCTGCTGCCTGCGCTGGAGCAGATTATCAAACGCGGCGGTCAACTTGGGCTGAAAGACATCAATTTCGGCATGCCCCATCGCGGGCGTCTCAATGTCATGGCGTCTGTTATGCAGAAGCCTTACTCTGCGATTTTTTACGAATTTCTAGGCGGTGTTGCAGCGGGCGCGGAAGATTTTGGTTCTGGTGACGTAAAATACCATCTCGGCGTGTCCGATGACCGCGAATTTGACGGCAATAAAGTCCATCTCTCCCTTGCGCCGAACCCGTCCCATTTGGAAGTCGTCGCCCCCGTCGTGATGGGGAAAACCCGCGCGAAACAGCAAATGGCCTCCGGCACATATCGCACGCATAAACCCGAAGAAGTCATGGCGGTCATCCTGCATGGGGATAGCGCTTTTGCCGGGCAGGGCGTCGTCATGGAAAGTTTCCAGATGAGCCAGCTCGTCGGCTACCGCACGGGCGGCACGATCCATGTTGTTGTCAATAACCAGATCGGCTTTACGACGACGCCGGATGAATATCGCTCCGGTCAATATTGTTCGGACGTGGCCTTTATGGTCGAAGCGCCCGTCTTTCACGTGAATGGCGACGACCCCGAAGCGGTTGTCTTCGCGGCGCGCGTCGCGACGGAATATCGCCAGAAATTCGGAAAAGACGTCGTGCTCGATATCGTCTGCTACCGTCGCTACGGCCATAATGAGGGTGATGATCCGTCTTTCACGCAACCACTCATGTATCAAGCGATCAATGGCCGTCCGTCTACGCGCCAGATTTATGCGGAACGCCTCATTGCGCAGGGCGACCTGACCGAAGCCGAAGCGCAGAAGAAAATCGATGATTTCTACGCCAAGTTGGATGCGGATTTTGAAGAGGCTAAATCTTATGAGACGAAGCAACCGGATTGGTTGCAAGGTGTCTGGCAGGGTATGTCACTGCCAACGGCGAAAGACGGAAAACGCGGCGGCGATACAGCTGTAGAGATTTCAAAGCTGAAAGAAATCGGCACGTCCATCGTGACGGTGCCGAACTCGCTAAACATGCACCGCACACTCAAGCGTATTATCAAGGCCCGCGCGGAGAGAATTGAATCCGGTCGCGACATTGACTGGGGCTTGGCTGAACATCTCGCCTTCGGAACGCTGATTACGGAAGGTCATCCCGTACGTCTGTCGGGTCAGGATTCTGAACGTGGGACATTCTCGCAACGTCAATCCAATTTCATCGATCAAAAAACCGAAGAAAAATATGCGCCGCTGAATAATCTCGACCCGGACCAGGAATATTATCAGGTCCTGAACTCTCATTTGTCCGAGGAAGCCGTGCTTGGCTTTGAATATGGGTTCTCAACCGCTGCACCCGAAGCCCTGACAATTTGGGAAGCGCAATTTGGTGATTTCGCCAATGGCGCGCAGGTCATGGTCGATCAATTTATCAGCTCGGCAGAGCAAAAATGGCTGCGCATGTCGGGTCTCGTGATGCTGCTGCCGCATGGTTATGAGGGGCAGGGACCGGAACATAGTTCGGCGCGTCTCGAACGCTACCTCCAGCAATGTGCCGAAGATAATATGCAGGTGACGAATATTTCTACACCTGCCAATTATTTCCATGCGCTGCGCCGTCAGGTAAAACGGAAATTCCGGAAACCGCTCATCAATATGAGCCCGAAGTCATTGCTGCGGAATAAGCTTTGCGTCTCGACTTTCGAGGAAATGGGACCAGGCAGTGAGTTCCATCGTCTGCTCTGGGATGACGCGCATTATAATCCGGAGGTCAGCCAGATTAAACTCGCGGCGGATAGTAAGATCAAACGCGTCATTCTCTGCTCGGGTAAGGTCTATTACGACTTGTTCGAAGAGCGTGAGAAGAATGGCCGCAATGACATCTATCTCCTGCGGGTCGAGCAATTCTATCCCTATCCCGATGACGCCATCCAACTGGAACTGAGCCGGTTTAAGAACGCGGATATGGTCTGGTGTCAGGAAGAACCCAAAAATATGGGCGCGTGGAGCTTTATCGAACCGTTCCTTGAGGAAAGTCTCATCGCGATTGGCGCGAAAAATACGCGTCCCCGCTACATCGGACGTGCCGCTGCCGCCTCGACAGCGACGGGCATTAGTGTGAAACATAAGAAAGAACAGCAAGCCATCCTTGATGGCGCATTTGCGAAGTAAGGTCTGAACCATGACAGATATCACAATTCCAAACGTAGGCGAGAGCGTCAGCGAAGTCACCATTGCCCAGTGGTTCAAAGCCGTGGGCGAGACAGTTAAAAAAGATGAGCCGCTGGTCGAGCTGGAAACAGATAAAGCTGCGCAGGAACTTGTCGCCCCCGAAGATGGTGTGTTGGAAGAAATTCTGGTAGCCGAAGGTGAAAATGCCGAAGTCGGAAAACTAATCGCACGCTTGGGCTCAGGTTCCGGAACAAAAGCCGCTGATAAGGGCGATGCCGAAGTTAAGGCGCAAACAGAAGCCCCAGCATCGAAAAAATCGACGGGCTCCGGTCCGGCGCTAAATATCGATGTCCCGAATGTCGGTGAAAGTGTGTCCGAAGTCACCGTTGCAAGCTGGATGGTTGCCGTCGGAGATGCCGTCGAGAAAGACCAAGCGATTGTCGAGTTGGAAACGGATAAAGCCGCGCAGGAACTCGTCGCGCCGCGTTCCGGTGTGATAACGGAAATTCTGAAAGCTGAAGGCGATATTGCCCTTGTTGGCGAAACGCTTTGCAAACTCGGTGAGAGCGATTCTACTGCACCGTCCGGCGACGTTGCTGGACCTGCTGCAGGGGACGAAGGCGGCGGCATTGTTGACGTTCCGTCAACGAATATTGGCTCCATTCCGGATGATGCGAAAGTCATGCCCGCTGCGGCGAAAATCATTAGTGAAAATGGGCTGGACGCTTCCCTGATCGCTGGAACCGGCAAAGATGGTCGGATCACGAAAGCCGATGCCCTCGCGGCCAAGGCCAATCCACCTGCGGCTAAATCTGCGGCTCCCGCACCCGCTGCGAAACCCGCCGCACCGAAGGCCCCGCGTGAAACAGGCCCGCGCGAAGATCGTGTCCGCATGACCCGTATTCGCCAAACCATCGCACGTCGCTTGAAAGACGCGCAAAATACAGCCGCCATGCTCACGACCTATAATGAAGCCGATATGACGGCCATTATGGAGATGCGCAGTCAGTATAAAGAGCTGTTCCTCAAGCGCCACGGCGTGAAACTCGGCTTTATGTCCTTCTTCGTGAAGGCCTGTGTCCAAGCCTTGAAAGACGTTCCGAGTGTGAATGCCGAAATCGACGGCACGGATATCATCTATAAAAATTACTATGATATCAGTATTGCTGTCGGCACGGAGAAGGGCCTCGTCGTCCCAGTCCTACGCGATTGTGACGAACTCTCCCTTGGCGAGATCGAGAGTGGTATCGGTGCCCTCGGTGCAAAAGCGCGCGACGGTCAACTCTCTATGGATGATATGATGGGTGGTACGTTCACCATTTCCAATGGCGGCGTCTATGGCTCGCTCATGTCTTCACCCATCCTGAATCCGCCGCAATCCGGTATTCTGGGCATGCACAAGATCGAGAAACGTCCGGTTGTCGTGAATGATGAAATCGTCATCCGCCCGATGATGTATCTTGCGCTGTCTTACGATCACCGCATCGTTGACGGCAAAGAGGCTGTAACCTTCCTCGTCCGAGTCAAAGAGTGCTTGGAAGATCCGGAACGGATGTTGCTGGACCTCTAGGTCGTGCACTTAAAATTTTAACGCTTTATTAGGCCTGGTTCTCAAACCGGGCCTAATCTTTTTGGACTACTCCATGTTTTGAAAATTCGCGTGTGGAGAGAGCATGTCCGATATAAGTGTAGCCATGGAGCCCAAGCGCCCTGTGGTAAAAAGATCAGCAGATGACCGTATGCTCGGTGTTATGGCGGCTTTCGCTGTGACGTGGGGTTTGCTCTGCCTTATTATGTTCGCCCTATCATTAATGGCTGACCCTGAAACGATGGCTAAGCAATATACGGCGGAGCAATTGGCTTATGTTATTGCGACACCCGCTTGGGTTATGTTCGCCAAGGCCATGACAGCGATTGGCGTGCTGTGTGGCGCTGTCTATCTGCTGCTGCGTAAACAGAGCGCTTACACGTGGTTTATGATTGCTCTGTTCGGAACGCTCTTGACGATGTTGGATTCAATTTTGCGTCACGGATATGAGACGATGGGCGGTATGATGTCCGGTGTGAATATCGGCATGGTGATTGTCTGTATTTTCTTGTTTTGGGCGTCCCACTCGGCCTTTCAAGAGGGGCAACTTTCCCCGGAATAGACATCTGCGACAATTTGGCGTAATCTCTCCGAAAAAAGGGGAGAAACATGTCAGATAATCCATCCGTGAAACCACCCGTTCTGTTTTGGGTTTTGGCGCCTCTATTTGTACTTTGGAATATTATCGGGTGCTCGATGTACGTCCTCGAAATGACCATGACGGATGCCGCCTATGCGGACGCTTTTGGTCCGGATGTCGCTGCGGTTCGCGACATTTTTCCGGTCTGGGCTGTGTCCGCCTATGCACTGGCGGTCTGGAGTGGGCTTCTGGCGTCCATCCTTTTCCTTCTGAGAAGAAGGCTTAGCGTAAGTATTTTTATGTTCTCATGGGTGTCGGCCATCATCGGATTTATTCCAAGCTTTACGTCTGCTACATTGAGAGAGGCCTATGGCCCGACTTTCTGGATTATGCCTCTCTTCGTCGTGATACTGGGTCTCTTCGAAATATGGTATTCGCGACGCCAGCGCGCCAAGGGTATTTTGCGCTAGGGCGCTGTTGACCCTCTCAAAGGGTGCGCCTATCTGTCTGGCACATTCAATCACGCCTGACAGGACATTCTCATGGCAGACCAATATGACGTCATCATCATCGGCGGCGGCCCCGGCGGCTATAATTGCGCTATTCGCTGCGGACAACTCGGCCTAAAAGTCGCCTGCGTGGAAACACGCAAGACGCTGGGCGGGACCTGCCTCAATGTCGGGTGTATCCCGTCCAAGGCACTGCTCCACGCGACGGCTCTCATGGAAACGGCGCAGAAAGATTTCCCGGCCATGGGTCTGAAAGCGACCGTTGAAGCCGACATCCCCGCCATGATTGAGAGCAAGAACAAAATCGTTGGCGGCCTGACACAAGGCATCGAATATCTGTTTAAAAAGAATAATGTCGAACACATTCACGGTTTTGGTAAAATCAAATCCAAGACCGAGGTCGAGGTGGATGGAAAAACCTACTCCACCAAGAATATTGTCATCGCAACAGGTTCCGAGGTCGCGCAATTACCCGGTGTTGACGTGGATGAGAAAACGATTGTTTCCTCCACGGGCGCACTCGACCTACAAGCGGTCCCCGGAAAGCTCGTCGTCATTGGCGGCGGCGTGATTGGGTTGGAGCTCGGCTCTGTCTGGCGTCGCCTCGGCGCGGAAGTGACCGTCGTCGAATATATGCCGTCCATCATGGTGAATTCCGACAAGGAAGTGCAAAAAGGCGCGCTGCGTATGTTCAAGAAACAGGGCATGAAGTTTGAGCTATCCCGTAAAGTGATGGGCGTCGATAAAGGCAAAAAAGGCCTGACCGTTAAAACCGAAGCCGCCGATGGCGGAAAACCAAAAGACCTAGACGCAGATGTCGTCCTCGTCTGTATCGGACGTCGCGCCTTCACGGACAATTTGGGTCTGGAAAATGTCGGGATTGAAACGGATAAGCGCGGTAAAATTCCACAGGATCATTGGAAAACCTCTGTCGACGGAATCTGGGCATTGGGTGACGTCATTGACGGTCCAATGTTGGCGCATAAAGCCGAGGAAGAAGGCGTTGCGGTCGCTGAAACGATCGCCGGACAATCGGGTCACGTGAATTTCGACGCGATTCCGGATGTCGTCTACACCCACCCGGAAATTGCTTCCGTCGGCAAGACAGAGGAAGAGCTAAAGGAAGCGGGCATTCCCTATAAAAAGGGTAAATTTCCTTTCACGGCCAATTCCCGCGCGCGCTGTAATCATGAAGGCGAAGGCTTTGCCAAAGTCCTCGCCCATGCGGAAACGGACGAAATTCTCGGGGCTCACATTATCGGCCCACTCGCAGGTGACCTCATCCATGAAGTCTGCGTGGCGATGGAATTCCGCGCCAGCAGTGAAGACCTCGCCCGGACCTGCCATGCCCATCCAACTGTCTCGGAAGCCGTCCGTCAGGCAGCGATGGACGTCGAAGGCTGGGCTATGCAGATGTGATGACGCTGGAAGTTTATCCTAAGGATAGATTTCGCGTTAATTTTGAATATCGGGATGGATACTGTAAGCCATCCGCGTTCAAGCAAACATATACGTCAGGCTCAGGGCGGGGCTAATTTTTGGAGAAATATTCAATGCGATTCAACAGTTCCATTCGTAACATCCTAATTGGCGCGACCGCGACACTCGCGCTGGTCGCCTGCGATGCAGCTCAACAATCCCCCGCGGAGACAAAAGACATGACTGCTCAGACGGAAACAGAGACACCGGCGAATGTGACAGGAAATACCGTTTTGCAAGAATGGGTCGGTCCATATGACGGTGTCCCGCCCTGGGACGAAGTGAAGGTTTCCGACTTTCCTGAAGCATTTCAGGCGGTGATGGACAGTGTAAAAGCTGAAGTGAATGCGATCCGTGATAATCCGGCAGCCCCCACATTTGAAAACTTCACAGAACCGATGGAACTGGCCGGTAACCAAGCGAATGAGCTTTTCTCCATATGGGGCGTTCATTCCAGCAATCTTTCGAATGAAGAGGTGCGCGAGATTCAAGGCGAATGGCTGCCAAAAGTCTCCGCCTTTTTTAACGAGCTGACCCTTGATCCGAAACTGCTGGAGAAAACAAAGGCCGTTTACGACAATCGCGTCAATGCCGGTCTTGACGCGCAGCAATTGCGTCTGGTCGAACGTAATTACGAAGAATTGGTTCGTAATGGTGCTTTGCTGGAGGGCGACGACAAGGAAAAACTCATCGCGCTCAACACCGATTTGTCGAAACAGTTTAATACGTTTTCGAACAAGGTTCTTGCCGATGAGGAAACCTATATTTACCTCACTGATGAAGCCGATCTGGCTGGATTGCCGGACAGTTTCATAGCCTCCATCAAGGCGGCCGCAGAAGCTCAAGGTAAAGATGGTTGGGCGCTGAAGAATACGCGCTCCGTCATGCAGCCATTCCTACAGAATTCGACCCGTCGTGACCTGCGTGAGCAAGTCTATAACGCCTATATTAATCGCGGCGATAATGGGGACGCGAATGATACCAATGCGACGATCGCGAAAATCCTGGAAATTCGGGCCGAGCGTGCTGAGTTGCTGGGTTTCAAGACCCATGCCCATTACCGCATGGCGGATACGATGGCGAAGGAGCCTGAAGTGGCGATGGACTTGATGATGCAGGTCTGGCCCGCAGCGGTCGCGCGGGTAGAGGAAGAAGTCGCGGATATGCAGGCCGTGGCGGATGCAGAAGGCGCGGGCATCACCATCCAGCCTTGGGATTACCGCTTCTATGCAGAGAAAGTGCGTAAGGCGAAATATGATCTCGATGCCGCCGAGATCAAACCCTATTTCAAGCTCGATAATATGGTCGACGCCATGTTTGATGCCGCGGGCAAACTTTATGGAATGAGCTTTACGGAAAACACGGGCAGCGTTCCCGTATTTGATCCTGAAGTGCGGACATTTGAAGTGAAACGGGGAGACAGGCTCGTCGGTCTCTTCTATCTCGACAACTATGCCCGCGAAGGCAAACGCTCAGGCGCATGGATGACGACTTATCGCAGTCAGTATGAATTGGGCGGGAAAAACCGTTATGTGCTGGCGTCGAATAATAATAACTTTGTCAAAGGCGGTGAAGGCGAACCGACGCTGATCAGTCTTGATGATGCGACGACTCTCTTTCACGAGTTCGGTCATGCGCTGCATTATTTAAATTACGATATTAAATATCCGGGCCTTGGCGGTACGCCGCGTGACTTTGTTGAATATCCCAGCCAGGTGAATGAGAACTGGCTGTTGACCCGCTATGTGCTCGATAATTACGCGAAACATGCGGAGACCGGAGAGCCGATGCCGCAGTCATTGGTCGATAAAATCAACAAGTCGAAGACCTTTAATGAGGGATTTGCGACGGTTGAATATCTGGCTAGTGCGATTGTCGATATGAAGCTGCACAACCGGACAACACCGGTCACCGATCCCGACAAATTTGAGCGTGAAACCTTGAAGGAAATCGGCATGCCGGAAGAAATTGTGATGCGTCACCGCCTACCGCAATTTAATCATCTCTTCGCGTCAGATGCCTATTCGGCTGGCTATTACAGCTATCTCTGGTCAGAAACGATGGATGCCGATACGTGGGCAGCCTTTGAGGAAGCTGGCAGCCCTTGGGATAAGGAAACCGCAGAACGGTTCCGGTCGATCATCATGTCAACGGCAAATGAAACTGACCGCAAGGCGGCTTACCGCGAATTCCGTGGCCGTGATCCGGAAGTTAAATATATCCTTCAGAAACGCGGCTTCCCGGTTCCTGAATAGATCCATGCCTGCAAGTGGCGCGAGTGCCACGTCGCGAGGGTGAGGGTTTAAGGACTTAATCTCGAATATATTGATTTAAAAAAAAGGCGGTCTCCGGACCGCCTTTTTTATGCGTTCTTTGTCTAATAAAGAGTCGCCAAGGCATCGGCGCTGTAATTTTCCAATTCGTCAAAACGACCGCCTTTGACTTTTGTAGCCCATTCCGGGTCCTGCAAGAGGGCACGTCCCACAGCGACCATGTCGAATTCGCCCTTTTCCATGCGCTCGAAGAGTTCGTCCAGTGAGGCCGCTTCCGCGCCCTTGCCTTGGAACGCTTCAAAGAAATCGCCGTTCAAGCCGACGGACCCGACCGTAATCGTCGGAAGGCCGGTCAGTTTCTTCGCCCAGCCCGCAAGGTTAAGTTTGGCGTCCTTCTCTTGCTCTGGAAATTCGGTTTCCCAGAAACGACGCTGCGAACAATGGAGAACATCAACACCCGCATCTGCGAAGACGTTCAGGAAGCTCTCTAGTTTCTGCGGCGTATCGGCTAGACGCGCTGAGTAATCCTGCTGCTTCCATTGGGAGAAGCGGAAGATGATTGGCATCTCCTCACCGACCGCTTTGCGGCATTCGCGGATGATTTCGGCGGCGAATGTGGCACGCTCTTCCAATCCACCACCATATTTATCTTCGCGCTGGTTCATCACAC
Organism: uncultured Caulobacterales bacterium; assembly: GCA_947503715.1. GTDB lineage: Bacteria > Pseudomonadota > Alphaproteobacteria > Caulobacterales > Maricaulaceae > Litorimonas. The sequence continues at coordinate 461,705 of CANNER010000003.1, read as the reverse complement.
CCCAGAAAAATTGATCGATCAGATAACCGTGTGCGCCGTGAATTTCGATCGCGTCAAAGCCAAGCTCTTTGGCATGTCCTGCGGAGCGGGCATAGCTATTGACCATATCCGCGACCTCTTCATCGGACGGGGCAGGGAGGACTTGGCTACCCGTATGGGTCAGGCCGGACGGGCTGTCGGAGTTGGCGTCCGGATTATGCCCCGTGCCGGGTTTGCGCATCATGCCGACATGCCAGAGTTGCGGCGCGACTTTCCCGCCCGCGCTGTGCACGTCTTTGACGACCTGCTGCCAGCCGGCTAGCGAGGCATCGCCGTAAAATTTTGGATAATTGGCGTCATTGCTCGACCCTTCGCGGTCAATGACCGTGCCTTCGGTCACGATGAGTCCGACATGATTTTCCGCGCGGCGTTTGTAATAGGCGGCGACATTGTCTCCGGGAACACCTTCCGGTGAAAATCCGCGGGTCATCGGGGCCATCACGATACGGTTGGGTATAGTGAGCCCGCGAACGGAGAAGGGGGTAAAGAGAGTGTCTGACATCAAGTGTTCCATTAATAACGAAACGGCGGAGTAATCCGCCGCTATTGACTAGATGGTATTGATGCCGCCGGATGAAAGGCGTGGCCAGTCAAAATTATGATTAACCGCCCAACAGAGATTTCATAGCGTCCAGATAGTCTATCCAAGCCACGCGGCCCTCCTTGGTCAGGTGGACGAGGGTCTGCGGACGTTTGCCGTTATAGCCTTTCTCCTGCCGGACATATCCGGCCGATTCCAGCTTTGTCAGATGGGTCGAGAGATTTCCATTCGTCGCGCCCGTCTTATCAATGAGCTCCGGAAAACTGGCGGGGTTCACGGCGGAGAGATAGGCCATAACGCCGAGGCGGAGGCGCCCATGGATGACGTCATCAATCGCGCCAATATCGATATCGGGGCTTTCTGGCTCGATGGTCATGTTACCCTGCCGCTTTCATGGAGAGCAGGGACGGAATGATGACGGTGATGACTGTGCCAATGGCCGCGATGAGATAGATGGTCGTATCGCCATAAAAGCTCATCGTGACGGCGGCCATGATACAGCCACCCAGCGAGGCAAAATGCAGCCAGCCATGACCCGTCAATTTTGCTGTCACGCCATAGACCAAACCTTGTCCTGCAAACCCGACGATGAGGACGAATGTCCAAAGCTCGTAACTCCCTTCATTTAGCAGTTGGTTGAGCAGGACACCTACCGCGATGGACCCCAGCGCCGCTGTGAACATGACCCAGAGATATTTTTCCGTCCGGTTGAGCAGCGAGGCCGCGCCCGCGCGTGTTTCGACTTTGCGGCCTAGGACCATGCTGCCAATCCCACCGAGGACGGCGAAGCTGATCCAGAGGATGGCAAAGGACCATTCTGGGAAGGCGAGAATGCGTTCCAGAATGAGATAATGTACCCCGAATGTCACAGTGAGTAATATGCCCCACATCAGACCAATCGGTCCGCCGACGAGCGGTGTTTCCGCCCCGTCCCTTGCGATGCGACTGGCATGTTCGAGGTCTGAGAGAATGTCTCTATTTGTCATGTTAGACTCTTTTCAAAGTGAATGAGGGTTTGGATTTCAGCCGCGCAACATCGACATAGATGGCGATGACGGTGGCAATATAGATGAGTGCCACAGAGAGCGGCAGCAGCGTGAGCATATGTTCCGGAAATGTAAACCAGATATAGGTCACGACCACTGCGCGAATAACGGCATGGGCCGTGTAGAGTGTTGTTCTGGCATACCCCCATCCGATGACGGGCCAGTGCAGGGACATGCCAATCGCGAGGATGGGAACAATTAATTCCGGTGAAGCGCTTTTCCCCGCCATGAACAGCATCGGCCAGAAGAGGAGCATACTGATCAGGGTTGGTAGCAATACATCTCCGATAGCCGATTTATCTTTCATGAAATTACATTTTAGAATTTTCGCAAAAATCAGGGCGAGGGGGAAGATCGCGCCCGACAGCGGGAAGGCAATCGCTGCCCAGCCCTGAAGATCGCTAAACGTCCCGACCCAAGCTAGTGCCGCCCAGTATATAGCGCCCGCAATGGGGATAGGTGCGCCGCCTGACAGGCGGATATATTGTGCGAGCCTGTGTTCGGTGAGTTGCGCTTTCAATGTCTCCATATCGGGCGGGGTTGTCGTCGCAAGTGATGTCATTTTCGTCTCCTTCAAATTCACCCGAAATGGCACTTTCGAGCTTTCCGATGAAAATAGGTTTGACATACAAACTTATTTGCGTCAAGTTTGAATTGCAAACTAAACTGAAAAGGAGACGAAATGTTTGTATCGAAAACCAAAAAGAGTGTGACCGCCCTGGGCTTAGGACTTACCTTGATGCTCGCGGGTGCCACCGCGAGTGTCGCTGTCGAAGCAGAGAGTGAGTGGAAAATTCGGCCCGGCAATATTCCCGTGACGGTCACGGTCACGAATATTGACCCGGCGGCGACCGGGAATGATCCGGTCTATGTGTCCATCCAAACGCGGGAGGAGTTCCGCTCACTGCGCGGCGGGGGCGGCGTTGCGTCGACGGCCAAGACGGGGTCCATGTCCGCGACATTCTATGTGGACGGGCCGGGGGATTACGCCGTGTCCGTCTGGCATGACCGGGACGGAGATGCGCGTTTTTCCATGAGCGAGGATTATACCGTCGTGTTGGATAGTTACGGCGCGTCGGGAAATGCGCCGACGGATGACATGCCGACCTTTGACGATGTCAAATTCACCGTCCCGAATATGGGCACTGACTTAACCGTCGAGATGATTAATCCCTCATAATCGATCGTCTATCTATGAAACAGAACCCCGGCCTCGGTCGGGGTTTTTCATTAGGCCCGCGGATGCGCGCCCGCGTGAATATCCATCAGCCGCGCCGCATCGACATCCGTGTAGCGCTGCGTCGTGGAGAGGCTCTCATGGCCGAGCAATTTCTGAATTGTCCGCAAATCCCCACCCCCCGCGAGGAGGTGGGTCGCAAAACTATGGCGCAGGGCATGGGGCGTGGCGCTTTCCGGCAGGCCCAACGCCCCGCGCAACCGTCGAACCTCGCCCTGAATAATTTCCGGCCGCAAGACACCGCCTCGCGCGCCGCGAAAAATCGGCGCATCGGGCGACATGGTATAGGGGCAGTGCCGTACATATTCCGAAACCGCTTCGCCAATCACAGGCAGGATCGGGACCAATCGCGTCTTGCCGCCCTTACCCGTCAGCATGAGTTGCCGCGCCAGCGGGACATCCCGCCCCGTCAGGGACAGCGCTTCGGAAATCCGTAATCCCGCGCCATAGCACAGGGCCAGCACGGCCTGATTACGCGCGGCCACCCATGGCTCGCCCGGACTGTCCAAAGGCTCCTGAATGATCTTGAGCGCCTCTGACGCGCTCACCGCCTTGGGTAGTGGACGTTTTACCCGTGGACCCTTGATGAGGGGCAGAGCGGCATTCGTCGCATCCCAGCGCCGTTCAATATAACGATAGAAAGTGCGGATGGCCGACAGATGACGCTGCACTGAGGCGGGCGAGAGCGGCATCTCCCCGCGCCTACGCTGCGCCAAATAAGCCCGAAACCCCCGCGCCTCCACCGCAACAATATCGGGCAGGGTCAGCGACGTTTCGAGATAACCCGTCAAAAACCCCAGAAAAGAAGAAATATCCCGCTGATAGGCTTCAACCGTTTTCACAGCAAGCCGCCGCTCACCGGAGAGGTGGTCGAGGAAGAGGGTGAGGACCTCCGGTGCTGGTATTTTCTGCAAGGCCGGCATGGTGAGTAGAGTGGGAGATTGTGGTTAAGATTGGGTTTTTTGTTGGTAAATAGGTCGCGATTTTCCCCATAGCAGACCTTAGCGAGTTTCTTACTTGAAGCGATTTTAAGACCCTCAAACTATGCCTGTTTTGGCGGTTAGAGCGGTAGCAGTTGAACAATTAAGTTCGCCATCCTACCCTTTGCCATAGATCGTGAAACAAGCATGTGAACAAGAGCGCGATCCATGAGGCATTGGGTATAATGAAAAAATTGGTTCTGGGTCTCGTCGCGATATTGGCTTTGGTGTTTACCGCCAGTCAAATCTTCAAAGTGCAAATCGGAGAACGTCTTTTCGCTAAGGCTGTTTCGGAGAATTTTGGAAATAATATTCTTTCTGACTTGCCTGATGGTTTGCATGTCGTTCTCATTGGAACGGGTTCGCCTCTTGCCGACGCTTCGAGGGCGGGACCCAGCACGGCCGTGATTGCCGGCAAGCGTGTCTTCATCATTGATAGCGGCGGCGGCGCTGTCCGTAAAATGGGAGAGATAGGCCTTTCGCCCGCGGCCACCGAACGTGTTCTGCTCACGCATTTTCATTCCGATCACATTGATGGTTTGGGGGAACTCATGCTGCAGCGCTGGGCCGGTGGGGGACATACTGAACCTCTATCTATTCATGGTCCCGCTGGCGTAGCCGACGTGGTCGAAGGATTGTACGCTGCCTATGCCCAAGACAAAGACTACCGTATTGCCCATCACGGCGCTAAAATTGTGCCGCCCAGCGGATTTGGCGGAACGCCAATTGAGTTTGAAGCAGGTATACTTATGGAACAATCTGGCTTGAAAATCTCAGCTTTTGTGGTTGACCATGAACCCGTCTCGCCTTCATTCGGTTACCGTTTTGATTATAAAGACCGCTCCGTCGTCATTACAGGAGATACAGCTTATACCGATGACTTAGCTGGCCACGCCAAAGATACAGACATTCTCATCTCCGAAGCTTTAAATCCAGAAATGGTCGGCATCATTGAGGCGGCCGCAAAAGACGCAGGAAATAATCGCATAGGTAAAATCATGTATGATATTCCTGACTATCACATCACCCCCGTTCAGGCGGCAGAGGTCGCGCAAGATGCAAATGCAGGCCTGTTAGTCTTCACCCACATCGTTCCAGCATTGCCAATATCCTATTTGGATGCACTCTTCATCAAAGGCACAGCGGATAAATTTTCCGGTGATATTATAGTCGGACAAGATGGAATGATGTTTTCCCTAACGCCTCAATCAGACAACATTGTTAGGCGTCAATTGAAGTAACCAACGTCTTGTGAAGGCTCCTGATATAGTCTGCTTTCAAGACATTGGCGTGATTAATGAGTGTCTTACTCTGGGTGTTTTAGGATACTCGCTAACGTCCGCTAAGCCCCCCAAAGCTGCCTTAAAACACAATCCAACAAAACCCCACGCCCATTCCCCAATCCTTTCAACCACTTACCCCCATTCCAAAAAACATAATCCCCACTTTCCCATTCCCCCCTATATTCAAACTCGTTCTTTCGGACATGGGACAGGTAGGAGCTCATCTGCTGTGCCGAGAGACGGTGTGCCTAGATGTTTTCGGTAGCGCGGAGACGGAGGGGCCCAGCCGCGAGCGCCTGACTCTCTGGAACGAGGGCAGTCAAGTAAGGCCGCCGTTGGAAACGCACCGCCGCGTGGAACGTTTTGATGTGCCTTACACCCATATCAAAGCCGATATTCGCGTAAAACAAAAACTAATTTTGGTATCCATCGCGGGTATCACCACGCGGGCTGTCCTATTTTACAGGATTATCGCAAATTGCTGACCCCCTTTTGACGAGGTGATGGGCAGTGGGGGAGGGCGCTTGTCTGTTTCTAATTTACGTCACCTTCGGACTTGATGTGAGGGCCTATTTTGCGGCGAGGGATGGATCTCCGGATCAAGTCCGAGGATGACAAAATAGGGAAGGGGGAGTCATTCATCCAACAAAAAACCCTGCTACGAGAGCAGGGTTATTTTTTCCCGACTATGTGGGAGGCATAGTCGAATATCTTGTCGCGCGTTAGGCGCTCATTTTTTCTTTCGCCGGATCGCGGAGGACATAGCCCCGGCCCCAGACGGTCTCGATGTGATGTTCACCGGCTGTGGCAGCGGCGAGTTTCTTGCGCAGCTTACAGATGAACACGTCGATGATTTTCAGTTCCGGCTCGTCCATGCCGCCGTAAAGGTGGTTGAGGAACATTTCCTTGGTCAGGGTCGTGCCCTTGCGCAGGGAGAGTAGCTCGAGCATCTGGTATTCTTTGCCGGTCAGGTGAACGCGGTGATCACCAACTTCGACAGTCTTCGCGTCGAGGTTCACTTTAATCTCGCCCGTCGTGATGATGGACTGGCTGTGGCCTTTGGAGCGACGGACAACGGCGTGGATACGCGCGACGAGCTCGTCTTTGTGGAAAGGCTTGGTCATGAAGTCATCGGCACCCGTGCCGAGGCCGCGGACTTTGCTGTCAATATCGGATGTACCGGACAGGATGAAGATCGGCGTATTGACCTTGGCCATACGGAGGGTCTTCAAAACGTCAAAGCCCGGCATATCGGGCAGGTTCAGGTCGAGTAGGATAATGTCATAGTCATAAAGCTTGCCGAGATCGACACCCTCTTCGCCGAGGTCAGTTGTATAGACATTGAAGCCTTCGGTTTTCAGCATCAGTTCGATGCCTTGTGCCGTAGCCATGTCGTCTTCAATTAGAAGAACCCGCATATCAATCCCCTCCCAGGCGAATCGAGTCCCGGGTGGAATTGCCCGGATATAGTTAATAGAACCACTGGCGTAGGCGAAGGACGTAAATCAAGTGTTAACGACGTTAACAGGTTTGTTAGCTTTCTTCAGTGCCGTTTTTCAGATTCGGGTCCGAAACGACCGTTAACGTTTGGTGTGTGGCGGCTTCATAATCAATTTACCACGCTCTTTCACGCAAATGTAAACCTGTTGGTCTAAGAGGGTTTTCGAAGTGGTGAGGGACCGGACACGACAAAGTCGGACGGACCCTTGAGTAAACGGAACGGTATTAGGTGATACCCTTTGGTGGAGAGACATATGGCGCATTCTAGCGAACGCAATATCGCGAAGACACGGTTCAAGATCGAAGATCTACAGAAACGTGTCGCGGTTTTGGAAGCCACACGCGAGGATCTGGAACGCCAGATCCGCAAGCTGAATGACAGTGTCCCGGAGGATTCGGTCGAAGCGAATGCGCAAAAAGACGGCTATGTCGCCTATGGCAGCTATGCCCAGTCCGTGATTGTACGGAAGGAAAATCTGCGTCGGTCGCTCGGGGATATTGGCGAGCAGAGCGGACGTCTTGCCGGAGAGCTAAAAGTCGCGCTCGATGCGCTGGATAGCTTTGAGCGGATCAAGGCGCGTCGCATGGCGGCTAAGGCGGAAAAAGCGATGGCGCGTAAGGCGGGGTAAGTCTCGCTGATAGATTTGATTGAAGGAACGGTCTCTCAGGAGGCCGTTTTTTCGTTCGCGGACGTCTCGCCCAATTCCATAAAGTGATCGGCGAGCGTGCCGTGAACGAGGATCGAAATCAGGATCGTCAATCCGGCAATCCGCCAAACGGCGTCTATGCCCTCAATTTCCGCATGGCTCTGCGCATAGGCGATGTAGAAAATCGACCCCATACCGCGAATACCGAAGAAACTGACCTTCAAACGGTCATGCCATGTCCCGCAGGTTCGGATCATGGAAAGAAACGCAATAACCGGACGGACGATAAAGATAATGGCGAGGGTGATGATAAGGTCTGTCCACGTCCACTGTGACCAAAGCTCCGCGCCGATATAGGCGCCAAACCAGAGCAGAAGTATCGCCATCAGAACCGCTTCAATCTGATCGGCGGAATTATGCGCCATGTGCTCATAGGGCTCAGCGCTCGTATTTTGCGCAAAAACCAAACCCGCTCTTGCAGCGACGAATACGGAGAGGAAGCCGTAGCCGTGGACGAATTCTGCAAAGCCGTAGGCGATGAAGGTCGCGGAGAGGAGGACTATCACTGGATTGCCGCGTTCATTCGTGGCGTCGCCCAATGGGCCGAACAGGACTTTCGTAATGAGCCAACCGCAGGCTATGCCGACCAGTATCCCTGCAACGGTCCGGTAAATGGCGTCATAGAGCACCCATTGCGTCCAGTCGAAATCGCTGACACTGGCAACCCCCGCCAATCCTATTGCGAGCCAAACAAAGGGGAAGGCGAGACCGTCATTCAATCCGGCTTCTGATGTCAGGGCAACACGCGCGCCGTCCTGCTTCTTGCCGGGACCGCCGACCTGCACGGCACGGGCGAGGACGGGATCTGTCGGGGCGAGGGCTGCGCCGAGCAGGACTGAGGCAGCGATACCGAGCCCTGCGACCTGCCAGCCGAGCAGAAAAATTGCGGCAATGGTCAGCGGCATCGCGATCCCGATCAGGCACCAACTGGGAATCCAGCGTCGCCAATTTGTGCCGACATCAATGGCAAGGCCTGCGCCGGCAAGGCTGATAATGACGATAATCTCAGAAACGCGCTCTATGACCAATACGGCCAGCTCGCCACTGGAGGGCGTGATCAGCGGCAGGCCAATCCCGGCCATGAGAACGCCGACGAGGATGTAGAGAATGGGAACATTAATGAAACGCTTATTCTTTAACGCAGGCCGGATCGACATAACCAGCAGCGACAAGCCGATCAGCGAATAGTAAAACGCCGTTTTATTTTCGAGAATTATTGCGTCCATATCGCCCCCTTATGCGTTATGAACGTAACAAGCTAGAACGAGAGGAGTTCCAAATGGTTGATAATCACGCCGCCCGCACGTCTGATCAGGATCAAAAACCCGGAAAACACGGTTGGATTAGCAAAGTCGTCATCATCGCGATTTTTTTCGGAATCATTGCGGCGCTGGTATTGCTGACCTAGCTATCTTCCTCAGTCGGTGTCTCTTCGACCCAGGCATAAAGATCTGAGAATCCGACAGTCTGCGCCAAATCTTCCCATTCCGCAGCGGCAACTAACTCAGCCTCCGTCTCAACAGGTGCCTGGTTAAACGGTTGGATGACTAGGAAAGCCGCAATCGCCATGGCGGCGATACTCCCAACCGCCCACCTAGATCGACGGGACGGCGCGTCATTGGCGGGCGTCATAGTTTGCGCCGCTGATAAAATAGAATCAGATAGGCTGCCGCGCGGCGCGGGCGCTTTGTTCTCTGCAAGCATGTTTTCAAGATCGGTCATAATGCGAGACTTTCCTTGCCAGTCATCAATTCGGATTTCAATTTCACTTTCGCCCGAGAGAGCAAGCTCTCATAGGCCTTTTCACTCACGCCCATTGCCGCAGATCCTTCCGCTTGGCTGACCTGCTGATAAAAGGACAAGACCAGTGCTGCCCGTTGGCGTTCAGGCAAGCGCATCATGGCGCTCTGCACGGCATTGGCCGTGTCGCTGCGAACCAATTCCAGATCGGGACGCGGCGTCAGGTCAATCTGCTCCGGAACTTCATCGGTGTAAATCGGGCGCTTCCGCCGTTTCTCGTCAATACAAATCCGGGTCGCAACGCGGCGTAACCACGTCAGAATAGTCGCGTTACCGCTCGCGTCCCAACTCGGGGCCGTTTGCCAGAACCGAAGGAACGTCTCTTGGGAGACATCTTCGGCCAAGGCCCGGTCACCTGACATATGCCAAGCCAGACCGTGGATACGGTCGAGATGGCGATTCATCAGGGTCTTCAGCGCCGCAGGCTCTCCCGCCCGTAATCCGGGCAGGAGGTCGATATCGGGGTCAGAGGACAGACGATTATCCTCTACGTTTGCCCTTACGGCCTTTGCGTTTGCCCCCTTCACCTTGGGTCAGGACGCCGTCACCATTAGCATCCATGCGGGCAAAGAGTTGCTCCGTGATCGCCATATGCTCTGCGCGGCTGACGAAACCGTCACCATCGGCATCTGGGGTTGGGCGCTTGGCGCGTTTGCCGTCGCGTTTACGATCTTCGCGTTTTTCACCACGCTCGGATTTGCGCGCATCGCGCTCTGCTTTGCGCTCGGCTTTTGCGACTTCCCGTTCGGCTTCACTCAGCTCGCCATCAACATTTGTGTCATAGCGTTCGAGCATCTCGGCCTTTTTCTCATCGCGACGCTCAGTCCGCTTTTCGCGCTTGGCGTCTTTGGCGGCGTCAACCTCATCGCGGGTAATGGCGCCGTCGCCATTCAAATCAGCGCGATCAAAGCGTGCGTCTTCTCGGGCGTCGCGGCGGGCCTCATGCAGGCCTTTGAGTTCGTCCTTGGACAGAAGCTCGTCGCCATTGACGTCGGCCAGCGTGAAGTTCTGAGAGGCGATAGATGTAAATTCGGCCAATGTGACTTGACCATCAGCGTTCAGGTCAGCTTTCGGACCGGCCGCCATGAGGGCGGTTGCCGATACACCAAGGATCGCTGTTGCGAGTAAAATGCGTTTCATAAGAGGTCTCCATTGTGGTCTCTACAACAACACACGGATGAACTCGCAAAATCCTTCGCGGATTTATGAAATTATTTTACGCGACTGCAGCACGGTCCGCACAATCCCGCATTTGTGTCAGAAGTCGCGTCTCAATATGCAGGTCATCCGAATGACCCGCATAGGGTGGCGGGGCACCCAAATGTTCGCGGACAGTGTCGGACAGCATGAGCGCGGTTTCAACGGCATCGCATTTTTCGCCGACGGAAAGCGTGAGCGGATCAAATTTCGGAGCGCGGGCACGCACGGCATCCAACATCCAGAAGGCGCGCATAAATCCATCGCTCTGCGTGTCATAAGACATGAGGGCAACATCAGACGCCGCGGCCAAGCGGACATGGGCGGGCGTGCATCCCGCTTCCGGCACAACAAAGACCCAGTCGTAAGAGAGGGAGAGAGCTGCCAATAATCCCAGCGCGTCTTCGAGTGATTGTGTCCCAACCGCGCCAGCCGTGAAATGTTCATTCGACGTGACATATAAGGCGTCGCGCAATTGGGCTTTGCCCTGTGCAACATCTGTAAGTGTCCGTGCGTGAACGATGCCAGCCTGCTGTAAAAGCTGTCCATTCACCGCGTCGAGGATTAAAACTGTCTCGCCAGAGCTTGCGGCTTTGCGACCCAATTGGATTGCCAGTCGACGCACAGTCTGTGCGTCTCCACTCGCAGACAGCAGGCTAATTAGACGACAAGCGGGTTCATAGCCGCCCGACTTTGTTTGCACACGTTTTTGAGTTGGGGACGCCATGAGCACCCTTTCGCATTCACCAAAACAATCTGGGGCTTTTGCCCTCTATGATGATGTGCATAAGGCAAACGCGCTAAGGCTTTGCCAAGAGGCGTGGTAAATACGAGTTAAGAGATGCGGTAACGCGGCGTTAAGTTCCGCGCAGGTTCACGGCTTTAACGGTGGGGTTCCGCCCGCCGAGCATGGCAATTTGAGTCTGGGCACTCACCTCATTGATTTTGACCTGCGGTTTGTTGCCGGGATGCACGGCAACGCGGAGCGGGCGCTGGTCCATCGGCTCGGAGAGAACGTCAGCAATTGCATGCGGAATATCCATCGGGTCAGCGGAACGCCCACTGCCGTCTTCTTGTCCCATGCGGGCAACGGCTTGCGGATAGGCCTCAAGTCGACTCTTCGGTGAACGGGTTTTTAGCATCGTATTATAACGATTGCGGTTCTTCCAAATATCGGTGGGATAGCCGCCGGGTTGGATGATCGTCACGCCAATGCCTTGCGGGGCGAGCTCATAGGCATATTGCTCGCTGGCGGCTTCCAGCGCGAATTTCGTTGGCGAATAATTCCCCGCAGTCGGCAGGATCACGCGCCCAAGTTGGGAGGAGATATTGACGATATGGCCGGACCCCTGTTTCCGCATGGCGGGCAGAACGGCACGGGTCATGCGCTGTGGGCCGAAGACATTTGTATCGAAGGCAAGTTGTGTGGCCTCCATATCCTGCAACTCGATGGGGCCTGTAATGCCGATGCCCGCATTATTGACGAGAACATCCAGCGTACCACCTGTGGCGTTCAGGACTTTCTGAACGCCGCGTTTAACTTGTTTGTCGGATAAGACGTCGATTTCGACAACGGTAATGTCCAAGCCGTCCTTATCAGCCAAAGCTTCCAATTCACGAGCCTCATCACGCGGGACGTTCCGCATGGAGGCAAAGACAGTTGCGCCGAGGCGGGCAAAATGCTCCGCGCTCAAGCGGCCAAAACCGGAGGATGTGCCCGTGATGAGAATGGATTGTCCCGTCAGGTCCGGGGCTACTTTTGAGGCATCCTGCGCCCAGACGCGCGTGGCGTCAAAACTTGCAACGCCCAATGCGGCGGTTGCGGTGAGAAGTTGACGGCGGTCGAGGTCAGACATGGGAAACTCCTTGCGATGATTGCAGTAGTTACGGCTGTATCACGGCTTTCGTTCGCAGGAAAAGTGACGGCCCGGCAATCTTAATTATTTAAATGCGCGTTCGACTCATCCGTGCTATGCGGAATTCTACTAGCTAAACATGGAGGGCGCTCATGGCTGGAATCAGAGAAGATATTGCTGAATTAGTGGCAGAGGAGGGCGATTGGCCTAAGACTTTGCTATGGTATGCGAAAGCCGTTGCGGCATTACGGGAGCGAAAATTCGCGGACCGAACGAGTTGGTATTATTTGGGGGCCATTCATGGCTGCAATCTACCGGGCTGGAAAGCACAGGGTATACTTGACGGTGCGGGCGACCCGCCTGAAAGCGGCGAATACGCAAAGATGTTTGATCAATGTCAGCATGCCGGTTGGTATTTCCTCCCGTGGCATCGCGGCTATGTCTGGTCTTTCGAGACTATTCTGGCAGACTGGATCGTCAAGAATGGAGGTCCGTCCGATTGGGCGCTGCCCTATTGGAATTATCTAAATGCCGATTTGGAAACATCGCGCGATATTCCGACGATGTTTTTGGAAGAAAACTTACCCGACGGCACGCCGAATGCGCTTTCACAGGCCTTACGTGGACCCGCGAGGCGACTGGGGCCGCAAGATTGGATTCCCAATGACATCAATCTGGATGCGCAAGAGGATTTTCATACGTTCACCTCCGATTCTGCGACGAAGGCATATGGTGGCGGTCAAACAGATTTCGCTCATTTCGCGAGTGCAACAGGAGCCACAGAGGCCAATCCCCACAACTATGTACATGTCATGGTCGGCGGACCCGGCAGTGTAAATGGCTGGATGTATGATCCGGAATTTGCAGGGTTAGACCCGATTTTTTGGATGCATCATTGTAATGTAGACAGACTCTGGGCGGCGTGGCTGACCTCTGATGAGAATGTTCAGGAAACCGGATCGGCTTGGATGAACGGACCGAATATACGGCAATTCATGATGCCAGACGCAGCAGGCGTATTGAGCGTTTTTACACCGGAACAGACCTTGCCGGGTGGGGACCTAGCCCCAACCTATGATAATCTAACCGATGGGACAGGCATCTCTCCGACCCGGTTGAATAAGACGATGGCTGCTATGACCGAAGATACAAAACGTAAACCCTCCGTCGATCTCCTTGGTGCGAATACCGGTGTCTTCCGCGTATCGGCCACACCTGTTGAGTCCGTCATACGCTTGGATATTGGCGGACGTGAAACGGCCATGAAGAATATGGTCTTGGAAAAGTCTGTTAGCCGCCAAGCGCCGCACCGCGTTTATTTAAATGCAGAAGGCATCAAAGGGTCGAGACCAAGCGGCGTTCTCTCCGTTGATATCCTCGGCGAGAAAGACGGGCAGGATGTGAAGCTCGGAACAGAATCTCTCGCCCTCTTTGGTTTGGCAAAAGCGTCAGATGAAAACGGGCCGCATGCCGGCGGTGGTATGACGGAAAGTATTGAGATCACAAAACTTCTCCGGGCGGCGGGCTATGACCTGTCGGAAGGGGCGTCTCAATTGAAGGTGCGCCTTCATAATACAGACCACGAAGCGGGTGAAATTACGGTCGATCGTCTCAGCGTCTATGTTGCGGACTAAACGGGGGTACTTCCCGCTCCTTGCGAGTATCAGTGCGGTTTTATTTGGCCTCATTGCGCTGGCACCGTCACAAATGACGATGGTGGGCCTCTGCGGGACAGTAGACCCGGCTTTGCTGTGGCAGATATTGCGATTGCAAGTCGCGGTCCTGTCGCCCGTATCCGTCTTCATCGCTTGGGCTCTGATGGTCGGGGCAATGATGCTGCCGCTCATCGCGCGGGAAATGGATCATGTTCGACAATTGGTGCGGAGGTCAGCTGTGCCCCTCGCGCTTACGGGGTTTGTTCTAGGCTATCTCTCTATCTGGGTTTTGTCCGGTATTTACAGTCTCCCTCTCGCGCTGGGTCTAACACTCGGTTTTCCATCGGAGAGTGGGGCCAGATATGCGGCTTTAGGGCTATCAATTCTTCTCGCGCTGGTTTGGAGTGGTTCACCCCTTGCGCAGTTGGCACGAAACCGATGTCATAAACCGGCCCTGATCGGATTTGGCGGATTGCGTCCCTTATGGGGCAGCGCAAAGTTTGGTCTGCGTATTGGGGTCTATTGTCACCTGACCTGCTGGCCTTGGATGATTGTTCCGTTTCTTGTGCCGGACTTCCACGTGACCGCGATGGTGATTGTGACAGTCGTGATTTTTGCAGATCGCATGTCGATCCCGCGCGTGCCCGCCTGGCAATGGCCACCTGTCTTCGAGGCCTTTGCTAGTGCTTGGCCGTTTCGCTCGACCCCGCAATTAGGGCGTTAATCCGGAACCCAACGATAGAGACTCATGCCGCGCGCGCGTTCATCGAACATGAGGGATTTTGCGAGGGGCGGATGCGCGCGTTGGCGGCAATGCTGTCTTTCGCAGAGATAGCAATTAATGCCAATCGGCGCAGGGGTGGGCTCGTCGAGATTGAAGTCTTTGGAATAACAGAGGCGGGGCGCATAGGAGACATCGCAGCCTAGCGCGATGGCAAGGCGTTGTGCGGGCGCACCGTGCATTTCGCCCGCGCGTTTCACGGCTTTCGCGATGGAGAAATAGGTCGCGCCATCTGGCAGTTGCACCATCTGTGTGTGCAGCCGTCCGGGGTCCGTGAAACTCTCATGGATATTCCAGATCGGGCAGGCCCCACCTTGGCTGGCAAAGGCAAATTTTCCGGCGGAGAAACGTTTGGAGACATTCCCCGCAATGTCGATGCGCAGGAAGAAGAATGGAATACCTCTTGCGTCGGGCTTGTTGAGTGTCGTCAGGCGATGGGCCGCCTGTTCGAAACTCGTCCCGAAACGGTGAGAGAGCAGTTCCACATCATAACGTGTCGCCTCCGCCTCGCGCAGGAATTTTGCATAGGGCATGAGGAGCGCAGCGGCGAAGTAATTGGCGAGGGATGTGCGGGCGAGACCCCGCGCTTCACGGCCCGTAATCTTGGCGCGGTCCAGATGCGCATCAAACATCTCGCGCTGCTCCAGCAATCCGATTTGCACGGCGAGTTGGAAGCGACGGCTGCTCTGACTCATGAGCTCGGAGAGATGAATGCGTTGATTATGGCGATCAAACCAGCGCAACATATCCGGCATGACATTGGTTGGCACAATCTGCACGGCGGTGTCGTGTCGGGATTTGAGGCGCTCCGTCAAAGCCGTGCGGGGTTCACTTCGGCGTAGCCCAAGCTCTTCGCACAGGGCTTCGGCCGTCTCATCAATTTCAGGGAAATAATTTGAATTCTTCTGAATAAAGTCCCGCACGACATCGACTGCGCGAGGGGCTCTATCATCGGTTGGAGTCGTCATCGTGCCTTGCGTTTTTAAAACGCTCTGAAAGGCCCGCGCGATATTCGGGCTAATCCCGACAACATCTTCGACTTCGTTCTTGGACACGGGCATGTCCTTGAATCGTGACGCGCGAAGGGCTTCGTAAGTACTTGCGACGAGTTGTGCGTCTCCTGCGTCGGAAAAGGCGCTAATGTCGAAATCATAAACACCCGCCATTTTCAGCAGGACCTTCGCGCTCATGGCGCGTTGGTTGCGCTCTATGAGATTTAGATAGGATGCGCTGATTCCAAGGTCCTCCGCCATGCGAGCCTGTGTCAGGCCGAGGGAGTTCCGGAAACGGCGGAGTTTCGGGCCAATGAGAAGTTTGTCTGACATGTAGTATCTTTACACGATTTACAAAATATATGTCTAGTAAAGATTGTTTGTGACAGGCTGACCCGCTGCGCAGTGCTTAGCTCTGGACTGCCAGTTATGTTTGTTAGCATGAGAGGCTCAAGAAAGGAGCTATCATCATGAATGCTCATACGAAACCAGAAACAAATATTCCCCGCCACCGTGTGCTGGCGAAAGTCTCTCACCCGAATGCGGGGGCTTATGCTGAAGTCCTGACGCCCGACGCGCTGCTCTTCCTCGCCGATCTCGAGCGCCGCTTTGGTCCGCAACGGAAAATCCTGTTGCAGAACCGCGAGCTCAATCAGGCCCGTTATGATGATGGCGAGTTACCGGCCCAACCGCTGGAAACGCAGCACATCCGCAATTCCAATTGGGAAGTCGCGCCTTGTCCGAAAGCTCTCCAAGACCGTCGTGTTGAGATCACCGGTCCTGTTGACCGCAAGATGATGATCAATGCGCTGAACTCAGGCGCGAAAATGTTTATGGCGGATTTCGAGGATGCGTCTTCGCCGACCTTTGATAATATGATGTCGGGTCAGCAGAATATGTTCGATTATGCCCGCGACCAACTCTTCCTCCAGACGGAAAAGAAAAGCTACGCGCTGAATGAGGAGACGGCGACAATGCTCGTCCGTCCGCGCGGATGGCATCTGGAAGAGCGTCACATCACGGTTGACGGAAATCCGATGAGCGCCAGCCTTTGTGATTTCGGCCTGCATATTTTTCATAATGGAAAGAAGTTGGCCGCGAGCGCAAAGGGGCCATTCTTCTACCTCCCCAAGATTGAGGACTACCGCGAAGCGCGTCTCTGGAATGATGTGTTTAATTACGCGCAGGCCGTGCTGGATATTCCGAATGGCACTATCAAGTCGACGGTTCTGATTGAGACACTACCCGCGGCCTTTCAGATGGAGGAAATTCTCTACGTCTTGAAGAACCACATTACGGGTCTGAATTGCGGACGCTGGGATTACATATTCAGCTACATCAAAACGCTCCGTGCGCATCCGGAATACCTTCTGCCGGAACGGGCGCAGGTTGGCATGGATCGAGGATTTCTCTCGGCTTACGCAGAACGGCTGGTGCAAACCTGTCATCGTCGCCGCGCCCATGCGATGGGTGGTATGGCCGCGCAAATCCCCGTCAAAAATGACGAGGCCGCCAATGATGCCGCGTTTGAGAAAGTGCGTCAGGACAAGCTTCGCGAAGCCCGTCTGGGCCATGACGGCACATGGGTTGCGCATCCCGCGCTCGTCCCTGTCGCGATGGATGTTTTCAACGCAGCCATGCCGGCCAAGCACCAGATTCATAAGAAGCGCCAGAACCGGAATATATCTGACGCCGCCATGCTCGCCCCGCATACGGGGACGATTACGGAAGCGGGCGTGCGATTAAATATTAATGTCGGCATTCGCTATATTGCGGCGTGGCTCTGCGGGCGTGGGGCTGTGCCAATCCATAACCTCATGGAAGATGCGGCCACGGCCGAAATCTCCCGCACGCAGATCTGGCAATGGCTCCGTCACGGCGCGTCTGTTGAGATGGAAGGCGGGTTCAAGGAAACCATGTCCGACCGCCTCTATCAGAGGCTTCTCATAGAAGAGCGCAATGCCATTCGCGATGAAATCGGTGCTGAGGCTTTTGCGGCGGGGCGTTTTCCCGAAGCTTCAGACATTTTCGATGAGACGGCGACCGCGACCGAACTGCCAACTTTCCTCACCCTGCCTGCCTACGAGATTCTGGAGAAATAAAATGACATACAGCCAAACCCTGAATGAGCTTCAAACCCGCTACCCGAATGGGGCGCCTGCCGGGATTGATCTCGATGCGCTGGCGCAACTGAAGACGCAGAACACATTCGAGACCCATCTCGATATCGCTAAAGCCATGGCGACCGTCATGCGGCGCGATATGGCGGCCTACGATGCGGATACGTCGCAATTCACGCAGTCACTCGGCTGTTGGTCCGGCTTTCATGCGCAACAGATGATGCGTGCGATCAAACGCCAAAAAGGCACGCTGGACCGCGCCTATGTCTATCTCTCCGGCTGGATGGTCGCAGGTTTGCGCAACCGTTTCGGCCACCTACCGGATCAGTCCATGCATGAGAAGACATCGGTCGTGGACCTTATTCAGGAAATCTACACATCGCTGCGCCAAGCGGATGAGGTCGATTTGAACGATCTCTTCAATGAGTTAAAAACGACGAATGACCGCGCATCTGTCATCGCCAAAATTGACGGATTCGAGACTTATGTTCGTCCCATCATTGCCGACATTGATGCCGGGTTCGGGAATGTCCACGCGACATATCTCCTCGCGAAGGAAATGATCAAAGCGGGCGCCTGTTGCATCCAGATCGAAAACCAAGTTTCGGACGCCAAACAGTGCGGCCATCAGGACGGCAAGGTCACCGTCCCGCGCGAAGACTTCATCGAAAAACTCCGCGCTGTGCGCATGGCGTTTGAGGAACTCGGCGTGCATGACGGTGTGATTGTTGCGCGGACAGACTCGCTCGGCGCGGGCCTAACACAGAAAATCCCGGTTAGCCGCGAAGCGGGCGACCAAGCGGCGGAATATACGAAATGGTTGGAAACGGAACCTGTGTCTGAACTACGTCAGCTCTCTGAAGGCGAGATTGCCATTCAATTGAACGGTCAACTTGTTAAGCCGACACGTCTGCCGAACGGTCTTTACAAATTCCGCGCTGAGACGGGTGAAGACCGTGTTGTCGAGGATTGCATCGCGTCCTTGAACGAGGGCGGGGCAGACCTGCTCTGGATCGAAACGGCTACACCGAATGTGACGCAAATCGCCAATATGGTGAACCGGATTAAAGAGAAAGCGCCCCATGCGAAGCTGACCTATAATAACTCGCCGTCCTTTAACTGGACGCTGAACCTACGCAAACAGGTGCGGGAAGATTGGATTGCGGAGGGTCGCATCCAGGCCGAGGATTATGACGAAGCCCGTCTAATGTCCGCCGCCTATGATGAGGATGCGCTGGGGATTGAGGCCGACCGTCGTCTACAAGCGTTCCAGACCGACATCGCGCGTGAAGCGGGGGTCTTCCATAATCTCATAACCCTGCCGACATTCCACGGCACGGCCAAAGTGATGAACGACCTGTCCGAAGGCTATTTCGGCGAGCAGAAAATGTTGGCTTACGTTAAGGAAATCCAACGCGAGGAAATCCGTCGCAACGTGTCTGCCGTCCGTCATCAGCACGAGGTTGGCTCGGACCTCGGCGATACGTTCAAGGAAATGACGGGCGGTGACCGCGCCCTAAAAGCCGGTGGCGAGCATAATACGATGAATCAATTTGCCGACGTCGCATAGATGACGCGGATGCCAAACGGTTGACGTAGCCCAAGATTACGCAATGTTTGGTGACTGGGGTTCTAGCCCTAAGCCGTCCTCATCTGAGGGCGGCTTTTTCATGCGCTGTAGACAGAGATGCTTCAACCTGAGTATGAGGCCTCATGATCGTTATTCATCACAATCCGGCCTGCGGCACGTCGCGCAATGTTCTCGCCCTCATAGAGGCCAGCGGGGAGCCTCATGTAGTGATTGATTACCTGAGCGAAGGCTGGACACGACCACAGCTCCTCGCACTCTTCGCCGCCGCGGACCTGACCCCGCGTAAGGCTTTGCGAGAAACAAAATCCCCAGCGAAAGAATTGGGCCTTTTGCAAGACGGAATTGATGACGAAACATTGCTCTCCGCCATGTTGGAACATCCCGTCCTCGTGAACCGCCCAATCGTCTGCTGCCCGAAAGGCGTCCGCCTCTGCCGCCCAAGTGAGGCTGTTCTCGACCTCTTGGAGACATTACCAGACGGACCATTCTATAAGGAAGATGGCGGCTGCATCATAAATCCAGATGGCACGCGACATGTCGGATGATTGTCCTGCGCTGGATGAGGGCAGTCTAAAGGTTATCAATCGGGCGGCTTTACTGACGCCAAGCCTGTCAGATCATAAACCGCGCATTCTCCTTCTACACGGCTCCCTAAGAGAGCGGTCCTTTTCTCGTCTGATGAATGAGGAGGCGGCGCGTATTCTGCAAAAGCTAGGCTGCGAGACCCGGGTTTTCGACCCGAGCGGATTGCCGCTCCCCGATGATGACCGTGCGAATGAACATGGTGTGGATCATCCGAAGGTCGTGGAATTGCGGGAGGCTGTCATGTGGTCGGAGGGTATGGTCTGGTGTTCACCCGAACGTCACGGCGCCATGACGGGGATCATGAAATCTCAAATCGACTGGATACCCCTCGCGCCTATTGGAGGCGTGCGGCCTACACAGGGAAAGACATTAGCTGTCATGCAAATTTGTGGTGGATCGCAGAGTTTTAATACGGTCAATCAATTGAGAATACTGGGCCGTTGGATGCGCCTGATTACGATTCCGAACCAGTCCTCTGTCGCCAAAGCGTGGAATGAATTCGATGAAGCGGGACGGATGAAACCGTCGCCTTACTATAACCGCATGGTGGATGTGATGGAGGAATTGACAAAGTTTACACTACTGACACGCGACCGCGCCGCCTATCTGGTGGACCGCTATAGCGAGCGTGTCGAAACCCGTGAACAATTATCTAGACGCGTCAATCAGGCAAAATAAAAGCCGCTCCTCTCGGAACGGCCCCCCACATCGCTTAGGCGGTGAGATAAATCTTAGCGGTATTGTTGCACGCGCGTTGTGCGAAGTCCGGCAATGCCGTGGCTTTCGATACTACGTTGCCAAGCCATAAACTCTTCAGCCGAAAGGCCGTAACGTTCCAGCGCGCCATCCAGTGTCAGTAATCCACCCCGTACGGCGGCGACGACTTCAGCTTTACGGCGGATGACCCACCGAACTGTATTGGGTTTGGGGAGGTCAGCCAATGTGAGGGGCGTACCTTCGGGGCCGATGACGACGTTTTCGCGTTTGATCTTGCGGTCTTGCATTCTCTTGTGCCTGTTTTGTGATCCGCCCCACTGCGAACCTGTTTCTCGTTGACTTCATTCGTAGGGGTGAACACCTAAAGAAAACTTAAGGAGGCCCTCAAAAATCGTTAAGAAACAATCGTTTACGAAGGTTAACGGAATCAGGTTTATCGTTAATAATGGTTTACACGACTCGCCACCGAATTGATTCTATTGAGTCTTTTGTCGCGGCCCACACACAGTGCCTGTCTCGACTTGAAACAGACTCGCCCCTATATGGCCCCTGAACTTTTCGAAGATTTGTTGAAAAAAATTTAGAATCCATGGCCGAAACGCAAATAAAACAGAAAAATTCGCTCGGATTTACGAAATCTGAGGCCGAAACACGTGTTGTTGTCGCGATGAGTGGCGGCGTGGATTCCTCCGTCTGTGCGGCGATGCTTGCGAAAGAGGGCTATGACGTTATCGGTGTCACGCTACAGCTCTATGATCATGGCGCGGCGATTAAGAAAGCCAAAGCCTGTTGTGCGGGGCAAGACATCTATGATGCCAAACGCGTGGCCGAGGAAATGGGCTTTCCACATTACGTGCTCGATTATGAGAGCAATTTTCGTGAGCAGGTGATCGAGGACTTCGCTGATACCTATTTGAAGGGCGCGACTCCCATTCCCTGCGTACGCTGTAACCAGACGGTGAAATTTGTGGACCTCCTGCAGGTCGCGCGAGACCTCGGCGCCGACTGCATGGCGACGGGACATTATATCAAACGGGTCGAGGGTCCGAATGGGCCGGAACTCCACCGTGCGCATGATGGGGGCAAGGACCAGTCCTATTTCTTGTTCACGACGACGCCGGAACAGCTTGATTTCCTGCGCTTCCCGCTGGGACATCTGGATAAGTCCGAGACGCGGGAGATGGCCGTAGAGATGGGTCTGAATGTCGCCGCCAAGCCGGACAGTCAGGATATCTGCTTTGTGCCGACCGGAAAATATACGGACGTGATTGAGAAGATCAGACCTCATGCCGCGCAGCCCGGAGACATTGTGCACATGGATGGGCGTGTGCTGGGCCGGCATCGCGGCGTCATGTATTACACGATTGGTCAGCGGCGCGGTCTTGGCCTTGGGGATGATACTGGGACGGAGCCCTTATTTGTCATCGGGATTGAGGCTGATAAGGGACAGGTCGTCGTCGGGCCGCGCTCCGCGCTGGAACGCGATACGCTGTGGCTGGAAGAGATCAACTGGCTGGGTGAGGGCGTGTTTGGCGCGCATCTGGACGGACAGGCTATCCGCGTGAAGGTCCGCTCCACGCGTCCGCCTGCACCTGCGCACCTAAAGCTTATCGGTAATGAAATGACAGTTGTGCTGGATGAACCGGATATTGGACTGTCGCCGGGACAGGCCTGCGTTTTTTATGAAGACCGCAATGATGCGGCGCGAACACTTGGCGGAGGCTGGATTACCAAGACGGGGTAATTGGATTACAAGACCTTCACTGGTCTTGTCAGCGCGACTGCCCTACCTTTCCATTCCATTATAAAGAAAGGAATTTATCATGGCCGTTATGAAAACAATCGAAGTGCTGAGCGATAGTACGAAATCATTTGAAGACGCTGTACAGAACGCCGTCACGCGTACAGCAAAAACTGTTAAGAATATCAAATCCGCCTATATCAACGAGATGTCGACACAAATTGATGATGACAAAATTGCGAAATATCGCGTGAATGTGAAGATCACATTCCAAGTCGACTAAGCCTCATCACTTGAAAACGATTTTGGGACTGCCACGTAAAAAGGGCAGTCCTTTTTTATGGAGCCAACCATGAATGATACAACAACCTTTATTATCGTCGGCGTTCTTGCCATAATCTTTGTGTTTTTATTTATAAAATCCAGCGGTTCGCAGTCGCTGACAAAACAGAAGAAAGCAGAAGTTGAACGCAAACGCGCGGTCTTGGCGGCTAAACGTCGGGCAGAAGCGGAAGCGGCTAAGTCCAAGACAGATTGATATTCTAAAGTCGAACTATTTTGGCGGCTTTGCAGATGCGGGTCTGCATGGTAACGCTCGCAAATGCTGATGTTCATCGTAATTTTTGGCGTCGGCCTGCTCATTGCGGGCATTTACAAAGTCATGGATAACGGGAAGGCCCGCAACGCCAAACTCGACCGTGTTCAAAGAAAAATTGCGCAACTCGATGCCGAACAGGCCGCGCGTGATAAAGAAATGCCCAATAGCGATACGAAAGACTCCTCATGACCACATCCAATCCTGACGCCGTTGTTATTGTCGGCCTCGCCCGCACGCCGATGGGCGCGTTCCAAGGCGCGTTCTCTTCTATGACCGCACCTGAATTGGGTTCTGCCGCCATCAAGGCGGCCATGGTTGAGGCAAAGGTTGACGGCGACAACATTGACCAAGTCCTAATGGGCTGCGTCTTGCCCGCCGGACAAGGCCAAGCGCCTGCGCGTCAAGCAGCTTTGGGCGCTGACTTGCCAATGTCAGCGGAAGCGACAACCGTGAATAAGATGTGCGGTTCCGGCATGCAGGCCGCAATAATGGCGCATGATGCCATCAAAGCAGGCTCTGTTAATATTGCCGTGGCGGGCGGTATGGAGAGCATGACGAACGCGCCATACCTCCTTCCAAAAGCGCGGGGCGGCATGCGCATGGGTAACCAGCAGGTTGTCGATTCCATGATGCATGATGGTTTGACGGATGCCTATGCGGGCGGCGCTATGGGCGTCTTTGCCGATATGATTGCGGGTGAATATCAGTTTACGCGCGAGCAACAGGATGCTTATGCGATAGAGTCCGTCCGCCGCGCGCAAGCCGCCGAAACAGAAGGTAAATTCGACCGCGAGTTGACCTCTGTGACTGTGAAAGGTCGCAAAGGCGATGTCGTTGTCGAGAAAGATGAAGGGCCATCCAATGCCCGCCCTGAAAAAATTCCAACTTTGCGTCCTGTCTTTAACAAAGAGGGCACCGTTACCGCCGCCAATGCGAGTTCGATTAATGACGGTGCGGCCGCACTGGTTCTGATGCGCAAGTCTCAAGCGGAAGAGGGCGGACATAAAGTCCTCGCCGAAATCGTCTCCCATGCCGCTCACGCGCATGAACCCGCCTATTTCACAACGGCTCCCGTCCACGCCATCAAAAAAGCACTAAAACGCGCCGATTGGGATGCGTCGGAAGTTGAACTCTGGGAAATCAACGAAGCCTTCGCCGTCGTCCCCATGATCGCCATGCAGGAGCTCGGCCTCGACCATGATATTGTGAACGTGAATGGCGGCGGTTGCGTTCTCGGCCATCCCATCGGTGCATCAGGTGCGCGGATCATGGCAACGCTAATTGCGGAGATGGAAAAGCGTGACGCGAAGACAGGTGTCGCGAGCCTCTGTATTGGTGGTGGTGAAGCGACGGCGGTCTGTTTGCGGCGGGATTAAGCCAGCGCTGTCTTTAACAACGCTAATTTCCGCGCCCAAGCTTTATCCGCTGCCGCTTCATCGTAAACCGCGCTGTCCGGCGGGCACCAACCATGTTGCGTGCCTGCGTAGACTTCGATTTCGGCGGAATTATCCGTTGCGGCGAAGGCTTCTTTTAAGATCGTTTTGCTTTCAGGATTACGCTCGTCATCATTCTCGGCAATCGCGATCAGATAGTCGGCATTCATCTCCGGGATGAGGAGGTGCGGGCTATCAGGCTTGTCCGTATTCAGTCCGCCGCCATGAAAACTTGCGCCGGCGCGAACCCGATCTGACCGCTCATGTGCGGTGAGCATCGTGATGGGGCCACCCATGCAATAACCTGTTGTGCCAATACCCTTCGTCTTATCCACGGCGTCTTGCGCATCCAACCAGTCGATAAAGGCACGGGCGTCGGTACGGTTTGTGGCTTGGGATAAGTTCCGTCGATAAGGCACAACGACTTCGCGTACGGCCGGGTCGCGGAACGTCTGTCCCGGCTCGACGAAGGGGGCCCTGGCATCGCGGTAATAGGGGTTGACGACAAGAGCGGCATAACCGTCGCCCGCCAGTCGTTTCGCAATCATCTTGAACGCAGGACGCAAGCTAACAATGTCTGGCCAGATAAGGATCGCGGCATGCGCGCCTGTAGACGGGTGCGCGAAATATGCGTCTGCTACACCATCAGGCGTCTCAATCATAACATCGGATTCGGTGATACCTGCCGAAGCTTCACCCGGCGCGCAACCTGCGAAGGCGAGGGAGATCGCCGCGCCGCCTGCGAGCAGGCTAAAATCGCGGCGTGTCAGTCGTTTTTCGTAAAAGCCTTGGTTCTCGAGTTCGGTAATATCATCGCACATAGGTCTCTCCCAATATCTAAGAGGACGCTATGCGCTTGAGCGGAAGGCGGCAAGTCTTTCGCGATGACTATGGCGTGACTAATGCCCGCCGCCAAAGGCCCCCGTCACCACGCTGTAATCTGTTGCGATTTCATATTCAGGGTCGTCATCACTATCGACAATTAATTGTCCGGCACGGTTGAGGAGCTTGTGACAATCGCGGGTCAGATGGCGGAGGCTAATGGACTTGCCCGCCTGCGTGTAGCGCGCGGCGAGGCCTTCAATCGCTTGTAGTGCGGATTGGTCCACTACACGACTATCGGCGAAATCAATGATGACGGCGTCAGGGTCGTTTTTCACATCGAAGAGTTCGTTAAACCCTTCAATAGAGCCGAAAAAGAGCGGGCCTTCGATTTTATAAACCTTCGCTTCACCTTCCATTTCGGTATCCGCATCAATCCGGCGGGCGGCGTTCCAAGCATAGGCTAGGGCGCTGATAATCACGCCGACAACGACGGCGACGGCGAGGTCATGCCAGACAGTTACAAGTGTGACGATAACGATGACAATCGCATCAATCCACGGGATGCGGCGCATGATGGTGAAAGATTGCCACGCAAAGGTGCCGATCACGACCATGAACATGACTCCGACAAGTGCAGCCAAGGGAATGCGTTCGATGATGCCGGATCCGAAAAGGATGAACGCGAGCAAGCAGAGGGCTGCCGTGATACCGGATAATCGCGTGCGTGCGCCGGACTTAATATTGATCATAGACTGGCCGATCATGGCGCAACCGCCCATGCCGCCAAAGACGCCTGTTACCGTATTCGCCACGCCTTGCGCTACACATTCCTGCGATGCGCCGCCGCGCTCTTCCTTAATTTCGCCAACGAGATTGAGGGTCAGCAAACTCTCGATCAGACCAATCGCGGCAAGGATAAGCGCATAGGGGAAGATGATTTCAAAGGTTTCCCAATTCAGAGGCGCAAGCGGTGCAAGGCCAGACTCACTCCCTGTCCAAGCGAAGTTGCCAAAAACGGGCTCGGCCGATGTCGTGAACGGAATATGGAAGCTTGGAAGACCGCCTTTGATCGAGGCAAGGTCGCCAACGGTTTGGACATCAATATTGAACCCAATAACAATGGCTGCAACGATACCAATCCCGACCAGCGGTGCCGGCACGGCATTTGTGATCTTGGGGGTGACCCAGATCAGGAACATTGTGAGGGCGACGAGCCCCAGCATCAGGAACATTTGCGGGCCTGCCAACCATGTGCCCGTCAAAATGTGGAATGGCCCGTAATGCTCACCCGGAATACGGACGGGCGGCTCGGACTGGAATTGGCTCAACTGTGCCATGAAAATCACGATAGCGAGGCCGTTTACAAAGCCCAACATCACCGGATGCGGGACGAGACGTATAAATTTGCCCAGTTTAAATACACCCGCGCCGATCTGCAAAATACCCATAAGGATAACCGTTGCGAACAGATATTCCGGTCCATGATCCGCGACGAGCGCGACCATGACGACGGCGAGGGCGCCGGTTGCGCCGGAAATCATACCCGGGCGTCCGCCCATCACAGCCGTGATGAGGCCGACGATAAAGGCGGCATAGAGACCAACGAGCGGCTCGACACCCGCGACAAAGGCAAAGGCGACAGCTTCGGGTACGAGGGCGAGGGCCACCGTTAATCCGGCGAGGACTTCGACCTTGATCCGGTTAGGCGTGAATTTGAGCGGGCCGGACCGTTTGCGGGCCGGAATGGCAATCGCATCGGCGAAGTTGGACAATGTGGAGCGGATCATAGCGGGTACCGAAAGTCTCTACGCCGACACGGGGACGGCACGTTTCGCCGCGCCTTAATCGCCTATCAGAGAAAGGGCAAGGACGGGCTACTGTCAACTCTCAACGCGTAAAGCATATCCGGCGGAGCGAACGGTCCGAATAGGATCTTTTCGATCCTTCATCTTTAGGGCCTTACGAAGGCGCCCGATGTGAACATCGACGGTTCGTACTTCGACATAAACGTCATGCCCCCATACGGCATCCAACAGTTGTTCGCGGGAGAAAACCTGCCCGGGGCGGCGCATGAAATGTTCCAAAAGACGAAACTCAGTCGGTCCGAGATGAATGTCCTCACCCGCGCGGGCCACTCTATGGGCCTTAGTATCAATTTCCAGGTCTCCGACAACAACGGCGTCAGACAAAACATTGGCTTGCGTCCGGCGAAGTAACGCGCGGATGCGGGCGAAGAGTTCCGGCATGGAAAAGGGTTTTACGAGATAATCATCCGCGCCAATATCAAGCCCGGTCACACGGTCATCCTCTTCACCACGCGCAGAGAGCATAATAATGGGGACATCTTTCGTCGCGTCTTTTCGGCGGAGACGACGGGCAACTTCCACGCCGGAGAGCTTGGGTAACATCCAGTCAAGTAGGATAAGATCCGGCACGCGTTCTTCCGCCATGAGAAGCGCCATATCACCGTCTTGCGCAAGGCCAGTTTCAAACCCCTCACGTTTCAGATTATATTCCAACAAAGTCGCAATGGAGGTTTCGTCTTCAACGATGAGAACAAATGGAGTCATGTGCTTGTCTCTCTATTTAAGGGTGTTGATGCTGCGAAGACGACACTGAACGCCGTGCCGGATTCCTTTATCGTGGTCCCCGCCTCACGTCCAAAATAAATTGGATCATCTTTATGTGCGGATTGAACAAATAATCCTGCGCGATGTCGCATCACGACATGTTTGACAATCGCGAGTCCAAGGCCTGTACCTTTTTCCTGCGCAGGAAGGTCGCCGGCCACGCGGTAAAATCTCTCGCCAATCCGCGGCAGGTGGGCACGTGAAAATCCGGGACCAGAGTCCGAGATAATAATCCGCCAAGCGGCACTATCAAAAGGGGCAATGTTGACGATCCGGCGCAAAGCTGCGCCTTGTTTGACAGCAACTGGAAAGGCTTCGCCCTTCCATTCTGTTAAATAATCAAGGGTCACAGTCACTGTCGACTTTGCAGGTGCGAGTTTTATCGCATTTTCCATGAGATTCAGGAAAAGCTGAACACATTCATCCGTCTTGCCGGAAATCATCGCCTCCTGTTGTTCGGGAAATGACACAGTTAGTGAAACATCGCGCTCGGACGCCAAGGGTTTCAGGATATCATGGACCGTTTCCAGGGCCCCGCGGAGATTTGCCTGTTCTGACGGCGCAATATGTTCGCTGCTCTCAATCTTTCGCAGGGACAGTAGGTCTGTGACAAGGCGTTCCATTCGGTCGGCCTGATTTTGCATAATCCCAAGAAACATCTCGCGCGCTTTCGGGTCATCTTTGGCATGACCTCGTAAGGTTTCAATATAGCCTTTGAGTGATGCGATGGGCGTCTTTAACTCATGCGAGGCATTGGCCAGAAAATCTGCCTGTTTTTCCCGGGCGAGGCTGGCCTCCGTTCTGTCTGCTATAACGGCGAAGATAATGTCGCCTCTTGTTTTTTCGAGTTGCGTTGCGACGGGCGCGGAGAAATCAACATCCACAATGCGTTCTGTGGGGGCCATGACGTGAACTTTTAACGCCGGAACGACCTCACCTGCAAAGGCCTGTTCTAAACGCGGGCGTAATTCTGAACTCCTCAGATAGGCGGCCGCGGGACGATTGACCATGTCAGGGGATAGGAGCGTTTTAGCCGCCTCATTCGCATGAAGAACGTCGCCGTTACGATCGATTACTGCAACGGCCCGCGGGAAACTGTCGACGAGAGACAGAAAAGCCTTTTCGCGAATGGCGGCCACATCCAGACCGGACAGGTTGGGGGCGGGACTGTCTTTCGTGATGAGGGGCGCGCGTAAGTATAAAAATAAGAGCGTCAGCGTAACGGCTAATACGGCTAGCGTTGCAGAGAGGGGAGCGGATGCTAATATCGCAATCACTAACACGGATGCTGCGATCAAACAGGCCATGACGAGGCCATCCAGGCCTTTGCGCGTTTCTGTTGATGGTTGTGACATCGATTCAGTATCGTCTACCTTCAGCTGTGTAAGCTCGCCACGCCCTATCTGAAAGAGTCGCGAAATGGCAAGGGGAATTCAATTTTCAAAGCTTGCGTAAGTCATTGGGGTGTTGTCAGAAATCTGGGTATGACAAAACTGCACTCAAATTCAGCAAAATCTCAAATTACGCGTTTTTAAGTTAAAATATTATCGTTTTTCAATAATTCCTAATTGACTTTCGCTAAAATGGGCGTATCGGGAGTTTATGAAAGTGCCATCTCATACCCAGTCTCGTTTAAAGCTTATTTGCGGAGCATCTCTCCTCAGTCTTGTGTTGACCGGATGTTCGACTTTGCAAGGCTTAGGGCCTGATGCGACGGTTGTAGCTGTCGAGGAGGTTGCGCCTGTTCAAGACAGTTGGGTGGGTGTTGCGCCTGAAGACCTTCCGGCAACGGATTGGGTTGCGACATTTGACGACGCACAGCTTTCCTCTCTAGTGGCGGAGGGTGTAGAAAATAATCCCAGTGCCAGACGGGCTTTGGCCCAGTTCGACGCCTCCTTGGCCCGGTTACGGGTCAGTCGCGCGGATCTTTATCCAACGCTTTCATTTTCAGGTGTCGCCACTAAAACAACGACTTTGAATGAAAGCCCGCCTCGCACAGTGAATGGGGAAGAAATTTTTGTCCAGAACAACAATGCAACCGTCTATAGCGGGACGTTGAATGCGGGTTGGGAGGCAGATTTATTCGGTCGTATTCGGGATGATATTGATGCCAATGTCGAGACGGCGGGTGCGAGTGCGTCTGACCTCGCGGCTGTGCGCCTGTCCATCGCGGGTCGCATTTCTCAAACATGGTTTGATGTCATTGAGGCTGAACGCCTAATTAATTTATCCGCACGCGAAATTAAAACGCAAGAGCGGGCGCTACGGTTGACGGAAAGGCGTTTTGGAAGTGGCTTGTCAGGGTCTTCTGATGTGCGTCTTGCGCGTTCTGCTCTCGCAAATGCACAGGCGCTTCAAGCGACCCGCTTACAAAATTTTAAATTTCAAATGCGGGCCCTCGAAGTCTTGGTCGGCCGTTATCCGAGTGCATCGCTTTCTGTTCCGTCCAATTTGCCTGCACTTCCGGTCTTGAGTGGAGCTGGTGCGCCTGATTATGTCCTAAATCGCAGGCCAGATATTCTCGCAGTGGAGCAGCGTATCGCTGCAGGCGGATATTCCGTCGATGTTGCCCGTAAGTCGCTTTATCCGTCGCTCAACATAAATGGGAGTTTAACTGAACAGGGCTTAAATTTTGGTGACCTCACGGATTTCCAAGATATTATTTCTCGCGTTGTCGGTCAGTTAACGGCTCCGATTTTCCAAGGAGGGCGGATTAAAGCAAATATTAAATTGCAGGAAGCTAATCTGGAAGTCCAGGTCCAGACCTATCTCGAAACCGTCTTGCAGGCCTATCAAGAAGTTGAGAACGCACTTGATGCAGAAGGTCGCTTAGCGGAGCGTGAGGCGGCCTTGCGTGTCAGTCTCGATGAGGCGCTAAAGGCGGAGGAGCGCTTGGAAGTGCGTTACGTAGAAGGGCTTGCAACAATCCTCCAATTGTTAGACTCACAGTCGCGTTCTTTGAATGCGGAAGGTCAACTTATTTCTGCGAGAGCGGAGAGATTACAAAATCGCGTTAGATTGCATGTTGCATTGGGTGGTGGTGTTTACGGAGATATACCACCCGAAGCTCAACCAGCGTTGCTTACGGAAAGTCAGGCTAAGTTATGAGTAATATACAGGATTACAGTATTCCTGAGAAAAAAGGCGGGTGGCTTCGAAAGCTGCTCGTCATTTTCATTCCAATTTTAATTTTTGTCGCATTTGTGGTTGCGGCTATTGTCGTTGTTAAGCTGAATGCGGAGCCGGAAGAGCGTAAGCGTAATTTTAATACGCTGGCTGTCATTGCAGATTATGCCAGACAAGATGATGTTCAGCTTCGCGTGAAAACGCAAGGCGAGGTGCGTCCACAGATTGAGATTGATCTCGTACCGGAAGTCGGCGGTAAGATTGTTTATGTCAGTCCGAACTTTATTGAAGGCGGTCTCTTCCGAAAGGGCGAGGTGCTCGTCCGCATTCAGGATGCTGATTTTCAAGTGGGAGTCATTCGTGCAGAGGCGAATGTGGCGCAAGCTCAACAAGTGCTCGTACGTGAAAAGGCAGAAGGTGAAATTGCCCGTCAGGACTTTATAGAGCTAGGGCGCACTGATGAACCAAGTCCCTTGGCTCTGCGTGAACCGCAACAAGCGCAAGCTCGCGCATCTTTACAAGCTGCTCAGGCGGAATTGGAAGCGGCCAAGTTGAATTTATCTCGAACAGAGGTTCGCGCGCCGTTTTCCGGTCGTGTGAGAACAAAATCATCCGATATAGGCCAATTTGTGGCGCCCGGCACGCGATTGGCCAGTATTTTCTCAACAAATATTGTAGAAGTTAGGTTGCCCTTATCTGATGACCAGCTTTCCAAGATAGACTTGCCTTTAGCTTACGTGGCCAAGAGTCGCGCAGAGGCCGTGCCTGTGACCTTAACGGCGCGCGTTGCGGGAGCTCAGCGTGTCTGGGAAGGCCGAATTATGAGAACCGATGCGGCATATGACACGCAAACACGGTCTCTTTTCGCGATCGCCGAGGTAAATGATCCTTATGGTGATGGTGTTTCTAAGACGGGCGTGCCTCTCGCACCGGGTCTATTTGTAGATGCCGATATTGCGGGGAAGAAGTTTGAAAATGTGATTGTCATTCCTCGGGACGGTTTACGACCGCAGGACGAAGTCTATGTTGTCGATGATAAAGGAAAAGCTGAAATCCGCTCGGTTGTTGTTCTGGATGCGACCTCGGAACGGGCTGTTCTGACTGAAGGTGTCTCCAGTGGAGAATTAGTTGTTCTTTCACCCATGGAGAGATCGCGCGTCGAAATGACTCTCAAGGTTCTGGATGCGAATAATCCTGAGACTGTCTTGGTCGATCCTCCAAAGCCAGATTGGCAAAAGAGTGTTGAAGGTAAGGATGGTGAAATGAGCGACGAAAAAGCGGATCGGCGAAGTAAGAAATCCGAGACTGGTTCAAATCAAGATGATAGCGAAACATCTGAAAATGATGTGTCTTCATCAAATAAATCAGGGGACTGATGCAGAAGGTGATTATTTGTTAAGTTTTGAAAATCTTGACTTTTTTCAGAACAGCGTTAGCGTATTTCTATCTACAACATGGAGAATAGATATGTCTTTGAAAACATTGCTTGTTGCAACTAGTTTCGCCTTGGTGTCAACTGTTATGTATAACAGTGCCTCCGCGCAAAGCCTTGAAACCAATAGCGTATCTTTCGTAAAAATCGCTCCGCAATTAAACTTTTCTGACTCCTTGGCCTCGGTCTCCTATCTCTCTGTTATAAAAAATCTCTCTGTGATTAATAAAGTTGATGAAGAGCCAGAAACTGAAGAGAATCCTGGTGACGGGTTTATCGATAAGATGTGCCGATGGTTTACAGGTGAATCCTGCAAGTGGTTCTAGTGGGGTTATATTCTGAATATAACTCTTTGAGTTCTGACTGACTAACCTCTGTGCCGCAGATTAGCGGCACTTTTTTTGCGCTCTGAGCGTTTGTTGTATTTTGGTAAATTAAGATGAAAAATTTAATCGCTTGGTTTGTTAAAAACCCCGTTGCGGCCAATCTTTTAATGATGGCAATGTTTATCGGGGGTGTCTTTGGTTATTTAAATCTGGAACGCGAAACATTCCCGACGACAACTGTCAACGGCATGACGATCAGCGTGAGTTGGCCAGGTGCATCTCCAAGAGACGTCAATGAGCAGCTCGTGACACGGATTGAGGAGGCTGTAGATGGGTTGGATGGTATAGACTATATTGAGGCCACGGCGCAGGAAGGGTCGGCAAGCGTCAATGTTCGTACAAAACTCGGCATCGACTATGAAAAAATGATCGATTTGGTCAAGGCACGCGTGGATGCCATACAAAATCTTCCACCGGATGCATTTCGACCTCAGATTTTTAGATGGGAAGCGCGGGATCAGATCATGTTTCTCGCACTCTACGGGCAAACAGACCGGCTGACATTGCAGAGAGCGGGTACTGATCTCCGTCTTAAGCTTACTCAGCTTACGGGTCTTCAGCTGACAGAACAAATTTCGAAACAGCCGGAACAAGTCACAATTGAAATTTCAGAAGATGCGCTCCGGCGTTATAATTTGACTTTCTCACAAGTCAGTCAGGCCATTTCGGGGACATCAGTCAATCTCTCCGCAGGAACGGTTGAGACGACCGGTGGCAATCTTCAACTTCGCGCCAGAAATTTGGCGGATACAAAAGCTGAATTTGAAGATATTATTATCCGTCAAACGGCGGATGGTGGCACTGTACGCGTAGGAGATATCTCCAATGTTATTGACGGTTTTGACGATAATAAGTTTGCGGCCTCTTTTCGGGGGCAGCCTGCCGCAATCTTCCGTGTCTTAGCAACGGACACAATGGACATTACCAGCGCCGGTGAAGCTATTCGAAAATTCGAAACCGAGATTAATGAAACGCTTCCGCCTGCTCTTGACTTCGGCATCTGGTATGATGGATCGACAGTTTTCGACAGTCGAATGGACTTGATTTCGGGCAATGCGCTGTCTGGTATGGTATTAGTTCTTATCATACTCATGCTATTTTTACGTCCGAAAGTGGCGATTTGGGTTACGATTGGTATCGCGGCGGCCTTCGCTGGCGCCATAGCCGTTGCCCCCGCAATTGGCGTGACACTCAATATGATTTCACTCTTCGCCTTCCTTCTCGTCATCGGTATTGTTGTGGATGATGCCATTGTTGTGGGCGAAAGTACTCACTTCCATGTCGAGAATGGCATTTACGGTGAGAAAGGCGCGATTGCCGGGGCGGGCATGGTTGTCAAACCTGTTTACTTTGCCGTGATCACAACGATCATGATGTTCGTTCCGATGATGTTATTGACGGGTCCGATGCGCGCTCTGTTTGAACAGATTAGCTTTGTCGTCATCGCTGTGCTTGTCTTTTCACTGATCGAAGCGTTCTTCATTCTTCCCGCTCATTTGCGGAAGCTCAAGCCGGTGGACCCTGCGAATGTACGCGGCATTATGAAGTTTCAGCACAGGCTGGCCGAGAGTTTGAACTCTTTCGCCCGAAAGGTCTTCCGTCCGGTTGTCGCGGCGCTCATTCGGTTTCGCTATGTCACACTTTCGGTTTTTGCGGGTTTGATGGTCATGGCTGTTATGCTCTTGCAGGCGGGTGTGGCACCCTCCGCTTTCCTGCCAGAAGTTGAAGGGGATATGATCCAGTTTAGCGCACGGTTCCCTGAAGGCACGACATTCGAACGGCTTGAACAGGTAAGGCAGCAATTGGAAGACGGCATAGAGCAACTCAACGAGTCAGCGCCGGAACTGTTTGGTGTTGAGGACAAGATCATTGATAAGCCGGGAACACTGACGGAAGGTCGTTCAGTTGAGGGCTATCTGGGTCTTATTGATGCGGCTGAACGCAACAATGCCTCCACGCGTGAGATTGCAGATAAGTTGGAAGAGTTTGTGGGGCCGATTTCAGACTCCTATCGTGTAAATTACGGGTTTACAGAAGGTAACTTTGGCGGCGGCGGCGGATTATTTTTCGCTGTAGCCTCCAGCAGTGAAGATGACCTGCGAGCCGCAATTCTTGATATCAAGAATGAAGTGGATCAATTTGACGGTGTTGTCGGGACTTGGGATAATCTCGAAAGCTCTGCGTCGGAAATTCGTTTTGTGATGAAGCCGGGTGCTGAGACATTGGGAATAACGTTGCAAGATGTAACGCGTCAGGTGCGTCAGGCCTTTTATGGTCAAGAGGTTCAACGTCTTCCACGAAATGGTGAAGATGTTCGCGTCATGGTGCGTTATCCGCTGGAAGCCCGTGAGAGCGTTGACAGTCTCAATGATCTTCGCATTAGAAACGCAAACGGCGTTGAAGTGCCTCTTTACTCCGTCGCTGATATCGAATTCGCTGAAGGCGTGTCGCGCATCCAGCGGCGGGACCGCAAACAGGTTGCCTATACGGGTGGACGCGTGCGCGGCGAACAACAGGCGATTGGTGAGATCAAATCTGATCTGGATGATAATTTCTTCCCTCAATGGCGTCTGCGTCATCCCAATGTCGAAAAAGTCGAGGTCGGCGATGACGAGGTTCAAACCACTTTCGTCAGAGAGATGATGATCTCTGGTATTGCAATTTTGTTCATGATGTACGGTTTGCTGGCGATTGCGTTTAAATCTTACAGCCAGCCTCTGCTTATCATGATCGCGATCCCCTTTGCGTTTATCGGGATGATTTTTGGTAATCTGATTACGGGGGTGCCTTTCGGGATCATGTCGGTCTTTGGCTTCTTCGCGGCTTCAGGCGTGGCGGTTAATGATAACTTGGTTCTGATTGATTACGTTAACCGACTGCGGGATAAAGGTGTTGGCGCTTACCAATCCATGTTGGATGCTTGTGTGGCGCGGTTCCGGCCCATCCTTCTGACCTCCGTCACGACCTTTGTCGGCATCACGCCGATCCTGTTTGAAACATCGACACAGGCGGAGTTTTTGAAGCCGATGGTGGTGGCTTTGGCCTTTGGTGTTCTATTTGATTTCTTCCTAACCCTGATGTTGGTTCCGGCCATGTTTGGTATCGGTATCGATATTCGCCGCTTTTTCAAAGGACTCTGGACGGGTGAGAAACAACCACCTCTCGGTTCTAATTATGATCCGGACATGGTCTTGGCGCTCGAGGGTATGGATATAGCCGATGATTTAATACCCGAGCTAGACAATCAAGGACCGAAATCTGGCTCTGCATTTGTACCGGCAGAGTAATGAACTCCTGAAGCCGTTTACCTATTCATCAAACATAATTGAGGATTAACATGACTTTCAAATATTTCGCAGGCGTCAGTCTTGCGGCACTCGCTTTGACTTTATCCGCCTGTGGTGAAGGCACGCAGACGGACCAGAGCGCGACAAAGATGACGCAGTCCGATGCCAAGCCGATCCTGGGTACATTCGGAATTGCAACAGATCATATGGATACATCCGTTGATCCGGGAGATGACTTCTTCCGCTATGTCAACGGGTCCTGGTTGGACACCAAAGAAATTCCGGCTGATCGATCACGCTATGGTTCCTTCAGTCTCCTTGCAGATCAGGCCGAAGCCCGTGTCCGTACCATCATCGAAGATGCGGCAACATCGGAAACGCCAAGCGCTGATGAAAAACGCATCGGTGATTTCTATAATGCCTATCTGAATACAGAGGCGATTGAAGCGAATGACCTGAGCCCTGTCATGGAGGATATCCGTCGCATTAAATCTGCAAAGACGCATGAAGACATCGTACGCCTCATGTCGGATCCCGCCCTCGGATTATCCGCACCTGTCGGACCATATGTCTATATCGATGCCAAACAGAACGACGAATATATTACCTACCTGACGCAGTCCGGCCTCGGACTGCCTAACCGGAATGCCTATTTCGAAAAAGGTGAAAAAGCCCGCGGTATTCGCGATGCATATGTTGACTATATGGCGGCCATGCTGGCGGAAGCGAATGTGAAAAACAATCAGGCCCGCGCGAAGCAAGTCATGAAGTTTGAAACGGCTGTTGCGGAAGGACATTGGGAGCCCGTCAAACGCCGGGACCGTGATCTGACTTACAACAAGATGACTCGTGCTGAATTGAATGAACTCGCACCGGGTATGATGTTTGATGTCATGTTCGAAGAGTTGGGACTCGGTGATCAGGCAGAAGTTATCGTCCGCGAAAAGTCCGCGGTTGAAAACGCGGCGAAAGTCTTTGCGGAAACACCTGTCGGTGTTTTGAAAGATTATCTCATCGTCAGTCTCCTCAATGAGCATTCCGCCTTTTTGCCTGCGCGGATTGATGACGCGACATTTGAATTTTACGGTAAAACGCTCCGTGGCCAGGAAGAGCAACGCCCGCGCTGGAAACGCGCCGTCTCTGCCGTAAATGGAACGCTCGGTGAAGTCGTCGGTAAAGTTTATGTCGAGAAACATTTCCCGGAAGACTCTAAGGTCAAGATGGATACGCTCGTCGAAAACCTGCGCGCCGCCTTCAAAGAAGGTATCGATGGCCTCGAATGGATGGGAGAAGATACCAAGGAAGAGGCGCAATATAAGCTTGCGAAATTTAATCCAAAAATTGGCTATCCCGATAAATGGGAAACTTATGAAGGTTTGGAAGTTAATGCGGATGATCTGATCGGCACGATACAATCCGCCCGTGTCTGGGAATGGCAGGACCAACTCTCGCAAATCGGCGGTCCGATTGATCGTGATGAGTGGGGTATGACACCGCAGACCGTCAACGCCTATTACAATTCGATCTTGAATGAGATCGTTTTCCCGGCCGCGATTTTGGATGCGCCCTTCTTTGACCCTGCCGCAGACCCGGCAGTGAATTATGGCGGCATTGGTGCCGTGATTGGTCACGAAATGGGTCATGGGTTTGACGATCAAGGACGCAAGTCTGATGGTGACGGCATCCAGCGTGACTGGTGGACTGAAGCGGATGCGGAAGCCTATGAAGCCCGCGCAGGCGCTTTGGCGGATCAATATTCTGAATTTGAACCACTACCGGGTGAATTCCTTAATGGACGTCTGGGTCTCGGTGAAAATATCGGCGACCTGACCGGCGTGACCATGGCTTATAATGCCTATAAAAAATCATTGAATGGCAAAGAAGCCCCCGAAATTGGCGGCTTCACAGGCGATCAACGTTTCTTCATGGCGTGGGCGCAGGTCTGGGCGATTAAATGGCGTGATGAAGCGCTATCCCAGCAGATAAAGAACGGCCCACATAGTCCGGGTGAATTCCGCGCGAACGGTATCGTGCGTAACGTCCAACCTTGGTATGATGCGTTTAATGTCACGCCGGAGCACGAGATGTATTTGGCGCCGGAAGATCGCGTCAAAATCTGGTAGTCTCTCGACTATCACTGGACATTCAGGCCCGTCGCGATGCCGTCGCGGCGGGTCTTTTATTTGAGGGGACGGTAGATGGACGGTTTGGTCATGAATTGGCGGTCCGCCATGATGGCTATGGCCGTCGCAGTTGTTCTGGTTTGCGGCATCATTCTGTTGTTACGGCGGACGGAACGTGCGTCTTCTTTCTATCTTGGGATCGTCCTGATTTTGGCTGGATGTTCCATGGGTCCGCAAATCATCGGATTTGCCAACGGATATGATATTTGGCCGTGGCTGACCTTCTTTCCCCTCTTCGATACGGAGCTTTGGGTTGGTCCGCTTCTCTATCTTCACGCAGATCGATTAATGCGTGGTGGACCGCTGGGTTGGCGTAAATGGCTACTCTTGCCCGGCATATTGCAGACGCTTTATTATTGCGGCGCTTTTATTTTACCCGGACTCTTCGATCATGAGGCCAAATGGGAATTCACAAGGGCAGTGCATAGTCCGTATATTATGCCGATCGAAAGTGCGCTGGCTGTCGCAATGCTGTTGTGGGCGATATTTATGATATGGCGAATGCGTCGATCCTATCTCGAATATCTGGATCAAACGCAATCCGCGGCCCGCGATTATGACCCGGTCTGGTTACACAATTTGATTGTTGGGCTAGTGATTGCAGTTATACTATTCGGCGTATTGGAAATCATGTTCTTGATAGCAGAGCAGAATTATTATCAGGCCTTTCCGGTTCAACTTTTACTGATAGGGCTTATGGTTTGGCTCGGTTTGGATGCCGCCTGGCGTTTGACAGCTCCATTTCCAAAAATGGCACAAGCTATCAATCCACCCACTCTCGACGTACAGGACACTCAAATCGGACTGGCTGAGATGATTGATAAGAAGCTGAGAGACCAAGAATGGTTCTTGGAGTCACGCCTGTCTATTCGCGATGTTGCGAGCCGGCTGGGGTCGAATGAAAGCTACGTCTCTCGCGCAGTAAATAGTGGTCTAGGCCAGAGTTTTAACCGCTACGTAAATGGATTGCGGGTTGAATATGCCAAACGTCTAATGCGGCAAACAGAACAGCCCATTCTATCAATCGCGCTCGACAGTGGATTTAATTCCAAGGCCACATTTAATTGTGTCTTTCGAGAGATCGCGGGCCTCACCCCTCCCAATTCCGAAAGTCTCAGAACCCGTAAAAGTCCCATTTTCAGGAAATGAAGTCTCATTTTCCGTAATGGGGCGATAGGCCTGGATAGACCCGCCATGAAGGCTCCATAACCATAATGGAGTTCTAAAATGCAAAGCCTGATTAAATCCCTCATTCTGTCTTCGACAGTTTTATCCGTGTCCGTTTTGTCCGCCTCCGCGCAGGTTTTGACGGCGGAGCAGGTTGAGCGCGACGTGGCGCTCGCGCAATCCGCCTTTCAGGACATTCATCCTGGGTATGATCGATTTACACCCGCGGCAGAGATTGATGCGTCTTGGGCGGCCTTAATTACGGACGCGAAAGCCTCTGACGGAACTGATGTTAGAGACTTCTATCTGGAACTGTCTGAAACGCTAACAAAAATCCGATGCGATAATACGAAAGTCGAACTGCCTTCGAGTTTGAAAAAGTTGCGAAAGACGGAACCTGTCTATCTTCCATTACGGTGGGATATTGTCGAGGGCCGCGCAATTGTACTGGATGCACCACCCGAAAGTGGGTTGAATAAAGGCGATGAGATCCTGTCCATTAACGGGCGCACCATCGCGGAACTGCGAGAAACCCTGCACCCTTACATTCCGGTAGATGGATATAATGACCATACAAAAGATACGGGCATGACGGCGTCTCTTGAGAATATGGGCGGGGCTGTCGACCATTTAGGCGCGCTCTTATTTAACCCTTCACCCATTGCGATGTTGGATATTGAAACAAAGTCCGGAGAGCGCAAAGCAATGAACTTGAACCGTGTAAATTTTGACGATTGGAAAGCTATCGCGATCAAGCTCGGAGCGTCAGAACTGAAAGATGCTGTAACGTATAATCGAATTGGTGATCATGCGGGCTATCTCTCAATTTCCAGCTTTGTCAATTACCGTAATCCCGTCGATCCGCACACACTCTATGATCCTATTTTTAAAATGATGGCGGCAGAAGGGCGTAACAAACTCATTTTGGATTTACGCGAAAACGGAGGGGGTCAACGGATGCTTCTCAGGCTCTCTATGCCCGTTTCATTCCTGAAAAGCGGAAGATGAAACGTGCCGCGATATTTAAAACACTCGATCATGATGCCTATACGGATTACATCACGACATGGGAAAAGCGGGCCATTAATCCAAATTCTCTGGAGTTTAAGAAAACGGAGTCCGGCGAATATTCACTGCGGTCCATATTCAGTGATGACATTAAAACCATAAAACCGGCAAAGTTCGGATTTCACGGCGAGCTTATCATGCTGACCAGTCAATCTAATTCTTCCGGCGCAACAAACTTTATGGCCTCTGTTCAAGCCGCCCGTCCGGTAACTTTGATCGGCGAGAAAACGGACGGAAATCCACTGGGGCCAACGGCAGGAACAATCTTCTTCCTGAAATTACCGGAGTCCGGGATCAGACTCCGCTTGCCGGTTATTCGATTTGAAAACAACGTTGGCGATCTGCCAAAGGGTGAAGGCTTGACGCCGTACATTCTGGCTCCGACAACAGTCACATCGGTCCGGGCGGGTAAAGATCCCGCAATGGACGCAGCGCTGAAGATAATCGGGGAAATGGATGCTGGATCTCAATAATATCGGGCAACGTTACGGAAAGAAGCAGGTGCTGTCTGACCTGACGCATCGGTTTGAGTCCGGCGTTAGCGTGATTACGGGACCGAGCGGAGTGGGGAAGACAACCTTGCTCCGCCTCTGCGCTAGCGCGGAACGGCCTTCACAGGGCGAAGTGCGTTGGTGCGGTGAAGTCCTCTCACGGACGCCTCGAGCCTTTCGGGCCGGGCTGGGTTATGCACCGCAGAGGATTGACTTCCCGGAAGATATTACTGGGATGGACTTCCTTCTGCACATGGCTGCGCTGAAGAAGATCGGCTTGCGCGAGGCTAAATCACAAGGTCGAGCCTTGCTTGATCGTCTCGGACTGGGACGGGATGCTGATGGTCGGATTCGGACCTATTCCGGTGGCATGCGCCGCCGCCTCGGTTTGGCGCAGGCTTTTCTCGGCGCGCCAGACATTTTGATCCTCGATGAACCTACGGCCGAACTCGACCCGCAGACGGCCGGTCACGTGAATGATCTCATTTTTGAAAAGGACGCGATTGTTTTGATGACAACCCATCTGGCTGAAAGCCTATCGGGGCGTAGCTTCGCGACGCTCAATATTCCAATGGCGCAAGCGGATTAGGCCCGTGACCCTCTTTTTCGAAAGTCTTGCGACCCACACACGCATTCAACTGTCTCGGCACTTGCGTAGTCCAGCCATTTGGATTTTGGCGCTCGCGGCTCCAATTGCGGCGCGGTTCATGTTGCCGGAACAGGGCGGCGACTATTCGATTATGTCGATTAATTCGGCCTATCTGGCGCTGGATCCCGCGACAATTGGATTGCAGCTCGGCGTGATTATGGCGGTTATTCTCACGCCGTTGGCTTATATTTTTCTGCGCGCTGGCCCAACCCGACGTCAGCCTTGGCAGGCAGACGACCTAACGCCCGCTCGCCGGACAGCGCAAATGTTGGGCCATTGGATTGCTGATACTGTGTCCTTGTGGGTCCTCATGCTCGTCCTGGGGTTAGCGGGTGTCGTGATCTCGCTTTTCCGATTACCGCTTTCAGATGTCAGACCCATTGTGACATTGCTCTGCCTATGCCTGATTGCGGCTCCCGCGCTCGCTGTTATTGCGGGATTGCGTACGATTTTCTCAACTCGCAGAGGATTGCGCGGGGCAGGCGGTGACGTCCTGTTCTTTTTTGTGTGGCTGGCTCTTCTCCTTCTATCTTCGGCGTTTTTTGCGACAAGATCCGCGCCGCCCATTCTTGATGTCTTCGGGTTCGCCGCGCCTTTGGCCGGAACCACGACTGAGCGCATTGAGTCGCTCGTTATTTTTGGTCCGGCTTCTTCCGGTGACGTCTTATCACTCGATGCTTGGTCCGGCGTGATGTCGGGGGACTACCTCTTTTCCCGCCTGTTTTGGTTGGTCAGTGTGGGGGTGCTTGTTGCACTATTTGCGCAAATCTATGCGCCGCATAAGTTTAAAGCGCTGCGTCCGGAGATCGTCACGACAGGGCCCCCTTCCTTTTCGAAAGAGCCTGTGCCTCTTGCTTCTGCAAACGGGTCGCTGATTTCACTCTTCCTCTCTGAGATCCAGTTGGTCCTGCGACCCAGAATCATGATCCCGGTCCTTCTCATTGTCGCGGCCGCTGGAGTTGTACTGCCTTTCCGTGGCATGGTCGGCCCAGCGCTAGCGCTGCTTCTCACCTTTCCGTTTAGCCAACAGGCCGCGCGTTGGCGGGGCATGGAGATGTCGAAACTCTCCGCGCTGACACCGCTGGGAAGTTCTGCCGTTTTTGTCCGCCTTGTCGCAATGGTCGTCCTGTCAACGGCCCTGTGCCTGCCATCGCTCGTGAATATCACCGCGAGCGGAGCGACAGATCAGATGTTGGACATCGTTGCCATCGGCCTAGGCTTGCCTCTGTTATTGACGGCCCTCGGATATTTGACCCGGTCTGCGGTAACGGGGCGGCTGATCGCCCTCATTCTCTGGTACGGGTATTTAAATATATAAGATTTTATGCGCTTGATTCTATTTCGTGTTTTCGCTAATTAGCGAATATGCGAAATGGAATTTTCAAAGCCCTGAGCCATCCCACACGTCGCCAACTCTTGGAATTGCTGCGCCATACATCCCGGTCGGCAGGTGATCTCGCGGATCAATTCGATATCAGTTGGCCGACCTTGAGCCGTCATCTGTCAGTCCTGAAAGAGGCGGATCTCGTCTCCTCTGAGAGGCGCGGGAACTCCTTGATTTATTCCATTAATACGAGCGTGATTGAGGATGCCGCCAGCGCCTTGCTCGACCTTGCAAATGTACAATGTAGGGAGAGCGAAGATGTTACGTACCGGACTAAAGGTTAGTGTTCTCGCGATCATCGTAATGATCGCGATTAGCCTTTTCGCCTATTATCAATTACCCGCAGGTGAGTCCTTCCCGATTCACTTCAATGCCAAAGGCGAACCCGATGGATATGGAACACGAAGTGACCTCATTATAATTTTTATCATTTTCATTCTGACCTCTGTTTTCACCTTCGGCCTACTCGCAGCCCTTCCAAAGTTGATGCCGGAAGATTCAGGCATGGAAAAATCCGCCAAGGCTTATGTGGCCATCTGGATTGGCGTTGCTGTCTTCATGTGTGTCATTCTCGCGGGTGTTGCCTTTACTTTGGTAGAGGCGTCCAAAGGCGTCCTCACGATTGATCCCATCTTTAGGGTGGTCACCGCCGCCCTTGCGGGATTAATGCTCATAATGGGGAACTACTTTCCGAAAATTCAGCCTAATGCGGGCGGGATGTTTGGGTTCAATACGGCTTGGACCTTGAAATCTGTGACGAGTTGGACGCGAACACACCGCCGGATGGGTGGCCTATATGCCATTGCGGGCATATTCAGCCTTGTTGCGGCTTTCACGCTCCCTGCGCTTTGGGGAGTCGCAATCGTCGTGACGCTCCTCCTAGGTGTTACCGCCTATGGCGCGCTTTACAGTTATCAAGTTTGGAAAGGTGCGGAAGATAAGATCGACTAATTACTCGGCGGCTTCCAAACTTGCCTCTGACGCCCAGTCTTCTTTAATCATGTCCGCCGCCTTTTCGGCAATCATGATAGTAGGGGCGTTTGTATTACCGGAAATGACTTGCGGCATGATGGAAGCGTCGATGACGCGCAGGCCTTCCAGCCCGTGAACCCGCAAGCGGGCATCCACAACGGCCATGACGTCCACCCCCATTTTGCAA
Organism: uncultured Caulobacterales bacterium; assembly: GCA_947503715.1. Lineage (GTDB taxonomy): Bacteria > Pseudomonadota > Alphaproteobacteria > Caulobacterales > Maricaulaceae > Litorimonas. The sequence continues at coordinate 417,519 of CANNER010000003.1, read as the reverse complement.
GTCCCGACGGGATGATAAACCGTGTCCGCGCGGGCGATAATATCCGCACGGAGGTCGGCTTCACTCTCAGCTTCCGTTCCGTAAAGTGGCTCTCCGCGTATCTCATCCATTGCGGGGGACCGCATGATTTGCTGTGTGAGGCGTGAGGCTTGGTAGAGCTTCTCGACATCATCGGGATGGGTCAGGAAGGCCGGATCAATGGCCGGAGCGTCCGTTGGATCATTGGAATTTAGCGTGACTGTGCCCCGGCTCTTCGGGCGCAGGAGACAGACATGCGTAGAAAATCCGTGACCCCAATGCAGCTTTCGCCCGTGGTCATCCACAATGGCAATCACGAAGTGAAGCTGTATGTCGGGAGAGGGCTCTTCTCGATCAATATAGAGAAACGCCCCACTTTCCGCGAGATTGGAAGACAGCAGACCTTTGCCGTGTTTCTTATAATTAAAAAACTCTTTGACCATGTTGAAAGATCCCGGAATGGAAAATCCAACTGTCTCTTTATGCATGCCTTTCCGCTTGCCCTTATAGGCGGCGATCCAATCGATGTGGTCGTGAAGGTTTTCGCCAACACCGGGTAGGTCATGGACTTGCGCAATCCCATGCGGGGTCAATTTATCTTCTGCCCCAATGCCGGAAAGTAGCAGCAGATGAGGGGATCCAAAAGCGCCCGCAGAGACGATGACGTCCCGCTTTGCCGTGAGTTCAAGGGTCTCTTTTTTTTGCTGCAATCGCACACCTATGGCGCGACCATTTTTCACCAATATCTTTTCAGCCAAAACCTCCGTCATAACATGTAAGTTCGGACGACCTTCTGCCGCTTCGAGATAGGCTTTTGCTGTGGACCAACGGACGCCATTCTTCTGTGTGACGTCGTAATAGCCGTGACCCAATTGTGTCGCGCCATTGAAATCATCATTGGCGGGCATTTGTAATTCGTCGCAAGCGGTCAGGAAGTTTTCATTGATGGGTGAGTTTTCGCGCCGCTCAACGCGAAGCGGACCTCCTGTCGCGTGGAATTCATCCGCGCCGCGATCCCGATCTTCCGCCTTTTTGAAATAGGGAAGGACGTCGTCATAGGACCAGCCTTCATTGCCGAGTGCCGCCCAATTGTCGTAATCCGCCTTATGCCCGCGAATATAAATCATCGCATTTGTGCCGGAGGACCCGCCAAGAACTTTCCCGCGCGGTTGATAGCCGCGCCGCCCGCCGAGACATTCTTGCGGGACGGTCTCAAAACCCCAATTCCGTTTCTTCGTCACCATATTCACGAGGCTGAGCCCGGGTGTTGAGACGCTCCAATGTTTGTGTGTGGGGCCTGCCTCGATCAGGCAGACCGTGACATCGGCGTCTTCGGTCAGGCGATTGGCGAGCGTGCAGCCTGCACTGCCTGCGCCGACGATAATAAAATCAAATTCAGTCTTCATCAGAGGAACTTCTTCATCAATCCCAGCATTTTATGGGTCTTCTCCGTATAGGGCGGGAAGAGGTTTTTGCCTTGGCTGAATTTGGATTGAATGAAAACGCCCTTCATATGAGAGAAGGATTTGAACCCGTGTTCGCCGTGATAAGCGCCCATGCCGGACGGACCGACGCCGCCAAAGGGAATATCTTCCTGCACGACATGCCAGGCGGTCTCGTTGATGGACACCCCGCCGGAAATTGACTGACGCAGGACTTTATCACGTTTCGCTTTGTCCTCACCGAACCAATAGAGGGCGAGAGGGCGGTCATGGCTTTGCACATAGCTGAGCGCATCATCCAATGTTTCAGAGGCCATAACTGGGAGCAACGGACCGAAAATCTCTTCCTGCATGATTTTCATGTCGGGTGTCGTATCGGTGACGACGGTGAGGGGGACGCGTCGTTCTTTGGCGAGTTGTTGTTTGTCATCATCCCCAGCCGTCTGGATTTTTGCGCCTTTGTTCTCGGCGTCTTCCAGCAGATCCTGCAAACGCGCATAATGCGAATCCGCGATGATCGACGTGTAGTCATCATTGCCCGCAACAGTCGGATAGAACTCTTCCGCTTTCTTGATGAGCGCCTCGGAGAAAGCGTTGATCTTATTCTCCGGCATCAGAACGTAATCCGGCGCAACACAGGTCTGTCCGGCATTGAGCAATTTACCATTCGCAATCCGCCCAATGGCGATATTCATATTGGCGCTCTCATCAATAATAGTCGGCGATTTCCCGCCTAGTTCCAGCGTGACGGGGACAAGGTTCGCGCCTGCGGCCTTCCCGACAATGCGGCCGACACTTGTGGAACCCGTAAAGACGAGATGATCGAATTGCAGAGAAGAGAAGGCGGAGGCGACTTCGACACCGCCTGTGGCGACAAAGACCTCTTCATCCGTAAAGCCTTTGGCCAGCACGTCTTTCAGGAGTTGCGACAGACGCGGTGTATATTCGCTCGGCTTAATCATTGCGCGATTACCGGCACCAATAGCCCCGATGAGCGGCATGACGGCGAGTTGAAGCGGATAATTCCACGGGCTGATAATCCCGATCACGCCGAGCGGTTGCGGGATGATAACATTTTTCGCAGGCTTATACTGCAAGGCAACGGGCGCTTTGCGTGATTTCATCCATTTCGGTGTGTGTTTCAGCGCGTGTGAAATACCGCCTTTGATTACGAGGATTTCCGCGATGATGGTTTCTTCAACGGCACGGTTTCCGAAATCGGCACTGATTGCGGCGGCAAATTCGGCTTCGTGACCGAGGATGAGATCGCGCAACGTTTCCAGTTTAGCTTTGCGCGATTTCCAATCAGAATTGGGATTGGCGTTGAACGCTTTGCGTTGCGCGGCGAGGACTGTGTCCAACTCTGCGGGCTTTGTGGTGGCTTCGGCATTGGGCTTGTCTGGATTAATGCGGACCATCTTGGTCTCCCCTGATATTATTTTTATCACTTATAACGAAAAAAGCGCGGGCCGTAACCCGCGCCTTTGATAAGCTGTTATGCATGAACCTTTAGAAGTTCCGGCGCACAGTCACACCATACATGCGCGGCTCTTGGATAAAGGCCGAACGCGATCCTGAACGGAAGACGGTGTTGAATGTCACACCGCGTGTGACTTCATTGGTCAGGTTCGTCGCCCAGAATTCCAGCGCATAAAGATCATCCGCATCGGTGAAACCGAGACGCGCATTGATCTTCGTATTGCTGGGTTGGATATCGAACGGGACATCACCGGCTGCGGCAACAGCCGCGTCGAGGCTGCCCGCCGCTGCAATTGCGTCCGCACTTGGCACAGTTTGCGCCTGTGTTGATGTCCGGCGAGAGCTTTCATGGCGAAGCTGCGCATTGACGAAGAAGTCAATCTTGTCCGTTATGCTACCTTCATAACTGGCCCCCAAAATGCCGACCGTTTCCGGAGCGTTTGTGAGAGGGTTACCACAGAGCGTCGCTGTGTTGGGGACGGGGTTGTCGCCTGCGCAATCATCCGGATAGCTGGCATCCAGAAGGGTCAGACCACCATTCAGTGTCAAACCATCAACCGGATTGATGACCGTTTCGATCTCAATACCGTCTGAATTGGCTTTCGGAACGTTGAACGTCGTGAACTGAGCGCCCGTGAATTCCAGAACCTGGAAGTCCGTGAAGTCCTGCATGAAGGCCGCGACATTCAATGTCATGCGGTTATCAAACAGACGCGATTTCAGACCGATTTCGTAGGAATCGACTTCTTCCGAGTCGAACCTTGGATCCGCACCACCGGACGCCGCAGTGGAGTCGAGGTTGAAGCCACCGGATTTATAGCCATGCGTAAAGCTGGCATAAGTCGAAATGGACGGTGTGAATTCATAACCGACTTTGGCTGTGTAAATCAGCTCTTCATCTTTGAACTCATCATCAAATGTGCGGGGCAGCGGGAAAACCGCTGCCGCTGGCAAATCCGCCGGTGCGAGGAAGGCCAAGCAACCCAAACCAAAGACATTCGTCGAGAGAGCCGCCGGAACAGCGCCCGTGCCCAGAGCGCCCAATGTCGCCGGACAGATGTCGTTATTAACGTTCGCCTGTGCAAAACTGCCATCTTTGCTCTCGTCGGAATAGCGCAAGCCCAATGTTAAGGAGAGTGCGTCCGTTACGGCGAATGTATTATTGGTGAAGACGGAGAAGCTCTTGCTGTCCTGATTATAGAGCTGCGAGATAGACGTGCCTGCTGGATCAACACCTGTGAAGACAGTCAGCGGGTTAGCCCCCAGTGCGCCCGCCGTTGGTCCAAAGAACAGTGCGCCGACGAGTTCGCCGTAATCCTCACCCAGTTCGAAATTGACCTGCTGAGAGATTTCCTCATCGGAATAATAGGCCCCGACCAGCCAATCGAGACGGCCATCCATAGCATCGCCTTGAATGCGAAGTTCATGTGTCATCGTGTCGATTTCAACCGGGCTGTCGATCACGTTAAAGACGTCCAGGCCGGAGAAATCCGAGTCATATTCCTCATTCGCATCATATCCACGAAGTGAACCAATATAGATAATGTCGGCATTGTCGGAGATAGGATATTCCAGTTCTGCGACAAACCCGAGCTGGTCACTGCTGGGGTTCGGAACAAAACTTGCACCTGCAATCAAATTATCAACAGCGTCTTGCGCGAGGTCGTCATCATTCGCGCTGACCGCAACATCCGGTCCGACCATGCCGCCACGTGCGCCGAGGCCGACAAGCGGGAAGAGGCCTGCTGTCTCAACAGGGGATTGCTGAACTTCCAGCGCAGCGCCGACAGCGGCGTCACTTTCGGAATAATCGACGAGCAGGCGACCCTTAAAGCCATTATCTGCTTCCCACCCGATTTGACCGCGAAGCAAGAGTTGATCAAGCTCATTGGAATTACCGAGCTTATTGCCGTCTCGATCAAACAGGCGGACATAGCCACGGCGATTGCGCGTTGCTCCGGTCAGGCGGACCGCAACTTTATCTTCCACAACAGGAATATTCACTGCACCCTGCAGGCTCGTATGCTCGAAACTGCCATAGGTCGCGTTCACGAATCCGCCGACTTCAGACAGGTCAGGTCGCTTATTCTCAATCTTCAACGCACCGGCAGAGGTGTTACGTCCAAAGAGCGTGCCTTGTGGGCCGCGAAGAACTTCGACATTTTCGACATCGACAAATTCGCCCAGCGCGATACCCGGGCGGGATTGGTAGGCTCCGTCGATGAAGACACCGACAGCGGATTCAAAACCGATATTGTTGGAGGTGGTACCAACGCCGCGAATACGCAGCACAACCGTGCCGGAGGCTGTCTGTGCCTGAGAGGCCGCGAAACTTGGCGCGACAATGGCGAGGTTTTGAATATTGACGACGCCGTTATCTTCCAGCGTTTCCGGTGAAAGGACTGTTACCGCAATCGGCACGTCCTGCAAATCTTGCGGTCGGCGTGTCGCCGACGAAATGACGATATCTTCTGAGAACGATGTCTCATCTTGCGCCATGGCAGCGGGTGCTGCGACCAAGGCGGACGTTGTCAGGAGCGCGAGTGCCGCGCCTGTTGCTGTTTTCATGTGACTCTCCCCGAGTGATGTAGTTCCAAGCCGGGTTTTCCCGATCATGGAGTCCGAATTTCGATTTCGGTTAGGGACACGTTTTGCTATTTTCCTTGAACAATCAAGGGGGAGAGCGAATTTTTTTCAATTTTGTGACAGGGAGGTCAGGCCTTGCTCAGACGTGTTAATGCCGGATAGCCAGCTTAAAAGCCGCCAACATGTGGCGTGTGCGTCCTGCCACGCCGTCTTCGCAGGCTGCGATTTGGCTGTAACGACGACGCAGCTTTCCAGGGGCATCGCGTAGGGCTGTCTCGCCCCAACGTTCTGTCGCCGCATAAACGCGTGACAATCGGCCGGCTGCGCCCTCAATCGGCACAAATCCGGCGATCACGGTCTTAGACTGTGTGGCGTAATGTCGTTTATAGCCCTCTAGTCCCGCGCCTAGATCAATCCGGCCATAGCCCGTTTCCGGCGTCGCCTCGATTAAACCCTCCATGAGCTGAATTCCGGGTCCGTATTCCGACAGGGCATCATCATAAGCGACCATCCAGCTATGGAAAGTATGACCATCCGATAGACCCAGATCTATCGCGGCGAGACGGTCCCCGAAATAGAGCGCGTGCATGTCACAGCGCAAAGCCGCATTCCGTCCCCGCTCCCAGAGATCGCGGATCAGGCTCTGCGTCCAATCGGCCGAAAGGACGTCATATTTTCCTGTCTGTGAGAATTTTGCCCGCTTCCAGTCGAGAAGCGTTTGGTAAACATCAATGTTCCGGCTGAAGAGTTCGACACGGGGCTCGCCGATTTCCTCTGTCGCCTTGCGTACGCGTCGACGATTTGATTTTAGATGTCGGCGATAGGACCCGTCTTTCGTCGCGCGCCAATCCTCAGCCGTTGTCTTGATTTCAAGAGCGGCGGTTTCCTCGCGGGAGAGGATTTGTGTCGGGCCTAGCTTGGCGGGGTCAACGGCATGGCTAAAATGAAGCGCACCAATGCCTGTTCCTGCCAAAGCCTGTTTATAGGTAAGGTTCGGGTCAGACGTGATTAACCCATGATAATCGCTCATTGGCGCGCCAACGGGACGGGCGAAGCGCTGACCTTGAATAGGAAGGAACGCAATCGGTTCGCCAGCCTCATTATAGACACTGACGATACGCACATCGGGGCGTAAGTCTGACAGAAGGCGCGTATAGTCCGAATGAAAATAGGGCGAAATGAGAGACGGGTTGGCCGCCCGCATCGCGGCCCAGGCATCCCAATCCGCTTGCGTCATCTCTGTGACGCGCTGAAGAATATGTCGACGGGTTCGTTTCACAGGCCTTCTCTAAATGAAATTGGCTAAAACCCTCTTAAGCCTCTGAGGATAAAATCTGACAGTCTTGACGGTTCGGTCCTCACGCCCGATAGCGGATTATGGCTGGTCACGCACATTCACATCACGGGGACGCGCATCACCCTAATGAGGGGTGTAACGGGCATGGTCATGGCCATACTCATGCACCAAAAGTGACGGAACAGAACCGCAAACGGGTTGGTCTTGCCGCCGTCCTGACGGGCCTATTCATGATTGCGGAGGTCGCAGGCGGACTGATCTCCGGTTCTCTGGCCTTGCTCGCGGATGCGGCGCACATGATGACGGATTTCGCAGCCCTCGCGATGGCCTGGGCGGCGTTCCAGATCGCCCGAAAGCCTGCCAATTCACGTTTTCCCTATGGCTATGATCGTGTCTCCATTTTGGTAGCTTTCATCAATGGTCTCACGCTTTTCGCGGTGGCGATATGGATCGTCTGGGAAGCATTTCATCGCTTCCTTTCACCGGGCAACATTCTCGCGGGACCGATGCTCTATGTTGCGATTGCGGGCCTCATGGTGAACCTCATCGTCTTCAAAATCCTGATGGGGGCGGATCAAGAGAATTTAAATATTCGCGGAGCCGTACTTCATGTTTTGGGTGATCTTCTGGGCTCAGTTGCTGCGATTGCGGCGGCGGTGATTATTCTGATGACGGGTTGGGTTGTGGCGGATCCCATCCTTTCTGTCCTCGTTGCACTCCTCATTCTCCGGTCAGCTTGGGGGCTCATCAAAGCCTCGGCTCATATTCTGTTGCAGGGTGCGCCTGATAATTCAGAGCAGATCGAAACAGATTTATCATCAAATATTCGGGGCCTCCATGAAGTTTCCCGACTGCGGATATGGTCGATGACGAATGATTGTGTCGTTGTAACGATGTCTGCGACAGTCGATTCCGACAGTTCAATAGAAGATATAAAACACGCGATTCGAAACAGACTTTCCGAACAATTTAATATTCAGGACGCCACGCTCGACCTGACAAAACGCCCTAGTTCAAATCAAACGGTTCTTTGAACCGCCTCAAAAACTCGACCTGTTCAACATTCGGACCATCCCCATCAGCGCCCGCGATTTGTGCCAACATGTCCGCCAAGTCACTCGCGTCATCTTTGCTCACCGCGTCCAAGAGAATTTTTGTCATCGGTTGAATGGCACTTTCGGGCAGGACGACATCATGGGTCAGGCTGTCCATCTGACGGATCATCCCGTCCGCATCATCTTCTGACAATTGCATATTTGTCCGCAACAAAGTCTCCATCACTTCGCGCTCCCCCGGTTCCATCCGGCGTGTATCGCCTGAGCGTGCCATCATAATCATGAGGACAGTTGCGGCCTCTGTCGGAAATTCGACGAGGTCAAATCCCTTACGATTATGCGCTTTTTTGAACCGTCTCTGACGCGGGAGGTTTTTGGCATGAACCGCCGCACCGTGAATCGTATTGGCCGCATCGCCAATATTCTTACGATTGGCCGACAGGCGCATGGCCCAAAACAGGCCCGTGCCGATAATGCCGAGAAGGATAGCTAAAATATGCATATCTGATGTTTAAACCTTTTGTCTTAAAATTCTATCGACAGGCCGAACTCGGTCCCATGTCCAGGTGGAAATGATCTGCATGGGAGGCATTGTAATCGGGTGAGAGCGTCACGCGGAATAATTCGCAGGCCGCTTTACGGGCCTCGCGCAAAAAATTGGCCTGCTTTCGGTCACCGTTCCAGCCGGTCAAGACACGGATGAGCGTGCCGTCTTCCAGTTCAAAGGCACCGACATCCCACGCATTGGCAAAGGCGTGCTCGGACCACTTTCCCGACCCGTTCCCGCGTTGCCGCCGACAGGAATAAGTCCCCATATGGTGGATTTTCGCCAGGGGTTGGTCGAAGTGTTTTTGCGCCAAATCGTTCACCTCCCGCTGCCAGAGGAAAACGGCGACCGAGAGCGGGCATTGCATGTTGCTCTCACCCGGCGCGAAATCCACATCTTCGGTTCCGTAGACAACCCGTGCGACATCCCAGCCGCAAATATCAGCACCCGCACCTGTGGTCGGCCTTTTCGGGTCGGCGGGGATTGTTTCATATCCGACCGTATCGCGAGCAAGGTCCATGCAGGTTTTCGAAGGCGAGAGGCTCATGCGCAGGAGTTGTTGTTTTGTCGACCAGCCGATGGGGCGCGAGGTGTCGAGCGATTTCCACGGCAGGTGCTGACCCGGAACATATTTATTCGTCGCCCAAAACAGGCAGCCGAGTAATCCCAGAAAAAGAAGCGTGATGAACCACCTCCAAATCCGTTCGCCCCGACTGCGTTTTAATCGACGAGACATATGACCTTTGCCACACGACGGTCACGCCGGAGACGGTCCGCGGATTGCCCGTAAGTCTCCAGCGAGAGGGGTTCCACGCCGTCGCCGGGCTCCGTGATAATGCCGCGCAAATATCGCGGCGCGACGGAATAGATGCGACCTCGACGTGGCGCCTCGGCGGAGACGACTCCAATAATTTCGCCGTCTTTATCCAAGACGGGCGCACCGGACATTCCGCCCAGCGAGCCAAATAATCCGCGCGACCGGCCCAGTTCTGACCAGGCCAAAATGGCTTCATCATTCGTGTAACGTCCCCGGACTTTCATCCGGTTGCGCGCGATGAGGGACCCGACGACTTCGCCCGGTTCCCCCTGCGGGTAGCCGAAGAAATATCCGATCTCGCCGATTTGGCGCGCCGAGTCCAAATCCGCAGGCAGAGCGCGTCGCGTCCATTTGGATTGTAGGACGGCAAGGTCAGAGTTTTGAATGACTTGGTATTCAACAGGAATAAATCGCCCCAACCCGACGCGCAGTCCCACCGTTTCACAACTATCAACAACATGGCGGGCCGTGAGCCATAACCCTTCCTCATTAATCGCAAAGGCGGTTCCCGTGCCGGATTGAGCCGGTGCAGCGTCGACCAGAATGATTTCGTCTAAAGGCGATTCACTGGGCAGGAGTGGGCCCAATTCGGGCGATGTCGGCGGTTCCGGAATGATGACATCTTCCTCGACGCCGTAAGCGGTCCAAATAAAAATGGCTAGCGCCAGACCATAGACAATCCAGTCAGGAAACCGCCGTTTCTTTTTCGCGCGATAGGCCATCGGCGCGCGGGTTTAACCTGCAATCGCAAAGGCGAGGATGAGGGAGCCGGCCAGTTTAAAGGCGGCCAAGACCATGGTCGGTCCGGTCTCGTCCCGTTCAATCCGTTCAGGCATGCCGCGGAAAATAATGAAGTCGGTTATGCGAAAGAGGAAGAGTTGAAGAATGACCGAAAACAACGCCCATATTCCGACATCATAGAGAGAGAACTTATTAATGAGGCAGGCCGCAATGGGCAGGGCGAGGCTGATGATTAGTGCTGAGAAATGAATGGCCGCTGCCATATTGCCGTCCTGGACCAGCTCAATCTCCTTATGCGGCGTTAGCCAGACATAGGCAAAGATACCGGCCACATAGATGACGGCCACCATCACGAGATAGAAAATTAGATAGGGGAAGCCTGCGGCGAGGCTCTCAAATGCTGGCTGCATTGCGGGGTCCATAAATCTGTCGTTGTGCCCATGATTTCCGTCCCCCACCAACGAAAATCTCCGAAGCCTGTCTTTCAGAATTTGTGCGGGCGGTGCAAGTTTTTTGTGCGGTTGGGAGATGGAACTGACCCTGCCGTATAGGCTTGCAGTGAGGCGAAACACATATGTCACCCCGCACGTTATGTGGGGCCTGTCGTTTATATTCATTCAATCGCTCAGTGTTCCCGGGCCATGTTGTTTGCTTGCAAACAACCGCCCGGCACCCATGCGCATTCACTCTGCGGAATAGACCGCGGCTAATCGGGAACACTGGACGATAAATTCGCCTGCCTCAGAACCATTTGGTTCCTGTATCTCTTATCTTGTTTCCGTTTCGCTTCGTTTACTCTCGAATAAAACGGGATGTCCGCGTGGTCGTCTGGGTTCTGGTCGCAAACCAGATTATAAGCTAAGTTTTCGAACCCCAACGGGCCCACGCGGCGGCGCCTTTTTGCACTAACGGCCGAACCATTCAGTCGGGGAACGATCAGCTCTCGATAGGCCACCCAACTCCGTCGGCATTACTCGACTTTGTCCAATGACAAGCACCGCTTCTTTCCGGTCCGTGCATTTCTGTTTTTTTAATAAAAGCGTCGAAAAATGGGTAAGCTTCACCAAATTTTCGACACCTCATCAAACAGAATTGCACTGGTCAATGTGCACCTGACCGCCCTGTGAAAGAAGACACCTTAAAGATTGCACAGGTCGAAAGGGGTGTGGACGCAGTTTTTGAAATAAATCTCAATCCCCGTTTATGAGCCTGTCCCCGGCGCAGGCCGGGGTCTCCATCATAATTCAGAGGACGCTAATTTGAGCAGACATTACAATCACCTAAGGAGGCCCCGGCCTGCGCCGAGGACAGGCGAGATTGTTGGAATTTTATTTTCTCAATCCACGCTTTCAAAATCGCCATTACCGAGGATTATCTTTTCAGTGCCCCCAAAACCAACTGTCACCCCACACGTGATGCGGGGCCTGTCGTTTGCAGACCTCAGGTTTGAGAGAGCAGTCGTTAGGTCCCGCATCTCCACTGCGTTGCGTGCGGGATAACAAATGTTATTGTCTCTGACCTGCATAATTCCGGAACTATCCAAAGCCGAAAATAAAACGCTTACCCCGCCGCCGCTGCTTTCGCCTCTTTGCGCAATACACTCGCGCGTTTCTTCTCGCTGTCGCTCTTCAATTGCCCACAGGCCGCGAAAATATCCTGTCCGCGGGTTTTGCGGATGGGGCTGGCATAACCTGCGGCGTTTACCATGTCGGAGAAGGTCTTGATCGTTTCCATGTCGGAACATTCGTAGTCCGTGCCGGGCCACGGGTTGAACGGGATCAGGTTCACTTTGGCGGGAATGCCTCGCAGTAATTTGATGAGTTGTTTGGCATGCCAGGGTCGATCGTTAATCCCTTTTAGCATGACATATTCAAACGTGATGCGGCGGGAATTGGACAGGCCGGGATAGTCACGGCAGGCCTGCATCAACTCTTTCAGCGGATATTTCTTGTTGATCGGCATAATCTGACTGCGAAGTTCATCATTGGCCGCGTGGAGCGAGATGGCGAGTTGAGCGGAGGTGCGTTCGCCCATCGGGCCAATTTCCGGGACAACACCCGAGGTCGATACCGTAATCCGTCGGCGACCAATGCCGAGGCCTTCGGGATCGCAGATCGTGTCCAGCGCATCACCGACTTTTTCTGTATTATAAAGCGGTTCGCCCATGCCCATAAAGACGATATTAGTCAGCTTGCGGTTCTCCTGCGTCGTCGGCCATTCGCCGAGGTCGTCCCGCGCAATGATGACTTGCAACACGATTTCACGCGCCGTCAGATTACGCACGAGTCGTTGCGTCCCCGTATGGCAGAAGGTGCAGGTGAGGGTGCAGCCGACCTGGCTGGACACGCAGAGCGCACCGGTTTTGGACACATCGGGAATAAAGACGCTCTCGACCTCGACACCCGGCGACATGCGGATGAGATATTTACGCGTGCCGTCGACGGAGATGAGCCGTTCGACAATCTCCGGTCGGTCCAAGGTGAACCCGGCTTCCAGTTTCGCCCGTAAGGGTTTGCCGACATTTGTCATCTGGTCAAATGAAGTGACGCCGTAATTATAGATCCAGTGGAAAATCTGCTTCGTCCGCATCCGGACTTTTTTCGGTTCAATGCCAATGCGCTCTAACTCCGCCGCGATTTCCTTGCGGCCAAGCCCAACCAACGCAACGCGTGGATCAACTGGTGCGGGGGCGGGGGCGTTATCAATGAGGGTCGTGCTGGACATGGCGCGGCCTCTATCACGCGCGAGTGAAACCGCAAAGTCGCGAGTTCAGGCTGCGCAACTCACAAATTCGTTGATTGGGATTAGAGTTTTCCAACTTGCCGCGTCAGCCTGTCGCGATTAAACGCGGCATATGTCAGGTCCTTCCGCTCCCAATGCTCAACCCATCACGTCAAAGGCGCAGATGGTTGATTATCTCGCCTCCGGGTCTAAACCGAAGGATAAATGGCGAGTCGGCACAGAGCATGAGAAGATTGGCTTTTGTAACGCCAAGAAGCTGCCGCTGCCTTATGACGGGCCCTGTTCGATTAAGGCCATGCTGGAAGGTTTGCAGCGATTCGACTGGCAGCCTGTTGAAGAAGACGGCAATCTCATTGCGTTAAAACGCGACGGCGCGTCTGTGTCTTTGGAGCCGGGTGGACAGTTAGAGCTGTCCGGTGCGCCGTTGGACCATATCCACCAGACCTGCGCCGAAGTCTCCCGCCACCTGCGCGAAGTCCGCGAAGTCGCCGATGAAATCGGGGCCGGGTTCCTGTCACTCGGTTTCCGTCCGGACACGAAACTCGAAGATGTCCCCGTCATGCCCAAGGGTCGCTATAAAATCATGCGCGACTATATGCAGAAGGTCGGGACAATGGGGCGCGAGATGATGTTCCGGACCTGCACCGTTCAAGCCAATCTGGATTTCGGCTCAGAGGCCGATATGGTCAAGAAATTCCGGGTCTCACTGGCGCTGCAACCGATTGGGACGGCGCTCTTTGCGAATTCACCTTTTACCGACGGTAAGCTGAATGGCTATAAGTCCTTCCGCTCGCGTATCTGGATGGATACCGACGCCGACCGAACAGGTATGTTGCCTTTTGTCTTTGATGAGGGCTTCGGCTTTGAGCAATATGTCGATTACGCCCTGAAAGTGCCGATGTATTTCGTCTATCGCGACGGGCAATATCTGGATGCGTCGGGCAAGGATTTCCGCAAATTCTTGGACGGGACGCTGGATGTCCGTCCGGGCGAAGTCGCGACCATGAGTGATTTCGAAGACCATCTCTCCACGATTTTCCCGGAAGTCCGCCTCAAGAAATTCTTGGAGATGCGCGGCTGTGACACTGGCCATTGGGACGAGCTTTGTTCCATGCCGGCTTTCTGGACGGGGCTTCTTTATGATGATTCCGCCTTGGATGCGGCGTGGGACCTTGTGAAGGATTGGACCGCGGAAGAACGTCAGACCTTGCGCGAGCAAGTTCCGACATTGGGTCTGCAAACGAAATTCCGCGACACGACCGTCAATGAGCTGGCCAAACAAGCACTCACCATCTCCCGTGCAGGCTTAAATGCGCGCGCTAAGATGAATGCGCATGGGGAGAATGAGACCGTCTTTCTTCAAGACCTCGACGCCAAAGTCGCGGCAGGTCAATCCAATGCGGATCGCCTCATCACGAAATTCAACCGCGAATGGGCGGGTGATGTGATGCGCGCCTATTCCGAGTGTATCTATTAATTAGAACGTATCTGTAAGTTCAAAAGAGATACGCTGACCACGCTGCCGTTCCGTAATCTGACGTTCAAATTGTGTGCCCGTACGAGTTGGCGTAAACCGCAATCGTTCGCGTTGCAGCCTGAAATCCGCGATATTCTGAACGCGAACCGTGAATTGCATCCCGAACAGGTCTTTGTGAATGAAGGCCAGCTCGACTTCTGGATCGAGGAAATTATTTTCAACCGTTTCGTCAATGCGGAAGGATTTGGCACTGTCTGATTGTTCCACTTCGCCTTCAATGGCGAAGGGAGAGTTGGGAATGTCATAGCGGAAACCGAGATCATATTCCCAGAGCGGCCAGTTGGAAATATTGCGGCTCGTCCCGGTAATGGGGTCATCAATTTCAGATTCCGAGAGAAAGAATTCCCCCGTAAGGCGCAGACCCTTCACGGCATCATCCAAGACCCAGGTCAGGTTCGCCTCTGCGCCATAAACCGCACCATTGGAGTCCAGATTGGCCGGACCTTGCGCGCCGCCCTCAAATAAGACCTGCTCAATTGGGTCTTCCACGATGTCGTAAAAGAGTTTGAAGCGTCCGGAGAGACCTTTGGGGGCTTGTTTGATGAGTTCGGCTTCAAATTCCCATTTCTGTTCCGGCTTAACATTGCCGCCCTGTGTTTCTGTTTCTTCGGCCAGGCTGACCGTGGAAATGAAATCACCAAAATCGAGTTGGCTCACACTGCGCTCGACTTGGCCGCGTAAGGTCCAGGCGGAGTCCAATTTGCGTGAGACTGTGATGAAGCCTTTGGGACGGAAAAACTTACCCGCATCGCCGTCTTCGCTGACAACATCAATGACGGAATATTCCGCGCCGAGTGACGTCTGCAAAGTCGTGCGTGGATTGACAGCCCAACTGCGTGAAAGGTTCGTTTGAAAGCGGTCTTCCTCAACACGGACATCATCCTCGACGAGAAGGGCGTCATTCAGGGAAAAGTCAGAAACAGAATCAAATGTGTTGATCGCGCCTTCAACGGAAAAAGCCCAATCATGTCCTTGCGCGGATTTCCATGTATATTCTCCGCGACCAATATATTCCTTGGAGACATTGTTCTGATCAAAGAGTTGGAGCGCTTGACCCGGCGCTGTATCATCAAACAGGAAAGAGCTGATAAAATCGGCATCCTCACTACGATGGAGCGCGATTAATTTCAGACGTCCGCTATTTCCTGACAGGTCTAGACCGAGATCGTAATCCCCGCCGATTTCATAATTGATTTGATCCTGCGTGACGGCGGCAACGGAAGCGCCTGTTCCGGCCGGATTGATCAGATTGACGAATTGTTCTTGGACGAGTGTGTTTCGGTTCTGTTTCCTCGCCGAGAGATTCAAATTCGCAATATGGCCGTTGTCGCGGTTCAGCGTCAGATTAAGATTGGCAAAGGGATTTTGCGTATCAAAAGAGAGACGTTCCGTGCGGTCCTGAGTTTGAAGGCCTTCACCGTCGAAAAATTGCTCGTTTCCGTTTTCGCTGAAGATGAATTGGGAATGTCCGACACTGCCAACGGCCTGAATATTTCCGCGTTTGGCAGAGAAATTCAGCCCGATATCGCCCAATTGCGGTTGGCTGCCTTCTTCAAATCGGGCTGCGGCATTCCAACTCCCCGACAGCTCACCCGACTTCGCAATGATATTGGCCACTTGTCCGGATAGGCCGGGAATATCGAGGCTCTCGCCTTTGACAATCTCAATCCGTTCAACATTGCTAGCCGGGATGCGGGACAGGATTTCATTCGCGCCGGAGGACTTGGACGAAGGGCGACGGCCATTGATAAGAATGTTGAGGCTGGCCTGCCCAAACCCGCGTTCACCGTCAGAGCTGCCGCGAATTTCAAAGCCGGGGATCTGTGCAACCATATCGGACGCGGTTTGCGGTGAGAACTGCTCAAAATATTCGGGGCTGTAGACTTCTGTCGGTGTCGCACCGTCATCTGCTGCCGTCCCCGGAGCCGTCTGAGCGGAAGCCGTCATGGGCAATGAGAAAGTACCGACGGTCGCTAACAAAGACAGAGCTAGTGCTGAAACGCCACTATTGAATAATCGAGTCAAGCCGAACCCCTTCGAAAATATAGTTAAGTGTCCCATCACTTATTCGCACCGCACTACGCCAGCAGAGGTAGAGTCTCAAGCCTTATAAATCAGCAGGACCGTTATCAGGCTTAACAACAGGTGTAGACGCGTTGCACCGCAGGCGAGGCTGTGCCAAAGCGAAGGTTAAAGCTGGTGGTCGGGTCTCGGGGAGAGATGCGCGCAGCATTCGATATATAGCCTTTAAAGGGGATTTTAATGGCAGAGAATTTAGCTGCGGCGGCTGCGGCCCCCGCAAGAGATACCCGTTTTTTAGGGCAACCCATGGGGCTGTTAAGCTTGTTTGTCACAGAAATGTGGGAACGTATGAGCTATTACGGCATGCGGGGACTTCTTGTTCTCTTTATGACGGCCGCTATTGCTGATGGCGGGCTGGCTATTGGGACGGCGACCGCCGTGGCGATTTACGGGCTTTATACGGCGTCAGTTTATTTTATGGGATTACCAGGTGGGTGGATTGCCGACCGGATGATCGGTAGCCAGAAGGCGATTTGGTATGGCGGTATCGTCATCATGTGCGGTCATATCGTCCTTGCCATCCCGAGCGATAAAACCTTCTTTTTAGGCCTTATACTTGTCGTGCTCGGGACAGGGCTCCTAAAGCCCAATATCTCCGCGGTTGTCGGGCAACTCTACAGTTCGGATGATGAACGGCGGGATAGTGGGTATGCCATCTATTATATGGGCATCAATATTGGTTCCTTCATTGGCTATACTGTCTGTGGCTACCTTTATGAGAATAACGGTATTCACTGGGCGTTTGGTGCGTCAGCTATCGGTATGGCGCTTGGCCTGATCTATTTCTGGTTCTCGCGGAAACAACTGAACGGGGCGGGAGAATTACCGGCTGCGCCACTCTCCGCATCTGCAAACCAAAAAAGCTGGCTGGTGATTATTGCCTTCCTCGTGATTTTGGCAGGCGTAACAGCTTTGATTATGTCGGGGACTTTGAGTTTTGATCCCATTGCTGTTTCAAAATTTGTAGCCGTCTTTTTTGTCGCTACATTTGTTGTCTATTTCGGGTGGGTTTATTTTCTGGGTAATTTGAGCCCTGTTGAGAAAAAAGGAATGTGGGCCTTCCTTTTGATTTGTATCGCCTCGACCATGTTCTGGTCCGGTTTTGAACAGGCTGGGTCCTCACTTAATTTGTTTGGTCAAGACTTCACAAACCGTATGGTCAATGGATTTGAAATCCCGACGACGTGGCTGCAAAATGTGAATCCGTTCTTTATCATCACATTGACGCCCTTCTTTGCCGTCTTCTGGATTTGGCTGGGTAAGCGTATGATGACGCCGGGTTATGGACTGAAAATGGGCGTTGGTCTCATAATTATGGGCCTGGGCTTTGTTGTCATGATTTTCGCCGCACAAGCAGCCGCACAGGGCAAGGTCGCGATTTTCTGGTTGGTGCTGACTTATTTCCTCCACACGGTGGGAGAGTTGGTCCTAAGCCCAATCTCGCTTTCTGCCGTCAGTAAGCTTTCACCGCCCCGTTTCCTCGGTCAGATGATGGGCCTCTTCGTTCTTACATATTCAATGGGTAACATTGTTGCCGGACTTCTGGCTGGTGGCTTCGATCCTGAGAATGTGTCTGAAATGCCAGCGCTGTTTACAACGATTGCCACGTTCGCAATTGGAGTAGGGGCGGTTGTTCTTTTGGTCGGCCTGTTTACAAAAGGTTGGGAGAAAGAAGTGGAGACTGCGAATATGGCCAATCGAGCGGCTTATGATTAAGCCGCTAGGCCAACTTTCACGCCAAATAAAAAGCCCGCTCAGTTGAGCGGGCTTTTTATTTGGCGTGTTGCGGGAGTTTCGCCCCGCTATTGCTCCGCGACCTAGCGGTTCATCATCATGCCGAGGATATCATCCATCGAATTGCCGTCACCGTCAGCATCGAGCATTTTGCCGAGCATGCCGAGGCCGCCTTGATGGGCTTGTGCGACCTGCTGTTGCTGACGCTTTGCGCCGCCGCCGAGTATTCCGCTCAACATACCGCCGAGGCCGCTCTTGGCTTGTCCGCCACCCATCAGTTGTTGCACGGCCATTTGGGCGAGGGCGCCTTTAAAGCCTGCGCCCGGGCTTGTGCTGCCGGATTGTTTGCCGAGGCTGCCCATCGCCATCATGGCCACCATGGGCAACATCTTCTTGAGAATGTCGGGGGAGACGCCGGATTGTTCTGATGCGCGGCCCGCCACGGCGCGGCTGACTTCTTTGGACCCGAAAAGATGTCCGAGGATACCATTGCCTTCATTGACGGCGGACTCGCTGGCAAGCTGTGCCGGATTGTCGAGATATTGACTGTGATTGCCGCTCTGAACGGCGTTTAACAGACCGGCCAAGCCTTGCGGTGTCGACGCATTTTGTTTCATGCCGGAAGAGATCGCAGGCAGGAGAGCGGCCAGCGCATTCTGACTCTGGCTCGCATCCAGTCCAAATTGTTGACCCAGCTGTTGCGGCGCTTGTCCGCCCGCAGAGCTCATAATCATATCCATCAAGTTCATACCCATCGCCATACTCCTTCGGTTAGGTTTACTTCCACTATGTAGGAAAGATGAGGCGAGGGCGAGTAAGTTTTATTGAAGTTAAGAAACGGGTTTAGGTGGGGTTCATAAAGTCACCCCAATTAAACAAGACCGAAATCTCAGAGAACGGCCAAATAGGGCTCATAAAGTGCTAGAGTATTTGCTGTCATGAACCACATAAGTAATGTCAGACCACCAAAAACGAGGATTGTTTTCGTCCATGAATAAGGGCGTTCAAGACTGGCTGTTAAAATAGCGACGAGCAAAAGAACCCAAGCCAGAGAGATAATCTGTTTCAGCGTTGTTGGCGCGTGCCATCCCGCATAAGTCGCATCCAGCGTAAAGGACATCGGCTTTTGTTCAAAATCTGAATGGGTTGATGCTAATATCCAGAGGGGAAAGACAAGGGCGCGCTCAATAAGAATGGGGAGCAATATCAGCCCGAAATCTGTGGGACGAATTTGCCACCAGCGAAGGTATGTTGAGCGCTTAAACCGCACTCCCGCCAACTGTGAGATTCTCAACATAAAGACTTGGCTGTCCAACACCTACGGGGACGCCCTGTCCGGCTTTGCCGCAGACGCCGATGCCGGGGTCGAGTTCCATATCATTCCCGATATGGCGGATCTGGGTGAGGACTGTCGGGCCGTCTCCGATCAGTGTGACGCCTTTTAACGGTTCACCGACTTTTCCATTTCTGACGCGGTAAGCTTCGGTACATTGAAAGACAAACTTGCCGTTCGTAATGTCGACTTGTCCGCCGCCGAAATTCGTGGCGTAGATACCATCATCGAGTTCCGCCAGCATTTCGCCGGGATCGCGGTCTCCGCCCAGCATAAATGTATTGGTCATGCGCGGCATGATGGAATGGGCGAAGCTCTCGCGGCGGCCATTGCCCGTCGGTTCGACGCCCATCAGGCGCGCGTTTTGGCGATCCTGCATAAACCCGACGAGGATGCCGTCCTCGATCAGGGTCGTCTGCCCAGTCGGTGTGCCCTCATCATCTATCGTTAGCGATCCGCGCCGTCCGGCGAGGGAGCCGTCATCGACGACCGTCACGCCGGGGGAGGCGACGCGTTCGCCCAACATTCCTGCGAAAGCCGAGGTTCCTTTGCGGATGAAGTCGCCCTCCAATCCGTGGCCCATGGCTTCGTGAAGGAGGACGCCCGGCCAGCCTGGGCCAAGCACGACATCCATTTGTCCGGCAGGGGCGGGGACAGCTTCGAGATTGACCTTCGCGCTGCGTAAGGCTTCTTTCGCGAGAGGTTTCCAGAATTCAGGGTCGATATATCCATCATAGGATTCGCGCCCGCCGGCACCAGCAAAGCCTGTTTCGCGACGACCATCTTTTTCCGCCGTAATCATAATGTTCAACCGGACGAGGGGACGGATGTCATTATACCGCTCGCCGCCCGCGCGCAGGATGGAGACGGCGCGGCGATTGGCGCTCATACTGGCCGTGACCTGCACGACTTGCGGGTCGAGCGCACGGCAATAGGCGTCGATTTCCTGTAACAGTTCGACCTTCACGCCAAATCCGGGCGCGGCAACGGGGTCTATATCGGGATAGAGTGTCGTATTCGTCCGACGCGGGGGCAAGGACGGTGAGCCGTTATGGCCCTGTTTGGCAAGGGAGACGGCATCTGAGGCGCGGGACAGCGCACCCGGAGACAGTTCGGTCGATTGCGCGAAGCCGGAGGTCTCGCCCGCGACGCAGCGTAGGCCAAAGCCACGCGACGTATCGAAACTCGCGGTCTTTAGCCGTCCATCATCAAAGGTCAGCGACTCACTCGCGGAGCGTTCAATAAACAGCTCCCCGTCATCCGCGCCGTGCAGGGCCCTGTCGAGCAAGGTCTGCGCCGTTCCGGCATCAAGATCGCTATCATCAAATACAAAATCAGTCATGAGGGGGTTGTGACGCCATTTTCGCAAAAGGAAACATGAAATTCCCGTGAGGATTCACCGTTATAAGGCTTTATCTAACGGGTCTGCCGTTATAGACACCGTCTGAAATGCGACAATTGGCGCTGGACTCCCTTCGGGACTTTTTTGCATCTGCCGCATATATGAATGAGACACCGCCTGAATCAGGTCGATCCGGTCGGTAAATTCCAAGAGGGACCCATGCGTTCTAAGAATACAATTCTCGCCCTTGTTGTGGCGCTCGTTCTGGCCGTTGCCAGCTATGTCATCCTCGCCTTTGTCGGCCTGAGCGGTGAACGCGGTGAAGGTATGGCCGTCAGGGGTGGGTTTTACCTGCAAGAGGCGGCGACGCCTGTCATGGAAGACCTTACAACAGTTTATAATCTCGTGACTTATATCATCGCGGGTATCGTGGCATTCGTTCTCGGTCTGATGGCTTACATCATGATCCGCTATCGTGAGAAAGCGAACCCGGTTCCCTCCAAGACGTCACATAATACATTGATCGAGGTTGTCTGGACCATCGTACCGGTTCTCATTCTCCTCGTGATTGCTGTGCCGTCAATGCAGTTGCTTTATTTCCAAGACCGTATTCCGGAAACTGAAGTTACAGTCAAAGCCGTTGGTAACACGTGGAACTGGGAATATTCCTATCCGGACCACGAAGATGTCGACAGTTTTGTGTCAAACCCATTGGACAAGACGCAATCAACGGATGCGGGTAAGCCTTACCTCTTCGCGACGGATGCGGCGCTGGTCGTGCCGGTGAACACGAAGGTCAAGGTCCTCGTGACATCCGTCAATAATATGCATAGCTGGACCGTGCCAAGCTTCGGTATCAAAATGGATGCCGTGCCCGGAATTATCAACGAAACATGGTTCGAGGTTTACGAAGAAGGCACCTATTACGGTCAGTGTTCCGAGATCTGCGGCATCAAACATTACTACATGCCAATCGAAGTCGAAGTCGTCTCCAAGGAAGCCTATGCGGCCTGGATCGCAAATGGCGGCTCTTTCGACGGGTCAGTGGCTGAAAACAATAATATGACCGGCGTTCAAACCGCCGCGGCACCAAAATAGAATTTAGAAGGAAGAACACGACATGGTTGCTATTCCCGAAAGTGAAGTCCCCGCAGAAGGTGGCTATGATGATGACGGTAAGCCCGGATTCTTTGCGCGTTGGTTCTATTCAACCAACCATAAAGATATCGGGACGCTCTACCTGATCTTCGGTATCATCTCCGGCCTGATCGGCGGGTTCCTGTCCTTTATGATGCGGATGGAGCTGGCAGAGCCGGGCATTCAGTTCTTCACGAACGAGCATCAATATCTGGTCTATGTCTCCATGCATGGTCTCATCATGATCTTCTTCATGGTCATGCCCGCGCTGATTGGGGGTTTTGGTAACTGGTTTGTCCCGATCATGGTCGGTGCGCCGGATATGGCCTTCCCACGTATGAATAACCTGTCTTTCTGGCTTCTGCCAACGGCGCTTATCTGCCTTCTCATCAGTTTTGTGGTGCCCGGCAATGCCAACGGGAATGGATTCGGGGGCAGTTGGGTGATGTATCCCCCCTTGAGTACCACCGGGCATCCCGGCCCGGCCTTTGACTTTATCATTATTGGTCTCTTGGCGGCGGGTTTCTCGTCCATCTTTGGTGCGATTAACTTCATCACGACCATTCTGAACATGCGTGCCCCCGGCATGACGATGCATAAAATGCCATTATTTGCTTGGGCTGTTCTCGTGACGGCATTCCTGCTTTTGCTAGCTCTGCCGGTTCTCGCAGCGGCGCTCTTCATGCTCTTCACTGACCGGATTGCCGGCGGTACGGGGTTCTTTGATCCGGCCCGTGGTGGTGACCCGCAAATGTTCCAGCATCTGTTCTGGTTCTTCGGCCATCCAGAAGTTTACATCATGATCCTGCCGGCTTTCGGTATCGTCTCGCACATTGTGTCGACCTTCTCGAAAAAGCCGATCTTCGGTTATCTCGGCATGGCCTATGCGATGGTCGCAATTGGTGTTGTTGGCTTCGTTGTCTGGGCGCATCACATGTATACGGTTGGTATGGATGTGAACCTGAAGGCCTACTTCCTCGCGGCGACGCTCGTGATTGCGGTGCCGACTGGTGTGAAAATCTTCTCATGGCTCGCGACCATGTGGGGCGGGTCTATCCGCTTCACGATTCCGATGCAGTGGGCACTGGCCTTTATCTTCCTCTTCGTCGTGGGCGGCGTGACAGGTGTGATGCTCGCCAATGCGGGTGTGGATGCTTACCTCCACGATACATATTACGTCGTGGCCCATTTCCATTACGTGCTGTCCATGGGTGCCGTCTTCGGTATCTTTGCGGGCTTCTATTACTGGTTCGGTAAAATGTTTGGCGTGATGTATAACAAGTTCCTCGCCGCCGCCCATTTCTGGCTCTTCTTTATCGGCGTGAACGTGATCTTCTTCCCGCAGCATTTCCTCGGCTTGAACGGAATGCCACGTCGCTATGTCGACTACCCGGAAGAGTTTGCGATCTGGAACTCTGTGTCCTCCATGGGTGCGTGGATCACACTCGCCGGTGTCGCCTTCTTCTTCGCGATGTTAATTGAGGCGTTCATCGTCCGTCGCCGTGTGGGTGACAATTACTGGGGCGAAGGTGCCACAACACTGGAATGGACATTGTCCAGCCCACCACCTTATCACCAATTCAACACGCTCCCGCGTATTGAGGATAATGCAGAGCATTAGTCTCGCGTTGGATATGAAATTTATGAAGCCGTTCCATTTGGAGCGGCTTTTTTTTTGAATGACATTGGATGTCACACCGTCGCGGCCCGAAGGGACGCTCGGTGCCCATGCCGTGAGATTTACGTTAAATGCGAAGTCAGGATTGATTCGAGATGTCACGGCATGGGCACCGGGCAATCCTTTTGATTGCGACGGTGTGACCGCTCATATTTGAACTGCGGCAAATCTTCATCCGCTCTTGTGACTCCCGTCCATTTAGCCGATATGCACCGCGATGAGGTCAGACACACATATCATTCCCGACGCGCCCGTTGGATTGGCGTCAGATGACCTCACGGGTGCGGGGCTGTCCCTTGCGGGGCCGCGTGATTTTTTCCAATTGATGAAGCCGCGTGTCATGAGCCTCGTCGTCTTCACGGCTGTCATTGGCCTGCTCGTGGCCCCGGGTTCACTTCCGATCTATAATGCCGTCATGGCCATCGTCTGTATCGCTGTCGGCGCGGGGGCATCCGGTGCGTTGAATATGTGGTATGATGCCGATATCGATGCGCAGATGACACGGACAAAAAAGCGGCCCCTGCCGCGCGGGATTATGGCACCGCGCACGGCGCTGACATTTGGCCTTTTCCTCTCTGTCGTGTCCGTCTGGATGTTGGGCCTTGCGACCAACTATGTTGCCGCAGGTTTACTGGCCTTCACGATCTTCTTTTATGTTATCATTTATACGATGTGGCTGAAGCGCCGCACGCCGCAGAACATCGTCATTGGCGGGGCACCCGGTGCGCTCCCGCCCATGATTGGATATGCCTCTGTGACGGGTTCCGTCACGATCGACAGCACCATACTCTTCCTGATAATCTTTATCTGGACGCCCCCGCATTTCTGGGCGCTCGCGCTTTATAAGCTAAGCGATTATGGTCGTGTCGGGATTCCGATGATGCCGAATGTGGCGGGACCGAAATCCACGCGGAACCAGATTTTCGGCTATTCGATCGTCCTTGCCGCCACCTGCGCAGCACCTGTCGTCACAGGGCTTGGCGGATCAATTTATGCCTTTGGTGCCGCGATCCTCAATGCGGGTTTCCTCGCGCTGGCCTTTAAAGTTTGGCGGTCTCGCGCGGGCGAGAAAGACGAGGTCCAACCCGAAAGCCTCTACGAAGTGCAAAAGGGCGACCGCGACGCGCGCAACCTCTTTGCCTACTCAATTATCTACCTCTTTGCGATGTTCGCCCTGATCGGTGCCGATCATCTTCTCACCGGAGCTATCTGATGAAAGAATACCGCGACAAGCCGACCAAATTCGCTGAACCGACTGAAGCGGAAGTGAAGGCTAGGACAAAACGTAACATCGCTTTGGCGGCGGGTCTTCTGCTATTTGTCATACTCGTTTTTGTCACAATGGTTTCACGAGGTGAGTTGCCGAATGCCGTCTAACAATAAGACATTGATGATTCTCACGGGTGTGGGCGTCGCCATGCTCGGCCTCGGATTTGCGTCCGACCCGCTCTATGACACGTTCTGCAAAGTCACCGGATATGGCGGCACGCCAAAAATTGCGGAAGACAATCTCTCCGAAGTGCTGGACCGCGAAGTCACTGTTTATTTCGACTCCAATGTCGCGCAGGATTTGCCGTGGGAGTTTAAGGCCGAACAACGCTCAATGGATGTGCAACTCGGGGCGTCCGGTCTCGCCTATTATACCGTGAAAAATACATCAAAATATCCGGTTACAGGCGTTGCGAATTTTAACGTTATGCCAATCAAGGCCGCGCCGTTCTTCGTCAAAACCGATTGTTTCTGTTTCGAAGAGCAAACGATCCAGCCGGGCGAAAGCCTGCCGCTGCCCGTCATCTTTTTCGTTGACCCGCAACTGGATGAAGATGACCGCCTGAGCGACGTGAAAGAGATCACGCTCAGCTACACATTTTTCCCGACGGAAGAGGGGACTATGCCAGCGAATGTTGGGCCGTCCAAACGTGCGGAAGTAACGAACTAATCCGTTGTGAGTTGTTGCGGCGAAGCAGTCGCCTCGCTATAGCCAGCGGTAATATGACAATGCGGTCTTTGCCGCGCGTATAACAAGACGAGATTTCTCATGGCCGGACACGCCGTCGAACACGACTATCACCTTATTCCACCATCACCGTGGCCGTTCCTATCGGGTATTGCAGCGCTCGTTTGGGGCGTTGGCATGGTTGTCTTCTTTGCCGGGCTTGTCCCGCGCACGGGCGAATCGCCCATGCTGGAATTTTTCTTCTCCAAAGGCCTCGACAGCCTACAGGACAGCTACCGTGCAGCCGGAGATAAAGTCGGCGCAGATGGCGGTTGGATTATCCTCGTTGTCGGGACGCTTTTTGCGGCTTACGTGATGTATGGCTGGTGGAAAGATGTCGCCGCCGAATCTAAGGCTGGCGATCATACACCCGTCGTCGATATCGGTCTGCGCTACGGCATGATCATGTTTATCATGCAGGAAGCGATGTTCTTTGTCGGCTGGTTCTGGATGTTCTTCGAACTCGGCCTGTTCCATAAAATGCGGGCGGCTTGGAACCCTGACGTTCTCGAAAATGCGGATGAATATGCGACCAGCATGGCCCCCGGCATCAAAGGTGTTGATCCGTGGAACCTGCCACTGATGAATACAGTAATTCTGCTTCTCTCTGGTACAACTGTCACTTGGGCGCATCACGCACTCATTCACGGTGACCGCCGTGGCGCGAAATGGGGGCTAGGCTTAACTGTTCTTCTCGGCATTCTCTTCACATTCGTTCAAGGCTACGAATATCTCGAACTCTTCCACGAGCGTACAGAAGGTCACCCTTGGATTTCGACTGACGCCTTTGGCTCTGCCTTCTTCATGGCGACGGGTTTCCATGGTCTGCACGTTTTGATCGGGACAATCTTCCTCGCGATCATGTATCTTCGTTTGGTCAAAGGTGGCCTGCGTCCTGAGAAACATTTTGGTCTGGAAGCTGCCGCTTGGTACTGGCACTTTGTTGATGTTGTCTGGCTCTTCCTGTTCGCCTTCGTTTACATCATCTTCGCCGTGGGTATGTAATCCAGTCGATCCCATGAGCACACCCAGACGGGGTCGGCGGCGATTGCCGCCGGTCCAAACCGGCCTTCACGGTCGCTGCCCCGAATGCGGGGAAGGGCGGCTCTTCAAATCCCTCCTCAGTTTTCAAGACAGCTGCGCGGCTTGTGGCGCCGATTTCCGCGATGAGGATGCGGGCGATGGTCCTGCCATATTCGTGATATTTATTGTCGGCATTTTTATCGTACCTATGGCGCTAGCCTTCCAGATGCTGCTCGGCCCGCCCATTATCGTCACGATGCTACTCTGGGGCACGATCATTATTCTCGCGAGTCTCTGGCTCTTGCGCCTCATGCGCGGTGTCATGTTCAATATTGCGTGGCAGAGAAAAGCGCGCGAAGTCCGGCTGGAGGATTTCAAACAATGAAGATCCAATTCAAACCCATGCCGTGGCTGACCGGAATTGTGGCCATCATGCTCGTCATCCTGATATCGCTGGGCGTTTGGCAATATCAGCGCTTGAACTGGAAAACGGACTTGCTGGCCGAGGTTGAGGCCTCTGTCACCGCGCCCCCACTCACATCATTGGAAGATCTAGATCGCGCAATCGCCGCGGACGAACCCGTGGACTTTCGACGGATTGCCTTTCAGTCCTCACCCGTTGCGGGTGAGCCAATTTACGCGGTTTACCGCACGCAGCAGGGCGGCATTTACTGGGACCTGTTCCAGCAATATTCCAATATCTTCGGACGATTCGAGACAGTCTTAGATGATGCAAAACCTGACGGCACGGCTGTCAGTCCGGCCACACTCGTCGCTGATATTCACGTGGGATATGTCCGTGAGGATCATCCGATGGGAACGGTTGAAGGTTGGCTGAAATCCAAACCCAACCGGACAACCAATCGCTGGTTTAAATTTAATCAGACGGGGGACTGGGGTGATGAAGACACGCGCTTGTCCCATTATATCGACATTGAACAGACGCTGCCTTTTGATACCGCTGATCGTGGTCAAGCGGCCGCTTCCGCACTCCCCGTCCGTCGCCCAACCATCCGCAATAATCACCGCGATTATATGCTGACATGGTTCTCCTTCGCGATCCTCCTCGTGATCTTCTACGGCCTCATCCATAAACGCGCGGGCCGACTGTCTTGGTAGGTGCACGAGGTATTCATACCGTTTTGAAAGCGCAGTCCGCAGGCGGCGCGATTGAACTTCGGCATCCGCGCTGGGCCGATTTCGAGGATTGGGCCGCCTTACGGCGCGAGAGCACAGATTACTTACGCCCGTGGGAGCCAGATGTGTCGACCGCCGGATTGCACCGCCCGGCCTATCGCGCGCGTCTCTCGCGGCTGAAAAAACTCGTGCAACAAGACCGCGCCTATCCTTTCTACATCTTTCGCGAAGGGACATTGGTTGGGGCCTGCAACATCACCCATATTGACCGCGGCACGGCGCAATCGGCCAAACTGGGCTATTGGATCGGCGAGCGCTTTACGGGGCGAGGGTTTGCGCGTGCTGCTGTAAAAGCCTCCACGACATTCTGCTTCGAAAGGTTAGGACTCCACCGCGTCGAAGCCGCCGTTCAGACGGATAATGCGGCCTCTATCAAAGTCTTAAAGGCAGCGGGGTTCACATTTGAGGGCGTGGCCCGGGGTATGCTGAAAATTGACGGCGCTTGGCGCGATCACGACATTTACGCGCGCCTGAGCGGGGATTAAGGTCAAAATGAAACGTCCGCAAAAAGATTTAGCTTTCTGGTTAGTCGGTTACAAAAAGACGTCCACTAGGGGCAGTAATTTCCGGCGGCTCTGGAGTCGCGTTGCAATATACCTGTCATTGATTTTGGGAATAGCCGCCTTCGTTAATACGCTGAATCAGAGTGAACCGCCGAAAGGCATTCTGCCTATATTACCGCTGATATTCTATTTTCTGTTCGGCTTTGGCTATTTCTATGATGTTGTTCTTAGGACACCCTTTCGAAGCTCCAATGATTTTACAATCAACCCAAGAAGATTACTTCTCGATACGCTCGTGTCTTCGATGTTGTTCATCTCGATTTTCGCGACTTTATATTGGTATAGCGGTTTTGGAAAAAACGGCCTCTACATGAACGAGACGCCTCTCGACGCTTTTTATTTCTCGACCGTCACATTTTCTACTCTGGGCTATGGTGATCTTTCACCGTCAAATAGTTCAAAATTCTTCGCGGCTCTGCAAGCGGTCATTGGAAATATTCATTTAGGTTTTGTGGTCGGTTCAGCTTTTGCCGCGATACAAAATCAAGTTGCGAGCGCTGATAAAAATGAGCCGGATGATGATGTCACCAAGGAAGGCGATGTTAAGGTAGAGCCTGCCGAAGTAGTATTATCAGAAGAAGAAAAAGCCGGTAACAGCCAAAGCGATGGCACTGACGGCAATAAGAACTGATTCTTTATGAGCGAATGCTTTTCCTATATTTGTCATGCTACTTTAGTAGCATTATTTTCCAAATTTGCAAAGCCTGCTTTTCAGGCCCGTCCGCCGCCATGGCTGAGAGCGCCTGGGTCAATCCCCATTTCGCCCAATGCACTCGCCCATTTTCCGTCTAGGTCGTTCGAGAAGATCAGGTCTTCATCCGCCTCAATAACGAGCCAAGCATTATCCATGATTTCTTTTTCCAACTGCCCGCGACCCCATCCGGCATAACCGACGGCGAGCATGGCACGTTCTGGCGCTTCGTCAGAGACGAGAGCTTCCAGCACATCCTTGGTCGAGGTAAGGGAGAGTGTGTCAGAAATTTTGAGGGATGTATCCTTTTTGAAATAATCCGCACTGTGCAGGACAAAGCCGCGATCAATATCCACCGGCCCCCCATTCAGGACGGGCGTGTCCGCGACTTTTACATCACCTTCAATCCCGATTTGGTCGAGCATATCCGAGATGTGTAACCCGGATTTCCCCTTATTGATGATAATCCCCATTGCGCCGCGTTGATCGTGGCTGACGACGTAAATGACTGTAAATCGAAAACGCGGATCGCCCATATCCGGCGTCGCGAGGAGGAGCTTGCCTTGAAAGCTTTGAAAATCTGTCTGTTCGGATGTCATATCTCTTTAATGAGCCGTCATGTGTTAGGTTCCAATCACGTCACATCACATTAACGAAATTTGACGAAAACCGGATGCGGCATCTTGCGCGTCTGTCAGACTCTCCCTATCTTTATCGAAAGACGATAAATTATAATTTCCATAGAGAGGGTTCCTATGTCCATTCAAGAAGGCGCAAAGCTGCCAAGTGCTACATTTATGACCATGACCGCAGACGGGCCGCAGCCTGTAAACACGGATGACGTGTTCAAGGGCAAACGCGTCGCACTCTTCGCCGTGCCGGGCGCGTTTACGCCGACCTGTTCCGCTAAACATCTGCCGGGCTTTGTGGAAAAATCCGCCATGTTGAAAGCGCGCGGCATTGATGAA
Organism: uncultured Caulobacterales bacterium; assembly: GCA_947503715.1. GTDB lineage: Bacteria > Pseudomonadota > Alphaproteobacteria > Caulobacterales > Maricaulaceae > Litorimonas. The sequence continues at coordinate 387,514 of CANNER010000003.1, read as the reverse complement.
GTCGCGTGCGTCTCCGTCAATGATGTGTTCGTTATGGATGCCTGGGGCAAGCAAGCGGGTAGCGCGGATGTTGCGATGCTGGCGGATGGTAACGGCGAATTTGCCAAAGCGCTTGGCTTAGAGATGGACGGCTCGGGCTTCGGCATGGGCCAACGCTCGCAACGTTACGCCATGGTTGTCGATAACGGCACAGTCGAGCGTCTCTTCGTCGAGGGACCGGGCGAGTTCAAAGTCAGCTCAGCCGAGCACATGCTGTCTGAAATATAAAATAAGTCAGGGGCGCATTAAGGAAACTGTCGAAAGGGGACATTCATATGGATATTGCATCCTATATTCCGATTTTACTCGTGGCCTTGGTGATTTTCATCATTGTCAAAACTGTCCGTATCGTACCGCAAGGGTCCGAATGGACGCTGGAAAATTTCGGACGTTATACAAAGACTCTCAAACCCGGATTGGCCTTTGTCATTCCGTTCTATCAACGGATTTCCAACAAGATGGATATGCGCGAACGTGTGATCGACATTCCCTCGCAAGAGGTGATTACGAAAGATAACGTCATGGTCACCGCCGATGCCGTCGTCTTTATTCAGGTCATTGATGCCCGTATGGCAACTTATGAAGTCTCAAATCTCGAAAATGCAATCCAGAATCTCTGCCTGACAAATGTTCGGACGGTGGTCGGTTCTATGGACCTCGACGAGGTCCTGTCAAAGCGTGACCAGATCAATGCGCAGCTCCTCGGTGTGATTGATAATGCCACCGATGGTTGGGGCACAAAAGTCACGCGGATCGAGATTAAGGATCTCTCCCCGCCACATGACATCACGCAGGCGATGAACAAGCAGATGAAAGCCGAGCGTGAGAAACGCTCCGATATCCTCATCGCGGAAGGCCATAAACAGTCCTCCATTTTGAAAGCCGAGGGCGAGAAAGAGGCCGCCATCCGTGAGGCCGAAGGCCGCAAAGAAGCCGCATATCTCGACGCAGAAGGTCGCGAACGTGAAGCTCAGGCCGAAGCCAAAGCGACCGAAATGGTCAGCACAGCGATTGGCCGTGGTGACGTGAATGCGATCAATTACTTCGTCGCGCAGGAATATGTGAAAGCCTTTGGTGAGTTGGCGAAAAGCCCGAACCAGAAGACGATTATTGTTCCGGCGGAACTCTCCGGCCTAGCCGCAACAGTTGGCGGGGTGACGGCTCTGCTGGACGGTAATAAGAAGAAATAGGGAGCCCCTGTATGGAACCTGAAACCAACATGATGCTGGCGTTCTTGGAATCCATGAACGCCACGCGCTGGGGTCTCCTCGGCATTACACTGGTCGGGATCGAACTCATCACGGGTTCGACCTATATCCTCTGGCCCGCTGTCGCAGCGATAGTAATTGCGATCTGGGTCTTCTTCTTGCCGCTGTCCTGGGAAATGCAATTCCTTGCCTTTTTCGCGATCTCACTCGCGTTGTTGGTCATCGGACATTATTATGTCCGTCCGTTGATGAAGTCCGGCGAGCCTTCCGATTTGAACGATCCGGGCCGGACAATGCTGGGCCGTCGCGTTGTCGCGTTCACCGACTTTGAAAATGGCCATGGCCGTGTCACTGTCGGGGATACGCAGTGGAAAGCGGCGTCTGAAGGGGCTGACCCAAAGTCTGGGGATCGCCTGATCATAACGGCGGTGACGGGGGCAACCCTCATCGTCGAAGCGGCTGTTGAGGCCTAGATGTCACTCGCGATTCAAAGTTTCGGACAACGTCTTTCCTTTGAACTCATTCGGGACGGCGTAACCATTGGCGGGCTCGCCTATGCGTCGAAAATCCGAAGCCCAAAAGGCAATGCGGCGTTCTCCGCCGCAAGAGCCCATGTTCACGGTGTGGATGTCGAAATTGAACCGCAGAAAACAAATGCCTCCTCCGGCCCCGTTGAGTTTGAGTTGGAGAAGGATGATTACGATTTCGGCCTGCTGAAATATGATTGGCGTGGTCGCTGTAAACTCGGCCTGACCCGTGTCGATGGAGGGCGGGACGAGTTCAAGATCAAGCCCAAAGGCATTAGTGATTTCTGGTTCCTCGTGGAGCATAATAATTATCCCGTCATGGAGCTTCGCCCGACAAAGAAATACCGTCAATCGGATTATAATTTCGACGTCCGCATGCGCTCGCGCCGGATACCGGAACGCGTGATTGACGAGCTCTGCATCTATGTCGGCTTTGCCGCGAACATCTATATGACGAAAATCGTCGGTGCGAATGCAGGGCGTTAGCATGTTTCCTTCACCGCAAAGCGGGGGAGGGATTTCAATTGAAATCGCTTCCTCTAGGGCAACACCACCGTTTTGACTCCGTTGATAAATGCACGGTGTTCCGTGTGGGCTTTCACCGCTCGGGCGAGGGCGAGCGCTTCGACGTCGCGGCCCAGACGGACGAGGTCTTCCGGCGTCATTGTATGATCGACGCGCTGCACCGATTGTTCGATAATGGGGCCTTCGTCTAGATCCGCCGTTACATAATGCGCGGTTGCGCCTATCAGTTTTACGCCTCTTGCATAGGCTTTGTGATAAGGCTTTGCGCCCTTGAAGCTCGGCAGGAAAGAGTGGTGGATATTGATAATCCGTCCCGCAAATTCTGAACAGAAATCATCTGATAAAATCTGCATATAGCGGGCGAGGATGATGAGCTCTGCGCCTGTGTCTTCAATAATACGGCGTAGCCGGTTCTCAGCTTCAGGTTTGTTCGTCTTTGTAACGGGGACATGGTGATAGGTCGCCCCATTCCGTTCCGACAGATGACGGGCGTCTTCATGGTTCGAGACGACACCAACAATATCAACATTCAGCCCGCCGCTTCGCCGTCGATAGAGTAGATCGGCCAGACAGTGATCGAATTTAGAAACAAGGATGAGCGTTTTTGTCGGACGGTCCTTTGGAACAATCGCGACATTTAAATCGAAATGGTCGATGTCGGATTGTAAGTCGGCCTTGAACGCGTCCAAAGTGCCGGCCTCCATCGAAAAATCAATGCGGGAAAAGAACCGCTCGCTACTGGGCGTACCGAATTGCGAGAGCGCATTGATGAACCCGTCATGCCGCGCGAGGCAGGTCGTAAGAGCGGCAACAATCCCCGTCCGGTCCTCGGACTGAGTGGTCATGATGTAGTTGGTTTGGGTCATGGGTTAATAGACAAAGCAGGTACAATAGCTAAGCCGTCTCCTTGTTTTCCACTTTGAAGACGGCGGATAACTCGCCCCGTCGAAAAGTCGATTTCGGCAATTTTGTTGGTTCCGGTTTCCGCAACATAGAGACGAGTCCCGTCATCAGAGAATAAGAGGGTGACTTGTGCTGCTTCTCTTGTCCCGCTCACTTTTATGGTTCTTTCAACTTTACGGCTTCCGACATCAATCACACTGACCGTGCCGTCCATGAGATTGGAGGTCACCATTTTTGTGCCGTCAGGTGAGGCGATGATGCGGAGGGGAAATGCACCGACAGGAATTTCCGCGAGTTGTTCCAATGTCACGGCGTCGAAAATAATGACCTTATCCTCGCCTCTGACCGATGCCCAGACTTCTGAGCCGTCACGTGTGACAGCAACGCCTTCGACCTCCTTTCCGGCAGGGGCGGAGGTCACGGCTTTTGTCTTTAAATCTATCCTACTGATGGAGGCCGATTGCATATTGGCGGTATAGGCGATGTCCTCGTCAGGGTTGAGTGCCACCATATGTGTTCCGTCCTGCCCTGTCGAAATCGACTCGACCGTCCAATCATAGGTTGGACAGGTACCGGGGCCGAATTTCGAGAAATCATGATTTGGGGAAAGAATGACAATCGACTTCCCACCTTCTGTTGTCGCTATGAAGCCTCCATTGGAAAGCGCGACCAGTCCATGCGGGCGGGTGTTCTCGCCCAGGTCAATTGTTGCAGTAATGTAGCGAAACGGAACGTCGAAGACATCTATGACCGCATCGCCGTAATTGACGACGGCCGCAAATCGGCCTCCGGGCGTGACTGCAATTTCGTGCGGGGCATTTGCGCTGACAGACTGTCTGTCGATTTCGAGGCCGACATCAAGCTCGATAAAGCTGACAGTATTTTCGCCTTTATTGCCGACCAGGAGCATCTCCGGATGCGGGGGCAGCGGCGAACAGGCCAAGGCGGAAGAGGTTGCGATAATCAGTCCGGTCACGAGCGATAGAGTGAATTTCCACATATTTAAGCCTTTGTCTTCCCCGGCACCGCACTCGTCGCCAGTTCATCCGCGCGTTCATTGCCCGCATCGCCGCTATGGCCCTTGACCCATTCCCAGCGGACATCGCGGGCGGAGTTTAGTTCGTCGAGCCTTTGCCAGAGGTCTTTATTTACGACGGGCTTTTTGTCGGATTTTTTCCATCCGCGTTTTTTCCAGCCATGGATCCATTCCGTGATTCCTTTCAGGACATAGGTCGAGTCGGTGAACAGGATGACGGGGCCGGAGAAACCGGGCTTTATGGCTTCCAGCGCTTTGATCGTCGCCATCATTTCCATGCGGTTATTGGTGGTTTCGCGCTCGCCGCCGCTCATCTCTTTCTTACGCTTACCGTGATACATGACGACGCCCCAACCGCCCGGTCCGGGGTTCCCGGAACAGGCCCCGTCCGTATAAATGACGAGTGCCCCCTCCAGCGCGCCCGCTTCCAGGCTCTTCGTCTCACTCTTCTTTTTGCGCGGCATTATTTGTCCAGAAGCAGACGGGGCAGGCGGAAGATGACTTTTTCCTTGGTCACTTCGACTTCCTGACAGCTCACATCATAGCGTGAGCGCAGGGCAGCGAGGACGCCGTCAGTCAGATATTCCGGCGCAGACGCCCCTGCCGATAATCCGATGACATCCGCCTTGTCGATAGCGTCCCAATCTATCGCGTCAGAAGAGGAGATAAGGACGGCCTCATCCGATCCGGCCTTCGCGCCGACTTCGACGAGGCGTTTTGAATTGGACGAGGTTTTGGACCCGATCACTAGGAGTAGGTCACACCGTTCCGCAATCGCTTTGACGGCGGCCTGACGATTGGTCGTCGCGTAGCAAATGTCTTCTTTATAGGGCAGGGCGATGTCGGGGAAACGGGCTTTCAGAATTTCTATTATGTCGGCCGTGTCATCCACGGACAGCGTAGTCTGCGTCACGAGTGAGAGTTTCTGACCATTGACGGGCTCGAATGTCCGCGCATCTTCCTCCGTTTCAATCAGGGACATCTGACCCGCGGGTAACTGTCCCATCGTGCCGATGACTTCCGGATGTCCCTCATGCCCGATCAGCAGGATATGCAAGCCTTCTTTGGCGTGGCGTTCCGCCTCCACATGGACCTTGGATACGAGCGGGCAGGTTGCGTCGAGGAACGTTAACTCGCGGGCCTGTGCTGCTTTCGGGACCGATTTGGGAACGCCATGCGCTGAGAAGACGACTGGGCGGTCATCCGGACACTCATCCAGTTCTTCAACAAAGACTGCGCCAAGACCTGTTAAGCGGTCCACGACGTGGCGGTTATGCACGATTTCATGCCGGACATAGACGGGCGCGCCGAATTTCTCGATCGAGCGTTCCACAATCTGTATCGCGCGGTCCACGCCTGCGCAAAACCCGCGGGGCGCAGCGAGCAGGACGGTCTTGCTCTTCCGGTCTGATATATGGTCTTTTTTGACGTCGAGTGTGACGGACATGAGGACTCCTTCATAATCCACGCATTGAAGGCGCGCGTAGATTTGATTATGGCAACAGCTATAGCATTGGCTGCGCCCCTACGATAGGGCGGTGGTCACGCAAGACAAAGACTATTTCGGGACTTTTCCATGTCGATGAGAACTACATTTTTTGGAGCCGCTGCAATGGCCATTCTGGCGCTGGCAGGGTGTCGCTCGACGCAGGAGGTCCTACAAATCGGTGAAGCCGCTGAACGTAACCCTGGCCCGTGTCCACGCGCCTTTGCCCTCTTTGATGCGTCCCGTTTGGTTGAAATCCGCGGTGACGGCAAAGAAAATTTCAACAATGTCGGCTTTACGGGCGAGATTAATGCCGTGCGCTCCCTTTGTCGTTATTTCGCGGATCGACCCATCAATGGCGATCTGACGATTGATTTCGCGTTGGGGCGCGGTCCGGCCGCGACAGAATCCAGCCATACATATGAATATTTCGTGGCCGTCACGCGTAAGAATATCGACGTGATCGAAAAGCAGGTTTTCCCGTTAAATGTGACCTTCCCCGCCGGAGTGGACCGCGTGACTGTCACCGAGGAAATTGACCGGATTATCATCCCCCGCGCGAATGACACGACATCAGGAGAGAACTTCGAGATTGTCGTCGGCTTTGTTGTCACGCCGGAACAACGCGCGTTTAATAATGACGGTAAGCGGTTCCGCGTCTCCGCCGGTCAAAACTAGGACTCTATCATGAGTATTCAGTCGACGCTGGACGCCGCTGCGCGGGCCGCCTTCGAATCGCTCGGTTTTCCGGCGGCGATCGCCGGTGTGCAGGAATCAGATCGCGGCGACGCGCCCTATCAATGTAATGGCGCACTCGCCGCGGCAGGTATTGCCAAAAAACGCGGTGAAAAAGTCAATCCGCGTGAGATCGCGGTGAAAGCGGTTGCGATTTTGGAGACTGACCCTGCTTTTGGAAAGTTGGAGATTGCCGGACCGGGATTTATCAATATCTCACCGGCAGCTGACCTGCTGACAACCCGTGCAAATGATCTCCTCGCCAATCCCGCCTCAGGCCTGACGGCAGATAAAACGAAAACGATTGTCGTCGATTATGGCGGGGCGAATGTCGCAAAACCTATGCATGTGGGCCATTTGCGCTCTGCAGTGATTGGCGAAGCGATCAAGCGTATTCTCCGCGCGCAGGGACACACTGTGATTGGCGACGTCCATATGGGCGATTGGGGCCTGCAAATGGGCCACCTGATTTCCGAACTGGCACTGGAACAGCCTGATCTCCCCTATTTCGACGAGGATTTTACGGGCGATTATCCCGCCGAGCCGCCCGTGACGATGGACGACCTCGCACGGCTTTACCCGCAGGCATCGAATAAAGCGAAAAGTGATGCTGACCGCATGGAAGAGTCCCGTGTTGCGACGGCGCAGTTACAGGCGGGCCGGCGCGGGTACCGCGCCCTGCTGGATCACTTTATCGACGTGTCCGTCGCCGCCCTGAAAATTGGCTACGGCAATCTGGGGGTCGAATTCGATCTCTGGAAGGGCGAAGCCTGTGTCGACCCGCTGATCCCCGATATGATCGGTGGCTTGAAAGCCAAGGGGATCACGGAGGAAGATGACGGCGCGTTGATCATTCGCGTGGCTGAAGGCGAAAAAGACAAGACACCGCCCGTCATGCTCCTCGCCAGTTCCGGCGCCGTGCTTTACCATACGACCGACCTCGCCACGCTGGTGGACCGTAAGGCCGAGATTAATCCCGACCTCATCGTCTATGTCGTCGACCAACGCCAAGCTCTGCATTTCGAACAAGTCTTCCGTGCCGCCGTGAAAGCGGAGTGGTATGCGCGGGACCAACTTTTCCATGCGGGTTTCGGCACGATGAACGGGAAGGACGGGAAGCCGTTCAAGACGCGGGCAGGGGGCGTATTACGCCTCGAAGACCTGCTGGAGGTTATGAATACCGCCGCCCGTGAGCGTCTAGAGGCGTCAGGCATCGGCGCGGATTTTGATCCGGCAGAACGCGAAGAAATTGCCCGTAAAATTGGTTTGGCGGCCCTAAAATTTGCTGATCTCCAAAACCAGCGTATGACGAATTACATTTTCGATCCGGAACGGTTTACGGCCTTTGAAGGCAAGACAGGGCCGTATCTCCTCTATGCCGTCGTCCGTATAAAATCGATCCTACGGAAGGCCGAGGACATGGGCGTTTCATCCGGTGAAATTCAAGTTCAAGCCGAGGCGGAAACAGACCTCGTTCTGGCGCTGGATGCCTATGCCAAAGCGATTGCATTATCGGCCGAGAAATATGCGCCGCATATGCTGTGTGAACATATTTACCGTGTCGCACAAAGCTTCTCCCGCTTCTACGCGGGTTGTCCGATTTTAGCGGATGATGTGCCAGCGGAGGTGAAAGCCTCCCGCCTCGGCCTTGCCAAAGCGACATTGGCGCAGTTGGAGCACGGGCTGGACCTACTCGGCATCGAAGCGCCTGACCGGATGTAACGCAGACATTTGATCCTGTGGATCAAATGGCGAGGAACTGGACGGCAGTGCCGTCCGTCTTTCATCCATAATTTTTAACGCTGAATCGGCTGTTGATAGGCTTGCTGTACCATGCGCTGTTGTTCCCGAACGGCGGGTTGTTGCGGTGGAACCGGTGCTTGCGGCGCAGGAGCGGCTTGCGAGCGTGCGGCGGGTTGTGCTTGTGCGACGGGTTTGCGTCCCGGCAATTGACGCTGCCCCGACGTGGCCTCCAAACATTCGGCATACATATCCAGAATGGACTGCATATTATTCTCGCCCCAGACCCCAACACCTTTCAGCTTGGAGACGAGTTCGAACGCGATTTCTTCTTTGGACTTGCCTGACATGGATGCACTTTCTGTCTAAATTTCAGGCACGCAAATAACACACAGGTCTTAAGGCTCTGTATCACGCAACGAGATTGACTCTTTTCTGAATTCGACGCATCAGAATTTCACTTCCTGCCATATGGGAGAGAGTCGCGAATAATGTGACCACCGAAGGCGCAACCGCCCCGGCAAACGCTCAGGTCAACGGACCGTATGGCAGTCAAAACGCTGGAAAGCGGGCCGGTTGGTGAAACGGCCCCGCCGACGGAGTAAGCCCCCGCACTTCATGTTGAAGGGCTCGGGTCAATCTCTCAGGCCCGAGGAGACAGCAGGTGGCCACGGAGACGGCGAAATGCTGTGATGTGCCTATGACTGATTTAAAAACAACCGCATTACACGAGATGCATGTCGCGCTCGACGCGAAAATGGTGCCGTTCGCGGGCTATGATATGCCCGTCCAATATCCGATGGGCGTGTTGCAGGAACATCTTCATACACGCGAAAAGGCCGGATTATTCGATGTGTCCCATATGGGGCAGGTCTTTATTATGGCCGATGATAAGAGCTTTGCGACCGCGGCCAAGGCGTTGGAGAAACTCGTGCCGGCGGACATCCAATCGCTGGAGCCCGGACAACAGCGTTACTCTCAATTCCTGAATGAAGAGGGGGGTATTCTGGATGACCTCATGATCTCACGCCTGGCCATGCCGGGTTACGAGCACGCGCTCTATCTCGTCGTGAATGCTGGCTGCAAGGCAGAAGATTACGCCCATCTGGAGGCACATCTGCCGGACGGTGTGCGCATGATGGTCAAGGACGATACGCTCTCCCTCATCGCTTTACAGGGACCAATCGCCGTTGAGGTTTTGCGACAGTTTAATCCAGCGGTCGCAGACCTCGTCTTCATGACCCATACGGATCTGGAACTGAAAGGCCCGTTGGACACACCCATCTGGGCGCATGTGTCCCGCTCCGGTTATACGGGCGAGGATGGCTATGAAATTTCCGTCAAACATGACGATGTGGTGCGTTTGACCAAGGCGCTACTTGCCCATGTTGATGTCGAAATGATCGGCCTCGGCGCGCGCGACAGTTTGCGTCTGGAAGCCGGGCTTTGTCTCTACGGACATGATATCGACACAACCGTTTCCCCGATCGAGGCGGGTCTGTTCTGGTCGATACAAAAACACCGCCGCAGCGAGGATGCCGGATATTTCGGCGCAAAGCGTGTCGCCTCTGATCTCGCCGATAAATCCACAAAACGCCTCGTCGGGATCAAACCCGAAGGCCGCGCCCCCGCCCGCGAACATACCGAAGTCCAGGATATGGCCGGCAACACGATTGGGGTGGTCACGTCCGGTGGCTTCGGCCCAACTGCGGGTGGTCCCGTCGCGATGGGCTATGTCGCCCGCAAATTTACAAAAGCCGGAACGCCCGTCCAACTCATCGTGCGCGGCAAAGCCCGCCCGGCGACCATCGTCAAATTACCTTTCGCCCCGCATAATTATTACCGAGGAGCCTGACCCATGAGCACTTATTTCACAGAAGATCACGAATGGATCCGCGTTGACGGTGACACGGGAACGGTCGGAATCTCGGCCTATGCCGCAAAAGCCCTCGGCGATGTCGTCTTTGTGGAACTACCCGATGTCGGCACAGAATTTGACAAGGGCGATGAAGCCGCCGTCGTCGAATCCGTCAAAGCCGCGTCCGAAGTCTACACGCCCGTCGGCGGAGAAGTGATTGAGGTCAACGACGCGCTCGAAGATGCGCCGGAAACCGTCAATGCTTCACCGGACGGCGAAGGCTGGTTCCTCAAACTCAAAATCGCGGATTCGGATGAGCTTTCGAGCCTCATGGATGAGGCCAAATACAAAGCCTATTGCGCTGACCTTTAGTCCATGATGCTGAACGAAGACCAAACCGATAATAGCGATAAAGCGGCCATGGCGGCCGTCATTGCGGGCGGTTTTGCCTGGTTGGTTTTCGACGGCTTCATCTTTGCGCTGATAGTCGGCATTGCGGCCTTCCTCATTGTGAACCGGAAAAAGGCGGCACGTGATGATAGAGAAGAGAACATCTAAATGCGTGACGGTCTTCTCAGCGGAATTGGGTTTTAGCGATGCTCCGCAATCCACTCATTCTGAAAATTTGGGGTGTTGCGATCTCTGCGCTGGGCCTCTGGCATATTGTCTCATGGTCAAAAAACCCGGACCCGAATAAGGACGCTTTCATTCTCGTCGTCGGTATTTTCTGCCTCCTCGTTGGTGTCATCGTCCTTGTGATGAATTTTAAACGGAAAGATAATTAAATGCGTTACCTTCCCCTGAATGCGAATGATCGCACACAAATGTTGGACGTGATCGGCGTCGAGAGTGTGGATGATTTGTTTTACAATGTGCCGGAGGCCGCGCGCCTGAAAGGCCTTATCGATCTGCCGACGCATCAATCCGAACAAGCCGTGGAGCAATTCTTTCAGCGTTTGTCCAATAAATCGACGCCTGCGTCGTCTGTTCCGTTTTTCTGTGGGGCAGGGGCGTATAAGCATCATATTCCGGCGACCGTCGATCACCTGATCCAACGGTCTGAATTCCTAACGGCCTATACGCCCTATCAGCCGGAGATCAGTCAAGGCACGCTGCAAACCCTTTTCGAATTCCAGACGCAAGTCGCCCTCCTGACCGGCATGGAAGTCGCCAACGCCTCCATGTATGACGGGTCCACTGCCTGCGCCGAAGCCGTCGTCATGGCGCACCGCGTCGCGCGTGGGAAGAAATCCAAAGCCGTATTGGCACCCGGTCTGCATCCGCATTACGCGGCGGCAACTCAGACGCTGGCCTCGACCCTCAATATCACGATCAATGAGCGCGATACGCGGATGGGGCGCGATGATCACGTCATCGACCATATTGATGACGATACCTGTTGCGTTGTCGTGCAGTCACCCAATGTCTTCGGTGAAATTGTCGACCTCCGCCCGATTGCGGAGAAGGCCCATGCGCATAAAGCCCTACTGATTGCGGTCTTTACTGAACCTGTCGCCCTCGCCGCGATTACGCCGCCGGGTGAACAGGGCGCGGATATCGTTGTTGGCGAAGGGCAGGGGCTGGGCGTTGGCCTCGCTTTTGGCGGACCGCATGTTGGCCTGTTCGCCTGCCGCCAGAAACTCGTGCGGCAAATGCCGGGCCGCGTTTGCGGGGAAACCGTCGATGCGAATGGCGATAGGGGCTATGTCCTGACGCTCTCCACGCGCGAACAACATATCCGTCGTGAAAAAGCGACGTCGAATATTTGTACGAATAGCGGCCTCTGCTGCCTCGCTTTCACCATTCACATGAGCCTGCTTGGCGATGCGGGGATACAGCGCTTGGCTACGCTGAACCACGAAAAAGCCTGCGACCTCGCCGACGTCATTGACGGGATTGCGGGCGCGGAAGTCCTAAACGACACGTTCTTCAACGAATTCACCGTCCGCCTGAATACAAATGCCGAGGGAGTCGTGGACGCGATGGTCGAAAAAGGCGTCATCGCTGGTGTCCCACTCTCCCGTCTGTCGCCGGATAGTGACGAAAATCTGCTCTTAGTCTGTGCGACGGAGACGAGTTCCGGTGAGGATATCGCGGCCTTTGAGACGGCGCTGAAGGAGGTGTTGTCGTGAAGCGTAATTGGGACTTAATCAGAGACATCCTATTATACACTGAGGCTAATTCACCAGGAGTTAGTGAGATTCGTGTCGGGCCTTCGAATTTTGAAGGATTGAAAGACCATCAAGAATTAGCGGCTCACATTCGAATGCTTTTAGAAAGAAATCTATTAGATGGCGGTGGTGACTATTCGTCTGGGTGGTCATTTTGGGAAGAAGGCGATGATGACAATTTCATATCACTTGGAAATCTAACCTGGGATGGGCATGAGTTTCTAGACAAAATTAGAAGCCCTAAAATTTGGAAGAAAACTAAAAAAGTCGCTCAAAAGACAGGCGGTTTCACGCTGGGTCTCTTGGGAGATATCGCCTCTGGACTGATAAAAACTCAAGTAGAAAAATACACTGGCGTGGAGATTTAATCATGAAAACCGAAGGTCGTCCTACAGCCCCCGTCGCCGCGAATAGCAACGCGGTCCAAACCGTGTCCGGCTCTCAAGCTCTGAACCAAGCCACCGCGCTGCTCTTCGAGACGGGCACGCCCCGTCGCACAGGTGTGGACTTGCCCGAACCAAAGGGGACAAAATCGCGCCTCGGCGCCCATGGCCGTAAGGGTGCGATAGGCCTGCCGGGCCTGAGTGAACCCGAAACGATGCGTCATTACGTGCGACTGTCACAAAAGAACTATGCTATCGATCTCGGCGTTTATCCGCTCGGGTCTTGCACGATGAAACATAATCCGCGCCTGAACGAGAAGGTCGCGCGCATGCCCGGCTTTGCCGATGTCCATCCGCTGCAACCCGTGCAAACAGCGCAGGGTGCGCTGGAAATTATGTCCGTGCTCTCGCACTGGCTGATGACGCTCTGCAATATGCCCGCCGTGGCGCTGACGCCCAAAGCGGGCGCACATGGCGAGCTTTGCGGGATGATGGCGATCCGTGCGCGGCTCGATCATGACGGCGCGTCGCATAAACGCCGCGTCCTCGTCCCGGATGCGGCCCATGGCACGAATCCCGCGACCGCCGTGCAATGCGGTTTCACCGTTGACGGCTTGCCCAGCAATGCAGGCGGACGGGTCGATATGGACGCCTTACGTGCAAAGCTCGACGGTCTGGGTAAAGATTCTGATATTGCGGGGATCATGCTGACCAATCCGAATACATGCGGATTGTTCGAGAGTGACATTATCGAAATCGCCGCGTTGATTCACAAAGCAGGCGGTTATTTTTATTGCGATGGCGCGAATTTCAACGCGCTGGTCGGGCGGGTCCGTCCGGGGGACCTCGGCGTCGATGCGATGCATATCAACCTGCACAAGACCTTCTCCACTCCGCATGGCGGCGGCGGTCCCGGCTCCGGCCCGACAGTGCTGTCTGATGCGCTGAAGGATCACGCCCCTGTGCCTTATGTCGTAAAAACAGAAGACGGGTTCGATCTCGTCGAACATCCAGATGACAAGAGCTTTGGCCGCATGTGCGCCTTCCACGGCAATATGGGCATGTATACGCGTGCCCTGTCCTATATGATGAGCCACGGTTCCGACGGTTTGAAACAGGCGACGGAAGACGCGGTTTTGAATGCGAATTATGTTCAAGCCTCACTGTCAGATGTTATGACCCCCGCCTTTGAGGGCGGCTGTATGCATGAAGCGCTCTTCGATGATCGTTTCCTGAAAGATACAGGCGTCGATACGCTTGATTTTGCAAAGGCCATGATTGACGAGGGCTACCACCCGATGACGATGTATTTCCCGCTTGTCGTGCATGGCGCGATGTTGATCGAACCGACGGAGAGTGAGTCCAAAGGCGAACTCGACCGCTTCATCCGATCCATGCGCAGCCTCGCCGAACGTGCGAAATCCGGTGATGTGGAGAGCTTTAAACAAGCTCCCATCTACGCACCGATGCGCCGCTTGGACGAAACGCAAGCTGCAAGGAAGCCGGTTTTACGCTGGACGCCACCGAGTGATGTGGCTGAGGCGGCGGAGTAGTTTTTTGAAAGGTCATACCGTCGCGGCCTACTTGGCCGCCCGGTACCCATGCCGTCAAATTCGCGTGAAAATTCGATTTCCGATCATACCGCTAATACCACGGCATAGGCACCGGGCGACCTGAAGGTTGCGTCGGTGTGACACCCAATTGAAATTTCAGTTCGCCTTAACCTTGTCCAAGAAACCTTTTCAAATCCTTCTATCCTATGGGAGGCTATGGAATTCTTCACCTATCCCCTTTTCGCAGTCTTGATCCTCGGGGCAGCAGGCGTAACTACGCTTCTCAAAAAGAAAGTCCCACACGGGGTTTTACTCTTCGTAGGTCTGGCGTTTCTCGCGGGCACCTTTTTCTTTCCAGAGCAGGAGATTGCTCTCGTAACCCAGGCGATTTTCGCCGCTGTGTTATTCCTTCTGGGCTGGATTGCCTATACCGTTTTCGGTGTTGTGGGCGCGGGCGTTTATAAGGCTCTGGCGATTGTCGCGCTGTGGATTCCCTTACATCAGGCGTTTGATGTTTATTGCGCGATTCTGATCCTCACAGGTTTATGGGCAGGTCTGATGGTGATTTATGAAAAACTTGTCGTCTCTGGGGAAGAGGGCGCGGTTCCAATGGCTGCGATAGGGTTTCTGACTGTTGCAGGTTATTTTGGTTTGGAATTACATTCTGCGAGTTTGCTTGATGTTGTCGTTGAGCTTCCTGCTGCTGAACAGCCTGTGATGCAGCTGAGATAGCGGAGTGAGCTAACGGTAAACCAAATGTCATACCGTCGCGGGCCGTAGGGCCGCCCGGTACCCATGCCGTTAGCATATGCGTCAAAATTTGATTTTTGATCATACCGCTCACACCACGGTATAGGCACCGGGCGACTACGTCGCGTCGGTGTGACATATATATAAATTTGAACGTGGTGCGGCCAACAAAAAAGCCGTCACAGAGGACGGCTCATTCGCTTTAATCTGGTGACTATAGGCCTAACCGAGGGCAGATCCCATCTGCTTAATCCCGTCCGCAATAAGCTTTGACTTATCCGCCGCAGAGAGTTCCGTGCGGAGTAATTTTTCGGCTGTATTCATGGCTAGATCAGCGGCTTTTGCTTTGACTTCACTCATGGCCTTGATCTCGGCATTGGCGATTTTGGCCTCTGCCTGAGCCATGCGGCGCTCTAGGCTTTCCGCCAGATCTTTACGGGCTTGAGATGCCATGTTTTCTGCGTCGACACGCGCCTGTTTCACAATTGCTTCAGCCTGAGTCTCGGCTTCTTTTTGCTTCCGCTGGTAAGAGGCGAGGAGCGTTTGAGCCTCTTCGCGTAAGCGACGGGCTTCATCAAGTTCCGCCCGAATTTTTTCCGCGCGGTCATCGAGCGCTTTGCCCATTGCGCGAAATGCGCCTTTATAAGCGACAAAGAGAAGGAAGAGAATAACGGGAATTGCGACCCAAAATTTTGAGTCTTGATAAAAAGGTGTGCCCGCGGATGCTGCAATTATAAAATTGGACGTGTACATCTGTAATACCTGTTACGTTTTCAGGGACGCGCGAATTTTCGCGGCCGTGAACGTCTTGCCTGTCAAGGCTTCGAGGACGTCGCCCGCCGCTTCAACCGCAACCGTCTCAACGCTTTCCAAGGCTGCATCGCGAGATTTTCGAATGCGAGCTTCCGCCACAACGGCCTCTCGCTCCGCGACCGCTTCTGCAGCCTCGATTTCTTTTGCGATATCCTCTTCGACGGCATTGCGTGTCGCTTCAGAAACATTCATCGATTTTGCGCGGGCATCTGCGAGAATTTTTGTGTAGGACTTTTCGGTTTCTTCGGCTTGAGCTTGGAAATTGGCAGCCTGGTCCAAGTCGTCGCTAATTCTATCCGTTCTATCCGCAATATTCTGTCCGATACGCGGCAGAATAAATGTCGACAGGATGAAATACAGCACACCAAAAACAAGGAGAAGCCAGAAAATCTGGCTTGCCCATGTAGTGAAATCGAATTGCGGGAGGCCGCCCGATGCGGCGGCTTCACCATAGGTATCAGTCTTTGGCGTATCGGCTGCCATAATGACGCTCCCGTAGGTCGTGATTTAGACGAACAGGATGATCATCGCGAGAACGAAGCCAAACAGACCTGTTGCTTCGCAAAGAGCAAAACCGAGAAGAAGGTTTGTGCGCTGGCCGTCAGCTGCGGATGGGTTGCGCAAGGCACCTGAAAGATAGCTCGAGAAGATCGAACCAATACCAAGACCCGCACCCAGAAGGGCGAGACCGGCAATTCCGGCACCAATGTAACGTGCTGCTTCTGCTTCCATTTTAAATTCTCCTAAGGATGGAATTAGTCAGATTAATGATGAACGTGGTAAACGTCGTTAAGATAAATACAGGTCAGGATCGCAAACACGAAAGCTTGCAGAGCCGCGACGAGAAACTCCAGCGCCGCAATGCCCATGACGCCGACAATTGGCAAGATCGCAGCACCAATAAAAACACCGCCCTTCGCGACCAGATAGGCCGCGAAAATAGCAAAGAGTTTCAACATGACGTGTCCGGCCACCATATTGGCGAACAAACGAACGGCCAAGGTTACGGGGCGGGCTATAAAGGAAATGACCTCAATCGGAATAATCAAAATATACATGATGAGAGGCAAGCCGGAGGGCGCAAAAATCTTGAACCAGGACAGACCGTTTTTCCAAATTCCCGCGATGATCACGATGCTAATCGTCATGATGGCGAGGGTAAATGTCACGGCCAGATGGGATGTCGTTGTAAAGGCGTAAGGGTTCATGCCGATCAGGTTGGCGGCAAGAATGAAGAAGAAGAGGGTAAAGATGAAAGGCAGGAATTTCATCGCTTCCTGTCCAGTCGTGTCCCGGATCATGTCGGAAATGAACTGATAGGACAGTTCGCCCATAGACTGTAAGCGGCCCGGAATGAGCTTGCCACGCAGGGTCAGTGCGAAAAATCCGACAATCAATATGCCGGACACAATCATCCACAGCGCAGAATTGCTGAAGCTGATTGTCTGTCCCGCGATCTCGAAAAGGCTAGCCTTTTCCTTAATCTCGAACTGTTGCATCGGGTCGGTAGCCACTTACCCGCTCCTATTCGTCTTCAATGTCATCGGGCATGTCGTCCCCTTTGGGGATACCCGCACTTTGCTCAGCCATTTTATCGGCTGATATTAAAACTGTTTTGATCCCGGCCGCAAAGCCCAGACCTAATCCAACGAGAAGCCCCCAAGGTGTGCTGCCCACAAGACGATCGAACCCATATCCGAGTCCCAAACCGACCATAACGGACACCACTAATTCGGTGCTCATTCGCCATGCTTGTCCAAGAATTCGCCCGTCATCTTGTCTTGTCCTCGCCGGTGGAGCCTCGTGCTTCGTTTGGGCGGCGTCTAAGCGCCTGCGCAAATCAGTGAGGTCTGGCGATGTCGAAGGTCGATCAGGCGTTTCTCGGTTTGTCATGGCAACGTCTTTGCCCCCAAAGGACAACCCTCTGAAAGCGGCCCCTACCTAACGAAGGGGTTAGGGGAAGTCAACATAAGGGGGTGTGGGCGCAAGCTTTTGAATAGAAACGGAAAATCACTTTCTGTCGCGTTATTCCGCAGGTTTTTTCAGGCCTGCGACAACGGGGCCGGAAGACTCGCCTGTTTCGCGTCCGGAACGGGCCGCGGCTGCGCCATGAAATAGACCAGCGCCCCCATGAATACGAGGCCGAGGATCAGGGCGATGATGCGTTTCGTGCGGGATGTGTCGGGGGATGATGGCATTTATTGTCGTGTGGGCAGAGCGTTCATGGTGAAGGTTTGCCCGTCATCATGCCCGATTTCAATGCGAACGGGGGTATTGATTTGGGTTTTGACTTTTGGATGACCGATGAAATCTTCTCCGCCATAGATTTTCATATCAATGAGTAGTTCATCACCGACTTCTGTGACTGAGAGAGTCAGTGAAAAAGGGTCGGAGCCGCCCACAATAAATTCATATGAATCCCCCGTTTCCACGTGGATTTCTGTATCGAAACGACGAGTTCGTGTGCCTTCCGTTCCATTCTCTACGACAGGTTCGATATATTCGCCGTCGAGTTTCAGCGCGATAGGCTCCGCCGCTGCGAATGGCACAATCGCAAAAGGGAGCGCCACACAGGCGGCGGCTGTGGCCAGGGCTGATTTCGGTTTGGATTTGAGTGTCATGAGAAGCTCCGTCAATTTGGTTGAAGTGGAGCGGGTATCCGGTTCTGCGATATAGACTGAAATCAAACCGCGTACGACATCACTGACCGTGCGACCTTCATGGGAGGCTTTGATCTGCAGCGCCGTCTTGTCCGGATGGGACAGACGGATTTCCAGAGTTTCTGATTTTTTGGGCGGTTTCATATTCATCCCTGATTCGCAGGACCTGCTATAGCCCGCGAGAGGGAAGTCGCAAAACGAGAGGGTGTTCGCGAGGAATTGTGTGTCGGGACAGGAGGAATTTCGTGTCGGGACAAATCACAAATCAGTTGTCACACCGTCGCGACCCTCGGGTCGCCCCGTGCCCATACCGCAAAATTATCGGCTTGATTAAATGTAAGTTGGAGACGCAAATATCACGGCATGGGCACCGGGCAGTCCTATGGACTGCGACGGTGTGACATCATCGCTTTACTCAGCCGCGACCAAAGCTTCTGCCTTCGCCAGTTCAATTGACAGCAACTGGCTCACACCTTGTTCCGCCATGGTGACACCAAACAAACGGTCCATCCGGCTCATCGTCACGGGATTATGCGTAATCGCGATAAACTTAGTATTCGTGTTTTTCTTCATATCGTCCAAGAGATCACAATAACGCGCAACATTGGCATCATCCAGCGGCGCATCGACTTCGTCCAGCACACAAACGGGGGCAGGATTGGAGAGGAAGACCGCGAAAATCAGCGCCGTCGCCGTCATTGCCTGTTCGCCGCCGGAGAGCAGCGACATGGCCTTCAACGATTTCCCGGGCGGGCGGGCCATGACTTCGAGACCGGCTTCCAGCGGATCATCTGATTCTGTCAGGGCCAGCGCGGCTTCTCCGCCACCGAACAATGTTTGGAACAGGCGGCCAAAGTGACCATTGACCATATCGAATGCGGCGAGGAGGCGTTGGCGACCCTCAGTGTTCAACTCGTCAATCCCTTCGCGCAGACGTGCAATGGCTTTGATGAGGTCTTCGCGTTCCTCGATCATCGCGGCGAGACGTTCCTCCTGCTCGACGGCTTCCTCATCCGCGCGCAGGTTTACCCCGCCCATTTTCTCACGCTCTGTATTCAAGCGTTCGAGTTTCCGCTCAATGTCATTCTCGGACAGACCGGAATCTGCAGATAACTCACCAAGATGGGATTTTAACTCGGATGGTTCGCAATTCAGCGTCTCGTTCACGCGGGCTTTGGTTTCGCCAATCCGTTCCTGCGCGGCGTTCAGGCGGGCTTCGGACCCGGCGCGGGCTTCACGGGCGGCGCCTGCATCGGTCTCGGCCTGACGCGCGGCTTGCACCGCATCGGCGGTTTCCGTCTCGGATTGAGAGAGCGCATCTGCGGAAGCAGTCCGACGCGATTCGGCGGCGGCGAGTTCTGCGAAGAGGGTGGTCCGGCGCTCGGCAAACTGATCGGGTCCGTCTGTTGCGGCGTGGAGCGACATATCCACCGCTGCACGACGATTTTCCAATGTCGCCACGCGTTTGGCGGCATTTTCCGAGCGTCTCGCCCAGTTTGCCCGTTCCGCTTCGACGGCTTGCAGCCGTGCAGCGCGGGCCTCGGATTCGTTTTTTAGGCTGCGATATTGGGCGCTGGCTTCGTCTGCGACATCGCGGGCTGTTGAGAGTTTCTCAGACAGGATTTCGCGTTGTTCAGAGAGGTCTTCCCCGCCGGAATGCTCCGATAAATTGGCCTCCGCCGCGACAACCTGTTTTTCAATCTCGGTCAGCTCGATGGTCAGCCGTTCGACACGATCTTCCAGACCTGTCTTCTGCGCGGAGGCGCGGGCAATATCAGTTTCATATTGCGCCATCGCGGCTTGGGCCGCGCGGTCGGCACGTTCCAAGTCGGGCAGCGCTTTACGAGCATCCCGCGCGGCGGATTCGGCCATTTGGCGGGCTTCGCGGGCGGCTTCGAATGCGGCATTGGCGTCGCTCACGCCAGCCTCGGCCTCCGCGATTTCCGCTTCCAATTCCGCGATGCGGTTCTGTTGTTTCAACTTAATCGCGGCAGAGGTTTCGACGCCTGCGGCAATTGTGAAACCGTCCCATCGCACAACATCGCCGCGCGGGCTGACGAGGCGTTGGCCGGGTTTCAGCTCTTTGGCTTTCGCGTGAATATCCTCAATCGCAGCTACACCGATTTGAGACAGACGCGCGCGGAGTTCCTGCGGCGCGGTGATGTAATCCGTGATTAGTTCGACACCGGCCGGTAAATCCTGCGTCGGCACATCCGCCCCGTCCCAGCGTAATCCGGCGGAGCCGCCGACAGCTGCTTCCAGATCTTCACCCAACACGGCGGCGAGCGCCTGCTCATATCCGGCCTTGGCTTGAACGCTGTCGAGGGCGGGTGTCCAATCGGCGGAGGCAGAGCGGCGCAGCACATTTTCCAATGCGGATTTTTCAGCGGTCAATTTCTGCGTTGCCTGACGCAGGGTCGAGAGATAGTCGCGGGCGTCACGGTCTGCCGTCTCGGCCTTGGTCCGTTGCGCTTGAAGGTCTTGTTCTTTCGCGCGGGCGGTTTCCAACGCCTCCATCGCCTCTTTGGCGGAAGAGGAGAACAGGTTTGAATTTCCAAAACTCTCCGTGTCCAGCCCGTCCAATTTGTCCTGAGTCTGTTCCAATTCAATCCGCACACGTGAGCGTCTTTGCTGCGCCTGTGTCAGTTCACGCTCAGCCGCATCCTTCCGCGCGGCCTGATCCGCCGTCTTGCGAGTCAATTCGTTGAAGTCCGCGTCCAGCGTATTGCGTGCTTTCAGGGCCTCGGCGGCGGCATCTGCGGCAGAATCCAGCGCGGCGGAAATATCTTTCAGCGCGGAGAGTTCCGCATGTTCCGCCGCGAGGCGGTCTTCGGCGGTGGCCGCATCATTCACGACTTCCTGCTCATGCTCGAGATCGGATGTTATGTCGGCAAGTTGGGCTTCCAACTTCCGAACCTCGGATTTCGCTGCGTTTTCATCCTGCTCCAGCGCGTCTTTCGCCGCATTCAGTCGGGCAAGTAGGGCGGCGGCGATGAGTTGTTCTTCCCGTTTGGGTTCGAGCAACGCGGACAGTTCATCCGCGCGACGCATATTTTCAGATGCGCGGAGTTGCGTCTCTGCGACAGTATTCTCCCGTGCCCGCAAATCCGTCTGCGCGGCTTCCAAAGTGTCAAGGGCCGCCTGCCAGCGTTTGAGCCAGAGCAGCGCTTTATATTCGTGGATCTCTCCCGCGAGTCGTTTGTACCGCGAGGCCTGCCGTGATTGACGGCGAAGGGAGAGAAGCTGGCTTTCAATCTGACCGACAATATCTTCCAGACGGTCGAGATTATTTTCCGCCGCGCGCAGGCGCAATTCTGCCTCGTGACGGCGGGAATGAAGACCGGAAATACCAGCGGCTTCTTCAAGGATACGGCGGCGATTGGACGGCTTGGCCGCGATCAATTCCGAAATCTGGCCCTGCCGTACGAGAGCGGGGGAGTTTGCACCCGTTGACGCGTCGGCGAAAAGAAGCTGCACGTCTTTAGCGCGAACGGTTTTGCCGTTGATCTTATATTTGGAGCCTTTGGACTTCTCGATAATCCGCATGATCTCCAGATCATCCGAGTCGTTAAAAGCGGGCGGCGCAATGCGGGCCGTATTGTCGACGTTCAGGGTGACATGAGCCTGATTTCTACCAGGCCTCGTTTTCGTGCCGTTAAATATTACGTCTTCCATCGCCGCGCCGCGCATGGCTTTGGCAGAGTTTGCCCCCATGACCCAGCGGATCGCTTCCAGAAGGTTGGATTTACCGCAGCCATTCGGGCCGACAATCCCTGTCAGCCCGGGTTCAATCAGGAACTCCGTCGGTTCGACGAAAGATTTAAAGCCCGTCAGCTTAATAGAATTGAAGACGAGCGATCCCATGACTTATTCGGCGTCGGATTCAGGCGTTGGAATAGGTTCACCGAGGATTGGCAGCGCAATCGCTTCAATCGCTTCGAGACTGTTATTTGGTGTCTTCTGGCCATTGACGAAAATGGTCGGGGTAGAGCGCACGCCTTGATCGACCCCGAGCTGCGTATCGCGGTCATAACGGGCCGTAATTTCAGGGTCCGTCAGGCAGGCCATGAATTCCTCTTCGCTGAGGCCGGACGCTTTGGCGAGGGAGACATAGGCCTGACGGCCATTACCGCTCTGCAGTGCATTGAACAGCTTGCGCTGCTCTTTGAATTGCAGGCCGATATTTTTGAAGAATTTATCACGCGGCGCGCAATAAGCCAGTTTGTGACCCGTCGTCGCCATTTCCGGTGTGGAGGCGGGGAATGGACGGAAGACATATTTGATTTTGCCGGTGTCGATATATTTGGCCTTCACGTCGGGATAAACGCCTTCATGCCAAGCTGCACATCCGGGACAGGCGACTGAGGCATATTCGACAAGGGTGATCGGCGCATCCGCATTACCGAGCACGTAATCGCCCTCAACAGTGAACTCTCCATCCGTGCCTGTGGCTGCAGAGGAGGTCTCGCCGCCACCACTACAAGCAGATAAAGCGAGGGCCGAGGCCGCGAGGGTGAGAACCAATCGTCTCGAAAGCGAATCAAAAACTGTCATAGCGTTATCCTTGGGATTTATCCGTGTTTAGCAAGTCTGCGACCTCATAGCGCGGGAATTCGCTGTGGATGGGTCAATGATGGATTAGTCGTGATTATGTCCCGTATGGTCACGTGGTGGGGCGATCGTCAATTCTTCGGGAATGGCTGTGATACCTTTTTCCTCCATATCTTTGACGAGTGCGATGAGACTCTCCGCATCCTGCGGTCCGAAATAGGGTTCGCCATTGATGAAGAAGGCAGGGACACCTTCGATTTTGGCTAGCGTCGCCCGCACCTCGTTTTCATCCATATGCGCTTTGATATCAGGGTTGGTCATACAGGCTGTGACAGCTTCATTATTGTCCATGCCCGCCCGCGCGGCGAGGGCGTAAAAGACCTTGTCGCCACGCTTTTCGGCGACTTCTTTTGCAATAAAAGCCTGATTTTCCATCTGGAACTCAATCATTTCAAAATACTGAGCTGAGGGCGCACAGGCCGCAATTGTAAACCCAACCTCTGCCGCATTCCCTGCGCCTGTCCGCAATTCCCGCAAAACAAAGCGCATCGTTCCTGCCTCAACCAGCTCCGTTTTGACCTTCGGCCATTCCTCCGTGAACCAGCCGCCGCAATGTGGGCAGGTGACAGAGGCATAGACGATCATCGTTTGAACGGCGTCTTCGCTGCCGAGCACGTGATCGTCCGGAGCTTCGGCATAAACCGTTTCCGAAATGCGGGCTGGAATATTGGCGCTGTTTTCCGCCTCTGTCAGAGTCTGCTCTTGCGCAGTTACGAGTGTTGGCATCAGACCCGCGAGGAGCGCTGTTATCAGGAATTTCGTTTTCATTGCTTCTCACTCACTGATTTTTCATTCCGGATCAGGACGCTGCGGCCCATTTTTTCCAATGCTGCCTTTAAACGGGGATTTTCGATCTCCGATAGGCTCTCTTGCAGTTCGCTTGCCTTGCGCGGTGGTAGGCCGCGTTTAGGCTGTGTTGCTGCGGGCCGAGTCATTCGACCTTGGACAACCTTAATTCGCGCAACATGACCCTGACCTAAATGCGCGTCGAGGCGTTGTAGGATGGGACCCGATTGCGCGAGGATGAGCGCCGCCGCCGGACCGGGTGCTGATATAATGAGTGTGCGTCCCTGCCGTCCGCCGAGAAAGCGCACGGGGGATGAGATCTTGCTCCAGCGCGGGCCCATGATCTCGGGCCAGATTTTCTCCAGTGCGAGGGCTGAACTACCGCCGCCATGTTTTCTGGCCAGCGGGCGCATGATCTTCGTCACCGCCATGCCCGCACTGGGTGGGGGGCGGAATTGTGGGCGACCGCGCTGGGTCTCGACCCAACGCCCCAATACCTGCTTATTATGGCGATCATCCGTCATCGCCGCACTGTCGCCTATTGCGGTGGAACCGTAAAGCGGACACATCGGATTTATGCATGACATTCCTGACATGAGACGCGCGCTCTTGCGCTGGTATGACGAACAGGGGCGGACATTGCCTTGGCGCGTCAGGCCCGAAGACCGTGCGCGGGGCGTGGTGCCGGACCCCTATGCAATCTGGCTGTCCGAGGTCATGAGCCAGCAAACGACCCTGCCACACGCGACGCCCTATTGGCGGAAATTCCTCGCGGCTTTTCCGACTGTGACCGATTTGGCCGATGCGGATCGGGATGTGGTGCTGTCTATGTGGGCGGGGTTGGGATATTATGCGCGGGCGCGAAATCTGCATAAATGTGCGGGCGTGGTGCGGGATGAACATAGCGGTACTTTCCCAACGGATGAGACGACGTTGCTGACACTCCCGGGAATCGGGCCTTACACGGCAGCGACGATTGCCGCGATCTGTGCGGAGGAAGCGACCAATATTGTCGATGGTAATGTGGAGCGCGTTATCAGCCGCGTCTTTATATATGAGCCGCCACTTCCGAAAGGCCGCAAGGGTTTGCGGGAATTGGCAGGCACATTGGTGCGCGCGGACCGCCCAGGCGATTACGGACAGGCGCTGATGGATCTGGGTGCGACGATCTGCACGCCGAAAAGCCCGACTTGTCTGCTGTGCCCGTGGGAGAAGTGGTGTGTCGCCCATGCGAAGGGCGTCGAAACCGAATATCCGAAGAAAATCAAAAAGGTCAAAACACCCATCCGCCACGGCTATGCCTATATTTTGCGTCATGCGGATAAGGTGCTGGTCGAACGCCGTCCGGATGGCGGCTTGCTCGGCGGGATGTTGGGCGTTCCGACGAGTGCATGGGGCGAAAAGCCGATTGATCATTCAGCCGCGCCGATGAAACGGAACTGGGAGAAGGTGGGCGACGTCAAACACGTCTTTACCCATTTCGAATTGCGGTTGGAGGTGTTTGTGGGGGAGGTGCACGTGATGGAAGAGGGCGAGTGGACCGCCGATATATCGGGATTTCCGACTGTGTTTCGGAAGGTGGTTGAGGCTGCTTTAAAAACTAAATCCAGCTAAATTAAACTAGCTATCATCTCGGACGGAGCGAAGCGCAGATGCGGGACCTATCGTAACCTGAAATGGCCAGCGTTTACAGTCGTCAGGTCCCGCATATGCGTTTTATAGGCTTATGCGGGATGACATCGTTTTAGTCTCAAACTACTCTTCTTCAGACGGCTGTACGCCTAATCTGGCATCAATCGAATTCTTAACTTCCGGGCTCAAACCCTTTTTATCCGCTTCCTCTAGCGATTGTTTCATATCTTTCGTTTGCTTGTCCATTTTACGTCTCCTCAATAAAAAAGGTGCGCGACCGTAAGGCCCGCACCTACTTCAATATCTGAACCCTCGGGAGGGTTCCGAAAGACTAGCCGTAATGGCTCTCTTTGCCGAAATGCTTTGTCAGCAGGTAATAGACAACCGCGCGGTATTTACTGCGGTTGGACTTGCCGTATTTCTCCATCACGGCTGCGATTGCACCGTCAAGGTCTTGGCTCTCTGATAAACCGAGCTTTTTAATGAGAAAGTTCTTCTTTACAGTGTCGAGTTCGGATTGGTCGGAGCCGGAAACTGTGGACGCGTCCTTATTATAGATAGATGGCCCGCAACCGATTGTGACTTTCGTCAGCAGGTCCATATTTGGTGTTTCACCGATTTTTGTCTTAATATCGTCGGCATATTTCGCGATTAGATCGTCACGTTTACTCATTGTGGTCTCCCCATAAAACTGAAGAACCCGAGCGGCTGCTCGGGCCTGTATATTTGATATGGTTAATCCAACTTAAACGCAAGCTGAACGCGGGTTAAGTCTTGTTTAAGCTTGCGCCGCTTCCGCCATTTCGGCGCGGACTTCGCTGCGGATTGTGTCGATGGGTTCTAATCCGTTTGGCCCTTGCAGGTGCCAGAAGGTCCAGCCGTTGCAGGACGGGGCATTGGTTAGCAGTGCGCCGAGCTTGTGGATCGAGCCTGATTGATTTCCGGATTCGAGGCTGCCATCTGCGCGGACGGTCGCTTTCAGAATACCGTTCTTGGAGAAAACCTTCGTGCCGATCTTGACGAGGCCGCGCTCAACCAGATTGCCAAAGGGCACTTTTGGCTCGGACCGTTTGGATTTTGTGACGGCGACCGTTTGCCCCTCTTTGACTTTCGCAATACGGCGGCTGGCATGAATGATATATTCTTCTTCGCGTTCGAACCCGATGAAGTTCCGGCCCAATTTTTTGGCAACCGCGCCCGTTGTGCCCGTGCCGAAGAAGGGGTCCACAATCACGTCACCCGGATTGGTCGTCGCAAGGATCACGCGGTGGAGGAGGGATTCTGGCTTCTGCGTCGGATGGGCTTTCTTGCCGTCTCCTTTTTTCAACCGCTCGCGGCCCGTACAAATCGGAAGCGTCCAGTCAGAGCGCATCTGAACGCCCTCATTCAGCATTTTCATCGCGTCATAATGGAAGGTCGGCTTGGCCTCCTCGGACTTGCTCGCCCAGATGAGCGTTTCATGCGCATTCGTGAAGCGCGTACCGCGGAAATTGGGCATCGGGTTCGTCTTGCGCCAGATGATGTCGTTCAACACCCAGAACTGCTGGTCCTGCAGGATCGTGCCGACGCGGAAGATATTGTGATAGCTGCCCATCACCCAAATCGCGCCATTGGGCTTGAGGATACGCCGCGCCGCGCTCATCCACTCATGGGTGAACAGGTCATAGGCGTCCATCGTGTCATATTGGTCCCACGCTTCCGTCACACCCGCGACGTGGGAATTGTCGGGACGGGAGAGGTCGCCACCCAGCTGCAGATTATAGGGCGGATCGGCGAAAATCAGGTCCACACTCTCTGCAGGAAGGTTGTTCATATTGGCGATACAGTCGCCTTGGACGATCTGGTTTAGCGGCATTTCGGCCAGCGCCACATCGCGCTCCGGATCATTACGTTTGGGCGGGTTCGGGTTGGTGATGACCTTGAATCTGTTTTTTGCGTTTGTTGTCACGGGGGAGGTGTCGCTTCTTGGTTTATGGTGAATCAATAATGAATCCCTCGCCCGATATGGTTACCAAACCTTTTAAGTTCTGATTTTAAACCCTTGATTAACCATAGGTTTTAACACCTCGTTAGGGATGCTTAATGGAATAATCGATTTTGTTAGGGAGTGTTACCCAAACATAAAAAAAGCCGCTCCGAGAGAGGAGAGCGGCTTGATATAAGAGTTCTGGTGAGTGCGAGCGGACGAATCAGGTTTCGGTCGGAACATTCCCGAAAGCGGAAATTAGCGAGTGTAGCGATCTCAAGTCTCCCGAATTTAGGCGGACTCCTGCCTGTCACGTCCGCAAAATTGCATTATAGTAGCACGAGAGGGAGCTATTATGTATCGTGAAAAACCGTCGGAACCCATGATTGATACTGTAACGGGTGCGACCTTTGTCGCGCTGCCCTTCCTGCATTTTAAAGATATGCAAGACTTCGACATTACGACGGACGAAAAAACTATCCGTTTCTCATGTCACATAGTATTCGATTTTGAATTCAGGTCGAATGCTCATATCTTCGGTAACCTTGAAACTGTCGGCGAAAATACACCTACATTCGCTGTAAACTTTATTCATGTTCGTCATAAGTCGAGTATGGAAATTCAAATGAGTGGTCCTGAACGCAAAGCTGTGTTTGACGACGTGTTACCACTCTTTGGTCGTATGTTACTTCGGTTTGAGAATTGCTCAGCCTTATTCGTTAAGCCTTCTTTTCATGAGGATTATTTCAAATCTTTCGCCGATTTACAGGCGGAAGCGCTGAGACACCAATTAGAATGGGCGCATACTTATATTCTGCAAAGCCGGGTGATGATGAAACGTTTTAGTTTAGATACACTCGCCAAAGTTCGAGCTAAATTCAGACTAGACCGTGAGCCTGACGAAGGCGAGTTTGACTTTGAAGATCGTATAGAGGAAGCGATTGAGAGCTTTGCGCCGGGCAATTATTTTTTATGGGTTAGCTGGGCAGAACAAACTGTGGACAGCGTCACCGCAGGTGTGCTGGACTTACTTTCCCACGAGGCGAGTGCAAAGAATCTGGAGACGTTTCTCTTCGGAAACTTTCTTGATCCTGCTGTCAATCTACCAGAGCAGGAGGACTATGTGTCTCCGCGATTAATAGCGTTGCTGCCCGAGCTTCTGACAACGGACAAACATCAATAAGAACGAAACTCTGCTGACGAGCAGAGCTCTTTGAAGCCATTTACGCCGATCAGCCACTTTTTGTGTGCGGGTCGGGTTGCCGAAGCACCCCATCCCCCAAAAATTAGGACGCGCTTTCTAATTCTATTCCCTATTTCCTAATCATCGAACAAAGCGGGGCTTTCCCGCCTCATTGAAACTAAGGAATATCATCATGGCCACTGCCAAGAAAACTGCGAAAAAAGTCACGAAGAAAACAGCCAAGGTCGCGAAAAAGACTGAAGCGAAAACAACATCTGCTCTGCGTAAGGGTACATTGGCCTATCTCGGCCTCTACGGTGTTGCGGCTGAGCGTGCACGTTTGCGTGCCGAGCAAGTCAAGGGTCTTTACAATAAGACAACTGACGGCCTGTTCGAAGACCTCGTCGCTCGCGGCGAAAAAGTTGAAGAGCTTGCGCTGGACACAGCCAAGACAGCGCAAAAGCGTGCGGTTGAAACATTTGAGACAACAACATCCAAAGTGAAATCAATCGTCCCAACAAGCCTGCCATTCGGCGCAAATGACCGCGTTGAAGAGCTGGAAGCTGAAGTCAAAGCGTTAAACAAGAAGATCTCCGCGCTGTCCAAGAAAGCTGCGACGCCTGCCAAGAAAACAGGCATCAACAAAGACATCATGAAAACGGACAAAAAAGCCGCTTAAGTGAATTGAATACTTTCCGGGAGGGTCATCTCTCTCCTCCCTTGCAGGTCCATCGCTCTCCCCGTTTGATTTGACCTGCGATCGTCCCGGATTGCCTTCGGCGTCTGCTCTTCGTGAGTAGGCGCCGTTTTTTTTTGACCGACGGTATCCGACTCGACTCGGCCCGCGCTCTATCTTAGTCAAATAGAAAAAATAAATGAGGGAGTGACGTATATGCCGGACAAAATTGGCGCAAAAGCGGCTGAAACAACAACGGCGGTGAATGGACTGGTCGGGTTCAGACGGTCCGAAATTATCAAGAGTTTCGGCCTCATGGCGGGATATGCCGCCAAGCAGCCAAAACCTTTCGCCAAACATCTGGTAAAATACGCGTCGGAAATGGTGGATATTGCGAAAGGCACCTCCGAACTGGCCCCAAACCGCAAGGACCGCCGCTTCCGGGATGAAAGTTGGCAGAAAAATCCGCTTTACAAACGCGCCATGCAATCCTGGCTGGCGATGCAGCAGGAACTCAATGGCTGGATTTCAGATTCTCGTATGCATCCGGCGGATCAGGCACGGGCGAAATTTGTAACCGACCTCATCGTCGATGCGATGGCCCCGACTAATACATTACTCGGCAATCCAACGGCGATGAAAATGCTCGTCCACACAAAGGGGCAGAGCCTCGTGAAGGGTTTGCAGAACGCCTATAATGACCTCACAAAAAATGGCGGTATGCCGAGTCAGGTTGACGGGCGTCCGTTCAAAGTCGGCGAAAATCTCGCCGTCTCGCCCGGTGCGGTCGTGTTTCAGAATGAAATGCTGGAAGTCATTCAATATACGCCTCAGACCAAAAATGTCTACAAAACACCGCTGATGATTATCCCGCCTCAGATCAATAAATTCTACGCAACCGATCTCGCCCCTGACAAATCCATGATCCGCTTCCTGACGAAAATGGGCTATCAGGCCTTTGCTGTCTCTTGGCGGAACCCGACACGGCAACATGCCCATTGGGGCTTAGAGCAATATGTCGAAGCCTTGTTCGAGGCGTCTGACGCCGTACGTAAGATCACGAAAAGCCCGCGGATTAATGTGACGGGTGCTTGTTCCGGCGGTATTACGCTGGCGCTGTTCCTCTCGGAACTCGCCTCTCGTGGCGATAACCGGATCAATTGTTACACACTGATGGTGTCTGTGCTCGACGGGAAGAAAGTTGACAGTGATGTCGGCCTATTCGTGACGGATACGGCGATTGAGCAGGCGCGGAAGCACTCCAAGAAAAAAGGCATTCTAGCGGGCGAGGAGCTCGGAAGAGCCTTTGCATGGATGCGCCCGAATGACCTGATCTGGAATTATGTCGTTAATAATTATTTGCTGGGGCAGGACCCGCCGCCTTTTGATGTGCTCTATTGGAATAATGATACGACGAACCTGCCGGCACAGTTGCACTCGGACTATCTCGACATTTTTCAGGACCGTCGCTTCCGTAAGGATAAGGATGTCGTCTTCATGGATCATATTGTCGATCTGGAAGCCGTCTCGCAGGACGGATTTATGGTTGCGGGGATTACCGATCACATCACGCCGTGGATGGCATGCTATCGCAATATCCGCCTCTTCGGTGGAGAGATCGATTTTGTCCTCTCCAATTCCGGCCATTTGCAGTCGCTGCTCAACCCGCCGGGTAATCCAAAAGCGCAATATTTCACGAATTCTAACCATCCTCCACGCGCCACAAAATGGCTCGAGGCGGCGGAAAGCGTGAATGAGAGTTGGTGGCTGCGGTGGAATGAATGGCTCGCCATTCGGTCGGGTGAGAGAAAACCTGCCCCGAAATCGCTGGGGAACAAGGCATTTCCTCCGCTATCACAGGCGCCAGGCGAATATGTTTTCACGTAAGTATAGCTGATAATTTCACTGTATTTACCTTTGCGAAAGGGTTTCCCCCGACGCATAGAGACTTAAACAGATTGTCGCACCCGGGCTGAATCGGGTGCGGGTTGGGTATGAATACGCAGATATTCCCCCGGCCATCCGGACATTCCGGGGGAAAGACGCATTATGCCACATACGCTCACGGCCATTGACGGCCATGAAGAACCGATTGAAAACCACTCAATCCCAAAAATTTTCTTCTCAAAAGTCGGGAACCAGAAACTCCGTACCGCGATCTGGTCCGGTGTCGATAAGGGGCAGGGTAAGCGCACGCCGCTGCTCTTTTTCAACGGAATTGGCGCAAATCTCGAAATTGCACAGGCTTTTGCCGATACCTTTACGGGCCGCGATATCATCACCTTTGATATGCCGGGTATTGGCGGGTCACCTGATCCAACGGTGCCTTATCGTCCGTGGTGGGTCGCGAAAGCCGCGCGGCAAATCCTGCAGGAAAACGGTTACGAGATGGTCGACGTGCTCGGCGTGAGTTGGGGCGGCGGACCCGCGCAGCAATTTGCGTGGCAGTGTAAAGACATGACTCGACGCCTCGTCCTCTGCGCGACGACAACGGGTGTCACGATGATACCGGGCAATCCGAAAGCGCTGTCCAAGATGGCCTCGCCGAAACGCTATATCGACCGTGATTTCCTGAAGAAGAATTTCGAGACGCTTTACGGTGATGCGGCCGGTAATGCGGGTGAGTTTTCGATCAACATGATGCCGCCTTCCGTGAAGGGCTATCTCTATCAGTTGATGGCGATGATGGGCTATTCGACCCTGCCGTTTATCCGCCGGATCAAGGCGAAGTCTCTCGTGATTATGGGCGATAAGGATCACATTGTTCCCGTCGCGAATGGCAAGTTTTTGAATCTGATGTTACCGCGCTCAAAGCTCCGCGTGATAAAAGGTGCGGGCCACCTGTTCCTTCTGACCCGCCGCGAAGAGACGATTGAAATCATCCGGAACTTCTTCGGCGAATTTGAAGTCGATATCCCGCATAAAGACGCTGTCAAACTACCTTCCGTCGAGGAAAGCTTCATCAACTATCAATCCAGATTTGCGAGTTAAAACATGGCAAAAAGCTCTGATGACAAAGATATGGTCCGCAAAATCTGGCTCGCCGGCATTGGCGCCTATGGTCGGGCTTTTACCGAAGCCAAAGGGGCGGTGGACAGCTTGACCGGGAAGTCGTCCGAGGTGTTTGATGATCTCGTGCAAAAGGGCGAGATGTTGGAAACGGTCGGAAAATATAAATCCAAAGAATTACTCGGCAAGGGCAAATCCGCCGTCGAGGATATTAAACCTGATTTCGAAATTGATGACCGTATCGCGAAAATGCGCGCCCGCCTCTCCGGTATGGGTGAGAGCGGAACCGACAAACTTGCGAAGCGGGTCGATGCGATGGAAGCGAAACTGGACGCGATACTCGCGATACTCGCGAAACTCGACGCGCCGGAGAAGAAGGTCGCGAAACGGGCAGCGCCGAAGAAGAAAATGACGACTCAGAAGACCAAAGCTGCTCCAAAAAAGAAAAGCTGATTGGCGACACGCTCCAAAACCAAGGATAAAATCCTCGCCACCGCGCTCGAACTCTTCAACAATGAGGGCGAAGCGCAGGTTTCAGCTGTTGATATCGCCTCCGTCATGGGAATTTCCCCGGGCAATCTCTATTACCATTATAAGGGCAAGGACGAGATTATCGTTGCCCTGTTCGAGGATTTCGATGCCGAAATTCGGCAGGTCCTGACGGCCCCGCTCAAGGACCCGCTCGCGATCGCGGATAATTGGGTCTATCTCTATATTATCTTTGAGGAAATCTTCGATTTCCGCTTTTTCTACCGCAATCAAGGGGAATTGTTACAGCGTATCCCCGAATTGCGCGGCCCGTTTTCCCGTATCCTTGCCCTTAAAGAACGCACCGCTTTTTCGCTGCTCTCGACGCTAGACGATAGCGGGCATTTGGAGTTTGACGAGGGAGAGAAGGGCGCGTTGGCGGGCCGCCTCGCGCAGCATTTTACATTCTGGCTCCAATATCACGATTTGCGATATGGCACGGCGCCGGAAAAACGCCTGATCGACCAAGGCGTCTTCATGACCCTCATCCAGATCACGCCCTATTGGCATCACGGCGAGGGCTATGCCGAACTCCTAAGCGAATTTGCCAGCGGAAAAATCGATTAAACTCCTGCTTGTCGTCGCGGCGTGCCGTATGCGTTCACCCCCTCATATGCGTTACAGACAGACAGAGCCGGATCTGTATTGTTCTCATATCAATAATGAGGGGACTATCATGATTTATAAGACACTCGCCGCGACGGCCGCAATTTCATTTGCTTTGTCGTCCAATGCTTTTTCACAAGATAAAGTGCAGCCGGTTACGACAGAAACGGATCAGTCAACTCTACCTGTGACGAAAAAGATTCAACCGATCGCGGGTGAATCTCAGGATAAAATGATGGGGTCCGGCGGCGAAGATCGTCTGACAGAGAATGTATCAATCGCAGCGCCGGGCAGCGGAGCGGGCAAAGCTAACTTCCAAGACCTTTCCTTAGCGCAAGAGGCGACGGGTTTGAAATTGGGACCGATCAAGGGCGAAAGCCAAGACAAAGCCATGGTTGATGGCGGTGAAGACCGCTTGACAGAGAATGTTGTGCTGGGCGTGAAAGCCGACAGCCCGAAGATCGGCGATGTTCAAGGCGAGTCTCAAAGAAAACCAGATGAAGGGCCAGCCTGTGTGACAGAGGACGGAGCCCTCGATGCGGATTGTAATGGCGTCGCTGATGACACAAAAGACACAAGGTTTGACCGCCGGGATATCCGCAAAAGGCCAGAGCCCAGACAGCAACGTCGCTAGGCTTTAAACTATTGAATACTGGTCCTCCAATTGACGCTATGTCAGTTGGAGGCGCTTATGTTTTTAGAGAGTTCACTTAACAGAAGCTCCTTCCGCTCAGGGCTCAGATAAGCCCCCTCAAATCCGTTTCGCACGAGTGTCACAATGTCGTCTTTCGACAGGTTCAGCGCGTCTGCCGTGCGGATGTAATTATCATTCAGATAGCCGCCGAAATAGGACGGATCATCCGAATTCACGGTCGCCTTGATACCCGCATCAAGCATCACTTTCAGCGGATGATTTTTCAAATCATCGACCACGCAGAGTTTAAGGTTCGAGAGCGGGCAGACCGTGAGGTACATTTCTTCCTCGACCAAACGTTGAACCAGCACGTCATCTTCCAGTGATCGGTTGCCGTGATCAATGCGGTCAATGTCGAGAATATCGAGCGCTTCATAGACATATTCAGGCGGGCCTTCCTCGCCTGCATGGGCGAAAAGTTTCAAGCCGAGTTCCCGCGACTTCGCAAAGACACGCGCGAATTTGGACGGCGGATGTCCCATCTCTGACGAGTCTAAGCCCACACCGAGGATTCGATCATAATAGGGTTCGGCTTCGGCCAGCGTCGCAAAAGCATCCTCCTCCGATAGATGCCGAAGGAAGGACAGGATGAGATGCGAGGATATCCCGAAATCTGCTTCGCCTTGATCTAACCCGTCCAGAATGCCCTCGATCACATCCGCAAAGGCAATGCCGCGTTCCGTGTGCCCTTGTGGGTCGAAGAAAATCTCTACATGGCGGCAATTATCCGCATGAACACGTTTGAGATAGGCATAGGTGAGGTCAAAGAAATCCTGCTTAGTCTGTAAAACCGACATGCCTGCATAATAGAGATCTAAAAACTCTTGAAGGTTATTGAAATCATAGGCGGCGCGGATTTCCGCCACATCCGCATAGGGTAGGGTGACGCCGTTACGCTGCGCCATCTCAAACATCTGTTCCGGCTCAAGGCTGCCTTCAATGTGGAGGTGAAGTTCCGCCTTGGGCAGGGATTGGATAAAAGAATTCAGATTTGACATCTTTCCGTCATAGCAAATCGAACTCTTTTAAAAAGAGCTTATGTCCTAAAACGCGCGCGCACCCGCTCGGACGCGGATCGCTTGCGGCGCAGGCGGGATGAGCGTTTCAAACGCGGATTTTGCCTGCAGGAATGCCGTGACATTGCCGTAGGGGCTGTCGGGGTGGAAGAACTTGGCCTTTTTGCGCCATGCGGAGCGGATATCGGCTTCGCGGGCAGACATGGAAAGACCGAGAGTGAGGAGGGCGTTCTGGCGCGTCATTTTTCTATCCCTTATCACGATGCTAATATTCGTGCTTAATTTTCTCTTATGAAGCAGATAGACTCTTAACACCGTCCAAAGAGCTATGGTTAATTTTCCATTTTCCGCGCCAAATTGAAAAGAAGTCTATGTCTGACACCGTCATCCCCCCCACACCGACCCGGGACGAATATCTGGATAATGGCCCGCGAAAAATGGGCTGGCTGGAGGCGGATGAACCGATAAGCCTGTTTGAGAAATGGCTCGGAAAAGCGGGCGAGACAGAGCTCAATGACTCCAATGCGATGAGTGTCGCCACCGTCGATGCGCAAGGGGTGCCGGATGTGCGCATCCTGTTGCTCAAGGGGCTCAGCGAGGCAGGATTTGTTTTTTACACAAATAGTGAGAGCGCCAAGGGCGAGCAGTTGCAGGCCACCGGGCAGGCGGCGCTCTGCTTTCACTGGAAGAGCTGGAAGCGGCAAGTG
Source organism: uncultured Caulobacterales bacterium (assembly GCA_947503715.1). Taxonomy (GTDB): domain Bacteria; phylum Pseudomonadota; class Alphaproteobacteria; order Caulobacterales; family Maricaulaceae; genus Litorimonas. Next base: position 351,713 of record CANNER010000003.1, on the reverse strand, counting down.
CGCGTGCGCGGCCGTGTTGAGAAAGTCTCTGATGCGGAATCTGATGCCTATTTCGCGGAACGCGCGCGCGGCTCCCGCATCGGGGCGTGGGCGTCAGACCAATCCCGCCCCGTCGGCTCCCGCGAGGAGATCGTGGATGCGGTTCAAGCGGTCGAAGCCGAATATGAGGGCAGAGAGGTCCCGCGCCCGCCCCATTGGTATGGCTGGCGTGTTGTGCCTGACGCGATTGAGTTCTGGCAGGACGGCGCGTTCCGTCTGCATGACAGAATTGTTTTTTCACGCGCGACGGATGGTGGCTGGACCCGCACCCGTCTTTACCCTTAAGACACCCTCACGCTGAGCATAGGACCTCCCATGGCTGACCTGACACCGCCCCCCGCAAATGATCATTCCGACGATATTGCGATTCATCCCAAACATAGCGGTGACAAGCGACGGAAATTGCGGCGCTGGGTGAACCGGATCACGCTGGCGCTGCTCATCCTTTCGCCGCTCATTTTCATCATCGCCGCCGTCGGATATAAACTTGGTTTATTCGATCTGGGTGTAGCCTTTGGTATGCTTAACCAGAAAATTGGGCCATTGGTGGTTTTAATTTGCGGAGCGTTTGGCCTCATCAGCGTCGTGCTCGCTTTTATCGTCAAACCTCGCAAAGGTCTGATCGTCGGCATATTGGCTGTTCTCATCCCACTTGTCGCGATCGGGAAGTTAAAGGCGACGGAAAAAGCAGTCTATGTGAAACTGCCCTTCATTCATGATGTCACCACGGACACGCAGGACCCGCCTGTCTTTGGTTCGGTCGTCATGGCGGAACGCGCCAAAGTTAAAGGTGTTAACACGGCGGATTATATCGGCAAAAAAGCGCCGAAATTCAACGCGCAGAAAGAGAAGACCGGCGAAGGCCTCGTCTCCGCTATGCAGACAAAAGCCTTTCCCGATATTCGTCCACTTGTAATCGATTCCTCCAAGGACGTGGTCTTCGGCGAAGCCTTAGCGACGGCGAAAGCCATGGGTTGGAAGATCAAGGAACAAGATCCCGCGACGGGACGCATTGATGCGACGGATACGACATTCTGGTACGGTTTTCAGGACGACGTGACCATCCGTCTTCGCGATGCAAAGGGCGGCGGGACTGTTGTCGATGTCCGCTCATTGTCCCGAATCGGTGGGTCTGATCTCGGTAAAAACGCTGAACGTGTGGGTGAGTTTTTAGAGCGTATGGGTCAGACGGGGTAGGTCAGAGACCTAGCGCGTGACGGGCGTCAGCGTGTAAGTCTGGCGCAGACCATCATGTCCATCCGCCAAGACGCGACCTGTTTCGCGCAAGTGAATCATATGCGACAACACACTATGCGCCGCCGCCGGGTGCAGGCGTTTATCGACATCGACATAGAGTTTCGCGACAATATCACCTATGGTTTCGAGCCCCGCTTCCAATGCTGCCAAAATCTGGGCCTCCCGCTTTGAACGGTGGTCAATATAGGCCTGCACGAAAGGGCGAACATCTGTAATTTCCGGCCCATGCGTGGGGCGGATGACGTCAAAGTCACGGATCAGAACTTCATTCAGACTATTTAGATAGTCACCCATATGTCCGTCCGGTGGTGAGACGACGGAGGTTGACCAGCCCATAATATGATCGCCCGAGAAAAGCGTGTTTTCCTCTTGCAGGGCATAGCAGAGATGATTGGATGTATGGCCGGGCGTGTGCAGCGCTTCCATCGTCCAGCCGTCACCCTCAATCACGTGGCCATCACGGATTTCGACATCGGGTTTGAAAGACAAGTCATCGCCGGCTTCTAGCCGCACTTCGCCGCCCTGTGGGGGCTTGGGCTGGACGCCAAAGCCGTAAACTTGGCAACCATACTCGCTTGCCAGTGGTTTGGCCATGGGGCTGTGGTCGATATGGTGATGCGTGACGAGGACATGCGTGACGGTTCGGCCTGCGAGGGCTTTTTTCAACGCGGCCTTGTGGTTTTCGGTCTCAGGCCCCGGGTCAATCACGCAAACATTTTTGTTTCCGATAATATAAACGCCAGTCCCCGTATAGGTGAACGGCCCGGGATTATCGGCAATCACACGTTGGACCATTGGGCTGACCTGTGTGGCCACGCCATAGTCGAAATCAAAGGTTCTGACGAAAGGGATTCCCATTATAGGCGACTCTCTACCCCGTCCCGCAGGGCAAGGCCAAGTGTTTTAACGGCAGATAACTTTTCTTTGAGGGGCAGGGCCAACGGCGGGCCCATATCCGTCTTGTTTACATCCACGATATAAAGACGTCCATCCGCAGCATCACGCAGAATATCCAATCCACCCCAGTCGAGGCCCATAGCGGCGCAAAACGTACTAATTTGTTCAATTTCTTCATTACTGAAACAGGTGTCCGCTGTTGTAATCCGCACCCGCGTGTTCAGGTTCGCAAAGCGCTGGTCGATGGGGCGCTCCTTTAAAAAGACCAGGGGGATTTCCCCAAACACGGTCGGGCAACGATAATCGAGGACCGTCCCGCCCTGCGTCCGGTTGTCGATGAGGCGTTGATAGACGCGTCCGGCAGCGGCAGGTTTTGGCCGCGTCTCAATCGTCGCATCATGCACGCCGTTCTCTTCTCCTTTTTCGAGATAGGGTCCGCTCGCCGTTTCGGGGTCGGTTGCAAGGTCATAGCCAAAAATGGCTTCAAAGGTTTTGGCGACATGTGATTTGGAAATATCCGTGCAGGCGCCATTAATATGCAGGCTGTCATCCAAACTCAGCTGATCTGTGACTGTCTGGTCTGAGAAATGAAGGACAACAGAGCCTTCCGCCTCATGCCGCAATCCGCCCTGACGTAGAGCGCCCCAGATCAGATACCAGGGGCGGGGCTTGATTTGCGCAAAGCTAAGACCGGATAAGCGCGCCGCTTTTGGACGCAAAGCTTCAGCAATGATATAAAGCCCCCCACGCCACACATCCAAGATCAGGCCGCGCGAAAAACGAATCTCCGCCCCCGTTTCGCGCACCCGCACGCCGCGCCAGGACCAATCAAAATCTGAAAATACGGACATGAGAATGCGCTATGGTTTTCTCAAATCCTAACGGACGCGCTTGACTTTTATTTCACGGCCTTTGCCATCAAATTGAAGAGAGTAACTCCCCAAAGCCCCCGTTTTGATTTCTGCGATAAGCGGGCGCTTGTCTGAAACTTTAGGGGGTCTGCGTGTCACCGAGCCGACCTGCTCCCAGACTTGTCCGTTCTTGAGGTAAACCCGTAATTTTTTATACCCAAATGTATCAATTCTTGAAACCTGTTGCGAGATTGAGGTGATCTCCGGGACTTTAACTTTCGCAACTTTTTCGTCTTTCTGAGCGATGATGACGGGCCTTACCAGATCATCCTTTTTCTGAGCGGTTTTATCTCCGAAGTTTTTCTCAGCTTGCTCTATTTTGGAGGCCGGGCTTTCGACACTTTCCACTTTTGGCGGATTTGAAATGGATGATGTGGGGAAGAGTGCGTCATAACACTGTAATCTCTGTGCGGGATCTGGTGTGGCTTGACAGGCCTCAATGCCCGCCATTTGCGCCGTCGCCGTTGAGGTGAACATGAAGGAGAGTGCGGTTACGCAGGCCGATAAAGTCAGGATACGGTTGGATTTACTTTTAAGTCTATACATATTCGGTTCCCCACAGATTTAAGGCGGTGCCGGCGGCGTTTGTGTCCAACGTCATGCTTAAGTCACTGTGGGAAGGTTTTACAATGAAAATTCTCGTGACCGCGACGGGTTAAGACCAGAGGATATCCGTGCTGTTGCTATCATTTCGTTCAAAAGTGGTAAATTTGCAACAAAGAGCCCAAAAAACTCACGAACACTGTTTTTTTTCTAACAATTTCGTCAGGTTGCCCTTGAATGCATTAAATTTATGACATCTAACAGCACCAACGAGGCAAAAAAGCCACGATGTTCTAGGAAGGGTTTAACAATGAACATGCGAGAGAAATCAAAACTACTACAAAGTTCAATTCTATCTACCGTATTATTCGGCGCTGCATTTGCAGCAAATGCACAAGACGCGGATCCAATACTAGATGATGATGTCATTGAAATTGAGCAGGCCGAAGATACGGCTTTGGAAGCTGATGATGACCTTATGGTTGTCACGGGTTCGCGTCTGCGCCGGAGCGAGTTCACGTCAGCCTCACCGCTTCAGGTTATTGATGGCGAATTTGCCCGTGACCTTGGCCTCGTCGATGCTTCTGATCTTCTCGGTCAAACAACCGTTGTTCAGGGTCAGCAAATTACGACCGGTTTGTCCACATCAGCTGGTAACCTTTCTGAAAGCGGTCCGGGTTCCGCGACGGCTTCATTGCGCGGACTGAACCCAGGCCGTACACTTGTTCTTGTGAATGGTCGTCGTCTTGCACCTGCGGGTGTTCGCGGTGCACCATCCGCGCCTGACCTCAACTTGATCCCCGGCTCCTTGATTGAGCGCGTTGACGTTCTCCTTGACGGTGCGTCAGCCGTTTATGGTTCCGATGCGGTTGCGGGTGTTGTTAACTATGAACTTAGAAGAGAGTTCGAAGGTCTTCAGCTTGATGCTTTCGCGACTGTCCCTGAACTCCCTGGAAATGCCGGACATCAGGAAGTGTTCTCTGCAACAACCGGTGTTTCGAACGATAAAGGCTTCTTGACACTTGCGATTGAGCATAGTCGTCAGGCTGGATATGCCGAAAGTGCATTGTCAGATTTCTACTCTCCCTATGGCGGTGGGTGCCGGAGTGCTGTTACGCTTGGTGCCAGTGGTACAATTTACAATCCGGATCTTTGTACGGGTTCATTCGGTGCCGGCGCGGTCAGTGGCTCACCATTTGGTTTCCTCGCATATCAAGAAGGTGCGAATGAAGATGGAATTCCAGAAAACTTTGTTCCTATTGGCATTACGGGGACTCTGATTCAGCCCGATGATGTTAACGGTCAACGTCTTCTTCTTTTCCCTGAAGAATTGAATGCAGCATTTGCGCCTGATTTCCAGCGGACATCACTTTACACAATCGGTGAGTATGACACCGGCCTTTACGGTGGTATGACCGCTTACTTTGAGGCGTCATATGCCAGCCGTGAAACGCGGACGGATACATCCGGTCAAGGCAGTATTCCTTTGCTTGATGAATACGTCTTTAGCCCGTTCGCTGGCTCTGGTGCGCAGCCTACGCTTTTCTTCAATAACCGTTTCCAGAACGACACAAATGTTGCGCAAACCCGCGTCATTGGTGGACTGAAAGGGGATCTTCCATTCCTTGAGAATATTGGTCTGAAGAACTGGGGGTATGATGCATATTGGAGCTATTCACGTTCCAGTGGTCAAGACAGTGTTTCCGGTGTGCCATTCTTCCCACGTTTGGAGCAGACTCTGGCAAATACACGTATTGATGAAGCGACAGGCGAAGCCGTTTGTGATCCACGGTCTATACCGGGTGTTGGGCAGACAGTCGAATGTCGCCCACTCAACTTTTTGGATCCAACATTCATCTTTACAGGCCGTTTTGATAACGAGGAAGATAATGCTTATCTCTTCCCGAATCGCCTAACAGATACAATTGTCAAGCAGTCTACTATTTCCGGATATATGTCTGGTGACTTGTTCGAAATTCCATTCGGCGGAACAGTTATTGCTGGTTTTGGTGGCGAATATCGCGAAGATCAAATTGAGACCAGAACATCTCTCGCGGGAGATTTTCAGGGTTTCTTCAACGATCCGGGCTCAAACGGCACACGTGACCTGACAGAGTTTTTTGGTGAGCTCGAAATTCCGCTTATCAAAGACAAGCCGGGCATCGAAGAGCTGACATTAAACTTGGCAGGTCGTTATACGGATGAGTCAAACTTTGGTTCTGCTGAAACTTACAGCGTCAAAGGTCAGTATTCTCCGACTGATTGGCTAAGCTTTGCTGCAACTTACGGAACATCTTTCCGTGCGCCAAACTTGGGCGAGCAATTCGGCGGGAGTGTGACTGGTTTCGCAAACCCGAATGACCCTTGTCGGACGCCTGGCATTACGGTTCCATTCACGGATTTCGATAATGATCCAAATACGCCGGACACACGAAATTATGACCCGACTTTGGAAAACCGCTCTCAAATCGTTCTTGATAACTGTTTGAATGGTGGTGGACCGTTCGGCATTCCTGCGACAAACCCATTCAATTTGGGTATTCGTGGCCTTGGCGGTACGAACCCGGTCTTCTTTGGTGCGCCAACACGTGTTGCTAGTGGTTCAAACCCTGAATTGGATCCCGAAACGTCGTCTGCTCTCTCTATTGGTGCGACAATTGATCAGCCTTGGTTTGATGACTTTGATTTCAAATTGGCTGTAAATTACTTCGAAATCACGATTGAAGATGAAGTTAACTCTCTTACAGCTGCTACGATTGTAAACCGATGCTATAATTCACCCGGTTTGACTGATCCTACATGTGAGTTCCTCGTTCGTGATCCTTTGGATCCAAGTGATGACACAACAGGTGAAATTTCATTCGTTTCCGCGCTGAACCAGAACTTGGGTGATCAAGTCGTCGAAGGTATCGATTATAACGCAGAATTCGGATTTGATTTTGAGCTTCCGGGTGTTGATGACGCGTTTGATTACCGTTTGATCGGTCGTGCAACGCAATCTCTAACGCAGACGATTGAGCAATTTACCGTTGATGGAACCGACCTAAATGATCAGCTTAACGAGTATGGTAACCCTGAGTGGCGTCTGACTCTGACGAACACTTTGAACTGGCGTGATTTCTCATTCCTCTTCCAATCTCGTTTCATTGACAGCCAGATCGAAGATAATGTCGAAGAGAACCGCAATGAGGTCGTCACGACATTCTTCTCGAACTGTTCGCGTGCAGAAGGTCGTGCATCCGGTGGACCGGATGAGGCTTGTCGTCAGCTTGATGATCTCGAAAGCTACTGGAACCACACAGCGTCTTTTGCATTCTCACGTGACTCTTATGTTGTCCGTGTAGGTGTGAACAACCTGTTTGATACGGCTCCGCCTCTGACAACAAATAACGACTTGGGCAACCTCGGCGGTATTGGTTACGATATCGGTGGCCGGACTTACTTCGCGAACGTAACGAAGACTTTCTAAGTCAGTTTGAGTTTTGAATTTCTAAAGCCCCGCTTTGGCGGGGCTTTTTTTATGCGCGACATCTAGGATATAGTTACCGATTTTGGGCAGGGTCTAAGATCGGTTTTGGCGTCGTAGTAGTAAATAAAACACGCGCTATGGCCCGCTTCACAACCCGGTGTAGGACTTTAAATTTTGCTTTTCATAGCGCCGCTAACGGCGCTCAAGGCATGGCCGTTTAGGAGATTGTAGATCAGAGGGCAGGTTGATGAGACCCGTGTAGAACGACTACATTTCCATAGAACTTACTTGAACTGCCCGGACGGGTTCCTCCGTCGCGCGCCGATGGGCCGGTTTTGTAGACGCTATTAAAGCCGAACAAGACCTTGATCCTCTTGAACAAATTTACTGTCCCTCAGGTCTTTTGCTGAGGTCAATGCTGCTATTCGTCAATGGGTGTGCGTGCTTGAAGAACTTTTGAACACATGCTCAGCCAAGCATGCTGGGGGCATCCATGCACATTGGCCTGAGCGTGGTTTCCATCAGCTGGAGTGCGAGTTTGAAAAAGGCCACGCGCAAACTGTCTTTCACGTATCGAATTAGAAGAAACTGTTCCAAATGCGACAGACCGAGTTTGGATAATTCAATGTAACTTGCGTGAAATGAATGAGAGGCAAGTGACCCGCCTCTCCGGTGTGATGTTTTATTGTGGCCTTAGTTCCTGTAAGCCTAAAGGCGCTGATACGAGTTACTTAATCTCCGGAATATCCGCTGTCATCTCCTGGCCCATGCGCGCTTTGTTGCGCGCGCGGATTGCGGCTTGGACTTCGGGGAGGGCGGTGATTTCGCGCAGCGTTTGTATATCTTGCGTGACTTGCGCACTGCCTTTGAAGAGGTCTTCCAGCTGTTCCTCAAATGTTTTCTGACGCGGGAAGACTTTAATCCGAATATCAGCATCCTCGTCCAGATTTGCTAAACGTTTCGCCGCGTTTAGCGCCGTCATGATGCCGCCCAGTTCATCGACGAGTCCAATCTCTTGGGCTTGTGCACCCGTCCAGACGCGGCCTTTGGCGATCTCCTGCACGCGCTCTAGCGGGATATCGCGCCCATTTGAGACACGTTGTGTGAAATCGTCATAAATATCTTGTAATTGACCACGATAGGCTTCCGATTGCATGTCTGAGAAGGCGGTATCAACGGAATAGGCGCCTGCATATTCACCGCCAACTGTGATACCTTCAACATTATAGCCGACTTTTGCAAATGTATCTTCGAACGCAACCTTGCCGCCATACACCCCGATTGAACCTGTAATGGTCTGAGGCATTGCGACGATATGGTCTGCATGGGCGGAGACATAGTAGCCGCCCGAGGCCGCATATTGTCCCATGGAAATAATGACGGGTTTACCGGCCTCTTTCGCGCGATCTGCGGCAGCAAGAATTTGATCAGATGCGGCCGGGCTGCCTCCGCCTGAGCTCACTCGGAAAACGATAGCTTTGACGCGCTTATCTTTTAAGGCGGCATCAAAGCCACTGGCGACTGTATCGCCTCCAAATGTTGGGGTTGGAGAAAAGAGTGATCCGCCAGAGGATTGACCGGGTAAAATTGCACCCTGTCCGCCAATAAAGGCGATCATATCGCCACTTACATCGACGCCTGGACCGTAATCCGACACGTTTACAAATTTGATCTTATCATTTCCGGATTTCTTGCGGGCATATTCCCGGGCTGTCTCTATGTGACCGAGTTCATCCACCATTCCGGCGGCGAGTGCGTCTTCCGCGCTATGTGGTGCGGTCTGGAGGACAGATGTTATGGCCTCAACACTCATCTCCCGATCCGTTGCGATCTGGGCGACGGCATTGTCAAAAATTGACGTCAGAAAGCTTGTCGTCGACTCACGATGCGCGTCTGTGAAATCTTCCTGTGTATAACTGTTCACGGCATTCTTATATTCGTGGAATTGAAAGAATTCCGGATTGGCGCCCGTCTTTTCCATAACGCCGCCGTAAAATTCAGTTTCTGAATGGAGTCCTGAAACTGCGAAACCCGTTGTATCCTGCATCCAGATTTCATCTGCTGCTGAGACGGCCTGATAAGTGATGAGGGATGTGCTCTCGAATCCCTGCGCATGGGCAATGATAAATTTCCCTGATTCTTTAAAATCAAGCAGGGCAAGACGCAGTTCCTCCGCACTGGCGGGGGCCATGCCGCCACTCTCTGCACGAATGAAAAGGCCTTTGACCGAATCATCCGTTTTCGCGCGATTCAGCGCAAAAACGGTATCAACGATTGAGCCAGGACTGCTGCCAAATAAGTCCGTTCCAGAATTGTGGTCAGTCATCGGGGCGCGTAGATCGAGATTCAATATCTTCTGCGGCTCCTTTTCGCCAATTGAGCCCAATGCGCCGATGATTCCAAATATGATGAAAAGGCCGATGAGAACGATAAAGAATCCAAAAATGCCGGCAATCGTTCCGACCATCGTGATAAAAAATTGGCGCATTATAAGGTGTCCCGTATTATCGGATTGAAATTCGATTATTATTTGTTGTTAAACGATAAAGCTGAAGGAGGGAAGGGGGCGTTTTGACGGAATGACAGTCTATCTGGGACTGAATCTGCGGCGGAACGACGCGTTATGTGGGCTATAAATGAAAGGTGTGACACAAAGTTTGGGGTAGGCCTGATATTTTGCATCAAATGCTGTTGCTATAGCGGCAAGCCCGCATTATGAGGCCGCTCACGCCAGATGGTCTGTACGATATTGGGGCGTAGCCAAGCGGTAAGGCATCGGGTTTTGATCCCGTGATCGTTGGTTCGAATCCAGCCGCCCCAACCACGTACACCTTTTCTAACTCTTTGATTTGAAAAGAGATCGGGGCGATAACTTCCGAAAACTGACTTCTAAATGGCTCCGGCTCTGGACAAATTTCTTTAGTTGTGTAACGTTATAACAATTATGACGGCTAAGACTGCGCAAGAATGCAATTAAATAATAAAAAGACGCGTCAACCCCCTTGCACTGACGTCGTCGTAATGATTGATTAATAAAAAGCGTCCGTGTAAGCGGGCAAAAAAAAGGATGTGCCATCAAGTGCACGTCGAAAACCGGAGGACCTGAGTGGTGAGATTTAAAATCGCCCATATAGCACTTTGTGCTGGTTTATTGGCGGGTGCGCAATTGGTGTCCGTGCCGATGGCGACCGCACAAGATGCAGACGCTGCCGCAAACTCCTACGCCGTTCTCTTGGATCGGATCGCAAATAAACAAATTGAGACAGCCCAGCGGCAGGTCATGCTACAAAGCCAGCAAGACAAAATCGCTCGGCTTGAAGCTCAGATTGAGCAGGTGCCTCAAACGGCTGAAGCTGTTCGCGGTATTGCCGTGAAAATGGCCAATGAGATTGAAAAACAGATTGAGCAAGATCTGCCTTTTAGACGCGAAGAGCGTTATGCCCGCCTTGGCCAGCTTCTGGGCATGGTGAATGACGAGGATGTTCGCCCATCTGATCTTTATCGTCGTGCGATGGCCGTCATGGATATTGAGGTGAATTACGGAAATTCAGTTTCCGCATATACAGGGGATCACCCTCTCACGCCTGGTCGTCGTCTGGCGGCTTGCCGCGAGGATGTTGCCTCTGCCACTTGTAACCTTTCAACCGATAGCCGGAAAAAATTGGAAGCTGGGGCGACCATAGATGACATCCAGAGCGAAATTAAAGACGGCAATTATGTCCATTTCGGACGCATGTCTTTTATCTATCTGGATCTAGATAGCCGTGAAGGCTTTCGCTGGAACCAAGAAAGCAGTGAGTGGGACAAACTGAGTTCCGGTGACATCATTAATACACGTCGTGCGGTGCGTATTGCGCGTGGTGAAAGTGCCCCGGGTGTCGTGACGGCACCTATTAGAGTTCAGGCCGCGCAATAGCGGCGTAAAAATTCGGGATTGTCCTCACGCTTTGAAGTGATGTCGGGCATTTTCGCAAAACAAAAGCAGACCTGGAAGGAAACCATGTTAAAATCTTCAATCGCCAAGCGCCTGATGCTGGCCGGAATTGCGGCGGGGATGCTCGCCACGCCGGCTTACGCTCAGCTCGATACCGCACTGAGTGTCGCGAAATCCTCTACGGCCGCCGCCGCTGCTTCGCAGCAACGCGTCGAACAGCTCGATGATCAGGCGGATACGGCTATTCGCGAATATCGTGCAGTCTTGCAGCAGAAGGATAATATCGAATTATTCGTGGCGCAGCAGGAAATTTTCAAGGCGTCACAAGAGTCCGAGATCACATCATTGAATAATCAGCTTGGTACTGTTGAGCAGATCAAACAGGGTATGAGCCCGATGATGCTGAAAATGGCGGCAGCTTTGGAAGACAGCATTAAAGATGATCTTCCTTTCAATATCGGTGAGCGTCTGGCGCGCATCGAAAATGTGAAGGCTGTTTTGGGTAATCCCGATGTCTCTCCGGCGGAGCAATATCGTCGCGTATTGAACGCTTATAAAATCGAAGTCACATATGGCATGGGTGTTGATAGTTACGAGGGGGCGCATCCCACGCGCGCTGGTAATGTCGTGAACTTCATCCGCTTTGGCCGAACATCTCTCGTCTATGTCACAAAAGACGAAGCTGAAATTGCACGCTACAATAATGATTCAAAAAGCTGGGATATATTGGAGGGCGCGGACGCGATTCAAATGCGTCAGGCCATTCGTATTGCCAAGGGCGAAGCTGCTCCGGGTCTCATTTACGCCCCCGTCGAAATTCGCGGCTAAGGATAAGGATAATCAACATGAGTGTTAAAATGAAATTTATCTCAAAAGCGACGGCGGCCGTATTCGGCTCCGCTCTCTTGCTCACGGCTGTCCCGGCGAGCGCGCAAATCAACTCCGTTGACGGTCTCCTCAACGATATTCGCCAAAATGCCGCCAAGGTAGAGGCTGAAAATCGTCAGCGTGTCCAAGAGTTCCAAGCCAATGCTAATCAGCAGCAGGCGAAATTAGATCAAGCCCGAAACCAGCTGCGTCAGTTGGAAAATCGTGCGGCGCAGGTTCAGCGGTCCTTCGATGGCAACCGCGTTCGCATTGAGGCGCTCGAAGAACAGCTTCGCGCTGCGCAGGGTGATTTTGGTGAGGTTTTTGGCCTTGCCCGTTCGAAGGCTGCAGAATTTAAGGCTCTTCTCGATAGCTCCTTAATCACATCCGAATATCCAACGCGGACACGCGTTTTGGGTCGTATCGCTGAGTCAAAAGCGCTGCCTTCCGCAGAAGATTTGAACGCGATTTGGGAAACTATGTTGGGTGAAATCAAAGCTCAGCGTCAGGTTTCAACTTATCAAGCCGCTGTTGCCAATATTGATGATGGCGCCGTTCAGGGCGTGACTCGCGTGGGTCCGTTTGCGGTCTTTACGTCTGATAATGCACAATTCCTGAGCTATAGCGCTGCCGGTGTTGAAAGTGGTGAGGATGCTCCGCTCCTCGCGAGATTGCCCAGCCAGCCAGGCGGACAGATTTCGTCAGCGGCTCAAAAGGTTGCCAATGCTGAAGCTGGACAAGTTGTCTATGCGCCACTCGACCCAACACGGGGTGAGTTGCTGAAGTCATTTGAGCGCGTGCCGTCCTTCTATGAGCGTCACTGGGTCCAAGGCGGCAACATTGGTAAATTCATCATTATTATGGCTTTCCTCGGTGTGATCTTTGGTGTCCTGAACTTCCTGCGTCTCTTCCTCGTGAAGATGGCTGTGAATGGTCAGAAGCGTAAAGCGCAGGCGTCCAAGTCGAATCCATTGGGTCGCGTCATGATGGCTTATGATGGTGCACAATCTGACAATGCCGAAGTTGTTGAATTGAAACTTGACGAAGCGATCCTGCGGGAATCTCCTAAATTTGAGTTTGGTCTCAACCTTCTGAAGCTTCTGGCTGGTGTTGCACCGCTTCTCGGTCTCCTCGGTACCGTCACAGGTATGATCCAGACCTTCCAAGCTATGATGATCTACGGAACAGGTGATCCACAATTGATGGCCGGTGGTATCTCCGTCGCTCTCGTGACGACCATGTTGGGTCTCTATGCGGCTATCCCGCTCCTCGTGCTTCACAGCTTCTGTGCCTCCATCGCCCGCTCTATCCAGGGCACGTTGGAAGAGCAGTCTGCCGGTATCGTGGCCCGCCACGTTGAGACACGCGGCGTCGCGTAAGGACCTCTAGGAAAGACAAAGAAAGGCCTACGCCATGCAAAATGTCTTTAACGGTCTCCAGGAGTTCTTGGGGACCGGAGGAAACATCCTCTTTTACATCATGATTTTGACGTTCTTTATGTGGACGTTCATCCTTGAAAGATTTGCTTACTATCTCTTCGCGCATAAACCGCTCAAAGCCCGCCTTAAGGCGGAGTGGGACGCGCGGACGGATAAGACATCCTGGCGGGCACACGCCATCAAGGATGAGTTGATCAGCCAGGTTAAAGAACGCACGGACACGAATGTCGGTATCATCAAGACACTCGTAGCACTGGCTCCCCTGATGGGATTGCTCGGCACGGTGACAGGTATGATCGAGGTGTTCGACGTGATGGCACTGTCCGGATCTTCAAATGCACGTCTAATGGCGGGGGGTGTCTTTAAGGCTACGATTCCGACTATGGCCGGTATGATGGCAGCTCTGTCAGGGCTTTACTTTTCAACTGTCCTGCCGCGGTGGAGTGCACGCGAGACCGCCCGTTTTGCGGATGATCTCGATGTGTCACCCGAAACTGTTGTCTACTAGGCGCGTGAAAGGAAACTGATATGAGACGCTCACGCAAAAATTCAGGTGGAGATGACGCAGACGTCGATATGACACCGATGCTCGACATCGTGTTTATCATGCTGATCTTCTTCATCGTGACGGCGACATTCTTGGACGAGACAGGTGTTGATCTGACTCAGCCTCCGCCTCCGCCGGATGATCTGGATACACCTCCGCCGGACAATCCTGCGATTACGGTTTACGTCGATAATCGCGACAGTTGCTCCGTCGATGGAGAACGGACGGGCTGTGACCGGGTTTTGCTTCGGGTTGAGAAACTTCTCGCAGATAAACCGAATGCTGCTGTTATCCTTCGTATGGATGAAGCTGCGAAACATAAAATCTTGATTGAGTTAAAAGACGGCCTCGATTCGGCTGGGTTGAGCTCTAAGATTGAGATTGTTCGCAATAGCTAAGTTTTGGGGCTCCGGCTCCACTGGCGGACGCATCCCGCGTCCGTTTTCTTGTCCCGTCATTGTGTCTTTCACTGATTTCGAGGGCAAACTGAATTCGGCGCTTGCTAAGGCGCCTCTTTTGTAATAAGGTAACATCATGGCAAGACGCGGACGTACATCCATCCCTGATGAGGATACAGAACTGAACATGACACCCATGTTGGATGTCGTCTTTATTCTTCTCATCTTCTTCATCGTCACATCTGTTTTCGTGAAAACGCCTGGCATAGACCCGTCTGAACCCGAAGCTGTGACAGACGCGGAGTGGAAGCCGACAATTCTCGTGGCGGTGAATGCTCAAAATGAGATTTGGATTGATAAACGTCCTTATGAGATCGGCGAAATCCGTCCGATCATTATGTCTATTCGTGACGAAAGTCCGAAAGCCGATGCCATAATCAAGGCTGACCGCGATGCCGAAGTGGGTATCGTGATGTCAGTACAGGAACTCATGCAGGATCTTGGCATTAACGCCCGGGTCGGCACGGAATAAATAGGAGCCTCTCATGAATAACGCTATTCGTTGGTTCGTCACCATCCCCGTTGCGGCCATTGTGACCGTTGGCTTGTTTCTCGCGATGCGCGCGCTGATTGCGAAAGAATTCCAGCCGCAAGATAAATCTGAGACGGCAAGTTTCGAGATTAATCCGAAGGTCGAGGACGTCAAAGTCATTGAGCGCGAAATCAAAGTTGACAAAATTAAGAAAGTCGACACGCCGCCACCACCGCCGCAAATTGAGCGGGCGCAGGCCGATAAACCAACAGAAAAGATTGCCTCTCTAGAAGGCGCGATTCCTGAATTTGAAGCGCCCAAAATTGATGCGCAAAACTTCAAGATTGCCGTCTCTGACCGCGATGCTCAGCCTCTTGTCCGGATTCCACCGATTTTTCCACCACGCTTTCTGCAGGGTGACAATTCCGGTTTTTGTAAAGTCCGTTTTGACGTAAGCCCAGAAGGTCAACCTTTTAATGTTGAGACGACGCTTTGCACGTCTAATCAATTGAAATCGGCGACCATTAAATCCGTCCAAAAATGGAAGTATAACCCGAAGATCGTTGATGGGCGGTCAGTTTCGCGTTCCGGCGTTGAATCAACAATCCGTTTCGATCTCTCGGATGAGCGTGGTCGCACATTGCCAATGCCATCGGGCTTCTAAGACTTACGGTCGAGTTGCTCTTGGAACAGCTCGATTAAGTGTTCCGTCATATCACTGACGTGATTTGAGTAATTAAATAACCGGAATGTGATGTTGATGTTCCATTCCGCCACATTGAAGCCCCTCTGCTTTTGACTAAGTCTAAAGGGCAGGGCGACTTTAGAGACCAAAGGATGACGACATGATCGACACCATTGCTACACAGAAAACAAAGTTTCGCGTGAAAGCTGCCTCCCTATTGGGATCGAGCTTTCTAGCGCTTGCCGTCATTGGGTTTAGTGCGACACTCCCTTCCACGGCCGCATTTGCGCAGGATGCGCCGCCGGAAGAAGGCCGTCAATTTGATGCGAAGTCCGGCGAAGCCGTCAATAATGCTCAAACACTGGCGAGTAATGGTGACAATCTCGGCGCGGTTAATGCGCTCAACCAAGCGCTGACCCTGCCTGATCTCAATCCTTACGAAAAGTCGACCATGTATCAAATGCTCGGTCAGTATAGCTATGAGCTCGACCGTCCGGGTGATGCGCAACGCGCTTTTGAGAACGCCATCAATGCCGGCGGATTATTGCCGAACGAAGTCGACAATATCAAAGTCGTTATTGCTCAGCTCATGATCGGGAATGGTCAATATGTTGAAGGTGCACAACGTCTTGAGAATTATCTGAATTCCGGTGGACAACAAAAGCCGCAATATATCGATCTCTTGGTCAATGCCTGGGTTCAGGCCGAAAATTACCAACGCGCCCTGCCTTGGGCCGAGCGTTGGTTTAACGCTGCCAGCCCGAAAGAGCGCAAGCATTTCGACCTGATGAACTTCCTCTACAATAATCTGGGTATGCAAGGTCGTCAGGCGGATATTGTTAAACAGATGATCGGTCGTTGGCCGGAAGATAAGAACCTGTGGGATGCTTGGGCGTCCATGTTGGCCAATGGCGGACGTGAACAGGAAGCTTTTGAAGTCACGAAAATGCTTTATCTCGGCGGTGCGCTGTCGACAGAGCAGGACCTTCTTAAAGTCGTTCAATATTATTCCTTCTATGACATGCCCTATCAGGCGGCTGAGATTCTCGAGCGTGAGATGAACGCTAATCGGATCGCGAAAACGCCAGATAAGCTGAAGCAACTATCCGGCCTGTTCCGTCAAGCCCGCGAATATAAGCGCGCGATTCCAATCCTTGAGGCAGCCGCCAGCCAGTCGGGCGAAGCCAAACTTTATGCGGATTGGGGCGAAGCCCTCTATAATGAGGGTCAATGTGCAGCCTCTGAGAAAGCGTTCACGGAGGCCATTAATCGTGGATATGATGCCGGCAAATCTTGGATGCTGATCGCGAACTGTCGTTATGACACGACGTCGACAATGGAGCGATTAAATTGCGACATGACTCCGGCTCAAATGGCTGAGGCTCCGATTACAAAGGCGCGTCTTAGTGCTGTACAAGCTTTTGAACGTGTACCTGCGACATCCCGTGAGCGTTTGAATGCTCAAAAATGGATGAAGTTTATCGCGGCTGAAAAAAGCGCCGTGGATCGTCGTTGCGAATTCGAAATAGGACTCGAACGCCAGCTTTGCTACGGCAAGATTGAGCAAGCCTATAAAGCTGAATTCCTTATCGGAGAATTCAAGCTCGATGATGCTGAGACCTGTATGCCATATAAGGAAGACTATGATGCGGAATTCCGTGTTGTAACTGTTGAAGAGTAGTCTTTCACTATATCTCGTAAGAAACCCGGCTCAGCCGGGTTTTTTTATGTCTAAAATTAAATAGAAATTGACAGGCCTCCCTACAATGTTATGTTGTTACATAACATTGTAGGGAGGCAAACATGTATTTTGAATCATCTGAAGCGGTGACAGGAAAAGGCGAGGGGACTGTTCAGCCTGACTCTTTCTCTCCATCACACGTTCGAGCGAAACAAACTGTTTGGTGTCGCGCCCCGCTTGTTATGCCAGTTGCGGCCGTGTTGACGGTCGGACTTACGTTCTCAATGGCCCAACTCATTGCGACGGAGTTCCAGCCGCAGGATAAATCCAAATCTATCAAATTTGAGATCAATCCGGTTGAGAAGATTGTTGAGATCAAAGAGCGAATTGATGAGCCGGATCCACTTGAGCGGGTGGAAACACCGCCGCCGCCACCCACGACTGGTGTAGATGTCGTGGAACCTGTGACGGAACCCGTCATCAAAACCGTCTCTGCAGATCCCGATTTTGAACTGCCGGAAATCGATTTTGGCGGAACCGGTTACGTTAAGCCCGACACGGATGAACAACCCATCGTCCGGATTCCGCCCGTTATGCCCGCACGGTTCCAACAGGGCGATGCGTCGGGATATTGCACAATGCGGTTCAGCGTCTCCCCCGAAGGGCAGCCCTTTGATGTGACCGCGACTCAATGCACCAACCGAATATTAGAACGCGCGTCCACGAAAGCGGTGCTGAGATGGAAATATAATCCCAAGATCGTCAATGGCCGTGCCGTGTCGCGCAGCGGGGTGGAGACAAAGATTCGCTTTGACCTCGCGGATGAGCGGGGCAATCGCTTGCCGCTGCCGAGCGGGTATTAGGTCTGCTCCGTGTTAAAGTTGGGGGTTTGTGTCGTCATCGCGGCGATGGCTGTGAGTGTCGCTGCCATCTGCGGCGCAGTATATTTGCGTTCAGATATGGAAAGCATGAGTATTGCGCCCCGCGAGGTTTCCTCTTTTGCATTTGCGGGGCGATCAGATGGGGCTGACACGGATCGAAATTTGAGGGCTTCGGATGTCTTTAATATATATCTAATCCCAGAGCGCCCTGTTTCGCAGGATTATTGTGTCTATCCAAAAATTCAAGAAGGGCCGGGATTTCCTGATATTAAACTCAGGACACCCAAATTTGATACGGCCAAATTGGATATAGATTTCCGCTCGAAAGAGGCAGCACATGACTATCATGTGCCGCGCAGTCCTCCGACATTTCCTCCACGTTTTCTAAGGGGTAATCATTCCGGGTATTGTAGGTTAAAATTTGATATTTCTGCGCAAGGTAAACCCACGAATGTGAAGGTCATTCTCTGCACGGATGAAAGCTTAAAAGACGTTTCGATAAAGTCTTTACGCACGTGGCGATATGAACCTGTGGTGAGAACGGCCAAGGAAACTTTCATTCGATTTGATCTTCACGACGAGACTGGAGATCTCTTACCCCTCCCGCCGGGGTTCTAACTCAACCCCATACAATCCACTGCGAAGGCATATTCCAGCGCGGTTTCTTTCAAACTGTCATAACGCCCGCTTTCGCCCTGATGTCCGGCTTCCATATTTATCTTGAGTAAAATCGGGGCGTCGCTCGTTTGGCGATCGCGGAGTTTCGCGGCCCATTTTGCGGGCTCCCAATAGGTTACCCGGGGGTCGGTCAACCCGCCTGTGATTAGCATGGGCGGATAGGCTTTCGCTTTAACATTATCATAGGGGCTGTAATTGCGTAGACGATGGAAGGCGGCGGCGTCCGTGATCGGGTTGCCCCATTCCGGCCATTCCGGCGGGGTGAGGGGGAGTTCCGTGTCGCTCATCGTGTTGAGGACATCAACAAAGGGAACGGCTGCGATGACGCCCGCGAAAATCTCCGGCGCCTGATTAACCGCCGCCCCGACGAGCAAGCCTCCCGCTGAGCCACCATGGGCAACGATCCGGCCTTCAGATGTCCAACCGAGTTCTGCCAGCGCGCGCCCGGCATCGACGAAATCGTTGAACGTATTTATCTTCTTCTCAAGTTTGCCGTCCAGATACCACTGATACCCTTTGGCTTGTCCGCCTCGAATATGCGCAATCGCATAGACCGTACCGCGATCCACGAGCGACAGTATATGCGTTCTAAACCCTGCGGGAATGGTGATCCCATAAGACCCATAGCCATAGAGCAGAAGCGGATTGCTCCCGTCAGTTTCGACATCTTTCCGCGCCAAAATCGTGACGGGAATAGACTCACCATCTCTTGCCGTGATTGAAATCCGTTCAACGCGATAGTCTTCAGGATTATGTCCGGAGGGCACGACTTGTACGCGGACAGTCTCACGTTCGCGCGTGTTCATATCGTATCGGTAAACCGTGCCGGGGCGGGACGGGGAGGAATAGCTGAAATAGAGCGTGTCCGTTTCGTATTCATAACCCGATTTAATGCCAAGCCCATAGGCGGCTTCCGGCATCGCAATAGCGTGTTCTGCGCCGTTCTCCATATCGCGAATAATGATTTGGGGCAGGGCGTTTTCGCGTTCCAACCGGACGAGCCAGCGCGAGAAGGTTTCCATGCCGAGGATGAGCGTTCCAGGTTTATGCGGAATGAAAGGCTGCCAGTCCGTCGGCGCGTCTCCGGCTTTGCCTGTCATGACGGCGAAATCGACGGCGCCGCCCTGATTGGTCAGAATATAGGTCGTGCCGCCCTGATCATGGAGGGAATATTCCAATCCCGCTTGGCGCTTCGAAAAACATGTGGGCGGCGTGCTGGGATCAATGGAGGGGATGCGGTGAATCTCGCTCGTCGTGTGATTGTGGGCGCTGATTTCGATGAAGCGTTCATCATCTGAACTGCCGACACTGACGAAAAAGCCGGGATCTTGTTCCTCATAGGCGGTGTGGATTTTGCCCCGCGCATCAAACACATCCTTGAACCGCACGGCATAGGGACGTTGGTTTTCATCGCGTTCCACCCAGAAGAGCGTCCGGCCATTTGCGGCCCAGACGAGGGCGCCAGCCGAGCGGTCAATCCCCGTCCCATGAACCTGGCCCGAGGCGAGATCGCGTAGGAAGACTGCATAGTTTTCGCTGCCTTTTTCATCCACGGAATAGGCGAGCCATTTATGATCGGGGCTGTGCGAGACATCCCCGATATCAAAAAAAGATGTGCCTTTGGCCAGTGCGTCGCAATCCAGAATGATTTCGTCTTCCGGTTCAGCCGCCGCCACGTCTTGTCGCGCATAGACGCCGTGCTGATCGCCTTCACGGTAGAAATGGAAATAGGCATAGGCGCCGTCCGGCATGGGCACACCCCGCGCTGTCGGTTCCAACCGTCCCTTCATCTCGCCAAAAATCGCATCTTTTAGGTCTGATAGGGGGGTGAGGGCGGCGTCTGTATAGGCGTTTTCAGTTTCTAAATGCGCACGAATATCTCGTGCAAGCTGCGAAGGGTCACGCATGACCGTCTGCCAATTCGCGTCCTTCATCCACGCATAATCATCCGTCCATTCCGTCTCAAACCGGGTCTGATGATGTGGGCGTTTCTCAGCGCTTGGTGCGGGCTGTACGGGATTGGTTTTCATGCGAGCCTCCTCTTATAGGGTGGAGATAGTCGCGTGTGCGGGGGAATAACAGGGGCGTTGTGAAAACATCTTTGTTAGGTCCCGGAAGTCACCCTCCATTAACCCTATCCGTTTAGACCTAGCCCTAACTGACTTTCACGAAACGGATGCGCATGGCCGGATTAGCCATATCTCAGATGAACGAAGATGGCTCCAGCACGGTGGCTATGGCGTTAAAAGATGTTGCAACGGAGGTCGAAGATGATGCTGCCGTACGGCGTCAACTCGCCAAACGTCTTGCCGATGTTATCTGCATTCCGGCCAGCCAATTAACGCCGCAGGAACGCCATATGGCGGGGGATGTTCTCGTCGAACTCCTACGCAGTGCGGATGTCGATATTCGCGAATCTGTCGCCAAACGCCTCGTCATGTTGAACGAGGCTCCGCGGACCATTCTCGTCATTCTCGCCAAAGATGAAATCCGCGTCGCAAAACATATTTTGGAAGAGAGCCGATCCCTGACCGACTCTGACCTCATCCAAATCGCGCATAAAGTCTCCTCTGCGCATCGAGCAGTGATTGCTAAGCGTCGTAAAATCACCGACTCGGTTGTCGATGCCATGGTTGAGTTCCTCGAAGAGGACGTCGTCGAAACGCTTCTGAAAAATAAAGGCGCAAATTTCAGTGAGACCGCGCTGCAACGTATCTTAACTGTTTCGCGCTCTCATCAGACCTATGTTGAACTTCTCATCAAACGCGATGAGCTTCGCCCCTCTCACGGATTGACGATGTTCTGGTGGGCGGATGCGGCCAATCGGAAGAAGATTTTGCATCGGTTCGGTGTCACGCGACACGTCCTGCAAGAAACCTGTCAGGACCTCTTCCCAAAAGCTGCCGCCGATGGCTGGACGGATGCAGGTGTGCGAAAAGCGCTACAATTTATCGAACGGCGACAGCGGAACCGCGCGGCCATAACGCGGTCTGATTTTGACGGATTGGAACATGCGATTGAAACGGCGGAAGTGCAGGGCCTGACACGGAAGCTGACGGAAGAAATTTCATATATGTCCGGCGTGAAGCCCGCGACGGGCGCGCAAATCCTGACGGATAAGGGCGGGGAGGCGATTGCCATTCTCTGCAAGGCTCCTGGATTAAAGCGGGATTATATCAATAAATTTTGGCGCGCGCTGAAACGCCCGCTGCACGATCTGGATGGGTCCATGCATCCGGACCTGAAACGCGTCATGGAAACCTATGACACGATTTCGACGGATAAGGCCCAGACGGTCCTGCGCTATTGGAACTGGTCCCTGACCGCGTCCCTGAATGCGGATGTCTTGCGCTACATCAAAAATGGTGTGATTCCGCGCGAAGAAGAGTTTGGCGCGGCGGCCATTACGGCAGCCTTGGTTTTTTCCCACAAGGGATAGCAAAAACAGGGGCCTTTAGCCTTTAACCCTTTCGATTCGCCCGCTAAAGACGGTGCAAATCAAGGGAGTGAGTTCTGTTACGCTATAGTTTCATATTGCTTCTGGCCCTCATCACAACGTGGATGACCCTGTCGGGATATTTTAAGCCGCTCCTACTGACACTGGGCGCGTTTTCCATTGGCCTGACGATGTGGATGGCTGTTCGCATGCGCATTCTGGATCACGAAACGGCGCCTTATACGACCATTCCGCAGACTTTGTCCTATTTCGTCTGGTTATTCATTGAGATTATCAAAGCTAACATTGCAGTTGTGCGGGCTGTTCTCTCGCCAAACCTCAACATTTCGCCGACCATGACGAAAATCCCGACCCCGCAGAAAAGCGATATTGGCAAAGTCATGTTTGCCAATTCCATCACGCTCACCCCCGGAACAGTCAGCGTGTCGATGGAGGACGATCATATCCTAGTCCACGCTCTGCTCGCCGAGATGTCCGCGCCGGAAGATTTTACGGATATGGGCAAACGCTCCGCTTGGGCCATTGGGGAGCATGTGGAATGACGCCCTTTATTGGATATTTTATGCTGGGGAGCGCGTTCCTCATCATCGTGTCTATGGCCATGATGTTGACACGTCTGATCGGTGGGCCAACGCTTTATGATCGCCTGCTCGCCGTGAACTCGTTCGGGACGAAGACGGTTCTCTTTCTCTGCGTTTTTTGTTTCATCATTGGTCGTCCTGATGGGGTCGATATTGCAATGCTCTATGCGTTGATGAATTTTATCGCGACAATTGCCGTGCTGAAATTTTTTAATTACCGCGCCC
This sequence comes from uncultured Caulobacterales bacterium, assembly GCA_947503715.1. GTDB lineage: Bacteria > Pseudomonadota > Alphaproteobacteria > Caulobacterales > Maricaulaceae > Litorimonas. Next base: position 328,692 of record CANNER010000003.1, on the reverse strand, counting down.
TGAATGTGACCCTCATGGTCAATGACGAGTCGGAGCGTTGAGCATGATGAGTGCATTTATTCTGTTCGGCGCTGTGGCTGCCGACACGGCGGCTGTGACACACTCTATCGATTGGGTTGGATTGCTGCGGAATGTGGGGACGATAATCTCCATGGTGACGGGCTTATTTTTCGTCATGGCGGGCACGATTGGCGTCTTGCGCTTGCCCGATTTTTTCACGCGGCTTCACGCGGCGGGGATGACTGATACGCTGGGGGCGGAGCTGATTCTCATCGCTTTGATCTTCCAGAGTGACAGTCTGCAAATGGTTCTGAAACTCCTGCTCGTCGCATTTTTCCTGCTGATCACGAGCCCGACAGCGACACATGCGATTGCCCATGCGGCCTATAAGGCGGGAGTTAAACCTGTGCTCGGCAAATATTCCCTACCGGATGTAGAGGAGGACGGAACATGACCCTCTTTGCCGCCGCTGAGCCGGTTTTCGCCGTACCGGTCCTCCTACTAGATATTTCTTTGATGGCGCTGCTTGTGGTCGTCGCCTTTGCGATTGTGCGGATGCGGTCGCTCTTTGCTGTTGTGATGTTGCAAGGTGTCTATTCGCTTGTTTGTGCCGCATGGTTTGTCTCGCTAGATGCGGTGGACGTGGCCTTTACAGAAGCTGCTGTGGGCGCAGGCGTGTCCACCGTTCTTATGCTCTCGGCCATGTTGCTCGCGGATCGGAAGTCAACGCCGGTTCCCATGAACCGTCAACTCGGGGCATTCATTGTTGTCTGTCTCGCGGGGGCAGCAATGCTCTGGGCGGTGGGCGATATGCCGGCCTTTGGGGACGCCAATTCGCCTGCAAATTCATATGTCGGGACGGATTATCTCGCGAAAACGGCGGAGGAAGTGCAAATCCCGAATGTCGTGACGGCTGTCCTCGGCAGCTATCGCGGCTATGACACATTTGGCGAAGTTGTCGTGATTTTTGCCGCCGGATTGGGCGTGTTGCTCTTGCTCGGTTTGAACGGAAATGCGGGCCGTTGGGTTGCGCGCCCCAACGGACAGGTCGTCAATGACCGCTCCGCCCCTTCTGCTGCCTATGCCAAAGATAACCGCTCTGAAGATAAGAAAAAGAGCGGGGAGGCCGAGACATGAGCGCGCCTGATCCCAAAATGACAGAGTCTGAACTGCCCCATGCCTATGCGGCGCGGGATCCGCATGTTCTGCTGCGGGTGATTTCTAAATTCCTCATTCCGCTAATCGCGATTTTTGGATTTTACGTCCATTTTCACGGCGAATATAGTGCGGGCGGTGGATTCCAAGCCGGCGTTATCCTCGCGGCCTCCGTCATTCTCTATGCGTTGATTTTCGGATTGGACGAAGCCAAGCGGGCCTTTCCGCCCTGGCTCATTCGTGTGGGCATGTCGCTGGGTGTCTTGCTCTATGGCGGGACCGGTGTGGTCTCTTTCCTCAAGGGCGGCGAGTTTCTAAATTATTCCGTATTGAATGAAAATGCAATTTCGGGACAGCATTACGGGATTATCGCGATTGAACTCGGTGTGCTCTGCGCTGTGACATCCGTTATGATTGCAATATTTTATGCCTTCGGCTCTCGTCAGCCCGAAACCTCGGACGAGGATTGGTAGTCATGGCTGAATTATTTGCACAATATAATTATGTGATTGTCATAATTTTGATGATGACGGGACTCTATACGATTTTCGCCTCGCGGAACCTCATTAAAAAACTTGCCGGTCTCTCCGTGTTTCAGACCTCTGTCTTCCTGCTTTATATCACGATCAGCAAGATTAAGGGCGGGCAACCCCCCATCCTGCTGGAAGATAAAAAATATGGTTACGATGAGGACGGTTATGCACTGCTCGACGGCCCGATTTCCGTGGCTGCGGGGGATGCGTCCTATATTCTTCCGGGGCCGGGCAGTGATGTTATTTATTCAAACCCGCTACCGCATGTCCTGATCCTGACCGCGATTGTGGTGGGTGTGGCGACACTGGCCATTGGTCTCGCGCTCGTCGTGCGTATCCGCGAAGTGTATCACACCATTGAGGAAGACGAGATCGAGGCGGCAGATTTCATTTATAATTTGGAAGGTACGGCGGACTGATGGCCCTTCTTAATTATTTTCCGGACTGGCTCCTCGTGCACGGTCCCGGCTTTCTCATGGCTCTACCCCTGCTTATGGCGGCGGTGACGGCGCTGCTGCCAAATAAGCGGATTGGGTGGATTTCGACCTTTATCGTCACGGCAATCCTGACCGTGACGGCCTTTGGTATCGCGCTTTATAATATAGAGGTCGGCACCTTTATTTATAAAATGGGCGGCTGGGCTCCGCCGCATGGAATTTCTCTTTACATTGACGCGTTGAATGCGCCGCTCGTCCTCTTGGTCGCGCTCATGGCGTTTATCACGGTGATTTATGCGCTGCCCGCGACGATTGCGGAGATCAAACCGAATAAGCGCGCGCCTTTTTATGCGGCTTTTCTGCTCTGTATCGCCGGCTTGCTTGGGATGGTCGTGACGGGCGATGCGTTTAACGTTTTTGTCTTCCTCGAAGTGTCCTCTATTTCGACCTACACGCTGGTCGCCATGGGCGCGGCGCGGGACCGTCGGGCCTTATCTGCCGCTTATAATTATCTAATTCTAGGGTCTATCGGCGCGACGTTCTTCGTTATCGGGATTGGCTTTCTTTATATGGAGACGGGCACGCTCAATATGGCGGATATGGCGCGGATTTTGGCGGATTTAGACGGTGGGTCGCGTGTCGCGAAAGTGGCCTTTGGCTTTATCATTATCGGTCTGGGACTGAAACTCGCCATGTTCCCGCTTCATACATGGCTGCCGGGGGCCTATGCGCATTCCCCGACGCCGGTGACGGCGTTCCTCGCCTCGACAGCGACGAAAGCAGCGCTCTACCTGTTGCTGCGTTTCACCTTCTTCGTCTTTGATCCGAGCTTTGCCTATGTTGCAGATGTCCTCATGTTTGTCCTGGTCGGGCTGGGTGTGATCGGAATGTTGTTTGCGTCACTGACGGCAATTTTCCAGACGGATGTGCGGCGGATGCTGGCCTTTAGTTCTGTGGCACAAGTTGGCTATATGCTGCTCGGTATTGGTATTGCGACAACGGCCTCCGTTGCGGCGGGTTATCTCCATATTCTCAATCATGCGATTATTAAGGGTGGATTATTCCTCGCCCTTGGCGCGATGTGGTACCGGTTCGGCATCACCCGAATGGAAGACTTCCGTGGCCTTGGAAAGACCATGCCACTGACCATGGGCGCCTTTACGATCTCCGGCCTGTCTCTAATTGGCGTACCGTTCACAGCCGGATTTGTGTCCAAAATTAATCTCGCAGGCGCGGCGGCAGATGCGGGCTGGTGGTGGGCCGTGGGCGTCATCATGCTGACCTCCATCCTCGCGCTCGTCTATATTGGACGGCTCTTGCTGATTGCCTATTTCCAATCTCCGCCGGAAGTGGACGGGGCTGTCGTCAAACGCAATGAAGCCCCCCTCGCGATGCTGATCCCTATTTGGACACTTGCCATTCTCTCCATTGTGATCGGAATAGAGTCGGACCTGATAGTCGAAGCGTCTGTGCGGGCGGCTGAACTTCTCCTCGGAGCGGGATGATGGATTTTATGACTCCTCAAATCGCGCTGGGCCTTCTGCTCGCTATCCCGCTGCTGACCGCGCTGCTCATTCCCGTTTTTGGGAAAAATCCAAACCTGCGCGAAGGCGTGACTTTTATAGGCGGCGTCGCATTGCTGGCGACAGTTATTTATCTTTGCGTTGATGTTGCGGGCGGTGGGCGTCCTGAATTGCACTTTGGCAGCTTTGCCGGAAAATTTGATTTTACGCTGAGACTAGAACCGCTTGGCGCGACATTCGCCGCGATTGCGTCTTCACTCTGGATCGTGAATTCCGTGTTTACGCTCGGCTATATGCGGGGCAATCGTGAGAAACATCAGACGCGGTTCTTCGCTTTTGTAGCTGTGGCCATCGCTGCGGCTATGGGGATTGCGGCCTCGGCGAACCTCATCACATTATTTATCTTTTATGAGGCGCTCACGCTCTCAACCTTCCCGCTCGTCACGCATAAGGGTGACGCGAAAGCCAAAAAGGGCGGTACGATTTATGCGCTGATCCTGATGGGGACATCGCTTGCATTGCTCCTGCCCGCTATTATCGGGACCTATGTGATTGCGGGGACGACAGAGTTCCAAGTGGGCGGCATTTTCCCACCCGGGACGTCACTCCTCGCGACCTCGACACTGCTCTTCCTCTTCGCCTTTGGGATCGGCAAGGCGGCGCTCATGCCGACCCATCCGTGGTTGCCCAATGCCATGGTCGCGCCGACGCCGGTCTCCGCGCTGCTCCATGCCGTGGCCGTCGTGAAGGCGGGTGTGTTCACGATGTTAAAAGTTGTGACCATGACCTTCGGGCCGAGCCTCGCCGCCGCGACACCGGCCTCGACATGGCTCGCCTGGATTGCGGCGATTTCTATCGTTCTTGCATCCGTCATCGCCCTGCGTCAGGATAATCTGAAAGCCCGTCTGGCCTATTCCACAGTCTCGCAATTGTCTTATGTGACACTGGGCGCGATGCTGGCGACGTCCATGGGAATTTTGGGCGGTGGGTTGCAGATTGTGATGCATGCTTGGGGGAAAATCACGCTCTTCATGTGTGCAGGCGCGATTTATACGATTGCGCATCGGACGCATATTTCGCAACTGGACGGGCTGGGCCGCACCATGCCTTGGGTCTTTGGCGCATTTCTCGTCGGGGCCGTGTCCATTATCGGCATTCCCCCGATGGGCGGGTCTTGGCCGAAATTCTTCCTCATGGCGGGCGCTGTGGATAGCGGGAAATCCATCCTCATTGCGGCCCTGATTGCGTCCTCTATTCTCAATATTATTTATCTTGTGCCCGTCGCCATTCGCGGATTTCTGAAACCGCCGGCGGATCCAACCGCCGATGCGTTGCTCGCTTTTGAGCGGAAGAAACATAAATGGGTCATTATCCCGCCCGTCGTCACGGCAATCGGCTCACTGGTTCTGTTCTTCTTCGCGGGACAGATTGTAGACTTCTTACAACCGATCCTTCCGGGAGGCGGCCTATCATGAGTGTTGAGACCGAAACCCCCATGGAGACTGCGGCCACGCCAAATTCAGGTGCAGATATTCACCCGGCCGCGCAGCCATTTCTCTTTTTAACACGGGACAAGGTGAGACGGAATTTTCTCTGGTTGCCATTGGTGGGATTAATCATCTGCTCAGTCCTGGGCGTATTCCATCCACAGAAACACCCGCTCCCCTATGAACAATATATCCCCGGCAGTTGGGCGATTTTTGGCTTTCTCGTCTTTTGCGGTGTCGGGCTCTGCGCCACGACATTCGCGCATTTTCTTGCCCGCCCGGAAAGCTATTACGGGGAAGGCGGTCTGCCCGATCCGGAGGATAGTCTCGAGGCGTCCGAGGCCAAAGGAGACGCGACATGATCGACGCAATCCCGCTTTTGGCTGAAATTAATCCGGGCTTCTGGGTCATTCTCGCCGGACTTATCTGCGCGCTCCTGCCAATTGGATCGCTGCGCAAAGCCTTCGTCATTGCTGTGCCCCTCATCGCGGGCGTGCTGATTTTCCAGCTCCATGACCCGACACAGGCAGCGCGTCTAGGTGGTGTGTTACAGTTCGGTCCTGTTGAGTTAACGACATTTCGCTTGGACAGTCTGTCGCTGATCTGGGCCTATCTGTTCTGTTTGGCCGGAATTATTAACGGGATTTACGGGTTGCACGAAAAATGCCGGATCACGGATAGTTCCGCCCTGATCTATACAGGTGCAGCGATTTCCGGCGTCTTGGCGGGTGATATGATTACCCTGTTTATCATGTGGGAATTGACCGCAATCAGTTCCGTCTTCCTGATTTGGAAGGGCGGAGAGCAGGCCTACGCGGCAGGGATTCGTTATCTCGCCATTCAAGTCCTGTCGGGTGTTATGCTGCTGACGGGGGCGATCCTTCACGCGCAGGCCAATGGTGGTGATTTCACCTTTGGCGCCATTGGTCTGGACAGTCCGGGCGGGTGGCTCATGCTATTGGCGATGGGGATTAAATGCGGCTTCCCGATGTTGCATATGTGGATGCAGGATGCCTATCCGAAAGCCTCTATCACCGGCACGGTTATCCTCGCGAGCTTCACGACGAAGTTTGCGATCTACGCCTTGGCGCGTGGCTTCGCGGGTGAGGGGATCCTCATCTGGGTTGGCGCGATTATGGCGATCTTCCCGATTGCCTTTGCCATCGTTGAAAACGATCTCCGCCGCATCCTGAGTTACAGTATTAACAGCCAGCTCGGCTTTATGGTGGCGGGTATTGGTGTCGGTTCGGCCATGGCGTTGAACGGGGTGGCCGGACATGTTTTCGTCAATGTACTCGCCAAGGGCCTACTCTTTATGTCGGTCGGGGCCGTGATGCACCGCGTCGGGACGGCGAAAGCGTCAGAGCTGGGCGGCTTGTTCCGGTCCATGCCTTTTTCTACTGGATTTGCACTGGTTGGAGCCATGACATTGGCGGCGACTCCGCTCTTTGCCGGATTCATCACCAAAGCTTTCATTCTAACGGCGGTGATTGAAGAGCATCACTATGTGCCCTTTGTTCTCCTGCTGCTCGGCGCAGCGGGGATGGTCGGTTTTGCCGAGATCAAAGTGCCCTATTCGGCCTTTTTCGGACGCGATAGCGGGCGGCGGGTCAAAGAGGCCCCGTGGAATATGCATCTGGCTATGGGGATTGCCGCCTTTATCTGCGTCTATCTCGCCTGGCCCTTTGGCGGCTATGCACAGCTTTACGCGCTCATGCCGTTTGAGATGAAATATGCCTATAAGCCCTATACGGTCGACCATGTGGCGTTTCAGCTACAGCTGCTCTTTGGGGTTCTGTTTGCGTTTAACCTCTTCCTGCGGTGGAAACGCTACCGTGCGCCGCAACGGGCGGAAGTCTTGGACGTAGACTGGCTCTATCGCCGGATGGGACTGAACGTCTCGCTATGGGCGTCTGCGATGTGGACGCGCCTCTCGGCTGTGACAAGGCAGCAGCGCAACCGCTTCCTCGGCACGGCTGGCCGAAAGTTCTATCAGACCTTCTCTCCCGCCGGTGCAGCGTCAGAGGCGACCCCGTCCGGTTTGGCGGCGGTCCTGACAGCCGGGCTCTTATTCATCGTGTTAATGGTCGCCTATATTGCCCGATAAGGACTCGGATATCCTGGCCCTGACGGCGCAAATCGTCTCATCATATTTGGGCGGGGCGCATGTCGGGGCCAATCCCACAAAGCCAGAAGATATATCCACGCTTATCGGTACGGTTTATGCCGCGCTCCTGAAAGCGCAGGCCGGACCGGATATGGCCATGGCACGGCCAGACCCCGCCGTGCCAATTGAGGACTCCCTACGCGATGATGCGTTGGTCTGTCTCGAGGACGGGTTGGAGTTCCAGAGTCTGAAACGTCACCTGCGTGTGAAATATAATCTAACGCCAGAGGCTTACCGCGAAAAATGGGGTTTGCCGCGCGATTATCCCATGGTCGCGCCGGATTATGCGCGGCGTCGCTCGGCGCTGGCGAAACGTTCAGGCCTCGGCAAATCCTAAGCTGATTCGCGCGCTCACGTTCGAGACTGCGCCTGTAACCTAAATTCCTCAAACTGATTCGGAACCGATTCGGAAAAGCCGCCTCTCGGCTGTTTTGAGGCTGAAATATGGTTAACAAAACCTTGATGCCATGACTCCGCCCCTGTCATAGATTCGTCCAAGGGGGACGTGATGCGTCGGGCGCATCACTCCAGAAAAATTTCAGACTGTCGGGCCGTTCGGGGCCTGATATTCCGTTGGAGAGGGACAATATGTTATCGGGGAATGCATTACGGCATCAGATTATCCTGCCGCAGCAACAGAAATTCTACGACTATTGGCGCAGCAAATGCCGCGCGGGAAAATTCCCCTCCCGAGAAGATATCCTGCCCGAGGAAATCCACCAACAACTGCCTATGACGACGATCATGGAACGTGTTCCTGCCGCGACCGAAGGCGGGCAGGCCCGTTACAAACACCGCCTCGCCGGGACCGGGTTTTGGAACCTCTATGACCAGGAAATTCAGGGCCGCCATGTCGACGAATTGCCCATCGGATGTCGGGTCGACTATTGGCACAAGGTCCTCGACCAAGTCATAGAAACCCGTAAACCCCTCGTCGGTGTGACCCGTCCGAATACGCCCAATGGCTCGCATCTGGCGCAGTTCTGGGTGCGCCTTCCGCTCTCTGAGAACGGGACCGATATAAACATGATCCTCGGTTATGATCATTTGGCAAAAATGTCCGACGTTCCGCTGGTCAAACCGCAGCCGGAAAAAATTTACGCCTAGTCAAAGGCTTATCCCAAGTTGTGAACAGAAGAAGAACATTGGGACTCGACTTCCTGCATTTTTCATAGGAATATAATCCTCACATTGCTGAACTGGGGTATACTCGGCGTTCAGACAAGAGGACCCGACCTATGCGCACCAAAAAATTCAGACCCGATGATCCCGCTTTTGCCCGCCTGACCGTGGCGGCGGTTTCACTGGAATTCGGCACACCCGAACTCTCCCTTGACCTTCGGCGGAAGGGGACAAAACAAATTGCCTTTTCGCGGCAGGTCGCGATGTACCTGCTCCAAACCGTGTTCGATATGACGATTAGCCGGACGGCGGAACTCTTCTCCCGCGACCGCTCAACCGTCACTCACGCCCTGAAAGTTATCGAGGATTCGCGGGAGGACGAAGTCTTTAACCGCAAACTCATCAAGGTGGAGGATTTCCTCCTCACGAGTTCCAGCCTCTTCGGAGGGGCAGCATGAGCTATACCTCTGACAACCTCGCCATGAACCGCCTCGTGCGGGAGATTTACGCTGTGGACGGCCTGATTGCGGAAGGTGCACAGGGAATGGACCGGCCCATCTATCCCCATCGGGATAAAAGAAAACGCCCCGTCATCTGGCTGGAAAATGCGCGCTTTGCGTGGTTGCAGGGTCGCGACATGATCGCGTCTGAACCGCGCGGATATGTGCTCGCCGACTCGGTCGTACAGCGTTTGGAAACCTCGGATGACGGGCTGGTCGGCCAACACGAAGACCGCGTATCCAAGGATATCTATACGCCGGACGGCGTGGTTCGCCCCGCCAATGTGAATGTGCGAAGCTCCGCGCTAGAACTCCTCGCCAGACGTAAAGGGCATGAGCGCGGGAAATGGTTGAGCGCGGCTGAGTTGGAGGCAGGACGGGCGCTGGCGCGGGATTATCATCGCTCGGGCCAAGGACGTATGGGCCATCAGGATTTCACCAATCCCGGCGTGCAGGGCGGCGACCGGAACGGCGCGGCGGAGCGCGCGATGCTCTCGCGGATTACGGCCTCGACACGGTTGCGGACGGCGCGCGAAATACTCGGTGCCGACCTCGCCCCGGGTGTCATCGCGCTCTGCTGTCGCTCGGAACATATGGATAAGGTCGAACGCACGGACAAATGGGCGAGCGGTTCGGGCAAGCAGATCATCAAGCTCGGCCTCGCGCGGCTCGTCCGGCTCTACGGCACGGAAGTCGGGGCAGGGCGCGGCGCGGCCAATCCCCGTTAACACACAATCGTATCCCCGCTTATGGCGGGTGGGGTTACATTTCGGGCATGACAGATAAAACCCAAAATCTTCTCGCCACGCTACGACAAACGGAGGCCGGTTTAATTGCCGACCTTGAGGCCATGAATCAACCAACGCAGACCGAGAGCCAAGTCGACCCGCCCGACCGGAACCCAAAAGACATCTCAATCACGCTGAAAGCTTTGGATGATGTGCAGGCGCAGATTGAGAAAGCGGAAGCCAAAGAAACAGCCAAAAAATACACGCGGTGGGAAGACCTTCCCCCGCCCAGTCCGGAAGATGAGGAGAGATTTTATGAAGAATTTAAACGCCTATTCCGTATCGTCGCTGACGGATGAAAAACAAGATCAGCTCTTTGAAATGCTTAAGGGTCACCTGAAAGGGTGGCTCCTCATTTTCTGGAAAATTTTGGGGCGCCCCGACCAGAAAGCCCCTGAAACCCCGTGGAATATCTGGCTCATTCTTGGCGGGCGGGGGTCCGGTAAAACGCGCTCCGGTGCGGAATGGGTGCGGGCGCAGGTGCGGGGCGGGGCGAAACATATCGCGCTCGTCGCGCCGAGTTTTAATGAAGCGCGAGAAGTCATGTTGGAGGGCGAGAGCGGATTGCTCAATCTCGGTTATCCGCGCGAACGCCCGCGCTACATTGCCTCGCGTCACCGGCTCGAATGGCCGAACGGGGCGGTGGGTCACGTCTATTCCGCCGAAGATCCGGACGGTTTGCGCGGCGCGCAATTTGATGCGGCCTGGGCGGATGAGTTCTGCGCCTGGACCTATCCCGAAGATACCCTGTCTAATCTCCGATTGGGATTGCGACTGGGCGAGGATCCGCGCCTCGTCATCACGACGACGCCGAAACGCACGCCGTCTCTGCTCAAGCTCGTCGCAACAAAAGGCGTACACATATCCCAGTCCAAAACGGCGGATAATGCGAAATATCTCTCGCCCGGTTTTGCGGCCCTGATGGAGGAAAATTACGGCGGCAGCCCGCTCGGCAAACAGGAATTGGACGGCGAGATCTTGTCTGAACTGCCCGGCGCACTCTGGACCTTGCAGGGGATTTCCGACCGACGGGTGGAAGCCGCGCCGGAGCTTGACCGCATCGTCATCGCGATTGACCCGCCGACGACCTCCGGACCCCGCGCGGATGCTTGCGGGATTATTGTCGCGGGACGCGCAGACGACCTGATCTATGTGCTGGAGGATGCGAGTTTTCACCGCGCCGCGCCCGCCGATTGGGCCGACCGCGCGGTTGCGCTCTATCACCATTACCGCGCCGATGCGATTATTGCAGAGGTCAATCAGGGCGGCGAAATGGTCGAGGCTTGCCTCGCGCAGGTCGACCCCAATGTCCCCGTCCTGACCCGCCATACAAACCGGAACAAGCGCAGCCGCGCAGAACCCGTCGCCCAAGCCTATCGCCGCGGCAAAGTCCGCCACGCGGGGCGCTTTGATGCCTTGGAGGCGGAAATGTGCCTCATGGGAACGGACAGCCTGCGCCATTCGCCCGACCGCGCCGACGCGCTGGTCTGGGCGGTGGGAGAGTTGATGGTGGAGAAGGTGGAACAGGCCGTGGCGCGAATGCGGTGGGTTTGAATTAAATTTTACCCACTAGAAAGATCAAAGTTCAATCACAAATTTTTAAGGGTGTTTACTTACGAAATCGTTCCATGCGAAAATCTTTTCTTCCAATATTAATATCTTTAATTTTTATTTCCGGCGAGGTTTCTGCCGAAGAGCTGAGGTGGAATGAAGATATCGAAACACAAGCCTTCAATGGTTGCTATGAGAAAATTAATTCGAGTAATGACTTTGGCGGTTGTAATTTTGTTAAAAGATGTATTGAGGCGGAAGCCGAAAACTCAACCTCTCAAGGTATAAGACGATGCTCAAAAAAGGGGTATGAGCTTTGGGGGGCAAAACTAGATTTTGAATATGAACGCCTAATCTCACTTGTGGATCAAATATATGGAAGTGAAGCCGTTATTAGCCTGAAGAATTCTCAGGCGATATGGTCAGAATTTCATAAGACTGACTGCATGGCAAAATCTGACAGATCAGACTACCTTGGTTCTCTTGGCGGTGCAGCTTATCTCTCATGCCTTTACAGTCACACGGCTGAAAGAACCTTAAATTTCAAATTAGAAAGCCGTCACCATATTTCCAGAGGCTATAAGCCCTAAACGTAATTGGAATTGCGGCATTCAATTATGGTTAATAAGGTCACCGAGTATCTATGGAACTCCTCGCTCTCCTAACCCTCGCCATTGTCGCGCTGCTCCTCTATCTCGGCACGCGCCGAAAACCGTTCACCCCGCCCGCTGTCTCTCCGATCACGGACCGTACGCTGGACGCATTCGAAGCGGCACCATCGCTTTGGGTGAACGGGGCGGAGCGGGGGTTCTTTCTGGTGCTGTTACAGAGCTTGCCGCGTGGCTATCACCTGCATGGCAAAGTCCGGTTGGAGGATATTATCCGCGTAAAACGGAACGTGCCGGAAAAGGCGCGGTGGACATTGCGTGGGCGTGTGAAATCGCGTCATGTGGACTATCTGATTACGGATAGCACGGGACGTTCGGTCCTCGCGATTGAACTGGACGGGGCGTCGCATGACCCGAAAAATCCGTCAGAGGCGGACCGCGTGAAGACCGCGCTTTTCGCAGCGACGAACATCCCGCTGCGCCGCGTGCGGGTCGGCGAGGATTTTCACCTTATTGCCGCCACAATCGCGACTGAATTAAACCGTTCTTAACCACGTTGGTCTTGTGTAAGGCCAAGGCGTTTAGGGGAATTGAGTCGTGTTCGGATTATTCAAATCTAAGAAAAAACAATCGCTGGAAGCGGAACTGGCCAATACGGATGCCAAGCTCGCCCTGCTGAATGCGCAACTCGCCGCGCAGATGGTGAAGCTCGCGGGGCAGACCAATGATCTCGGCCCGCTCTCGCAGGCGGAAGAGGCGCTCTCCGCCACGCGCCGCTATTACGAGTATGAAGACACACCCGCTGAAATCTGCCTCGTACAGGTCGCCCTCGGCGATATGTTCATGCGCTTGGGCAAAGCAAAGAATGACAAGCCCGCCTTTGAGCGTGCACAGACGGCGTACCGCACAGCGATTACGCTGGCCTCTATGCAGGGTGATGAGCCACTACGCCGCGAATTACGGGATAAGATGAAGATCGCGGATTCGCTGCTGGGCAAACGTCCAAAAACGCCGTCTTTGTTTAAGGTGGCGTAGCCCTTAGCTTGCTCTTAAAAACTACGTCCACGTTTAAGGTGCTATGAGACGTCAATGATTTCAATTACTTGATGCTATTTTCAAGAGAATGATCCGCACCTAACCCAACCGGCCCTATAAAACACCCATCGACGCAATTCCCGTCTTCGACTGTTTTAAAGGTCTCCCCACATGTTCAAATCTTTCCGTCGCTCCGGCGACCCTCTTGCCGTGCCAGAAAGTAAGGCTGGCCCGTCTCAATCAAGACCCCTCATTGCCCATCAACTCCGCGCCGCCAATGCGGGCACCGCCCGTGATTACGGCGCGCTTTGCCGCGAAGGGTTTGCGCGCAATCCGGTCGCCCATCGTTGCGTCCGCCTGATCGCGGAGTCTGCGGCGTCCGTCCCGCTGCGCACATCGGATGCGGATATGGCGCGGGTTTTGAACCGGGGCCTGCCGGGCATGAGTGCGGTCGAGACGTTCGAGGCGTTTTACGGTTACCTGCAAGTCGGCGGGAATGCGTTCTTTGAGGCGGTTCTTGGTGCAGACGACCCTATCGCGCTGATCGCGCATCGGCCTGACACGCTGAAAATGGGAACGGACGCACAGGGTCGCGCGACGGGGTGGGAACAGGTGCGGGACGGCATTACACGTCGCTTCCCGCGCGATGCGGCTACGGGGCGCTGCGTTCTCCACCATATGCGCCTGTTCAATCCGGCGGATGAATGTCACGGGCTCTCGCCCCTCGCAGCGGCGGCTTCTGCCGTGGAACTCCATAATCGCGGCGGGGTCTGGGCCAAGGCGCTGCTGGATAATTCCGCGCGGCCGAGCGGGGCATTGATCCATGCGCCGAAATCCGGTGAGCGCCTGACGGATGATCAGTTCGAGCGGTTGAAACAGGAGTTGGAGAGCAATTTCTCCGGCCCTGCTGCAGCGGGTCGCCCGATGGTGCTGGAGGGCGGGCTGGACTGGAAGACGCTGGCCCTGTCGCCGTCCGACATGGATTTCACGGAACTTCGTCGCGAAGCCGCCCGCGATATCGCGCTGGCCTTTGGCGTGCCGCCCATGTTGCTCGGCATTCCGGGCGATAATACATACGCGAATTACCGCGAGGCGAACCAGGCCTTCTGGCGGCAGACGATCATCCCACTGGTCAGTAAGACCGCGACGGGGTTGCAGGGCTGGCTCTCGGCCTTTTTTGGTGATGACCTGACAATCGCGCCGGACCTCGACCGGGTGCCTGCACTGGCCGAAGAACGCGCTGTGCTGTGGAAACGTCTGTCAGAGGCGACATTCGTAACCGAGGCAGAGGCGCGAGAGATCGCGGGGCTGGAGACCGGAAGCGGGGAGGGCGTGCGATGAATATTCATCCCATCCCCGACCCCGTGCCCGTCTACCGCGCTTTTCAACTGGACCGAACGGTCACAATTGGATTGATTTTCACAGTTCTTGCGCAGACGGGGGCTGGCCTGATCTGGGCCGGCTCTGCTGCGGCGCGTTTGGCGGCGTTGGAACAACAACATGCCGGAACGGCGGATATTTCCGAACGTCTCGCCCGGTTGGAAGGCCGTACGAGCGAAATGGCCAAGAGCCTGTCCCGCATAGAAAGAGAGCTGCTCCGTGATAAATGATCTTAAAATCTCCGGCTATGCCAGTGTTTTCGGGCAAGTGGACCTGTCCGGTGACCGTGTGGCGCGGGGCGCATTTGCGGCCTCGCTGCTGGCGCGGATGGAAAAACTGCCCATGCTGTTCGGGCATAAGACCGATACACCGATTGGCGTCTGGGACCGTGTGATCGAAGACCGTCACGGTCTCTTCGTCTCGGGGCGTATCCTGTCCGGCGCGAAACTGGCCGATCAGACCATCCGCCTCGTGCAGGAATATGCCGTGACCGGATTATCCATCGGATACAGGACCAATCGGTCCAGTAAAACAACAGTCGGGCGAAATCTGCTCGACCTTGACCTTTGGGAGGTGTCCGTCGTCGCCTTCCCGATGCTGCGCTCTGCGCGGATCACTCAAATCGGCGACACTCTCAATGACAACGCAGACCACAATAGGAGAATTGCGTGACCCCTGAACTACAAACAAAAATGACGCCTGAGCTAAAAACAGCTCAAGCGGATTTCGCCACCACCTTCGCCGCCTTCCGCGACGCCAATGATGCGCGCCTCGCGGAAATCGAAGCGAAATCCTCGCCGGATCCGCTGCTCTCCGAAAAGGTCGACCGCCTGAATACGGCACTGGATGCGCAGACCAAGCGTATCGAAAACCTGACTCTCTCCGGCGCACGGCCCGGCTTCGCACCGGCCTCTGGCACGGAAGCCAAGTCGGCCTGGGCCAGTTTTATCCGCACGGGGGATGCCTCCGCGCTTGAGGGCAAATCCCTGTCCAGCGTGGACGGGGAGGGCGGCTTGATTGCGCCCGTCGAGACCGAGTCCCGAATCGCTTCCGCATTGTTCGAAACCTCTCCCATGCGTGGCCTTGCCACGGTGCGGACGATTGGGGCGACGACCTTCCGCAAACCTGTGGCGGCCTCCGGTGCGCAATCCGGATGGGCGGGCGAGACCGAGGCACGGGTCGAAACCGACGCGCCGCAACTCGAATTGCTCGATTTCCCAGCGGGCGAGCTCTACGCCATGCCCGCCGCGACGCAGGCCCTGCTGGATGACAGCGTGGCCGATGTCGATGCGTGGCTGGCCGATGAGGTCCGCGACGTCTTCGCTGCGCAGGAAACGGCGGCCTTCGTCAATGGCGACGGCGTGAATAAACCGCGCGGTTTCCTGTCCTACACCTCCCGTCCCGATGGCTTGCAGAGTTTTGGCGAAATCGGCGAGATCCTGTCGGGTGAAGCGGGTGTGTTTGAAACGGATGATCTGCTCAACCTGCTCTACGCGCCCAATTCCCGCTACCGCACGAATGGCAGCTTCGTGATGAACCGCCGGACGATTAACGAGGTCCGGAAGTTCAAGGATACGGAAGGGAATTATATCTGGCGACCGTCGGAAGTGGCCGGCACGCCGTCCACATTGCTCGGCTACAATCTCGTCGAGATGGAAGATATGCCGGACATTGCGGGCGGTGGGGCCTGTGCCGCCTTCGGGGATTTCCGTCGCGGATACCTGATCGCCGATCGACAGGGCGTGCGCGTCCTGCGCGACCCGTATTCCGCCAAGCCTTACGTCTTGTTTTACACGACGAAACGTGTCGGCGGCGGCGTGCAGGACTTTGACGCGATCAAGGTTTTGAAAGCGGCTTAACGTGCATCACCTCTCCTCGGAGAGAGAAAATTATAAACCAAATTCAAGGCTCGCCATTCGGCGGGCCTTTTTCATTTTCACCTTGCGAGACCTTATGACCTTTACCGATCTCTCCCCGCCGCCCTCCGGTCCCGTGACCCTACAGGCGGCGAAAACTTTTCTGCGCGTTGATCACGATGATGAAGACGCGCTCATCACGGACCTCATCGACTCGGCGGGGCGGCAGATCGAGCCGTTGATCTGCACGAGCCTCATTACCCGTCCGCAGCGCCTGACCAAGCGCGTGCGTGGCGGGTGTGTCTATCTCAACCGTTATCCTGTGACCTCTGTGGAGGCTGTGCGGGTAGACGGCGAGGGCGTGGACTATACGGCCAATCTCAAAGCCCGCCCCGCCAGTTTCCGCATCGATGCCCCGGACGGCACGGTCTGCGAGATCGGCTTCACGGCGGGTTACGGCACGGAGCCGTCTGATATTCCAACACCCCTCAGGCAGGCGCTCCTGCTCCTCGTCGCGCATCTCTATGAACATCGCGAGGGCGATATCCCGCCGCTGCCGCTCATGGTCGGGGCGTTGCTGCAGCCCTATCGGGGAGTGCGGCTATGATCGGGCAATTGCGAAAACGCGTCGGTCTTTATGCGCCGGAAACGGTGGGAGACGATCTAGGTGGGACGATCACAACATGGGCGTTTCAGCGCGGGCTCTGGGCGGCCATCCAACC
The DNA here is from genome assembly GCA_947503715.1 of uncultured Caulobacterales bacterium. Classification (GTDB taxonomy): domain Bacteria; phylum Pseudomonadota; class Alphaproteobacteria; order Caulobacterales; family Maricaulaceae; genus Litorimonas. The sequence continues at coordinate 311,828 of CANNER010000003.1, read as the reverse complement.
CCGCGCCCTTTCCGAAACACGCGAGAATGGGCGGCTGGCTGTCACCCAGACCTATCTCGTCACCATTCGCTACCAAACGCATTTTCCGGAACGGGCGCGGCTCGTCTGGGGCGACCGCATCTTGCGTGTCGTCGCGGCGAGTGACCCGGATACGCGGGGCGAGCGGCTGCACCTGATCTGTGAGGAGGAGAAACAATGATTACTGATCATGCAGAAGCGCTGGCGAAAGCGGTGCATGCCGTGCTGCGCGATGATTTCCATGTGCAGGACAGTTTTGGGGAACCTCCAAGACTATATGACGCCGCGCCGGAAGACCCCGTCTTTCCCTATCTCACCTATGGCGCGATGCGGTCCGAGGATATTGGCGCAGACGAGACGCCGCTTTCCGCCCATCAAATGACGCTGCATGTCTGGTCGCGCTATGCGGGTCGGGCGGAGGTTCTGACCCTTATCCGCCGCGTGAGTGCGGCGCTCACAGCAGAGAAATTGACTGCTGCGGGCGACATCGCCGTGCGCAGTGCCAATCCGATTTATTCCGACATTCTGCGCGCGCCGGACGGCTTTACCCGCCACGGCGTCTTGCGCGTGTCATTCACCGCACAAGGAGAAACGCCATGAGCGCGCAACGGGGCAGCCAGATGCTGCTGAAGATTAAAGACGGTGCGGGATACGCCACCGTCGCCGGATTACGGACCAAAACCCTGCGCCTAAACGCGCGGCCCGTCGATGTGACGGATACGGCGTCTCAAGGGTGGAAGGAATTGCTCCCCGGCGCGGGCATCCGCACGGCGGAGATTTCCGGCACGGGCGTGTTCCGCGACGCGGGCTCTGACGCGCTCATCCGCACGGCATTCTTTGAACAAGCTGCGCAGGATTGCCAATTCGTCATCCCTGATTTCGGCACGATTACGGGCGCCTTCCTCGTCACGGGTCTGTCCTATGCGGGCAGCTATAATGGCGAAGCGCAATTTGAATTGAGCCTGTCCAGTGCGGGCGTCCCGGACTTTGCACCGCTATGAGCGGGTTCCGTCCAGGGGACCGGATCGTGATGATTGACGGCGTGGAGACGCGCTTGCGGCTCACCCTCTCGGCCCTGGCCGAGATCGCCGCGCTGACCAATACAGGCACGCCCGCCGCGCTGGCCCACCGGCTCCGTCAAGCCGGGCGCGAGACGGGATCAGGGGTGTGGCAGCCTATTCTCAAAGCCATCGCCACACCCCGACCGGCGGGGGATATTTCCCCTTCGGATATGGGGCGGATCCTGCCCGACCTCACCGCCGTCATCGTTGAAGGGCTGGGCGGATGAGCTGGCCATTTGAACGCTGGCAACAGATCGCCATTCGTCGTTTCGGACTCGCGCCCACAGAGTTCTGGGCCCTGCCGGTGCGGGAGTGGTTGAGCCTTTTGGACGGCGCTAAACCGAGCGGATTTGACCGCACGGCATTGGCTGATTTGCTCGATATTTATCCTGACACAGGAGACGAAAATGAACCCGAATGATGACGCGGCAAACGCGCTGGATAATTTTGCAAATGGGCCCGGGGCAGACGCCGCGAATGGTCTCGCCGATGTCTTTGAACAGGCGGGGGATCGCATTGCGGATAGTCTCGAGCGGGCTGCGCGATCGGGGGAACTCTCATTTAATTCATTGGCAGACTCTATCGCCAATGACTTCGCGCGATTAGCCGTCGATCAACTCATCACGGCACCGTTGGAGAGCCTTGTCGGGACCCTGACAAACTCTCTTTCCGGCGCGATTACAGGCGGCGGGGCGCCCGTCACCGTGAATCTCAATATGGCGCAAAACGCTGGCGCCTCAGGCCCGCAAGCCTCCGGTGCGCAGATCGCGGCGCGGGTGGCGCAGGCCGTCGGTAAAGCGCAAAATCGAACAGGATAGATCATGACAGATTTTCACGATATCCGCTTCCCGCTCCACCTCGCTTTCGGGGCGAGTGGTGGCCCCGTGCGGCGCACCACGATCCTTCCGCTGGCAAGTGGCGGCGAAGTTAGAAACGCGCCGCATCGTCATTCCAAACGGCGTTATAACGCTATCGCAGGGTTGAAGTCCCCGCAGCAAGCCAATGAAATCATGTCATTTTTCGAATCAAGATATGGGCCTTTATACGCCTTTCGCTTTCGCGACCCCTTGGATCATGCGAGTTCAGATTCGATTTCCCCGATGGATCAAACCCTCGGATATGGCGATGGCGAGACGACAAATTTCCAACTCCGCAAAGCCTATGGCGATGCGCCGCATACTTATTGGAGACCGATCACAAAGCCTCTTGAAGGCACAGTTGCCGTTGCGATTGACGGCGTTCCCACGTCCGATTTTAGCATTGATTTACTAACGGGAATTGTGACCTTTAACTCACCGCCTGAAGCGGGCGCAACGGTTACCGCAGGGTTCGAGTTTGACGTTCCCGTCCGCTTCGTCTCGGAGTCCCTCGATATCGTTTTGGATGATTTCGGCGCGACGCAAATTCAGGATATTCCCCTCATCGAGGTGCAGGATCATGTCTGATGTCACGACCACTTGTTCGCTCTGGCGGCTGACCCTGAAAGATGGCTCCACCATTGGATTGACCAATCATGATGTGGACTTAAATATTAACGGCGTCACCTATTTCCCGCGTCGCGGCGCGGAGAGCTCAGTCGTCGAAACACAGGCCGGATTAAGCGCCGACAGCGCCACGATCCAAACGGTTCTCGACCTCCCAAATCTCTCGCCGCAAGCCATCCGCGACGGGTCCTTGGACTCTGCACGGATTGCGCAGTTCCGGCATGATTGGCGGCGTGGCGACACGCAGCTTTTGAGTGAAGGTCGCATTGGCGACATCTCTCAAACCGGAGATAGGTTCGAAGCCGAATGGCTCGGACTCGCCAGCCTGCTCGACCGGTCCACAGGACGGGTCTTTTCTCGCCAATGCGATGCGAGTTTTGGTGATACACGCTGCGGCTTGAACAGCGCAAATTTTCCAGAAGGTATGGATTGCCCGCGCACATTTCCCGCCTGTCGGGATCAGTTCGCGAATAGTGCCAATTTTCGCGGCTTTCCCTACCTCCTCGGCGATGACGCCCTACAATCTGACATTCGCGCGGATGACCGCCGCGATGGAAGCTCGCGTTACCGGCTATGACCGATCCACAGTTAAGGGCCGAGATCCTGCGCCTCGCGCGGGGCTGGCTCGACACGCCCTATCGGCATCAGGCGAGCGTGAAGGGCGTGGGCACAGACTGTCTCGGCCTCATTCGTGGCATCTGGCGAGAGCTTTACGGGGCAGAGCCGGAAGCGCCGCCCGCCTATACGCCGGATTGGGCGGAACGTTCGGGGCAGGAGACGTTACGCGATGCGGCAGAGCGATGGCTGACGCCGGTTGCCACGCCGCATCCGGGTGATGCGCTCCTCTTCCGCATGGCACCGACTGCGCCGTGCAAACATATCGGTATTCTATCCGCGCCTGACGCATTGCTTCATGCCTATTGGGGCAAGGCGGTCGTGGAATCCCATCTCGTCCCGTACTGGCAGCGGCGTCACGTCGCCAGCTTCGCCTTTCCGCCTCTTCCACAGGAGTAAATCATGGCCAATTTCGCCACGACCGCCGCACAATTTGCTGGGCAAACTCTCGTCAATACGGCGAGCCAGATCGCGATTGCGACGGCGACGAGCTATATCAGCCGTGCGTTCGATAATCGCAATTTCCAAGGGCCAAGGCTGGACGGGTTTCACCTGCAGACCAGTCGGGACGGCGCGCCCATGGCGCGGGTTTTCGGACGTGTGCGCCTCGCGGGGCAGGTCATCTGGGCGTCGAATGTGCGAGAGATCTCAACGGAAGAATCCGTGGGCGGGAAGGGCGGCGGACCGACACAGACGAATTTTAGCTATACTATTAGTTTTGCGATTGGCCTCTGTGAGGGTGAAATTCTTGGCGTGGACCGGATTTGGGCGAATGGGGTGCCGCTCGCAACAGTGGGGCTGGATATGCGGGTTTATCGGGGGACCGAGACCCAAGCGCCCGACCCGATTATCGCGGCCACAGAGGCGGGCGCGGTTCCGTGTTTCAGGGGGACAGCCTATCTCGTGTTCGAGGACTTTCCGCTGGATGAATACGGTTCCCGCCTGCCGCAGATCAATGTGGAGGTCGTGCGGGCGGGGCGGCAATCGGGACGGTTGGAAAGCCTTGTCCAATCGGTGAACCTGCTGCCCGGATCGGGGGAGTTTGCCTATGCCACGACGATTATCGAGGAAAGCCAACGCCCCGGTCAGACGCGTCCAATGAATATGAATAATCTGTCGGGGCAGGCGGATATCGAATTGGCGCTGGACCAGCTACAGGCGCAGCTTCCCAATTGTCGAAATGTGTCGATTATCAATAGCTGGTTCGGGACGTCGATGCGGGCGGCGGACTGTGAAATTAGGCCCGGTGTCGAGCAGGATTTTCGAAATGTTCGGAACAGCGAGTGGCAGGTCGGGCGCGACAATCGCGGCTCGGCTTGGCTGGTCAGCACGGATGGCGAGTCGGTCGCCAATGGGGGCCGTCCAAACTTTGGCGGCACACCTTCTGATGAGAGCATCATTCAGGCCATTCGCGCGATCCGCGGACGCGGGATGACGGTGACGCTCTATCCGTTTCTGATGATGGATGTAGAGGGCTTCCCGTGGCGAGGGCGGGTGACGTCCCACCGTGACGGGACGAATGGTGTGCGGGGCGATATCAATGATTTTTTCGGGACGGCGCAGGGGTCCGATTTCACTCTCGGCGCGGGCGAAGACCATCACCGGGGTCCCGATAATCGCTTTCGCAATTATATCCTGACCCAGGCCAATCTGGCGCGGCGGGCGGGCGGCGTGGACCGCTTTGTCATTGGGTCTGAAATGGTCGCGTTGACGACATTGCGCGATGCCTCGAACCGTTTTCCGGCGGTGGAGAAACTGGCTGAATTGGCGGGCGATGTGCGGGCGATGTTGGGTCCGCAAACGGGTATTACCTATGCCGCCGATTGGTCGGAATATTTCGGGTTTCATCCGCAAAACGGCAGCGGTGACGTCTTCTTTCATCTCGATGAATTATGGTCGCATCCGGCCATTACTGCCATCGGGATTGACGCCTATTTCCCCCTCTCCGATTGGCGGGAGGGAAAGCATCTGGACGCTACGGAATTTGACGATATTTACGATCCGGATTACCTCGCGGGGAATGTCGAAGGCGGGGAGGTCTTTGATTGGTATTATGCGTCAGACGCGGACCGCGATGCGCAAATCCGTACCCCGATTTCTGATTGGGTCTACCGTTATAAAGATCTCCGTAATTGGTGGAAAAACGAACACCGCAACCGGATTGGCGGCGTTGAGCAATCCCCGACAGATTGGGTGCCGGAAAGCAAACCTTTCTGGTTGACGGAGATCGGCTGCCCCGCCGTGAGGTTCGGCGCGAACCAACCCAACATCTTCTCTGACGGGCAATCCATTGAATCAGATATCCCATATTATTCAGACGGTTCCCGCGATGATCTCATACAAAGACGTTATCTGGAGGCGATGATGGGATATTGGGAGAACGCCGCGAATAATCCCGTTTCCGGTGTGTCGGGCGAGCGGATGATCGATAGTTCCGCCATGGCAGTCTGGGCCTGGGATGCCCGGCCTTATCCAGATTTTCCGGCCCGCACGGATACTTGGTCGGACGGCCAGAACTGGCAAACGGGGCATTGGATTAATGGGCGGACGGGACTGGTTCTTCTGGCCGATGTGATCACCGATATTTGCGCGGAAGCGGGGCTGTTCGACATTGATGTCAGCCGCGTCTCCGGTCTTGTCTCGGGTTTTACGATTGATCGTCCGATGCGCGCGCGGGATGCGCTCTCCGCCTTGATGCAGGCCTATGACATTTCTCTCGCGGAAGAGGGCGGTATCGTCCACTTCTTCACCCCTTCGGAAACGCCTATAATCTCACTGGAATTAAATAATTTCATCGACAGAGAAGGCGGACTTGTAACGTTCAGCACTGAGGATAATACCGCCTCGCTCAAGGATGCGCGGTTGACCTTTATCGACGCCAGTCGCGATTACCAGACGGCGACAGTGTCCGCGCGAAATGAATTGGCTGAAACGGTCCGGATTGCCGATCTGCAAGCCCCCATCGTTTTCGACCCCGGTCAAGCGCGGCGCATTGTCGACCACCTCTTGGCGCAGAGCGAACCTGCGCGGCAGATGGCGCGCTTCTCGCTCTCGCCCATGGCAGCGGATGACGTCTCCGTGGGTGGGCGGATTCGCTTGCCGGAGACGGCGGGCGTCTGGCAAATCGTCACGCTTCAACGCGGCGATCAGCTCGATGTCGGAGCGGTTCTGATGTCGGATCGGAAAGCTGATGCGGTCGTGACGGGGTCTGATACGGGGCGGAGTGAAAATCCGGTCTGGGTTTCTGAACCCGTCGCCGCGACCTTCGAATTTCCGGGTACGGAGGGGCCGCAACTCGGCGCCCTGATGGACCCGTTCAGACCTGCGATTTTATCCTTAGACTCCATCTCCGTCACAGTTGAAGCGCCTGTCAGAATTGGGGGCACGACGTCAGACTTACGAGTAGGACCAATAGGTGTCTGGGACCGGACAGGCGAACTCAACATCTGGATGCCCGGCGCGCAACTCGTCGCACGGTCGGAGGCAGATGTGATGGCGGGTCGAAACCGTTTTGCGATTGAAACCGCGAAGGGCTGGGAAATCATCGGCGCGGCGGATATCGTGCTAACGGGGCCGGAGAGCTACCGCCTGAAAACGCTTTTGCGCGGTTTGTCCAATTCCGATGACGGGCAAGTTTTCCGCGTCCCTGCAGGGGCTAGGATTATTGCGCTGGACGGTGGACTGGCGACGCTGCCCGTAGAGGATGATTTTCTCGGGCAGGAGGTTGAGGTCACGATCAAGGCAGGCGGACGGTCCGGCGTCCCCGCCACTTTTACATATAGGGCCGCGCATCGCAGACCGCTCTCACCCGTCCATCTCTCCGTGACAGCCGAGGGAGAGATGACTCGTCTGGATTGGATACCCCGTAATCGCGACGAGTCGAACGAAATTGACCCGAATGCCGTGTTCCGTGTGAAGTGGGAGACGGAGGAGATTGATGTGGCGGGAATCTCTGCCACACTACCCATCTTGACGGGTTCGGGTGTCAAAGTCTCCGTCGCGCAACTCGATACGCTCACAGGTGAAGGGCCGCGCGCGGAAATCATCGTTTAACCCGTTGAAACCGCGTCAAACTGACCTATCTCTACCGCACTATGGCGAAGAATCCTTATACATTACTGGGCGTGCCCAAAACCGCGACGGATAAAGAGATCAAGTCGGCTTATCGCAAGCTGGCCAAGACCCTCCATCCGGATGTGAATCCTGATAATCCAGCGGCTGAGGCGAAGTTCAAGGAGGTCACGGCGGCCTATAACCTACTCTCGAATGAGGATTTGCGCCGCCAATATGATACGGGGCAGGTCGATGCCTCCGGCCAGCAGCAAAACCCGTTTGCTGGCGGGTTTCGCCATGCCAATGCGCAGGGCGGCATGGATACGGGCTTTGGCGGGTTTGGCGGAATGGGCGGTCAGGACGACATGTCCGACCTGTTCTCCTCGCTCTTTGGCATGAATATGGGCGGCGGTCGCCGTGCAGGCGGCATGGGCGGCGGGGGTGGTTTTCAACAGCGCCAAGCCCCGCCACAACGCGGTGAAGATGTTCGCTATACGCTAAAAATGACCCTAATTGATGCCTTAACAGGTGGGGTAAAGGATTTGGGCCGTGGACTAAGTGTGCGTTTTCCTAAGGGAATCAAGGACGGTCAAACTGTACGTTTGCGCGGTAAGGGCAAAGCCGGCGTCAATGGCGGTCCGGCGGGCGATGCCCGCGTGAAAATCACGGTCCTGCCGCATCGCAATTTGGTGCGCGACGGCAATGATTTAAAACTCGACGTGCCTATTTCCCTCTCTGAGGCCCTAAAGGGTACGAAAGTCGAGATTGATCTGCCTACGGGGAAGGTCTCGTTGAATATTCCGGCGGGTACGAATAGTGGCAAGCGCTTCCGCCTGAGCGGGAAAGGTGTGCGCGCCAAGGACGGGACGGGCGACCTCTATATCACGCCGCAGATCAAACTGACGCGCGGTGAAATGGCGGGCGCGAGCGTGTTGGCTGCACAATTACCTGATGGCGAGAAACATGATCTCCGGTCCGGTCTCATTTAGATTGTCTTAATTTGAATAGGGCTTAAGAGAGCTATTCAGGAAGTGTTCAGGGGCGAACGGCTAAACCACAGAAATGTTGACGAAACGTCATATCCTTTCCGCAGCTTTAGCGGCTGTTTTGAGCCTCGGTGCTGCCGCGCCGGGCTTTGCTCAATCCTATAGCATGGATATTGTGTTGGAAGCCCAGCGTTCCGTCTCACCGGCTGAAGCGAAATCCATCGCGCGGTCCCGTGTCAAAGGCGGCGAAGTCGTGGATATTTCCCGCCGCGGCGATACTTACCGCGTCCGCGTGATTGCCAAGAATGGCAAAGTTGTCGATGTTTATATTGACGCCAATACCGGACGCGTCAAAAAGTAACCCAACCGCCGACTCCTTTACTATTTTGCGCGAAAGGTCCCCCATGCGTATTCTGATTGTCGAAGATGATGCCGATTTGGCACGCCAGCTTAAATCTGCGTTTAAGGATGCGGGCTATGCCGTGGACGTTGCGCCGGATGGTGAGGAAGGTCACTTCCTTGGCGATACGGAACCTTATGACGCTGTGGTTTTGGATCTGGGCCTGCCCCTAATTGACGGCGTGAGTGTTTTGCAGAAATGGCGGGCGGATGGGAAGACGTTCCCTGTCTTGATCTTAACGGCTCGAGATCAGTGGTCCGAAAAAGTCGCTGGGTTCGATGCCGGGGCAGATGACTACCTGACCAAGCCTTTCCATACCGAAGAACTCATGGCGCGGCTGCGGGCGCTGCTGCGCCGCGCGGCGGGTCACACGACGGACACGATAGAGATTGGCGATCTCATGGTTGATAACCGGGCTGCGCGTGCTTTTGTTGACGGTATGGCGATCAAATTGACGAGCCATGAATTCCGCCTGCTGTCCTATATGGCGTCGCATAAGGGTCGCGTGATTTCACGGACAGAACTGGTCGAACATATTTACGATCAGGATTTTGACCGTGATTCGAACACGATTGAAGTTTTTGTAGGGCGTCTGCGGAAAAAGATCGGGACCGACCGGATCGAGACCGTGCGCGGTCTGGGCTATCGTCTGCTCGATCCGGATGCTGAAAACGCTGACACTTAAATGACCCGACGCCAGCCGCCATCGCTGGTTTCCTCTCTTGTTCGCGCAGCGGCCCTCTGGGCTGTTCCGGGTCTGATTATCACGGCACTTGCCCTGACATGGTTGTCGCGAAATTCGACCTATCGGGCCTTTGACGAGCCGCTGGAATCAGCCGTCATTGGATTGATCGCGAGCGTCGAGGTCGCGGATGACGGCGCTCTCCGCCTGTCACGGGAATTGCCCGACCCGCGTTATCAGCGGGCACTGTCAGGAAAATACTGGATGATTGGCGAAGCCAATGACCGGAATGATATCATACCGCGGCTCTCTTCGCGGTCACTCTACGGCTCCTCTTTACCCATAAGTGCAACTGTTCGGTCTTCTCTGGCGCTGCAGGAACAGGAGCCCGTGCGATTTGTCACGGACGGGCCGGATATTGATGCAAATGAAGCGCTGCGCGTCGTTGCGCGGCAAGTGATTCTTCCGAATATGGACACGCCTGTTATCGTTCTCGCAGCGGCAGACCGTACGCCTGTTATCAGTGCCATTCGGACCTTCACACTAACGGCGGTGACGATGATTGTCATTCTGACGCTTGGGCTGATTTTTGCCGTTTACGCACAGGTCCGCCTTGGCCTCAGACCGCTCTTTGCCCTCGGTGAGCGGATTGCGGATGTACGGGAGGGACGTGCGGCAGAGGTCGAAGGCGTCTACCCGCCTGAGATTGCACCGCTGGCAGGCGAGCTTAACTCTCTGATCTTGCATAATAAATCTGTCGTTGATCGTGCGCAAACGCATGTTGGAAACCTGGCCCATGCGTTGAAAACACCGATTGCAGTTTTACGGAACGAAGCTGCCATGGGCGACGTCACGAACTCCTTAGTTGTGTCGCGACAGACCGAATCTATGGCGCAACAGGTTGACCATCATCTGCGCCGTGCACGGGCGGCGGCACGCGGGCAGGCCATCGGTGTGCGGGCGGAGATGGACCCGATCATAGACGGTCTCGTCCGAACGCTACCGCGCATCTATCGGGATAAGGATTTGCAGATTGTCCGCACAGGGGAGACAGGTTTGATGTTCCGCGGTGCGCCGCGCGATCTGGAAGATATGGTCGGAAACCTGATGGACAATGCCGCCAAATGGACGACCGACCGTGTCGAGCTTGAGGTCAAGCTTGAGGATGAAGGCTTTTGTTTGGTTACGGTCAAGGATAATGGCCCCGGTCTTACGCCGGAAGAATATGCGACGGCCCTTCAACGCGGTGCGAGATTGGACGAGGCGACGCCAGGCAGCGGCTTGGGACTGTCTATCGTTGATGATTTGGCACAGGCTTATAAGGGATCACTAAGATTAGACCGCGCCAGTATTGGTGGTTTGAAAGCTGTCTTACGCCTTCCCATCGCGAGAGATACATGACGGATAAACCTATCGCATTGGAAGCTCGGATAGAGGAGGATGGACGTTTGTTTTCGCCGTCTGCGGGACGAAACCGTGAAGTCATAGCGGAGCATCTGGCGCGTGTCCTACCGCAAAATGCAAAGGTCCTCGAGATTGCGAGCGGGACCGGACAGCACGGCATCACGACCCTCGTGGCGCGTCCCGATCTGGACTGGCAATTTTCTGATCCCAATGCGGAGTCGCGGGAAAGCCAATCGGCGTGGATTGCCCATTCCGGTCTGGACCTGCCCGCGCCGCTAGAGATTGATACGACAAACGACTGGACAAAAGCGCTGTCCGACTATGATGCCATTTTCTGCGCAAATATGATTCACATTGCGCCAGTTGAGGCGCTGGAAGGTTTGGCGCGGGGCGCAGCCAAGCTGGTCAAAGATGGGGGGGCTGTCTGGCTTTACGGACCCTATCTCTTCGGCGAGGATTCTGCTCCGTCCAATCTCGACTTTGATGCCTCGCTAAAATCACGAAATTGCGCCTGGGGCGTACGCGAGTCAGACTTTGTTAAACATATCTTCGCACTCAACGGCTTTAATCAATCCGAGCTGCGCCCGATGCCTGCCAATAATCATTTTTTCGGGTTTTTCCGGCGCTGAGGCGAAATCATCCCTATATGGATGTTTCGTCATGTTTTGGACAGCATTGGGTCATCTGAACCCTTGCAGTCTGGTAAGCGAAGAAGGGGACTCCCGTGTCCAAAATGAAACTGACATTATTGGGAAGCGTGATGGCGTTTGGACTTGCACCGCAAGTCATCGCCCAAGATGCAACCGTAATTTATGCCGACTCGGATAAGTATGAAGTCGTATTGGACGCGCCCATGTCCGAGACGCAGTTTAAATCGCTGCGCGATATGGGCGAGGCTGAAAAGCCAAGTCTGACCGTCGTTCCAAATCCTGCGCCTGAACTGCAAGCGGGACTGCCCCTGCCGCAAGCTAATCCACAGCCTCCAATTGGCACAAACTTGATGGATATGCCGATCAGTGCGCTTCCGTCTATTGCCAATCTTGTGGACCGCGTCAGTCCGTCCGTGGTTAATATCGTTGTGACAACGGAAAGTGGTGAGACAACATCCGAGGGGCAGGGCTCCGGCTTTATCATTTCCGACGAATTGGAAGTCGTCACGAATTATCACGTCATTGAGGGCGGGACGTACATCAATATCGAGTTCAATGATGGCCGCAAATATCCGGCAAGCATTATCGGCACAGATGAAGAAACAGACCTCGCTTTGCTTCGTATCGATACGGATGAGCGCATTCCTTACGTGAACTTTCATCAGAAAGACGAGCTCCGCATAGGCGAATGGGTTGTCGCGATTGGTAATCCGTTCGGGATTGGTCAGTCGACCTCGCTCGGCGTCATCTCTGCGATTGGGCGCGAGAAGGTCGATAGCGGCTCCTATGTCGATTATATCCAGACGGATGCCACGATTAACCGCGGCAATTCCGGTGGACCGCTCTTTAACCTCGAAGGCGATGTTGTCGGCGTGAACTCTGCGATTTATTCTCCCACTGGGGCGAGTGTCGGGATTGCATTTGTCATCCCGCATCACACGGCGGAGGAGATTATTGACTCTATCCGCAAGGACGGTTTCGTCCGTCGCGGCTATCTTGGCGCAGGCCTGCGGACCGCGACCTTCGAGCTAGAAGGCGAGCCCGGAATTTATAAATCCGGCGCGACCGTTAACGATATTCTGGCGGGAAGTCCTGCGGATATTTACGGTCTGCAAGTCGATGACATCATCCTGAACATTAACGGCCAGACCGTGCGGAATTCCGTCGAGGCGACACGTGCTATCGCCGATATTATGCCCGGCAAAGTTGCCAAATTCATTTATGAGCGGAACGAGCAGACATATTCCCTCGACGTTCAAATCGGTGAGCGGCCGGAGAAATATGACCTCCAGCGCAAGAGTGCGGAAGCGCAGGGCCTGCCCGTGCCGCCTCCGCCGCGTGATCCGTCTCTGCCGAAGGTCAATATCGATACGGGTTTGCACCTGTTGGATATTTCAGCGGAATTCCGCTCCGCCATTAATATGCGCTCCGATCAGGTCGGCGTGTATGTTGAGAGTGTTGAGCCGGGCAGTTTGGCTGAGAGCGCAGGCTTTAAACTCGGCATGGTTTTACTCGAAGCAGATTCACAGCCGATTGCCGAAGTTAGAAAATGGAAGTCCATTGTCCTGAATGCAAGGACGAATGGGCAGACAGATATCCTCCTGAACGTACGTAGAAAAGACGGACAGGAAACATTTATGGTGCTGCCCTTATAGCAAGGCGGCATCAATTTAAGAAAGTGGGTGGGGACCTATGGAGAAAAAAGAAATGAGAATATTAGTCGTCGAAGATGACTCGGTCGCCGCCGAATATGTCCGCAAGGGCTTAATGGAGGCTGGCCATGTCGTAGACCTCGCACCCGACGGAGATCTCGGTCTCGAAATGGCCCGTGCCGCAGATTATGATGCGCTGATTTTGGACCGAATGCTGCCCAAGCGTGACGGCCTCGAAGTGCTCGCCGATTTGCGGGAGGACGGCGATGCCGTTCCCGTGCTGATCCTGTCCGCATTGGGCGAAGTTGACCAGAAGGTCGAAGGCCTGCGGGCGGGCGGCGATGATTATCTCGCCAAGCCCTATAGTTTCACGGAACTTCTCGCACGTGTCGAAGCGATTGGCCGACGGTCTGACCCGACCGCCGCTGTCACAAAGCTGAAGGTCGGCGGGTTGGAGATGGACCTCCTCGCGCGGACTGTGCGCCGCGACGGACAGAAAATTCTGCTGCAGCCGCGCGAGTTTCGTTTGCTGGAATGTCTGATGCGCAATGCCGGACGTGTTGTGACCCGCACGATGTTGCTCGAAAAGGTCTGGGACTACCACTTTGACCCCCAGACAAATGTCATCGACGTCCATATTTCGCGTCTGCGCGGGAAGATCGACAAAGAATTTGACGAACCCCTTTTGCATACCGTGCGCGGTGCGGGCTATCGTTTGCAGGTCTAAGTCTGTAGGCGAGCCCGATGGTTGGCTCAATTCGTAAACTCTATCGCAACACGCTCTTCAGATTATCTCTGCTGGGCGCATTGCTCTTTGTGCTCTCGCTCTTTGTGGCGCTGGGCTATGTTTATTACGCCGTGGTGCAGAGCGAATTGCGCCGCGTAGACCGTTCGATTGATGCGGAAATTGCCGAACTCAGAACGGAATATCGGGAGAGTGGCGAACGCGCCATTTTGCTCGCAAAACAGTCTGGCGTTCTCAGCCAATTCGCGACACCCGACTCTCCGCTTTACCGCCGCATCTATACCGAAGCCGGTCTTGAGCCCGTCGGTCGCGCCATCATCCTTCGTGGTCTCTCCTATGAACGGCTTTACATTCTGCAAACGGAAGAAGGCGTAATCGGGAATTTGGGGCTGCAGCCCGAAGATCTCGGCGAAGGTTTTCTGGACGCGGAAACGCTGCAAAAAGACAAGACCGAAATCGTGTTTGAAAAGCCGGTGGACGGCGAAGACAATATCGAATCCAATCGCGGGCGCATTACGACCGATTATATCTATCTCGAGAACAAACCTGTCCTGCGCCTGATCGTCGGGCGGGATGTCGAGGCCGTCATGCGCACGGGCGAACGTGTTCGGACCGCGATCCTGACCTCTTCCGGTATCGCGCTCTTTCTGGGCCTGCTCTCCTCCTTCTTCGTCTCGCGCCGCTTTGCCCTGCGTGTCGAGGGGTTCAACCGCCTTGCGACCGATGTACGGGCGGGAAATTTGGACCGTCGCGCCCCGCGCAATTATTCCGAAGACGAGATGGACCTGCTGGCAGAACATCTGAACGCCATGTTGGACCATATCTCCCGCCTCATGTCTGCTATGCGCTATGCGGGTGACAGTGTGGCGCATGACCTTCGGACGCCGCTGACACGTCTTCGGACCCGTCTGGAAACGGCAGCCGTCGAGCTCGGTGACACGGATGAAGCGATAACCCTGTATGAAGCCGCAGGGGATGCAGATCAATTACTCTCCACTTTTGATTCGGTCCTGCGCATTGCTCGCCTAGAGGCCGGCGAACAGCGCGGGCTTCTCAAACCCCTCGATCCCAAACCCATTTTGGATGATTTGGCCGAATTGTACGAACCGGCCTGTGAAGATGCGGGGCTGAGTTTTACGGCGGATATTGCGGCGAAGACCCTGATCTCCGCCGATAGAGGATTACTGTCACAGGCCGTCTCCAACCTCTTGGAAAACGCGATTAAATATACGCCGGAAGGCGGCGCCGTAGCACTTGTCTGTCGTAAAAGACGGGGCGGTGGTGTCGAGGTTTCCATCAGAGATAACGGCCCCGGCATCCCGAGTTGGGATCGGGAGCGGGTGAAAGAACGGTTTGTTCGACTCGATAAATCGAGATCTCTACCGGGAAGCGGCCTGGGCCTTTCCCTTGTCGAGGCCGTCGCCGATCTTCACCAAGCAGAATTTGTTATGACAGATAATGACGATCTACCAGCGGTCGATAAGGGTGGAGACCCCGATCGACCGGGCCTGCGCGCGGCGCTTCTCTTTCCCCGGGTGAAGTCGAAGCTTGTCGATACAAAGCCCGAAACCGAAGTTCTGGTAAAGCCTTAAGCGGCGCTGCTTTGATGCGGCGGTGCCATCGGAAGGGGTAGAGGCGTTGTCGGGCTTTGAACGGGGGCCGGTTTTGAACCGGGGGTGGCCGCACCGATCTGCTCGTGACTGGTTTCAAGCACCTCTGCGATATCTTGTGCGAGGCGTGAAATCTCACTCCCGACTTCACTCCCAATCGGTTTGGCCTGTTTCTTCATGACCGAGACGGGAAGTGTGAAGGTCACGGTTGTGCCTTCCCCGATAACAGAACTTATATTGAAATTCCCGCCATGCAATTCGACGAGAGATTTGGACAGCGCGAGTCCCAGTCCCGTACCTTCATGCTGGCGACTATTTTGACTGTCAATTTGCTCAAAGGGTTGAGCGAGGCGTTTGATGTTTTCTTCACTAATGCCAATGCCTGTGTCTGACACACTCACAATCAGACCCGCAGACTTCGACTCCACATTCACAGTCACGACGCCACCTTCCGGTGTGAACTTAATCGCATTTGTCATCAGATTCAGTAGGATTTGCTTCACGGCGCGAGGGTCAGCTTCAATTTCCGGCGTTTCTCGACCATCGTAAATAAGTTTGAGGCGGTTCTCATCCGCGCGGCCGCGAATAATACGAATGACCTGACCGACCATATCGGACATGACCATGTGTTCCGTATTCAACGTCATCTTACCCGCCTCAATCTTGGACATGTCCAGAATATCATTAATGAGGGAGAGTAAGTGTTGACCGGAAAACAGGATGTCATTCACATATTCTTTGTAACGCGCATCCCCGAGCGGACCGAACATTTCCTTCTTCATAATGTCAGAGAAGCCGTTAATCGCATTGAGCGGAGTTCGCAGTTCATGAGACATATTGGCGAGGAATTCAGACTTGGATTGATTGGCTTCCTCAGCGCGGATTTTTTCCTGCTCGTACTTTTCCGCAAGCTCGACAATACGCACTTGCGACTTCCGCAAGACATTAATTGTTTTCTCTAGGGCATTTTGATTGTCCTGTAATTGCTGCTCTCGCGTTCGGATTGTTGTAACTTCTGTACCGATTGAAACGCGGGCTCCATCCGCCGTGTAGGTCTCCAAATACCGGACCCAACGTCCATCCTTCAACTCAAGCTCATTGCCAGTGTCGTCGGATAGGCGGACCGTTTGTGCGATAGCCGCTTCAGCGGCAAATTCGACTTGAGAATATGGAAGCCCGGGGCGCAAAATACCGGGTTCAAAGCCGAAAAAGTCTTCGAATTTACTGTTCCAAAGCACAAGACGATCGAGTTGATCCCAAATCACGAAACTATCATTCATAGACCGCAATGCATCAAATAACCGAGCCTCAGCGGCTTGTAACCGCGCCTGCGCGCCGCGTGTCTCGGTAATGTCCAATGCCATTCCGATCACGATTTTGGATTGATCTTCGCGAACGGTCGGGCGTCCCCGGCAGGACACATAGATGGGCAGTGCAGCCGCGCCTAATTCGATTTGAAATGATCCGTTTAGGTGGGCGCGTTTGAGGTGATTGTAAAATTGGTCCCGCTGCGCCGTGCTGAACAGGGCCAGAAATTGCGGCAGGGGTAGATGCGTTTCCTGTTCTTTCAATCCCATGGTCTTTGCGAGCGAGGGGGAAAGATATGTCAGGTTACGCGTCAGGTCGACTTCCCAAATGCCACCGTTAGATCCATCCACGGCCGCACGGTAACGCTGGCGGGAGACCTCCTCTTGCATATTCTGATCCCGCATAGCGTCAATTTGACGAAGAAGTTGATTCATCAACATCCATATCAACCAAGCGGAACCCAGAAAAAGTAGGCCAAAAAGCATGAGGTTTTGCAAAATACCTGCATTCTTTCCGCGGGGCGTCGTGTCCAAAATCGAAAGCGATGAATTGCGTATAGAGGCGGACCCAAACCAAAGTTTGTTGTCGTTTCGCACGAGCGAACTGACTTTTGCGGAGGTTGATCCCTGGAGCATATTTGAAAGCTGATTGGCCGAGACGCGGTAATAAGTCTGTGGTCCTTGAGTGGCGATGGAAATAGGCGCATCAATCAAACGACCCGATTCTAAAGCCAGGGATTTGCTGCCTTTAAGGTCTCCAATCAGGCTCCCGGGTTTCAGTATAACTGATAGATAATTATCCCCGACGCGGCGGATCAGGACAGGCCGAACCACGCTTCCATCATCTATGAGTGAGTCTATTTTTCGTCCAGCGGTCGGAAAATTACGACGATCAATTTGTGCTAAAGCCGCGCCTGCATTCGTTGTCTCCGCAATCACCCGGCCATCGCCGTTCAGCAAAGCCGCGCCAATGATATTTTGCGACTGCGTTGTAAAGTTCACAATGTCCTGCGCACCGCCCCGCATGGTGAGGGCGGTCTCCATCCACGTAAATTCTGAGTCCAGAGTTTTCCCGACGGTTTCGGAGTCCGTTATTAAGCGGGTTTCAAATGTTGTGATCTCTTCTGAAAGGTTGGCCTGCCGATCATTTACGAATTTGATTGTCGCGATGATGAGAAACAGGGTGAAGAACAGCAATGTTGTGATGAGCAAACGTTTGAAAATATCGCGACCTCCGACCCGGTCTGAAAGCCGTGTGACGAGATCGTTGGAACTGGAGGTCGAAAAGGACTGTAAGGGCTTTGATGTTCCCACAGGTGTAGAAATAGCGTTTGGAGGCGGTTGAAAGCCTTGCGGCCTCTGACCCTGTGCAGGTCGGCCCGGCATCTGTTGTGAATAATGCGGAGTGGGGGCCGTCCCCATGGGGATGGATCGAGCCTGAGCGGGGCGTGGCACATAGGGCTGCGCGGATGTTCCGTGAACGCCCCCCTGATTGTGTCCGTTCTGACCCTGCCCGTTTTGCACCTTTGAAATCCCCTTTACCAATCGGCAGGTCGTGGCCATTATGATAATGATGGCCTGAATAAATGATAGCGATCCCCATCGCCGAATCAGTACCTACAGGGTTAGCTGTCGATATCCTTCCAGTCGAACAAAACGTGGTTAATATAAGATTGATATTATAGGGAAACTGCGTTTTTGCGTCGGATTTCGTTGCTAAACCGTTACGAAACAATGCGTCCGATGCGGGGTTCGGGTTCAGGATGTCCAATGGCGTAACCTTGCGCAGCATCAAACCCCAAATCGATCACAAATTGACGGAGTTCTTCCGTTTCAACACCCTCTGCGATGAAACGCACATCCAGCGCGTCCCGCAAGGATAGCAGAGCTTTCAAAATCGCGCGGTCGCGTGCCGTGTTAAAGGCCGCAGCCACGAACCCACCGTCGATTTTTAACCAATTGGCGGGCAGGGCGCGTAAGTAACGGATCGACGCCGCCCCCGCCCCGACATCATCCAAACACACCGGATGTCCGCGTGTTTTCAATTCAACGATAAGAGCTTCTGCGGGTCCTAATTCCTGCATGTGCCAACTCTCCGTCAACTCGATGACAAGTTTCGTTGGAGACGCTTTTAGGGCGGTCAAACACGCTAGAACCGAAGGCATGAAGTTTGGTTTATCGACGGAAGCCCCGGAGAGGTTGATCGCAATTCCTGTATCATTCGGATTAGCATTCAGGACGAGAATGGATTGCGCCAACATCGATAAGTCGAGATCGCGAATGACGCCGGACACTTCCGCCGGGCGTAACACACCCTCCAAATGGTCATCATGATCGAAACGCACCAGCCATTCGTGATGGTGAATGTGTCCGGTTTTCAATGACACAATGGGTTGACGCAGCACGGAAAAGCGCTGTTCCGACACATGGTCACGGAAACCTTCGGCTGTGCGTAAAGACGTCATGTCGCCCTCTTACCTCAGAAGAGATAAGGGAGGGTTACGACAGTTATTCTCCCAGAGTCTTCTTCGCGATTTCCAAGACGTTCTTGCTCGGCTTGGAATTTATGACGCGTTGGAGTTCGGACCGGATCATTACTTGTCGTTTGTCATCTAGCTTTCGCCAGATTTCAAACGCGCCGAGGAGACGAGCGGCGATTTGCGGATTACGACTATCCATGTCGATGATTTGGTCGGTGAAGAAGCTGTAACCACTGCCATCGGCTTTGTGGAATAGTTCCGCATTCCCCATCGCAAATCCACCGACGAGCGCGCGGACGCGATTTGGATTCGTACGTTCATAGCGTGTTGAGTCTGCGAGGCGGAGGATTGAACTCACGCCGCCGGCATGGGGCCGCATGGCTTGGACCGAGAACCACTTGTCCAGCACGAGCGGGTTTTTCTCCCACTTGGAATAGAAATCTTCCATCGTCGTCTCAACACGTTGTCCGCCAAGGCGTGTGAGGGTCATTAGCGCGGAGAGTTCATCCGTCATATTCGTCGCTTCGGCGAATTGCGTTTGCGCGAGTGTGGCGGCCAGAGGGTCATGCCGCGCGGCCAGCAATGCGAGGCAGCGATTACGCAGTGCGCGACGGCCCGCCGAAGACGCATCCGAGCTGAACGCGCCTGTATCGGTGAGTGCGTGATAGCGGTCGAGCAGGGCGTCGCGGAGGTAATCTGCGACGGCCCGTGAAAGCCATTTTCCAGCTTCATGCACGGCGAGCGGATCGGATTGATCGAGACTCTGTAAAACTTCCATCGGTGCAGGGGGCGTTAACGCCAAGGCTTTGAAGGCATTATTGAATTTTGGGTCATCAAGCGTACGCGCCAGAGCCTCGCAATAGCCTTTCAGAGCTTTATCGACGGGTGGCGTTTTCCCGCTTTCAATGGCTTTTGCCAAACTGGCGATGAGCTGACGTGCGAGTGTCTGTCCGGCCTCCCAGCGGTTAAAGGCATTTGGATCAGCGGCCATGAGGCGCAGGAGATCTTCCGTCGTGGCGTCACTCCTCACTGTGACGGGAGCGGAGAAATCTTGCAGAACTGAAACCGAATGAGGCTCAGTAATCGCAGGATATGACACGCTGGTTGCGTCATGTTTGAGAAGCTTGAGTTGAGGTTCTGATAGCGGCCCATTATCGCCCACCAGCTGCCATTTAATCGGCAGGACGACTGGGCTTTTTCTCGGTTGCCCTGGTGTTGGTTTTGTCGCCTGTTTAAAGTGTATGCGCTGTTGATTAACCACTGTCTCGCGTTTCACGGTCAGGATTGGCGTACCCGCTTGTTGGTACCAGAGCATGAATTGCGAGAGGTCCTCGCCTGTTGCCTCTTCGAAACATTTTAGGAATTGCTCAATCGTTGCGGCGGTACCGTCAAGTTTTTCGAAATAATGATCACAACCGGCGCGAAATTTCTCTGCACCTAGTATCGTCTTAAGCATGCGGATGAGTTCCGCGCCTTTCTCATAGACTGTTGCTGTGTAGAAATTGTCAATCTTCATGTAAGATTCAGGACGTACGGGATGGGCGAGGGGGCCTGCATCTTCTGCGAATTGACGCGCGCGAAGCGCGCGGACATCCTTGATGCGCTGGACTGCCGCGCCGCGTTGGTCGGCGGAAAACTCTTGATCGCGGAAAACGGTGAAACCTTCTTTCAGGCAGAGTTGGAACCAATCGCGGCAGGTGATGCGGTTGCCCGTCCAATTGTGGAAATATTCGTGGGCCACAACGGATTCGATCCGTTCGAAATTCATATCCGTCGCGGATTCTGCATCCGCGAGGAGGAGGGCGGAATTGAAGATGTTCAACCCCTTATTCTCCATCGCCCCGAAATTGAAATCGCGAACGGCGACAATCATGAACAGGTCCAGATCATATTCGCGGCCAAAGGCGTCCTCGTCCCATTTCATGGAGCGTTTCAGCGCGTCCATAGCATATTCGGCCTGCGGGGCATTGCCGGGGTCGACATAGATTTCCAGCGGAATGTGACGGCCGGACATGGTTGTGAAACTGTCTTCCAGCAGATCGAATTGGCCTGCGACGAGCGCGAAGAGATAGGCGGGCTTGCGAAAGGGGTCATGCCAGACGGCAAAATGGCGGCCCTGACCGACAGCGGCACCTTCTTCCGTTTTATTCCCGTTTGCTAAGAGGAAGGGATAGGTCGCGAGGTCCGCTTCCATTCGAACCGTGAAGACGCTCATGACATCCGGACGGTCGGGGAAGAAGGTGATGCGGCGAAAGCCTTCTGCTTCGCATTGCGTACAGAACCGCCCACCGGACACGTAAAGTCCCATAAGCTTTGAGTTTGCTTTCGGATTGCAAACCGTTTCGATTTCGAGTGTGAAGCTTTCCGGTGTCTTGGCGAGCACCAGCTTTTCCTGATCCAGCTTATAGGCGGATCGCTTCAACACCTTCCCGTCGATCTTCACGGATTTCAGCTCAATCTCTTCGCCGTTCAGAATGAAGGGCTCATCTCGCAACCGTTTGACCTCAATTTTGGACCGCACCGTTGTGGCCTCGGGTTGCAAATCAAAATCCAGATAGACGGAGGTCAGTTCATGGCTGGGTGGTTCATAATCGGAGAGGAGAGTCGGAGTCGGGGCCGTGTCAGTGCGCATATCTTTATTATCCTGTATCTGAAGCTCTATTTGGCTAAGGCTCATGCAAAGTGCAACGATTCAAGCACAGTTTGACCGTGTCGAAATGCCATAGACACTGGACATTCAGGGGCATTGCGCTATGGGCCGCGCGAACGTTCAAAACTCGCGAAATTACCATCATGTCCAACTCTGTCGAATTCCTGCGCAATGTCGCAATCGTGGCCCACGTTGACCACGGCAAGACCACGCTCGTGGATAAACTCTTGCGTCAATCCGGTACGCTGGATGAACGCGGGGATCGCGAAGAACGCGTGATGGATTCAGGTGATATTGAGAAAGAACGCGGGATTACAATCCTTGCCAAGAACACAGCGATTGGCTGGACCGATCCAGACAAGCAAGAGTGGCGCATTAACATCGTTGACACACCGGGACATGCGGATTTTGGCGGTGAGGTGGAGCGCGTGCTCTCCATGGTCGATTCCGTCGTGCTGCTCGTCGATGCCGTCGAAGGCCCCATGCCGCAAACGAGTTTCGTGACGAAGAAAGCCCTTGCGCAAGGCCTTCGCCCCATCGTTGTTGTGAACAAGATTGACCGCGTCGGCGCGCGCCCGGATTGGGTGGTCGATCAGACGTTTGACCTCTTTGACCGCCTCGGCGCGACGGATGAGCAGCTAGACTTCCCCGTCGTCTTCGCCTCCGCCTTGAATGGTTGGGCGTCGGATGAAGCGGATCAGGAAGGCACGGATATGACACCGCTCTTCCAAGCCATCGTCAAAAACGCGCCCGTTCCGGATGTCGACCCTGATGCGCCCTTGCAGCTGCAAGTCTCTGCGCTGGATTACAGCACTTATACAGGCGTCATCGGGATTGGCCGCGTTGTGCGCGGGACGTTGAACGCCAAGCAAAATGTCGTCGTGGCCTCGCCTGACGGGAAAGAGCGTAAGGGGCGTATTGTCGATCTCTACGGCTTTATGGGACTGGACCGTGTGAAAATGGACTCGGTGTCTGCTGGCGACATCTGCTGCTTCACAGGTATCGATAATCTCGGTATTTCCGACATGATCTGTGATCCGGAACATGTGGAGCTGCTGCCGCCGCTTTCTGTGGATGAGCCTACAATCTCGATGACGTTCCAAGTCAACGACTCACCTTTTGCCGGCCGCGAGGGCAAATTTGTCACGTCGCGGAACCTCAAGGACCGTTTGGACAAGGAGCTTATTTCCAACGTCGCCCTGCGCGTCGAACAACTCGACGATGCCGATAAATTCCGTGTGTCGGGTCGGGGTGAGCTTCACCTCTCCATCCTGATCGAGAATATGCGCCGCGAAGGATTCGAACTCGCGATTTCCCGCCCGCAAGTTGTGAATAAGGAAATCGACGGTGTCCTCTGCGAACCTTACGAGAAGCTGACGGTTGATGTCGAAGCCGACCATCAGGGCTCCATCATGGAGAAACTGGGTGAGCGGAAGGGTAATTTGCAGGACATGGTGCCGGACGGAAATGGCCGTGTGCGGATGGATTATGAAATCCCGACACGAGGTCTCATCGGTTTCCGGTCCGAGTTCATGACGCTAACCTCCGGGTCGGGCCTGCTCTATCATAACTTTGACGTTTACAAGCCACGCACAAAAGCGGGCATTGGCCGTCGTCAGAAGGGCGTCTTGATCTCGAACTCCACGGGTAAGGCCTTGGCTTTTGCGCTCTGGAACTTACAGGCGCGCGGCGAAATGTTCATCGGACATGCGACAGAAGTCTACGAAGGCATGATTATCGGTCAGAATTCCCGCAATAATGATCTGACCGTCAATCCGCTCAAGGGGAAACAGCTAACCAACGTTCGCGCCTCCGGGACCGATGAAGCCGTAACGCTGACGACGCCGATAACGATGACGTTGGAACTCGCGCTGGAATATATCAATGATGATGAGTTGGTCGAAGTGACGCCGGAATCCATCCGTATTCGTAAGCGCTATCTGTTAGAAACTGAGCGGAAAAAAGAAAGTCGCCGAATGGAGGCTCTCGAAAAAGAGGGCTAAAGACTGACGGTTTTAAACGACCATCAACTCAACATCTGCGACGCTGGGCAAACCTGTTTCCCAGAGGGAGACAGCTAATTTGAGGAATTCACATTCCTCATCATCCAGTTCGTAATCGCAGACCGATATAGAGAACATAGCGGACAAAACCAGTCGCCGAAGTTCAGGGTCTGTTATGAGGCTGAGGATTTCTTTTCTCCAGACTGAGTTCTCGTCTTCGGAAATCTTGACGGTAATCTCGTCTTCATTGTCTTTAAACCACTTTACAACAGTTTTGCGCGGTAGGATTACGCCCGGGCGTATGCGTTGATTGATCGTCATAACCGAGTGCGAAAACTCAATCATTTCAATATCGCGAAGCCGCTCATCAATCAAAGCACTGACCGCTAGGACAGTCGAAACAGCGCGAAGTGTTTCGTCCAGATCGATCATTTTTGAGAGACTTTATCGACTTTGAGTGGCGGACGGGCAAAGCCCCAGATCGCGGCAGCGGATTTAATCAGCTCTGATTCGGCCTTTACATATTCTTTGTCGCTGACAGAAATGGAGACCATCGCGTCATAGACAGCTTCGACATCGCGGTCATCTTTGAACTTTGATAAGGCGCGCAGGACGAGTGTATTTTTCCGCGCGCTCGTTAACTTGGCTTCTAATTCTTGGAAATGGGCACGGAACCAAGCTCTGATTTCCTCACCTGTCATCGGCTCTAATTCAAACATTTCAATCAGGCCCGTCGCTTGTCGGGTAAAACTGCGGAGTTCAGGGGTACGCACTTTCTTGTCGATTATGACCGTGATGGCCAGCGGAAGAAGAATGTCGTCATAGGTAAAAGCCATGACATATTATTGGACGAAAACGTGGCTTCTTTCAAGCTTATACGAAGCGCACCGTAATACGTTGTAAGCCTTCCACACCGCCGGAAAGTTCGTCTCCCACACGCACCGGACCCACGCCGGCTGGTGTACCGGTGTAAATCAGGTCTCCGGGCTGTAAATCCATGTCGGTCCGCAATCGCTCAATGATTTCATCAATGCCCCAAATCATGTCGGACAAAGCGCCGTGCTGGACGATATCGCCGTTTTTGCGCAGGACAATACGGGCCTTTGCGAGATCGACATTAGCTGCGGGGGTGAGCATAGAGCAGGGGGCGGAGTGGTTGAAATTCTTCGCCCGCGCCCAGGGCCCGCCCTTTTTCTTGGCGGCGGATTGCAAATCCCGGCGGGTCAGGTCGATGCCGACGCCATAGCCGAAAACATCCAGATCAGGCCCAATCGCAACGACGAGTTCGACTTCATAATGCAGATCAGTCGTGTTGGGCGGGAAGGGAATGTCCTGCCCACTTTGGACAATGGTTTCAGCCGCTTTTGTAAAAAATATCGGTTCAGATCGCCCTATATCGCCCCCCATTTCCTTCACATGGTCTGCATAATTCTTCCCGATACAATAGACGCGCCGCACCGGAAACCGTGCGTCGGATCCGTGGATGGGCAAGCTAACAGGATCGTGCGGTGGAAATACATATTCGGTCATATCATCTTGATTGCATTGAGGCGGTAGGTCTGTCTATCGTGAAAATCGAATTTGACGGAGTTTTGCGATGCGCGTTGTCGATGTGGTCATAGATAAGATTTACGTGCCGGGAGCGCGTCAAAAGACGCTGGACCAAGATAAAGTCGTCGAATTGGCGGAAGATATTCTGGAGAACGGCTTACAAAAACCGATTTATGTTCGCCTCGGCAAGGACCGCTATGTGTTGCAAGAGGGTCTGCACCGAATGGAAGCGATGAAGCTTCTCGGAGAGAAAATTATCGACGGTCACATTGTTGCGGCCCAAAGAAAATAGGATTTAAATATGCAAGCCCTTCGCACGCCGGATGATCGTTTCGACAACCTGCCTGATTACGATTTCGAGCCGCATTATTGCGAGGTCGGAGAGGGGCTTCGTCTTCACTATGTCGATACGGGTCCGAAGGCGGGGCGAACAGTTATTATGATGCATGGCGAGCCGAGTTGGTCCTTTCTCTATCGCTTCATGATCCGGAATCTGGCCGAGGCAGGCTACCGCGTTCTCGCGCCGGATCTGATCGGATTTGGCCGGTCGGATAAGCCGACGGAAATGTCGGATTATTCCTATAATGGACATGTCGCGTGGATGCAGGACTGGCTGGACCAGATGGATGTGTCTGACGTCGTGCTGTTCTGTCAGGATTGGGGCGGGTTGATCGGCTTGCGCCTTGTCGCGGAAAATCCGGATCGCTTCGCCGCTGTTATGGCGGGGAATACGGGGCTGCCCGTCGGGAAGGGCACGCCGTCAGACGCCTTCCTGAAATGGCAAAAATTCTCGCAATCCGTGCCGGAATTTCCAACGGGCATGATTCTGCAGGGCGCAACGTCCCGCGATCTGACAACGGAAGAGGTCGCTGCCTATGACGCGCCTTATCCTGATGAGAGCTATAAGGCTGGAGCCCGCATCTTCCCCGCGCTCGTGCCGACCCATCCGGATATGGCGGGTGTCGCGGACAATATCGCAGCATGGGAGGTGTTCAAACAGTGGAACAAACCCTTCCTCACAGCCTTCTCCGACGAAGATCCCGTCACGAAAGGCGGCGAAGCGGTGTTCCAGAAACTCATTCCGGGCGCTACGGGGCAACCACATAAAATCCTGAAGGGCGGCGGACATTTCCTCCAAGAAGATGTTCATGCCGAATTGAGTGATATGCTGATTGGATTATGTACGAGGTTTGGGGAAAATTAGTGGTTCACGCAAATAGGGCAGTCGTAAAACATTGAACATTCAGGCCCGCTTCGGCGGGTCTTTTTTTTGGTTCAAATGAAAAACAATCTTAGATTTTATATATTTACATACCCAAACCACGCCCGTTTGGAGGAAAGGGAATATTAATCCTCTTTAACTTTTGTCAGTTCCCCGTTTGACTTCACGGAAACGTGAGCTTAGCGCCGATTCAGGAGGACCTATAAAAATGACAAAATTAAATAAATTTCTAATGGCCGGAACGGGGCTTGGCCTTACGCTTTCAATGGCGGGTGCTGCAGTTGCGGCGCCGAATGACAGAACGGATAAAGTGCTCAAGCACTGGACGGCGGAACGTATCGCGGCGGCGGAGCCCCGCGACATGCTGATCGATCATCGGGGAATGGGCTATATTCGCGGTAAAAAAGGAAAGCTGACGCCGCATGGTCACGCCATGAAGTCAGAGCTGACATCAAATACGCGGCGCGTGAATACGAAAAACTGGGACGCACAGGTTACGCAAGATAATCAGGCCCCAACCGTTTCGTCCAGAACACCGGCCAATGGTGCCATCATCGGAACCAGCCAGACATTCTCAGCCGTTGTCACAGATGTTGACGGCGTCCGCGAGGTCAATTTCGAAGTCACTTTTAACGGTCAAACGTCTACATTTGCGGGGACAAATGTTGGCAATGATACATATGAGGTCACAGTTTCTGGCTTCACCTCCGGCTCGGGGAGCTGGCGCGTGCTGTCACGTGATAATGTCAAACGTAAAGGCGGCAATAGCGGCGCGACCGGTTCCTACGGTTTCACCGTTGAAGGTGGTAATGGCGGCGGTGGAGGCGGCGGCGGTGTCGTTGCAAACTCACGTTGGGCCAATGGGGGCGCCATTCAAACGGCGGCCGGACGTCTTCTCTATGAGATGCCAAATGGTGGCGGCTGGTCCGGTTATGTCTGTTCCGGTACGGTTGCGACAGACGGTACAACCGGAAGGTCCATCATCATCACGGCGGCGCATTGTGTCTATGATGATGCGGATGCGTCTTTTGCGCGGAATGTGATTTTCATCCCGAATCAGGACGGCACGACGGGCGGTAGCACGGACCGCGATTGTTTCAACGATCCGGAAGGCTGCTGGGTCACAGACTTCGGCGTTGTCGAGCAGAACTGGACGACGAGTGTCTTCCCGAATAACATCCCTTGGGATTACGCCTATTACGTTGTCGGTGATAATGGCAATCATTCCGGCAATGGTACGGGCGGTGCGCTTGACGCTGCGGTCGGCAGCTTCGATGTCAGTTTCGCAGCCCCGAATGTGAATGACGGACAGCCCGGTGAGTTTACGCAGGATTGGACCCATGCGCTGGGCTATTCCTATTCTGATGATCCGTTCTTCATGTATTCCGCCGAGGATATGACGACAGAAGGATCGGATAATTGGTGGTTGCCGTCCAGCCAGCTTTCCGGCGGTTCATCCGGTGGACCCTGGATTCAACCGATGGATGAGGCCACCGGAACAGGCTCTCTTATGTCCGTCAATAGCTGGGGTTTCACGACCTCTGACGGGATGGCGGGTCCGTTCCTGAATGGCACAACCGCACAGTGTTTGTTTGATGCAGCGAAAACCGCTGATCTGGGCCTGAGCGGAAATGCGGATGGCCAGCAAGGTCTGGTCGTTGACCCGTCGACATGTGGCACGACGCCTCCGGTCAATACACCACCAACAGCCAGCTTCTCTGAGAGCTGTACGGACCTGACCTGTAGCTTCACGGATGGTTCCTCCGACAGTGACGGCAGTGTTGTATCGCGCAGTTGGAGCTTCGGCGACGGCGCGTCTTCGAGCGCACAGAACCCGTCGCATAGCTATGCAGCGGCCGGAACCTATACCGTTACCCTGACTGTAACCGATGATGACGGGGCGAGCGCCAGCACAAGCTCCAGCGTCACGGTCAGTGAAGGCGGCACGGGCGGCGTTGATGTGAACCTGTCTTCCGTCAGTGCTTATAAGGTCAAGGGCAAGAAGCGTTGGGACTA
Source organism: uncultured Caulobacterales bacterium (assembly GCA_947503715.1). GTDB lineage: Bacteria > Pseudomonadota > Alphaproteobacteria > Caulobacterales > Maricaulaceae > Litorimonas. Next base: position 283,239 of record CANNER010000003.1, on the reverse strand, counting down.
CAATTGGAACGGCGCAACGAGTTCTTCTGTCGATATCTATCTTGATGGGTCGGTTGTTTCCACGACCGCTAATGACGGGTTCTTTACGCTGACGTCGAACAGCAAGGGCGGCGGTGCGCATAGTCATCAGGTTTGCGAGGCCGGAACGTCGACCTGTTCCGATGTTGTGAACACCGTCTTCTAGTTTCAGATTAGATATTTTATCAAGATATGACCGGCTTTGGCCGGTCATTTTTTTTAATTAAAATTATTTGAAATTCGAGAGCGTGGTATTATTTCCGCTTCCGCGTGTTTTTCCGCTCACCCTTTTTAACGCCGCCTTTTTCCTTTAGTGCCGCCACGCGGGCGAGTTTTTTCTTGTGCGGCTTTTTCGGCTTTCCGCCCTCAACTGCATGAGGTGACGGCATGTCACCGCCCGTTTTTTTGCGGGATTTGCGTTTGAACGTGCCTTCTTCGAAGTTGCCTTTTCGCTTCGGCGTATCTCCATCATTATAGGTCTTAGGCTTGTCGTCATATGATTTCGCCTTGCCGCGAGGTTTATCGTTATAGGACTTTTTCTTCCCGCCATAAGAATTGCCCTTATCGCCATAAGGTTTTTTACGCGATTTACCGGAACGGTTATCCCGGTCTCGAGAGCGGTGGCCGTCCGTTGGCTGGCTGAGATTCGGTTTGCCCGCGACGCGTGAGACTGTGATGGCCGCCTCGATTTTCATATCCGGCCCGATGGTTTTCAGAAAGCCCTCGACACCTTTTGGCGCGACTTCGACAAATGTTTCGCGGTCGATGATTTTGATCGCGCCGATCTCGCCTTTCTTCAGACCACCGGATTTCATCAACATGGGCAGGATCCATTTCGGTTCCGCCTTTTGCTTGCGTCCGACATTGAGGGAGAACCAGACACCATCGTCAAAATCCGCACGTGGAGTTTTCGGCCCGCGCTCTTCTTTTGATGGCTTGTAATTGGCAGGCAGCAAGTCCTCCGGCGCGGATTGACCTTCGCGATATTGGCGGATGAAGGCCGTTGCGATATGATCGGGTGAGTACGCTTTCAGCAGGCGCGCGACCATGGTCCGCTCTTCCTCTGTCACTTCGGCCTCTAGTGTCATATTGTCCAAGAGACGTTCATTATCCTTGGCAATAATCGCATCCGCACTCGGGGCTTCGCCCCATTCGGCGGTGATGCCCGCATCGCGCAGAAGGCGTTCCGCATTCCGGCGGCGGCTGGGCGCGACGATGAGGGCGGAAACACCTTTGCGCCCCGCACGACCCGTCCGGCCCGACCGATGGAGCAGGGCTTCGCGGTTGCGCGGCACATCGGCATGTACGACGAGTTCGAGGTCCGGCAGGTCCAAGCCCCGCGCAGCCACATCCGTCGCGACGCAGACTTGCGCCCGACCATCGCGCAGCGCTTGCAGCGCATTGCTACGCTCGGCCTGTGACAGCTCACCGGAGAGCGAGACGACTGAAAATCCGCGATTATTAAAACGCTGAGTCATGCGGTTCACGGCGACGCGCGTATCGCCAAAGACGATCGCATTTTTCGCATTGTAAAAGCGCAGCACATTGATGATCGCATTTTCACGGTTAGCGTTGGAAACCGTCATGACTTGATAGTCGATGTCGAGATGCTGTTTGGCTTCTGCGGCGGTGTTGACGCGCACGGCGTTGCGTTGATATTTCTTGGTCATGCCCAGAATAGTTTTCGGAACCGTGGCGGAGAACATGAGCGTCCGGCGCTCGGATGGTGAGGCATTTAGGATAAGTTCCAATTCCTCACGGAATCCCATTTTCAGCATTTCATCGGCCTCATCCAGGACGAGGCATTTGATCTCGGACATATCGAGTGCGCCGCGATTAATGTGATCGCAGAGACGACCCGGCGTTCCGACGACGATATGGGCGCCGCGTTGCAGGGCGTTGCGTTCCTGGCGGGCATCCATGCCGCCGACACAACTCATCGTCTTCGCGCCGGCTTCGCGGTAGAGCCAGTCAATCTCGCGCTTAACCTGCATCGCGAGTTCACGGGTCGGCGCGATACAGAGGGCGAGGGGGGCGTCGGCGCGAAGAAACGCGCCCGCGTTGCCTAAGAGCGTTGACGCCATCGCGAGGCCGAAGGCGACCGTTTTACCGGACCCCGTTTGCGCGGAGACGAGCAGGTCTTGACCCAGAAGGTCAGGGTCCAGAACGGAGTCTTGGACAGGGGTCAGTTTTTCATATCCTTTTTTCGCCAAAGCGTCAGCGAGCGCGGGATGCGCATGGGTCATGTTGGACATGGTACGGTCTTTCTGCCGATGGGTCGATGCCCGGTCAGCGGGTGATCGATCACGTCGATCCGCGTGGCCCACTCAGGATTAAAAGGCCGTCCGCGCCCTCTATGGTGTTTGTGCGGCTTTGTATAGCAGTGTGTGCGGTGACGGTCAGTTGGAGAAAAGAGTTTGCCAAAGTAGAGTTCGTATATCGGGGAAGGCGAGTGCGAAAATCGTAATAACTTGCAACACAACAATTATTTGCAGTTGAAGTTTGAAAGGTTGCTTACGCGTTTTGTGACGAAATTTTTGTTGCGCCCAGATGCATCCTAGTGTTCCGCCCAGCAGTGCAATGAATAGAAGCGTGCTCTCCGAAATCCGTCGATCCCGACTTTGCGCCGCGCGCTTATCCACGAAGAAAGCGGTGTAGCCGACAAAATTTATGAGCAGGACATAAACCGCTATGGCGAAACCGATATAAAGACGTAGCATAAGACCTCAGACCTTATAGTTGAAATATAAATATTTGGCCAAGCGTCAACGTTCGCAGCCCCCGGATATTTTCTGTGGGTCTGCCGGATAGCGCATGTCCGTAAAAGGCGGACAGTCCGCGTGGTCGATACCCTTACCGGATACCGAAGTTTTAATTTTGTTTCGCAAAGGCATCGGTGCATTTGGCTGACGCCAATTGCACGACCACGCGGCAGCGGTTTTTGATATGATGGTCCGTGCAATTTGCTGAAAGCAAAATGCACTGGGTCCCGCAGTCGCGCCTCCGTCTAGTCGTCTCCCGTAAGAGACACTTCCGTTCGAGGCCCGGCGGTCAACGCTCGCCATAAAAGACCCGGCACACGTAAAACGTCCGCAATCGACCCCGTGAGTCGATTGCAGTGTCGTGCCGAACCGCTATGCGGTTCGGTTCCTCGGAATTTGACTAGCAGTCAAATTCTGTCGTCACGTCCAATAACCAACAAACCACGATCGATTGCCTGTCCACGTCATCAGAACGAGTTTGAATATAGGGCAGGTCGGGCAAGGTGGGGATTATGTTTGGAGGAAGGTTACGGGGGCTCAGCGAACGCTGGTGTCTCCGTTTGCGGGTCTAAGATTTCCTATCTTGTTTCAAAGATTGTTAGGCCGCCATAGTAAATCAGCGTTTGATTTAATATAAAATACAGTAAAACTCCACAACGATCAAAGACGGCTAAATTTAGTCACAGATTAGATTATTTCACCATCGACATCTGCGCCTACAATATCATTTAGCTTTCTATCAATAATTCTGATAACTCTTGTATCCGCGACGATGTATTTATTGACTGGCTTGTTGCCCTTTGCGCTGGCCATAGTTCCATCTTGCGCTACGAGACCTAAATCTTCCCAAAATTTTATCTTAGCTCTAGCTCCTTGCCCGCTTATTTTGAACTTTCCTAGAACATCAGAATTGTTAAATGAAACCATTCCCAAGCGTAAGACTTGTTGAAGGTGCTTTCGCGGATACCAAGTTTCGATAGTTTCTACGACATATTTGTCAGCGCCACCTGAAACACTTTCTTGATTAAGCAGGCCGCCCTTATCTGCCGCATCGTGCTCACGAACAATAGTATCTAAAATTTTGATAAGTTCTCGAGGCGACTTGATTGACAGTGAAACCAACTGTGTAAATGTGGCTTCCACATCGTGGCCCTCTTCAAATAAATCTGCGACACCTAACCTACCATCAGAGAAGAACTTAACTCTTGTTTCTATCATCTCTCTCAAACGTGCAATTTCCCACTTGATGGTAGTATGCGCGATCTTATCTAGTCTAACGGGAAATTTTTCGTTGAAATGCTTTTGAAGGTTACTCCATAAAAAGAATATCCACGAACAACCCTCAACTTCTAACAATTGAATATGATTTAAGACCGGATGTATTAATTTAGCGCTTTCTTCTGCAGAATTTGCAGTAATTGGAGTTTCATCGACTTTATCTACTAGCAAACATATTCCTGAAAACCCAAACATCTGAACAAACTCAACAAGTTTGGAAAGAACTGCGCGTGATACGTTTGCATCCTCCCCTTTCAAAGAAGCAAGAATTTTTTCAGCTGCCGGAGCGATGTTTACATCTTCATTTACGTATTTTTTAGATAACCCTGCAACTGCAGTCGCAACTATATGAGATAATGAAGTCCATCGTTTATTTATCCATACCGCACTTTTAGTCGTCCAAGCGCTATTTAGTAATTTTAATGCATTTCCAGTCGACACATCTCGAGACATTTCTGGAACGTTTAAGTAAAAACCTTGTATCAGTGCGAGACTTAGTGTTTTCTCGTCTTTATCAAGCGCTTCTATAAATACCTCTCGCTCTGCAGATTCAAGCGACGAAAGCCACACTAGCGCCTGCTCAATGACAAAAAATGCAACAAGTCCTGCGATATCAATGTCTTTTAACTTTTTGTTTTGGAACGTCTCCAGTATCTGAGAAAAGTCAGTTATGTTAACTGTGAATGGGCGGTCTTTGTTTCCTGAAAATTCACCTTCAGACCACATATCATTGTAGATCGTAATCCTAGTAGCACTTTTGCCGGCTCCTCTATCGCCAAATAAGATAAAGGAATTAAGTTTAAAAGCTCTTGTAGATATCGTCTCTAAATACGGTGGGCGAATGGCATATAGAGATATCTTTGGCTCTGTCTCAGCGGCATAATGTTCAAAGGGGCTATCGGATAACTTGAGCTCTCTAGCTAGTGACACGTCCAAAACCTCCGTAAAGTTAGAATACAACCTGACATAAAGCAGACAGGAATAAAATCTTAAAATAGCCAAGCCGACGAATTAAAAAATCACTCTTTCATTCTCTATTTTTCAAACAAGTTTGCGCCCTCCAAGCATAAAGCGTTTCGCCCATTCAAAAAACCGCCAAACTCCGCTGCACATCATCACGTACCCAAAACTAGAAACAAATTTAAACACTCAAACACCTCCGCAGATGCTTTACGCATCAAAGTCTCGATTTTTGGGATGAGTTAAAATGTCGAACGGCACTTAACGTTCGATGGAAGCACACCTTGGCGAACGCTCTTCCTTGGACGGCTTAAGCCACTAAAACAATCTCTGCTACGGGGATGCCCAAGACATAAATTTTCCAAACAAAAAAAACCGCCACCCTTTCGGATGACGGCTCTTTATTCAAATCTCTCGTGAGAGCGCTTACTTTTTCGCGCGGCCACCTGACATGCCGCGGCCTGTTGTACGCTCTGCTATCCGCGCGGACTTCCCGCGGCGATCGCGGAGGTAGTAGAGTTTGGCGCGACGGACTTTGCCGCGACGCTTGACTTCGATTTCCTCGACCATGGGGGAGTAGAGGGGGAAGACGCGCTCGACGCCTTCGCCGTAGCTGATTTTACGAACGGTGAAGCTCTCTTTCAGGCCGGCACCGGAACGGGCGATACAAACGCCTTCAAATGCCTGCAGACGTGTCCGCGTACCTTCTGTAATCCGGACTTGAACGACGAGTGTGTCACCCGCTGAGAAGTCAGGGATGGTTTTTCCGCCTTCTAGCAGACGCGCGGCTTCGGCTTTTTCAATCTTTTCGATGACGTTCATTGTCCGTCTCCTGTTTGCGCTCGGCTCCATAAGTCTGGACGCCGCGACTTGGTTGTCTCTTCACTTTGCTGGCGTCGCCAGGCCGCGATCTTTGCGTGATCACCGCTTAACAGCACCTCCGGAATGTTCCGGCCTTCAAACTCTCTCGGCTTGGTATAGAGTGGATACTCCAGCAAACCGTTCTCAAAACTCTCGTCCGAGGCGCTGTCCGCATCACCCAGAACCCCAGGCAGCAGGCGTACGCACGCCTCGATCATCATTTGCGCCGCGACCTCTCCGCCGGCGAGAACGAAGTCACCTATGGAGATTTCCTCCATCCGGCGGGCTTCGATCACCCGTTGGTCAAGGCCTTCAAACCGTCCGCAAAACACAATAAGACCCGTGCCCGCTGCCAACTCTCTCACCCGCGATTGGGTGAGGGGTTTGCCCCGGGGGGTCATATATATGAGCGGTCTGTCATCAGACACACTGTCAATAGCTGCTGCGGCCACATCAGGTTTTAACACCATGCCGGGACCGCCACCCGAAGGCGGACTGTCGACGCTGCGGTGCCTATTAGTCGAAAAATCGCGAATGTCCACCGACTCTAACTGCCAGAGACCGTTTTTTTCAGCTGTTCCGATGATGGAGGTGCCCAGCACGCCTGGAAAGGCATCCGGAAACAGGGTGAGGGCGGTCGCGCGCCAGGGGATGTTCGCTGTTTCGGACATATAGCGGTTCCCATAGCACTCGTTTTTGTTGCCGTCATCCTCGGGTCGTGGGTCAATAGGGTGTTAGGATATGTTTGCTAAGGCCATGGCATGTCTCAATCGCCGCCAATGTTTACGTTGAAGGAATCGGGTATCCTGTTGGCCGCGGGCGTGTGGGCGCATACTGTCTCTGAATATTTTCGAAACGTAATCCACCAAAATGAAGCGCATGGGCGCGGTGAAGCTTTGATCGGCTTAGGTCTTTGGGGCCTATTCCTGTGGTGGCTGTCGAAACGCTACGGCACGGGTTGGACGATGTACTGGTTTGTTTTCGCCGTGGTGACTTATGCGCCATTTGCAGATGTGATTGACCGCGCATTTGGCGGTGTTTTAGGACTCAGCACGCAGGATTAGTGCGCTGCGTGCGCTATGGTTAACGCGGTGTAAACGCTTGGCGGCCCATTCTGAGCTTATGATTCGTCTTTCCCTCATAGTTATAGCTGGCTTTGTAATGTCGGCCTGTGCGTCCGGTGCGCCGTCCAGCACCTATCCCGGGTTTCAACCGCGTCCGGGGCAAGGGCAATATGTACGGCCGGCCTACCTGAATGCGCAACCCACGCCGATCGTGCCTGCCGTGGATGCGTGCCGGTCACAGCTCTATCAGGGGCTGCTGGGACAGCATGAGGGAGCGATTTATATTGCGGGACTGCCGGGACGGAAGCGCGTGATTAAGCCCGCGACTTTGGAAGGCTTTGATTACAGTCCGGAGGACAGTTTCTATGACCAACCACCTTTCGTGGAAGTCCGCGATTTCCTCCCGCAGCAGAGCCTCTATGCGCCGTCCATCAATACGGTGACGGAACGCATCAATCTCGGCCCCGAAATCGGGGACCGCTTGACAATAGAACTGGACGCAGAAGGTTACGTCCAGACTTTGGATTGCCGCTAAGCACAGCCACCTTCGGCCAGCGGGTCGTGTCCCCAGTTTTTGAGGGAATAGGTCGAATTGCTCGTCTCGACATCCTCTTTCTGCGCGCTTTGTGAACAGTGCCGTTTGATGTAACCGACGACCGTGGCCATGTGGTCCCACTGGTCATCGGTGATATCATCCTTTTTCGTGCGTTTGATTTTGACGATGCGGCGACCGGATTTGTGACCCGTCGATTCGCCAGAGTCACTGTCGCCGACGCTCTTGCTCTCCTCTGTCTCCAGCCAGTCCTCCAGTTCCTGTGGAGCCATATTGACGAGGTCCCGCCACTCTTTCCAAATGGTTTCACGTGATTTCGAACTGCTCATTTGTCTCTCCTATGTGTGAAGAAACAACGAGAGAGGCGCAAAACCGTTCCGCTAAGCGTATTGCGTGAACCGCGCAGAGTTCGTCGCGTGGTGCGGAGCGGGCTCGCTCATGACCTGTAGAAGTTTGAGTTCCTGTGCGAAGCTATCAATCTGGCGACAGGCTTGACGGACCTTGCGGCGAAAAGTTTTCGGCATGCGCGTGCCGTAAGTCGCGAGAATCATCTCCTCACTCTGGTGCTTAATCCGCAGGGCGAGGCAGGTAGAAAAGCAGAGCGTGTTCATGATGACACGATGCGGGACGGCGCGCAGATCATGGTCAGACGTCATATAGGTTGAGACCTCGCGGGGCAGGTTTGCGAGTGTAAGGCCCTGTCGCGCGTAACAAGCTGCTGTCAGGACGGCCATTCGTCCCGTTAGGCCGGAGAGGCCATCCGCACTCTCAAATCCCGTCAGGCGAAGTTCGGCGAGTCGAAGGACGGCGCGTGCGGTGTAATATCCCGGCTCAACGCAATCGCGCGGGTCATAGAAGAAAACGGGACGTCCGTGCAGGTCGACAATATAGGACGCTTGGTTGGAGGCCGAGGCGAGCTGTCGCGTGGGCGCGACGGACATCGGGTCGATGCCGTCCCCTGCGGGTATAACTGTAACGGTCCAATCATCCATCTGGCAGTCGGATTTAATTGCGCCGAAATGATCGTCCGCCCAGTCAAAGACGGAGCGCGAGTCTGTTTCATCCCAATAAACATCTTCGAAAGTTGTAGATTTATGGAGGGGTGAGGGTACGGACGGGCGTGTGGGCGACCCATACCGCCGGATCAACCAGGCCATCGTTTCGAATTGTAAGAGCGCGTCTTTTTCGCGGACCAGACGATTATTTAGAAGATTCGTATTCAACATGGCTTTGACCCATCTATGTGCCGCGGCCCAGCCATTTTGCGCGCGACGTCTAACTCCCCCGTGTCAATCCAATCCCTCGCGCTCCCGGGCTTGCTCATATTCATCGAGCGCCGTGAGCCAGTCCATTTCGAGTGATTCTATCAACGTCTCGGTCTTGGCACGGGCTTGATTGACTCGGACAGCCTCATCAGGATTTGTGGTAAATAAATTCTCACTGACGAGGCGGTAGTCGATTTCTTTCAGCTTGGTTTGCGCAGCTTCTATTTTCTTTTCGAGTGTATCGGCTTTCTTCTTCAATGGCGCAATTTCTTTTAAGGATTTCGCGCGTTCCTGTCGGGATCGCTTGCGTGAGTTTTCAGATGTAGCTTTTTGTTTTGTATCATCTTTATTTTTTTCTAATTGGAGTTGGCGGTAATCCTCCAATGAGCCTTCATAGGTTTCGACCTTGCCGGAATCGACGAGCCAGAGACGGTCCACGACGGCCTCCAGCAAGTTTCTGTCATGGGAAATCACAATGACCGCACCTTCATATTCATTCAGACTGCGAATGAGTTCGGCACGGGAATCGATGTCCAAATGGTTGGCGGGTTCGTCGAGCACGAGCATATGCGGCTTATCAAATCCGATCAGCGAGAAGAGCAGGCGGGCCTTTTCTCCGCCTGATAAATCACCCGCAGGTGTTTCCGCATTTTTCTGCCCCAACCCAAAACCGGCCAGCCGCGCGCGACGCTGCGCCTCGGTCGCGTCGGGCATCAATTTTACGACATGGTCATAGGCAGAGGCTTTGGGATTGAGAGAGTCAATCTGATGCTGCGCGAAATATCCGATGCGGAGTTTCTTATGCCGTCGAATAAAACCGGGATTGGCAGGGTCGAGGAGGAGGGGTTCCAACTCATTCATAATGGCCTTGGCAAAGGTCGATTTACCTTGGCCGTTCTTTCCCAAAATGCCAATCCGGTCATCCGGGTCTATCCGCACATTTACGTTTTTCAGGACGATCAAATCATCATAGCCCAGCGCAACTTCGTCAAATCTGACAATGGGAGGGGAGAGCTGACGCTCCGGCCCGGGCAGGGCGATGGGTGCAATCGGGTCGGTAATGATGGTCGCGACGGGCTGCATCTTGGCAAGTTTTTTGACGCGGCTCTGCGCCTGTTTCGCTTTCGACGCCTTGGCTTTGAAGCGGTTGACGAAAGCTTCGAGATGGCGGCGCTCATCTTCCTGTTTGGCCATCAACGCCATGTCGAGACGATTCCGTTCCGCGAGCTGTCGTTCGAAATTATCATAATTTCCAGTATAGCTGAACAGCTTCCCGCCGCGCAGATGCGCGATATGGGTCACGGCCGTATTCAGGAAATCGCGGTCATGCGAGATGATAAAAGCCGTGCCCGGATATTTCCGGATATGGGATTCCAGCCAAACAGCGCCTTCCACATCCAGATAGTTTGTCGGCTCATCAAGGAGGAGGAGGTCCGGTTGCGCAAAAAGCATAGCTGCCAACGCCACCCGCATCCGCCACCCGCCGGAAAAATCGGCGCAGGGTTTAAGTTGATCTTCTGCGGTAAATCCCAACCCGGACAGGATGGACGCCCCCCGGGCTTCGGCGGAATAGGCTTCAATATCGGCGAGGCGGGTGTGGATGGCCGCGATCCGCATAGGGTCGGTCGCGATGTCCGCCTCCGCGAGGAGGGACTTTCGTTCTTTATCCGCGTCTAAAACGGTCGCAATCAGGCTCTGCGGGCCGCTGGGCACTTCTTGGTCAACCACACCGAGCTTCATATTCTTGCGCAGGTTGATCTCGCCGTCATCGGGACTGATCTCTTCTTTGATGAGGCGGAAGAGTGTCGATTTCCCCGTCCCGTTTCGCCCGACGAGGCCGACTTTCGAGCCTTCATAAATAGCAAGTGTCGCCTGTGTGAAAAGCGGGCGGCCTTCAATACGATATGTCAAATCATTGATGTGTAACACGCCCGCACTCCTATCGCGCCTTTACACCGATGCAAGCCCGCATTAAGGGCGCGGCAAATTGATTATACCCATTAAAGGAGCCTCAACATGGCTGTTCAACGTACATTCTCCATCATCAAGCCTGACGCGACGAAGCGTAATATCACGGGCAAGGTCAACGCCAAGATCGAGGAGGCGGGCCTGCGCATCATCGCGCAAAAGCGTCTGCGTCTTTCAAAAGAGCAAGCGGGCGGTTTCTACGCCGTGCATAAAGAGCGTCCCTTCTATAACGACCTCGTCGAATTCATGATGTCCGGTCCGGTTGTCGTGCAGGTCCTCGAAGGCGAAAACGCCATCAAAGCTTACCGCGACGTGATGGGTGCTACAAACCCGGCGGATGCTGATGCGGGAACAATCCGCGCTGAGTTCGCTGAGTCTATTGACGCCAATACGGTTCACGGGTCCGACGCACCTGAAACAGCCGCAGAAGAAATCAAATTCTTCTTCACAGACGATGAAATTGTTGGTTAGTTTTTCAGCTGATTTAGGAATCAAAAAAGGCCGGGTCGCGAGACCCGGCCTTTTTCTTTGTTTGAAAATAGGACTGTGCCTAAGATTTGATTCGGATGAGTTCTTTAACAACCGCATTCTGAATTTGGTCAAATGCGCCTTGGAGTGAGTCACCTTCACCCACGATAATGACGTTTTCAGGCTTGGATGCACATTGTGAAAGAAGGCTTAGAGCTGACGATCGCGTAGCTTGCGTTACTTCTGCAGGATCGTTCGGAAATTCCGGGTCGTAGTATTTTCCAACTTCGAGGCCAAATCCAACTGTGAAAATTTTTACATCCTTGGTCTTCATTTCATTGCAGGATTCAAGAGTTTGACGATCAGAAGCGAGTTTTAAATAGCCCTCATCATATCCGTAATAGACAGCCCACCAATTTCGTGTGCCGACCCATTCTCCATCAACCAATTTCCAATAAATACCTGTGGAGTTGTCCGCAATAAAATCGTAATCGCCCGTAGAATTTTGTCCATCTGTCATAAAAACGACGAATTTAATAGGCTCGCGATAGGCTTCATCGTGATCATTCGCTTCTTTGCGGTGTTTTGCGTCTTCGCCCTCCAACCAGACTGTAGCTTCCTTCATAGGAGGGTTTGAGTTGGTTCCGCCCTCTGCGGACATTTCATTTATGAAAGAATTACTGACACCACCAAAACCCCAAGCCATTCTGCGGTCTTTATCATTATCTCTCGCAATAATTTCGGAATTATATGGCAGAATACCCGTACGCAGAACACGGTGACCATCATTTTTTTTCTGGTCTCCAATACGCGCTTTCAAATCTGTGCGAAATTTTGTGACTGATGTTTTGAGCTGGTCAATTCTCGCAGTTGGATTGGGTACGCGCACATTTCCTGCCAGAAGTTTTCGACTATCCCATCGCATCGATCCTGAATTGTCCAACACCATTACAACGGAAGCTGGCTGCATCTCGTCGACCTGAAGATAAGACACTGTCGATGTCGCCTTAAACGACATATCATGTTTACCCAAGACCTGCATGAAAGTCGGGACTGTTTTCCCCGTCACTGTGACAGTCGCTTCTTTGACCCTGTCATCATAATTGACGTTGACATTCACATTGGAAGCACCGCCCTCGACCCAACCTTTATACGCAAAGCCTAGGTCTGCCGCTGTATGATCTCCTTGCGTGTAGCCCTCATTTTTATCCGTTGGCGGCGTATCATTATCTTTGACGTAGATTGCGGCTGCGAGCGCCAGTTGATCCGCAATGGATTGACTTTGGTGTTTGGCGTTGCTGAGCGTCGAGAAATCCATTGCCGCACCCATGCAACCGATAACCGCAACTGCGCTGACGGCGAACATCAAGGACACATTGCCCTTTTCGTCGTCGCGATAACGCTTTGAAAGCGATATTCGTCTTATCGTGTTTAACATAATCCCAAATTCCAGTTTGTTCCCACACAGAGCGGATTCAATCCGCCCCATTGACTGGGTTTTACAGAGTGGAAGTGAGGAAGAGCTTTCGAGATGGGGTTAACGCGGGGCTAACATCGCAACAGGGTTAATCAAAACCTAAGGCTTGACGCAGCGCTCTTGGATAGAGGCTATGTTCCAACTGTTGGACGCGTTTGGATAAATCATCAGGCGTTTCATTTGACTTAATAATTAGGTCACTTTGGGCAATAATATCGCCTTCATCGACACCTTCACTGACCCAATGCACGGTGCAGCCATGATGTGTATCCCCAGCGTCGAGCGCGCGTTGATGCGTGTTCAGGCCTTTATATTTCGGCAGGAGGGACGGGTGGATATTGATCAATCGTCCCGTCCATTTGCAAACAAACGCGGCACCCAGCACGCGCATAAAACCTGCGCAGACAATGAATTCGATCTCGTTTTCTTGTAGAGTTCTGTCAAGTTCTACCTCGAAAGCGGCCCGGGTGGCGAACACGTTATGGTCGATAGAGAGGGCCTTGACGCCATGATCTTTCGCCAGCTTCAATCCGCCGGCCTTTGGCCGATTGGAAATCACCAACTGAATATCCGCCGGATAATTCGGGGCTTTTGCCGCCTCAATCAAGGCCAACATGTTCGAGCCCCGCCCTGAAATCAGGATAGCAACCCGTTTTTTAAGCACAGGTCGGGACACGTTTGAGCTGTCCTATGACGTGAGCGGGTTCGCCGGCAGCCTCCAGTCGCGTCAGGACTTCGGGCATGTTCTCGGGGCGCACGCAGAGAACCATGCCGATACCGCAGTTAAATGCCCTCCGCATTTCGTCTTCCGCGACGCCGCCCGTTTCTTGTAGCCATTTGAACACAGCGGGACGGTTCCATGCGTTAAAGTCGAATTCGGGTTCCAACCCGTCCGGCAGCATGCGCGGCGTGTTATCGGTCAATCCACCGCCCGTAATATGCGCGAGACCTGAGAGCAGATTGTCGCGGATGAGGGGAAGCAAGGGTTTGATGTATAGTTTTGTAGGGGTCAGCAGCGCTTCGGCCAGCGGTTGGTCCGCAAAGGGCGCTTTATCATCCCAGGACAGACCGGAGCGCTCGACGATTTTGCGGATGAGGGAATAACCATTGGAATGCGGGCCGGAGCTTTCCAAGCCGATCAACATATCGCCCCCATCCATTTGGTCATGACGCGGCAGCATCCCGTCGCGTTCAACGGCACCTACGACAAAACCGGCGAGGTCAAAATCATCGCCTTCATACATGCCCGGCATTTCCGCCGTTTCGCCGCCGACCAGTGCGCAGCCCGCCTGACGACACCCCTCCGCAATGCCGGAAACTACATCCGCTGCGTTATTCGGCGTCAATTTTCCGGTGGCATAGTAATCGAGAAAGAAGAGCGGTTCCGCGCCATTGGCCAGTACATCATTCGCGCACATCGCGACGAGGTCGATCCCGACTGTCGTCAGACGTCCCGTATCAATCGCAATGCGCAACTTCGTCCCGACACCATCTGTACCGGAAATCAGTATAGGGTCGCTGAACCCCGCCGCCTTCAAATCAAATGCGCCGCCAAATCCGCCAATCGTACCGTCCGCGCCGGACCGCCGCGTGGACTTTACCATCGGCTTAATGCGGTCCACGAGTGCATCGCCAGCGTCAATGGAGACGCCCGCGTCTTCGTAAGAAAGGCCTTTTTCGTCCGACATGTGAACAGTCCTGTGCAGGATTTTGGTTGTAAGTGTCGCGCTTGGACCATTTTGTCCGCATTGGCGCAAGATGGCGCTGTGAGAAAGGTGTGAGAAGACATCATATCTGGTGAAGAGCTATTGGCGTTTTACAAGGTCTGCGCTATCGACTCCGCTATGAAACGTTTTTTGAGCATAGTTTTCGCCGCAATGTCGCTTTCCTCAGCCACAGCTTTGGCCGCTGACCCGTTCACCGTTGCAGGTGTTCAAGTCGATGCCACGGCGCGCACCGCCATTGAGGCCCAGACCATCGCCATGCGCGATGGACAGTTGGTCGCGGCGGAGCAACTCTTTGACCGCCTAACACTGGAAAGCGAGCGCCAGAGCAATCCGCTGCCGGAACTCACCCCAGAACTCGTCGCGCGAATGATTCGGGCCTTGGAACCGGGCAAGGAGAAACGCTCGGCCAATCGCTATCTCGGCGAAATCGCCGTCGCCTTTAACCCGTCACAGGTGCAGCAATTTCTGCGCGAGAATAATCTGACCCTCGTCAGTTCGCAGGCGCGGGAGCGTTTGGTCGTCGTGAAGGATGGCGGTTTGCGCGGCTCTTCCGGCGCTTCGACTCTACAGAATGCTTTTGCCGATCCGCGTCTTTCCCACGCCTTAACTCCGCTCCGTGCTGCCAATGCGGAAGACAGCTTTGTCGGGACGTCTGATACGGAACTGGCGGGCTTGGCCGCGAAATACGGTCTAACGCAGGTCCTGATCGTTGAGCCCACCGGCACAGTTTTAGATGTGGCGACGGATACGGGTGACCGTCAGACTTACTATATCTCCAATCCGAGTGATCCGACTGGCTTTGCTGACCGTTTGGTTGAACGTTTGGAAGCGGATTGGAAACAGGCGTCTGCCATCGTCGCCGATGAAATGATCACGACGACCGTGTCCGTCCTCTACAACAACCACGCCAGTTGGCTCGCCCTACAGGAAGCCATCAATACATCCGCACAGATTAGCGGCGCACGCTTGGATGCCCTGTCCAGCGATGGCGCATTAATGACGATTTCCTATGGCGGCGATCTTGATCGTCTTGCGAATGAACTTCGGTTCAAAGGCGTTACAGTTCAACGCGATCCGCAGCTTGGGCTCGTTTTCAAACGGTCCTAGGCCGATGAAACAAATTCCCTTAAACTTGCGGCCGACACCGCAGCCGAGTTTTTCGAATTTCCACGTCTCGCCGGGCAATGTCGCGGCCGTCAACATGCTGCGCGCGCGGGAGCGGTGGAGCAGTCCGGTGCTGCTTCTGCTCGGGCCCAGCGGTTCCGGCAAAACGCATTTAGGTGAGGCTTGGCGTGCGAAATATCAGGGTGAGTTCTTAGATGACGCGCATTGGCTGGATGAGGTCTCTTTGTTTGACGCCTATAACCGCGCTCTTGCGGGGGAGAGCGCGGGATTGGTGCTAGCCAGCCATCTTCCGCCGATGGACTGGGCCGTCAGTCTGCCGGATTTGCGGTCCCGTTTGAATGCGACGCCGACCATTACCTTATCGGAACATGATGAAGCGACGCTGGAGCCGATTTTACGCGAATTGTTCGCACAGGCCGGTCGTAGCGTCGGGGCGGATGTCGTCGTCTTTATTCTTAAAAATACGGAACGCTCCGTAGATGCTCTGCGGGCACTTGTTCACGATTTGGATATTGCCGCCGGATCGACAAAGGCGGATTTGACCAAATCCTATGTCTCGAAATATCTGAAACAGCGATCAGAAGACGATTTGCTTGCCGGCCCAGTCGAATAGATTGCCGCTGTCTTTTGGCCCCACGCCATCGATTACAGACAGCAATTTCTCCGCTGAAAATTCAGGGGTGAAGAGTTTGCCTTCCGGCACATTGCCCTGAAAGGGTTTGGACAAGTCCGTGTCGACTGTGCCGGGATGTAACCCGATAATCAGTTGGTCAGAAAAACGACGGTTTGTCTCAATAGCCAACGTTCGCAAAACCATGTTCAGCGCGGCTTTCGATGATCGATACGCATACCAGCCGCCAAGACGATTATCCGTCACACTGCCCACGCGTGCGGAGAGCGCGGCGAAGACGGCCTTCGCATCGCGGCGGAGGAGGGGCACGAGATATTTCGCCGTCATAGCGGGCCCAATTGTGTTGATTTCGAAACTCTTGGCGAAGCCGTCAAAAGAGAGAGAGCGGAGGTTCTTCTCAGGAGAGATCCCTTCGCCCTGCAAAAGACCCGTGGCGACGATAACCATGTCGAGCGGTTTGACTTCTTCCAAGGCTTGAGCCGCCGCGATGAGGCTGTCCTCATCCGTGAAATCAAATGTCAGGTTCGCGACTTTGGGCGACGGGTGGCTGCGGCCTGATCGCGAAAGCGCGTGGATTCTTACGACCTGTGGACTGTTCACAAGTTCGTTCACCATCGCCGCGCCAATTCCGCCGGATGCGCCGACGATGGCGACGCGTAAGTTCTGTCCAAAACTTTCAAACTTCATGATTTCGCCTTGCTCTCGCGCTGGCAGCGTTTGCTGCAATAAATAACATTGTCCCAATCCCGCTCCCATTTCTTCCGCCACGCAAAAGGTCGCTCGCAGAAGGGGCACATTTTGGTGGGGAGGTTGAGTTTCTTGTGGGCCATGCAGTGGTTACGGGTGAGGGGAGAAAGCGTTTGTAATTCCTTCCCCTCGAGGGGAAGCGGGGTTTATAAGTTATGTCACACCGTCGCGGCGCAGTCGTCGGGTGCCCATGCCGTGATGATGGCATCGTCATCAAAATTCGAGCGTTACGCAAAAATCTCGGCATGGGCACCGGACGTCCCTGCGGGCCGTGACGGTGTGACGGCTTATTTAAATTTAGACCTTCTCCACGCCCCACCCGTATTAACCACATGTCAAAAACGCTCATCCCCATCTTTGCTGATCAACTCTCGCAAAACCTTTCCAGCCTCGCCGCGTCAGAGCCCGAGGACTGCGTCGTCCTGATGATGGAGGTCGCGCATGAAGCGACCCATGTTCCCCATCACCGGACAAAGCTCATCTTCCTTTTCTCCGCCATGCGTCACTTCGCTAAGGAATTGCGGGAGGTGGGTTGGACTGTGGATTATGTCGAACTGACGGACGACGACAATACGGGCGAGTTCACCTCCGAGGTCAAACGCGCGCTTGACCGCCATGACATCAACCAAATTCGCGTTTGCGAACCTTCCGTCTACCGCGTGCTGGAATATGTGAAGGGCTGGGAAGACGATCTCGGCATTCCCGTGTCTATCACACAGGATGACCGTTTCATCGCGACCAAGGAAGAATTCGCGGAATGGGCGGCGGGCCGCAAACAGACGCGGATGGAATATTGGTATCGCGACATGCGCCGCAAGACGGGCCTCCTCATGGACGGGGACAAACCTGAAGGCGGCGAGTGGAATTACGATAAGCAGAACCGCAAGCCGCCCAAGGGCGACATGGATTTCCCCGGTGAATTAAGGTTCCAACCCGACGCGATTACGCAGGATGTCATCGTAATGGTGAAGTCCGAATTTGATACGCGGCTCGGCTCGGCAGACGGATTTTTTTGGGCGGTGACGCGGGACGGCGCGCTGGAGGCGCTGGACTATTTCCTTGAGAAGGCATTGGTCGATTTTGGCGATTATCAGGACGCAATGGTCGGCGGTGAAGCGTTTCTGTTTCACTCGCTCCTCTCGCCCTATCTCAATACGGGTCTGCTCGGGCCGATGGAAATCTGCCGTGCTGTTGAGACACGTTATCTCGCGGGCGACGCGCCAATCAATGCGGTGGAAGGCTATATTCGCCAGATTATCGGCTGGCGCGAATTCGTGCGCGGGCTCTATTGGCTGGAGATGCCGGACTATATTGAGATGAACCATCTCAACGCCAAACGTGCCTTGCCGGACTTCTATTGGACGGGCGAGACGGAGATGAACTGTCTGTCCAACGCGATTGGCCAAACGCTGGAACACGCTTACGCGCATCATATTCAGCGCCTGATGATTACCGGGAATTTCGCGCTACTGATCGGCGCGGACCCGCATGCCGTGCATGAGTGGTATCTCTCGGTCTATCTCGACGCGTTTGAATGGGTGGAGTTGCCGAATACGCTGGGCATGAGCCAGTTCGGTGATGGTGGCATGATGGGGTCGAAGCCCTATGCGTCCTCCGGGAGTTACATCAACCGCATGAGCGATTACTGCAAGGATTGCCGATATAAGGTAAAGGCGCGTATCGGCGAGGATGCCTGCCCGTTTAATTCACTCTACTGGGATTTCATGGCGCGGAATGAAGACACGCTACGCGGCAACCCTCGCATGAATATGGTCTATCGCAATCTGGATAAGATGGACAGTGAGACCCGTGAAGAGTTGCTGAAACAGGCGAAGGGCTTCCTGGAGGGTTTGGATGAGAGCCAGACGAAGAGCTATCTTTAGAACGGACAGTTTGCCGTAAAAGAGATTCGTTCGCCACCCGTGGGGTGACGAAGGCCTAATGTGTGGGCATGAAGCTGTAATCTCGACGCGGCCTCAAACACCTCACCCATAGCATAAATGCGATCTCCCAAAATCGGATGACCCATCGCCCAGCAATGGACGCGTAACTGATGAGAGCGGCCAGTAATCGGGTGAAGCGCAAGGCGTGTGGCATCGTCTTCCCGCGTCAGTACCTCCCAATCCGTGACGCTCGGTTTGCCGTGCTCGAAACTCACCATCTGACGGGGGCGGTTCGGCCAATCTGCGATGAGGGGTAGGGTGATGCGCCCGCTTTCGCCTGTCACCTCTCCCGCGACGCGCGCGATGTAGGATTTGGTCGTGTGACGGCGTTCAAATTGCAGGCCGAGATGACGTTGCGCAGGCTTGTTCCGCGCGAAGACCATCACGCCCGATGTCGCCATATCGAGTCGATGGACGAGCAGGGTTTCCGGATATTCCGCGCGTAGACGCGCCTCCAGACAATCCGGGAAATCCCGACCGGGGACTGAGAGCAAGCCCGAGGGTTTATTGACGATGAGCAGGTCGTCATCTTTGTGTAAAATGTCCAGAGGCGTTGCGGGAGGCGCGTAATCGAAACTCCGCCGCTCGGGCAGGTCCAGATTAATCGAGGCGTTCGGCGACGACATGTTCGCCCTCCAGCCTCAGCGCGATTTTCCCGCGCAGCATATCCACCGCATCCTGCCCGAAAATCTCACGTCGCCAGCCTTTCAACGCAACGATTTCCGCGGCGTCCCCGAAAGCGGCAAGCTGTTCGATATCTTTCGCATTCGCGACAAGCCGCGTCGCAATGCCTTCGACCTCAGTGCGCAGCCGTAGCAATGTCTTCAACATCTCAATACGCGGGCCGAGCGAGGGCGGCATGTGCCGGACTTTCGGCGCGGGCGGCGCGTAATCATCGGCATTGTCTATCGCGGCACCGATACTGTCGACTAGGCTTTGCGCGGAGGAGGATTTCTCGAACCCACGCGGAATGCCACGGAGTTTGGCCAGCGCTTCAATCGTGCGCGGGCGTTGCTGCGCGAGGTCATACATGGCGTCGTCTTTCAACACGCGACGACGCGGGACATCTTTTTTGATCGCCTGACGTTCCCGCCAAGCGGCGGCGGCTTTCAGCGCGGCGAGATAGTGTTTCTTCGTGCCCCGGATTTTCAGACGCTGATAGGCGTCTTCCGGCTCAAACGTGTAGAGCGACTCGTCCGAATGCTGGGCCATTTCCTCCATGACCCATTTCAGACGACCCTTTTCCTCCAGCTCTTCCAGCACGGCGGGATAGAGATCGCGCAAATGCGTCACATCGGCGAGGGCGTAGGTCAGTTGCTTTTCTGATAAGGGCCGACGCGACCAATCGGTGAAGCGCGCGCCCTTGTCGAGATTGATCCCGAGGCGCGCTTTGACAAGTGCGCCGTAACCCGCACTATCGCCAAGACCGATGGCCATACCTGCAATCTGTGTGTCGAAAATTGGGCCGGGGACAGCGTCACAGATCTTGTAGAAAATTTCCATATCCTGACGCGCCGCGTGCATGACTTTCGTAATGCTAGCATCCATCAGCAGCTCTTTTAACGGAGTCAGGTCGATGCCCTCGGCCAGCGGATCAATGATCGCCTCTTCCTCCACCGTCGCGACCTGCACGAGGCAGAGGATGGAGAAAAACGTCGTCTCGCGCATGAACTCCGTGTCGATACAGACAAAGTCATGTTCGCGCGCGGCGTCGCAATAGGCTTTGAGCGCGTCCGTATCTCGAATAATGTTCACTAGGCTTGATCAATCCCGTGCATGGAGAATTTTTCGGCCAAAAGGTCAAGTGATGCATTTGTCGCCCGTTGCGCGGCGAGTTCGTTATAAACGATTCCCATTTTTTTGTTATCGGCTTCGGGGTTCATAAATCCGTGGACGACATTGCCATAAGCGTGAAGTTGCCAGTCGCATTTCCGCTCCGCCATCTCATTGCCAAAGGCTTTGACCATATCGGGGTCCGCCATAGGGTCGTCCCAGCCATGTGCGACGAGGACACTCGCCTTGCATTTCTTTTTAGGCAGACCTTCCGGCGCGTCGAGGAGGCCGTGAAAGGAAATCGCCGCGTGTAGGTCGAGACCCGCCCGTGCCATATCCAATGTGCAGAGTCCGCCAAAGCAAAAGCCCATCGCGGCCATATGCGTTTCGTCAACTTCGTCCAAGGCTGCGGCGGCTTTGTATCCTGCGGTGAGGCGTTTGAGCAGGGCTTTGCGGTCTTCCTTCAGCGGTGTCATCATCGCCGCTTTTTCATCCATCGTTTCGGGCAGCGCGCCGTCACCGTAATTATCCAGTGCAAAGCCGACATAGCCGAGGGCCGCCATACGAACGGCTTGATCCTGCGCAAATCCATCGAGACCGCCCCAAGCGTGGTTCACAAGAACGCAGGGCAGGGGATCAGCACGGCTCTCATCCCAAGCCAGATATCCAATACAGGTCGTTTTACCGTCTTTATATTCAACGGGGCGGGTCTTGAGGTTCATTTGTAGGTGGCTCCAAAGCGGACGTTTAATTTTGACAGGGTGTGCTGTTTTTCAGGTCAATTTTCAAGATGGAAGATTCAGCGAGTTATGGCGGCGGTTCACAGAATTCTTTACGGAAAATTAGCCATAATCTCTCAATCTCTGAACTCATTGATATAAAAAGGTCCGTTATGCGCACCCCAGCTTTACTCGTTTCCGCCGCCATTATCCTGACAGGTTGTCTGACGACTCAGGAAAACCCGAATTACGAATATTCCTCGCGCTATAACACGCAGGGTCAGACGCAAGTGGCCCAGACGGCGCCTTACACGGCACCTGCGCCAACGCAGGTCGTGTATGAAACCCAAACGGTTCCAGCCCCTCAAACTGAATCTATTCAGACGGTTGATGTTATCATGCAGCCTTCTCCAACGGAGGCTGAATATGCGGATGGAGTCATCACGGGAACGCCCGGATATATGGCGACACTGGATCAACCAATCACCGTTACGATTCAATCCGCCCAATCAGCTGAGACTCTCGGACCGCAAGCAGTGAATTATGATTATTCTCAGAACCTTGTGCGAGCGGACGCGGCTATCGCGACGCCGGACCTCGCGCCTGAAATCCGTATTCTTCCCTCTGCGGGGCAGGATTACACCGTCCAGCAAGGCGATACGATTTACGGTCTGTCCCGCAAAAACTGTGTCGGCGTCGACGTCATACGCGGCATGAACACAATCGGTGCGGATTACGGCATTCAGATTGGCCAGACGATTAAATTGCCCGAAAGTCGCTGTTAGCCTCAAACTTTACATAAATATTGCCGCGATTTAGGGCCAAGCCTGTCAATTAGCCCTGTTAATTTTATCGCGATGAATTATGCCGACGCTGTCATTCTATCTCGACCCCGTAAAGGTTTGATATGCGTAATCGCTTTGCCAAAATTCTCGCCACACTCGGTCCGGCCTCCCGCGCGCCGGATACCATGCGACTGCTGCATGATGTCGGGGTCGATGCGTTCCGGTTGAATTTCTCTCACGGCTCTCACGAAGATCATGCGGCGTCGGTGAAAGCCATTCGCGCGATTCAGGCGGAGACGGGAAATCCGATTTGCATTGTTGCGGATATGCAGGGCCCCAAACTGCGTTGCGGTACATTTGAAGACGGGTCGATTGAGCTGCGCTATGGCCAGACAATTGAAATTCGTGAGGGCCGCGAGAACGGAAAAGATGGTCTCGTCGTTATGCCGCATCCGGAGCTCATGAACGCGATGGTCGAGGGCACCATTCTGAAATTCGATGATGGGAAGCTGCAAGTCACGGTGCTGTCCAATGACGGGAAAACCGCTAAGGCGCGTGTCGATGTACCGGGGCAACTGTCTGAACGTAAGGGCATTAATGTTATCAATGCGGTCCTGCCCATGTCGGCTATGACGGATAAAGACCGCGTGGATATGGCTTTCGCCCTGACGCAGGACGTGGATTACATTGCGCTTTCCTTTGTGCAGACATCTGAAGATGTGCGCGAAGCCCGGGAAATTATCGGGGACAAGGCCGGCATTATCGTCAAAATCGAAAAGCCGTCTGCTGTGGAAGATCTCGACTCAATCCTGATTTCCGCCGACGCAGCCATGGTGGCGCGGGGCGATTTGGGCGTGGAACTTCCGCTCGAAGAAGTGCCGGTCGTGCAGCGTAAGATTATCCGCAAATGCCGCGCACTCGGTAAGCCTGTGATTGTCGCGACGCATATGCTGGAATCCATGATTGATGCACCGACCCCAACACGTGCCGAAGCGTCAGATGTCGCAACGGCAATTTATCAGGGCGCGGATGCCGTGATGCTCTCAGCTGAAACCGCCGTTGGTCGGCATCCTGCGACGGCGGTTGCGATCATGGACCGGATTATCAGCGCGGCGGAGAAGGACCCGATTTTCTGGGAATATTTCCAATCCGTTCAATTGCCCTATGATGCGACGGCAGAGGATGCGATTTCCGGCGCTGTACAGGGCATTGCGACGAAGCTGAACGCGAAAGCTGTGCTGGGTTACACGTTGACTGGCTCTACGGTGCAGCGGATTAGTCGTGAACGTCCGCCCTGCCGCATTGTTGGCTTGACCCCGAATATGCGGACGGCCTCGCGCCTCGCGCTCAGCTGGGGTGTGCTGCCGGTTGTGACAGAAGATCCGGCCGATTTTGACGATATGATGGGACGTGTGTCTGGTCTCGCGAAAGAGAAGCTTGGGCTGGAGTCTGGCGATACGGTTATGATATCTGCCGGTGTCCCTTTTGGCCGTCCGGGGACGACCAATACGCTCAATATTTCGAAGGTGGATTAGACCGCCAATCTGGTAGAGATGTCATCCCCCGGTCAAGCCGGAGGATGAAAGTGTTTAGTGGTTTGCGCTTACAATTTCGCTGTAATTGAGAACCGGAAATTCCGGCCCGGTTGCGGGACGAGGTCTTTCAGGAAGCTCGTATGTTGACGGGCTTCCGCGTCAAAGATGTTCAGAACCGAGAACCGTAGCGCCACATTTTCGGCATCCATCGGAGCCTTCCACGTCACAAACGCATTGACGAGGTTATAGTCATCCGTTGGCAGCTCAAACGCCGCGAGGTCATTGGCTTCCGCCACATATTCCCATTCCGCGCGAAGTTTCACGCGATCTGACTCCGCTTCAATACCTGACAGGACGGAGAGTGGCGGAATGCGCGGCAGGTTGCCGGAATCCGTTTTGGCCCGCACATATTCGACGAGGGCATCTGCCGAGAGATCAAACTTTCCAACCGTTGTCAGCTCTGTTTGGCCCACGGCTTCAAACCCGTAAAACTCGGTGTCCTCCGCTGTGAATTGAAAGATCGGCAGGCCGTCCTCTTCGCCAGCTGTTTCCGCCTCAAAGATATAGTCGTCATAGCTCGTGTAGAACAGGTTCAGCGTCGCACTGTGACCATCTTCGCGGTGACGAATGGCGGCCTCAATACCGGTCGCGACTTCTTTGCCGAGTGTCGGGTCGCCCAGCTCGAACTGATTAGTCGCGAGATGAGGACCGTTGGAGAAAAGCTCTTCCGTCGTCGGGGCGCGTTCCGTGCGGAAGACTGTCCCGCCGATACGCACGGCATCCGAGAGGTGGACATCCCCGCCGCCACTGACGCTGAACAGATCAAAGCTTCGATCCTGTCCGCCCGTGACGTCTTCCTGATTGGTGCTCTCATAGCGAAGTGCTCCTTCAATATGGCCTGCTCCGACTTCAACTTCATGGAACGTATAGACGCCCAACTGTTCGGTCATGCTGGGCGGGACGAAGGCTTCTTCACCGATTGCGGCGAAATCCCTTTCGCGATATTGGACGCCGTAAGCGGCTTTCCAATTGCCGCGTTCGGCCTGAATGGCTTCTGCGCGAATTTCAAAGCCTTCATTTGTGAAGACGGTCCCGACTTCGCCGGGGCCTTCAAATTCGGTGTGCTTATAGTCGGCATAGCCGGCGAAAACCTGAACGCGTTCAATCGGGCCGTCAAAGTCCAATCCCGCATTGAGATCGACACGGGTTTGGTCGAGTTCGATGAAGACGGCTTCTTCTTCTTCTTCCTCCTCACCTTCTTCGTGCTCTTCCTCATCATGCTCTTCGCCTTCTTCTTCCTCATGGCCGTGGCCACCGGGAATGCCGTAGGTCGTGTTAAAGTCGCTGACCGCGACACCAATAAAGCCGCGCTCGCCAATATAGGAGACGCCACCCGTCAGGCTGCGCGAGTCGACAAAGCTATTGTCGAGGCGGCGGCCTTCGTTGAAATCGTCGGGGACCTCTTCGCCTTCTTCGGCGAGTTGTTCGCGGCTTTCGCCTTCAACGGGGATGCGGTAATCCTGCGCTTCACGGAATGTCCCATCGAGATGGAAGACGAGATTTCCGGCGCGTTGATCAATAGAGAAGGCGCCTTCTGCGCTCTCATCAACCGTGGCCGCGCCAATGCGAACGGAAACATCAGTCTGCCCGTCCGGCACGTCGCGTGGGATGCGACCGTCAATGACATTCACGATCCCGCCGGAACCGGAGCTGCCATAGCGCAGAAGCGCCGCGCCGCGCACGACTTCGATCCGCTCGGCCTGTGCGGGTTCAACGGCGACGGCATGATCGGGGGAGGCGGAGGAGGCGTCGATAGAGCCCACGCCATTTGTTAGGACCCGAACCCGGTCACCGCCTTGCCCCCGAATGATCGGGCGGGAGGCCCCTGCGCCGAAACTGGTCGAGGAAACGCCGGGCTCCAACTTGAGCGTTTCGCCGATTGTACCGGCGAGACGGTCTTGCAGGTCATCGCCGCTGAGGATGGATTGGCCGGTAATGGCTTCGTCAATGGACCGTTCCAGCGGGGAAGCGGTGACGATGATGATGTCTTCATCTGTGACGTCTTGGGCAACTGCAAAAGACGGAATGAGGAATGCGCTGGCCAATAGGCCTGTAGTCAAACGTGACATGGGAAACTCTTATGTTCTGAAAGGTATGGAAAACCGTCAGGCGAAAGACCTGCGGTGGATATCGGAATTCAGAACTGGAGAGGCGGCCCTCGGGGCGGCGGTGCGCGGCCCTCGAATTGGCGGTATTCAAAAGATGTCGGGGCGATGAAGCCGGTTTCGCGGCTGGGCAAAATGACGAGCTCAGGAATGTCTGCGGGCGGTGTGATAACCGCCTGCTCCGCTGTGACCAGCGCTACATCACAGGCGACGCCGTCATGGGTATGATCCACACCACCATTCGTGATGGCATGGGCTTGCGACAGACCTTGGACCGTCAGGAACAAGGCGGCAAAAAGGACCCAGGCGGTCTTTATGAGCGGGTGTCGCGTCATCGCGTTACTCTATAACCTCGAATGAGAAACCGTCAACAGCCTACATCAAGTCCGGATCGACGACTTTCTCGACCAGCTTTTTCACCGTCATGCCCTGCACAATAATGGAGAAGACGACGACGCCGTAGGTCGCCGTCAGGATAAGCGGTTTGTATTCATTATCCGGCAGGGACAGCGCCAGCGCGACGGAAATCCCGCCCCGCACGCCGCCCCATGTCAGCACGGGCACAGCGCCTTTGGTGAAATTTTTGAACGTCCCGATCACTTTCATCGGCACGAAAACCGCGCAAAGACGCGCCAACAGCACCAGCGGAATCGCAATCGCACCAATCAGCGCATATTCCGGCACGAGGCCCAACACGAGAATCTCCAGACCGATGAGGAGGAACAGCACCGAGTTTAGGATTTCGTCAATCATCTCCCAAAAGCCGAAGAGATATTGCCGCGTGTGATCGCTCATCGCGTCCGTTGCGCCCTTATTGCCGATCATCAGACCCGCAATGACAACGGCGATCGGGCCGGAGAGATGATGACCGAGTATCTCGATCCGTTGAGCGAGCGCATAAGTGCCCGCCACAAGCGCGAGGGAGATCAGGATTTCAATCGCGTGTTCATCGATCCGTTTCATTGCTTTGACAGTAATCCAACCCGCCAATCCGCCAAGGATAGCGCCGCCAATCGCGTCGACGACGAAGAGCTCGATCACGTCCAATACGCCGATGGCGCCGCCGCCTGTTGCGGCCATGATGGGGCCTGCGAGTTTGAACTGTTCCATCATCGCTTGAGAACTGTCGCTGCCGACAGCAATGGCGAGGATGAGGGTGAAGACGACAACGCCGACACCGTCATTGAACAGGCTCTCGCCCGCAATTTTTGTCTCCAGTGATTTCGGCATTTTCACGGTTTTCAGGATGGACAAGACAGCCACCGGGTCTGTCGGCGAAATCAGCGAGCCGAAGACGAGCGCCCAGATAAACGGAATGTCGATATTCAGAAGTTGCGCGAGACCCCAGAATCCCGTCCCAACGATGAAAGTCGAGAGCACAACGCCAAAGGTCGCCATTGACCCGATCGCCCATTTCGCATCGCGCAATTTCCCAAGATCGACATGGAGCGCCCCCGCAAAGAGCAGGAAGCCCAACATGCCCTTCATCAGGGTTTCATTAAAATCAATCTGCCCCAACCCTGCCTGTATCGTATCGGTCAGGCCGACACTGGGCACGAAGACTTCCAGCGCCATGAGGATGAAACTCGCGAACAGCGCCATCACGAGCAGGCCAATTGTGTGCGGTAATTTCAGGTAGGCGCGGTTGATCCAGGACAGGATGGCGGACAGGACGAGCAGCGAGGCTGCGATTTCAAATAAGGACAACATGTCCCCGTCCTAACGATTTCGTAAATCAGGGCAAGCTGGGATTAGCCAATTTGCCTCATACACTTTTTGTCGTGATGAGCGTATTCGGGAGAAGATGACACCTGAAACCCTCATCGCGAACCACCTTTCCCTGCGCCATTGGGGCTTACGGATTGTGCTGCCTGCCATGCTGGTCTTGCTCGTTTTATTGTTCATATTTTCCACGATTTCTGACGCGCAACGGTTTCGCGATCACAATGCGACCATTGTTGGCTTCTTTGCTTTCTATTTTATTCTCGTGCGGGGCGGGCATATCCTGATGATCCGGTCCTTGCATAAGGAACTCCTGACGAAACATGAGGAGGCCTATCGATACGAGCTCTCCGCCGTTCATCCGGTCGTGTTTCGCAAGAAAAGCATCGGCGGCACGCTGGCGCAGATTAAGCGCCGTATTCTGGAAGATGCGCGGCGACCGAATGGAGAGCGCTCGAAATATTAGTAGGCAAGAACTCTCTCTAATCGATGTTATCCTCCGGCTCGACCGAAGGACCCATTCGCTTTCAGGTGGAGGGTGTGACCCGCAACCGCGACATTCTACGAACATCGATGCGAATGGATCGTCCGATCAAGTCGGACGATGACAAAAAGGTATATTAATAAAACAAGCGCCATAGCTCGCGGCCCATCGAAGGGGGCAGCACTCGCGACTGGACGCTGAAATCACGTATAAACGCGGATTAGCGCAAATATGCGCCGTCCCACATTACTCCGCAAACACCTCGTTCAAATAGGCCGCCACCCGCACACCGCTCTGCTGCAACCGACGGTCCACATTCGCGCGGTGGGTGTAGACGTAATTATAGCTCAGATTTGGGAGAACATCGCGGCGGCGCGGGCCGAGTTCAGAGTAGAGTTGATCGCGTAACACAATGCTCTCCGCGACCCAGATCTGCGGATCGGTGGTCGTCCACTGTGCGCGCATTTCGGGCGTAATCTTGCGGGCCAGCCAGCGGGATTTTTCCGTGTAGGACAGACCTTCATCATCAATCAGGTCTTCATCCCACAGACGGTGGAGGTTCGTCATTTCGTCCTTGAACCTGACGTCAAATTGATTGCCGCCGCGATCATCGCCGCGGCCCGCATGAAGCGGTTGGTGGAGGTCGGCGATGATGTGGACGATGAACCGCAGGGCGAGTTGGCGTTGCGCCGTGGGCACGGTGTCGTCTTTCAGCTGCCGCGTGAAATAACGCAGCGCGGTAATGGCATCGCCTTCCTCCGGCGCGCCGGCCTGAGCGTAGGTTTGTCCGGGCGGGACCGTGACGTAATGCCAGGGCGATGCCTTGCGCCGCCAGAACTCGCTCTCATTGGAACGCATGAAATCCGGCCAGGTCGAGCCCTCCGCCAGTGATTCGACGCCGAGCAGGGCGGAGATTTCCGCCTGCGCGGTCGGTGACAGATAATCCTGCGCGATTTTTCCGGTCACGCGATGCCCCGTCGGACCCCAAGCGCTAGCGGGCAGGGCGTAGCAGGACAGGGCGGCGGCGAGGAGGGCGGTGAATTTACGCATGAGGTTTCCTTAGTTTCTGAGGCGGTCCAGCACGCCTTGGAGGATATATCCGGCGGCGAGTTTGTCGACATTTTCTGCGCGTTTCTTGCGGCTCATATCGGCTTCGATCATGCCGCGCGTGACGGCCATGGTGGAGAGGCGCTCATCCCAAAACAGGATGGGCAGATCGCGGATTTTCAAAAGGTTATTCGCGAAATCTTTCACGGATTGCACGCGTGGCCCCGCTGTGCCGTTCATATTCATAGGCAGGCCGATGACGAGGCCGACGGCTTCGTTTTTGGCGTAAATGTCCAAGAGTTCTGCCGCATCCGGAGTAAACTTCGTCCGGCGGATCGTCTTGAGCGGTGTCGCGATCAGGCGCGTCCGGTCGGATATGGCGAGGCCGAGCGTTTTCGTCCCCGGATCAAGGCCGAGCAGCGGGCCGGTCGTCGCGGCAAAATCATTGAGGGTTTGGACTGGCATAGGGGGGCCCTAACGGAAAATGACGAATGCCGCTAGGAGGGCGATGTAGAAAAGCGAGCTCAAACCCAGCACGATCTTAACCCAGAGTTTGGGAAAGCGTTTCCAGAGAAGGGCGATACAGCCAAAGGCCAGCGCAATCTCAAACAAACTCACCCAGCGCGAATGGTGATCCACATCCCAATAAGAGAGCGGGCTATAGAACCGCCAATCCGTCAATGGCCAGAAATGGCGGTAAGCATCTTCCGCATGAACGGGCAGGTCGGTCGCCATATGGATGAGCGCGGCAAGGGCGAAGAAGAGCAAGAGCTTGCCCCATGTTTTTTCGCGTGCTGCAAAGCCGATAATGGCGAGCAGCGCATAAATCGGGATGGAATTAAACCACGCGATGAGGTTCTGCATCGTGGGGCCGAAATAAAGCGTTTCCCACATTTCTGTGCCGGACACGTCGTTGACGAGATACTGGTACGGCGCCCAGAGGAAAAGAGCAGCATCAGGAATGAGAGAGCCGATGAGGACGGCAAGATTGCGCTTGCGATCTCCGCGTTTTGAGAGCGCGGCTAGGGCGAGAAGGGTGTGGGTCGGGGTGTTCACGGATTAGCTATAGGCGCATGAAAGCACAGATGTCATCCCGCACAAGCCTGAAAGGCGCTGATGCGGAACCTGACGTTTACAGGACGCTAGCTCAATCAAGTTGCGATAGGTCCCGCATCTACGGCTTTGCCTTCGTGCGGGATGATATGGGAGAATGCCTTAACCCGTGACCGCCTTCTGACGCTCCGGATGAACCCCCGTCCAATTTGCATCCACATAGTCCTTTATCGCGCGTGCATCGACATCAATATCACCTGTCAGCGGAAACAACCGATCCAGCACAACATGTTTATTGGGGCCATCAAAAGCGCAGATGAAGACTGGCACATCGGCGGCATAAGCGACGCGCAGGAAGCCCGTCTTATATTTACGGACGAGAGAGCGTGTGCCTTCGGGTGGGAAACCGATACAGACGCGGTCGCTTTCCTCGATGTATTTGGTGAGTTGTTCGACGACGGCTTTCCCGCCCTTACCCCGGTCCACAGGGTACCCGCCCAGCGCGCGGAAGAGGGGCCCCATCGGCCAGAAGAACCACTCTTTCTTGATCAGGAATGTATATTTGAACCCGCTGGCGAGCATGGCGAGGGAGGCGGAAATCGCGTCCCAGTTGGAGGTATGCGGCACGCCGATAATGACGAATTTATCGACATCGGGCATGCGGCCCTTCAATTTCCACCCCGTCAGTTTCAGCATGAAAGAGCCAAACCCACGCGTGAACGCATTGCCCATGCGGGGGCTGTGCGGCGACATATGTGGGTTGTCATATTTCATAATAAGCGCGTCATACTGATTTTTCGACGCGTGAAAAGAGGCGTCCGTGCATAAGTCTATGACAAGGATGTTTAGAAATGGCTTTCTAAGTTTTTTCAGGATTAATCCCGTTATATTTCGTCTCGATATAGGTCTTGATTGCGGCATTATCCGCTTCAATGTCTCCGGTCAGGTCATATAACCCGTCCAGCACGACCGTTTTCCGCTTTGCATCAATGCCGACAATGAAGAGCGGCGTGTTTGTTCCGCTCGCGATACGCAGGTAGCCGGTCTTGTAGCGGTCAACCTTGGCGCGGGTCCCATCAGGTGTAATGCCGATCCAGACTTTCTCATTCTGCGCGAGATAACCCTTCATCTGACCCACCACGTCCAGCTGCGCTTTGCGGTCAATCGGAATACCGCCAAGGGCTTTCCAAAGGGGGCCGAGCGGCCAGAAAAAGGCTTCCTTCTTCATCATCCACGAAAATTTCAAGCCCACAGAGAGCGCGGTGCCCATTGCGAGGATGAGATCCCAATTCGATGTATGCGGCCCGCCGATCAGGACGATCTGTTTCTCATCCGCAAGGCGGCCTTCCAATTTCCAACCGATGGATTTGATGATGATATCACCGATCCACCGCGTCAGGGCATTGCCCATGCGGGGAATATTCGGACCGACAAACTCATTCTCGTATTTCAACAGTCCCCCTCGCGCGGGGACATCCCGCCGCTAACTCTTATCAGGTTTTAGACCCGTATAATGGTTACGTACGAAATTGCGAATTTGGTCATTATCGACGTCAATATCTCCGGTCAGGTCCATGAAACGGTCGAAAACCAGCGTTTTGGTGACACTATCAACGCCGACGACAAAGACAGGCACACCCGTCGCATAGGCAATGCGCAAATATCCTTTTTTATAGACGCCCACCTTGGACCGTGTGCCCTCGGGGGTGATACCAATCCACGCTTTCTCGTTCGCGTCGAACCAATCGCCCATCTGCCCGACGACATCCTTGGCGGCTTTGCGGTCCACGGGAATGCCGCCCATGGCCTTGAACATGCCGCCAAAGGGGAAGAAAAACGCCTCGGATTTCATCATCCACTTATAATCCAAACCCAGTGCGTATTTCATGCCCATGGCGAGGATCAGATCCCAGTTCGACGTATGCGGTACGCCGAGCAGGATGGCTTTCGGCACATCCGGTACGGTTCCGCCGACTTTCATCCCGACGGTACGAAGCATCAAGCGCCCAAAAGCCCGGGAGAGTGGGTTGCCGAAACTTGGCGCTGAATGAGGCAGATTTATGGTCATAGACCCGCGCCCTAGAGTGGGCATGACTGCGATACAAGTGATAGCAGGTTCACAATCGCTTGCGAGCGCGTTTTGCCCCTGCTAACCGCGCGCAATAAGATTGAAGGACCAGAGTCATGGCTCAACCCCAAAACGGCGTTTCCGCAGAGGACGTCAAGAAAATCGCGAGGCTGTCACGCCTCCATGTTGAAGAGGATCGCTTGGCCCCGATTGCCGAAGACCTGAACGGCATTCTGGCGTGGATCGAACAACTCGGCGAAGTGGATGTTGAGGGCGTAGAGCCCATGACGTCCGCCGTCGATATGGCCGCACCTATGCGGACGGATAAAGTCACGGATGGCGGCAAACGTGACGAAATTCTGAAGAACGCGCCAAAGGCCGATGACGGCTTTTTCGTCGTGCCACGGTCGGTGGAGTAGAGCATGTCTGACCTAACAAAAATGACATTGTCCGGTGCGTTGGACGGGATGGCCAAGGGCGATTTCTCTTCCGAGGAACTGACCAAAGCCCATATCGACGCCTGTATGGACGGCGCGGATTTGAATGCCTTTATCACGACGACATTTGAGCAGGCGATAGAAGGGGCGAAAGCGTCTGACGCGCGTCGGGCGTCCGGTACTGTTGGAAAGCTGGAGGGTGCGCCGCTCGCGATCAAAGATTTGTTCTGTACCGAAGGTGTGAAGACGACGGCCGGGTCAAAAATCCTCGGCGATTTTACCCCGACTTATGAATCCACTGTCACGGCGAATATGAAGGCCGATGGCATGGTGATGCTCGGCAAGCTGAACCTCGATGAGTTTGCGATGGGGAGTTCGAATGAGACCTCCGCCTTTGGCCCTGTCATCAACCCCTGGCGGAATGATGTGGACCTCGTGCCGGGGGGCTCCTCTGGTGGGTCGGCTTCTGCTGTCGCCGCGGATCTCTGCCTCGGTGCAACGGCGACCGATACGGGCGGGTCCATCCGTCAGCCCGCGTCACTAACGGGCACAGTCGGGATTAAGCCGACCTATGGCCGCTGCTCCCGCTGGGGCACGGTCGCGTTCGCGAGTTCGCTGGATCAGGCCGGACCGATCGCCAAGACGGTCAAAGACAGCGCGATCTTGTTGGAGAGCATGGCTGGCTATGATCCGAAAGATTCGACCTCGATCAATGCGGATGTCCCTGACTGGGTCGGAGCGTGTGGGCAGTCCGTGAAAGGTCTGCGCATCGGCATCCCGAAGGAGTATCAGATTGACGGTATGCCCGCTGACATACAAGCGCTTTGGGACCAAGGCATTGAATGGATGAAAGCGGCAGGTGCGGAAATCGTCCCGATCAGCTTGCCACACACAAAATACGCTCTACCCGCCTATTACGTTGTCGCGCCGGCGGAAGCCTCGTCGAATCTCGCGCGCTATGACGGTATGCGTTACGGCCTTCGCGTTGACGGCAAAGACCTCGCTGATACTTATGAGCGCACGCGGACGGAAGGCTTCGGAGACGAAGTCCGCCGCCGGATCATGATCGGGACCTACGTCCTCTCCGCTGGCTATTACGACGCCTATTACCTTCGTGCGCAAAAAGTCCGCACGCGGATTGTGCAGGATTTCGAAAATGCGTGGGAGACCTGCGACGCGATCCTGACGCCGACGGCGCCGAGTGCCGCCTTTGCCGTCGGGCGGAAAGTCAGCGATCCGGTGCAAATGTATCTGAACGATATTTTTACAGTCACGACGAACTTGGCGGGACTACCGGGGATTAGCGTTCCCGCGGGACTGGATAAGAGCGGATTGCCGCTGGGTTTGCAGATTATCGGACGCGCGATGGATGAGGCAACCGTGTTTAAAGCGGCGAGTGCACTGGAAGATGCGGCCGGGTTCACGGCGAAACCTGAGGCGTGGTGGAAATAGAAACATAGGAGATTGACGCTCTGGACCCCAGCTTCCGCTGGGGTGGACGGAGTGTCTATTTATTTCCGGTAAACCCCAGCGAAAGCTGGGGTCCAGAGCAGGAAGATGTGATGTTCGACAAGGTTTTCTATGTCTATATCGTCACAAATAAACGCAACGGGACGCTTTATATCGGTTCCACGGATGACCTCGGTCAGCGCATGGAACTACATATTGCAGAAGTCTTTGATGGCTTCTCGAAGAAATATAAACTCAAGTCTCTCGTCTGGTTCGAGGAATTTGAAACGCGAGAAGAGGCTTTATTACGCGAAAAGCGGATGAAGGCCTGGGACCGAGATTGGAAACTGGAACTGGTGGAGAAATTCAACCCGTTCTGGATTGATATAAACAAATCTCCCGTCTGGCCTTTGCCTGACAAAGATTTGTTTCCAGAGCTGTATGAGACGGTCATGTCTCATCGGCTTAGGTGAAGGAGTAAAAGAATGTTCATAGCCCCCCGCATTGCGGATAAAAAAGATTGGATCACTACGGATACGGGTGATTGGGAGATCATCATTGGTCTTGAGGTCCATGCGCAGGTTGCGAGTGAGTCCAAGCTCTTCTCCGGCTCGGCGACGGATTATGGGTCTGCGCCAAATACGCAGGTCAGCCTCGTCGATGCGGGTATGCCGGGTATGCTCCCTGTCGTGAATGAGTTCTGCATTGAGCAGGCTGTGAAAACGGGTTTTGGCCTCAATGCCAAGATTAACCTGTTCTCCCGCTTTGACCGTAAGAATTATTTCTATGTTGATCTGCCGCAGGGTTATCAGATTTCGCAATTTGAATTCCCCGTTGTCGGTGAAGGCGAGATTGAAATCCTGCCCATCGACGCGGATGGCAATGTCGGTGAGCCCGTCAATGTCGGGATTGAACGGCTACATCTGGAACAGGATGCGGGCAAATCCGTCCATGATCTCTCGCCGGATGAGACTTATGTCGACCTCAACCGCTGCGGCGTGGCGTTGATGGAAATCGTGTCCAAGCCGGATATGCGATCCCCCGAAGAGGCGTCCGCCTATGTCGAGAAGCTTCGCGGGATTGTCCGCGCGCTCGGCACGTGTGACGGTGATATGGAGAAGGGCAATCTTCGCGCTGATGTGAATGTGTCGGTGCGCCGTCCGGGTGGTGAGCTCGGCACGCGGTGCGAGATCAAGAACGTCAACTCCATGCGCTTCATCCGTCAGGCCATCAATTATGAAGCCCGCCGTCATATTGACATTCTGGAAGCCGGCGGTGAAATCGATCAGGAAACGCGTTTGTTTGACTCGGTCAAAGGTGAAACGCGGACCATGCGCTCTAAAGAAGACGCGCATGATTACCGCTATTTCCCCGACCCTGACCTGTTACCGATCAAGTTGGAGCAGTCTTTCGTTGACCGCATCAAATCCGAACTCCCCGAAATGCCGGATGTCCGTAAGGCTCGCTTCATGGCGGATTACGGTCTGCCGGAATATGATGCGCGGATCTTGACGTCGGATAAGGTGAAGGCCGATTTCTACGAGACCGTTGCCAAAGGTCGTGACCCAAAAATCGCGTCCAACTGGACAATGGTTGAACTCTTCGGCGCTCTGAATAAAGCGGGCGTGGAGTTGGAGGACAGCCCTGTCTCTGCGGATGCGCTGGGTGGCCTGATCGACCGCATTCTGGACGACACGATCTCCGGTAAAATCGCCAAAGGCGTGTTCGAGAAAATGTTCGCAGGCGAGGGCACGGCAGATGGAATCATCGAACGGGACGGCCTGAAACAAGTCACGGATATGGGCGCGATTGAAGCCATGGTGGACAAGGCTATCGCGGATAATGCGGCCCAAGCCGAGAAAGCCAAAGAGAATCCGAAACTTCTCGGCTTCTTCGTGGGGCAAGTGATGAAGGCCTCGCAAGGCAAAGCGAACCCGCAGGCCGTGAATGAAATTCTTCGGAAGAAACTGGGGCTTTAGAGCTACATTGGGTTTCGGATTAACTTTTTCATTTTATTCTGCTATTCATAAGTCATGAAATTCGTCCTTACTGCACTCGGTGCTGTCTCATTTGCGCTTCTCACGCCGCAAATGGCGGAAGCCTGCAGGGTTTCAAAGCAACTGACCCAGTTAGATATTGCATTCTCAGATGTGATATTTGAAGGTAACCTTACTGACGTAAATCAGGTTTCCGCAGAAAACGCTGCGCACGGGCGGGACTATTTTCAATTTACGTTTGATGTAATTGATGTTGTCAGAGGCAAATTAGACCAAGATAAAATTGTTGTCGGCTGGATGCTTGGGGGTCATCGTCATTCAACTGAATTGAGTCTCGAATATTTGAAAAAATACATTGGCGAGACAACCCGGGTGGCTATCTCTACACCGGAACTGGCAGGCAATTTTTGTGAAATAGACCCTAGAAACTATAACTTTTATGATGAAAACGAAGGTCAGCGTGTCAACGTTGAGCGAATGGAACTCGTTTGCGATTATACAGTGGACTCTCTTGAGCCCGCATTGAAAAATAAAATCCCTTTCGTCCTATCAAATGACTATATTTGCGGGAATTCATACCTTTTCCCCGTGCAGATGTACGAGAATATGCGGAATTACGAAGAAAATAATGAGGCTTACAAGGAGGCGCTAGAAAAAGCTCGAAAAGAAATGCGAACGACTAAAGAAGGGCGTGAGGCTTATATCACGCTAAGACAGCAACATATGGAAATGGTGCCTGAAGGTCCATTGATGTGGAAGGTTCCCTACACGAACGCCACTAATTCAGCCGTCGATCTTTTACGTCATCACAAAATCCTTTTTACGGCTGCGCTAAAAGACGATCTAGCTTTGCAAAACTCAGCTGTGGATTTGGGCATTTCTATTACTCGCTATCAAAACGGACCTCGCACAGCATCATTCGATAGAGATGAGATATCGCTCAAGAAGTTTCGAGAAGATTTGAGGCGTGAGATGATGAGATTGTTGGATTATATGGAAAAAGACCCAAATTTTCGAAATAGACTTTTGATGGAAGATTGAGAGTGGCAGAGGTAATAGAATTAGATTCTACAAGACAAATTGGGCCTTTCAAATGAATCGCCAACTCCGGCTCTACATTGTTTATGGGTCGCCACTGGCATTGTTTTTCATTGTGCTGGTTGCGATGAATATGGGTGTGGGCTTTAACCTTGTTCTATCCTTCGTAATCGCGGCAGTCATGGCATTGATCGAATTCTTCATTTTGAAATTCGTCTTCACCCGCGTTTTTCCGCCGCATTAAATGTTCTCCTCCGCCACCAGACGCCGCTTGAAATATACGTTGGCAGCGGATGTCATTGACTTGGTTGTCAAGCTCACGCCGTTTCTGGACGGGGATGACGGGCCACCCGAGGCGATCAATTTTGCGGGGCATAAGAGTTTTAACGAGGTTGGCGATCTGACGGTAAAGCTGATGCAGGACCATGCGGGCCTGCGCGAAGGCGACCGCGTGCTGGATATTGGCTGCGCGATTGCGCGGAACGCGCTGGCGCTGCAAAGGGCCTTTGGGTCAGATGTGTCCTATGACGGGTTTGATATCGTGCCTTACGGGATTTCTTGGTCGAAAAAGCGGTTTCGCGATCTGCCGGGGCGGTATGATTTCCACCATGCTGACGTTTGGAACAGTTTTTATAATCCGAGAGGAAAAGCCCGCGCCGAAGACTTTGACTTTCCCTTCGCGGATGACCTCTTCGATATCTCCGTCTCAACCTCGGTCTATACCCACATGCGAAAGAAAGCCGTTGCGCAATATTTGGCGGAAACGGCGCGTGTGACGCGCCCCGGTGGGCGGGCCTATTTCACCGTGTTTGGTCGGGATGGTGTGGGAGAGGGGTCGACCTATTCTTTCCAACACGCGGGTGACGGTGATTGGGTCGAGGACCCATCTGAGCCCGAAATGGCCGTGGCGCATGATCTGGATTGGCTGCGCGCGCATCTGGAAGATCTCGGTGCGACGCAGATTGATATTCATCCCGGATATTGGCGTGGCGGTGATGGGATCGATTTTCAGGATATCGTCGTCGCGACATTTGGCGAGGCGGAATAGCGCCGGCCGCTATTCATATTCGCCCACGTATCGCTCAACCCTGTACCTAGTCCTGACCGTTCAGATATGCTCGATAGGGTCTAATGGAATTTTATAGAGATCTGGGAAACGCGACATGGGCTTGAATACATCAAAATCGGAAACTGTCTCGGACGCGTTAAAAACGCGGATCACCGTTCGGCAGTTCGTGGACAAACCGGTGGCAGGGGACCTGTTGAAAGACATCTTGACCAAAGCCCAACGCAGCCCGTCCGGCGGCAATTTGCAGCCTTGGAATGTCCACGTGATGACGGGCGATGTGCTGACCAATTTCAAAAAAGACGCCGTCGAGATCACGCTGGCGGGCAAGACCGAAGAACCGACACACCCCGCCTATCCCCAACCGCTTTGGGAGCCCATGCGGTCTTGGCGCTATAAACTGGGTGAAGATATGTACGCGCTGCTCGGCATTCCGCGCGAGAATAAGATGGGGCGTCTCGTCTGGTTCGCGCAGAATGCGAAGTTCTTCGAAGCCCCCGTCGGGATCATCGTCACGGGCGATAAACGCCTTGGGGCGCCGCAGCACATGGATATCGGGATTTACATTCAGTCGCTGATGCTCCTCGCCCGCGAGGCGGGGCTGCACACCGCCCCGCAGGGCTGGTGGCGCAATTGGACGTCTGTGTGTCACAAATATCTCGACATTCCGGAGGAGCAGGAAGTCATGGTCGGGATGGCAATGGGTTATGGTGACCCCGAGGCCAACGTCAATAATCTCTATGCGGATCGTGCGGATATGGAGGAGCTGGTCAAGTTTTATGACTGATTTCGCGAATTTTTTTGAAAAATAATTTCGGGCCCCGATATGTTACTTCCATATGAATCGGGGCTTTCTTAATTTCGCTAGACTTGAAGTATCTGTATTTTAATAAAATAATATCTAAGTTTATCTTGAAAAGTAATGAGTATTGACCGTTTTTAACTTGCGTAAAGCAAGTTTAACCATGTTTTCGTTTAACCTTATATTTATCTTGCCCTGTCCAATCTTCAATCACGCCAAAGAGAGACGGGCCCACCCGTTCAAACCAGGCGCCCCGGGATAGGCCCGGAAGGATTGGTGACTAAAAATGGGAGGAGAAGGCCATGGCCTTTACAAATTTAGAAGTTCGCGAAGCGGAAGCTGCAGCTACAGAAATCGCCGGTGCAGAGGATATGTTCCGCCTCGGTTTGATTTATTCAACAGATGTCGAGGATCGCGGTCCAGATTTCATTGAGGCGCATAAATGGTTCAGTCTTGCCGCCATGATGGGCAGCATTCCGGCCAAAGCGTATCGCGAAGAGCTGAAATACGAGATGAGCGCAACAGACCTGACAATGGCCCAACGCGCCGCACGCGGATGGTTGAGCGAAAATCGCGAGCTTATCGCAGCTTAATTCGCGA
The DNA here is from genome assembly GCA_947503715.1 of uncultured Caulobacterales bacterium. Lineage (GTDB taxonomy): Bacteria > Pseudomonadota > Alphaproteobacteria > Caulobacterales > Maricaulaceae > Litorimonas. Next base: position 243,652 of record CANNER010000003.1, on the reverse strand, counting down.
ATAAGGCGACCAAGTCCAGACTGATTAAACCATTGATGATTGCATCAATGGCGACAGTCGCGAGGACCAGGCCCATAATACGACTGATGACACTGGCCCCCGTATCGCCAATGACTTTTTGGATGCGGGTCGCGAGCAGTAAGAGTAAAAATGTCAGCGCAAGTATGCTGACGAGGATAAGAGCTGTAACGGTCTGTTCCGAAACTGACGTGCGATGATTATCCGTCAGGATGACGACGGCCAAAATGGCACCGGGCGATGCGATGGACGGCATGGCCAGCGGGAAAACAGCGCCTGACAGGTCATCCCGTTCAGCCATCTCTATCTCCGTCGCAGGCTTTGATTGGCCGAAAATCATGTCGAGAGCGAAGAGAAACAGAACAATTCCGCCTGCGACTTGGAATGACCCGAGGCGTAGCCCCAATGTCTCCAAGATAATTTGGCCGATGACAAGGAATGCGAGCAGGACACAGGCTGCGATAAGAACGGCGCGCAGCGCAAATTTGACCCGCAATTCGGGCTTAACGCCTTTGGCGGCATAAAGATAAACCGGAATCGTTCCGATAGGATCGATGACCACGAAAAGCGTAATAAATTCGCGGTATAGGTCCTGCCAGATCATGACATTCAGGTGCTGTTTTATATACCTTAAGTCAATTTATATCAGCTTACGGCGAAACGACCGTCGTCCCGCCACCATTTGCGCCAAATTGATAGGACAGGTTGAAGTCCACGGGCAGGGCACGGCGGAAGCCGTCCATGAAGGTCCCGATTTCACCCAATGTGTTTTGCGGCACATAGATGATATCGCCGCGACGCAGTTGTAGATTGTCGTTATATTCGCGGATATTGTTCAATCCGCCGCGAATATCGACGGTCCGCATCATCATGCCGCCATTGGGCGCACGACGTAGAACCGCGATTTGACGCGACCGCGCCGTCGGGCGTAATCCGCCGGCCATAAGAATGCCTTCCAGCGCACCGATGCGGCTGGGGATCGTATAAGTTCCGGGTTGTCCGACCTGCCCGCCGACATAAATCTGTTCCGGCGCATAGGCGCGTGGCGTTACCGCCAATGTGGGGTCTCGCAATTGTTTGCCAAGTTCCGACATAAGGGCCTGCTGCACAAATCCAAAAGTTCGACCTGCGACCATAATCGGCTTGGCCATCGGCATAACGATACGGCCATCCGGTCCGACGGTCAGCGTGCGGGAGAGTTCCGGCGCGGAACTGACGACGATGTCGAGCTGATCCCCGGGAACAAGCGTATATTCCGACTCCCATTCCACCCATTGCTGGAACATGCCGGGGGGCGGCGGTGTTTGGTAGGAAATGTGTTTCTGCCCGCGCATCCGGTGCGCCAAATTCTTATATTTTTTCGGTTGCGCATGCGGATTTGGCGCATATCGCGGGTGAACCTGCTGCGTTTGACCATATCGCGACTGCGCAAAAGCCGAATCACTTGCACCAAATGACAAGCCGACGAGGAGCGAGAGGGCCGCTGTCGAGGCGGCAAAACCTGCGATCTTGCGTGTTTTTCTCATTTTCAATGGCCTTTTGTGCGGTAATTCCGTTTTTTCCAATAGTTAAGAAGAATGGATAAGGAATTCTTAAAATTTAGGAGGACATGGTTAACGCGAGTGATTCACGGAAGGATTCGCGCATGGCCAAATGGGGTCGGAAAAATCGTAAGGGGTTCGAGCCCGTTAGCGCGCAGGAGCAGCTGCGCCCGCTGGAACCTCGAATGGGGGATCTCACCGTTGGGGACTACGCCAATGGCATGCCGAACATCCGTCTCGGCGAAATGTTCAAATCCTTTTTCAAACAGATGTGGTGGGTCATCCCGCTCTTCGTACTGGGCGCGTTAGGCGCGTGGTACTACTCGCTGGATTTCAAACGCAGCTATTCCGGCGACGGACGCATCCTCGTCCAATTCAGTGATGATTACGCCTATAATCCCGTCGGTCAGTCTGGACAGAATACGGGGCTGAGTCAGACAATTGATACGATCACCCTGACCGAGGCTGCCATTATGAAGAACGGCGAAATCATAGATCAGGTTATTGGTGAAATGACGGCCGCGCGGCTGGCCCCCGATGCCTATAATAAAGTGACAGGTGCACCGAACGAAACAGAGCGCAAAATTGCTTGGATGGAATTGCGCAATGAAGTGGGGAATGCCTATCTCGTCATGCCACGCGCGAAATCCTCAATCATTGATGTGTCATTTGAACATGAAAATCCTGATGTCGCGGTTGAGACAACTAATGCCTTTATCGATGCTTACATGTCCTTCCGCCGTCAGGTTTTCGTTGAAGGGTCGGATGAGGTTATTTCTGAGCGTCGTCAGGCGACTGAAGATCAACTATCTTCCAATGAGCGGGCAATCGCACGTTTCTTAAAGAGAAATGATATTTCGGATTTCACGTCAGAGCAGGACGGTCTGCGCGAACGCACCGAAGACTTGAAAGCTTCACTTAACGGTACACGCGCTTCAATCGCCGAAACCGAAGCGGCGCTCGCAAGAGTGGAAGACCAACTGCGTCAGACCCCCGAAACAATTGATTTATACAGGGATGATCGTGCGGCCCAACGTGTGGCGCAGGCCGAGTTGGAGCTGGGCCAATTGCTCGCAAAATATTTGCCGACATCTGATCCCGTCCGGCAAAAGCAGACGGAGTTGAATGAACTACGGGCCTTGCAAAGCACGTATAATGGCAAAGCCAGTGGCGGACGCCGCGTCGGACCCAACCCGACCCATCAGGAACTGACCGAGCGTCGCAATACTCTGGCCTCAACAGCAGATAGCCTACGGGAGCGGGAGTTTACGCTCCAGCGTCAGTTAAATTCAGCGGACGCTAAAATTCGTCGTTTGACATCTCTCAATCCTGAATATCAAAATCTTCTGCGCGAGCGGGAAACGCTGAACACGCGCCTAAATTCCTATAATGCAAAAGAGCAGGAAGCTCTGGTCGATGCGGAGCAATCTGCGGTTGATGCGGAGAATGTCAAAGTCATTTCCTACGCCAAGTATCCGAATAAGGGTCGCAATATGCAATTGCTGGTTTTCGCCATTGCGTCCTTTGCCTGGGGTTTGGTTCTGTTCTTCATCGCGATGATCCGAGTCTTCCTTGATCCACGTCTTTACAGCACGCCGCAACAGGTGCGCAGTCCCGATGTCCGGGAAAATGTCGCGGATATTTCACCTGTCGAAGCACCTGCCTATGATCCAATACCGGAGCCTGTCTCACCCTATGATCCCGGCCAACCATTATCTCCCAATCCTTATGAAATGCCTGCTGCGACCGCTTATGCAGAGGCCGGCTACGCGCCGTCCGGATATGATCAGGGTATGACTCCACAACAGGGGCAGTATTATGCTTACGGGGCGCAATCTTACGCCGCTCCGCAGGCAGACGCTTATGCGCCCACAGCGGGCTATGACCAATATGGGCGTCCACAGAGAGCCCCGTTCGAGCCAGGCTATGCGGACCCGCAACCCACGGATTTCCAAGGCAGTGCCGCGCTTGACCTTAGCCATAACCCCTACGCGACAGGACAGGCACAGGCGGGGGCATTTGAAACCGCCACCGGATATGTCGATGAATCTGGTCGTCCGGTCCCACCGCCCCCGCAATAGACACGGATAATGCCCGCCGCGCCCACCTATTCCCATGCCGCCCTGCGACAGCGTAATTACGCGCTGTTCGGGGCTTTGCGCGGCTTGGAAAATGTCATCTTCTTTGTGATGATCTTCATGTTTTCGACGGCACTGGTGGCCCTGTTTTTGACGGATTTTAATAATCCTGAATATGAGAGCCCGCTGGCCCGCGCAATTTGGTATCCAATCTACGTCTTGGTCTTGGGTCTGGCCTTACGGTGCTTGCCGCAACTCATTCGACTTGCCGCATTTAATCCGCTTCTACTGATTTGTATCGTAATTTGCTGTCTCAGTTACTTTTGGTCAATCAATCCGGCGGTCTCCATGCGGCGGTCTATTGCGCTTCTTATCACGACGCTCTTTGGATTGGTCCTCGCTGCGCGATATGATTGGAGCGGCCTCGTGCAGCGTCTGGCCGCGTGTTTCTGGGCCATGGCGATTGTCTCTATCCTGATTGCGCTGGTACTGCCCGAATATGGGATCATGCAGGAAATTCACCACGGTGCGTGGCGTGGGGCATGGATTGAGAAAAATTATATGGGCGGGGTCATGGCCAAGGGCGTCATTGTCATGCTCTGTGCCTTTGCGATGCGTCCGGACAGGGCGGCGCTCTGGCTGACGGGGGCTGCCATGTGTTTTCTGCTCGTCATTATGTCGACGTCGAAAACCTCTCTGCTGGTTGCGCTAATTGGAATTGGCGGGTTTATCGCGCTGCGCGTTTATCGTCGCTACACATTTCTACGTTTTCCCCTCATTCTAGCAATCTTGGTCGTGATTGGTGGGATTGTGAGCATGTTGGTCATTGCGCCCGAATTCACATTAGGCCTGATTGGAAAAGAGCCGACCTTGACAGGGCGAACGGATATTTGGGGTGGGTTGATCGCCTCGATTGAACAAAAACCTTTGCTGGGTTATGGGTATGGAGTCTACTGGCTCGATCCGCTGGGCTCGTCTTACTATGTTCGATTAGGCCTCGAATGGGGCGTACCCTCCGCACATAACGGATGGATTGAGACGTGGCTGTCTACCGGAGTCGTGGGCGTTGGAGCTTTTGCACTCTTATTTATATTTACAATCATTCTTGCGATTGATCGCTTGCGTAAGGGTGGGACGGAAACCTATTGGGTCATTCTTTCGACCGTCATGTTTTTTGCCTTCTCCATGTCGGAATCGACAATCCTTCAGCAAAATGATCTTTCTTGGGTGATGTTCGTTGCGACCTCGGCCAAACTCTTTGCGTTTGAAAAACCGTTCTGGCGGGATCGCGTGCGCGTACCGTATTTCCTGACGCGCCGGACAGATTATCAAAAGCTGCCCGTTTAAATCCCGTAGAATTTGGGTGAGACGCGCTCCGTCCAGATGACCTTGCCGAACGCTTGGGCCAGACGTCCCCAATAGCGGACGGCGTCCGGTTTTCTGCGCAGCTTAGATAAAGCCAGAAGCGTGCCGTAAATGACGATTTGCGCAAGACCAACAAACATCCATTTCAGGATGCCCGGTATCCCGCGCCAGCCTAAATCAGCAGATTCCTGCGTCGGGGCTTGACCAAATGCAAAATTCCGCCGCCAGACATAGCTGAGATTGGCGCGATGGGCCGGAACGTGCTCATAGGTCTTGGCCGCATTTGTCCACGCGATGCGCACGCCCTGATGTTCCAATTGTCGGAATAGATGATCGTCCTCTCCGCCTGTCTTGTTCAGTTCGGGATTGAATGGCGGACAAGGCAGAGTGAGGTTTTCCCGGTCAATTAGGCAATTGCCTGACCCGATCCCGCGGTCAATTAATCCATCTTCCTGAGAGAATTTGCGGCTGAATAGCGGTTGCATATATTCATAAACGGGATTTCCCGCCTCCGGCATGACGGCTTTTACGGGACCAAAGACGAGGGCCGCATCAAAACGGTTGGCCGCATCAATCATTGACTGCGCCCATGGGGCGAGCGCTTCCATATCGTCATCAAGGAACAGGATATAGCGCCCTGTCGCGATTTCGAGTGCACCATTACGGGCATTTGAAACACCGGGTTCGGGGACGTGTGTATAGATGACGGGGACCTCGTAAGTGTCTGTCAGTTCCGCCGCTGTCTCCTTCGCACTACCTGCCGGGTCATTATCCGCAATGACGATTTCGATATCTAAGCCGTCGACCCGTTCGTCTCTGACACTTGCGATGGCGCGGCGCAGGGCGTCGGGGCGTTTATAGGTCGGAATAACAATAGATAGAGTTGTGTTGGATAGGGTCACGTGACTGAGCCCTCCGATTTTACTGTGCGATACGCGTCTCTCACCGTCATGACACGCGCGCCGGATTGTTTGACGGCGGCGACGATGTCTTGAAACGTGTCTATTTTACATCCGAACGGACTGGGGTTTTCGCGAACGTCATGTGTGAAAAGGTTCAACCAGATTTGTGATTGCTGCAGGTTCGCAATTTCGCGTAGCGCGGTATCTTCTGTCTGTCCGGAATAGATCGGTATGGCAGGTAGAAAATTGGCATCCATCCTTGAATTTTGAGGCGGAAGCACGCCTCGCAAAGTTGAAAACTTATGCCGCAATTCTTTTTTTATGACATTTGTGACATCGCCAAAGGGGAAGGCAAAGTTTTCACTGGGCGGCAGGCCTAGGTCTTTTAAGGCTCGCTGATTGCGTTCAACATCAGCCATATATTTGGTTGCGTCCAGACCTTTTGCGTTGATATGCGAATAGGTGTGATCGCCGATTTCATGGCCACGTTTATGCAGATCGACGATGTCATCCCGGCTAATATGCGGACCGAGATGATTGACCGTGTCGCAGAGCCCCACTGCGACATAGATAGTGGCTTTCCAGTCCTCCGCCTCAAGCATAGGCAGAGCCGTATCAATCGCGGAACAGGGGCAGTCATCAAAGCTAAAGCTGACAATCGGGCCTTCTGTAGGCACAGGAAGAATGGACCGCTGTTGGAAATGTGACAGTTGCCGTCGGACTCTGTGTAGAAATGTATCGGAGAGCGTGTTCATCGCAGGGCCTCTGCATAGTGAGAGGCCCGCCAGAGTTTCAGCGCATTGAGGCGGATTTTCATCGGAATCGCGGCAGCTTTGACCAACGCTTTGAGAGCGGGGCGCATCAGTTTTTGTCCCGGCACACGACCAAGTTTGGACGATATCCGGTAGAGCGCCAATTGCGGCGCAAGGTCCGGATGGAGGGTCACAAATCGCTTATAATTCTGACCGGATGTCGCAAAACGGCGCAGCAATGTCTCCGTTGTTTCAAGTCCCAGATGGATGGCCGGATTGTCTATATGGATGAGCGTGAACCGTTTCGACACGCGTGCGGCCCATTCACTGTCTTCCCATCCCCAACCGGAAAAGCCGTCATCAAAGGGCTCCGTTTCTAAAACTTGTTTCGAGACGCAGAGATTGGAGGAGGCCACAAATTGTGCACCTGCTGCTTGTCTTTCTGCTAAACTCAAACAGTCCGAAACATCCGAGAGGGCGCGGTGGAGATCCCGGTCCTTATCGGCTTTTTGCGCTTCAACATGGAAGCCACCAAAGATGATATCGGCCTGTCCTTGCGAGATGAGATCCAGATAGTTGCGCAGAAAATCGGTCTGTGCAGGTCGCATATCCGCGTCCAGAAAGAGTACCCAATCGCTGCGGGCGGCCAGTTGTAAGGCATTTCGGGCAGCGGACCGTCCTTGGTTCTCGGTCGCACTGAAAAGCCGGATGGCGAGGGGGCTCTTTGCGATAAGGCTTTCAATTTTTGCTGTGAGGGGCTGGTCCCGCGTCCCGTCATCATGGATGAGAATTTCGACAGAGTCCTGATCGAGCTGATGCTCCAGCTCTGAAATCAAATCAGACGCATCATCGCGGAAGAACGGGATGAGCACGGAGAGGCGGGGGCTGGATTTTCTCCATATTGCGCTTTCAAAGGTTTGACCGGTCATTCCGCAACCTCCACCAAGCTCGAGCGATCAAATCTACGGCGTAATAGATGTACGACCTGCCGACACTCCGCGGCATTCAGGACCCAGCAAGCGGCAAGGTAAACGACAGCGCCCACACTGGCTTTTATCAACAAGGTTATGACCCCTGGCTCTAACCCTTTGAGCGGAAGCAGGAGAACAGCTCCGCTCATCAGACCACAACACAGGGCTAGTTCTACCGCGGCTCGCATGGGTAAGGGTAGAGGATAATCCTGACGTGCTAAGACTGTCGCGATAATTAATGCGATACCGTAACACAGGATGGTCGCCCAAACAGCGCCCATTAACCCAAATTTGGGAATGAGTACGAGGTTTAGTCCGATATTCAAGATCACGGGTAGCACCAGCGCCCAGACATATTTCTGCGTCTGCCCGGACAGCATGAAGGCGCGGTGGACATAGTAGGTCATCACCCCGTTAATCAGCCCGGCAAAAGCAATCCACGGCATAACCGTGACAGCGCCTTCGCGCACACCTTCGCCGAGGATAAATCCTGCATCCTGCGAGACGAGGGCGATCCCCGTGGCGGCTGGAAAGGCGATCCACATAAGGGTCGCGCCATAATTTTTTAGGATGTCGCGACTGCGGTCCGTGCCTTCCTGTTCCATCGCCGTGACGGCGACGGGTGTGACCGCCATGGAAACCCAAACAAAGAGGATCTCGAGACTGCGGTTGGAGAGGTTATAGCCGGCATTATACTCCCCCGCAGAGGCCTCGCCCATGAGGGCCGCGATGAGATAGACATCTGCGGAATTAAGCGCATAGGAGAGCAGCAACCCGATACAGAGGGGCATGCCGTAAGCGAGATAAGTCTTCGTCTTTGCATTATCATAAGTCCCGCCCTTCATGCGACGCCGCATGAATAAAAGGTCCAGCCCACCGACAATCAGAAGCCCGATGATGATACCGACAAAAGGGCTGGCCTCCCGCAAGGGCGAGAACAGAATAAACAGAATACCCAGTGTAAAACTGACAAGTGTCTGCGTTGAATAGGTCAGTGAATAGCGTTTAATCCGGTGCGCGGCACGATGTGCTTCCATGCCGAGATTAAACAGAACTTGGAGGCAGGTAGAGCCGAGCGCAAAAATCAGAACAAAGCTGAGACGGTCGGGCATAGGTAATATCCAGAGCAGCCCCATAATCAAGGTAAGGCCAATCAAACCGGTTCCGGCCGCTAAACGGTAGAGTGTGGTGAGGTGAGAGGCGACATTATCTTCGCGCTCCGCCCGGGCCTGAAACCGCGCCATCGCCGCTTCCATCCATGTGAATAGGCCCATATGCACGAATTGCATCGTGATCATGGCAATCGCGTAGATCCCGAATTCTTCGGGCGCGAGCAGGCGCGTCAATATGATGATTGTCCCGAACGACGTCAGAACATTCGCCAGATTGACCGGCAGATAGGCGAGCATAGAGCGACCCATCATGGCTCAAGCCTCCCACATATGACGGTGTGTGCGTTGCATTACCGCGTATTGGTACTATCGCCGAGCAGGACCGGCAGGGTTTTGAGCATAATATAAAGGTCGAAGAGGAAATTCGAGCGTTCGATATATTCCACATCGAGGCGCACGCGTTCCGCAATATCATTCCCGTTACGCAACGGGCCGCGAGAGCCATTGATCTGCGCCCAGCCCGTCATACCGGGTTTGACTTTGTGACGATGGGCATATTCCGCGACGAGGTCGATACTGTCTTTACCTTCCGTGCGCATACCTGTTGCATGCGGGCGCGGGCCGACGAGTGACATTTCGCCTTTCAGAACGTTGAGAAGCTGCGGCAGCTCATCAATAGAGGTCTTGCGGATAAAGCGACCAATCTTCGTCACACGGGCATCTCCAACAACTGTCTGCTGGGCGGCATTCGGATCGGCATCCTCATTGCGCATGGAGCGGAATTTATAGATATCGAAGACCCGATTGTTAAAGCCGTGACGCTGTTGTTTGAACAGAACCGGGCCTTTGCTATCGAGGCGGATAAGCGCCGCTATGCCCAAGAGAACAGGCGCACCGAGCACGAGCGCGATGGAACTGATGACGATGTCGGTCAGACGTTTAATCGCCGTGTGGCGCCCGGATTTCGGATTGCCGGTCACATCCCGCATGGAGACTTCGGCAATCTCTGAGACGCGTTGCTTTACGTGGTTCAGCGTCTCAAACTCGTCGACGACGAAAGCGATGCGATTGGGCAGCAGGCGCACACGGTCCATAAAGGCCTGACGTCGCTCATTCGCAATAGACGGCAATGTGACAACAATTCGGTTCACATAGGGCAGGGCATCCCACCCGAGGAGGTCATCGACTTTTCCGATAACCGGAACACCGTAAATATTATGCGGCGTCCGCGCGAGGCGATCATCGAAAATTGCGAGGATGTTGAGTTCTTTCGTCTTCGCATTTTCTTCAATTATCCGACGTGCGCTTTCCGTTGCGCCCAACATGACAATCGTCGGGGCGAGGGCACCTTTATTATGCAGACGCCGCATTTGCGCGTGATAAGCAGAATGGAGGACGAGAATGAGCGCAATCGCACCCAATCCCGCTTTTGCGAGGGCGTCAGGCAAAAATGTTTCGGGACGTACAATCAAGGCGATGGTCAACCAAACGCCGAGTGCCGCGAAACTGGCCAAGCCGACATTGCGCATATGAGATGACCAGCGCTGCGCCGCGTTGAAACGGTAGGCATTGGAGATAAACAGAGCCGAGATGAAAATAACGGAGCCGAGGATAGAAGCTGCGACCGGGGCAGCAATCCCCCGATCATTTGTCCCGACATAGCCATTCCAAATACCAACCGCGATGACGGCGCAGACCATGAGAACATCAAGACCGCGCAGGCCAAACCTCACAGCATTCATATTGGTTTGATCACGCGGGACAGATACATCCGCCGTTGTCAGGCGTTTACGGCGACGGTCGATCTTTGGGGCCTTGCCTTCGGACGGTCTGACTTTGCGGGCAAAGGCATCAAGCCGATCGGTCGGTTGACCCCGTTTTTCATCTTCCTTGCGCAGAGCAAGCGGAGACGTTTGCGACATTGGCACAGCGCTAGTGTCGAACGCTTTGACGCTCGTTTTCTTTTGTATTGGCATTCCACTCACCTGTTTTTTCTAAGTCTGATACAGGGTCGAAGAAAATATACGGTAAACGCCGATCCTTTTTTAGGTCATGCAGATGTTGCGCCCCGATCTGCGGCCTGTTGCGGTTCGGGGCACTGCGCGGAAATTTATGGTTAATTGGAGGTTAACCCCGTTTATCTGGGTGAAAGGCCTGCCAATTCCCGCAATAGATTGGGGTTTTCGTCTGCGAATTTACGCCCGGCATATTGTGCAAACTCCAATGAGAGGTGATGTTCGTCATAAGTGTAGGGCTTGCGATTGGACGCTTGGCTTTCACAACTTGCCGGTATGTCTTCACCGCAGAGAAGGTCGCCCTTGTCCAAATAGTAATCCGTGCTGTCCATAAAAGCTTGGAACAGTGTGCCGTCTTTATCATCCAATGGCGTGTAGGATATTGTCTCTGATGTCATACAGCTGGCCGTATTGCCTGTCTCGTTTATAATACGGAAACAGGGTGTTTGATTGTTAATATAACCGCCCATGGAAATCAGTTTGAGGTCCGGATTCAGCTTTTTCATTTGGTTCAGAAGGGCCAGAGTAAAATATTTATTCGCCTCAAAAGGACGGTTTGCGGAATAGACGATCACCTGAATTTTATTCACGACTGCTGCATCCGCCAATTTATCCACCCGCTCCTGACAGAATTTACGGGTGCCTTGGGCGATAATACGTCCTTTTTCTTTTCCAAATTTACAACGATTGGTCTGCTCGAACCGAATGAATTGAATGTCTGGATCCCGACCATATCCGGCTTCGAAGAAATTGAATCCGTCCGGTTCGTGAGAATTTCCGATGACGAGCACATTTATCTTCGCATCACGCCGGCAATTCGGACCATCCGGAAAGTTGAATGTCGTACACGTATTGACGAAAGTTGAAAACCGCCGTGCCTTTTCTTGCCGCACTTGTTCCGGCGTAAAAGACAGGTCGTGCACACGCCATGTCCATCCTGAATTCAGGGCGGCATGGGCAAAGACGGCGGAAAGCGCGACAGCTGAAATTCCCGTACCAATGGCGAACCGTCCATATTTTGGCGTTTTTTGAGACCCTGTCTGGTTCGATGCCTGACCCGTTCTGGCGGAGACCCGACGTTCGACGCCGTAATAAAGCATGAGCGTTAGAACAAATATGAGAGCTGCCGCGAAGAGTTGGTGCCGCTTGCCCAGCTCAAGTCCGACCTCATAGCGCATCAGTGAAACGACAGGCCAATGAACGAGATAGAGCGAATAGGACAGGCGGCCCGTCCAGACCGCCAGACGGTTGGACAATAGAAAGTTGAGTCCTGGTAGAGCTGATTTTCCTGCACCTGATAGCAATAGACCTGCCGTCGCCAAACAGGGCAGTAATCCGTTGAGACCGGGGAAAGGTGTATAGCCTTTATAAAACCAGATTGTCGCTAAGAGGACAATCAGACTCGCCCAGCCCAAAATTGATCTTATGGTTTTTGTGCTGATCTTCTTCCAAAAGACTGACGTGCCGATAAGGGCAAAACAGGCCCCAATCGCAAATTCGAAAACACGTGCGGGCAGGAGATAGAATGCGGCAGACGGGTTGGCGCGCAACATCCATTCACTGACAAACACGCCAATTAATGTGACAACGGCAAAAGCCCATCCCAGATTGCGGCGTGGCATCAGTTTCCAAAGCGCCAAAACAAGCAGCGGCCAAAAGAGGTAGAACTGCTCCTCAACACCAAGAGACCACGTGTGGAGAAGAGGCTTTAACTCTGACCGCGCATCCCAATATCCGGTTTCAGTGAAGAACAAGATGTTGGAAACGGAGAAGGTCGCGGCAATTGCGGATTTCGCCATGGCAACCATGTCGGAGGGGTCCAGAATGAACGCGGCTGCCATAAATGTGACAGCGATCGTCACGAGCGCGGGTGGGATCAGCCGCCGGATACGGCGCAGATAGAATGTCTTAAACGAAAATGTACCCTTCATCATTTTCGGGGCAATAATGGACGTGATGAGGTAGCCCGAAATCACGAAGAAAATATCGACGCCGAGAAAGCCGCCTTCCAAGGGTGCAAAACCTAAATGGAAGGCCATAACTGCCAAAACCGCAATCGCCCGAAGGCCATCAATATCAGGGCGATAATTGAACTGCGTAGGGGGATTTTGCACCGGATCTGTCATCAGAATGGGCTAAGACACACAAAGAGCGGGGACAAGCCCGCAGCCCGCCTCTTCGTGTGAAAAAAGCGACAAAATCACTTGCGGGGAGGGGTACACATCGCTAGACGCGCCGACGGAGACGTGGCCGAGTGGTCGAAGGCGCTCCCCTGCTAAGGGAGTATGGGTCATAAGCCCATCGAGGGTTCGAATCCCTTCGTCTCCGCCACTTTTTCTTTTGTTTTCAAGCTATTTCCCCGTCTGGGGAAGACTGCTTTCAGGTATCGCTTCACCGTGAACGATATAACGCAGTGGGCCGCCATAGCTGTATCTCGAAAACGGATAGCAGGTCACGAGCGCAATTTTTGCTTGGTTCTCGTGAGTGTTCAAGTCGACTTCAAAGTCATTTTTGTCAATAATATCAAGGCTTGTCGTTTTATATCGGGTAACGTCGCCATTTAGATTTTCAACTTCAATAATGTCGCCTATTTCCACATGTTCCAGAAAGTCAAAATGCGTATTTTTGTGAGCCGCTATAACGGATAGTCCTGACTGCCCCGGTTTTGCCGTTTGCGGAAGATGACCCGGTGCGAAGGCTAACGCTTGTCCGGAGCTTGAATTGAGGATGATTTCACTGTCACCAAGCTTTGGCACGGAAAGTCTCGCCAACGGCACCGTGTCCATCCATGGCCATGGATGGACGGGCTTTCCACTTGCTTGCGACAGGCGCCAAGCGCGTTCGATCAATATATCTCCAACACCCTTTTTGGCGGGTATGTAACTCGCCTTTAACAAGCATAAACCACCCAGCAGAAAGAGGAACCGTGTGAGATATCTCATCGGCCTCATCATCCCGTTTCACGCCGTGTCAATTTTGCGGAGAAAAGACCCAGCAGCAGCATTAAACTCCCAATAAGGCCTAAAACTTCATGCGGGCTCGCCGTATTGGGAAGGGCGAGGCTTTGTTGTGATCCAGAACCCGTATTCGGAACTGAAGGCGAGGGTTTATGCGTGACGTTAGTTTTTCTTTTCGTGGCAAGCTCACCAAATTTCCACCCTTCTGGTAGCATTGTCGGGACTGACCTTGTCTTAAGATCATCACCCATGGGTCGCGATGGAGTGATGTCTACGGCGACAAGAGAGGTGAGTCGGCTAACGATATGATGGTCGAGGGCGGTGCGTAAAATTTGGTCATCTATATTTGCGGCACTGGAGCGGTCAAAGCGGCTTTCTTCCAGATCCGCAATTTTTGCCCGTGCCCAGAGCACCGAGAGGCCTTTCGCGGCCTCAGTTTCGGAGAGTGTTTTCGTCTCGTGCCATGTTGAACCGGCGAGATTGCCGGATATCGAAAATGAGGCGGGCAAATCCCTTGTCTTCATCTTGGCGATACTGATGACGGGATCGCCCTGATAAACATCTGGTAAGCGTGCGGGGAAGGATGCACCAGAAATAGAGCTTTTCAAATCTGTTAGTACCGGGCTGTCTATGGCTTTGAAGAGCGTTCCCATCCGGTCCGTCACTTCTGAAATATTACCAATCTGTACGAATGAACCCCGCCCGAATTTTGCCGCGCGGGACATGAAATAACTATTCGGGGCGGACCCAATTCCTACGGGGAACAGGCGGCTGTCCCCGAGATCATCCTGAATTTGGGCGAAGAGTTGTTGCTCGTTCCCAATCGCGCCATCCGTGATGAAAATGACTTGACGCAGTCGCGTCTCATCCTCGGCGGTTACTTTGAGGGCGGCGTTTAGCGCGGGTGACATTTGCGTGCCGCCCTTCGCCCGCAAATTTCTGACCCAGCGGCGCGCCTTGGCGATATTCTCAGGGTTGGCGGGAACGGCCTTGAACTTAAATTTTGAATGATCGGAGGAGAAACGAATGATGTTGAACGTATCTTCAGGCTGCAATTGGTCGAGCGCGAGAAGAAGTGACTCGCGGGCCTGCGCAATGGACTGACCGCCCATAGAGCCGGACGTATCAATCACAAAAATACTCTCGCGCGCTTGTGTGGGGATATCCGCCGCATCCGCTTTGGGTGGTGTCAGCATGGAGAGGAGATATGTATTTTCGCCAACCGTTTCTTTGAAGACCGCGCTGTAAGGCGCCTGTGTTTCCTTTGCACGCCATTCCAATAGGAAGTCCCGATTGGCCGGTACGTCGCCCTCGGCGAGTGTAATATTGGCACTATCATTGTCGAGGAGATTTGCGGAAATATTATGATAGGGACTCGTCACTTCGGCGATGTCAAAACCGGCATCCAGATTGATATTCAGGCTGACTGGAACCCGTATATATGAAACAGGCTCGAGCTTTGGATCTATGAGGGGCGGGGTAATCGCTTTGCGATCAAGCACAGGATCGAGGACGAGATTTTGCACCCCTTCGGTCGTTGCGACCTGCACGACCTCGGCAGGCGGCGAAAAACGCGGAGCAACAACCATCGGAAAACGCGTTTTAAAGACCCCGTCTTTGATCACGGCTTTATCCTGATATTCAATCTGAATGGCGACGGTTTCATGTGGGCCGATATTGGCCACGGAGGCGGTGAAAATGTTTGGACGCTGTTGCTCGACAAGGCTGGCTTTCTTGCCTTCAGATTTAGCTTGCTCATAGATTTGTTTGGCTTGGCGTTTCTCTTTAATTTGCCCTTCAATCATCCGCCCCCCAATCACTATGCGCAGGCGGTCAACCGCGGCATTTTCGGGCAGGGGGAAGACGTAAACCCCTTCGACCCATTGATCCGTCTTATTCTCAAAAGTCTGCGAGAGTGTCGTCCGAATGACGGGGCCCGCAATATTCATCGCCACATCTGTCGCAACTCTGGGAGCTTCGATATATTGGCCGGGTATATCCGTGTGGAACATAAGCGTTCCGGCCTCTGCCTCATTGATCCGCATTTCGCGCAAGTCCTCAGTCTGTGAAAGCCTTAGGTCTGGTGGCGATGTCTCGGCAAAGGCAGGGCCAGAATATACACTCTGTCCTGCGATAATGGTCGTGGTTGTGATAAGAATATGACGCAATGCCATGAGAGCCTCCCAATAATTAAATAATAAACTTATCATGGACGATGACTGCGGAGAGAGCAGGGCGGCTTTGCGTTCGTTGCTGGGCAATCCTGCCTTTATTCCGACAAGAGAGAGCGAATGGGACGAAATTGCCTTAATTCGTGCTTTCTGATTTTGGACTTTGCGTCGATTGCGCCCGGTGGTATCAAATAACACGGTCGGTTAAAAACCGTCAAATAGGGGCAAAGATATGAGTGACGGTTTGTCGAAAAGCATGAGCTTATCCGATGCCCAAGCTGTTACAAACCTTCACTTTAAGCCCATTTTATCCTGTGTCGTAGACAGAAATCCTAAATTCCTGATGCAGGCTTGGATATGGTTGATTTCTGCGAGAGAGGCTGGCGTTTTTAACGACTGTGAAGTTGTTGTTCACCATGTCGGGCCAACCCCAGCGGTTTTACAAAGTGCCGCCCAACGATTTGGAGCCAAACTCTGTGAAGTTACGCCTTTTGGGGAGGGGCCTGCGAGATATTGTAATAAGCTGCAAAGTCATCCCCCTATTATAAATTCAGGTGGCCCTGGAGCCATTATGACGGATGTTGACCTGTTTTTCTTTGGTTCCCCGGTCGAGTGCTGGGACGATGATTTTGTTCAAGCCAAAATTGTTGATCATCCAAACCCACCCGTAGAGCTATTGTCTCAATTGGCGGAAATTTTTAGTCTGTCGCCAATTAGCTATGACGGCATTCCAACCTTTAGGCCGGAAAATAGGACGCACGCCTTAAACTGTAACGGAGGGCTTTATATGTTCCCTATGCCGAGTTTAGAGTCAGTTGCGCCACTCTGGAACTCAATTTCGACGACGTGTTTAACGCAAGAACAGATTTTAGGACAATGGCTGCATCATTCGGATCAGATCGGTTTTTTGTTCTCTATGCTGAAAACAAACATGCCATTTAAACCGCTATCATTGCGCTATAATTTTCCGACTCATTTTAAACCGCGATTTTATGATGGTCTCGATATCGAAGATATTCAAATTGTTCATTATCACAATAAGCTTTTGCCATCGGGCCATTTAATTGAAACGGGGCATGAGGGCGTGGATGCCTACATTCATCGGGCCAATCAGATTTTGGAAAAATATGATGACCTGCCGGAATATATTGAGATCAGTGCCCGCTATGCGGCGTCACTATGAGGGTGAAACCGACACTTTGGCTGCATGTCGGTCTTCCTAAAACAGCCACGACGGCTTTTCAGTCTTGGATGAGGTCAAATACCGATGATTTGGCGGAGCAAGGTGTTTTATATCCCGCATTATTTGGATCAGGTGGGGACAAACATAATTTCATTGTGAGTTGGTTGAGGAATAATCGAAACTTTAAAAGATTAGGTAAGATTTTGGGCGCGTCAAAGGGCGATGCCGTCCTTTTGTCGAATGAGGGTTTGAGCAATCATTTCGATGACTTTGATGGGGATGCCCTCTCGAAGTTTCGAGAGGTGACGCAGGGTTGGGATGTTCAAATTATTCTTGTCACGAGAGACGCTGAATCCTGGGTCCGTTCTTATCATAAACAATGCGTTCTTAACCCCAATAATGGCGGCAGTCCGCTTTGGGGAACGTCCATGACGGTGGATGAAATGGCCAAACACCCGCGCGTTCGACGTTTCCTCGAAAATGACACATTTGCCCATGATCTAAAGTGCGCTTTTGGCGCGTCCCAAGTCCATAGATTTAAATATGAAGATATTGACTGGTTTCAGGCTTGTCTGTCTAAAATGGGTGTCTCAATGTCAATGGCTGTAATACTGCCGCAATCTAATCAGTCTCTACCGGACTGGGCGATAGAAGTTCTAAGGCATGTGAATAGTGTCACAGATGATATGTCCATTCGAAATGGGTGGAAGCTTTCGCTTCAGAATCATCTTTCCTCTAATCATACGATTTTGACGAACTTGTCTAAGGCTGGTGAGGTGCCTATCAATCAGAACAGATTGTTAAATATTTCATTCAATATAGATGAATTCGAAGAAGGTTTCCGTCCAGCGGTCACGAGGTTTCTCGACACACTCTGCGGCAAATAAAAACCCGAAGCCGTTAAGCTCCGGGTCAAAAATTTGTAGCAAGTTTGCGCTTTAGTCGATTGATTGCTCAATCTGACTAAGTCGCGCTTCCAATTCCTTATTTCGTTCATTGAGCTGCGCGATAAAGATATGCGCTTTCTCAAGCTCATTCAGGACATTCCCCATATGCTCCGTCAGGTTGATCGGCTCATCACGGCTTGTTGGCCCAACGGTTGGTAGGTGACGTTTTGCGAACATCGCTGCGGCCTGTTCTTCCATCGTCGGCAGATCATAATCAGCATCAAATACGGCGTCACACCCTGCGGCACATGTCGGTCCGCCTGATGTAATCGTGCCTAGAATGCGAAGGTTACCGGATGTGTCGAGAATGAAATCGCCGCCGACAGACGAGCCCGTATTGATACCCAAACCATTATCGGCGCGGTGGATGAACTCCCAAGGGGTATTGGCGCCTGTATCTGCTGTTTTGAAGATGAAATCACCACCCCCTGTTGATGCATCATTCATAGCCAACTCGCCATCAGCATTTCTAACTGAAAATTCCCACTGGGAATTCGTGGGTGTTGAAGCAGAGCCGCCATCCAGAAGGAGGGCGGCTTTATCACCCGAGAAAGCTCTAACATGTAGAGCCGCCTCAGCGGTTTGAATGCCCATACCGACCCGATTGTTGGCGCTGACCGTTAATGCGTTCGTATCAGCACCAGGAAAAATTCTGAAGGGTAATTGGGATCCATTTGTTACATCCCGAATGAAGAAATTTGCTTCATTTGCTGCTATATCAAACGTTTGAGGCGTGAAACCAGATGACCCATCCTGCTCTAACCTTAGAGTCGGTGAGTTTCCGCTTACGGCGTGAGCTTTTACAACGGGCGTAGCTGTACCAAACCCAACATCACCTGCGCTATCAACATAGAGGGAGTTCGTCGGCGCACCAGCATCAACGCGGAAAGGCACTCGCCCACCTGTCACATCTGTAACCGCAAAATAGTTGGCACCGCCATTATCGCTATCATTGACCGTGATTTCCCAGTCATTCGCTGCAAAGCTTGCAGTCGCGCTCGTATCATCAAATTTAATACGAAGATTATTTTCTTTCAAACGAATGGTGTCGAAGCCGAAACTCTCGCCATTTACACAGTCATTTCCGACGCAAAGGCTAGATTGGATGATAACATCATCAGCTTGCACGATATCCGCGACGGCCGAGATACCAGTCATGGCGGGCGCAGCGAGTAAGAGAGCTGCGAGAGAAACTCTAATATGTTTAGTATAAGTCATTAGTTCGCACCCCCATCAGAATCATCTTCGACTGTTCCGTCCGGTATTTGAACGACGCCGCCTATGACGCGGAAGGATCCGGTCTCGGTCACAGTGCGATTTATGAATTCAGGTTCCGCCGTGTCGCGGCCATTATTAAAGCCGAATTGCGGATTACGGATACGCTCTGTCGTCGCTCCTGTCAGTTGCCATGTGTAAGTGCCGTCAGCCATGCTCGTATATTCGCTAAGCGTAACAGAGGGCGCCCCGAAACTGGACTGTTTCTGTGCGGAAAAGCCGTCGGGACCGGACACGGAAAGTGTCATATTCGATATGCCGGAAGAACTTGGCTGAACAGAGAGTGTGCCTGCGGAGACGATAGCGTCACCTGCAGAGGCGGGACTGGCCAGAAGGCACAAACCGGCCCCCATAGCGAGTAATGGAAGTTTTTTAGATGTCATATTGTGCCCCTTAAACGAGCTTGAGAAAGCCGTTTTGAAATGAGTTTAGGGGTAGCGCTCGTCTAATTTCGCCCCGAAACCAATTTTTTCATATATAAAAATTCGGAAAAGTAAAGCCGCCGGCAATTATTCAATCTCAGCATGTACTGAGATAAATTAAACCCTTCAAAGAAAAAGCCCGATGCGATGACGCTTCGGGCTTAAGATTTTTTTTTGAGTTCCTATGGCTGAAGCGACTTATTTCATTGAGGCTTCAAGTTGCTCCAACCGGGCTTCAAGTGCCGCGTTACTCGCAATGAGTTCGGCTTGAAGCGCTTGTTTGCTTTCAACCAATTCGACCTCTAGCGCCTTATTTCGTTCATTGAGCTGCGCGATAAAGATATGCGCTTTCTCAAGCTCATTCAGGACATTCCCCATATGCTCCGTCAGGTTAATCGGCTGATCCGGACTTGTCGGGCCAACAGTCGGGAGGTGGCGCGCGGCGAACATGGACTCGGCTTGTTCCTCCATCGTCGGAAGGGCGTAGTCCGCATCAAAGACTGCGTCACATCCTGCGGCGCAGGTTGGACCACCTGATGTAATCGTGCCAGTTACGCGTAGGTCGCCCGTATCGCTGAGAATAAACTCGCCGCCGGGCGTCGTGGCAATATTAATGCCTAGGCCGTTATCAACACGATGTACGAACTCCCACGGATTGTTCTCAAGCGCGTCTGCCGTCTTGAACCTGAAATCCGCACCAGTTGTGCTGATATCATCAATATCGAATTCTCCGTCAGTTTCTCCAACAAGAATATCCCATTCCGCGACTGCGGCGTGTTCAATTCTGATGCCGACATTAGATCCGAAATCCCGGATGTGAAGAGAGGCATCAGGATTCGCAGAGCCCATTCCGATCCGACTGTCATCGTTGACAAAGAGCGCATTCGTGTCTGCGCCGGGTTGAATTCTGAACGGCAGTCTTGACCCGTTCGAAGCATCCCGGATGAAGAAATTAATCTCATTACCCGCAAGATCCCAAATTTGCGGTGCGAACCCGGAAGATCCGTTCTGTTCTAAACGCAGAGTAGGCGTGTCGCCATCAACAGAGTGAATCTCAGTAGTGGGAGTCGCCGTTCCAAGGCCTAATCGTCCACCATCATCAATTCTGAGCGCATTTTGGGGCGCGTTGGCTTCGACAAGGAACGGCATTCTATCTCTATCGTCATCTTGTATCGCAAAATATGATCCGCCGCCATTGGCGCTGCTATTAGCCACCAAAGTCCAATCGGTTCTTGGGAAGCTGGCCGTTGAGCTCGTATCAGTGAAGTTAATTCGCGTATTGTTCTCTTTTAAGCGGAGTGTATCGAAACTGAAGCTTTCGCCATTTACGCAGTCAGTACCAATGCATGTGCTACCATCGACGATCAAATCGTCATTAATGACCTGATCGGCTACTGCAAGTTGTGGAAGTGAAACGGGAGCCGCCAGAATTATCGCGGCCATTGAGACTCTTACAAGTTTTGAATAAGTCATTTGCCGCCTCCTGAATCTTTTTCCTCATCATTTTTGGGCATTTGCGCCACGCCGTCTATGACGCGGAATAAGCCTGATTCATCGAAGTTACGGTTTATAAAATCGGGCCGTTTCTCCTCTCGTCCATTGAAAAAGTCGGGCTTTGGATTCCGCATTTTTTCCTGTGTGGACCCTGATAATTGCCATCTATAGATGCCGTCTTCGATCCCTTTTTCTCCGACGAGGCGGACGATGGGTACGGTTTTGACAGATTTCGCATCTGCGTAAAAGCCGTGAGGTCCAACGACAGTCAGTGTGTAGTTAAATGCATTTGGGACCTCCGTTTTCACGGTAAGTGTCCCGCCCGAGACGACGGCTTCTCCTGCCAAGGCTGGATTGGCAAAGAGCCAAAGACTCGCCCCCACTGCCAAAAGTGATAATTTTCGTAATGTCATACTGGCCCCAAAAACGAGCTTATTAAAAAGCTTCATTGCGTCAAAGAATTGGGGAAAACGCTCGTCATGATTTCCGCCCAAAAATCATTAAACTTTGATTTCCTACACTCATTTTTAGCAAAAGTAAAATTCACGGGAAAACGGGCAAGATTCCATGTGGAGACTTGCGCTTTTTGAAACAGCTTGCCAGACAAGCAAATGACGAGGGGCACGCATATGTCAGCATTTATTTTAAAGCGTTATCAGACACGGTTTCTCCTGACCGCTTTATTGCTTTGCGTCATCCTATACCTGTTTTGGACGTCGTCTCGATATCCTTCACTCGGCGATAAAGCGCTTATGGGCGGGGCAATCCATCTTGAAGATCCGATGAGTTTTGAGGCGACTTTTAAGATCGAAGACGGGTTTCCGGTTTGGAAGAAAATTGGTCTGACAACACTCAATTGGTTGGAAACGAACCGAAAGGGCATGACTTTTGGCGTGATGCTCGGGACGGTTTTTCTGACGCTGTTCCGCTATATTGCAAGACTGAGTTTCCGGAACAGCTTCGCCAATAGCGCTCTGGGTCTCTTTATGGGGACACCATTAGGCGTCTGCGTGAACTGTGCCGCGCCTATCGCAAAGGGCATGTATGATGGCGGGGCGCGGGCGGAAACGACGCTCTCGACAATGGTGGCGTCGCCGACATTGAATATCGTGGTGTTAAGTATGCTCTTCGCGCTGCTGCCCGCCTATATGGCGATTGGGAAAGTCGTGCTCTGCATTGCCGTTATTCTCCTGCTCATTCCACTACTTTGCAAATTATTGCCCATAGAGCAGTTGCAACTCGCCGAAGATCAACAGCGGAGTTGCGAGTGGTCGCCGGATATGGCCGCCCAACCCCGGGAGGCGTTAGGCGTTGCGTTTGTCGGATGGATCAAAAACATCGCGTCCGATTTTTGGTATATTTTCCGCCTTACGGTACCGCTGATGTTCTTGGCCGGGTTTCTGGGTGCAGTCGCCGCGACGCTCGTTCCGATAGAGAGTTTTTCAGGCTTTGGCTTTGGCATTATGGGCCTCATGCTTGTCGCACTGTTAGGGCTGTTCCTGCCAGTACCGATAGCCTTTGACGTCGTCATTTGCGCCGCGCTTCTGGCGGCTGGTGTCCCGCCGGGTTACGTTATGGCACTGCTCTTCACGTTGGGTATTTTCTCAATCTATTCTGGGATCATTGTTTCGACGACCATCTCTATTCGTGCCGCCGTTTATATGTCCATTTTGGTTTGGTTTATTGGCGTCGGTGCGGGACTGGCGGCGCAAAACTGGCATGACTATAAAACAAAGTCGGCATTGGATATGCTTTTAAAAGGGGAGGTGTCAGAGACGCCAAACCCGGCAAAGACCGAATTAAGGTCAAGCTCTGCGTCTCTTCCGACTACCACAAGCACTGAAGACGTATCAGCGACTGTCACAGTGTCTGCAAAGCCTTTTGCGCCGAAATCACCTGCGGGCGATACGCTGTTCACTAAGCAGGAAGCCCACACTATAGGTTTGGACCAGCCAATTGAGTTTTCCTTCAAGGATATGTGGCCACCTTTCTGGGAGGGACGCGGCATCACGTCCGGCGATATAGACCGGGATGGTGATCTGGATATTGTCATCGCCTCTACCGAGGTCGGATTTCGGATTTACGAGAATGACGGAACGGGACAATTTTCAAATTCCAGTCAACTGCCCAAAAATTTGGAGAGCTTGGATGTGTTCAATGCTGCCCTCGTCGATCTCGATAATGATGGATGGCTCGACCTGTTCCTCACCACTTACATGGCGGGCAATTACGTCATTCCAAATGTTGAGGGGGCGCTGGATTTTGGCGCGCTTCGCCCCGTGATAAACAGATCGGATACGCCCTTAACACTCTCTGCCAGTTTTGGTGATATTGACCGTGACGGAGACTTGGACCTCGCGGCAGGCAATTGGGCGGCGGGGTGGTATCGTCGTATCCCGGGGGAGGAGTCCCGTAACCGGATTATTCTCAATGATGAAGGCAAATTAAGCGGTTCACAATTTATGGAACTCGACGGATTGCCTGGCGAGACCCTCACAATTCTCTTCTCCGATATTGATCGTGACGGGTACCAAGACTTACTCGTTGGGAATGACTTTGAGCTACCGGATTTTATTTATAAAGGGCAGGGCGATGGGTCTCTGCGTAAGACGACCCGCGCCGATAACATCTTCCCGCATACAACGAACACGACCATGGCGATTAAGTCAGATGACTTGAACAATGACCTTGTGCCGGAGCTTTATTTTGCGCAAATCGCGGGGCGTGCCTCCGGTATTCAAGAGCGGCTGAATATGTCACCCACCCGTAATTACTGCGATGGTATTTCGCGGGAGGCGGATCGCGAAATTTGCACACGCAATATGACCGTCAAACGCTGGTATAAATCCGGCAATAGCTTCGATCCAACCTATGCCGGAAAATGCCAAGAGCTGGCTTCACCGGACCGCGAGGAGTGCCAAGCCATGCTCGTGAAAGACCTCGCCATTCAAGCGCGGGACGCGGGCATGTGCCGTCTCATTGCCCGCGATCAACCCGAAGCACGTGCTTTTTGCGATATCCACTTCAAACCCGTCCAAGACGTCACCACGGAAGATGTCATGAAAGAAATCATGCAGATAGACGCCCGCAACGTCCTGCTCTACCGCGAAACTGACGGGACTTACACAGACACCGCTATCGCAACCGGATTGGAGGTTGGCGGCTGGAGTTGGGACACGAAAGTCGGCGATTATAATAATGATGAATGGCCGGACATGCTCATCGTCAACGGCACGTGGGTCCCGACAGAAGCGACGCCCGCCAATCTCTATTTCGAAAATCAGGGCGATGGAACGTTCGCGGAAAAAGCGATTGAAACAGGCGTGGAAGATTACCTGATGACGGCGGCTGCGACTCAAGCCGATTTGGATAATGACGGGGATCTGGATATCGTCACTGTGCCCGTAAACGGTCCTCTACAAGTCTATTTAAATAATACGCAAGTCGGCAATTCAATCGCCTTTGAATTTGATGACGCAATCGGGAACAGCTACGGTATCGGAAATCGCATCACCATTACTTACGGCGAGGGCAAACAGCAGGTGAGGGAGCTACAACTCGGCGGTGGCTTCATGTCATTTGATGCCGCGATTGCCCATTTTGGTTTAGGTGAGCATGAGGTCGTCGAGCGTGTCACAGTGAATTGGGCCAATGGCGGACAATCCGTCATGAACGGACCGCTCTCCTCCGGCAACCGCTATACGATCACCCGCCGTCAGCAATAGTGGCGGCGAGATCCCGCGACATCTCTTGCCCAGCATTGATTTGTGACGTTGTCATCCGTTCTGTCAGGCGATCCCGCACAGATGTTTCACCGGACGTCGCAGTCGCAAGGTTTAGCCACGCATAAGCGCTGACATAATCCTGCGGCGTGCCCCAGCCATTCATGTGAAGGTGACCCAGTACATATTGTGCGCGTGTGTCTCCGGCTTCCGCCGCGTTCTGCAGGGCGCGTTTTGTGAAGCCTTCTGTCGAGATAATCTTGAGAATATCTTGCGCATCGGGAAGTCCGGCGGAGGTTCGTGTGTTCCGCGTCTGCTCCGCGGCACGGCGATACAATTCATCCGCTTTGGCCTCATCCAAAGGCACACCCATAGCACTGCCATAAAGTGAGGCGAGGTTTCCCATGGCCTCAGTTGAACCCTGTTCGACCGCCAGTGTAAAAAGCTCTGCTGCTTTGCTCGGGTTTTTCTCAACACCTTCACCGCGCAGGATCATAACACCTAGATTATTCACGGCCCGTACATCGCCTAGTTTCGCCCCATATTCATACCATTGCAGCGCTTTCGCAAAATCCTGCGGGAGAATCTCTCCCGTTTGATAGAGAGCGCCGAGATTGGTGGCGCCCTCTGGGATGCCTGCCTCCGCGGCGGTTTTGTAATAGGTTGCAGCCGCTTCAGGTGGAATCTCGGTACCCAACCCTTTCTCAATCATTGTCCCCACGACCAATGTGGCGGGTCCATGTCCAGCGGCGCTGGCCTGATTGAAAAGAGCGAAGGCCGTTTCATAATCGCGTTCCGTTCCCAGACCTTCTGCGGTTAGTCCTGCGAGTGAAAATATGGCCTCGATAGATCCGGTCTTGGCAGCTTCCGAATACCATTTGACGGCTTCAGCGTAATCCTGCGCAACACCTTGCCCTGTCTGATAGGCCGTCCCCAGTGAGACTTGCGCGCTTGCGTTTCCGTTCTCTGCGAGGAGCGTTATGTCTTTGAGAGAAAGCTCGGTCTGGGCGAAGCCTGTATGTGGTAAGGCCAGACATGCACCTGCCAAGAGCGTGAGCCAGAATTTAGTCAGATGTCGCATCGAAATTTGCCTGCCATTCGCGGGACATGGTTTGCGCGGTCTCAATCTGTTCCGGCGTCATGATTTGCGCCCAGACATCGCGTCTTTTGGCGGCTTCCGGGAAAGATTGCGCTGCGGCAAGGTTCGCCCACATATAGGCCGTCTCAATGTCGCGTTCCGTCCCCTGGCCAACGCCATAAGCTTCACTAATCACATGTTGGGAATAAGGATGTCCGGCTTCTGCATCTTTCAGGACGAGGGCGAAGGCCTTGCTTGAATTTTGCTCAACAATCTTTCCGTCGCGGTAGAGTAAACCTAAATAGGCTGACGGGCCGACCGCATCAGTCTCGGAGAGTTTAGCAAGTCGCGATACGCCTTCCTCATCCCCCATCAAGGCCGCACGATAATAAAATCGTCCTGCCGCATCATAATCCTGCTCAACGGCTTTCCCATATTCATAGAGGAACCCCATCTGAATATTGGCACGAGCATTGCCATCTTTTGCGGCGGCCAGCAGGTACTCGACCGCCTTATCCTCATCAGTCTCAACGCCTTGCCCGTTCAGGTAGCGCGTGCCCATCATGGAGAGGGCTTTTACATCGCCCTGTTCTGCGGCTTTGCCAAGCCAATTGACGCCTTCGGTTTCATCGACAATGCCCGCTTTGCCTGTGAGATAAAGTTCCGCCAACATCATCTGTGCCGTGACATTGCCTGACTTCGCGTGCGGCTCAATGAGGGGGAGTGCTGTTCCGTAATTACCGTCTGCATAAGCGGCGACAGCCGATGAGAACGGTTGCTCAGGTGCCTTCGTCTCAGTTTCAGCAGAACAGGCAGCCAGTGTAACGGCCAGTGCTGCGGTAATGATATATGATGTGCGCCTCATAATGACTATCTAGGTCGACCTATGGCGGCTGTCTATAGGTATCGTTTATCAGGCTTGCGATTGCCCTCGGTTTTCATGCGGGAAGGGAATTTTGGCAGGGATATCGAGGTCGAGAAATTTGCAAAGCGGCGACCATCCGGGCTCGGTCGTCAATGCCCAGACGAGAAGGTCTTCCGGACGATTGGCGAAATGTTTGAGAACATCAGCGGTGTGTCTTTCAAACCGTGTGCGATAAATGTCCTCATACCCCACGGGTGAGCCTTCTCCGTAGATCCACTCGCGCATAGGTGTCGTCTGTTCGCCAAAATAACGAACGGCGCGGGCGGTCCAGATGTCCGGGTCTTCCGTTGTGAGGATGAATTTACTGCCGGGGAAGGCGGCGTCCAATTCTCGGAAAAGCGGCGGGAACGGGTTGTCCTGCACGGCATCAAATCGCGCCGCATGGTCCAGTGCAATCTCGATTGCGTCTCTCGCAATATCATGATTACGCGCCCCGACGGGCCCGCAAACGGAATAGCCGAGAATTTCGAGGGCCTTGCGTAGGGACTTCGTCCCAGTCTTATGAAACCCAATCCCGAAAACTTTCTGGCGTTTTTGCATGGGCTGTGGATAGTGCTGATAGCGCGGCAGTCAAGCCGCAGATGAGAGGCGTAGACGTGCGGGCGATTCACCAAATTCATATTAATAAGACGGGCGGCACGACAGTCGGGAAGGCGCTGGGGCTAAAATTCCGCCATGTGGATGCGTCTGATTTGGTCGCCGAGCTAGGGGAAGACGGCTTTGATGAAGCCTTTATTTTCTCTTTCGTCCGCAACCCTTGGGACCGTGTCGTGTCGCATTATCATTGGCGGATAAAGACAAACCAGACGGGCTTGGGCGACGCTCCCATTCCGTTCAAAGAGTGGGTAAAGGCCTGTTTTGACCGTCGCGAACCGCCCTATTACGACAAGCCAAAAATGTTCCGCCAGCAGACCGATTGGTTGCAGAGCAATTCGGAAAAGCCCGTTCATCCCGATGTAGACTTTATCGGACGGTTTGAAACGCTGCACAAGGATATAGGGCGGCTTTCTGAAATTTTAGACATATCAGTTTCCGACATACCGCATCTAAAACCGTCTGGCCGGCAACGTGATTACAGGCCTTATTATGACGCTCAGACCCAAGCGATTATTGCGAGAGCGTTCGCCACAGATATTGAAGTCTTTGGCTATACATTCGATTAAGTTACAAGGCTGAACCAGCGCCATGCTAATCTTACCGCAACTATCAAAATCAATCCTCCGGTCAGCTTTTTGACGACAATGGGTGAAAGTCTGAAGACACCGACATAATTACCAATCCATCCGCCAATCATCACGGCTGTCAGCAACGGCCAGAAGGCGAGGGCGTCTGATAGTCGTTCTGTATCGGCCAGCTTCGTCCACTGTCCTGCCAATCCCGCGACGGAATTGACGAGGATGAAAACGCTGCAACTTGCGGCGATGACTTTTGTCCGGCCCCATTTTAACACGTGTAATAGGGGCGCAAGAAAGATGCCGCCGCCAATCCCCACAAGGCCGGAATAAAACCCAATGGCTGCGCCTAGAGCCGCCCCCATCCAGAGAGGTGTTTCCTGCATATATTCTGGGGCTTGATCTGGTTTTGCAACAAGAAGTCGCCAGCCCGCAATTGTGAGGGCCACCCAGAGCAATCCGATGAACACGGCTTCTGAGAGATTTAGCCGTCCACCGAACCACGCCGCCGGAATAGACAATGCAATGAGGGGGGCGAGCTTGCGCCACGGGATCAGCCCCGCCCGTCCGTATCGCAGAGAGTTTCCAGATACGACTACGATATTGCAGGCGAGTGCGATGAGAGGGACGAGGCGGTAATCCGTTCCTGTCGCTATTAAGAGTGCCGTATAGGTAGACCCGCCACCAAACCCCACACTTGCATAGAGCAGGGCCGTCAGTCCAAAGGCGAGCGCGAGAAGGCCAATCTTCACCAAAATGCAGGTCCATCCGATATGGGCAAGACGTCTATTGTATCGCCTGCTTTATAGGGCCCGCCCATTGGTGGAACCTTGATAAGGGCGTCTGCGTCGGATTGCGGACGGAGGCGGTAGCTCTCCTGATGAATGAGCGGTGTCGCGAAGATCTGTGCATCTTTTACACTTAACAGCGCCCGCAAATAGGTTTCACGCGGTCCGTTTTCCTCAACTTTTTCGCAGAGCGAGACGGCAATGTATTTATTCTCCAAACCCAAAAGCGGTTTCAGAAATAAATACGCGCAAACAAAAGCAGAAGCCGGATTTCCTGGCATGCCGAGCACGACTTGCTTGCCGCGTGTTGCGAACCAGCACGGCTTTCCGGGTTTTACGGCCACGCTCTCAAATTTCATCTCGAAACCAGCTTCCAGAAATGTCTGACCTGATATATCGAAATCTCCAACGGAGGCTCCGCCGATTGTCACGATGATGTCGCAAGTCTTTGTGTCTTCAATGAAACTATCAATATCAGTTTTGCGGTCTGGTTTGATCTGTTGCAGCTCTATTTGCGCGCCCCAAGCTTCTAATTGTGCCGCCAAGGCAAAACCGTTCGCCGCTGTAACACCTCCATTTTTTAAATTTTCACCAGGGCGTTGCAACTCGTCCCCGGTTTCCAAAATTGCGATACGGGGGTTTGTTCTGACGCTTAAATGTTCACAGCCGGACGCCGCTGCTAGGGCGAGATCGCCTGCGGAAAGACAGCGCCCGGCCGCCAGCAATATTTCTCCGCTGCGAAAATCTGATCCAACCGTGCGAATATGTGTCCCCGGTTTTACGGCCCGTTTGAGGCGGATGCTCTCACCGGTTGGCGTAACATTTTCCTGCAGAACAACCCGGTCTGCGCCTTCCGGTATGACCGCTCCTGTGAAGATGCGAACCGCTTGTCCGGTTTCCAATCTTCCAGTGAAACCATGCCCTGCCGCTGACTCGCCAATGACACTGAGAACCTCTCCTTTGCCGCCGTCTCGAATGGCATAGCCGTCCATATTTGAGGCTGGAAAGCGGGGCATATCTTGTTGTGCGACGATGTCTAAAGCCAGGATACGATGATACGCTTCACCCAAATTGACAGTCTCGGAACCACGCTGCGGCGCGTGTTTTCGTAAAATACTCAAAGCCTGTTCAACTGAAATCATGATGTTGTCTTACCCGTCCGATAGGCTGGCGGAAAGGATTGCCTTGCGACCCCGTGTCGATAAACTGACCTCTGTGAACACAACATTCGATCATCCCCATGATGTCTTGCGTTTCTGCGAAGATCAGCCAGATGCCAGCCTTGTCATCGTGACTTCTGTGACGGGCGGGGCCATGCGCTCTGCTGGTGCGATGATGGCGGTAAGCGCGGGGAGGGTCGCAGGCTATATCTCCAATGGCTGTGTGGATGCGGATATCATCATGCGCGCGCGGCGCGGTGATGCGGGCCGTTTCGTCTATGGCGAAGGGTCGCCGTTTCGCGATATTGTGTTGCCATGTGGCGGACGAATTGAAGTCCATATTTGGTCGAATCCGGATCAGGATTTAATATCGCATGCGGTTTCAGCGTTGAACCGACGCGAGTCTTTTACATTCATTTTGAACGACAATTTTCAGACAGTTTTAAAGCCAAAAATTCGTTTTCGTATAGCCGGTCGGGGCGACGCGCTGATGTCTCTTTATCGGCTTGCGACGATATCCGGTTTAGACGTCGTTATTCAATCGCCTGATGAATTTGACGGCGATTACATGCCATTAGTCGATCCTTCCAATGTGCCCGAGATTGACGATGACGCGAGAACAGCCGTCATCTTGTTGTTCCATGATCACGATTGGGAGCCAGAGATTTTGAAACAGGCGGTCGAAGGCACTGCCTTCTTTGTCGGTGCGATGGGTAGTGTGCGAACCCATGCGTTGCGTTGCGACCGACTGGCCGCGTTGGGCGTCTCTGGTGAATTGATAGAGGCCATCAGAGGGCCCATCGGACTGCTCCCCGCTATGCGGGATGCAAACCTGCTGGCCGTGTCCATCCTGGCGGAAGTTCTGCAAGTTGCACAGTCAGAGGGCATGTTGTGAGCGCAGTCAATATGGCTTGCCTGATATTGGCGAGTGGGATGTCGGAGCGCTTTGGAGCAGTGGATAAATTGCAAGCGGATTTATGCGGGCGACCGCTTCTGTCCCATATGCTGGAAACAGTTCGGTCCGTCGGTTTTAGAGAGGTCTTCATTGTCTCCCAAACCTTATCTGCTTTTGGTACAAGAACGGTCATAAATAAAAACCCCGAAGCGGGACAGGGGCACGCTCTTCGATTAGGTGTCAGAGCTTGCCTCGATGCGGGGTGGTCTCGTGTGATGGTCGTCCTTGGGGATATGCCCTTGATCGGCGCTACCTATCTTGAGGCCATGATCGAAGCGTCAGAGAATGAAACCGCTCTGGTCAGCCTTTGCGACGGGCGCCGCCTTCCACCTGCGATTTTTGATGGGTCCGCTTTAGAACAAATCCTCGCGCAAGATTCATCTTCCGGCGCACGCGCGATTTTTGACCAACTCAACCCTGCGACATTTCCGTTGGATGCAGACTCCGCGCAGGACGTGGACATGCCGCAGGATTTGATTAGGGTGGCGGCCATTATGAAAAGCCGTTCCACATGACCGCGACGACGCTGCTGCAAGCGCCGAATATTGCGCCGACGGGCGCGCCGCTGGTTGATCCCTATGGGCGGACGATTTCTTATTTGCGTTTATCTGTGACGGATCGGTGTGATCTGCGTTGCACCTATTGTATGTCCGAGAAAATGACATTCCTGCCGAAATCCGACCTGTTGGATGCGGAAGAATTGGATCACGTCGCGAGCGCCTTTATCGCGCGGGGTGTCCGCAAAATCCGGATAACGGGCGGGGAACCTCTCGTGCGTCGGAATGTGACGGAGATCATGACCCGCATTTCCCGCCATTTGGGGCAAGGGTTGGATGAATTGACCCTGACCACAAATGGAACGCAACTGACGAAACATGCGGCGCAACTCGCGAAGATTGGCGTACGGCGGATTAATGTGTCTCTGGACACGCTGGACCCCGAGACATTCGCAAGACTGACTCGCGGCGGTCGTGTGGCGCGTGTATTGGAAGGTATTTCGGCCGCGCAATCGGAAGGTCTTAAAATCAAGCTGAACTGCGTTGCGTTGCGGCAGGATAATGCGAAGGAAATTCCGACCCTGATCGCATGGGCGCATAAGCGAGATATTGATGTCACCTTGATTGAGGCCATGCCAATGGGCGAGATTGAGGCAGATCGCTTTGACCAATATCTGCCTCTCACGGAAGTCCACGCGAATTTGGAACGCGACTGGACATTGACCCGTGACGATCACCGCACGGGCGGTCCTGCGGAGTATTGGCGTGTTGCGGAAACGGGTGGACGGCTTGGGTTTATCACGCCGCTCTCGCATAAATTCTGCGGCGCGTGTAATCGGGTGCGGCTGACGTGCACGGGGAAGCTGTTCCTCTGTTTGGGACAGACTGAGGATGCCGATCTGCGTGCCGTTATTCGCGGTGGTGGTGATCTAAACGCCGCGCTGGATGAAGCCATAGGGCGTAAGCCCGAAGCCCATGATTTTCACATCGATGCGCCCGGCCAAGCCCCGGCTGTGGCGCGGCATATGTCGATGACGGGCGGTTAGGCGATGGCGGTTATTCTCTTCTTTGGACGGTTTTCTGACTTGCGCGACAGGCTAGAAATCGACCTGCCGGAAAACGTGACGGACAAAGCGTCACTGACGGCATTCCTATCAGAGAAAATCGAAGGATTTGGCCAAATCGCAGCGCTGCCGGATACGCGAATCTCCGTGAATATGCTTGTCTCGATGAATGAGACGGCCGTCGGAAATAGCGACGAAATCGCCTATATGTCGGCATTGTCAGGCGGATGACGCATGATCCGAATTACTGAGACTGCATTTGATCCCGAGGCGGAATTAGCGGCTTTTCGTAAAGCGAATGCGTGCGTCGGTGCGCTTACAAGTTTTACGGGGGTTGTCCGTGATGATGGGGCGACGGAAAACCTGACTCTTTCTCACTATCCCGGTTTTACCGAGCGTCATATTAAGAGTTTTGTCGAAGCTGCTAAATCACGTTGGGACGTGACGGCGGTGCATATTATCCATCGTGTCGGACGAATGAAGCCGGGCGAACCCATCGTCTTTGTCGCGACCGCTAGCGCCCATCGTCGGGCGGCCTTTGAGGCTTGCGACTACCTCATGGATCGCCTGAAATCCGATGCGCCCTTTTGGAAATCAGAAATGAAGGCCGGTAAGAAGCAGTGGATTGAACCGCGGGCGCAGGATGCCGCAGATCTCGCGCGGTGGTCCTAATGCCCGGGATTGATGAAGACCTCATCTTTCGTCCGCTCAATATCGCGGTTCTGACGATCTCTGACACGCGGACGCGTGAGGATGATCGTAGCGGCGATACGCTAGCCGCCCGCGTGGAGAGCGCAGGACATGTGCTCGCAGCACGGGGTATTGTAAAAGATGATGTGGATGCCATTTCAACGTCTATTCGTGCCTGGTCAATTGATCCTGACATGCATGCGATCATCACGACGGGTGGGACGGGGCTGACGGGGCGCGACGTCACTGTGGAGGCTGTGACGCCATTATTTGATAAAGTCATTGATGGTTTTCCTGTCTTATTTCATCAGCTTAGTTTCAAATCTGTAGGCCTCTCGACACTACAATCCCGCGCCTGTGCGGGTTTGATTGATGAGACGTTTGTCTTCTGCTTACCCGGCTCGACAGGGGCGGTGAAAGACGGCTGGGATCATATTATTTCCGGTCTTTTGGACAGTCGCTACCGCCCTTGCAGTCTCGTTGATCTTCTTCCAAGGCTTTCAGAATGACAAAGCTCACACATTTGGATGAACAGGGCCGCGCGGCCATGGTCGATATTTCCGGGAAAGCGGTAACATCCCGCCATGCAGTCGCGGAAGGCTTTGTTCGCATGACGTCCGAGACTTTTGAACTCGTCCGATCCGGTGCGAACCCAAAAGGGAATGTTGAGACGATTTCCGAACTGGCCGGAATTATGGGGGCCAAGCGAACGTCTGATCTCATCCCGCTCTGCCATCCTCTACCCTTGTCAAAGGTGAAAGTGCGGATTGCGTTGGAGACTGATTTACCCGGGCTGCGTGTGAGCGGCGAGGTGTCTACAGATGGAAAGACCGGTGTTGAGATGGAAGCCCTGACGGCGGTCTCCGTCGCCTGCCTGACGATATACGACATGTTGAAAGCGGCGGATAAGACGATGGAAATCGGCGGTATACGGGTGTTGGAAAAGCAAGGTGGGAAGAGCGGAGATTGGGCCGTGCTTTAGAGTAAAGCCGACTTCACTCTTTCTTTTTCTTCTTCCCGAATAAGTCCAAAATCGCGTCTTCCAGTTTCGGCTCTTCCTTTTTCTCAACCCCTTCCGGTTGCGTTTCAGAAGGCTCAGATTCTGTGGGCTCAGCCTCTTTTTTCTGAGACCCCAATAACCCACCAAGAATAGTCTTCGCCGTATCTTCGGTCGACCCTTCCGATGTGGTTTCTCCGCCTAAGACACCCCCTAGAACACCTCCCAACGGTCCTCCAACGCGGTCTTTCAAGGCATCTGCGGCTTTTGCTTTGGCACGATCCGCAACGATTTTTCCGAGCAGGTCAGTGTCTAACCCGACGGAAGCTTCGCCGAAATTGCCTTTGACTTGAATGGGGATACCGAACGCCGCCAGATTGCTCGCACTTTCACCCGTGAGGCGCGGGCGGAGGCTGAAATCGACGCTTTGATTGCCAAGATCAATTTGACCTGCGCCTTCGGCCAAGACTCCGAAACCGTTGAGGGCAAATTGATCAATAGAGGCCACGCCATTTTCGATTTTGACCTGACCGATAATGTCTTGGAATTTCGTAACATAACTCTCCCCAATTCCGCCCGGCAGAGACCGCGAGGTAAAGGCTTGATCCAACCCTGTCAGAAGCTCGCTCAGATCTACCCCTGACAGTTCTCCGTCAATGAGTTTGAAGTCTCCATTACCGGACAAGGATTTCATTATGGCGGCTTGGCTGTTTCCGCGTCCTGAGAGAGAAAATTGCGTTCCGCTTTCGCCTGAGGCTTTCGTAAATCCTGCCACGGCACTTAGGAATTTGTTTGTGTTCAACGTGTCCAAATTCATATCGACCGTGAAACTTGGCACCGCGGCTGATGCATCGAAGGTGGCGTCCAAACGCCCCTTGCCGCCATAGAGAATGAGGTCCGGCATATCTGCAATCAACACACCCTCGTTCAATTTGGCCGAGATCGTAGATTGATCAAGTGATAAACGGTCCGTGATGATATTGGGTGTATTGAATCTAAAATCGCCATTGAGTGTATTTAAGGCATCAGCGTTGATGGGTTCAGTGCTCCAAGGCTGGATTTCACCCGTCGGGTTTTGCGCGGACATGGCCGCCATGTAAGGACGCAGGTCCAAACCTTGCATATTCAAAACGCCTGTCACAAAGGGCTTTGACTTGGCCAGGTCGATATTGAAATCGCCTGTGCCTTTAATGTCGTCAAAAGTGAGATTGGCGGAATTGAAATTTATCGCCGCAGGTGTGCCTGTCACTTTTCCGGACACTGCGAAATTTTCGTAAATATCGCCGACCTCTGTACTGGGCGGCAGACTGTTATTCCCTGTCGTCGCGGCGAGCGCGCGTAAGGATGGAATGGCGGCTTCCAAGTTTCCGTCCAGCGTAAGGCCTTCATTCAATCCGGCTGTTCCTGTGTAACGCCCATTGATTTGACCGTCTGTCAGAGCGGCCTCAATATCTGTCAGTGATAAAGTTTGACCTTCACCGGAGACCGCGCCCGTCACGTTAATTTCACCTATCGCTTCCGCATAGGGCACCTCTATCCCGGACAGGGTCGAGAATTGCGTGAGGGACGCCAAATTGCCCGTGAATTGACCATTATAAGCGGGTGTTTCGCCGAGCGTGGCAGAGCCTTTATAGGTACCATTTATGACGTCGCCGGATGTTTCGGCGTTCAAATTTGAGAGGGAGAGAACCTCATTGATGTAACTGACGGCGCCGGACGCTTTCAGGCTTCCGACGGCGTTCGCAGCTTCAATATTCAAACCCGCGACCTGATTGGCGGTCGCGACAGACGGGATGTCGACTGTAAAATTACCTGTTGCTGTTGGGACGCCGTCTTCGACGAGAGCCGATCCCGTATAGTCTGCCGTGAGGTTGTCGCCGCGCAGATTGGCTTTGATATTATCGGCCGAAAAACCTTGGCCCTGTGCGGTAAAATTGGCCGTGACTGTGGCGGTTTTGATGAGCTCTAGTCCTTGGATGTCTTGCTCCAACGCGGCGGCGAGTGTTTTGACATCGGTCGCATTCAGGTTCAGATTTCCGTTTAGAATAGGCGTCTCCGAGAGGGACGCGTCGCCTTTGAAGTCGGCTTCAAAGCTTGGGCCTTTGGCGCTGATATCTGCGCCTTTGGCGGAGAGCGTTTGGCCATCATAACTATAAGTTCCGCCAAATTTGGCGGTTGAGACGAGCTCTGCATAAGGAATGGGTTCCGGCGCGAGGCTGATGAGTTTCGCCATGTCGGTGACGTCACCTGTTGCATCAAGCGTGAAGCTGATATCTTCGCCGGGTAAGAATCGTCCCTTGGTATCGACGGTCGCGAAATCTGTCGTCATGGCGAATGTGACCGGGGCTGCCTCGCCATTTAGGAAAGCGCGGGGGCTATCGAGAGACAGGTCCACTTCCGCAGGCATATCATTATAAATGAGATCGCCTTCAATCGCGATACGGTCGGAAAGACTCGGCACGGAAAAGGCCACGTTCACATCGCGCAGGTCGTGGCTCACATCCTGTGTTGCATCCGTATAATTGATCGCGCCGTTTTCCAGCGTGAATTTGCCGATGGAAGGATCGAGGTCGTTATAGCGCCCATCGCGTTTAAAAGGTCCGGCGTCAGGTTCCTGCGTGGCATCCGCGTCTGGCGCACCAAACGCCCAATTCACGTCACCTAAGGCATTTTTCTCCAAATTGATCTGCGGGTTTTTCAAGGTGAAAGACGCGATTTCGACACGTTTCGAAAACAAGGGCAACAATTTGATGCGTGCGCTCATTCCGTCCATGGCGGCGAAATTTTCAGTCGCGAATCCGTCCGGATTCGCGATTTCGACGCGTCCGGCATTGGCTTTAATGACGGGAAAGACGCTCAGTTTGATGTCACCGGAAACTGTCACGTCCCGCGCGAGTTCTTTTTCGAGTTGCTGCTCAATCCGCTCTTTATAGACCGAGGACGGGATGAGAGAGGGCAGGGCGATGAGACCGACAATGCCGAGAACGAGGACGGAACCTGTACCAATAAGAAGTTTTTTCATCTGAGACCCACCTTTTGGACTGTAATAGAGCCTATCACATGAACGCCCGTGCAACAGGGTGCGGGGAGATTACAAAGCTGTAGGCTAAACAAAGAAACGCGAAGCGCCGTGTTTTGTTTCATATCGCTGAATTAGCGGGCAATATATTCTGAAACGCGGGTTTGGAAGAGGTCACGTTCGCCTTTGGCCAATAGGTCGGCATAGCGGCTCATACCGTTCAGCATGTCGTCGCGCGTATCAATTTCGGACTTTGCGAAATCGGAGAGGACATAACTCGCCACGCGGTCTTTATGTCCGGGGTGGTCTATACCAAGACGGAGGCGGTGAAAATCCGGACCACCGCAGAGTTTATTAATGCTGCGCAACCCGTTATGGCCGGCCAGACCGCCGCCGAATTTATTGCGGATCTTGCCCAGCGCCAAATCCAGCTCGTCGTGAAAGACTGTCAGATCCGTCAGGCCGAGTTTGTAGAAAGACAGGGCCGCTTGCACGGCTTGGCCACTCTCATTCATAAATGTTGAGGGTTTTAGGAGGAGGACTTTGCGCCCGTTGAACACGCCTGTACTGACGAGACCTTTGAACTGGCTCTTCCAGGGGGAGAAGCCATGATCGTCGGCTATGGCGTCGAGCGCCATAAAACCGATATTATGTCGATTTCCAAGATATTTGGCCCCGGGATTGCCGAGACCGCACCAGATTTCCATAACCGGCTCTCTATCTTTGCGAGAAAAGAGCCAGTCGAACAGGACTAACCTTCTTCGGTTTGTGCCGTAGCAGGAACGTCACCTGCTTCAACTTCGCCGTCTTCGCCCTCTTCATCCTCAGTTTTGGATGTACGGGACGCAACGACAGTTGCGATCGTCACGTCACGGTCTGTGATGCCGGGCTTAACATTGGCCGGCAGTTTGACGTCTGAAAGATGGATTGCATCACCAATGTCGAGACCGGAAACGTCGATTTCGATACTATCCGGGATTTGACCCGCCGGACATTTGACTTCGATGTTGTAGCGCACAACGTTCAAGGCACCGCCGCGCTTCATGCCCGGTGAGTCTTCTTCGCCGACGAAAACAGCCGTGACGTCAACGTCGATGATTGTTTTTTCCGTCACGCGGTAGAAGTCGAGATGCATCGGCGCGTCTGTGACAGGGTGGAACTGAACGTCTTTTGTCAGAACTTTCTGGGGTTTGCCGTCATGTGTCAGCTCAATCATGTTGGCGAGGAACTGGCCGGAATTGATGGCTTTCAGAACTTCGTTATATTTCACACCAACAGCGACAGGGGCTTTGTCGCCGCCATAAATCACGCCTGGGACCATACCATTACGGCGGGCTTCACGGGCATTTCCGGTTCCGGTTTCATCACGGACAACAACGTCGAGAACAACACTCATTTGACTAATCCTGCGGTTTGCCCTGACCCCAAAAAATGAACCGCTTCAAATATTTTGAAGCGGCCTTGGACGGGCTGAATCTATAGTTGCTGCGCCCTATAAGGAAAAGGCGCGGTAGGTGCAAGGGTATTTGCAGCTAACCAAACAGTTTGGAGACGCTTTCATCATTCGCAATACGGCGGATGGCTTCGCCCAGGAGGCGCGCGGTCGAACATTCACGGATCTTATCGCAATCCTTGACCGCTTTAGGCTGGGAAATCGTGTCTGTGATGACGACTTCACGGAGTTCTGACTTCGTAATGCGCTCAACGGCCGGGTCTGACAGCACGCCATGGGTGATATAGGCAGAGACAGAGTTCGCGCCGTGATCTTTCAGGGCTTTCGCCGCGTTACACAGTGTCCCACCCGAATCGATAATGTCATCATAGAGAATGCAGGTCCGGCCCGCGACATCACCGATAATATTCATGACCTCGCTCTCGCCCGCTTTTGGACGTCGCTTATCGACAATGGCGATATCGGCATTGAACATTTTCGCGATAGACCGCGTCCGTACGACACCGCCCGTATCGGGGGAGACGAAGAGCAGTTCATCGCGTTCCTTGCGGGTGAAGCGGTCCTTAATATCATCAACAAAAACAGGCTGACCGAAGAGATTGTCTGTCGGAATGTCAAAGAAGCCCTGAATCTGTCCGGCATGAAGGTCAACGGTCAGAACGCGGTCTGCGCCCGCCTTGGCGATTAGGTTCGCCACGAGTTTCGCAGAAATCGGCGTCCGTCCGCCCGTCTTCCGGTCCTGACGGGCATAGCCGAAATAGGGGACAACCGCCGTAATCCGCTGCGCCGACGCCCGCATCAGCGCGTCGATGAGAATGAGTAATTCCATCAAATGGTCATTGGCGGGGGCCGAGGTGGGCTGCACGAGGAAGATATCTTCGCCGCGAACATTTTCATTGATACGCGCGAAGATTTCCTGATCGCGGAACCGTTCAATGTCGACACTGGTCAGGGGGATGTCGAGGACATCGGCAATGCCTTTCGCCAAAGGGTTATTGGCGGTGCCGCTGATGAGTTTCATGACGCTGTTCCCGAATTTCGCGCTGTGTTGAGGTTCGTTACAGAGCGGACAAGTCAGAGTCCATGCACTAGGCGAGCATTATAGCGGATAAGTTCCGGCCATAGCCCTCAATTCCTTGATGTGTGTTGCGGCGGTAAGAGAAATAGGTCTCAGGCTGTGCATAAGTGCAGCCGCCAATCCAATTTCCGCGCACGCCCATGACGTTCAATCGTGACAGGATGAACGCCGGGAGGTCGAAATGGGGCTTGGCGTCTGTCGGCGTGTGGAAGAAACGCGCGTATTCTTCGTCCATTGCTAAAAACTCAGACCGAAACTCTTCACCGACCTCGTATTTTTCCGGTCCGATACAAGGGCCAAGCGTGGCGGATATGTCCGCAGGCGAGGCGCCGAGTTCGCACATCGTGGCGACAGTTGCTTCCACAATCCCGCCCAAGGCTCCGCGCCAGCCCGCATGACACGCACCGACAACGCCTGCTTTTGGATCAGACAGCAGGACCATCCCGCAATCAGCCCCCATCGCGGTGATGGCAAGGCGCGGAACAGTGGTCACTAAACCGTCGGCTTCCATGTCTCCGACCGGCTCATCCGTCGCGATGACGACACGGTCAGAATGCACCTGATGGAGGCTAACCATATAATCGGCGTTCAGGGCCTCGCGGATACGTTTGCGGTTTTCCTCCACATTTTCGCGTTCATCGTCAGA
Source organism: uncultured Caulobacterales bacterium (assembly GCA_947503715.1). Lineage (GTDB taxonomy): Bacteria > Pseudomonadota > Alphaproteobacteria > Caulobacterales > Maricaulaceae > Litorimonas. The sequence continues at coordinate 203,205 of CANNER010000003.1, read as the reverse complement.
GCGGAGTCCAGCATTCAGGCTCTCATATGTGCCTGTCGACACGCCGCCTTTACGACCGAAAAATCCGTGCGGAACGGTTAGCGCATCTGATGTCAGAAAAGGAGGAGTCACTAGCGTAGTCCCAAAGGTGTCGGCAGGTCGGGAGAGGAGAGGCAGATGGCCTTGAACAACTCGCCCATTTCGTCATCGGCCATCAGGCGGTGGAGTTGTCGCGCGATCACGGCTTTGGCGTCAGGTTTGGATTTCGTCAGCGAAACCGCCCGCATTTCAATCCCGAGTTTTGAAAGAAATTCGCGCTGTGGAATGGCGCGGGTTGTGTCCAACCCAGCCGCTTTCGCGACCTCGCCCAAAGCTGCAAAATCGACGCGGGCGGTGAGGTCCGTATTGCCCGGGTCAGAGAACACGCCGACTTTCTCATGCCGTTTCAGGGCTTGCAGCGTGTCGCCGAATTCCGTCGTCTCGGGCCCGTAATCGATGAACAGCGCGCGTCCGGGATGGTCCGCAAAACGTTGGACAAGCGTGTCGACAATTTGTGCGACGGCAGGGCAGATTTCTAAGAGGTCATCCTTGCGGGCGTCAGATGCGCCTTCCGGCAGGCGGTCCGTCAGGATTGTCGGCGCAGGAACATCTATTCGGATGAAGCAGAGGCGGTCTTCGTCGTCTAATCCTACACGTCGCTCGACCCAGCCATCCTTGCCGGCGAATGGATCGCTGCAGATCAGTTGCTGGATAGGGAGGCAGTCGAGAAACTCATTCCCAATGATGAGCGCGGGTCCCGCTGGCACATCCTCTAACCGTGCGGCCCAATTCACAGGCACATTTGTATTGGCCAGAGTTCGACCTTGCACGGCTTCCAAGGCGGCAGACGCCTCTATCAGCCAGACTTGTACGGCAGATTTAAACGCGGGGTCCAAGGCGGCGGCACGAAGCATATCGCTCATCATGATCCCACGCCCGGGGCCAAGTTCGACGAGGTGCAATGTTTCAGGCCGTCCAAGATCAATCCAACTCTGCACGCACCAGAGGCCAAGGACCTCACCAAACATCTGTGAAATTTCCGGCGCAGTGATAAAGTCTCCGTCCGCGCCCAATGGGTCACGCGTGGGATAGTACCCGTAAACAGGATCCAGAAGACAAACGGACATATATTCCACCACGCTCATCGGACCGGCTTCGCGAATGCGGTTTTTCAGCTTTTCCTCAAGCGGGTTCGGCATCGGATTTTTCAGGGAGTCTTTTCGGTGAAACAGCTGCGCGGCGGTTCGCCCAGAGCATGAGCACTGCGCCCGCGAGGACCATGGGCAGGCTATAGGCCATGCCGCGCGTTAGAAGGCCAAATTGTGGAATGGCGTCGGGTTCGCGCACGAATTCGACGGAGAAGCGGAAGAGTCCGTAAAAGAACATTAAAGCTCCAAAAATCAGGCCCGGTTTTGTCAGGGCCTTGTAGCGCGTCATCATGAACCGAAGGATGAGAAACAGCACGAGACCCTCCAGAAAGGCTTCATATAACTGGCTGGGATGGCGGGGCAGCATATCGGGGTCTTTCGGGAACCGCATCGCCCAAGGCAGGTCCGTCGGGCGGCCCCAAAGCTCTTGATTGACAAAATTGGCAAGGCGCACGAGGCCCAATCCGATGGGCGCACCGATAGAGGCCATGTCGCCAATGCGGAACTTGTCGATCTTGAATTTCCAACTCGCAAAAGCGCAGGCCGCAACAACGCCCAAGAAGCCGCCGTGAAAACTCATGCCACCTTCCCAGACTTTGAGCACGTCGAGCGGGGTTAGAAATGTTTCGGGCGAATAGAGAGCGACATATCCTAGCCGTCCGCCGAGAATAATCCCGATCAGGCAGTAAAACATGAGATCGGACAGCATGTTTTCCGTCGGGACGATTTCGGGTTTGCGAGTCGCGCCGCCCGCGATCCAGATATCGCGACGCTTCGTCATGCGAACGGCGTAAAGGTAAGCGCCAAACAGGCCGACCACATAACCGAGCCCGTACCATTTCAGCGAAAAACCGCCAATCGTGAACACATTTTCGGACAACCAGCCCGGAAAATCGATAGCCGTGATAAGAGAGATGAGCATTGAGAACCCTAAATGTTCTTTTGGCAACTGGAATTGAAGTCTCCGCGTCCCTACATCGAAAGGGAACGACATTCAAAGCGAAAGACGACAGACATCATGCAAGGCAAAAACAAACCCCTCGATGACCTCTCCAACCTGATGACCAATGCTGTGGGTGCCATCAAAGGTGTCGGCGACGAAGTAAAGGCTATGGGCCGCTCCCAGGCCGAGAAATTCGTCCAAGATATGGACTTGGTCAGCCGTGAGGAATTCGACGTGCTGAAGGCGAGACTGGACGCGGCGCTGGCCGAAATTGAGGCTTTGAAGGCGGCGAAAAAGCCTGCGCGGAAGGCGGCGGCGAAGAAGAAGTAGAGTTTAACTAAAACGCGCCGCCACCGCCGCCTGTATAGTCTTCTTCGACCCAATTTCCGAACTTCGTCAGGCTTGGCTCAAACGATAACGCAACTGTGCCAATTGGGCCGTGCCGTTGTTTCCCGATAATAACTTCGGCCTTGCCATGCAGCTTGCTCATCTTGGCTTGCCATTCCTCATGCGCGGCGACGTCGTCTTCGCTGGGTTCGGTCCGGGAGAGGTAATATTCTTCGCGGAACACGAACATCACGACATCCGCGTCCTGCTCAATAGAGCCGGATTCGCGGAGGTCCGAGAGTTGCGGACGCTTATCGTCGCGCTGTTCGACCTGCCGCGAGAGCTGGGCGAGCGCCAATACCGGCACGTCAAGTTCCTTGGCGAGGGCTTTTAGGCCCTGCGTGATCATGGAGACCTCCTGCACGCGGTTCGCGCTGGAACTCATACCCGCGCCGCCGGTCAGGAGTTGCAGATAGTCAACCACGATACAGTCGAGCCCGCGCTGACGTTTCAACCGCCGTGCCCGTGCGGAGAGCGCCCCGATGGACAGGCCGCCCGTATCGTCAATATGCAGCGGGATGCGTATGATTTCATCCGCCGCGTCGCGGATGTGTTCATATTGCGCCGCCGTGATATCGCCCCGTCGGATATGATGAGACGAGACACGCGATTGTTCCGCGAGGAGGCGTGTTGCGAGCTGTTCCGAGCTCATCTCCAGCGAGAAGAACCCGACGACACCGCCATCCACCGTTTTCTCAATCCCGTTCTCGTCTTTTTCTTTCTTGAAATGTTTCGCGACATGGAAGGCGATGTTTGTGGCGAGGGAGGTTTTCCCCATAGAGGGACGACCCGCGAGGATGATGAGGTCCGATTTATGCAACCCACCGAGCTGGCGATCCAAATCAATCAGTCCCGTGGAAATGCCGGAGAGATTGCCGTCCCGCGTAAAGGCGGCGGACATCATTTCGATAGAGGCGACGAGGGCGGTCTCGAAATCGACAAAACCCTGCTGCGTCCCGCCGAGTTCGGCGAGATTATAGAGTTGGCCTTCCGCCGTAATGATCTGCGCCTGTGCGTCGGTCTCACTATCCGGATTGGTCGCGGTGGCCTTGATGTCATCGGCGAGGCGGATGAGTTCACGGCGCATGGCGAGGTCAAAGACGAGTTTCGCATATTCCGGCGCCGTGACGGAGGGCGGGGCATTATCGAGCAGGAGCGCGAGATATTCGACGCCGCCAATATCGACCAGCGTTTCATCCTGAGAGAAACGGTTCTTGAGAACGATCGCATCGGCGAGCTTGCCCGTCTCGATCAGGCGCGCGATGGAGTCGAAAATGCGGACATGGACGGGATTGTAGAAATGCTTGGCCTGCACGATCTGCGAAATCTTGTGATAGGCCTCATTGTCATAGAGCAACACGCCCAGAAGGGCGGCCTCCGCCTCTTGGCTTTGCGGGGTGGAGTCGAGCACTTCCGGCGCGGTGTCATTGTCTGCGATGAATACCATGTGAGCTATGTGCGCGGATTCTGCGGATTTGTCACTTGTTAGAGGCAGGGTTCTTATACAATTCACAGCCTGTGAATATTGAGGAGAAGTCATTTCTTTCATCGTCATTACCGGGCTTGTCCCGGTAATCCATACCCAAATTTCGACCATCGCATGGATTACCGCCACAAGGGCGGTAATGACGGCAATTGTAAATCCGTCAGTCTTGAAAACAGGCGCGGGTGGAGAGGGACCCGCGCCTGTCTTGCCCCCGCCACGCCGCGCCTCTTTTGGGGAGAGGCCGCAGCGCTAGCCCGGCGGATCTAAGTGAGCGTGGTCAGAACCCGCTCCATATCGTCGGCGAGTTTGCCGATATTGTAAGTGACGTCATCGGCTTTTGCGGTGCCCAGCACTTCGCCCGTATGTGTCTTGACGAGGAGCGCTTTCGCGGCGGCACTGTCCCAGCTGCCGCAATCGTCATGAAAGGTCAGACCCGTCTCGGACAGCGCTTTGCCGCCGAAGCTCGCCCAATAGGCATCCGCGTCGAGGCCGTAGAGAATGATGTGGGAATAGCCCTCATTCGCGGCGGCGAGGCGGATTTCGTCGATCTTGTTGTCCGTATCCCGCGCGCCCTGAAAGTCGATTTCCGGCAAATATTTGAAATGCGCCCCGGCGCTAAGGATTTCGATGTCGAGCTCGACCCGTTTATTCAGATATGTCCAATCGACTTCCTCGTCATGTGGCGTCGCAATGAAGCGCCCACCGTCTAACCGTGCCACCGCAATCCGGTCATCGCGGGTCAATTTGTCCTGACGCAACGCGACACTCTGACGGACCTCCGCAGAGTTGACGGTATGAACCTCCATCTGACGCGCTTCGGCAGATCCATCATGGGGTGTGAGTGCAAAAGTTGTATTTGCAAAGCCTGTGATCAATGCGGCGATCGCGGCGGTTTTGAGAAGTTTCGTCATGGTCTAGCCCTCCAAGGATTGTTGATGAAACCCTTTTGGCGGTCACATAGGGCGAGGCTTTGCCGGAGTTGTGATGATTTCGCGGCAATGTTTTCGTAATGTGCGCAGAATGCGGCGGGATGTGGTCGTTTAAGGCAAATTAACGATGATTGTGGCGGAGGTTGTGATAATAAGGGGATGTGAAACGCATTCTGTTATTAATCGTCGCCGTGATCTTATCTGCATGCGGGCAATCTGTGACGGCCTCAGAGACAGTAACCCATGCCTCTCCGAATAATCTGACCTCCGAACTCTTTCTACGCATCGTTAAAACGACGTCCGACCGCTCTAAAGGTTATCTCGAAGCTTGGCGGCGCGGGTCGGACGGCGTTTTCCAACTTGACCGGACTTTCGACATTTGTACGTGGTCTGGCGACCTCGGCCCAAAATTAAAAGAAGGTGACGGGCAATCGCCGGAAGGGTTTTACTTTGTCAAACCTGGTGCGATGAATCCGAATTCCAGCTATCATCTCTCCTTCAATCTAGGCTTTCCCAATGCCTATGACCGCGCCCATAACCGCACGGGGAGTTTTCTGATGGTCCATGGCGATTGCTTGTCGATTGGCTGTTACGCCATGACGGTTGCGGGGATCGAGGAAATTTGGGCTTTGATGGAAAAGGCATATGATGGCGGCCAGCCCTTCGTCCGTGTCCACATATTTCCGTTTGAGATGACGGATGAAATTCTCGCGACGCAAACAGGAAATCCCAACCACGCTTTCTGGATGAACTTGAAAACGGGCTGGGATTGGTTTGAGCGGGAACGTGTTCCGCCCAATGTTACGGTATCGAATAAGACTTATCAGTTTTCCGCCGGGGATTGACGCGCCTCAGCCAGCTTCACACCGTCCGCGACCCGTTTTAAATCCTGTAAACCTTCCGCAAATTCTGCCGCGATTTGCTGCACGGCGATTGAGCGGGCCTTGTCTTTCAATTTTTTCTCACGGCCGCCTTGACCCATAAATGTGCTGATGCCCTTTTTATCCGCGAAGGTGCTACCCGTCAGATAAGGGTAGCCATTGCGGACATCGAGCAGGATCGCGCTGGCGGAGCTCTCGGCTTTCAAATCGCGCGAGGGCAGAACAAACAATCCAAGGATCGACCAATCAGCAAAGCCTAGTTCATTGCTTGCCGTGTCAGCCATGTCGGTCACCTCATAGGCGATGACATAATCCAGATGCTGTCGGGCCGAGCCCTTGCGAATATGATCGACGACATTTCGCGGTTCGCGATAATTGGCGGGATCGACCATATCCGCGATGAGGGGGCTAACCGGAACGAATTGTCCAAATTCCGCACCGAGTGTGGACGCGGCCTCTGACCAATGTACGGCTTCATCCGCAGGGACGCTCACCAACTGCCCCCGCTCAATCCGCGCCAGACCGATTCGGGCGGGAAATCGCAAGTCGGGTTCTACCGCGGCGATCTCGCGAATGCTTGCATCCGTGCCGCTGGACGACACAATCACGTCCTGATCATTATGCCGACTGAGATAATCCGCCCCCGACGTATATTGCGGGACGGTCGCGCAAGCGCTCAGGCTGAGCGCGGCGGTAAATGCGGTTAGTGTGTGGCGAAGTTTCATCTTGGTCTCCCGATTGTCATAATAGCGTCGGGCTCGCGCCACATTACGGTTAGATTACGACACAGCCGTGGCAATTTTGGGAAAACGGGGTTAGGCGCAGCCTATGACGACCAAACGCATCATCGGGATAGACCCTTCCATCGTCGCTTGCGGCTGGGGCGTCATTGATAAGACGGGCAATAAGGTGGCCCATGTCGCGCATGGCGTCATCCGCCCGCCAAAGAAAGAGCCGCTACCATCGCGGCTGACATTTCTGTTTATGGCGCTGACCGAGATTATCACGGAGTTCTCGCCCGTCGAGGCTGGGGTGGAGGATGCCTTTATGAAAGACAATGCGATGAGCGCCCTGAAGCTGGGTCAGGCGCGATCGGCCTGCATCCTCGCCGCCACAACGCAGGGTTTGAATGTCGGGGAATATGCGGCACGCCTCGTCAAAAAATCCGTCGTGGGCACGGGCGCGGCGGATAAGGCGCAGGTCGCGCATATGATGAATATGCTCCTGCCCGGTGCAAATGTGAAAGCGGGCGACGCGGCCGACGCGCTCGCCATCGCCATTACCCACGCGAACCATATGAATTCACGGTATTAGGCTCTAATGGAAATAAATTGTCTGGATAAAAATGATATGTGATAATGTTACGAATCATTTGTGGAGCAGGCATGAGACTTTTAGCAATATTTCCGGTTTATCTGGCACTGATGGGCTGCAGCTCTTCTAATGCTGAAGCTGATCTGAACTGCGCCGATATTATTGGGATGGAGGCTCTTTTGTCTCCGAGTGGCCCCGATATAATCGTTATAGGGGAACTGCACGGTATGACCGCTCCGCCGGAATTTGTCTCGGCTTTGACATGTCACAGTTTGGCGAAAGGCTTGAAAACGAATCTGGCCTTGGAAATCTACGATGAGGACAACCGCCTAGCTGGTTTTATAGAATCTGATGGAAGTTATGAGGCCGAAACAGAAATGTTGAGGGCTCCAATGTGGACAACCGGCTTCACGGATGGTCGCTCTAGTGAAGCAGTCTTGTCGTTAATAAAAACGGCAAGGCAATGGAAAAGTGAAGCGCAGCCTCTGTTCGTCACGGCTTTCAGGGATGTTAATTTAGCCTCTCAGACTTTCGAAACGCCTTCAGAGGGATCGGCTGCTTTTGAGAAGGGCATGGCGGAAAATATTATCGTCGCTTCGCAAGACCATGATAAAACGATCGTGCTTGTCGGAAATCTGCACGCCAGTATGGGACGTTGGACCTATGGGGATTTGGATTATACGCTCATGGCGGCCCATCTACCACGCGCGCGGACACTCACATTCGATATGGTTGCGACCGAAGGGACGGGTTGGAATTGCATCGGGCAACCGATTATTTGTGGGGTCAACCCATATCAGAACACGATCAGGTCAGACCATCCCGTCGCAGTCGCAAACGTTTTCCGTGTGCTAATGAAAGATGAGCTGAAAACCTATCCAAAAACTGATGTCAGGTTTAACGCCGAAGATTATGATGGTCTCATTTTCATGGGCCAAGCGGTCGCATCACCTCCTGCAAATGCAGACGGGCGCGCGCCTCTATGATTGTTTCAGATTACTTCCGCGGGACCCAGACGGGAGGCGGTGTTGTCGGCTCTGGCCAGCTTTGCGGCGGTACATAAACGGGCGGTTCAGGTGTTGGCTCCACATAGACAGGTGGAGCCGGTTCAGGTGCCGGCGGCACATAGATGGGCGGTTCCGGAATAGGCTCCGGTTCGGGTACATACTCTACGACTGGCGGCGGAGCGGGCGGCAGCATGACTTGCGGCTGACACGGCGCGTATATCCCGCAAGGCGGAGGCGGCGGAGTAGGCGCACAACAAACGGTAACAACTTCCGGTGCAGAGCCGTATCTTGTATTTGCGTGAGGGCCTTGCGCACAGGCGGACACCAGAACGGCAACGCCGCTCAGATAAGCCAATTTCGTCACCAAAGATGATTGCGCCATAAGACTGTCTCCTGATTCGTTTTCAACATGACCGAAAACGTTTAAAAACCGTATAATTTTTCGAGGTGACTTTGCCTTTAGTGGACCCGCGCCTTAGACCTGTCCCATGAGACATGACTTCGATTCGTATTTGGGCCCAAAACTGTGATCGGCATGGTCAGTGGTATCTGCCTGATGGCGGGGACGGGCGAAGCCATCGTGGATTGCGGCGGGGTCGGTTATCTTCTCTCCTGTTCCAGCAAGACGCTTTCGCGCTTGGAGGAGGGTGTGGCCTGTCGCCTCCACGTCGAAACCCATGTCCGCGAGCAATCCATAACCCTGTTCGGGTTCTTTACCGAGGAAGACCGCGCCTGGTTCGTCCGCCTGCAATCCGTGCAGGGTGTAGGTCCGAAAGCGGCACTGGCCATTCTTGATATTATGAGCCCCGGCGAAATCATGAGTGCCGCGGCGCTGGAGGATAAAACAGCCTTTGCCCGCGCCAGCGGCGTCGGCCCGAAACTCGCCACACGGATCGCGACAGAGCTTTCAGGCAAAGCGCCACCTTCCGGACGCGGCTTTCAACCTGCTTTTACGCCACCTGTGACTGCGGCAGCGGGAGAGGCGACCCGTGCGGAGGGTATGTCCGACATGGTCCTGCGCAATGACGCGATCAGTGCGTTGGAAAATCTGGGGATTGGTCAGAGCGAGGCCTTACGCGCCGTCGCAAAAGCTTACGGTACATTCGCGGAAGACCCCAAATTGGATGATCTGATTAAGGTCGCGTTGAAAGAACTCAGCGCATGAGCGAGGAGCGCCTTGTTTCTGCGGAGCCGTCAATTGGCGATTCGCATGATCGTGCCCTGCGCCCGCTCTCTTTCTCCGATTTCGTTGGGCAGGCTTCGGCGATTGCCAACCTGAAAGTCTATGTCGAGGCCGCGCGGCGGCGGGGTGAACCGTTGGACCATCTGCTCCTCTCCGGCCCGCCGGGTCTCGGTAAGACAACCTTGTCACAGATCGTCGCGCGGGAACTTGGCGTCAATTTCCGCTCCACCTCCGGCCCGATCATTTCAAAGGCGGGTGACCTGGCGGCGCTTCTGACCAATCTCGAACCCAATGACGTGCTGTTTATTGATGAAATTCACCGCCTCAATCCGGTCGTGGAAGAGGTCCTCTATCCCGCGATGGAGGATTTTGAATTGGACCTGATCATCGGCGATGGTCCCGCCGCCCGGTCCATTAAAATCGACATTGCGCCCTTTACGCTGATCGGTGCGACCACGCGGGCAGGGTTGCTCGCCACGCCGCTGCGGGATCGTTTCGGCATTCCCGTGCGGCTCGAATTTTACGATGTTGACGACTTGACTTCCATCGTCACGCGGGCGGCGGGGAAGCTCGGCCTGGCCATGACGCCGGACGGGGCACGGGAAATTGCGGGACGGGCGCGGGGGACGCCGCGTGTGGCCGGGCGGTTGCTGCGCCGGGTGCGGGACCTCTCGGAACATGCCGGAAATGAGGTCGTTGATGCCGTGGCTGCAGATGCAGCACTTAAAAGGCTCGGCGTCGATCATATCGGTTTGGATAAGCAGGATATGCGCTATCTGCACGCGTTGTGCGAAATGTTTGGCGGCGGGCCAACCGGGGCCGATACGCTCGCGGCGGCCCTGTCAGAAGCACGGGACGCGCTGGAAGATGTGATCGAGCCTTACCTTATTCAGCAGGGTTTTCTGCAGCGCACGCCGCGGGGCAGGATGGCAACACCCCGCGCCTATGCGCATCTGGGCCTGAACCCACCGGCGACACCGCCCGCGCCGGATTTGTTTGAGGGAAAGTAAGATGGTCGAGCAACCCAATATTGGCTGGTTCGAAGGCCGCGTGCATCACTATCCCTTACGCATTTTCTATGAGGATACGGATTTTTCCGGCATCGTTTATTACGCCAATTACCTCCGGTTTTTCGAACGCGCGCGGAGCAGTTTCTTCCGCCTTGTCGGGTTTGAGCACGCCAAACTCTGGGACGGCGAGGATCCGCTCGCCTTCGCCATTCGCAAGATCGAACTGGACTACAAAAAACCCGCCCGCGTCGATGACCACCTCGTCGTGCAAACAACTTATGACCGGATCAAGGGCGCAAGGTTATGGGTCAGTCAAGCCTGCTATCGCGGCGACGAATTGCTTGTGACGGCGGTGTCGGAAGCCGCGTGCATCACACCGGAAGGCCGACCAAGACGCGCGCCGAAAGCGATGGTGGAGCGGCTTGGGCCTTATTTGGAGAATGACTAAAAGTATGTGGATACAAACAGCTTTATCAACGAGTATCAGCGTAATCTTAGTAGGATTATTTGTACTCTCATTGAGAAAATTTTTGATTTCATTTGTGTCTAAGGGCGCGGAGCATTCTTTTAATACTCGAATAGAACGCCTGAAATCTGACTTATCTTATAATTCAGCTCTACACCTTGCATCGCATGGAGCAGGGGTTTCGGCACAGTCGCACGGAGCAAAAAAACGGATAGAAGGTATTGACCGTTTATGGAAATCTGCTCTTGAAATTGTCTCATTGTCTACTCCCTTTGCAGCATTATCCTTTATGACTCCGGCGGAGTTTATTGAAAATAGAAAAGTTGATGCGTCGATTTTTCCATTTAAAGTTCTTACCGAATTTAATGAAAAAATTGATGAATCGGTTATAGAGTACCGCCCATTTCTTTCATTGGAGATTTGGAAGCATTACTCTATTTTATCTGCTTTTTCAGCTAGAGTCGCTTTCCAAGAAGCTGAATTCCTGTCAGGAAGGACGAAAGAACTTTGGTTTGAGAATGAACACACACTCGACTTGCTCAGCAGCTCTTTTACTAGAGATGAACTTCAATTCTTAGTCTTAAAGCAAACTTTCAAAGCTCCTCACACCGTTCAACAAGCGATTATGGAGAAAATACTTTCCGAAAGTCACAGTCTTATAAGTGGCGAGAGGTTTTCTCATGAAGCATTTGAGCAATCTCGGAAATTAAGGGACAAGATTGCTGAAACAGCGCGTGAGCAACAAAAATGACAAAAACCTCCCACACACCCTACTCCCTCTGGCCCATCCGCAAGACCGCCGACCCGCGGGCCGCAACGCAGGCGCAGTTTCTGCACGGCCTGTCAGAAATCTTGCAATACCAAGCCCCGATGCAGGCGCTGGCGCTGTTCCAAACTTACGCCAAGGCCAGCGGATTGATGAAAATCGCCGCGCCCGTGCGCCGTAAATTTGAACGCGCGGTTCTGCTAGCGGAGAAGGCAGGCCAGATTATTGTCGAGCGCGAACGTGACCCCGAGGCCAAAGGCGCAGAGGATAGTGTTGGCTGGATCCTCCGCCTGCCGGATCAACCGCCTGTCATTCTGCGTGACCTCGGCCCGCGGGGATTTGCCGAAATTCCTATGAGTGAGCTGGCCGCTTTGGTCCTAGAGATTCGCAGCGCCGATGAATTTGCCGGACGTGAGGATATTTACCGTGCAGTGCTTGATCATTACGGATTGCAGAAATTAACGGCGCTGGTGCGGCGACGATTGGATGCGGTTTTAGCGGAGTATTTCTGATACTCTAATTGTTTGCGGCTCCATAACTTGCAAACACTCAGATGCTATGCGACGCAAATGATATGAGAAAAATACTATTCGTCATGCTGATTACATTCTTGGGGTCTGGAGTTGCATCTGCTGAGGATGATTCGTTTGAATGTATGCAGGCTACTATCTTCAAAGCGTATTACGCGGCCGGGGGTGCGCAAGCTTTGCCTGCCTTCAGTGAACCTTCTGAAGGTGGGACGCGTGTACAAAGTCAACATCCATTTACGCACCTGTTTGGACAAACGAAATATCTGGAGGGGCAAAATGGCAATTTTGCTATCTGCCAGTATAGCAATCATGTCGGTTTAGTGGCTCAGTATGGACAGCGTGTGACCCAAAGGCTGGATTTGAAGTCTGATGACTGTTCCTCAACGGATTGTGCTAAGACATTTTGGCGAGACGAGTGGATGGATAGCGATCCAAATAGTGAAAATCTTATAGCTGTATGCATGGAAACCCGAAAAGGCGAAAATCACCCAAGTACTGCTTGCGCATTTAAAAAATGACACGCGATATACTCTATCTCCTCCCGCCCGGTTTCGCCGATAATGACCGCCGCGAATACTGCCCTGAATGTGCGGAAATTTGGGGTGTGCTCGCCTATTACCCAGCTATCAAAGAGTCGGTTGAGATGATTTATCAGCCGATTGCAAAGCCGCGAGAAGACTTGGTCAAACTCCTTGGCGATAAGAACCAAAACTGCCCGACACTCGTTTTGAGCGCGGGCAGTCCTGAATTTGATAATTGCGGGATCATGACGATGCGCGGCGAGCGGTTCATCAATAATGCCCGGGATATCGGGCGCTATTGGTCGCAACGTTACGGGACTGCCGTTCCACGTGGAACAGGCCCGATTTAGGCTCTACTCAACTGGAACCGGTGGTCCGGCCAATTCGCCCTCTGCTGGGCCTACACGTCCTGTTTGAATATTGGAGTCGCAGAAATTTGTGACTTCCGTTTGATTGCCCGTCTGCGGATTGACCGTGACGTAAAAGACTTCGGCCTGTTTGACGATAATCTTCTGCTCTGTCCGTTGCGTGATGGGCTCATAAGGCGGGTTCTCAATCACGCTTACGCCGAAAACCGTTTTGGTTTCTGCCGGAACTTCGACTTTTTGCAGTTCAGCGACTTCATAACAGACGGGTACGGGCGGCGCGATGACGACTTCTTCGATCTCGACCTCTTGTGGCTCTGGTACAACGGCACAGCCTGAAACAGTGGCTCCGACACCGAGTGCGGCGAGAGTAAGGATTGCAGTGATGCGCATAAACGCCTCCAAAAATTCGTATGTTTGTCGCCTAATATCCGATCTGGCCCAAATTACGACAAGATTAAGTCGTTTTCCGCATTAAGAGCCGGTCAGGTTTAAGGATAAGGTTAACGTTTGCTCAATAAGACTTACAAACGCTTAACTGGCCCCGTGGGATTTGTGCGTTTATCGCCCACATGAGACATTTTCAGGACTAAACATGATCGACCTCATTTATCAGAGTTCAACACTGCCGCCCGCACATAGTGGGGATTTTACGTTCCTCTCGCTCTTTCTTATGGCGGATTGGGTTGTAAAATCTGTGATGATCGGCCTCGCACTCGCCTCAATCTGGTCGTGGGTGGTCGCGATCGATAAAGGCTTCATGTTCTATATGCTCAAAAAACGCGCGACGGATTTCGAAGATACATTTTGGTCCGGTCGGACATTGGACGAACTCTCAACGGCGCTGGGCAGTGATACGCGTGACCCGATGGCCCGTGTTTTCGCCGCCGCCATGCGCGAGTATAATGAGAGTCGGAGTTCTGGCACGGCCCGCCCGGAAGCCACCCATGGCCGGATTGACGCCGTGATGAACCTCGTCATTAATCGGGAACTGGCCAAGGCAGAGCGCGGCATGATTGTGCTTGCGACGATTGCGTCGATTTCTGTCTTTATCGGTCTTTTCGGGACGGTCTGGGGCATTATGAATGCCTTCCGTGCGATTGCGGCGACCCAAAATACGAATCTCGCTGTTGTCGCGCCCGGCATTGCCGAAGCGCTCTTTGCGACGGCTCTCGGCTTGATCGCGGCGATCCCGGCCAAGATTTTTTATGACAAATATAGCTCTGACATCGACAAATATGGTGGTCGTCTTGAAGGCTATGCGGATGAACTCTCCGCTATTCTCTCCCGCAAACTCAATAAGGGCGGGTAGTTATGGGTATGTCAGCCAGCAGAGGTGTCGGACGAAATGGCGGACGTCGCCGCAATCGACGCACGCGCGTTGATTCAGAGATAAACGTGACGCCGCTGGTCGATGTCATGCTGGTTCTGCTCATCGTATTTATGGTCGCCGCGCCCTTGCTCTCTGTTGGTGTGCCGATTGAACTACCGAAAACGGATGCGAAATCTCTGCCGTCCCAAAGCGAGCCGATCACGATTTCTGTCGATCAGGCGGGCACGATTTTCATCCAAGAAACAGAAATCGCACTGGACGATATTGCTGCACGCCTCATTGCGATTAGCAATAATGGATATGACGAACGCATATACCTGCGCGGGGCGGGGCAAGCAGATTATGAGTCGGTCATGAAAGTCATGGCGCGGGTCAATGCGGCGGGCTTCTCGAACCTTGGACTCGTGACGGACCCTGTAAATGCATCGGGTGGCGGGAATTAAACTCGGCCTTCCCATATCCCTCGCGCTTCATGTCGCAGTCTTCGGTGGGTTCACCTATTTCTCCGCTGGCGCTAAGCCGCTTGAGCCAGGGAATATTATTCCCGTGTCCATCCTGACCGTGGATGAGGTCACGAACGTCTCTGCAGCTGTAAAACGCCCAAAACCGGAGCCAATTGCAGAACAGCCGGACATCATGACCACGCAGACGCCGATGCAGAATGCAGAGGAAGAAGCGCCGGAGGTGAAAGTTTCTGCAGATGAAGTGATGGCGGAAAAGATCGCCGAAGCTATCCTTCCCACACCAAAAAATGCGGATGAGCCGATTGACGAACAACTGGATACACCCAAACAGCCCGAGACTCCCGTCTTTGATTTAGACGCGATTTCAGGTTTGGTCGATCAGGCGAGGGACACCGCGCCGGAGAAAAATCAACAGATCGCGACACAATCTGAAACAAATAATATTCGTTATGACGACGCAGCCCGCGCCGCGACGGGCGAGGGGAGCGGCATGACAGGAACGGAAACCGATTTGCTCGTTTCGGCCATGCAAAAATGCTGGCGCATGCCGGCGGCCGCAACGGATGCGGAGAATTTGCGGGTGCGTTTGAAGGTGAATTTCATCCTCGGTGGCCATGTCGAAAATGTCGAGCTCATCGACCAAGCGGCCTCGCGCAAACTCTCGCCCGGCAATCCCTTCTGGCCACAGGCGGAACGCGAAGCCATTGCCGCTGTCCATAAATGTGCGCCCTATGATTTCCTGCCGGATGAACGTTACGGTGTTTGGCGCGAACTCGTCTTGAACTTACGCCCGGAATTGTAAAGACTGGCCTTATGACAACTCTCAAGCGAATTTTTCTGTTTCTGGTCGGGTTATGCTTCGCCCTATTATTGGGCAGCACGGCTTCGGCCCAACTCGAAATTGATATTACAAAAGGCAATCTCGATCCGACACCAATTGCGGTTCCGGACTTTATTGCGGATAGTTCTGCGGAGCGGGATTTCGGGAAGAAGATCGCGGAAGTTATCCGTGCGGACCTCGAACGCTCCGGTCTTTTCCGCTCGCTCGATCCGGCCAGTTTTCTCGAAACACAGACGAATATTGACTATAAGCCCGCCTTTGCCGACTGGCGCGTGATCAAAGCGGACGCCCTTGTTTCAGGTCGAATTCGTCAGGAGAGTCCAAGCCGCATCCTCGTTGAGTTCCGCCTTTGGGATATTTTTGCAGGGGAGCAGTTAAAAGGTGTGAGGTTCGCGACAACGCCTGAAAACTGGCGGCGGACGGCGCATAAGGCGTCGGACGCGATCTATGAAGCTCTGACAGGGGAAACCGGATATTTTGATACGCGCATCGTCTTTATCGACGAGCGCGGGCCGAAGATTAACAAGCAAAAACGCCTCGCCATTATGGATCAGGACGGTGAAAATCCGATCTACCTGCTCGGGGGGTCTGACCTCGTTCTGACACCGCGTTTCTCGCCGAGTTCGCAGACCATCACTTATATGAGCTACGAGAATGACCGCCCGCAGGTCTATCTGCTCGATATTGAGACCGGTCGCCGTGAACTTCTGGGTGATTTCCCGGGTATGACCTTTGCGCCGCAATTTTCACCGAATGGGGACCGTCTCATCATGTCGATGGAACGTCGCGGTAATTCCGATATTTATGTGATGGACCTGAAATCACGTTCGACCCAACGGCTGACAACGGACCCGGCCATTGATGTATCCGGCAGCTTCTCACCTGATGGCCGTAAGGTCGTGTTTAACTCTGATCGTGGGAATAGTCCTCAGCTCTATGTCATGGATGCGGACGGTAAAAATGTGAAACGGATCAGTTTCGGGAAGGGCCGCTACAGCGCGCCCGTTTGGTCACCGCGCGGAGATAAGATCGCCTTTGTGCGCTCCGGTGGCGGAAAGTTCGGCATTGGCGTCATGGATGTGGACGGCAAGAATGAGCGTATTCTGACGAATAGCTATCTGGATGAAAGCCCGACCTGGAGCCCGAATGGTCGCGTCATCATATTCTCCCGCGCGAAACAGGACCGCGCCGGCACAACGGAAATTTGGTCGGTTGATTTGACGGGACAGAACCTTCGTAAGGTGGAAACACCGGGTATGGCGTCTGATCCGGCGTGGTCACCACTTCTGCCTTAGATTTGTGATTTTAGCGAAAAAAGACGCAATCTTTCCAAATTGTTAGCCCGTTGACGGGATTTGACCATTTTTTGCCTTGATTGCGCCCCAAAGCCTGCGTTTAAATATTCGAGAGATTGAGGAGAGACTAATGAAAAAATATCTAATGGCAGGCGCAGCCCTTTTAGTTCTGTCCGCCTGTGCCACACAACCAGAGCCCGAACTCATGCCGGAGCCGGAACCGGTTGTAGAAGTTCAGCCGCAAATCATCGAGCCGGAGCCCATTCCGGAAGCGCAACCACTGCCGCCCGTGGTAGAACCGTTCGTGGATCCAAACCTCCCCATTCCGGGGTCAGAGGATGATTTCGCCTTTCAATCGGGTGGTGAGCCGCGCGTATTCTTTGGGTATGATCAGTTTAATTTATCCCCCGAAGCGCAGGATGTTTTACGCCGTCAGGCCAATTGGTTGAATATCTATCAAGATGCGACCGCCACAATCGAAGGCCATGCGGATGAGCGCGGTACGCGGGAATATAACCTCGCCCTTGGCGCGCGCCGGGCGGATAGTGTTAAAGCGTTTCTCGTCAGTCAGGGCGTCGCGCCAAATCGTCTGCGTACGATTTCCTACGGAAAAGAACGTCCGATCGACCCGCGTGCTAATGAAGCCGGGTGGTCCAGAAACCGGAACGGTCATACCAATCTTCGTCTCGGTGGGATTGGATAATCCATTAACCGGGTGTTTATGACCCTGACTGCGAATTAAGTGCCAAAATTCAACGCCGTCAGCTATGCTGGCGGCGTAACCTATTGAGACGGAGACAAACATGTCCGCCATCCTGAAAACCGCATTCGCGACATTGATGCTTTTGAGCTTGTCATTTGCGACACCTGCGCAGGCGCAATCGAAGAAAGAACTTGCGGCGCAGAACGCTGCGCTCGCCGAACGTTTGACGCGACTGGAATCGCGTATGTTGACGGGCGATCCGGCAGCGGAACGCCTAATGGCACGGATTGACGCGCTGGAAGGGGCCCAACGGGCGCTGCGCGGTGAATTAGAGCGCGTTACATTTGAGCGGGATGGCCTGAAAGGCGAAGTCTCGCAATTGCGCACAGAATTGCAAATTATCCAAGATATGGCCGGCCGGATGAAGGTCCATCTGGATGCGGTTGATCTAATTGCACAGGAACAAACGCGTCCCATTCAACGTCGCACGGGCCCCGTACAACTCGGCCCGACGACACCGCTCGACCCCTTAGGCGGGGCACCGGAATTTAGCGAACAGCCTCTCGTGATAGGACAGGCCCCGACCCTTGGGCAGCCTCCAATTCTTGCCCAGCCGTCCTTAAAAGACAGATCTCTGACATCCGATGTTCCAAATGATGTTGCGGAGCTTGGTCAAAAAGGTAAGCGCCTTCTCACAGAAGGTGATTTTGGCGGGGCGCAGATCGCTCTCAGCCAATATCTCCAGTTTAATCCCGACGCGGCGGATGTTGGTGAAATGCAATATTGGCTGGGCGAGAGCTATTATGTGCGCGGCGGATTTGCGGACGCGGCGGATGCGTATATCACAAGTATGAAACGCGACCCGCGCGGCGAAAAAGCGCCGGACGCAATGGTCCGTTTGGCAGGAGCCCTGCGTCAGCTCGGCAAACCTGCCGATGCCTGCGCTACGCTGGCCAGTTTCCCGTCGCAATATCCCCGCGCGAGTGAGGCGGTGAAGGAAAAAGCGAGAGTCGAGGCGGCCCGCGCGAGTTGCTAGCCCTTCAATAGGGCGATGACGTGACGATTCCTGCGCCTAAACTCTCCGGCCCTGCTGCCATTGCCTTCTCGGGCGGTGGAGACTCAACGGCGATGATTTATGCGTTTCGCAATCATCCGAAAGTCACCCATGCTTTTATCATTGATCACGCGCTTCGTGACGGGAGCGCGGAAGAAGCAGCGGAGGCCGCCCTTTTTGCCCGCTCACTCGGCTATGAGGTGCAGATTGACCGTTGGCAAAATGACGGTCCGAAAACGGGTATTCAGGTCAAGGCGAGGGCGTATCGCTACAAAGCTCTCGGAGAAATGTGCCGCGCGGCGGGATTGGAAAATCTGATCACGGCCCATACGGCCGATGACCAAGCGGAAACGCTTCTGATGAGGCTGGACCGTCAGACGGGATGGCGGGGATTGGCGGGCATGCCTGACCGGTCTTATGGCGCGCTCTGGCCCGCACTTGCGGATGTCACGCTACACCGGCCATGGTTGAGTGTGTCCCGCGCAGATATTCGAGATTACAATCGAGAACAGAGGCTCGATTTCGTCGACGACCCGTCCAATGAAAATTCAGATTTCACGCGTATCAAAGTGCGGCAGGCGCTTTCCGCGGATAATGATCTTCGAAAGGACCTCCTGCAGACGCAAAAACATGAACGGCGGCGATTGTTGGAAGAACGCGCCCGACATGCGGCTTGGTTATCTCAACATGCCGTCATAAGTGACCAGAACTATGTCGAAATAAATGCTGTTCCGGAGCCGGAAGTCTTACTCCATATTCTGAGAAGCGTGGCAGGGACAGGCGGCCCGATTGACCGGGCGAGACGCGTCAATCTTGCCAAGCGACTCACCCATCGCGATTTTCAGGCGGCGACTCTGGCGGGGGCTTGGGTCGTAAAACGCCCTAACGGATTTCTATTCACGCGCGATAAGGTCGCAGTCTCGGGCAGGGACACACATTCCGCATTAGGGGAAAGATACGTGTCGCAACACGAAACCGCCATCTGGGATGGACGATTTATCATTCAGATGAAATCCAAAGGCGTATGGATCGAACCCGCATTCGGTAACGGTTACAATATCCGACAATCAATTGAAAAAGATAAGTTTTTAGGTTGCCCGGAACAGGTCAGACCCAGTCTACCACTTTTTACAATGGGGTCTGAAGCTTTAGGATTGGGCGCATGTAGCACCGATAAACTTATTTCTCGCGCCACTGCGGCGCGGCGCTTGCAGAGCTTATTTCCGCCCCAAACTGTATAAGTTAACCTTGCTTATCAAATTTACGACAGCTGAGGCGCTTTCTTTTGGCGTGTGGCCTCCCATATGTTAAAGACGTAAAAGTGACTGGTATAACCCGAACCTAAAGGTCCGATCAGAATGAAAAATGTAAATACCCGTAATTTCATTGTCTGGGGCATCGTGATTGCTCTGCTCCTCGCTATGATAACAGCGGCCAGTTCCGATGTTCAGGGCGGGCCGAGTGATGAACTGACCTATTCCCAATTACAAGAACGTGTGGAATCCGGCCAAGTCGAATCCGCGCTGATCGACACAGAGGGCGGCGTGATCACCGGAACACTGACGGGCGGTGAAAAATACAAAACCAATATTGGTGCGATAAATCTCAACGCTGACGAAATCTTCGAAGGCACGGATATTCCTTATAAGTTCGAAGAGCGCAAACAGCAGAGCATGTTTGGCTCGCTCCTCATGGGCCTCCTGCCGCTCCTCATCATTGGTGCGCTTTTTCTGCTCTTCTTCCGGAACATGCAGGGTGGCGGTCGTGGCGGGGCGATGAACTTCGGTAAGTCTAAAGCGAAATTGCTGACCGAAAACACGCAGAAGAAAACATTTGACGATGTGGCCGGTGTCGAAGCCGCGAAAGAAGATCTTCAAGAAGTTGTGGAATTTCTGCAAGACCCCACACGGTTTACGCGTTTGGGTGCCCGTATCCCGACAGGTGCCTTGCTCGTGGGACCTCCGGGTACCGGTAAGACACTTCTCGCGCGCGCCGTCGCAGGAGAGGCGGGTGTCCCATTCTTCACCATCTCCGGTTCCGACTTTGTCGAAATGTTTGTTGGTGTGGGTGCGTCCCGCGTGCGGGAAATGTTCGCCGATGCACGGAAACAAGCGCCGTGTATCATCTTTATTGACGAGATCGATGCCGTCGGTCGTCATCGGGGTGTCGGGACATCAGGTGGCCACGAAGAGCGCGAGCAGACCCTAAACCAGCTTCTTGTCGAAATGGACGGATTTGAGGGGGATGAAGGCATTATTATTATTGCCGCAACGAACCGTCCTGACGTGCTCGATAAAGCGCTCCTGCGTCCGGGTCGTTTTGACCGTCAGATCGAAGTCCCGTATCCCGATATTCAGGGCCGCGAGAAAATTCTCGAAGTCCACATGAAGGGCAAGCCCATCGCGGCAGATGTTGAAACGAAATATATTGCGCGTGGTACGCCCGGGTTTTCCGGTGCTGACTTGATGAACCTCGTCAATGAGGCAGCGCTTCTGTCCGCGCGCCGCAATAAGCTCAAAATCACGCAACGTGAATTTGATGATGCCCGGGACAAGGTTCTGATGGGTGCAGAGCGTCGGACACTCTCCATGACGGATGAGGAACGCGAGAATACAGCCTATCACGAAGCGGGTCACGCGATTGTCGGCCTGAATATGGAAGGTAGTTTGCCGATCCACAAGGCAACGATTATCCCGCGCGGGCGTGCCCTGGGCATGGTCCAATATCTGCCGGAGCGCGATCAGATTTCGCAATCCCGTCAGGAAATGATTGCGCGTATGGCGATGGCCATGGGGGGTCGTGCGGCGGAAGAACTCCACTTCGGCTATGACCGCGTCACCTCTGGTGCGAGTTCCGATATTGAGCAGGTCACGCGTATCGCGACGGCCATGGTCACGGAATGGGGCCTGTCGGATAAAATCGGTCCGATTGCCTATAAGCAACAGGATAATGGCTCCTTCGTGCCCGGTATTGGGCGTGGCTCTGCGATTTCACCGGATACGGCGCGCCTGATTGAGGACGAAATCAAACGCTTTATTACTGAGGCGCATGAGAAAGCCCTCGAAATCCTGAAGAAGAAAAAGAAGGATTGGGTTGCGCTCGCCGAAGCTCTCCTCGAGTTTGAAACGCTCTCAGGCGAGGAGATCAAGACGCTGCTTGAAGACGGAACGCCGCCCAAGCGCAATGATGGGTCAGGTGGCGGAAAACCTGCCGTCGCGGCTGTGCCGACAACGCGCAAGCCAAAACCCAAACCCATCGGTGGGACGTCCACCGCCAAGGATATTGACGAATAAAATAGGCCCCGACTTTTTGAAGTCGGGGTTTTTCTTTATCCTCATGGTTCCAGCCTTTAAAGTCTGCACATGTTCAAACGTCCCAAAATCATGGGTGTCCTCAATGTCACGCCGGACAGTTTTTCCGATGGCGGTCGGCATGACACGCTGGAACGTGCCACGAGGCAGGCCTTGCGTCTGTTAGAAGAAGGTGCCGATATTCTCGATATTGGCGGGGAGAGCACGCGTCCCGGCGCGACGGAAGTCTCTATCGAGGAAGAGATTAAACGTACCATCCCGGTCATTCGCGCCATTCGTGAGGCCACGCGTGATTTCGACTCGGACCCGCTGATTTCGATTGATACGCGAAAGCCCGATTTGGCCGAAGCCGCAATCCTCTCCGGAGCAGATATCTGGAATGATGTCTCGGCGCTCGGATTTGACCCGCGCTCACCTGCGCTCGCGGCTGAATTGGGCTGTCCCGTCATTCTGATGCACGCGCAGGGTTCGCCCGAAACGATGCAGGATAATCCGGAATATGCGGACCCTGTGGCGGAAATTAAAGCGTGGCTATCAGAGCGGGTCGAAGCGGTCATCGCGGCAGGTGTTGAGCGGGAGAACATCATCCTCGACCCGGGTATCGGGTTCGGTAAACGGCTGGAGGATAATCTCGCGATTTTTAAACGTTTGGACGACATTAAAGCATTGGGTTTCCCCATCCTGATGGGCGCGAGCCGCAAGAGCTTTATCGGTCGCATTGACGGTTCTAACGCGGATGACCGCTTAGGCGGAAGTCTCGCCGCCGCCCTCTGGTCCGCGCAGAGGGGCGCGGATATGTTAAGGGTGCATGATGTGGCGGAGACTGTGCAGGCCGTGCGGGTTTGGAAGGCGATGGCTAGTGTATAACTTTCATGAAGAGTTAATGGATGAAGATTTCAAAGATACGAATCGTTATGTGCCAATATATGAAAGTGAAATAGATTATTGGTGTTCTGAAAGAGTGTTTTATGAGCGCAAATTAACCATAGCGCCATTCTACGGAGCTGGCGCAGGTGCTCTTGCGATTGGCGCAGCAATATTGAGCAATCCTTCAAATCGAGTTTTAGAAATAATACTCCCCTCTGGATGGTTGTTTATAATCAGTTTGATGTCAATGTTCATAGCTGGAGGGTTTTACGTAGCTACAAGTATGGCTTATGCAAATGAGTATACGGTGCGAGGTAATGCTGTTCGTCAGTTCCACAATTATAGAGACAAGTTGGTTGCTAACTCCAACAAAATTCAGAGTAGTACTTACCAGCAATTGTTAGAATTGATGCCTGCTGTAAAAGCCTCGATTAATGAAAAGATTGTAGAAGCTAATTCCGATGAGAAACATGGAAACATCTATCTCATTTTAGCAAGAGTGATATCAGTAATAGGTATTTTGCTTTTCTTATTTGCGATAGTCTCTCCTATGTTGGTTCTTTCTCTTTCTTACGATTTTGGATTTATAAAATGACTGACTCCCAAGGCCGCGTTCTCATCATTGCGGGTTCCGACTCTTCCGGCGGGGCAGGTATTCAGGCGGATATCAAGACCTGCGCCGCTTTCGGCGCTTATACCATGACCGCGATTACGGCCGTCACGGCGCAGAATACGGTCGGTGTGCAAGCGGTAGAGATGATGCCGGCGACCCTCGTGAAACAACAAATCGAATCTTGCCTCTCTGATATTGGTGCCGATGTCGTGAAGATCGGCATGTTGGGGACGAAAGAGATCATCGAGGTCGTGGCGGAAGCCGTGGATGAATTAGATGCATTCGTTATTCTCGATCCTGTCGCGGTTGCGACTTCGGGTGATGCGCTGTTGGATGAGGATGCGTTGGAGGTTTTGCGCGACAAGCTATTGCCGCTTGCTGACCTCGTGACACCGAATGTTCCCGAGGCGGAACTCCTGACAGGTCTCAACATTGAAGACGTGGACGACCTGACGAAAGCTGGCGATGTGCTGCTAGAGAAGGGCGTTTATGCGGCGCTGATGAAGGGTGGGCATTTGTCCGGTAAGTCCGTCGTTGATGTCCTCGTCAGTGAAGAGGGCGCGAATATCATGTCCGGCCCGCGTCTGCATACGCGCCACACACATGGGACTGGCTGCACATTAGCCAGCGCGGTCGCCGCAAATATGGCGCTGGGCCTCGACCTCGACGAAGCCGTCATGAGGGCGCGGGAATTTGTCTTTGAGGCCATTCGCTCTGCGCCCGGTTTTGGATCCACCAAAGGGCATGGTCCGCTCAATCACGGTTTGGCGCTGATGGAGGAAGAGGAGGCTGAAACGCCTGCGGGCAAAAACCCCTTCGCTGCGTTAAAAGGGCTTACGACTTAAATCTGCGGTCTTTTAACGACCTTTCCTCGCAATCATCAGACCGAGTATAATCACGGCGAGTGAGACGAAAATGCGCCAGTCCAGAGGTTCTGAGAGAAATGTCACACCCAGTACCACGGAGCAGATCGGCACGAGATAGTTAATCTTTGCAATCACGCTCGGCCCGACTTCATCGATGAGCCAGAGATAGGTGACCGTCGCAATACCTGTCGAGCCAATCCCCAAAACCAAGATGCAGATGATAACGGTGAGGTCCGGAATGGGAGCTGGCCCCGCCGTTCCAATCGCCCAAATCATAGACATCGCAGCCCCGGCCAGTAACATCATGGCGGCGCCGACGGCGGAAGGTGTCTCAGGTGCGCGCGCCGCAATAATGGTCGTGCTGGCATAGCAAAAGGCCGCCCCCAAAATCAAAAGTTGGGCCTTCCAATCTGAGACGAGATCCAGCGAAATCTCTGTTGGTAAAAACAGGATAATGATCCCGAAAAAGCCCAGCACAAAACCCAGAGACTTCCAAAAATTGAGTTTTTCGTCGGTAAAAATATGCGCCAAAACAACCGTCATAAGCGGCATTGTACCGACCAAAATAGCGGTCAAACCGCTATCGACAGTTTTCTGCCCGACCGCAATGAGGACGAAAGGCAAACTCGCACCCGTCAGACCCATGGAGAGATACCAAGCCCAGCGTCCGTCTTTTATCGGGGGGAGGCGGTATCCCTTCATCAGACAATAGGCGAGCACCAACCCTGCGCCAAATGTCATCCGATAGGCGACGAGCCATTCCGGAGAGATTGTCCTGACTGCCACGCCGATCAATGTGAAGGCGCTGCCCCAGACCAATACCAGAAATAAGGCAGCCGTGAGGAGAACAGGTGTCTCTATCCCGGTCCGCAACGTATTATTTTGGCTAGGTGCGATGTCGTGTTGTTCGCTCATGCGCGACACCTAAGGCGGTGACACGATCTTGCAATCTATTTTGTGACGCGCCTTCAGGTTTATACAGGTCGTGATGCGAAAGCTGCGTTCACATCATACTCAAATCTTAAAGGAGTTAGGGCCAATTAGGCGTTAGCCGATAGGCCTTGGGTCTTTCGCTTCCGCAACAATCCATAGACCCAGATCTCTGCCAAAGCCATGAGGGTGAAATAGGTCGCGCCCATCGCCATCGCCGCATGTGGATTGTCGACGAAGTCTCCGGAGGTGCCCGTGATGTCGCGAAAATTAATAGCCGTTAGATAAGCGTCTGTCAGGCCCCAGTTCGGTAATCGTTCCGCATTGGCTGAAAATGCGATGATACAAACCATGAATAAGGCCATAGAAATCAGGGACATTCCAAGGGCGCGCATTTTTGCACTCTCAGACGGGTCGGAAAAAATAAACCGCATCCGTATGAGGACAACACCAGCATAAAGCAGCGCGATTGTGTTACCAGGCACCGAGGCATTCATCGCCCAGGCGAAGAGCCCGTAAAAGGGCACGAAAACAAATAGCGCAATCTTGCGCGGAAAAGCGGCCATGAAAATGGCTGAATGGGCGAGCACAAATTCAAAAATCACCAAAGTGGTCAGGGTCGCAATCCGCGCGCCGTCCTGCGGTCCCGGATCCTTCCAAAGCGTAAAATACTGGAACACGAGCAAGCCATAGAGCGCAATGCCGATCCATTCAGAGAGACGCCAGATGGGAGAGGTTGATGTCGGGTGAGTGTCATTCATATTCTAGAAGACATTCGAGAGTCTTTATCGCTGGGTCAAAGCTTATATGGATTTTTAAACGCCCAAAGAGACAGAGAGCTAGCTGCGTAGCAAATTAGGGGGCGGCGAACAGGTCACAGTCACCATCAATAGACCACCCTTATTCCTAAGCTCCGTTACATAGGTCCAGCCTTTATCGGTAAAAAGACGCGAATCTTCGTGGTCACACATCCAGTCTGCCGTATTATATTCCCGAATATTTTTGACTTCCTCCAGAGAGATTTTGATGTCTGACTCGACGACTTCAACAAATGTCGCGCGGGCAGGTTCGATTTCATATTCCAACTGGCCGACAAAATCATAGGTGTCCGTGCCATAAATCGCGCCGGAATAAAATTCTGTGAATTGGTCGACAACGGATGTCATATAGGCATGACGTTCCGTCATAGGGACATCATATACGGATTTCAGGTCGTCGGTTAAAACGTCTGACAGACCATATTCACTGATCCCGTAAATCGCGCCACCAATAACGACGACGCCGCAGATACCCGCTTCTTTTAAGTCCATCTCACCCTCCAACTTTGGATTGGAAATAGACTGAGAGTTTCTATTTAAACGTAAATCGCATTTTGAAATTTGCAATCACGCTTAATGAAACTTGAATCAAGCCTTGAACGGATCCCGCATCAGGATGACGTCTTCGCGTTCGGGGGATGTGCTGACCATGCTGACGGGGCAGCCGATGAGTTCTTCGATATGGCGAACATATTTCACAGCCTCAGCCGGAAGGTCGGCCCAGCTGCGGGCACCGCGTGTGCTGCCCTGCCAACCCGGCATTGTCTCATAGATGGGCTCGACAGCGGCTTGGTTTGCCGCCCCGGCGGGGAGCCGTTTGATGATTTTACCGTCTAAGCGATATCCGACGCAGATTTTCAATTCAGGAGATCCGTCTAACACGTCCAGTTTTGTGAGGGCGATGCCCGTAATGCCGCCCGTGATGATCGCTTGTTTGACCATGACAGCATCAAACCAGCCGCAGCGACGCTGACGTCCTGTAACAGTCCCGAATTCATGGCCGCGTTCACCTAGCCGCTGCCCGACATCGTCAAAGAGTTCCGTGGGGAAGGGACCTTCACCGACACGGGTTGTGTAGGCTTTTGTGATGCCCAAAACATAGTTGAGCGAACCGGGACCCATGCCGGTTCCCGCGGCTGCCTGTCCGGCGATCGTATTAGAACTTGTCACAAATGGGTAAGTGCCGTGATCGATATCGAGCATTGCGCCTTGTGCGCCTTCAAACAGAATTCGCTTTTCGGCTTTTTTTGCTTCTTCCAACGTATGCCAAACGGGGGCCATGTAAGGAAGGATTTGCGGGGCAATATCGAGTAGCTTCTGCGTCAATTCCGTTGCATCGCTCTCCGGTTGGCCCAGACCCCGACGCAGGGCATTATGATGATGGAGCAAGTTTTCAATCCGTGCCTGAAGATGTTCCGCATCGGCGAGGTCGCAAACGCGAATGGCGCGGCGGGCGACTTTGTCTTCATAGGCCGGACCAATGCCGCGCTTTGTTGTGCCGATTTTGACGCCGTCCACGCGGTTCTCGCGAATACCGTCCAACTCGGAATGGATAGGTAAGATCAGGGCGGCGGACTCTGAGATTTGCAAACTCTCGGCATTAATCGTCACGCCCTGGGCCTTGATCCGTTTGACTTCATCGAGGAACGCCCATGGGTCGAGGACCACGCCATTGCCAATGACGGAGAGTTTGCCGCCGCGTACTATACCAGAAGGGAGTAGAGAGAGTTTATAGGTCGTGCCGTCCACCACCAGAGTATGACCCGCATTATGTCCTCCTTGGAACCGGGCGACAACGTCAGCGCGGCTGGATAACCAATCGACAATCTTACCTTTACCTTCGTCTCCCCACTGGGAACCGACAACGACGACATTTGCCATGATGAACCTTAAAACGAAAAAACGCGACAGAGCTGTGAAGCTCGCCGCGTTAGGATGACTTCGTTTAGCGCATAACTGAACCGAGGGCAGGTTTCCAGATGCAGGCGCGATTTATACCCCGAAAACTTATTTGTTGCCGAAAATCAGTTTCTTCGCAGGTATGGTGCCAATTCTGGACTTAATCCAAATTGTTCCGAATTGACGCAGGTTAACAAAATCACAAACCAAACCGCCTTTCCAATCCGTAACGTTTTCATAACCAACTATATTGTTGGGAATCCACCTTTGGAGGGAAATATGGAAAAAACAGGTATGTTGGACCCGACAGATCTTGTCGGAGTCTCTTTTTGGATCATCTCAGCCGCTATGCTGGCTGCGACGTTCTTTTTCTGGGTCGAACGTGACCGTGCGGTTGGGAAGTGGAAAACATCCCTAACCGTCGCAGCAATGGTAACGGGTATTGCTGCCCTGCATTATTTCTACATGCGCGGCGTGTGGGCGATGACGGGCGAGAGCCCAACGGTCTTCCGCTATGTGGACTGGCTACTCACAGTGCCATTGCAGATTGTTGAGTTCTTCTTGATTCTATCCGCAATCACACTCGTCCGGACGAGCCTGTTCTGGAAACTGTTGATTGCATCATTGGTAATGTTGATCACGGGTTATCTGGGCGAAGTCTATCAAGGCTCGCTATTATGGCCGATGTTTATCGTGGGTACGCTCGCGTGGTTATACATCATCTATGAAATCTTTGCGGGTGAAGCCAGCAAGCTCAGCAATGAGTTTGGTACCGTCGCATCCAAGAAAGCGTTTAATGCCTTGCGTTGGATCGTGACTGTTGGCTGGGCGATTTACCCAATTGGTTACATCGTTGGCTATATCGGTGAGCCGGGTGCGAATGATGCCATCCTGAACCTCGTCTACAACCTCGCTGATTTTGTGAACAAAATCGCATTCGGTGTTGTGATCTGGGCAGCAGCGACATCAGAGAACCATGCTGAACCAGCGTCAATGAAGTAATTCAACGACTTAGTATAATCGGGCGATCCCAGTGTGGGGTCGCCTTTTTGTGAAAGGGAAAGACATCGCTTTTCAATCGGTAACAACTTACCAGAAACCTATGTCTTGGCCCGCATCACTTTCCAAGCGGTCCGTTTGGATTGCTTTTACATGTCTATCCGCTCTGGGGTTTTATGCGGTTCAATCCGTTTCGCCAGTCGCAGCCTTCTGGCTCGCGATCTTCTTTTTTATCTTGGGTGTCCCGCACGGCGCGGTTGAACGCCTCCCCCATCAACGTCGTGTTATGATGCCAACCTTGGCCTATACCGCCTTATATATTGTTTTTGGTATTCTGGTCTATTCCAGTTGGCTGATTTCGCCCGTTGGAACCTTGGTTGTCTTCCTGACATTATCCGCAATTCATTTTGGTCTGTCTGAACCGCATACTCTCTCGCTTGGGGCTTGGGTTACACTCGGGTCTTTTCTAAATTACCCAGTAGAGACATTGGAGATATTTTCATTCCTCACCCGGTCCGACCTGAGCGTTGCGCTGGCTGTGGAGACAGGTCGTTACTTTTCGATTATCTGTGCTCTTATCGTTTTAGGCGAAACGGCTATTCGATTGTTGCGGCGGCAATCTGTCGACCTGTTTCGTGTGATAGCATTACTGACGATTTTTATTTTTCTGCCGCCCGTGACAGCCGTTGCGCTCTACTTCTTCTGCTTTCACAGCTTGTGCGAAATGCGCAAAACGTTGGAAGGCCTGTCCCGGCATCAAGGTTATCTGGACCTCAAATCAATTTCGAAACTTTACGCACCCGCTTCAATTCCCGCCCTGATTGGGGCAGGCATTATCATCTGGGCCGTGCAAGCCGGATATGTACCGATTTATCTGGCGGCAGGCTTGGGCGTCGCCTTCATCATTCCTCACATGCTTCCTGTGGAGAAACTGCTGGAACTTGATCGCGCTTAACTAGAAGTGACGGGCCAGTCGGAAGCCGACCGTGTCGACACCCTCATTCGGGCGGTTCTGAACAAGAATTTTACCATTAGACAGATGTTCGGCGAAAATATGCGCCGACCAATCGTCATTCCAGCGATAACCGAGCGAAATTTGCTGGCGGAACAGGATGCGGCTACCAAAGTCGATTTCGGTGTTTTGACGGTTCTGGAACTCTGCAATATCGACTTGAAATTGCGCGACTTCAGCGGCGGATAGGCCGGGCGCAATGCTCGGATCATCGGCTACGCGTTGCACGAGATCGGACGGCATGGCTTCAATCGTACCGTCATGTGCGGCGAGGCCAAAGCTGAAATCAAAGTAGAACTTTTCCGCAAAGGTCTGACGCCATAGGAGGCCCGCGCCGCCATGTGAGGTTTCACCCTCAAGATTGAGAGACCCACCAATATAGGGTTGGGGGGAGAGCGCCCATTTCAGAAACTCAGGCTCTTCGAAAATGATTTCGCCGTTCAGTGCAACTGAGCGTTCTTTGTCTGCGCCCGAACCAAAACCCGTCCAGTCGATATCATGTATATTAATGCCCAAACGGACTTCTGAGACTTGTGCAAAAGCTGTGCTTGCGAACAGCGTGGAGAGACCGAGCGTGGCGGCGAATAAAATAGACTTCATGATAGCACCCTAAAAATTATGCTCCCGTGATAAGTCTGTTTGCATAATCATCAAGCGCAAAATTGTCATCACCCGACTAGGTCAGGTGACGACCGGTTGGAATAAGAGATTGCTAAATCGAAACGACATCCACGATTTTGACCTGATCAATGTTCGCGATTTCGTCAGCAACTTTATCTGAGACTGCGCCGTCAACACTCACAAGGCAAACGGCTTCCTTGCCTTTCTTCATGCGTCCCAGAGAGAAGGTCGCGATGTTGACTTTATTGTCACCCAGCACGCGACCCAATTCACCGATGAAACCGGGTTTGTCCTCATTCCGGACATAGATCATATGCTCAGAGAAAGCGGCATCCATCGGCACGCCGAAGAGACGCACAATGCGCGGCTCGCCGCGATAGATTGTACCGACAACAGCATATTTACGTTCCGTCGTCTCAACGGTTACGCGGATGAGGGACTCGGCGCGTTCGGCTTCCTCGACATAGCTCTCTTTGATCTCGATTCCGCGTTCTTTCGCGAGGCCGGGGGCGGAGA
Source organism: uncultured Caulobacterales bacterium (assembly GCA_947503715.1). Classification (GTDB taxonomy): domain Bacteria; phylum Pseudomonadota; class Alphaproteobacteria; order Caulobacterales; family Maricaulaceae; genus Litorimonas. The sequence continues at coordinate 172,109 of CANNER010000003.1, read as the reverse complement.
CCATATTGACTTCCGGCATGGCGGCTTTGAGAAGTCCGGCGAGGGCCGCAGCCGTCATCGGGTTGGTATTCAATTCTGTGACCGCGCCTTTGTAAGTAAACTCAACTGATTTCACTGGGGAATGGAGGAGTTGCCCGGTCATCGTGCCGAGCTTATCCGCCAGATCAACGAATGGCTTGAGACGCGGGGCTTCTTCCGCCGAAATTGACGGCGTATTCAGCGCGTTGGATACGGCACCCGTCAGGAGATAATCCGCCATTTGTTCGGCAACCTGCACGGCGACATTTTCCTGCGCTTCCAGCGTGGAGGCACCGAGATGCGGTGTTGCGATGAAGTTTGGCGTGCCAAAGAGGGGGTGCTGCTTCGCGGGTTCAACCGCAAAGACGTCGAGCGCAGCGGCGCGGACATGTCCGGCTTCCAGCGCGTCTTTCAACGCTTCCTCATCGACCAATCCGCCGCGGGCGCAATTGACAATGATGATGCCTTTTTTGGTCATGCCGAGGCGTTCGCGGGAGACAATGCCCTTCGTGCTCTCGACGAGCGGTGTGTGAAGCGTAATCGCATCCGCGCGTTGGAACAGGGCGTCCAATTCGACTTTTTCGACACCCAATTTCACGGCGCGTTCCTCGGTGAGGTAAGGGTCGAAAGCTATAACTTTCATCTTTAAGCCAAGCGCGCGTTCCGCAACCAGTGCGCCGATATTCCCGCACCCGACAATGCCGAGCGTCTTATTAAACAACTCCACGCCTTTAAAATCAGATTTCGGCCATTCGCCGTTTTGTGTGCGAGCGGACGCAGCAGGGATCTGGCGGGCGGCAGAGAAGAGCATGGCAATCGCATGTTCAGCTGTCGTGATGGCGTTTCCGAACGGCGTATTCATGACGACCACACCACGGTCTGTGGCGGCTTTGATGTCGATATTGTCGACACCGATACCGGCACGGCCAATGACTTTCAGGTTCGTGGCAGCGGCGATAATCTCTGCGTCAGGTCGTGTGGAGGAGCGAACGGCAAGGCCGTCATACTCATGGATGATCTCCAGAATTTCTTCCTTGGACAGACCCGTGATGACATCAACATCGACGCCGCGGTTTTTGAAAACCTGTGTCGCAGCAGGCGACATTTTATCGGAAATGAGAACTTTAGGCATGATTATAACTCCGCAGCTTTTGTTTCAAACGCCCAGTCCAACCAAGGCAGGACAGCGTGCACATCTTCAATCGGTGTCAGGCCGGACACCCAAAGGCGAAAACCCGGAGGCGCGGTGCGATATGCGCCGAAATCGAGCGCGACATTTTCTTCGCCTAGAAGCGCCACGATGGATTTGGCGAAAGCGGCCTGTTCGTCTTTGGGCAATGATGTCACGCGAGGGTCGACGATTTTCAGGCAGACGCCCGTGTTCGAGCGTTCAGCTTCATTCTCCGCAAGATTTGCAATCCAGTCGCGTTTTTCGATCCAATCCCAAATCACCTGCGCATTGGCATCGGCGCGTTCATGCATGCCTTGCAACCCGCCATTGGCTTTCGCCCATTTCAGACCATCGAGGTGGTCTTCGGCACAGAGCAGGGACGGTGTGTTAATTGTCGCGCCCTGAAAAATGCCTTCAATTAATTTGCCGCCCTTTGTCAGGCGGAAAATCTTCGGCAGGGGCCAAGGCGGGTTATAGCTTTCCAGTCGTTCGACAGCGTGAGGCGACAGGATGAGCATACCATGTGCGGCTTCCCCGCCCATGACTTTCTGCCAAGAGTAAGTCACGACATCGAGCTTTTCCCACGGCAAATTCTGCGCGAAGACGGCGGAGGTCGCATCACAAATTGTGACCCCTTCGCGGTCATCGGGGATGAAACTGTAATCGACGACTTTCACACCGGATGTTGTACCATTGGCCGTAAAGACGAGGTCGCGGTCGCCCGTATATTTATGAAGTTCCGGGAGTTGCCCGTAATCCGCTGTCAGAAGGCGGAGGTCCTTGAGGGGGAGTTGCTTATCCGCATCGGTCACCCAAGCCTGTCCAAAATTCTCCCAAGCCGCGACATCGACACCGCGTTCACCGAGCATGGACCACATGGCCATTTCAACCGCGCCCGTATCCGAGGCGGGGACGATACCAATCCGATAATCATCTGGAACTTGTAGAACTTCACGGGTGAGGTCGATGACCTCTTTGAGCTTGGCTTTACCAAGAGCTGAACGGTGAGAGCGTCCGAGTGCGGCATCAGATAGCGCATCCAGCGACCAGCCGGGGCGCTTACGTGTTGGTCCCGCAGAAAAACGGGGATCGGCCGGACGGATGTCCGGTTTGGATAGATTAGTCACAATGTCTCCTGTGGTGCGTTTTTATACACCGCTAGAGTTTCGCCTCAGTGGGGAGGCGGGGCCCACGCGGCGCATAGTCGCGAAGAGGGCGAGTCGTCAAGTCGGTAGGCACGATAAACGCATTTCCGCCTCATTCTCCGTTCAGGCTCACTAAAATATGATTATGAAAATGAAGGATTACGGCAGTTCAGCTCTTCCCAAATGGTGGATTGTCAAACAAAGAGATGAGGGGACAGTTTGAAGGACAAGTATAGATGAAATTCTTTTCCCCGGTTCATGTTCTGGCGACAGCAAGTTGTGCTGTCATCATATCCGCCTGTAGCGGTGGGGGCGGTAGCTCAACAGAAACACCAAGGCCCGTCACCACAACGCCTCCACAACCCCCCGTTTCCGTAACCCTGTCCGGGACAGTCAGTTATGACCGCGTTCCACTGAACCAAACAACAAATGGATTAAATTTTGACGGTACATTCCAGCAACCAATCCGGGCGGCAACGGTTGAGCTTCTGAACAATGCGGGCTCTATCCTGCAAGAAACTGTTTCCGGTGATGACGGTTCATATAGTTTTACACTGGACTCCGGACAGGATGTTCGTGTCCGCGTGAAAGCCGAAATTGAGCGCTTGGGACAAAGCGAAATCGACTTACGAGTTCTCGATAACACATCCGGAAATTCGCTTTATGCCTTGGATGGCAGTCTTTCTGCGATGCCGCGCTCTAACCAGATCAGAGATCTGAATGCTGGCTCAGGATGGGGCGGGACATCCTACACAGGCGCGCGCGCTGCCGGACCATTCGCGATCCTGGATACGATGTTTGAGGTCATGGAGCAGTTTAAAGATGTTGATGCCGATGTCGATTTTCCGCCACTTCAGGTTTTCTGGAGCGAGAATAATCGGCCCATCGCGGGGAGTATTTCGGACGGAGAGGTCACAACATCGTTCTATTCTATAATCGGTGGTCTGCCGACCGTTGTCATTCTCGGCGCGGAAAATACAGATACGGATGAATTTGACCGCCATGTCGTGACACATGAATTTGGCCATTATTTCGAAAACCGTTTAAGTCGTGCTGACTCTATCGGTGGCCCTCATTCCAGCGCAGATCGATTGGACCCGCGCGTGGCTTTTGGCGAAGGGTTTGGAAATGCTTTGGCTGCGATTATTATTGAAGATGATCCTACATATCGCGACAGTTTCGGGTCACGGCAATCGGGCGGCTTTGAAATCAATGCGGAGGCGGATAGTTTTACCGAAAATGGCACGCCTGTTTTCAGGTCGTTTATTGGCTGGTATTCTGAACTGACAGTCTATCAAATGTTATATGATTTATTTGATGTGAATAATGAATCTTCTGACAATGTTACATTTGGATTGGAGCCGTTTTACCGAACTTTCAGGGAGGCCGATTATACGAATACGGAAGCCTTCACGACGATTTTTTCCTATCTTGATGCCTATAAACAGCAAGCGGGTGTCGATGCCGATGCGGTTACGGAACTCGCGCGACGTCGTGGCATTAATGGGGTAGGTATATTCGGAGAAGGTGAAACAAATGATGACGGCTTTGACGATGCGCTTCCCGTTTATTTGGAGGTCGCTACGGATGGTACCCCGTCACAGGTCTGCACGACCGACAGATTTGGCGAATTTAATAAATTGGGTAATCGCCGTTTTCTGAAATTCGACGTCGCAACAGCCGGCACTTTTAACTTTGAGATGCGCGTGACCCCATCCGGTGGAAGAACGGACCCTGATTTCATCGTCTTCCTTGAGGGCCAGCCTGTTCTCACCGGTTTTTCCGCCACGCTTGGCCGCGAAACGGCATCTGCCTCGCTTCAACCCGGAACTTACGTTATTGACGCTTACGATGATCGCGGTTCCGTTGGTGGCGTTTGCCACAATTTCACAATTCAATAGAGGTTGAACATGTCGATTTATAAAACAGGCCTTTTTGTCCTTGGTGCCTCAATTTTGATGGCTTGCGCCGCGCCATCGACGCAGCAGCCTGAAAACAAGGTGGAAAAGGCGTATACGCCAAAACCTGGCGCGGCGGTTGAGTTCTCCAGCGAAGTTCCAAAATCGATGGTGGCGGGCCAATATCAAACTGTTAAATTGAAGTTTGCCGAGTCCTATCCGGAGAACGCTCTGTCCATCTCCTTAACAACATCCAAAGGATTATCCCTCTTTGGCGGGATGGACCGTAAATCATTCGATATGGGCGCGGGTCGTGAGCACGTTTGGGACATTGATGTGTCCGCTGCAGAGGACGGCATCTATTTCCTCAATGTTTTCGTTGAAGCGGACGGCCAGCCCCGTGCATTTAGCGTGAAACTGGAAATTGGCGATGTCACCCCGGCTATGCGTAACCGTGCGGTGAAGTCCACAGGCGAAGTCGTGAACGGCGTACGCGTCATGGAAGCGGAAGAAACCATCCGCTAGGTTCACAAACCCGTCACTTCCCCTGCGGCTTCCATTCCTCTAATCCTCTCTCAAATTATGGAGAGAGAGATGAGCGACCAAACATTATCCGACTGGACCCCGCCAAAGGTCTGGGAAAACACGTCATCGGGCGGGAAATTTGCAAATATTAACCGCCCAACGGCGGGAAAAACGCATGAGAAAGAGCTGCCTGTTGGGAAGCACCCGTTCCAACTTTACTCCCTGGGCACGCCTAATGGCGTCAAAGTCACGATCATGCTGGAAGAACTTTTGGCCGCTGGCGTGGAGGACGCGGAATATGACGCTTGGCTGATAAATATCGGCGAGGGCGACCAGTTCGGATCGGGCTTTGTTGACGTGAACCCGAATTCAAAAATTCCTGCCATGATGGACCGCTCCGGCGATGAACCGCGCCGTATTTTCGAATCCGGTTCTATTCTCATGCACCTCGCCGAAAAATTCGGTATGTTCCTGCCGGAGGACGGGCAGGCGCGCACAGAGTGTCTGTCCTGGCTGTTCTGGCAAGTCGGCTCCGCCCCTTATCTCGGTGGCGGATTCGGCCATTTCTACGCCTATGCCCCGATGAAAATCCAATATTGCATCGACCGTTTTTCAATGGAGACGAAACGTCAACTGGACGTGCTGGACCAACGTTTGGCGCAGTCAGAATTTATCGTCGGCGATGAGCTGACGATCGCAGATATGGCGATTTACCCATGGTACGGCGCGATGGCGCGCGGGCTCCTCTATGAGGGCGGCGAGTTTTTGCAGGTTCAGAGTTATAAGCATTTACAGCGCTGGACCAAACAACTCGCGGCACGTCCTGCCTTCCGGCGGGGACAGCTCGTCAATCGCTATTGGGACGATAAAGGCCTGAAAGAGCGCCATGATGCGTCCGATTTTGATGGCCTGCTTTAGAGGCTAACCTCTCGTTAAACTTGCGGGTCAATTGCGCGTTAAACCTTATTGAATAAGGCCCTTCTCAATTAACTTGGGTAGGGCTTTTTCATGACGTTTAAAAAACTTATCGTGCTGAGCGTTTGTGCCGCTGCTATTACAGCCTGTTCATCCCATCAGGGTTATCAATCCTATCAAGCACCGGCCTATAATAATCCCGGCAAATTCGGGGTTGGGCTGGGTGTCGGCACAACGGGCGCAACGGTCGAGGCCAAATATGCACCGTCCGAGACCGTTATGTTACGCGGCAGCTATAACTATCTCGATTTCTCCATGGACGAAGAATTCGATGACATTGATTATGATGGCGATTTCAAAGCGAACACAGTTGCGGGATTTGTTGATATTGCGCCCTTTCATAACGGTTTCATCGTTTCCGGTGGGGCTTATATCGGTGACAAGACACTGAACTTGGATGCAACGCCGACAACCAATGTTGAAATTGGCGACACTTTATTCACACCCGAAGAGGTCGGCACTTTGAACGGACAGGCAGAGCTTCGCAACTTCGCGCCCTATGCCGGTATTGGGTATGACAGCTTTATCTCAAGCTCCACAAATTGGTCCTTTAATGCGCGTGCAGGCATTATGTTTACAGGCGCCCCGAAAGCAGAACTCGTCTCAGCGAATGGTACGCTTTCAAGTGATCCACGCCTTCGTGCTGAATTGGATGCAGAGGTGAGTGCCATTGAAGATGACGCCGAGGATTACCGCTATTATCCAGTCGTCACAGTTGGTCTGACCCGCCGTTTTTAAGCTACCAGCGCGGCTAGAACCCGCCGTTTCCCCGTAAAGGGACGGCGACCGTGCATGACGCGGTAATTATCCAGCAGGGCGACATCGCCCGCTTGCCAGTTTAGGTCATAGCTGACCTCATCGGCGATACGGATCGCGGTTTGAAGCGCGCGAATATCCAATGGATCACCATTGCCCAGCGTCACGGATTTTGACGGGTCATTTCGACTGTCTTTCCACCCGCGAAATGCCGCAATTAATTGATTGAAGAAACTCTCTGACCCGTCCGGTAATTCGCGAATGGCGGGCAGAGCCGGACTCGTGACGCGGAGTGTTTCATCCGCATTCCAGACATAGTTATATCCCAATTCATCCAATCGTGCTTCGGCGGCGGCTTTCGTATCCCGGCTAAGCGTCGAGCGCCAAGAGCGGCCCTGTCCGGAATTTGGATCATCTGTCGCCGGCATCGTGTTGCTATAGCGCACACCCTGTAAGCGTAGCGCGGCGACGAGGTCTGGCTCGGCTTTTGTGAGCTGCTCAAATACAATATCAGAGCGACAAATCGGTGTGGCGCCGCCCGTTTCCGGCGCAATCATGCAGGAAAAGAACAGCTTGCCGGGATAATAAGGCGTCTGCGCCATTTCGTGATGGAGATAGATGGACACATCCGCTGGGGCTTCATTGGCGGTGAAAACGCGGGATGTCAGGTTCACCCGAACGGCATTGGACAGGCTGTCCGCATAAGTGAAACCAAGTTCGCCGTAACCTTCCACAGCGTCATGAAAATCTTCGGGGGAGGTGATATTAAAGCCGCGAAAGAGAACGGTTCCGGTCTCGGCGAGTCTAGTGTCTACCTCTGCCTTATGCGTCGCAATCCATTTTGAAAGATCACCCTTGCCATGAATGATACGGGGAAAGTCGATCCCGTTATAAGTTTGCGTCATATCCAATCTCATTCGCCTATATGGACGGGCAATCCCGTTTCAATTGATTGATGCGCGGCGCCGCCGATTTTGACCGACCAGAGTCCGTCTTCTGCCGTGACCGTTGCTTTGCCTTTTTCAGTCAAAGCGCGGTGGAAATCCAGTAATTGGAAATAGGTCGCGCCGTGATGATCGCCTGCAGAGAGGGCTTCTGCGGGCGTTTCAATTTCACGCGAATACCCTTCACCGCGAAGAGGAGACCACTCCAATATGGCTTCCGGAATGGAGACAGACAGTCGTCCTTCCGGTCCAACGACATGTAACCGTTCTTCCTGATGGGTTAAGTTTGCAAACATGCAGAGTTCGAGGACTGCCCGCGCCCCGTTTTCAAAATCTAGCATAACATAGGCATTGTCGAGAATATCTGGTCTCCGTCCCTCATAGCGCTCGTCCAGATGGTTCACATCCATCCCGCCACTCGCATAAACGCGGATCGGGTCACTCTGTAAAATCACACGCATAAGGTCGAAAAAGTGACAACATTTCTCAACCAATGTTCCGCCCGTATTTTCCGAAAATCGGTTCCAATTCCCGACCTTTGGCAAGAACGGAAAACGATGTTCGCGAAAGGTCAGCATTTTTACCGGTCCTGTGAGACCTGAATGAACTTGCTCAATAAAAGCCGTGATAGGCGGCATATAACGATATTCGAGGCCCACCCAGAACAGGTTGGGGTAGGTGTCTGCGAGAGCGGCGAGCTGTTGCGCATCCTCAACCGTCGTCGCCAGTGGTTTTTCAATTAGAAGGGCGGCCCCGAATTCCGCGATGTCATTGATGATCTCAAAGTGGCGGAAGTTCGGCGCGGCGATGATGACGGCGTCGGGCTGAACCTCGCGCATCATTGTCATGTAATCCTCAAAGACTTGAACGTCTTCTCCGGCGTCATGACCCGACCATTTGCGGGAGCCTGCATCTGGATCTGCGAGGGCGATGAGTTCCGCACAGGGCACGAGCGCCAGATTGGCGATATGTTCCCGTCCCATCATGCCGGCGCCGATAATGGCGTAAGTTGTCATCAGGGCATGCCTTCGCCGCGATAGGCCTCAATCACATCGTAAAATTCGCGGCCCATTAGATTGATCTGCGCGGCATAGGCGGACTCCGCGATGCGTTCGACTTTTTGCGTGCCGATAATGGGAACGACATTTGCGCCATGTGCACGGGTAAAGGCGAGGGCGGTGACGCTGCGCGAGACGCCGTAGGCGGTGGCGATTTTATCGAGTGCCGTTTGGACGGGGCCCTCTTCGGTCGGAATTTTTCCGCCCCCAAGCGGGGACCAGCCCAGCACAGTCGCGCCCGTTTCCATTGCGTAATCCAATGTCCCGTCCGTGATCGGGTCCTGTTGCAGGGCCGAAAATTCGGGCTGCAATGTCGCGATGGGCGTTTCCAGATGGGCTTGGAGGGCGCGGGTCTGGGCGACGGTAAAGTTGGACACCCCGATGGACCGCGCCTTGCCCGAGGCGACGATTTCGTTCAAGGCCCGCGCAGTTTCCGCAAAGGGTGTGGACAGGTCGGGACGATGGATTTGGTAGAGGTCGACAAAATCCGTTTTCAAACGCGTCAGCGACGCGTCCATCGCGTCCATGATATAGCGATAGGAACTGTCATAGGGTCGAACGGCGTCAATACCGCCCTTCGTCGTGAGGACCATTTGCCCTCGTAGTTTTGGTGACGCCGACAAGACTTCGCCCAGCAATTCTTCCGCTCCGCCAAAGCCGCGCGGTTCACCAAAGCCGTAAATATCAGCCGTGTCGATGAGGGTCATGCCATTATCCAGCGCCGCCCTGATGAGGCCGTCCGCGGTCTTCACATCATGTTCGGCAAAACGCCAACAGCCGAAGGCAATCTTGCCAATGGTGATATCCGTCTGTCCCAGCTTCATCCTTCAAAATCCTTTGCGTCAGCGAATGCCAGTTGGAAGGCGGGGCGCGATTTCATGCGTTTCATATAGTCTTTCAAGACGGGATTGGCGCAGAGACCATAAGCCCGCGCCCAATTCAAATTCTGCCCCGTCAGGCAATCTGCGGCGGTAAATGTCTCGCCGCAAATAAACGCATTCTCAGAAAGACGTGCGACGAGTTGCGGCGTGATTTCATTCTCGATTTTATCCCGATTGAATTGCGCGAAGGCCGCATTACGGGCGGCTTTGGGTAGGATGTTTTCATGCAGGCGGATATTCCAAAGCATCTGGTCCATCCACGATCCGCCCAGTGCCAAGATTTGCAGATAGTCTGCACGGGCTTTCAGATCGCTTGGTTTCGGCGCAAATCTGTCGTCCAAATCTGCCAGCCAAGTCAGGATTGCCATGGATTCGAAAATGACCTGTTCTGATCCATCGGCATAGGTCACTTCGAGGACAGGCACGGCGTGGTTCGGGTTCTTCGCCAGATATTCCGACGTATATTGTCCCCCCTGCCGCAGGGCTACGCGATGAACATCGAAATCTTCGCCCCGCATTTCATGCAAGAGCCATTTCACCCGCGCGGAACGGGAAAGGGGATAATGATGAAGGGTCAGGTTTTTGATTTCGGACATGTGGTACAGCTAACCCGAGATAGCTAGAAATACACCCTTATTTTTACAGGTTCCAAGCTTGTCGTCTTCGTCTATCCGTTTAAACCCTGTTTATGGGACAGGGACTGAAACGCGGCGTCATCTATTTGGCGTTATTTTTATTTTGCATATTATCTGCAAACATAGGCCAAGCGCAGTCCGTAACGGATCATGCCAAAATTGCGCCGCCGCCAGATTGGGTGGAACTTCAAGACAGTCCACCCGGTGAATTCGAGGCGGCCTCCCGTTTGAAAATTGCTTACCGCCTGACGAGCTTTCAGAAGCGCGTTGGAAAGACGGAGCAGGAGAGGTATCGTCACTTTATTATGGACCTGCTGACGACGGGGGCGGTTGAGGATAATGGGACCATTTCAATCGGTTTCGATCCGGGCTATCAATCCATAATTTTCCACCATATCCACGTTGTGCGCGATGGTATCGTGAGTGATCGTCTTGATTTTGATGATTTCGAAATTTTTCGGACTGAGACGGATAGAGATAAACTCATTTATAATGGTCGTCTGACATTGAGTTTGAGTTTAACCGATCTTCGGGCCGGGGATAAGTTGGATTATTCTTACACGGTGTCAGGTAAAAACCCGGGCTTGGGGGAGGGGTTTTTTCAAAGTCAAATCCAAGAATATGCGTCACCCGAACAACGTATTCATTCAATATTACGGGTGGAGGATGGGCTGCCTGTCTATACGAAATTGCATCTAGGCGCGGTTGAGCCACGGATCACCCGGCAAGATAATGGCGTCACGATTGTCAGCTATATTCGCGATGATGTGCCTGCTTTTGTTGCAGATGACGATGTTCCCAAGTGGAGCTATAGTTATCCCATTCAAGAAATCTCCAGCTATGATAACTGGTCTGATGTCGGCAATGTTTTTGCGCCCTATTACATCCGCAGTCAATCGGATGAGATCAAAAGAATTGCCGCCGATATTCGGGCCGAGACAGCGGATGCGGGCGCACAAGCCCGTGCGGCGCTGGATTATGTCCAACGCAATATTCGATATTTGGGGTTAGAGATGGGGCAGAGCGGTTACAAACCGCGTGCGCCTGATCTGGTGTTAGACAGAAAATTTGGAGACTGTAAGGACGTCACGCTTTTACTCCTCTCACTCCTTCAGGAACTTGGGGTTTCTGCAGACCCTATGCTTGTGTCTACAGATGAATTGGGGGGTGTTTTTGATGCGCTTCCCAATCATGCCGCGTTTGATCACGTTGTGGTTTTGGCAAATATTGCGGATCAATTCTATGTCATGGACCCAACACGCTCACCACAATTGGGCGATATCGACCATTATGCGCAGGATGCATACGGAAGAGGACTTCTCCTGCGTGAGGATAATTCAGCGGTGATTGACCTGCCGGACAGTCTGCCGGAGTGGACGAAAGATTTTACCGATAGTTTTGATCTGATTTCTGATCCTGACACCATCACCTTCACAAATGTTCTGAAATATGTTGGCGAACAGGCCGATAGTACCGTGGATTGGGTCAATGGTGACGGTATGGCTGCAGTTGAGAAGGCGCTGCTTGATTATTACCGCGATATTTACCCGACCATTGAAGTGGCCGAGGAGATGCAGTTGATCACGGACGAGGAAAAGGCGATTGCGACCCTGAAAACAGGTTTCAAAATTCCCGAAGCCTGGACCGAAAATGCGGAAGAGAACCGGAAGACATTTCGCGCATCACCCTATGAGCTTAGAGCCGATTTTCCTAAATTTAACGGGGCAGACCGGGTCACTGATTTCGCCCTCGAATATCCCGTAAGAACTCGTCATACGGTCGAATATCTTGCCAATGATGACTATGATTTTGATGATGATAAATATGAGTTTGAGGGAGAGGCCTTTTCCTATCTTGAACTGAATGAGTGGAATAAAGACGGGAATACGATTTACCGGGAAACCTATAGTTACCGCACCAAAAAAGATCACATCAATCTCGCCGATGTCAAAACAGATATGGCCGCGATCAATAAGGCCCGCGACCGGATGGGTATGACGGTTTATACAAGTTTGAACCCCAACGCTGATAATGCATCAATCAGTGGTGACTGGGAAATCCCGCAATCTCTTAAAGGCGCTATTTCAATCCTTTTATTGGCAATTTTGGCTTTTATGCTACGCCTGATCTTCCGCAAACCGCAGGTGGACAGTTAATAATTACAGCCCTGTCATTTGACCTGCGTATGATCCTGACTCACACGTTCTCTAAGATCAGAAAATATGTGTTTTGGTGAAACGTCCTTTTAGATTGGGGCGTAGTTAGGCAGAAGCAAAACAAACCTCTGGAAAGAGACTGATGAAAACGAAATTATCCCTAGTCCTGGCATCTGCCTTTGCGCTGGCCGCCTGTGCACCTGTGGCTATCCTCAATGGAATTACGCCGGCTTCGACCTTTGATCGGACAAAGAATGTGTCCTTTGGCACGGGCGAACGTGATGTTATGGACATTTACCGCGCGGATGAACCAAAGGCGGATGCACCTGTCCTCATGTTCGTGCATGGCGGATCTTGGGATAGCGGATCGAAGGACATTTATAAGTTCCTCGCGGAGGGTTTCACCAAATCTGGGTATGATATCGTTGTTCCGAATTACACGCTTTACCCCGAGGCGAAATTTCCGAACTTCCTGAATGATAATGCGCGTGCTGTCGCCGAGACTGCGAAGACGTTTCCGGACCGGAAAATCGTTCTGATGGGTCACTCTGCGGGGGCGTATAACGTCCTCATGTTGGCCCTGCGGGATGAGTATTTGAGGAATGCCGAAGTAAAGCTATGCGAGACTGTCGCGGGCGTTGTCGCTTTAGCTGCGCCAACCGGAATTGTTCCGCTAGAAAGCGAACGCCTGATAGAGATTTTCCCGGACCGTTTTACAGGTGAGGACGCTGCGCTAAATAATGTGACGAGCCCGACGCCACCACTTTTTCTGGGCCACGGCGAGTCTGATACGACCGTCTATCCCAAAAATTCGCAGGCGCTCGCAGAAAAAGTCATAGCAAGAGGCGGTGAGGCCGTCGTCGAAGTCTATCCGGGCCAAAGCCATACAGATGTCGTCAAAGTCCTCTCTCGCCATTTTGATGGTGATACAAATTTGAAATCGGACATCGTAAAATTTATTGATAGCCTGCCATCCTCTGACCGCAATCATTGTAAGTGACGGAACTCTCACTTTATCAGGTTGACGCTTTCGCCACGCAAGTGTTCGAAGGCAACCCTGCTGCCGTTATTGTCTTAGATAGATTCCTAGATGATTCGGTAATGCAGTCGATTGGCGCTGAAAACAATCTAGCTGAAACAGCCTTTTGCGTCCTGCGCGAAGACGGAGAATACGACCTGCGTTGGTTCACCCCAAGCGTGGAAATCGACTTTTGCGGCCACGCGACAATTGCGACCGCGCATGTGTTGAAAGACGCATTGAATCTCTCCGACCCGTTTGTGTTCCACGCGAAAATTGGGCGGCTCAGGGTTAGGGTGGACGATCCGGATTATGTGTTGGAAGCCCCGATTGCCGAAGCCAAAGAGGTGGAGCTATCGGTTGCCATGCGTCAGGCATTCCCCATGCCGCTCTCGGCGGCATTTGAGGCGGGACCAAACTTATATGTGGTGGCAGAGACAGTCGCCGATATCGTCAACTTCAAACCTGATTTTTCCGCTATCCTGCCGCTTTCAAATCACGGTGTGGGCCTGACCGCCGCAGGGCAGGGTGATTATGATTTCACCTCCCGTTTCTTTGTGCCTGCAGAAGGCATTGATGAGGACGCCGTTACGGGGTCGGCACACGCAGCACTGGGCCCGTATTGGGGGAATATTTTGGGCAAGCGCAAAATGCTCGCCCGCCAAGCCAGCCCCCGTGGGGGTGATTTAAAGGTCAGTGTTAAAGCCGACCGCGTCGAAATTGCAGGGCCTGCCGTGACCTATCTTCGGGGCACGATTTTAATTTAAGAGGTTGATTAACCCTCTCTTGCCACTGTTTTTAAATCTTAAACGATTACTCTTGACCCTAGTTGAGGGAGCTTAGTCATGTCATTTGGAAAACGTCAATCTGGATTGGCGCCTGCAAATCCGAATATGACGACTGCGACGGCCTCGGCCTATAGTCATGGCGCAAGCTCAGGCTATGCAGGGTATAATCCACAAAATATTACGACACAGACGGCACCGTCTACGAGTTCGCGTGGTGACATGACTGTGAATGTAGCTCGCGTGCGCCCGGCTGTTTGGATGCGATATATCTCGGCGATAATTGATTTCACGATCCTTGTCATTCTGACATTTGTTTTGATGTTCGCGCATGAAATGATGTCAGGGCAAACGCCACGTGTTGAGCAAGGCGGTCTCCTAACGCTGATGTTGATCCTCTTATGGGTTGGTTACGGCATCATCCTGGAAAGCTCGTCTTGGCAGGGAACTGTTGGGAAAAAAGCGACGGGCCTGATTGTCACAGATAATTATGGTGAGCCATTGGGGCTGGGCAAAGCGGCTCTGCGGGGCCTCGGCAAAATTTTATCCGGCATCGTGCCATTCTATATTCCCTATATCATAACCCATCACACAAAGCATAAGCAGGCCCTGCATGACTTGATGGCGGGAACGCGTGTCTATCGTCGTTCTGATGCGGGCGAAGATGCGGGTTATTATTTCGAGTAAGGCTTTCACCGCGCCACATATAGTATTGCGCTGCGCGTAACGCTAAGACCCTCCTCATGTTACGACAGATCGGAGGGTGACATGAGTATTGAAACGTCACCTCAATTGCCGCGGCGATTGGACAATATTCAAGCCCTGCGCGGTGTCGCGGCACTGTCCGTTTTATTCTACCACCTCGCGCTGTTCACCCGGGACGGCATTTTCACTGGACAGTCCGGCTTTCCGGCAGGTCCCTGGGATCAGGGCTGGGCAGGCGTTGACTTGTTCTTTGTTGTTTCCGGCTTCATTATGGTGTGGACGACGCGTGATATTGCACCGTCCATCAGGTCCTCAGCGGATTTTCTCTGGCGTCGTGTGACCCGCATTTATCCGCTCTGGTGGATATGTGCCGGTATTATGCTGGTTTATTTCATGCTGGCTTACAATATGCCTGCCGCGCCCGACCGGGTGTCCGGACCCGGAGAGGCTTGGGCCTATGCGTTGAAATCTTTCGCCCTGTTTCCCCAAGAAAATCCGCCCCTTTTGGGATTGGGTTGGACCCTCATCCACGAAATGTGGTTCTATTTGGTCTTCACTGTGATTTTAGTGTTGCCCAAGAAATATTTAATCCCGGCGCTTCTTCTTTGGGCGTTTGCAACAATGATTCATTACGCTTTCTCAGGCGCTATTGAGGCGGAGCAAGCGGTTCGTAAACTGATCACCAGTCCCCTAAACTTGGAATTCATAGGCGGCGCTATTGTTGCTTGGATGCTGCTGAACCGTCCGCCCGTTTCCCAACACATGGGACGTGCGATCTTCTTGGTCGGTTTGGCTTGGCTCACATTGGCTATGGTTTTTAACATCCGCTTTGCCGCAGAAGATCATCATCTCATCCGGACGGTTATATATGGTCCTGCCATGATTTTCTTAGTCTGGGGCAGTACGGTACTGGCTTTGTCAGGAGGCGTTTCCGTCCCGAAATGGCTGATCCAGTTAGGCGATTGGTCTTACGCACTTTATCTCATTCATTATATCGTGTTGATCGCGATGAAGCGGGGCTTGGAAGAGCTTGGGTTGAGTAACATGCTCGGAGGCGGCGGTCTCGCGATTATTATTTTCAGCCTTGCCGCAATCGCGTTCAGCTTGATCGCGTCGGGTGTCTTACACACCCTTGTCGAACGCCCGTTAATTCGGTGGTTCAGGCGGCGGAAATCCCGTTCACCCGTGCAAATGTCCGGCTGATAGTTCTTAATTCTTCGCTGGGTTCAGTGGGCAAAGCCTCGGGCATGGATATGGCCGAAAGGTCAAAGGCCTCTCCCCCGTCACTGGCGTTGCGATATCCCATTGACCATTCCGGAAATTCCCGTTTTTCCGCCATGCGTTGAAGGAGGACAATGAGATTGGTCACGCGATTATCCTTTTGGATTTTGTCATACAGAACTTCCACGTCTTCCTTTTGACCTTCAAGAACTTGCAGGACTGAACCGTCTTTACAGAGCAGCATGCCTGTAATGTTACGGGCTTCGTTTGCGACGGCAGATTTTTTAGCGATCTCTGCCAAATCCTGACAGGAGACAGTGCTTTGGAGTGCGCAAGTATAGATCAGTTGGAAAATCACGTATGAGATCTTTCAAAATTATAGGTCGGTCCCACACCGGAGAACCCGTCTAGCAACTAGATGTGAATGTTCGGTTACGAACACCGAATTCGATTGCGATAAATGATTGTTTTCGGGGTTGCGACACCGGTTTGTGTGCTCCAATCAAAGGTGTGAACGGACAAAACTCATTTCTGGCGGCCCTCTTTCTCGTCCTCTATTCTGCTGTCATCGGTCTGACATGTTTGATCATAGCCATGAGCCTTCTTCAATTGACCACTGAGTTACGGATTGAACTCTTGGCCCTTGCGCCGGGTTTTACCTTGGGTTTCGCAGCCATGGGCGCGCTTTTTCTCTGGTTGCGGCATTGCGATAAGCGCAGCTGAACCTTGCGCATCCGCGGAACTTCTGTCACGAACATGATTGACCGAGGGGCGCCTGACCAGATTTGAGTCGGGCCGAGACGTACCCTTTGAACTTGATGCCGGAAGCTCTAACAGGCGACGGACGTAAGGACGGTGTCTTTCCACAAGAGGGTCTTGTGCGGGCATCCTCCAGATAAGAGGATTGACGCGCCATGTTAAAGCTACTGATACGTTTATTTGCGTTGCTCTGTGTCGCCGTGCTGGCTGCGTGCTCCGATATTGCCGCTGATCCCGCGCTGGAAGTCTATTTGGTCCGCCATGCGGAGAAGACGACGGAACAGACCGACCCCGGCCTGACCGAGGCTGGAAAGGCGAGGGCGGAGCTGTTGGCCGAAAAACTGACCGATGCGGGCATCGACCGCATACATTCCAGCGATTATGTCCGCACCCGCGATACCGCAGCGCCGCTGGCGAAGCGGTTGGGGCTGGATGTCGAACTCTACGACCCCCGCGATCTCCCAACACTCGCCGTGCAACTCCAGGCCGAAGGCGGCACACATCTCGTCGTCGGCCACAGCAACACGACGCCACAACTGACGGAATTACTCGGCGGAGATGGCGGAGCGCCGATTGTTGAGGCCACGGAATATGACCGGCTTTACCGCGTGGTTGTGGACGCGAATGGCGATGTGACGAGTAAGTTGATGCGGTTTGGGGGCTGACGTGAAAAAGATTTTCATCTGGGTCGGGCATCCACGCGAAACCTCTTTGTCCCACGGGATGGCTGACCATTTTGAGGCGGGCGCCCGTGCAGGCGGCGCGGACATTCGGCGCATGCACTTACGTGATATGGATTTCGATCCTGACTTGGAGGAAGGCTATCACTCCCGCAAAGAGCTTGAACCCTGTTTAGTCGACTGGCGTGAAAATATTCTTTGGGCGGACCATCTCTGTTGGGCTTATCCGGTCTGGTGGGGCAGTATGCCGGCAAAAATGAAAGGCGTGATTGACCGCGCTTTTCTACCCGGTTTCGCGATGGATTATCCGGAAGGTAAGGTTATGTGGGAAAAGCGTCTCAAAGGACGCAGTGCTGATTTGCTGCTAACATCTGATGCACCGCCCTGGTTTGATCAGATTGTCAATGGCCGTCCGGCCAAGCTACAGGCCAAGAACACAATCCTGAAATTCTCCGGCATCTCGCCGACAAAGACGCTGCAAGTTGGCACCGTAAAAACAGCTAGCGACGCTAAAATTGAAAAGTGGCTCAAGGCAGCCGAAACACGTGGCCGTAAAGCCGCAAGATAATTCACACGAGGACTACCCCATGAACAAGCCCGTCAACCAATCCGAGTTCCAAACACCCGAAGTCACGACCGGTGCGCTGCCCGCCTCGACCAAGGTTTATACCCATCCGAAAGCGGACCCGACGCTGTCTGTCCCGCACCGTTCTATCGCGCTGCACCCGACGGCAAATGAGCCGCCCGTGCCCGTCTATGACACGTCCGGTCCATATTCGGATGAGAGTGTCACGATTGATGTGGAGAAGGGCCTCGCGCGGCCCCGCACAGACTGGGTGCTGGAACGCGGCGGCGTGGAATTTTACGAGGGCCGCGATGTTAAGCCCGAAGATAATGGCGGCGCGACGGGCCGCTTCCTCGCCCGTGAGTTTCCGGTCAAAAACCAACCCCTGCGCGGCGTCGGTGACGCCCCCGTCACACAATATGAATTCGCCAAAGCGGGAATCATCACGAAAGAGATGATCTATGTCGCCGAGCGCGAAAATCTCGGGCGGCAGGCACAACTCGACGAGGCCCAAGCCCGTGTCGATGCGGGCGAGAGCTTTGGCGCGGAGATCCCCGCCTTTGTCACGCCGGAATTCGTCCGCAGCGAGATCGCCCGCGGCCGCGCGGTCATTCCGTCCAATATCAACCATCCGGAGTTGGAGCCGCAGATTATTGGCCGCAATTTCCTCGTGAAAATCAACGCCAATATCGGCAACTCCGCCGTCGCGTCTTCCGTTGAGGAAGAGGTCGAGAAGATGGTCTGGGCGACGCGTTGGGGTGCGGACAACGTCATGGACCTGTCCACGGGCCGCAACATCCATAACACGCGCGAATGGATCATCCGCAATTCGCCCGTGCCCATCGGGACGGTGCCGATTTATCAGGCGCTGGAAAAGGTCAACGGTGTCGCCGAAGACCTGACCTGGGAAATCTACCGCGATACGCTGATCGAACAATGCGAGCAGGGCGTGGATTATTTCACCATCCATGCGGGCGTGCGCCTCGCCTATATCCATCTAACGGCGAACCGCGTTTGCGGCATCGTTTCGCGCGGTGGCTCGATCATGGCGAAATGGATGCTGGCCCGTCACGAGGAGAGCTTCCTCTATACAAAATTCAGTGAGATTTGCGACATCATGCGCGCCTATGACGTGACGTTCAGCCTCGGGGACGGCCTCCGCCCGGGCGCGGTTGCAGACGCCAATGACCGCGCGCAATTTGCGGAACTGGAAACACTCGGTGAGCTGACGCAAATCGCGTGGAAGAAGGGCTGCCAAGTTATGATCGAAGGCCCGGGCCACGTCCCGATGCACAAGATCAAGGTCAATATGGAGAAGCAACTCCGCGAATGCGGCGAAGCCCCGTTCTACACGCTCGGGCCGCTGACAACGGATATCGCGCCGGGTTATGACCATATCACGTCGGGCATTGGCGCGGCGATGATCGGCTGGTTCGGGACCTCCATGCTCTGCTACGTCACGCCGAAAGAACATCTCGGCCTGCCGGATCGCGATGATGTCAAAGTCGGCGTGATCACCTATAAACTCGCCGCCCACGCCGCCGACCTCGCCAAAGGCCATCCGGCCGCGCAAATTCGCGACGATGCGCTCTCACGCGCAAGGTTCGAATTCCGCTGGGAAGATCAATTCAACCTCGCCCTCGACCCGGAAACGGCGAGAGATTACCACGACCAAACCCTCCCCAAAGACGCACATAAAACCGCGCATTTCTGCTCCATGTGCGGCCCAAAGTTCTGCTCCATGGAGATTACACGCGAAGTGCGGGAATATGCGGCAGGGTTGAGCGATAATGAACGGGCGGCTCTTTATCCGGATGAGGCAGTGAAAGGCATGGATGAGATGAGTGAAAAGTTTAAGGAGCTTGGTGGGGAAATTTATCTCAGCGAGGACGGAACGCAGCGCGAGCCGATTGATTAGACATTGGAATTAAAACTTACAATTTGGTTCGCGATCTTCGCGAGCTTTATTTTTATCCTGTCTTTGGCAGGGCGAATATTTAAATGGCGTTGGGTTTTTAGAAAAGTCCAAGATGATAAGTTTTGGGAATTATCGCATGTATTCCGCTACACTTTGATGCCATTCTTATTCGCGCTTGCCGGGTTTTATTTGCATTTTCGAGGGTGATGCAGGTGGCATGGATGTGCTGTCTACGAAGTTTAAGGAACTTGGCGAGGAGATTTATTTGGAGACGGACGGTTGATGAGACTATCATCTTCTAAATATGGGTGTCTGATGGCTAGAAATAAAAATGTGTTTGGTGAAACGCGACCTATTGAGGCCGCAGAAGCTATAGAAATACTTTTTACTAATATTGAGAACTTGAGATCTCTATGTGATTCATTTGATCAAGGAAAAGTATCTTTTTCAGGTTTAATTGCTTTGCAAGTGCATAAGATTCTTTGTGAGGGTATGGCGACAAAAATTCGGCGGAAAATTACTTTCCCCACCTCGCGTTGGGACAGTCCCGAAAATAACATGATGCCTTATGCACCACTTATTGGACTTGAACTTGCTGGAAATCCTTTGTGTGCCAAGTTTTTACCGAAGTTTATGATGGGTGATGATAAAAGTGATCTATTAAAAAACGATATTTTACCTTTTCAAGAGTGGTGGACTTCCGATGTGATTTACAGAGCTGGGCCAGCTAAGCCGGGCTCTGATCCTCGAATGATACCCTTGAAGATTGAAGATCAAGTTCCTTACAGAAAGCGCAAGAAAATTACACGCCTAAACCTCATTACAATGGTGCGACAAAAACTTGGCGCTCATACAGAAAACGAGTACCCGATACTCATGGATGAGCTAAACTCGTCCGCTTACATGGGCATTGATGCTGAGAGTGTTGAACAGGATGGATCTTTGAAATCTATTTCAAATGGACAGATAAAGGTAATTATGTCGCCTTTGGAAGGCTCAGTAAGACAAATTGCAGAGGAAACATTGGTCGGATTTGACTCTGCTGACGTTGTTGCTCTCAATGCATGGTCAATTAGTCGTAGAGCCAATAGAAATTGAGAACTGTGTAATCGCTATAATAACCCCGTCATCCTCGGGCTTGACCCGAGGATCCATGTCTCGGTGCGGTGATGGACCCTCGGGTCGAGCCCGAGGGTGACGGTTGGGGTGGGTTGCGTAAATCACGCAAGTCTAGCGTCCAGAAAGTCTAGCGTTAATTAAAGTCTAGCGTTCACATGAATTTAATCTTGACCTTCCGGCCTATCCGTCCACATTTCTCCCATGCAGCCTTGCGTCTACATTATGGCGTCACACCGCCACGGCACGATCATATTGGTGTGACGTCTGATTTGCCCTCGCGTGAATGGGCGCATTGGCGGCGGGCTGACCCGAAGAGTTTTACGGTGCGCTATGATGCGCGGCGGCTCGTTTGGTTTGAGACTTACGAGACGATGGTCGAGGCCATTCAGCGTGAGAAGACGATGAAGCACTGGTATCGGGCTTGGAAGATTGCGCTGATTGAGACAACAAATCCGCACTGGCATCCGGTTGACCCGAATACGGGCGAATTTATTTATAACCATGATTGAGGGGCGTTTGGCGTGTTGGGCGTGATTATTTAGGTTTATTTCCCATTGTGAGATGGATCCTCGGGTCAAGCCCGAGGATGACGGTTGAGGAAGGGACTGTGGGAAGGGCTAGCCCCGCTCAAAACTTAATCCCCGTTTACGGAAAACTGTATTCTCGGTTTGTAAAAAACCACTGCTCTCGAAATCACCCCCCCCTGTCACCCCGCACCAGCCTGAAAGGCGCAGATGCGGGGCCTAACGATTACAGAGCGTTGGCCCGGATTCATAGGCGATAGGTCCCGCATCTCCACTGCGTTGCGTGCGGGATGACAAGTGTGAGTTGACGTAAATTTTGGTGACCAATCCGCATTTATAAAAAACATGATTCCCGCTTTCCCATTTGGCCCTATATTCAAACTCGTTCTTTCGGACATGGGACAGGCAAGTGATCGTTGGCTTTCTGGTACCGAAGGACGGTGTGCTTAGAAACATCTTGTAACGGGGATGTGGAGGAGCCCAGCCGCGAGCGCCTGACGGGTTTCGACACCCGCAATCCAGTAAGGCCGCCGTTGGAGCCGCACCGCCGCGTGGCAGTGTAATTGGCGCAAGCCAAATGCACGAAGCGTAAGGGCTATCGTTGCCTTACAACCAGCGATGACCTGAGATTTGGAAGATGTAACGGTTTCGCCGACCTCTCCCCTTATCTCGCGCGCTTGGCCTTCGTGTAAAACATCTCTATCTTTGGTCTCCATCATGGAGGTCACCACGCGGACGTCCCGCTTTTATATCTTTGGCTGTCACCCACGTTGAAATCAAAATTTCAACCGGGGCAGCGGGGGATGGCGCTTGTTCTGAAGGCTCGCAATTTATCGAAAGCCGGATTAATATTTGAGTAACCCTATTTCCCCACATCTTTGAAACAGGGCGGCGTTAAAGTAACGGTGTGTCAATTTCTCAATATATCTATACCTCGACCTGTGCGGACGAGATGACGCCGAAAATGGCCTATCAGGTTTCGAGCCAGAGCGTCTCGATTTGTGAGCAGTTGCAGATTACGGGTCGCGTCTTTGCCAATCGGCAACAGGCGCTGGCCATTACGGAGGGGCCAACGGATATCGTCTATAAATATTTTCAGGCGGTGAAATCCGACCCGCTTGTCCAGACCATCCTTCTTCATGTGGACCGTCCGGTCGAGGCGCGCGAATTTGAGGATTACTCCGTCTGGCTAAACCTCGGCATCGGATTTGAATTTGGGGAGAAGGTGCGGAAACTGTCGCCCGGCACAGTGCATCTTGCCCTGCCGGATAATCCTTCACCGCGATTGCGGATTATGGCCGAGGCCTATCT
Organism: uncultured Caulobacterales bacterium; assembly: GCA_947503715.1. Lineage (GTDB taxonomy): Bacteria > Pseudomonadota > Alphaproteobacteria > Caulobacterales > Maricaulaceae > Litorimonas. The sequence goes on along the minus strand of CANNER010000003.1, from coordinate 149,342 downwards.
GGATGATGATATGCTGATTGCGGGCTAGCGAATTGCGTTGCGGGACGCCCAGCGCTCTCGCGCCGTGACCGTGAAGATGATGACGGCCAGCGTCAGGGTGACAGCATTGGCCGCGACGACTGGAAAGGCCTGAATGAACAGGCCGTAGATGAGCCAGCACGCGACACCGAGTGTAAAGGCGGCATACATCAGCAAGCTGATTCCGTCCGTGCGACCCGTACGAATGACGAGCCAAGCCTGTGGAATGAAGGACAGGGATGTCAAAATGGCGGCGATATAGCCGAGCAATGTGATGTGATCCATGAATGCGGGTCCTCGTCAGGCTGTCGCCGGGTGGGTTTGGGACCGCTTAGACAATCTACCCCGCGCCGTCATCGTCAGAATGAGAGAGGCGAGGGAGAGCGTCACGACATTGGCGCAGATCAGTGGCCAACTCGTGACGAGAAGGCCATAGGTCAACCAGCAGACCTTCCCCGTCGTTAGCATGGAATACATGACGAGGCTGATTCCCGCCGTCTCACCCGTGCGCAGGATGAGCAGGGCCTGGGGGAAGAAGGAGAGCGATGTCAGGATCGCGGCGGCAAAGCCGAAGAGTTCAATATGTGTCATGTGTCGGAAGGTAAGGATGCCGCGCGGGTTCGAGAACACAGCTTCGGGAAGCCAAGCTATGCAAAAATGGGACGATGATTTTGTCGTGCGCACAGGGGGGCATCCGATTTGCTGGCAATCGGTGCAACTCAAAACGACTTACCCACAGCCGCGTCGAAATCCGGCTTTACGAACAAGGAATAAAATCCTATATCTGTCTCAATTGATCCTCTTGGGCCTTTGCGGATCATATCTCTCTTTTCGGAGTCCCGCCATGGCCCAACCGCATATTCTGTCATTCAAACCGCAATCCCGTGATATCGCTCTGCGAGAAAAGGGGCGGGGCACGCGCTGGAACGCTTCGGGCCGGTATGAGCCGGAAAGTCGCGAGCAAACGGATGAGGATTGGGACGCCTTGCCGGAGGAGGACCGGACACGCCGCCGCACAACGGTCACGCCGGAATTCCCAAAGACGATCATCAATAAAATCCGCTCGCCCTACGTCGCTATGACGCGGTCGATCAATCCTTATCGCGGCTGCGAACATGGTTGCTCTTATTGTTTTGCGCGGCCCACCCACGCCTATCACGGCCTCTCGCCGGGGTTGGATTTCGAGACGAAGCTCTTTGCCAAGCCTGGCGCGGCGGAACTGCTGACGGCGGAATTATCGCGCCCAAGATATAAGGTCATCCCGATCCAGATCGGGACGAATACCGACGCCTACCAGCCCGTCGAACGGGAACAGCGCATCATGCGCGGGATTGTGCAGGTCCTGCATGATTTCAATCATCCGGTCTCCATCCTAACGAAAAATGCGCTGGTCCTGCGCGATCTCGATCTCCTGACGCCGATGGGCGCAAAGAATATCACGCGGGTCATGATGTCTATCACAACGCAGGATCGACACCTCGCCCGCGCGATGGAGCCCCGGACTTCGACGCCGGATAAGCGTTTTGACGCCATCCGCCAGCTGTCAGAGGCCGGAATTCAGACGGGTATCATGCTCGGCCCTATGATCCCGGGTCTGAACGATAGCGAGCTGGAAGGCATCATGGCGCGGGCGGCGGATAACGGGGCGACGTTCTCGGCTTTCACAATCCTCCGCCTGCCGCAGGAAGTCGCGCCGATTTTCAAAGAGTGGCTGGAGACTTACGCACCCAACCGCGCACGCCGCATTTTGCATCATATCCATGTCATGAATAACGGTCGTGACTATGACCCATCTTGGGTGAGGGTTGCCGAACCGCGTACGCCATTCGCGCAACTCATCACGCAACGCTATCGCATGGCACAACGGAAATACGACATCATCTCGCGAGAAGACCGTCAACCATTGAACCGCAGTCTTTTCCGCGTGCCAAGCCATGTGAGCGGCCAGGGTGAGTTGTTCTAAATTGCACCTCACATTGCTTTCACATCTCTTTCACGGCCAGTTGAAAGGACGTGACATGTTTTTCTGATCGGATGGGCCTAACCGCACGCTCGCATCCAACGTCATTAATTAGAGAGAGACATCATGCGTTCCACCTTCAAAACTGCCATTTTCACGGCAGCCCTTCTTAGTTTCGCGTCCGGCGCACAGGCCGGTATTTTCGATAAAACACCCGCTGATGGATCGGGCGTCTATGTGTCCGGCTTTGTTGGGGGAGCTTTTCCGTTTGATGCCGATTTTGAGGGTACGCAGCAGCCTGCGGCGGGCGTACCCGGTGCAGCGGGTGCAAATGCCGATGTTGGCGCTAATCTTGATTCAGATGTTTATTACGGTGCAGCAGTCGGCGGGCGCTTACCGTTTAAATTTCTGAATGTCTTCCAACCTCGTTTAGAACTGGAAATAAGCCATTTCGAGTCGGACGTTGATGGCGGGAACTTCAATGGTGGAAATCAGACCTTCTCTGGTCAGCAATCTCAGACTTTCTATCTCATCAACTCTTACAATGACATTCGTTGGAAAGATAATCAGCGCGTTGTGCCTTATATTGGCGGCGGTATCGGCTTGGGCGTGGTTGACTCCGACATTCAGTATTTCCCGAATAACGGCGTCGCAACTGCGCCAACTTTTGCCGCTCAAGGGCAGGATACAGGCTTTGCAACGGTTTCAGCTGCAGGTGTAACGCTGAATGCGACTGAGAAATTCGATGTCTTCGTTGAGGGTCGCTACTTCAAAACATACGGTATTGACGCAGAGCGCCGTTTTATTGCCAATGGAAATGATGGATTTAATGCAGACCTGGATGATGATCCGGATGGATTGACACTCACGGTTGGAACACGGGTGAAGTTTTAGGCTCAGGATGGGCGTGGCTGTGACTGTCACATAAACTTGTCTTGTGTTTCGATGGCATCACGCCCATATGGCCAATATCGAGAATAGGCCTGACGACCCGGCCAGCCTAGGTGAGGCTTCGTCCGCACCGAACTGAGTGAGATTTGATTTCCCTTTTTCGACTACCGCGTGGCCCAGTTGGTCGCGCACAATATGACGTGAAAGGAAAATTACATGTCCGACGCAATGCAGGCCGGTACGGTCAAATTCTTCAATACAACAAAAGGCTTCGGCTTTGTTCAGCCCGAAGACGGAAGTGGTGACGTGTTTGTTCATATCACAGCGCTTCAAAAGTCCGGTCTTCAAGGCCTGAACGAAGGCGATAAAGTTATGTTTGATACAGCTGTTAATCAGCGCACCGGCAAAACAGCCGTTGAAAATATCAACATGGCATAAGGCTAACGCCTTTTACTGTTTGACGGGCCTGCACGGTTTTACCGTGCAGGCCTTTTTTTATTGGGCTAAGCTAAGCCGAAATTTGGGGAGATTGATATGACCGATAAAGCTTTTCTCGCACCGGTTCTGGCGCTCATTATCTGGACGTTGCTCATTTGGGTGCTGATGTATGCCCGTCGGATACCGGCGATGCAGAAAGCCAAAATTGCACCTGAGACCGCGAAATCACCGGATGGGTCTTGGAAACAAGATCTGCCGCTCTCGGTGCAGGCCTCCGCTCATAACTATAATCACCTCCTTGAGCAGCCGACGATTTTCTATGCTCTGATGTTCTATGCCACATTTGCGGGGCAGATTTCCTATCATCTGCATTATGCCGCTTGGGCCTATGTCGCGTTACGCGTCCTGCATAGTTTTGTGCAGGTCAGCGCGGGTAAGGTGATGCTCCGCTTCTCGCTCTTTTCTCTCTCGACCCTCGTGTTCTTTGCCATGGTCGTATTGGTCATCATCTAGGAGACGTTATGTCTATCTTCGTTTTTGCGTCTGCCGAATATACTGATAAGGCTGAGTATAATCGCTATGTTGAGCTCTCGACGCCGATTTTCATGCGCGAAGGTGTGAAAGTCCTTGGTAATGATGAGGCTGGCCGGTTCTCGGATATGCCAGGTGACAAAGCCGTATTACTGGAATTTCGCGACATGGATCATCTCAAGCACTTCTTCGCGCTACCGGATTATCAGGCCGCCGCAAAGCACCGCGATGCGGGTGCAGTTATGAGGACCGCCACATTCAGGAAGTTCCCGCAGCCTTAACGGCATCCCATACGGATGAGAGCGCAACGAAATCCGCACTCTCATCGGGGTCGCGATCATTATTGAGGTCTGCTGGACTATTCCGCGTGATGATGATGCCGATGGGTTGACCTGTCTTGGCGTCCAGAACGGGACCGCCGCTCATGCCTGTGACGACGGGTTCATCCGGCTCGAAAATATGCGCAATATATTGGCCTGGCATCCGTTGGTGGTAGACGCGGCCTGTCCGGCTCTCCATCGTGCGGCTGCCTGCCGGAAAGCCCTTCATGATAACGTTTTGTCCAATCACAGGGTCTGTGGGGCGAATTTCAGGTAGGTTGCAATCTACTAGCGCCGCATCCAGCCCATCGGGCCATTTAATGAACTGACCCGATGCGAAATCCGGCAGGTGGTCTTGCGCCTCGGTCACGCAATGTCCCGCACTGATCCAGCCGCCCCAATGCCCGAACCAAGACGTGTAGCATTGGAAATGCTGCTGATTGTGAAAATAGCGACGGATATCCAATCCTGCATCGGAAGATGGCTGTCGCAATTCAGGCCGTATTCTCTCCTCTAAAACCGGAGGTGTCGGAACAGGTACGATTTTGGGACGCGTGATTGGCTCGGTTTTCTGAGGTCGACGGAAGAAGCGAAAGAATGACATGGGGATTTAGACCGCGCATTGCCCTTGCGCGCAACTAAAATCGGGTTAGCTTGTCGCTATGAAACTCCTATCCCTACTCCTCATTGCCGTCCTCGCTGTTGGCTGCACATCCTTCGCCGCGACGACGATTGCGTCTGCCGCAGAACACCCGGAAGCCCGACTCTTTGATGAGACCCGTGACGCCTCCGCTGACGTCGATGCGGCGCTAGCGCAGGGCATAGACGAAAGCAAAATTACGCTCGTTGTGATGGGCGCAAACTGGTGCCATGACAGCCGCGCACTGGCCGGATGGTTCACGCAGGACGAAGATATTATGGGCTTGCTAGACCGGAATTTCGTCGTGACCTATGTCGATGTTGGACAGAAAGATCGGAATATCGATATCGCACAACGGTTTGGCATTGAAAAAATTGTTGGCACACCGACCATGATTATGGTCGATTATGACGGTACGGTTCTAAATAAGGTCACAGCTGTCGATTGGCGCAATAGTGCCAGCCGATCCAAAGATGATATCATTCTGGAACTCGAAACTGTGGCGCTTTTCTAGCGATGTTTATGGGGCATTACGGTCCTGCGGTCTGGGACACGCAGCGCGGCAAGGGCACACCGCTCGTTCCGCTATGGGTTGGGTTTCTGGCTGTACAGTTCATCGATGTGGTCTTTGCGATCCTCGTTATTCTGGGCCTCGAGGGCGAAACACGGATGGTCGAGGGCGCGCCGCTTTTTACCATTCCTTACTCGCACAGTTTTCTGACGTCACTTGGGTGGGCTGCATTGGGCGGCGTTTTGTTCAAACTCTATCGCCAGAAATCAGGGGCGAAGGGATTTTGGGTTATCTTTGGGCTCGTCTTCTCGCATTGGGTACTGGACTTGATTGTGCATCGTCCTGATTTGCCATTATGGCCCGGGAGTTCGACTGAACTTGGCTTTAGTTTATGGAATGCGCCGCTCATCGCCTTTGCGATGGAAATTGGCCTCCTCACGGCAGCGTTTATTTTCTGGATGCGCGCGACCACTGGATCACGGAAGACTGAAGTCGGATTGGGACTGCTCTTCGCCTTTATGGTTCTGCTCCAGATTATATTTGTTCTCATTCCGGGATTTGAGGTCCAGGCGGGTACGTTTGACCCGAAGACTGGCCCGCAAGGCGTGACCTTGGGTGTGCTCATGCTGACCACATACACGATACTTTGTACTGCCGTGGCTTGGATTGAACGCGGGCGGACGCCGAAGCTCTAATCATCGACGCGAGGCTTGCTCGGCAGGCTTTCCGCGAGACTGCCGCGCGCTTCCTCACGGTCTTTCTGCAAGCGCAGACCGCGTCCGGTCTTCACAGCGTCCGTTCCGAATTTCGCGCGGGCAATGTCACTGGCACGTTCCGCCGCGCCGCGCTTGGCGGCTTTTTCGTCCAGCATATCGGCTACATCGCCCAGCGGTTCCGTCAGGCCCGAAATCCCCGCGCCGATCAGACGGTATTTTTTATATCCGTCCGCCTCGGCTTCCAGCAGTGGTTCAAGGGCCGCAAAGATGGCATCCGCGAGTTGGAGCGGATGCTGGAACGTCCGCCGCCGCGTGATGGATTTGAACGACGAGGATTTCAGTTTCAGCGTCACGGTCCGCCCAGCTAAATTTTTCGCTTTGCTCCGATCTGCCGTTTTTAGACAGACCTGCCAGAGCTTGTCCTTCAGCTTTTCCAGATCAGAAATATCTGTGTTGAATGTTGTTTCTGCCGAGACGGATTTCCGGTCACTCGTCGGATTGACTTTGCGGTAGTCCTCTCCGCGCGACAGCCTTGCGAGACGCAGCCCGTGATCGCCAAACCGTTCCGCCATCTGCCGATCCGTTTTCCGCCGCACATCGGCAATCGTCTTCAATCCCGCTTTTTCCAGCTTCGCTGCGAAAGCGGGACCAATGCCATAGATGAACCCAACCGATTGCTTGGCGAGAAACGCCTGCGCATCCTCCTCCCCCAGCACGGCAAAGCCATGCGGCTTGTCGAGGTCTGACGCCGTCTTGGCGAGGAACTTATTGTAGGACAGGCCGATGGAAACCGTCACACCGATCTCTCGCAACACATCATTCTGGAGTTTGATCAGGCTCTGGGCGGGTGTGCGGCCATGCAATCTTTCCGTGCCCGTCAGATCCAGAAACGCCTCGTCAATCGAGAGCGGTTCGACGAGCGGCGTCAGGGCCCGCATCATCTCCCGAATGCGCCCGCCTTCATAGGCGTATTTATCCATACTGCCTTTGACGACGGTCAGGTCAGGGCAGAGCTTGAGCGCTTGGAACATCGGCATTGCGGAGCGCACACCATATATCCGCGCGTGATAGCAAGCCGCCGAGACGACGCCGCGTTTTCCGCCGCCGACAACCACAGGCTTGTCGCGAATCGACGGATCATCCCGCTTTTCGACCGAGCAATAAAATGCATCGCAATCCACATGCGCGATGGAGAGCCGTCCCAATTCAGGATGTGCCAGAAAGCGCGACCCGCCGCAGCTCGCGCAGGTTTCAGCAGCAAGCAAAGCCGCACCGCAATCGCGACATAATCTGGATATATCTGTGACAGGGGTGGGCATGGCCTCTTTATAGAATCTTTACAATGTTCACTCAATGTTCTTTCTGTGGAAAGGCCTGCGGATAAGATTCGTGGTTAACCACAGGTAACCGGCAGGTACACTCCGATTTAAGGATATTCTGTCAGGGTCCGGTTATCAGAACAAGAACAGGTCACACGGGCTGAACGATGTGACCGTCAAGTTGGTGAAACGGGATATGCTTAGAAAAATGCCGAAGAAAGTCCTCATTGTCGAAGATAACGAGTTGAACATGAAACTGTTCACCGATCTGCTCGACGCGCATGGATATGAAACACGTCAGACCCGTGAGGGGCTGAAAGCGATTTCCATTGCGCGGAGTTTCAAGCCTGATCTCATCCTCATGGATATCCAGCTTCCCGAAGTCTCCGGACTCGAAGTCACCAAATGGATCAAGGACGATAAGGCACTGGCCGATATTCCGGTGATTGCTGTCACGGCTTTTGCCATGAAGGGTGACGAGAAACGCATCCGTGACGGGGGCTGCGAAGATTACATCGCCAAGCCGATCACTGTGTCGTCCTTCCTCGCCAAAGTGCGGAAATTCGCCGAAGCGGCATAAGGTCGTGTCCGCAAGAATTCTCGTCGTAGACGATCTCGCCCCGAATATTCATCTGCTGCAGGTCAAATTGCAGGCGGAGTATTATGACGTCCTGACCGCGCGCAGCGGTTATGAAGCCTTGGAAGTTGCGCAGTCCGAGCGGCTCGATCTCATTCTGATGGATGCGATGATGCCTGGCATGAACGGGTTCGAAGCCTGCCGCCGCATCAAGAATAATCCTGATACGTGGCACGTCCCTATTGTGATGGTGACGGCACTCGAAGAGACAAAGGACCGGATTCGCGGGCTGGAAGCCGGTGCGGATGATTTCATCACAAAGCCGATTGACGATTTCAATATGATGGCGCGTGTGCGTTCACTGCTGCGCCTGAAAATGGTGACGGACCAACTCCTGAGCCATACGGGCCATACGCTCTCCAATTCACGTAGCTTGCTGGAGACAATTGAGAAACAACGCGGGCGTATCCTTCTGGTCGATGACCATAAGCGCAATGCCGAGAAAATTTCCACGCCCTTGCGGGAGAAACATCAAATCGTCATTGAGAGTGATCCGGTGAAAGCGCTCCGTCTCGCAAAGACAGGTGTAGATGCAGTCATCGTGAGTTTGGTGGCCGACAGCTTCGATGGTTTGCGCGTCTGCGCCTCCCTGAAATTCAACGAGGAAAGCCGAGATGTCCCGATCCTCGTCATCGGTGATCCCGAAGATGAAACACGTTTCGTCCGCGCCTATGATATCGGCATAAATGATACGATCATGCGTCCGATTGAGGTGCAGGAATTGAATGCGCGGGTGCAGACTCTGCTGCGCCGGAAATTCTACGCTGATTCCCTGCGCGAGAACTTCAACGAGAATCTCGAAATGGTTGTGGCTGACCCGCTGACAGGTTTGGGTAATCGTCGCTATTTCGATCGTGCTGTGGAACCGCTTTTCGATGCGCTGGAAACCCGCGACACAGCGTTTTCCGTCATGGTGTTCGACATCGACCATTTCAAACGGGTCAACGATATCCTCGGTCATGACATGGGAGATCAGATTTTAAAGGAAACAGCAGCACGGCTCGTCACGAATATGCGCGCCGTAGATGTTGTTGCACGGTATGGCGGCGAGGAATTTATGATCGCGATGCCGGAAACGAAGCTTGGTGAAGCCTTAGTCGCCGCGGATCGGGTGAGGGCGCTGATCGCGGGCACACCTATCTTCGTGGATGGCGAAGCCCTACAAGTTACAACATCTGTCGGTGTTGCGGAAGCGGAGCCTGGAGAGAGCTTGCGCGACGTCTTCAAACGGGCAGATGATGCGCTCTATAAAGCGAAGCAATCCGGCCGGAACAAAGCTTTGCCAGCGGCAGTTCGTCAAGCGGCCTAATGAAAAAGCCGCCCCGGGAGGGACGGCTTTTTACGTGGGATAATCACCCAAACTCAAATCGAGTAGATCGTTACTTGATCTTGCCTTCTTTGAAATCGACGTGCTTACGCACGACGGGGTCATACTTTTTCTTGACCATTTTTTCGGTCATCGTACGGGAATTCTTTTTGGTGACGTAGAAGTAACCAGTGCCTGCTGTTGAGTTCAGGCGGATTTTGATAGTGGTGGGCTTCGCCATGACGGGTAGTCCTCATTTACAGGTAAAACAGTTGCGCGCGGATAGGCGCTGTGGGCGGGGCTGTCAACCGATAGACTCGCAATAGCCTTTACGGAAACTGCAACATTTTAAACTCTCCGCGGACCGCACGGGAATAGAAGATGGTCTCAGGCGGGCTATTGGCTTTCAGATAGCCTTTCAGGACGCGCAACATCATATCCGTGGCGCGTTGCGTCTCCAGCTTTTCGATCTCATCAAACGTAAACCAACCGACATTGAGCAGTTCATGACTATCCGTAATCGCGGGCGGTGCGATATCGCCCATATGTTTGACAAAGAACCACGCATCGAACCGCTTATGCCGGTGGGGCGGCGTGACGGCACGGCCAAAGACCTCAATGCCGGAGAGGTCCGGCAGATAACCCGCCTCACGAAAGGCATCATAGCTCTCATTATTGAGGTTGCGCGTCATGCGGGCCTCGGCGCCCAACATGAGGCCCGTTTCTTCCCACGTTTCGCGGACACTCGCCAGAACAACGGCACGCGCGCGTCGCGGAGAGTAGGCTGATTCGAGAATGCGCGCCGTGCGCGTGGAAAGCTCCCCCGCATAGGGCGCGTAGCTGTCCGCGCGGTCCACGCGTCCGCCAGGGAAGACATAAACGCTCGGCATGAAATCATGCCGCTTGGACCGTTGCCCCATAAGGATTTTCTGATGTTTCCCCGTGCCACAGGTCAGGACGAGGGTCGAGGCCAGTTTTGGCTTCGGCGCGCGCGTTAATTCTTTACGCTTGGCCCGCTCACCATCTGTAATTTTCATCTTCCCGACGAGAACGGGGCCGGAATCTTTAATGGGATCAGTCATGAAGAGATGATGTACTTTCATTTGTGCGGGTTCAATGCGGTAAATGTGTTGCGGGTAGGGGAAAGCTGCGACCGCCCATCATGGGGTCGGCGGGATAGGCGAAGGTCCATGATGAATGGGACAGTCCGCGTGGTGACCTCCCGCGATGGGGAAACCAGAGAGAAAAAAGTTTTTACGCAAAAGGTCATGCGGTTGAAGAACCTGTGCGAAGTGTCGGCGATACCGTTACGCTTCAATCCTTCTATCAATGCGTTTTACACCCGCATTAATTCCGCAATGTGCATGCGGCTTACACCACAAACACGGCCACGCGGCAGCGGTTTTTGAAGAAACGGCCGGTCGAATAAACCCCGGAGTTGGCCCACTTGGAACCACCGGTCGGCTCTCGTTTCTAAAGGTCCGGCGCAGTCCGGCTTCTCACAACCGGATGCTCAACCCCACCGTCTTTCAGTACCAGCAAGCGAGGCCTCGCCTGTCCCGTGTCTGAAAGAACGAGAATAAATATGACACAGCTTTTATAAGTGGGGATCATTCTCTTTATAAACGAGGATTGGCCACCACTCAGCGCCGCAAAACTCAATGTCATCTCGCACTTGATGCGGGACCTATCGCAAGCAAACCCAAGCTAAGACTCAGAAAACGTTAGGCCCCGTATCTGCACCTTTTAGGCTGGTGCGGGGTGACAGGGGCGTATGGTTTTGACTGTTATCAAAGCGGCAAAAGCGCGGATTAACTTCCCCATAAACGGGGATTGGCATTTCCCTCGACCCGGCACCTCCCTACGACTAACGTGACCGCAGGAGACCCGAACATGACTGTAGAGACCACACACACGCCGCCATTCGAAATGAAAGCCGCGATGGGTCAGGTGTTTAACCTGCCCGGCGGGAAGGGTTATCTGCTCCGCGTCTTGGGGTGGGGCACGTTCATTTTGCTGATCGCGTTTTTACTTTTAGGCATTCCGATTGCGAAAGCCTATATTTCTATGTTCCAGAACATCATTGAGCTGGATGCGGCGAGTGCTGGCGGGGAGCCTGATCCGGCCGAAGTCTGGGCTGTCATCGGGCCATTCTTTGCGAGTTTTGGCTTATTCATGCTGATCTATATTGTGCAGGTCGGCGTTTATATTTCTGTTGAGACAGCACTTTACCGCAATATTATTCGCGGTGAGGACCGTGGTATGTTTCCCTTGCGGTTCGGCTATGACGAATGGCGTGTTCTGGGCACAAAGATCGTCGTTAGTATGATCCTCTATGCGATATTCATGGGAGTCTATTTTGCCATGGCGATCCTGTTGGGCATTATTTTCGGTCTCGGCAGTGCGATTTCCAGCTCCGGTGTGGTCGCAGTGATAGGCGGGCTCATATTCTTTATCGCATTTCTCGGTCTCTTGGCTGGAATGGCTTATGTTGCCATTCGCTTTATACCGGCGGCGGCCATATCGGTGCGGGACGAAAGTTTTAGCCCCTTTTCGGCTTGGAATATGATGAAGCCCTATGCCCTTCCGACATTGGGAGCCGTCGTGATTGTGGGATTGGTTGGATATTTTGCCTTGGCCATTTTTACTTTGCTAGCCTTCGGTATCCTGATTCATTCCAGTGGAGTCGTCGATTTTCTAATGGTCATCGATTGGGAGTCTGAGACTATGCCGGACCTGTCGCCCCTGTGGGATACAGTAAGTTCCGCAGGATTTATGATTCCAGCGGTCCTCTTAATGGCCGTTTCCACATTCCTGACGCTTCTCTATATGGGCGCGATTTGGTCGATTTGGGGTTACATTGCGAAGCTGACGCATTGGAGAAATTGGTGAGCCTGCTTCATTTCACCGCGTCACGGTAAATGGGGCTTAGACTTCTGCGCCTGATTGCCTAAATAGCCTTCATGAATTGGTTCTCCGCACTTGTCGTCTGGCTCATCATCTGGTGGCTCGTCCTCTTTATCATCCTGCCCATCGGAATTCGCGGGCAGGCGGAGGAGAATGATATTGTCGAAGGGTCAGAACCCGGCGCACCGCATACATTGGACATCAAGAAAAAGTTCAAACAGACGACGATCATTGCGTCCATCCTCTGGGTGCTGACCTGTGCGCTCATCCTCTCGGGTTGGGTGTCTTGGGATGCCTTTGGGAACTATATTAACCGTTAGGTCTTGTCGCATTGGACGGGTGCGGTTATGCGGAATTTCAACGCAAAAAGAGACCGTTCATGCGCCTGTCCCGTTACTTCCTGCCGCTCCTGAAGGAGACGCCGTCCGACGCGACGGTTGCCTCGCATCGCTATATGTTGCGGGCGGGGATGATCCGCCAGAATTCCGCAGGGATTTACACGTGGTTGCCGCTCGGATTTAAGGTTCTCAAGAAGATCGAGCAGATTGTCCGCGAGGAACAGAACAAAGCAGGCGCGGTCGAAATGCTGATGCCGACAATACAGAGCGCGGATTTGTGGCGCGAGACGGGACGCTATGACGCCTATGGTCCGGAAATGCTCCGCATCACGGACAGGCATGAGCGGGAAATGCTCTATGGTCCGACCAATGAGGATATGATTACGGATGTGTTCCGGTCCTTCGTGCGGTCCTATAAAGATCTGCCCAAAATGCTCTATCACATTCAGTGGAAATTCCGCGATGAACGCCGTCCAAGATTTGGCGTCATGCGGGGGCGGGAATTCCTGATGAAGGATACCTATAGTTTCGACCTGACCAAGGAAGATGCGGTGCGGTCTTACAATAAGATGTTCACGGCCTATCTCAACACATTCGCGCGGTTGGGCATTAAAGCTGTGCCGATGAAGGCCGATACCGGCCCGATTGGCGGCGACCTGTCACATGAATTTGTCATCCTCGCCGAGAGCGGGGAGAGCGAAGTTTTCTGTCACCGGGATCTGGTCGAAATGGCCCCGCCCGGCGATGTCGATTTTGAGGGCGATCTCAGCCACATTTTTGAGGAACGCACCTCGCTCTATGCCGCGACGGAAGAGATGCATGATGCTGACGAATTTGCAAAAATTCCGGCGGAGAAGCAGCTCTCCGCGCGGGGCATTGAGGTCGGTCATATCTTCTATTTCGGTGATAAATATTCCGCGCCGATGAAGGCCGAAGTCATGGACTCAAATGGCAAACCGCAGACCGTCATGATGGGTAGTTACGGCATAGGCGTGTCGCGCTTAGTTGGCGGGATTATAGAAGCCTCCCATGACGAGAACGGGATTATCTGGCCGAAATCCGTTGCGCCATTCGGGGCAGGGGTCCTGAACCTCAAACCCGGTCATGAGGAGTCAGATGCGGTTTCAGAAACCATATATAACAAGCTGGTAGAAGCGGGTGTTGATCCACTTCTGGATGACGAGAAAGGTTCCATCGGCGTGAAATTCTCGCGGATGGATCTGATTGGACTGCCCTTCCAAATCGCCGTCGGCCCGCGTGGCCTGAAAGACGGTTCCGTGGAAGTGAAAGACCGCGCGACGGGCGAAAAGCAGAATATGTCGCCGGAAGAGGCCGTCGCCTTTGTCATGAAAGCTTTCGCGTAAGTGTCAGCGCCGATCGGAAATACGGGACGTAACCGCGCGTTCGGTCTGATTGAGCGCCGTATCGCGACGCGGTATTTGCGTGCCAAAAAAAGCCAAGGCGGCGTCGGCCTGATTGCCGCGATCTCCTTCTTCTGCATCCTGCTCGCCATTGCCGCGATGATAATCATCATGTCGATCATGAACGGTTTCCGCGACGAGGTCATCCGCCTGACGATTGGGAGTGAGGGACATATGTATGTCGACCTCGCCGAGCCGAATGTCACGGCGGAGGACATGGCGGCGCTGGAACAACGGCTCGCCGCGATTGATGGGGTGAATGAGGCCTTCCAATTCACGCAGGATTTCACAGGTGTTCAGGCCAATGGACAGTTCTCGCTGGGGCAAGTGATTGGCGTGCGCCCCGACCGCTTGCGTGGGTTTGAGATTATCTCCAGCAATCTGACGCAGGGCTCTTTGGAATTTTTTGGGGAAGGTGCTGGTTCAAGCCATCAAATCGCGATTGGCTCCGGTGTGGCGCGTAATTTGGGATTGAGTGTCGGGGATAAGATCACCGTCTACTCACCGCGCACCCGTACGACAGTCACGGGACCACAGCCCATTCGTAAGAATTATACGGTAGGCGCAATTTTCTCCGTCGGGATTATTACGACGGATCTCTCCTATATCTACATGGATTTCGATCAGGCGACGGCCCTGTTTGAGGGCGGGAAATTGACCGGACAAATACAGTTGAGGTTGGAAGCCCCCGACCAAGTCGACCAACTTGAAGACGCGGTTTACGAGGCGATACAGGCGCCCGGATTTGTCTCCAATTGGCGTGCGCGCAATGCATCGACGGCGACGGCGCTGCGGACCGAACAGATTGCGATGCGGTTTATCTTCATGATTGTCGTGATCATCGCCGCGTTCCCCGTGCTGGCGTCGATGATTATGCTGGTGAAGAACAAATCCAAGGATATCGCTATCCTGCGAACAATTGGTGTGACGCAGGGCGGCATTCTGCGCATCTTCCTGATGTCGGGTGCAATGATCGGGATACTCGGAACACTGGGCGGATTGATAATCGGCATCCTTTTCTGTGTGAATATTGGCGGTATTCAGGCACTGATCGAAGCGATTACCGGACAGCCGCTCTTCCCTGAAGATGTCTATCAACTCT
This sequence comes from uncultured Caulobacterales bacterium, assembly GCA_947503715.1. Lineage (GTDB taxonomy): Bacteria > Pseudomonadota > Alphaproteobacteria > Caulobacterales > Maricaulaceae > Litorimonas. The sequence goes on along the minus strand of CANNER010000003.1, from coordinate 134,287 downwards.
CCGGCGGTATCCCTGTGAAAATCGTCTGGGCTGAGGTCTTCGGTGTCGCCTTCTGGGGCTTCATGATTTCCGCGGCGGCGACTTTTGTGCCCGCGTTGTCAGCCAGCCGGATCGATCCTGTAGATGCGCTGAGGTACGAATAATGGCGCGTCCTATTCTCTCCGTTCGCAATCTGCACCGCTCCTACCCGTCGGGTGGGGGAACCCTGACCGTTATGGCGGGGGCGGATATTGACATTTATCCCGGCGAAATGGTCGGCCTTGTCGGGCCTTCTGGCTCAGGGAAGTCGACACTGCTCCATGCTGCGGGCTTGCTCGAAAAACCGAATGCGGGCGAAGTCTATATCAATGGCCGTGAGTGCCTGAAACTGCCCGATGATCAGCGCACGCGCATCCGGCGTGAGAGTGTCGGCGTCGTCTATCAATTCCATCACCTGCAGAAGGAATTCACCGCGCTGGAAAATGTCGCCATCCCGCAAATGATCTCCGGCGTGGCCGCGAAAAAGGCCGAAGCGGAAGCGGCGCGACTGCTAACGGGGATGGGCCTTGGCGGACGCCTGACCCATCGCCCCAGCGAGATGTCCGGTGGCGAGCAGCAACGCGTGGCCATTGCCCGCGCGCTCGCCAATCGTCCGCAAATGCTGCTGGGGGATGAACCGACAGGGAACCTCGACCCCGCGACATCGGACCGTGTGTTCCGCAGCCTGTTCGACCTGACCCGTCAAGAGGGTGTCGCCGCCCTGATCGCGACGCATAATATGAACCTCGTCCCGTTCTTTGACCGCGTCCTAACGGTACAGGACGGCCTAGTCGTGCCGTGGGTTCCGCCTGTTATGCCCCAGATTTCGGGTTAAGAACCAAAAGAGAAATCCGACGGCGATAAGGGCCAATCCCCCTAGCGCGGCTTTCGGGCGGTCCAGTATCACAAAGACCAAGGTGACCGCCGTAATCGTCAGGTAGATCAACGGAACAATCGGATAACCCCACGTCTTGTAAGGACGCGGCAGATCCGGTTGACGCCACCGCAATACGAACAGGCCGACAATGGCCAGCAGGCTGTTAAAGGCCAGCATCGATCCCGCAAAGACGAGGATCTCGTCAAAGGTCGAACTCAGGATAAAGAAAATGGCGATCCCCGACTGAAAACAAATGGCCAGCCAGGGCACGCCCTCCGCCGTGCTTTTCGAGAGCCAGCGCATGGCGTGATAGTCCTCGCCAATCGCTTGCAGCGCGCGAGGTCCAGCGAGGGTCATGGCACTGACCGTCGAGATGAGGAGCAGTGCCAACATTCCGCCAACCAGCCGTCCGCCCGTCTCGCCGAAAATGCCTTCCGCCGCGATATAGCCAATCTCGACCTTGCCCTGCATCGCCTCGACAGGGGCCGCATAGAGAAAGGCGAGATTGATGAGGACGTAGAGCACGGTCACGAGCGCCGTGCCGAGGAACAGAACGCGCGGCAGGTCCTTTTGCGGGTTAGACATCTCGCCCGACACATAGGTCGCCGCGTTCCACCCCGTATAGGCGTAGGAGACATAGATCAGCGCGATGCCGTAGGGGACGCTCATCATGACGCCGGGGTCGGACGCTTTGGGCGCGAGGTCCAGGACCTGCGGCTCTGCGGTCAGAAGGAAGGCCGCGAGAATAAAGGCGGTGATGAGCGCGATTTTCACGGCTGTAAATATCGTCTGCGTCGCGCCGGACACATGCCGCGACCGGGCGTGGAGGGCGGCAAGAATGACGACGAGCGCGACGGCAATAATCTTCTGCATCAGGGGCGACACGCCGCCCGGCAAAATCGCGCCCGTATAATCGGCAAAGGCAATCGCGACGACGGCGGTTGGGGCGGCAAAGCCAATCGTGGCACTCACCCAGCCGGAAATGAACCCGGCCGCGGGATGATAAGCCTCGCCCAGAAACGTATATTCCCCGCCGGAGCGCGGCAGGGACGCGCCCAGTTCGGCATATGAGAGTGCGCCGCACAGAGCGGCCAAACCGCCAATCACCCAGAGCATGATGATGGCAAACAGACTGTCAATGTCCGCGAGTTGATAGCCAAGCGCCGTGAAGACGCCCACGCCAACCATGTTTGCAATGATGATGGCCATAGCCGTGCGCGGCGTGAAAGTGGTGCGAGTCATGGAGTGGGTATGAGGTCAGCGTCCTTTAAGGGCAACGTTTGGTGGGGTGAATCTTAATATCCACAGCCTGTCCATTCACAGGATGTTGACGTTTTGTTCTCATTAATAGAGAACATAAATAGAACAAACGAAACAGGACAGACCCATGACACGCCAAATCATCCACGACATTTCTTCCGCGCTCGTCTTGGCAGGCTTCGTTGCCGTCGTCACAATGTGGATGATGGTGATTGGCGGCTAGCGCGAATCCCCGATGGGAGTCCGCATGAGCCGCATAGCCCGTGATTTTGTCCACCTGCGTATGCGCTCGCCCTATTCCATGCTGGAAGGAGCTCTGAAAATCCGTGAAACGGCCGAGCGTTGTGTGCGCTATCGCCAACCCGCCCTGGCCATTACGGATACAAATAATCTCTGCGGCGCGCTGGAGTTTTGCGAAACCGTTGCGGGCGAGGGGGTTCAGCCCATTATCGGTGTCACGCTGACCATGGATTTGGAAGGCCCGCGCCAACCCGGTCAGATTCACAAAGACCCCGATGGCACGCTGGTTTTACTGGCGCAGGATGAGGCCGGCTATGGTAACCTGATGGATCTGTCCTCGGCTTGCTATCTCGAAATTGAATCGACGGATTATCCGCATCTGAAAGCCTCCCGTCTGGACGGCAATACGGAGGGCGTGATTGCCCTGACGGGCGGGCAGGACGGGGTCCTGAATAAACTTATCAAAGACGGCCGTATGGCTGAGGCGGAAAGCTGGCTCTCGCGGTTGATGACGCTCTTCCCCGACAGGCTCTATGTCGAAATTCAGCGCCACACGCCGGAGGAAAGTGCGGCCACGGAAGCGGGTCTGCTGGACCTCGCCTATAAGCATAACCTTCCACTCGTCGCTACGAATGAGCCCTATTTCCTCGACCCCGATATGCACAAGGCACATGACGTCTTGCTGGCCATGTCGGAGAGCACCTATGTGCTGGAAAAGGATCGCCGGAAACTTTCCCTGCATCACTATTTTAAATCGTCAGAAGAGATGGTCAACCTGTTTAGCGATCTCCCGGAAGCGATTGAAAACACATTACAAATTGCGCAGCGCTGTGCCTATCGCGTGCCAAAACATGCGCCCATCCTGCCGAGTTTTGGTGACGGGTCCTATTCCGAGGATGATATTCTGGATAGCCAAGCCAAAAAGGGTTTGGAAAAACGCCTGAGCGAAGTTGAACTCGCCGAGCCACGTGAGGCTTATTTTGAGCGTTTGGAATTCGAACTCAATATTATCAAGAATATGGGTTTTCCGGGTTATTTCCTGATCGTTGCGGATTTCATCCAATGGGCGAAAGATCACGATATTCCGGTCGGACCGGGGCGGGGTTCCGGTGCGGGCTCTGTCGTGGCTTGGGCGTTGACCATTACCGATCTGGACCCGTTGAGATATGGCCTCCTCTTTGAGCGGTTCCTGAACCCCGAACGGGTGTCCATGCCCGACTTCGATATCGATTTCTGTCAGGAACGTCGCGGCGAAGTCATCGACTATGTCCGCCGCAAATATGGTGACGGGCAGGTCGCGATGATTATCACCTTTGGAACGTTGCAAGCCCGCGCCGTCGTGCGGGATGTCGGCCGCGTCATGCAAATGCCGCTGGGGCAGGTGGACCGCCTCGCGAAACTTGTGCCGTCCAATCCAGCCAATCCGGTCTCCCTGAAACAGGCCATCAGCATGGAGCCTGCCTTGAAAGCCGCGCGGGATTCGGAACCTGCTGTGAAGCGATTGCTCGACACGGCGCTGAAGCTGGAAGGGCTCTACCGCAACGCCTCGACCCATGCGGCGGGTGTGGTCATCGGGGATCGTCCGTTGACGCAGATTGTTCCGCTTTATCAGGACCCACGCGCGGACATTCCCGCCACGCAGTTCACGATGAAATGGGCGGAAAAAGCGGGCCTCGTGAAGTTCGATTTTCTGGGCCTGAAAACGCTGACCGTCATCCAACGCTGCGTCGGTTATCTTAAAAAACAGGGTATCGAGGTTGATGTCGACCATCTCAAAACCACCGTACCCGAAGCTTACAAGCCCTTGGCGGAAGGTCTCTCTGCTGGTGTGTTTCAGCTGGAAAGTTCCGGCATGCGGGATGTGTTGCGCAAACTCGCGCCTGCCAGTCTGGAAGAACTGACCGCCCTGATCTCGCTCTATCGTCCGGGGCCGATGCGGAACATTCCCGATTATGTCGAGCGCAAATGGGGCCGGCAGGAAATCACTTATCCGCATCCGAAGCTGGAAGACACGCTGAAAGAAACTTACGGCATTATCATCTATCAGGAACAGGTGATGGAAATTGCACGGGTTCTGTCCGGCTTTACCTTGGCAGACGCGGATTTGCTGCGCCGGGCGATGGGGAAGAAAGACCAAGCGGAAATGAACCGCCAAAAGGGCAAATTTATCGACGGAGCCGTCGAACGCGGCGTGGACAAGGATCAGGCGTCCGGCATTTTCGATCTCGTTAATGAATTTGCGGGTTATGGATTCAATAAATCCCACGCTGCCGCCTATGCAATGATTACCTTCCGCACGGCCTATCTGAAAGCGTTGCACACGACGGAATTTCTCGCTGCGATCATGTCGCTCGACCTCGCCAATGTGGAAAAGCTGGTGCAATTCTATCAGGAAGCCAAGCGGATGGATGTCACCGTGCGACCACCCTGTATCAATGGCAGTCAGGCAGATTTCGATGTTGAAGACGGCGATGTGCTCTACGCGCTGGGCGCGCTGAAAAATGTGGGCTTGGAAGCGATGAAACATCTCGTCGCCGTACGGGAGGAGGGCGGTCCGTTCGTCTCGCTCTATGACTTTGCGCGGCGTGTCGATATGCGCCAGGTGAATAAACGCGCGATTGAAAATCTCGCCCGGTCCGGTGCCTTTGATTGTATTGAACCAAACCGCGCCATGGTGCTGGCCAATGCGGGTCTTATCCAGAGCATGGGCACACTCGCAGCGCAGGAACGCGAGAGTGCGCAGGTCAGCCTGTTTGGCGATGCCACGGTGGAGATCAAAGACCCCGATCTGAACTATGCGGAATCCTGGTCGCAGATGGACCAGTTGGGACACGAACTCGGCGCGGTCGGGTTCTATCTCGGCGGTCATCCGCTGGACGAGCATATGGATAAACTGACCGGGCTCATGCTGGCCGAGCGGTTGGAAGATGCGGGCGTGGGAAATTACACGGTTGCCGGTGTCGTGCGGAAGAAACAGGAACGCGTCTCCAAACGCGGCAAGCGTTTTGCCTTTGTCGAATTGTCCGACCCGACGGGAGACTACGAAGTCCTCGTCAGTGAGAACATCCTGACACCGCATCGTGACATTCTGTCGGCGGGCAATATTATCCGCATGCAGGTGAAGGCTGAACGCAATGACGGTGAAACGCGCCTGTTCTGTGACGGCGTGCAAATGCTGGACGGCGTTGAAGGCGGGGCAGGGGAAGCCGCGCCTGTCGCACCAGCAGGCCTGAAAATCCGTCTGCGTCAGGCGAGTATCGAAACGCTCGATGAGCTTCAACGGACATTAGAAGGCCTGCAAAACTCGCCTTACCAGATGAGCGGCTATATCGAAATTATCGCTCCGATTGGAGAGATGCGAGAGGCGGCTTGGCGATTAGAGGGCAAGTGGGGGATTGATCCGGCTATCCGGAAGGCGATCAAGGCAAATAGTGCGGTAGAGACAATAGTAGAGATCGCCGCGTAAAGCCGGAACGAGCATTTCTCGTCATATTTAATTAACCTACGTTTTAACAGCGGTATGTGAAACAAATTTGTTAACCATAGTGCCGAAGTACTGAGTCATGTTTCACACTTATTTGAACGCTCACTTGTGGGTGCAGAATATGAGGTCACGCATGTCTGCGAATAATAAAATAATTGTACCGCTGGACGGCTTTCGGTCATCAGAAAGCGGTCAGGTTGCGGTATTCTTGGCGCTACTGGCTATTCCGGTCTTGGTAACGGTCTCAGTTGCTGTCGACAGCCAAAGAAACAGCGCTTTGGAAGCGCGCTTGTCGAGTGCATTAGATAATGCCGCTCTTGCTTCTATTGCCAACCAGACGTTGACGGACCAAGCGCGGGCTGAGGCCGCCAGAACCTATTTTCAAGAAAATATCGGGTCTCAAGCCGATAAGATAGACTTTCAAGTCATGGAATCCACGGCCGAGCGTGTCACACTCGAAGCGACGGCTGATTTGAAAACAAGTTTTATGCACCTTGTTGGTAAAGAGACCTCCCGCGTAAAGGACTCATCCTCTGCTGAGGTGACGGAGGGTGATGTCATTTGTATGCTCGCACTTGATCCTGACGGTGAGCGTAGTTTTGAGGTGACCGGCGGCGCGAGACTCACATCCCCAAATTGTTCGGTGCAAGTGAATTCGAGCCATCAAAAAGCGGCTATCATTGATCACGGGGGAGAGGCCCGCTCAAAGGATTTTTGTGTCACGGGTGGCGCACAGGGCAAATTTGAGCCATTTGTAAATACTGAATGTAGGTCTGTAGAAGACCCCTTTATTGATATAATGCCTCCCACATCAGGGGCGTGTATGGACAGCGATATTGTCAATGCAAGTTTGACGTCTTGGCAATCAGAGGCGGGAGGCGTTAAGCTTTCGCCCGGTACATATTGCGGCGGTCTCGTTTTCTTTAACAAGAAAGTCGATTTTGAACCCGGGACATATATCATACAGGACGGTCCGCTGATTTTTGATAATGGTAGTCGCATTACGGCCAATGATGTCACCTTTGTTCTTCAAGGTGATCGTGCACGTCTAATCGTAAATGAGGGCTCACGAGTATCGTTAAGAGCGCCTGTTAAAGGTAAATTTGCGAACTTGGCATTTTTTCAAGACGTAACTTATAAGGGGAGCTCTGAATTTTATCCTTACGCGACCTATGGCGATCCAAAATATTTCCAATTCGGATACGGTTATCATGAGGCGGCGCGGTCAGGCCGTGAACTTGACGGCCTTCTAACGGAATCGATTATTAGTCGGGGATCCAGTATGTCTGTGACGGGCGTGGTTTACCTCCCGGGGCAGAAAATCCATTTCCGCGGCGGGAGCTTGCTTGAAAATCAAGCGCCCGCCACATCTTTTATCGGGTATCAGATCAGCATTGGTGACGGGGCCAGCGTTCATGTGGATGTTGATCACGTTTCAGCCAACATCAATCCCATCGAACCAAGATCGGATGAGAGTGTTCGTCTTGTAAGATAGAGAGGCGTGATTGAAACCCGTTGCAAACCGCACAAACCGCTTGCATTCCGCACCAACCCCGCTATGTCGCGCTCTCAATTCGCGTCTGCGGTCTGGTGTTTGCCATATAGGCTCTCATCAATTCCGGTCGATTTAATAATCGTCACCCCGCAGGCTTAGGTTAACCGGAAGTACGGAGATATCCCATGGCTCTTCCTGAATTTTCTATGCGTCAGCTACTCGAAGCCGGCGTTCACTTTGGTCACCAGACACATCGCTGGAACCCAAAAATGGCGTCCTACATCTTTGGCGCCCGGTCCGGCATTCACATTATGGATCTGTCCCAGACAGTTCCACTGCTGCACCAAGCCCTCAAAGAAACACGTGACGTTGCTGCCAAAGGCGGACGCGTTCTGTTCGTCGGTACAAAACGCGCCGCGTCGGATCCCGTCGCAAATGCGGCCAAGCGGTGTGCGCAATATTACGTCAATCATCGTTGGTTGGGCGGCATGCTCACAAACTGGCAGACGGTCACAAAATCCATCGCCCGTTTGAAAGAACTGGAAGCGCTCTTGGGTGACCAAGGTGCCGATGCTGATACAGGTCTCACAAAGAAGGAGAACCTGAAGCTTGACCGTGAAATGCAGAAGCTTGAAAAAGCGCTCGGCGGTATCAAGGATATGGGCGGCAAGCCTGACCTGATGTTTGTTATCGACACAAACAAGGAAGGCATTGCGATTAAAGAAGCCCGTCGTTTGGGTATCCCTGTCGTCGCGATCCTCGACACAAATTGTGATCCGGCTTCCGCTGACATGCCTATTCCGGGTAATGATGATGCGGCCCGCGCGATTCAGCTTTATTGTGAATTGATGGCTGACGCCGTTCTCGACGGTATGACAGAAGCACAGGCTGCAATCGGCCAAGACCTCGGCGCTGCTGAGCACATTGAAGAAGTTATGTTGCAAACACCAATGGCGGAAATCGCACCTGATGCGCCTTCACCAGCGGCAGAACCAACAACGGCTGCGCCTGCATCGGCTGCACAAGAAGCGGCTGTTGCGCCGACATTGTCCGATATCGCGCTTATCGACGGCATCGGCCCGAAATATAAAGCGGCTCTCGAAGCGGCTGGTGTGACATCACTGCAAGTCATGGCGGAACTTTCTGACGAGAAGATCGCCGAGATTGAAGCTGCGGCTGACCTTTCGGGTAAATTTGCGGCCGGTGAGTGGGTTGTTCAGGCGAAAGAAATCGTCTCCGGCAAGCCACCTCGCGCGAAATCCGATCAAGCGGCGGCTGCTAAAGCCTAAGCTCTTACATTCCCGCGCTCTGGTACCTATCTGAGCGCGGAATCAAAATAAATCTAATCCGAATAGGAGACCGATATGGCTGCTATCACAGCTAAACTCGTGAAAGAGCTGCGCGACGCAACGTCTGCCGGCATGATGGACTGCAAAAAAGCCCTCAGCGAAAATGACGGCGACATCGAAAAGGCAATCGACTGGTTGCGTATGAAAGGTATCGCGAAGGCGGACAAGAAAGCCGGTCGCGTTGCGGCAGAAGGTCTTGTCGCATTTGAAACAGATGCCACATCAGGCGTGCTCGTAGAAGTAAACTCCGAGACTGACTTTGTTGCCCGTAACGATGGCTTCCAAGCCGCAGTTGCCAAAGTCGCAACGGCTGCTCTCGGTGTGAGCAACACTGAAGAGCTGCGTGAAGCGCATGTTGAAGGTAAGACTGTCACGGATTACCTGACATCGCTCGTCGCCAAAATCGGCGAGAACATGTCCTTGCGTCGTATGGCGAAACTGTCCGTGTCTGCTGGTGTTGTCAGTGGTTATATCCATAACTCGGTTGCACCAGGCATGGGTAAGATCGGTGTGTTGGTTGCACTGGAATCCACTGGTGACCAAGCCGCACTCGGTGCATTGGCCAAGAAAATCGCCATGCACATTGCTGCAACATCGCCGCTCGCACTGACAACTGACGATCTGGACCAAGACCTCGTCGCAAAAGAGCGTAAAGCTTTGAAAGACGAAGCGATTGAATCCGGTAAGCCGGAAGCGATTGTCGACAAAATGGTCGAAGGCCGCATGGTCAAGTTCTTCAAAGAGTCTGTCCTGATGACACAGATGTTCGTCATGGACCCGGATCACAATGTTGAAACAATCATCGCCAATGAAGCAAAATCCCTCGGCGCAGACATCAAAATGACGGGCTATGTCCGCATGGAAGTCGGCGACGGCATTGAGAAAAAAGAAGAAGACTTCGCCGCAGAAGTCGCAGCCGCGGTTGCCGGCTCCTAAGCCCTCTTCGATTTCAGAGTTTAGAGGCCGCGTTCCGAAAGGGGCGCGGCTTTTTTCTTATGAGGTCTACGAAAAACAATCCTAGCCCTCGCGCTTCTCATGCCTATATTCAGTTCCGAAATGGAGTCGCACATCGCGCTCCTTGAATTGCGGGAATATCATGTCGGCTGATTACCAATATAAACGCGTCCTGCTGAAAATTTCCGGTGAGGCCCTGATGGGCTCGCAAGCCTACGGGATTGACACCGATACAGTGAAACGTTTCGCGGGTGAGATTAAGGCCGCGCATGATAAGGGCCTCGAAATTGCACTTGTGATCGGGGCGGGGAACATCTTCCGTGGGCTGTCTGCTGCGGCGTCGGGTATTGAACGCTCGACCGCCGATTATATGGGCATGTTGGCGACCGTCATGAATGCGCTCGCCATGCAATCCGCGCTCGAAGAACTCGGCGTCGATACGCGTGTCCAGTCCGCCATTCCGATGCAAACTGTTTGCGAACCTTATATCCGACGCAAGGCCGCCCGCCATATGGAAAAGGGCCGTGTTGTGATTTTCGCAGCCGGTACGGGGAACCCCTATTTCACAACAGATACGGCGGCGGCGCTCCGTGCGGCGGAAATGGAATGCGATGCGCTACTCAAGGGGACGCAGGTTGACGGCGTCTATGATAGTGACCCGAAATCCAACCCGAATGCCAAGCGCTATGACAAGTTATCCTATCATAAGGTCCTGTCGGACGACCTCCGCGTGATGGATGCGTCGGCTGTGACCTTGATGCGCGAGAATAAAATCCCAATTATAGTGTTCTCGCTGGCGGATCAGGGCGGTTTTGACCGTGTTATGGCCGGAAAAGGCGTTTGCACCATAATCGGGTCCTGATTTCGCCATTTGGCGGCATTAGACGTGATGAAGACTTAAGGAGAGCCGTATGGCTGATGATTTTAACCTTGCGGATTACCGCAAACGCATGGACGGCGCCGTGACAGCGCTGCGCAGCGAATTTGGCGGATTACGCACAGGTCGGGCGAGCGCCTCTCTGCTCGATAAAATTACGGTCCCGGCTTACGGATCGGAAATGCCGCTCAATCAGGTCGCGAATATCACCGTGCCGGAAGCGCGGATGTTAGTCGTGAATGTCTGGGATAAGACGATGGTTGCGGGTGTTGAGAAAGCCCTGCGCCAATCCAATCTGGGCATTAATCCGGTCATGGACGGCCAGACTTTGCGCATTCCCATGCCGCCCCTGACAGAAGAACGTCGCCGCGATCTCACGAAAGTCGCAAGTGGCTATGCAGAGAATGCCAAAGTTGCCGTGCGGAATGTTCGCCGCGATGCGATGGATGCTCTCAAAAAGTCCGAAAAAGACGGCATGAGCGAAGATGAGCGCAAAGCCCATGAGGGCGATGTCCAAAAGGCAACAGATGCTGTCATCTCAGAGATCGAAAAAGCGCTCGACGCGAAGTCTGCAGAGATTATGCAGGTCTAACGGTGGGAGTAACGCCGACATATCAAACCATGCCGGCGCATATTGCCATCATCATGGACGGAAATGGCCGCTGGGCGAGGGCCCGTCATCGGCCTCGTGTGTTTGGCCATACGCAAGGCGTTAAAACTGTACGGCGTGTCGTTGAGGGCGCTTCAGAGATTGGCGTTAAATGTCTGACGCTTTACAGTTTTTCGACTGAAAACTGGACGCGGCCCAAGGCTGAAATTGCGGCTCTATTTAATTTACTCCGCGAATATGTGGAAAGTGATCTGGAAACGCTTCATGGGCGAAATGTGCGTGTCCGGATACTAGGGTCGCGCAAAGGTTTGAAGCCGGACCTACTCGCGCTCATCCAACGTGTGGAAGAGACGACGAAAAATAATACGGCCTTTAATTTGAACATTGCGTTTAATTATGGTGGACGGGATGAAATCTTGAGAGCCTCCGCGCGGGCCGTTGCGGCCGGGCGTGATTTGTCGGATATGGCTGAGGCTGACTTCGCACCCTTCCTCGATACCGCAGGTCTACCCGATGTGGACCTCGTGATCCGAACATCGGGTGAGAAGCGGATTAGCAACTTCCTCCTCTGGCAGGCGGCTTATGCCGAGTTTATTTTTACAGATGTGCTCTGGCCGGATTTTGAAGTCTCCGATCTTCAGTCGGCTATCTCCGAATTTCACAATCGTGACCGTCGGTTTGGTAATCTGAACACGCCGGAAGTCGCGTAATGTCAGACGGTATTATGCCCGACCTGTCCGGCTTGCCAAAGCGGAGGTGGAAAAACCTAGGTGTCCGGTTCGGGTCTGCCGTCGCATTATTACTTGTCTGTTTAGCTCCGTTTTACTTTGGCGGTTGGATATGGGCAGCGCTCGTCGCGCTGTTTGGGTCGCGCATGCTGTTTGAATGGGTCAGGATGAGCCATCCGGCGCCACGTTTGACAGCCTATATTGCCCCAATTTTAGGGTTAATCGCAGCGGTTATCTATGTTGTGCAAATGCAATATGGCCTGGCCGTCATTGCCGTGGGACTTACAATTTTTTCCGTTGTTGGCTTACAGGCTATTCGTCCAAGCCCGCGAAAAGGGCCGCGGATCGGGTGGGCCGCCTTGGGCGCGGCCTATATTGTCATACCCTGTTTGTTGATCATTGCGATGCGTGGGAATGCCGTTGGTTTTTCGACGGATGGATTCCAGCGCCTTCTCTTTATTGTGGTTTGCGTTGTCGCTGCTGATGTTGGGGCTTATTTTGGGGGCTCGCTTATAGGCGGCCCAAAGCTCGCGCCTTTAATCTCACCGAACAAGACGTGGTCCGGTTTTGTGTCCGGACAGATTTTTGCCGTCATTCTCGGCGCTCTTGTGGGCTGGAGTGTTGGTATTGGTTGGATGAATGGTGCCATTCTGGCACTGCCTGTTGCGATACTCTCTGTTCTCGGTGATTTGTTTGAATCCGCGATTAAGCGAAAGCTGGGTGTGAAAGATACAGGGACGCTGATGCCCGGCCATGGTGGATTGCTGGATCGCCTCGACAGTCTCATGGCCGCCGTTCTGGGCGCGGCGATTATGCTCGCACTCTTCCCGAATATCTGGGCCTGATAGTATGACAAAACGGATTAGCGTGCTGGGCTCTACGGGCTCAATTGGTAAGAATACGTTAGATATTGTACGACGCGCCGAAGCGGGGGCTTATAAAATTGTCGCGCTGACAGCCAATAGCAGTGTCGATATTATCGCGAAACAGGCCGAAGAATTTCACCCCCAATTCATCGCTCTCGCGGATGAGACTAAAGCGGCTGAGCTCACGTCTCGCCTCTCAGATATGGACGTAGAATTAGGGTTCGGCTCTGAGGCTCTTATCGAAGCTGCCAAACGTCATGCCGACTTTACCATGGCCGCGATTATCGGATCTGCTGGATTGGAACCCACACTCGCCGCCGTCGGGCAGGGGAACCATGTCGGACTGGCCAACAAGGAATGCCTCGTCTGCGCGGGTGAAACATTTATGAAAGCCGTTAAGGCGTCAGGCGCGACACTCCTGCCTGTCGACTCTGAACATAACGCGATTTTCCAAGTGCTCGAAGATGATCCGAAAGGCGTCAGACGCCTCATCCTGACCGCATCGGGGGGGCCGTTTCGGGAGGCGTCTATGGAACGCTTGCAATCCGTGACCCGTGAAGACGCGCTGAACCACCCCGTCTGGTCCATGGGAGCCAAGATCAGCATCGATTCTGCGACGCTTATGAATAAGGGGCTGGAACTGATTGAAGCGAGTTGGTTATTTGACAGACCCTCTTCAGAAATCGACGTCATTGTGCATCCGCAGTCGATCATTCATTCCATGGTCGAATATCTTGACGGGTCCGTTCTGTCCCAGATGGGAAGTCCGGACATGCGTACACCGATTGCCTATGCGATGGGTTGGCCAAAGCGGATCGCTGCGCCCGTTGAGCGTCTCGATTTTGCAAAGATTTCCGGGTTGACGTTTTTTGAGCCGGATATGGAGAAATTTCCGGCCCTCCGCCTCGCAAGGGAAGCGTTAGAAGCCGGTGGGCAGGCCCCCTGTGTCCTGAATGCGGCGAATGAACAGGCTGTCGCGGCTTTTTTAGACGGCAAATTGCCCTTCCTTGGCATAGCCCGCGTGGTCGAAGCGGCTTTGGACGCTCACGCCAAAGGCTCTGATTTCGCCTGCGCGCCCGCGCATGTGGAAGCGGTCATGGCCCTCGACCGGGCGGCGCGCGCGACTGTAGATGAGCAGATTGTAAACTTGTAAGCACGCCCGGATTGCGGCATCCCGATACGGTAGAGATTCACTCACACAATAAGTCAGGGACAGCATGATGACGGGAGTCGTTTTAACGTTAATTGCGATTTTCAGCTTCCTCGTTCTGCTGTCATTTCTCGTTTTCTTTCATGAGCTTGGTCATTACTCGGTCGCGCGTTTTTTCGGTATTGCTGTTGAGCGCTTTTCCATCGGTTTTGGAAAGCCACTCATCCGCTGGAAATCCAGAGCGGGCGTGGACTGGGCGATTTCGCGGATTCCACTTGGCGGGTATGTGAAATTTGCAGGGGATGCAGGCGCGGCCAGTAATCCAGATGCGGAGAAATTGGCCGAACTCCGCGCGGCCTATGATGATAATCCTTCGGGGCCTGCGATTGATGATATCTTCCATTTTCGTCCTGTTTGGCAGCGCTCGCTCGTCGTTCTGGCGGGGCCTATGGCGAACTTCCTGCTCGCCATTCTTTTATTCGCAGGGATGGGCGCAACATTTGGCGCGCCGTCCTTCACGTGGGTGGTAGGGGACGTCCAAGACGGTATGCCGGCGCAAGCTGCGGGCATAGAAACGGGCGACAAGATCTTAGAAATCGATGGACGTCCGATTACAAATTTAAATGATGTCATTGGCTATATCAGCCTGCGCAGTGATACGCCGATTGTTATAAGCCTCGAAAATGACGGTCGGACACGCGACGTGACGGTTACGCCAAAGCGGACCGAGGTTCGCGATGGGATTGGCGGCCTGAGCGAAGTCGGCAGAATCGGCATTGGCACGGGTGAGGGGTCCAGTGGTGGCTTTAAAGACTTAGGGTTTTTCGCCTCCGTCAAATACGGCGTCTCAGAGCTTTTTAGCAATCTTCGCGCTACGCTAGATTATATAAAACGGATTTTCACCGGCAAAGAAGACGGGAAACAACTGGGAAGCGTCGTTAAAATTGCGACTGTGACGGGCAAGGTCGCTGTTGATACGGTCAATGTAGACGCGCCCGTTTCGGCCAAGGCCAAGGCTTATGCCTATAATATGCTCAACCTTATGGCGTTGATTTCAATTGCGTTAGGTGTCGCGAATTTAATGCCATTGCCCGTGCTGGATGGTGGACATCTGGTCTATTACGGCTATGAAGCGGTCGCCGGACGGCCATTGAGTCAAAAGAAACAGGAGTTTGGGTTCCGAATTGGGTTTGCTGTATTGCTAACGCTTTTCGTGGTGCTGACAATTAATGATATCGGATATCTCCGAAGCATCGATTTCTCCTAAGCTGGACGGATTATGAATTTCTCTCTTAGATATTTAGTTCTCATTTGGGCTATTCTGCTTAGCTCTTTTGCTTTGACGGTTCAGGCGGTTGCACAAGAGGCGCCGGAAGCGGTCGCGCCACAGGTTGCCCCGACGGTCATACGATCCATCCAGGTGCAGGGTAACCAGCGTGTCGAAGCCAACACCGTTGCTTCTTATCTTCTGATCGCGCCTGGTGATCCGTATTCAGAATCTCGTATCGATACCTCTGTTAAAACCCTTTATGCGACGGGTTTGTTTGCGGATGTCTCCATTGATCCGCGCGATGGTAATGTTCTCGTTTCCGTTATTGAGAATCCGATTATTAACCGAGTGATCCTTGAGGGGAATAAGTCACTCAAGACAGATAAGATCACGGACGAAATCGAAGCTGAACCGCGGTCGATTTTCACGCGTGCGAGTATTCAAGAAGACGTCACCCGCATAATTGAGCTCTATCGTCAATCTGGTCGTTTTGCAGCGACCGTTTCGCCAAAAGTTGTACAGCAACCACAAAATCGGGTCGATTTGATTTTTGAAATCACCGAAGGCCCCGTCACCGGCGTC
Source organism: uncultured Caulobacterales bacterium (assembly GCA_947503715.1). GTDB lineage: Bacteria > Pseudomonadota > Alphaproteobacteria > Caulobacterales > Maricaulaceae > Litorimonas. Next base: position 118,527 of record CANNER010000003.1, on the reverse strand, counting down.
AAGCGCATCAACATCATTGGGAACGCAGAATTCCCGGATCGTCGGTTGCGTAAGGAAATCGCGACTGCTGAGTCGGTTTGGTACAAGTTTTTCAGCTCGAATGACAATTATGACCCGGGGCGTTTGCAGTTTGACCAAGAGCAGCTGCGGACATTTTACACGAATAGGGGCTTTGCCGATTTCCGCGTCGTGTCTGCCGTGGCTGAATTGACCCCGGATCAAGAAGATTTCTACATTACCTTCACTGTCGACGAGGGCGATGAATATGTTTGGGGCGACATCTCGGTCGAGACCGAGCTGGATACGCTCAATAAGAATTTCCTCGAAAATCTTGTCCCGTTTCGGAAGGGTCAAATCTACAACGCTTCCCGTGTTGAAGATGCGATTGACAGTCTGAATTTCGCGGCCGGTATTGGCGGTTATGCTTTTGTTGACATTCAACCCCGCATCACGCGAAATCGAGACACGAAAACCGTCGATATGATTTTCAACGTCGTGGAAGGGCCACGCGTCTATATCGAGCGGATCGATATTGTGGGGAACACGACAACGCTCGATTCGATCATCCGGCGTGAAATGGAATTGGTCGAAGGCGATGCTTTTAACCGAATTTTGTTGGATCGTTCGCGCAACCGTGTCCGTGCGCTGCGTTTCTTCGAAGACGTTGAAATTACTGAAACACAAGGCTCTTCTCCAGATCGCGCGATTGTCGAAGTCGCAGTGAAGGAGCAGCCCACGGGCGAGCTTTCATTCTCTGCTGGTTTCTCTTCGGCTGATGCGTTTCTCGTCGATCTATCCATTACCCAACGTAACCTTCGTGGTCGCGGCCAATTGGTGCGTTTTGTCATCAGGGCCTCGTCAAACCGTCGTGAAATTGACCTACGGTTTACGGAACCGCGCTTTTTGGGCCGAAACCTTGCGGCCAGCTTCAATCTCTTCGACGTAACCATCGATTTCTTGGACGAGGCGGGTTTCCGTCAATCCCGTCAGGGTGGACAGGTCAGTTTTGCCTTCCCACTAACCGAATTTACCTCGTTTAATGGGCGTTACACGCTTCGTCGTGAAGATATTGAGTTCCCACAGGAGAATGAGTGTCCGGGTCTTCTCGAAAATGCATCAACTGGATCTGTGAATGCAACAAACCGTCGCTTGCTCACGCTTTGTGATCAACTCGGAGGACGACTATCTTCTATTTTTGGTTATTCATTCAGTTGGGATCGTCGTAATGACCCTATTACGCCAACCGGTGGATTTGATGTTCGCTTGAGCCAAGATTTTGCGGGTGTCGGTGGTGACGTTCAATATCTCCGTACCGATATTCGCGGTAACTACTACAAAGGGATCACAAAGGGCGTGATTGCATCCGCAACTTTGGCCGGTGGATATATCCGGGGCTGGGGCGGTGATGATGTGTCGATTAATGACCGTTATTTCAAAGGTAACTTTGAATTCCGTGGCTTTGACAATGCGGGTGTTGGTCCGCGTCTCCTTCAATTTAATGCCGATACAGGCGACACGCTTATCGGCGGTGTACAAGACGGACGTTTAGATGCGCTGGGTGGCAATCTCTTTGGGCTCGCAAATGCCGAGGTGAGTTTTCCAGTTGGTATTGATGCGCTTCTTGGTAGTGTGTTTCTGGAAGCTGGTACAGTCGGACTTCTGGACGACCGGGAAGTCTTTAACCTGATCGTCTCGGCTCCTGATGAAACCCGCATCGGTGAATCGTGCGAGGGCGTCACAGATGTGGGCGTCGTGTGTCAGCGTACTGAAGATGGTCTCGACCCGCGTGTCACCGTCGGTGCCAGTATATTCTGGGAAAGCCCTTTTGGACCAATCCGGTTCGACTTTACCCAGCCGATCGTCAAGCAACCGTATGACGATCGTCAATCCTTCCAGTTCACAACTCGAACAAGGTTTTAATCATGTTTATTCGTAATATCCTTCGTGTTGCTACAGGCTTCGTCTTGGCTCTCACACTATCTGGTGCAGCTTTTGCCCAGTCTACAATTCTTGTGGTCGACACAAATAAAGTTATCCAAGATTCTCTCGTCGGCCAGCATGTCGCGCGCCAGCTAGAGACAATCTACACGTCTGCAAGTTCAGAGATGAAAGCCAAACGCTCTCCATTGGAGTCAAAAGCGAAATCATTGCAGGAGCAGTTGAAAACCAAGACATCCATGCAGGAAGTTCGCTCAGATGCGGCCTTACAGGCACAAGCCAAAGCGCTTCAAACAGATCAGCAAAAGCTGCAAGTCGAAGAATATTACACGGCTAATGAGCTCAAAATTACAGAGCAAAAGGCGATTGGCCAAGTCTCTCAGCGCATCAAGCTAATCATTGATCAAATTGCGCAGGAACGGAATGCCGATGTCGTGCTGGAAAAATCACTCGTCATTTATGGGGGGCCTGTCGATGTGACAGATACGGTAATTTCCCGCCTAAATAGCCAAATGACAACAGTTCCGGTTACCCGCGAGCGTCTACCGCGCAAAGGCTAAAGTTTTGCTATGAAGGCGGTCGCCTTCATGGTCATAAATTGTAATCATATGTTTCAGGCCGGATAGGATGAGTGTTCTATTCCGGCCTTTTTACTGCTAGGGCGTTCTTATGATCGACACACGGTTTTATACGCTCGCGAAACCCCAGTCTTTGAGAGACATTGCCACCATCTGTCGGGTTGATTTGCCCGTCGACGGAGCAGGTGACGAGATTATTCTCGCCCCCGCCAGCCTGTTTGAGAGCCAATCTGGCGAGATCACATTTTTCTCGGATAAACGGCGTAGGGCGCAGCTGGAAACGGCGAAAGCAACCGCTTGTTTTACGACAGAGCGCCTCGCGCCACTCGTCATTGAAAAGGGCATGATCGCCCTGGTCACGGATAATCCGCGCGGACGATTTGCACGGCTAACGCAGACATTGGCGACAGAGGGTACTGAGAATTCGGGTCCTCAAGCTATTCACGAAACATCCCAAATTCATCCATCCGCGATTATTGGCGCAGGCGTTTCAGTCGGGGCAAATACAAAAATCGGGCCGCATGCCGTCATTGATGAGGGTGTGATTATCGGCGAGGACTGTCAGATTGGCCCGCTGACACATATCGCTTTTACAATCATGGGCGATCGGTGTTCCGTCAAATCCAGTACTGTAATTGGCGGATCCGGTTTTGGCATTGCCGAGGATGAACACGGGCTATTTAACATTCCCCATCTGGGTCGAGTCGTGATCCATAACGACGTTCATATCGGGTCCAATAGTTGCGTTGATCGGGGACAATTGGGCGATACGGTTCTAATGGACCACGTGAAAATCGACAACTTGGTTCAAGTCGGACATAATGTGTTTATCGATGAAGGGGCCATGTTGGCCGGACATACCGGCGTATCCGGCAGTTGTCGCATCGGCAAGAAAGCGCTCTTTGGCGGTCGTGCGGCGACGGCCGATCATGTGAATATTGGTGAAGGATCTATCCTTGCCGCTTTTGGTGGCGCGATGAGCGATATTCCTGATGGAGAAATGTGGTCCGGTGTGCCCGCCATGCCGATCCGTGAACATATGCGGAATGTGGCAACGCTGAAGAAGCTCTCGAAAAAATGACATATGTCTTTCCGATAGAGCGCGATGGCGTTCAAACTTTCCTGCCGCATCGGGATCCGATGCTATTCATTGATCGCATCTTAGTCGCAGATGAAACATCAATTTCTGCCGAGACTCTGGTCGATACTGATTGGGATATTTTCAAAGGTCATTTCCCCGACCTTCCCATCATGCCGGGCGTTTTAATGATTGAGGCCGCCGCCCAAGCGGGTGCGTTAATTGTGTGTTTGCAAGGCGGCTTGAAGTCAGATCATTTCATTGCGTTCACCGGTGTTGAAGAGGCCAAGTTCCGCCGTTCCGTCAAACCCGGCGAAGTTATGCATATTCACGCTGAAATCCTACGCCACCGTCGCGGATATTATAAATTCCAAGGCCATATTGACGTAAATGGGGCTCGCGCGGTCGACGTGAAGTTTGCGGCGACGCAAATGCCGATGTAAGGCTCTGCCATGAGCGTTACGATACATGAAACAGCCCTTGTTGATTCGAAGGCGCAACTGGGGGACGGTGTCACGATTGGGCCCTATTGTGTGGTGGGACCGGATGTCGTTTTAGGCGACCGTGTTAATCTTGTCGGGCAAGTTAATCTGACGGGGAACACCAAAATTGCAGAGGATTGTATCCTATATCCCTTTGTTTCCATGGGTTATCCGCCGCAGGATTTAAAACATAAGGGTGGCCCTGTCGGGATTGAGATCGGGGCGCGATCTATCTTTCGTGAGAACGTGAATATTCATCCGGGCACAGATATTGGCAAGCCGATTACGCGTATTGGCCATGATTGTTATTTCATGGTGGGCACGCATCTCGCGCATGAGGGTCAGATGGGAAACCACGTCGTCGTGTCGAACGGCGCACAAATTGGCGGGAATGTCACAATTGGTGACCATGCCGTCTTGGGTGGGCTCTGCGCTATTCATCAACATACACGCATTGGGGCGCATGCGTTTGTCGGCGGTATGGCGACCGTGATTGGTGACGTTATTCCATATGGTTTTGTTCTCGGGAATGCAGCCCATTTGGCAGGACTCAATGTTGTGGGCTTAAAACGCCGTGGATTTTCACGTGAGTCGATCCGCGAACTTCGCGCGGCGTATCGCCTTTTATTCGCTCAGGAAGGCACCTTTGCGGAACGCCTCGCGGATGCGGCGAAACTCTATGCTGATCATGAGCTCGTGAATGAAATTGTCGAGTTTATCCGCGAGCAGGGCAACCGGTCGCTCTCCATGCCACAGAACGGACGCTAACTTGCGGATCGGTTTGATTGCGGGCGGTGGGGCCTTGCCGGACCATGTCGCGGCCGCGGCAGAGGAGTCCGGTGAGTTAGGTCTTATCATCGCGCTTGATCCCTTCGTGGCAGAGGGAAAATTTCCGAAAGCGGATCGGTTAAGCCTAGGACAATTTGGAAAAATGGTCCGGCGGCTTAAGAAAGCCAAATGCACACATGTTTGTTTTGCAGGAATCGTAAAGCGCCCCGATTTCAAACGGTTAAAACCCGACTTCAAAGCGATCCGTCATCTTCCCAAAGTCATCCAAGCCGCGGGGCGCGGTGATGATGAACTCATGCGTCAGGTCTTGTCGCTATTCGAAGATGAGGGCTTCGGGATTATTTCCCCGCAAGAAGTCTGTGCCGACCTCATGCTAACTGAAGGCGTGATCGGCTCAATTGCCCTGACAGAGGCGCATCTGTCCGATGCGTTGAAAGCTTGCGAAACGGCGGCTGCCATTGGTGCTATGGATATCGGTCAGGGCGCAGTCGTCGCGCGGGGCGTGGTACTTGCGGTCGAAGCGCAGGAGGGCACAGATGCCATGTTGACGAGGCTCTTGAATTTACCCCTCGAATTACGTGGTACAGCTGACGCGCGTATTGGTGTTTTAGCAAAACTCGTGAAGCCGACGCAGGATATCCGCGTCGACCTGCCCACACTAGGGCCTGCAACGGTACGCCACGCGGCGGAAGCCGGCCTGGCAGGTATTGTTGCAGAGGCCGGGGGTGCCTTTGTGATGGAACGCGAGGAAACCACACGTCTCGCGGATGAAGCTGGCCTTTTCATTGCGGGCCTGCCGCCGAAAACATGAGAATTTACCTCATTGCCGTTGAACCCTCTGCTGATCATCTCGGCGCGGAATTGGCGCAAGCGCTCAGAGCTGAGTTACCAAGGCTCTCACTCGCCGGTATAGGTGGTCCAAAAATGCAGGCGATTGGCATACCAAGTCAGATGCCAACAGAAGGTCTTGCCATTATAGGGTTTACAGAAGTTCTGACAAAAATTCCGGTCATCTTGGAAGGGCTAAAACAAAGTACGGCGCGCATTCTCGAGGCGCAGCCGGATGCCGTCATTCTTATTGACAGTTATGGCTTCATGATCCGCCTGGCCAAGCGATTGCGAAAAGCAGGATATAATGGGAAGATCATCAAATATGTCGCGCCGCAGGTTTGGGCGACTCGACCCAAGCGGGCGAAGGTTTTAGCCGATCACGTTGACGGACTTCTGGCGATACATAGCTTTGAGCCGGATTGGTTCACGCCCCACGGCTTAGACACGCATTATGTCGGCAATGCTGTTTTCGATACGGATTATGGTGCGGGTGATCCGAATAAATTGCGACAGCAATATAATCTTAGCGACCGTCCAATATTGTCCGTTTTCCTCGGCAGCCGCGTCGGCGAAGTCGTCCGGTTATCGCCTGCATTTACAGACGCAGTGCAGATTTTACGGCAGCGTCTGCCGGACCTTGCCATTCTCTGTCCCGTCTCCGAATCTGTCGCGAAAGAAGTCGGAGCGCAGGCGGCCAAAGACCTGCGCATGAATGATATGATCCTTCTCCCTGAATCGGCGAAGCTGGATGCGATGTCCTGTTCAATGGCGGCGCTGGCCTGTTCAGGAACCGTGACAACGCAATTGGCCTGTGCGGGTGTACCTACTGTCGTGGCCTATCGGATGTCGGCCGTGACCCATGCAATTGTCAGCCGGATTTTCCAGCCCAACCATATTTCAATTGTGAACATCGCCGCGAATGAAAAGCTGATGCCGGAGTTTTTGCAGAATGAGGTCACGGGCGAGGCCTTGGCAGATGCGCTCATCCCATACTTATCAGACACAAAAAAACGCGCCGCTGCACGCGACGCGTTATTGGAACAGACCCGATTAATGGCGGGTCAGCCGGATGAAACGGCCAGCGCGAGAGCCGCGCAAGCCATTCTTCAAATTCTCGACTAGCGCTTGTCCATCGGGACGAAGTCGCGGGTTGTCGCACCGGAATAAAGCTGACGCGGGCGTCCGATACGCTGTGTTGGGTCTTCCAACATCTCATTCCACTGCGAAATCCAACCCGTTGTCCGTGCGAGGGCGAAGAGGACGGTGAACATATCGGTTGGGAAACCGAGGGCGGAGAGGACGATACCGGAGTAGAAATCGACATTCGGATAGAGACCGCGTTTGACGAAATATTCTTCGCTTGTCGCAATCTTCTCAAGTTCCATGGCGACTTCGAGGACGGGGTTGGTAATACCCAACTCGCCGAGGACTTCATGGGTCGTGCGGCGCATAACTTTCGCACGCGGGTCAGTCGCCTTATAAACGCGGTGACCGAAGCCCATCAGGCGGAAGGGGTCATTCTTGTCTTTCGCACGGGCGATATATTCCGGAATGCGGTCAACAGTGCCGATTTCCTTCAGCATATTCAACGCCGCTTCATTCGCACCGCCATGGGACGGACCCCAGAGACAGGCCGTACCCGCCGCGATACAGGCATATGGGTTCGCACCGGATGAGCCGGCGAGACGCACAGTTGATGTCGATGCATTCTGCTCGTGATCCATATGCAGGATGAAAATCTTATCCATAGCGCGTTCGATAATCGGGTTCACCTCATAGGGCTCGGCCGGAACGGCGAAACACATGCGCAGGAAGTTACCCGCATAGGACAGGTCATTCTGTGGATAGACATGTGGCTGACCAACGCGATATTTGTAGCAACGCGCCGCGAGTGTCGGAATTTTCGCAATGATGCGGTGGATCGCGACGTTCCGGGCCTCATCTTCGGTCGTATGCTGGTCATCATGGTAGAAACCGGAGAGTGCGCCGACTGTTCCGCAGAGCATGGACATCGGATGGCTGTCGCGGCGATAGCCTTGGAAGAAGCTCTCGACTTTGTCGTGCAACATGGTGTGATTGGTAATCGTGTTTTCGAAGGTTTCGAATTCCGATTTCGTCGGCAGCTCACCATTGATGAGGAGATAGGCGACTTCCAGCGAGGTGGATTGTTCCGCCAATTGCTCAATGTCGTAACCGCGATAAAGCAATTGCCCTTCGCCGCCATCGATAAAGGTGATCTGGCTTTCTGTGGAACAGGTCGAGGTAAAACCCGGATCAAATGTGAAATGGCCCGTCTGTTTATAGAGTGTTCGAACATCAATGCCGGGCGCGCCCATGCTGCCCTTCATGATCGGGAGGTCATAGCTCTTTCCGTCGATTGTCATCGTGGCCGTGCCGGTCTGCGTGATCTTGTTTTCCATATCTCTCTTTACCTTTTTATTATTCTTACGATTTGAATTGCGAAATGGCATCTTCCAGACGCCCGATTGTCTCGTCCTGTCCCAACAGGGCCAAAACGACGGATAGATCGGGCGAGGGTGAGCCGCCGGTCAGGGCCGCGCGGATGGGTTGTCCGATACGGCCAAAGCCAAGTTCGCGTTCAGTCGCAAAGTCTGTGAGCAGGGCCTGTAGGGCGTCTGCCGTCCATGGCGCGTCTTTGCGGGATTTGAAGCCTTGAGTCAAAGCCTCGACAATCTCAATCGCGCCGTCACGCTTGAGCGGTTTGGCCGTTTTCCCCGTAATTTCGAGGGGGCGAATGTCCATCAGGTAATGCGCTTGGTCGGCCAGTTCCGGCAGCGTTTTTGCGCGCGGTTTCAGTGTCGGCATGGCGGCGAGAATACGGGCGGAAACCGTCGCGTCCAGCGGGCCATTATTAACATTTTCGAGGAAGGGCAGGGCCAGTGTCATCAGATTATTATCTGACATCTCCGCCATATGCTGCGCGTTGATAAAGTCCATTTTGTCGAAATCAAGCCGCGCGGGAGAACTTGTAATCCCATCAAGCGAGAACGCTTCGGTAAGGGCTTCATCCGTCAGGAAAATTTCTACATCCCCATGGGACCAGCCCAGCTTCATCAGATAATTACGAAGACCGGAAGGCAGGTAGCCCAACTCCTCATAAGCTTCGACCCCGAGTGCGCCGTGACGTTTCGAGAGTTTCTTTCCGTCCGGCCCATGAATAAGAGGCACATGTGCCCATTGTGGGACGTTCCAACCCAAAGCTTGATAGAGCTGTGTCTGGCGTCCGGCATTGATGAGGTGATCGTCGCCGCGAATGACATGGGTCACGCCCATATTGTGATCATCCACAACAACCGCCAGCATATAAGTCGGCGTTCTGTCCGCACGCAGGAGGACGAGGTCGTCAAAGGTAGAATTGTCCCATTTGACTTCGCCCTGCACATGATCCTGAATAACGGTCTGTCCTTCAGGCACACGGAAGCGAACGGCGAAGGGGGCGTCTTTTTCGTCCGTGCTGTCGCGATAGGGGCTACGGAAGGCGCGGTTGTTTTCGCGGGCTTCGGCTTTGAGAGCGTCGACCTCTTCATCAGTCGCATAACAGCGATAGGCCGTGCCATTTGCCAGCATCGTCTCGGCGGCGGCGACGTGGTCGTCAGCATTGCGGCTTTGATAGACGACATCGCCATCATGTTTGACGCCGAGCCATGCCATCCCGTCGAGAATCGCGCGGGTCGCATCCTCCGTACTGCGGGCTTTGTCAGTATCTTCCACGCGCAGGCGAAATGTCCCACCCATTTTCTTGGCAAAATAGTAATTGAACAAGGCTGTTCTGGCCCCGCCAATATGTAAATATCCGGTGGGCGAGGGGGCAAAACGTGTGACGACGGGGTGGCTCATACAGATATAAGACTTTCTCGCTTGCATTGTTCCTGAATTTCGTCGCTCTATGGCACGGGATGTTCGGGGATAATAGCGATTTTGCGCGGGATTGGCCGCATGACGGACCTGCGGAAAGGCAGTTTGCGCGGTGGGCTGCCCGTCTGCAGGTCGAGCCGGATTTTAATACGGGCGTGATCGCATTTGCAGTCGGGATCGGCGCCTATTTCGCGCTGCCGCAAGAACCTGGCGTCATCTTGGTGGGGCAAGCTATTCTGGGCTTTGCCGTTTTGTGGATCGTATCGTCGCGCAAGGATTTTGTGGGGCAGGGGCTGGTCTGGATTGCGCTCCTGATCGCACTCGGTTTTGGGCGGAGCCTCTGGCACAGTGCTGCCGCCGAAACGCCGCGTCTCCCCGTTCAGGAATATACTTACCGCGTCGAGGGCTGGGTCAGCGCGATCGAGAAATCGGGGCGAAGCGAGCGCTATGTGATCGAGGTTCTGGACATCGAACGATTATCCAACGCCGAAACGCCTAAGCGGGTACGCATCCGCGTCACCAAAGCGCCCGATCCGCCCATCCTTGCAGGCGATACAATCAATTGGCTGGCCGCTATGAAGGCTCCGCCCGGACCTGTCGTGCCAGGGGGATATGATCCGGCGCAGGCGGCCTATTTCAAGGGCATTGGGGGTTACGGATTTGGATATGGCGCGCCGCGGCAACAGGGCGATGCGGAGCTTGGCCTTGTCGATTCGACCAGACGAGCGATTGTTCGGTGGCGGTTTGGGCTTGCAGACCGGGTTATGGCAGTGGCTCCGGCTGAAACAGCAGGACTTCAAGCAGCTCTGATGACCGGTGTCCGACGCTATATCCCCGAGGAGCAGACGGAGAATCTGCGGGTGGCGGGACTCGCGCATATTCTCGCCATTTCGGGATTGCATATGGGCTTGCTGGCGGGCGGGACGTTTACCGTTATGACGCTGCTGCTCGCCTGTATCCTGCCGCTCTCGCGCCGATATGATGTGCGCAAGCCCGCAGCCGTCATCGGAATAATCGCGGCGACGGCCTATCTCGTTCTGTCCGGTGCATCGGTCGCGACCCAACGCGCCTGGGTCATGGCGGTGATTGTGTTTCTTGCCGTCATACTGGACAGGCGGGCGGTCTCCATGCGCTCCGTTTGCGTGGCGGCACTCCTCACGCTCACGCTTCACCCCGAGAGCCTGATTTCCGTCGGGTTCCAGATGTCATTCGCGGCCGTCGCCGCACTCGTCCTGACCTACCAATATTGGCAATCCATCCGGCCCGTCTATGTTCAACCGACGCGATTTCGTAGAGGCGTGAACTTCTTCACCTCCCTGAGTGTCACCAGCCTCGTCGCCGGATTTGCGACGGGTGGGTTTGCACTGTTCCATTTCAACCGTTTCGCCAAATATGGATTTATAGGTAACCTTCTGGCAATGCCGCTTTTTTCGCTGGCCGTGATGCCGCTGGCTGTTATCTCACTGCTCGCAATTCCACTGGGTTTGGAACGCGTGCCGCTCTGGCTGATGGGGCAGGCGATGGAGCCTATCCTCGCGGCAGCAGGTTGGGTTGCGGGCTGGCCGGGGGCTATGGCTTACATCCCCGCGCCGCCCGATTGGGTTCTACCGGTTTACGGATTGGGGTTTGCGATCATCTGCATTGCTAGGCGGTGGATGAAATTAGCGGGCCTGTTAATGATGCTCATGAGTTTCGCGGGCTGGAACAGCGCGGACGTCCCTGACCTCCGTATTTCCGAAGACGGCAAAGTCGCGTTCTGGCAGATGCCGGATACGGGTGAGGGTGATCCTATCCTCCTCGTCGATTCACGCCGCCCCGATAGATATGGCCGCGATCAATTCGCGCAGCGTGCGGGATTTAACGACGTCGATTGGTTGCCATTCAAGGACAGTCTCGCGCAATGCGATGCGCTGGCATGCCGCGCGAGGATTGGAGCTTGGCAAATCTCAATTTTACAGAGCCCGTCCGAAGTGCCGGCAGAATGCGAAACCTCTGATCTCGTCATCCTCTCGGTCAGGCGGGCCGGACCCGTGGCGCGTCGAAACTGCGATTCAGTTCTGATTGACGAAACAACATTATGGGAGACGGGTGCGCTGGACGTCTATCTGAAAGACACTCTAACGACAAAAGCCGCGCGCCGCCCCGAAGGACAGCGGCGGCTTTGGCATAATCCATAAATATCTGACTTACTGGTAGCTGCGGACGAGCCCTACGAGCACACCCTGAACCTCGACACGGTCCGGACCGTAGGTCTTTGTCGGAAACTCTTTATTCTCCGCAATCAACTCGATCTCATTACCCGTTTTGTAAATGCGCTTGAGAGTCGCTTCGTCCTGATCGACGAGGGCCACTACAATTTCATTATTGCGGGCTGTATTGGCCTTGCGGATGACAACAATATCGCCGTCCATAATGCCCGCTTCAATCATTGACTCACCTTCAACTTCGAGCGCGTAGTGGTCGCCATTGCCCATCATGGAGGGTGGGACAGCCATCAGGTTGTGGCTATCCTCAATGGCAGCAATGGGCAGCCCCGCCGCGATTTTGCCAACAAACGGAATTTCGTATGTGTCATTGGCCGCAACAGGTGTCAGCGCATTATCCTCATCATAACCTTCCGGCAGTTTCAAAACTTCAATCGCCCGCGCCTTATTCGGCAGACGGCGGATAAAGCCACGTTCTTCCAATGCTGAGATCAACCGGTGAATACCGGATTTCGACGCCAGACCGAGTTGATCCTTCATTTCATCATAGGAGGGCGGTACACCCACGGCCTTAATCCGTTTATCAATGAGAATGAGCAGGTCTCTCTGCTTCTGGGTCAGCATAGCGGTCTCCGTATTTTGGCCGAACAAATCAGCAACATCACCTTTTGTTCTACGGATGTTCTGCTGGTTGTCAAGTCACATCAAAACTGAGGCAAATCAGTCATCATCCTGCATTGCTAGTTGAATGCCGCACCAAGGGCAGAAATATATTCTGTAAATAGATTGTCCACCATCCTTGATGTAGATGCCCCACTCATCATTGTTGTCATCACCTTTATGATGAAATATGACCATATCTGAGCAATCATGTCTGTCATGATGATCGGGACATGTCCGTTCAAGATCAGCTTTCATCATGTCACAGCAATACTCAGTCATTTCATAATAAGTTTATTCGTGGCTTCTGCGACATCGTCCTGACGCATCAAACTCTCGCCAATGAGATAGCCCTGCGCGCCGCTAGCTTTGAGACGGCTGATGTCGGCAGGCGTAAATATCCCCGACTCCGCGATGAGGGTGCAATCCTTTGGCGCTAGCCCTGCGAGGCGGTCAAATGTGTCGAGCGTTGTGTCAAAGGTCCGGAGGTCGCGGTTGTTCACCCCTATCAGTGTTGCGCCGAGATCTATGGCGCGTTGTAGTTCGGATTCGTCATGCGTTTCGACAAGTGCGTCTAATCCCAAAGCCTGAGCCTCATCCATCAACGCTTTCGCCATTTCGTCGCCAATCATGGCGAGAATGACGAGAATACAATCCGCGCCCATAGCGGCGCTCTCCGCGATTTGAATCGGATCGAGCATGAAATCCTTGCGGAGTAGGGGAAGATGCGTGGCCGTGCGGACTTGCGCGAATATTTCATTACTGCCTTGGAATCCCGGACCATCGGTCAAGACTGAGAGGCAGGTCGCGCCACCCATTTCATAAGCCTTTGCAATCTCCACCGGATCGAAATCTTCGCGGATGACGCCTTTGGACGGGCTGGCTTTTTTGACCTCGCAGATGAGCGCCGGGCCTGTCGCGGCTCTAATCGCGTCTTCGAATTTGCGGGGATGGGGCAGGGCGGCTGCCGTTTCGCGCAGCACTTCTATCGTGGTCTGGGCTTTCAAAGCCGCGACCTCATCGGCCTTGTAAGCGGCAATGCGTTTTAACACATCCGGTGCGTCCATCAGGGTCGAGGTCATAATTTCACCCCCGAGAGTTCCGTCAGTCGCTTCAATGCCAGTTTCGCAAAGCCCGAGTCGATTGATTGTGTCGCTTTCACGATGCCGAGGCCAATATTTTCCGCGACATCCGCAATCATCAGGGCGACGCCTGCGTTCAGGATCACGATATCCCGATAGGCGGATTTTTCTCCGTCCAGCAGACTTTGCAACGCCGCCGCATTGACGTCCGGGTCACCGCCTTTGAGGTCCGCCATATTTGAGAGTGAAATTCCAAACTCACGAGGGTCAATCTCGAAATCGCGGACGGCTCCCGCGCGAACTTCGGACACGAATGTCTTTCCCGTCGTCGTAATTTCGTCCAGCCCGTCTTCGCCGTGAACGACCCAAGCGCGTTTGGTCCCGAGCTCGGCCAGCGCGTCCGCCATGGGGCGTCTCCAGCCATCATCGCAAACGCCGAGCAGCATATGCGAGGCCCGCGCCGGATTGCTCATCGGGCCGAGCATGTTGAATAGCGTCCGGATGCCCAGCGCTTTGCGAGCGGGTCCGGTGTGGCGCATGGCGGGGTGGTGGTTCGGCGCGAAAAGAAAGCCGATGCCCGCGTCCTCAATACAGAGTTTCGCCGTAGCGGGGCTCATACCCAAATCGACGCCGAGTTTTGCGAATGTGTCCGCCGTCCCCGTCAGGCTGCTCGCCGCGCGGTTGCCGTGTTTTGCGACCTTCGCACCCGCGCCCGCGCAGACGAGAGCACTGGCGGTTGAGATAGACAGCGTATGCAAGCCCGTCCCGCCTGTGCCGACAATATCAATGACATCGAAATCGAGTTCGACGGGGATCATGTTTTTCCGCATGACTTCTGTGCCAACACGGAGTTCCTGTGCGGACAAGCCAATCATTTCGAGACCGAGGAGGAGGGCGCTGACCTGTTCCGATTGCGCTTCGCCGTTCAGGATTGAGGTCAGGGCCGCATGCAATGCCTCCGGTGTTGGGCGGTCGCCCGCGCCGAGCGTTTTGAAGATGTCCGTATTGAGGCTCACCGCATCCCCGCGATGTCGAGGAACCGTCCGATCAGCTTATGCCCGTTCTCGGACGCGATGGATTCGGGATGAAATTGTAGCCCGTGAATGGGGCGGGTCGCGTGGCGTATGCCCATGATCTCGCCGTCTTCCGTCCACGCATTGACAAGCAATTCCGGTGGCAATGTTTCCCGTTCGACAGAGAGCGAGTGATAGCGCGTCGCGTTGAACGGGCTTTCCAAATCTTCGAATAATCCCGTCCCGTCATGGTGCATGGGCGAGACTTTGCCGTGCATGATTTCTTTGGCACGAATGACTTTCCCGCCAAAGGCTTGGCCGATGGATTGCTGGCCGAGGCATATGCCGAGTATGGGGAGGTCTTCGGGTGCCTGTTTGATGAGGTCGAGACAGATGCCCGCTTCCGTTGGAGTTTTTGGACCGGGGGAGAGCAGCACAGCTTTCGCGCCCATGGACAGGGCTCGGCCCACGCCAATATCGTCATTGCGCACCACGTGTGTTTCAGCGCCGAGTTCCTGTGCGTAATGCACGAGGTTATAGGTGAAGCTGTCATAATTATCGATGACGAGGAGCATTAGCTATTCCCTCCGAACCGCACGCTCTGTTCCGCTGCGCGAAACAGGGCTGCGCTTTTATGCAGAGTCTCTTCAAATTCCATCTGCGGCACGGAGTCCATGACGATGCCGGCGCCCGCGCGAACGTGGAGCGTTCCATCTTTCACAATCGCTGTGCGTAGGGCGATAGCTGTGTCCATGTCACCATTGACGGAGATATATCCAACCGCACCCGCATAAATGCCGCGCTTTTCGTCTTCCAATTCGTCAATAATTTCCATCGCGCGGACTTTGGGTGCGCCGCTAACCGTGCCCGCTGGGAAGCCTGCGAAGAGCGCGTCGAGCGTGTCGAGTCCTTCACGGATTTCGCCTTCCACGTTTGAGACGATGTGCATGACATGGCTATAGCGTTCGACGGTGAACCGTTCCGTGACGCGAACTGTGCCGGATTTCGCGACGCGGCCGACATCGTTTCGACCCAAGTCGAGCAGCATGAGATGTTCCGCACATTCTTTGGGGTCGTTAAGCAGGTCCTGTTCCAGCGCCAAATCCTGCGCCGTGTTTTTCCCACGTGGACGTGTTCCTGCGATAGGGCGAACTGCGACGACACCGTCACGCAGACGCACAAGAATTTCCGGACTTGAGCCGATGATTTGATGGTCGTCGAAGTCGAGGAAATAGAGAAAGGGCGAGGGGTTCATCCGGCGGAGACTGCGATAGAGCGCAAAGGGCGTCGCTGGCAGTGGCGCGGAGAGGCGCTGTCCGATCACGACTTGGAAGATGTCCCCGGCGAGAATGTAATCTTTGGCTTTCGCAACACGTTGGCCAAATGTTGGACCGTCAGTACCGAGAATGGGATCCAGTTTTGGAATGGTGACATCGCGTCCCGTATTGGCGGAAACAGGCAAGGCGAGGTCCGCCGCAACGCGCTCAATCCGCGCACAGGCTGCGCCGTAATCATCGCCTGCATCAAGAGGTGAACCAATAATGATTTCCTGCGCGACTTGATCGAAGATACAGACGATACGCGGGCGCACCATGATCGCATCCGGTGTCCCGATAGGGTCATGTTTTGCGGTGGAGAGCGTCTCCACTTGCCGCACCATGTCATAACCCAGATAGCCGAAGAGACCCGCCGCCATGGGTGGAATATCTTCAGGAAGGTCGAAGCTAACTTCCGCTTGCAAGGCGCGGAGGGCGTCGAGAGGTTTGCCGTCACAGGGCGTATACTCGCCGCCGTCGCGCGAAATCTCGCTGGCATCGCCTTCACTCCGCCAGATGATATCGGGGTCGAATCCGAAGAAACTATAACGTCCGCGCTGTTCGCCTCCCGTCACACTTTCAAACAGAAACGCGTATGGCTTACCTTGCGCAGCCTTCAAAAAGGCAGACACAGGTGTGTCAATATCATTGATAACCCGCGCGAAAATAAGCTGCGCGGAGGAGGCGTCTAACTGATCAGGTGCAGGTGAAAATTGTAACGTCACGGCCGAATTATTGACCCTCGATACCCATAACAGTTGTCACTTGATCCGGATATTCGCGCAACTCATGCTCTTTCAAAATCGCGAGGCGATAGGCATTTTGTATATCCAAGCTAATCTCTGAAGAGATATTGCGCTGAACGACGTCGAGGATTTCTCCCGCAAGGCCGTCGCTATTAGGGGTAATCGTGTCCAAACGCGCAATTGTGTAAGTCTCTGGCTGTACACCCGCACCGCGGCTGATTTCGCCCGGCGCTCCTGTTAAAAGGTCGACGACGATTTGACCATCAATGTCGCGGGGCGGATTGGCGCGGGAAATGCCGCGTTCCTCGAGTGTTGCGGCGGTCCCGAGTTCCTCGCTCAAGTCCTCCAGCGTCCGGCCTTCACCAATTTCTCCGGCGAGGGCGATCCCGCGCTCATTCAAAGCGTCTTGAATTTGTTCGGAAGTCCAAGCGGCGATGACACTGTCGCGAACATCTTCTAGTGGGCGGACCTGACTGTCGATAATATCGACCACGCGGAACAGGACTGCGCCCTCATGGACGGTCTCGAAAATCTGACTGTCCAGCCCAATATCAGCCGTGAAGATTTCCCGCAGTAACGTGTCATCTGCCGCAATACCCGGAATATTTGTACTGCCTGCCAGACGCAGACCGTCCTGAGTCGAACCGGAACGATCTATGAAATCATAGCTTTCCATGGGGAGGTCTAATTCTTCGGCGATTTCTTCCAATGTCCGGTTTTCAAATGTCATGGGATCAATCAAATCCTGGAGGTCAAAGATTTTCTCTTTCGCCTTATCCAGGCCGATTTCCTGACGAATTTCACGTTCCAGAGATGCAAAGACGGGGGACGTGCCGGGCGTGACTTCCGGGACATAAATAGCTTCCCAACCGCCGAGACTGTTTAATCCAGCCGCCGCTTGGCCTTCTTCCAGGTTGAAAGCGATTTCATCCGTGGCGGAGTCAATCAGCGTGTCTTTCTCGATGTCATCATAACTATCCGGGGCCACGAGACCCAGTGCACCCGCGACGAGTTCAGGCGCTTCACCCGCCATCAGGCGGTCTGCGGCTTGCTGCGCGGTGGTTTCATCAGACGCCGCCAGAATGATGACGTCTCGTGTCGCTTGTGTCCCAAGGTCACCCCGTGCCACGCGCCGATCAAATTCGGCCCGGACTTCATCTTCGGTGACTTCAAGGTCAGGGAGGAAATATTGAGGTTCCAGACGGATCATCGTGACTTTGCGGTATTCCGGTGCGGTGTAGCGCACGGCATTGCCATCAATATAGGCCTGCAATGTTTCATCATCCGGTGCGTCCGGCGCGGGAACGGCACCCTTATTCAATGTCAGGATCGTCGCTTTGCGCTGTTCGGAGACATAATCAAAATAGCGCGTTGCAAAACCCGATGGCGCTTGAATTCCGCCCACAATAGCTTCTGTTGTTTGCTCACGGCGGAGGTCGCGTAATGTGTCCTCCTCAAAGGCCTTAATCGAATATCCGTTATTCAATCCGCCAATCGCTTGAACCAATTTGTCGCGATCGAATTCACCGGTGACACTCGATTTAAAGGCGGGGAAAGATTCGATATATTGTTTCGCATCCTGACGGTTCACACCAATACCAAGATCATCTGCATCTTTTTCAATCGCGAGTCGGAGTTGATATTGTCCGATCAGTTCGCGGTGAATACCCTGTTGATAGGCTTGTTCATTCGTTAGTCCTTCGCCACGCTGCACGGCGATTTCCCGCAATCGGGACTGTAGATCACGCTGGAAATCGCGGGTTGAGACGCTCTCATCGCCGACACTGACAACGGCATTTCGGACGCCCGGCACGAAAATATCATTCACGCCCCAAACGGCGAAGGCCAGAACTAAAAGTCCGACTAGAATGCCGACAAAGCCGGATCTGATTTTTGCACCGATGGACTGGGCCATTTTGCCTCGCGAAGCAGGGGATTTCGAAAGTTGACACATAGCTGTGCCCCCACTGCCTTACAAGACCTTGCTGCGCTTGCAATGTCGATAGGTTTACGACACATCTAAGACGAAATATTGAAAGATTGAGATCATATGGCTAAGGCTTTGCGTCCTCTCATTGCGGCAAATTGGAAAATGAACGGCTCACCAGATTGGGTGGATAAGCCGTTGGAATTTGATGCGCTTTTCCCGCAGGGCCAGAGGAAATCTTTGGATGTTCTCATCTGTCCGCCAGCGCTTTATCTTCAGAGACTTAGTGATACCACCCGCCAAGCCGGTATGTATTTGGGTGCCCAAGATTGTCATAAGGCAGCCAGCGGCGCGCATACGGGTTGCCTCTCTGCGGAAATGCTGATGAGCGCGGGCGCTGACTATGTCATTGTCGGTCACAGTGAGTGCCGCGCTGCCGGTGACACCAATAAATCCGTCAAAGCCAAAGCGAGCGCTGCAAAACGAGCAGGCTTAATTCCCATCATTTGTGTTGGCGAGACGGAAGCCCAGCGGGATAAGGGCGATGCGTTGAAAGTCGTTAAAACGCAAATTAAGGGCTCACTCCCCACACTGGCGGACTATGTCATAGCTTATGAACCCGTCTGGGCCATTGGTACAGGCAAAGTCCCGACGCTCAAAGATATCGCTGAAATACATGACGCCATTCGTGCGCAAGTCGGGGACGGGGTCCGGATTCTCTATGGGGGTTCCGTGAAGCCGACGAATGCGAAGGACATCCTCGCGATTGAGAACGTCAATGGCGCGCTGATTGGCGGGGCCGGGCTTGAGATGAAAAGTCTGTCCGAAATTGCTCGGCTTGCCGTTTAATTGATTTCCGAAAAATAGGGTTAACCAAGCGCTAACGCCTTGCGGGCAAGGTCGGTCCAACGATTCGACCCCACCTGTGAGGATAATATGCGCATCCTGTCTCTATTCGCTGTTTCAGCCCTGCTCTCCACACCCGTATTCGCGGCGGATTTGGGCACATATCGCCCAGGCACGCCGTATAGTAGTTCTGTTGCAGGCGGCGCGGATGTTTGCGAGAGCCATTGTTCCGGCGATGCGCAATGTAGAGCGTGGAATTATGTGAAACCCAATCCGCGCGTGTCCGGCGTCTGCGAATTTCTCTCCAGTGCTTCAACACCAATTGCGTCGCAAATTTCGATTTCCGGTGAGGGTTTTGCGAGTACGCTACAGTCTTCCCGCATGATGACGGGCGGTACAAATACAGTTCGGGTCGGAACGCAGGTGCAATCCCGTTCGAACACTGTGAAAGTTGGCCAGCCGACGCCAACCCGTCGTGTAGTAAGAGAGGCTGTTCCGCAACGCCCTACAGCTCAGCAGGCTTCGACACGTCGTCTTGAGAATATGAGCTTGACCGAGCAACAAAACCGTTATCGCCAGCCGGCCGCATCGCAGCCCGTTCAATCTCGTCAGCCCGCGCAGCCCCGTCCTGCCTTCAGGCCTATTTTAGACGGTGTCCCCCGCGCGTTCCCGCAATCGGTGCCCCAACCGCAGCGGCAATATCAGCCACAGCCCTATCAACAATCCCGCGCTGTTGCCCAGCCGCGTCGTGCCACCGGCCCGCGTCGTGTCGCACCACCGCAATATCAGCCGCAATCCGCGGCGCGCCCGCAGTCCGTAACACAGTCGCGTCCGCCGATTGGTCAACCCATTCAAGCGCCGGCAAATATGCCGCGTCGCTCCGTCATCGCGCCGCAAACTGCCGCGCCTGCACGGGACGTTAATCCCATCGCGCTGGCCCCTGAACAGGCCCAGAAAAGTCTTTTTGGTCGATTAAATGATGATGTGAAAGCCGCGCCGAGCGCAACGCCTGCGCCGACGACCCCGGTCACGACGCAACCTATGCCCGCTCTGGCCGGTGGACGTTAGGCGCGTTTGGTTTTTGCAAAAAAGTGCTTTACGCCCGCCGCGATCGCGGTGAAGGACAGGCGGAACCAACCGAAGATGACGAAAATGACGAAGCAGAGAATAATGGCGCCAAGTAAGCCTTCGGCCACTAACCGGCTGTCATAAGAGAGTAAGAAGAGTGTTTCTGATCCGCCTGAGAAGGCGGCGATTAGACCCAGAAATACCCAAATTCCGGCCCAATAAAAATTTATCAGCTCGTTTTTCTGTTTATATACCGTTGCGGGCACGAAGAGTAAGGCGACAAATCCAACCGTGATCGCAAACATGATGATGGCGGGTAGGAAGTGTATCAGCATGGGACGCGCTTTCGGTGAAGGTCGACTGTGATCTCCACATTTCAAGCCGCGTGCCGCTCTGGAAAAATTGCCATGATTTCGTCAATTTTCATGTTAAGCTTTCAATATGCATAAATTGTTCGTCCCTTTCACGCTTGCTCTGTTATCCTCAACGGAGGCTTTTGCGCAGGAGATGAGGGTCTCCACCGTGGCGCAGATTGAGGCGGATTGCAGTTGCGACCTCGACGCCGAAAGTGCGGGCAATCCCGAAGAGGCAATCTTGTTTGGTCTCTCGACAATGTGGATTGATGTGTTCGATCTGTCTAAATCCTCGGAGAAGGGGACGCTGTTCCTCTCTGGTGAGGGCGAGACGGAGCGCGGGACACGGGACGTTCTCGCGGCGATGGTTGGGCAGGGCGATGCACGCGAGCTGCGGGTTGTTTTGGCGGAGGTCGGTCAGCTGGATATGACATCTGCGAAATCCGATATTTTGTCAGGGTCGTCCGCTGCGCCCGCAAAACCAAGCGCACCGGCGGCGAAAGTTGCTGTTGTAAAGCCCAAATCCGCTGCGCCTGTTTCAATCAAATCCAACACGTCCAATCCATTTAAAGGCCTCAAATACCCTGCGCCTGAAATTGTGAAATCCGGTAAGTATAGTCAAAAAATCGGTAATTGGACCGTGAACGGTGATGTCAAAATGGCGACGCCGAAAGACCCGCTTTCTCCACGTGAAACAACGGGCAATTACAAAGCGTCAGGAAAGCTTTCGGATAAAAAGCTGATTGACCGCGCTCTGAAAGAGGCGGGTTTGACCCGTGCGAAATACCCGAAGGCTGACTCACTTGCCGTGACGCGAGAGATATTAGGCACGCAGAATGCGTTTGCCTTTGGCGCAGCGCGGCGGAAGGGTGAAGTTGTCCGCTTCTTTGTGATGTCCCAAGTGGATAAAACGGGAAAATATGTCACGTTCTCCGTGTTGGAAGCCCCCCAAGAGGAATGGAATGGCTGGGGCGGATTAGCTGTCGTTTTGGCCAATACAGGGGTCAGGAAACCCGCAGAATTTACGCCTGAAATTATTGCCTCTGTCCGACCGCTTAGTCCCGCGCAGGAAGGCGAAATTTTTAAGACCCAGTATACAAACCTGATGCTGGCCCTGTTCCGCGGGACGATGATGGCGAATATGGGCACGCTCAACACGATGACGAGTTTCAATATGTCCACTGCGACTTGCGCGGGCGATTCGAATTGCACGGTCACGGCAGATGGGCTCGGTGGTTACACGGCAGAGACGAAGTAGGGCCTAAGCTCTTTCCTTGGTCGTGAGGAATCGGATGTCCGGGTTCTTCTCCTGCGCGTAACCGACATCCCATGAGGATTTGGCGAGGAAGACGGGCGCCTCATCGACGTCGGTTCCCGTCGTCATCACGTTTTTATCGACAAAGGCTTTGATGGTCGCGGGGTCATCCGCCGCTAACCATCTGGCCGTTTGATAGGGCGGGGATTCGAAGGTCACGTCGAGACCATATTCCGTCTTGATCCGTTCCCGCATCACGTCAATCTGCAGCGATCCGACCGCGCCGACAATCATGTCTGAGCCAAAATTTGGTTTGAAGAGTTGTGTCACGCCTTCTTCCGCTAGTGATTCCAACGCTTTACGCAGATGTTTTGCCTTGAGCGGGTCTTTCAATTGCGCGCGTCGCAGGATTTCCGGCGCGAAATTCGGAATGCCGGCGAAGACGACTTTGCCTGATTCCGAGAGGCTGTCTCCAACCCGTAAAGCCCCATGGTTCGGTATGCCGATTACATCACCTGCATAAGCATTTTCCGCCAATTCGCGATCCTGTGCGAAGAACAGAATCGGATTGTGCACGGACACCGTTTTATTCTCCGCCGTCTTGAGTTTCATCCCGCGCTTGAATTCACCCGAACACATGCGCAGGAAGGCCACGCGGTCACGATGATTCAGGTCCATATTGGCCTGCACCTTGAACACAAATCCTGCGACTTCTTTGCCGTCGGGTTGGATCATGACTTGCTGCCCAGCCTTTTTCGCGGGTTCTTCCTGCGGTTCGGGGCAGAGTTCGGCGAGGGCGTCGATGAGTTGCAAGACACCGAATTTGCGTAGCGCCGAGCCAAAATAAACGGGCGTCATGTGGCCTTCGCGGAAGGACTGCTCATTAAAATCGGGATATTCACGCGCGAGTTCCTGCTCCTCCATGAACTCGGTCAATAGGTCGTCATTGTCGAACATCGCGCCGATTGAATTGCCGTCGACTTTTGTCATGACATGTTCGCCACCCTCATCGGGTTTGACGAAATGCAGGAAGTCATTTGTGCGCAGATCGACAACGCCTTTAAACCGACGACCGGAAGCAGCTGGCCATTGCATCGGCACAACGTCGAGGGCGAGCTTGTCCTGAATCTCCGCAATAATATCGAATGTGTCGCGGCCTTCGCGGTCGAGCTTGTTCACGAAGGTAATGATCGGAATATCGCGGAGGCGGCAGACCTCGAACAGTTTCAGTGTCTGCGGCTCAATACCTTTGGCGACATCGAGGACCATGACCGCGCAATCGGCGGCGGTAAGGGTGCGGTAAGTATCCTCCGAGAAATCCTCATGGCCAGGCGTATCGAGCAGATTGAAAATCAGGTCTTTATGTTCGAACGTCATCACGGAGGACGAAACCGAAATCCCGCGTTCCTGCTCAATTTTCATCCAGTCCGATTGCGTCCGGCGTGCTTCACCTCGTGCGGCGACCTGTCCGGCAGCATGGATCGCTCCGGCCGAGAGGAGCATATTTTCCGTCAGCGTCGTCTTACCCGCATCAGGATGCGAAATAATGGCAAAGACGCGACGGCGTTTCGGTTCGAGTTGGAGAGCTTTGGACATAGCGGCGCAGATAAGGGGAAGGGGTGGCGTAGGCAAGGGCGAAGGTGGGCAGTGAAATCTTAGCGAACTGGAAATTACAATTGAACGCGCAGTCGAAATATGCCTCCCTTCTTTTTCTATTCTTTGGCATCCTCCGGCTCTACGGGGATCCATTCGCATTCGGGTGGCTATTTTGACTTGAAATTCCGTCAACTTACGACGGTCAATGCGCATGGATCGATCGATCAAGTCGGACAATGACAACATGAGGCTTATGGTGAAAAGTCTTTAGCCAAGCGTATGCTGCGACTGCCCATCTTGGGGTCAGCGGGGCACTCAAATAAGTAGCGGGACAGCCCGCAGGGCCAGTACCCACGACGGAGTACCGAATAAAAAACTTTGTTTTACGCGGGCATGACCCTGCGGCGGTGGTTTTTTATATAACGGTCCTGCGTGGTCACAGTTGTCCGTTATTTACCGCCTTCCGGTAAATAACGGACAGTGTCGGAACACTCGCCATAAAAGGTCCGGCATAGTCCGGCTCCTCACAACCGGATGCTCAACCCCACCGTCCTCCAGTACCAGCAAGCGAGGCCTCGCCTGTCCCGTGTCTGAAAGAACGAGATGAATATGACATAGGTTCGATAAGCGGTGATCATTCCTTTCTAAATGTGGGATTGGCTAACCCAATGTTCAGCTAAGCCACTGAACTCACACTCTTGTCATCCCCGTGAAGACCGGGATCCATTTGTTTATATTGAGGGATTGAGATAAATTTGCGTCAGCCAACCAAGCCTTCAACGAATGGATCCCGGAACATGTTGTTTGTTTCCAAAAAATATGTTCCGGAATGAGAAAAGAGAGACTGAATACTCAATGTCATCCCGCACTCAACGCAGTGGAGATGCGGGACCTATCGCCTGTAAACTCAAGCTTAAGCCCTGAAATCGTTGGGCCCCACATCTGCGCCTTGCGGGCTGGTGCGGGGTGACAGATGGGTTGGCGTTTTGAAATCTCAAAATAATTTCGATTGAAACGTGTTTTTTCGCTCCCTAACCCACCCACTTGCAACTCACTCGCAAGACCAGTTTTTCGCAAAATCGTCGCAGTGTAAAACCCTCACAAAACCGTTAGATTCGTCGTTGCAATCACCCTTTCGCCTCAATAGGTTCCGGCACGATTGCAGGTGGCTGAGTCCCGCTACCTATTTGGCCCATTTATGCGCGTGAGTTCCATGAACGATTTCCTGTTGGAATACCTACCCGTTGTCATCCTATTTGGCATCGCACTTGTGCTGTCTTTGCTCTTCCTGCTCGTTCCGGCGGTGATTGCGCCGAAGGACCCGGATAGCGAGAAAGTCTCGACTTACGAATGTGGCTTTGCCGCCTTTGATGACTCACGCATGAAATTTGATGTGCGGTTCTATCTCGTGGCCATTCTTTTCATTATCTTCGATATCGAAGTTGCGTTTCTCTTTCCATATGCCGTCACCCTCGACACCATCACGTGGCAGGGCTGGCTGGTCGTCATGATCTTCCTCGCTGAGCTGGCCGCTGGCCTCGCCTATGCGTGGAAAGTCGGCGCGTTGGATTGGGAATAGGAGTTAGCTCATGGTTCTTGTAAATCCAGACGGTCGTCCACTCGCTGCCGCAGGCAGTGCCGCGCGCGATATTGGCACACCCGCCTATGATCCGAAATTGCATGACGGTGCCTTTAACGGCTTAAGCGATCAGCTCGCCGATAAAGGCTTCATCACGGCGGCGTCTGATGATCTGATTACATGGGCGCGCACAGGCTCCCTTATGTGGATGACATTCGGGCTCGCTTGTTGCGCGGTTGAAATGATGCAGGCCTCTATGCCCCGCTATGATGTCGAACGGTTTGGCTTTGCGCCGCGTGCGTCCCCCCGCCAATCAGATGTGATGATCGTTGCGGGTACATTGACTAATAAAATGGCCCCGGCCTTGCGCAAGGTTTACGACCAGATGCCGAACCCGCGCTATGTGATCTCCATGGGATCCTGTGCGAATGGCGGTGGTTATTATCACTATTCCTACGCCGTTGTGCGGGGCTGCGACCGGATTGTTCCTGTCGACGTTTACGTGCCCGGGTGCCCGCCAACGGCGGAAGCGCTGGTTTACGGCATTCTGCAATTGCAGAAGAAAATCCGCCGCGAAGGCAACATTGAGCGTTAATGATGGCTGATAATTTCGCAGACCTAAAAGATCATATAGAGAGCCAGCTCGGCGACGCGATTAATAGTGCGTCGGTGGCCTTTGGTGAATTGACACTGGAAGCCCGCCGCGCGGAGATCCTGACCGTGTTGGCTTTCCTGCGCGACGACCCAATCTGCCGCTTCACGCAGTTGATTGATATTGCGGGCGTGGATTACCCATCCCGCGCGCGCCGTTTCGATGTCGTCTATCACATGCTCTCCATGAGCCATAACACGCGCATCCGCATCAAGATCACGACGGATGAAGAGACAGCTGTCCAAAGCTGTGTCCCGCTCTTCCCCAATGCGGATTGGTATGAGCGCGAAGCGTTTGATATGTACGGTATCGCGTTTGAAAACCATCCGGACCTCCGCCGTATCCTGACAGATTACGGGTTTGAGGGTTTCCCGCTGCGCAAAGATTTCCCGCTCTCCGGTTTTGTTGAAGTGCGTTATGATGAGGGCCGCAAAGCGGTCGTCTATGAACCAGTCAACCTCCCACAGGAATATCGCAGCTTCGATTTCATGAGTTCATGGGAAGGCGGCGACTATGTTCTGCCGGGTGATGAGAAGAGCGAGGCGGCAGAATAATGGCAACGCAAGAAGTCACACTCGAAGGCGACGACCGCAATTTCACGATTAATTTCGGGCCGCAACATCCTGCGGCGCATGGCGTTTTGCGTCTTGTGCTGGAGCTGGAGGGCGAGGTCGTAGAACGCGTTGATCCGCATATCGGTCTGCTGCATCGCGGGACCGAAAAGCTGATGGAGCATAAGACCTATCTCCAAGCGCTGCCCTATCTGGACCGTCTGGATTATGTCTCGCCGATGAACCAGGAGCATGCTTTCTGTCTCGCGATTGAGAAGCTGACGGGCATGGGTGTGCCGCGCCGTGCGTCTTTCATTCGTGTGCTTTATTCTGAGATTGGCCGTATTCTCTCGCATATGCTCAATATCACGACGCAAGCCATGGATGTCGGCGCATTGACGCCGCCCGTCTGGGGTTTTGAAGAGCGTGAGAAGTTGATGGTGTTCTATGAACGCGCCTGTGGCGCGCGGATGCATGCCAATTATTTCCGTCCGGGCGGGGTCCATCAGGACCTGCCGCCAAAGCTGATTGAGGATATTTACGCGTGGTGTGAGCAATTTCCTGAAAAGCTGCAAGATATTGAAACACTGCTGACCGAGAACCGAATTTTCAAACAGCGTAATGTCGATATCGGTGTCGTTACGGCGCAGGATTGTCACGAGCGCGGCTTCTCCGGCGTGCTTATCCGCGGCTCAGGCCTCGCGTGGGATTTGCGTCGGAACCAGCCTTATGAAGTTTACTCTGAGCTCGATTTCAAAATCCCGCTCGGCAAGAACGGCGATTGCTATGACCGCTATCTCTGCCGCGTCGAGGAAATGTATGAGTCAGTAAAGATCATGAAACAGTGTATCGAAATGATGCCTGAAGGTCCGGTCATGACGCAGGACAATAAATTCGTCCCACCGCGCCGCACCGAGATGAAGCAGAGCATGGAAGCGCTCATCCATCACTTTAAACTCTATACAGAGGGTGTTCACGTTCCGGCGGGCGAAGTCTATGCCTGCGTCGAAGCGCCCAAGGGCGAGTTTGGGGTCTATCTCGTCTCTGACGGGTCGAACAAGCCGTATCGCTGTAAGCTCCGCGCGCCGGGTTTCCCGCATCTCGCGGCGATGGATTATCTCAATCGCGGGCATATGCTCGCGGACGTTTCCGCGATCCTCGGGTCATTGGACATCGTGTTCGGGGAGATTGACCGATGAAAAAGACATACATGGATTATCTGGCGCTCGGTTATGAGGTTGTGTCCGCCTATCAGGCTGACGGATTTCACTTTCATGTTCTTCAATCCAATGAAGATGTCGTCATCGCACACATGCCGCACGGGAAAATCATGGCCGATGGTTTCATGATGGATGCCGATGTTCAAATCACAAGGTTTATGAAATGAGTGCGCAACGTATGGCGCTGGTGCAGCCGGAGGCTTACAGCTTCTCGCCTGCGGCCGAGGCCGAAATCGATATGTGGATTGCGAAATATCCGGCGGATCGTCAGCGCTCGGCGTTGATTCCTGCGCTCTGGATTGCGCAGAAGGATGCGGGCGGTTGGTTGCCCGAGGTCACGATGCGCGCTGTCGCGGATAAGCTCGGCATGGCCTATATCCGCGTCTATGAGGTCGCGACATTTTATACGATGTATAATCTCGCGCCTGTGGGTGAGCATTTCGTGCAGCTTTGCGGCACAACTCCATGTTGGTTGCGTGGGGCGGATGATTTGAAAGCGGTCATGACGCGTCGGGTTGGGCCGCAAAATACGGTGTCCGCTGATGGTAAGCTGAGCTGGCTTGAGGTCGAGTGCCTCGGCGCCTGTGCCAATGCGCCAATGGTGCAGATTTCCAACGCAGACGGCGACAGCTATTATGAAGACCTGACGGCAGAGAGTTTCGATGCGCTGCTGGATGACCTCGTCGCAGGGCGCACGCCCAAGGTCGGTCCGCAAAATGACCGTCACACGTCAGAGCCGAAAGGTGGTGCGATTGCGCTGACGACCAAGAACCTATCCAATGCGCGCGGCAAGATGAAAAGGCTTCCCAATGCGGATCAAAAAGCGGCCATCAATTATTATGAGTGGGACCCGAAAGAACGTCGCGCGACGCGCGGTGGATGGGTTGATCCAACGAAAAAAGCCAGCCGTGATCCGAAGAAACGTCCTGATAATGTCGGCGAAGATTTGACGGCGGGGCTTGTGGACGAGGCACCAAATAAAGGCCTACCGAAACGTGCGAGCAAGCCCGTTGGTAAGAAGCCACAAGTCATTTACAAGGACGGCCCGACAGATGGTGAGCCCGATGACCTGAAGAAAATCAAAGGTATTGGCCCGAAATTTGAAGGCGATTTGAACGCCAAGGGTATCTATTACTATCGTCAGATTGGTGCGTGGAAAGCCGCAGACATTAAGCTGATTGAAGCTGACGCGCTCTCGCGCTTCCCAGGTCGCATCAAACGCGATGAGTGGGTGAAACAGGCCAAGGCGCTTGCAAAACCTTCTGCAAAACAGGCCAAAGCGTAATGGTCATGCAGAAAAAAAATTCATCGATGACGTCGGATTCGTTCGATAAACTTGCCTATTTTTCGGCCGGGATCGGTGCACTTATTTTGCTGATTTTGCACGTGAGTGGTGTTTTTGATGGATTGGGTGTTGTGGGTACGATTATCAAATGCGTCATCGCATTCGGTATTGTGGCTTTATTTTCTTACTTTAAGTCCCGTGGTAACAAATTGAGAGGTTTGAATTAGGTCATGGCTGAACTTCTCCAAGATAAAGACCGTATTTTCCAGAACCTCTATGGTCTGAATGATCACGGGTTGGATGCGGCACGGGACCGTGGGGCGTGGTTGGGAACGTCCGCCATTCTGGCGCAGGGTAAGGACTGGATCATTGATCAGGTCAAATCCTCCGGCCTGCGTGGTCGTGGCGGTGCGGGTTTCCCGACGGGCCTAAAATGGTCTTTTATGCCGAAAGAAGTCGGCAACCGTCCGCATTACCTCGTTGTCAATGCCGATGAGTCCGAGCCGGGCTCCTGCAAAGACCGCGATATTATGCGCCACGATCCGCATCTCCTCATTGAGGGTTGCCTCGTGGCGTCCTTCGCGATGCAAGCCCATGCCTGTTACATCTATCTGCGCGGCGAATATGTGCTGGAGCGCAACCGTATCCAGGCCGCGATTGACGAAGCTTATGCGGCGGGTCTTGTCGGCAAGAACGCCTGCGGTACGGGCTGGGATTTCGACATCTATATGGCCCATGGTGCCGGCGCTTATATTTGCGGCGAAGAAACGGCGCTGCTGGAGTCGCTTGAGGGTAAAAAAGGTCAGCCGCGCCTGAAGCCACCATTCCCGGCCAATGCAGGGCTCTATGGGTGTCCGACAACTGTGAACAATGTTGAGTCTATTGCCGTTGTGCCGACCATCCTGCGCCGCGGCGTTGACTGGTGGACGCAATTTGGCCGTGACAATAATAAAGGCACGAAAGTGTTCTCCATCTCCGGCCACGTCAACACGCCGTGTAATGTCGAAGAGGCGATGTCCATTCCCATGAAGACATTGCTGGAAACTCATGCGGGCGGTGTTCGTGGGGGGTGGGATAATCTCAAATGCGTCATTCCGGGCGGGTCATCTGTTCCGCTTCTGCCGAAAGAAATTTGCGATACAGTCCTCATGGATTTTGACGCATTGCGCGAAAACCAATCGGGCCTCGGCACGGCGGCTGTCATCGTCATGGATCAATCCACTGATGTCGTGAAAGCCATCGCGCGGCTGTCCTACTTCTATAAACATGAGAGCTGTGGTCAGTGTACGCCATGCCGTGAAGGTACAGGCTGGATGTGGCGCGTTATGGAACGGATGGTTGTCGGTAATGCCAAGACGTCTGAAATCGACATGTTGCTCGACGTTTCCAAACAGGTCGAGGGCCACACAATCTGCGCCCTCGGCGATGCTGCGGCTTGGCCCATTCAGGGTCTCATCCGTCACTTCCGTCACGAGATCGAAGAGCGCATCGATAATTACCGGGCGGATAAGCCCATCTTTGTACAAGCAGCGGAGTAGGGGCGATGAACGGCAAGATACTGGATTACGATTTTGATCGACATATCGGTGTGATTTCCGCCGCTGATGGTCAACGTTACAAATTCACGGGCGGCGAATATAAGTCTAAGTCTGGTCCGCCCCGCGCGGGCATGGTCGTAGATTTTGATCCATTGGAAGATAACGTCGCGATCGGTGTTTATCCTATGGCGGGCGCATCCCATGCGGTTGCGGGTCGTAAAGACAAAATTGTTGCTGCGCTTCTGGCGTTCTTCCTTGGCGGTTTTGGTATTCATAAATTCTATCTGGGCAAAACCGGGGCCGGGATCACGATGCTTCTTTGCGGAACAATTGGATGGCTCCTCATACTGCCGGGCTTTATCATCTGCATAATCGCCTTCATCGAATTTATTATCTATCTCGTCAAAGACGAGCAGCAATTCCAAGACGAATATGTTCACGGCAATAAGGCTTGGTTCTAAACATCTCGCTCTCGCTGGATTATAGACTCTTCACGGATACAGAATGACCGACCTACGCAAGTTAAATATCGACGGTGTCGAGCACGAGGTACCAGCGGAATACACGCTGATGCAGGCCTGTGAGGAATATGGCGGCGCGGAAATTCCGCGTTTCTGTTATCACGAGCGTCTGTCTGTCGCTGGTAACTGTCGCATGTGCCTCGTCGAATGGGTCGGTGCGCCAAAGCCACAAGCGTCTTGCGCGTTGCAGGTCAAAGATTTGCGTCCGAACCGTGACGGCACGCCAGCCAATATCCGCACAAACTCCGAGACTGTGAAAAAAGCGCGGGAAGGGGTCATGGAATTCCTTCTCATCAATCACCCGCTCGATTGCCCGATTTGTGACCAGGGCGGTGAGTGTGATTTGCAGGATCAGGCCATGGGCTATGGTCGCGATACATCCCGTTTCGAGGAAAATAAACGCGCGGTCGATGACAAACATATGGGTCCGCTCGTCAATACGATCATGACGCGCTGTATCCAGTGTACGCGCTGTGTCCGCTTCATTACCGAAGTGGCGGGTGTGCAGGAAATCGGCCTCGTCAATCGCGGCGAAAATGCCGAAATCACGACCTATCTGGAAGAAAGCCTAACCTCCGAGATGTCCGGCAATGTGATCGACCTCTGTCCCGTTGGGGCGCTGACGTCCAAACCTTACGCGTTCAACGCGCGGCCTTGGGAATTGGACAAGGTCGAGTCGATCGACGTGATGGACGCGGTTGGCTCTAACATCCGTGTCGATAGCCGCCGCGATGCGGTATTGCGTATTCTGCCGATCAATAATGATGATGTGAATGAGGAATGGATTTCCGATAAAACCCGTTTCGTCTGGGACGGCCTTGCACGTCAGCGTCTTGATCGCCCATTCATCCGCGAAAACGGCAAGCTGCGTCCTGCAAATTGGGACGAAGCGCTCGGCGTTGTGGCAGAAAAGCTGAAAGGTGACCCGTCACTGATGGCTGCGATTGCGGGTGACCTCTGCGATGCGGAATCGATGAAGGCGTTGAAAGACCTGATGGACTCGCTCGGTGTGAAGAACATCGATTGTCGTCAGGATGGTTCTTTGATTGGAGAGGGCCCGCGTCAGAGTTATCTCTTCAACACGACGATTGCAGGTCTTGAAGAGGCTGATGCAATCCTGTTGGTCGGAACGAACCCGCGCCACGAGGCGCCGCTCGTCAATACACGTATTCGGAAGACCTGGATTGAGGGTAACCTCGAAATCGGTATGATCGGCGAAGCCGTCGACCTGACTTACAGCTATGAGCATGTCGGAACCTCCGCTGCGGATGTCGCGAAATTTGCGAAAGCCCGTTCCGGATTTGCCAAGACTTTCAAGTCTGCGAAAAACCCCGTCATTATTGTCGGCGCAGGGGCGTTGAAAGGCGAGGCTGGATTGTCGCTGCTCGAAGCTGTCGGCCAACTCGCGAAATCCGGCGCGACTGTTAATATCCTGCACGGTGCGGCCTCCCGCGTTGGTGGCTTGGACATGGGTTTCGTCCCGGGTGAGGGCGGTTTGTCGACGGACGCCATTCTCGACGCTGCGCAACAGGGCGCGATTGAGACCGTTTACCTCATGGGGGCCGACGAACTCGACACATCCAAAATCAAAGATGCCTTCGTGATCTATCAGGGTCACCACGGCGATAATGGCGCACATGTTGCGGATGTTATCCTGCCGGGTGCGGCCTATACTGAAAAATCCGGTCTCTATGTGAATATGGAAGGCCGCGTTCAAATGGCTAACCGCGCTGTGCCACCCAAGGGTGACGCGAAAGAAGACTGGGCGATCCTGCGGGCCTTATCCGCGCAAGTCGGTCGCGTCTTGCCTTACGACAATCTGGAAGCGCTTCGTGCGAAACTGTTCGCGGACCATCCGACCTTTATGTCGCTGGATACCGTACCTGAATATGAGGCGTATGATACGACCAGTTTGGGCGCGAAAGGCGGTCTCTCATCCGAGCCTTTGGTGAACCCAATCGTTGACTTTTACATGACGAATGCCATTGCGCGCGCATCAAATGTGATGGCCGAATGTTCCGCCGTCATCGAAGAGAAAAACGCGACTGTGAAAGAGGCTGCGGAATGATCCCCATTATGCAAGCCGTGACGCCTGCGTCGGAGACGAACTGGCTGTTCTGGACCCTTCTGAAGACAGGGCAGGTATTGCTCTTCGTGCTGTCCCTTGCGTTGCTCGTGGCCGCGCTTGTGCTGGCCGACCGGAAGATCTGGGCGGCGGTGCAGATGCGCCGTGGGCCGAATGTCGTGGGGGCCTTTGGGCTCTTGCAGACCATGGCGGATGCGTTGAAATTCTTCTTCAAAGAAATCGTCATTCCGGCGGGGTCGGACAAATTCCTCTTCATCCTCGCGCCGATTCTCGGCCTCGTTATGGCATTCGCGGCCTGGGCCGTGATTCCCGTCGCGCCGGGTTGGGTGATTTCCGACATCAATGTCGGTGTTCTCTACGTCCTCGCGCTGAGTTCACTTGGCGTTTACGGCATTATCATTGGCGGTTGGGCATCTAATTCAAAATATCCGTTTATGGGCGCGCTCCGCTCTGCGGCGCAGATGGTGTCCTATGAAGTCTCCATCGGCTTTATCATCCTGACCGTAATTTTCCTCAGTGGTTCCATGAACTTAACGACAATTGTTGATGCGCAGGGCGCGGGCATTTGGAACTGGAATATGTTCCGTCTGAATCCTGTCGGCGAATATGGGTTGTGGAACCTGCTGATCGCACCGGTCATGTTTTACATGGGTGTGTTGTTCTTCATCTCCGCCCTCGCCGAGACAAACCGCCCGCCCTTCGATCTTCCGGAAGCGGAATCTGAACTCGTCGCGGGGTATCAGGTTGAGTATTCCTCAACACCGTTCCTGATGTTCTTCTTCGCGGAATATGTGAATATTATGCTCCTCTCGGCGATGATGACGCTGCTCTTCCTCGGCGGATGGCATGCGCCTGCTGATGTTGGTTTTCAATTCGTACCGCCATTCCTCTGGTTCTTCGCGAAGACCGCGTTCCTGTTCTTCATGTTCGCCATGGTGAAAGCGATTGTACCACGTTACCGTTATGACCAGCTCATGCGTCTGGGCTGGAAAGTCTTCCTGCCGACGGCACTGGCGGCGGTCGTGATTGTCTCCACATTTGTCGTCTTTCTCGGCGATAAAGCGGTTTAGGGAGTAAAATATGTCCCGTATCAAACAAGTTATTCGCGGCGCGTTCCTGCTGGAATTCGTCTCGGCCTTCATGCTCGCGATGAAATATTTCTTCCGTCCGAAAGTGACGATCAATTACCCATTCGAAAAAGGGCCGATCAGCCCGCGTTTCCGCGGTGAGCACGCCCTGCGTCGCTATCCTTCCGGCGAAGAGCGCTGCATCGCCTGTAAACTCTGCGAAGCGATCTGCCCCGCACAAGCCATTATTATCGAGGCCGAACCGCGTCCCGACGGCTCCCGCCGCACGACCCGCTATGATATCGACATGGTCAAATGTATCTATTGCGGCTTGTGTCAGGAAGCCTGTCCCGTCGACGCAATTGTCGAAGGTCCGAATTACGAGTTCGCCACGGAAACCCGCGAAGAACTCTATTATGACAAGGACAAACTCCTCGCGAACGGGGATCGTTGGGAAACCGAAATCGCAAAAAATCTAGCCTTGGACGCGCCCTACCGTTAAGGGCTGCGACAACTTCGCATCAGGATCTCGAATCGTGCTCATTGCAATTTCATTTTACGTCTTAGCGTTCACCGCTATCGCCGCCGGCTTCATGGTCGTGGCGGCCCGCAATCCCGTACATTCGGTGATGTTCCTCATCTTGACATTCTTCTCAGCTGCAGGCTTGTTTATCCTAATGGGGGCCGAGTTTCTCGCGCTCTTGCTCGTTATGGTCTATGTCGGTGCGGTCGCCGTGCTCTTCCTCTTCGTCGTGATGATGTTGGACGTGGATTTTGTGGAGCTGAAACAGGGCTTTCTCAGCTATCTGCCCGTCGGCATGATAGTTGCCGTTATTTTGTTGGCAGAAATGATACTGGTTGGCGCGGCCTATTTTGCGGGTGAGTCCAAAACCGTTGTGGTCACGGATAGCGAAGTCACCAATCTCGAAGCGATTGGCAATGTGCTTTACACACAATATGCGGGCGCGTTCGAGGCGGCGGGTTTGATCCTTCTCGTGGCGCTGATTGGGGCGATTGTGCTGACATTACGTGCAAGGTCGGGTGTCAAAATTCAGAACGCGATGGACCAAATGGCCCGCACGCGGGAAGACGGTGTCGAGCTCGTCGATATCGAACCCGGACAAGGGTTGGGGTAGGGGACCGCTATGTTAATCGGATTGCACCATTACCTGATCGTCGCGGCGATCCTGTTCACCATCGGCGTTTTCGGGATTTTCGTTAACCGGAAGAACGTCATCATTATCCTCATGTGTGTTGAACTCATCCTGTTGGCCGTGAATATCAATTTCGTTGCCTTCTCTACTCATATGGAACCCGTCGCCGGCGCAGACCCGATTGCGGGTCAGATCTTTGCGCTCTTCATTCTGACAGTCGCGGCGGCTGAGGCTGCTGTCGGTCTTGCCATTCTTGTCGTTTACTTCCGCAATCGCGGCAACATCGCGGTCGAAAATATCGACCTGATGAAGGGGTAATCTAGTGATCTATTTAACGATCGTTTTTGCGCCGCTCATCGGGGCGATTATCGCGGGACTGGCGGGCACGCGTTTCGGCTCCGGTATCCTGAATGCAACGGCGTCCAAGGTTATCACGACCGGACTGCTCTTTGTCTCCGCCATCCTGTCCTGGGTCGTCTTCCTGAATATCGGATTTGGCGACGCACCGGATGAGACAGTCAATGTTCTCCGCTGGATGAGTGTCGGGTCCATGGAAGCGAATTGGGCGTTCAAGATCGATACGTTGACAGCGGTGATGCTCGTCGTCGTGAACTCCGTTTCTGCCCTCGTTCATCTCTATAGTTGGGGGTATATGGAGGAAGATCCGTATCAGCCGCGTTTCTTCTCCTATCTTTCGCTCTTTACCTTTGCGATGTTGATGCTCGTCACATCGGATAATTTCATCCAGCTCTTTTTTGGCTGGGAGGGTGTCGGCCTCGCGAGTTATCTCCTCATTGGATATTACTATAAAAAACCGTCCGCTAATGCGGCAGCGATCAAGGCTTTCGTGACGAACCGTGTGGGCGATGTCGGTCTGGCGCTTGGCATCATGACCATCTTCCTCATGTTCGGCTCCGTCAAATTTGATACAGTTTTCGCCGCGCTTGAAGGCGGTGTGGATACAATTCTTCCCTTCCTCGGCATGGAGTTTAATGCGATTGAATTGATTGCTTTCCTGCTCTTCATCGGCGCGATGGGGAAATCCGCGCAGTTTGTTCTGCACGTCTGGCTGCCTGACGCGATGGAGGGCCCGACACCTGTCTCCGCGCTGATCCATGCGGCAACTATGGTGACAGCAGGCGTCTTCCTCGTCTGCCGCGCTTATCCGATTTACGAACTGGCCCCGAATACCTCCGGTTTCATTACAGCTATCGGCGCATTCACGGCGCTCTTCGCCGCGTCCGTCGCGCTTGTCCAGAACGACATCAAACGCGTCATCGCCTACTCAACCTGTTCGCAGCTCGGCTATATGTTCTTTGCGGCGGGTGTCGGGGCCTATAATGCGGCGATGTTCCATCTCTTCACCCATGCGTTCTTCAAAGCGCTGCTCTTCCTCTGCGCGGGTTCTGTGATCCACGCGCTGCATCATCAGCAGGATATGCGCAAAATGGGCGGGATCTGGAAGAAAGTGCCGTGGACTTACGGCGCGATGATTATTGGCACACTCGCCATTACGGGTATCGGTATTCCGGGCAGCTATACTTTTGGTTTTGCAGGGTTCTTCTCTAAAGACGCGATTATCGAAGCCGCCTATGATGCGCGCGGCGGCTCCAATGCGGCGATCTTCGCCTTCTGGATCGGGATCACGGCGGCCCTTATGACCAGCTTCTATAGCTGGCGTCTGATCATTATGACGTTCCACGGGGAACATCGCGGGAAGCAAAAATATTTCGACGAGGCGCATGAGAGCCCGTGGAATATGCGTCTGCCGCTTGTCCTACTCTCTATTGGCGCGGTCACAGCGGGTGCGATGTTCTACAAATATTTCATAAAGGATTATGGCGGGTTCTGGCACGGGTCACTTCCCGGGAAGTCCGGCGAAACCCATGCGGCAATTTCGAATACTTTATTGGCTGCGGCAGAGGGTGATTATCCCGCCTATGAATCCAAGGGCTTTATAGACTGGCTGCTCTTCCGTCCGGTGCATGGTTATCCGTACTGGGTGCTGCTCCTGCCTCTTCTCGCCTCTATCTCGGGCTTCATCATCGCGTGGTTCATGTATGTGCGCGGCAGCGTTCAGGCGAAAATCGACCATGTGGCGGAAACGGGCGGGTCACCGCTTTATAATTTCCTGCTCAATAAATGGTATATTGACGAGCTTTATGACGCGACAGTCGTGCGCGGGACCCGCAAGCTGGGTGACCTGTTCTGGAAAGTCGGTGATGTGCGCATCATTGACGGATTTGGTCCGAACGGCGTGGCGAGTTTTGCCTCCGGTGCGGCGAAGCGGATTTCGAAACTCCAGACCGGATATCTCTATCACTATGCCTTCGTCATGCTCTTGGGCGTTGCGCTGTTAATTCTTGTCGCGTTCCGCGGCACGACGGGAGGGTAGGGCCGTGTTAGAAGATCTCCCCGTTCTGAGTCTGATTACATTTATCCCGCTGGCGGGTGCACTCTTGCTCGCGCTTTTTGCGTGGCTCGGCAAAGATGAGGGCCGTGAGCAATTAGAGAAAAACGCGCCACGCGCGGCGCTCGTGATTTCGGTTGCTGTTTTCATCCTGTCCCTCGTCATGGTGCTCGACTTTGATAGCGCGCAGGCGGGTTTTCAATTTATGGAAGACACACCGTGGCTCGGCGGCGGTATCGAATATCGCGTCGGCGTGGACGGCATTTCCGTCCTCTTCGTCCTGTTGACAACTTTCCTCACGCCCTTCTGTATCTTGGCGTCTATGACGTCCGTGAAGAAACGGATGCTGGAATATATGATTGCATTCCTCGTCCTGGAAACACTGATGATCGGCGTATTTGTCTCGCTCGACCTCATCCTGTTCTATCTCTTCTTCGAGGCCGTCCTCATCCCGATGTTTATTATTATTGGTGTCTGGGGCGGGAAGAACCGCGTTTATGCCTCCTATAAATTCTTCCTCTACACGTTGCTAGGCTCGGTCCTCATGCTGGCCGCGATCCTCTGGATCTATTTCTATAGTGGACAGCAATTGGGCGCACCGACAACGGATATGCGCGTCCTAATCGAAGATCTTTCCATTCCGGCGGGCGTGCAGACTTGGCTCTGGCTGGCCTTCTTCGCGTCATTCGCAGTGAAGATGCCAATGTGGCCGGTCCATACATGGCTCCCTGACGCTCACGTCGAAGCGCCGACAGCGGGTTCCGTTATCCTCGCGGGTATCCTGTTGAAGCTCGGCGGTTACGGTTTCCTCCGCTTCTCCATTCCGCTTTTCCCGGAGGCGTCGTTAAACCTTGCGCCCATCATCTTCTGGATGTCCGTCATCGCCATCATCTACACATCGCTCGTCGCCTATCGTCAGAATGATATGAAGAAGCTGATCGCTTATTCCTCCGTGGCGCATATGGGTTTTGTGACCATGGGTATCTTCACCTTCAACCTACAAGGCATTCAGGGCGGAATCTTCCAGATGTTGAGCCATGGTATTATCTCAGGTGCGCTCTTCTTTTGTGTCGGCGTCATTTATGACCGGATGCACACGCGTGAGATTTCCTTCTATGGCGGCCTTGTCAGCAAGATGCCCGTCTATGCGGCCTTCTTCCTGCTCTTCACCATGGCCAATGTCGGCTTGCCCGGGACATCCGGCTTTGTTGGCGAAATCCTGACCATGGTCGGGGCCTATCAGGTCAGCCCATGGATCGCCTTCGGGGCCGCGCTCGGCATGATCCTGTCGGCCGTCTATGCGCTCTATCTCTATCGTGCTGTTGTCTTCGGCGAGGTTGTGAACGAGAAGCTGAACGATATTTTGGATGTGACGAAAACCGAAGTCTTCATTCTCGGCACCTTGGCGTTTTTCACCATCCTCCTCGGTGTCTATCCGTCACTCATCACAGATGTGACAGCGGCGTCGGTCGAGAAATTGATTGCTGACTTCAACACTGCGCAAATCGCAGCAGGAGTGAACTAATGCAGGCCCTGTCTACATTTCTGCCGGAACTCTTTCTGGCTGTCTCCGCCTCGCTTTTGCTCGGCTTTGGCCTCTCCAAGACGAATGATCGCTCCGTATTGGTGCGCTATATTTCCGTCGGCGTTCTGGTTGTTTTCGCCTCTATGGGCTTCCTACTTGACCGTCCTGCGGGCACGTCTTTCTCAGGGCTCCTGCTGAACAATGATTTCAGCGATTTCCTGAAATGCGTCATTGGCTTATCTGCAGCGGGGGCACTGCTCCTGACCCAGCATTATTTCCAATCGGAGAGGCTGGACCGTTACGAATTTTCCGTCCTGACACTCTACGCCGTGCTCGGCATGTCGATCATGGCCTCGGCGAATAACCTGCTGGCGATGTATATCGGGATCGAGATGCAATCCCTCGCCCTCTACATCATGGCGGCGTTTAATCGTGACTCCTTGCGTGCATCTGAAGCTGGGCTTAAATATTTCGTCCTCGGTGCGCTGTCTTCCGGTCTGCTGCTCTATGGCGCGTCGCTCGTCTACGGTTTCACGGGGTCACTCGATTTCGAAACCATCCGCGCCTCCATCGCCGTGTCCGGCCCGACGACAGGTGTCATCGCGGGTATGGTCTTCCTGCTCTGCGGTCTCGCGTTCAAGATTTCGGCTGCGCCGTTCCATATGTGGACGCCGGATGTTTACGAGGGCTCTCCGACTCCCGTGACGGGCTTCTTCGCCGCTGCGCCAAAACTCGCGGCCATGGCGATTATTGCGCGCCTTATCACCGTGCCCTTCGGCGATATTATTGGACAGTGGCAGCAGGTCATCGTGGTTCTCGCCGTCCTCTCAATGGTCGTCGGGGCATTGGGTGCGATTGTTCAGACGAACATCAAACGTCTGATGGCTTATTCCTCTATTGCTAATATGGGTTACGCCCTCGTGCCGCTCGCCGCGGCCTCTGTCGCAGGCGTGCAGGGTATGCTCGTCTTCATGACAATCTATGTCATCACGGTCATCGGTGTGTTTGCGACCATCCTGCAAATGCGTCTGCGTAATGGCATGGTGGAACAGATTTCCGATCTGTCTGGTCTGTCCAAGACTAACCCAGGTATGGCAATCAGTTTTACAATCCTGATGTTCTCCCTCATCGGTATCCCGCCGCTGCTCGGGTTCTTTGGTAAGCTTTATGCGTTTCTTCCAGCATTCGAAGCAGGATTGGCATGGCTCGCCATCGTCGCACTCGTCGCCTCCGTCATCGGTGCGTTCTATTATCTCCGCCTCGTCAAGGTCATGTGGTTCGATGAGCCGACCCGTGAGTTTGTCCGTGCACCGCGTACGGTCCGCGTCATCACGATTGTCTCGGTCCTGCTAATCTTCCCGCTGCTCATCATTCCGGGGATTGCGGGCGGCATGCTCGGCTTTGCCGAAAGCGCGGCACAGGCACTCTTCGCGCAGTAGTTTGAAGTTTATCCAATATGACAGCCTCGGCAGTACCAATGTCGAGGCCGCCAAACTGGCGCAATCCGGCGAGACACCGCCATTCTGGGTGAGGGCGGATGTCCAGACCGCAGGACGTGGTCGTCGCGGGCGGGACTGGGTATCACCCAAAGGTAATTTCTACGGCTCCGCCTGTTACGCCTATGACGGCTCGCCACAAGACGCCGCGAAACTAAGTTTTGTCGCCGCAATAGCCGTGGCAGATGCGCTCTCGGCCTATACACTCACAACTCAACCCAAACTGAAATGGCCGAATGATGTCCTGATGGACGGGCGCAAGATTGCGGGGCTTTTGCTGGAAGCGCAGCAAGGTCGAGTGATTATCGGCATAGGCGTGAATCTCGTCAGTCATCCGCCGGAAGGTAATGTTCAACCGACGCATCTATTGGAACATCTTGCGCCCGAAGCCCTCAACACGGACGAACCGGAATTTACGGGTGCGGACGGGTTCCTCGCCATTCTCGCCGCAAAATTCGACGCGGCCTTCCGCAAGCATAAAGCCTATGGTTTCTCTGCCACTCGCGCGGATTGGCTCGCACGGGCAGGGGGCATTCTCGGTCCCGTAACAGTTCGACTGCCGGAAGAAGAATTCATGGGTCAAGCCACGGATTTGTTAGAGAGTGGTGCATTGCGCATCGCTCTTGCAGATGGCACGGTCCGCGACGTACATGCGGGCGATGTTTATTTTGGGACTGGAAGCTGATGTTACTGGCAATTGATACCGGCAATACGAACACACTCTTCGCCATTCACGATTTGAAGTCCGAATGGTTGTTCGAATGGCGGATTGC
This sequence comes from uncultured Caulobacterales bacterium, assembly GCA_947503715.1. Classification (GTDB taxonomy): domain Bacteria; phylum Pseudomonadota; class Alphaproteobacteria; order Caulobacterales; family Maricaulaceae; genus Litorimonas. The sequence goes on along the minus strand of CANNER010000003.1, from coordinate 77,032 downwards.
AACGGATGCTGCGCGAACGGCGGATGAATATGCCGTTTGGTTCCACCAGTTGCTCGATATGGTGAAGCTGAATTTCTCGGATGTCTCGGCCTGTGTGATCTCTTCCGTCGTGCCGCAATCCATTTTCAACCTGCGCAATCTCGCCCGTCGCCATTTGGAGATCGACCCGATCATTATCGGGGAAGAGGGTGTGGATGTCGGGATTGGCGTGCGGGTTGATAATCCTGAACAAGTCGGCGCGGATAGGCTCGTCACGACACTCGGCGCCGTACAACGCTATGACGGCCCGCTCATCATCATCGATAGCGGGACAGCCACGACCTTTGATGTTGTGTCCGGCGACCGTCATTTCGAAGGCGGGATCATCGCGCCGGGTATCAACCTCTCCATGCGCGCTCTGCACGAGGCGGCCGCGCAATTGCCACGTATTGAGATTAAAAAGCCCGACTCTGTCATTGGTAAGAACACGGTCGCCGCCATGCAGTCCGGCGTGTTTTGGGGTTATATCGGGCTCATTGACGGCCTCGTCCGCCAAATCCAGAAAGAAGATAAACGCAATTTCACCGTCATCGGCACGGGCGGTGTGGCCTCGCTCTTCGCGGGCGCAAGTGAGACAATCCAGCACTATGACTCGCAACTGACGATAGATGGACTATATGAGGTGTGGCGCTTAAACCGTTAGGCGCTTTCATCCGGACACGACGCGACACGGCCTCTCGGTTCGAAAAATAAAGTAAGAAAAATGAATAAGAAAACTTCCGAAGACGAATTTGTCTTCCTCCCCCTCGGTGGATCCGGGGAAATCGGTATGAATCTCAATATGTTCGGCTTTGGCCCTGAACATGACCGCAAATGGATCATCATTGATATTGGCGTGACATTTGGCGGCGCGGACACGCCCGGTGTCGATATCATTATGCCGGATATCGATTTTATCGAGCAGAATCGCCACAACATCCTTGGCATTATCCTAACCCACGCACATGAAGATCACATGGGCGCACTTGCGCGTTTGTGGGACCGCATCCGCTGTCCCGTCTGGGCGACTCCGTTTACGATGTATCTGGTCAAAGACCGCCTGTCCGAAGTTGGATTGTTGGATGAGGTGCCGCTCAATCTCGTGCAGCTCGGTGGTACGATTGAGTTGGGGCCTTTCCAGCTTAATCTCATCACACTAACCCACTCCATTCCCGAACCTAATGCCGTTGCCATTCGCACAGCGCTCGGCACAGTGTTGCATACGGGCGATTGGAAGATCGACCAGAACCCGCAAATTGGTGACCCCGTCGATGAAGCCGCCCTGCGCAAGCTCGGCGATGAAGGCGTGCTCGCTATGATCTGTGATTCCACCAATGTCTTCTCCCCCGGTGAAGCCGGATCGGAAGAGGGTGTGCGTGAAGAGATTACGAAATTGATTGGTGAATATGACGGTCGCGGCGTGGCCGTAGCGTCCTTCGCGTCCAATGTTGCGCGGCTGGAATCTGTCATGATGGCGGCCAAGGCGAATAATCGCTCGGTCTGCTTAATCGGGCGGTCCATGAAACGGATGACGGCAGCGGCGAAATCCGTTGGGATGTTGTCGGAAGTAGGTCAGTTAATTTCCGAGGACGAAGCGACGTCCATGCCATCGGCGCATGTGCTATATCTCTGTACGGGCTCTCAAGGCGAACCCCGCGCCGCGCTCTCCCGCATTGCCAATGGAGAACATCGCAGTGTGAAGTTCCACGCAGGTGATGTCGTCATTTTCAGCTCCAAAATCATCCCCGGCAATGATGTCGGTATATTTGCGCTGCAAAATGCGCTCGCCGATGACGGTGTGGAAATCATTACGGAAAAGATGCGGGATATCCATGTCTCCGGTCATCCTTGCCGCGATGAACTCGCCGCTATGTATAGCTGGGTCCGTCCCGAAATTGCGATTCCCGTTCACGGCGAACGCCGTCACCTTCTGGAACATGCAAAACTCGCCAAGACATTTGGCGTGAAACGCAGCTACCCGCCGCGAAATGGCGAGATGATAAAGATGGCCCCCAACGGTCCCGAAGTCATCGACATTGTCGCCTCCGGTCGTCTGCATCAGGATGGGAAAGACATCGTGTCTTCTGCCGATGAAGGCCTCCGCCTACGCCGTAAAATGGCCTATGCGGGCCATGTCTCGGTCAGTCTCGTCGTCGATAGTCGCGGTAAGCTCGTCGCCGGACCGGAACCCCGCATTAGCGGATTTCCCGAGGGCAAGAAAGGCGCGTTGATGGACGAACTGCTCGACCTCGTTGCGGATGCGGCGGAAGACGCATTTGACGCGCTGAGCCCGCGCGCAAAACGCGATGAGGATGTGATTGAGACAAAGGTCGCGTCCAAGGTCAAACGTCAAATCCGTGACCGGACGGGCAAACGCGCCATCGTCGAAATCGTCGCGCATAAGGTTAAATAGATGTCGGCCTGTTACGATCAGACGGATTTCAAACTCGGCGCGATGAACCATGTGGGTGTCGCCGTACCGGATATGGCCAAAGCGATTACGTTTTATCGTGACGTGCTGGGTGCAACAAAGATCACAGATCCGAAAGTCCTCGCGCCGCAGGGCGTGACTTATAGCTTTGTCGATCTGCCGACGGGGCAGGTGGAGTTGATCGAACCCTACGGTGAAACTTCGCCCATTCTGAAATTTCTGGAGCGCAACCCCAAGGGCGGGCAACATCATGTCTGTTTCGAAGTGGAGGATGTTCACGAAGCCAAGACGGTTATGGAATCGCGCGGGATGCGGGTTCTGGGCGAGCCGCGGATTGGGGCACATGGGACATTGGTCGTGTTTTTGCATCCTGGCGATGCGGGTGGTGTGTTGATCGAGTTGATGGAAGTGGCCGGGCACTAAGTCAGTCATCGCGTGATAGGAAACCGAAAGCCGTTCGCCTTTCGGCACTTCACTGCAATCGATATTTAATCGATTGCGGGCGTTACGTGCTTTACACCCACCCCACACCCTGCGACCTTCACCCCATGACAGCCCTTTCAGAAAAACAATTCGAAGCCGCCAAAACCGCCGCTGCCGCCCTTGACGATGCAGCGGGCGATTTGCGCGTTTTGTCCTCCCTGAATTGGGATAACGCCATGCGTGAGCCGTTCCTGACGCGCGGGGTTATGCCCGCGCCGGACTATCCGACGGTCGACACATCCAATGCGCGAGAGGCTATTGCTCATGCCAAAACATTCATAGACGGCGATCACGTCGTTATGGAATGGCTCAACCGCCTTTGTACAACCCTCGATACTACAGCGAGTTTAATTGAAACGCGTGGCACAAAAGAATTCTTCCACCACTCTGCCGAACTCTACGGTCGCCCGACCCGCATCATGCTCGACAAGCAAACCCGCGTTCTGGACCTCGCCGAACATATGGACGCGACCCTCGCCGGGATTGATTTTGATCAGCTTGTCGTGCAGGGATATGAGGGCGAGTTGGATGCAGAAGAATTTGCCGAAGCGTTAGAGGAAAAACTCGAACACCATTTTGGCAAAGATGCACCCAATGTCCTCGTCTCTGACAAAGTTACAGCCAAAGCCGCCGCCTCCTCAACGCGCATTCGCGTGCGGTCGGATGCCGAATTTACGCATAATGATGTCGATCAACTCCTCCATCATGAAGCCCTGATCCACTCTGCCACGGGGATGAACGGGAAGCTGCAGGAGAACTTTCCCATCCTTGGTCGCGGTCACCCCGGCACGACGGAGATACAGGAAGGGCTCGCCGTGTTCGCCGAAATCATTACGGGCAATATGGACCCGCGCCGCTTCCGCCGTCTGTCAGGACGCGTCATGGCCATTCAAATGACAATTGATGGCGCGGATTTTAAAGAGGTTTTCGATTGGTTTGTCGGGCGGGGTTATAGCCGTGAACAGGCCTATGAAAATACGCGGCGGATTTTCCGTGGCGGCGTGATGACGGGCGGCGCGCCATTCACGAAGGACATGGTTTATCTCAACGGGTTGTTGCGCGTTCACAATTTCATCCGGTCTGTCGTGAAAATCAGACGGGCCGATCTCATCCGTGTGTTGTTTGTCGGCAAGCTGGATGTCGAAGATATCCCCGCGCTCTCCCAACTCGCCAGCATGGGCCGGATCGACCCGCCAAAATTTATGCCACCTTGGGCAAAGGATCTGCGCTTCCTCGTCAGCTATATGGCTTATTCAGCCTTTCTCAATCAGGTGAAAATGCCGGGTTTTCAGAGCTATTATGAAAAAGAACTGGATGAGGTGCCGGATGTTTGGGCCTTTGCGGATGGTGATCCTGAGACCTAGTCTGGTTCAATTCCTCTCCTTGGGGGAGGACAACGCCGCGTAGCGACTGTGGGGTGAGGGGACGCGTAACGTACGCAATCGACCCTGTGGGTCGTTTGCAGTGTAGCGCCGAAGAGCTATGCCCTTCGGTTCTTCGACATTTGATTGGCAATCAAATGTTGTCTTCAACTCTCCCGCCGTGTCAAAAACGCCAATCGTTCGAACAAATGCACGTCCTGCTCGTTCTTCAACAGAGCCCCGTGCAATGGCGGGATCATCTTCTTCGGGTCGGCTTCCTTGATCGTTTCCGGATCGATATCTTCGACGAGTAACAGCTTCAGCCAATCCAGCAATTCTGATGTGCTCGGCTTCTTCTTCAGGCCCGGCATCGCGCGGACTTCGAAGAACCGTTTCAGCGCGGCGGACAGCATGCGTTGCTTCAAATCCGGAAAATGGACATTGACGATATCGGCCATGGTCTCCTCATCCGGAAATTGGATGTAGTGGAAGAAACAGCGGCGCAGAAACGCGTCGGGCAGGTCCTTCTCATTATTTGAGGTAATAATGATGATCGGGCGCTGCTTCGCCGTGATCGTTTCACCCGTCTCATAGACGGAGAAGCTCATCTTATCGAGTTCGTGCAAGAGGTCATTCGGGAATTCGATATCGGCCTTGTCGATTTCATCAATCAGGAGGATGGGGCGCACATCGCTCTCAAACGCTTCCCAGACCTTGCCCTTATTGATGTAGTTTTTGATGTCGTGGACGCGGTCATCGCCGAGCTGCGAATCGCGAAGGCGGGCGACGGCGTCATATTCATAGAGACCCTGCTGCGCCTTCGTCGTGGATTTCACATTCCATTCGATCAGCGGCGCACCGAGACCCTTAGAGATTTCATGCGCGAGGACGGTTTTCCCTGTGCCCGGCTCACCCTTGATAAGCAGCGGACGTTCCAGCGTAATCGCGGCATTCACCGCCATTTTCAGGTCTTTTGTCGCGACGTAATTGTCGGTGCCTTCGAACTTCGCCATGTGGGTCTCCAAATCGTTTTTCAGGTTGTAGAATATGAGGGCGAGAGCGCAAGGGACCGTTGCTGCATGACGGCATATGAAATTTTCGTGACGCTCTGCCAAACGCGCTTGATGGACTCAAAACTTGGCGGTATCACGCGACGAAATTCGAAACGGACGCACCGTAAATATATGGGCGTCGGGGATATAGCCGGGGACTGACTATGACGAAATCGACCAAAAAAATTGTGAAACTTCCGAAGGGCTATGTGCCGTCTGAAGACGAAAAGTTCATGAATCCAAAGCAACAGGAATATTTCCGCCAGAAGCTTCTGACTTGGAAAGACGAGATCGCGGCCGAAACGCGGAATGTGGTCGCATATTTACAGGGCGAGAGTGTTTCGCATCCTGATCCGTCCGACACAGCGACAGCCAATGCGGATCGCCGTATGGAATTGCGGACGAAAGATCGTCTGCGGAAACTGACGAACCAAATCGATAAAGCGCTCAAGCGACTTGAGGACGGGACTTATGGCTATTGTCAGGAGACAGGCGATCCGATTCGGTTGAAGCGTTTGGACGCGCGTCCCATCGCGAAACTCTCTATCGAAGCGCAGGAAATGCACGAGCGCGGCGAGCGTTTGAAGGCGGGTTGACGCAGGCATTTGATTGTCAACCAAATGACAAAGAACCGAACCGCATAGCGGTTCGGTGCTACACTGCAATCGACCCAATGGGTCGATTGCGGACGTTTCACCTTACAACCGATCCGGCTCATACGTGCCGCTTTTCATGTCCTCAATATAGGCCTCGACCTGTTCTTCCATGATGTCCAGAGGCACGGCACCTGTCGCCAGAATGGCATCGTGGAAATCGCGGATGTCGAAATCATCGCCGAGTTCTTCCTTGGCGTTTTCTCGCAGGTCTAGAATCTTGTTCATCCCGATTTTATAGGCGGTCGCCTGTCCGGGCATGACGATATAACGCTCAATCGCTTTGACCGCGTCGCTCTCTGGGTTGGGCGTGTTGACCATCAAATATTCAATGGCTTCCTCGCGCGTCCATTTCTTGTCGTGCAATCCCGTATCCACGACGAGTCGTGCGGCACGCCAAAGCTCCATCGCGAGACGGCCAAAATCGGAATAGGGGTCTTCATACAGGCCCATCTCTTTCGGCAGATATTCGGAATAAAGCCCCCAGCCTTCTGAATAGGCGGTATAGCGACCATATTTCCTGAAGGACGGAATACCTTCTAATTCCTGCGCAATCGCGATCTGCATATGATGGCCCGGCACACCCTCGTGATAGGCGAGGGCTTCCATTTGATAGACGGGCATGGCGTCCATCCGGTAGAGATTGGCGTAATAGATGCCGGGACGCGACCCATCAGGCGCGGGGCGGTTATAGAAGGCCTTACCGGCAGCTTTTTCGCGGAAAGGCTCGACCGCGCGCACGTCCAGTTCGGCTTTGGGCAAGCGGTTGAAGACTTCCGGCAAGCGGACTTTCATATTGTCAATAAATTCCGTCGCCTCGCGCAGGTAAGCCGCCTGACCGCGTTTGCCTTCGGGTTTGAAGAATTGTTTGTCCGTGCGGGTGAATTCGAAAAACTCCTGCAATGTCCCGTCATATTCGACCGTTTTCATGATCTCGCGCATCTCAGCATGGATGCGGTCGACTTCTGCCAGACCGAGATCGTGGATCTCTTCGGCACTCATATCGATGGTCGTCATTTCCTTGAGGCGCCAGGCGTAATATGCATCACCATCGGGAAGCTTCCACGCGCCGTCATCGGTCGAGGCGAGGGGTTTCTGGCGTTCCATCTCTGTGACAATCCGTTGATAGGCGGGGACGACGCCGTTCTGGACGGCCGTGATCGCGCGTTCATAAAGGGCGGCGCGGGCTTCATCGTCCATCTCAACCTTGTCAGCTTTGTTTTTGAAATCGTTGAGCAGCAGGTTCATCTCAGCTTCTTCGCCGTCCATTGGCGCGCCGGACATGACGTTTTTTGAGCTTTCAATGACAAAGTCATAAACAAAACGCGGCGGGAAAACGCCATCTTTAAAACGGTCCTTGGCCATTTGCGTATGGGCGTCGAGATAGGCCCCGAGCTTTTCCAGCCGCGCGACATAATTCTGCGCGTCTTCGATATCGTTGATCTTATGTTGGTTCATCAGGAAGGTCGGAGCCGCACTGTGGACACCGCGCATTTGCGTATAGACATATCCGTGATCCCACCATTTTTTGCCAATGATATCGTCTTCAATATCTTTTTCGAACAGTCGGTAAGAGAGCTGATGCGAGGCATCCAGATCGTCAAAATCGAACATCTCTTTCATCTCCGCGAGGTTGGCGCGGGCTTTGTCGAGTTGTTCCAGATCGAACGCTCGGGACGGGTCGTTCCATTCATCCTGCCGCTCATCCATGCCTAGCGAGGTCATAAATTCCGGATAGGCGCGAATGCCTTCCATGAAGCGCGCTTCAAACCAAGCATCCAGCTTCGCATTTTCATCTGCGTCCGTAGAGGCCGTCTGCACAGTCGCCATCTGTTGTGATTTCGGCGTCGGTGCGTCCGTCGCGGGCTGACAGGCGGTTAGCGCCAGAATGGCCGTGAATGACGTCGCGAGAAGCAGGCTTTTCATGGGAAGAATATTCATAAGTGGGAGCTTTCGAAGTGAGGCAATTGTGATCAGGATGGATTTAAGGGGTTTCAGAATAGGCTTTGTAAGCGAAATAAGCGACAATACCAGCGACACCAAACCATGTGAGTTTCCGGACGGTCGGTGACATCTGTCCGATGAGCAGTGAGGCGACGAAGATCCCGCCCGCGACTAAAAGCTCGCTTTGATCTTGTAGAAGGCCAACAGTCGGCAGGGCATGAACGACGAGAAACCAGGTGGCGGCGAGGGCAAAGATGAGCGAGGCGAATTTGAAAGTTGAAGGGTCATTGGGTTTTGCAGGTTTGGAGGTTTTTCCTGCGGCGGCAGCTTTGGCAGCCGCCGCTTCATTTTTCTTAACTTCCTTCTTCCGCAGGCGGGCGACTTCTTTTTCTTCTGCGGCCCGACGTTTGGCCTCTTTGGCTTGTTGTTCGCGCGCTTTGCGGGCTTGTGCCTCCTGACGCCGTTCAGCCGCTTTCCGCTCGGCGTCCTTCATATTCGCGTTATGGCAATTCTGACAGAACCCGCCAATTGTAGGATTCCCACAGGCGGGACACCAGCGTTCATTTCCCCATTCAGTCTCGCGCATGATGCCCCTAACTTCGCCTAATTCGTCGAGCCGATCTTTGTTGTGGTGATATAGTCTTCGACCAATTCTTCCAGCACGTCCAGCGGGACGGAACCATTGGCGAGCACGACATCGTGAAATTCGCGGATGTCAAACGCGTCGCCTAGCTCTGTCTCCGCCCGTTCTCGTAATTCAACGATCTTCAATTTGCCGATCATATAGGCCGTCGCCTGACCCGGCCAAACGATATAGCGGTCGATTTCTGCGCGGACATCGCCCTCGGGGTTCGGGATATTGTCGAGATAATATTGAACCGCCTTTTCGCGGTCCCATTTTTTGGAATGGATACCCGTATCGACAACCAAACGTGCGGCGCGGAAAATCTCCATGCCGAGCTGCCCGAATTCCTTATAGGGGTCGGTATAAAGGCCGAGCTCTTTCGGGATGGCCTCAGAATAGAGTGCCCAGCCTTCTATGAAGGGCGTATGGCCGCCCAATGTTCGAAATTTGGGTAAGCCTTCCAATTCCTGCGCAATCGCAATCTGCATGTGATGGCCGGGAATACCTTCATGATAGGCTAGCGCCTGCATGAGGAACTTCGGCTGATCCTTCATGCTTTTTAGATTGATGTAATATGTGCCGGGACGAGACCCATCGGGGGCAGGCCGGTTATAGAAGGCTCCGAACGCCGTGTCCTCGCGGAAAGGTTCGACCCGTTTGACGACCATATCGGCTTTGGGTTTTGTAATGAACAAGGTGTCCAAACGCTCTCGCATATCGTCAATTATATCCGTCGCTTCCGCCATATAGGCTTCGCGGCCGTCATCTGTCTCCGGGAAAGTGAATTGCTCATCCTCGCGCAAGAAATCAAAGAAATCGCGCAGACTACCCTCAAATCCGACGCGGTCCATGATCTCCTGCATTTCGCCTTGAATGCGGGCGACTTCGGACAGGCCAATCTCGTGGATTTCATCCGCCGTCAAATCTGTTGTCGTGTAGAATTTCAGCCGCGCCGAATAGTATTCATCCGCATTGGGCAGTTTCCACGCGCCGTCATCCGTGCTCGCCTCCGCGCCCTGTGTTTCGAACATATTGATGAGCGAGAGATAGGCGGGTTGTACGGAACCGAGCAGGGCGGCTTCGGCCTCGTCCAGCAAAGTGTCCTTTTCGGCCTGCGGAATGTCGAGCTCTGCAAACTTGCCCTTCACATCGGCCCAGAGCGGGCTGTCTTCGCCTTCGCTAAACGGTGCGCCCGTGATCACATTTTTCGACGCACTGGCGACATTGCCGTACACAAATTTCGGCATGGACACGCCCGCCGCGTATTGCGCTTCCGCACGTTCCTGCGCTTGACCCAGATAGGGCTGCACAGCTTTCAACCGCGAAATATAGGCGCGGGCGTCTTCGACAGAGTCGACAGATTGGTAATTGATCAGGAAGCTGGGAGTACCGGAATGCGGACCAAACATATGGGTGAAGACATAATCATTTTGCGACACCGCATGTGTCGCCAGATCGCTTTCGGCCTGTGCCTCGAACAGGCGGTAGGACAGACGTGATTGTTCATCCAGACGGTCAATATCAAATTCACGCCGCATTTCGTCGACCCAGTTTTGGGTCAGGGCAGCTTCCTCATCAATGGCGGTTTGAGAGATGTCGTCTAGCTTATCGTGATTGTCTTTTAAGCCAAGATAGGTTTGAGACATCGGTGAGCGAGCGAGTTGTTCTTCATATCGTGCGGTGAACCAATCGTTTAGACGTTGGCTTTCGGCCTCAATTAGTTCCGCCCGTTGCGGGACGTCTGAGCCGCCGCCTGGAATACAGGCGGTCAAGGCGAGGGGGGATGTGAAGGCCAAAAGCGTCGCTGCGCCAATCATGAATTTCTTCATTGGAATCGTATCCGTTCTGTCTTTTGTCGTTTTATTACTACCCGGAGAGGCTACGCCATAATTTGGACGGGGCAAACCGTGAAATCATGCCTAAGGTGAAGCCATGACCGAGATGATTCGCAATGATAATCCTGCCGTGGCGCCGCTACGGGCCGTCGCGCCCGAATATACAGCGACGAAATCCGCTCTGCCGCTCTGGTTGGGGGCCTTTGTCGCGCTGGCCGTCCTCCTCGGGGCGCTGATCTTTGTCTGGGCGGGCCGGGATGAATTAGATACGGATGGATTTATCATATTGGCGGGTGTCGCCATTGTTGCGCTGCTGGCCATGGTCACATTTATCACGCTTGCGAAAAATCGCGGATTGCGCGACCGTCGTGCGACAACGCGCGATACGATCTATTCCGCCGCCTTCTTCAATAGTTCCGTGCCCAGTCTCGTCGTCTCGAACGGAAAAGCCATACATGCCAATCGGGCTTATCTGGATTTGGCGAAACATTTGGGCGCGGAGCCTTTGGATGATGCGCCGCCGATTGTTGACCGGCTCTTTACCCGCGCTGGGAATGAAGCCGCCGCAGCGATTTTTCGTCTCCATCACTTAAGCCGTGGATTGAATTTTGCCGAAGAGCGGATTGATCTCATCACGCCGGAGACTGAATTGCGGCGTTATATATTGCAGGTCAGTCGTTTGGAAAATTCCAACTTCCTCTGGCAAATCAATACGGCCCCTGTGACGGGGAATGTGGGGCGGGACGTCTTGTCCGAAGCGCCCGTTGGGTTATTCACCGTCGATAAATCCGGTCAGATTTTGGCGACAAATGATGTTTTGCAACGCTGGTTAGGTGGTGATGCAACGGAAGCGATTGAGACACTTTCCAGTTTTATCGAAAGTCCTGATATATTGCTCGGCAGTCCCGCAGAACCCGGACGAACCGTGCGTGCGGATACGCGCCTGATCACGCGTAAGGGCGTTGTGACGCCAACTGTCATGGTCGCGAATTGGCACACATTGAATTCCGGTGATGTCGTTGCGAGTGTTGCCCTTTACGGTCATTCTACATTGGCCCGACCTGATACAGGTGAGGGCGTATCAACCAATACCGAATTTAACGGCGAGCGTTATAGCGCTGCGCCTGTTGCTGTCCTGAAACTCGAAGGCGGCGTTATTGGCAAAACGGTCGTCGCATCCGCCAATCCGGCCTTTGCGAAAATGTCGGGCACCGAAGACGCGTCCGGAAAGATATTCGGCGATATGTTTATTGAGGATGAGGCTAGCCCGCGTTTCCTCTCCCGCAACATGTCGCAGACTATTCCGGATATTCCCTATGACGCCACGCTGAAAGTCGCGGGTGGCGGCAGCCTGCCTGTTTCTGTTTACATTGTGCATGACAATCAAAACCCGGAGGAGGGCTTTGCCTATCTGGTCAATGTCAGTGCGCGGAAAATGCTGGAAGACCAGCTGGTCCAGAGCCAGAAGATGCAGGCTATCGGTCAATTGGCGGCGGGCGTGGCCCATGATTTCAACAATCTCCTGACAGCGATCCGGTTGAATACGGATGAGTTGTTGCAGCGCCATCCCGTGGGCGATCCGTCCTATCCTGAGCTCCAGAATATCAACATGACGGGCGCGCGGGCCGCAGCGCTAGTCAAAAAACTTCTCACCTTCTCGCGCAAGGCAACGCGGCGGTCCGAGCGTTTGGACGTCACCGATACGCTCTCCGACATGGTCGTGACATTGCGTCAGACACTCGGCGAACGGGCGCAGTTGAAAATGGTGCATGCGCGGGGCCTCCCGCCCGTCATGGCGGATAAATCACAAATCGACACAGTGCTGATGAACCTCTGCGTCAATGCGCGGGACGCGATGGAGGAACAGGGCGGCGGAACGATTACGATTAAGTCTGCGAAAATCGCGCGGTCCGAGATTGACGATCCGACCTTGTCCGAGACGCTCAAGATTCTTTCTGATGATGATTTTGTTGTTATTTCTGTCGAGGATACGGGCACGGGTATGCCGGATGAGGTGAAGGCGAAAATCTTCGAGCCGTTCTTCACGACGAAGGAGCAGGGCAAGGGCACAGGCCTCGGCCTAGCGACCGTTTACGGTATTGTGCAGCAGACAGGCGGGCACCTGACCGTTGACTCCGTGATGGGCGAGGGCACGACCTTCCGTATCTACCTCCCTGCTGCGGGCGATGCGCCGATCGAAGCTGCGCCCGTTGTAAAAGCCGCGCCACCCGCCCGCAAACCCGCCGACCTCGCGGGGCAGGGCAATATCCTCTTTGTCGAAGATGAGGCCTCCGTGCGCGGGATTGCCGCGAAGGCCCTGCGCAAGAAAGGCTATAAGGTTGTCGAAGCCGAAGACGGCGAAGAGGCTTTGGAAATTTTGGAAGAGGCGGAGACACCGTTCGACCTGATGATTTCCGATGTGGTTATGCCGGGCCTCGACGGGCCGGGACTGTTAAAAGCGGGGCGGAAAATGTTGGGCGATGCGCGAATCGTCTTTATCTCCGGCTATGCGGAGGAGGAGTTTTCCGAGCTACTCTCCGAGGAGCCGGACGTCACATTCCTGCCCAAGCCATTTACATTTGCGGAGCTGGCCGAGAAGGTGAAGTCCGAGATAGGTGTGGTTGAATGAGCGTAAGTCTCTGAAAACAAACATTTGAACATGTGTTCTTTTTTTGTTCTTTTTGCTTGAATATGCGGAACAAATATGAAACATACGATTTAACGGCAGTCCGATTGCAGCCGTAACTTTTAAAACCGTCGAAGGGCTCCGGCGGCATATTGGAGTTAATCTCATGGCGAGAAATAGCACACCTCTCAAAGTCGTCGAAAAGGCGTCAGACAAGAATAAGAGCGCGGCACTCGACGCAGCTCTGTCACAAATTGACCGCGCCTTTGGCAAGAATTCGGTCATGAAACTGGGCGATAAGTCCACAATGGATGTTGAAGCGATCTCAACCGGTTCACTCGGTCTCGATATCGCGCTCGGTATAGGCGGCTTGCCAAAAGGCCGTGTTGTTGAAATTTACGGGCCGGAATCTTCCGGTAAAACAACACTGACTCTCCACGCGATTGCGGAATGTCAGAAAGCGGGCGGCGTTGCGGCCTTTATCGATGCGGAACATGCGCTTGATCCAGTCTATGCGGCCAAGCTGGGCGTGGACGTGAACGAACTTCTCATTGCGCAGCCTGATACGGGCGAGCAGGCTTTGGAAATCGCCGATACGCTCGTGCGCTCCGGTGCAATTGATATTCTCGTCATTGACTCCGTTGCCGCCTTGACACCGCGCGCTGAACTTGAGGGCGACATGGGCGATAGCCTGCCGGGTTTGCAAGCGCGTCTGATGAGCCAGGCCCTGCGCAAGCTGACAGGGTCGATCTCGAAATCCGGTTGTATGGTCATCTTCATCAACCAGATCCGGATGAAAATCGGCGTTATGTACGGCTCACCCGAGACAACAACGGGCGGTAACGCCTTGAAATTCTACGCCTCTGTCCGTCTCGATATCCGCCGTATCGGTGCGATCAAATATCGCGACGAAGTCATTGGCAACCAGACCCGCGTGAAAGTCGTGAAGAACAAAGTCGCGCCGCCTTTCCGTCAGGTCGAGTTCGATATCATGTATGGTGAGGGTATTTCCAAAACGGGTGAGTTGATTGACCTCGGCGTGAAAGCTGAAGTCGTTGAGAAGTCCGGCTCTTGGTACTCCTATGGTGATGAGCGTATTGGCCAGGGCCGCGAGAATGTTCGCAAATTTCTCCTCGCCAATCCGGACATGGCCAATGATATCGAGCGCCGCATCCGCATGAATGAAGGTCTGATCGAGGACGAGCTTCTCATGCCCAAGCAGGAACAGGTCGAGGATAATGGCGAAGAACCCAAACTCGGTCTGGGCGCCTAGTCAACAGGGCCCCCTCGGATCTTACAGTAACGGCTGAACATCCCCATTGATCTCCGCTCCCGAAATCCGGCGGGGGTCAGTTTCGTCTCTTCCCCGCTGCCCGTCCCCCGACACTGGCAGAATTGAGACAGAGTTCAGTCAAAAGAGCGCTTGGCACTGTCAGGCGCTCTTTCTATATGAAGCGCTCGCTTTATGGATTTATCCCTATGACATCGTTGAATGATATCCGGTCCCAGTTTTTGGGCTTCTTTGAAAATAACGCGCATACCGTTGCGCCGAGTTCTCCGCTCGTGCCGAAGGACGATCCGACTCTGCTCTTCGTGAATGCGGGTATGGTTCAGTATAAAGACTGGTTCACGGGTGCGCTCACCCCCGATTTTCCGCGCGCGGCGACCTCGCAAAAATGCGTGCGGGCGGGGGGGAAGCATAATGATCTTGATAATGTTGGCTATACGGCACGCCATCACACTTTCTTCGAAATGCTCGGCAATTTCAGCTTTGGTGATTATTTCAAAGCGGAAGCCATTGAACATGCGTGGAAATTGATCACGCAAGATTTCGGCTTGCCGAAAGACAAACTCCTCGTCACCGTCTATCACACGGATGATGTCGCCTTTGACCTCTGGAAAAAGATTGCGGGTTTGCCGGATGACCGCATCATTCGCATCGCGACCTCCGATAATTTCTGGGCCATGGGCGATACGGGTCCCTGCGGCCCCTGTTCCGAAATTTTCTTTGACCACGGCCCTGAAATTCCGGGCGGCCCTCCGGGCTCACCGGATGAGGATGGTGACCGTTTCATTGAAATCTGGAACCTCGTCTTCATGCAATATGAGAGGAAAGCAGATGGTACACAGGTCGACCTCCCGCGCCCTTCTATCGATACGGGTATGGGCCTGGAACGTATCGCGGCTATCCTTCAAGGACAGCACGATAATTACGATATTGACCTGTTCAAAACACTCATTGGCGCGTCTGTGGACCTGACGGGTGTAAAAGCCGAAGGCGAGGCGAAATTCAGCCACCGCGTCATTGCCGATCATCTTCGCAGTTGCTCTTTCCTCATGGCGGATGGCGTCTCGCCGTCCAATGAGGGGCGCGGTTACGTCCTGCGCCGCATCATGCGCCGCGCCATGCGCCATGCCCATATTCTCGGCGCGAAAGACCCGCTCATGCACCGTCTCGTCCCGACCCTCGTGAGTGAGATGGGCCAAGCCTATGGCGAACTGGGGCGCGCCCAAGCCAATATCGAATCCGTGTTCGAGCAGGAAGAGATCCGCTTCCGCCGCACATTAGGCCGCGGCACGGCACTGTTGGAGGAGGCGACAGCCGACCTATCCAAAGGCGACAAACTCGATGGCCGCACGGCTTTCACATTATACGACACATACGGCTTCCCCCTCGACCTGACGCAGGACGCGCTCCGCGCCAAAGGCATAGAAGTCGATACAGACGGGTTCGACGTCGCCATGACGGAACAACGCGAGCAGTCCAAAGCCGATGGCGGGAAATTTGCGGGCGGCGCAGGCGAAGAACTCTTCAAAGCCTTGCGCGAAGAGGGCGGCCCGACAGAATTTACAGGCTATGATAATCTCTCCAGCGGGCAGGGCGTCGTCGCCCTCATCCAGAATGATGTTGCAGTCGGCGAAGCCACGGATGGCGATGTCGTCTTCCTCACACACGAAACCCCGTTCTACGCCGAATCCGGCGGGCAGGCGGGCGATAAGGGTGTAGCTATTTTTGAAAATGGCGCACGCATAGAGATTGCGGACGTCCAGAAACGCGCGGGCGATCTCCACGCTCATATCGGCACATTATCCGGCATAGTGAAGGTCGGCGACGAAGCGCATCTGGCCGTTGATGCGGATAATCGCGAACGCACGAAACGCAACCATTCCGCCGCGCATCTTCTGCACGAAGCCCTGCGCCGCGTGCTCGGCGAACATGTCGCGCAAAAGGGTCAGATGGTCGACGGTGAACGCATCCGTTTCGACATTTCCCATCCTTCCGCCATCACCCGCGAAGAACTCGCGCGGGTCGAGGATGAGGTGAACGCCGTTATTCAACAGAACAAGCCCGCCGAGACAAAACTCATGGAGCCGGAAGCCGCGATTGAAGCGGGTGCGGTTGCGCTATTTGGTGAGAAATATGGTGATGAAGTCCGTGTGCTCTCCCTAGGCGATCCACTGGACGAGAGCGACAAACCCTATTCCGTCGAACTCTGCGGCGGAACCCATGTTGACCGCACGGGCGATATTGCGCTGTTCAAGGTCACAAATGAAGGCGCTGTTGCGGCCGGTATCCGCCGTGTCGAAGGCGTCACGGGCGAAGCGGCGCGCCAATATCTGGAAGGCCAAGCCGGAATCACCCGTCAGGCTGCCGATATTTTCAAGACAAAACCCGAAGATGTCCCGTCCCGCATTGAAGCCCTAATGGCGGAACGGAAACAACTCGAAAAAGACTTGTCCGAGGCGAAGAAACAACTGGCGCTTGGCGGCGGGGGCGCAGCCTCCGGACCGGAAGAGATTAATGGTGTCAGCTTCTTGGGACGAGTTCTTGACGGGGTCTCCGGCAAGGACCTGCGCTCCATGTTGAATGAACAGATGGACCAATTGGGCTCCGGTATCGTGGCTTTCGTCGCGCGTGATGGCGGCAAAGTCGCTGTGGCGGTTGCCGTGTCTGAGGATGTGCAAGCGACCCATTCCGCCTCTGATCTCGTCAATAAGGGCGCGGCGGAAGTTGGCGGGCGCGGCGGCGGCAAACCCGGCATGGCGCAGGCGGGCGGCAGTCAGCCTGAAAATGCGGATGCGGCTCTCGCGGCAATCAAGGCCGCTATCTAAGACGGATGGACGACCCGCTTTATATCGACAAGCGGTTCTCTGTGCCGTCCTATGCGATTGAGACATCTGCTATTCGGTCGTCCGGCCCGGGTGGGCAATCGGTGAATAAAACCAATTCCGCCATACAGTTACGCTGTGATTTAAACAGTTTTCATATCCCCGAAACCTATCGTCGCCGCATCAATAATTTCCGTGATTCCCGCATCACGCAGGACGGGGTCGTCGTGATTAAGGCGCAAAACCATCGCAGCCAGAACCGCAATCTGGAGGATGCGGTCAGGCGTCTGAAGTCATTGCTGAAGAAAGCCATTTATGTGGAGCTGCCGCGCAAGAAGACGCGGCCGAGTTGGAGTTCGAAGAAGCGGTCGATAAAAGCGGCGAAACGCCGAAGTGAGATTAAGAGCCTGCGGGGGCGGGTCAAGGATTGGTGAGAGACGTCAATCCGCATTTAAGTGAAACTATATCCCCATTTTTGCGACTATAATAATTCCTGAAACCGCAAACCACTGTCACCCCGCACAAGCCCGAAAGGTGAAGATGCGGGGCCTAACGATTACAAAACGTTAGCTTAAGTTATTTGACGATAGGTCCTGCATCTCCACTGCGTTGCGTGCGGGATGACATTGGAAAGTCGTCGGTAGGGTTGGTAGCCAATCCTCATTTATAAATAGAATGATCCCCACTTAACGCAATGCGCATATGTTTAAGTCGTTCTTTCAGACACGGGACAGGTAGGAGCTCACCTGCTGGTCTGGGGGACGGTGGGGTTGAGCATCCGGCGGTGAGACGTCGGACTGAGCCGGACCTTTTTGAACGAGAGCCGACCGGCTGTTCCAAGTGGGCAGACTCTGGGGTTTATTCGACCGGCCGTTCAATCAAAAACCATTGCCGCGTGGCCTTGTATTTGGCGTGAGCCCGATGCGAGAGCGCAAAGGCTTCGCCGCCTGGAAATGGTGAAGTCTGAGATTTGGACGATGTAACGGTTTCGCCGACCTCTCCCCGGACCTCACGCGCATGGCCTTTTGCGTAAAACAAAGATGAAAGACCTACCCTTGGTACTCCATCGCTGGAGGCCCCACGCGGACAGTCCCTTCTTTTTCGATCCCTGCCGGCCCCAAGATGGGCGGTCGCAGTTTTCGCGCATCCGCATAACTGATAAACGGCTTGCACATTGCGTATTCTGCCATTAGGTAGCGCCCAACGCACGCGACCCCTGTATCGGGAGTCGCTTTTTTGATTTATAAATGGAGGCCCCGATGGCTGTCCCTAAGTCCAAGATTTCCAATTCGCGCCGCGGCATGCGCCGTTCGCACGACTCCCTGACCGCAACCAACTACGTCGAAGATAAAGACAGTGGTGAACTGCGTCGTCAGCACCACATCGACCTGAAATCAGGCATGTATAAAGGTCGTCAGGTTCTGACCCCTAAAGACTAAGTCTTTCACACTACATTATTATTAGGAGCCTCCCATGGTTGAGATCGAAACAGTTTTCGCCAGGGAAATCCTGGACAGTCGCGGCAATCCCACACTCGAAGTCGACGTTACACTAGGCGACGGCGGATTTGGCCGTGCGGCTGTCCCATCCGGTGCATCCACGGGCGCGCATGAAGCGGTAGAACTGCGCGACGGCGACAAATCCCGCTATCTCGGCAAAGGCGTTCGCCAGGCCGTCAATAACGTCAATACAGAAATCGCGGACGAGATCGAAGGTCTCGATTCGGAAAATCAGCGCGGCATCGATGCGATCCTGATCGCGTTGGACGGGACCGAGAATAAAGGCCGTCTGGGCGCAAATGCGATGCTTGGTGTGTCATTGGCCCTCGCCAAAGCGGTCGCCGATTCGCAGCAAGTTCCGCTTTATCGTTATATTGGCGGTACGCACGCCCACGTCCTACCTGTGCCGATGATGAATATCATCAATGGCGGCGAACACGCCGATAACCCGATTGATGTGCAGGAATTTATGGTGATGCCGGTTGGCGCGGAGAGCTTCTCCGAGGCGCTGCGCTGCGGTGCGGAAATTTTCCACGCGCTGAAGGGCAAGTTGAAAGCCGATGGTCACAACACGAATGTCGGGGATGAGGGCGGTTTCGCCCCAAATCTCGACGGCTCCAAACATGCGTTGGATTACATTATGTCCGCGATTGAAGCGGCTGGCTACACGCCGGGCAAGGATGTCTTCCTCGCCATGGATGTGGCCTCGACTGAATTCTACAAGAACGGCAAATATGAGCTGAAAGGTGAGGGCAAGTCCCTGACCTCCGCTGAGTTTGTCGATTATCTCGAAGACCTTGTCGATAATTATCCGATCATCTCGATTGAGGATGGTATGGATGAGGATGACTGGGACGGTTGGGTCGCGCTGAATGATCGGATTGGCGGCAAGTGCCAATTGGTCGGCGATGATCTCTTTGTGACGAATCCAAAGCGCCTGAAAACGGGGATTGAGAAGGGGGCGGCCAATTCCATCCTCGTGAAGGTCAACCAGATCGGAACATTGTCGGAAACACTCGACGCCGTGGATATGGCGCATCGGGCCGGCTTTACCGCCGTCATGTCGCATCGGTCCGGTGAAACATCTGACACAACGATTGCCGACCTCGCCGTGGCGACAAATTGTGGCCAGATCAAAACAGGCTCCCTCGCACGCTCGGACCGTCTCGCGAAATATAATCAGCTGCTTCGCATTGAAGAACAACTCGGCGAAATGGCGGAATATGCGGGTTGGAGCGTCATGCCCAAGGGTCGCGTTTAGGGTTTCGTTAACCCAAAGCTAACCCGATTGCGGGACAAGGCGAAATGCGCCGAATCCCGCACATTGATATGAAACGCCGTGCGCCCGCCATAGGGCTCATCGCGCTCTATGCCTATCTGGCCTTTCACGCGTTTTCCGGCTCGCAAGGTCTGTTGTCGTGGATGAGTTATTCGGACGAGGCAGAGCGACTTTCTGTTACTCTGGCAGAGCGTGAGACACAGCATTTACAGCTTGCGCAAGATGTGGATGCGTTGCGGAATGAAGGTCTGGATCTGGACGCGCTGGAGATCGCGGCGCGGCGTGATTTATACGTTTCGGACACGAAAGAGTTGACGATTTGGCTTGACCCGTAAGGCTAGTCTGACAACAACAGGCCTGAACAATTCTGTTATTATTTCGGATGTGAAATAAAGGTCCAGACATGGCGAAAAAACCCGCTAAGAAAAAAGCTGAACTCAAAACCAATAAGGACGAGCTGCTCGGCTTCTACCGCGACATGCTCCTCATTCGGCGGTTCGAGGAGAAGGCGGGCCAACTCTATGGCATGGGCCAGATTGCAGGCTTCTGCCATCTCTATATCGGGCAGGAAGCCGTCGTCACAGGCTGTCGCGCCGCGATGATTGACGGCGACCAGATGATCACAGGTTATCGCGATCACGGACATATGTTGGCTTGCGGCATGGAAAGCCGTGGCGTCATGGCCGAACTGACGGGTCGCGAGGGCGGCTATTCGCGCGGCAAGGGCGGCTCCATGCACATGTTTAGCACGGATAAAAAATTCTATGGCGGTCACGGTATTGTCGGCGCGCAGGTGCCAATTGGTGCAGGGCTGGGCTTTGCGAATAAATATCTCGACAATGGCTTTGTCAGCCTCGCCTTCTTCGGTGATGGGGCATCGAACCAAGGGCAAGTCTATGAGACATTCAACATGGCGAAACTCTGGGACCTTCCCGTAGTCTTTGTGATTGAGAATAACCAATATGCGATGGGCACATCGGTCGAGCGGTCTTCTGCGGAAACCGAGCTCTATAAACGCGGCAGCAGTTTCGAAATTGAAGGTATTCAGGTCGACGGGATGAACGTCCTTGAAGTCCGCGACGCCGCCGCCAAAGCCATCAAACATGCGCGGGACGGCAAGGGGCCGATGATCCTCGAAATGAAAACCTACCGTTATCGCGGGCATTCCATGTCCGATCCTGCGAAATACCGCTCCCGTGACGAAGTGACGAAAACACGATCTGAACGCGATCCGATTGATTGGGCGCGGGCGCGCTTGATGGAGAAAAAATGGGCGGATGAGGCCGAGCTGAAGGCGATTGACAAAGAGATCAAAGAGATCGTCAAAGACGCCGCCGATTTCTCGTTGGAGTCCCCCGAGCCGCATCCGGATGAGCTTTGGACGGATGTCCTACTGCCGGTTGAGGCTTAAGCTCAGGTGCAACTCGCCCAGCTCAATATCGCGGATGCGCGTCATCCGACCGAAGCGCCCGAAATGGTCGGCTTCACGGGTCGGATTGACGCGATTAATGCGCTGGCCGACCGGGCACCCGGCTTCATCTGGCGTATGGTAGATGACGGGCCGGAAGACGGCGCGTTGACACTTCGGATGGAGGGGCAAGGCCCGATGACTCTCGTCAATATGAGCGTTTGGGCAGATATAGAGAGTCTGTTCCACTTCGTTTACAAAACGGCACATACGAAAGTCATGCAGGGCAAGCGTGACTGGTTTACCCCCATCCCGCGCGAACATATGGTGCTCTGGTGGGTCGAGGACGGGCATATTCCCGACCTTGATGAGGCCAAGGCCAAACTGGATCTTATCCGTGAAATGGGTCCAACGCCTGATGCGTTTTCCTTCGCTATTCCTTTCGATGTGGACGGCCAAGCCGTCACGCCGCAATTGCCGAAAAAGGATTGTGCGTAATGGCCGTCGAACTCAAATATCTCGTTTGGAGTGTTGCGCTCTTCTTCGTCATGATTTTGGCGCAGGCGACGGCGGCGACTTTCTCGAAGAAGGCCAGCCTTTCCGATTTGGTCGGTCCGCGTGATGATTTGCCCGGTTCAGGCCTGACGCCCTTTCACGGACGCACGAAACGCGCTCAGGCGAATTTTGTGGAATCAATGTGTATGTTTGTTCCGCTCGTCCTCGTCGCGGCGGTGACGGATAGCTTTTCTTCACTGACCGCACTCGGCGCGGCATTGTTTTTCTGGGGGCGTCTTGTCTTCGCCCCAACTTATTGGTTTGGCGTACCTTGGGTACGCACGCTGGCATGGTTTGTCGCCATTGTCGGTATCCTCATGATCCTTTGGGAGCTCTTATTCTAATGGCTATCGATATTAAAATGCCCGCTTTGTCTCCGACGATGGAGGAAGGCACATTGTCAAAATGGCTGGTCAAAGAAGGCGACGAAGTCTCCTCCGGCGATATTCTCGCGGAAATCGAGACCGATAAGGCGACGATGGAAGTCGAGTCGATTGACGAAGGCACTGTTGGGAAGATTGTCGTCGCGGCGGGCACGGACAATGTAAAAGTCGGCGCGGTGATCCTGCAATTGCTTGAAGAGGGCGATAGCGCGGATGATCTGTCTTCAGCACCAGTTGGCGGCGATATGAAAGTCGAAGATGATAAGGGTGACGACAAACCGGGCACATCCGGCGCGGTCCATCCTGAAAATACGAGCGCCAATCGCGACTCCTCCGGTGGGATGCCCAAAACCAAAGTCGCGAATGATCCCGATATTCCGACGAATATCAAACTCGTCGAAACGACGGTCCGTGATGCACTCCGCGATGCGATGGCCGAGGAAATGCGCCGTGATGAGACAGTCTTCGTCATGGGCGAGGAAGTCGCCGAATATCAGGGCGCCTATAAAGTGACCCGCGAACTCTTGCAGGAATTTGGCAGCCGCCGCGTTGTCGATACGCCGATTACGGAGTATGGTTTTGCCGGTATTGGTGTCGGTGCTGCGATGGGCGGATTGAAACCGATTGTCGAATTCATGACATTTAACTTTGCCATGCAAGCCATTGATCACATTATCAACTCTGCGGCCAAGACGCTCTATATGTCCGGTGGGCAGATGCGCTGTCCGATTGTCTTCCGCGGTCCGAATGGCGCGGCGTCACGTGTTGGTGCGCAGCACAGCCATGATTATTCCAGTTGGTACGCCAATGTCCCCGGACTGAAAGTCGTAGCGCCCTATGATGCGGCAGATGCGAAGGGCTTGTTGAAAGCCGCCATTCGTGACCCGAACCCGATTGTCTTCTTGGAGCATGAGCTCATGTATGGCGAGAGCTTTGACGTGCCGGATATGGACGACTTCATCATTCCGATTGGCAAGGCAAAGGTCCGCCGCGAAGGTACAGATGTCACGCTTGTCTCGCATTCCCGCATGGTCGGGCGCTGTTTAGAGGCTGCCGATATTCTGGCGGAGCAAGGCATTAGCGCGGAAGTCATCGACCTCCGCACAATCCGCCCGCTCGATACAGATACGGTGATTGAATCGGTCAAGAAAACAAACCGCATCGTTTGCGCGGAAGAGGGCTGGGGCCAATCCGGCATCGGCGCGGAAATCGCCGCCGTCGTTGTGAAGGAAGCCTTCGATTATCTCGACGCCCCACCGGAACGCGTTTTCCAAGCGGATGTGCCATTGCCATATGCCGCTAACCTGGAAGCGTTGAGCTTGCCGGGGACGGAAGATGTCGTCGAGGCGGCGAAGCGGGCGTGTTATGTGGGATAATATGATAGACAATATTAAACTCTTCCTCGTGGTCCCGCTTGTTTCTCTGTTGGCAGCATGCGGTTCCGCGGCCACTGATGTTTCAGATGAAGGGGGCGAGAAAGTAATTGAGGTTACGTCTGCAGTTATGAAGCTGCCCTCGAAAACGCGTGAAGAGATAAAGAATGTTCTTTACGAGAAATATTTAGGCGGACAGAAAAATAGTTCTGTTGAGACGTTAAGAGACGCATTCCACCCTGATTCTGTTATGTTTTTTCCAAGTAAAGATGATGCAGGGAAGTCGTATTTGCAAAGATGGACAGATATGCACTCAACGGTGGTTGGATGGGCTGAGCCCGGTAATCCAGACTTAACTTTCGACAACTTTGAAATTCTCTCTATGAATGTTGTCGATGAACGTATGGCCGTCGTTATATTTAAAATTGAAGACCGAGTTTACGATGCGATTACGCTTATAAATATTGATAATACTTGGAAGATTGCTTCAAAAGTATACATTTTACAATAAAAGTAGATATTATGCCCATTGAAATCCTCATGCCCGCCCTGTCCCCGACTATGGAGGAGGGCACACTCTCTAAATGGCTCGTCGCCGAGGGAGACACTGTGTCGTCCGGCGATGTCATGGCTGAAATCGAGACCGATAAGGCGACGATGGAAGTTGAAGCCGTGGAAGAGGGCACGATTGCGAAATTGCTCGTCGCGGCGGGCACGGATGGCGTGAAAGTCAATGCGCCGATTGCGATCCTCCTCGAAGAGGATGAGGATGAGAGTGCGCTGGACGGTTATGAAGTCGGCGGCGGCGCAAAGGAAAGTGCTGCGCCGAAAGCAGAAGAGGTTGCGGATAAGGGCCACGGTCGCGGACCGCAGGATGACGCGCCAAAAACGACGGCTGCTGATAAGTCGAAACTCTCCGCATCCAAGGCGTCAGGCAGTGAGCGTATCAAAGCGTCCCCTCTCGCGAAACGTCTCGCCAAGGAAGCAGGGATTGAACTTTCCGATGTTTCCGGTTCCGGCCCACATGGCCGTATCGTGAAGGCGGATGTTGAGAGCTATTCACCGGCCGCTGCGCCCGCGAAAGCCGAGACAAAAGAAACGGCTGTACCCGCTTCTGATTCCACCGAAGTCGGCGCCGTGCGCTCCGGTGGGGCGGATTATCTGGCCAAGCTGGGTGTGGAAGCCGGAACCTACACGCTGGAGCCGCTAGACGGCATGCGTAAAGTGATCGCGAAGCGTCTCTCTGCTTCAAATAATAATGTCCCTGACTTCCCGCTCATCGTGGATTGCGAAATCGACGCATTGCTGGCCATGCGCAAGCAGTTGAACGCCCAAGCGCCCGAAGGCGTCAAAGTCTCAGTCAATGACATGCTCATCCGCGCGGCGGCTCTCGCGCTGAAAGCCGTGCCTGCGGCCAATGCGAGCTTTACGCCCGACGGCATCGCCTATCACAATCACGCCGATGTCGCCGTGGCTGTCGCAATCGAGGGCGGCTTGATAACGCCGATTGTGCGTCAGGCCGAGAATAAGGGCCTGTCGACCATCTCGACCGAGATGAAAGATCTCGCAGGACGTGCGCGGGAGAGGAAACTCAAGCCGCAGGAATATCAGGGCGGTACGTTCAGCATTTCCAATCTGGGGATGATGGGCATCAAGTCCTTCGGCTCTATCATCAATGAACCGCACGGCATGATTCTGTCCGTCGGGGCAGGCGCACCGACACCTGTTGTGAAAGACGGTGAACTGGCGGTTGCGACGGTTATGTCCGTGACACTGACCTGCGATCACCGTGTCGTTGACGGGGCGCTCGGCGCGGAATGGCTCGGCGTGTTCAAACGCTATGTCGAAACGCCCATCACTATGATGTTGTAGAGACTCGCCTCTTAAGGGAGCTTAATTGGCGAAAACCGTTCAGATGTGGTACAGTTCACTCTAGTTAAGGAGTGTCGTATGTTGATGAAAGCTTTGCTCACCGGTGGTATTCTATCCGTTCTCGCGGGGTCTATCGTCTATTTCGGGACGGAAGGCGCGGTTGCGACGGAAGCGGATGAGGATGTCCGTGTCGAGCTGAACGGGTCCGAACTCGCAGGCGGAAAGACCACTGTCACCGAGACGCGCAATACTACCGAGACTGTTACGATTGAAACCGTTGAGGCCAGTGACCCGCCAAAGACGAAGTTTCTAGATCATTATTTGAAGTCCGACAAGAAAAAGGTCGAGGAAGAGAAACCTGAACCAAAAGCAGAGGCGGAGCCTGAGATGAAAAAGTCTAAGCCGTCTTCCGCTAAAACATATAAATCTGAGGCTAAGACTGAGGCCGAGCCTGAGAAGAAAAAAACAACGGGGTCCCGCACGCGTGAGGACATCATCCGGATGATGAACGGGGCAGCGAAGCGTCCCGTCACGGATCAGAACATTATTGACGCCGCCCGTAAGGATGGCCCCGGTTCCGGTTTCCTTCCCTCTGACGTGGTGGAGAAAAAAATCGAAACCGCGCGTGGAACAAAGGTTGATACACCGCAGCAGAGCCTCCCGTCGAAAGGCGGAAATTATGATCGCGTTTTGGATGAAGCCCGGAAGCTCCAAGTCACGGATATGCGCAATCAGGCACTCCTCGAAGTCATCGACTACGCGATTGATCGCGGGGATATGGGGCAGGCCGCCGATATTGTGGGCGAGCTCTCGACGCCGGAACTCCGCGACACGGCCCGCTCTCGCATCGGGACGGGATTGGCGAAACGCGGGAATGCGGATGCGGCTTTTGCCGTCTTGGATGAAATCGAGATTGATGAACTGGCCGCGCCCATCCGTCTTGAAATCATCACGATCCTGACGGCGACACGCCAAGAACGCGCTAATATGATGCGCAAATATAGCGAATAGCGCGAATTAACGGTTCAAAGCCGACCCGGTTTGAGTCATAAGCCTTGCGTCTCTAATGCAAGGTTATTTCATGTCCGAAACATCTTTCGACGTCATCGTCATTGGTTCTGGTCCAGGGGGCTACGTGACCGCCATCCGTGCGTCACAGCTCGGGTTTAAAACTGCGATCATCGAGAAAGCCGATTTGGGCGGCGTGTGCTTAAACTGGGGGTGTATCCCGACAAAGGCTTTGCTGCGCTCCGCCGAAGTGTTCCACAATATGCAGCATGCCGAGAATTATGGTTTGAGTGCAGAGCCGAGCTATGACCTCGCAAAGATCGTCAAGCGTTCGCGTAATATCGCTGGGCAGCTCTCTGCGGGCATCAAACATCTGATGAAGAAGAACAAGATCACGGTCATTCCGGGATTTGCGTCGATGACGCCGGGCAAACCCGCGCCGACGGTTCATGTCGACGGCAAAAGCTACACATCGAAACACGTTATTCTCGCCCCTGGTGCGCGGGCGCGGACCATTCCGCAAGCGGGTCTAGAGCCTGATGGGAAGTATATCTGGACGGCGCGGGAAGCGATGACGCCCGATACCATTCCGGACAAATTGCTGGTCATCGGCTCAGGCGCGATCGGTATGGAATTCGCGTCCTTCTTCTCCGCGTTTGGTGCGGACACGACGGTAGTCGAAATGGTCGACCGCATCCTGCCCGCCGAGGATGAAGAAATTTCAAAAATGGCACGCAAGGCGTTTGAGAAGCGAGGCCTGACCATCAAGACAAAGACCCAAGTCAAATCTGTCAAACCCGGCGCAAAAGGCGTGACGGCGACCCTGACGACCAATGGAAAAGACGAAACGCATGAATTTGATCGCGTCATTCTCGCGATTGGCATTGTCGGGAATACGGAAAATATGGGGCTTGAAAAACTGGGCGTCAAAGTCGAGCGGAGTTTCATTCAGGTGGATGACTTTAGTTTCACGGGCGTTCCCGGGCTCTACGCGATTGGTGATGTCACGACGCCGCCATGGCTCGCGCATAAAGCGTCCCATGAAGGCATTATCTGTATCGAGAAGATCGCAGGCGGAAATCCGCATCCTCTTAATGCCAATGCCATTCCGGGCTGCACCTATTGCCATCCGCAGATCGCCTCCGTCGGTCATACTGAAGCTCAAGCAAAAGCGGCGGGCTATGACGTCAAAGTCGGACGTTTCCCCTATGTGGGTAACGGCAAAGCAATTGCGCTGGGTGAACCGGAAGGTCTCGTGAAAACGGTCTTTGATGCGAAGACTGGCGAATTACTGGGCGCGCATATGATTGGCGCGGAAGTGACAGAACTTATTCAGGGCTATACCATCGCGCAAAAGCTGGAGACGACCGAGCATGAATTGATGGAAACAGTCTTCCCGCATCCAACGCTGTCAGAGATGATGCATGAGGCCGTGCTGGACGCTTATGGGCGGACAATTCACTTCTAGTCGAGAAGCATTGCGCCTGACGGCTTACGCTGTTTCAGTCCGATATGGCGTAGCCAATTTGCAAAGCGTGTCTTGCTCTTGAGCATCGGCTTTTCGATAATATACCAGCTCAGCGCTGCAAGCACGACAGTTGGGGGAAAGCCCAGCACGAAGAGTGTTAAAACCGACAGATCCGGCATCCAGTGAAACAGCATCTGCAACACGCACCAATGATAGATGTAGATGCCGTAAGAGAGGTCCGGAAGTTTCTGCAAAAACGCGAAACGCGGGGCGCGTATATAGGCGAGTTTAAAGACGACCCAAGCCAAGATGAGGTTCATAATAACCTCAACAACCGGGGTTGAGCGAAACATCCAACTTAATGCCAAAAGGACAAATAGGCTCACCCAATGGAAGGTGAGGCGGTCGCGATAAGCGTAAATTGTAGCCCCCAACCCATAGGCAATCCCAAAACGACACATGTTGTTAAGTGTCGCTGGAAGGTTTTCAAACAGGTTCAACTGCGTGAATATAATCCATGCGATAGAAGGCAGAATAAATTGGGCCAGCGCCATCCATTTTCGTTTCAACAGGCCAAGGCTGAAAACGCCCAATGTCGCAATATAGGCCAGAACCTCATATCGTAGCGTCCATAGTGGGGCAGATCCGAAATTTTCCGCATTGCCTTCAAAGGCTCCAGGCATAACCATGCCGGTCTTGTAGAAAGTCAAAACCTTGACGGGTTGGAGATACCAGTCAGGCGAGCTGAAAAACGCTTTCAACGGCAGACTTGTGGCCAAGGGGCCGATCACGATCATCACAAATATGACGTGTACGACTAGAGCCGGGAAAATGCGCAAGGCCCGCGCAGAAAGGAAACTGGGCGTGTCGCCGCGATAGACCATCGATTTCGTGACGAGAAATCCCGAGGCAATGAAGAACATATTCACGGCCATATAACTGAACGTGTAATGATAGAAAATATGGGGCTCTAGGGTCGGGTCGCGCATGGCAATGACAAAGGCATGACCAATCACAACGAGAGAGGCAAAGAGCAATCTCAGCGGTGTGAAGAAGTTATCGTGACCGTCGCGAATAACGTGAGTCTCACGATCTTCGGGTCTATTATCAGTTTGCGTCGTAATGGTACCAAACCTCCTTTGCCTGCCACATGGCAGATTGAGGTTAAAACGTTGCAAAATTTGTGCCGAAAGTCAGTTTAGGGCGTCAATCTCGCCAATTTGCAGAGGCGAGCTGGTCTCATGCGTCAATATTACCTGGTAACTCCAACCGTACGCGGAGCCCGGATTTCGATTCTGTGGCGGCTAGAAATTCAATATTTCCATTTAGGTCCTTGGTGCGTGTTCTAAGATTGGACAGTCCCTTTGCGCCTGGCCGCAAATTGTCTTGTGATAGTCCAATCCCATCATCTTCAATCGTAATTTCAATCGTGCCATTGGGCAGTATCCGGCTTTTAAAATGAATTTCTGAGGCCTTGGCATGACGAATAATATTTATCACGGCCTCTTGAATGATCCGGTAAATGGAAAGCACCTCTTCCGGTCCGTAATTCGGCTGATGCCCCAGGTCGCCCGCATCCCAATCCAGTTCTATGCCGGCTTCATAAAGAGCAGGTTCCAATCGTCCGCGAAGCGCACCGAGCGCGAGGTCCAGTTCGCCATCGGCTGTGTCCATCGAATCGACGATGAGGCGAAGTTCCTGAAGGCTGTCATCAAGCTCTTTTCCCATCTCGCTGGGGGCCAAACGCCCACCTTTTGCACGGAGTGAGAGTGACAGCAGCTTCCCGCCGACGCCGTCATGCATATCGCGCATGATCCGTTTGCGTTCATCCACGAGCGCAGCCTCACGCATTTCGGTCTCACGTTGTGCGTAAACATTTGCGATTTCGGCTTCCCGCTCGGCGAGTTGAGAGACAAGGAATGTGTTGGATTTTGCCAGCATTCTCTGGGTTTCTACGAAACTTCTCAGAAAACCACTTAAGATCGTTAATCCCAGGAAAATACAAACGATTGGCCCATAATGAAGTGTCACAGGCGTTCCCATCCAGATGGCTGCTGTCGCATCTAAAGATACAGATGAGATGATATCTATAACGACGGCAAGAATGGTTGAGAGGAAGACAACTGCACTAAACATACTGATCTTCAATTCTCTGAGAAGAGCAGAGCAAACTTGCCAAATCATAGTTACGATTGCAAACACGGCAATAACATCTGCGATCAAGATAATGTCGATAAAAACGGATCTATCCAGGAAGATCATTGCGATGAATAAGCCTAGATAGAGCAATGCCATCAAAGGGACAGCATAATACCGAATCCATCGTTTTCTGAATGTCCATTCATTAATGAAAGAGAGTGCGGAAACGGCGACTATGAAAATAGCGAAAGTATAGATAAGGTTACCTATATTCCCAAGTGCGCCTGTAAAAACGCCGGTATATGTGAGGCAAACCGTCATCCAACCCAGCATGAGGCAGCCGAATGCAACCATCTCTCCAGGCCTTTTTGAACGGAGTGAGAGTAGGAACGCGATCAAACCGCCAATCATGCAGGCCGCTGCGGAGAAGGTGACCATCCAGACACCCACAACATATTGCCAACGGTAAGCTCGCAGAAGGTTACGTTTTTCAGACAATAGAGGCATGCCGACATAAGGCTGATTTTTTGTCGTTTGCGCCCTCATCTCCAGAAAGTAAGGTGGCTTAAGTTCCTCTGGGAATAAGTATAAATGTGGTTCCTGAAAAATATGACCATTAAGACGGGCTGGCCGACTATAAGGCAGTAACCTTTCGCCATTGACCCTCATGTCAATTGTACGTCGAGAATATTGGATGAGGATCGCAGGTTCCGTCAGGCCTTTGACATGATCGGTGATATCACCCGATATGTAAGCTGTATCCGCGCCGCGTTGTCCAATATAACTTCCATATCCGTCTCGCCCAACCGTCAATCGTGGACTGCCGTCAGGAACAGCCGTGGCCAAACTGTCGAGTTTGACCACGTTTTCCGGGACCATCATTCGCTCGCTTATGAGGATAGAAAGATAAAGGGCGAGAACAGTAGATAGGACCACAACGGTAAGGCGCATTGCCCCGGACAAGCTTTCGCGAGAATGCGAGAGTCCATGCGATAGGGTGTCCATTAACTTGCGTTCAGATCGATCATGCCTTCTTGGACAGCTTTATAGACTGCCTCACCCCGCGAGGTAACGGCCAGTTTGTGATAGATGCTCTTCACATGTCCCCCGACCGTATGGGGCGAGATATCCATATCCCGCGCAACCTCTTTATAAGATCGTCCGCGTGCCAGTGCGGAAAGAACTTCGATTTCACGCTTTGACAGTAGGTTGGGTTTTTGAGGTTGGGCCGGTTTAGGGCTCTCACGGCGCACACGTTTGAGCAGATGACCAGCCACAGCTGCACTAATCGGCGCACCGCCTTCCAAGACCGTTGTGATTGAATTGAACATTTCAAAGTCAGATCCACCTTTGAGGAGGTATCCATCCGCGCCCGCCTCGACAGCCCGGATAACGCTGGTGACGTCGCCAAAGACGGAAATGACCATCGCACGCCTATGATCCGCTTCGTCACCACTCCGCCATGCACGGATGAGGTCTGCCCCATCACCGTCACCCAGTTGGAGGTCGGTCAGGAGGAGGTCGAACTGTTCGGCTTTGGTGTCGACCAATGCTTTGGCTTCAGTATAGTTATTCACACCTGCAAAAAGTTCGAGGCGAGGGTGTTGTTCGACAAGCTGTGCACAGCGTTCAAAGGCGCTGGGCTCATCTTCCACCAATAGTACGCGGCTAGGTTCCATATTAAGAACCTTTTCAGACAATGGGCTCTGTTTTTCAATCGGCGTGTTCATGGGGGTTAGAGTTGCGGATTTGGCGCAGCTTGGAAAGCTGAATTTGCTTGAATCCGCCGCTTTGCCCGCCCATTTAGCGCTCATGGCTACGATACTTGATCTGAACGCGAATAAAGCAAGACCGCGACATCCTGAAAAGGCGAACCGACCGGATACAGAAGTCCTGCGCAAGCCCAAATGGATTCGCGTGAAAGCGCCGACGTCTAAAGGCTATGCGGAGACACGGAAGATCGTGAAAGACAAAGGCCTCGTGACCGTTTGTGAGGAAGCAGCTTGTCCGAATATCGGGGAGTGTTGGGAGAAATCTCATGCAACCTTCATGGTGCTGGGCGAAATCTGTACGCGGGCTTGCGCATTTTGCAATGTGGCAACAGGATTGCCGCAAGATGTGGATGCCTATGAGCCAAAGAAGATTGCGGAAGCTGTCCTTGAGATGAAACTCAAACATGTCGTGATTACATCTGTGGACCGGGACGACCTCGACGATGGCGGTGCGCAGCATTTTGTCGACGTGATTGAGGCTATTCGTGCGAAGTCGCCCGACACAACAATTGAAATTTTGACGCCTGATTTTCTGCGCAAGGGCGACGCCCCGAATAAAGTGATTGATGCGCGGCCTGATGTGTTTAACCACAATCTGGAAACGGTGCCGCGTCTCTATCTGAAAATTCGTCCGGGGGCGCGTTACTATCATTCGCTGCGTTTGCTAGAGAAGGTGAAGGACCGCGATCCGTCGCAATTCACGAAATCCGGCCTCATGGTGGGTTTGGGTGAAACGAAAGAAGAGATCATGCAGGTCATGGATGATATGCGGTCCGCCGGCGTCGATTTCCTGACCATTGGCCAATATCTTCAGCCCACGCGGAAACATGCGAAAATTGACCGTTTTGTCACGCCGGAAGAGTTTAAATCCTATGAGACGATCGCGCGGGCGAAAGGCTTCTTGATGGTGTCAGCCAGTCCGCTCACCCGTTCGTCCTATCATGCGGATAGTGACTTTGCACAAATGCGGGCCGCGCGCGATGCTAAACTAGGCGTTAGCCGCTAATGCCGTCGACGAGAATTGTCAGACGCATCCGTCATGACGCGGATGGTTTATTCGCGTTGGTCGCGGATGTTGAAAATTATCCGGAATTTATCGATCTGATTTCGGCGCTTCGTATCACGAAAAAACTATCTGACACGGAGTTCGAAGCCGAGGCCATAGTCGCGTATAAGATGATCCGTGAGACCTTTAAATCTCATGTTACGATTGACCCAAGCACCATGAAGATTAGCGTCAAAAAGGCAGAAAAGGGCGGCGCGGTTAAATCTCTATTGAATGAGTGGAAATTTCATCCAATTGAAGATGGCTCTACCGTCGTCGATGTCGTCGTGGATGTGCGGTTGAAAGCGATGCCCTTAGAATTCCTCCTTCGCGAAAAATTCGCCAAGGCGGCGGTTCATATTATGAACTTGTTTGAGACCCGCGCAGGGAGAACTCTGCCACATATTGGTGAGAAGCTTTACGACTCCGGCCCGGAGTTGAAACGGCTCGGTTTGAAAGCAGAGGGCCTAGTCTAACGCTTTTAGAAGCGCCTTCAGAGCCTCCAAACAGGTTGCATCTCTGACTTTGTTTCGGCTCATATCTGCGAAGTGATGAAGCACGGCAAAGCTCGTCTCCCGCGTTGCAATGCCGATCCAGACGGTTCCGACTGGTTTTTCCTCACTACCGCCGCCCGGGCCCGCAACGCCTGTCACCGCAACGGCCAGGTCGACATTTAAACGTTCAACAGCACCTGCGGCCATACGTGTGGCGACAATCTCGCTGACCGCACCATATTTCCCGATGGTGGAGGGCGGCACGGCGAGGAGTTTGGTTTTGATCTGATTATCATAGGCGATGATCCCGCCCTTAAACATTGCGGAACTGCCCGATGTCGCGGTGATGGCCGCGCCGATTAAGCCGCCCGTGCAGCTTTCTGCCGTCGCCAATGTCCAGCCTTTAGTCGTCGCTTTTTCCACGAGTTCCGCCGAAAGGCCGAAAATCTCTTTCAACATATTCTGGCTCATGATCCAAACCTTACTGTTGCTGTGGCCTGTGCGGCCAGACCTTCACCACGCCCTGTGAAGCCGAGCTTTTCGGTTGTTGTCGCTTTCACACTGACACGGTTGAGGGGAAGACCACAAAGCTCTGCAATCTTCTCTCGCATGGCGTCGCGATGCGGTTTTATTTTCGGTTGTTCGCAGATCAACGTAACATCCACATGTTGGAGTAAACCGTTGCGTTCCTTCACTTTTTTTATCGCAAAAATCAGAAACTTATCGCTCGACGCGCCTTTCCATTGCGGGTCGGAGGGCGGAAAATGATCGCCAATATCCCCAAAACAAAGCGCGCCTAGAATGGCATCCGTCAGCGCATGCAGTCCCGCATCTGCATCTGAATGCCCCTTCAGTGTGTAGCCGCAGTTAATCGGAACGCCGCATAGCCAAAGCGGATCATCGGATTCGAAATCGAATTGATGCACGTCGAAGCCGGAACCTGTTGCGGTGTAAGTTTGATCTACCATGCGCTCTGCTTTGGCGAAATCTTCGGGATAGGTCACCTTGAAATTATCGGGATCACCGGACGTGAAGGAGAGGGAGAGGCCAGCGGCCCGCGCAACCGCAATATCATCGGCATGGCTTTCGCCCGGTTTCGCAGCGTCAAAAGCCGATAGGATATCGGCGTAACGAAAGGCTTGTGGTGTTTGCACCCGTCTTAACGCATCGCGGTCCA
This sequence comes from uncultured Caulobacterales bacterium, assembly GCA_947503715.1. Lineage (GTDB taxonomy): Bacteria > Pseudomonadota > Alphaproteobacteria > Caulobacterales > Maricaulaceae > Litorimonas. Next base: position 42,422 of record CANNER010000003.1, on the reverse strand, counting down.
CGCTATCTCCCTCCAAGGTTTTGAGCGCATCAGCGATGGGTAGGGCAGGTGCCGTGGCCTGATGCGTTTCGAGAGCGTTCGATAAGTCCTGCAAAAGCGTCTGTGTCAGGAAGGGCCGCGCGGCATCGTGTATATAGACATGATCGATTCTCTCGCCTTGCAGGACATTCAGCCCCGCCCGCACAGAATCCGTGCGTGTCGCCCCACCAATGGTCGTTCTGACCTCGTCGCCAAAGGGCGCGAGGCAGCCTTCCGCAAAATCATCATCTGCGCTTATAGCGACAATGATTGTCCCGAAATTATGGGCTTTTAGAGCATTTTGCAGTGTTAGAACTAAAAGGGGTTGTGATCCAATTCGCCTATATTGTTTCGGTATATCCCCGCCCGCGCGCATGCCTTTTCCGGCGGCGACCAATATGAGTGCGTCACGTGTCATCGTGCTTTCCAACTCCGGTGAATTATTGTGCGGTTCGCAAAAACAGCTTACGACGACTGCAATGGCAAACCCAATCCATATCGGCAAGCATGTCTTGAAAAGTCGTGTCCTGATCGCGCCCATGTCGGGGGTGACGGATTTGCCCTTTCGGAAGGTTCTGCACCAATTTGAGCCGGGCTTAGTCGTGTCTGAAATGGTCGCAAGTGAGCGTCTTGTCTCGGGTGATGCGGAAAATCTCGCGAAAGCGTCGGGTCGGGGATATGTGGACCCGCTCGCCATTCAACTCGTTGGGCGGGATCCGCATTGGATGGGCGAGGGCGCGAAGGCGTGCGAGGCGGCGGGCGCGGATATTATCGACATCAATATGGGTTGTCCCGCGCGCAAAGTGACAGGGGCCCTGTCAGGGTCGGCCCTGATGCGGGAGCCGAAACTGGCGCTTGAGATCATCGAGGCAGTTGTTGAAGCAGTCGATGTGCCTGTGACACTAAAAATGCGCTTGGGCTGGGATCATGAGAGTTTAAATGCGGCAGATATTGCAAAGTCTGCCGAAGATATTGGGATTCAAATGTTCGTCGTCCATGGGCGTACACGGTGTCAATTTTATAAAGGTGAGGCCGATTGGGTGGCTGTTTCCTCTGTCGTTACTGCGGTTGATCGTCCGGTCTTCGTCAATGGAGATATTTTCGACGGCGCGGATGCCGTGAAAGCTATGGAGGAGTCAGGCGCAGACGGTGTGATGGTCGGACGCTCTCTGATCGGGCGGCCCTGGGATATTGCGGAAATCCGGGCGGCGGTAGATGGTGACTCGGTCAGCCAACCCACATTGGCAGAGAAATCAGAAATTGCCGTCGCACATTATCGCGATATCCACGATTTTTATCCCGAAGGGAAAGCCATCCGCTTCGCCCGCAAACATCTGGCGGCCTACTGCGACGATGCCGGATTGTCCAAGGATGACCCGTTGCGTAAACGTGTCTGTCAGGGGTTGGACGCGGAGGATGTTGCGGAAGCGCTGTCACAGGTGTTCTTCCAAAATGCGGTGGCGGCATGACGAATATTGTACCGCTTGTCGAAGACTGGCCATTCCCGCTATTTAAGCTGGATGATGACGACCATATTCTTTGGGTAAACCAAGCTGCACAGGAATGGCTGGGGCGGTCATCTCATAAAATTGAGGGAAAACGCCTCTGGGATATCGTCGCAACAGACCCGGACTCGCAGGGTATTACGGGTAAAGCGCGAGATAAACACGCCGCCATAACGACCCGTCATGTGTCGGTCAAAGATATCAAAGCGGGCGGAGACGGACGCATGGCCCATCTGACTGCCTATATGACATCTGATGGCGTCGGCCTATCGGTCTGGTTCCTCGGCCCGCAGCCACGTGAAACGAAAATTGGCGGTCAGGTCGTAACGGGTATGGGCAGAATGATTGCCCATGAACTCAAAAATCCGCTCGCCGGTATAAAAGGCGCGGCGCAACTCCTGCGCGATGATGTTGCCAGCGTAGAGGGCTTGGCGTTGATTGATCTTATCGGGTCAGAAATTGACAGAATTAGCCGTCTAGCAGACCGGATGGAGAAACTGGGGGATGCTGACCCGGAAGAGGGGCAGCGCGTGAATATTCACGAAATCCTACGACAGGCGCGTCGTATCATTCAATCGGCTAGCCCGAATGTCGTCTTTGATGAGCGATATGACCCGTCACTCCCACATGCTTATGGCGACGCGGACACACTGATGCAGGCCCTTTTGAACCTGATCAAGAACGCAGCGGAAAGTACGGGCCATAAGGGTAAAATCCGTTTGGAAACCTCATTCCGATCCGGTGTGCGCGGGGGGCCGTCCGCTAAACATTTACCGATGCAAATCCGAATCATCGATGATGGTCCCGGAATTCCAAAGGACCTTCTGGCCCAGATATTCCAGCCCTTCGTGACAACAAAAACGGACGGACAAGGTCTTGGTCTGGCGCTGGTTTCCAAAGTGGCCGCCGCACATGAGGGCATAGTCGAAGTACAATCTGTTCCTGGCCGTACCGTTTTCTCCCTGCTCCTTCCTGCGCCGCCTCACTCTAACACCGAAGAGTTATCACTATGAAATATGAAATCCTCCTCGCCGATGATGATGACAGTGTGCGTTTGGTTCTCTCGAAAGCCCTCACCCGTGCAGGCCACAGTGTGAAAGCAACGGATAATGCGGATACGTTGCTGAAATGGGCGGAGGCCGGGCAGGGTGATATTGTGGTGACAGATGTCATGATGGGCGGACGCGAGGTATTTGAGAGCCTGCCGCAACTCTCAGCCGCTCGTCCGAAACTTCCGGTCATCATCATCAGCGCGAATAATACGGTGAACACGGCGCTGAAGTCTGGTCAGCACAAAGTGTTCGAATATGTGCCGAAGCCGTTTGATTTGGACGATGTCACAAATGCCGTCGCGCGGGCGGGACAATCGGTCAATCCGCGAAAGACCCGTATGCGGAGTGAGAATAAACGTCTTCCCATGATTGGACGGAGTGCCGTGATGCAGCCCGTCTTCCGTGCCGTGTCACGTTTTGCAGCGGGTAATCTGCCCGTCCTTATTCAGGGCGCTGTTGGGTCCGGGAAAGATCTCGTGGCGCGTCTGCTCCATGATGGTGGGCCTCGAGCGGATCGCCCGTTTCTGCGGACAACAGATTTTGAAAACACGTCTCTCACGCTTCAGAAGGTCAATGGCGGCGATATCTATATTGACGAGATTGGTGAACTCTCCATGGCAACGCAGGAGCGGTTGCTCGCCCTGATGAATGAGGCTGAAATGATACCGCCCAATAGTCGCCCCCGCGTGATTTCTGCGACACGGAAAGACTTGCGGGACTTGGTTGAGAAAGGCCTGTTCCGTGATGACCTTTTGTTTCGGATAAATGTGGCGGAGATTAAAATCCCGAATCTCGCCTCCCGCGATAAGGACACTTATGAACTCGCGGAAGCTTTTCTCGTTCAGGCCTCTCCCAATCAATCCCGGCGGTTCGATAATGATGCGCTGGATGTTTTACACCGCCATAAATGGACCGGGAACGTCCGGGAATTAGAGAATCTGGTCCGGCGACTGGCCGTCCTTTACTCTGATGATGTGATCACGGCGGATATGGTTCTGCAGGAATTCAACAAAGACCTGCCGCCCGTCGAAAAAGCCGACGCTAATCGGGACCGTTTAGGACAACAATTAGAAGAGGCCTGTCGCAGTCTGTTGAATGCGGAAAATGACGAGGGCGAGTCGGCCTACACAACAGCGCTGGCCTGGGTCGAAAGGCCTCTCATTGTTGAGGCTCTTCGCCTGACGGGCGGGAACCGGGCCAAGGCGGCGGATAAGTTGGGCATCCACCGCAATACGCTTCGTACGCGGTTGAAATCCTTGGATATCTCTTAAGACAAACAGTGTTGAATTTTAGCAACACCGCGATATAGTTGCAACAGTCTAGCCCCTTAGGGGCAGTTGCAGCGGGACCTGTTCTGAATAATCAGACTGATATGTCAGGCCAATTACCTTTAGCGGCACAGCCTATTCCCGCTGCCAAACGCGGACCTCGCCTCGTGCGGTCAACTGTCTTTGGCGCGCTCTTTATTGCCTCCATTCTGTTGACGATTTTGGGGGCGCTCTTGTCTTATTCCGCTGATGCGGCGCGGATTGAACAAGCCTATGATATCTTGCGTTATAATCTCGCTCTGATCTTGATTTTAGCTGTCTATCTCGGGGTTCGTATTTGGACGACTGTTTTTGCAAAATCCGGCCGGCAGGGCGCGCCGCTTTTGCATAGGCGGTTCGTAATGATTTTCTCTCTCGCCGCCCTTACGCCGGCCATTTTGGTTGGCGGGTTTTCGACATCGTTGCTCACCCAGAACCTGTCGGGTCTGTTTGGAGAGAGTGTTCGCAATAATATGGAAGAGGCCCGTCAAATCCTTGACGGATATATCGCACAGGAATTTGAGAATTTAGGGCGTGATGTGTCTGATCTCCGGCAGGGTATTACCCGCAATCAGGATTTTGGCTCCCGCATAACCTTTACCGCAGAACTGTTGCGCGAAGCCCAAACCCGGAACCTTGATGCTGTTTATATCTTGCGCGAGGACGGATTCGTTTTGACCCGTGCAGAGGGTGCGGGTGCGCCGGATTTACGTATTCCTGAACCTGACATATTGGCGGGTCTGGATATGGCCGAAATCGCGTTCCAGAAGCGCGAGGATATTAATTATCTCATCGCGCTGGCCAAACTTTCCGAGGCCCCGAACACTTATCTTTATGCCGGACATGTCCTGCGCTCAGACAATCAGGTTCTGTCTTCGATTCAGGGCATTGAAAATGCCAGCCTGCAAATCTCGCGTTTTAATGAGAATCAGGCGCGAATGAATCAGATTTTCTTCCTGACATTCCTCGATAGCGCGCTCTTAATTCTCATGGCGTCCATCTGGTTAGGGCTCGCATTGGCGAATCGAATCATCGACCCGCTCTCAGGTCTCGTAAATGCGGCGGAACGTGTGCGGGCCGGAGATATGGCGGCGCGTGTGGATGTCACGGGGGATTGGGGCGAAATATCAGACCTCGGTTCGGCGTTTAATCGCATGACATCCCAGCTCGAGAGTCAGCGCGATGAATTAATCCGGGAACATGATGTTTCAGAACAGCGCCGACAATTTTCCGAAGCCGTGCTGTCAGGTGTGAGTGCGGGCGTTATCGGCCTCACGCAGCAGGGCAAGATCACGGTGTCCAATGATGCCGCGAAAAAGCTGCTGGAAGACAGAGGTGAAGACCTGATCGGGCAACCCATTAAACTCGTGCTCGAAGAATTCGCGCCCGCTTTTGCCAAGGCGCGTGAGTCAATTGCGGGTACGGCAGAAGATCAGGTGACACTGGAAATGGGCGGGGGGTCCCGGATTTTCGATCTTCACGTATCCGCCTATAAGGGCGTTCGCAATGATACGGGTTGGGTTCTGACCTTTGATGATATGACGCGTCTGGTCTCCGCCCAGCGGCATTCAGCGTGGCGTGAAGTCGCCAGGCGAATCGCGCATGAAATCAAAAATCCACTCACGCCTATTCAACTGTCGGCGGAACGTCTGTCGCGCAAATATGCGAATGAGATCACCTCGGACCGTGAGACATTCGATAATTGTACCCAAACCATTATCCGGCAAGTCGGAAGCTTGGAGCAGATGGTGGATGAATTTTCCGCCTTTGCGCGCATGCCGTCTCCTGATTTGGAACCCACCGATATTGTGACGATTTTGGCGGAAACGATTTTTGCGCAAGGCGTATCATTTCCTGACATTCGCTTCCGACGCAAAGGACCTTGGCCGACATCGACCCTTGTCTACGGGGATGCACGCTTATTGTCCCAAGCGCTCACGAATGTCCTGAAGAATGCGGCGGAGGCGGTTCAGCGCAAAGTGGATGCAGGCGTTGTTGCGCATTTCAGCGGAGAGGTGACGATTTCGCTGAAGTCGATCGGTAAACGCGTCGCCATAGAGATTGTTGATAATGGTCCGGGTTGGCCGTTCAAAGATACGGATCGCCTGATGGAGCCTTATGTCACGACGCGTGAGAGCGGGACGGGGCTCGGCCTCGCCATTGTGAAGCGAATTGTCGAAGATCATGGCGGGCAGTTAATGCTCGACACGCCAGAGTCTCAGTTGGGGGCCCGGACGACAATTTACCTGCCGCAAGAAACTGAAACAGAAGTGCTTTCCAGCCCTAGCCAAAGTGAGGTCTTATGACATCCGATGTTCTGATTGTTGAGGATGAAACCGATATTCGGGCCATGATTTCCGGTATTTTGGAGGACGAGGGCTATCAGGTGCGGGAAGCTGCAACGTCGCAAGCGGCCTTGGAAGCCGTGCGGACCCGCAAGCCCAACCTCGTTGTTCTGGATGTCTGGCTTAAGGGCTCGGACATGGACGGGATCGAATTGCTGACGGCCTTGAAGGCCCGCTATGAAAATATTCCAATCATCGTCATTTCTGGGCACGGCACGGTCGAGACGGCCGTTTCTGCCATTCGGAAAGGGGCATTTGATTATATTGTGAAACCGTTCAAAGCTGAAAAACTGATCATCACCGCCACGCGTGCCTTGGAAAATTCCCGGCTGCGTCAGGAAAATGAGGAGTTGAAGGGTAAGACTGTCAATGTTGACCGATTAGTTGGCAGCTCTGCGCAAATCGCGCAACTTCGGCAGAAAATTGCGCGGGTTGCCGCGACGAATTCCCGGGTTCTCATCACGGGTGCATCGGGCACGGGTAAGGAGCTTTTAGCACGCCTGCTGCACGGGCAGTCCAATCGATCTGATGGTCCATTTAAGGCGGTGAACGCCGCCTCTATGGTCCCTGAACGTGTAGAAGAGGAATTATTCGGAGTCGAAGCGTCCGGTCCGGATACACCGCAGAAAACGGGTCTGCTGGAACGCGCGCATAATGGGACGCTTTACCTCGATGAAGTGGCGGATATGCCGCTCGAAACCCAGGGTAAATTGCTCCGCCTGCTCGTTGAGCAACGGTTTAACCGCATTGGGGGGCAGGATGATGTACAAGTGGATGTGCGCGTCATCACGAGCTCGTCTCGCGATCTGACCGATGAAGTTTCAATGGGACGGTTTCGCGAAGATCTCTTCCATCGACTCAATGTTATGCCGCTTCATGCGCCGAAATTGTCAGAACGTCGGGAAGACATTCCGGCTCTGGTGGAGCATTTTATCGAACAACTCGCGGCGTCTACGGGTCTACCGGCCAGACAAATCGGAGACGATGCGATGGCGGCGCTGCAAGCGCATGATTGGCCGGGAAATGTCCGCCAATTACGCAATAATGTAGAGCGGTTGCTAATCCTCGCAACGGGAGAGCCGACCCAAGCCATTACACTCGAAACCCTACCGAAAGAAGTCTCTGTGGTCCGAAGTGGAACAAACTCGCCAGATAATGACCGGATTATTGCGATGCCACTCCGTGATGCGCGTGAGCATTTTGAACGGGAATATTTACAAGCGCAAATTGACAGATTTGGCGGTAATATTTCACGCACAGCCAGCTTTGTTGGAATGGAGCGTTCGGCCTTGCATCGCAAACTCAAATCTCTAGGCTTGGGAACATCGACGCGGGACAGCTAGGCCGCCAACTTTAGGATTACGACATGCGCGTCATTATTTGTGGAGCGGGACGGGTCGGATATGGTTTGGCCGCACGCCTATCAGCGGAGCGCAATACCGTTACCGTCATTGATACGTCCCCCGACCTCATCCGTCAGATTACGAACCAACTCGATGTGCGGGGTGTGATCGGTCACGGCAGCCATCCGGATGTCTTGGTTAGGGCGGGTGTGAAGGACTGCGATATGATTATTGCGGTCACACATTATGATGAGGTCAATATGATGGCCTGTCAGGTCGCGCATTCGCTCTTTGACGTGCCCACGAAAGTCGCGCGTGTGCGGGCGCAAGGTTATCTCAGCAGTGAATGGAATGACCTTTATTCGCGTGAGAATATGCCCATTGATATTATCATCTCACCCGAGATTGAGATTGGGAAATCTATCCTAAGGCGTTTAAACACGCCCGGTGCGTTTAACGTCGTTCCGTTTGGGGATGGGGCCGTGCAAATGCTGGGCGTCGAAATTTCTGCGGATTGCCCCATCATCCAGACGCCCATCCGTCAAATTCCAGACCTCTTTACGGGGCTTCATGCTGCCGTGGTGGGTATTGAGCGGGAAGGGGAGATATTCGCCCCAACACCGGATGATCCGTTGGAAATCGGAGACCGCGCCTACATTATCACACAATCTGCCCATGCGACGCGGCTTCTGGAAGTGCTGGGCTCAAGAGAAACCAAAGCCCGCCATATTGTGATTATTGGCGGCGGTAATATTGGTATCTATGTTGCGGAATCACTGGAAAAAACCTCCGGGATGCGTGTCCGGGTGATCGAACGCAATAAAGACCGGGCCGAAGCGTCCGCCGCCAATCTGACGCGAACTGTGATCCTTAATGGGGATGCCATGGATGCGGATATTCAGGAAGAAGCCGGCGTCTCCAGTGCGGAAATGGTGATTTGTCTGACCGATAGTGATAGTGTGAATATCCTGTCAGCAGTTCTTGCCAAGAAATTAGGGGCCTCTCACACGATCAGTCTGATCAACGAACTCTCCATGCAGGATATGCAGTCAGAGCTTGGCATTGATATGGTCATCGATCCGCGGGCCTCGACCATTTCTTCTATTTTACGTCACGTTAGGCGTGGTCGTATTCTCGAAGTCTACTCCCTTGAAAATGGCGGTGCGGAAGTGATTGAGGGCGAAGTGCTCGACACATCTCCCATGGCTGGCAAAGCTCTGCGAGATCTGAGCTTGGGCGAGGGCGTGGCTATCGGCGCCGTGATATCTGATGCAGGTGTTATATTCCCAACGCCGGACATCGTTCTGCGTCCGGGCAATCGTGTTGTCCTGCTCGCTGAGAAGGGGGCCTTGTCCGATATTGTGACGATGTTCCGTGTCAGTTCTGATTACTATTAACGGTATACGCTAGGTGGCGATAGACCGCATATTATTCTGGCTGGGTCGAACGTTCCTGCTCTGCACGGGACTGTTTACGATCACGGCAATCATTAGCTTCATCGCGCAAGACCTGTCCGGGGCCATAATTATGGCATCCTTGGGTGTCTCCATCGGTGTATTTGGTCTTTTGCTGGTTATGCTTTCTTCTGGCACCGGAGAGCATGAAACCAAAGCTGAAGCCCTGGTTTTCCTAACCATGTTCTGGGTTTTAGTGCCTGCGATTCTCTGCGTGCCCTTCCGTGTGATGGGGGCAAGTCCGGACCTTCTCTCCGCTTATTTTGAAAGTGTCTCCGCTTTCACGACGACGGGCGCGACACGGCTTGTGCCGGACGCCCTCCCGCCGGTCCTTTTATTTTGGAGATCTCTCCTGCAATGGGCGGGCGGGGTCAGTGTGGCGACCTTTGCCATCGTGATATTAGCGGCGGTAAACCAAACCGGAACGGGGGTGCACCGGTCCATTCTTTTCACATCGCGCAAAGGGGAATTGTTCACGCGCCTCATCGCTATTGGGCGCCTGGTGGCGGGGATATATCTTTTATTGGCTTTGATCGGGTTCACCCTCATGACTTTGGGCGGGGCACCGGCCTTTGAGGCTTTATGCTTAGCCTTGAGCGGGATCAGCACGGGGGGGCTAACACCCCGAGCAGGCCCTCTCCAGCTTTACATACCGCCTTTCGCCGCCACGGTTCTGGCGGTTCTCTGTATTTTTGGCGCGCTCAATCTTGCCATTATTTGGGATTTCTTCCGCTTGCGGAAGATGCGCGAGGCTTGGCGTTTGATCTTGAATGCGGAACATCGTGCGCTGTTCGTAATCCTGGCCAGTCTCGTCGTCATCGGCGTGTTGTTTTCCGGATTGGGTAATCTATTCGATCTCTTCCTCGATAGCGCCTATTTTGTCAGTTCCACCGGATTTCAATATCAGGTGATCAGCATCGACATGGTCCCGCCGGCTATTCTGATCACCGTGGCCTTAGTAGGCGGCTCTGCATTGTCGACAGCGGGAGGAGTAAAGCTCATCCGCATGCTCCTGCTCTTCCGTCATTTGGGCACAGAATTGTCGCGCCTGTCTCATCCTTCACGCGTGCTGCCCATGAAATTCAAGTCGCAGACCATCTCGGATGCGGCCTTTCTCTCTATCTGGATGTATTTCTTTGCTTACACATTGGCCTTTGGGATTGGGATATCCCTGATGGGCGTTGTCGGACTTTCCTTGGATGATGCCATAGCCACCTCTGCGGCGAGCCTGTCCAATGTCGGGCCGCTGCTGAATTTGACACTCCCGGAATCAGGCCTGACCTATGAGCAATTCACGTCTGGACAGATGGGGGTCTTCATTATTCTGATGCTGATGGGCCGAATAGAAGTTCTCGGCGCTGTTGCGCTCTTTATGCCTAATTTTTGGAAGCGCTAGGCCAAGGCGACAGCCTAAGACATTTTTCGTCACATCTGATGGATTGAGGCTTGCAACCCCAAATCGACTGCGCCACAAACTGCGGTGTGGGACGCCATAACACTTTACCCTATGTTATGGCTTAAACATAAAAATAAAGGGGGAGTGATATGCCAGACCGTAATCAAAATCTTCAGGACACATTTCTAAATGCTGTTCGCAAAGCAAAAACGCCCGTTACGATTTTTCTCGTCAATGGAGTGAAATTGCAAGGTATGGTGACGTGGTTCGATAATTTCTGCGTCCTGCTGCGCCGCGATGGTCAGGTCCAGCTTGTTTACAAACACGCAATTTCCACGATCATGCCAGGCGGTCCCGTTCAGTTGCACGATCCTGTTGATACTGACGACGAGTAGGGTTACGGCCCTGCATGGTTGAACATGCTGTTAAACAGGACCGCGCCCTCGTCGCGCATCCCCGATTTGCCGATAATCGCGCATCAGATGCGGATTATGACTTAGAAGAGGCCATTGGTCTCGCCGAAGCGCTTGGCGTTGAACCGTCGGTCGCGAAAATCATTCCGATCCGCGATATTCGCAGTTCGAATTTCTTCGGCTCGGGTCAGATTGACGAAATGGCGGCGGAGATTGCCGCAAATGAATTGACGCTTGTCATTATCAACTCGTCACTCACGCCCGTTCAGCAACGGAACTTGGAACGCACTCTCAAAGTTAAAGTCATCGACCGGACGGGCCTGATCCTCGAAATTTTCGGCCTCCGCGCGGCGACGAAAGAAGGTTCGCTTCAGGTCGAGCTCGCGCGTTTGGGTTATGAACGCTCCCGCCTCGTGCGGACCTGGACCCATTTGGAACGGCAGCGGGGTGGCACAGGCGGTCTGGCGGGTCCGGGTGAAACGCAGATTGAGAGCGACCGTCGCGTCCTGAATGACAAGATAACGCGCCTGAAGCGCAAATTGGACGATGTCCGCCGCACGCGTGGACTGCAACGCAAAGCCCGCCAACGCGCACCCGAACGTGTCGTCGCGCTTGTTGGTTATACCAATGCGGGGAAATCGACGCTGTTCAACAAACTGACGACGGGTGGTGTCATGGCGAAGGATATGCTCTTTGCGACGCTGGATACGACCCATCGTATTCTACCTTTGCCGAGCGGGCAAACGGCTGTGCTGTCTGATACTGTTGGCTTTATCTCTGACCTGCCGACCTCCCTTATCACCGCCTTCCGCGCGACGCTGGAGGAAGTGAAAGAAGCCGACTTGCTGCTTCATGTGCGTGACATGTCCGATCCTTTGACGGAACGGAGACGCGAGGAAGTCATGGAAGTGCTGGAACAGATCGAGGCCGGACCTGAACATGGCCAGCCGATTATCGAGGTCTGGAATAAGGTCGATCTGTTGAACGAGCTGGAAGCTGAACATCTTTCAGAACGCGCCAATGCGACGCGCACACATGCCGATATGATGGATGCGTTCGAAATCTCCTGCCTGACAGGTGAAGGTATCGAGGCGCTGGAGAACGGGATTGAGGAAGCACTGACCCGCAACGACCATATTCTGGATGTGAAAATCACGCCTGCCAACTTCTCGGCCCGCGCTTGGTTGCATGAGAACGGGCAAGTCCTCCGCGATGAAGCGTCTGATGACGGCACAGTCCTGATGCAGGTCCGTGTAAATGAGTCGGATGCCGGTAAGTTTCTGGCCCGCTACCGCGAACTTATTATCAATTAGAGCCCGTCGCGTTTAGCCGCCTGCCAGAGGGCTTCCATCTCATCCAGAGTGAGCGATTCTAGGTCTGGCTCTGCGCGCTTCTCAACTTCGTTAAACCGTTTTGTGAATTTGCCGTTGGCACTGCGCAGCGCGGCTTCCGGATCGATTTTCAGTTTCCGCGCGAGATTCACGACGGAGAAGAGTAGATCGCCAATCTCGTTCTCGATCTCGTCAACATCGCCGTCTTTCACAGCTTCACGAACTTCCTCGATTTCCTCAGACAACTTTTCATAAGGACCATCCGTATCCGGCCAGTCAAATCCCTTCTTCGCCGCGCGTTTCTGCAACTTTTCCGCCCGTAATAAGGCGGGGAGCGACAGCGCGACACCGTCCAGCGTTTTCTGCTCGCCCTTACCGCTCCGCTCTGCCGCTTTAATCGCATCCCAATCGGGTTTCTCCGCCCCTTCGAAGACATGCGGATGCCTCCGCACCATCTTCTCGACAAGACCGTCACAGACATCCGCGAAATCGAAGGCTCCATCTTCGCTCGCGATTTTCGAGTGGAACAGAACCTGAAACAGAAGATCGCCAAGTTCGGATTTTAGATCGGTCATATCCTGACGATTGATCGCGTCCATGACCTCATAGGCTTCCTCCACTGTGTAGGGCGCGATGGTTTCGAATGTCTGCTCGTGATCCCACGGGCAATCCGTCCGCAGACGGTCCATCAGCTTCGTGATCCGCGCATAGGGCGTCGCGCCGAGATCGGTCATCTGCGAGGTTTTCTCAGCGTTAGAATGACGAGCAATCCAAGCGTGAACGCAGAGATGCCGTAAGAGGCCAGAATAAAGGCCGTGTTTTTACCGAAATCAATCATGTGTCACCGTCTCCAGTTTGACGGAAGCAGGTTTATTGGTGGCGGCCCGTTGGGATTTTAACTCTGCCAATTCGGCTTCGGTTCCCCGTAAGGCAAACCAAGCGAGAAGGGCGGTATAGCCCAGCGCCATGAGGAGGAGCGGAAGCAGCAATTCAAAGGGCAATCCCGGCGCGCCAGGTTCCGATATCGTCGCGGGCTGGTGCAGCGTATTCCACCAATTCACCGAGAATTTGATGATCGGAATATTGAGCCATCCGACCATGGCAACAATTGCGGCGAGACGGGCCGCTTGGCGACGATCCGCGACGATATTCCAAATCGCCATATATCCGATATAGATGAAAAGCAGCACGAGAACAGAGGTCATCCGCCCGTCCCATTGCCACCATGTCCCCCAAGCCGGACGCCCCCAGAGGCTCCCCGTGACCAAGGCGAGGAAGGTAAACGCGGCCCCCGGCAGGGCGAGGGACCTCGCGACACTATCGGCGAGATTATGCCGCCAGACGAAACTGACAAGGCTGGCCACCGCAATCGCAGTATAGGCCGCCATGGAACACCAAGCCGCAGGAACGTGGACATACATCATCCGCACGGTCTGCCCGTGCTCAATCGCGGGGGGAGAGAAGATGAGGGACACCAGAGTTCCAACGCCAATCAGGGCCAAGGCCAGCCAACCCGCAATCGGTGTCGCGTATTTGGAGAACCGCAGAAAACGGGCGGGATTGGCGAGATAGCTGATAAAGCGCATTTAACGATCCGTATTGGCCGCCAGGGCAGCGGCAGTTGCGGGTACTGATACTGCCAATGCCAGAAGAGACAAGCCCGCGAGAGCGCGAAATTCTACCGCAGCCCAGCCTGTGATGGCATAGGCTTGCGACGCCGCCACGCCGAAAATCAGGATCGGCACGAGGAGCGGCGCACTGATGAAAATCGCGAGGAAGCCGCCTTTTCCTTGGCCACCCGTTAGAGCCCCGGCAAGCGCTGTGAAGGCCGCTATGCCCGGAAAGGCCAGCAGGAGCGCGGCGACGAGGCCGATGACCGTCTCAGAATTCAGATCAAAGAGCACCGACCAAAGCGGAGCCGTTATAATCAGTGGGAGAAGATGGATGAGGCCGAAGGCGAAGATCCCACTGCCCGCCTGTTCCAGATATCCGAACCCGCCCAGCCAAAGCTGTCCCGTTGTCCCGTCTTTTATATCTTCTGAAAATGCGCGGTCCGCGCTCATCAGGGTTGCGAATGTCACGGCCAGCCAGATGAGCGGCACGCCAAGGCGGCGCAGCGTTGACATCTCTCCGTCTAAGGCAATCGCGGAAAGCGTTAGGAAGATCACCATGAAGACCAGCCCGTAAGCCCATGTCCCGCCGGAGCGGGCCGCGCGCTTTACGTCACGTTTAAGTATGGTCGAAACACCGATCATCCGAGCGTAAGTCTTTGCGTGAAGATATTTGCAACGGGAATGGGCGTATGCGACGCGACGATGGCTATGCCGTCATTGGAGATGTGTTCGGATAAGAGCGCGGTCACATCCTCCCGACCCGAGGCGTCCAAACCCGCAAGGGGTTCGTCCAAAATCCAAATTGGCTTTTCCGCAGCGATAAGATTGGCGATCGAGAGTCGTTTCGCTTGGCCGGTTGAAAGCCGTTCCGTCCGAGTTGTAGCGTGGGATTCCATATCCACAGTACCCAAGTCCGCGCCCCAGAATTGCGCGGATTCTAGCGTAGTTAGGCCGGATTTATTGTAAGTGTCCGCAGGCAAAAACGCGACGGCGTCGGGAGCTTTGCAGCTCTCTTCATTCAGGGCCCACGCAACCTGTCCGGAGGCAGGCTGGCTCAATCCCGCGCAAGTGCGCAGCAGGGATGTTTTTCCAATCCCGTTCCCCCCTTCAACCCAGAGAAGTTGTGGTCGGTCCAAGGTCAGCGTCAATGCAGATATCAGGGTCCGGTGACCCCGAATGATATCAACATCCGTCAGCTTTAATGTGGCGGTACCCGTCATAGGACGTCCATAGCGGTGGTGCGCGATGATGTCACTCATTTGGACTGCGCCATTGCGCTTGCGGGGGAGGCCGTCCGTGCTATGTCTCCGCACATGTCAGATACCCGTGTTAAACCGCCCAATCGTAACCGTCGCCTTCTTTGGATCGGTATTCTCGGTCTTATGCTGGCGGCAGGTTTGTTTCTGATCTTGCAGGCCCTCAATGAGAATACGCAGTTCTTTGAAAACCCATCTGATGTGGTGGCTGAAGGATTTGAGCCCCGTTCTGATATCTTCAAAATCGGCGGGCTGGTGGCTGAGGGGACCGTCGATACGCAGGGCCTGACAACGCGGTTTAGGGTAGAAGATTTTGAACGCGAAATGCGTATGCCCATTAATGTGACCTACACTGGTGCCTTGCCGGATCTTTTTCGGGAAGGGCAGGGCGTCGTGATTTCAGGGCGGCTCACTTCACCGACGACCTTTCAAGCCGTGGAAGTTCTCGCGAAACATGATGAAAATTATCAGCCTGAAATTTCCTACCGTGACGGAGAAGATAAATAGACCGGTTCGTGTGGGGGAACCGACCTATCTATCCGTATTAGCCGAAGCCAATTCTGAAATTCAAGTGACGGATAGCTTGGCCGATGTGGGGCAACCGCACCATCCGTCTGCCCGGATTGCTCCAGACAATTTGTTTATGACAGCGCTAGACAGTGTTTGGGAGTGATTCACAGTATTGTTCGTGTATAAGTTATCCTAACCCTAAGTTTTTTTTAGTTAATTTTGCACCTTTAAGCATAGGATTTGTTTCAGGTGAGGACAAAAATTTTATAAATTGGTTTGCGAAATCAGTGTTTGACCTCCTCATAGGACAGTCCTGCCTGACAGTGATGGCTTGTACTTTTCACCGCGTGGCATAAACCCAACCTATGACAGAAACGCCTGATATGATCATCGTTGGCGCAGGCCTCTCCGGTCTGCTGACGGCGTGGCGCTGCCTTGATGTAAACCCCGGTCTGACGATTGAGATTGTCGAAGCTTCGGACCAAATCGCGGGCGATCACACATGGTCGTTTAATCTGACTGATGTAGCGCCGGATCTGCAAGATTGGATCAAACCTTTTATTGCTTATCAATGGGATCGCTATGACGTGAAATTCCCAAAGCGGGAACGGACTCTGGATATTCCCTATTGTACCGGAAATAGCGAGACACTCCGCGCCTGTGTTCAGCCGCATATTGAAAGCGGGCGCTTGCAGGTTCGGTTGAACACGCGGGTGGAGACGCTCTCTCCTGATCACGTGGTTTTGGGGAATGGGGAGAAATTGTCCGCGACCTGCGTTTTGGATGCGCGTGGGTTCGAACCGAATAACGATGTCTTTCTCGGTTATCAGAAGTTTGTCGGTCACGTGATTAAAACCGAGACGCCGCATGGCGTTGAACGTCCCATCATTATGGACGCGACAGTGGAGCAACTTGGCGGGTACCGCTTTGTCTATTGCTTGCCCTATTCTGAAACCGAACTCCTTGTTGAAGATACATATTACACGGACGGCCCCGACTTGCAGAGCCAAGAGGTGGATGCGCTGATTAAGGATTATATCCGCGATCGCTTGCGTGTGGATGAGTATGAGGTTGTGAGGCGGGAGAAGGGGGTTCTGCCAATAACATTGGCGGTAAAAAAAGATGCATATTACCCGCCAGCCATTGGTATACGGGGTGGTTTTTTTCATGCTGTAACTGGATATAGTTTTCCAGATGCGTTGAAAAATGCTTACTGGTTGGCTTGGGGTTTTGACTGTTTCAAAAACTTTCCTGACGAACAAGCCGAGGGACATATTTATTCTGCGTGCATAAATTTGAAGCGTGAGAAATATAAGTCCGAACGCTTCCTCCGCCTCCTCAACCGCATGCTGTTCCGCGCGGCAAAGCCCACGGAACGCTATAGCGTCCTCCAGCGGTTTTACGGGCTGAACCAAGGTCTGATCGAACGGTTCTATGGCGGCACGCTGACGTGGCGCGACAAAGCGCGCATCCTCATCGGAAAGCCGCCCGTGCCCGTATCTAAAGCACTTTATAATTTCAGCGAATCCGCCTTTATCAGGCGCGAACGCAAGAAGGACGCGCCGTAAATGAATATCCAAGTTGATCCGGCCAAAATGGTCAAATCCTCCGCACGTCCCACGGCCATCGTTGTGGGTGCTGGTTTTGGTGGCATCGCGCTCGCCATCCGTTTGCAGGCCATGGGATTCCAGACGACGCTGCTCGACAATCGGGATAAGCCGGGCGGCCGCGCCTATGTTTACGAAATGGGTGGGTTCAAATTTGATGGCGGGCCGACCGTTATCACCGACCCCGATTGCCTCGAAGAACTCTTCACGGTCGCGGGCCGCGAGATGAAGGACTATGTCGAGCTGCTGCCCGTAGACCCGTTCTACCGCCTGCAATGGGAAGACGGCGAAGTCCTCGATTACAATAATGATCAGGATTTCCTCGAAGAACAAATCCGGTCCCGCAATCCCGATGATGTCGAAGGCTACCGGAAATTTCTCGCCTATTCGCAGGAGCTTTACCGCGAGGGTTATGAGAAGCTCGGCACGACGGCTTTCCTGAAAATGAGCCAGATGTTCGCCGCCGCCCCTCAACTCGTCCGCCTTCGTGCGGACCGGAGTGTTTATGCGCAAGTCTCCAAATTTGTGAAGGATGAGAAGACGCGGCAGCTCCTCTCCTTCCAATCGCTCCTCGTCGGCGGTAACCCGTTTGCGACTTCCGCGATTTACGGCCTCATCCATGCATTGGAGCGCAAGGGCGGTGTCTGGTTTGCCAAGGGCGGGACGGGCGCACTCGTCGCAGGTTTGGTCAGCCTTTTCAAGGATATTGGCGGCGACGTCCGTCTGAACTCCGAGGTCACAGATATCCATACAGAAGGCGACCGCGTGACGGGCGTAACAACCGCGGATGGATGGACACAGGACGCAGATCTGGTGGCCAGCAATGCGGATGTCGTGCACACCTATCAGCAACTTTTGCGCAAGCATAAGCGCGGCGCGAAATACGGCAAAGCCCTGACCAAGAAGCGCCATTCCATGTCGCTTTTCGTGATCTATTTCGGGCTCGACATCCCGACGCCGGAACATCTGAAACATCACATCATTCTCTTCGGGCAGCGTTATAAGGAATTGATTGCCGAGATTTTCGGGAAGGGTGGCAAGCTCTCGGATGATTTCTCGCTCTACCTCCACGCGCCTTCTGTTACGGATTCTACGATGTCGCCGGAAGGGAAATCCGCCTATTACGTGCTCGCGCCTGTTCCGCATCTGGGTCACGCCGATCTGGATTGGGACGAGATTGGGCCGGCCTATGCGCAGAAGATCCTCGACTATCTGGAAGAACACGCAATTCCCGGATTGAACGATCATTTGGAAGTTATGCATACGCTGACGCCCTTCGGGTTCCGCGACGAGATGAACTCCCATCTCGGCAGTGCTTTCTCGGTCGAACCGATCCTGACGCAATCGGCCTGGTTCCGTCCGCATAACCGCGATGATGTCATCGACAATATGTATATTACCGGCGCAGGGACACATCCGGGCGCAGGCGTTCCTGGCGTTGTCGGCGCGGCGAAGGCGACAGCCGGGGTGATTGAGGACGATTTTGCAGGCGTGCTATCCAAAGCTAAAGCTTCCGGAGACTGGCCGCCCAATACATAGTCGGAGCTCAATGACTTAATAGGAGGACTGCATGTCCACACTCTCAATGTCCAATGCCGTCCAAGCCCTGCCACGCCTGCTGGATAATCTCGCCCATCTTCTGCGCAAGGCGGAAGCCAATGCTGCGGAGCGTGGCATCGAGTCGGAGGTCTTTCTAAATGCGCGGCTGGCGCCGGATATGTGGCCATTGGCGAAACAGGTCCAGACCTGCGCCGAGCTCGCCAAGAACGCGCCGTTCCGCATCGCGGGAATTGAGCCGCCGAGCTATGAGGGCGCGCCGACCAGTTTTGCCGAATGTCATGCGGTTCTGGAGCGCGCCAAGGCGGATATGGCGACCGTCACTTCGGCGGATTTGGATGGCAAGGAAAGCCGCGAATTTTCCGTCAAGATGGGCCCGCGCGGTGAAATGGATTTCACGGGTATTTCCTATCTTTCGGGCTTCACTCTTCCCAATATCCACTTCCACGTGACAACGGTTTATAATATCCTCCGTCATAACGGTGTGCCGCTGGGTAAGGTCGATTACTTTGGGGGCGGGGGCCTCTAATTTTAGACAAGCGAAGGCTGCAACCGACGATCTAAGCGTGCGGCGGGGGAGGCGATTGTCCTGATAAATGGGACGTCCGCGTGGTGGCCTCCCGCGATGGGGAACCAAGAGAAAAAAGTTTTTACGCAGGGGCCAAGCACGTGAGGTTTGGGTCGTTGAATTTTCTAATAGAAAAATCAACTTAGTCGGCGAAACCGTTACATCTTCCAAATCTCGGGTTATTACTGTTTGCTAGGCAACAATAACCCTTGCGCTTCGTGTAATTGTTGAAAACAAATACACAAACCAACGCGGCGGTGTCTTTCCAACGACGGCCTTACTTGACTGCTCTCGTTCCAGAGAGTCAGGCGCTCGCGGCTGGGCTCCTCCACATCTCCGTTACAAGATGCTTCTAAGCACACCGTCCTTCGGCACGACACGCCAACGATCACTTGCCTGTCCCATGTCCGAAAGAACGAGTTGAATGTAGCCCGGGCTGGATAAGTGCGGGGGTATTATTTTTATAAACGGGGATTGGGCAACAGCCCGTCTCTCTCTTCTCCGTCATTACCGCCCTTGTGGCGGTAATCCATAACCAAGGTTCGACCATCGCATGGATTACCGCCACAAGGGCGGTAATGACGGTGTTTCTTGAGTTTAGTCCGTAAACGACAGGCCCCGCATCTTCGCCCTCCGGGCTTGTGCGGGGTGACAATCATATGTTTTCCCGAAACCGAGGATTAAGTTTCCCTAATACGTGGATTATTCACTATTCCACCCCTCGCTCAAAACCTAACCCGCCCGCGCGGCATGTTTTTCCAACATGGGTTTGAGGAATCGTCCGGTCCAGCTGGTCTCGATTTCGGCGATATCCTCCGGTGTGCCGACGCCGACGATTTCGCCGCCGCCATCGCCGCCTTCGGGGCCGATGTCGATGACCCAGTCTGCGGTTTTCACGACGTCGAGATTATGCTCGATGATAATCATCGTATTGCCTGTGCCGACAAGTTCATTCAGCACGCCGAGGAGTTTATTGACGTCCTCGAAATGGAGGCCCGTTGTTGGCTCGTCCAGAATATAGAGCGTGCGCCCCGTCGCGCGTTTGGCGAGTTCTTTGGCGAGTTTGACGCGCTGCGCTTCACCGCCGGAGAGCGTCGTCGCCTGTTGCCCGACTTTGAGGTAACCGAGTCCGACACGCTGCAATGTCACCATTTTATCGCGGATGGGAGGGACAGCTTTGAAGAAGTCCGCCGCTTCCTCGACCGTCATGGCCAGGATGTCCGCGATGGATTTGCCCTTGAATTTAATCTCTAAAGTTTCGCGATTATAGCGCGCGCCCTTACAGACATCGCATTCGACATAGATGTCGGGCAGGAAGTGCATTTCGATCTTGATGACGCCGCCGCCCTGACAGGCTTCGCAGCGCCCGCCCTTGACGTTGAAGCTGAAGCGACCGGGTTTATATCCACGTGTTTTGGCTTCCGGCAGACCTGCAAACCAATCCCGGATGGGGGTGAAGGCCCCTGTATAGGTCGCAGGGTTGGAGCGTGGTGTGCGGCCAATCGGGGATTGGTCGATATTGATAATCTTGTCGAGTTGGTCGAGTCCTTCGACACTGTCATGCGGCATGGGCGTCACGGAGGATTTGTTCAACGTCCGCGCGGCCTGTTTATAGAGTGTCTCCATGGTCAGCGTGGATTTCCCGCCGCCCGACACGCCTGTCACGCAGGTCATTAGGCCCATGGGGAAATCGACATCGACATCCTTGAGATTATTCCCACGAGCGCCTTTAACGGCGATGACTTTTTTCTTGTTGAATGTGCGGCGCTTAGTAGGGACGGCGATTTCTTTTTTGCCGACCAGATATTGTCCGGTGATTGACTTCTTTGACTTCTTGATTTTCGCAGGTGTGCCCGCGACGAGGACTTCGCCGCCATGCACGCCGGCTTTCGGGCCCATATCGACGACATAATCCGCCGTCAGGATGGCGTCCTCATCATGTTCGACGACGATGACGGTATTACCGAGATCGCGGAGTTCTTGGAGCGTCTGGAGGAGCCGTTCATTATCGCGCTGATGCAGACCGATGGACGGTTCATCCAAAACGTAGAGAACGCCCGTCAAGCCTGAGCCAATCTGCGAGGCGAGGCGGATGCGCTGGCTTTCCCCGCCGGAGAGGGAGCCGGACCCGCGACCCAGAGTTAGATAATCGAGACCGACCGCGTTGAGGAATTTCAGGCGGTCGAGAATCTCTTTCAAAATCCGTTCTGCAATCTCCATCTCTTTTGCAGAAAGGGTGGTCCGCAGACGGTCAAACCGTTCATAGGCGAGTTTGATCGACAGTTCTCCCGGAATGGAAATATCCATATCCGCGACGCGCACCGATAGAGCTTCGGGGCGGAGACGCTTGCCGCCGCAGCTCTCGCATTCCGCGTCGGACATATATTTGGACAGCTCCTCGCGCATCCATGTGGAGTCCGTCTCGCGGTAGCGGCGGTCCAGATTCGGGATGACGCCTTCAAAGGGTTTCGTCGTTTTATAGCTGCGTTTGCCGTCCTTATATTCGAACTTAATCGACGTGCCGCCCGTGCCGTAGAGCACGACGAATTTCGCATCGTCGGAGAGTTTGGACCACGGTTTGTCCACGCTGAATTTGTAATGTTTCGCGAGCGCTTTCAGCGTTTGCATATAAAGACTGCTCGGCGTTTTCGACCACGGTACAATCGCGCCACCGGCGAGGCTGCGCGATGTGTCCTGCACGATCAACTGCTCGTCAAATTTCAATTCTTTACCCAATCCGTCACAGGTCGGGCAGGCGCCGTTGGGGTTGTTGAACGAGAAGAGGCGCGGTTCGATTTCCGCGAGGGTGAAGCCGGAGACGGGACAGGCGAATTTCTCGGAGAACAGCATCCGCTCGCCCGTATCAGCATTTTCCGCGACGGCCAGACCATCCGCGAGGCGCAAAGCTTGCTCTATCGAATCGGCGAGGCGTGTTTCCAATCCTTCGCGCACGACGACACGGTCGACGACAACATCAATGTCATGTTTGAATTTCTTGTCGAGATCCGGCGCGTCCTCAATCCGCACCAACTCGCCATTGATTTTGGCACGCTGGAAACCGAGCCGCATATATTCGGCAAGGTCTTTTTTGAACTCACCTTTGCGGTTCCGCACGACGGGGGCGAGGATGTAGAGTTTCGTCTTTTCCGGCAGGGCCATGGTGCGGTCGACCATCTGGCTGACCGTCTGACTCTCAATAGGAAGGCCTGTCGCGGGCGAATATGGAATACCGACCCGCGCCCAGAGCAGGCGCATATAATCATAAATTTCAGTGACTGTGCCGACGGTGGAGCGCGGGTTCTTACTCGTCGTTTTCTGCTCAATGGAAATCGCGGGGGAGAGGCCTTCAATCGAATCGACATCCGGCTTGGACTGCAGCTCCAAGAACTGCCGCGCATAGGCCGAGAGCGACTCGACATATCGGCGCTGGCCTTCCGCATAGATCGTGTCAAAAGCGAGGGAGGATTTGCCCGACCCGGATAGGCCTGTAATCACGATCAACTTGTCGCGGGGCAAATCTACATCGACGCTTTTGAGATTATGTTCGCGCGCGCCGCGGACTTCGATATTTTTCAGCATGGCCATGGGGAAGGGTCTCGGTTCTTAACAGGTTATCTACGCGCGGGCGTGGACTTAGGGGGCTGTCACAATCAAAACAAGTCAGACTCAGCCGCCCTCTTGCAGTGATAAGGTGGAGTGGCTAGAACATAATGAGAACAAAAATACAATAGGTGGTATGATGGCAGGCTCAGTCAATAAAGTAATTCTCGTCGGCAATGTCGGCAACGATCCGGAAGTCCGCACATTCGGCAATGGCGGGAAAGTCGCAAATATCAGTCTCGCCACGTCCGAGAACTGGCGCGACAAGCAGAGCGGTGAACGTCGCGAGAAAACGGAATGGCACCGCGTCGCGATTTTCGGTGAAGGCCTCGTCGGTGTCGTCGAACGCTACGTCAAGAAAGGCTCGAAGCTCTATATCGAAGGCAAGTTGCAGACCCGCAAATGGCAGGATCGCGACGGCAATGATAAATATACAACAGAAATCGTCCTGCAGGGGCCGGGCAGCAATATGACTATGCTAGACAGCGCCGGCAGCCAAGGTGGTGGCGGCGGAAATGTCGGCTATGGCGGCGGAGGCGGTGGACGTTCCGGTGGCGGTGGTGGCGGAGGCTACAACCAAGACCGAGGCGGTTATGGCAATATGGATCAGGGCGGCAGCCGCAGCGCCTCCTCGCAAGAAGGTCCGAAGGGCGATTTCGATCTGGATGATGAAATTCCGTTTTAGGCGCTAATTGTCCCTTTTTACGTATGTCTGCTATAGGCCTCCCATTATAGGAGGATAATATGGCGGTTCAGGGTAAATACGTGGACGGCTTTTTGCTGGCCGTTCCTAATGATAAAAAGACTGAATATATTGAGCAAGCCGAGACCTTCGCGCGAGTCATGCGAAAATACGGCTTGTTAGAATATGTTGAAAGCTGGGGCGATGATTTGCCCGAGGGTAAAGTCAACTCATTCCATACCGCCGTTATTCGAAAAGATAACGAAAATGTCGTGTTTTCCTTCTGTACATGGCCGGATAAAGAAACGCGAGACAAAGGCTGGGAAGAGGCCATGAAGGATCCGGAACTGCAAATGGATCCTGAGGACATGCCGTGGGATGGAAAGCGGATGATTTGGGGCGGCTTTAAAAAAATTGTTGGTTAGCTCTCTTTCTCATCTAACTCATTTGTAACCCAAATCCCCACCTGCGCCCTATTGTCGCCATATCTTCCTCTTCTATAGTTACACTGTAACACAAAGGGGTGGCTGTGACGGCTTCACGTATTCTCAAATTCCTCTGGGCGGACCCGCGCCACTATCAGATTGGCGTCTTGTGTACGCTCATCCTGCTCGGCGCATCGCATTTTGCTTTTCATTTGCCGTGGTGGCATGCCGTTGGATGTGTCGGCGCGACGCTGGGCACACAGGCGCTCGCAGATCGCGCAATTGGCCGGCCTTTTGATCCGCGTAGTCCGTTAATCTCAGCCTTTTCTCTGACGCTTCTGCTCCGCACCGGCTCAATCACGCTCTCCATCGCGGCGGGTATCATTGCAGTCCTCTCAAAATACCTCATTCGCTGGCAGGGAAAGCACATCTTCAATCCTGCCAATTTCGGACTCGTGATTGTCTCGCTCCTCTTTGGTGCAGCTTGGATTTCACCGGGGCAGTGGGGGCAGGCGACTTTATTTGCGCTGCTCTTGCTCGCACTGGGCGGTGTTGTGACGGGCAAGGCGAAGCGCTGGGATGTGTCGATTGCCTTGCTTGTTTTCTACGCCTCGCTCGTCCTTGGACGCGCGCTCTGGCTCGGCGACCCTCTCGCGATTCCCATCCATCAAATGCAATCGGGCGCGCTGCTCATCTTTGCGTTTTTCATGATTTCCGACCCGAAGACGACGCCGGATTCGCGGGCGGGGCGTGTGCTCTTCGCCGCGCTCGTCGCGACGCTGGGTTTCATTATTCAATTCCACTTGTTCAACGCGGCAGGCATTATTCTCGCGCTCATTCTCTGCGCGCCCACCGTGCCGCTGATTGATCGTTATCTCCCAGCTGGTCGCTATCACTGGCCAACGACACTCTCCCTGAAAGGAGCTTCCCATGAAACTCTCACACCTGCTGAGTAGCGCCCTCGCATTCGGCGTCCTGACGACCGCGACATCGGCGCAGGCTTTCTGTGGCTTCTATGTCGCGAAGGCCGGAACGGACCTGTTCAATCAATCTTCCAAAGTCGCGCTGATGCGGGACGGCGACCGTACGGTCATAACGATGGCCAATGATTATCAGGGTGACCTGACCGAATTTGCGATGGTCATTCCCGTGCCGACCGCGATCAAGCGGGAACAAGTTCATATTAGTGATCCGGCAATCCTGAAACATTTGGATGCCTATACCGCGCCGAGATTGGTTGAGTATTTTGATGATAATCCTTGCGATCAAAGACTGATATTGGAGTTTCAACGCGGTGCCGTCAACGATGTGGTCGTTACCACAGGTACGCGTAGTAGAGCCAAATCCCTCGGCGTGACGATTGAAGATGAATTCACCGTTGGGGAATATGACATTCAACTCCTCTCTGCCGAGCAATCGGATGGGCTGATGACCTATCTTGACGAAAACGGCTATCAGGTGCCGGACGGGGCCGGGCGTATCCTTGGCTCCTACATCAAACAGGATATGAAATTCTTCGTCGCCAAAGTAAATTTGGAGGAGCAATCCCAGACCGGAAATGAATATCTCCGTCCCATAGCTGTGGCGTTTGAGTCGCCGAAATTCATGCTCCCCATCCGTCTCGGCACGTTAAATGCGCGGGGAGAGCAAGACTTGTTCGTCTATGCGCTGACCCGTGACGGTCAGGTGGAGACGACCAATTACCGGACCCAGAAAATCCCAACTGGGCAAGAACTGCCCGTCTATATCAAGGATGAATTTCCCGACTTCTATAAGAGCATGTATAAAACCGCCGCCAAACGTGAGGGCGGGCACGGCGTATTCATGGAATATGCGTGGGACATGAATTGGTGCGACCCCTGCGCCGCAGACCCGCTCTCGCCTGAAGAGTTACAGGAACTGGGCGTGTTCTGGCAGGCCAGCAATCAATCGCCCCGTCGCGGCGGGAAATCGCTCGCGCGGGATGTTTTCGTGACCCGTTTACATGTGCGCTATGATGCGAAGAGTTTCCCCGAGGACCTGAAATTTAAAACGACCGGCAACCGTCAGAACTTCCAAGGCCGCTACGTCCTCCGCCACGCTTATGAGGGCGAGATGAAATGCGAGGCCGCGAAAGACTACAAGGTCGCGGTTAATAAGCGGAAAGACGAAGAAGTGAAGGTCCTCGCCAATCTGACCGGATGGGATCGGAAAGATATCTGGAAAGATATTGAGGACGCGGGAGTCGGGACCAAATTCGAAATTCGCGATGATAAAGAAGATCGCGGACCGACATGGTGGAAGAGTATTTGGGACGACGAGTAATTCCTAGTGTATCAAATTAACCCTCTGAGCCGGTTGTAGATAGCACCGAAGGGCAAAGCCCTTCGGTTCCTTTGCATTAGATTGACAATCAAATGCTTGCGTCAACCAGCCGGAATGACCGCACAGGCGACTCTTGGCCCTGCGGCGCCACTCGGCTGGCTTTCATAATCATCGGCTTTCGCATGGATGATGAGGGCGGAGCCGTCCGCGTCCATCAGGGCGGGGAGGCCGTTTGTGCCGCGCAGGGAGACTTTCTCATTCTCTATTTCGAACGACCCGGTTCCGTCTTGGTCGATTTCGATATTCATCATATCGCCTGCATGTGGGCCGTCCGCGACCTGACCATGGGCGACCTGGCCAGGATTGAAGTGCCCGCCTGCGCTCGTGTAATCCGGTGCGATACATTTCCCCGTTTCGTGAATATGCATAGCGGAAATGCCAGGCTCCAAGCCTGTGACTTGAATATCGAGTTCCACACCCTCCGCGCCGTCATCTTCGATCTTCAACGTGCCGATTTTCGCGCCTGCCGTGTTCATGATGTCGACTGTCATCGTCTCTTCGGGTGCATCTGCTCCGCCGCAGGCCGCGAGGACGAGTGAAACTGTGGCGAGCATTGAAATCATTGATAATTTTGACATGGAGTCTCTCTATAAAATTGGGCGTCTGGTTTGAATACGTGACGGCAAGGTGCTAGGTTCCACGAAATAATTCAACCCTGCCGAATCGAGTGCTGAATGGTCGACGAAACCGACATCCCCGAAGACGAAAATCGAGGCCTTAATCCGCCTCTGGAAGACGGGGTGACGCCGATCACGATCGAGGAGGAGATGAAACGCTCCTATCTCGATTACGCGATGAGTGTGATTGTCAGTCGCGCTATTCCGGACGTGCGTGACGGGTTGAAACCCGTGCATCGTCGCATTCTCTATTCGATGCATGAGAACGGATTTACGCGGGAGAAAGCCTACCGTAAATCCGCGCGGGTTGTGGGTGATGTGATAGGTAAATACCATCCGCATGGCGATACGGCCGTCTATGACGCGCTGGTCCGCATGGCGCAGGATTTCTCCATGCGTCTGCCATTGCTGGATGGGCAGGGGAACTTTGGCTCGGTGGACGGA
Source organism: uncultured Caulobacterales bacterium (assembly GCA_947503715.1). Lineage (GTDB taxonomy): Bacteria > Pseudomonadota > Alphaproteobacteria > Caulobacterales > Maricaulaceae > Litorimonas. The sequence continues at coordinate 15,015 of CANNER010000003.1, read as the reverse complement.
GATCCGCCCGCCGCGATGCGATATACAGAAGTCCGGATGGACCGCCCTGCGGCGTCTCTGCTTGCGGATATTGAGAAGAATACGGTCAATTTTCAGGATAATTACGATTCATCCGAGCAAGAACCTGTCGTTTTGCCTGCAAGGTTTCCGAACATCCTCGTCAATGGCGCGGGCGGTATTGCTGTGGGTATGGCGACAAACATTGCGCCGCATAATTTGGGCGAGGTGATTGAGGCGACACTGGCTCTGATGGAAAATGGCCAGCTCTCTGATGATGAATTATTGGAGATTATTCCCGGACCCGATTTCCCAACGGGTGGTCAGATCATGGGTCGGTCGGGTGCAAAACAGGGCGTCTTAACGGGCCGAGGCTCTGTCACGGTTCGCGCGGTTACCGCGATTGAGGAAATCCGGAAGGACCGTTTCGCGATTGTCGCGACGGAATTGCCTTATCAGGTCAATAAGGCGAACCTGCAAAAAAAGATCGTGGCCTTGGTCAATGATAAGAAGATCGAAGGCGTCTCCGGTGTCCGCGATGAATCTGACCGTGTCGGCATGCGCCTCGTCGTCGAGCTCAAGCGCGACGCCGTACCGGAAGTCGTGCTGAACCAACTCTTCCGCTACACACCGATGCAGCAGAATTTCAGCTCCAACATGCTCGCCCTGAATGGTGGTAAGCCGGAACAGATGAATGTCCGCGATATGCTGGAAGCGTTTCTAAGCTTCCGTGAGGACGTTATTGCGCGGCGGACGAAGTTCGACCTCGCCAAAGCCCGCGACCGCGCCCACATCCTTGTGGGCCTCGCCACGGCTGTTGCGAATATTGACGAAATTATTCGGATCATCCGGTCCTCCGCCAATCCAAAAGATGCGCGGGAAAACCTCCTCGCGCGGACATGGCCCGCCAAAGGTATGGGGGCGCTGATCAAATTGATCGCCGACCCACGCTCCAAATTGCTGGATGATGGCAATATCCAACTGACCGAAGAACAGGCAAAAGCCATTCTCGATCTGCGCCTCGTCAAGCTTACCGCACTCGGTATGGACGAAATTACAGAAGAAGCCGAGAAGCTCGCCGCGACCATCACCGACCTGCTCGATATCCTGCGCAGCCGCGCCCGCGTTCAGGCGATCATCTCGGAAGAACTCTCTGAAATCAAAGAGAAGTATGCAACGCCGCGTCGCTCTGAATTCGTCGCGGGTGGGCTCGACTTCGAAGATGAAGACCTCATCGCCGTCGAAGATATGGTCGTCACAGTCACCGCGGCTGGGTATGTCAAACGGACGCCACTTGACACTTATCGTGCGCAACGCCGAGGCGGTAAAGGCCGCTCCGGCATGTCCATGAAGGATGAGGATTACGTTACAACCGTCTTCGTTGCGACAACTCACACGCCGGTTTTGTTCTTCTCCTCGACAGGCATGGCGTATAAACTCAAGGTTTGGAAACTCCCACCTGGTGGGCCGAATACACGCGGTAAAGCGCTCGTTAATCTGCTGCCACTCAGCCAAGACGAAAAGATCAATTCGATCATGGCGCTGCCCGAGAATGAGGAAGACTGGGCGGATATGGATATCCTCTTCGCCTCCCGCTCCGGCGGTGTGCGGCGGAACAGCCTGTCTGATTTCACCCGCGTCAACCGTAACGGCAAGATTGCGATGAAGCCGGATGAGGGTGATGGCATTGTCGATGTCCGTATTTGTTCCGAAGATGATGATGCCATGCTGACGACGGCCAATGGTAAATCCATTCGCTTCCGCACGACGGATATTCGTCGCTTTGTCGGTCGGACATCGTCGGGCGTGCGCGGTATTAAACTCGCAGATGGCGATGAAGTCATCTCCATGGCCATTCTGCGTCACGTTGATATCGAAACTGATGAAGCCCGCGCCTACATGAAACATGCCAATGCGACGCGCCGCGCGCTGGGGGATGAGACAGATGACGAGGCGGATGATCTCGAAGTCCAAACCTCGCTTGATGATGCACGCCTCGAATTCCTGCAGGCCAATGAACAATTCGTCCTGACCCTTGCCGATGATGGTCTGGGCAAGCGTAGTTCGTCTTATGATTATCGCTGCATGAATCGCGGCGGGCAGGGCGTGACCGCGCAAAATCTGGACCGTGGCAAAAAATCAGACGACGCCAAACTCGTCCGTTCGATGAGCATCGAGGAAGACAACCAGCTCATGATCGTCACCGATGGCGGTCAGCTCATCCGATGCCCCGTCCGCAACATCTCCATCGTCTCTCGCAGTGCGCGCGGCGTCACCGTCATCCGCGTCAAGGATGAGGAGCGCGTCGTGTCTGTCGAGCGGATTGAAGAGACGGAAGGTGAAGACGATTTCAGGTCCGAAAGTGAAATTGACATTTAATTTTGGGATTTGTTTGTCGAGGTCTCTATCAGTAAATTTAAGTTTCAATCAAATCTTTTAACCCCGGTTAAAAAATTTTAAGATATTCGTCTAAAATAAAGAAATTATTGAGTTTTTCCTTGCTTTTCTATTAATAGGTGTGGTTCCCTAAACTGGGATTTGTGGCTGTGTGTGATTTTGCGTGTAGTTTTGTTGTCCCTAACAACTATTTTTGGGAGATCAAACTTGACTCAATCATCATTTAAAAAACTTCTTTTCACATCAGCTGTGACATTTGCTGTGACAGGTTTTACTGTAAATTCGGCCTTTGCGCAGGTCGGGATGGCAGGACCTGATTCAATAGCAATCGGTAACAACTCGTCGGCACCGGCCGCTGTTGCAACGGCTGTTGGTAACGATGCCGAAGCGACGTCCAACCAGGCCTCTGCCTACGGTCACAGTTCTGAAGCGTCAGGATTTGCTTCGACGTCTATCGGTGCAAACTCGGAAGCTACGGATAGCCGTGCCACAGCTGTCGGCAGTATTGCCCGGGCAAACGGCGTTGATGCCACAGCAATTGGATCATTAGCGAGTGCTGAGGGGGCATCCACAACGTCCGTAGGTGGCCAGAGCCGGGCCAATGGAGCCGGAACAACAGCCGTAGGTTGGCGTTCACGCGCATTGGCGGAGCGGGCACAGGCTTTTGGTCATCTTGCGAGAGCAGAAGGCGTTCGTTCATTAGCTGTCGGCGAAGAAGCTGTTGCAGAAGGACAGGAGTCAATTGCACAGGGTAACCAGTCAACGGCATCCGGTGTTGACGCTATCGCCATTGGTACACAGGCTGTTGCAAATGGTAATTCTACAACTGTCGTCGGCGGTGAGGCCAACGCAGAAGGTCCTGGTGCGTCCGCCATTGGTTGGCGTTCAAATGCAAGTGCGGAGCGCGCACAGGCGTTTGGTCACTTGGCCAATGCGACTGGTGTACGTTCACTTGCAGTCGGCGAAGCCGCGCAATCCTCAGGTACAAATTCTACGGCAGTTGGTAACGAGTCTAATGCTTCTGGCGCTGTTTCGTCTGCATTTGGCAATAATGCCAATGCTTCCGGAAATCAGTCTTCAGCTTTCGGACATAACTCGGATGCTTCAGGGTTTGCTTCAACGTCCATTGGCGCAAATTCCGAGGCTGCTGGCGAAAGAGGAGCTTCGTTAGGCAGCCTTGCCCGCGCAAACGGTACTGATGCGGTTGCTATCGGGTCCCTTGCCGCTGCTGAAGGTACATCTACGACCTCAATTGGTGGACAAAGTCGTGCCCGCGACGCAGGGTCCACAGCCGTCGGTTGGCGTTCACGCGCACTGGCGGAGCGGGCGCAGGCTTTTGGTCATCTTGCGAACGCTTCCGGCGTGCGTTCTTTGGCTGTCGGTGAAGCTGCAGATGCGTCCGGTGCGGGTTCAATCGCACTTGGTAATCAATCTTCTGCCAGCGGCGAGGGTTCAATTGCCATTGGTGACGGTGTCGTCGCGACCGAAGACGGTCAGGTTGCCATTGGCGGCGAGTCCGCAACTTACCGTTTGTCCGGGTTGAATTCCGAGCAATCCTCTGCATCGCAAAGCGGTGAGATTGGTGTCGTTACAACTGATCGCCAAGGTAATCTGTCAACCGATTACTCCCTCTCAAATGCACTCGGTGCAAATACGGGACTTATTTCCCAGAACCAAGCAGCAATTGGATTGAACAGTGCCGCAATCGGTCTGAACCGTGACGCAATTTTGTCGAATACAAACGCTATTTTGGCAAATACAGGTGCGATTGGCGTGAATGCTGATGCAATCAAGAAAAACACAAGCGGCATTGCTGCCGCGATCGCTCTGGACACGGCCTATGTACCTATGGGTCATACGTTTGCAGTGTCAGGGGGGCTTGGCATCTATGACAGCGAAGGCGCGATCGCCGGGTCTGTTGCTTATCGTATCAGTGACAACGTCCAGTTTAACGGTGGTGTCACGACTGGTTTCGAAAATAGCGAGTTTGGTGGACGTGCTGGTTTTAATGCCAGCTGGTAATCGAACTGACTGATATAATCTGGAAAGCCCCGGCCAATCGGTCGGGGCTTTTGCATTCGGGGGTTAACTTGATATGTAAAGTGCAGGAGTCTGTTCATGAATTTTTTTAGATGTATTGCCCTTTCCGTTTCGAGTCTTGTTCTGCTCGCCTGTGATAGCCCGACAAGCCCGAATGAGACTTCATATACCGTCGAAATTCTGCGCGATGATTACGGTGTCCCGCACATCTACGGCCAAACCGATGCTGACGCCGTTTACGGCATGATCTATGCTCAGGCGGAGGATGATTTCCCCCGCATTGAGCGCAATTATGTCTGGGCGACGGGGCGCCTGGCGGAAGTGAAAGGCGAGGAGGCGCTGTACTCTGATTTGCGCGCGCGGCTCTATATGACGATGGATGAGGCGAAGGCCGCCTATGCAGGTGCGCCGGAACAGTTGAAAGCGCTCTGCGACGCTTGGGCGGCAGGGTTGAACGACTATCTCGCAGACCATCCCGATGTCACACCGGAACTGCTGACGCGGTTCGAGCCGTGGATGCCGATGTTCTTTTCCGAAGGGTCGATTGGCGGAGATATTGAGCAAATTCCACTGGACGGCATTCGCAAGTTTTATGGTGGAACGCCGCCCGGATTGAGGTCTTTGGATGAGATTATTCAGGAGCGTAGTTTGATGCAAAATGGTCCCGAAACAGGGACTGAAACTGAGATATTTGATAGTAGCGAACCTGGGGGCTCAAACGGTATTGCCCTGTCTGGTGATTTGACACGCAGCGGCGATGCGATGCTCCTTATCAATCCACATACGAGCTTTTATTTTCGTCCAGAAGTCCATGTTGTGAGCGAGGAGGGATTGAATGCTTACGGCGCGGTCACCTGGGGTCAATTCTTTGTTTATCAGGGGTTTTCCGAACATAATGGCTGGATGCACACCTCCACCTATGTCGATTTTATCGATGAGTTTGTAGAAGAAATTTACAGAGATCGCGATGGTGAATTGAAGTATCTCTACGGCGATGAAATCCGTGATGTCGAAACAGGATCTGTGACCCTGCGATATAAGGATGGCGACGATTTTTCAGAGCGGACTTTCCCGACTTATCACACCCATCATGGCCCCATCACCCACACGCATAGCGACGGCCGCTGGACGGTGACAAAGATCAATTGGGATCCCGTCAATGCGCTGCAGCAGAGCTTTATTCGGACGAAAACAAAGAACCATGCCGAGTTCCGCGAGATGATGGATATCCGGACGAACTCGTCAAATAATACAGTCTATGCGGATGCCGATGGCACCATCGCCTATTATCACGGCAATTTCGTCCCGAAACGCGATCCGCAATTCGACTATTCCCGTCCCGTTGACGGCAGTGATTCGCGCACGGATTGGAATGGTGTCCACACGGTGGAGGAGGCGATCACGATTACAAACCCTGCGACGGGATGGATACAAAACGCCAATTCCACGCCCTTCACGGCGGCGGGCGAGGGTAGTCCAAAGCGTGAGAATTATCCCGCCTATATGGCCCCGGATAAGGAGAATTTCCGTGGTATTCACGCCGTGCGTCTGCTGGAAAATGCGGAAGACATGACGATGGAGAGCCTGATTGAACTGGCCTATAATCCCGCCCTTCCGGCCTTTGAGATTATTATTCCGAGTTTGGTCGACGTCTATGAATCGTCAAACCGAGACCCGTCATTGGCAGAGCCTATTGCGGTGTTGAAATCATGGGATTACACCTCATCCGCCGAGTCTGTTGCGATGGCTCTGGCGCATTTTTACGGCATGGAAATCCTGCAAAATGCTGACCGTCCGAGAGACCGTATGAGCCGGATGGAATTGCTGACCCATATCGCGACAGAGGCCGAGGGGGCAGAGCAATTAGCACTTTTTGCCTCGGCGCTGGAAAAGATGACGGCGGACTATGGTGATTGGAACACGCCTTGGGGCGAGATTAACCGTTTCCAACGTCTCACCGGCGATATTGATCAACCGCATGATGACGCTGCGCCGAGCTTTCCCGTCGGCATGGCATCCGGTCGATGGGGCGCGCTGGCCGCTTATGGCGCGCGGCAAGCCAATGGCTCGAAAAAACTCTATGGCTATCGCGGGAATAGTTTTGTCGCCGTCGTTGAATTTGGTGATGAGGTTAAGGCTAAGACTTTACTCGCGGGCGGGCAGAGCGGCGACCCCGACTCTCCGCATTTTACCGATCAGGTCGAGGATTACATAGCCGGACGGTTCAAAGAGATACCGTATTATCGGGCAGATGTAGAAGCACGGGCCGTTGAACGTTACGCGCCCGGTGAAAGGGGAGAAAAGTGATGAAACGTGTTTTAGCGAGTTTGATGTCTGTGGTTTTATTCGCGGGCTGCGCAACGACAGATGGGGGTGGTTCCGAGATCGAAGACACGATCTATACCGGCTTTTCCGAGCTTGCGGATGGAACCATGAAACAGAATATGCGCGGCTTCATCTGTCCTGAAGAAATAGACGGCCTTCTTCTCTCCAGGGCGGAGCTGATAGGGTCTGCTGGTCGCGATGCTTTCTGCAATTATAACAGTGATGATGGTCGTATATACACGGTCTATCTGAGCGATTTCCCGGATTATTCAACTGACGATTATTTCAGATTTTCCATGCGGGATACTGGCGGGGTAATGGAACAATCGGGTTACGAAATTGATGATGAGCTGTCAGACACGTGTGGATTATCGTCTTTGGATGCGGCGGCCTTGCTCAAGGGTTTTGCAAATATGGAAGGCAATAATATTCAAATCGGGCAAGACCCTGCGACGGTTTTTGTCGGGACTGGAAAGCTCTCCATCCTGACGGTCTCAACGGTTCAGCCGGGTCAGTATTTGAAATTTAGGTACACGTTTGCGGGTTCAGGTGAAGCAGATACGGAAACCGCCTGTGACTTTTTGCGGGACCGCAGTCTCATCCATCAGAAAGAGATCAAAGCCGCGACGGGCGACGAGTCCTCTGACGATGAAAAGATGTGGGAGCTTATCGAGAGCCTATCTGGCGAAAAAGAGTAGAAAAGCCTCAGGCGAGGCTCTTCTCACATCTAGCGGTTCAAAATATCGCGGAGGTTTTCGCTGACGTCTGTGAGGCGCGCCCGCATTGTGGAAGACGGTGCGTCTTGTCCGGGGAGCAGGCCTCCCAGTCTCGATACGTAGCGGACGACTGTATCGCGGTTTGAACGCGTGGCGAGTGCAAATCCAACCGCGCCCAAGATAGCAGCGCCTGCGACGACGCCTAGCGTAACTTGCGTTTTGCGTCGCTTAGCCAATTCATGATTATCACGCGAGATGAGTGCATTTTCAATTTTTGTGCTGGGTGTCCGGGGCATATTTTCTCCTATAATGTTCACAGAATTAATGCGGGAGCACGCCCAACGTTCCCGACTAAGTCAAAAGATGTGCCAAACAAGTTCTAGAAACATGGGTGCGAGCCTCTATAACACCTGCCATGACAAAACGTATTGCGCTCTATCCCGGCACTTTTGATCCCATGACTCTGGGGCATCTGGATATTATGAAACGGGCCTCACGGCTCTGCGATAAGCTCATTATTGGGGTGGCCATTAATCGCGCCAAAAACCCGCTCTTTGGTCTCGATGATCGCGTTCAGATGGTTGAGCATGTCGTCGCGCCCTTTCGGGATCGTATCGAGGTTGATGTGCTGCCTTTTGAGGGCCTGCTGATACATTTCGTTGAAAATTGTGGGGCCTCGATGATAGTGCGCGGCCTAAGGGCCGTGAGTGATTTTGAATATGAATTTCAGATGGCCGGTATGAATGATCGTTTGAACCCGGATATTGAAACCGTATTCCTGATGTCCGATCCGCAATATCAAACGATTGCCAGTCGTTTGGTCAAAGAAATAGCAAGATTGGGTGGGGACGTCTCACAATTCGTCACACCCGAAGTTGAAGCCAGATTGAAAGATAAATTCACATGACACTTCGTTTTGTAACGGCTGCCGCTCTGACAGCTACGCTTTTCATTGCGGGCTGTAACGCGGAAAAACCCGAAACACCGGCAACCCTTCCAACGTCTATTGCGACGACATCTGAGACCGGCTTTACGGCCCCGGACGAGGCTTGGCGTACGGTTGATCCGGAAAATATGATCGTTATTGATACGAAATATGGCGATATCGCCATTGAGCTCTATCCCGAAATTGCGCCGAACCATGTGGCGCAAATCAAAGCGCTGGCGCGGTCCGGATTTTATGACAATGTTCCGTTTCACCGCGTCATTGACGGGTTTATGAACCAGACGGGTGACGGCTCCAATGGCGACGGAACAGGCGATTCGGATTTGCCGAATATTGATGCGGAATTCACCTTCCGCCGCGGGGCGGATATGCCCTTTACACTCATCACGGCGGAGCAGGTCGGAGAGGGTGAAATCGGCATCGGGTTTTACAAGGCGCTACCCATTGCCAGTCAGTCCACAGCTCAGGCGAGCCTGACGGAAGATAATAAAGTCAATGCGTTCGGTCTCCATTGTAAAGGCGTGACATCCATGGCGCGGACGAGTGATCCGAATAGTGCCAATAGCCAGTTTTTCCTCATGCGCGCGCAGGCAGAACATCTCGACACGCAATATACAATCTGGGGCAATACAGTCATGGGATATGAGCATTTGGACAAACCCATTGTCGGCACAATCGGTCAAATCCCGGATTGGGTGCCGGACCGGATGAATGAGGTCGAGGTTGCGGCCGATATGGAAGAAGATGAACGTCCAGTCGTGCAGGTCCTGAAAACGGATAGTCCGGCTTTTAACAACTGGTTAAAAAGCCAGAAAAATGAAGATGGCACCTATCCTAATATCTGCAATCTGCCAGTGCCGACACGGGTTTTATAAACGGTCCGTACCGCTATTCATCTGTCAGAGTGTGTTCACATCTATTCGCTTATGTGGTGAGTGACACCAATACTCTCGTCCTGGCGGGTGAGAGTCCCTGATCGTCCGACCGAAGGAAAACATATCATGATGTCTCGATTATTATCCGCCGCTGCGATTGGCTCTGCTCTCTTGGGTGCGGTTTTGATGTCCGACCACGCGACTGCGCAATCCACAGATGCAGCAATTTTTACGGCTCCTGAAACGGCATGGCGGACGGTTGACCCGGAGAATATGCTTCTCATTCAAACGAAATACGGCAATATCGCCGTTGAGCTGTTCCCAGAAATTGCCCCGAAGCATGTGGCGCAGGTCAAAGCCCTCGCGCGCTCAGGGTTTTACGATAATGTGCCCTTTCACCGCGTGATTGCAGGATTCATGAACCAGACGGGCGACGGGACGAATGGCGATGGGACCGGCGATTCAACGCTTCCGGATTTGGAGGCTGAATTCACTTTCCGTCGCGGAGCAAACATGCCCTTTGCGAAAGTCACGACTCAAAAAGCTGGTCCTGGTCAGATTGGCGTGGGCTTTTACAAGTCTCTTCAAATAGCCAGCCAGCCTACCGCGCAGGCCATGTTTACGAAGGATAATAAGGTCAATGCCTTCGGCCTTCATTGTCCCGGCGTGACCTCTATGGCGCGGACGAGTGATCCGAATAGTGCCAATAGCCAGTTTTTTCTGATGCGGGGCAAGGCCGATCACCTCGACACGGAATATTCCATCTGGGGCACGACAGTTATGGGACGTGACCTGTTGGAGAAACCTGTTGTTGGCGCCGTTGGTGATAGTAATGAATGGATGCCGGATTATATGGACGAAGTGGATGTGGTCGCCGATCTTGAAGGCGGGGACCGTCCAACCGTTCAAGTTTTGAAAACCGATAGCTCGGCTTTCACAAATTGGGTGGAGATGCAAAAGGAAGCCGACGGGACATATCCTGACATTTGCGAGCTTTCCGTTCCGACGCGAGTGTTGTAAGCGCACCGCAACATAATCAAACTTGGAGCTTCGGTTCCACACCTACATCTAGAAACAGGTTAAATTCATGTCTGAAAAACTCATCATGACGGTCGACAATAATAAAGGCGAAGTTGGCGATGTCACAATCCTGCTCCGCCCCGACCTTGCACCGCTTCACGTCGAGCAAATCACACGTCTTGCCAAAGAAGGCTTTTATGACGGGCTCACATTCCACCGCGTGATTGACGGTTTCATGGCGCAGGGCGGTTGTCCGAACGGCACCGGCATGGGCGGCGCGAAAAAGCAGATCAAAGCCGAGTTTAACAAGCACCCGCATATTGAAGGTGTCTGTTCAATGGCGCGCTCGCAAAATCCGAACTCCGCCTCCAGCCAGTTCTTCATCTGTTTGGACGATGCCGGTTTCCTTGACGGACAATACACCGTCTGGGGTGAAGTCGAGAGCGGCATGAACCTCGTTCACGCTCTCCCAAAAGGTGAGCCGCCCCGCATGCCCGGTAAAATCGTGAAGATGACTGTCGCTTAAGCGACAGGCACTTTCGTCCCCATGGACGTTTCCCTTTTTGATTTCGACCTGCCGGAGAGCGCTATCGCTCTCCGGCCTGCAAGTCCGCGCGACAGTGCGCGGCTTTTGCATATTGGCGTGTCTGGTGATCTGACGGACCGGATTGTACGTGATTTGCCGGATGTTCTCCGTGCCGGAGATGTTTTGGTTTTTAATGAGACGAAAGTCTTCCCTGCCGCCTTTACCGCGATCCGTCCCGCCCGCGAACATGGCGGTGGCGGCGATGTGTCTGTGACCGTCAATTTACACAAAGACCGTAGCCTCGGGGTGTGGGACGCCTTTGTCCGTCCCGCCAAACGCGTCCGTATCGGTGATGTTCTGCATTTTGATGAAGGTCTTAAAGCCGTAGTCGTAGAAAAGCGTGAGGGCGGTGATGTCAGTTTTCAGTTTAATGCGACGGATGACGCTTTGCTTTCCGCGTTTGAACGGTGCGGTGCGCCGCCCTTGCCGCCCTATATCGCCCGCAAACGTGCGCCGGATGGGCAGGATGTTGCCGATTATCAAACCGTTTATGCCAAAGAGACGGGCTCAGTTGCAGCGCCAACGGCGGGGCTGCACTTCACGCCTGAATTGCTCGAACGGCTTGAAGCTGCAGGTGTGCAATCCGAAAAACTTATACTTCATGTAGGGGCGGGGACATTTCTACCCGTCAAATCGGACAATACGGACGACCATGATATGCACAGTGAGTGGTTCACGATTGATACTGAAACGGTAGATCGACTCAACGCGGCGAAGGCCGACGGTCGACGTGTTATCGCCGTGGGAACGACCGCGCTTCGCGCCTTGGAGTCCGCGTCACAAAGTGGAACGCTGGAAGCGCAGTCCCGCGATACTGATATTTTTATCACGCCCGGATATCAGTTCCAGACGGTCGACGGATTGATGACAAATTTTCATTTGCCCAAATCAACCCTCTTTATGTTAGTCAGTGCGCTGGCCGGGCGTGAGGTCATGCAGGCGGCTTATGCCCATGCGATTGAAACGGGTTATCGCTTTTATTCATACGGCGACTCTTCCCTGATCTGGAAAGCGGGCTAATGGCAAAGTTCCCATTTGATATTCACGCGACAGAAGGAGCCGCCCGGACCGGCGTGCTAAAAACGCCGCGCGGTGACATCCGCACGCCTGCTTTTATGCCAGTGGGAACGGCGGGGACAGTTAAAGGGCTTTATATGGAACAAGTCCGCCAGGCGGGTGCGGATATAATTCTGGGCAATACCTATCACCTGATGTTGCGCCCCGGTGCAGAGCGCGTAAAGCGGTTAGGTGGTTTGCATAAATTCGGCGGATGGGACGGTCCGATCTTGACTGATTCCGGTGGATTTCAGGTTTGGTCGCTCTCTAAGCTTCGTAAAATGACAGAGGAGGGCGTGACCTTCCAGAGCCATCTGGACGGATCAAAACACATGCTTTCGCCTGAGCGCAGTATTGAAATTCAGGCAGACCTGCTTGGCGCCGACATTTCTATGCAATTGGATGAATGTACGGACTTCCCCGTGAGTCATGATAAAGCAGCGAAGTCGATGGAACTATCTCTGCGTTGGGGGAGGCGTTCACTGGAAGCTTTTGGCGATCGCGAAACACAAACGTTATTTGCGATTGTTCAGGGCTCAAACTTCCCAGATTTGCGGAAACTGTCAGCCGAAGCCTCCATAGCGGAAGCGACATCGGGGGGATATGGCGGTTTCGCGATTGGTGGGCTGGCCGTGGGTGAGGGGCACGAGGCAATGTGCGAAACGCTCTCTTTCACAACACCACACCTCCCGAAGGACCGCCCGCGTTACCTTATGGGGGTCGGAAAGCCGATTGATATCGTGGAGGCCGTCTATCGCGGGGTCGATATGTTTGATTGCGTAATTCCGACTCGCTCAGGTCGCCATGGCCAAGTCTGGACGGATCGCGGCCCTTATAATATCAAACGCGCAGAATTTGCCGAGGATCGGTCCCTCCTTGACGAATCTATCACGTGCCCGGCCTCACAAGACTATACGAAGGCTTATGTTCACCATCTCATTCGGTCGAAGGAACTCTTGGGGGCGATGATTCTCTCTTGGCATAATATCGCTTATTTTGAAGACCTGATGGCGCGCATTCGAGCGTCAATCGCGTCTGGTACCTTTGAGGCTTTCGTTAGAGGCTTCCGTGCAGGCTGGCCCTCTGAGAAAGGCTGAAATTGTCGCTCTTTTCAGGGTTGACGAGGGTAGGGCGCGCCCCTAGATAGCGCCGCACTTGGTAAGCGCCCTTAGCTCAGTTGGTTAGAGCGCCTCACTTTTAATGAGGATGTCCGCGGTTCGAATCCGCGAGGGCGTACCATTCCCAGATTATCTTGGAACCATTGTACGGCACGTATGTTTGTAGGGTAGAACGACTAGTTATTAAATGAAGTGAGGCGGTTCAAGCCGTTCGCTAAGTCGGGAAGCCGATGAAAAGTGGTGCAAAAAAGCAACTTTGCCTAAAAAACCTTTTATTTTCGGTCGCAAAGCCTTATTGACCCTTGGCAATCTGGCGAAACTCCGTGTAGGGGTTCGTGGAATTTCATGAATCCGTATACGGATTTACAAAGTTTAAACTAGAAAAATGGCGCAGCCATTTATTGGAGGAAAACCCATGAAGCAGAAGCTTCTTATTGCAGCAGCCGCAGCAGCCATGATGGCAGCTCCGTCTTTCGCTGCCGCTCAGGATGGATCTGGTTGGTACTTGAAAGGTGCTGCCGGTATTGGTCAACATACGGACATTGAACTTGATGGCGGCATCATGGGTGATGTCGAATCAGAAGGCGATCTGGCACTCAATGCGGCTCTTGGCTATGACTTCGGCGACAACTGGCGTATCGAACTTGACGGCACGACGATGTTCACTGAACTTGGTGCTGTTGAGCAAGTGCCGAGCTCATTCGCAAAGCTTCGTACAGATGCTTTGATGTTGAATGCTATTTATGACTTCTCAGATTTTGGCAAATGGGAACCATATGTTGGTGCAGGTCTAGGCTTGGTGCGTGGTGATGCATCCGTCTCCGCTCATGATTTCCTCAATGGTCCCGTACTCGTCCGCAATCCCGTTTGTAACTCAACACGTGATTTCGGTGGCTCTGTTAACCGTTCGGCTTTCTCATGTGACGTTAGCGACACAGATACAGGTCTTGGTTGGCAGCTTCTTGCCGGTTTGGGCTACAACATTACGGATAACCTGACTTGGGATACAAGCTATCGCTACATGCAGGCTTCCGATCTTGATTTTGGGTCCACTCAATTAAACTCCTTAACCGGGTCCTCACAGGCTGGTGCAGGCGTCAGCTTTGAAGATGTTGGTGCTCACCAAGTTCTCTCAGGCTTCCGTTACCGCTTTGGCGCGGCAGCTGCTCCTGTTGCTCCAATCACACCACTACCACCTAAACCTGATTATAAGTGTTGGGATGGATCTATGGTCTTCAATGCAGGTCAATGTCCTGCTGAAATCGTTGAGCCAACAACAGAAGTCTGTTGGGATGGATCGACAGCCGCAATTGGTGCGTGTCCGATTCAAGAAACAGTCACATGTTGGGATGGTTCACTTCGTTACAACTTGAACGAATGCCCGGTTGAAGTCGTTCAGAACGTTTGTACTGAGCAGTTCCGTCAGGAAATCATCTATTACGAATTTGACAAAGGTCAGTCCGCTGAAACACGGAACACAATCAACCGTGTTCTCGATATCGGTCAGTTCTGTAACGTGGAAGCTATCCGCGTTGTCGGTCACACTGACACATCCGGTTCTGCAGCCTACAACCTCGGCCTTTCCAAGCGCCGCGCATCCGATGCGATGGAAGAGCTTGTCCGTCAGGGTGTAAGCGCCAACCGCATCATGTCCGAAGGCAAGGGTGAAACTGAGCCATTCGTCGATACTGGTGATGGCGTCAAAGAACAGTTGAACCGTCGTACAGAAGTTCTTCTGACACTCGGCAACATCGATGCGATGATGTCCAACTAGGCTTTTAGCCAAACCAAAATTACGAAGCCCGGTTTTCGAACCGGGCTTTTTTTTATGGACATAGGGGCTGTGAAAAATAGAGTCGCCCAGTCGCCCAGTCGCCCAGTCGCCCAGTCGCCCAGTCGCCCAGTCGCCCAGTCGCCCAGTCGCCCAGTCGCCCAGTCG
>CANNER010000002.1 GCA_947503715.1 uncultured Caulobacterales bacterium | reverse complement strand
ATCTCGACGAGCTCAAGAAGCTCTTCATCATCAACCTGGTCAACCTTGTTCATGTAAACGACGAGCGCCGGAACACCAACCTGACGGGCGAGCAGGATGTGCTCACGTGTCTGTGGCATTGGGCCGTCAGCCGCGTTCACAACCAAGATACCGCCATCCATTTGGGCCGCACCAGTGATCATGTTCTTCACGTAGTCAGCATGTCCGGGACAATCGACGTGGGCATAGTGACGGTTTTCCGTCTCATACTCAACGTGAGCTGTGGAAATCGTGATCCCACGCGCTTTTTCTTCCGGCGCACCATCAATCTGGTCATAGGCCTGGAAATCACCGAAATACTTCGTGATCGCCGCCGTCAATGTCGTCTTACCATGGTCAACGTGACCAATCGTGCCGATATTCGCATGCGGCTTAGTCCGCTCAAACTTCTCTTTTGCCATGTCGTGTCTCACTCACATGTTGTGACCTTGACACCCCTATGGCGACGCGGTCGGTTAAGAATTTATTCACTTCGCTCTCCGACAGTGGAAAGAGAAGCCGCAATCTTCGCAAAATGCGAAGAAAACTTGGAGCGGGCGGCGAGAATCGAACTCGCGTCATCAGCTTGGAAGGCTGAGGTCTTACCACTACACAACGCCCGCTGTGTTCATTTTGCTTTCTGTTTTTAGCACCGGAAACAAACTGGTGGTGGAGGGAGCTGGATTCGAACCAACGTACACATAGTGATCAGATTTACAGTCTGACGCCTTTAACCACTCGGCCATCCCTCCATTTCAGTGTTTTATTCCGCCCATCAGGACCAAATAAAATGTTTCGTTGCCTCCAACAAAAAACGCTCTGTCACTTCGCGGTGAAAACTGTTAGCCGCGTCGTTCACAGAGTCGATGTCTATAATCCGCCGGACCTATAAAGATGAAAAACGCCTCGCGCAATACCCAGTCGCAAAGAAAAACAGGCCCAAAAGGACAAAAAATGTCCCTGCGGAGCCGTGGCATGAAGGGGCCGTCCGCTGACGCCCCTAAACGCGCTTACGGGGCAAAGAGCCACGGCGCAACCACGACACCCCGCCCGCCGAAAAAGTCAGGGGGCCGCAAGAAACGCACACAATCCCGGCGTGAAGGCGGGTCAGGTTGGATTTGGGGTACACATGCCTGCCTCGCGGTGCTGAATAACCCCCGTCGAACAATCCATGAAGTCCTGATCACGGAAGCCGCACAAAACCGTCTAGACCTGCCCTCAGGCGGGGCTGTGCCTCAGGTCGTCGACCCGCAAGCGCTGGACCGGCTTCTGCCCAAGAGTACCGTCCATCAGGGAATCGCGGTCAAAGCCGCGCCATTGGAATGGCAACCTCTCGAAGTCATCGCAGATAATGCGGGCGAGGACGGATTGATCCTCGTACTCGACCAAATTACGGACCCGCATAATGTCGGCGCGATGCTGCGACTGTGTTCGGCCTTCGGGGTCAGCGCCCTCGTCATGCAGACGCGTAAGGCCCCGCCGCTTTCAGGTGCCCTAGCCAAAGTCGCGGTCGGGTGCCTTGAGACGATTCCGGTCTGCCTCGAGACCAACATCGCCAACACGCTCCAGAACCTGCAGCGTATTGGCTGGCAAGTGACAGGGCTGGCAGGGGAGACAGACATAGAACTGTCTGACGCTTTCATCCCTGGCGTGAGACAGGTCATTGTCATGGGCGCGGAAGGCCCGGGCCTGCGAGAGCGGGTCCGTAAAACCTGCGACCGCCTCGCCCGTATCCCGATGCGTAGTGGTGCGGTGGTGGGCGAAGCAGAGAGCCTGAACGTCGCGACAGCCGCTGGGATTGCGCTTTATGAGGCGCGGCGGGGTTAGCTGAACACGGTACCCATGTCGGGTGTCTTGGGATTAGGACCGTATTTGTTCGTCGAAGGCTGACTGTCTTTGATGAGAATGAGTAAGAGCCCCATCCAAGCCAACATACCAATGATCATGAGCGTTGTGCCTGTTATCGATAGGCTGAAACCGGGATTCCAGATATCAAAATAGGCAGAATAGGTCAGAAATACGGGCAGCTGTACCCATCCAGACCAACCGATGTCATGTAGACGGCGCGCCGTGACAGAGGCACTCGGAACTAAAATCACGAGTATCACAATAACGGCCAACGGCGTCGCAACGTCTTCAAATGTGTAACCCAAAGCAATATGGTCAATTGTCATGGCTCCGTAAGTCACAATCGTTGTAAACAACTGAAACCACCAGAATTCGGACCGCATCGCCCGTCCGTGGAATGACGCATATTTTCGAAAACAGGTTTTGATGGAATCAATAAAATTCATGACAGCGCGATACGGGACGTTTTCTCGCCCGACAAGAGGCCTCGGTGGCGACCGTAAGTAGAATGCCGCATTGCGGTGACGCGATTTCGGCCTATCTCAACGCTATGACCCAGATACCCCAAATCGATGTTTATTATGATGGCGGCTGTCCGATTTGTCGGTGGGAAGTCGATCTCTACGCGAAGATGGACAAGCAAGCGCGCATTCGCTGGACCGCGATTGAAACATTGGCGGATGACGCCCTGCCCGCCGGGAAAACGCGCGAAGACCTGCTGGGTCGCTTTCATGTGCGCGATCTTCACGAGACAGAGTGGCATATCGGCGTTGACGCCTTTGCCCGCATCTGGCGGGCCCTGCCGGGCTTACGCCGCGCCGCCTGGTTATTTTCCGTTCCCGGAATTCGGCAGATCACGCAAGTTGCCTATCGCGTTTTTTTACGCTGGCAAAGCTGGCATCGCCGAACGCGCCGCCATTAAAGCCGTCTCGCATTTTTGCATAGCTATTCCCCGTCGCCGGAGCTTCCCGACGCGCGAACCCTCCCCATCTATCTAGTGCAACAGACGGAGATTATGTATGACGATCCATGTGAAGCCCGCCCCGCGGACTGTCGACCTGGACCGTCCTTTGGACACCCATGTCGCGCCGAAAACGATTAGTGATAAGATCGCTTTTGCCTTCGTCAAATTCCTACGCTTCTTCGCCGATACATTTTTCTCCAAACGTTACGGGCATCGGGCCGTTGTTCTTGAAACCGTGGCGGCTGTGCCGGGCATGGTGGGTGGGTTACTCTTACACCTCTCCTCCCTGCGCCGGATGAGGGATGATGAAGGGTGGATCCGCACCCTGTTGGACGAAGCCGAGAATGAGCGGATGCACCTCATGACCTTTATCGAGGTCGCACAGCCCAATTGGTTTGAGCGCGTGCTGATCATGATCGTCCAATTCCTATTCTATAATGCCTATTTCTTTCTCTACCTCCTTGCGCCGCGGACCGCGCACCGCGTCGTCGGCTACTTCGAAGAAGAAGCCGTGACCAGCTATACCGCTTATTTGGCAGAGGTTGAGGCCGGGCGTCATGAGAATATCCCCGCCCCGCAAATTGCGATTGATTATTGGCAGTTACCGCAAAATGCGCGGCTAACAGATGTCATCATCGCCGTGCGCGCAGATGAGGCGGAACACCGCGATGTCAATCACGGCTTTGTCGACAGTCTGGAAGCCCGCCGCGCGGCGAAAGGTCAGCGCTTATAAATCAAGACTTTAGTCTTCCCCGAGTGTGGCGAGATCATCCTCGCCCAGTTCGAACACTGTGGGTGCCGCATTGCGAGCCAAGGGGACAAAAGTTTCTTTTTCATCGGCACCCGTATCGCTGCGTTGCAGAACCCGGATCAAAACCAACGCAAAGATAATCGTGTAAATAGCGGCAATGTAGAGGAAGAGCGCATCCGGACCAAAAAGGGCCATGACGCCCGCCCCCGCAAAAGCCCCGAACACCGCGCCCAGTCCGTGCAGTAAGAGCAGCCCTCCATTGGTCGCGACGCTTTCCGCCGGGTCGGTCAAATCATTGGCATGGGCCACGGAGAGGCCGAAGATCGGCAGCAGAACAGCCCCGAAAACTGCGCCGATAGCCAAGAGGCTGGTTTGCGAATCCAGCGCAAACGCACTCATGGAGAGCGCGAAAATGACAGTCGCCACGCAGCAGCCCATAATGACATAACGGCGGTCAACTCTGTCCGAGAGGAAACCCAACGGCCATTGCGAAATCGCGGCCCCGATAATGACCGTCGACATGAACAGGCCGATAATCTCAGGCCCGTACCCGCCTTGCTGCACAAAGATCGGCCCCATGGACCAGAAAGCGGCATTGGCCAATCCTGTCGCCAGCGCCGCCAAAGCTCCGACGGGCGAAACGCGGTAGAGGGCTTTAACATCCAGTTTCGCAACCGCCACGGGTTTGGGCGCTTGCGTATTTGTCAGGGCAATCGGGACTAAGGCCAGCGACACGAGGATGGAAACAATCGCAAAAGGCACAAAGGTGGTCGGGCTGGCGAGGCCGAGCAGCGCATTCCCGATGGTCAACGCGCCGAGATCGACGATCCGATAAATGGAGAGAATAGACCCGCGGGTTTCATTCGTCGCGCGTTCATTTAGCCAGCTCTCAATGACCATCGCCATGCCCGCAAAGCAAAATCCCGTAATCGCGCGAAGGCCAACCCAGACGGCGGGCTCAACCAATATCGCATGCGCCAAAGCGCTGGATGACGCAATGGACGCCAAGGCAACATAAGTTCGAATATGGCCCGCACTCGCAATCATGCGTGGCACGAACCGACACCCAAGGATGAAGCCGATATAATAACCGCTCATCAAAACCCCGATGAGCGCCGTCGGGAATTGCTCTATCCCTGCGCGGACAGACAGCAATGTCCCCTGCAGGCCGTTCCCCGTGTAAAGGAAGAATGTCGCGAGCAATAAAGCTGCGATGGATTGGAGTGCGAGTTTCACGGCGCGCCCCCTAGGCGCTTTTAATCGCGTTGGCGAGGAGAAAGTCTGTTATAGATGCAGAGCTTACCCTTATTTCGAGAGGCGATGGATTAACCGAAAATATCGGCTTCCCAGCCGTCCTCTTTATATGTCGGATCAGGGCCAAATCTATTCGGTCCAAACGTCCCTTGGCGAGAGCAAATAATCGCGAGAATGATAAAACCCAACCCGCCCAGAAAAAATAGGAGCGCAAACCATCCGCTCATATCCATATCGTGTAATCGCCGAATCGTGACGGAAATCGTCACTAAGATATAAGTCGCGTAAAATACGATAAACATAATAGTCGCAACGGTGTAGATGGCAGGATAGGTACGACCTTCATCAAAGACGGCCATATCAATAATTGTGGCCAGAACCACGCCGCCAAACAGGGTGGCGGTGACCCACCAGAATTCACTGCGTGGTGCACGGGAATTGAAACGAAAAATATTTCGAAAAGCGGAGAGGTTGGCTTTCACAGGTGTCATAAATTACACCTAGCAAAGACATGAAAGGCCGCCTAGCCCGTATGAAGTGCACATTATCCTGAAGGGGGATCCCATGCTGACCGATATTCTTGTTTATTTCACCCATGCGGCGGTTGTCGTCTTTGGCGCGCTAACCGCGCTCTGGGCTGTGAGTGTTATCGCGAAAGACGCGAGCCTCGTGGATATATTCTGGGGGTTTGGGTTTTTACTGGTCGGGGCGGTTTGCCTCTATCTTGTGCCGGTTAAGACGCCCTATCTCATCCTGTTGGCATCCCTACCCATCATCTGGGGCCTGCGCCTGACGCTCTATTTGGCGAAGCGGAACCTCGGCCACGGCGAGGATAAGCGTTACGTGAATATGCGCAAACGCGCCGAGAAAAAAGGCATGAGCGAGATGGCGTGGCGGTTGAGAACGCTGTTCTCGGTCTATTGGGGGCAAGGCCTATTGATTATGATTGTGAGTGCGCCGGTTTGGGTGGCGATGGCGACAGAATTGAGAGTTTTCCCACCGGAAAGCATGGGTATCATTAATGGTGTGGAGAGAATGTCAATTGAAGGATATGACCACACTTACATTGGCATCCTCGCAATCTTCGGTGCCCTGCTCTGGTTGGTCGGGTTTCTCTTTGAAGCCATTGGCGATTGGCAACTCGCCCGCTTTATCAAACGCAACAAAGACTATGACGGGCCGAAGGACGAAAAACCCGTTATGGATAAAGGCCTGTGGAAATATACGCGCCACCCGAATTATTTCGGCAATTCCTGTATGTGGTGGGGCATCTGGCTGGTGGCGTGCTCAGCGCCCTGGGGTTGGGCGACAATTTTCGCCCCCATCATCATGAATTATCTGCTGACCAATGTGTCCGGTAAGAGCCTGTTGGAAAGCGATATGAATAAGCGTAAAAAATACCGCGAATATGCAGAGCGCACGAGCGGCTTTTTCCCGTGGCCCCCGAAATCCAAATCATAAAAAAAGCCCGGTCGCGAGATCGGGCTTTTCTGATTCTTTATTCGTTTAGCGATCTAGTTAAAAACTGCGGAGTCACTTCCAAGCGGATCGGAACCATATTGATTTGGTCCATCTGTTCCTTTTTGAACGAAAAGATAGAGCAAGTATAATCCACCTAAAATCGGGATAAGGCTGATAAGCATCCACCACCCGCTTTTATCAAGATCATGTAGACGACGGACACCGACTGCAAGCAACGGCACGATGATAATTACATAAAGTATGAGCATCAAAATTGAGCCAATTGTATCCCCCAGAACGGCCATTAATAGCCCGATGATAAATCCAGCAATAAATGCAAAGATAATCATACCCAAATAGCCCCACCAATATTCAGATCGCGAGGCCCGCGTTTTAAAATCAGACCAATTTGAAAACATTGATTTTACGGCTTCTACAAACCCCATAAGTCTCTCCCTCTTTGTGACTTATGATTTGATTACAGTTAAAATTGGGCCTTTATCAAGGAAAAAGCGACATTCTGCCACGGGTCCCGAAGCGTGACCGCTTGGGCGCTTCACTGCAATCGACCTACCGGGTCGATTGCAGACGTTACGCGTGTTTGAACATTCGGCGGCGTTCAACGCTGCTCGGGATGCTCAACGCTTCACGATATTTCGCGACGGTGCGGCGCGCAATATCGACGCCTTGTGCGCGGAGAAGCTGCACGATTTTATCGTCTGAGACGATGGTCGTGGCGGTTTCCTCACTAATCAAAATTTTGATTTTATGGCGCACGGCTTCGGCACTATGCCCTTCCCCGCCGTCCAAACTCGGGATGGCGGCGGTGAAGAAGAATTTCAGCTCGAACAACCCGCGCGGTGTGTGCATGTATTTATGGCTCGTGACACGGCTGACCGTGCTCTCATGCATCTCAATCGCGTCGGCCACATCTTTCAATTTGAGCGGGCGCATATGGTCGATGCCGTAGGCAAAGAAGGCGTCCTGCTGTTTGATGATTTCGCTGGAGACTTTCAAGATCGTGCGCGCGCGTTGGTCGAGCGATTTAACGAGCCAGTTGGCATCGGCATGACATTCGGAAATAAATGTCCGCGCTTCCTCGTTCCCGTCGCCCGCTTTTTTGATCTCATTATAATAGCGTTTATTGACCAAGACACGCGGCAGTGTATCGGCGTTCAATTCAACCGACCAGCCGCCATGCGGTGTTTCGCGGATGAAGACATCCGGCTCCACCGCGCCCGCCATTGTCCCGCCATAGGCTTGACCGGGTTTGGGGGAGAGTTTGCGGAGTTCCGCAATTAGCGTTTTCAATTCAGGGACTTTCACGCCGCAGAGCTTTGCGAGTTGCGAGAGGTCATGTTTGGCGAGAAGCGCCAGATTATCCAACAGCGCCTGCATGGGCGCGTCCAGCTTTCCGGCTTCGCGCAATTGCAGACCAAGACATTCACCCAGATTGCGCGCAAACAATCCCGTCGGCTCCAGCGTTTGGAGTTGTAACGTGATAGAGGAGACAATCGCAGCACTGACACCAAGATTTTCCGCAACTTCAGACTCACTCATGCGCAGATAACCGGCCTCATCGACCTGCCCCGCCAGATAGTCCGCAACCAGACGATCTCTATCCGAGAACTTCAACATTGGCATTTGCGATTGTATATGTTCCGCGAGCGTAATCTCTGCCGCACTATTGGCCGCCGCATCATAATCGCCGGATCCGGAAAAACTGCCGGAACTATCATTGCGTGACCAATCCACAGATCCACCAACATCCGCAGCCGTCTGTTCGGGCGCCATGGCGTGATCCGGCACATCCATATCAGACATGGCTTCACCGGAAGTGACCGTATCAGTAGAAGGAGCAGGCGTGTCGGCGATAGCGGCGACGTCTTCGCCGCGACGGTTCTCATCCCCCGTGCCGCGTTCCAGCAACGGATTTTTCTCCAACTGCTCTTCGACAAAGGCCGACAGTTCAATATTTGAAAGCTGCAACAGCTTGATCGCCTGTTGCAATTGCGGCGTCATGGCGAGTTGTGCACTCTGCCGCGCCTGTAATTTTGGGGCTAAAGCCATACCCACATTCACCTATATTTCACCAGTGTCGATTTTTCGACTTAGGGAGAGTTATAGGGTGAAAGGCTTAATATCGGGTTTGCGGCACAAAATTTGCTTCCGGCGCAAAATTATGGATTTGGAAAGTTTTTCGGAACCGAATGCGACATTTCGCCGTATCTATTTCAACTACTAAAAAAGAAATGGAGAGAGTTATGTTACGTTGGGCAATTATTTTTCTGGTCGTCGCGATTATTGCGGGTGCGCTCGGATTTGGCGGGATAGCCGCTTACGCAAAACTCTTCGCTTATATCGCTGGCGCACTATTTCTCGTCTTCCTCGTCCTTCACTTCATCAGTGATGTAGGTCGCGGCAAACTCTAAACCGACCAATAATACAGCATAATTTAGTCGTTCTTCCCCGGAGGAGCGGCTTTTTTTATTTAAACACAGGACTCTCAAGACAATGTGATTGTGATTGGCGGCGCAGGCCTTATAGGACGCGCCAAATTCCGCCACTCACATTAGGTATTATCCATTGTCTATCTCTCAAGTCTCCCGCGTCGCTCTCACGACCGCCCTTCTCTCCGCCATGGCCTTTCCTGCCGTCGCCCAAACCAATGAAAATGACGTCGTCATCGTCACCGCGCAAAAGCGTGAACAGAGCCTGCAAGATGTCCCGTCTTCTGTTGCCGTTCTCGCCGACGATGTCCTTGATACGATCACATCCGGGGGTGAAGACATTCTTGCCCTCTCAGGTCGTGTGCCCAGCCTTTATGCCGAAAGCTCCTTTGGTCGGACATTCCCGCGGTTCTACATTCGCGGCCTCGGTAATACGGATTTCGATTTGAACGCGAACCAGCCCGTCAGCCTTGTCTATGACGGCGTCGTACTCGAAAACCCCGTTCTGAAAGGCTTCCCCGTTTTCGATCTGGATCAGGTCGAAGTTCTGCGCGGACCACAGGGCACATTGTTTGGACGGAACACACCCGCCGGTGCCGTGACCTTTACGAGTGCCAAGCCGACAGAAGAAACTGAAGGTTATATTCGCGCGGCCTATGGCCGTTTCAACACGGTGGATTTGGAAGGTGCGGTGTCAGGCTCGCTCATCGAGGATAAGGTCAAAGCCCGCATATCTGGTATCTATCAACGCAGCGATGACCGCGTCGACAACCTGAACCAAAACGGCGATCAAGGCGGTTTTGAAGAATTTGATGATTTTGCCGGGCGTCTTCTCGTCGAAATTACGCCGGATGACCGGTCCTCCTATCTTATCAACTTACATGGCCGATCCTTGCGCGGCGGTAGCCGGACTTTCTTCGCCAATGGCATCCAGCCCGGCACGAATGAACTCGTCGATGGGTTTGACCGTTTCGAAGCCATTCAGGACGCCGTCCAAGTCTCCGAAGTTGACAATATCGGTATCAGCTTGACCGCCAATTGGGACGAAGTCTGGGGCGGGACGCTGACCTCTATCACGGCCTATGAAAACGTGAACAACTTTGCCCGCGGCGATGTTGATGGTGGCTTTGGCGCGAACTTCCTCGGCAATGACACACCGGGCTTTATCCCGTTCTCCGCTGAATCAGCAGACGGCGTGACCAATCACGGACAGTTCACACAAGAAATCCGGTTTAACCGCGATTTCGGTGATGCCGTGAACCTGACACTGGGCGCATTTGCGTTTTATGAAAGTCTTGATCTCGAAAATATTTCCTTCGACTCGCTGTCGCCGGGTAATCCGGTCAATGCGTTCGGCACACAGAGCCAGCAGACAACCTCATTGGCTGTCTTCGGGTCAGCCGCGTGGAACGTCAATGACCGCCTGACCGCAACAGTCGGTCTTCGCGTGACGGATGAGGATAAAGATTTCGAAGCCGAACGCCTGATCGGCCCATTCGGTGCCCCGCCCCTCGGCCCGATCACTCGTGAGCTCGGCGATACAGTAGTCACAGGTGACGCGGCATTGGACTATGAGCTGACCGATAATGTAAATGTCTATGCCCGCTATGCCCGCGGTTTCCGCGCGCCCAATGCGCAGGGCCGTATCCTCTTCGGGGACGCCGTGACGGTCGCCGATACAGAAACCATCGACAGCATCGAGACGGGTGTGAAAACACGCTATTTCGATGGCAAGGCGACCCTGAATGTCAGCGCCTATTATTTTGAAACGAAAGACCAGCAACTCACAGCGGTTGGCGGCGCAGGTAACTTCAACCAGCTTCTCAATGCGGAAAAAGTCCGCGGTCAGGGCGTTGAAGTCGACGCGACACTTAACCCGATCGAGCGTCTGCAATTCACGGGCGGGGTGTCTTTCAACGATACGGAGATTATCGATTCAGGCCTGCAAGCCGGTGCCTGTGGTGCGGGCTGTACGGTCCTTGACCCGATTGATCCGGAAACAGGTCTGGCCTTCATCGATGGCAACTCCCTGCCCAATGCGCCGAAATGGATCGCGAATGCGACTGTCGGATATAGCGTCCCCGTGACAGAGGATTGGGACGTCTTTGCCTTTGGCGATCTCGTTCACCGTTCCTCGACGAATTTCTTCCTTTATGAGTCGGTGGAATTCAGCTCTGACCCGCTCACAGAAATCGGCCTGCGTGCCGGTGTGCGGAAAGATGATTTTGAAATCGCGGGCTATGTCCGGAACGTCACGGGCGTCGTCCGCGCAGAAGGTGGTGTCGACTTCAACAATCTGACAGCCTTCGTCAACGAGCCAACACTCTACGCTGTGGAAGTCACAAAACGCTTCTAGCGACAAACTGACATTTGCGATGATGGATGCGCCCTGCCATAGGGCGCATCATGTCCACTCAAGTCAAAATATGCGGGCTCACCCGCGAAGAAGACGTCGCCCTCGCCGTCAAAAGCGGGGCGGCATTTTTAGGTTTTATCGTCGAGTGCCCGTCCAAGCGGCGGCTCTCTGTTGCGGAAGCTGCAGCTCTCGCGCCAGCCTCGCTTGATGCCCAGCGCGTCGCCGTGCTGGTAAATCCCGATGAATATCTCCTCACTCGCCTGATGGCCGAGATGTCACCGGACTACGTCCAACTCCACGGGGACGAAACACCGTCCCGTGTCGCGGAAATCGCCAAACGCTTTGCCGTTAAAACGATCAAAGCCGTCGGTATTTCGGATGATGACGATATGAAGGCGTCCGAGGCCTATGCAGGCGTCGCGGACTTCATCCTCTATGACGCGAAACCACCCAAAGACGAAACTGTACGCGGCGGCCACGGCATTGCGATTGATTGGTCCATCATCGCCAAAGCCCCGACACCGAAAACTTTCGCCGTCGCGGGTGGACTCACCCCCGACAATGTTGCGCAAGCGCTCAAAGCCACCAACGCCCCGATTATCGATGTCAGTTCAGGCGTGGAAGCCAGTCCCGGCGTAAAAGACCCGGCGAAAATCCGGACCTTTATTCGCGCAGCTCTCGAAGCTTAGTTCAACCGGTCATCATAAATAATCGAAAATGAAGCCGCTTCCTTGAGGAAGGCCGTCACGCCGAAGGCCATCCATTTGACGCTGATGTCTTCGGTTATGCCCGTCGCTGAGGCATCCCCCACCGCCGTCATCGAGAAGGACGGTCTAAACCCTCCATTTGTATCGCCCATCCAGTAAGATCCGAGAACGGTGTTACCCTGCATGATTTTGAAAACCAGTCCCCATCCCGGTACAAGCGTTGGAATTGTAAGACCACTGACCGATAATGTGGCCAGAAATGAATAATTCGATGACCCCGCCTGTATCGTAAGCGGACTAAGTCCCGCGATATCGGTGAGCACGAAGGGCGCGGGAACAAATGCGTTGGCGAGCTTGTTTCTATATATTGGCATAAAAGGTCCTTCCTAGCGAATAGCCGGGGCAGAACGGATTGGTATTGAATAGATTTTGCTTGCCCCGCATCAGTCTTAACCCGACCGCTTTAAAATAGCCAGCGACCTGCGCGACGCGGCATCTTTGCACTGGCAAAGCCTCGCGCCCCTGATTAAAAGCCGCTCGACAGAGAAAGGTCACATCATGGGCAAGCCCGAGAATTTTGCATATCCGGATGAAAATGGTCGCTTTGGCGAGTTTGGCGGACGCTATGTCGCCGAGACGCTCATGCCGCCGATCTTGGAGCTTGAGAAAGCCTATGAGGAGGCGAAAGCTGATCCCGAATTTGCGAAGGAAATGGACTATTTCCTAAAACATTATGTCGGCCGTCCCAGCCCGCTCTATTTCGCGGAACGCCTGACCGAGGCCGCAGGTGGCGCGAAGATCTATTTCAAACGCGACGAGTTAAACCATACGGGCGCACATAAAATCAATAATTGCATGGGCCAGCTTCTCCTCGCCAAGCGTATGGGCAAGAAACGGATTATCGCCGAAACAGGCGCGGGCCAGCACGGTGTCGCCACGGCCACGGTCGCCGCCCGTCTCGGCATGGAGTGCATCGTTTATATGGGCGCGGTGGATATTGTCCGTCAGAAACCGAATGTCTTTCGCATGCGTCTCCTCGGCGCGGAAGTCCGCTCTGTCGAGAGCGGCACGGCGACGTTGAAAGACGCGATGAATGAAGCTTTACGGGATTGGGTCACCAATGTGGGTGATACGTTCTATTGCATCGGCACAGTCGCGGGCCCGCATCCCTATCCCGCCATGGTCCGCGATTTCCAGGCCGTCATTGGCCGCGAAGCCAAAGCGCAAATCATGGAGGCCGAAGGTCGCCTGCCAGACGCGGCGGTCGCATGTATTGGCGGCGGCTCCAATGCGATGGGCCTCTTCCACGAATTCGTCCCGCATGGAGAGGTCCGACTCATCGGTGTCGAAGCGGCAGGTAAAGGCGTGAAATCCGGCCTACATGCGGCGTCCCTGACGGGCGGTTCTCCGGGAATCTTGCACGGTAACCGAACATATCTCTTACAGGATGAAAACGGCCAAATCGCGGATGCGCATTCCATCTCAGCCGGACTGGATTACCCCGGTATTGGACCGGAACATTCCTATCTCCATGATATTGGCCGCGCGGAATATGTCAGCGCGACGGATGACGAAGCCCTCCACTGGTTCCAGGAATGCGCGCGGCTGGAAGGCATCCTCCCCGCGCTGGAACCCAGCCACGCCCTCCCCCGCACCGTCGAACTTGCCAAAGAACTGGGCAAAGACGGGTTAATCATCATGAATATGTGCGGCCGCGGCGATAAGGACGTCTTCACAATTGCTGATGCCTTGGGTGAGCATATTTCGGCGGGGACGGAGGGGTGAAATTTATAAATAAAGGAAGCCTTTTGACACTAATGCTGGTTCCAGCAATTTTTCTCACGGCTTGTTCAAACTCTTCAACCTCAGAAATCTCAGAAAAACTCTCGCTTAAAAACGGAGTTTTTGAAATCGGCGTTCTTCCAGGTTCTTTTGCAACGGATGAATGTGGAATCGACATTAGTAGGTTTGAAATTGAGGAAGTTACGTGCGTGGCCTTCCCCCTTTCCTCAAAAATGGAAGAAGGTAAGAATTGGGATACCGAATACCTGACAGCACTCGACGCAAACGGTTGGAAATGGGCAGGCGGTGAAGGGAATGCCTATTACCTTGAAAAACCTCAATCCAATGAATGCAGCTATAGTCTTTTCATGATGGGCTGGGTCCAGGGGTCTGAAGAAGAAGTCCAAAACTACTTTAACACTGGTGAGCGAGGCAGTATCGAAAATCAAACTTACATCTTCGGCATTGATGATAACTTGAAATGTGGTGATGAGAGACGTGCAGAGTAAAACTGCAATTTTTATGCATAAATTTGCCGCTCATCAAAACTTCCGCTAACCTCCCACCAAAGGGAGCGCATCAATGTCCTACACCGCCGAGAGTCAAGCCGCAGGGCGTCATATCCTGCCCGACCTTGTCCGCGCTTTTGCCGTCCTCGGTATCGTCCTCGTCAATGTGGCCTATTTCGCCTATCCCGGAGAGGTCACCTATCATGCGGGCGGGTTAAATACGGCGCTGGATGACGCCGCCTATTTTGGCGTGAATGCATTGTTCCTGTTCAAGGCGTATACGCTCTTCTCCCTCATGTTCGGAGTCGGGCTCGCCTTTCAAATGCAGAGTGCGGAGCGGCGGGGGTTGAAATTCGGGCGGCGTTATACGCGACGCCTATTGGGGCTTCTGATCCTCGGTATCTTGCACGTTACCTTCGCCTTTGTCGGGGATATCCTGATTATCTATGCAATAATGGGCGCTATTCTTTATGCCTATAAAGATAAAACGGTGAAATCTCTGGTGCGTTGGGGCATCGTTCTTATCAGTTTGCAAATCCTGCTGGGTCTTCTAGCCGTGATGTTCTTTCGGGGTTGGGAAACGCACGCAGCTGATGAGATGGCCCTGACCATCACGCAAATCGAAGCCAATTTCCCGCGCTATTACGACATCTATAGCAATGGCAGTTTTTCTGATGTCATGCGCCAGCGCTGGATCGAATGGGTCGGATATTTGATTTTTGCAGGGCCCACACAAATGCCGGGTATTCTCGGCTTCTTTGTATTGGGTCTCGCGACGGTCAAAAGCGGTATTATCTCTGACCCGTCCGCCGCGATTTGGTCAAAGGCCCGTCGCTATGCTTTCCCGATTGGCATGGTGATTAGTCTCTATGCGGCTTACCTTATGTTCCAAGTCGAGCAGCAATTTTCCAGCCAATCCTTCTTCGCCATGGCGATAATTTTGATCGGCTCGCCCTTTGCTACATTCGGATATCTGGGCTGGCTCGCGAAATGGGCGGCGGGGCCTGACACTGCGTTCAAGACCTTTATCGCGCGGGGCGGCACGGCGACCCTGACGGCCTACCTCCTGCAATCCATCATCCTGTCCTTTATCTTCACGGGATACGGGCTGGGCTATTATGGTGATGTTGGTGCAGCAGGCTGTATTGCGATTGCGCTGGCGACGGGTATCTTTACCCTCACCTTTGTTAGCCTCTGGCGAATTAAATTCGCACGGGGGCCGTTTGAATATGTCCTACGCGGTTTCACCTATTGGGGTGATAATCGCTAACGATTCAGACTGGAAAGTGACGCTGACTGGCGGTAAAGCCCGCGCCATGACACAGCGTATCGAACAGACATTTGCCAAACGCAAAGCCGCCAATGAAGCTGTTTTCGTTGGCTATATGATGGGCGGCGATCCGGACCGCGCGACGTCGCAGGCTTTCCTCAACGCCCTACCTGCTGCGGGCGTCGATATTATCGAATTGGGTATTCCGTTTACCGATCCCATGGCGGACGGCCTTGTCATTGAGAATGCGGGCATCCGGTCGCGCAAAGCGGGCACGACCCTCACAACTATTCTGGAAATGGCGACGGAGTTTCGCAAGTCTGATGACACTACGCCGATCATCGTGATGGGCTATGCCAATCCACTGCATCATATGGGCTATACCGACTTTGCGGCTGCCGCAAAAAAAGCGGGCGTGGACGGCGCGATCATTGTCGACCTGCCACCGGAAGAGGACGGCGAATTACGCGCGGCTTTCGAGGTCCACAATCTCGCCCTCATCCGCCTCGCAACACCGACAACGGATGCCGAGCGCCTCCCCAGAGTCGTCGCGGGCACAAAAGGCTTCGTCTATTACGTCTCCATGACCGGGATTACGGGCGCGAGTTTTGCGCAAGCCGGATCTGTCAAAGACCAAGTCGCCCGCGTGAAAGCGGCCGCGAGCCTGCCCGTCGTCGTCGGCTTCGGCGTGAAGACACCGGAACGTGCCCGTGAAGTCGGAAAGGATGCGGACGGCGTTGTCGTTGGGACAGCCATCGTCAAAACGCTGCATGAAGACGGGGCGGACGCGGCGTTGGACCTCATCCGTTCCCTCGCGGACGCGACCCATACATCCCGAGACTAATCGTCTTCCCAAACTTTCGTGCCGTCCTGAATGGAAATTAGGTCGTTGAGATATTGCTGATAACGCGTCGTCAGCTTTCCCTGTGCGTCCAGTGACCGCGCGAGTGAGAGCGCCTCTTCCAATTCCGGACGGTCTTTCGGCTCAACATCTCCGCCTTTTAATATCACGATAGAATGTAGAATTGTGAGTCGTGACAGCTCCACAACATCCGGCTCCTCTTCCGTCGGCGGGATGGCTTCTGCGTCAATTAAAAGATTGCGATAGGCGGCACGACCGGCCTCATAGCCCTCTTTTTCACCCCGCTCACTGGCTTGTAAAAAGAGGATGTAAAAGCGTGTATGGCGCGGGTCATGCGCATCCGGCCGCGACGCGATCTCGGCATTCAGAAACCCAATCGCGCGCTCGGTCAAATCTTCAGCAATTTTATCCGTACTCTCGGTCTCATATTCTTTGAAGAAATTCTGAATACCGTAAACAATGCTACGATAACGGCCCCAGGATTTACTGGTTTCTTCATCTTCCGTGCCCGTGAGGGCCGTTTCCAAATCTGTCAGGACGGTATCGAGCCGGTCCACCAAATCCCCTTCTTTCCCGAGACTCTGTTCTAGCAAGGCCTTGCTCAATTCAAATTGTACATGGTCCATCGCCAGATCAGCATCGTCCGGTCGACGGTCAGCCGCTGCACGGCTGAGTGTGACGGCGCGGTCCATTGCCTCGAGGGATCGTTCTCCCTCCTTCGCCCAGAACAGTAAGCCCGAATAAGCCGAATAGGCACGAGGCAGATCGGCGATGCCGCGTGCGTCACCCGTCTCGGCAATCCGACGGGCGATTTCCAATTGGCGCTCGCCAATCTGGGCGACTTCTTCGAAATTCTCTTCGCTATAGGCGATGAAAATCGGAACATCATAGGCTCCACTGATCCGGCGCATCACACCCGTCCGGTCATCTTGCGGGGCTGATTTTAAAAGCTGTTCATATAGGGCGATTGATCGCTCAATATCCTCATTAGCCGCCTCAAAATCTCTTAAGCCGGCTTTCGCACTGGATAAAATCTGGTGTGACGTGGCGACAGCCCAAGCCGGATGATTTTCCATCTCCCGCTTTGATGCGAAGGTTTCCGGTAGGGTTTCAATATCGCTCTGCGCTTCCAAAGCCGCCATCTCGCGCTCAAGCGCCGCAATAGCGTCCGGCATGTCCGCCACACCGCCAGCAGAAATGAGAATGCCTAACGTGGAGGTCGTCGCCATCACCTTTTGCAATGACGTATCGGCCAACATCTCCGCTGTTTTTGCCGAGCGTTCCGCCGCAGTGTAATCGCCCTTGCGCGCCTGAATTTGAGACAGCAACGCAACAGCCCGGAAATTATCGGGATTGAGGGCAATCGACTTCCGAATGGCTTTCAGGGATCGCTCAATATCCCGACCATAAGAGAGTTCTGCCAGCAGCAACCAATCATCGCTCGTCTTGGCCTCGGCCTCTAAAATATCAAAACCTTCCTCGCGCGAATGCCGCAGTCCGATCATTTGTATGGCTTCTTTTTGACGCGCGGAGCCCGATGTCGCCAGTGTTTGGATGGCCTCGGTCACATTGCCATCGGGGGCGCTCTCATCGCCATAGAGGACACGGGCCAGACGCTCAGCCTCTTCAAGGCTAACATCTCCGCTCTGGACCATTTCGATGATCTTCTCTTGGCCAGATTTCTCCGCCGATTTGTCTGACAAAGCATTCATGGACAGAACTTGGAACAGCCCAACCACGCCGCCCAGCGTGGCCAAGGCCCCCAGACCTGTCCAGAGCACTTTCATCGTGCGCGACGCCCGGTCCCACAAGGGGAGCGTCGTCATTTTTGCGCCTGTCTCGGAGCTATCCATGTCGGGTGTCTGATCCATAGAAGAAGGTTAAACCTGTCACGCCGCAACTGGCAAGGGTGTCCGGCTTGTGACGTGTCGTTTTTGTCGATATGTCACCCCATGCCCGCTGGATTGACCCCGCCCCAGATAGATAAGCTCAAAGCTCTGCCTTTTGGTTGGGACGTATCGCAAATCCGCTACGGCGAAACGGGGCAGGTTATTGTCGTGATTGATAATTTCTCTCCAAACGCCAAGCGATTAGTTGAGCATAGCAAAACCCTGATTTATAAGCGGATGAACCCGCATTATCCGGGTATGCAGGCCCCTGCCCCGCCGCAATATCTACAGCCGCTTTTCCCCGCAATCGGCTTCATTTTGGCCCATGCATTTGAGCAGCCCGGCACCATGAAATTTGAAGCCTGTAATTTTTCTTATGTCACAACACCGCCGGATGAGTTGTCGCCTTTTCAACGCTATCCGCATTATGACGGCGGCAGTGATCGAAAAATTGCGCTCCTGCATTACCTCTGTGGTCCTGACCAAGGCGGAACAAACTTCTACCGCCATGAGCGCACGGGATGGGAGACTGTAACACGCGAGCGGGATGCCGATTTTGAAACAGCTAGACGGGCGGATGTGCAAGACCATAGCTTGCGCCGGACCGGATATTTCGGCGAAAGTGGGGACGGATACACTTTGCTCAAATCTGTACCCGCCGCCTTTAACCGCGCGATCATTTATTCCAGCACGACGATACATTCCGGCGATTTAGGTGAAGCCCCGGCCTTTACCACCTCACCAGAAACAGGACGCCTGACAGTGAACAGCTTTCTTCTGCCAGCTTGAAAAGCCCGTCAAAATAGGCCAAGGCTCCGCGCTATGAACTGGCTCACGAAACTCACGCCGCCCGGCGTTAAATCCATCTTTACGAAGAAGGACACGCCCGACAATCTCTGGGTGAAATGTCCGAAATCGGGGGAGATGGTGTTCTCCGCCGACCTACCCGGATTGTTGCACGTCACGCCGGCCGGACACCATATGCGGATTGGGCCGGATATGCGGATGGATTACACCTTTGACGATGCAAAATATGAAGAGGTCGCGACACCCGAAGTCGCCAAAGATCCGCTCAAATTCAAGGATGACCAGAAATATACGGACCGCCTAAAAAAGGCACGGGCCAAGACCGGCGATCAGGATGCGATGTCTATCGGCGTTGGAAATATTCGCGGTATTCGAACCGTCATCCTCGTGCAGAACTTTGCCTTTATGGGTGGCTCTCTTGGCATGGCGGCGGGTGAAGGTTTCATCGCGGCGGCGGAATATGCCGTGGCGCATAAGCTACCGCTCGTCGTGTTCACAGCTGCAGGCGGGGCACGCATGCAAGAAGGCGCACTCTCCCTCATGCAAATGCCGCGCACCACGATTGCCGTGCAGGAAATGCGCGAAAATAACCTCCCCTATATCGTCGTCCTTTGTGACCCGACAACGGGCGGCGTCACGGCAAGTTACGCCATGATAGGCGATGTTCATTTGGCCGAACCAGGTGCGCTGATTTGTTTTGCGGGGCCACGTGTGATTGAGGAAACAATCCGTGAAAAATTACCGGAAGGCTTCCAACGCGCCGAATATTTGGAAGAACACGGCATGATCGACCGTGTGGTTGCACGGGGCGAGATGCGCAAAGTTCTGGGTGATATCCTCGCCGTACTAACGCAGCAAAGCGCGGAACCGTGTGCCGAACCTATCCCCGCATAATGTCGGATTTAGATAAGGTTCTGGCGCAACTCTCGGCGCTGCATCCGAAGAAAATTGATCTCGGTCTCGACCGGGTTCTCTCTGTTTTAGGAAAACTCGGCAATCCGCATTTACGTCTGCCACCCGCAATTCATATTGCGGGAACGAATGGCAAAGGCTCCACGACGGCTTTCCTGCGCGCCATGATTGAGGCTGAAGGCAAAACAGCTCACGTTTATACTTCGCCGCATCTCGTGCGGTTCAATGAACGGATTACGGCGGGATCAAAAGAGATTAATGACCCGGCACTTTTAGATGTCCTGCAACGGGTGATGGACGCCAATGGCGGTGAACCTCTCTCATTTTTTGAGGCCACAACCGCCGCCGCTTTCCTCGCGTTTTCCGAAAGTCCTGCGGATTACGCCCTGATCGAAGTCGGGCTTGGCGGGCGTTATGATGCGACGAATGTGTTTGAACCAGTCGCCTCCATCATCACGCCCATTAATTACGATCATGCGGAATTTCTAGGTCGGGAACTCACAGGCATTGCTCGTGAAAAGGCAGGCATTATTAAACACAAGATTCCCGTTTTTGTCGGTCGGCAGGAAGATATCGCCGCCTCTGTCCTGCGGAATGAAGCCACCAAACACCATGCACCTATTCAGTTCCTGACGGAAGATTTCCGCGCCTATCGTCAACATGACCGGATGGTCTTTGACTCCGATGATGCCTTACTTGACCTCCCCCGCCCCGCACTCATAGGTGCGCATCAGATTGAGAATGCCGGTGTCGCCATTGCAACCGCACGGTCCATAGGGATTTCAGATAAGGCCATTGCAGACGGCTTGAAAACGGTAACTTGGCCCGCGCGGATGCAAAATCTGACAACAGGCCCCTTTGCCGAGATGGTCGCGGAAAGCGGCGGCGAACTTTGGCTGGATGGCGGCCATAACCCCCACGCGGCGGCAGCCCTTGCAACCGTCATGGCAGAGCTGCAGGATCGCAGGCCATGCGTTCTCGTCCTTGTCATGGGGATATTGGGGAACAAAGATGCGGGCGTATTTCTGGACGCGTTTACAGGATTGGCCAGCTCCGTTGTCGCGGTCGATATTCCCGGCTCCCCAGCTCTCTCACCTGAGACGATAAAAGAACTTGCGGAAAATCGGGGCATGATTGGGCAGATCGGGAAAAACCTCACCGCCGCCGTGCAGCGCGCAATCAATACAGGCGAAGCGCTCTCGCGTCAGGAAGTCACAGAGCCGATCATCCCACCGCGTATCTTGATCTGCGGCTCACTCTATCTCGCGGGGCAGGTCCTGAACGCTTAGGCGACACTCGTGCCGCGTGTTGGGTAATCGTGCTTAACGACGAAATCCAAACCATTCGCGACCTCGTCCAAAGGCGGACGTCCAAATGGTGTGTTCTGGATATATTCGGCATAGAGTGAGCCGTCAGGTTTGACGACAAATAACCCCGGTTCAGAAAAGAGATTGGGCTCATCGCTACCTTCGCGTTTGTCAGAGATAAAGAGCCCCCAGCTTTTGGCTGTCAGTAATCCCATGTCATAAGCAATCGGAATATTCTCGATTTCCCAGTCCTTTCGGGCTTTCCTTGCGCGGGCTTCACCGTCCATAGAAACGGCTACAATATCATAACCGCGTGATTTCAAATCCTCAACCATCGGGTCAATCGCCTGCAATTGGTCCTTACATTTCGGACAATGCAGGCCGCGATAAACAACAATGAGCGTAAAGTTTTCCGGTTCAGCCTCATGTATATCAAACTGACCCCCACCCAACAGTGGCAGGTCAAGCTCGGGTACGCGGCTTTTGGGATTAATTAATTCGGGCATATAGAAACCTTTTAAATAATTTTGGTGCGTAAAATCGAATTTACAGATTTTCCGGATTGACGGCTGTATCAAGATGGTTCGTCACGTCCGGATCTGCATTTCCGCGACCGCCACTTTTTAGCTTTTCCAGCCCGCGGTCTATTTCGTCAATGAGGGGCGCGAGACCGGCTTCGACATCGGCGCTATCGCGAGAGATCATTTCGCTGCGCAGTTCCTGCAACTGTTCAACACGTTGCTGGACCGGAAATTGGCTGGACATATATATGTCTTTGATTTCCGCCACCGTCGTTGGATTGGCGAGACCGGGCATATAACCATCGGAATTAATCGCCGTATCGACGGCGGCAATGTTCAAATCAGAATCGGGCATAATTTTCTCCTTCCCCTGATAAATGCACAAAGGTGGGGGAGAGTTCCGAGCCCGAATGAAAAACGCCGCCCCGAGGGACGGCGTGATTAAGCGGGACTGTGAGTAGGCCTAGGCGTGCTCTTCAACCCATTCTGTCAATTTGGATTTTGTCATCGCGCCGACTTTTGTCGCGACGACCTGACCGTCTTTGAAGATCATCAGCGTTGGAATACCTCGCACGTGAAACTTACCGGGCGTGTCGGGGCTCTCGTCAATATTGACCTTGGCAATTTTCATGCGGTCGCCCATTTCCTCGGAAATATCCTCCAGTGCGGGGCCAATCTGCTTACACGGGCCGCACCATTCCGCCCAGAAGTCGACCAAGACAGGTGTCGAGGATTGAAGGACGTCCTCAGCAAAAGACGCGTCCGATACTTTTACAGTCGCCATGAGATTCTCCTACACTGGCTGAATTCGTGACTCAGGAGATAGGGAGTGCAGCAATAGTCTTCAAGGATTCGTCCAATAACGGTTTTGGGAGCTCCATCAAGGACGGGCCGTCCGTCCAGAGCAGGGCACAGCGCACATCCCTATTTGGATAAATTTCCCGCGCGAGTTCCCGGTAAGCCGCCATCTGCCCCAGATAGAGATCGGACACATTGGCGGGGTCGGACGGTGGCGGACGGTTGGATTTATAATCCACGATGAAGACTTCTGTCTCAGTCACGCGGAGACGGTCGATTTGCGCATTCAAATAGAGATGGTCCGGCAGGCCAGAGGCGGAGCCTGCAAGGCTGACCTCAGCCCGAGACCCGGCGGCGAAAATCTCCGCAAAGTCAGGATTGTCCAGCACGGCGAAAACCTCTTCAATCACCGTCTCGCCCAAGCCGTCGGGGAGGTTCGCGTGACCTGACACTATGGTCGCCGCAACATCGCGGCGGCGGTCTACAGGGAACTCCGGTAGAACTTCGAGTAATTTATGAGTCAAATTTCCCCGTAGAAAAACAGACGCGTCGCGGGCTTTCCCCGGGGACCGCATAGCGGCTTCCAAAGGGGGATCCGACAGCAGGTGGGACGGTGTCACGCGTTGACCACGTCCTTCCGGTGCAGCGGGTGTGTGTATCCAGTCGGGCAAGGGTATTTGGGTCTCCTCACGAGGGACGACCTCATCGGTAAACGCTTCCGCCGCGCCGCCATAGACAAGAACATCCGTAACCTCGCCGTTCAACTTGCGCTGCGCCGTCTCCGCACCCAAGGCCTCCATTGCGCGCGACATCCAGTCATACCAGCAGCCCGATTTCAGCTTCGTCGTTGCCCCGCCGACATGCGGGCCGCAAATGATCAGGCGCGATTCAGCCCGCGTCATCGCGACATAGAGCAAGCGCAATTGTTCCTGCGAAGTCCGCGCTTCGGCTTCCGTCTTGGCCTTATCGACAAATGGGACCGTATCGCCGGAGGCCGGTTTCCAGACATAACCGCCGTCCCCGTCGGGCAGTATAATATCCCGTTCGGTCGGCACAGATGTCGTATCCGGCAGGATGACAATCGGCGCTTCCAGCCCCTTGGCCCCGTGCACGGTCATCACGCGGACCTCGGAGATATTGCCGTCCAGCTCCCGTTTGATCTGCACATCGCCTTCGGAGAATGCTTTCAAGAAGGTTTGCAGATTCGGCGCCATGCGCGATTGATGCGCCAGAGCCTGATCCAGAAACGCTTCCAACGCGTCGCGGGCTTCGAGGGAGAGGCGCTTATAGAAACGTTTCCGCATCGACGCGCCCTTATATTCCACATCCAGAAAACGGGCGTAGAAGTCGAAGGGCGTGAGATTTTGAGAGGCTTTCAGGGCCGATGTCAGCACGTCAGCCGCCGCCGCATCACGCTCTTTCAGCGCCGCGAATAATGTGCCCTTCCGTCCAATTGCGACCTGCATCAACTGCTCATCATCATATCCGATGATCGGCGACTTCAGGACTTCGGCGAGGGAGAGATCATCACTCGGCAAAAGGCAGAAGCGTGACAGGGCCAGCAGATCTTTGACGATAATCGCGTCAGATAATGTCAAACGGTCCGCGCCCGCAATCGGGATTTCATGGCGTTTAAGCTGCCGGATGAGGGCGTCGAACAAATCCCCGCGCCGCCGCACAAGGATGAGCACGTCCTGCGGTTTTGTGGGGCGCGTTTTGCCCAACCCACGATCAAAAATGGGTGCCTTTTCATCAATCCAGCTTTTGACCTGTCCGGCAATCGTCTTGGCGAGGACTTCGACCTGATGGCCCTGCCCTGTCGAATCGACGGGCGTTGTGTCCCACGGTTCGCGCTCTTCCGGCTTTTCCGGTGGCGGCGTGATCGGCCAGAATTCGACCAGGCCCGTGTCGTCGCGATGCGCGATGTGACGGACTTTGTCCGAGGCGGGCGGAAACTCCTGCGCATCGAACATAGCCTGCATTCCGCCCGTCTCGACGAGGAAACTATCGACAACATCCAGCACATGCTGCGTCGAGCGGAAGGACATGCGCATGCGAATGTCGGTGGTTGCATACTTGGACCGTCGGTGGATTTCTGTCAGAAACTGCTCCGGCTTCGCGCCCTGAAATCCGTAAATAGACTGCTTTTCATCCCCAACAGCAAAGAGCGTGCGCGGTTTATTTGGATCATCATCGGGATTTGCCTGAAAGAACGGTTCGGCGAGGATGTTAATAATTTCCCACTGTTCCGGCGCCGTATCCTGCGCCTCGTCCAGTAGAATATGCGAGATACCCCCATCCAGCTTATACCGCACCCACTCCGCCGCTTCGGACATTTGCAGCAGGCGGCGGACGAAGAGGATCTGGTCGGAGTAATCTAGTCCTCGCGCGGTGTGTTTCATGTCGCGGTAAAGCGCCGCATAACGTCCGGCGATGTCCTGCACGGATTTCGTCAGACGGAAAATATCGACGGCGCGCAGGCGTTGGGAGGTTTCCAACACACGGTCGGCCTCCGTCTCGATAAAGGCCGAGGCGCGGAGCGGGGTAGCGGCGAAAACCAGACGTTTTTTGAGCTCGTTCTTCTGCGTCAGCCAGACGGAGGTGAGCGCCTGAAACTTCGCCATCGGGTCGATAAGTTGCGACGCGGCATAGAGTGTGTCGCCATTCTTTACATCGGTCTTGCTGCTGCTCGACCGCAATTCCCCAATCACATGCGTTAGTTCGTCGGGATCGATGCCGAACCAGAAATCCTGCGCGATTTGTGCCGGATCGCGGAAGGTCCCGAGATCGAGTTTTTCCGCCAAAGCGTCCGTCCCCTTAGCGGCCCACGCCGTCACTTGCTGCGGCGAGCGCGCCATCCACGCATATAGGCTCTCCAGCGACGCATCGGCTTTTGCGAGGGTGAGATGGCGCAGGGCCGTGGCGAGATCGCCTTCGGGTGCGTCCATCGCCTCAATCAGAATTTGCTGCTCGACCTTGGCCCGTATCTCCAGAATATCGACATCATCCAGCGGCTCGAACCCCGGTAGAATGCCCGCCTCGATCGGAAAGCGGGAGAGGATGCGTTCGCAGAAGGCGTGGATGGTCTGGACCTTCAACCCTTCCGGTGTTTCCAGCGCTTTGGCGAAGAGCTCCCGCGCCGTATTCAACGCAACGGGAGGGTTTTCCGCTTCCGGTGGATGGCCGAAAAGCTCCGTCAATTCCTCGCGCAATTGATCATCCCGCATGACCGACCAACTGCCCAAAGTGGAAAAGAGCCGTTCCTGCATCTCGGCAGCGGCAGCCTTGGTATAGGTCAGGCAGAGAATATCGGCGGGGTCCGCGCCGCGCAGGAGGATGCGTGACACGCGGGAGACTAGCACGCGTGTCTTACCCGATCCCGCATTAGCCGCGGCCAGTCGCGTGCCGGACGGGTCCGCCGCCATGCGCTGCGCATGTGTCGCCTGTTCGAGCGGGGTGAGATCAGTCACGGTTCCCCTCCCCTAATATACCCGCCCATTCACCGCGTCGGGCGAGATCGTCAAAATCGGACCAGCTATTCGTGAATTTCGCGCGGACTTGTGATTGATAGGGCGTGGTGGGGTCGTCGAAACGGTCAATCAATTTGGAAAGCGTCTCAATCGACTCCTCCATCAATTCATCAACTGATTTCTCGTTCCCGATGCGTTTATATTCGAAATCGCCGCGCGAGCCTTTCACACGCATATAGCCGAGCTCAACGGTCTGTCCGGCCTTCAGGCCCTTCAATCCGCCCGCCTGCGCGATAAACGCTGCGAGGGGGAGTTGCGGATCGAACCCTGCCGCGACTTCTTTGTCACCCGCAGGCGTTCCGGTTTTGAAATCGACAAAGCCATAGCCTTCGGGATTGCGTTCAACGAAATCCATCTTGCCGCGAATGGTGAAGTCGCGCTCCGGCACGGCGGCCTCTCCCCAGACCTCCTGTCCCACAATATCGAAACCGTTTTTGTGGCGGCGATTTAACTCCTCTCGCAAAGCAAAGGCAATGGCCTCGAACCGCGCCTGTTCCTTCGCGATAATTTCAGGCTCATATCCGTAGAGCGCAAAAGCGTGTTTTAACGCGTCTATGAGTTTTTCATCATCGGCAGGCGCGAAAGGCGGATGATTGTCTGTCAGGTGGTTTTCGAGCCCGAGATGGATGGCTGAACCGAACTCGCTCGCGCCGAGCGGCTGTCCCAAATCGCGCAGGCGTTTGAGGCCGAGCACGTGTTTGCCATAGATTGAATAGGGATCTCGGATGAAGGTTTTGACCTCTGTAATAGACAGGCTGCGGCCCTTCTCAGTTGTCCAACGCGCGTCTTTGGGCGGCGTGGGGGCGGGTTCTTTTGCGGGTGTCACCGCTTCGACTGACACATGATCCAATTGCCGCGCCCAGTCGAGGACGTGATTGGCGGAGCCGAGCAGTTCATCACATCCGGCTTCTCCCACCGCGCCCTGCAGCAAAGTTTGCAAACGCCAGACCCAACGGCTCGCAATCGTCGGGCCGGATTCTGACCGCTTGGACCGCGTGAGATAAACCACCGGATTGGCCGCAAGTTCGAAGAAGTCATGCGCGGCGAGGCCATAACGACGCTCCGGGAGGCTGAGTTTCATATCCCGCCGCATCCCGCGCGAGAGAAACGGCCCCGGCGTCGGCGTGGCGGGCCAGATGGTTTCATTCAATCCACCCAGAACAATAACATCCGCCGCCAGCATCCGCGCTTCCAACGGCCCCAAAATCGATAATCGCGGGTGACGCCCATATCGGGGACGCACGACCAATCCCGTCATTAAGACCCGCATCAAGCGCAGAAAACCCTCTGCATCGACGGGCGGAAGATAATCGCCAAACATCACGATTTTTTCCAGCAGGTTCGCCGCGCTCTCGCCCGCTTCACCGCGCCAGAGAAATTCACCACCACTGCCTTCGCCGCGTCGGGCGATGCTCTCCATGACCGTGATCAGCGCGGAGGCCCATATGCCGGAGGGGGCGATATTATTTAATTCGGTCAGGACAGAGAGCGCCTGATTTAATTCAGTTTCTATTGCCTCCGGTTCGCGCGGTTCCGCATCCGGTTTTTGTTCGGTACGATAATATTGTCGCTCAATCGTCCGCCAGATTTTGCGCGTGCGTTCGGGGTCTTGCCCCAATCCCGTCAGCGGATGATTGAACAGAACGGAGCGCTCAACCTCTCCATCCGGATGTTGCGCGACGGCGAGAATAGCGTCGATAAACACACCCAGCGATGTCTCCGCCAGAGGTTCGCCCTGTGACATATCAACATCGACGGACCACCGTGCGAGTTGGGCGCGGACGCGGCGGGCGAGTTGTTGGTCGGGCGTCACGAGCGCCGCCGTGCGGGTT
Organism: uncultured Caulobacterales bacterium; assembly: GCA_947503715.1. Lineage (GTDB taxonomy): Bacteria > Pseudomonadota > Alphaproteobacteria > Caulobacterales > Maricaulaceae > Litorimonas. The sequence continues at coordinate 833,280 of CANNER010000002.1, read as the reverse complement.
TTGCTTTCCAGTGCTTCGCGCAGAATGAGGGAGATCGCCAAGGCTTCTTCCGCATCGGACCGCGCCTCGACTAATGATAGGTCCTGTGTCGCTGTTGCAAACACGCCCTCGCCTCTATCCGTGCGGAGTTTATCGATCCGCCGCAACCAATCCGAAGTCTGCGAGACGGGCACCAGGGCTTCTTCCAAGATGCGGGCACGCGCGATCCGGCTTGGTGTATTTGCGGAAATATCTGAGGCGAAATCCCGAACCTCGCCACGATCCATACCGATATCCTGAATGACGAGTTTCATCCCGAATTGCGGATGTTGCTCGTCGATTTTTTTCCACGTCTCGTCATTATCCGTCGACTGAAATCCGGGCAGGACAACCAAGCCATTGGGCAGGTTGGCCACGATTTTCATAAGGCGGCGGGTAGCACGGAGACTACCGGTCGATCCCGCAATAATGACGGGATCGGCGGGTGGATTATCCGTCCAGCTTTCCACCAACGCGTCGAGCAATTTGACCTTTCGCGCCTGCGGTTCTTCCATTTTTAATTCTGCGAGGCGTTTCGGCCAGAAGTCTTGAATGATGCGGTAGAGCGTCGCCGAATCCTGAAAGTGTTTCGCAGCCTCGCCCATCAATCGCGCAAAGGCATCGCTCTCGGTCAGTTCCGCTTCTTCCAGCGCCGCATCGTCAAGAATGGCGAGCAACGGGTCGGCCATCGCCAACGCCGTCGCCGCATCCAGTGGCAGGTCCATGGCGCGTTCATGATAATGCGCCACGACCTGCGCCATTTCAAATCGTCGCTGTGTGGCATCGATTGCAGGGCCGACTTTACCGATTAACTCGCCGGGCTCGAATGGTGGCTCGTCCGGATCAATATCCGCGAGGGGGCGCATGCGCGGCAGCAATGTGGCTTTCGCACCCTCGCCCCGCGCCGCCATAACGAAAGCTTCGCCCATACCCCGCACAGCACGGCGCGTCGGTAGAAGTATGAGGCCGGACTGCAACTCGTCGCCAAACCGCTCCCGCAAACCCGCCGCCAATGTGGTCAGGAAGGGCAGGCCCGAGGGCATGTTGACGACATTGGGTGTCACGTCTCTTTATCTTTAAGGCGCGCTTCCGCCGCATCCCGCGCTTGCGGGTCACCGACATGCATCCAGAACCCGTCAAGTGGGTGGCCATAGGCCGTGCCATCGGCCACGGTTTTGTACCAGATTTTCTTGCGCGTGAAGGGCACCATCGGTTCTTTGCGGAGGTGTTTGAGATTCATGATTTGAACGCCGGCATAAACATAGGGCGCGCTATCCCGCTCACCGCGCCAATCGAGACGACCGTCATAATTAAATAGAAAGTCCCCCTCCCCATCATATCCCAGCGTCCGGTCTTTCGGCGCGAGGAGCAGGAGGTCATCCATGATCTCAGGACTCCAGCGCTTGATGAGGGACGGAATAACGGGTGCGCCCGTCTCTTCCCAAATCGCATCGATATTGCAGATGAGGATGGGATCGTCACCGAGCAGCGGGAGCGCTTTAACGACACCGCCGCCTGTCTCCAAAAGTTCGTCCCGTTCATCGGAAATAATGATCTCTGGTCCGCTTGTAAGCGTTTTAAGATGCGCTTCCAGATGATCAGCATGGGCGTGGACATTGACAATGGCGCGCCGGACGCCTGCCACTTCCAACCGGTCCAACATATGATCAATAAGGGGGCGACCGCCTACCTCGACCATGGCCTTCGCCCGATCATTTGTCAGCGGGCGCATGCGTGTGCCATGCCCCGCAGCCATCACCATAGCAGTCTCGATCATGACAGCTCACCCGGTAGATATTTCGCGAACCAAGCGCGAAGATCGTGAAAAGACTCGCCTTGAATATTTTTCGTAAAATGCGCGTGCACCCGCGGAATGAGGTCTCGGTAAGCAGGCTTTCCATCCCGTTCCGCCAAGCGCACGAAAATACCGAGTATCTTCGCATTTCGTTGCGCGCCCATCGCGGCATAGGCTCTGCGGAAACCGTCATGATTACCGATTTTCGCGGCGTCACAGAAACGGTCAATTAACGGTTCAACCAAGTTCGGCGAAACATCGCGCCGCGCATCTTCAAGAAAGCTGACGAGGTCATAAGCAGGATGCGCGAAAAGCGCGTCCTGGAAGTCAATAAGCCCGACGCAGGAAACAGAGTCCCGTTCCGGTAACCAGAACAGGTTTTCGGCGTGGAAGTCACGGAGGGCGAGACCGGGCGCATGCGCCTCCAATGCGACAAATAAGTCCCGCCAGATCGTATCCCAGGCGTCCCTTGCGACATCGGAAATCTCCGCGCCCTTATCCATCGCATACCAATCCAGAAAGAGGTGAGTTTCTGCGAGTAGAGCCGTTTCATCATACCTCCGCACCCGCCATTGCGCATCTCGCCAGCGCATTTTCGCAGGGAAAGAACTTCGGTAAATTTCGCCGAGACAGTCCACCGCCGCCTCGTAAAGCGGGCGTTCCATTTCGGGGTTATCTTCAATCACCCGCGCATAAACCGATGCGCCGAAGTCCTCTAATAAAAGGAAGCCATTGTCCAAATCCGCCGACATGATCTCCGGGGCAGAAAACCCGCGTGTGACCAGCTCATTATCAATGGCGACAAAAGCGGAAGGGTCGGGACCGGCAAGTCTCGCAATCGCATTATAGCCCAATTTGATCCGATCTTCGACGCTTGCCCCTTCCGGTTCATTCGGGGCCTCCGCACCTTTGGGTGCATCCATCAGGACCGCGATGTCATGGCCGCGCGTGAGCCGGAAATAGCGGCGAGAAGACGCGTCGCCCGGGAAGGCTTCAACCTCAGCATCTGCCCAGCCTGAGGCCTTGATAAAGGTGTCCATATCAGCGCGACGCTCAGACATCGAAATTGTCCCAGCCCGTCAATTTAACCTGACGACCTTCGCCTTCAAACCCGATCTCAATCGTCATCGCGTCGTCTGGCAGGAGCGCGCCAAGCCGGTCCGGCCATTCGAGGATGCAGGCCGCCTCGCCCATCGCGTCGATCAGGCCCAATTCATAGGCCTCATCCGGATGTTCCAACCGGTAGAGGTCACAATGCCAGAGCTCATAATTCGGAAGCTCATAGGTTTGGACGAGCGTGTAAGTCGGCGAGGGTACGGTTTCACGGGGGAGCGCGACTTGGACCAAACCCCGCACCAAAGTCGTTTTCCCTGCCCCCAATCCACCGATTAGCGCGACGGTGTCGCCCGCACGCAAAGCACGTCCCAGCTGTGCGCCCAGCGCCAACATCGCAGCTTCATCTTTTACGGAAATCTGAGTCATGCCAGATGTCTAGCGCCTTGCAAAACCCGCGCAAGCCCTTACGTAAATGCCAACACAGTCAGACGAAAGAAATCGACCATGCCCAAGATCATTTTCATCGACCATGCGAATGAACGTCGCGAAGTAGAGACTAAGAACGGCACTTCCGTCATGGAAGCCGCCGTACAGAATATGATTCCAGGCATTGATGCAGATTGCGGCGGCGCTTGCGCCTGCGCGACCTGCCACGTTTACATTGAGGGCGACTACCTTTCTAAGCTGAAAGAGAAAGACGACATGGAAGATTCCATGCTGGACTTTGCCGAAAACGTGCAGGACAATTCGCGCCTGAGCTGTCAAATTTTGATGAGCGATGCGTTGGATGGGATTGAAGTTAAAACACCCGAGAGTCAGTAGGGTTTTGGGCCAACACCTTGCAAACTCTGTTTCGTATAATCAGTGAAACAGTAAAATTTCTGACCTTCAGGAATGTCAAATTCAACATTCCGTCAAATCCCAAAGCCTATTTCCTGACAGCTATCCTCTTCGCTTGGATAGCTGGTGTGGGCGGTATTGGGATCACCCTTCGGCCGATTGGTATCAATATGCGGGTCTAAGGTCGATTGCCTATATTTTTATATTATCAACTGTTCTGTATGTAATCGTCTGGCCCTTGCGCCGTGAACGTTGGCACTGGTTATCGGTTTTCGTCTTTGTCGGCCTCACCTCTCCTTTAGCTTGGCTATATGCTATTCCGGTGGAACAGTTCACGGCCCCGCAGACTGCAATTCAGATTAATCTGAGGTTTTTGATGGTTGTCGCCCTATGGCGTATTGCACTCTATGGAATGTTTTTATGGCGCTATGCGGGATTACGTAATGCCAGCTTTGTCGCAGCGCTTTTGGCTCCGCTTGCGCTTATACTCTTTGCTTTGGTGGCCTTGAATTTAGAAGATGCTATTTTCGAAATCATGGCAGGAATTGAGCGTGAGCGGACCCCTGAACAAGATTTAGCGGATGCTCGCTTTGGAATTGTCAATGTCCTGTTTGTCTTCAGCCTAATAACCGTTCCGGTTTGGCTACTGACCTATTTGATTGGACTTGTAGATAAATATAAAGGTCGGGCCTGAGGGCCAAGTTGTTTACTAAGCTCGAAGCGACCGCCCCAATTTTAATATCTTAATCCTCAAATAGCTCCGGATGCCCTGCATCACTGGCGGCTTCTTTTGGCAAATAACAGGTGACATGCGTGCCCTGCCCCTCGTCACTTTCCAACTCGACCCAACCGCCATGACGTTCAACAAAACGTTGGACGAGCGCCAGCCCTAATCCTGCGCCGCCGCGGGAGGATTGGAAGCTCTCGAAGACTTGGCTCTGTTGGTTGGAAGGAATGCCGACGCCGTCATCTTTGACCCAGATTTTGACACCGCCGCCAGGCGCACGCTCTCCGCCGAGCTGTATCAATCCACCGGATTTTGTAAAGCGCAGCGCATTTGACAACAGATTATAAACAACCTGTTTTAACCGTTTTCCATCCGCGCGGATCATACCGATATTTTCGGGACACTCCAATTCCATCGCGATCTTCGTGTCTTCCGCCTTGGTCGCCACATAATCCAACGCGTGAGAGAGCAAGTCGTAAATGTCGACATCCCCCAGATCGAGGTCGAGCACATTGGCTTCAATCGCGGCAATATCCAGAATATCATCAATGATTTTGGCGAGGTCTTCGGACGCACTCTGAATGGCGAAGACATATTCGCTCTGCTTATCATTCATCTCGCCCGCGCCGCCATTTTGCAGGAAATCCGCATAACCGGAGATTGTCGTCAACGGTGTACGCAGTTGGTAACTCACGTGACCGACAAATTCGGTTTTCATCCGGTCGGCCTCTTCCAGCGCTTCGGCGCGTTCGATAAGCGCGGCTTCCGCACGACGGGCAGAGGTCACATCATCCCACGCAATCAGGGTTGCACCATCCGGTAGAGGCTTGGAGAGCCATGTCAGCATTTTATCATCGGAGCGGCGGATTTCGCCTTCGACCTGTCGCCTAACTTCGGGATTTGGATCAGTGGCACGCGCTTTCAGGTCGTCCCAGAAATGACGGTCATGATAGAGCGGCAGGCAAAGATTGATAATCGCAGAGAAACGAGGACTGTCTTTCAGGTCGTCTTCCGGCAGGCTCCACATCCTAGCAAAGGCATTATTGTGGATTTTCAGGCGACCATCCGTCCCGAACACGGCGATACCTTCTGAAAGTTTATCCAACGTCGCACGTTGCACATTAATCAGAGTGCCGAGACGCCCCTCCATCTCAATCTTATTCGTCATATCCGAGAACATGAGCGAAATCCCGCCCTGCGGGTCGCGCATGCGGACAAGGCGCAGTGTCTTACCATCCGGCAGACTCCAGAGAGTCGGCGTGACTTCGGACGGCCAATTCGTGTAGAAGTCCAGTTCTTCGGCTTTCCAATTCCGGTAATCCGGATGTACGGGCAGCAAGTTCCGTTCGCGCATTTGGTCAAGCCATTCGGAATGTGTCGTTTTATCCCGCGACCAGGCTTCGTCTAATCCAAACAATTTACGGAAAGCGGCATTGTCAAATTGGACGATCTTGTCCGCGCCAAAAATGACGACGGCCTCATCCATGGAATTCAGCAATTTATCATGGGCGGATTTATGTTGGTTCAGGCGTTCGCGCAGATCGACGGTTTCTTCGGCATCCAACGCGATGCCCGCCACGCCGCCATTGACGGGGAAGAGCGAGATGTTCGTCGCGCGGCGTTCACCGCCAAGAACGATATTGCGAGTGCCGTCGCGCTGTTTTTGTTCCGAGAGAACGGTTCGCGCATCTTCTGAGGCTTGCTGGTCCAAATGGATTTGATTCTGCGCCACATCGCGGACATCTGACGCCCCGACGGCTTCGACATAGGCATCATTGACCCAATTGATGCGGCCGGAGCCGTTCATCCGCCAGAGCGGGAATGGGGCGCGACTCATCATCTCTATAAAGGCGATAGGGTCTGTTTCCGATGTGATACGGGAATTTTCAAACCGCGAAATGGCGGCTTTTTCATCTTCGCCGCGAATGGAGGCATCTTCGAGCCAGAGGACGACTTGACGTCCCGCGACACGGCCATCGGCCTCAATCACATTCCCTTCCGGCAGAACGATGGAAATGGAGAAGGGCTCACCCTTGGTCCGTAAATTTTGGATATATTGGCGAAGCGGGCGCGAATCCGCCGCTTCTGAAATCGTGTTTAAATCCGCAATCCCGTCGAGCACCCGCATGGCAAGACTGTTAGAGGCCGCGCGATCCGCGAAGCGTAGAATAGAGGCAAGTGCGGCGGGACTACCGAGAACTTTCGGGTCACCCCAGCCCATATCCGCAATTTCAGCCGTTTCTTCCCATACCAAGATAAGACCGGGGTAGGCGCCCATAATGGCGTCCAAACCACCTAAACGACGGTCCAGTTCCGTCGCTTTAGCTTTCCAGCCAGCCCCTGCAGCGCCCTCGCGCAGCGCCAAACGGAGGGCAAAGAGAATAGCAACGACGGCGACAACCACCGCGCCCAAACCAACCCATGTCATGATGTCAGACCCGCCAAACATTGGTCGTGACCGCCTCCTCGCGAAATTCCCCTGAAATAAGGCCTTAGCCAGTCAGACTGATTTGGGGAAGCCGCGATTGCGGTTGTGCGCGTAAAAAGGCGTCAGGTCAGGCCGCAAGTCGTTCGATGACCGAAACGAGTTCATCCGTCACGCGGTCCACCTTGGCCGGATCGTCCCCTTCCGCCATCACGCGGATCAGTGGTTCCGTGCCCGACGCGCGCACCAGAACGCGGCCTGAATTCCCAAACTCAGCTTTGGCCGCCTCAATCGCGGATTGGAGCTCTGCGTGGAGCATCGGGCTCTCACCGGAATAGCGCACATTTTTGAGCATCTGCGGAACGGGTTCAAACAGGGATAGAACTTCGCTGGCAGGTTTCTCCTGACGGATGATCTCGGCCAGCACCTGCAGCGCCGCGACTGTGCCGTCCCCCGTCGGGGTGTAATCCGTCATCAGGAGGTGACCCGACTGCTCACCACCGAGATTATATCCGTCCTTGCGCATCCGTGCGGCGACATGGCGGTCCCCGACAGGTGTGCGGATGAAGTCCAGTTTCTTATCCTCAATGAACCGTTCCAGACCCAGATTGGACATGACTGTTGCAACAATGCCCGGCTTTGCGAGTTGGCCCGTTTTCTGCCAACCTGAGCCCATCAAGGCGAGGAGTTGGTCACCATCAATAATTCGGCCTTTCTCATCACACATGATGAGACGGTCCGCATCACCGTCCAGTGCAATTCCGACATCCGCGCCCTGCGCGACAACTTGCTCGGACAGCAAATCCGTGTGGGTTGAGCCACAATCCTTATTGATGTTTGTGCCGTCCGGCGAGACGCCAATTGGAATGACGCTTTCCGCGCCCAGTTCCCAGAGCGTTGCAGGTGCGGTTTTATAGGCGGCCCCATTGGCGCAATCGATTACGATTTTTAGACCCGATAAGCGCATTCGTCGCGGGAATGTGGCTTTCGCAATTTCGATATAGCGCGCCTGCATATCCTCATAACGCACAACACGGCCCAGATTGGCGGATTCTGCTAAACCTTGGCCGGGCTCCAGCAGATAACTTTCAATCTGGCTTTCCGCCTCATCCGAGAGTTTACGCCCACCGGGGCCAAAAAACTTAATGCCGTTATCGTGGTACTTATTATGACTGGCCGTAATCATGACGCCCATATCCGCCCGCAAGGTGCGCGTCAGCAGCGACACGGCAGGCGTCGGGAGAGGCCCTGTGAGTTTCACATCCATACCCGCACTCGTGAAACCCGCGACGAGGGCCGGTTCAATCATATAGCCGGACAGGCGCGTATCCTTGCCAATCACGACGGAGGGTCGACGGCCATGTGTGGCTTGGAAATAGCGACCCGCCGCTTGGCCGAGGCGCATCACACTGTCGGGTGTCATCTTCCCGGCATTGGCCAGTCCGCGCACACCATCTGTTCCAAAAAATTTAGCCATGTCAGCCCTTACCAAATTTCAAGATTCGCATCCGTTTGATTCTCTCTGCCTTTAGCGTAAGGCAAAATTATGAAGGAAGCGGAAAATCACAGCGAATATAATTTGTCCGGCAAACGCGTTTGGGTGGCTGGGGCCAATGGCATGGTCGGCGGCGCGCTCGTGCGGCGATTGGCCGACGAAAGTGTAGCAGACGTACTGACCCCGACATCGGGTGAGTTGGACCTGCGCGATCAGGCTACGACTTTGGCATGGATTGAAGCCAACAGACCTGACGCGGTCTTTGTAGCGGCGGCACGGGTGGGCGGCATTCACGCCAACTCCACTTATCCGGCGCAATTTCTCTATGACAATTTGATGATTGCGGCGAATGTCATGCATGGATCCCATGTCGCGGGAGTAGAAAAGCTGCTCTATCTCGGCAGTTCCTGCATCTACCCAAAATTCGCGCCGCAACCCATTCCGGAAACGGCGCTTTTAACGGGTCCGTTAGAGCCGACCAACTCGGCCTATGCCGTGGCGAAAATCGCGGGCATTCACATGTGCCAAACTTACCGCGAGCAATATGGGTCGGATTTTATCTCGGCCATGCCGTGTAACCTCTATGGGCGCGGCGATAACTATCATCCTGAGAACAGCCACGTTATCCCGGCCCTCTTGCGACGGGCGGATGCCGCGAAAAAAGCGGGCGACCCGGAACTGTCGATTTGGGGTACGGGTACGCCCTTACGCGAATTCCTCGACGCAGATGATGCAGCTGATGCGATGGTTCACATTATGAAAGTCTGGTCCTCACCCGAGATCGTCAATATCGGCTCAGGGATTGAGACCTCTATTGCCGAACTGGCAGAGGCCGTTGTTAAAGCCGTCGGTTATGAAGGGAAGCTCGTCTTTGACCGGACCAAGCCTGACGGAACACCGCGTAAATTGATGGACAGTCAACGCTTGCGCGGCATGGGCTGGCGGCCAAAAACGGAACTGACCGAAGGGTTGAAAGCGGCTTACGGGATGTATTTGGAAGAAAACGCTTAAGGGCTTAGACTTACAAAAGCTCCGTCTTCCCCTCCTCCTTCAACTGCACAACGATATCCTTCACATTTTGCGCACGGTCCAAATTCAAGACGAGTACACGCCCTTCTTTCACGATCACTGCAACATTATCCAACCCGACAACCGCAACGCTCGGGCCGTCCGTTTCGACCAGCGCATTGGTTGTGTGTGACAAGCGCACATCACCTGAAAGTGCCAAACCCTGATCATCGGCTTTCAACGCATGTAGCGCTTTGAACGACCCGATATCGTGCCAGCCGAGATTACACGGGATGACGGCCGCTTTGGCCGTGTGTTCCATAACGGCCTTATCCACGGGCTCATCATCACAATCCGCGAAGGCTTCCGCATCCAAAGAGATTGTACCGTCGGACGTCATCGCACTGTCATAGGCGCGTCTGGCGGGGCCTTCGACATTGGGGGAATAGGTTGCCATTTCCTCGATGAGGGTCGTCGCGTTGAACAGGAAGATACCGGAATTCCAGAAATACCCGCCCTCTTCAAGATAGGCCTCCGCCACATCTTTGACTGGTTTTTCGACGAATTTATCGACGAAGAAGGCGCCGGGACTGAGGACGTCACCTTTGTGAATATAGCCAAAACCCGTCGCTGCATGGTCAGGCGTAATCCCGAATGTGACAAGGTGGCCCTTGGCCGCGACAGGTGCGCCTGCGGCGACAACACGGCGGAACGCGTCAGGTTTGGTGATGTGATGATCTGCAGGCGCGAGGAGGAAGAGCGCGTCGTCCTGCACGGAGAGCGCGTGGAGCGCAGCGACCACGGCAGCGGGGGCGGTATTCCGCCCCATCGGCTCAACGATGACCGCTCCGATCTCCATACCAATCTCTGCCATTTGTTGGCGGATCATCGCTTCGTGGGAGGCATTGCAGATAAAGACGGGCGGGTGGAACATCTCGCCCGTAAACCGCGCAGCCGTTTCCTGTATCATCGTCTCATCCGTCACGAGCGGGAGAAGTTGCTTGGGTTCAGCCTTGCGTGAGGCTGGCCAGAGCCGGCTGCCCGCGCCACCCGACAGGATAATTGGTACAATTTTCTCTATATCGCGCAGTGTATCTGACATGCGGAACCCACCCCTATTGTGTCATGAAAATGAAAGAACTGCAGGAAGCCTGCCAACTCTCTCAATTATGAGCCGAGTGTAACTTTACCCGCGCGGTAGCGCAAGAGAACCCGACAATTGTAGAGAGGTTCTGCCGGCGGGCGAAAGCGCCAGCCCTCTGCCGCTTTTTTCGATGTGCCGTCAAACAATCCATCCGGGACAGAGCGCTCAATCCGCACATTTTCTGTCTCGCCGCTTGCTGCGACATCCAGTCGGATAATCGTCCAACCCTGCCGCCCACCTCGAAACGCGCGGGTGGGATAGTCGGGTAATTCGAAACTAACAGCCGCGAGTTTCTCTCCGCCGATGCAATCATCCGGATCGGAATAGCCTTTGACCCAAGGATCGGGGGGGTAGGCGGATTTTGGATTAAACACGCTGGCCGAGCCGCATCCCGTTAGGAACACCGCAGCCAATCCGATGAGCGCCAGCCGTCTCATTCGTCTTCCAATTCGAGAAAACCCTCATTGACGAGTTTCGTCAGCGCCTCGACAACGCCCCCCGCCTCAGGACCTTCCGCCTCGACGGTGATGTCTTCGCCGTAAGCTGAGCCCAATAAGAGTAAGTCCAACACACTATCGGCTTCGACCCTCTCAGCACATGTATCATTATGGCTCTTTACATGAACCTTGGCGTTATAGCGCAACACGCATTCCATGAATTTATTCGACGCGCGGGCATGAAGGCCGCGTTTGTTAACGAGGGTCAGACGGGCGGAGGCAGAGGTCATAAAACCTATGCGCCGCCGGACAGGATTTGCGAGGCAATCGCGATATAGCGCTGACCTGCATCTTTTGCCTTTTGCGACGCTTCCGCCAGGTTCGCCGTTTCCCGCGCTTCGGCGAGTTTGATGAGCATGGGCAAGTTCACCCCCGCCAGGACTTCGACCTTGCCGTCGCGCAGCATGGATATTGCGAGATTTGACGGCGTGCCGCCAAACATATCGGTCAGAAGAATGACCCCGGCCCGACTATCCACACGTTCAACCGCGGCGCGGATATCGTTGCGACGGCGCTCCATATCGTCATCGGGACCGATACAGATGGTTTCCATCATATCCTGTGGCCCGACGACATGTTCTGTCGCGCGGCGCAGTTCGATGGCCAGTTGACCGTGTGTAACAATGACAAGTCCAATCAAGAGAGGACCTTTCCAACGCAATTTGAAATCTCACCTAATCAAAATTAGGAGGGACTGTGAAGCGCTAAATTGCAGAAATTAAGTAGAAATTACGTCCGCTGCGCCGGTCTTTGGCGGGGAACATCGACGATAAATCGCGCGCCTTTGACCTCACCCGCATCATCTATCATATTTTGCGCCTGAATTGTGCCGCGATGGGCCTCAATAATTTGACGGCAAATGGCGAGGCCGAGACCGGAATGGCTGCCAAAACTCGCGCCCTTGGGCCGCTGGGTGTAAAACCGTTCGAAAATTGTTTCCAGATTATCGGGCGGAATCCCCGGGCCTTCATCCTCGACCGTGAAAATCACGCGCTTTTCTGCCTTACGCGCTGTCACGGTGACCTTGCCCTCGGCAGGGGAGAACGTCAGCGCATTGTCGATCAAATTACGCAGGACCTGTGCAAAGGGCGTTTCATAGGCGCGGATATATATGGGATTATCAGGTTCCAGAGTGCTGCCATTGACAACATCTGGTCCCGCACCGGAGCGGGTCTGTTGGTAGAACTCCACGATGTTTTCCGCGATTTCTGCGACATCCAATGTCATCGCCGTTTCCCGCGCGAGATTGGCATCAACTTTTGACGCCTTGGAAATATCGGTGATGAGGCGGTCCATCCGCGAGACATCCTGTTGTATAATATCAATCAATTTTTCTCGCTGTTCCGGCTTTTTGGCGACGCGCAGCGTGTCAGACGCAGACCGCAGGGAGGTGAGCGGATTCTTGATCTCATGCGCAACATCCGCTGCGAAATTCGCAATGTCGTCAATGCGCGTATATAGGCCTTCCGTCATATCCCGCAGGACGAGGGAGAGGTCCCCGATTTCGTCACGACGGTTAGACAAATCAGGAATGGCATCCCGTTTCTTGGCACTGCGCGTCACGATTTCTGCCGCCCGGGCGAGTTTTCGCATGGGAAGTGTGATGAACAGAGTCAGTGAGAGCGATGTCAGAAACATGGTCAGGAATGCGAGACCGATAATGGGCGCGAGCGCTTGTCTTTCGGCATTCACGATGGACGAGACATCATTACTCTCCACCGTGACAACGCCGAGGACGTTTTGCACGCGCTGCACAGGGCGGGAGACGGTGACGACTAAATTATCCTCCGCATCATAACGTGCGCCCATGACGGGTTCACCCTGAAGACCGGAGCGAACCTCCGCCGTCAGGTCCCGCCGAAAATTATCCCGATGACGTCTGGCCCAAGGCAGATTGTGGATCTTCTCTGCGAACCAGTTGCGGATGTTTTCGCGCCAGCGGTCCTGCCAAGGCGGTTCGACCTGTTCGGGGATAATCGGGTCCAGTGGCTCAATGGAGATCGTATCATCCAGACTTTCCGTATCTGCGACCAATGTTCCCGCGCGGTCATGCAGGCGAACCCGCCAGCCATTGGGCACATTCACGCCGCGCAAAACCTGTTTCGCGCCTTGGACATCCAATTCCGCCGTGCCGCCAAATCCCGTCGCCTGTTCACCAATTACGGTCGTAATCGTGGCGGCGAGCGAATTAATATTGTCAACTTTGGCTTCGATAAGACCTGTCTCAAACCGGTTCATCGCCAAGGCCCCGAAGACAAGGATAAGGAGACCGGAGAGGTTAGACAGAAAAATATTCCGCGTCAGGCGGGAGGTCCAAATCGACCGCCTCGGCCCGCGACGGCGGTCGAGCCGTTTCTTGCGCGAAAAACGTCGTGGCTTTTTTTCCGATGCGATTTCAGAGGCAGACATGCTCACCCTCTAGCAGTGGAATGTGGCGGGGTCTTGTCGGAAATCCAGAGTGGATAAAGAATAAGGTAGATGAGGTAAATCTCCTCTCCTTGGGGAGAGGACCGCAGCGCGAAGCGCATAGCGGGGTGAGGGGAAAACATGCGCGCCGTCAGGCGCTCCGGATAACGAGATTCAAGGATGCAGGCTATTGCCTGCGTATTCCCCTCACTCGACAGTTCGCTTCGCTCACGGCGACCTCTCCCGAAGGAGAGGTAGTTCAGTCAAGCCTCTTTATACTTATATCCCACACCATAGAGTGTTTCGATACCGTCAAAGCTCTTATCATTCTTGCGGAATTTTTTGCGCAAGCGTTTGATGTGGCTGTCAATCGTCCGGTCATCGACATAGATTTGGTCGTCGTAAGCGGCGTCCATGAGTTGATCGCGGGATTTCACGTAACCCGGGCGTTTGGCGAGGGCTTCCAAGATCAGGAATTCCGTGACTGTCAATCTAACAGCAGAGCCGTCCCACGAACAAGCATGACGGTTCGGGTCGAGGACCAGTTTCCCGCGACGGATGACTTTATCATCGCCTTCCTGCGGTTCGGGCAGTTCGACATTTGTCAGCTTCGCGCGGCGCAGGACGGCCTTGATCCGCTCTCCCAAGAGGCGCTGGGAAAACGGCTTCGTGATGTAATCATCCGCGCCCATATTAAAGCCAATCGCCTCGTCAAATTCGTCATCTTTTGACGTCAGGAATATCACGGGCAGGTTGGATGTCTGGCGCAAGCGGCGCAATAATTCCAAACCATCCATACGCGGCATCTTCACATCAAACACAGCGAGGTCCGGCGGCGAGGCTTTCAGCGCGGCTAAAGCGCTCACGCCGTCATGGAATTTCTTCACCTCGTATCCTTCGCTCTCCAAGAACATGGAAACCGATGTCAGGATGTTTTCATCATCATCGACGAGATAAATCTTTGGCATTTTTCGCTCCCCAGCGCGGCCCGCGACGTGACGCGGTGAATATTCGTTATTTCTGACTAGGCTCATCGTCTGCATGGCTCAACCCTTCTCCTTGATTTCTGGGGAAACCAATGCGGGACGATTTGGGCGTCCTTATGACGGGAACCTGCCTTAATGCAGGCTTATTGTTTAAAACGGGAGGGAGATTCCAGCCGCAGCCACCGTCGAACGCACATAGGTCGAACTGTCCAAAGACTGAACGGACGGTGCGCTGCTTGTGCGCGGTCCACGGTCATTAATATTATTCTCAAAACGCTGGAGCAGGATTTCCTCCATCACAGAAAATTTGATCGGACCGGAAATATTCAACGCAATGGGCTGTTCAGATACGGGATAATATTCACCGTCTTCATAAGTAGACAGCGAGGCTTGCGGCGTTTCCACAAATTCCATTTGCAGGAGCAGCGCATCCAAAGTGCGGGCATTCATTTCCGCGACCGTCTCGAATTTATTCATTTCAGCTATCTTTGCATCCATCGCTTGGGCAGTCAGGGGAGACAGAGTGGCGATAGCTGTTGCGGTCAGGATAAGGGCGGTTGTTTTCAAATGTGTCATGGTCTCTCTCTCGGTTTTGCCCGACTGTGTCGAGCTGTTGACCCTTAAGAGCATTTATTGACCGAACGGTACAGTAACGTTCTGTCACATCGGCGTGAGCTGTTTTGCTTTGGAAGTTTCCTGCAATGACACCATTTCGCGCCTTGCCGCGCCGCGAGTGGCTCCCTAGATAGTTCTTTCAATTAGGGAACGCCTTCATGTCTTTCGCACAATCTATCATCGCGATGTTCGTACAACCGATACTCTCGCTGATCCTTTTGGTCTTCTTTGCCTATGTGATCATCAGCTGGTTATTTACCCTGAATATCGTGTCCCCGAATAATCCGACAGCGCGGACAATTTATTCCATTTTAGCTAGTGTCGTGGAACCCATTGTTGCGCCCTTCCGGAAAATCATCCCGCCCCTCGGCAATTTTGACATGGGCTTCTTCTTCGCCGCCATGCTGCTTTACTGGGTGAGCCGCTACCTCATTCCGGGCGTCGTGATGCCCGCCCTCGCCTAAGCATTTTAATCAGCTCTTAGGTTTATCCAACAGGCTGTCTAATCTTTCTGCGAGGTCCTTGCCCTCAACGGGTTCAAGGATGGGGTCTTCAGTATCTATAATTGGCTCAATAGGCGCCTCTTCTTGCGGCTCAGGGTCTACTATTTCCGCCACGCCCGGCAGTCTCAGCGGCGCGCGTGCATCGAAACGGGGGTGAATTAACTCGCCCGTATCGCCGAATGAGAAGACTAGCCTCCGCCAATCCTGCGGCGAATAATCGAAACTCTCGCCCTCAGGGTCGAGGTCGGACCAATCCGCCTCGCGCGGGGCAGTGGCCGCGCGTTGCATCCAGAGGCGGGCATCCGTTGGATTATTGAGACGCCCTTCCGCCTGTGCCGCCAGCACACAGAGACGGGCAGACGGACCGATATCCTCTTTTGTCTCGGACCGCAGAAGCGGGCTGAGGATGGCCCAAGCCTGTACCGCGTCCTCTTTTCGCAGGTAATCTTCCGCCAGCATAATTTTGGTCTCGCGGTGGTCGGGATTGGCTTTGACCAGAGAACTCATCCGCTTCTCCCGTGTGCGATCATCCTCACCGTCCAGCAGATCGATAAAGGCCAGCGATAGGGCCGGATGCGGAGCCAGCGCCCAGCTTTTTTCCACCAGTTTTGCGCCGAGTTTAATTTCGCCTGATTGATTATAGAGCTTGGCGGCCAGCGCGACAGCGGGCGCAAATTCCGGCGCAAGCGACGCCGCTTTCACGGCAAGTTCCAAAGCGAGCGTATTATCGCCCGCATCATGTAAACGGTCCGCTTCCGCCGTATTCAGAACCGCGCGACGACGACGGGCGACGTTCTTGTCGACATGTTTGCGGGATTCGCCTGTATCCAGTGACTCTTCTGCCGCGAGCCAATCATGATTGGCGACTTCCGCTTTGAACAGCGTCTCGAAAGCCCATTTCGCATTCGGATTGGCGATATAGGCTTGGCGGGATTGTTCGATGGCACCGGCGAGATCACCCGTCGCGAGCTTATGCTGCGCCAATCCGCGTTGACCCGTCGCGCGGGTTTTTTCATTCTCCAGCATGGCTTCGTAATGACCGACCGCTTCCTCACTATCGCCGCAGGCTTCGGCGGAGAGCGCGGAGACGATACGTCCTAATTCCGTGCTGCCGATCAAGGCACGCGCCTTTTCCGCTTTTTTACGGGCCTTGGACACGTCGCCCTCTGCCCCTGCGAGAAGCGCTTCCTCCATCGCGTCCAGCGCACGATTGCGACGACGCAGTCCCACACCGGAGCGCACGCGGCGCGGTAATCGCCAGA
This sequence comes from uncultured Caulobacterales bacterium, assembly GCA_947503715.1. Classification (GTDB taxonomy): domain Bacteria; phylum Pseudomonadota; class Alphaproteobacteria; order Caulobacterales; family Maricaulaceae; genus Litorimonas. Next base: position 816,503 of record CANNER010000002.1, on the reverse strand, counting down.
GCCAGAGAAAGGCGGACCATAATCCGATCAGCGCAAGCGTTCCGAACACGCCCAGCAGAATGGCGAATTGCCAACTCATCTCTATGGGCGCAAAGGAGAGCGGGCCGGACGTGGCCGTCGACGCAATGGACAGCATAATATCATCCCCCACCCAGAGGAGGACGCCCGCGAGCACGGCGATAAAAGCCAGGATTGCAATCAAATATTTGGTCATTGTGCGGCCTTTATATTTGCCTGTTTGACGCTGTTATACCACGCCTGTCCGGCGACGCGGACGGGTTCGGGTAGACGCTCATATTTATTCATGGCGAGATCAAGGCGTCCCTCTGTGATATCATTTGATATGCCGTCAATTAGGGTGCGTGGGTCGTCCTCATCCTTGACACGGATATGTTTCGAGAGCGTGCGGGACATGAAGCCGCCTTCCGTCGTCTCTTCGACAGCTTTGATCAGGGCTGCTTTTGGGAAGGCGAGGACGGGGACAATTTCCGTTTCCGTCTGGGTTTTGACCACGGGACGGTTTTCCAGCGCCTCAATCCGTGCCATGAGATTATCCGGAATATCTGGCGTAGAAACTGTGAGAGATCGGTTTTCCAGTGCTTCCAGACGTGTCATTAAAGTGTCCGAACCTTCGGCCACAGGCGCAGTTCGATCCATCGCCTCCAATGCATCAATCCGGTCGGCCATAGCTAGCATCATATCCGGCATGACGTCAGATGATGTCTTAGTTTGGTTTTCCAGCGCCGCTAATCTGTCTTCTAACTCCGATACATCCGGCCATTGAAAACCATCCTCTGTCGCGGCCTTTAAAGCCGTAAGCGTTTCGGGCGCGATTTCCGTTTGGGTTCTGGCTTCCAGATCTGAAAGACGGGATTCCAGAGGGGAGAGGTCGACGGGAGTGGTTTCGGGCGCAGGACGATTTGCGACGCGGTTGATTTTTGTCTCGGCGGCCGACAGGCGCGTATCCAACGCGGTGACTTGCACAGACATCTCCTGCTGCAACTCTGTTCTCAGAGCTTGCGCATCAAATGTCGGTGTGTCGGGCGTTTGGTTTTTAAGTCCGAAATAAACCGCCGCTGCACCGCCGCCTGTGCCGACTAATCCGGCCAATAATCCGGTCAGAATGACAGCTTTCCAACTCGCACCACGCTTGACGGGTGGCTCCACCTCTACGGGTTCCGGCGCAGGGTCCGGCGCGGGATCTTCGGGTTGATCGTCTACGAGGTCTTCATAATCCATGGACCTCATCTAGGGGGTCTGCGCCGCCATGACTAGGGCCGCTTCCGTCGGGCGGGTCGCAATATATCTGGCGTTCAGGGAGAGACCGTCCAATTCCGCGTTCGTCGCTTTACTGATGGAGACTGTCGTCAACGTCGAAACATCTCTTTCCCGCGCCAATTCAGCGAAAGTTTTTGCGGCTAATGGAGAATAGAGGGCAACGTGGCTGATGCGCTTTACCGGCCAAGCCGGGATGGGTGTCGACTCATAGGTGATTATCCGCTTCGCATCATAGCCAGCCGCCGCCAAATCCTCCGTAATCGTCCCCCGCACATGACGACCCGATACATGTATGATGGGCTTATCCTTTTTAAGATTCGCCAGCACCCAGCGCGTAATATCAGCGGATGTTCCGTCGACAGAGACCACATCCCGAAACCCCCGCGATTCCGCATGAGCAGCCGTTGCGTCCCCAACGCAGATCGCGCGGTGACCGGAGCTTGCCACATGATCCAACCCGTTTTTCGCCGTAAAAATTAGGATGGCCTCGTCCGGAATTGGCGGATGCGAGACGGGCGTCACATCAAGCAACGGAAGGCTTTCAGGTTCAAAACCCGCCTCTGCCCAGACCAACGCACTCTGCGCGGCGGCGGGTTGGGTCCGCGTGATCCAAATCGTCTTAGTCATCAAAGGTGATACGTCCACCGACCTCATCGCGGACGGCCTCACCCATTTTGAAGCCGAGATCATAGGCGTCGAGCGTCTTTGAAATCTGACCCTGCGCCATTTGCGACACGCGCAATGACCCGTCCTTTGCGAGAATTTCGCCTTGCAAGGTCAACACATCCCCGTCCAGCGTTGCCAGTGCCGCAATCGGCGTCCGGCAATTCCCGTCCAGCGCGCGCAGGAATGCCCGCTCCGCCGTGATCGCCCATTCCGTTGCGCGATCATTGAGTGGGGCCAGGATGTCGCGCAAGTCTTCACGGTTGCGTTTGACCTCCACACCAATCGCGCCTTGGGCGGGCGCAGGCAGCATCATGTCCACCTCTACGGCTTGAGTTATCCGGTTCTCCTGTTCCAATCGTCGCAACCCCGCACAAGCCAACATCGTCGCATCGCAGACACCGTCTTCCAGTTTCCGCAAACGCGTCCCGACATTCCCGCGCAATAAGCAGAATTTCAGGTCAGGCCGCAGCACAGAGAGTTGCGCCCGCCGCCGTAAACTGGCCGAGCCAATGAGGGCACCTTTGGGCAGCGTTTCAATGCTGTCATATTTTACAGAAATGAACGCATCCCGCACATCGGCACGGGGCAGAATGGCGCGAATGACGAGGTCTTCATGACCGACGGTCGGAACGTCTTTCATCGAATGAACGGCGACATCGATGCGCCCATCCAGCAGAGCCAATTCCAACTCGCGAGTAAATAGGCCCTTGCCGCCGAAATCCTTTAACTCGCCTTTTATCTGGTCGCCTGTCGTTTGCAGGACTTTGATAATGACTTCTTGTTCGGTCCGGCCGGAGGCTTCGCAAATCAACCGCTGAACCAAGTTCGCCTGATAGAGCGCGAGCGGGGAACCGCGCGTGCCGATAATAAGAGGTGGAGATTGCATAATCTGCTATGAGTCCTTAGGTCAGCGAACATGCCGAATGCCCCAAAACCAAATGTGAAACAAGACAGCCTTCTCGTGCTTGGGCTGGAATCCTCCTGCGACGAAACCGCCGCCAGTGTGCTGCGCCGTCATGCGGATGGGTCGATCGACCTCCTGTCCAATATCGTTGCCTCGCAAGACGAAGAACATCGCCCCTTTGGTGGGGTCGTTCCCGAAATCGCAGCACGGGCCCATATGCGCAAATTAGACCCGATCATCGGCAAGGCGATTAAGACTTCCGGCGTGGACTGGAACGAGATTGACGGGATCGCCGCAACGGCCGGACCCGGCCTTATCGGCGGCGTGATTACGGGATTGATGGGCGCAAAAGGCCTCGCCATGTCACTTGGCAAACCATTGATCGCCGTCAATCATTTGGAAGGTCACGCCCTCTCCCCCCGCCTGACAGAAGACTGCCCTTTCCCCTATCTCCTGCTCCTCGTCAGTGGCGGACATTCGCAACTCCTCTCCGTCACGGGATTGGGAGACTATCAACGGCTCGGCAGCACGGTCGATGACGCAGCGGGCGAAGCCTTTGACAAAACCGCCAAAGTCATGGGCCTCGGCTTTCCCGGCGGGCCGCAAGTGCAGGCTTGGGCGGAACGCGGCAATCCTGAGGCTGTCAGACTCCCGCGTCCAATGATGGGCCGCGATCATGCAGATTTCTCCTTCGCCGGATTAAAAACCGCCGTCGCCCGCGCGTGGGAGGCCAGCGATCAATCTGACACGGCAAAAGCCGATATCGCGGCCAGTTTTCAACGCGCCATAACGGACACGATGATTGACCGCGTTGGCCGCGCCATGACCCTGTTCCGCAATGTGACGGGCGAACATGACCGCGCCCGCCTCGTCGTGGCGGGCGGTGTTGCAGCCAATACGGAGCTACGGGCCAGTCTGAAACAAGTTGCGGAAGCCCGAAATTTCGATTTCATCGCCCCGCCCCTGAAATTCTGTGGCGACAATGCCGCGATGATCGCACTGGCCGGAGCCGAACGTCTCGCGGCGGGGCTGATTGATGATTACAACGCGCCCGCCCGCCCGCGCTGGCCTTTGGACGGCGAGGCCGCGAAATCTGCCCCGAAATCCGGTTACGGCAAGAAAGGCCCGAAATCATGAACCACTTCCTCATCTACACCGAAGACAAACCGGACAGCTTGCAGATCCGGCAGGAAAATCGCGCGGCGCATCTGGATTGGGTCCGCAATGACCCAAAGGTGACGCTTCTGTCCGCCGGACCTTGGCTGGACGACGCAGGCGATATGCGCGGCAGCTTGCTGATTGTCGGCTCGGACAGTTTGAAAACAGTAGAAGACTGGCTGGCCCAAGACCCGTATGGCAAAGCCGGATTGACGGGCTTTAAGCGTGTGCGCGCGTTTAATTGGCTCATCGGTGCGCCGGATTGAGAGGCAGAGCAAGCAGCGAAATTTCGTAATGACCTAAACTCCAATCTTCCCTCGATGTCATCCCGCACTTGATGCGGGACCTATCGGCTGTGCTTTCGAACCTGCGTTCATAAACGACAGGCCCCGCATCAAGTGCGGGGTGACAAGAGTTTTTAACGGTGCTTAGAAAGATAATCCTCGGTTATGCGAGTTTTGAAAGCGTGAATTGATAAATAAAATTCCAAACTATTCTCGTGATTTAGTCCCGGAATAAACGGGGATTGGGTTTTATTTCAAAAACTGCGTCCACACCCCCTGAGAGTTGTGTCATTTTTACGGTGTCTTCTTTCAAAGGGCAGTCAAGCGTACGTTGGCTGGTGCAATTCTGTTTGATGAGGTGTCAAAAATTTGGTGAAGCTTACCCATTTTTCGACGCTTTATTTAAAAAACAGAAATGCACGACTGGAAAGGAGCGGTGCTTGTCATTGGAGCGGAAGGGTTAACGTCCTCGAGCTTGGGTGGCCTATCGAGAGCTGATCGTTCCCAGACTGAATGGTTCGGCCGTTAGTGCGAAAAGGCGCCGCCGCGTGGGCCCGTTGGGGTTCGAAAACTTAGCTTTAACCCTGGTTTGCGACCAGAACCCTGAATACCCACGCGGACATCCCGTTTTTACATAAAGCGAAACGGAGACACTAAGAGATACAGGAGCTTAAATGTTCCGAGGCGCGGAACGCCCGCAATCGACCCGGTGAGTCGATTGCAGTATCGCGCCGAAACGCCATGCGGTTCGGTTCATAATCATTTCTCATCATGCAAAGCTGAAGGCTTGCGATGGAGGGTATCCGCGTTAAACATGACGGGATATTGGAGACTTGCATGGCCCTCGACCTCGTTAGCGAAACATACACCCCCGATGCCGGAGAGGGCCCGCCATCTTCTGCGCCCATTCATGATTTCAAACCGCCGCTAGACCTGACCAAGTCCGGGAATTTCACGGCGGGGCAACCTTTCGACGCCTTTAAAGCCATGCGCGAGGCCGCCCCGATTACGTGGCATTCCATGAGTGGCAGCGCGGGGTTTTGGGCGCTGACTTCCTATGAGTTGGTCCGAAAAGCCAATCTCGACACCAAAACATTTTCGTCCCAGCGCGGCGGTATTCTGGCCGCCTATATGGATGAAGCGCGGCGTCATCCGCAATTACACCGCGCCTCGCTCGACACCATGATCTGTCTCGACGCGCCGCATCATATGTCGCTGCGGCGCGAACATATGGCCTATTTCACACCGGGATATGTGAAGCGTCTGCGCGAGAAGGTGGAAGCCTATGTTGCAACCCTCATGGACGACCTCGCGGCGGCGGGCGCAGACGGTCCCGTCGATCTCGTCTCGACCGTGAGTGAAAAACTCCCGCTCTTCACCCTGTGCGAAATTCTCGGCATACCGGAAGATGACCGCCCGAAGATCGCGGAATGGATGCAGATGCTGGAAATGGCGCAATATACGTTGGAGCAGCAGGAGCTCGGCGATGTTGACCCCGCCATGATCATGACCTTCCTGACCGAGGTCGCGGCGCTATTCGATTACGGCCAGAAAATTCTGAAAGAGCGCCGCGCCAGCCCTCGCGAAGACCTGCTCTCCGCGATTGCGAATGCGGAGATTGACGGCGCGAAATTGCCCGATGAATATCTGGATGGATCATGGCTCCTCATCGTCTTTGCGGGCAATGATACGACGCGGAATTCGATCTCCGGCACGATGCGATTGCTGAAAGAGTTTCCGGAGGCCAAGGCCGAATTAATTGCGGACCCCGAATTAATTCCAAACATGACGCATGAGGCTATCCGCATGGTTAGTCCCGTCATGTATATGCGCCGCACGGCGACGACGAATACCGAGTTGGGCGGACAGCCGATTGCGGAAGGCGACAAGGTTTTGATGTTTTACGGCGCGGCAAACCGTGACCCGTCTGTTTTCGAAAATCCTGATGTGTTCGATATTCGCCGCACCAATGCGAAAGACCATCTGGCGTTCGGAATCGGGCCGCATGTCTGCCTCGGCCAGCGGGTTGCGAATATGCAATTAGATGTCGTCTATCGCCAAATTTTAGCGCGGTTCCCGAACATCGAATGGACGGGAGAGCAGGAAATTCTGCCCAATAGCTTCACACATTCGATTGGCAAGCTTATGGTGACGCTGGATTGAGAACAGCGTCCGCGCAGGTGGCAACAAGTTTGTTCAAACGACTCTGAATTAACGCTCCGTCATTGGCTTCAAACTCTCGCAAGAGCGGCGCGTCTTTGACGGTATCCGGCTCAGACAGGCGGCATTTTACTGTTTGTTTGTCCGTCTGAATATCGGCCTCAAGCAAAACGCGGTAACGGGTCCAGTCTCGGTCGAAATAGCTGACGCCCCATTTTCGCAAATCAACGGCAGCATTCGGCAGAGCTGTTTCCAACGCGGCCTGAGGCGAGGTCACAACGCCCTTTGACAATAAATCATCTGGTGCAGAATTTCTGGCTTTGCCACCATACCAACCCTGCTGCCCGCGCAGTGACGTCTCATAAACGAACCCGTCCGGTAGATCGGCGGTCGCGCATCCGCTCAGGCACAAAGCCGCAGAAAATAGGAGTGTTCTATTCAACGGGTTCGCCGTAAATATCGAGCTCAATCACTGCGCCCTTACCCGCGGTTTCGGCAAAGTCCTGCACCGGACCGAACTGGGTTTTCTTATCACCGACGACAACATAAATCATTTCAGACTCATCCAAATACTCATCCGCAATTCGTTTGAAATCCGCCTCGGTCATTTCGACCAATTCCGCCTGTTCCTCCTCGACATAAGTCGTGGACAGGCCGTAGCGTCCGATATTGCGAAGAGTGCCGAGTTTCGCGCCGAGGCTCTCGAATGCCCGCGTGTTTTCTTTAATTAATTTCTGCTGCGTCGTCTCGACGGCGGCTTCGTCAAATTCAGGGCCGTAAGCGCGGACCATATCGCGGATGGTCTCGAGCGAGGCCTGTGTCGCGTTTGCACGCACGCTTGTCCCGATAGTGAAAGGCCGTGCAACCGTCCCGTTTGGCACAGACGAATAAGCGCCGTAAGTATAGCCCTTCTCAATCCGCAGGACCTGCGCCAGATCGCCGGAAATCCCGCCACCGAGTTTTTCATTCGTGAAGACGATTTTATTGAAATCCGCGTCGCCCGTCGCCGCGGTCAGCTTTCCGATTCGCAGCACGGATTGTTTGGATCCCGGCACATTAATGAAGAAAACTTTTCCCGCATTGTCCTGTCTTGGCATATAATATTCGGGGCGAGCTGCGCCGGAAGGTGACACCGCTTCGGCGAGCATCGCCAGACCCTTTGCCGCGCGGTCCGCATCAATATCGCCAACAATGTTTAGACGCGCTGGCGCGGTCAGGACGGTCGTATGGGCGGTTTTCAAATCGTCCATCTCCAAAGGCGAAACACTCTCGGCACTTCCGCTTACCGGACGCCCCAAAGGATGTTCATCGCCATAGATCAAGCCGTTGTAAGCCTGTGTCGCGATCGCATTCGGATTGGCCTCGCGACCTTTAATGCTTGTCAGGGCCGCAGATTTTACGCGGTCAAAATCAGCGGTTTCCCAACGCGGTTCCGTCAGAATTTCTTCGACGAGTTCCACGGTCGCCTCAAAATTCCGCGCGAGGGTCGTCGCCGATATTATCAATTCTTCCGAATTGGCGGAGACATTGATGCCGGAGCCCAGCAGGCCGATAGCCTGCTCCAACTCGCCCGCGCTCTTGGTCGCCGTGCCTTCATTCATCAACTCCGCCAGTAGGGAGAGCCGTCCGTTCTCCTCAGCACTCTCGGTCCAGCGTCCGCCGGGCAAGGTGATGTCAAATTGCACGAGCGGAATTTCATCCGTCTCAATCCCGCGCAATGTGACGCCATTCGCCAGTTCCCGGTCCCAAATCTCAGGCATTTTCAGGAGGGGCAGTTCGCCGAAGGGCGGCTCGGAACGATCATGCACAGTCGGGGTTTTCTCAAACTCCGCGACCTCGCCCGCGCTGACCTCTTCATTGGCAGCGATGCCGGAGGTGACTTCCTCTATCCAGACGGTGGCGCGCTCGGCGCCTTCAACGGCTAATTCAGTCTGACCCTTCGGGACAAAGCTCGTCATGACATAGTTCTGACCCTTGATATATTTATCATAGGCTGCCTCAATCTGCTCCGCTGTCACCGCACGAACTTTCTCCGCAACTTTGGCGGAATAGGCCGGATCACCCGCGAATTCATTGCTCGTCGCGAGGTCGTTGGATTTCCCCAACACGGTCGAAAGCGAGTTATAGAGAATGGTTTCCTGCTCGGCCTTGATCCGTTCAAGATCTGTTGCATTCACACCCTCGGCTTCGAACTTCGCCATGGCCGCTTCAACGGACGCTTTCACATCATCCAAATCCGTGCCTGCATTGGCCCGCACGCGAATGGTGAACTCGCCCGCGATTTGGTTGGCGCGGTGGAAGGCGGAGACATTGGGCGCGAGTTTGGCCTTATCCACGACCTCGACATAGAGCGCGGAATTCCGGCTGCCGCCCAGAATACTCGCGAGCATATCCAGCGCCTGCTCTTCCGCGTGCAGGCTCTCCACCGTTGGAAAGGTCAGGCGCAGTTCCGGCAATTTCGCAAAATTATCCTCGAACCAGAGATTCTTCGTCTCAGTCAGTGTCACGGGTTGGGGCGCAGGTTTTTCGACCTCCCGCCCGCGCGGGATTTCGCCGAACCAGAGCTCCACCTTCTCCTTCGTCTCGGCGATATCAATATCGCCCACGATTGAGAGCGTCACATTATTCGGGCCGTACCAGTCCGAGTGAAACTCACGCAAATCCTCCAGCGTCGCGGCCTGCAAATCCGGCAGCGAGCCAATCACCGTCCAGCTATAGGGATGACCTTCGGGATAGAGCGCGGTGCGGATGACCTCGCCCGTATAACCATAGGCGGCATTGTCGACACGCTGGCGTTTCTCATTTTTCACGACCTGTTTTTCGCGCTCCAGTGCGGCGGTCGTGACCGTGTTAATCATGTAACCGAGGCGGTCGGAGTCGATCCAGAGGATCTTATCAAAGGCATCCTTCGGCACGACCTCGTAATAGATCGTTCCATCCGACCACGTGCCGCCATTGCGCTGCCCGCCCCAATCCGGGATCGCTTTGCGGTTCCAGCCGCGCGGCACGTTCTCGCTGTCATTAAAAGCCATATGCTCAAAGAAATGCGCAAAGCCCGTCCGCCCCGGCTTCTCCCGGTTCGATCCCGCATGAATAACCGTCGTCACCGCCACGATGGGATCAGAGCGGTCCACTTGGAGGATAACGTCGAGCCCATTGTCGAGCGTAAATTTTTCATAGTCGATGGAGAGGGCCGTAGCCTCAGCCGTCGCGGGCACTTCGGACGAAGATGTCCCCACCTCCCCGCATCCGGCAAAAATAAAAGTCGTGGCACCGGCCAGCAAAAACGCGCGTAACGTCATGAGGGTCTCCTTTGGGTTTCTGAGAAATCATAGTGGGTATTTCAAATGGAACCAATGGATTCTATTTAGAAAAAAAGATTATGTTTTTATTTATCGCCTCATCAATCTCTCTGCTATGAGAAAGCATGCCGACAAGAGTAAAATCAAAAAAGTGTTTTCCAGACTGGTGTCACCAATTGGACCTAATCTGCACAAAACTATATCTCATCAATACCCACGACATGGGATTCGATTCTGATGAGTTAGAAAAATTTTGGCAGCAAAATTCGACTCCTGCGGAAATGGCCGAACACTTTGAACAAAGTATAATTTGACGCTTGTTGAAGAAGTCATGCTTCGTGGCTAACCCCCCTCGCAGAAATTGGACAAGGCCCGAGCAAATTAGGGCATTAGAACTCTACTTACGAACTCCATTTGGACGTATCCACAGGGGAAACCACGAAATAATAAAGCTCGCTAAATCAATTGGTCGCACCCCAAGTGCGCTTTCTTTAAAAATGGCAAATTTTGCAGCACTCGACCCAACCATACACCAAAAAGGAATGGGCAATTTCAGTAAATCTGACGGTGAGATATGGGTTGAATTTTTCGCAGCTCCATCTTCCTTTCTCTCGAAATTACCGGATTTGGAGCCAATATACGAACAAACAGCGTTACCGACTGATAGATTTGTTCATGAGTTGCGAGAAGGCGTGGATGTAGAGAGGACTGTTAAAACACGTAAAAACCAAAACTACTTTCGAGAAATGTTGTTCGCGTCTTACGAGGGGAAATGTGGTCTAACACATATCGCTCAGCCAGAACTCCTAAATGCTAGTCATATAAAACCTTGGGCCACCGACATCGAAGCGCGGCTCGACCCTAGAAACGGAATACTTCTAAACGCATTACATGACCGTGCTTTCGATAGAGGCCTAATAACATTTGAGGATGATTTGAGCCTAGTTGTTTCCAAGCATATAGACCTGCCAGAAATATCTCGCCCATTTTTCGAAGGGAAGTCTCTCATTAGTCCCAGTCGCTTCGCGCCAGACCCAGCTTTTTTAGCTTTCCATCGTGACAATGAATTCGAAAAATTTTTAAGGTGATGTCGGAGCAAACTCTGCCCGTTTCCCCTTAGTTGCAACCACTTGGCGGGTTACAGCGTACCTACTCCATGACCCACACCCTCCCCTTCTCCACGCTCCTCCTGTGCTACGGCCTGACCGTGGTCGCGTTTCTCGTGATTGATATGATCTGGCTCGCGGGCGTTGCTAAGTCTTTTTATGCGAACCAGTTGGGCGGGTTGATGGCTGACAGCCCGCGTTGGGGTGTCGCGATTGCGTTTTACCTCGTCTATATTATCGGCATCGTGTTCTTTGCGAGCCGTTTTGGTTTGGCAGACGGGTCGGTCCTGACGGCGGCGCTTTATGGGGCGGCGTTCGGGTTTTTCTGCTATGCGACCTATGACCTGACGAACCTGGCGACACTCAAGGGCTGGCCACCGAAAATGGTTCTGGTCGATATCGTCTGGGGTACGGTCCTGACGGGGTCCTGCGCCGCGATTGGGGTTTGGGGCACGCAGTTGATCCTTGGGAAGTAGCCCGCCCGCGCTTCAACAAAAATTCATAAAGATTCTTTGCGCGACGGGTTGAAGACTCCTCCGCGCCTCATCATATGACGCTCACTGGCACTCTCCCTGCGTGAGTGCCAAGTTGTATTTTAACTCAAGAGAAGAGAGAAGACGCATGAAATTTCGTCCCCTCCACGACCGCGTCCTTGTAGAGCGCGTCAAAGAAGACACAAAGACAGCCGGCGGGATCATCATCCCGGACACGGCCACCGAAAAACCCTCCGAAGGCAAAGTCATCGCAACAGGCCCCGGCACGCGCGGCGACGACGGCAAGCTCAATGCACTCGACGTCAAAAAAGGCGACAAAGTCCTGTTCGGCAAATGGGGTGGCACTGAGGTGAAGATTGATGGGAAAGATCTTCTCATTATGAAAGAGTCGGACATTATGGGCGTCATTGGATAGTCGGATAAATTTGCAAAGCAAATTTTTCGACAACCGGGCGCAGCTTTTGTTTGCATAGCAAACAATTGCGAGCACCGGCCCGAACCCTCGATTACAGTGCAAGGGGTAACGCAACCGGTTGATTTTTTGCAGTGCAAAAATCGACTGAAGCGCGAAACCCCAAATCACAAAACAAATGAAACTCCCGATTAAATTCGGGACGCAAAAATTCAACTAGGAGAATTACTATGGCGGCTAAAGACGTCAAATTCGGTAGCGAAGCCCGCGCCAAAATGCTCGAAGGCGTGGACATCCTCGCCAACGCAGTGAAAGTCACACTCGGCCCAAAAGGCCGCAACGTGGTCATCGAGAAATCCTTCGGCGCACCGCGCACGACCAAAGACGGCGTGTCCGTCGCGAAGGAAATCGAGCTGGAAGATAAGTTCCAGAATCTCGGCGCGATGATGCTCCGCGAAGTGTCCTCCAAGACCAATGACAAAGCCGGTGACGGCACAACGACGGCGACTGTCCTCGCCCAAGCCATCGTCCGCGAAGGCCTGAAACGCGTGGCTGCGGGTATGAACCCGATGGACCTCAAACGCGGGATCGACAAAGCGTCCTCCGAGATCGCAACAGACCTCCTCGCCAAGGCGAAGAAAATCTCCAAGTCATCCGAAATCGCACAGGTCGGGACGATCTCTGCCAATGGCGAGTCCGCGATCGGTGAGATGATCGCAGAAGCCATGGGCAAAGTCGGCAATGAAGGCGTCATCACAGTCGAAGAAGGCAAAACTGCCGAGACCGAACTGGACGTCGTTGAAGGCATGCAGTTTGACCGCGGTTACCTGTCGCCCTATTTCATCACAGATGCCGAGAAAATGCGCGTCGAGATGGACGACCCCTATATCCTGCTGAATGAGGGCAAGCTGACATCGCTGCAGAGCATGTTGCCCATCCTCGAAGCGGTTGTGCAAACGGGCAAGCCGCTCCTCATCATCGCGGAAGACATTGAAGGCGAAGCGCTCGCGACTCTCGTCGTCAACAAACTCCGTGGCGGATTGAAAATCGCAGCGGTCAAGGCCCCCGGCTTTGGCGATCGTCGCAAGGCGATGTTGCAAGACCTGTCCATCCTGACGGGCGGTACGGTTATCAGTGAAGATCTCGGCATCAAGCTCGAGAATGTCACACTGAAAGATCTCGGCACGGCCAAACATGTCCACATCACGAAGGACGACACAGTCGTCGTCGACGGTGCGGGCAAGAAGAAAGACATCAAAGCCCGCGTCGAGCAAATCCGCGCACAGGCCGAGGCGACCTCTTCTGACTATGACCGTGAAAAGCTGCAAGAGCGTCTGGCGAAACTCGCCGGTGGTGTTGCCGTGATCAAGGTCGGTGGATCGACTGAAATCGAAGTGAAAGAGCGCAAGGACCGCGTCGATGACGCCCTGAACGCCACACGCGCTGCGGTTGAAGAAGGTATCGTGCCCGGTGGTGGTACAGCCCTCCTCCGTGCGTCGCGCTTCATCGACGTCAAAGGTCTGAATGATGACGAGCAAGCCGGTATCGAGATCGTGAAAGCGGCTCTGCAATATCCGGTCCGTCAAATCGCGGATAATGCCGGTGTCGAAGGCGCCGTCGTTGTTGGAGCCATCATTTCCGAAAACAAGGCGAATTTCGGCTATGACGCCCAGAACGACAAATATGTCGACATGGTCAAGGAAGGCATCATCGACCCCGTCAAAGTCGTCCGCACGGCCCTGATGGACGCCGCCTCTGTCGCAGGTCTCATCCTGACAACGGAAGCCGCAATCGTCGACGCGCCAAAGAAGGATAGCGGACCCGCTATGCCGGACATGGGTGGAATGGGCGGTATGGGAGGCATGATGTAGTTCGTGAGATTTGGTCCACTGGACCAAATCGCCGAACTACCGCGAAGCGCGGGGTTTATCCCGCGCGAAGCGGCTCTAATCTCCCGCGCGGTAGCCACCGCGTAATACACTGAACCTAGAGGGTCGCTCCAATGGGGCGGCCCTTTTTAGTTTGCAATTTCAAGAATAACTTGCGGTCTCTGAGTCCCATGTTATCCGATCGAATGACCAAAAAAAAAGTACGTACAATTCATGAAATCTGGGCTGATGTTTTCATACATTTCTCTATAGCAAGCCACGTTTCAAAAAACGGTTATTTCGACATTACAGCAGATCAACTTCGTCCATTTGGACGACCAAGATTGTTATGTAAGATTGATTTCGCTGAAAAAGTCCCGAAAGTATTTCAAGATAATTCACTTTCGATTTTAGCAATTGAAAATGGGACTTATCGAATTGCATCAACGGATCCATTTTTCAAAATTGATTTGAAAAAAATTGAATCAATCCCAGTATCAACAAGAACCCTTCCAAAGCACCTTGTCACATTGGATGCAGCAAAAATTTCAGGCGAATTTCAAGCTCTCGATGCTGCAGTGGCATCTGGAATGATGAGTGATTTTATTGGTGAAGACGTTTTACTCACGGTCAGAGGAAGAAGACGTAGCTCAAAGTTTACTTTTCATCTCAGCAGCCAAACGAAAAATGTCACTACTTACGAGGTACAAGGAGTGCAAATTGAAATTGATGGGGGCTACGAAGGAAAAAAATCCTTGACGCTGATTGAGGCAAAAAATTCAGTCTCCAAGACTATGAATATTAGGCAAATTCTTTACCCTCAAGTTCATTTCGAAAACGAGGTTTCTAAATCAGTCAATTCAGCAGTCTTATTTTATGACAGGGGCAGTCGAGTATTTAATTTCATACCACTCAGTTTCAATGGTTCAAGTGTAAGCGTCGATTATGCAGACACGAAGAGATATAAACTGATAGCTCATAAAGCGAGCATTTTGTCCAAACTCAAAGACTTAAACCTCTTCCAAATGGGAAAAGAACTAACGGTTACTACTATATTCCCACAAGCAAATGACTTCAGAAAAGTGTTGTCAGTATTTGACAAAGTTGCAGAGAAAAATTCAGTAACCCGAGAAGAAGCACTAGAAGATGTTCCTGTAAAGGTGGTTGGAAGACAGTTAAACTATTATACTGATGCGCTAGCGTGGATGGGATTGGTGGAGATACACGATCAGGTTGTTACAATTACTGAGTTAGGTAAAGCGATATCAGTGTTAGATGAGGATATGAAGCTTGCAGCTTTTGAACACATAATTTTTTCTGACCGTTTAGCGCAAGAGATGTTGAAACTTGATGCAAGTGAATTCTCGTCAGAACTTTTAGAAAAATACGGAATATCTAAAACGACTCCTGCGAGAAGACAGTCAACTATGAAGCGGTGGAAAAAATTCTTCGAAGAATATGAGATGAGCTTCTAAGTGAATTTGACGTAGCGACGTAAGTAAGCAATGCATAAGCATGCATAAGAATATTGAAACAGCCGACTCGTTCAAGCTTTTCCATGGCGACATGCTCGCTAAACTTGAGCAAGTGGCAGACCACTCCGTAGACATGATATTCGCGGACCCGCCTTATAACCTCTCCAACGACGGATTTACCTGTCAGGGCGGGCGGATGGTGTCTGTGAATAAGGGGGAGTGGGACCGATCCAAAGGGGTGGAGGCGGATTTCCTGTTTCATCAGACGTGGATTGCGGCATGTAACCGAAAGCTCCGCCCCGGTGGGACGATGTGGATTTCCGGGACCTATCATTCGATTTTCCAATGCGGCTATGCGTTACAGGTCGAGGGGATGCACATCCTGAACGATATTGCGTGGTTCAAGCCGAATGCCTCGCCCAACCTGTCCTGCCGCATGTTTACGGCCAGCCATGAGACGCTTATTTGGGCGCGGACGTCGAAAAAGGACAAGCATGATTTCAATTATCACGCGATGAAACATGGCGACTTCCCCAGCGACATTATGAAAAAGCCGGAGAAGCAGATGCGCTCCGTCTGGCATATCCCGCTGACGAAAAAGTCCGAGAAGGCCTTTGGCCGCCACCCAACGCAAAAACCCGAAGCCCTGCTGGAACGTGTCGTGGTCGCCAGCACAAATCCCGGCGACCTCATCCTGGATCCGTTCATGGGCTCTGGCACAACGGGCGTCGCGGCCCTGCGCCATGGGCGGCGTTTTATCGGGATAGAGATGGATGCGGATTATTTAGAAGGCATTGCGCGACCTCGGTTACAGGCGGAACTTGAGGCCTTTGCGGGTGTGCCTGCGGTGGGCGCTAAGCCGGAAGCTAAAGAGACTACCCCCGATGCGGAAGCAACCCTCTGGGATGAAATTGCACGAATTAAAGCGGCGGGGCGTTAGCCGCCCCTCACTTTACCCGTTTGACGCGGAACGTGCTGCGGCTGTCATTTACCTTGCCGAGGAAGCTGCCAAAGGAGGCCCGCTTTATTGTGAGCTTATCGGGATTGGCGCGCCCCAATCGCACGCGTTTTGTTTCTGCCTGTTGCCAGACTTCGCCATTATCGAGCGTGAATTGAACATATCGATTTGGGCCGACGCGTTGTGTGCTTTGAATGGTGAGGGTGCGGGATTTGGCGGTTTTAATGTCTTTCTCGGCTTTGAGCTCTTTGAATTCTTCCACCGCTTCTTTTTCCAAGGCCACGATTTCACCCGAGGCTTCCGCCCCGCGTAATTTGGCGGTTTCCGTCCGGAAACAGCTGAGCTGGGCCTGCGTCTCTGAAATTAACTCACAGGCGAAGAGCCCGGCCAGTGCGTCCGTGTCTTGTGCCGCCGCGAATTGCGGCGCGGCGATGAGGAGCGTGGCGGCGGCGAAACCGCATGTGAATATCTTGGTCATGGGGCGACGATATGCGGTCTGTGGCTTAAACACAATATTGGGCGGGAGGACGGGGGACGGTTTCCCCTTCATCCGCGTTTATGGGAAACTTAATCCGCGCTTTCGCGATTATAAAATGTCTCAAACTCAGTCTCATCTGTCACCCCGACCCAATGGATGCGGGATGACATTGCGTTTTAAGCCGCAAAGCTTGGAGGCCAATCCGCATTTATAAAAAACAACCCCCCGCACTTTCCGCCACCGCCCTATATTCACACTCGTTCTTTCGGACACGGGACAGGGAAGTGATCGTTCCTTTCTGGTATCGAAGGACGGTGTGCCTAGAAACATTCGGTAACGCGAATGTGGAGGGGCCCAGCCGCGAGCGCCTGACGGGTTGAAACATCCGCAGTCAAGTAAGGCCGCCGTTGGAGACACACCGCCGCAGGTCGTGTATTTGGCGAGAGTCGAATATACGATGCGCCTTTCGGACTGACACCCGAAGGTCGCGGTCATTGCGTAAAACTTTATCATATTGGTTACCATCGCGGTGACCGACCTGCGGGCGTCCCGCTTTTATTCTCTCTGTCGTGCCCAAGATGGCCGGTCAGCGTTGCCGCTTGTCCTGCCCTCAACTATGGTCGCTCACATGACCGCGCCCCGCCCCAAAATCCTCCTCTTCGATCTTGGCGGGGTTGTTGTGCCCTGGGTCGGGCCGGAGGTTCTCGCCGCGCGCTATGACCTGACCCGTGCAGAGGTCATTGACCGTTTCGCGGGGAGCGAGATTTTCAACGCCTATGAACGGGGCGAGGTCGGGGACGCGGTCTTCACGGCGGAGCTGCGGCAGATGTTCGACCTGCCCGATACGGATGTCGGCGCATTGTGGAACAGTTGGGTCGAGCCCCCCTTCCCCGGCGTGATGGACGCGCTGGCGGCGTTGAAGACACGGTTCACGACGGCCTGCCTCTCTAATACCAATGCACTGCATTGGGGGCATTTGAACACGATGTTTAAAACGGATGAGGTGTTCCACCACGCCTTCGCCTCGCATGAGATAAATGTCGCGAAACCGGATGCGGACAGCTACCACATCCCCCTCGCGGAAATGGGCGTCGCGGCAGAGAATGTCTGGTTCTTCGAGGACACAACGGTCAATGTCGAGGCCGCTCGCAAAGTCGGGATGACCGTGCATCAGGTGGACCGCGCAGTGGGCGTGATGCCCGTCCTGCGGCGATTGGGCTTGCTGACGGATTAGGCACTTTCGTGAAAATGTGGTAAGTGCGTTGCATGACATATTTACGCGCCGCCTGCATCTCCCTCCTCCTCGCCGCCTCCGCCCAAACGGCCTCGGCGCAGTTAATGGTGATTGGTAAGGGCGATGCCGCGCAATGTTATTCCTATGCCAAACAGGGCAATAAGGGCAGTTACTCCGCGCTGCAGACTTGCGAAGCTGCGTTGGAACAAAATTTGATGGGCAAAGATTACGCCGCAACCCGTGTGAATTACGGTATTCTACAGATGCGCAAGGAAAACTATCAGGTCGCGTTGGAGAATTACGACGCCGCCCTGGAAGTTCTACCCACACTCACCGAGGCACATGTAAACCGCGCCGCCGCTTTGATCCATCTGGAACGTTTGGATGAAGCGCTGACATCCATCAATATCGCTTTGGAAGATGTGGACAGCCAAACGCGACCCGCAGCCCTCGTCAATCGCGCATTACTCTATGATCGGCAGGAAAATTACAGTGCCGCCTATCGCGATTTAAAGGCTGCAGACCAACTCGCACCGGATTGGGAGATGGTCGACCGGCTCCTGGCGCGCTACACGGTTAAGCCCAAATCTTAGGCTGAACTTTTTGAATCAGACTTTGCCTTGCCAGTCTGCCTGTCTTAAGTAACGGGCAAATCACACGGGCCATCCATTATGAAAAAAATTCAATCGTCCTATGACTATGACGACCTGATCGTCAGCGGTGAAAAAAGCCTCTTCGGTCCGGGCAATGCAAAACTGCCCCTGCCGCCCATGCTCATGCTCGACCGGATCACCCATATGGATGATGATGGCGGCGCGAATGGTAAGGGGCAGGTCATCGCCGAACTGGATGTGAATCCGGACCTGTGGTTTTTCGAATGTCATTTCCGCGACGACCCCGTCATGCCGGGTTGCCTAGGCCTGGACGCCATGTGGCAGCTTGTCGGGTTCTGGCTTGGCTGGACCGGCGGACAGGGACGCGGTCGCGCCTTGGGCGTCGGTGAGGTCAAATTCACCGGACAGGTCACACCGGACATCAAAAAAGTCCGTTACGAAATCGATATCAAACGCGCCATCCATCGCCGCCTCGTCCTCGGTATTGCCGATGGGCGGATGTATGCCGATGATGAATTGATCTATCAGGCCAAAGACTTGCGCGTCGGCCTTTTCATCCCACCTACTGAAGCAGAAGAAAAAGCAGGATAAGCGAACATGCGTCGAGTTGTAGTCACTGGATTAGGTATTGTCTCTTGCATCGGAAATGATGCGGATACCGTCGCGGAAAATTTGAAAGCCGGGAATTGCGGTATCAAGAAAGATGAGAAGATGGCGGAACTTGGCTTCCGTTCTCAAATTTCCGGCCGTCCCGATTGCGATTATAAGGAAGTCATTTCCAAGCGCTCTTACCGCTTTATGGGCGATGCCGCAGGTTGGGCTGCCGTCGCGATGACGAATGCAATTGCAGATGCGGGCCTCTCGGAAGAGCAGGTCTCGGATGAACGCACGGGCATTATCGCGGGGTCGGGTGGACCGTCATCATTGGAAATTGTGCGCGCCGCCGACATCACTCGCAAGAACCTGTCCCCGAAAAGGATCGGGCCGTTTGCCGTGCCAAAGGCGATGTCCTCGACTGTGTCAGCG
The DNA here is from genome assembly GCA_947503715.1 of uncultured Caulobacterales bacterium. Lineage (GTDB taxonomy): Bacteria > Pseudomonadota > Alphaproteobacteria > Caulobacterales > Maricaulaceae > Litorimonas. The sequence goes on along the minus strand of CANNER010000002.1, from coordinate 797,086 downwards.
ACACTGGCCACGCACTTTAAAATCAAAGGCGTGAACTTCTCGATTACGTCGGCCTGTACAACGTCCCTCCACTGTATCGGGTCAGCGGCAGAGCAAATCCAATGGGGCAAGCAGGACATCATGTTCGCGGGCGGCGGCGAGGAGTTGGAATGGTCCATGTCCTCCCTCTTCGACGCAATGGGCGCGATGAGCAGCAAATATAACGACACGCCGGACAAAGCGTCCCGCGCGTTTGATGTTGACCGGGACGGTTTCGTGATTGCGGGCGGCGCGGGTATGCTCGTGCTGGAAGAATATGAACATGCGAAAGCACGCGGCGCGAAAATCTACGCCGAAGTCGTCGGCTATGCCGCAACGTCTGACGGCTACGATATGGTCGCACCCAGCGGTGAAGGCGCGGAACGTGCCATGCGTATGGCGTTGAAAGATGCCAATCTCGAGACCGTCGATTATATCAACCCGCATGCGACTTCGACACCTGTCGGGGACATTGCCGAAACCAATGCGATTGAGCGCGTCTTTGGGCTGGATGGCCCTTATGTCTCCGCCACAAAATGTCTGACGGGCCATAGTCTCGGCGCGGCGGGCGTTCAGGAAGCGATTTACACATTGCTGATGATGGACCGCGGCTTCGTCGCACCGTCTATAAATGTCGAAAATCTCGATCCTGAAATCCCAGCGATTAATATTGCAAAAGAAGCGGTCGAGACGGAAGTCAAAACGGCCATGTCCAATAGTTTCGGCTTTGGCGGGACAAATGGATCCGTGATTTTTGCCAAGATATAATATTGACGCAACTTTTATGATTTTGGCGCATTATGTCTTCAATCAAGGAATATTTATGCGTCATCTTCTTATCTCTGCAGCCCTGCTAACAGTCCCGACTCTTGCGTCGGCACAGGACTCCATTTTTGATATTCCTGAGGAGGAACAACTCACTTTTGCGGATCTCGGTATCGCGGCTGTGACGCGGGAAACCTATGTCGGCTCGGAAGAAAGTGACCTGTCCGTCCTCCCCTATATCAACGCACAGTATAAAGGGCGGTTTTTCGCCAACCCGGCCCTCGGCGCAGGAGCCTATGCGATCCGGAATGAGACATTTCGCTTGGGCGGATCTGTCCATTACAGCCTTGGGCGGGATGGTGAAGACACACCCCTCCTCGATGAGGCCTTTGACATTGATGGCGGCTTTGCGGGTCTGATTTCGAGTCGTCTCTACACACCAATTGCCGCAATTGATGTGGTCGCAAATGTTCCTCTTTCCGGAGATTTGGACGGCTACCGCATAGATACACTTGTCACGACGCAGTTTTTTCCTATCGAAAATCTACGCATTAATCCGGGCGTCCGGGCAACCTATCATTCGGGTGATTATCTCGACTCTCTTTACGGGATTAATGACGCGCAACTCGCCGCGACAACATTGCCCGCCGGATCACCTGTCACGACGCTCGATTTTGGTTCGGAAGTCTCCACACTCGGCGCACATATGGCGGCCTATTTAGATATAAATGACGACTTCCAGCTCATCGGGATCGTGAATTATTCGAGGCTCGTTGGAGATGTGGAGGACACAACGCTTGCCCCCAAGAAAGACGGCATCACCGCCGCACTTGGCCTCGCGCGAACATTTTAAGGTAGAATGAGTCCCAATTGGATCGCCTTCACAACGGTGTGCGTGCGGTTAGAGGTCTCCAATCTGGCCGAGAGCGATTTGAGATAATCACGGACGGAATACTCGCTGATCCCCATAATCTGCCCCGTTTCCCAATTCGTTTTTCCATGTGCAACATGTAACAAAATCGCCGTTTCACGTGGCGTCAATTTTATCGTCTTTTGAGGCGCTTTGGACTCAAAATGCCGATCGATCGCGAAATAGGCATAGCGGCAGAGAAGTTCTAATTCGAGAAACGCCGCATCCGACAAACTGAAATCTGTCTCTCGCCCCAGAGAGACAAATCCGGTCGCGCCCGCCTCATCCACGACTGGAAAAACGATACCAAATTTCAAACCTGCCGCTTGCGCTTCCGCAACTTGTTCCATTTGGCGCTTCGTCATATCCACATGCGCCTCGCGCCAACGAAAAGGCCGATGCGTCCGCATCACGCGCAATGTGACAGGATCTGAGAACTGATAATTCTTCTGCGCATAGACGCCTAAAAACTCGATCATACCATGATGAAAGAAAAACCGACGATCCGCAGCGCCCGCATCCGCTATGATAAAAGCTTGCCCCAAAACGACTTTATCAAAGCCGTAATGGGTAAGGGCACCAATAAATATTTGAAATGTCTCATCGGGTAGAGCGGCTGACATCATTGCGTCAATATTCGCAAAAAGCCGCCTGACATCTCTGTCAGCGGCGACATCATTCATTTCCCCAACCATGGCGAGGGCATATGGAGCCGAACCTGAACGCAAGATTAATGACCTTTCTCCGCGCTTTGGGGTGGTCATGCCGCCCCGTAAATTATAAACCTATCATAGATTAGGGACAGGAGGCCAAAATGGCTGAACAAACATTTCCAACCGGAACATTGATGGCCGGAAAACGCGGCCTGATTATGGGCGTTGCCAATAAAAACTCCATCGCCTGGGCCATTGCGCAGCAACTTGCAGCACAAGGCGCAGAAGTGGCCTTCACCTATCAGGGCGATAAACTCCTCCGCCGTGTGAAGCCCCTCGCGGAAAGCCTTGGCTCCGACACGCTCGTCGATTGTGACGTAACGAATGATGATCAGATGGAAGCCGCCTTCAAAACGATTGAGGACAAATGGGGCAAAATCGACTTTCTTGTTCATGCGATTGCCTTTGCGGGTAAAGACCAACTCGCAGGCTCATTTATTGAACAAACGACGCGCGAGGGCTTCAAATCCGCGCTGGATATTTCCGCCTACTCCTTTGTCGATGCCGCGCGTCGTGCGTCAAACATCATGAATGATGGGGGCGCAATGATTACGCTGACATATCTCGGCAGTGAGCGCGTTATCCCGAATTACAATGTCATGGGCGTCGCCAAAGCCGCGCTCGAAGCCTCGACCCGCTATATCGCGGCAGACCTCGGCCCGCGCCAAATTCGCGTCAATGCGATTTCCGCTGGCCCCATCAAAACGCTCGCCGCTGCAGGGATCGGCTCAGGCCGTCACATGTTCCGCTTTAATAAGGCCGCCAGTGCGATGCAGGATAATACCGATCCGATGGGTGTCGCCGGTGCCGCGCTCTACCTGCTCTCAGATTTGGGCCTCTCCTGCACAGGCGAAACCCATCATGTGGACGGCGGTTTCCACGCAATCGGCATGCCGCAAGAAGGCCCGCTGCGGGAGAGTTTGGGGGAGTAGTTGGACATAACGAGATCAACTTATGTCAGGTTGTGTTCGCCTCAAATAAATTTCGGGCTGACATAAGAGCATAACCGAGTAGATTCGTCCCTGGCCATTTAGATGGATCCTCACACCTCGGATTATCTGCAGCTAGACCAATACCCCAAACGGCATCAACTGGGCTAGCTTCTACAAGAACGCGTTGGCCAGTATTGATTAGAAATGTTCCAAGCTCAGTATTTTGACTAAATTTGTGAAAGTTACCCTCTAAAACAATTTTGTATTTTTTCCTGTCCCAGACTACAGGGTCAAAATTTTCAACTTTACGACCTAAGGCCTTTGCCGCCCCAGGTTCTTCTACTTGAAGGATTTTTTTCTCGATAGCTTCCGCTCCAAAAAGCCGCGCTTTTTCAGCCATCATCCAATGTTCGGCAGTGAAATAACGTTTTCCTTGAACGTCAAAAGAAGATGGCCACCACTGACTCAAGCAAGCTTTCGTAACAGTACCTTTTGGGTAGGAAGTATGGCCCCAAAAATAAACATATTTAAGCCTTTCCCCAGCCTTAAACTTTTTCAGCAACCAATCAGTATCATATAATTTGAAGTCCACTATTTTTCACCCGCGCAAAAAAGTCTGCATGAGCGGCCATCGCCTCCGCTTCACACAACCCTACCTCTACATCCACGCCCGCTTCCTGCAACAGTGCCGCGCCGCGCCAGTGCACCCTTGGGTCAGGATCAATACAGGCGATGAAGCAGCGTGATATCCCTGCCTCGATCAACGCATTGGCACAGGGCGCAGTCTGACCGTAATGGCTGCACGGTTCCAGCGTGACATAGGCGGTAGCACCGTTCGCTTGTTTTCCGGTGACCTGTAACGCGACGGTTTCGGCATGAGGGCGGCCGCCATCTTGTGTTGCACCCACGCCGATAATCAGCCCGTTTTTGACCAGCACGCATCCGACAGCCGGATTTTCCGCCGTGCGTCCGGATTGTGCCGCGCCTAATGCCAAGGCGCGACGCATATAAGTTTCGTGACTAGGCACTCGCGATTTCGGGCAGATCCTTCGCGCGTGTGTCGTCCATGTAACGCGCGGCGGTAATTTCCAGTGTACCGGGTTTCATATCGATCAAGAGCGGATTGCCCGTCGGAAATTCAAATCCGGGAATGTCATCATCCGAGACGTTGAAAATCGTTTTCAAAATGCCGCGCAGAGAATTTCCATGCGCGGAGATAATGACATTTGATCCCGCTTTCAGATGCGGAACAATCTGGTCGTTAAAGTAAGGCACAACCCGCGCGCAGGTCATTTTCAAGCTCTCACCCGTCGGCAAGACGGACGGATCAATATGGGCGTATTTTGGATCTTTGGAGGGGTGATATTCGCTATCCATATCGATTTGCGGCGGCGGGACATCGAAACTACGACGCCAGATATGGACCTGCTCATCGCCATGTTTGTCGCGCGTTTCCTGCTTATTCAGTCCGGTCAGCGCGCCATAATGACGTTCATTCAATAGCCAGCTTTTCGTCACGGGAATGTGCATTTGCTCAATACCTTCCAGCGTCAGCCAAAGTGTTTTAATCGCGCGTTTTTGGAAAGATGTGAAGCCGATATCCAGCGTGATGCCTTCGGCGGTGATAAGTTCGGCAGCCTTCTTGGCCTCCTCCACACCGCGCTCGGTCAAACCGATATCGTGAAATCCTGTAAAACGGTTCTCCAAATTCCATTGGGATTGTCCATGCCGGACGAGGATCAATTTGGTCATGGTGTGTCCTTTACTATGTCACGCACCCGTAGGGCCGTATCGGGGAAATCGGAAAATACGCCGTCTATACCGAGCGCATAATAGGCTTTCATTTCCGCGTCTATATCTTCGAATGCAGGATCAAGCGCGTCATCACGGAATGTCCAACTATGTACAGTTAGGCCTGACGCATGCGCCTCACGTATGAAGCCGGTATCTTGCCCATTGGAAATGAGGAGTTTTTTGTAAGGCCCCACGCCGTCAATCACGGTCGCAATCTTGGTAAAATCAGGTTTTGTTTCTGTCAAAAAAACGAGACGTATATCCGTCAGGTCATTTAACCGTTCGAGATTTTCCACCTCAAAAGATTGGATGAAAACCGGATCTTCGGCGTTGTTAAAACCATGTGCTTCCAAACTTGCTAATAGAGGTTCGTCATGCTGAAGACCTAGCGCGGCCAAGGCCGCTGGATGTTTTGTTTCCGGGTAAACGCCAATCCGACGCCCGGTTTGCTTTGACCTCTCGGCGATTAAAGCCAAGACTTCATCAAATGTCGGGATGATATATTGATTGTCAAATTCCACTGACCGTCCAGCTCTCGGCTGTCGTGCGCGCAACGTTTTAATTTCGGCCAATGTGAAGTCTTCAACGAACCAATCCGCACCATCATGCCCCACCTTAACTGTCTTACGATCTGCGAATTCAGGGTGGTCCGAGACATTGGTTGAACCGGAGAGATAACGGTCATGCCGCGCGACAAGGACGCCGTCTTTGGTAATCACGAGATCAGGCTCAATATAATCCGCGCCCATCTCTATCGCCCGGTCATAGGCCTCAATCGTGTGTTCGGGCAGGACACCCGACGCCCCGCGATGGGCGATAACAAGCGGTGCTTCGCCAGAGAGCGTGTTCCATGTTATCATGTCAGGTCCTCCTGAGCAGGCCGTCAAAAGAACGCCCGCGAAAGCGAGACTAATGCGCATCGTTCCAGTTCTTCGCCGCGTGAGCTTCCACCAATAACGGCACACTGATCTCCACGGCGGGTTCGTGGGCTTTTTCCATAGTTGGCGTGATAATCCCGATCAACTCATCCGCCTGACCTTCCGGCACTTCGAACACCAGTTCATCATGAACTTGCAGGAGCAGTCTTGCGCCTTCCACACCTTCAATCGCATCCGGCATTTTGATCATGGCGCGGCGCATGATATCTGCGGCGGCGCCCTGAATGGGCGCGTTAATGGCTTGGCGTTCGGCGAAGGCGCGGCTCATCTGGTTACGGTCGCGGATACCCTTGATGTGGCATTTGCGGCCCAGAATGGTGGTGATATAGCCATATTCGCGCGCTTCCGCTTTGGCGGCTTCCATATAGTCCTTGATGCCCGGAAATTTCTCGAAATAAGTCTTGATGTAATCAGACGCTTCACCGCGTGAGATGCCGATATTCTTGGCGAGGCCAAAGGCGGAAATCCCGTAAATAATCCCGAAATTAATTGCCTTGGCATTGCGGCGCACTTCCGGTGTCATCTCGGCCAGCGGGACATTGAACATCTCGCTCGCGGTGAGCGCATGAATGTCCACGCCATCCGCAAAAGCCTGTTTCATATTAGGAAGGTCGGCGATGTGGGCCAGCAGGCGCAGCTCGATCTGCGAGTAATCTGCCGCGACGAGGACGTGCCCCGTCTCCGCCACGAAAGCATCGCGGATTTTGCGGCCCATCTCGGTTCTAATTGGAATGTTCTGAAGGTTCGGGTCAGAGGAAGACAACCGCCCCGTCGTTGTCGCGGCGAGGGAAAAACTCGTATGAACGCGGCCCGTATCGGGATTGATCTGCTGGACCAGCGCATCGGTATAAGTTGATTTCAGCTTCGAATATTGCCGCCAATCGAGAATGGTGCGCGGCAGGACTTCGCCCTCATCCGCGAGTTTTTCAAGAATGTCGACACCCGTCTGCCAGGCGCCCGTCTTGGTTTTCTTGCCACCCTCAAGCCCCATTTTGTCAAACAAAATTTCACCGATCTGTTTGGGGGAGCCGATATTGAATTTATCACCCGCGAGTTCATAGGCCTCATCTTCGAGCTGCGCCATTTTCTGCGCAAACAGGCCTGAAAGACGATTAAGTTCCGCACGGTCAACCTTAATGCCCTCATTCTCCATTTTCGCCACGACGGCAGGGAGCTGGCGGTCCAACGTTTCATAGGCGGTTGCGACGCCTTCGCTCGCCAGTTTTGGCTTGAGGAATTTCCAGAGACGCAGCGTCACATCCGCATCCTCCGCCGCATAAGGCGTGGCGACGTCGAGCGCGATCTGGTCAAAGGTTTTCTGCTTTTTGCCCGTCCCTGCAATGTCTTTAAAGGCAATCGGTTTGTGGCCGAAATGCATTTCGGACAGCGTGTCCATGCCGTGACCGTGGAGCCCCGCTTCGAGCGCATAACTGATCTGCATCGTGTCGTCATAGGGCGCAGGATGTAGGGGTCTGCCATTCCCCTCATAACGCTGAAAAACGCCGAGATCATATTTGAAATTCTGCCCGACTTTCAGGACTTGCGGCGCGTGGAATAGCGGCTCCAGAATATCCAGCGCATCCTGCATTGGGACCTGTTGCGGCGCGTCTCCGCCAAATAATTCGTCGCCTTCACCTTTGTGCGTTAGAGGAATATAACAGGCCTCATTATCGTCCAGCGCGAGACAGACGCCGACCATATTGGCGGCGGCAGAATCGAGGCTGTCCGTTTCCAGATCGACAGCGATGGCGGATTTCACCATGGCGCGGGCCACCCAGTCTTTCAGCGTCGCGACGTCCTGAACGCAGACATATTTTTCCTTATCGAAAACGACATTGGCGGGCGCAGTGAGGTCGGCGGGCGCTTCCGGCGCGGTGTCATCCTTACGCAATCCATCCGTCTCGCCCTCGCCCAGTGCCGCACGGACCCGCGCGGTGAGGGTGCGAAACGTCATGCGTTCGAGGAAGTCGAAGAGGACATCAATATCCGGATCTGTGACGGCGAGGTCTTCAATCGGGACTTCCAGATCAATATCGGTTTTCAACGTCACGAGTTGTTTAGAGATCAGCGCCATCTCCTTATTCGCCATCATCTTCTCGCGGCGGCCCTTTTGCGGAATTTCGTGGGAGCGCTCCAGTAGCTCTTCCAAGGGGCCATATTCGTTCAATAGTAACACCGCCGTTTTGACCCCGATCCCCGGCACGCCCGGAATATTATCGACGCTGTCTCCGGCCAGCGCCTGCACATCAATCACGCGGTCAGGTTTGACGCCGAACTTCTCCTCGACCTCCTTAATCCCGATATCCTTATTCTTCATCGGGTCGCGCATGATGACATTTTCCGTCACGAGCTGCATGAGGTCTTTATCGGAACTGATAATCGTACATCGCGCACCCGCCTCATCCGCAATCCGTGCATAGGTCGCGATCAGGTCATCCGCCTCAAACCCTGTCATTTCAATCGAGGGAGAGCCAAACGCGATGGTCGCTTCGCGGGTCAGGGGGAATTGCGGGACCAAATCTTCGGGCGGTTCGCCGCGATTGGCCTTATAAAGGTCATAAATCCCGTTACGAAACGTATCGCCGGACGCATCAAAGATCACGGCGAAATGGGTCGGACGATCTTTGTCATTCTGGTTTTGCAGCAGCTTGAACAGCATATTGCAGAATCCGGCAACGGCGCCGACGGGCGTGCCGTCATTTTTATTGGTTAGGGGAGGCAGCGCATGAAACGCGCGAAAAATATAAGCAGACCCGTCGACGAGGACGACATGGGAGTCTTTGGTCAGGGGAGCAGTAGCGGACATAAGCGGCTTGTGCGCAGTCAGTGGCAGAATTTCAATAGCGTCACGATTTTTTGCGCCTATAAATAGCTCGAAATGTATCAAACAATTGACGATCCCGAAGAAGAGCGCCGCGGTGGCGGATTTTCGATCTGGCCGTTCCTGATCGGAGCGGTGCTGGCGGGAGTCGTGTTTTTCTTTGTCTGGCTGTTTAGTCCCGGCACGCCTGCTGACCCGGGCCAATCGGTGGAGACTCCTGCCTCCCGCGCGGCCTATCTGCAGGCGCTTGCGGAACCCGCACCGGCCCTGCGCCGCGCACGTCTGCTGGATTACCAACGCGCTTTTCCCGATACAGACCGCGCGGCGGCGATCACGGATCAGCTGGACATTATTCAACGCGCAGAACTGGCCGATTGGGAGGCTCTGACGGCAAAAGTCTATGATGTAAGGGCCGAAGCGGAAGACAAGCAAGCCGCCCTCACCGCCTATGAGGCCAAATGGAACCGCGCACTGCTCGGTGGACGAGGGGAAGAGTTGGACGCCTTGGCGCAGGAAATTGACGAGACTGCGAAAGCGCAACCCCTGCCTGATCGGTCACTGGAGAATGTCGACAGTCCTATCCCGCAAAATCTACCGTCTGATACGCTCGCGGGCGCACCCCCACAAATCTTCCAGCCCGTCTATGTACCCCCGCCTCCGCCGCCGACACGTCCCGTCGCAAAAGATGTCATTGTCCAACCCACGGTGCGTCGCAATACCAGCCCGCGCTATCCAAGAAATGCGCGGCGTCGGAATATCGGCGCGATCGTGACCGTCGCCATGAACATCGACGAAAAAGGCCGAGTCAGCCAGACGGAGATTATCTCTGTCGACGCCGAACGCTATGAACGCGACTTTATCAAAGCCGCTGAACGCGCCGCCATGCGCACACGGTTCAATCCGAAAACGATTAATGGCGAAGTGGTCCCCGCAGTTGGGGTCCGCAAGCGCTATATTTTCCGCGCTGAAGATTAGAGACGATCATGATAAATCGCGACCCGCTCGCCATCCTTGTCACGGGTGGCACGCTCGACAAAGTCCATGATACGTTTTCCGAGAGCCTCATTCTCGATGGGACAAGCCGTGTGGCGGATATTCTCGGTCAGGGCCGCGCACGGGTTTCGCGTATCAAATCGCTCATGTCGATTGACAGTCTGGATATGGACGACACCCACCGCGCCAAAATCCTCCGCGCAATTAACACGGCACCGGAAAACCGGATCGTTGTGACGCATGGAACGGGGACAATGGAACTGACGGCACAGGCGCTGGACGGGAATATTGGAAAAAAGACGGTCGTCCTGACGGGCGCCATGCGACCTTGGTCCCTCGGTCAGTCGGACGGCAATTTCAATCTCGGCGGCGCTGTCATTGCGGCACGATTACTGCCAGCAGGCGTTTATGGTGTCATGAACGGCAAAGTCTTCGCCGCTCAAGATTTACATAAAGATGTCGCGTCGGGACGGTTCGATTAGTCTCGGAGCCTATTGTAGATATAGACCACGATGATTGCGCCAATCACTGCGCCCAAAAATCCGACAGGTTCGCCGACTTGGTAAAAACCCAGCATCTGCCCAAGATATCCCGCCACAAATGACCCGATAATACCCAGAAGAGTCGTCATAATCAGACCGCCGGGTTTCGTCTTTCCGGGGATCAGAAAACGCGCGATCAATCCCGCGAACAGTCCAGTCAGGATAAGTCCGATAATGCCCATGATTTAGTCTCCAATTTGATTCAGTTGTCTCTACAAACGCTTGCCGCTTGCCCCGGTTCCGTGCGGAGCGTAGTCTTTTACGGACGAATGACAAAGGAGATGGTCATGAATTTTAGAATTAGCTCGGTATTACTCGCTGCACCCTTTGTTCTGGCGGCTTGCGCGGACGGAGCATCCACAAAGACAGACACATCAGCGAACGTCAAAAGTGCCAGCGCGCCCGCCCTTGATCTGAACTATGAGAAAATCACGCTGGAGAACGGCCTCGACGTCGTTTTTCATGTTGACCGGTCTGATCCGGTTGTCGCGATCAACCTCGCCGCTCACGTTGGGTCTGCGAGAGAGACCGAGGGCCGGACGGGCTTCGCGCATTTATTCGAACATCTTCTCTTCCTCGATTCCGAAAACCTTGGCTATGGCGGATTGGACGAAATGAACACGCGCATTGGCGGTGAAGGTACAAACGGGTTCACGACCAATGATATGACGCAATATTTCCAAGCCGTCCCGAAAGACGCGCTGGAAAAAGTCGTGTGGGCCGAAGCGGACAAACTGGGCTGGTTCATTGAGACCGTCACGCAGAACGTCATCGACAATGAGAAACAAGTCGTCAAAAATGAGAAGCGCCAGCGCGTCGACAACGCGCCCTATGGCCATAATTGGTATGTCATCGGCAAGGCGCTCTACCCCGCGGATCACCCCTATAACTGGCAGGTGATTGGCAGTCTTGAAGATCTCGACGCCGCAACATTGCAGGATACAAAGGACTTTTACGCGCGCTGGTATGTGCCCAATAATGTGACCGTGACGATCACGGGTGATTTTGACGTGGCCGAAGCCAAAGCCTATGTCGAAAAATATTTCGGTGAAATTCCGGCCGGCGAAGAGATTGAACCTTACGGTGCTCGTCCGGGCCAATTGTCCGAGACGATCAAACTCGTCCATGAGGATAATTTTGCGACCGTCCCGCGCCTGACCTATGTCTGGCCGACGGTGGAGCAATATCATCCCGATAGCTATGCGCTGGAATATCTCGCCAATTATCTGACGCAGGGCAAGACCGCGCCGTTTAATGAAGTCCTCGTCGACGAGGCTAAACTCTCCCCCGGAGTTGGCGCGTTTTCCAACGTGTCCGAGATTGCGGGTGAGTTTTACTTGATCGCGCCGAGCAATGCCGGAACCGATCTGGACGAACTGTCCCCCGCAATCGAGCAATCCTTTGCACGGTTCGAGGAAAATGGGATGCCGCAGAAAGATCTCGACCGGATCAAGGCGAGTGTCGAAGTCGAATTCTACGGGAATTTCGACAGCGCCCTGAACAAGGCCATCGCCCTGTCGGAATATAATCTCTTCACCGATGATCCGGGCTATTACAAAAAAGACCTCGCCGCGTACCGCGACGTCACCACCGCTGATGTGATGCGAGTCTATGAGACCTACCTAAAGGGGAAGCCCTTCATCGCGACCAGCTTCGTCCCGATGGGCGAGGCGGAATTAGGGCTGGAAGGCTCCGCGGTTGCGGATGTCGTGGAAGAGGAGATCGTCGCCGGTGAAGGTGCCGCCGTTGAATTCGACCCTGCCGCGCGCGTCATCGAAAACCCGACGCCGTCCAGTTTTGACCGCACGGTTGAGCCGGATTTCGGCGCAGGCTATAACCTGCCCTCCCCCACTATCTGGCAAACCGACCTCGATAATGGGCTGACTGTATTGGGTCTGCCGAGTGACGAGATTCCGGTCATCAATTTCTCGCTCCGCCTCGACGGTGGACGGTTGCGCAATGATGTCTCCGCCCCTGCCGCTGCGGGTCTGACGGCGGATATGCTGTCCAAAGGTACGGCGAATAAGACAACCGCTGAGTTGGAAGACGCAATTGGCATGTTGGGATCCAGCATTTCAGTCAGCGCCGGAAATACGGGCGTTTTTGTGACGGGCACAACATTGTCGCGGAACTTCGATGCGACGATGGATCTCGTGCAGGAAATGCTGTTCGAGCCACGCTGGGATGAAGAAGAATTTGCAACGCTGAAAAATCAGGTGCTGCAATCCATCACATCCGGCGAAGGCAACCCGAATTCCATCGCGCGGCGTGAAGCAGCGGAACTGACCTATCCGAAAGACAGCCCGCTTCACCATTCCGGCCTGACGGGGTACGGCGCGGCTGACGCTTTGGAAGGCGTGACGCTGGAGGATTTAAAAGCGTTTCATGCCGATCATTACACGCTGAACGGCGCAGCCCTTCGCGTGGCGGGAGATTACGAAAACTCACGCGTAAAGGCCGCTTGGGACCGGGGGGATATCGGTCCCGATGTCGCGGCGAAAGCGCCCGTTTCGCAGACGCTCAGCCCCGTCACGGAAGCAAAAATCTATCTCTATGATGTGCCCGGGGCGAAACAATCTGTGCTCCGTTTATCCCGCCCTGCACTGGCTGCGACAGACGCGGATTACCCGCTCGCCGAAGCGATTAACTTCCCGCTGGGTGGTATTTACACGTCCAAGCTCAACACGACCTTGCGTGTGGAGAAGGGCTATACTTATGGCATCCGCTCCGGCTTTAACGGCAGCAAAGAGAACGGCACATTTGGTGTGTCGTCTTCTGTGCGGTCCAATGTCACGAAAGAGTCGATCGAACTCATTCAAGAGATTCTCTCCAGCCACGGCCCCGAAACCACGGAAGAAAATTTGGCAGAATTAAAAGATGCCCTTATTCGCGGGCAGGCGCTGAAGACGGAAACGCTGCGCGACAAGCTCGGTGTCTTGGGCGAGATTGATGCCTATGGTTACGCACCGGATTACCGCGCGCAAAATGCCAAGGCGATCCAAGCCATGACGCTGGCGGATTTCAAACGGATCGCCGCCGCGCATATCCGCCCTGATGCCATGACTTATCTTGTCGTCGGAGATGCGGAAACGCAGGCCGGACCGTTGGGTGAATTGGGCCTGCCCGTGGAACGGTTGGACTGATGCGCCGCGCGCTGCTTATACTCGCCGTCATAGGCTTAGCGGCCTGTGAGCAAACTGAGTCTCCTCAGTTCTACAGTCTTGATAAGAGTCAGGTAGAGAGGGAAGCATATAGTGAAAGTGCAGACGTTGCGTGGGAACCGCCTATGGAACGCAAGGAAGCGTCGGAAACCTCTGGCACATTTCTCGCCTATCGCTACGGCTACGGCCTCGAACTCCCCGTCGCCTCCGTCAAAGCGACCGCCGATAAACATATGCAAGTCTGTCAGGATGCGGGGCCAACCAAATGCCAAGTCATGGGCTCCAACGCGAACGCCTATTCGGAAGACGATGTTCGCGCGAACCTCTCTCTCCGCGCTGAACCGGAATGGCTCAAAACATTCGTCGCGGGTATGCAGAAAGACATTGAGACGGCGAAAGGCCGCCTCGCCTCTTCCAATACCTCCGTCGAAGACCTGACGCGGTCCATTCTCGATACGGATGCGCGGTTGAAAGCGCAGACGACCTTGCGAACGCGGCTTGAAGGCCTTCTGGAAACACGCGATGCCAAACTGCCCGACCTGCTCGCCCTCGAACGTGAACTCGCGCGGGTGCAGGCCGAGATTGAAAGCGCGACGGCGAACCTGAAAGCCCTGCGGGCGCGGGTCTCCATGTCCGTTGTCGACATCAGTTACAGCAGCCAGAGACAGGCCGTCACACGCGGAGCCTTCTCGCCCGTCGGTGATGCGTTGAAGGATTTCATGCGGACCTTATCGGAAGGTCTGTCCGGCGTAATCTATTTCTTCGCGGCCATATTACCGTGGTTACTACTCGTGATTATTCCGGGATTATTCCTCCTGCGCTGGTTCTGGCGCCGACGGAAAACATCTAAATCTTGAGCGTAGTCCTGATCATTCTCGGTCTCGCCCTCCTCGTGGGCGGGGGTGAAATCCTTGTGCGCGGCTCCGTGGCACTGGCCACACGGCTGGGCATGTCCAAAGCCCTGATCGGGGTGACCCTCATCGGATTCGGCACATCCATGCCCGAATTCGTCGCGACTTTTGGCGCGGCGGCGAAGGGCTTGCCGGATATCGCCTTTGGTAACGTCCTCGGCAGCAATATTTCCAACATCCTGATGATATTAGGCGCGGCGACCTTGATTGCTCCAATTGCGACACGGATGCACGGATTAGCACGGGACGCGATATTCGTGAGTTTCGGGTCCATCGCCGCGCTGTATTGGATTTACACGGGCGGCATCCCGCAGGTCGGTGCTTTCGTCCTCATCGCCGCTTTCACGCTCTATATGTTCCTCACCATCCGTGCGGATATGGCGGATGCCATTGATGATAGCGAGATGGACGATGTCAAAGCCCCGCAATCCGTTCTGCTGTCGCTCCTCTTCGCGGTGGGCGGGATTGTGCTGCTCATGGCAGGAGCGGAAAGTCTGATCCGCGGCGCGTCGTCCATCGCGAGGGGATTGGGCGTCAGCGAAGCCATTATCGGGATTACGATTGTGGGCATCGGAACCTCCCTCCCCGAAGCGACGGCCTCCATAATTGCCAGTCTGAAGAAAGAAAACGCCCTCGCCTTTGCCAATATTGTCGGCAGCAATATCTTTAACGGGCTTGGCATTTTGGGCGTAACCGCCGCCGTCTATCCCTTACGCTTTGGCGCGGGCGGGTTCTCCCTGATCGACGGTGTAGTCCTTTGTCTCGCGACCGCCGCCATGTTCGGCTTTGCCTTGACGCATAAGAAAATTATGCGCTGGGAGGGGGCGGTACTGCTGTTGGCCTATGCTGCCTATCTTGGGTGGTTGATATTGCGGGCAGTGGGGTAACCCAGATGAGAAACGCGCGCGGGCATTAAAGTCTCTCGTTTAAGAAGTAAGTGTATCGATTGCAGCACTTCACACCGAAAACCCGAGGGGGAAAAGCTATCTAAATCAATATCAGATTATGGCCGATTCGGTGCGACTTGATTTGCGTAATTTTTGATAGGCACCAGTCTCAGAGGTTTGGGTCAATCATCTAATCTAAAAGGCATTCGACAAACCAACATGGCCGCGTATTAACGGCATAAATATTTAAGGCCGCCGTCTGAACGACAGGTTCACTAAGATTTTCCACACTAACATTTAGACAAACGGCCAATCTTTTTTGCCCCAAAGGAAGTCTGATTTCTTTGCCATAGCGGCCAAGAGAGAAATGAGTATATTTTTTTGAATCGGCTTCTAACTCAATATCTTCAACGCCCAAGAGTTTTCCTGTGTCACACAGAGTTTCTTTGATCTTGAAGCTTGCAGATTGGCTCTTATTCCCTTCCGGCGTGCTTTTATCGCCGAACTTCAAGATAGCATTGTAACGATATGTTCCACGCCAGTTCGGCTCAAGCTTAAGTTGGAAAGCATCACCGACTTGAAAGAGTGGGAAAGTCTCGCTCGCATTCAAACCATCGCTGAATAAACGTCCAATTAAGCCCAAATTTTTAGCAGCCACATAAGTTGCTGCCAAAGTTAAAAAGGCCGCCAGAGTTACGGCGCCCTTTTTAAACATCTGGCGCGGTTTACTGATCCAAGAAACTCCGCAGTTTCCGGCTTCGGCTTGGATGTTTCAGCTTCCGCAGGGCTTTCGCTTCGATCTGACGGATCCGTTCGCGGGTGACCGAGAATTGCTGCCCGACTTCTTCCAGCGTGTGGTCCGTGTTCATTCCGATCCCGAAGCGCATCCGAAGGACGCGTTCTTCACGTGGGGTTAGCGATGCCAGCACGCGGGTTGTGGTTTCGCGTAGGTTAGATTGGATCGCCGCCTCAATCGGGAGGATGGCATTATTATCCTCGATGAAATCGCCGAGTTGGCTGTCTTCCTCGTCACCAATCGGGGTTTCGAGGGAGATCGGCTCTTTGGCGATTTTCATGACCTTGCGGACCTTCTCCAAGGGCATAGAGAGTTTTGCGGCCAGTTCTTCCGGTGTTGGCTCGCGGCCAATTTCGTGGAGGATTTGACGGCTGGTCCGGACGATCTTGTTAATCGTCTCAATCATGTGAACCGGAATCCGGATCGTCCGTGCCTGATCCGCGATAGAGCGTGTGATCGCCTGACGGATCCACCACGTCGCATAGGTCGAGAATTTGTAACCGCGGCGATATTCGAATTTATCGACGGCCTTCATCAGGCCGATATTGCCTTCCTGAATGAGATCGAGGAATTGCAGGCCGCGATTTGTATATTTCTTGGCGATGGAAATCACGAGGCGCAAGTTTGCTTCGACCATTTCCTTCTTGGCCTGACGCGCTTCTCGCTCGCCTTTTTGGACCTTTTGGACGATGCGGCGGAATTCATCGACGGGCACACCGGTTTCCTGCGCAAGCCCCCCGATTTCATTCCGGATTTTATGAATGGAGCGGTTTTCACGCTGTAGGAAACGGTCCCACGCCGTGGAGCGCCCTTCCATCTCTTCCGTCCAATTCGGGTTCAATTCAGAGCCCAAATAAGCCGTCAGGAAATCCTCACGCGGGACGCCGTTACCGTCGGCCAAACGCATGAGTTTGCCCTCAAGTGAGATGAAGCGCTTATTAATTGTATAGAGCTGGTCAATCAGGGCGTCGATCCGAGCATTATTGAGCTGTAGCTCTTTAATCTCAGTAATGATCTGTTCCTGCACGGCGTCATATTCTTCGGCCTGCGGCTTGCGCAGTTTCTTGCCGGAGAGACGCGCGCGGATGAGCATTTGCTGGAGTTTTTGGAAGCGCACGAAATCCTGCGAAATCCGGTCGAGCCGTAGCATGATGTCGTCGCGCAGGGCGGCTTCCATGCCGGCCATGCTGAGATTTGTCTTATCTTCTTCCTCGTCCTCATCATCCTCAATGGGCTTTTCACCGGGCTTATAGGTCCGCTCCGGCATTTTGGTTTTGCGTTCTTCGGCAAGGGACTCAAGGTCACCTTCCTGCTTTTCCAATTCGCCTTTTTCAATCTTCTCACGGCGGACGGCGAGCGCGGAACGATCTTCCTGAATATTCCCGATGGAGCGGTTATACATGGTGTCGAGATCGATGATGTCGCGCAGGAGGATTTCGCCCTCCTCCAGCTCTTCGCGCCAGATCATGATGGCTTCGAATGTCAGGGCGCTTTCACACAGGCCCTTGATCATTGTGTCGCGGCCGGCCTCAATCCGTTTGGCAATCGCGATCTCGCCCTCGCGGGAGAGCAGCTCGACGACGCCCATTTCGCGCAGATACATCCGCACGGGATCATCAGTGCGATCGAGTTCTTCCTTGGAATTGCCGCCCTTGACCGCCGTGGTGGAGGTCCGCGCGAGCGTCTTCGGCCCGAGCGTTTCCTCGTCCCGTTGATCATGAACGGAAATACCCATCTCGGAGAGTTGCGCGATGATGATCTCTATTTCGTCGGCGGTGATGCCGTCCATATCGAGATGTTTGTTGAGTTCATCAGTATGCAGGAGGCCAGATTTCTTGGCCTCCACAATCATGCGTTTGACATCGATATTGTCGAAGTCGAGACGTTTACGTTTCGTCGCCAACGCAGTCGTTGGAGTGGCTTTTTCAGCCGCGGCAGCTTTGGCCATATGTTTGATCACCCTTTATTCAGCCCCGCTTATGGTAAAGCAGGACTTAAAATATCGTTAGCCCCAGCGCCCATGCGTGATCCGCACATGACCGAGAGGGCCGTGAAATTCCTAGTCGCGCGCCTCTTTAGATGCGCGCATCGCACGGTGCAATCCGTCCGAGTTGTCACCCGTAATGGCATCGACCATCCGGGCGCGAGTGTCCGAGCTCTCCGCTTCCAACTGGGTGGTCCCTATAAGGGTGTCGGCCTGGGCGTTCCAGAGTGCCGCGCGAGTATCCAGTGTTGCGTCTGCGCCCCCCATCCCCGCCCTGATCAAGAGCCGTTGACGGGACAGCGCACGATAAGCCTGTTCCATTCCTGAGGACTGTATATGTGTAAAGAGATGAGTCTTTTCAACCGCTTTCGCCTGCCGCCACCAGTTGAGAACTGCTTTTTGTAGAGCAGACGCATCTGCACTCCCAAATTCCAGCTCAAAAAAGCGCTCATCCACGCGTTCCAGCAATTCGGGGAATTCGAGAATCGCCCCGATCAGCGTGGTTTCAACCCGCGTATTGGAGGCCAGTTTCTGTGCAGAAGCAATTTGCGTCGTCTTGCCAGCTTTCGTTTCCCCGTCAGATTTACGTTTATACTGATTGCCACGCTGGGCCTGCCAGCCATAATTTGCGTCAAACCGCGCTAGAAGCTCTGTTTTATAGAGCGCTTTAACATCGCCGTTCTCAATCTCGTCCAGCGCCTTGTAGAACCGCGATTTCAGTCCGGCTTTGGCTTCCGGCGTGTTGAGCGGTTCCGCCTCGACCTCGCGCCGCCAGAGCATATCGACGAGCGGAATGGCGGCGTCGAGGACTTTCGCGATAGCAGGCGGTCCCGATGCACGGATGAGATCGTCGGGGTCCTGCCCCTCCGGTAACATGGCGAAACGCAGAGTCTGTCCGGGGCGCAGCAGGGGTAGCGCGCGTTCAATCGACCGGAATGCGGCACGAACGCCCGCTTTATCACCGTCAAAGCAGAGAATAGGTTCCGGTCCGACCCGCCAGAGCAGATCAAGCTGATCTTCCGTCAGGGCCGTGCCCATCGGCGCGACCGTATGACCGAACCCCGCACGGGCCAGTGCGATGACATCCATATAGCCTTCGGCGACAATCAGTCCCCGCGCCGTATTGGACGCGTCCGAGAAGGCCCGCCGCGCACGGTGATAATTATAGAGCAGCCGCCCTTTCTGGAAAATCGGCGTTTCGGGACTGTTCAGATATTTCGCCTTGGCATCCTTGGCCATGGCCCGCCCGCCAAAGGCGACGAGCCGCCCGCGCGTGTCGTGGATGGGAAACATGATGCGGTCGCGGAACCTGTCCCACGGGGCGCGGGAGCGGTCTTCCGGCTCGACCAGTAATCCGGCCTCAACCAATTGCGCGGGCGTCGCGCCCTGCGCGATCAGCTCATCCTTTAGCGCCGAGAAATTATCCGGCGCAAAACCCATGCCGAAAGCTTTGGCGGCCGTCTTGCTCATGCCTCTATTTGTGAGATAGTCCCGCGCCGCCGCGCCATCCGTGCGGTAGAGCGTCTTTTCGAAAAATTCCTGCGCGCGCTCCATCCATGAGATGGTTTCTTTATTCTTCGCCGCGCGCGCCTCCGCCTGCGGGTCAGCCTGCGGCATTTCCATCCCCGCCATTGTCGCGAGGGCTTCGACGGCTTCGGGAAAGGACAAACCCTCGACCTCCATCAGGAACGAAATCGCATCGCCATGTTTACCGCTGGAAAAACAGTGATAGAACCCCTTTTCGTCATTCACGAAAAAGCTCGGCGTCTTTTCATTCGTGAAGGGCGACAGCCCTGCAAATTCACGTCCTTGGCGTTTAAGTTTCACGTGGCGGCCGACAACGTCAGACGGCCGAACCCGCGCCTTCAACTCCTCCAAGAAATGTTCACCGAACTTCATGGGATGGACTTAGGCGGAAGTGGGCGTGATTGCGAGTCAAAGGGTGTTCGAATGTGGAGAGGTGCGACTAACGCTTAATGTCGCTTTAGGGGGCGAAGCGGATATCGGAGCCAGAAAATTTCGCACATCATTCGCACATCAATAGATAGACGGAGGAACACACACGAGCTAAACCTGTTTTTGTAGAAACATAACTTTCAGACAACTTTTAGATATAAAATCCATGGCTAACAAATGCAGAAATGTAGCTATCATTGGCCTCGGCACCTTCGGTGTCTCTGTAGCTAGAGAATTAACCCGCATGGGAGACAATGTCCTTGGTATTGACGATGACCCTGCTCGCGTGAGCATGATATGTGATGAGATAAAGTCATCTATTCAGGTTGATGCGACTGATGACAAAGCTCTTTCTCAATGTGCACTTGAGACTTATGATGCGGTCTTAGTTTCCATCGGCGAAAATACTGAGGCTAGTATTCTGGTTGCTATGAATGTGATGGAATTAGGATGCAGACAGGTTTGGGTTAAAGCGCAGACCCAGACTCAACAAAAAATCTTGAAGGCAATTGGTGTTCACTATGTTGTACTTCCCGAGCAGCGCTTCGGCACACATATCGCTCAGATAATCCATAATCCTCATCTGGAAGACTTTATGTCACTGGGCGACGGACAATACGTCGTCATGATGGAGGTGCTTTCTTCTTTAGCAGGTAAATCACTGGCGGAGTTTAAATTTGAAAAAGCCCACAATATTTCTTGCATGGGTGTTTACTCTGATGGCGTGTTTTCTAGTTCCGCTGAATTTAATGATGTTTTGAAGGAAAACGATAAGATCATTCTATTCGGCACGCGTAGCCAATTACGCAAATTCTCCGACGTAATGTAATCTGCAGTGAGACGATTTTTAGATTTACCAGCCCCCGCTCTGCTGGCGCTGCTGTACTTAAGTTGGATTACGGTCGGTGCCTTATTACTAATGTTACCCGTCGCATCCAATGACGGTATCACTTGGTCAGATGCGTTCTTTACCGCGACCTCAGCTGTAACTGTTACTGGCTTAGTTGTTGTAGACACCGGAACGGCATTCACAACATTTGGACAAGGTGTCCTTATGCTGTTGATACAGCTCGGAGGCATGGGCCTAATGACATTTGCGGTCTTGGTCCTCTCATCTTTAGGGATGCAAATTGGTCTAGCACAACGGCAATTCCTTCGGGAAGAAATGGGCCTGTCATCTCTAGGGGGATTACTCGACATTGTCCGGATTGTTTTCAAAGTCGTGTTAGTTTGTGAAGTAATCGGCATGGCCATAATGGCATTCGTTTTCGTGCCTGACTTTGGTTGGCGTGAAGGGTTATGGCAGGCTGCCTTTCATTCTATCTCGGCTTTTAATAACGCTGGATTCTCACTGTTCTCAAACAGCCTCATGGGCTATGTTGGCAATCCACTCATTATAATTACAATTTCCGTTCAGTTTATTGTCGCAGGTCTCGGCTTCGCAGTTCTGTCTGATATCTTGGTACATGGAAAATGGCAGAAATTCTCTCTGCACACACGTTTAATGTTAGTCGGAACACTCAGCTTAATCCTTATCTCCTGCTTTGGGTATGGAGTGTTGGAATGGAACAACCCTGAAACATTGGCTGGTTTGGCAACTTCAGGGGAGAGACTGAACGCAATATGGTTCGAGGCCGTTACCCCCCGAACGGCTGGTTTTAACTCAATGAATACGGCAGCCATGCAGGATAGCACAACACTCATGACGATGGTTCTGATGGTCATCGGCGGCGGTAGCACATCTACGGCGGGTGGCATTAAGGTCACAACCGCTGTGGTACTCCTGCTCGCAACGATAGCATTTTTTCGCAATTCTGGAAAAATGAGAGCATTCGGTTACAGTGTGGGATTACAGCAAGGCTTAAAAGTGATGGCGCTTTTGACAATCAGCCTTTTCGTCATTTTGGCGGGTTTATTTTTGATCGTTGCGACGCATGAAATAGATTTTTTGACAGCTGCATTTGAAGTAACCTCTGCTTTTGGAACAGTAGGATTGAGCCAGGGGGCGACCGGCGAGCTCAATGACTTTGGCAGGGCAATCATTTGCTTAATCATGTTTTTGGGCAGACTGGGCCCTCTGACCCTCGGGTTCTTTCTCGCATCGAAAACGACACCGAGAATACAATATCCTGAAGGCTCTATTTTCTTAGGTTAGTGTGAAAAGCCATGTGAATAGACGCACTACAAAAGGTGTTTCGAAAATTTGTCATTCTTGGCAATCTAATCCGCTCAGTTAACGTCCGCAATGAGGATCAGACGGCCCTTAATCCGCGTTTGAAAAACATGATCCCCGCTTGCATCCCCAACCCGCCTCCCCTATAGGCCGCGCGACTGCGCTGGATGGCACTCCACCTCCTGCCGCGTCATATTTCTTACGCCCGGATTGGCCGGGCTAGTCCATTAGCTCGCAATGAGGCGAATAATTGGCAGGACCTAATTGTTGGAGAACTCCCTTACACATGTCCGAAACTATGAACCCCACCACGGATGATTTTGCATCCATGTTTGAAGCCGCGATTGAGGCTTCCCCGATGCAAGAAGGCAAAGTCGTCTCCGGCCTTGTCACCGGTATCGAAAAAGACGTCGTCATTGTTGACGTCGGTCTGAAAACCGAAGGCCGTATCGACGCCCGTGAGTTCTTCACACCCGGCGAAGACACAATGCCAAAAGTCGGCGACAGCGTCGATATCTACCTTGAGCGTATTGAAAACGCCCTCGGCCAAGCCGTTCTCTCGCGCGACAAAGCGCGCCGCGAAGAAGCCTGGGTCAAGATGCACAAATTCTTCGAAAAAGAAGAGCCTGTGAACGGCGAAATCGTCGGTCGCGTCAAAGGTGGCTTTACGGTCGACCTCGGCGGCATCAATGCTTTCCTTCCGGGTTCGCAAGTTGATATCCGTCCGGTCCGCGATATTGGCCCGCTCATGGGTCAGACACAGCCTTTCATGATCCTGAAAATGGACCGCTCGCGTGGCAACATCGTTGTCTCCCGTCGCGCCATCCTCGAAGAGTCGCGTGCGGAACAACGTGCGGAACTCGTCGGTCAGCTTAAAGAGGGCGAAACACGTGACGGCGTTGTCAAGAACATCACCGATTACGGTGCCTTCGTTGACCTCGGCGGTATTGACGGCCTCCTTCATGTCACAGACATGTCATGGCGTCGCGTCAGCCACCCGAGCCAAGTCCTCAATGTGGGCGACACGGTTCAGGTCAAAATCATCCGCATCAACCCTGAAACACAACGCATCAGCCTCGGCATGAAGCAGCTTCAGGAAGATCCGTGGAATGCAGCCGCCGCGAAATACACGCCCGGCACACGTCACACAGGTACGGTCACGAATATCGCCGATTACGGTGCATTTATCGAGCTGGAAGAAGGCGTTGAAGGCCTCGTCCATGTCTCTGAAATGTCCTGGACAAAGAAAAACGTCCATCCCGGCAAAATCGTCTCCACATCGCAGCAAATCGAAGTCGAAGTTCTCGACGTCGATCAGGAAAAGCGTCGCATCTCCCTCGGCATTAAGCAGGTTCAAAGCAACCCTTGGGACGATTTCTCCGACCGCTTCCCGCTCGGCAGCACGGTCACAGGCGAAGTTCGCTCTATCACGGAGTTTGGTCTGTTCATCGGACTGGACGGCGAGATCGACGGCATGGCGCATTTGTCCGACCTGTCTTGGGACAAGTCCGGCGAAGAAGCTCTCAAGGATTATAATAAAGGCGACACAGTTGAAGCCAAAATCCTCGAAGTCGACATTGAGAAAGAGCGTATTTCGCTCGGCATCAAGCAACTCACCAAAGACGAAGCCCCTGCCGGTGCAGCCGGTGCCAATCGCGGTGCGACTGTTACCTGTACAGTTGTCAACGTACAGCAAGCCGGTCTGGACGTCACATTCGGCGAAGAGAATGATGTCAAAGCCTTCATCCGTAAAGGCGATCTGTCCCGTGAACGGTCCGAGCAGCGTCCGGAACGCTTTGCCGTCGGTGACAAGGTTGACGCTATGATTACTCGCGCCAACCGCGCCCGTAATGATTATCAGCTGTCCATCAAGGCGCTGGAAATCGCGGAAGAGAAGGAAGCCGTCGAACAGTATGGTTCCGCCGATTCCGGCGCGTCCCTCGGCGACATCCTCGGTGCTGCCCTCAAAGGTGACAACTAGGCTTTAAACTCTTCGGTCAGTGCGGTGAACGCATTGACCGGAGAAAATTAAGCCAGCATTAACCATAAAAGTCCCTGTAACAGGGGCTTTTTTTATGCCCGAATGTCGGATTTCGATTGACCTGTTAGGGCCGTCCCTGATTTATAAGGGCCATGCTAAGATCAGAACTCATCGACACCCTCCACGAAGAAAATCCGCATTTGACGCGTCGGGATATGGAACGTTTGGTGGCGGTCGTGCTGGAAACAGTCACACAAACGCTTGAAGCTGGTGCGCGCGTGGAGCTCCGTGGCTTTGGCGCATTTTCCGTGCGCCGCCGGGATGCCCGCGCCGGACGCAACCCGCGCACAGGCGAAAGTGTCGCCGTGCCGGAAAAACATGTGCCGTTCTTCCGCACGGGTAAGGAACTCCGTCAACGGATTGACGACGCGTCTAAGAAATAATTTTTTAGCTGAAAGCTAAGGCTTTCGGTCCTCGGACAATCAATTCGAAGAATTGAATATCTAAATCACCACTCCCCCGTATTTTCCATCGAGACCCACGGTTCTTGCGGCGCGAGATTGTCTCCCGCCTGAAGCAACTCAACAGACGCCCCATCCGGACTACGGATGAACGCCATATGGCCATCACGCGGCGGGCGCAGGATCGTGATGCCTTGAGATTGAAGGTGCGCGCAGGTCGCGTAAATATCATCCACCCGGTAAGCCAAATGGCCAAAGTTGCGGCCACCCGTAAGCTCTTCCGCCGTGCCGTCCTCTGCGGGCCAATTGTAAGTCAATTCAACCAAGGGAGCTTTATCCGCCTTCGCCCGCTCCACATCATCGGATGCCGCGAGAAAGACCAGCGTAAACCGTCCCTTCTTGGCTTCATAGCGTCGGGTCTCGACCAGCCCCAATCCGTCACAGTAAAAGGCGAGCGCTGCCTCAAGATCTGAGACGCGAAGCATTGTATGAAGATATTGCATGGGCGGGACCTTTCTGATGTGTGGAACCTGATTGATACAAGATGAACAGCATTCATAGACAAAATTAAGTATGTTGACCCATGCCCCCTCTACATGCGAATTACGCGCGCAGTAGCCGGAATAGGGTCCGGCTTTAACTTTCAAGGGGAAATCCAATGGGAATGATTTCAGAATTTAAAGAATTTGCGATGAAGGGTAACCTCGTCGATATGGCCGTCGGCTTCGTGATGGGTTCGGCCTTTGCAACAGTCGTCACATCGTTCATCGGTGACGTCTTCATGCCGGCCATCAGCCCAATCATGGGCGGCGTCGATATGGCAAATATGAAATATGTCATGACCGAAGCTGTCGTAGCGGCTGACGGAACGATCACAACGCCGGAAACAGCTATCAGTTACGGCCTCTTTATCAATGCACTCATCAGTTTCATCATTGTGGCCTTCGTCATGTTCATGATCATCAAAGGTATGAACAAGACGAAAAAGGCTGAAGAAGAAGCGCCAGCCGCTCCGCCAGCTAACGAAGTTCTGCTTGCAGAAATTCGTGATCTGATGGCGAAGCAAGTCAACTAGCTCAAACGGCCGTTAGCTGCAGCCAAAAATTTGAAACATCAAACCCGTCTGACGGCGGGTTTTTTCGTGTCTGCAGACAGCTACTTGCGTCTTCAGCCTTCATCCCCCACATGGCGCGGATGACCGATACGACCCCGACATTAGACGCCAATACAACCGACCAAGTCACCGTGTTCCAACTAGATGACCAGCCCGTGCGTGGCCGTGCTGTGAAACTCGGCCCGGCTTTAGAACAAGCGCTGCGACCGGGCGGCGAAAACCGCTATCCGGAGGCTGTTGCCCGCCTCCTAGGTGAAGCCATGATGACGGGTGCCCTCGTTGCGCAATCCCTGAAATTCAAGGGCCGTCTGGTCGTACAGTGTCACGGCACAAATGACGGCGCGATCAGCTTACTGATGGCGGATTGTACGACTGAGGGCAGTATCCGTGGCTATGCGCGTTGGGATGAAACAAAACTCAAAGAGATTGAGAGCGAATCCCGCAATCCCACCGCAAAAGAACTGCTCGGTGCGGGGACCTTCTCCATGACGATCGATCAAGGTCCGGATATGGATCAATATCAGGGCGTCGCCGCGATTGACGGAGACCGCCTCTCTGATTGTGCAGAGCATTATTTTAATCAATCAGAGCAAATCCCAACCAAAATCCGCCTCGCTTGTGGTCAGGCCGTCGACGCGGACGGCGCGCATTGGTCCGGCGGAGGTATGATGATCCAGAAGATCGCGGATGACGAAGCCCGCATCGATGCGACCATGCCGTGGCAGACCGCGCAGACCTTGTTCGGAACGCTGACAGATGCGGAACTGATCGATCCTGATCTCTCAACGCATCGCCTGCTCTTTCGCCTGTTCCATGAGGACGGCGTGCGGATTGTCGAAACGCATGACGTCAATGCCAATTGCCGCTGTTCCCGCGAGCGTCTCGTGGATACATTTAAGAGTTTCGACGAAACTGCGATTCAAGACATGGTGCAGGACGGCGTCATCACGGCGAATTGCGAATTTTGCGCGACGAATTACGTGTTTGATCCGGCGAATATTTCTTAGGCGTCCCGCGCCCACTCAAAACTGGGCTACGACTTCCAGAACGCGGGTGTGAGCAGCACCAACGCCGTCACAATTTCCAATCGGCCAATAATCATCGCGGTTAGGAGCACCCATTTCGCAGAGCCGGGTAAGTCCTGATAGGTTCCGGCCGGACCGATAATCTCGCCCAATCCCGGACCGACATTGGCGATCGCACTCCCCGCGCCCGACCATGCCGTGATGGGGTCCAACCCGATGAGGGAGAGCAGGATTGCCGTTAAGACGAAGGTCATGAAGAAGACGAAAAAATAGCTCATCACGGAATAGACGACGGTGGGTGGCAACGCTTGCCCGCCATAACGCATTGGCACGACGACATGTTCACGCGGCATGCGGAAGAGGTAATTGCGCATCGCTTCAAAGGCGACTTGATATCGGAAAATCTTGATGGAGCAGGCGGTTGATCCCGCACAACCGCCGATAAACATGAAGGCAAAAAAGGCCGTCACCGCGAATGGCCCCCAGCCATTATAATCCGCCGTCGCATAGCCGGTCCCCGTGACGATAGAGACCGTATTAAAGACGGCAAGCCTCAGCCCGCGGGTCAATTCAAACTGGTCAGATAGAATAAGAAAGAATGTGATGATAAGCGTGAGCGCCGCAATCACGGTCACAAAAGCCCGCACCTGACTGTCGCGGAAAATCGCCTTCCAATCCCCGCGCGTCGTCATCAGCAGATACACCCCGAATGGCAGCGCGGCGAGCATCATAAAAATCGTGCCGACAATGTCTGCGCCATTATCCATGAAACCGCCCATGCTCAGGTCCGACGTGGAATATCCACCTGTCGCCAGCGTCGTCATCGCATGAGCCACGGCGTCGAAAGGCGACATACCTGTAAAAATATATCCGAGGAAACAACAGACCGTCAGAAAGAGATAGACCAGCGAAATTCCCAAGGCGAGACTCGCCGCACGCGGCAGGATTTTCTCGCCCATATCTGAACTTTCCAACCGGAAGAGCTGCATGCCGCCGACCTTCAACATCGGCAACACGGCCATCGCCGTCACGACAATACCCACGCCGCCGATCCATTGCAGGATCGCGCGCCACATCAGCACCCCGCGCGGCATATCATCCAGACCCGTCAGGATCGTCGCGCCGGTCGTCGTAATGCCGGACGTCGCTTCAAACATTGCATCGGTCAGCGATAAATTTATCGGTTCAAAGAGAAAGGGCAGTGCGGAGAGAATGGCCAGTGTCAACCACGCAAACACGGTGAGAACAAAAGCCCCCCGCGCCCGCAAAGTCGGGTCGGGCGTATAGGTAATTGTCGCCAATAACGCACCGAACAGCGTCACAATCCCACCGGAAATGCCAAAGGCCCGCCACGCCCGCGCTTCGTCAAACAAATCGACCAACATCGGGATGAACATTAAAACGCCAAGCGCAGCGCTCATCAATCCAATGACGAAGAAAACGGGGCGGAGATCAGGCATGTGAGGCGTGGACTAACATGAAACGGGCGTAGCGCAGCTCTTCTTTCATGAAAAGGTAGCGAAAGACTCCAGCGGATGAAATATCAAAGGAACTTTATAAGTCATTGCCGAACTCCGCCAAGAGAAAGCGGTAAAGTTCTGTCCTGAAAAATCCGGGATCGTGACCGACGGGATGATAGGTCGCGCGGGTGTTACATCCCTGCGCTTTCAATGTCTGTTCGGTCACTTCCGTAGAGGCCAGGAAAGACGGCTCATACACTCCCGCAGAAATATAAAAGTTAGCGCCGTCCTCTGAGCATTCCTGTGCGGCTTTCAAGCCGCCAAACCCACCTGAGACAGATAAAACAGCATCCACGAGGTTTGGGTTTCTCACACCGGCATGAACTGAAAATACGGCGCCATTCGAATGACCGCCTACGGCCAGTCTGCGACTATTCTCTGAGGATGGAAATAGTGTTGGAAGCGCGGTCTCGAAGATGAATTCCATGTGATTATCAAATCTGTCAGGAAAATCCTTGTCATATCCGGGCAGATAATCTGACGCCCGCGGATCTTTCGGCAAATCTCGCAATGCTTCAGAGATGGAGTCTCGCTCCGAATGAATACCCATAAAGTTAACAGGTTTTATCAAACCCTGTTCAATCATTGGGTCGATCATACGAGCGTAATATCCCAAACTGATACCATCTGCTAAGATGATGACGGGCGCATTGGGATCATATTTTCCTTTGGCTGTGTAGATACTAACCGTTCGCGTCTCTCCCAATTCAGAACTGGAAATTTGACGTTGTTCAAATGTACCGGACAATTTGATAGCAGGGTCGCTTAGAAACGGAACATCTACAATATCAGCATTTTCGCCTTGGATAATGAGCGGACTAAAATCAGGGTTTGTCCCGCTCGTATCCATGAACATGAGGCTTGCCCGATCTGCTTCTTTCAGGCGAAGTCTCGCTTTCCAGATTTTATCCTCAATGTCCCCGATAGGGCCCCAAACCGCTTTCTGTATCGCGCAACATAGCTGAGGTTCAGAAGCGGTCGTGGACTTCGCATAAAGCGTCACAACATCTTCTGATAAGTCAGCCCATATTCCAGCCGCTTTGGTCATTTCATAGGCAGATCTGTTGATATCAGTTCCGGGTGTCACACTGCAGACCGCTTGTTGTGCCCAGAGCTTTCGCCGATAAAATTCCGGGATCGCCTCGACATTGCCAACGCGTCTGACCAATGCGTCCAAACGCTCGCAGGTCACACTGCTATCCAGCCATTTGATTTGCTCCGTTAAGTCTTGGATATTTTGATCTGACAATTCAGGTTCAGGAACCAAACTCTCCTGACAGGCGGCAAAGCCAAACAGACATGTGAGCAGGGCTATCCACCGAACCCATATTTTCAAAAACAACATCCCCAACTCCCCTATTCAACGAAGACTTGGCATGGGGTTTTTCGTTGAACAAATTATCTCTGCGCAATGTTTCTCCGCATGACATCGCTTGCACTCCCCCTCTCGCCGTCGCAAAAGCGGGACATGAAACTTGTTCTCCCCGCTCTTCTTCTCTCAATGGCTCTCGCCGCTTGTACCGCGTCCGATGAACCACCCACGACTTTGAAAGAAGCCGTGATGCAGTCACAAGCTGAGACACAGCCCGTAAATTATATTCGAAATACGCCCGTGCAGGGTGGATTGACGCCGGAACGGATTAACAGCTCTCCGGCGCTTGGCGGGACGC
Organism: uncultured Caulobacterales bacterium; assembly: GCA_947503715.1. GTDB lineage: Bacteria > Pseudomonadota > Alphaproteobacteria > Caulobacterales > Maricaulaceae > Litorimonas. The sequence goes on along the minus strand of CANNER010000002.1, from coordinate 767,021 downwards.
GCCTATCCTCTGTGCAGATTGCTCCGTCGGGTGAATTTGCGACCGTCTTGCAAGGGCGAGAGGATGACGCGGCGCAACAGGACCTCTGGGCCTATGATCTGGAAACTGGAGAAGGCCGCCTCCTCGTCAGTTCGACCGACCTGCTGGCGGGACCGGAAGTCCTGTCCGAGGAGGAGAAAAACCGCCGAGAGCGCGCCCGTGAATATGGCAGCGGTATCGTGTCATATAGCTGGGTTGGGGAGAACCTTCTCCTCTTTCCGTTAGGTGGGGATATTTATCTTCACGATTTAACGGCGGTTGAGAGCCGCCAAGTCACCGCGACGAAGGGATTTGAGACGGACCCGAAAGTCAGCGCTGACGGTACAAAAGTTGCCTATGTCCGCGAGAACGAACTCTATATCAAAGATCTGGAAACAGGTCTGGAACGTCAACTCTCAGACGGCAGTACGGATACAATCCGCAATGCGACGGCCAGTTTTGTCGTGCAGGAAGAGCTGGACCGCGCGACGGGATATTGGCTGTCCCGCGACGCAAAAATGGTCGCCTATACTCAAATCGATGAAAGCCCCGTCGCGATTGAAAATCGCATTGATTTCGGCACGGACGGCGTGACGAATATCGCGCAGCGCTATCCCTTTGCCGGAACAGATAATGCGACCGTGAAGCTAGGTTTTGTCTCGGCCACAGGCGGAAAGACACGCTGGGTTGCACTGGATGATGACGACACTCTTGGCGATGATATCTATCTGACCCGCGTCGCGTGGGCGCCGGACAATGTGACCGCCTTTGTCGGCGTCCTTGCCCGCGATCACAAGACGCACCGGATTTACAAGGTCAATGCGAAAACGGGCGCAAAAGAACTCTTCTATGAAGAAACCTCTCCGACCTGGTTAAATATCGGTCCGCCCATGATGCCAACGGAAGAGGGCGGCATGCTCTGGTCAGCCCAGCGCAATGATGTCCGTCAGATTTTCAAAGTGGACGCTAACGGGACCATAAACGCCCTCACCCCGGAGACGCTGAACGCCAATCACCTCGTCTGTCGTGCAGATGAGAGCGTATTTGTCAGCGGATGGCAGGACACCCCGCTCTCAAACCATATTTTCAAAGTTTCCCTCGCAGAAGACGGGCCGACTGTCGCACAAATTACGCAGGGCGACGGGCTATTCGGGGCGTCTTTTAATGGGGATTGCACCCGTTTTTTACAGACCCATACGGATGATATCATACCCGCAACCCTGCGCGCTATGCAAGCGGATGGCACCCCGCTGGCTTGGCTGAACGAGAATAATCTGGATGAAAGCCATCCTTACGCGCCGCATCTCGACGCGCATATTACACCCGAATATGGCCAAATTAACGCTGAAGACGGCACCCCGCTGGATTACATGCTCTTCAAACCAAAAGACCTGAAAGCGGGCGAAACACGTCCCGCCATCACCATCGTCTATGGCGGTCCGGGTGTACAACGTGTGCGGCGCGGATTTGGGCGGAAACAGCTCGCAAATATGCTCGCCCATCACGGGTTTATTGTCTTCACGCTCGACAATCGCGGCGCGACCAACCGGGGTAAGGCATTCGAAGATCATCTCTACCGCAGTATGGGCCAGATCGAAGTCATCGACCAATCCACAGGCGCGGACTGGCTGGCCTCACAACCCTTTGTCGATGGCGAGAATATGGGCGTCTATGGCTGGTCTTATGGCGGCTATATGAGCCTGCATATGCTGGCACAGACCGACCATTACAAATCCGGTGTCTCCGGCGCACCCGTCACGGATTGGACGCTTTACGATACGGCCTATACGGAACGCTATCTCGGTGACCCGACAGTTGGCGCGGAGAATTACACGGCTGGTAGCTACGAGGATGGTAGCGTGTTTAAATATCTCGACGGATTGACGGAACCCGTCTTGCTCATCCACGGGATGGCCGATGATAATGTTGTGTTCCGCCACTCAATCAAACTCATGGACGCTGTGCAGAAAAATAACATGCACAATATGCGTATTCAGACCTATCCGGGCGAGAAACACGGCTTCCGGAATACCGCCAACCGTATTCATCGAGACCGTCAGATCTTGGAATTTTTCAGCGAGACACTCGCGCCGGATTATGGAACGGAGAATTAATCAGCTCAACTCGCAGACGAAGTAATGTTGGATGAGTTTTCTAAAGGGCGGATTTTCCTCGACGATGCTCCAACCTGCATTTGTAATTAGCTCGCGCATGAAATCCGGTCTGTATTTCGCCTCGAGCAAAGGACGCATTGGGTCTTGATCTACGAAAGGCTCGACTTGATCGGGCTGCAGAAAGGTTGAGAAAATCAGGCGTGTCTCCGGCTTGGCATATCGTTTCAAAATCGAAAGAACGGCGACACAGTCCTCCGGATTGAGATGGGTCACGACGGAGAACATCGTGATAATATCGGCGCGAATGTCTGGAATGGGGAGGGCCGAATCCGGCGTCATCATCTCACCCGTTGGATTATACATTGCGTTATGAAACGGCACGACGGAAAACGCGTAGGCAGGATCGTCTAGGAAACTCTGCTGTAAGAATTCAATCAGTTCAGAATAAATATCCAAACCGTAATAACGGAATTGCGGGTCGCCGATCTGGTGCAGGGCCTGCGCGATTTTCGCCCCGCAGCCAAAATCAAGGATCGTCGCGTCATCCAGCGATTTATATCGCTCGACAATATCGAGCAGTTTAATTCCGCTTGCCACGGACGCACGGTCATCTTCCTGTCGGGAACCCCGTCTTAATTTTTGAGGTACAGGCAGACGCGTTTTCTGCCGTGCGCGCAACCCAATCTTATGGCCGTCTTTATCATATAAGGAGGCTGTAAATATCGTTTCATCCTGCCAAGCCGGGGCGCTGTCCGGCTGTCCCCCGAGGCGCAACGCCGTGTCGTAAACCTTCTGGACATCGGCCTCTGTGTTGCATTGCAGAACAATTATGGCGCGCTGACCCGTTGGGGTTGCAGCACCGGATTTAATCTCTTGCAAAACAAAGGCGGGCGCACCGCGATGGACAGCATAGGCGCGTTCCCATTCGCGGGAGCGGATGGACCGTCCGCCCATGATGGCAAATAGCTTATCGTAAAACAGGACGGCCGCGTCCAAATCGGATGTCTCGATAATTGTATGGGCGATCATGGCGATATCCGACGGCGGCGTGCGGATTATCTTGAAGGCAAAACCGTATAGGCGTCAATCCGGCTTTTCTATTCTGTCGCTGTTTCGACACCCTTTAGCCGAACGGCCTCACGGATTTGTCCGCGCAATAAAGCCGTTTCGACCGATTGGGGATCAAGATCGAGGGAGGCCTCAATATCCACCTGCGCCTCGTTCAATTTATCCTGCTTAAATTTCGCATCGGCACGGTAGCGAAGTGCGTCGGCGCGGGTCGGGTCCAGAGTCAGAACAGAGGTCAAATCCGTCTCGGCATAATCATATCGCCCGGACAGCGCATAGGCGCGGGCGCGGGCAATACGCAGGTCGGTATTTTGATAGGCGATGTCTAAGCCGGCCGTTGCAGACGTATAGGCTTTCGTCGCCTCTTCTGCGGCCAGCCAGAAATTCGCGGCCTCAAGGTAGAAATTTGCCCGCATGGCGGGACTGCCACCATCTGTCGCTTTGGCAAGCTCATCCAGTTTGAACGCCGCCTGTTTTTCCTGCCCCAACGCATAGAGAGCCATGGCGACGCAATGTTTGGCACGGCGACCCCCGCCATCATCAACCCAAATCAACGCGTCCTCATAAGCGATTTCCGCATCTGCCGCGATGGATTCAAGACATTCCTCATGGCGCTGATCAAATTCCGCCGTTAAGTCCGCAGCAAGGGCGGGCATGCTAAAGGCAAAAGATAGAAATGTGATGAGAGCTAATCTTGTCATAGACGCGCCATAGCGGGGGGAAACTGAGCCGACAATGAACGGTCGCATTAATAAGCCTCAATCTGCGCTCCTGCTTGGTGCGGGATATACCGCATCGCATCTTGCGCCCGCGCTGATCTCGCGAGGCTATGCGGTCACCGTGACAACGCGGGATGGGCAGACAGATCTAGATGGCGTGAAATGTCTGGCGTTTGATGGAGAGGCGTCCGACGATCTACGTAAGATTTTCCAATCAGCGGATATGATTGTGACATCCATCCCGCCCCATAAGGACGGCTCTGACCCCGCATTAGCAGCGCTCGGCAAGCTCATACCCTCTGCCAAATGGATTGCCTATCTGTCCGCGACCTCAGTCTATGGGGATCGTCAAGGCCGCTGGGCTTTTGAAGGTGAAGCCCCGACACCCGGTTTAAAACGCGGCAAGGCACGTGCAGAGGCGGAGATTGCATGGGTGGAAACAGGTTGGCCCGTTCATATTTTCCGACTGGCGGGAATTTACGGCCCCGGACGGTCGCCCTTTGACAAATTACGCCAGGGCAAGGCCCGCGCGGTCATTAAAGAGGGTCATGTCGTCAACCGCATCCATGTCGACGATATTGTCAGCGCTCTCTTGCTAAGTTCGGACAAACCAAATCCACAGGCCATTTACAATTTGGCGGATGGGAACCCTGCCCCGCCGCAGGATGTGCTGGATTACGCGGCACAGCTTCTTGACCTGCCACCACCGCCGCGCGTCAGTGTCGGGAGCGAGGACGTGTCAGATATGGCGCGGACATTTTACGCCGAATGTAAGCGAATTAGCATTGATCGCGCTACGCATGAATTGGGCTTTACCCCGACCTTTTATCATTTTCAAAACGGTTTAAAGGCCATCCTCAAAGCTGAAGGCTAAGGGTAATAAGTCCCGCCATAGGAAAGACTGGAAGATGTTGCATAGCCGCGAAGTCCGGCGGTTTGCGCGCTCAAAGCCTGCCCCGATGAAAAACCGGCCTCGCTCGTCAAGACATAGCCCTTATTGCGCATGCACACTTCGAATTCCGGGTCGAGACGAAAATCATACTCAGAAAGAAAGAGATAACCCTGATGTCGGGTTTCGCAATTACGCCAATCATTGGCATCGGATTGCCCGTTAAGCTTGACGAAGGCCGCCTCTCGCGGGTCTGCTGTTACTGATGTCGTGAATGCACGACGTCCCGTGTCACCATAGCCGTAATAGTAATATTGTGACGGATTATAGAGCTCGACCTCATATCCCGCATAAACGGATTCAGTTGGGGCCTCATAAAGGTCGACTTCATAGCTACCATCACCAAAACCGTAATCCTGTGAGGGTGTTGAGCGGAGTGCCGCCTCCTGTTCAACCTTAGTGTCAGACTTGCCCTTCCAGAGACTGGAAATTTGCGAACAACCGCTCAGGCCTACGCTTAGCCCTATGAGTCCTGTCATCATTACTGTGCGCATAGCCCACTCCCGAATTGATACGTTGGACATGACCTTTCAATCCCTGTGCCAGAGTCGCGCCCTGCGGGAAAACAGTTCGCCTTTTACCCCGCGCCAACGATTGACTTGACCATTTTTCACGGCACAACACGGGAATGACCGAAACACCTTTCCACACGAAGCACGATATGAAACCGACAGAGGATTCGAAACTCTCCGAAATTTGGGCCGTGGCCGAAGTGCACGGCGCGCGGAGTTTCGATAATTACGCCCAAATCCGATCTGTGGCGGAAACAATCCGCGATACATTCTGCGCCTGGCTCGACGGCTCAGACGAGCCCTGCGTCTTCCTCGTCCCGCCGGAAGGTCCGTTTCGGGCTGAGAATTATCAGTCCGGCGCGTTTTCAGTCTCCGGTCAGGGCTATCTTCCACTGAAGCCGATCACCTTCGGATTGGCCGTACGAATTTCGCAGGACAAAGATTACATGCGTCTGAAATTTCATTGTCGCAAAGAAGGCGATATGATGAAAGTCTCCATCGGCGATAAACGTCCGCTCGCCCTGCCCCTGCCGATCGACGAGACGCAATTACAGCCCGTTTTCGAACGGATACACAATCATATTTTGCACTTCTTTCAAGATGCTATCGATGAATATGATGAAGGTGATTACGGCACATCCGCTATCGGGTTCGATATTTTCCGCGTCGAGGAATAGGCCGCTTTTATCATTTGGACCTCTTCCCTCGATTAGGCTATTCCCAAGGTCGGTCGGGCCTCAAAGGGGAAGCGCCTGCCACTATAGACTGGACCTTACATGGGTTTTGAATTGATAGGCCTGACGGCCGATATGATATTTTCGGCCGGTGGCGCAGACGCACATCATGTGGGTTCAGTGCTGCCGTTTAAGATTGCGCTGATCGGGGCGCTGGGTATCGGCGCGCAATGGCTGGCCTGGAAACTCCAACGTCCAGCTATCGTTCTTATGGCGATTGCGGGGCTGATTTTCGGCCCGCTCGTCGCCTATTTCATGACCCTGAACATGCCGAGCTTTTTACATGATGGGTTGGAGGCTTTCCATCTCGACCCGCAATCCGATTTTGGCGATGTTTACCGCCCCATGATCGGGATTGCTGTGGCGATTATCCTGTTTGAGGGCGGGCTGAACCTGAAATTCAAAGATTTGGGCGAAGCGAGAAGCGCGGTCATCCGAATGGTGGTCTTGGCAGGTCCCATAGCTTGGGGCCTAGGTACGCTTGCGGCCCATTATCTTGCCGGATTGGAATGGGATATGGCGGCTATGGTGGGCGGCTTGTTCATTGTGACCGGGCCGACTGTCATCATGCCCCTCCTCCGCCAAGCGCATTTACAGGCCAAACCCGCCAATGTTCTGAAATGGGAAGGGATCGTGAATGATCCGCTCGGCGCACTCTTTGCGGTTGTCGTCTTCGAATTTATCCGGATTACCCAGATGGATGTCGGCATGGCCATGGTTTTTGGTAAGATCGCCTTTGCCGCAATCCTCGGAACCGTTGTCGGAATCCTGTCCGGCATCGGCATGGCGTGGGCCTTCCGCAGAGGTCTGATCCCTGAATATTTAAAAGCCCCCGTCGTCCTTGCTTGGGTGCTCGTAATTTATGTGCTCGCCAATATTCTGGCGGATGAAACCGGCCTGCTGGCGGTGACCGCCCTTGGTATGACCATGGCCAATACGAAATTTGCCTCCATGGTGGAAATGCGCCGTTTCAAGGAAAATATCGCGATCATCCTCGTCTCCGGAGTCTTCGTCATGTTGACGGCGACCCTGACGCCCGAAGTCTTGCGCGCTTTCGTGCAGGACTGGAAAGTCATCGCCTTTGTCCTCGCCATGATGTTTGTCGTTCGGCCCATTGCGGTGATGCTCTCGACGCTCTGGTCCGGCCTGTCTTGGAAAGAAAGCTTGCTCGTCTCCCTCATCGCGCCGCGCGGCATTGTGGCTGTTGCGGTCGCGGGTTTATTTGCGGCGGAAATGCAGGCCCTGGGTCGCGCGGATGGCGCGATTTTCGTGCCGCTCGCCTTTGCTCTCGTCTTTGCCACAGTGCTTTTCGCCGGGTTCTTTATCGGACCGCTCGCCCATATGCTGAAACTCGATAGTGGTGACGGTGACGGCGTATTGATTGTCGGGGCAAACCCGTGGTCACTTGGTCTCGCCAAAGCGCTGAAGGACATGCATATTAAAGTCACAGTGGCCGATACAAATTGGCGGCGTCTTCGCGGCGCGAGACTGGAAGGCCACAATACATTTTACGGCGAAGTTCTGTCGGAAAATGCCGATTACTCCCTCGATCACGGCGCGTTTAACATCCTAATCGCGGCGACACCGAACGAGGCCTATAACGCGCTCGTCTGCGTGGAATTTGCGCCGGAACTGGGCCGACACCGCGTCTTCCAAATTGGCGCAAAAGATAATGAGGTCGATCAAGAAGCCGGCATTGCCTTCACCTCCCGCGGACGGACACTAACATCGCGCGGGCGGACATTTGATGCCCTGACGCGGGATTGGTGGGGCGGATGGAGGTTCCGGGCCACGAACCTCTCGGGCGAATATACGCTAGACGATCTCTATAAGGATCGCGGTGACGACCTGGACCTGATTCTCGCGCGCAAGCCCGATGGATTGTTGGAATTCATTCAGCCCGGTCAGGAATTCCGCGCCGAAGGCTCAACTGTCTTGTCCTTCTGCCCCGCCAAAGACACGGAAGGTGTGCGCGGTGGAGGCGCAAAACGCGGCGAAGGGCTCGCCGGGCCGACCGCACCCCTACCGAGCTAGTGCGTGAGTTTGGCGCGTCTTTCCACTCTCTGCGTCGCCGGGATTCTGCTTTCGGCATGTGCGGGTGAGACCGCAATGCCTGCGATGATTTCGGACTCCATTGACCAAATGGAGACGAACGCACTTTTGGCATCAGCCTCCTGCACGTCAGACGCAGAAGGTTATGCCCCCTCCCCTTTGGAGATCAAAGCCAAGCCTGTTGAACTGGGTAAACCGAAAGACACTGCCAAAGCGCTGCCACCTTCCGTCAAATTTATCGGGGGATGGCACCTGACCTCGCCCAGCGCGGATCTCGGCGGACTTTCGGGAGTGGCTCTACAAGCGTCTGGCGACCTGTTGGCGGTGTCGGACCAAGGGCTGTTCTTCGAAATCGGGTTAACCGACGGCGTTCCAAACGGGCGCGGTACGTCTATGGCGATGTTGGATGCGCAGGGTCGCCTCATCAGCGAGAAAGCTGATGGCGATGCAGAGGGCCTCGCGCTTAGTGACGGCCTCGCCTTTGTCAGCTTTGAGCGCAATCACCGCATCCTCGCCTTCAATTTGGAACGTTGCGGTGTGGCGGCGAGAGGGATTCTCTTCGCCGCCCTGCCCGAACGTATTCTGAAATCAAAAATATCCGCCAATGGCGGGGCGGAGAGTTTGAATGTCGATGCGCAAGGTCGCTTACAAGCAGGATATGAAACATCAGTCGGCGATGTCGCGCCCGTTCTGACTTTCAATCATAAGGGGATTGTTGAGCTTGAGCCTGACCAGATTCCCGTCGCACCAAATTTCAAATTGGTGGGCGCGGATGGTGACCTGTACCTGACGCGATATTATGATCGTGAGCAGGGGAATATGAACGAAATAGTCCTGCCGGAGCTAACGGTTCGCCTCGCCTCACCCCTCGCCGTTGATAATTTTGAAGGCCTTGCGCAGGATGTAAAGCCAGACGGAACACGGATCATCTATATCATCTCGGATGATAATTTTTCGGCCCGTCAGCGGACACTGCTCTATAAATTTGAAGTCAGCCCCTAGACGCTGCGGAACCGCGCCTTGTCGAAAACTTTTAAGACTGTCGTCAATTCATGCCCGCGTTTTAACACCAACCCACCCGGCGCGATGACGGAAAACTGCCCCTGTTTATTGCGCAGGGCCGGGACTTTTTCGATCCGGTAGAGCGGATGTTCCGACGCGCGGCGATAGACCGAGAAAACGGCCTTATCGCGCAGGAAATCCATCGCGTAATCCTTCCAATCGCCCTTACTGACCATCTGGCCGTAGACGTTTAAAATTGCGGAGAGTTCTTGTCGGTCAAAGGCGATCTGAGACGGACCTTTTGACGGTGTGTTTGATGTTGTGGGAAAAGGAACAACCTGTGTCATACACTCAACATAAGTCGTCGCCCCTGTTTGACAACCCTATGCGTGATCACGCCTGCGACGCGAGTGAATGGCCGTTTTCTCTCTCTTTTGTAATAGATGGCCCTAATCTGGTCACAATTGGGGCTTTATTGGACCGCAATGCAGGGTCAGACAAGACTAGTCGCAGGGCAGAACAAGTAAAGGGTTCGGTTTTTTATCAGCCCCCCCAGCCCCCGGACTTTGAATTTGGTCTGACCTGCGACGACATAAAACGTTCCCACGTTTGACAAGACGGCCCTTTCCCTAGGCTCCCGTCGATAGCGGCTCCGGCCCTCTTCGCGTTCAGCCCCGCGAACAGGACAGGGGCCGCAGTCATGTTTGGGGATAAATATTCCAACTGGATTTTCTGCAGCACCCTGAGTTAAGGACTGTCTTTAAGTGGTCAATTTTAAGGTCTTCAGATTTTTACATTCGTCATTGTGGAAAAATGTAGCAATCCCTCATAGAATGGCATTTCTGAAACCATTGGTTCAAATCTTAGCGTTTTAGTTTTCCCAATTTGATTATCACCAGTCAAGTAGAGGTACCCGACCTCCGAGTAAGAAATGTCAAAGGCACCTATAATCAAAATGTTACTAGGTTTGTTCTTTGGAACTTCGTGGATATTTCCATAGTTTAGTCCTATTGCCTGACCGCCTTGCTTCACGCCGTCTGGCCAACCAAATATCCGCAAAGTATCGTTGTTAAGACGCGCACCATTTGCCTTTGAAAGGAACGTTTCGAACTCAAAAAGAGAGTGGGACCCTATACTTTTTTTAAGTAAAGCAAAACCGCTCTCGCTTAGTGGCGCATAATATAAGTATTTAAATCTTGGATGTTCATTGACATAATATTTGCCGACAAAGGCTGCTTGGCTTTCGAAAAATTGAAGTCTCTCGTTTTCAAATTTCTCAACAGCTTCAAAATAAGTATCGATATTAAGAGCCATAGAATATAATTAATTGAAGCGGACGATTTGTCTATCCAAGTATTCATGTAACATTCTAAGAAATGTTAACCAACTACTCCGCCGGCAAATTCTCCACAAAAAACCGCCGTGCATTTCCGCCCATGACTTTGCGGATACTCTCTTTATTCATGCCCCGACGTAGCAGCGCATCCGTAATTGCAGCGAGTTCTGAGGTGTCGAGCGAGGTCGTGACTGTGCCGTCAAAATCGGAGCCGAGCGCCACCGCATCCGGGCCCAGCAAGGTCGCCGCATCAATAATCGCATCCGCAATACCGACCGGCGAAATATCACAAATCGCGCCGTTAAAATAGCCGATCCCGATAATGCCGCCACGGGCAGCGATTTGCTTTAAAATATCATCCGGCAGGTTCCGGTTGGCCGTTCGGGGGCAATGGGCAATCGTTCCGCCGTGACTAATGAAGATGGGGTCTTTGGTGAGTTCGAGGACGTCGCGCACGACGGCACGGGAACTATGTGCGACATCGACAATGATGCCCTGCGCCCGCATTTCCAGCACGGCGTCCCGCCCGAATTCTGTCAGCCCCGATTGAGACTTACCATGCATGGACCCGCCGAGTTCATTGTCGAAGAAATGCTGCAAACCCATCGCGCGGTAGCCTTCCGCCTTGAGCCGGGCAATGTTTGCGATCTCGCCTTCCAACGGATGCGCCCCTTCTGTCAGGAGCAGACCGAGCAGACGGTCGGTCTTCGCCATATCCGCGGAGGTCCGCACGATATGCACCTCCCCCTGTCGTTCGAGTTTTTGCAAACGCTGCGCCTGATAGGCGGCGCGTTCATAGATCGAGTCCCAAGTGCGGAGCGGCCAGAGCTGCGCCTGTGCTAATGTGGTTATATCGTCAGGCGCATTCGCGTCATTTTCTTCAAAGTTCAGTCCCTTTGGGGATTTCGTGACGGCTGAGAATATCTGAAATTCGACACCGCCTTCTTGGAGGCGCGGCAGGTCGACATGGCCGTAATCGTGGCGTTTCCGGGGATTTCGTCGCCAGAGGAGATTATCGGAATGGAGATCCGCGACCCAGAGCTCATCATGCAGGGCTTTGGCCTTTTCCGAGACATTAAAAGGTGTATGGGCCGTCACGGGATTCATATCCGCATCCACTTTGGGCCAGACGATAAATTTAAGACTGACGAACCCAATCACAATTAGCGTGACAAAAACGATACCCACCCATTTCAGAAACCGTTTCATATCACTCTCCAACTTTTGGCAGGGGCAGGTTGAGTTTGAATCTCAGCGAAATGGCCCGGACGATAAAACAAAGGGCCGCCCCGATTGACAGAGCCGCTAATTCACCTAACCCGTTTGTCCGCGCAATCACGAAAGCCGCCGCCCCGACAATGGCGGCTGTCGCGTAAATATCCTGACGCAGCAGCAACGGTGTCTCGTTACAGACGACATCCCGGATAAGCCCCCCCGCCGTCGCCGTCATCGTGCCCATCAACACGCAAATCCCGAGCCCATAGCCAAGGTCGAGCGCTTTCGACGCGCCGACCACCGCAAACAGCGCCAGTCCCGCCGCGTCAATCCATTTCAAAATCCGAATACGGGAGAAAAGCCGCGGCGCGAAAAAGGCGGCCAATCCAGCGAGGGTTGGGATGTAGAGAATTCGCACATCCTCCAACCAGAAGACGGGCTGATCCAACAATATATCCCGTAGGGTTCCCCCGCCAATGGCGGGCAGGAAAGCGATGATAATCACACCCAACAGGTCAAAACGCTGTCGCACAGCCATCAATCCGCCGGACAGGCCAAAGACGAACATGCCGAGCGCGTCGAAGAGGGAGAGGATGAGATCAGGCGTCATATTTTTTCATTAGGTGAAGCGCCGGTCCATTCCTAGCGGGCTGAGCGCTCTTATTCTTGGGTGACACCGGCTAAGCGCTTTATCTCGGCCACGCTCTGCCCCGCCTCGCGCAGACTGGCGAGGGCCGTGTCGAGATTGCGTTTTGCGAGTTTTTCGCCGTCCTCTCGCAAGACCAAATCGTGGTGGTAATAGATTGGCGTCGGCCATCCCATGAGAGTTTGAAGCAGGACGTGGAGCGGGGTCTGATCCGCCAAATCCTTCCCACGCACAATGTGTGTGATATTTTGAAGCGCATCATCATGGGTGACCGCAATATCATAGGATGTGGCGATGTCCCGACGGGCGATAATGGGGTCAGGGCGATCAGACTGAACCCAATCGTTTAAAACGTTGAACGCATTCTGTTTTTCAACCTTCTTAACGCGATCCACACAATCACGTCTCGAGATTTCCTGATAAGTAAGTGATTGCTCACTTACTTCACTTAGCGCCGCTTGCAAGTTGAACCGGATTGAAAAGGGTAGCGTTGGGTTTTCCCTTCGCGCGGCATTGTCTAAACACTGGGTGAGTATTTCAATCGTCTCGTTGGACAGCCTGTATGCGGACTCAACGCCTTGAAGTGAGTAATTACTCCAAGCCATCAGAACATCTTTGCTGAAGCTCAAAGATGTAGCGGGACCGTAGGTTTTTCCGCCCTTTAAATCCCCTCGCGTTAAGGTGCAGGGATAGGCGAGCCCTCGCCCCACCAATTCGCGGACGACCCCCATATAATCGGCGATATGCCGGCTCTGAACCCGGACGGGCAGAGGCCAATCCAAGCCCAGCCAATCGAGGTCTTCGTAAATGCCGCGCATATAGTCAGGGCGGCATCGCGTGTGATCTATATCCTCAATCCGCAGCAGACAGGTCCCGCCCTGCTCGCGGGCAAAGCCAAACGCTTCAAACGCCGCCCGCGCATGACCTAGATGCAGGCGTCCGGTCGGGGACGGTGCGAAACGGGTGCGGAGGGTCATGACACACCCACCCCAATTCTTGTCATCATCGGGCTTGACCCGACGATCCGTTTGGCACGCAAAGTCTTAAATACAAATTCAAAACCGGGATTTGAAAATTCGCAAATATGCGCCTCTAATCGCGCCTTCATAAAATTGATCATCGGGTCGCGCCCGATGATGACAAAGATTTCAGCGCGGTCGGCATGCCCTACCGCCGCATAAAGCCGCCCAGAATTCCGCGAATGAGTTTCCGCCCCTGCGATCTGGCGAGTTGGCGCGCGACGAGTTTCGCTTCATGTGCGAGGACTTCGCCTGCGGATTTTTTCTTTCGGCTTGAACGACGCTTGGTCGTCTTGGCCTTGGCTTTTTTCTCGGCCGCTTCGGCTTTGGCTTCTTCTGCCTCGGCTTCGGCCTCAGCCTTTTCGCGGGCTTGGACTTTTTTCTCCAGCTCTTCATAGGCGCTTTCGCGGTCGATGGTCTCTTTATATTTTCCTTCGAGGGTCGAGCTCGCGATGATGCCTTTCCGCTCCGCTTTTGTGGCAGGGCCTAGGCGCGACGCAGGCGGGCGGATCAGGGTGCGCCCCACAATGCCGGGCACGCCTTTCGCGTCGAGCATAGAGACAAGCGCCTCGCCCACACCGAGGTCGGTGATCACCTCTTCCGTATCGAAAGCCGGATTTTCACGGAAGGAACTCGCCGCGGCACGGATGCTCTTCTGTTCCTTCGGTGTATAGGCGCGCAGGGCGTGTTGAATGCGATTACCGAGCTGGCCGAGGACAGAATCTGGAATATCCGCCGGATTCTGCGTCACGAAATAAATACCAACACCTTTGGACCGGATCAGGCGGGCGACTTGTTCAATCTTATCGACCAGTGCTTTCGGCGCGTCCTCGAAGAGCAAATGCGCTTCGTCAAAGAAGAAGACCATTTTCGGCTTATCCGGGTTCCCGACTTCCGGCAGTTCTTCAAACAGTTCCGAGAGCAGCCAGAGTAGGAATGTCGAATAGAGATCCGGCGAATTAATTAATTCATCCGCCGCCAGAATATTAACGACGCCCTGCCCATTTTCGTCCACGCGCATCAGGTCCGCGAGTTCCAGTGCAGGTTCCGCGAAAAACTCATCCGCACCCGCCCGTTCCAGTTTAAGGAGCTGACGTTGAATGGCGGCGACGGACTGGCTCGTCACATTGCCATATTCGCGGCTGATCTCGGCTTTATTATCAGAGATGAAGTTCAGCAATGCGCGCAGGTCCTTCATATCCAACAGCAACATATCCTCATCATCGGCCAGCTCAAACGCGATGGTCAGGATGCCTTCCTGCGTATCGTTCAACCCCATCAGACGTGCCAGCAATGTTGGCCCCATTTCGGAAATCGTTGTCCGAACGGGATGCCCCTGATCGCCGTAAAGGTCCCAGAACGTGGTCGGCATGGAAGAATAATCGTAATCCCCAAGCCCGATTTTCATCGCGCGTTGGAGGAGTTTGTCATGCAGCTTGTGATCGACACTGCCGGATTGGGACACACCGGAGAGGTCGCCCTTCACATCGGCGGCAAAAACGGGAACGCCCGCTTTGGAAAACCCTTCCGTCAGGATTTGGAGCGTCACCGTCTTACCCGTGCCCGTCGCGCCCGCAATCAAACCATGTCGATTGGCGAGCGGGAGGAGCAGATGCTGTTTCTTGTCATCCGTATCTGTGCCGACAAAAATTGCGTTTTTCATGATGGTGAGTCCCAAATAAATTTCTTTGATTTTGTTATGGGGTCTCGCGCCTGAATGCAATATAACTGCGGATAAGAGGGACCTATTTATGACGACAACACCTGATACCACTATCCGCGCGACGCTTCTCTTTCTAGCCGGCATGGCGCTGATCGCGCTACTCTATCTGACGCGTGAATTGATGGCGCCTTTTGCCTTGGCCATTTTTGTCTGGTTGATTATCGACGCCTTTGCGCGTTGGATGGATAATCTGTCCCCGAAATTTCCCTATTGGTTGGCATTGACAATCGCGGTGCTTATCGTCGTTGCCCTGATGGCCGGGTTTATCCTCGTGATCGCGGATACGGTCGGCGATGTCGTGCGCGATGCGCCGCGATATGAAAAACGCCTGAGTGAGATATTTGCCTGGATTTCAAATGTGACGGGTCGCGAGACCATGTCATTCGAATCAATGAATGAGAGCTTCGGCCTGACCGAGAAAATCCAGGGTGGCCTGACGACATTTGCCTCCACCGTTCAAGGTGTGTTGTCAGAATTCTTCTTGATCGCCCTCTATGTTGTGTTCCTCTTTGCGGCACAGTCCTCTTTTCCGAAAAAGATGGATGATCTCTTCCCCAATATGGAACGTCGGAAACAGGCCTCAAAGGTCGGTGCGCGCATTCGCACCTCTATCGAGAAATACCTCTCTGTCCAAACGATTATCAGCCTCATGCAGACGGTGATTTCCTATATCGCCATGACGGCTTTGGGCTTGGATAATGCCCTGTTCTGGGCGCTCGTGATCTTTGTCCTGAACTACATCCCGATTGTCGGCGGACTTTTCGCTGTTGGCCTACCCGTGATTTTCGCGCTGGTGCAATTTGACAGTCTGGGACGCGTTGGGCTTTTGGCGGCGCTACTCTTCGGGGCGCAAACGATTATCGGGAATACGATACAGCCCAAGATGATGGGCGATAGTATGAACCTCTCGGCGCTCGTCGTGATCCTCGCGCTTTCCGTCTGGGGCGCGCTCTGGGGCGGAGTTGGTGCCTTCCTCTCCGCGCCGCTGACAGTCATTATCATGATCATCCTCGCGCAATTCCCGACAACACGCTGGATCGCGGTCATGCTCTCTGCAGATGGAAATCCGGATATGGAAAATGAGGGGGATGAGGTGATACCGTCATTATGACGCAGCCCTTCACCCAGTTGTGATGAAGGCGTTTGTCGCGCGTTCAGATTCGGGTCGCTATAGGATAGGCATGACCTATCGTACTCTCTCCCTCGCGCTGCTAACCGCAGCTTTTGCCACAACCGCACATGCCAGTGAGCCCAACCCAACCCACGTGGTCGAGTTATTCACGTCGCAAGGCTGTTCGTCCTGTCCGCCCGCCAATAAATTTGTCGGGAAATTGGCAGAAGACTCCAATACGCTAGTGTTGAGTTACGGCGTGACCTATTGGGACTATCTGGGTTGGAAGGACACATTCGGCGATCCGGAATTCACCCAGCGCCAGCGCGATTACCGCGATGCATTTGGCGCGTCCAACATCTACACGCCGCAAATCGTCCTCAGCGGATCAGCCCACAGTCCACGCTATTCCAAAAAAGATGTCGTGAGCATGCCCCTGCAGGGTGAAGGTGTGTCACTCACAGCCAAACGTGTGGGATCGCAGTTAAACATCACGGGCAATGCGTCCGGTGCGACGACGCTCGCCCTCGTTTCTTTCATGCCAGGTGAGCAGGAAGTCGATGTCGAGCGCGGTGAAAATGGCGGACGGACTCTGCGTCTCACCAATGTCGTGACAGATGTTGAAACGATCGAATGGGACGGTCGCGCGGTCAATGTGGAGCGCCCCGATCATGACGGCACGTCATATGCACTGCTGGTGCACGATAAGGAGACGGCAAGAATTCTGGACGCGGCGGTGATTGATTAGAGTTTGTCACCTCTCCTTGGGGGAGAGGTCGCCATGCGAAGCATTGGCGAGTGAGGGGTGAAGAATAAATTGACCCAGTGAGTCAATTTATCCTGCAAGATGCGCGCCGAACGGCGCTCTTCAGTCATACTACATAACAGGGCCAGGCTATCGCCTGCGTTATGCCCCTCACTCCGCTATGCGCTTCGCGCTGCGGTCCTCTCCCCAAGGAGAGGAATGAGTGACGAGACACATTTCTACCAATTACAAAACACTGCCCTCGACCTCACGTTCTAACTCTTCCAATCGGTCTTTCACGGCCTTTAATTCCGGATAGAGGCTGTTCGCCTCGCGGTAGGCTTCCAACGCCTCATCCGGGCGGTTGAGCGCTTCCAGCACGTTCCCCATCGTCCAGAGCGCATAGAAATGGCGCGGCTCCAGCGAGAGCGTTTTAATCGCCTCATTCAAAGCACGGTTATAATCTTTCTGCTCCAGCGCTAAACGCGACGATCGCGCCCAGCCTTCCGCAAAGTCCGGTGCGAGATCGACGGTCGCATTATAAAACCGCCGCGCATCATCGGGGCGACCTTTCGCGGCCGCATCAGATCCCCGGCGCAGGACGAGATTGACCGAAGCCGAACCACTATCCAGCCAGATCGCCCAAATCTCCTCAGCCACGAGATTGGCTGACTCCTCATCGTCTCGCGCCGCCAATTTTTCGAATAAATCATCCAATCGTGCGGCACGCTCCGCCATGGGCGGCAGTTTGGAATAATCCGGCGCGACGATTTCGGGCGCAATATCCGGCCCGGGCAGGTCGAGTTGCGGAATATCCGGTTCGGGAAGCTCTAATTCGGGCACTTGCAGGGGTTCGGGCGCAGGAAGGTCCCTGTCTCTGCGCGACTCATCAGAACCCGGAATCTCAATCCGCAGACGGTCCTGCAGGTCATCCGGTGCCTTTTGTGGCGCGTCCTGTGCCATGACCGTCATCGGCAAGGCGCATATCAGGGCTGTGAGATAATACTTCATTGTAAATAGCATGAGGCCCCTCGCCATCTCTGGCAAGGGGCCTCACATAAACTTTCAGTCAGACGCGAGCGTCCGAGTGTCGCAATTAACCCTGACGGGCCTTAAAGCGAGGATCAGTTTTGTTGATCACGTAAAGACGGCCCTTGCGACGCACGATTTGGCAATCACGATGACGGTTCTTCAGCGATTTCAGCGAGCTACGAACTTTCATGGCGGTGCTTTCATCAAAAGGGTTTGAATTCGAACGCGGCATATAGAGAGCGACTCGCGGGGTGTCAACAGATGGGGTGAGGAGTCTGGGACAGGTTAACCCCCATTAACCATCTTCGCCACTTTGTCATATTTGTCGGCCTATCGGAAGCCTCTCCGAAATGATAAGGCTTGGCCATGAAACTTGCTCTCCTCCTGACCTCCGCCCTCATTTTGACAGCTTGCGCAACGCCGCCCCTTGCGCAAGCGACGGCGACGGATGTCAGCTCTGTCGCGAAAGTCGCACAGCCCGCGCCTGAACTGACGCAGGAACAACGCCATGCGCTTTGGAAACGGGACTTCATCGCCCGCGCCATTGCGAAGGGCTACGCGCCCGACCTCGTCAACGGCGTGATTATCCCGGCAAAGATCAACCCCCTCGCACTGGAACGCGATGCGAACCAGCCTGAATTTACAAAACCCGTCTGGTCCTATGTGGACGGCGCGGCGTCCGACGCGCGTATCTCAGACGGTCGCGATAAACTGATCCAGACGGGCCGCAGGTTTGACGATATTGAAGCGCGCTACCGGGTGCCGCGTGAAGTGCTGACTGCGATTTGGGGTCTGGAGTCGAGCTATGGCCGTATCCTCGGCACGCATGATATTGTCGACTCGCTTTCGACTTTTGCCTTTGAGGGCCGCCGTCAAAAGTTCGGCGAGCAGCAGCTTTTTGCCGTGCTCGACCTGCTGGCCTCCGGCGAAGTGCGACGCGAGCAGCTGACAGGCGCGTGGGCGGGCGCGATGGGCATGACACAATTTATCCCGACGACCTTCCGCGACTATGCCGTCGATTTTGACGGCAATGGGAATAAAGACCTCTGGACCGATCCCGGCGACGCCTTGGCGAGTGCTGCGAGCTACATTGCCCGCTCCGGCTGGCGCGAGGGCGAACCCGTGATGGAGGAAGTCAAACTCCCCGATGGGTTTGATTATTCCGTGACCGATGGCAGCCGCAAATCTGTGAATGATTGGACGGGCCTCGGGGTGCAGCCTGTCTCCGGCCAACGCTGGAATTTGGATGAAGGGTTTCTGGAAGCCAAACTCATCGCACCGGGCGGTGCGCGCGGCCCAAAATTCCTGACCTTCAAGAATTTCGACGTGCTCAAACGCTATAATAATTCCACCAGTTACGTCATGGGGATTAGTGTCTTGGCCGATGCCTTTGCAGGCGCGCCGGGCATTCAGCAGGACTGGCCGCGCGGAGATGAACTTTTGTCTTTCGAGGACAAGAAAGCCATGCAGCAGCGGCTCACGGATCTCGGCTTTGACACGCAGGGCGTGGACGGTCGCATTGGCCCAAATTCCCGCAAAGCCATCCGCGCCTGGCAGGCCGCCAATGGATTGACAGCGGATGGATATGTGGAACAACGCCTCTTTAAACGGATGATGGGACTATGAAAAGAATAGCCCTCGCCCTTGCGGCAACAACCCTCCTCGCCTCTCCCGCCTTTGCGGAAGACGGCAAAGATGTCTTCGGCTTCTGGCAAGTCGGGAGCGGTTCTGCCGTCGTGAAAATCACGGATTGCGGGGACGGCACGCCTTGCGGGACGCTCCACAGTATTAATTCTGAGAATCCTGAAGCCGCGCTGGACGAGAATAATCCCGACCCTGACCTCGCGACAAAACCGCTGCTCGGGTCGCGCATGTTATGGGGGTTTGAGGAAAAATCGAAACGCTGGTCCTCCGGCAAAATCTATGACGCCGAAAGCGGCAAGAGCTATAAGTCTAAGATCAAGAAGCTCGAAGACGGCACGTTGGAAGTCAAAGGCTGCGTCGGCCCGTTCTGCCAAAGTCAGATCTGGACGGCAGTTGACAAAGACCAACCCACTGCAAATCAGTAGACCTTAGCGACTACGCGGCCTTTACCTGTTCCTGTTCTAGCCCGTCGGTCGCTTCCAATTGCGGTGCTAAGGCTACTGGTGGCAATTTTAGCAGGATGCCGAAAACCGTACCACTTCCCACTCTACTGGTCAGTTTCACAAACCCGCCCATATGTTTCGACCAGTTCTTTTATAATGGATAGGCCGAGACCCGTGCCTTTTTGCGTGGGGTTGGAAGATGATGCGTTTTCCCGGTCCCTTCGACATGTTTAAATCTATCAAAAATATGGGGTAAGTCTTTTTCGGGAATGCCTCACCAATCTTGGCTTTGACACACAGGACATGGATAGGCACATCGGCCGGAATTCCTGCAAAGCCATCCGGGCGTGACAGGCGGTCACTGGATTGAAGGTGGATGGATATGTGGAATAACAGCTATTTAAACGGATGATGGCAAAATAAGTACTATCCTTGAGAAAGATAAAAACGACTCCGTAAAGTTGACGAGTTAATGACACACGCGCCATTTGCGTAGCTTGATTTCGCTAATATCTCAATTCAAAGAATTATGGCGCATTTACCACCCATTAAATAAGAGGTTTAGGCCGAATTTCATATTTGTGGTCGACTGTTATCAGTAGGGTAAAAGTATATCCTAAAAAATGTGTGGTATTTCAATGCTTTCTATTTCTGAGTTTCGTCGAAATACTAACGGTAACGTTGCTATAATATTCGCCGTCTCTCTAATGGCACTCCTTGCTGCGATTGGGGCCGCCGTTGATTACACAGATTTGGAGAAACGGCATTCAGCTCTACAAAACGCATCAGACGCGGCTTTACTAGCTGCAGTCTCATCCGGTGAGACAGAACTCAAAGACCTAAGAGTTGTCGCAGAAAATGTCTTTGAAGAAAATTTTCAATATAAAGAGGAAGAGGCGTTAAGAAAATTTGACCTAAAAATCGAAAATAAAAATATGCTAGCATTAAATGCGCGGTTGGAGAAACCAACCTATTTTATGAAGCTTTTTGGAAACCCAACCGTCTATGCGGATGTAGACACGGCGGGTTATTTACAAAGTTCTGCACCTTTGGACATCGCTTTAGTTTTGGACAGAACAGGTTCCATGGCAGGTACTAATCTCGCAGGTCTAACAACGGCGGCGACCCAATATATTTCAGATTTAGAGGCTGACAACAAAGATGTCAGGATCGCGGTCATCCCTTTTTCAAACTATGTTAATGTCGGTGTAAATCATGCGGATACATCTTGGTTAGACCTTCCGGTATCGTCCGGGCTGGGTTCCGATGTGAACTGCTCTATGGACAATATATCCTCAAGTTCTTGTCCCGTTCCGACCACCCAACCCCAAGGCACAACCACCGTCACAACGACAACAGAAGTCTGCGGCGGAACAACTACGATTACAACAGTCACATCGGGTCCTAGCGGGACGTCCACGAGTATTAGTTCAAGTTCGACAGGTCCAACCGGTCCCTGCACGACCACGACAACGACCAGCAATGGCACAACGTCCACATGGAGTGATGTTTTCGCATCCACGTCCGGCGGGTTTTGCACATTCAGTTCTGATCCAACAGAGAGTTCGGGATCATTAATTGAGGAATGCAGACCGGCTCGACTGAATGAAAATTGGTTCGGATGTGTCGGGTCACGACCCGGCCCGTACAATGTTCAAGCAAAGTTAAGCGGGCAGAAGTTTCCGCCCGTTTATAACCGAACATGTGGACAACCTATGACTCAACTCTCAAGTTCCTTGGCTGGCGCGCGGCAGACTATCTCAAGTCTTACGGCCAGTGGGGGCACGTATATTCCAAGTGGACTTCAATGGGGTTGGCGCGTTCTTGACCCAGACCTGCCATTTGAAATCAAAGGTCCAAAAAAACGCGACAAATTACTTATATTAATGACGGATGGTGAGAACACGCAATCGCAGTCCGGTTCCAGCCATGAAGGCAGAGATCATGCAGTGGCAAATGCTTTAACCCAAAAATTATGCGATTCCATCAAGGCGGATGATATTAATATTGCAACCGTTTCATTTTCCAATGGGGGCAATCCGGCAAATAGCCAATTATTGCGTTCCTGTGCCTCGACTCCAACTTTGAGCTTCACTGCCACGAATGCGCAATCGCTCAAGCGCGCCTTTGAGAGTGCAACGGATCAAATGAATGAGGTACGGCTCATCCGGTAAAACTGATTTCTCGCGAGCGAAGCGCTTTATACAGCCCTTGAAACATTGGGAGAGGCTTTTTTTCTGACTCGAATAATCGGCCACAATAACTGCTCGCCCGCACTTGTCTCCGGCAGGTTCTCCACACCCATCTCCTGCGGATATTCTCGCGTGATTTTCGCCGTACCGAACAACACGTCCCAGAAGAAGAGCAGGTTTCCGTAATTGCCTTTATAATTCGTCACGCCGTCATCCGCATGTTTGCCGTGATGGGCGCTGTGCGTCGCGGGTGTGGAGATCGTGCGTTCCACGACCCACATGAGCGGTGAGAGCCATTTGATCTTATAGAGCGGCGCATCCCAGCGAACGTCTGAATGGGCGCCATATATTACTGTCATCTTGACCACGATATATCCGGCATAGACCCAACCGCCGCCAAGGAAAATCAGCGCGCCCGTGAACCAGAGACCCGGCATCAGAAAATAATAAAAGATATTATTCCGGTAGACGATACGGATGGAGAGATATTCCGCCTGATGGTGCGGGCGGTGCAAATTATAGAGCCACGGCGTGCGGTGCGTATATCGGTGCCACCAATATTGGGTCATATCATCGAAGACGAGGAAGAGCGCGAGCACGGCCAGAACAGGCCAGCTTTTCAGCACATCCACTTGCTCGGGCGCTAAAAATGCTGCCACCGCGAAACCGGCCCCGACCACGAGCGGTTGTGTGATCAGGGTCAGCATTAATGTGCCGATCACTTCAACAGTCCCGTCACCTTTGACTTGGCCGTCTTTTTTGAAGAATCTCGTAAAGAGGATCTCCATCCCAATAAAAAAGACAAAAATTGCCAAGACAACGATAATTTCCGGTTTCACGGTGGCAGTCCCTCCCCGGGTATTTGACACGTCGTTTAAAACAGAACGCTGGACAAGATTGTTCAATTTCTTACAATTTATGTCATGCTTGAACGATTATCTGATATTTCAAAACCTTTCCTGATGTCGATTTCGGCGGAGGCTGTGGACGCTGTTAAATCCGCTGCAATTTCCATGCGCTATGCGGATGGCGCGATGATCCACAATCGCGGGGACGAGAAACCCGGCCTGTCTATTGTTCGGTCTGGCACTGTCCGGATTGGCGTCATCCGAACGGATGGTACTTTTGTCATCACATCCCTGTTGGGTCGGGGTCAGACATTCGGAGAATTCACGCTATTCGCGAATCTGCCCCGCACCCATGACGTCATTGCGATGGGCGAGACGGAAGTCTGGCAATTACCGGGCGCACGGTTCCTGCGCTTGTGCGAGACATGGCCGGAAATGACGGAAGCTTTGCTGCGGACGAATTTAGTGCGAACGCATATTTTATTGGAATTGGTAGAGGCCATGCGCTCCCTGCCCGTCTTGGAACGCGTGGCGAAAACGCTCGTCATTCTGGTGACCTCCGCGGGCGAAGAAACGGTGTTCCGGTGCCGTCAGTCGGACCTTGCCGTGACTTTGGGCATGTCACGCACGACACTCTCCCAAGCCCTAAAACGTCTCGAGCGCGACCGGTTGGTCACGCTCGGTTACGGAGAAATCACCCTGCCCGACCGGGCCAGGTTGATTGATTGGATCGCGACGCGCGAGGGTTAGTGCGCGCCCGGCTTTTTGCCCTTAAACGCATCCACCGCGTCTTGGCCCGCTGTTTCCGTTGTGCCTAAAATCTCCGCCTGTTTCTGCGCCCAGAGACGCTTCTGATACCGGTTGGAGATGATGTCAGTTACGACCAGGACACCGACCACGAGGTAGAAGCTCGACTTACTCATCGCATCAATCTTGAACCCGAACAGTTCCAGATGCGCCAAATGCGCGCCTTCAGTGACGAGCAGCACACCTACGAGGAAGAGAATGAACAGACCCAAAACCTGATACATCCGGTTCTTTTTCAGAAATTCCGTCACGCGGTCCGCGAGCAGAATCATCGCCAGACCTGAGAGGAGAATCGCGATCACCATGAGCGGCACCTGATAGGTTTTTGTCGGTTCACAACCCACGGCACCCGCAACAGGATTATTAATCAGGCTGCTCTTACAGTCGACAATTGTACCTTTAAACTGCGCAATGGTCGCGCCCGCACTGTCCACGATATTGGCCGCATCAACACTCGCAATTGCCATCGCAGAGAGAATGGAATCCACGGAGAAAACGAGGTTCATCAACACGATAAGTGTGATCGCACCCATGACCGTGCGCGTACCGCCGCCCTCAGAGTGTTCGATATGATCGACTTGGAGAAGGTGATGAATTTCTTTAATCGCGGTATAGATGATGAACCCACCGCCCACGAGTGTAATCAGGGCCTGCGCGGTGAAGTCACCGTAGATAAACCCCTTCAGGTGAATGCCGAAAAGCGGTTCTGCGAGAAGCGCAAAAAGTTTGACGATGAGGAAAAGCAGGACAATCCTCAGAGCCACCGCAATACCAATACCCCATTTGCGGACTTTCTTGGCATCCGATTCATTGCCGACCTTGTTCGATTCAATCGCAATGTAGAGCAGATTGTCAAAGCCTAGAACGGCCTGCAACAGCACGAGCATAAGCAGCGTAAATGCCGCTTCCAATGTTAAAAGTTCAGCCACGGTCGGTCCCTCCAAAAGACGATTAGCGGGACTGCCCTATCGCAAGGCGCGGGCGAGGTGAAGACCTCCCGCCTGAAAAGACGGGAGTTTTTAACTCAGGCTGAAAAGGAACCTATTCCGCAGCTTTCAGGAAATCAGCAGAGAAGTTGATGGTCACCTCATCGCTGAGGAAATTATTCATGCTTTGCGCGATATCGTAATCCGCGCGAGTCACTGTGCCTTTTGCGACAATACCGACGCCTTCTTTCTGATTGAACGGGTGCAGGCCCTCGCCCGTGATCTCAATGTCGAATTGCGCAGGCTTTGTAATGCCGTTCATAGCGAGGTTTCCGTAGACCGTACCGGTCATCCCGCCCTCATAATCAAACCGTGTGCTGCGGAACGTGATGGTGGGTTGCGTTTCCGCGCCGAGGAAGTCTTTGGCCACGGCCTCTTCCCACGTGTCATGTTTGCTGTTTTTATGGGTCGCTTTGTAATCCCCGCGATAGCTGGTGAAGACACTGTCTGCGGCCAGATCAAACGACACAGTGGAATTTGCAGGATTTTCAAGATCCAAATCCAGGGTCGCGTCCACATCTGCAAACTGCACGGCATAAGGCGCAAAACCGAGATGGATGAGTGAGACAGCCATGCTCGTATGGGTGGGGTCATTGGCATAAGTGCCAGAGGTGATCGTTGTTTCGGGCACATCAACCATGGTTTCCATTTTGGCTTTCGCCGCGAGGCTTTCACCGGTGTCGGAGGACTGCCCGCAGGCCGTCAGGGGCATGGCAACGGCTGCAGCCACGATAAGGGGTTTCGTCAAGATGCGGGATAAGACGGTCATAGAACGCTCCATTTTTCAATATTTACATTTGTATACGGTCCGGAACGGCAAATGGCACATCACGAAGAGATGAGTATTGTCTGATCGACCTATTAATGCGACATTCAGGCGGAACTTGATAGGACGTGCCATGAAAACGAAAACTCTGCTCTGCGCAGTCGCGGCCCTGACCCTCTCGGCCGCCTGTCAGCCCAAAGTGCAGATTGTGCCCTCGAAAGAGCCGATCCGCATCGAGTTGACCGTGAATATTAATCAGGAAATCCGCGTCCGTTTGAACAAGGATGTGGAAGATCTGATTTCGAACAATCCGGACCTATTCTAGGTCCAACACCATCTGAGGAGGCTGTTATGGCCAAATTGAAACTCATTTTCGGCGCTGTCGCCGCGCTCGGTCTTCTGGCCGGCGGGACACTGCTATCGACAACACTCGGCACAGATGTCGCCCATGCTCAATCCAGCTCCAAAGCGACAGTTGATGCTGCCATTGCCCGCGGTGAAATTGGCGAACAAATTGACGGCTATCTCGGCATTGTCGACGGCCAAAACCCATCGGCTGACGTCCGTACCGCAATGGCCGATATTAATATCAGACGAAAATCCGCCTATACAGAGGCCGCCTCGCAAGGCAATGTCCAGACGGCCGTCTTTGCGCAGCTCACAGGCGAAAAACAACTCGCAAAAGCCGCACCCGGAACCTATATCAAGGACGCCTCGGGCCGCTGGAAGAAGAAGTAATCTCCGCGCAAAGATAAACTAATATTCAGCCCCGCTTGGAAACAGGCAGGGTTTTTTGTTGGGTGTCGTAATCCAGTCAATTTCAGAGGACAGAAAATAAACACATTAAGATTGCTAGAGATATCAATGTAAAAATCCAGCACCGGGTAAAACGGTCTATTCAAAATTTATAATTCAATAGATATTTACAAAATTTTTAGTGAAATACCCCATTCGTATTGAATGATATTGAATGTCATCACTTGGATCAGCTGGGGTCTCGTGGCTCTCGGATCAATAATACTCGCAATTTATCCATATCTGTTATTTGACGGACAAATTATTTTAGTGCTGACGTTTCTCGCTCTCGTTCCTGTCTTCCTCTGGATAGACGTTCCGCGAAAGCATTTAGAGACTTTTAACTTATCCACAAGGCTCGAAACAATTGGAAGCGCAATATCTGGAACCTGCATGGGAGTAATTTTTATAAGCATTATATTCGCCGCGAAACTTCCCGCCGACAATATTCTTCTTATAATTTTGCCGGTCTTTGGCTTTCTTTCAATCGGCCTTTTTATATCTGCGCTCATTTCGACAAAGTCTTTTCAACGTTTGGAATCCGCCTGTAAAAGAACTCCATCATCCTCCTTAGCCCTTTTCTTAAGTTTCCTAGTCCCGCCTTTGGGTTTATTTTATCTCAAATGGCGATTTAATAAAATGCTAACTGTAAATGCGTTTGTCTAAACTCTTAGAATTGAAGGGCGTACTTTTCCCTTTGCGCCCCTCGCCCATCTGATTCACAATTGGCTCCAACCCGAATCAATCTCGCAGGACGCCCGCTATGTCAGCCTCAATTTCCAAACTTACGCCGACCTCGCTCTCCGCCCTGCTCTGCGCGCGGATTTGTCATGATTTGATTTCGCCTGTTGGGGCGCTGGGGACAGCGATTGAGATTTTGGATGACCCTTCAAATACTGACATGCATGAGGACGCGATGGCGCTTGTACGGACGTCTTCACGGCAGGCGGCGGCGAAGTTAAAATTCCTGCGATTGGCCTTTGGCGCGGGCGGGTCCGCGCCGGGTGTGATTGCGGCCAGCGAAATCATTGACCTGTCCAACGCCATGTACGCGGATGCGAAGCCCGACCTCGTCTGGGACTTGGCGACAGACGGCGTGGAGAAAGACCGCACGCGCATCCTGCTTAACCTCGTCATGCTGGCGGTTCAGGCCGCCCCGCGTGGTGGTACGGTCACGATTACTCGTCGCGGCACACCGGAAGCGGCCGAGTTCAAACTCGTCAGCGAAGGCCCGAAAGTCCGCCTCGATGCAGCGGTCGATCGCGCTCTATCTGGTAAAGCGCCGGAGGACGGTTTTGACGGACGGTCCATCCAACCCTTCTATACCTCCATGCTGACCCGCGAAGCGAACGGTACCGTGGAGGCCAGCGCGGATGAGACAAAAGTGACCTTCGCCGCGCGCTTTACCGCGCCCGCGGCCTGAGTTCCGAAACAGGTGACGCCGTCAGTCTGAACAATTAGGCTGCGCAGATGAACTCACCTATTCCAGCACAGGACATCGATTTTTCGACAGGATCCTCGCGTGGAATGACGGGACGTATCCTCGCCAATTCCGGATTAATGGGCGGCGCACGGGCGATCTCATCCGTGCTCGGCATCGTCACACTTATTATCACAGCGCGGGCCTTGGACGATTTGGCCGCCTTCGGGACAGTTCTTTTC
Organism: uncultured Caulobacterales bacterium; assembly: GCA_947503715.1. Lineage (GTDB taxonomy): Bacteria > Pseudomonadota > Alphaproteobacteria > Caulobacterales > Maricaulaceae > Litorimonas. Next base: position 738,883 of record CANNER010000002.1, on the reverse strand, counting down.
GTCCACGCCTATATGTTGTTCTTTGCGGATATCGCGACCTTTAAAAGCTGGCAGGCCATTGTCCGGTTCGGCGCAGATCACCTGTCGAATAAAGACGCGAGACTATTGGGACGTTTGTTTCGCTTTGGCTTCACGCTGGACGCCTTGGCCGCCATTTTGGCTTATGGGTCGGCGGTCGGATTGTTCAGTGTCGTCGTCGCACTCTCCGCCCGCTTTCCCGGATTCGGGCCGGAAGCGGACGGTCTCCCCCTCGCGACCTTGCAGAATTACGTGACGCTTTACTGCCTCGTCCTGCTACTGCGGCAGACCCATGCGGGGACGGGGATTTTTCGGCTGTTTGATAAATTTGGTGTCCTCGCCCTGCGGACACTGATCATGCCGGTTCTGCGCTTTTCCGGCGCGTGCCTGGCGTGGTGGATGGGTTGGGGTGTAGCGGGGTTTCTCTGTGTTTGGTTTGCGGCATCAGCGCTGAGTTATATCGCGCTGCCGCTTCTAGCCATCAGAGAGCTCTATAAGCGCCGCCTCCTCCGCCCCGTCTGGAAGGCGCGGAATGTTTTGATCGAAACAGATAGGGGTCTTTGGCCCTTTGTCGTAAAGACGAACATCGACTCAACCCTTAACGCCTTTCGTACACATTTCCCTAGCTTGCTGGTCACGGCCGTCTTCGGCCCGGCCCTCTTTGCAATTTTCCGTATCGCAGAAGAATTCGCCAAAATCCTCAGCAAAGGGACAAAGCTTTTCGACCAAGTGCTATATCCCGAACTCAGCCGCCTCGTGGCGGAAGGCCGAATTCAGGCCCTGCAAAACGTTGCCCTCAAGGCGACTCTTGTGATTGGCGGGATCAGCCTCATTCTCACCCTTATCGTGCTGGTCTTTGGCGAACCGATTATCCAACTGGCCTTTGGCGAGGGGTTTGAAAAGGCGTCTGGTCTAGCGGTGTTCCTGCTCCTCGCAGCCGCACTGACGGGGGCAGCGGTGCCGTTTTACACTGTCTTTTACGTCCTGATGCGACCGGGGCGCGCGGCCTGGATAAGGGGCGGCGCGATTATTGCCTATCTCTTTGCCTTCTTCACGCTCGTCTCAACAGCCGGAATTTACGCGGCCGGGTGGGCGGCACTCGTGGGGGCCGCGTTCGAAATCATCATCGTCACGATCTGGGCGACCCTGACGATGAAACGTCACAAGGTCCCGTCAATATGATCGCCTAGCCGTTCGGCAAGCGCCATAATCGTGACGGTCGGATTGGCCCAACCGCCTGTCGGGAAAACGCTGCTGCTGGCGATATAAAGGTTCGGAGACGCATGAAGACGGCAGTCCGCATTGACGACGCCCGTCGCGGGCGTTTCGCTCATTCGTGTGCCGCCCATATGGTGATAGCCACCAATCGGATGGGAGGAGATCAGCGGGTCATTTTTCCATGTTAGGTCTTGATCGGCCAGCCACGGAGCCAGTTCAACCTCCCCCCAACCGAGGCGTTGATATTCATCGCGCAGAGTTTCCATCAGGACCCTGACACTGCGTTTATCAATCTCCGAATATTGCCAATCGAGCTTGGCCAGCGGCAGGCCCAGGGCGTCTTTGTCTTCTGATAGCGTAATCCGGCTGTCTGGATTGGGCGCTTGCTCCGCACGTATAACGGCATAAAGCCCGAGCTTCCCGCGCGACTTTTTCATCGCGAAAACAGAGGGCCACGGGTCGGTCATTTCCCGCAATTTGATGGTCAAAGTCTTCAATCGTTTATAGGTCGAGCGCCAGAATTTCGTACTTGGCAGATCGTGTTTCAACTTGCCCTTGGCCGCTCGCATGAGGTCCGGCTTATCGCCCTCATGTCGACGCGGCGCGAGACTGAGAGAAGTGTTGAGAATGCCCGCCTCGCGTTGGAAGCTCTCCGCCGGACGCAAATATGCTGCATAACGTTTGCCCTTCACGCGCAAGGCCCGTGGTAGAACCATCAACGATTGCCCCAGATTTTTCGGCTTAATCTCTCCGCCTCGCGCATGAGGGTGTTCCATAAAGAAACGACCAAGTTGATCCGTCTCATTTCCCAGACCGTCCGGACGGTTCGGTACAGCGGCCATGAGGAGGCGGATGGTTTCAATCGCGCCCGCCGCGAGGACGAATGTCCTGGCAGCAACCGTGACTTTATTTCCATTTAAACTCTGGAGCGTGGCCGTTCGAACCTCTCCATCCTTTGCCACATCCAGTTCTGTCAGTGTCGCATTGAGCAGGATCTCCATACGGTCCAAATCCCCGCGCGAGACATTCGTAAATCGCTCGCCATTTTCATCGAAACACCAGAGGTCAGTATCAATCTTGTCCGCATCAAATTCCGGCTGCGCCCGCCCAACCGTTGACCAGAGACGGTTCTCCCCCGCCCGTTCTAGTCCCAGCGCGGCATAGGCTTTTTCATAATAAGGATCGAGATCGGCTTTGGTAATCGGCCAGCCACTATGCGGCAGGTAATCGCGTTGCTCAAAATCTATAGCGTCGAGTTCTGCACAGCGCCCGCCCCAGATCGCCGCCGTCCCGCCAAATAGGCGCAGGCGGGTCGTCTCGAGATCATAATAGTCTTCGCCCACATTTTCGCCGTCGGAGAGTTTTTGCGTCTCCGCATCGAAATCCCGCCCCCCGCTCTCAACCAGCAGGACTTTGCGATTAGACTTCGCCAGACGCATGGCCAGCGTCTGCCCAGCCACGCCCGCCCCGATAATACAGACATCAGCAGACAGAGCGTCAGCAAGCGGGTCAATGGCAAGGTCGGAGATCATTTCGTCTACATAGCAACCTGTCAGGTAGATGAAACACGCAATATACGCTTTCGGTAAACGTCATGTTTCAACAGGTAACAAGCGGAGAACGCCGCCATAAGATTTTGTGACAAATGACGCTTTTTTCATCCGCGCTTGACCCCGTCTTAACCCTTTCCCGTCAAGTTCGGGACAGACCATGTGGGCAAGCATAGATTCGAGACTGAGTGATTATGGGTGATGACCTGACATTTGCGCGGCAATTTACGCGCACCGCCGCCGAGGGGCTGGAGCTTCTGGCCGGGATGGACGATGCCCGTGCGCCCGAGGCCGCCTCCGTCGTGACGGCGATGATGACCACGATCCAACGCGGCGCAAAACGCTTGCGGGCCCGTCATGTCTATATGTCGGCGCAGGATGTGCTGTCAGCCCTGCACCATGAAAGCGACGAAATTTTGAAACGCCGCGTCCATGCGCTGGGCATGTTGGTCACGAATTACGCGCGCGGCCTCTCGGAGCTTGTTGAGGCGCCAGAGGGTTTGAACCTGCCGCAAACGGCCTCTGATAAATGGGAATCTGCGCGCGCGACTCTGGATTCCCTCTTACCAAAGGCACAAGCAGCGGATGCGGATATGCTCTCCCGCCTCATGCGTGCACCTGTGACGATTGAAGACGTGCAACCAATGGGTGATGCACCCGCAACTGAAGCGGACGACTCGTCCATCGTCGCCTTTCCCTCCGTCCTTGAAAGATCAGAGATTGAGATCGAACCCGTCGCGGATGTCTTTGACATTCCCGCGCCTTCCCCCCGTTTGGCCGGACCGCAAATCGCGCTCGACATGATGATGCGGGATGTTGTGGCCGATGCGCTCTCCGTCGCCCGCACGGCTAACCGCACGATCAGCCTGTCCTATGATATGGCGGACGCACAGATTTCCGAAGACCTCTCTGCGGATTTACAGGCCCGTCTCGGCGCGGCCCTGTCGCAGATCATTCGCCAAGCCCTGCCCGAGGGACGCGTTGGACATATTGATGTCAATTATGCGGGCGAGCAATTACACATTATGGCCGGTACAACGGCCCTGCGTGTTGCAATTGACCCGAACGCTGTAACGCCGCCGTCCAAGCCGCTTATCACGCCGGAAACGGAACAGGGTCTACGCGCGCAACTCGCCGCATTGATGGACACGCAAACCACGATGAATAACGCGTCATGAAAACCTGTCTCATCGTCGATGACAGCCGCATGATCCGCCGCGTCGCCGGACGGATTGTGAAAGACCTTGGGTTCGAGACTGATGACGCGGAAAACGGACAGGAAGCGCTGGATAAATGCCGGATTGAATTGCCGGATGCGGTGCTGGTCGATTGGAAAATGCCGGTCATGGACGGGTTCGCATTTCTGAAAGAACTCCGCAAATTGCCGAATGGCGACAAGCCCACGGTCGTGTTCTGCACCTCTGAACGTGACATCAATCACATTGTCGACGCGCTCTCCGCCGGGGCGAACGAATATATTATGAAGCCGTTTGATTCGGATATTATTGAGAGCAAATTTGCCTTGGCGGGATTGGTCTAAGACTTGGCCGGAGCGCTGACACTCGACGCCTCCTATTACGAGGCCTTAAAACGCCTGACGCTGGAACTGGCGGGGGTGAACCTCGGCACGAACCATGCTTTTCTGGTCGAAACCCGTCTCGCGCGATTGGCGCGGGAAGAGGGTTATGTCTCACTTGAGGCCATGATCGATGAACTGTTCAAAACGGGGAAAACGCGCCTCGCCGTGCAGATCGTTTCCGCTCTGACGGAACGCGATACGCATTTTTTCAAAGACCGAACGGCCTTCCATAACCTACGTAAACATGTCTTGCCTGACCTGCATCACAAACGCGGCGGTGGACGCATACGCTTGCTCTCCTTTGGCTGTGCCAGCGGGCAGGAAACTTATGGTATGGCCATGACGGTCGCTAAAATGGGCGACGAATTAGACGGATTGAAAGTCGATATTGTCGGTGTGGATTATCCCAGTCAGGCGCTGGAACGTGCCCGCGCCGGACGCTACACCCATTTTGATGTGCAACGCGGACTGCCCATTCAAGACCTCGTCGATTTCTTCGAGCCTGACGGCGCGGATTGGGCCGTGAAACAGGAAATTCGCGACGCCGTTGAATTTCGCGATATTCATCTCCTGTCGAAACTCGACACGCTGGAGGATTTCCACGCCGTGATGTTCTGCGGCAGCCTGCCCCATTATTCCGCCCCGGCCCGCGTACGGGTTTTGCGGGGTCTTTCCGGTCTTGTGCGAGAACACGGTTATCTTATCCTCGGTGAAGGTGAAAATCTGGCGCAGATGAATTACGGCTTTGACCGCGTGCTGGAAGGCCCCGGCCTCTACCAAAAACGCGAAGTCATTATTGAGCCGGAGATTGACCCGGATGCGAAGGTCCCGACGGGGCGCACAACATTTGACAAATCCCCAAGCCGGAAACGCAAACTCGCTGGGTCGCGATAAGAGTCAGGGCCTGTTGACGAGACGGTTGGGCGGCGTAAAAGACCCCCCAAACTCTAGACCCGCGAAAGCCTGCCCCATGTCTGATTTAGACGCCGTCAAAACCCGTATTCTTGCCGAAATCGAAGGCGCGAGCGACCTTGCTGCGCTGGACGATATTCGCGTCGCCGCCCTCGGCAAAAAAGGCGAAGTGAGCCTGATGATGCGCGGCCTTGGCAAAATGAGCCCCGACGAGAAGAAAGTCATGGGTCCGGCGCTGAACGGGTTAAAAAACGACCTGAACGCGGCTGTCGAAACACGCAAAGCGACGCTCGAAAATGAAGCGCTCGACGCCGCGCTCGCCAGCGAGACCATGGACATGTCCCTGCCCGTCGGCACGGCGTCCGGCACGCTCCACCCCGTGCAGCAAGTCATGGAAGAAATGGCCGTGATCTTCTCCGATATGGGATTTTCCGTCGCCGAAGGTCCGGATATCGAGGATGACTTTCACAATTTCACGGCGTTGAACTTCCCGCCCGGACATCCCGCCCGCGACATGCACGACACATTCTTCATGGTGCCTGACGCCGACGGCGAGAAGAAGGTTCTACGGACTCACACATCCCCTGTGCAAATCCGCACGATGATCAAAGAAAAACCGCCCATCCGCATTATCGCGCCGGGACGTACCTATCGTTGTGACAGTGACCAGACGCACACGCCGATGTTCCATCAGGTCGAGGGCCTTGTCATCGACAAGAACATCCATATGGGTCACCTGAAAGGTGTCCTCATGGATTTCGTCAGTGCGTTTTTCGAAACTGACGTGGACGTACAATTCCGCCCACATCACTTCCCGTTCACGGAGCCGTCCGCCGAAATGGACGTCCGCTATGAACGCGACGGCGCGGCGATTAAAATTGGCCAGGGCGAGAGCTGGATGGAGATTCTCGGCTGCGGCATGGTGCATCCAAATGTGCTCCGCGCCTGCGGCCTCGACCCCGATGAATATCAGGGCTTCGCCTTCGGCATGGGCGTCGACCGCCTCGCCATGCTGAAATACGGCATGCCGGACCTGCGCGATATGTTCGCGGCGGATACGCGGTGGCTCGGCCATTACGGGTTTGACCCGCTGGTCCAGGCGAATTTGGCCACGGGGTTGAGCTGATGACCATCCCAACGGGTTCTACAGGCGATGGCAGCAATAAACCCGCCGCCGCCCTCCTCAAACGGATTGATATCGGCCTGACGACGGGTGTTGTCGCTGTCCTTGTCGCGTTTATGTCCCTCCTCGTCGCACGGTCGCAGACGCAGATGGCGCTGGAGGCGCAAAAGGCCTCTGTGCTGCCGATTATCGATATTGATCTTGGTTATGAAAATATCGCGGACCGCAGTGAGGCCATGTTCGCCGTGCGCCTGAACAATGTCGGGGCCGGCATTGCGCATATCCAGAAAGTCACGCCGCTGCAGAATGGCGAGCCCGTCACGGATGTCGACACATTCGACCTCGCCGTGATGAACGGACGGATGCGCAGCAATGCCGGATATCCCATCACCGCCCCTGCCGCAGGATTTCTGCGCGCAGGTGAAACGGTCACGCCGCGCGCCTACCGCATGGGCGCAGCGGGATCGGAACTCGGCGCTTACTTGCGCGGACAATTCGGGCCGCCGATGGACGGCGTTGATGTTGAAGTCTGCTATTGTTCCGTGTTCGAGGATTGCTGGACCGTGCGCTATTTTGACCGCAAATTACCGGAACCCGTCAAAACATGCGGCATAGAAGACGCCCCCGTCGACTTGTTCCAAACCTATATCGATCAAACCGCCGCCAAACGGTTGGGAAATTAAATCATGAAATTCACACTGTCCTGGCTGAAACGCCACCTGAAAACAGACGCGACGATTGAGCAAGTCGCCGAGGCGATGACTCTGGCCGGATTGGAAGTCGAAGAGATCATCGACCCCGCCAAGTCTCTCTCCACCTTCACCATCGCCCATGTGAAATCGGCCGAGAAACATCCCGATGCGGATAAGTTGCAAGTCTGCCAGGTCGAGACCGTGGACGGGATGAAACAGATCGTCTGCGGCGCGCCGAATGCGCGGGCGGGCATCGCCGTGGCCTATGCGCCGCTGGGCGCGTTTATTCCGGGATTGGATTTCAGCCTAGACAAGAAGCCTCGCAAAATTCGCGGTGTGGAAAGCTCCGGTATGATGTGCTCGACCAAAGAGTTGGAACTTGGCGAAGACCATGATGGCATCTTGGAACTGGATCCGAAGGACCATGCGGTCGGCACCCCGATTGTCGATGCGCTTGAGATGAACGATCCCGTCATTGATTTTGAAGTCACGCCCAACCGCCCCGACTGGTTGGGCGTCAATTCGATTGCCCGCGACCTCGCCGCTGTTGGATTGGGCGAATTAATTACGCCTGAAATTGAGACGATCAAAGGCGAGTTCCCCTGCGAGCAGGAGATCGTGATTGAAGACACCGATGGCTGCCCCGCTTTTGTGGGTCGCGTCATTCGCGGCGTCAAAAATGGCCCGTCCCCGCAATGGTTGCAGGACCAGTTGAAAGCGATTGGCTTGCGCCCAATTTCAGCCCTCGTCGATATAACGAATTACGTCACCTATGACCGCGCCCGCCCGCTGCATTTCTATGATCTGGATAAGGTGAGTGGAGCCATCACCGTGCGTAAGGGGGATAAATCGTTGATGCTGCCAAAAGCAAAAATGCCATGGCCAGCTGAGTGGTTTGATGCACTAGACGACAATCAATATGGTGCGTTGGAGTCAGATATAGTTATCGCCGATGCGTCCGGCATTCTCGGCCTCGGCGGAATTGTCGGCGGCGAGAGCACGGGTGTGGATGAGGATACGCATAATATCCTCATCGAGTCCGCCTATTTCGACCCGCTCACCATTCGCCGTTCGGCCAAACGGCTCGGCGTAAATTCCGATGCAAAATATCGGTTTGAGCGCGGTGTGGATACGGGCGGTCTGGTTGACGGCGCGGAACTCGCGACGCAGATGGTTCTGGATATTTGCGGCGGTGAGGCATCCAAGATTAAAATTGCGGGTGAAATTCCGCCTGCACCGCCTGCTATCGAATTTGATCCGGCGCAAGTCGCCCGTCTAACGAGTTTAGACCTACATGACGATCAAATGCTGATGATCCTGACTGATCTCGGCTTCTCAGTAAAACAAGGCGATCACTGGTGGGTCGATGTCCCCTCTTTCCGCCGTGACGCGAGCGAAGGCGCGGACCTTGTCGAAGAAATCGTGCGCATCCATGGTTTCCACAATCTGGAAGCCGTCAGCCTCCCGCTCCTACCCGGGCGGCGTGAACCGACAGCGACTCTGACGCAGAATCGCACACGTCTCGCCCGTCGGGCCCTCGCGCTGCGTGGCCTGTCCGAGGCCGTGACATGGTCCTTTGTTCTCGACGAACACGCAAAGGCCTTTGACGGCGGACAGCCGGAATTGGCGCTGGATAATCCGATCTCAAGCGATCTGAATTGGATGCGCCCAACGGCGCTGATCCACATGCTGCTGGCCGGACAGCGCAGCGCGGATCGCGGTTATCCCGGCGCGGCTTTGTTCGAGCTCGGCCCCGTCTTCCAAGGCACAGCGCCGGACGCGCAATCCCTCCAACTCGCCGGGATGCGCCGTGTGGAGAGTGGGCGCGATTGGGCGGGGGCTGTTGAAGTCACAGCCCTGACCGCGAAAGAAGATGTTCTGACCGCCCTCAAAGCTATGGGCGCTGCGACAGACAACCTGATGACCATGGAGGCCGTCGGCTCCTATTGGCATCCGGGGCGATCGGCGTCTCTGCGATTGGGCCCGAAAAACGTCCTCGCCAATTTCGGGGAACTGCACCCGCGCGTGCTGAAATCACTCGGCATTGAAGGCCGTGTCGTCGCGTTCGAAATCGCGCCGGACAGCATCCCTGCGCCGCGCAAGAAAGCCGCGACGAAGGCGAAAGCTGCCCTCGCACTCTCCGACTTCATGCCGGTCCATCGCGACTTCGCCTTTATCGTGGATGAGTCTGTGCCAGCCGGAAACATTATCAAGGCGGCAAAAGGCGCTGATAAACAATTAATTTCCGATGTGACTCTCTTTGACGTCTATCGCGGAAAAGGCGTCGATGACGGCCAGAAAAGCCTGGCTATCGACGTGACCCTTTCGCCAACGCAAGACACGCTCACGGACGCTGATATTGAGGCGGTGAGTGGGAAGATTATCGAGAAGGTAATGAAGGCCGGCGGGCGGCTGCGGGGGTAAGATTGCATACAAAATGTCATCCCGCACAAGTCCAAAGGACGCAGATGCGGGACCTGACGTTTGCAGAACTCAGGCTCAATCATATAGGCGTTAGGTCCCGCATCCGCTGGTGTCGGGATGACATCTGCTGTTGTTATCTAAATCATATTCATTTCGGGAAACATCCACATGGGCTTTTGTCTTATGTCGGCGGTTAAGGGTTAAACTTACGGTTAGAGGTTGAACTTACGGATGGATGCCGTTTTTAAACGGCCCATGTGGATGGATTGAGAGTTCCGTATTTAACCGCCTGCCGAACACGCTTTGTCCCCTCGTCAAAGGGAGGTTCGGGTCTCTGGCGGACCACCGGAAAACCCGATGTCGTCACCCATCCCCGCCGCGACCGAACCGGTCTGCAGTCCGGTCGTCCCGTGGTAGGAATGAGTGTAAGATATGGGCGCGTTCAGAGGGTGGGGACGCATCTTTTGAAATTTTTATAATGGTTTGAAATAAAAGGAATAATTATTGTCTTTAGTGCGGATTAAGTCTCCACGCTGTTCAGATTAAACCGTATTTCCAGCCGGATCATCAAACTCACTGATAATATCGTCCTTATCGCGGTGTATATTTTTGCCAGCGATTTTTTCCTGTGTTTTATAGACGGGTTGGACAGTACTCCCTTTTTTGAGCGTCCCACTGGCTTGGTCCACCGCCTCTTTGCCGATGTCCTCATCCGCCTTGCGGGCCGCCTTTGCGCCTGCAATAGCTTTGCCTTTTAATGTTTGTTCGCTTTCCATTTTTCCTCCGTTCATATCTATAATGCCTGAATTCCTACCTGCGTTCCCGCAAGTCCGGATTGCAAAACAGTCTCTCGCCTTCTTACGGCTGGGTCGATAGGTACAGATGTCACTCTCAGCGAAGAAGGGCTGGTGCATGAAGGTTCTGATTATTGGCGGCTATGGCACATTCGGTCTGCGCATGGCGCGCCGCCTGTCGGATGAACCGGGATTGGAAATCGTTCTGGCAGGACGGTCTTTGGCAAAGGCGAAAGCCGCCTGTGATTTGCTCTCTGGTGCGGCCGTTTTCACACCGCTGCAATTAGATAGAAACGTCATGGATCTGGATTTCAAACCGGATTTAATTGTCGACGCCTCCGGCCCGTTCCAAGCCTATGGCCGTCAAACCGTTGTCGAATATTGTTTAGAGCACCGCATAGATTACGCCGATATTTCCGATGACGGAGCCTTTGTGGCGGCCATATCGACGCGCGAGATGGACGCGGAAAAGGCAGGTATTTCCCTCATCTCCGGCCTGTCCACCTGCCCCGTTTTGAGCGCGATTGGATTGCGCGAGATCGAAGCCCGGATTGGCCCCGCGACAGATGTCACGATCGGTGTCGCACCCTCGCCCAAAGCGGAACTTGGCCGGAATGTTGTCGGTGCCGTCGCCAGCTATGCCGGACGGAAGACCGTCCCCGTATTTCGCGACGGCAAAGCCATAACCGTTGCAGGCTTAACAGAAACGCGGCGAGAAACAGTTTGCGTGCCCGGCGATATCCCCTTGCCACGTCTTCCCTTTGCCGTCGCAGATGCCCCGGACTCGCAGAGCCTGCCGCAGCATTTTTTTACATTGAAGAATATATGGACGGGCGCAGGCACACGGCCCGTTTGGCTTCATAAGATTCTTGTCGGGATGAGTCATCTGGTCAATTGGAAATTCTGTCCACCCCTGACGCCCTTCGCAGGATTATTTCATCGCGTGCGAGGGCTGTTTCCCTTTGGAGAACATCGCGGGGGATTATTCGTGCGCGGCTCGAATGAGGCAGATTCTGCGAGCTGGCACATTGTGGCAGAGGGCGATGACGGCCCCAATATTCCCGCCCTCCCCGTGGTCGCATTGGTCCGCAAAAGACTGCGCGGAGAAACAACGCCAGCCGGAGCGTATAGTGGTGAGGAGATTATCAAATTGAGCGACCTTCAGCCGGAATTTGATACGCTCGCCATTCGCCACGGGCTGCAATATGACGGTGCAAATCTGCCTATCTATGAAAAGGTCATGGGCGATAGTTATGCCCGCCTTCATTCCTCTATTCAAAGCTTACACCATACTGGCGAAGGTCGCATCTTTCAGGGACGTTGTGATATTACGCGCGGGAAAAATCCACTCTCCCATATCGTGGCGGCGCTGTTTCGTTTCCCCAAAGCCGGTAAGGATATCCGCGTCGACCTACGGATTACGCCCGACGCAAATGGTGAGCTTTGGGAGCGACATTTTAACGATAAACATCTGGCCACCCATCACTCCATGGCGCGCGGGCGATGGGCTCGGCATATAACCGAACGGTTCGGGCCCTTCGCCATCCATATGGCTATTCTGGAAGAGGCTGGAAATCTTCGCATTGAAACGCGGGGATGGTCGGCTTTCGGTATGCCCTTGCCGAAATTTTTACGGCCGGGCGGATATGTTTATGAGACGGAACGCGACGGACGATTTATCTTTCACGTCGACCTACGCGCCCCGATCTTCGGGCGGCTTTGTAAATATGAGGGCTGGCTGGAGCCCGTTTAAATCGGCAGGATGCCACGCTTTTTCGTGTAGCTGGAATAGCCGACATTCGCGCCGAGACGCAAGCCCGCACCCGCGCGAACCGGCGCAAGTGTAATGCCATTCGCGCGCTGATAATGTACCGCCATCCCGGCAATGAAAAAGGCTGAGCCATCCACACCGGGGAAGCGACGATAGATGTCTTCCGGGTTATCCAGATCATAGACGAGTGTGAACACACGGCTGACTTCCGCGCCCGCATCAATCCCGACCGTCGGGCCCTGCCAATAGACTTTCTGCGTGCGCCCGTCCTTCATCCAGAGTGTGCCCTTACCGTATTTCGCGCCAAAGATCAGGGCACCGCCGCCCTCCTCGCCCGTGATATATCCGACGGGGCGGCCCTGTTTCTTGAACAAGTCTTCAATCGCGGAAGCCGCGCTCTCCGCCGTGACGCCGAGATGGTCGGAAATCGCGCTGGCGAGTTCCTTGTCGCTATAGCTTTCCTTCGGGGCCTGCGCCGTTTCGCCCTGCGGATAGCCGTTGGGATTGTTCTTCGGCGTTGTGGAACAGCCGCCCAATGCGAGCGCTGCGCCGCAAATCGCTAAAATGGCGAGCGTCATCCAGTTGAGTTTCGGGAGAGATTTTGCGGTATCAAACATGACTGACATGTCGTCCATCATGGTTAAGACCGCGTTAAGACGACCCGTCCGCCGCCTTACCTTTGCGTAAGAAAAACGCCACACAGCCAGTTATCGCAAAGCCGAGTGAAATCGGAATGCAGGGCAGAAAAAATGCCATTTTCGCCGCAGTGAAAACGCCTGCGAAACTACCGATTAGCTTAGATTCTGTGGAGAGCAGGAGCGCCAATGCACTATCCTCTAAAATATCGAAAAAGAGATAGCCCATCGGCAGGAGCAGTAACCACCGCCAGTGCGTCTTTAACCATCTCAAATGACGGAGGCCGAACGCGATCAACGCTTCAAAAACGAAGGTCTGCAAGACCATATAGATGAGATCAAAACCCAGCTCGGTATATTTCAACCGCCGCCCCGCCGCATCCAGACCCTCGATCGCGGCGACGGCTTCGGCGCCCGTGTAAAAGCCTCGCCCCTGCAGAAACTCATACCCCTCCAGCCGCACCAATTGCCCAAAATATCCAGGCCCGATAAACCACGTCGTATAGAGGGCGAACACGAGCAGCAGCACGACGAGACGCCAGCCGGAAAAGCGGTGATAATCATGGGGCTTGCTCATGGCGCGAGGCTAGGCAAGAACGACGTGAAAGTCATGCCCCTCTTCCATCATCATATCGCCGTCGACTGGTCCGCCGCTAACAGCCCCACACGTGGTAAGGATTCGATCTGGATCGGCGCGGCGGGGGCAGACCCGATCAATATCCCGACACGCTTTGCCGCGATGGACCATCTCGCAAGACGCATGCACGACGCCCTCGCACGGCAAGAGCGGATGATCATCGGCTTCGATTTCGCCTTTGGCTATCCGGCAGGCACAGCGGACCGGTTGGGCGTGGCGGATTGGTCGGGGATTTGGTCCCTCATCCACGCGACGGTCAAAGACGGTCCGGACAATGTCAGCAACCGTTTCGAGGCCGCCGGGCAATTAAATAAATTAATCGGCGAAGCGGAAGGTCCGTTCTGGGGACATCCGAAAACGCAAAACTATGACAACCTCCACTGGGGCAAACCCATAGCCCTGTTCGCGCGCGGCTTTCCCGAATGGCGACAATCGGACCTCACCACAAAAGGCGCACATTCCGTCTGGAAACTCGCCTATTCCGGCGCGGTGGGAAGCCAGACATTGCTGGGCATAGCAGCCTTGGAACGCCTCCGCCGCGACCCCGTCCTCGGGCCAAACATAGCCATCTGGCCGTTTGAGACAGAGTTCGCAGACAAGCTCTCCAAGCCCATCATCATAACAGAAATCTTCCCCACCGCGCATCCGGACTTTCACCAACAACCCTACGATATCCGCGACGCGCAACAGGTCGCGCAGGTCAGCGCGGATTTGGCGGCGTGGGATGAGGGCGGGAGATTGCGAGAGGCGTTGAGCGCGGACGATTTAATAGGCCCGGATCGCAATGCCGTTCTGCGCGAAGAAGGCTGGATCATGTAACTTATGTTAATCCACACGTAGTTCGAGTGTTTTGAATTCGGCGGCTTTAGGTAAACGACTGGTTTTGTAAACGCTAACTATAATTTGAGAGTCTTGTTGACGCTCAAAAACTGTAAAAGTTTGTCCTCTCCTTGTTTCCATTGACTTTGCCAAGAATACATTTCCATCTAAAAGAGCCTGATTGTATATGAGGTGTACCGTCCGCACCGGCGAAACATCCTTGCCCAGTCGGTTTCCATCAATCTGCCAGAAAGCCTTCCTGGGTACTTTAAATCGTGACCGTATTTTACCTGTCCCATAGAGACGTTCAAAACGATCATTATCAACGCCTGACATATCCCCTTCAACGTATCTCGCTGGCTGCCCGAATTTTTCGAAGCTTGGAGCAAGGGCTTTTGAGACAACAGTTGTGTTCGTGTCAAAGTGGTGCGCCACTACCGCATCAATTTCCACTTTGGAGTATAAATGAGGGTCAAAGTGGACCGGAGAGGTCGCGCACGCAGATAAAATGCTCGCAATTGCAATACAATAAAACCTCTTCATTTTAAGGTGCTGACAGCTGTTGATGCATCATGTCAACCCCCCTGCGGCAGTACCCCACGCTTGCTTATCCGCCCGCCCGCGCTACATAGCGTCCATGACCGAGAATACCGACCAAAGCCTTATCCGCAACTTCTCCATCGTGGCCCATATTGACCACGGGAAGTCGACGCTGGCCGACCGCCTGATCTCCTATACCGGGGGGCTGTCGGACCGTGAAATGTCCGAGCAGGTGCTCGACAATATGGATATCGAGAAGGAACGCGGCATCACGATCAAGGCGCAGACTGTGAGGCTAGAGTATCCGGCCAAGGACGGCAAAACCTATATCATGAACCTGATGGATACGCCGGGTCATGTGGACTTCGCCTATGAGGTCTCGCGCTCGCTGTCGGCCTGTGAGGGGTCGATCCTCGTCGTGGATGCGTCGCAGGGCGTCGAGGCGCAGACCCTCGCCAATGTCTATCAGGCGATTGAACATGACCACGAGATCGTCACGGTCCTGAACAAGATCGACCTGCCCGCCGCCGAGCCGGACCGCGTCAAGCAACAGATTGAGGACGTCATCGGATTGGACACGTCGGACGCGGTCGAATGTTCCGCGAAATCCGGCATCGGGATCGAGGATGTGCTGGAAGCCATCGCGCTCCGCCTGCCCCCGCCCGAAACGAAGGACCCGAAAGCGCCGCTCAAAGCCATGCTCGTCGATGCGTGGTATGACACCTATATGGGCGTCGTCGTGCTGTTCCGCGTGATCGAGGGCACAATTTCCAAGGGCATGCGCATCCGCACGATGAATACGGGCGCGAGCTATACGGTGGACAAGGTCGGGACCTTCCTGCCGACGGCGACCGATGTCAAATCGCTCGGCCCAGGCGAGGTCGGGTTCTTTACCGGCTCCATCAAGGAAGTCGCCGACGCCGCCGTGGGTGATACGATTACCGAGGATAAGCGCCCGACAGAAACGGCGCTGGACGGATTTAAACCCGCGCAACCCGTCGTATTCTGCGGTATCTTCCCCGTGGACGCCGCCGATTTCGAAGACTTGCGCGCGGCGATGGGTCGTCTGCGCCTGAATGATGCGTCATTTAGTTATGAGATGGAAACCTCTGCCGCGCTCGGCTTTGGGTTCCGTTGCGGCTTCCTCGGCCTGCTCCATCTGGAAATTATTCAGGAACGGCTGGAGCGGGAATTTGATCTCGACCTAATCACGACCGCGCCCTCGGTCGTCTATACGCTCGCCATGCGGGACGGCACAGAGATGCAACTCCACAATCCCGCCGACATGCCGGACGTGATGAAGATCGACCATATTCAGGAACCCTGGATCAAGGCGACCATCATGACGCCGGATGATTATCTCGGCGGAATTCTGAAACTCTGTCAGGACCGTCGCGGGGTGCAGACGGGCCTGTCCTACATCAATGGCCGCGCCATGGTGGAATATGAACTGCCCCTCAATGAGGTCGTGTTCGATTTCTATGACCGTCTGAAATCCGTCTCCAAAGGCTATGCGAGTTTCGATTATCAGGCGATTGGTCTGAAGGAAGGTGACCTCGTGAAGATGTCGATCCTCGTGAACGGCGATCCCGTCGATGCGCTCTCCATGCTCGTCCATCGCAATAATGCGGAAAGCCGCGGGCGGCAGATGTGCGAGCGGCTCAAAGACCTCATCCCGCGCCACCTGTTCAAAATCCCGGTCCAAGCAGCCATAGGCGGCAAAGTCATCGCCCGCGAAACGATTGCCGCGATGCGCAAAGACGTGACCGCAAAATGCTATGGCGGCGACGCCAGCCGGAAGCGGAAATTGCTCGACAAGCAGAAGAAGGGCAAGAAACGGATGCGGCAGTTTGGCCGCGTGGAGATTCCGCAAGAAGCGTTTATTGCGGCGCTTAAAATGGACGACGGCTGATCCGGGCTGCGCCCGGAATTTTAATCCGGGGGATTAAAATAAGCCGTCGCCGCGAGCCACCGCGAGCGGATGACCTCAAAGCGGTCACCGGCGAAAGCGTAAAAGACTGAACTCTCGCGCGGGCAACTCCCTCGCCAAAACCCGAAAGCCAACCATGTCAGACTTCAAAACCGGCGACGTCGTCCGCCTAAAATCCGGCAGCCCCAAAATGACCGTCAAAGGTCCAGATGGCGACGCCTGGGCCGTCCAATGGATCGACCGGAATGGGAAGCTACAGGGTGATAGCTTTCACGCGGATATGTTGGATTTGTTTGTTGGGCGGGGTGGTTGAATATTAGTGAATACAAGCAAACATAAGTTAGATATCTTTAAGATACTAGAAGGCCTAACATCACTGAAGGAAGTTGAAAAGTGGGCTTACGCCGAAGATGAATTAGAAACTTATTTAGGTTCAAATCGGTATCTCGATCTCATTTCCATCAACTTCAATTCTAATGGTGCAATATATGATATTCATTCAGTTCTAAAAAACTGCATTGATGAAGGGGAGTACCTTACTTGGAGCCTTAAGCGTGTTTTAGAAGCAATCATAAATGTTTCAGAAGACGTTCATTTACACATCGAAACAACTTACGACATGTACTGCAAGGGGTATGACTTTCTAAGGAAGGTGGGCCTTAACTATGGTTTGTCGGTTGCTTTTCCACCTCCCAATTATAATTCTTGGGATGATCTTTCAGATCAAAAGAAAACACGCCTTATTGAATCTTTTTACCCTGAAATTTCGAAAGATGTCAGTTTAATACTAGATTGCCTAAATGATCAGTCACTTCAAATAAAAGGATGGAAAGACAACATCTTAGAATATGACGACTCACGTTCGATAAAGATGAAAAAAACTATGGCGCTCAAAGTTGTTAACTTAGATAATTTTTTGCCTCGAACTTTATGGCGCTTATTTCGTATTCCTATCTACAAGTCAGACATCTAGAAATTTGGTGATGATATTGAGTATCGTCACGTAAGACCCAATAATCCAAAAACTTTACACCACCCCTACCCCACCACCTACTCTCCCCAAATGGAGAGCCACACATATACCCCAAGACACCACAGCCTCCATCAACGCGTGCACGGCGCATTCTGGGGATGTGCTGTGACGGTTCGGAAACATCTCCTCCGCCGGCAAACCAAGGCGCTGACCCTACCCAATCGCGGGCCGAACGGTTCCCGATGAGACGCCATATGACTATGCGCCCCTTTCGGGCGAAACCTTCACCTATGACGCGGCGGCGCAGGCGTCGTTTAAGGCTTCAAACCTCATAGATGTGAGTCTCGAGATGTCCCAGACCTACCCCCTCACCATCACGCGCAATCGCGGCAAATATGGTGTGCTACGCGCGCTCGTCCTCTATGCGCGAACGCCGACCGGGAAAGTGCGTCTGGGCAAGGTGAAACATGGCAGCAGTGTAACCGTCGAGATTCCACAATCCGCAACACAAATTTACGGTAAGATGGATTGGTGCAAGAGCTACCCAATGGATTTGGTCTTTGTGAATGCGGGCGAGACGGTTTACGCGAACCTGTGGTTCACGATTAATCCGCTACGCATGATCGGGATTCCAACAATGCCCTGCCGCATGGAAATGGTCCCGCGATAGACGCTCAGCCGCCTCCGCCACCGGAGCTGCGGATGGCGCGCGCTGAACTGTCCTGAATACGTTTGGTATTTTTCTTGGACGCCTCTGCAATGGCGGTCCATTCCGATTGAGGCAGGCACAATTTTTTATCAAAGCTGCTGCCCGTCATACGCGTATCCCGACAAATGATTTCGTCAGGATCCGCAGATGTCGCCACCGCATTCTCACCCGCTTTCCATTCGGCGGGGACTGTGCCGCACGCTTGTAGGGAAATGGCGGACAGTAGAGTTATCGCGAAGATAGAAATTTTAGAAATAGTCATAATAATTTTATTAATGACAATTTCACCACTTCGTCAACGCGATAACCGGATTGTTCTTAATTCGCGCCTTGCGGACTTCTGATCGCTTGAGCCCCGGCACGTTGTGCGGCGGCCGCATTTTCCTGTGCCCGTTGTTCCATCTCGGCCCACTTTTGGCGGGTCATGCAGACTTTCTTGTCAAACTGGGAGCCGGAAACTTTTGTCTTCCGACATAGTTCTTCATCCGGTTTTTGCTCCGCGAGTTCTATAAAGGATTGGTCTCCCTCTTTCCACTCGGGGGGAACTGTACCGCAGGCCGTTAGAAAAACAGGTAATGCGAGCAATGTGATAAATTTTTTCATGTGAGGTCCTTTCGATTTTTGGCTCTTACATCCAACAAAAGAAAAGCAAACATGTCTATATAAAGTTTTGAATATGAGGAAGTCTTCGGCGCAATTTGCAAAATCTGCCGAGAAAGAACGAAGATGATAGAATTTTCATCTCATGTGGGGAAAATTTAGTAACCCCCAGCCCTAACCAAAGCGGATAGAACTGGGAGCTGATATCTAACAGGGCTTGTGATTTGAACTTAGGCTGCGTTCGCTGCAGGACGAGTCCACGCATTTGGGGCAAAGGCCGCGTCGACATCCGTTTCGACAATATGGTTCGTGTAATTGGACAGGACTTTCAGACCTGTGCCAAGGACGACTTCGAGGACGGTTTGCGTCGTATATCCCGCCGTGATGAGGGCTTGGACGTCGCGTTCCAGCGGCCAGCCACGGGTTTCGTTCACTGTGATCGCGAATTGGCGGAGGGCTTCGAGTTTCGCATCCGCAATCGGCTTGTTGTTGCGCAGGGATTCTATCACGTCAGCGGGGACGCCTGAGCCCTGACTGATCGTGGTATGGGCGGCCATGCAATAGTCACAGCCATTGAGGTAATTATTAGTCATCAGGATGATCTGACGCTCCGTCGCGGAGAGGTCCGTCTTGTCGAAAATGTCAGATAGTGTTTGATAACCTTCGAGCAAGGCCGGCGCTTCGGCCATTGCGGCAAAGAGGTTAGGCACAAAGCCCAAGGCGGCTTGCGCGCCTTCGAGGCGAGGCTTCGCATCGGCCGGTGCCGTTTCAATCGTATGTGTTGGGAAATCGGTCATGTTATATCTCTCTTATGCTTTGTAACGGCACATTATGAACCGTTTGGTATATTACTAGATAGGCATATGAAACCATTTGGTCAATTATTAGATCATCACGACTCCGTGATGCCTATGAAGCCCTGTTATTGAGGGGTGTCCGCGCCCGTGAGCCGCGCATTGACGAGGTCCGGTGTCGACAGGTCCACGCCTTCTATGACGGAAGCCGCATAGACATTTTCATTGATCTTATACATCGCCCCCATGAGGTAACTGCGGATGGTCGCCGTGATTTTCGTATTCGGGATGCGGTCGAGATAGACCCAGAGTGTATATTCCAACGCGTAATCGCCCGCATTTGTCATCGCCCATTCAAAGGGCTTGCTTCGGTTGACTTTGATCGCATTATTCGCGTCGCAGGCTTCAAAACTGCGGGTGAACATATCTCCGATGTTTTTCTGAAACGCGGCTAATTCCGCCTCTCGTAGCTCCGGATCCTCACTAAACTCCGGATAACCAATGTTATATTTAAGCGCCTGACGAATACCGTCAGAGCTCGCAATGCGGCTGAGATTGTCAATCCGCCCCTGAATAAATTGCGTGTTTCGCAGCAGGGTGCGGTGATTATTCCGCACATCATAGAGCACAACATAGATCAGTGTGACCCGCGCGATGATGAACTCATCCGCATGGCCTTCCAATATGACGACATCGCCGTCGACGATCATCTCACTGTTGAGGATGATCAACCCACTGACAATATCAGGCGCCCAAATCGCGGATGTAAAGGCGAGAAACGCGATGAAAATACCAAAAATCCCCGTCGTCTCGAGCAGACTATCCGCGCCCCAAACTTTAATCAGCGAATAAATGACCGTTAGGACAATAACGGCAAGCAGAAGGATATTGATGAGACGCGAATTATAAGTCTCGATGTAAAGCGTCTTGTCATCCAAGTTACGCGTCTTGCCAAACCGGCGGCGCGTAAAGGTCCCGCTCAGGCTATAGAGGAAAATCCCCGTATAGATAACCATCAAGCTAATCCCGAGATTGACAAGATAGCCCCCATCATAGTCCACAAAGGACCGACGCAAGGCGAAGTCTATAATTTGGAATCCCAGCACAAGGATATTAAGGCTCTGCGCCAGTTTAACCTTAGTCTTATTATCCTGATTGGGAGCAATCAGTCCGATGATCGGCCGCGAAAGCACCAAGAGTATAATGTTCAGGAAAAACAGAAAACTGAGCAAAGGGCGGTCGCCCGACATCAACTCATTCAACAAGCCGTTTAAAAATTCCAAAATCGGTCCTCCCTGTCACCCTGATAGTCAGAGTAACACGGGAAAACCAGAGAGAAGAAAAAGAGGTACAATCAAGCCTGTTCCGGCGTGGCCGCGCTGCCCGCAAGCAACCCGCCATCCATGACCAGCTCCGCACCGGTCATATAAGCGGCTTCATCTGTCGCCAGTAACAAGGCCATGGCGGCAACTTCTTCGACGGTGCCGAACCGTTTCATCGGCGTGTCCGCGACAAAGTTCGCCATACGCGCCGCGCGGTCAGGACCGTCACCCAACATCGGCTCCCACATCGGGGTGAGGATCGCGGCAGGATGAATAGAGTTACAGCGAATGTTCAACCCTTGCTGCGCACAATAAAGCGCGACTGTTTTTGTGTGGTTCCGTATGGCGGCCTTAGACGCCGCGTAGGCCGCCGCCGTTGGAATACCGACCAGTCCGGAACGGGACGAGATATTGATAATCGACCCCGCTCCCGCCGCGCGCATGGCACGAATAGCATATCGACAGCCAAGAAACGTACCGTCCGTATTGACGCGGTGGACGGCATGCCAATCGTCTAATTCTGCATGTTCTGGGTCATGAGCCATAATCCCGTTTTCAAATCCGGTAATGCCTGCATTATTCACGACGACATCTACCCTCGGATATTCTATAGCCAAGCGGTCCCAGTCAGCCTCTTGAGAGACATCAAGGTGAAAGGGGATACCCCCACAATTTCGGGCCGTTTGACGGACGGCGTCATCATCAATATCAGAGAGGATCACCGTCGCTCCCTCGGCCATAAATTTTTGTGATATGGCGGCACCAATACCGCGGGCCGCCCCTGTGACGAGGCAGAGCTTTTGTTCCAAGCGTTTCATGATTTTTCCAATGCGAAAGCCATAGGCCCGTTAAAGGCGCTACAATTGATTCGAGATATTTAATATGTCGCGAATTAATTGTTCATTGGCTTCCTCCTCTTTGGTATTGCCAATCTAGCGTGCCCTTCAATTACAATGCAAGCCTTTCCTCTGTATACGGAACATCCAACCAACAGCCTCACTTAAAGCGCCTTGACCAAGAGAGGGCCGGTCGCGCAATGTGGGAGATGAACGCAAATAAAAGACCTATGCCATGACCCAAGTTGTCCAATTAGAAGATGCCAGTAAACTGGCGTCACGCGAACAACTTATGGGAATGTTGCAGGAGGCGGCCGAGGTCGAGCACAATCTCATGCTGACCTATCTCTATGCCGCGTTTTCTATCAAAACGGAAGAAAGCGAAGGTCTAACGGCAGAGCAAGGCAAGACGCTCAAAACTTGGCGACGCAGTGTTATTCGCATCGCGGTAGAGGAGATGGGGCATCTCGCCCTTGTCTGTAATTTGCTCTGCGCGATTGGTGGGACGCCGCATTTCGGTCGCCTAAATTTTCCCATCGCGCCCGGCCCGCTACCCGCGAAAATGTCGGTCCGCCTCCGTCGCTTTGATCAGGATACACTCCAGCATTTTATTTATTTGGAGCGACCGGAATGTGCACAAGATATTGAGGATAGTCCTCCGTTCCGGGACATATATGATTACCACCGCGCCCCAATTGAACAATCCCGCCTGATGCCCGTCGCGATGGATTATCCGACGGTAGGTGCGCTCTACGATCAAATCGTCGAAACCTTTGAAGTTCTCTGTGAAAAATACGGCGAAGATCATCTTTTCGTCGGGGATGCCAGCCGTCAGATCGGACCGGATATCACGCCCCTTCCCGGACTCTGTGTCATCAACAACCTACGAGATGCGAAAGTCGCAGTCGACGTCATCAAGGAACAGGGCGAAGGTGCGAACGCCCATTCCGAGACCTCCCACTTCAAACGGTTCTGCCGGATACAGGCGCAATATGACGCCTATCTGGACGAAGACCCTACATTCGACCCGGCCCGACCCGTCGCAGAAAATCCGGTCATGCGCAGCCCGCCCACACCGGAAGGAAAAGTCTGGGTCACGGAACCCACGGCGGCGACATTGATGGATTGGACAAACGCTCTCTATATTAAAATGCTGCGCTTGCTGAGTCAGGCCTTTGGGCGACGCGGCGACGCGCATGAAAAACGCATTCTGGTCAATGCCGCCACCGACCTGATGTATGCGATGACACCCGCCGCCGAAGCGATGACTCACATCCAAGCCAATGGCGATACGGACCGCACGGCGGGGATGAGCTTCGCGACCATCCGTAATTCCGTTGCGCCGCTGCCGATCGGAACAGAATGGAGAGTCTTTGCTTGCCGTTTTAATGAAATTACCGAGGCGGGTGAAGACATTCGTGGTATTTCAGACGCGGTCGATGCCTCCATCGACATGGTGGCACGGATCGCGGAAACCTTCATCCGAGAGGCGGAGGCGATTATTGAAGCCAAAGGAGAGGATACAGAATCATGAGCGATATTTTCGAGCAAATGGATGACTGGGCGAAAACTGGCGAAACAATGGATTATCCTGAACGCGAAGGCCGCACGAAACCGTTGCGCGGAATTAAACGCGCGGACGGCGTCGAAGTTATTGAAGGCAAAGACGTGATCATGGAATTTGATGGCAAGGCCTGTATTCACTCCCGCTTTTGCGTCATGGGCGCACCCGACACGTTCCTCGCCAATGTTGAGGGGCCCTGGCTCTATCCAGATGATACAGAGGCCGATCTTCTCTACGCGATTGGACGGGAATGTGCGAGCGGAGCCATCCGTATTCACCGTAAGGATGGTGGGCAGGAAGAGGCTGCGCCAAAGGTCAATATTTTGAGACTCAAGGAGAACGGACCGCTCTCTTTCCGCGCGGATTTGCGGGTACATGATCCGGAAGGCTCACTCTCGCCGGATAACGATAGCGAACCTTTCAACAGAACACTCTGCCGCTGCGGGAAGTCGCAAAATAAACCCTATTGCGACGGGTCCCATCATAATGCCGGGTTTCAGGCCAGCGGTGAACGTGAAGCTCGCGATACGGCTATGCCGGATAAACGTGACGGTAAATTAGATATCCGGCCACAGCCCAATGGACCACTTGCTGTCTCCGGTCATTTGGAAATTTGCGGAGGAACAGGTGCGCTTATCGAGCGTACCAATAGTTGCCGATTATGCCGATGTGGGGCCAGTTCAAATAAACCGTTCTGCGATGGCAGCCACGCAAAAATCGGGTTTAAAGCGCCCTAGGGTAGCCCCTAGCTAAAATCGAAAAACGCGAGCTTATTACCGTCGGGATCCCGGACATAAGCGCCGTAAAACATATTCGGGACGCGCTGTCCGGGTTTGCCGTCGCAGGTCGCGCCCAGTTCAATCGCGCGCTCATACATTTTATCTGCGGCTTCTTTGGATCCAGCTGGAAAGGCAACCATGACGCCATTTCCGGGTGTCGGTGCGTTTCCATCATAAGGTTCGCAAACCGCAACCATGGGCTGGCTCATGGACTTGCCGATCATCGCAATCCGCCCGCCGTCAAACTGAACTTTCGCGCCTTGAGCTTCCAAGAGGTCGCAATAGAACTTCTTGGACCGTTCCATATCTGAGACGCCCAATGTTGTATAACCAATCATAATACTCTCCTTCGAAATAAAGGTCTCGCCTAGCAGAGCCGCGGCGTGGGTCCAGACACAAAATTGTGCAAATGATGATCATTTTTATGACCTATCCGAATAGGAATTCTATTCGACATGTTGCGACATTTACGGGTCATCGCTTGACGAAATAATCGAAGCACTGTTCTGTGGGATTGCTCACTATTTCGTGAGCAGACAAACATGACGGGGCAAGCATCATGACCGACAATAATTCCGCAAATGCGGGGAATTCTTTTACCAACGTAAAATCAGGACTATCGCGCAGACGCATTTTACAATCAGGACTGGGCGCGACCGCCCTCGGCGGTTTGGCGGCGCAACCCTCTATGGCGCAGGTACCGTTCACATTTGATGCGCCAACATCCGGGCAAAGCCTGCGCGGCTATCTCGGGCAGAATAGCGGGCATCCTGTCCTCGGCGGGAACCGCAACGCGCGGCGAAACAAATCCACACGCCTGCGCATGCAGGCCGCCCTCACCTACAAATCTGATTCACTGCCCGAGCAGAAGACGAATGGCGATGAGGGCGCTTATGCCGACAAGCGCGGCAGTTATTCCAAAGCTCTCCCACATGATTCCCTAGGCGAAGTGGATGCCGACGCATTCCGTAGACTCATTCGTGGCCTTACAACGGGACAGAGCCGCGATATGGACCGAGTCCCATTGGCGGGCGCACGGCGTCTCGCAAACCCTCTGGCCGCCTATAAATTCGAGATGGTCGGCGTCGATAGTCACCAAACATGGATGCGGCCCGCCCCGACATTCCTCGGCAAGGAAACCTCTGCCGAAATGGGCGAGCTTTACTGGAAGGCGCTCTGCCGCGATGTGAATTTTTCGGAATATGACAGCAATCCACTGATCAGCGCCGCCGTCGCGGATTTGAACGCATTCGAGGAAACAGTGGGACCGAAAGAGGGTGGTGCGGTGACATCCACAACCGTTTTCCGCGGCGAAACGCCCGGCGATCTGACGGGCCCTTACGTCACCCAATTCCTGTTCAAGGACGTTCCTTACGGTAATGGCCGGATTGTCCAGCAATATGACAGCCCCGCCGCCGGCGATGATTTCATGATGACAACATCGGACTGGCTCGGCATTCAAAACGGCGTTGCACCGACGCCTCTTACAAAAGGCGGCGCGCGTTATATCACAGATGCCCGCGCTCTTGGCGAATATGTCCATACGGATTTCAGTTTTCAGGCCTATCTCAGCGCGGCGCTGATCATCCTCGGTATTCCCGGCAGTTTCGATATCGGAAATATCTATATCAGCTCGACAAATCAGGGGGCATTCGTCTCCCTCGGTGGACCGGATGTGCTTGACCTTGTGACCAAGGCAGGCAACCTGGCTCTGACCGGCGCGTGGTATCAGAAATGGCTCGTCCATCGTCGCGCCCGTCCGGAAGTTTATGGCGGTCGGCTGCACAACCAGATTTTCGGGGCGAAGGATTACGGTCTACCGGATGAGATCATGAACTCAGATGCCGTCCAACGCACAGTTTCTGCGAACGGCTCAGCGTTCCTCTCGCTGGCCTTTCCCGAAGGGTCCCCGACTCATCCGTCCTATCCGGCGGGACATGCCACAATTGCGGGGGCGTGCTGTACGGTACTGAAAGCGTTCTTTGAAGAGTCTATGCCGATACCCGATCCAGTTGTGCCGGATAGTTCGGGTGCCAATCTTGTGCCCTATTTCGGGCCCGACCTGACCATTGGCGGCGAGATCAACAAACTCGCCAATAATATTGCGCTGGGCCGTGATTGGGCCGGCGTGCATTTCCGCAGTGACGGGGTGGACGGTCTGGCCGTGGGCGAGCAGCAGGCCATCGGACTATTGCGCGATTATTCCCTGACCTATCGCGAGCGCTTTGCCGGATTCACGCTCACAAAGTTCGATGGAAGCCGTATCACAATCGAAAACGGGGTCGTCCTTTCGGCCTAATCAACGCAGTCCGTTCCGTTGACAGGCGGCGTATAGGAGCCTACGCGCCGCCTTAAATATATGAAAAGACCGTGACGGGTCTATTGACCCAATGATGCGGAACTCCATGACATCCTTTAAAAGCCTGAATTTGTGCGAGCCCTTGGCCCGCGCGCTCGACGACCTTGGCCACGATACGCCGACTCCTATCCAATCACAGGCCATTCCGCCCGCAATGGAAGGCCGGGACGTGATGGGCATTGCCCAGACGGGAACGGGGAAGACAGCCGGATTCTCACTGCCTACGCTGCACCATATTTTCACGGAGGATATGGAGCCGCCCAAACGCGGCGCCCGCGTGCTCATCCTCGCGCCCACACGCGAACTGGCCAGCCAGATTGCGGAGAGCGTGCGCGGCTATGGACGTCATATGCCGTTTTTGTCCGTGGCCTGCGTCTTTGGCGGCGTGCCGATTAATCGCCAGATCAAGAAAGTATCGGGCGGTGTTGACGTCCTCGTCGCGACACCCGGACGACTAATTGATTTGCTGGATCGTAAAGCTGTTAAGATTGATCAAGTTGAGGTCCTCATTCTTGATGAAGCCGACCAGATGATGGATATGGGTTTCATCCATGCCCTAAAAAAGATCGTACCCCTCGTCCCGAAAAACCGTCAGACGCTGTTCTTCTCGGCCACTCTCGCACCGAAGATAAAACAGCTCTCCAAGCAGTTCCTAAAAGACCCGGTCCACGTCTCCGTGACGCCCGCCAATACGACGGCGGAGAAAGTCACGCAGAGCATGATCCGCCTGACCATGGCGGAAAAGCAGGAACGGCTCGCCATTGAACTCACCCGCGAAGATGTGGGTCGCTCTCTCGTCTTCACGCGGACGAAACATGGTGCAGACCGCGTGGTCAAACGTCTCGCAAAGGTTGGCATCGCTGCCGTCGCCATTCACGGTAATAAGTCACAAGGTCAGCGCACCCGCGCACTGGAGGCGTTCCGCTCCGGCAATGTGAATGTCATGGTGGCCACCGATGTGGCGGCACGCGGCATTGATATTCCCGACATCACTCATGTGTTTAACTTCGAAATCCCGAATGTCGCCGAGCAATATGTTCACCGTATCGGACGGACAGCCCGGGCCAACGCGTCGGGTAAAGCCATCGCGCTCGTCGCCACGGATAAGGGGAATGATGAGCTGAAATATCTTCGCGATATTGAAAAACTCCTTAAGGAGAAAATTCCTGAAGCCAAGGATACGAGCGATCTCCCTGATCTTCTCAGAGCTCTGAAATCCCGTAAGCCTATTGTCATCGACACAAAACCGCATGTCGAAACCCGTAAGGGTCGGGGAAAGTCCAAGAAGAAAAAAGGGCGTTTCAGCAAAGACCGCGCAAAATCGTCTGACGGCCCCCGTCAGGATAAACCGCGTTCTGATAATTCGAGGTCTGATAATACTAGGGCTGAAAAACCGAAATCAGGTCGCCCGCAACCCTCTCGTGAAGGCCGCTCCCGCAAAGCCTCAACGCGCGACGCCAAACCTAAAATGTCGGGCAGTGCGGACGCAAACCCAAGCCGAGGCCGTGTCAAACCAGCAGGCGAAACGCCGAAGCCCGCACGCGGGTCTGGTGGAGACACACCGCCGCGTCGTCGAAACAAGAAACGCCCAAATCGCAATCGAAATAAAGGCTCGCGTCAGGACGGTTAACGCGTCACCCAGAGGATCAAGGCGATGAGTGGGAATTGCATCGCCACCCTGCCCCATAAAACAGCAGGGTCATTTCCCAACTCGCCCAAGGGCATCCCGCTCAGCGCCATGTAAATATTGGCAGGTAGGACGGCGAGTAAAAAGAGCGACAGTAGGATGCCGACACGCGGTCTGAAATGCGGGCAGAGCAGCATGATCGCGAACCCGATCTCCATAAGACCCGTGATCCAAACGATGAGATAGGGAAAGGGCAGCAGCGGCGGCACAATGGCCGCGAAACTATCATCCGCTAAAAAATGCGACACGCCTGCAAACAGGAAAAAGGCTGACAGGCCGTAAACGATAATGAGCTTGAAGGTTTTCACGGATCAAGGCTACTCGGTCGGCTTGCTATCATCCAGCAGATTATCCTCATCAGCTTCGGACAGTTCCTCTTCCAATTTCGTATCAATCGTCGTGTCAGGTGTGACGTCCACCATGAGCGCTTCGGCCGGCTTTTTGGACTTTGGCTTTGGCGTTTGGTCCGAGGGGATATTAAGTTCAGTTCCTGCCAAATTATCCAGTTTTACCCGGTAAATAGGCTCGGGCAGGGAGAAACCTTCCGCCTCCAACTTATCCTTCACGCCCCGAATGGAATAACTCCGGGCTTTGCCAAAATCGGCAGATGTCTGATCAACCCAACCGGTGAATTTAATGATGATATTAGAATCGCCCACTTCGGAAATTACGGCGCCCGGTCCGGGCTTATCGAGAACAAAAGCATTGGCCCGCATAACATCGAGACCAATTTTCATCGCCGCAACGGGATCATCGGCTGCATCCACGCCGAGCGCAAAACTGAAACGGCGTTCCGGGTTAGTCGTATAATTCAGGATGACAGCTTTGAAGACCGTGGCATTGGGAATGCGAAGATGATTTCCGTCCAATGTCATCATGATCGTTGCGCGACTGGTCAGACGCATGACTTTGCCCTGATGTTCTCCAATCAGGACATGATCCCCCTGACGAAACGGTTGCCGCAGCGAGAGCATGATAGAGGCCAGGTAGTTTTCCAACGTGTCCCGTACGGCGAAACCAATCGCAATCCCGACAACACCCGCCCCTCCGAGAATCGTCGCAATCATTGCCTGTGCGCCGAGTAGGTTTAGTGCCCCCACAAGACCAATAATGATAAATAACACACGGACAGTTTGAGATAATAATTCCGCCAGAAACGGATTGGGGGCGATCTTTCGCCAGAACTTTTGCAAATTCGCAACCACACCGCCAAGCCAGAAGAAAATTGCAAAAACCAAGAGGGCCAGCCCGATAATGGGCAGGGCCTGTGTGATGTCTGATACATCCTTCTGCAATCCTGTCAGCGCCTCGCCGACATCGCTGTCGCCAACCAATGTGCGGTCAATCTGGTCTTGGATATAGACCGTTTCGTCCTGCGTTTTCGCGATCTCCATTGCGTCTTTTGCCAGCTCTGAATTCGCGATCTCGCCGGAGAGCGTAACGACACCATTTTCAACGGCGACGGTCACGCCGGAAAGACTGTCTGTGCTTTGATAAATGGCGGTCAGCCGCGATTGCAGCGCCTCATCCCCTGCAGACACGTCCTGCGCGGATGCGGGGACGGCCAGAGCCATGAAAAGACTGACGATGAAAATAAAAACGAAGCGCATGTGATAATCCTATTCCACGCTCTTAGAGCATATGAGCGGGGAGGATGCGAGGTGCTGAGGGCATTGAATTTAGAACGTCAGATCCTGAAGCTTACGACTTTGACGTTTCGCGGGTGGAAGGCCGGGTCCTGACCCGAGAAAGACTCGTTACGGCTGCTGCGTTCCCGCCCTGACCGGGTTGGCGAGGATCTCGTCCAGGCCGACCTTCCGAGGCGCGATGTAGCGGGGCGTTGGGCTGCGTACAAGGGTTGCGGACACAAAAAAGGCCCGGTCGCAAAACCGGGCCTTTCTCATAAAAATCACCAAAACTTAGAATTTGCGCACATAAGCAATCGAGTAAACGTCAGATGTACCGGACACGTCCACGCCATTTATGTTGTCATCGGAGCTATCATAAAGTGTGATATCAGCCCGAATGCCGTTCAGGTCGTTGATCATATATTCCGCACCCGCACCATAGGCGAAACCATCAAAGTCAAGCGACTCGTCAATACCGTTACCTTCGGCACCAAACTGCGTGAAGTGGTAACCACCACGGGCGAAGAGACTGAACTGCTCTCCCACAGGAATGGAGCCACGAACGAAGGCTGCGACGGAGTAGTCAACACCGACATCGACGCCTTGGACTTCGTCATCAATAATACCAAAGCTACCTTGGCCTTCTACAGAGAAGTTTTCTGTGAACTGGTAACCTGCACGCGCTGCGAGGGAATAGGCGTCAAATTCCACGGCATCGACGCCGAGGTTGATATAGGCACCTGTATCCTGAGCCTGTGCGGATGTCGCAAAGGCTGTGAGAGCTGTGGCTGCGAGAGCGGCTTTCAAAAATTTCATGTCTTTTCCTTTTCTAATCTAAGACGGCGCGCCCCATCCGGCAGTAAGAATGGATAAACAAGCGCGATGTTCCGCAATTTAAGAGAGAAGAGCCACACTGTGTTATTTTTACAACTGTTTGTGACGGCCATGTCATAGACATTACGCGAAACTGAACAAAACCCAGATAAAATTGCTATTTGATTTCATGCGCGTAAGGTTCCAAGGCGAACTCATGACAGAACAAAACTCCACTTTCGCACCCGATACACCCATCCCTTTTGCAGGCGACCCTCTCGATTATGCAGAAGATAAACGTGACGGTGAAACCCTACAAAAACTGATAGGCCAGACAAATGCCCGGGCCGTGATCCTGCATAAAGGAAAGATCGGGATTGGCGATGGCGGTCGCCCGCATCGTATCCACCCGTCCGAGCTTATCGGTCACAACCTGCATAATCCCGGCCCGGTCTTTTTAGGTCTGGACGGAGAGCGTCCCATCTTTGCCGCGAGCCTCGCCAATCCCGAGGAATTTCTGCCGGAGGAAAACTATGTCGAATTGCGTGGATTGGGCGGACACCTCCCACCTGCAGACCTTGCGCTCGTTGGACGCGCGAAATCACTGTTTGATTGGCATCATACGCATCGGCACTGTGTGTCTTGTGGCGGGCAAACGGTGGGTAAGGATGGCGGCGCGAAACAGCAATGTACGGGCTGCAATCTCGAATCCTTCCCGCGTATCAATCCTGTTGTGATTATGCTCGTCACGGATGGCGACCGTATATTGCTGGGCCGCGGACCCGGCTGGCCGGAAGGATTCATGTCGGCCCTCGCGGGATTTGTCTCCCCCGGAGAAACACCGGAAGAAGCCGCAATGCGGGAAGTCGAGGAAGAGTCGGGTATTAAGACGAAAAACCCGAAATACATGTTCTCGCAGCCTTGGCCTTATCCGTCACAACTCATGATGGGCATCCGTTTGGAAGCCATCAACACCGATATTTCCATTGACCCAAAAGAGTTAGAAGAAGCCCGCTGGTTCACGCGCGAAGACGTCGCAGCCGTATTTGAAAAACGGGGCGAGGCGTTTAAACGCCCGCCGCGGTCAACCATCGCGCATCAAATTATCCGCGCGTGGTTGGGTGAGACGGCCGCCTAGCCAGGCCTATTTGCTGATAAGGTCCGGCCATTTCTGGTCCGCTTTTTCAATAAAACTGACGCGTTTTTTATCCCAACGGCGCTGGATCCGCGCATTATAGTTGAAATAGAGCCGTCCATCCTCAACCGCCCAATGTTCAGGATTGCCCTCGGCCAGTTTACCTTTGGCCACCGCCCACGCACAATAGCCGCCATATTGGGGTTCGAACTGTTCGGGATTGGTCAGGAACAGGTCCTTATTCGCTTGGCTGAAAAAGAACCAATCCGCCCCTTTATATCGCGTCGAAAACTCCAGCTTACCGGGCTGCGGTTTGCCGGAAAAAAAGCTGACGACATCCATACCATTCGCGGCAATATTATCGCGCCAATTTGTATGAACGGCATCCGGTGCAGCGAGAGCCGATACCGGGGAAAGAAGAAGACTCGCGCCCAAAGATGCGGCAAAAAATATTTTCAGCATGGCTATCATATAGTTTCCTGCGGACGACCACTCAAGGCGGCGCACATCACGCTTTCGCGTGACGAATTTCATCCATGGGATAAGTCCCTAAATGCGTAATACTCTCGGAGAAGAAAGCCAGTTCCTCCAGCGCGTTTTTCATGGCAGAGCTTTCAAAATGACCTTCGACATCCGCGTAAAACTGCGCGGCCTTAAACGATCCACCGACCATATAGCTCTCCAGCTTTGTCAGGTTCAGCCCGTTAGAAGCAAACCCGCCCAGCGCTTTATAGAGCGCGGACGGGACAGACCGAACTTTAAAGACGAAAGAACTGACGCTGGGAGTCTGAACATCCGGCATGTCTGCAGTGGCCGACAAGACGATAAAACGCGTCGTATTATGATCTGCGTCCTGAATATCCGGTGCGAGAATATCAAGTCCATAACTCTCCGCCGAGAGTTTCGAGGCCACCGCCGCCACAGTCTTATCGCCAAGTTCTGCGACTTTGCGGGCCGCGCCCGCCGTATCCACATCGGCAAAAGGATCAATATCATGCTGCGTCAAAAACTTTCGGACCTGCGCCAGCGCCATATGATGCGACCGCGCTGTTTTAATGTCTGAAAGAACCGCCCCCTTCACCCCCAGTAATTGATGATGAATAGGCAGGTAACGTTCACCCACAATTGATAACCCACCGCCAGGCAGGAGGTGATAAATATCACTGACCCGTCCCGCGACAGTGTTCTCAACGGGAATCATGGCGAGGCTGGCCGTCCCCGACCTCACGGCCTCAAACGCCTTGGCAAAGCTCTGGCAGGCCCGCGCCTCATACTCTGGATAAAATTGGGAGCAGGCCAGATGGGAATAGGCTCCGGGCTCTCCCTGATAGACGATGATATCACGCATTTGAAACCTTTCGCGCGAATGGCGCTTTCCAGACCTGTATAAACCGCTCGCGACGCTTGGCCGCAAGGGGTTTTCCGTTTGCATTTCCGTCATATATTTATAAGAGACTGCGCGATGAGGGACTCCCCCAGCGGGCAAACCCTATAGACTGCAGATAACAGGATTTCGTCATGGACGATTTAGGTTTTAACAAAATTGCCGGGGCAGTGCTCGCTACGGGCTTGGGCATCATGATCCTCATGAAACTGCCTGCCATTCTTATGCCCGATGCGGATGAGTCGATTGCATATAAAGTCGGGCCGATTGAAACAACGACAGTAGAAGCCGATGTCGACCTCCCCTTCCCGCAAGCAGATTGGGTGGCCGCGATGGATGCTGCTAAGGGTGCGAAAGTCTTTAAGAAATGTACGTCCTGCCACAATGTAGAAGAGGGTGGCGCGAATGGCACGGGTCCAAATCTATATGCTGTTGTCGGGGCGGATAAAGCCTCTCATGCAGGATATAGCTATTCTGCGGCCTTGGGCGGATTGCCCGGTGAATGGACATATGAAAATCTTGACGGATATCTTGAAAAGCCGAGCGCCTACGCCCCCGGCACGAAGATGAACTTTATCGGCCTCAAAAAGCCGGCGGACCGTGCGGCCGTGATTGAATATCTCCGCGTAAACGGCTCACAGTCTTTAGCAAAGCCGGAACCTGCCGTCGCAGAACTCGAAATCTCCACACCACTGGAAGAGCCGATTGTCGAAACAGAGCAATCCATGGAAGAGCCACCGGTTGACGTCACCGACGAAACCGTTGTTGAACCAACAGAGTAAGCTCAAAATATAACGGACTTTCGAAAAGGCCCGCTTTGTCGGGCCTTTTTCTTTGCGCTTAAAGCGTCAGCCGTTTGACAGTTCTGACGTCTCCAATGCGGGCGACGGCTTCGGTGACGGGCTCAATCGTGACAGTCATATGATGCGCATTGGCATGGAGCAGTCTGTCCCCTTCGATCACAATTCCCACATGACCCGCCCAGAAGAGGAGATCACCCTCACCTCTGGCCTCATAATCAACGGTGTTCCCTAAACCGGCTTCCTGCTGATCCGCATCCCGAGGCGCATCCACACCGATCGCGGCGAGTGCACTCTGCACCAGGCCGGAGCAATCAACGCCGCCCCCACCTGTGCCGCCCCAAACATAGGGAAGCCCGACCATATCGGCGGCGATATCTGTATAATCTCTATCTGCGCTTTCATTCATAAGGCGCAGATGTTTGAGATGGATATACCCAACCCCTCCTAAATCCAGAAACTCGCCAGAGACCGTACCCGTCACGCAAGCATTGCGGGGTAAGAACCTGAAGATTGTGGATTTGATGTCAGGAGAGACAAAAACGGGCGCCGATACCACGCTAACAGTATGGGTTGGCGCGGCGGCGTCTCCCGAAAGATCACGCGCACGGATTAACCCGATATAATCTATCCGGTCGGAGTCGGGCAAAATTGAGAGCAAGGCCCCCATCGCAAAATCTCCCCGCCTGTCAAAAATCTGAAAGCGCTGTCCGAACAGGGCCTGCGTTCCCATGCCCGAGGCCACGCCCAATGTCGTATAAGGCGCAGCAATATAGGCCGATTGCAGTTTTACATCTGCGGGAAGTGTAACGCGGGGATCAGAGCTCATAACGTAGTCATGGCCTATAGGCTGCGTTTAATTCAAGACCGTTCAGCCTGAATGATATCCGCAAATTCGGATAGAAAATGAATGCCGGCAGAGGTCCGCGCGAGTACAACGGATCGCTTGTCACGGTGATCCGGTTGGCGAACAATATAGCCAAGCTTGCATAAACTATCCGTCGCACGACTAATCGCGGCCTTCGTGACCTGTAAATGCGCCGCGAGAGAGCGGACGGTATGCGGGCCTTTCTCAAGATATATGGTCATCAACATCGCGAGTTGACGTGCGGAGAGATCAGGACTGTCAGAGCGGACAGTCTGAAGCGTAACGCGGTGCCAAAATTCGAGACTATCCGTACGGGACTGCCGCTCTAGCTTAGCCGAAGGTGCGGGACGATTTGGTAGAGCGTCCGGATCCGTCGAGGACACAACGCGCGGGGACAGAACGGCTTCCAATGCTGGCATAATCTATCACTCCCCAATGATGTGTTTGAATGTGGTCCTCTACGAATCATGGATTCGCACACTCATGATTCCGCGGTCAAGGCGCGTCACACGCCTTTCTCAACTCAAAGAGTCAAGTGACTCAAAAACCACAAAACTTTTTAAAGGCTTTTCCGTCATTATCTTGGGATGCGCCGCGATAGCTCATATCCCAACGAGAGCTCGACCTTTTTCCAGAGGCGGGACCGCTTACCTCTTCATGGTTTGGCGGCGCTTCGTATCCTGATCGTCCTCATGATTGGGCTGGGCTATGCCTCAACGATGGGCTTAGGCACAGAGAGTTTTGAATGGGGTCATCATTGGGGTTACGATCCCTCTTGGTACGGACTCCAACTGCTCTTCCTGCTTTCCGGTTTTCTCGCCGCGCGGTCCATGACGCAAGGTCGTACGATTGTCGAATTTTTTAAGTCACGTCTCTTCAGTCTTTGGCCGGCCTTACTCACGGCAACTCTCGTGACAGTCCTGATTATTTATCCCCTCATGTGTGCCCCGGATGCACCCGTAAAAATGGACGCTCTCGACCTGACAGCCTATTTTTTCAAAACGGTTTTCCTGATTGATCCCGGCTCCCGCATGCCGGGCCTGTTGGATGATGCGAAATATATGTGCCTGATGCAGGGCGCGATTTGGACATTGCGCTGGGGCTTAATCTTACACGTCGCGTTTCTTTTTGGCTGGATGACGAAGCTTTTGCAAAACCGTCACCTTGCACTGGTATCCGCAGTCTTGGGACTTGCCGGGTATGTGAGCACTGTTTTTCTCGCCGTCAAATTTCCGGCCTTCGCGCAAATTATAGAACCTGTCCTACCGGGGATCCGGCTTGGATATATCTATCTCTGTGGGGTTGCACTGTTTTCTTGGCAGCATAAATTGCCGCGGCGTTGGTTCACGATTTGGATTATCGCCGCGCTGTTGGGCGCAGCTGCAACCTTCCATTATCACGTCTTACCCTGGACACCCTTAATTGAGATCTTGGGCACCGCATTTTGGGCGACACTCTGTATTGGGTTCCTCACCCACGCGCCACTTGCAATGCGGCGCTGCCCCAGATTGGCGCCCGTTCTCTATGTCACGATCTGGCCGGCCGCACAGATCATTGTTGCGCTTGTGCCGGAATTGAACGCCTTCGGAGTCATTGAGTTTTCAATCTTGCTGGCCTCTTCCACCGCCGTGGCCGTCTTCCTGTTACTCCGTCAGGCGCGCATTCAACCCACCCGCTTTTAGCCAATGATAGACGGCCCTGACGCCGTACATATCACCGCCCTTGGGATGCGCAGCCCGCGCCGTCGGGTTCCAGCCATATGTGTCAAAATGCATCCAAGGTACATTTTTCACGAATCGTTCGAGGAAAAGGCCCGCCGTCATTGCCCCTGCAAATCCGCCGCCTGAATTTTTCAAAGTGGCAATCGGGGAACTGAGCATGGAATTATAGGGCTGCCAGAGCGGCATATGCCAAACCGGGTCCTGCTGCGCCAAGCCGTGGCGCGAGACGGGCTCTATCGGGGCCGTCCGGTTACAGAACATGGGGGGCAGATGCGGGCCAAGCGCAACACGTGCAGCGCCTGTCAGCGTTGCGAAATCAATCATGAAGACCGGATCGCTCTCTGTGGCTTTCGTCAGCGCGTCGCCCAAAACAAGTCGCCCTTCCGCATCCGTATTGTCGATCTCAACCGTTATGCCCAAGCGCGTGTTGAGAATATCTCCCGGACGATAAGCATTGGCCGAGACCGCATTTTCCGCAATCGCGAGCAGGCAGTGCAGGCGAACGGGGAGGTTTGTCGCCATGATAAGTTTTGACAACGCCAGCGCATGGGCCGCGCCGCCCATATCTTTTTTCATCAGCCGCGCACCGGAAGCGGATTTCATATTCACGCCCCCCGTATCGAAGGTGATACCCTTACCAATAATCGCGAGTCGTGGATGGGAAGGATCACCCCACTCAATCTCGACGAGGCGGGGCGCTTCATGCGCGGCGCGGCCTACCGCGTGGATCATGGGATAATTTTCTTCGAGGAGATCTTCCCCCACGACAGAGCTTATATCGGCATCATAGTCTTTCGCCAAATCCCGCGCCGCCTGATGCAGGGCCACGGGCCCCATATCCCCGGCGGGCGTATTGATGAGATCGCGGCAGAGTGCGGTAGAAGCCACGGTCGCCATGATTTCCACATGGTCTGAATCATCCTCCAAGACGAGAAGCGGCGGATCGGATTTTTCCGAGAGGTAACGGTCAAACCGATATGCCCCCATGCCCCAACCAATCGCGGCCAGGCGGGCACTCATATCGGACGGTATATGGCCAAGGACATAGTGATTTTTGGGAAGCGCTCCCCCCAGCACACCTAACCTCATCTCGACAGTGTCATCACTTTGTTCGGGACCACAGCCCAGAAGAACCAATCGCACCCGACCTTCCGCATCCGGCAAACGCAAACGTTGGCCGGCCTCCCCTTTAAAGCCGCGTTCTTCGGCAAATACTTGCTGCGCGTCAGTCAGTCCTGCGGCGTAACGGTCCCAATGTTCGGGGCGCAGGACATCAATTTTGACGGGTACAACCCCGCTGGGCAGGTCTTTATGCAGAATAAATGGCGTGGCGGTCTGGTTTAACATTAAATTCCTCTCACTGACCTGTGCTGCGGTCAATTTGCTAACGCGGCGTTAACCCTCTTCGTTCAGGTTTGTTAACGAAATCAGGCTCTCCTGCAAATCAGGCTTATGGGTCATTCTCCAGATGAGGTCGATATGAAACCGTTCAAGATGACTGCGCTATTTGCGACAACGGCCCTACTTGTCTCCGCCTGCGCGGTCGCGCCCGAAATGAATGAGCAGGAACTGCAGATTAAAAGCGATCTGGCCGTCGATAATAATCTGCCCGCCACGCGTCAAATGCGCGACGCGATTGAGACGCAGCCCATTTTTGCGCAAGCTGCATTTTGGTCGAACGAATATAATTTAAATCCAGGCGATCTGGAATCCGCGATCAAACTGGCCGCAGCGGTTCGGAAACTCGGCAATCCTAACCGCGCCATTGAAATTACGCAGACAACGCGTGCGCTTTATCCGCGCGACCCTTATTTAGTCGCGGAATATGCGGCCGCCCTCATCGCGGCCGAACGGTCTGTAGATGCGATGCAGCCCTTGGATCAGGCGCTCGCCATGACGCCCGCTTATGGGCGCCTCTGGTCCCTGAAAGGGGCGGCCTTGGATCAGCAGGAACGTTACGGCGAAGCGCGTCAATATTATCAGCGGGCGCTGCAGATCACGCCGAATGATCCGAATGTTCTCGCCAATATTGGGTTCAGCTATGCGCTCTCCGGCGACGCAGTGACGGCCGAGCAATGGCTACGTCGCGCCGTTAATATGCCGGGGGCTTCGCCGAGTGTGCGTCAGAACTTGGCCCTTGTGCTCAAACTTCAAGGCAAAATTGAAGAAGCCGAGAAGATGGTGGCGCTGACGCGCGGCCCGCAAAATATTCAAATCCAAGCCAAACCAGCGCTACGGCCTGTCATGAGCCAAACACAATTGGCGCAACCTAAAATGGGACAACCTCAAGCGCGGATGTCCATGGGACCCGCGCAAGGCCAAAATTACTCCAGCGCGGCGGAGGCCGCACGCGCCATGGCCAATCAAAAAACGGGAGAGCGCATCGCGCCTGTTCAATCTCAAACTTCCGCCGAAGCTCAACAAGACATGTTGGATCGTATTTCCAGAAACTTACAGACACAACCAACGACCACAACACCCCTGCCGTCGCGTCCACAGACGCGACAAGCCTATCCACAGGCCCAGCAAATGCCGCCCCAAGCCTATGCCCCGCTCCAAGCCGCACCACCACAAGCCATGGCGGGCGGGCCCGTGCAGCAGCAAACACAACAAGCACCCGCGAGACGTCAAGCTAATCGTCGTCGTAGGTAGCTTTCCACCAAGTCTCTAAAAACAAAAACCCGCCTTCTATTAGAAGGCGGGTTTTTTATTGACTTTAAATCATCAAACCCGTGATTTTTTCGAATTTAGAAAGCCTCGCCCAGACGCATACCCGCAGGTGTCAGGATGACGATGAACAGAACCGGCAGGAAGAATAGAATCATCGGCACGGTCAATTTCGCCGGGAGAGCAGCCGCTTTTTTCTCAGCTAGCATCACGCGCATCTGACGATTTTCATTTGCCATTGTTCGAAGCGTATCACCGAGTGGTGTACCATAACGTTCAGCCTGAACCAACGCCGTCGCCACCGCACGAATACCGGGATGATTATTTCGACGGGCCAGGTTTTCATAAGCCAATCGCCGTGATGTTAGATATGATAATTCTGCCGTCGTTAAGGAAAACTCTTCCGCCAATTCAACCGAAGCATCCCCCATTTCTTCTGCAACTTTACCAAAAGCGAGTTCGACAGACATCCCCGATTCCACACAAATCAGCAGCAGATCCAGAGCGTCCGGGAAAACGGGCATAATCGACGCGAGTCGTTTCCCGGCGACATTTTTAATATAGATACCGGGCAAATAATATCCAAACAGCATCATCCCAATAGACAGCGCGACACGACGCAGCATGTCCCAGCCAGGCAGGTTTAAGACGACAAAGATGAGAAAACCGAGTAGGCCTAAGACAATGGGTGCGACCAAACGTGCCATATAAAAGGCGTAAATAGGTTTCTGACCCCGAAGGCCCGCTTGTGCCATTTTATCCTTAAGGTCTGAGGCTTCGAGAAGTTTTTCAAGACTGAAGCGATCCACCATATTCTTGGCGACGCCCTTGCCATCAGCGCGAAGGCTGGCTTCCGATTGAAGATTTGCCAAACGATCCTTGCGCATACCTTCCCGTGCGGAGGCAACGGATTCCATGCGTTTCTTTTTCTTGTCGCCCTCCAACATCGGAATGACGACAATCCAAATCGTGTACATAACCAGCGCGGAAATCAGGATGGCGCCGGCTGTTGAAAACATGGCGAGGGATTCAGGTGACATATCTGGTTCTCCGTCGCGCTAAAATTTAAAGTTAATCATTTTACGCATCATCATAGTGCCGAAAAACATCATAGCTGCGCCGATCATCAAGTTTCGTTGACCGGTTTTTGTTGTGTAGAGATCCATCATGTAATCGGGACTCATCATTGTGGTCAGACCCATGACTATGATGGGAAGTGCGCCGATAATAATCGCAGACACCTTGGCTTCCGCAGAGAGCGCCTTGATTTTCTCTCGCAGCATTTTCCGCCCACGCAGTACATTGGACAAGTTCGCCAAGGACTCTCCCAAATTACCACCCGTTGATTTCTGAATATTGAGAACCGTTGCGAAGAAGTTTACTTCGGAAATCGGCATACGCTCATACATTTGTTCAAGGCAGACTTCGATCGGAATACCCAATCCTTCACCTTCAACAACGCGGCGGAATTCTGTGCCCAGAGGTTCTGGGCTCTCATGCGCAATAATTTTTAGACAATCACCCAAAGGCAGACCGGTCCGCACACCCCGCACGATAATATCCATCGCATCCGCAAAATGAGACGTAAATTTAGCCTGACGTCGCTTGATGGCCGAATTCAAAATAAACCGGGGCAATCCGAAGCCCAAAATAACTGCAAGACCCAAACACATGAGTGGTCGCAGCCCGAGAACAAAAGGTACGCCTCCGCCCATAACCGCCAGCACCAGCGAAATAACCATAAATGTTTGCGGCTTTGTTTTCCAATCCGCTTGGACTAACCGGGCCTTGAGAGATTTCGCCTTCTTCTTTTTTTCATTCTGACGTTCTTCAATTTTTCCAAGGGACTCTTCAATCTGTTTTCTTCGATTGCCGGAATCTTCGACTTTGAGCTTTTCCTTTATATTGCTGCCCAGCGTTTTCTTTCCCGCAAATTCACGCACGCGTTTGGTATCAGAGGATGATTTATCTCCGCCCAAGAAGAGGAAGGCAATACAGACAACAATGCCGGCAGCACAAAGCGCGATGAGAGTTTGCTGGTCCACCTAACTGCCCGCTTCATCCAGCGCTTCAGCCAGATCTTTTTCAAGGTTAAAGTAACGCGCACGATCCCAGAAAGCCGGGCGGGCGATACCGGTGGATTTATGCTCACCAATAATATTGCCCTGCGCATCCTCACCGTCCATCTCATAGACAATCAGATCTTGTGTGACGATCACATCGCCTTCCATACCGATCACTTCGGTGATTTTCGTGATCCGACGGGACCCATCCCGCAGACGCGTCGCCTGCACGATTACATCGACAGAGCCGACGATCATTTCCCGAATTGTTTTCGCCGGGAGGGAAAAGCCGCCCATCGTAATCATAGATTCCAAACGAGACAGTGCTTCACGCGGGGAGTTAGCATGGAGCGTTCCCATGGACCCATCATGACCCGTGTTCATGGCCTGTAGCAAATCAAAAGCTTCCGGCCCCCGGACCTCACCCACGATAATCCGTTCCGGACGCATCCGCAGACAGTTTTTCACGAGATCCGCCATGGTGATCTTACCCTTACCCTCAAGATTGGGCGGGCGCGTTTCGAGACGCACGACATGCGGTTGTTGCAACTGCAATTCCGCCGCATCTTCGCAGGTAATGATACGCTCATCCGGATGGATAAATCCTGTCAATGCGTTGAGAAGCGTCGTTTTACCAGAGCCAGTACCGCCGGAAATGACGATATTACACTGACACGCGCCAATGATCTGCAAAACGCGTGCACCCGCCGGCGAGATTGAACCGAAATTCACAAGATCCCCGAGACGCAGTTTATCTTTCTTAAACTTCCGAATGGTCAGCGCGGGTCCATCAATTGAGAGGGGTGGCGCAATCACGTTCACACGAGAGCCGTCCAAAAGACGCGCATCACAAATGGGCGAGCTTTCATCGACGCGACGGCCCACTTGGCTCACGATACGCTGACAAATATTCATCAACTGCGTATTATCGCGAAAGCGGATATTTGTTTTGATCATCTTACCATTGGTTTCGATGAAAACGTGTTTCGCGCCATTGACCATAATATCGGCAATATCATCCCGCGCGAGCAAGGGCTCCAGCGGACCATAGCCGAGAATATCATCACAAATTTCTGTAATTAATTGATTTGATTCGGCGACAGATAAACGAACATTTCGAATCGCGATAATTTCATCAACAATACCACGGATCTCTTCGCGCGCTTTATCAGGCTGCATGCCTGCCAAGGCGGAGACGTCAATGGTTTCAAAAAGTGCATTAAAGATGGTCGCTTTTGTTTCGTAATATTCTTCGCTCGGCTCATTACTCCGGCTACGCGGTGCATCACTCGCATGCGTGGGCGCAGGCGCCGCTGCCGCTTTTGACGGTTTTGGCGCAGGTGCATCACCCGCAAGCGCGAGGTCGGATTTTTTACCGAACATGTTTTACGACCCTTTTTTCAAAAAGGAAAACATCGACTTGGCTTCGCCTTTTTCCTTTTTACCACCGCCAATTTTCAGAAGCCCCTTTTTTGTTGGCGCAACATCACCCTTCAGACGAACATCGTAAGTTCCCGTCCGAATGCGATTGGCGAGATATTTTAGACCTTGCACGGTTTGGTCTGCTGACTTGACTTCCGTCAACATCTTACCTTCATTCGTACCTTCAAAATGGCTTTCAGGGTCCCAGCCTATGACGATATTCGGGTCCATACCGACCATTGCGCCGAAATCTTTGACAGAAATCTCTGTCGTTTTGGACATCCCGACCTTGTTGAGGATAAGAATGGGTTCCGCATCATTTGGTCGTTGTGTTTTCAGAAAATCAATCAGGTTTTTCGCATTGCGCATACCCGCCAGATCAGGTGTCGCCACGACAACAACATCATCGACAGATGTCAGGACATTCGTCGTCCAATCCGACCAGTAATGGGGCATATCTAAAACAGCGAGCGGGGAAATGCCGCGCACGGCATTGACGACAGCTTCATAGCTTTCAGTTGCCATGACGGGTTTGGTATTGAGCGAACTTGATGTCGGTAGAATAGATAGTTTTTGCGTATGACGGATCATAATCCGGTCCATAAGTGTTTCGTCAAGCCGATCCGGTTCACCGAGCGCTTCTTCCAAACCGGATGTATTATCATAAGCAAAATCAAGACCGGTTGTCCCCCAACTCGCATCTAAATCAATGAGAGACGTTTCCTGCCCCATGATTTCTGAGAGCACCCAAGCCGTGTTATGCGCAAGTGCCGAAGAACCAACCCCGCCCTTCGCACCGAAAAATGCGGCGACGCGACCAATAAAGGGTTGCTCTGGATCTGAGTAAAGCTCTCCAAGTGAGCGGATCACGTGAAGCGGATGCAGAGGTGGAACGAGATAATCCGAGACACCTTTATCCATCAATTGACGATAAAGACGAATGTCATTGGTCGCACCAATAACAACGACTTTTGTTCCCTCATCACAAACGCTGGCCAGTTGCTCGAGCTGATTAAATAGCTCTTCGCCCCGCATGCCACTTTCAATAAGGATCAGAGACGGCGTATTTTCTTTATGATAAAATTCTATCGCGGCGGGCAATCCACCCATGTAGATTTTCACATTGGCACGTTTCATACGCCAATCGCGCGTCGTTTCATTTACACAATGCGCAGTTTCCTGACGATCACAAAAAGCATGTACCGAGATGGAGGGTAGCGGTTTTTCACCGCCCTCGCGGGCAGTATCATCCAAAGGGGCATAGGGGCGTGCGGCCTCTACATGGCCCATCGGATTATGACTCATTCCCATTTGGCCTGGGGCCATTTGATTTGGGGGCATCTGACCTAATTGCGGCTGTCCGGAATAATCCAATAGAGAGCTGTCCTGAACCGGGGCAGGCCGGGCTGCTGGATAAGGCATCGTTTGCGAGCCGGGGGGCATTTGCGGCTGCAGGCTCTGCCGCGGCATTTGTGCCGGCATGGGCATAGGTTGCGGCGCAACAGGTGTCGGCATTGGCACGGGCTGCGGCGTGACAGATTGCGGCATGGCCACCGGTCGTGGCGGCGTCGGCGCACCGGGATGGGCCGGGACGGGCTGCGGCATATTGGGGTGCGGCTGTGGCATCTGTGTCATGGCATCGTCTTCGGTTTGCGTTTTCGGCGTCGTCTTAAATTAGGTTTCGTTTCGGCGATCTAGGTACCGCCGCCGCCGCCGTCGCCGGCACCGACTTCTTGTCTTGGGTTAATTTGCGCAGAGGTGGGTTCGCCCTGAATATATTTGTCATAGACAACCTGTCTGCGCTGAGAATTTGGCGTTCCAGTGGCGTAAGGTTCCAGTAGCTGTCGCGGATCGGTAATCATGGCGGCTAGATTGGCGGAGTGGAAACACCCGAAATTTGAATGCGGCTGGTTCGCGTAAGTTGTCCCAATATTCCC
Organism: uncultured Caulobacterales bacterium; assembly: GCA_947503715.1. GTDB lineage: Bacteria > Pseudomonadota > Alphaproteobacteria > Caulobacterales > Maricaulaceae > Litorimonas. Next base: position 694,180 of record CANNER010000002.1, on the reverse strand, counting down.
CATCTGACGACAATCCTGCGGGATGGCTTTCAATGTGCGGTAGGAGACGACTACGGGTGCGGGCGCGCCCGGCGCAGACGCATATTGACCTGCTTGTAAAACTGCGGGGTTCATTCCCCCCTGCGCCATCAATTGACGGACCTTCGCTTCCGCCTGCTGCGTTCCGAGTCCGGACAACGCATTGGCGGGGCGATTGATGAATAGGGGGCCATCACCGGACCGGGCATATCCATCCAAGAATTGTGAGACAGCCAGCGTATCTCTTGCAGAGAGCTCAAGGCCATTTGGTCGCGTGTAAAGTTCTAACCGCTCAATGCTTTCGGCCACTTGTACCGCGTTGCGAATATGTGTTGGCTTATAGGTCGGCGCAGGCGTTGCACAGGCCGCCAATGTAAAGGTCGCGAGTAACGCTGTTGTTCTAATCAAGGTTTTAGACATCATTTTCTCCTCAATCCACAACATGGCCAAACGGGCCACCCAGAGAGCTGGATTGAATCTCAGGTTTTCCGTTTTCCGCGTAAATTTTATTAAGCCGTCCCAGCATCAAGCTCTCAACATCATTCGGGGCTTGAAACCCGTCTGTCGGTGTCTGCAACTTATCAGGATGCGTGGCATCGACGAGATAAGGCGTCACAATGACAACCAGCTCTGTCTGCGTTGACTGACTGTCACGACCGCGAAAGAGCGCTCCCAAGCCTGGCACGTCCTTCAATCCCGGTGTTCCGTCAACCGTTGAACGGGCTTCTTCGCGGATCAGACCCGCGATCACGAGAGAACCACCTGCTGGTAATTCAACAACTGTATTGGCCCGGCGTACCCGGATACCCAGAACATTGTCACCGCCATCTGCTAAGAATGAGTTTTCTGTTGTCGGTTCGGACACTTCCGTACTGATAGACAAAGAGATGAGACCTTCGGATAAGACGACTGGTGTGAAACCCAACGAAACGCCGAAGGGTTTAAACTCGAATGATCGCTGAAGATTGCCGTCTTCATCCCGGAATGATCCGGCAAAAAGTGGGATTTCACCACCCGCGAGGAAATTAGCTGTCTCGCCGGATATTGCCGTTAATGTGGGCTCAGCCAAAGTTCGAACAAGTCCGACTGTCTCCAATGCATTAAGGGCGCCGCCGAGTGAGGTCAGATCGCCGCTCCCAGTGTTATTGAAATTGCCGGACGCGTTCAAACCACCTGAGAAAGAAGGACCGACCTGATTAATCAGGGAAACCGTACCATCACCCAATTCACCAATGGCGTTAAGGTTCAGACCCATCTGCTTTGTCACGGAACGCTGCATTTCAACAATGCGAACTTTCAGCATAACCTGGTCCTTGCCAGCAATGGACATCAAGTTGACAATTTCGCCTTCTGCACTTTGCGGACCGCCCGTCGTCAGCCACATCCGCGCCAGTTTCTCGACACGATCCGCTGCAGCGGCGTTTGGCACCATTCCCGTCAAAAGAATATTTGAGTTGAAGACCTGTACTTCGACGTCGCTATCTGGTGCATTTTGCGCGATCAGACCTTCTAACCCGCCAATATCACGCTCTACACGGATATCTAGGTTAAGAAGTTCGCGACCATCATGGCTGTAGAAATAAGCATTGGTTTGGCCGGCATTCTTGCCGATTAACATTGTGCGGCGCGATGTGTGAATGACGGCGTCGACAACATTAGGGTCAGACACAATCACATCCATCACGTTTTCAGGCAATTCTATGACGGTGGATTTCGAAAGTGGAAGAATAATAGATTGGTTCTTTGCGCTCGTTCCAGGGCCTTGAATTTTCACGGCCGCTGTCGCATTTTGGACGTTGGAGTAAGACCGTGTCCCCGCCTGAGACGGGGCCGCCAAAAGACCAAGGGCCCCGACGAGTGCAAGTGCCGTTGCAGATGTTCGAAATGTCTGTTTCATCATCATCAGTTCGACCTATCTTTGCTGCAAGGCGACAGGTGTCGCTTGGCCATCGCGGTAAACTGTCAGTGTTGACGGCGCAGGGTCTTGTCCCTCCCGTTCAACACGTGCCGCGCTTCGGGCTTGGTAATTGGACCCGTTCACACCCCGTAATGTTAGAAAAATATCACCATAACCTTCTGATTCTTGGAGAAGTTCAGCATCAGATTGCGATAATTCAAACGTGGCTGTGGACCCGGGAATAGCGGCACCCGTTTCGGAAGACGTTGTGAAAGTCTGATCAATCGCCAGAATTTTAACATTTTCAAAAAGTGTCTTGGCCACGTAAAGGCTGTTTCGACCAACAGTCGTGCTTTGAGCATCTAATGTCGGATTGCGACGGATCTGGAAATTTTCGCGTAAGATAACGTCGACGCGGTCACCCGGTTGGATGAAACCACCGGCTGCGGTGTCGACTGAGATCCGGGTTGTCACGGCCCGCATTCCAGGCTTCAGCAATGCGGCCATAATACCGCTATCACCCGCCATAATGACTTTATCACGCGTTAGGGTCTCCCCTTCAGCCAGTTGAACGCGCGCAAGAGAGTTTACAAATTGCGCTTGCGCATCCGGCTGATCCTCAAGATTTATGAGATTGGCTGTCAGCGCTTCCGCGGGCCATTCAATTGATGTCAAAGAGCTCTCGCCAATTCTCTGCCCAACGGAAAAGTCACTCGCGACCGCCAAGACGGGCACATATTTGACTTTTTCAACGACGACCTCTGTCTGAACAGGGGTCTCGGGGACCGCAACGGGCGTGCCCATCTTCTTGACCTGCGTAAAGACGACAAAGCCTAAAACGGCCATCGCGCCCAATACAATAATCTTCTTGGTGTCCATATCCCCTCACCACATTGGTTGCGTCTTAGCACCCAGAATAGGGACAGACGCACTAAAGCATGGTTAATGGATAGACAGTGAGGCGTTTGGAAAGGGTTAACGGCTTTCGTAAAAATTTGAGTTTTCACAGCCTCAAAAAAAAGCGGCGTGTTTTACAGCGCCGCTCATAAGACTTATCTACGGGTATAAGGCCCGTTAATGCCCCAAAGCTGCTGCAAAAATTCGGCTGTGTGGAAGCGTGAAGATTGCCCCCGCTGCCAACGCCAAGCCATAAGGGATCTTCTTCTCATCCTTCAACATCATCTGTGCCCAAGGTGTCGTCAGAATACGAACAGGAATATATGTACGTCCTACAAGTAGAACGAGTGTGAGGACGCCTCCGAATAAGGATGTGAAAACAGCATACATCAACATATCCGGCCACGTGAACCAAATCGCTGTACCCGCCAGTAATTTGGAATCGCCGCCGCCCATCCATCCAAAGGCAAACATAGCAAAGCCAAGCGCAAACATCGCCAACCCAACTGTGAGATGTTCTAGGAATATCGGAACGCCGCCCCATGTGAAAGGTATAATCAGAAAAAAGCTGAACAGTGCAATCAATGGGATACGATTGGGAATCTTCATCGCATTGGCGTCATTTAATGCAGCCATAATTTGCGGGATCGTAAATATAAAAAAGACGAGCGTTGGTAAAATCATTGTGTCGACATCCGCAAAATAGGGTTTCCCAACAGTACCCTAAAAAGCTTAAGGTCAGGTTATAATGCAGCCGTCTATTCAGAGGCAGTTGCAGCTTTCACAAGCTCGCTATTGGTATCCGTGAAGAGGGTTCTTATGCCTGAACCAATCGTCGAAGCCCCTGCAATAATGCCAACACTGATCAACGCAGCGAGGAGGCCGTATTCAATCGCAGTCGCGCCAGATTCATCTTTGAGAAATTGTTCAAATTTTTTCATGAAGGCCTCAACCGCTTTTTCTAGGTCATTTTTCAGATATGAAAACTATTGCGCCCGCCACAAGGGGCGGGCGCTATTCAATCAAATAATCTATTAGATTATTCGCCAGTCGAACCAGTTGTTGCGCCAGTCACTGCAGTTCCGACTTCTGTGAAACGGCTGCTGATGCCTGTACCGATTGTACGAGCGCCGGCAATAATACCAACAGAGATAAGAGCGGCGATCAGACCATACTCAATAGCTGTCGCACCGGATTCGTCTTCAATAAAACGAGTAAAAAGATTTTGCATAACAATACTCCCACGTATGCGTTTGTCAGAGAGGATAACCCTCAGTTCACAGGGTCATCCCTGATGTGATTGCTTATAGGGACCAAGGCTTACTGCCCTGTTGAGAGATAGGGTAAATTTCTGGTAAAATAACTATTTATCGCGAAATAGTGCTGAAAGTCATGCGTATTACCAATCAAGACCTGTCAAATGTGACCAGAATAAGTCACATTTAAACATCCGTTCATTAAATTTTTCGACGCTAATATAGTGTATAGACCATTTTCATCGTCAGAACAGACAAAGCCGCTCAGGTGTAAACGCTTCGTTCACTACATTCTTCTAGTTTCCAAAAAAATTTGGGAGTCGACGAAAATGCGTATGACAAAATTATTGCTGGTCTTGGCAACTATCGCCAGTAGCGCTGCGCCTGCCTTTGCAGGAGATCAGGTTTATAAAGTCGAGCTGAACAAAACAGAAGTAGTTCGCCTGCCAGGGGCCGCGAGTTCTATTATTATCGGCAATCCCAATATTGCAGATGTCACGGTTCAATCCGTCGATACTATATTTGTCGTGGGACGCGGGTATGGCGAGACCAATCTCATCATACTAGACGCGAACGGAAATACGATGATGGATACGAACCTTCAGGTCGTCAATACGTTGTCATCGCACAGCGTGAGACTTCATAATGCAAAATCGCGTGAGACTTATTCCTGTATTCCTTATTGCGGTCCCTCACCCGTATTGGGCGACAATCCCGAATTCATCGCATTAAACACCCCGGAGGATCGGGACCTGGATACAACCATTGCTCAAGGTCCGTCACTGGGTGGAACAGGTGCGAGTGTAAGCGATGGATCTAATATTGCAGGCGGCGCAGAGTTTTCGTCGCCCACAGGACCCGGGTTTTAATTGAGTCTTAAATTTGGAAATAAATTAATACTTTATTAACCTGAATCTTTACGTCTTTCTTAATGAAACCTTTCTAAGCTTTCCTAAGCCTGATGAATCCAGCGAGGAAAAGCTGGAGCTTTCACATCATGGAGTGGGACATGAAATTTATATCGGAAAAAGCATGGCGGCGGGCTGAACGCACTGTCGCCAAATTCCAGAAAGATGAAGACGGCGCAACGGCCATCGAATTTGCTTTCGTGGCGCTCCCGTTTTTTGCACTTTTATTCGGTATCATCGAACTCGCACTTGTCTTTTTCATTAGTTCTGCCCTGTCGCATGCAACGTCTGAGGCCGGCAGAAGCATCCGTGTTGGAAATTTTCAGGCCTGTGGCGGCGAAGATGAGTTTAAAGCACTCGTCTGCTCGGAAATGAAAGGCTTAGGCAATTGTTGGAAAAACGTCAGAATTGATGTTGTTGATGGTGCCAGTTTCAAGACAATCACGCTACCCGAACCCCCTGCGCCCGCACCGCGTGACCCTGATAAAACGGGAGATGATGCCATCCCACAGACCCCCAATGGTACAGTTTCATCAGAGGCCAATACTGCGGGCACGGCACTCGTCGTCAGATCTATATTATATCACCGCTTGGTCCTACCGCCGAAAATTACTCGGTTAGAATCACCGGGCACACCGGGTATACGCGTGATCACGTCAACAACGGCTTTCAAAAACGAGCCTTTCCCTGCATCCGGCACTTGCGATTCGGATACAAATGACAAGATTTCGGAGGGAAAACCCGCATGACCTACATTCTTCCCAGAACCGCAAAGTTTCTCGCTAAACGTCTGCGACGGAATGAAGAAGGTGCCGCGGCGATTGAATTTGCCTTCGTCGCACCGGTCATGATCATGATGTATTTTGGCTTGGCGGAAATCGCGACAGCTATTGATGCGGATCGTCGCGTTTCGCACGGAACAAATGTTGCCGGCGATCTCGCGACCCATACATCCGAGATGACGGTTACAGATGTTGAAGAAACACTCTCTGCTGCCATTCGAATTATGGGCGTCGCGGATGCCCGAAAAGTCACGATTGATATGCGGAGCTTCATCAAAGATACAAACGGAAACATCACGTCTGAAGGAATCGTTCAGATGAATCCCAGCGCCAATAATCTACCCAGCTTTAACGCTGCGACTTTAGATGAGAAAATTTTGAGTGAAAATTCCGGTATTGTTGTGACGCGGGTGGCTTATACGTATTCGCCCTTAAAACTGAGATTCTTTGATACGGATATCACGCTCAGCGAGACCTTCATGCTGAAACCCCGTCGGTCAAATTCTGTCGTGATTGGTAAAGATTCCGGCAAGGATATTTCTTGTTCCGCCAGCGGCTATGCAACTGTCACCTGCACGGGCAGCACATCTTCGTCCTAAACATTTAACCTATGAGATATCGCGTGCGAATTTTCGCGAGCGTCGAGGGCTTCACCGCAAGCGTTTGCGTCGCATAGGTTTCCATATCTCCCATACCATCCAAGGCCGCGTTTAAAAATTCCGGCGTGACGCCGAACATCGGCCAAATGGCGTTCGCATCAATCTGACGGCCATAGCGTTTCGAGAACATCTCCGCCGCCGGTCCGATAATCTTATCTATATCCACGGATTCCAGCGTCATCATATAATCCGCCAGAATATCGTCACGCGAGACCCCCAATAAGCCCTGTATCAGCGCACAAAGTGTCCCCGTGCGGTCTTTCCCCGCCGCGCAATGGACGAGCACCCCTGCCGCCGCCTCGTTCTCACTCTCAGCCATGAAATGAAGTGTATCGGCGAAGATTTTCTGAAAGCCCGGGTCATGCGGCCGCGCGGTATAGCTGCCAATCATATAGCCATGGGCATCGGCGGCTGTGTAGAGTTCATGTTCCAAAAACGCTTCATGCGGCGCGACCTTCGCATCCACTTTGTCGGGCGCGTCCGGATATTCATGCACATGCGGGGTTGGTGTTGGAAAGCGGGAGGGTTGTTTTGCCCGTTCCGGTGCGTGGCGAAGATCCACGACAAGGTTGATATCCAGACCTCCAATCTCTGAGAGGTCTTCGGGGCTTAAAGCCGAGAGATGTGCCGAGCGGAACAGGCGTCCGGTTTTGACTGCGCGACCGTCCAAGCCTTTATATCCGCCGAAATCACGGAAATTATAGATGGTCTCGAAACTGTAATTCCGGTCGTCGAAAGAGAGGAGTGACATATTAGGTCTTTATATTGAAATGTCTTATTTTATCTACGGATGACGCAAATAGAAAGACCTCGCACGGGGCGAGGTCTTTGTTAGGGTATGAAGCTAAATTTATTCCGCCGCTTCCAATTTCACTTTGCTCAAATTCGCCTCGAACCGGTCCCAGACACCTTCCGCGCCGTGCCAGGTGCCCTCGGTCGCGCCCTTGGCATATTCCGTGGCGCGGGCTTCGAAGAAGTTCGCATGTTCGACACCATTCGTAATTTCGGTCAACCAGGGCAGTGGATGCTCTTCCGTGCCGTAGACTTTTGGCAGGCCGAGTTGGCCCAAACGCCAATCAGCGATGTAGCGGATATAGGCTTTGATATCCTCGGATGTCATGCCCTCAACCGGACCCATTTCGAACGCCAGATCGATGAATTTATCTTCCAGTTTCACAACTGTCTGACAGCAATCAATGATGTCATCGGCCACGGATTTCGTCAGCGCACCCGTCTCGGCCGCAAATGTGTGGAACAGTTTAATCATGCCCTCACAATGCAGGCTCTCGTCCCGGATGGACCAAGTCACGATTTGGCCCATGCCCTTCATCTTGTTCAGACGCGGGAAGTTCATCAACATGGCGAATGAGGCAAAGAGCTGTAGCCCTTCGGTGAAGCCTCCGAACACGGCCATGGAGGTCAGAATATCGCGCTCTGTCTCGACACCGAATTTACCGAGATAATCATGCTTGGCGGACATTTCCTCATATTCCATGAAAGCAGAAAACTCGCTGTCGGGCATGCCGATCGTTTCGAGCAGGAGCGCATAAGCCGCGATATGGATCGTTTCCATGTTGGAGAACGAGGCCAGCATCATGCGGACTTCCACCGGCTTGAACAGCGGCATGTAATTTTCCATGTAATTCGCGCCAACCTCGACGTCGGATTGTGTGAAGAAACGGAAGATCTGCGTCAGGAGGTTTTTCTCAACATCGGTCAGATTGGTCGCCCAATCCTTGATATCTTCACCCAAGGGCACCTCTTCCGGCATCCAGTGAACTTGTTGTTGTTTCTGCCAGTAATCAAAGGCCCAGGGATAGCGGAACGGCTTATAGGAATGGGACGGCAGGAGCAGGCCCGATTCGCTTTTCTCGAAATTACCCATTTTACCCATGACTGTGCTCTTTCATTCCTGTGTCGGGTCGCCTGCCTGGCAGAGCCCCGTGATTCTGTCTAACCGTTTGAAACTGGCCCTAAATCGCTTAAAAACGCGATATATGCCATTCTCCCCTTACATATGCACTACATCTAGTACGCGATGCTATGCAAGGGCGAAGTCCCGCTGCGTCATTATGCGCGAGCCAAAAACAGCCTGACAAGGGCCGGAACCCGGTTCGGCTGCGAAATGTTCTGCACAGCGTGTGGATGATCATTGGGCGAGCGGGCGTTGCGACCGACGATCGAGGCGTGCGGCGAGAGATATAAAAGCGGGACGTCCGCGCGGTGACCTCTAGTGCAATTTTCTGAAAGAAAAATGCACGAGATGGAGACCAAAAAGAAAAATGTTTTACACGAAGGCCAAGTGCGTGAGGTTTGGGTCGTTGAATTTTCTAACAGAAAATCAACTCTGTCGGCGATACCGTTACGTCTTCCAAATCTCAGGCTCCGTCGGACTTTAATCGACAGAACCATTGCACGTCCCACATTTGGCTGACGCCAATTGCTCGGACCACGCGGCGGTGCTTTACAGATAACGGCCTTACTTGACTGCGAATGTTTCAATCCGTCAGGCACTCGAAACCCGGTCCCCCGATGCAGGTCTCACCCCGCACCGATAAACACACCGTCCTCCGGCACGGATAGATGAGCTCCTACCTGTCCCATGTCCGAAAGAACGAGTTAAACATATGCGTGTTTGGAGAAGTGGGGATCATTCTCTTTATAAACGGGGATTGATTACCGAATATCTGCGTCAACTCACAATTTTCATCCCGCACGTAGCGCAACGGAGATGCGGGACCTATCGTCTGCAAACCTAACCTAAGGCCCTGTAATCGTTAGGCCCACATCTGCGCCCTTTGGGTTGGTGCGGGGTGACAGATATGTTTGTTGTTCGAAATAGTTGAAAGTCGTGAAAGCGAGGATACATGTCTCCATAAACGTGGATTGCCCTCACCAGTCGCCAACCCCACTCTGCCAAAGCGTCAACATCGCCAGCGCCGCCGTGTCCGCCCGCAAAATCCGTGGACCCAGCGTTACCGCGCTCACACACGCCATTCCGCGAAGCTCTGCCCGTTCCGCCTCGGTAAATCCACCTTCGGGACCGATGAGGATGGCGGCGGGCGCGGACGCGTTTTCCATCGCATCTTCCGCTCGCAGGGCATCGCCTGCTTCATCCGCAAACAGGATCGACGTGTCGCACCAAGCGGCGAGCAGATCTTTCAGCGGCCTCACCTCCGCGATCTCCGGCACGTCCAGCCGTTCCGTCTGTTCCGCCGCCTCAATCGCCTGCAAGCGCGCTTTCTCTATATTCAAGCGCGGGAATTGCGTGCGGGCCGTGAGGACGGGTTGGAGTTTTCGCACGCCGAGTTCCGTCGCTTTCTCGATAATAAAAGCGGTGCGATGTTTGCGTACGGGCGCGAAGAGGAGTGTGATATCCGGCACTTCCGTTTGTGAGCGCAATGGTTCGACGCAGGTCAGGCTCGCGCCCTTCTTACCCAGCGCAACAATCTCCGCCCGCCATTCCCCGTCACGCCCGTTAAACACCCGCAGGGCATCACCCACAGATTTGCGCAGCACAGTACCGAGATAATGGGCTTGCTCGCGCGGCAGATCGACCGCCGCGCCCTCGCCCAAATCAACCTCGACGAAGAGCCGTGTAAGTGTGTAGTTTTCCCGCATAGTCTCCCCTATATCATCCAAATGGTAGAGGTCATCCCCGACAGTTCGAAAACCCATTGGGTCAATCGCGCGCCTGAGAGCGTGCGGCCCTATCTGCAACTCTCGCGGTTGGACCGTCCCGTCGGCTATTGGTTGCTCGCCCTGCCCGGTTGGATCGGGCTGGCCTTTGCGGGGTTGAGCCACGGTCTGGTCTGGACGGATTTGAAATGGGCCGCGCTGATCCTGATCGGGGCGATTGCGATGCGCGGCGCGGGCTGCACCTATAATGATATTGTCGATCAGGACTTGGACGCGCAGGTCGAACGCACGGCCCTGCGCCCCCTGCCCGCAGGCACAGTCACGACGAAACAGGCGTGGATCTGGCTCTTTGCGCAATGCGCGGTCGGCTTGGTCGTGCTGCTGATGCTGCCGCGTCTCGCGCAGATTGTCAGCCTACTCTCCATCCCGCTCGTCGCGGCCTATCCCTTTATGAAGCGGATCACCTGGTTTCCGCAGGTCTGGTTGGGTCTGACCTTTAACTGGGCGGTCCTCGTGGCCTATGCCGCGAAGACGGGGGAACTGAGCCCCGCACTCTTTATTCTCTATCTCGGCTTGATGTTCTGGACGGTCGGATATGACACGATCTATGCCTGTCAGGATATTGAGGATGATGCCTTTGTAGGGATAAAGAGTACCGCGCGGCGGTTTGGCGGACGGGTGAAGCTGGGGGTGGTTTTCTGCTATGCAGTTAGCTTGACCATGATCGTAATTTCCTTGCAAATTGCGTATAAAATTAGAAATTCGATAATCTTTGAAAATCGCGTTCAACCTTATCTGGATAATTCGTCGTCTCGAGAATTATTACTTCCCGGAAAATTTGACGTTGTTTCCAGCAATTCTCACTTTCTTTTTCTTGCACTTTTTACAATTCTACCACTTTCAATTCATTTTCTTTGGCAAACGAAGAAATTGGAACCAGATAATGGTAAGTCCGCATTGAGGCTATTTCTCTCCAATAGGTGGGCAGCGTTTTTTTTAATTGTGATGATTTTGCTCTTTGCTTGGATGGTTCCCAATTCACGGTAATCACCTCACCACACCGTGATTGCAACGTGCATGGCCCTTCATGCGTATGTACCCATATAGAGCGGACTGAATTGAAGGAGATTTTTCCATGCTGACCAGACGTGACCTCGCCCTGGGCGCCGGTGCCCTAACCATCGCCGCCTGTACACAGACGCAAAATAAAGCGGAAGCTGCGGAGACAAAGACTATGACAGAGCTATCCAACACAGACTGGGCCAATATGTCCGAGCGCGAGTGGCAGGAACAACTCACCGATATGGAGTTCCGCGTGCTGCGCAAAGAGGGCACGGAACGTCCCTTCTCCAGCCCGCTCAATGACAATAAAGCCGAAGGCACCTATGTCTGCGCGGGCTGTCAGTTGCCGCTCTTCACCTCCGATATGAAATTCGATTCCGGCACTGGCTGGCCGAGTTTCTTTACCGTGATTGAGGGCAATGTCGGCGAAAAGGTTGATCGCAAACTCTTCGTGGCCCGCACGGAATATCACTGCAAACGGTGCGGTGGCCACCAAGGCCACGTCTTTAAAGACGGTCCGCAACCCACAGGTCTGCGCTACTGCAATAACGGCGTCGCGCTTGATTTCATTGAATCCTAGAGGATTTTGCAAAGTCGCGGAGTGTCGGTTGATTGAGGTTAATAAACCCTTTCCGGCACGCTGTCTGTGACGCAAATTTCACAAAATTTTCCTCTTGCCAAAATAGGAAATCGCCGCCATTTCTAAAATGTAGCCGTTCCATTGTGGAGCCGCGTTTTGAAAGGAGGTGTAATTTGTTTATCTGTTTTGAGGGGTCTGCCCTAAGCTGTTAAATCAGCACCTTCGTAAAAATCGAATGAGGGTAAAGAGCTATCTATCTTGAAATCGGGCATGGCGCCCGACGAGACCCAAACTTCAAATAGGACCCGCTTCATACTGTGAAGCGGGTTTTGTTGTTTTTGGCACTCAGTGAACCGTCAGGCCATATCCGAGGAGCGCCACGCCAAAGCCCAATATCCCGCCAAAAGACGGCCATGGTCCGTCATTCTCGTCATGTGCTTCCGGAATAATCGTCTTGAAGACGAGATAGAGAATACCGCCCGAAGCCCCCGCCATGATGAGGCCAAGCGCCGCATCATCAATTTCACAGAGCCACAACCCGAACCCGACCGCCAGAATACCGATAATGGGAAGTGTGGAGAGTAGCCACAGCGCCTTGCGCCTTGACTTTCGGTCGCCTTCCTCTGCCATTTCCGAGAAGGCTGCAAACCCCTCAGGCCCGTTCTGCGCGATGATAATAATTGTCACGATAATCGCCTGCATCCGGTCCACGGGTATAAGCGCCCCGACGACGAGGGCTTCCGGTAGAAAGTCGAGCATCATGGCGGCAAAGGTCGAGGTTCCGCCCGTTTTGGCCTCCGCCTTTTTCGTCGTGAGCTGTTCCAATGCCAAGGCCACCAACCCGCCGCCGAGAAATGTGAGCACGGCGAGCCAGAGCGGGAGGTTCTCCACACCATGCGGGATCAGGACGAGCCCGACGGCCCCGATCAGGGCTCCTGCACCGAACGCGGAAATGAAATCGTGGCGTGAGCGGGTGACAGTCGTGAACCGCGCGGCAAATCCGCCAACCGTTCCCGCAAATCCTGCGACGAACCCCAAAACAACGGTGAGAAAAATAGGGCTTGTCAGAATAGAACTTGAAAGCATGAACATGTCGCGCACTATGGGCGCACATCGCCCACTTGCCTATTCAATTTTGGAACTTTCCTATGGCCATCGCCCGCACCATTGATCGCCGCCTTTTCTTCGTGCTCGACCGCACTTTCCTGAAACTCGCCCAAGCGGCAGACCGGACACTGTCGAATGGCTCTGGCGTGAGCCGGTCACAGGCCGCCGTGCTCATCTATCTCGGATATCACGATGGGTGCACGCTCAGCGAGCTTGCAGAAGGCACAGGACGGAAGAATGCCGCGATCTCCGGCTTGGTCGACCGGATGGAGGCCGCTGACCTGATCTTGCGAAAACAATCTTATGGCGACCGGCGGCAGCGCATGGTGTTCCTCTCGGATAAAGGCTGGACAATGCGAGAGGCCGTCATGCTTGATTTCCGCGACTTCAACACAAAACTGACCCGGGGCCTGACGGAAGCGGAGACGGCGGCCGTCATGAAATTCCTCGCCCTCTCCGTCGAAAATACGGACATCTAACAAATAATAAGTGAGGGGCCTTTTGCATGGGGGTAGACGAAGACCCTATTTTTGCCTTATTTAGGGTTAATATCTGTTAATATATTTACTTAGGGAGGGACTTATGGGGCGCAATCCAAAGTTTAAAATCCGAAATTTGGCCATTTTAGCAATCGGGGTTGGCCTCCTCTCACAGCATGCCGTAGCCGGTACGAATGCGCAAACGGTTCAACAGACCTATCCGATGATCTCCCTGCAAACAGAACTGGCGCGGGATGCCGATACTTATGCGGATGATAAAGCCTTGGTAGAAACCTGTACGTCAAAGGGTCAGACGCAAGCCACTTGCCTCTGCATTACTCATGTCCTGAAATATGAACTGACACTCAACGAGTATAAGGCCGCTGTACGATTATATGATCAAGATGCAAAATCAGTCTCCGCAGCGCTCCGCGATAAAAATGTCTCACCGCAGGACATTCAAACGGCGAAAGACGTAATGGCTAACCTGACCGGGGATGGTGATTTCCCGGAACGCTGCGCCGAGGCCAAGGCCTATTACCGCCGATAAATAAGGCTGCACAGGCTATCGAATCCAATTGGACACCGACGGGGGCGCGGGGTAAGTCTCGCGCCAATGGCCAAACGTAAATCCAAAAAAGCCCAACCCCTGCCCGTCGAAGTCGACATCGTCTCGGATTTCGTCTGCCCGTGGTGCTGGCTGGGATTTAAATATTACCTGCAAGCGGCAGGTAAAACGAAGCCGCGGCCAAAGCTAACCTTCCGCCCTTATATGCTCGACCCGAATGTGCCGGAGGGCGGCGCGGATTATAAAGACTATATGAAAGCCAAGTTTGGCGACAAACCCGGTTCGCAATGGAAAGCCATGCGCGAACATTTGGAAACCGCCGGGCCCGCTGCAGGCATTAGTTTTGATTTCAACGCCGTAAAACGCCGCCCGAATACGATGGACGCACACCGTCTGATGAAATGGGCGCAAGGCCAAGACCTCGGTTTTGACTGCGCCGAAAAGCTCTTCACCGCCTATATGGAACAGGGCGAAGATATTGGCGACCATGATATCCTCGTCCGTATCGCGGGAGACATCGGCATGGACGAAGAGATTACCCGGGACTTGCTGGAGGGCGACAAAGACAAAGTCGAAATACAAAACGAAGTCCTGTTCTTTCGTGGTCTCGGCGTGTCGGGTGTTCCGACCTTCATTTATAACGGGCAATATGCAGTCCAAGGCGCGCAACCGTCCGATCAACATCGCAATGTGATCGCAGAAGCGGCGCAATCCGACCCGAATAATTAATTAGAACAGGACACCCTCATGACAACTTTTGGAATCGTCGGCTTTTACATTGCCCTGAATATGATCCTCGCGCCCATCCTGATGTTCCGCGTCGGGCAGGTGCGGTTGGGTAAGAAAATCAATCTCGGCGACGGCGGCGATGACCTAATGGTATCCCGTATTCGGGCGCATGGGAACTTTACGGAAAATGCACCGCTCGCCCTGCTAGGGCTTTTGGCTATCGCCTTCCTAAACGGGAATGCCATCGCTCTCCATGTCTTTGGCGCAGCCTTCTTTATTGGACGCATTCTACACGCGATGGGTATGGCAGGCAGCTTTGGGCAAGGCCGCTTAGTCGGCACATTGACGACATTACTCGTCTATTTCGGGCAGGCAATTTACATCCTATATCTCGTTTTTACGTTTAACGCCGTCTAGGAACTCATCTTGCCAACATCTGACCCGATAACATCGGATGCGTTATACCCAACGCTGAAATCGCTCCTACGTGAAGCCAAACTAGCTGGTGCTGAAACAGCGGACGCCATCGCCACCCACGGTCGGAGCCTCGGCATCGCCGTGCGTGAAAATGCGCTGGAAGATGTGGATAGCAGCGAGGGTAAGGATATCGGCCTGCGCGTCATGGTTGGGAAACGCCAAGCCTGCGTCTCATCATCTGACCTCTCGAAGCAAAGTCTGAAAGCGTTGGCCGAACGCGCCGTAGCCATGGCGAAACTCGCGCCGGAAGACCCGTGGTGCGGTTTGGCCGATCCTGAGCGTCTCGCCCAACCCGGACAAGGCGAAGCCCTGGATGTTTACGATACAACCGAACTCGACCCCGCAACCCTCAAATCCCGTGCCCATGAATTGGAGGCCGCGACCCTGTCGATCAAAGGCGTCGCGCAAGCCGAAGGCGCGAATGCGAGCTGGTCGACGAGCGCCATGGCCTATGCGACCTCACACGGCTTTCTCGACGGCTGGCGGGCGAGCCGTCACGGTCTCTCCGTCTCCGCCATCGCGGAATCCGGTGGCGCGATGGAGCGCGATTATGATTATGAGAGCACACGCTATTTCGACGCCCTGCCTGATCCCGCCTCTATCGGGCACACCGCCGGACGCCGTGCGGTTGCGCGATTAGGCAGCCGTCAAATTGCCTCCAGTGCCATGCCCGTTATTTTTGACGAACGCGTGGCAGCCTCATTGATCGCGTCTCTTCTCGGCGCGATTTCCGGTCCGTCCATCACGCGCGGCGTGTCCTTTCTAAAGGATAAATTAAATACGGAAATTTTCTCTCCGCATATTCAAATTGTTGATGACCCTTTACTCAAACGCGGCAACGGTTCCCGCCCTTGGGACGGGGAGGGCCTGGTCGTTCAGAAACAGCATATTGTTGAAGATGGTGTCTTGAAAACATGGCTGCTGAATTGCGCGAGTGCGCGTCAGCTGGGTATGACATCCACGGGTCACGCGACGCGTGGCTTGGGCAGCCCGCCAGGTGTCAGCGCGACCAATACTTGGCTGGTTCCCGGCGAAAAAACGCCCGAGGCATTAGCCGCTGCAATGGGAGAAGGCTTCCTGATTTCTGAAATGTTCGGACCCAGCCTCAATTCAAATACGGGCGATTACTCCGTTGGAGTCTCCGGCTTTAAAATTGAGAATGGCCTACGCGCGTTTCCCGTCAGCGAAGTCACGATTGCGGGTAACCTGCTCGATATGTACCGCACGATGATCCCGGCCAATGATTTGAAAATGGACAGCGCGACCTGTTCACCGTCGCTCCTCGTGGAAGGTCTGACCCTTGCCGGATCTTGATCCAAGCTGCTGCTTGCCGTCGGAAGATTTGGCCCTGATACGCGACGCGGTGCGGGAAGCGGGCGCGATTGCCAAAGCCGCTTTCATCGCCAATGACGCAAAAGTCTGGGATAAGGAAAAAGGCCATCCCGTCACGGATGCCGATATTGCCGTAAATGATTATCTGCTTGAGACCTTACGCGCCGCCCGTCCGGGTTATGGTTGGTTATCGGAAGAAACCAAGGACGACCATTCGCGCCATGCCTGTCCGCGCACATTTGTCGTCGACCCGATTGACGGCACCCGCGCTTTCATTGACCGCACCCCGAACTTCGCCGTGTCCGTCGCCGTGATTGAAAAAGGACGATCTATCGCGGGTGTCGTTTTCAATCCGATGAAGGATGAGTTTTTTGAAGCCAGTTTGGGCGGCGGCGCGTGGCTGAACGGCGAACACATCAACGCCAGCGATCCTGCCTCTATCGAGAACATCAACATGGTCGGCTATCCTCGAAAATTCCGACGATTGGGCTTTCCGGATATGAATGTGACGGTCGCAAACTCCATGGCGTATCGCATGGTTCTGGTCGCCTGTGGCAAGGCGGATGCCACCATCGCTTTCACGCCAAAATCTGATTGGGATGTGGCGGCCGCGAGCCTCATCGCCAATGAAGCCAGCGCTGTCGTCACAGATATTCGCGGCGAGGTCCCGCATTTTGATACGGAAAGCACATCCGGATTGGGCGTGATTTGTGCTGGCCCGACGCTGCACGCTTTGTTATTGGCGGCGGTGAAACCGCATTTGGCGCAATTCGCCAAAGGCAGAGATTTTAAATTTTTGGGGACCCGTATGGCCGACCGTAAAAAAGAAACATCCGAGATGAAATCGGTTCAACTCCTCCATATCGTGATGGGCGGCGAGTTAGTCGATCCGAACCGGACGGAATTCAAGGACCTGAAAGCGGTCGATTTTGTCGGCGCCTATGCCAATTTTGAAGACGCCCGCAAGGCGTGGAAATCCGCCGCGCAACGCACCGTCGATAACGCGCATATGCGCTATTTCATCCTCCACGCCCATGACCTGCTCGACCCCGATGGGGACGGCATTATTGGCTAGACCCATGACGGATCGCCAACGCATTGCGCGACTCTGGCGAGATTATCTCTGGCCGCAAAAAGGGCGTTTGATACTCGCCTTCTTTTTCATGGCGATCTTCGCCGCGGCAACGGCGGGCTATGTTTATCTCATTAGCCTGATCATTGATGCCGCCAACGCATTGGACGATTCCGGCGATGCTTTTGCGCAAGCCAGATCCTACGCCCTCATCATCCTGCCCGTCATTCTGGGCCTGACCCTGACGGCGGCGATTGGCGGATATATCCAGCGCATCCTAACGAATTCTCTCGCCCTCAACACGGTCGGGCAGATGCAGACCGAGATGTTGCAGGCCGCGCAAAGGCGCGACTATGCCGATTTCGCGGAAGAGCCGACGGGTAACCTCATCGCGAAATTTACGAATGATGTGAGTGTCGTCTCCGCCAGCCTCGTGCGGGTTTTGGGTAATCTGGTCAAAGATGTGCTGACCGTCATCTTTTCCGTGATCGCCATGCTGGTGCTCAACTGGCAACTCTCGCTCTTCATGGTCGTGTTTTTCCTCGCGCTCTGGCCGATTATCGAAATTTCCAAACGCCTACGCGGCAATGCGAAGGATGTGCAGGAACATATCGGTCAGATCACGGCGGAGTTGAAAGAGAGTCTGGGCGGGACGCAGCTCGTCAAAACCTACGGCTTGGAAACGCATGAGCAGACGCGGCTGAACCGCAGTTTCGACGAACGCATCCGGCTCTATCTCAAACTCGTCACGCAACAGGCGCGGGTCGATCCCATCCTCGAAGTCGTCGGCGGGCTGGCTATTGCCGCCGTCGTGATTTTCGGCGTCTGGCAATATGGAACAGGCGCGGCAACGGGCGGGCAGATCGCGGCCGTGCTGGGCGGATTGATGATCCTCGCGCCGAGACTACGTGCGCTCGGCACGTTGAATAATGCCGTGCAAGAAGGCTTGAGCTCCGTCGCGCGAATTTTTGAGGTGATTGATACAGAGCCGTCGCTAACAGACGCGGCTGACGCGACAGAATTAAAAGTCACAGACGGTCAAGTCTTCCTCTCCGATATTCGCTTCACCTATCCGGACGGCACCATCGCATTGGACGGTCTGACCCTCACGGCGGACCCCGGAAAGACAACAGCGCTCGTCGGCCCGTCAGGCGGCGGGAAATCCACGATTATGCACCTTATCCCGCGCCTCTATGACGTCGCCTCCGGCAGTGTCCGCATTGACAAGCAGGACGTGCGCGACGTGACGCAAGCCAGTTTGCGCCGGAATATCGCCGTCGTCTCGCAAGAGGCCACATTATTCAACGACACCATCGCCGCGAATATCGGGCTGGGAGATTTGAACGCGGACCGCGAGGCCATCGTCCACGCCGCGAAAGCCGCCGACGCGCATGGGTTCATCATGGCCCTCCCCGAAGGTTATGACACAAGGCTCGGCGAAGACGGCGCAGGATTATCTGGCGGGCAAAAACAGCGCCTGTCTATCGCGAGAGCCATTTTGCGCGACGCACCGATCCTGCTGCTGGACGAAGCGACATCAGCGCTAGACACGGAAAGCGAGGCCAAAGTGCAGGCGGCTTTGGATCGATTGAGCGAGGGCAGGACGACACTGGTCATCGCGCATAGACTCGGAACCGTGCGGGATGCGGACTGCATTTACGTGATTGACGGAGGCCGAGTTGTGGAGAGCGGAACAGACGCGGAATTGCGGACGGTTGGGGGTGTTTATGCCGGTTTAAGCGGAACCCAGAACTAAACTTACTCCCGCCGCAATATCTCCGTAATCGGATTACCGCTCCACTGGTCCATGAACCGCGCTTTCACATCTGCCGGATTGTAATCGCTTTCGACCCAGTCGATGAAGCTGATGTCTTTCTCCTGCGCGGCCTTTACATAATCCGCGAAGAAGAAATCGAGCATCCCCGTCTTCCCCTGTTTCACGTGCAGCTTTTTCAGCGTCAGCTCGCTTTCCACCGCCGCGGCAATCGTGTCGCCCATGTGGAAGTGCCGATAGAGGACGCCCATAAAACCCGTCCGGTCGGCGCCGGATTTACAGTGCATGACGGCGGGATAATCTATCGCCTCGAACAATTCCTTCGCCGCGCGGATTTTATCGGGCGTGTGGACGTCGCGGGAATAGACTCGGAAATTGATGAGTTTGATACCGTGCTTTTCGCAGGCTTCTTTCTCGAGCAGGTAGAACCCTTTCGGTGACGGGCCGCGCAGATTGAGGATGGTCTTAATGCCCTCCTCGGCCAGTACGGCAATTCGTTCGGGTGACGGCTGATTCTCGCGATACATCCCGCCGCCCAGAATATGCCGATTCGGGAACCGTTTGCGCAGGAATCCGTGGTCCCCCCATGTGAGGTCGCGCCGGGCCTGTTTTCGGTCCCTTGGGTTGTTGAGGTCCAGCCCCTTATCGCTTAACTCGGTCATATTAAAGCTGGCTAACAGGGAGGCCGCGCGTGTTCAAACGCTTCTTGCGGCGTCCAGCAGTCCAATCGGGATTGGGCTGGGGCGTCGCCCAATATATGCGCCTGATCAAGGCGACCACGCGGTGGGACATCCTCCATCCCGAACGGGTGGAAGATATTATCGCAGGACGGAAAGGCGTCATCGCGCTGACTTGGCATTCGCGGTTCCTGATGCTGACCTCGGCGTGGAAACGGGAGTATCAGCTGCCATATGTCATGATTTCGAGATCAAGAGACGGCGCGGTTGTTGCGGCGACGTGTAAAGCCTTGGGTTTACAAACGCTGCGGGGCAGTTCCAAGAAACGTGGAAAAAATAAGGGCGGTGAAGAAGCTGCCGCGGGCGCTGTTACGGCCGTAAAATCCGGCGGCTGCGTCGTCATCACGCCGGACGGTCCGCGCGGGCCGAGACAACGTTTGGGCGACGGACCCTTGCGTCTCGCCCGCGCGACGGGTGCGCCCATTATGCCGTGTACTTTTGCCGTCGCGCGGCGGAAACAATTCGACAGTTGGGATAAATTCGTCCTGCCGAAATTATTTGGTAAGGGTCTTATCATCTGGGGGACGCCTGTCACGATTTCGAAACATGCGACTGATGAAGAATTGGAAAATATTCGACTCTTCATTGAAACCGAAATGAACGCCCTTCTCGCGGAAGCTGACAAGTCGCTTGGCCACATACCGGTCGCGCCCGCATGAGTTGGGAAGCCCTATATCGCGGGGTGAGCGGAATGTTGGAACCCTTTGCCGGATATATCCTGAACAAACGTGTGAAGGCCGAAAAAGAAGACGCCACCCGCATTCTGGAACGCAAAGGCCGCGCCTCCCTCGCCCGACCTGACGGGACACTTGTCTGGATGCACGGGGCGAGCGTTGGGGAGACGTCAATGCTCCTGCCACTCATTGATAGGCTCTTATCCGATGATGCGGAGTTAAACATTCTCGTCACAAGTGGCACTGTGACCTCCGCCGAAATCATGGCCAAACGACTGCCCGAACGGGCCGTTCACCAATTCGTCCCGATGGACGGACCCACCTTTGTCGCGAAATTTCTCAATCATTGGAAACCCGATCTCGCCATCTGGGCCGAGAGTGAAATCTGGCCGAACCTCGTCCTGCAGACAAAAGAGAGCGGCGCGAAAATGGCGCTCATCAATGCGCGGATGAGCCAGAATTCCATTGATCGCTGGCGGGCGAAACGGGGATTTGCGCGACGGGTATTCGGGACATTCGACCTCATCCTGCCCGCAGATCGCCTGACCTTTAACGCGCTCAATCAATTCTCTGACTCCGTCATCCAGGAGATCGGCAATCTGAAAGCTGCCGCGCCCGCCCTCGCCTATGATAAAGAGGAAGCCACGCAGCTAAAAACCACCATTGGTGACCGCCCCGTCTGGTTAGCGGCCAGCACCCATGAGGAAGAGAAACTCGAAATCCTCAGTACGTTGGAAATCCTGCGCAAGAAACACCCCGATACGCTCTGTATCTGGCAACCGAGACATCCCGAACGCGGAGACAATATCGCCCTTGCCGCATCCGCGCATGGCAAAATCGCGCGACGCTCACAGGGGGAAATTCCGGATGGGTCCACCGCCGTCTATATCATGGACACGCTGGGCGAGACGGGATTGGCGCTGGCCCTCTCGGATATCGTGTTCATGGGCGGCTCACTTGACCCGCGCCTGATGGGTCATAATCCGTTGGAACCCGCCCGCGCTGGCGTGCCGATCTTGACAGGCCCCCATGTGGCCAGCTTTACGGATATCTATGATCGTTTTTTTGACTCTAACGCCGCCATGCGCGTGAAATCCTCAAACCACCTCGCCAAGCATTTAATAGCTCTCCTCGGTGACGGCGCGGCGCGGGGGCAAATGTCGGCGCGGGCAAAATCCGTCGCGCAGGAAAGTGACGGGATATTGGATTTCACGGCAACCAAATTACAGGCGCTGTTATGAAGCCGCCCGTCTTTTGGAACCACCTGTCCGGCCCTGAAGCCAAAGTCAGCTTGCGGACGGTCCTGCGTCCGCTCGGCTGGCTCTATGCGAAGGCCGCCGCGCGACGTTTGGAAACCACGCAACCCTATCAATCCGGTGTCCCCGTCATTTGTGTCGGTAACGCGACCATGGGCGGGACAGGAAAAACACCCGTCGTCGCCTATCTCCTTAACTCTTTTCGACGCCTCGGTATCCCCGCGCATGGTCTGTCGCGCGGCTATGGCGGCACGGAAAAAGGCCCAATGCCCGTCCAACCCGACCACATCGCAGCGCAGGTCGGGGATGAACCACTACTACTGGCACGGAACGGGCCCGTCTGGGTGTCCGCCGGACGGGATGACGGCGCGCGAGCCATGGTCGCCAATGGCGCGAAAGTCATTATCATGGATGACGGCCATCAGAACCCGACACTCGCAAAAACGCTCTCGCTGCTCGTCGTGGATGCGGAGGTCGGGTTCGGGAATGGCTGCGTCTTTCCGGCGGGGCCGTTACGCGAAGATTTGGATGCGGCGTTGGACCGCACGGATGCCATCATCCTGATGAAGCCGACGCCGGATTATAAAATATCCGATCATCTGCGCGAACAATTGGGCGGCGTGATTGTCATTCCCGCCTATCTCGCGCCCAAGGAACCTGCGCCCAAAGGTCCGCTTTACGCTTTTGCCGGTATTGGACGCCCCGCGAAATTTTTCGACTCCTTACGTCGCGCGGGCGCGAATGTTGTCGAGACAGAGGGCTATGCCGATCATTATAAATATAAGGATGAAGACTTGGAGAGCCTCTTCGTCCTCGCCGCGGAAATGGACGCCGGATTAATTACGACAGAAAAAGATTATGTCCGCCTGCCCAAAGGCTATCGTCGCGGCGTGCAAACCTGGCCTGTTTCTGTTGTGTTTGAAGATGAGCTGACGCTCCGCCGTCTCCTCCACCCGATTGTCGAAGCGGCCAAATGAAGGACCGTTTAGAGGCGCTCGCCTATGACATCGTCGCCTTCATCCTGCGCCTATTTCCCTTTGCATGGATTTCGGGACTGGGTGCCTTTATCGTCAAATTGATTGGCCCGCTGACATCAAAACACAGAATTGCGGAGACGGGGTTGCGGACAGCTTTTCCGGAGAAATCAGACGCCGAAATTAAACAGCTTTTGAAAGATCAATGGGACAATACCGGACGGACCTTAGGCGAATTTCCGATGACCCACCGCCTGAAACCCTTCGACGCAAATAGCCGCATCAAGATTGTCGGAATGGAGGTTTTCGAACGCCACGCCCCCGCCGTGATCGTCACAGGACATTTCGCGAATTGGGAAGTCATGGCCACGGTCCTGACCCAATCGGACCTGCCCGTGCGCATCACCTATCGCAAGGTGAACAACCCGCATATTGATGCGCGGGTACGGAAACAACGGGAAGCTTACGGCACAAAATTCTTAGTACAAAAATCCACCCATCGCGGGGGGCGGGAATTGCTGACGGCGTTGAAAAATGGCGAGAGTGTTGCGCTGCTCAATGATCAGAAATTCAATACAGGCCTGAGCATTCCGTTCTTTGGAGAGCCCGCCATGACAGCGCAGGGGGCGGTGCGATTGGCGTTGAAAACGGGACGACCGCTGCTCCCGATGGCGGTCACGCGGGACAAAGCCAGTTTTGTTGTGACTTTTTATGAGCCGATAGACTTAATGAAATCAGGAAACCGCGAGGCGGATGTTTTGGACGGTGTGACAAAAGTCAGCAGATTTATTGAAGACCGCGTGCGGGAAAATCCGGCGCAATGGTTTTGGGTCCATCGGCGTTGGCCGAAAGCACTTTATAAGAAAGGTAATTGAATGCGGATTATTTTCATTATTTTAGCAATTATTTTTCTCACGGCTTGCTCCCAAGCGACGAAACCTCACCCCGTCATCGTAGCCCATGTTGAGGCATTTAATGCCAAAGACATTACCGCCATGGGCAAGGTTGAACATCCGGATATTGAATGGTTGAGCGTGAATGGATCAGAAACTGAAACCGTCGTGAAGGGTCGTACCGCACTTGCAGAAGTAATGGCCGATTACCTTGACTCCAATCCAAGTGTTATCGGTACATTGCGGGGTTGGAGCCAGAACGGGAATTTTATCAGCGTAACAGAAACTGCGTCATGGACGACGGATAAGGGCGAGAAAAAAGCCCAAAGCTCACTTACAGTTTATGAGTTAGAAGACGGATTAATTCGGCGTGTTTGGTATTACCCCGAACAGAACTAGCTAAGCGCTCTTTCGCCCGCGCGTATCATCATACACATCAAATTCATGCGCGATGCAGCGTTCAATTAATTTCCGCCAAACGGGTTCGGCAATATCCGCAGACAGGCCCTGTTTCTTTGCCTCAATCAAAACCTTCGCCACAACATCCTCAATCCGCTCGGCGTCATAAACGGCATCGCGGTTGGGTTTAATCCGTGCGGCGGCGTGCATATAGCCTTGGCGTGTCACGAGCAAGCGCACGAGTTCGCGGTCCAACGCATCGACGCCTTCTCGGACTTCGGTCATGGTCTGGCAGTCTTCAGGGGCTTTAGCCATTGGTGGGCCACTCCGTCAGTAATTCGGGATCAAGATTACGCCCGCGCCATTTCAAACGCCAGCAGAGATGCGGTCCCGTCGAGCGTCCACGCGAGCCGACCGTCCCGATCTGTTCGCCCTGCTCCACACGCTGACCTTCTTCGACCATCACGTCTTCATTGTGGAGGTAATAGGAAATCAGGCCCTGCCCGTGATCGATCATGATTAGGGAGCCTTCGAAATACATCTCCTCACTCGCAAGGCTGACAATACCGGCCGCAGGCGCGAGGATGGGCGTGCCAGTCGGCGCAGCGAGATCAACACCGAAATGCGGCCTTTTCGGATCACCATTCAGGATACGCTGCGCCCCGAAATTCGTCGTCTTGATATGGTCCGTGACGGGATAGATGAACCCGTTTTCAAAGCCTATCTCCTCGACCATGGACGCGAAACCGACTTTTTTCAGCGCCGTCGCTTTGCGGATACGGGTGAGTTCCTCTTCCGTATATTCGCTGACCATATTTTTGGGTAGGCCGTCTATGCGGGAGGTATCGTAGTCGCGGGGCGCGATGTCGAAATCGACACGCTGTTCCCCGACGCGGATGAAAGCGTTGGGTTCATCGCGATCAAAACCGACGAGGATACGACCATCCGGTCCGGCGGTTTGCGTGTAAGTGTCATTTTCAGAGCGCCCAACTTCGACTTTGGCATTGGGCTCGGTCTGGCAGAGGACGAGCCCGCCCTGTTTGACGATGCCTTGGCAGGAGAGACGCGGTAGAGCTAATGATCTTATGTATTTATCTTTTGGGCTTTCGTAATCAGAAATAATCGTAATGTCAGAACGATATTTTTTTAAGAGAGCATCGCATTGTTCTTTCGTATCGCAGGCATTTGAAACATCTGTGTTCTCGCTATTCCCTTCTGCATTGCGAATGATTTCAGAGAGATCTTCATCTACTGCCGTATTTATCTGAGACTTGGTAATCTGCGCTTCCGCCTCAGGCTCAGCCGCGCAAGCCACAAGCATCAACGCCAATGTTGCGAGGACAAAGCGCATCCTAAACTACACCTGCCCGCTTAAATCCCTCAAGGCTCGCGGCGGCGTCCTTATAGGCTTCTTGGCGATCTGCATTCCAGTAGCGGAGCATTTCCAGCGGGATGCGTTCACCCGTCACGGCGCAAGTCACATAGCTGCCCGTTTCCATAATGGTGAAATCGGAGGCACCGAAATGGATTTTGGCTTCGCCCTGGGATGAGAATAGTCCTGTCATGGCACTCACTTAGGCGCAAAATCGCAGGATTAAAACAGGTCGGCCTGTTTTTTATCATCCCGTACGGCGGGTTTCCGTTTTGCAATTTTGCGCGGTGCGGCTTTGCCTGCAATCACGGCCCCGACCTCGCCATCCGCAAAGACGAGTTCTACGGCTTGTCCGGAGGTAGTCGCGGATTTATTTCTAATGACTTTGCCATTTGCATCGCGAACCAATGCGAAACCTCTCTCTAAAGTGCCTTTATGTGAATAGGCGTCGAGGAGTTTGCCCGCACGATCGAGGCGGCGGGCTTGTGTTTCGAGTTGGCGCTTCAGGGCTGTTTCCGCAGTCTGGCCATATCGCGTCAATGTTTCGCCCTGTCGTTTAATCTCTGTCAGTTGGCGCGTCTTCGTGAACCGCATGGCCGAGAGCAGCGCTTGGCTCTGCCGCAGGAGCGCATTTTTCTTCGGCTCAAATAACCGTTCCGGCGTCGGCAAGCGGAGCGCTGCGCGGTCCAAGCCCTGCTGCGCGGGGGCGAGGACGGATTGCAGGCTCGGCAATTTCTGCGCGCGCAACCGATTGCGGCGATCCATCCAATTCCGGCGCAGGGCGCGGAGGATACGCGAGCCGTAATCATCCACTGTCTCCAGCCAATCGGCGCGCACCGGCACGGCGACTTCCGCGGCCCCTGTCGGGGTGGGCGCGCGGTAATCCGCCACAAAATCGATC
Source organism: uncultured Caulobacterales bacterium (assembly GCA_947503715.1). Lineage (GTDB taxonomy): Bacteria > Pseudomonadota > Alphaproteobacteria > Caulobacterales > Maricaulaceae > Litorimonas. The sequence goes on along the minus strand of CANNER010000002.1, from coordinate 667,738 downwards.
AGCGTCCAATCCGTCTCATGCCCGACGGCGGAAATGAGCGGGATATTGGAATTAGCGGCGGCACGGGCGACGATTTCCTCGTTAAAGCACCAGAGGTCTTCCATCGATCCGCCGCCCCGCGCGACGATTAAGACATCCGGGCGCGGAAAACCTTCCCCGTGATTAAAGCCATTAATTGCGCCCGCTATCTGCTCTGCCGCTTTCTCCCCCTGCACGAGGACGGGCCAGACGAGGACGTGGCTTGGAAAGCGGTCCGTGATGCGGTGGAGAATATCGCGAATGACGGAACCCGTGGGCGAGGTTACGACGCCGATCGTTTTGGGCAGGAAGGGCAGTTCGACCTTCCGCGCCTCGTCAAACAACCCTTCCGCCGCGAGCATTTTCTTGCGCTTTTCGAACAGCGCCATCAGCGCCCCAGCGCCCGCGAGTTCCATCTTCTCGATAATGAGTTGGTAATTCGACCGCCCCGGATAGGTCGAGAGCTTGCCCTCGCAGATCACTTCCATCCCCTCTTCGGGACGCATGGACAGGCGGGACATCACGCCTTTCCAGATGATGGAATTGATGACGGCTTTGTCGTCTTTGACATCCAAGTAGCAGTGACCCGATTTCGCGATCGTCACACGACCCAACTCGCCCCGCACACGCACATGGCCATAAGTGTCCTCGACCGTGCGCTTAAGCGCAAAGGCGAGTTCGGAAACTGAATATTCGGGTGTGTTCGTGGTCATCGACAGGTTGGTAGTGGATTCGCGCGTGGATGTATATTAGGTGGCCGCAGAGATAATTGACCGATCAGAGACTCATCCATGAAACTCCTACTCATTGGCTCCGGTGGCCGCGAACATGCTCTGGCTTGGAAACTTGCGCAGTCGCCTTTGGTCGACACATTACACTGCGCACCGGGGAATGCGGGGATTGCAGATATTGCGGATATCGTCCCCATCGCAGCGGATGATATCCTCAGCCTGCTAGGCCTCGTCCAGCGCGAAGCCTATGATTTTGTTGTGATCGGACCGGAACAACCGCTCGCACTTGGCCTCGTCGATGCCTTGCAGGACACGGGCGTAAAGGTCTTCGGCCCGACGGAAGCGGCGGCGCAGCTCGAATCCTCCAAAGCTTTTACCAAAGCGCTCTGCGACAAATATAAAATCCCGACGGCCGATTACGGTGTGTTCACCGATTTGGCCGAGGCGAAAGCCTATCTGAAAACAATGACAGCCCCCTATGTCTTGAAAGCGGACGGTCTTGCGGCGGGCAAGGGCGTCGTCATTCCCGAAACGCTGAAAGAAGCGGAAGCGGAGTTGGAAGAGTTCTTCTCCGGTAAATTCGGCGACGCGTCAAAACGCGTCCTGATTGAGGAATTCATGCGTGGACAGGAAGCGAGTTTCTTCGCCATTTCCGACGGGAAAACCGCCCTGCCTTTGATTGCTGCACAAGATCACAAACGCGCCTTTGACGACGATAAGGGTCCAAATACGGGCGGCATGGGCGCCTACTCCCCCGCCCCTGTTTTCACCGACGCGGTCATGGCGGATGTCATGAAAAACATCATCCTGCCCACCGTTCACGGCATGGCGAAAGACGGGCATCCTTTTGTTGGCGTGCTCTTCGCGGGGCTTATGCTGACCGAGGACGGACCGAAACTGATCGAATATAATGCGCGGTTCGGCGATCCTGAATGTCAGGTCGTCATGCGGCGTTTGCAGTCCGATCTCTTGCCAATCCTCATTGCTGCGGAAGCCGGAGAACTGGACACAGTTGAACAGCCGAGTTGGTTTGATGAGCCCGTGGCCAATGTCGTTCTCGCCGCGAAAGGCTATCCCGAAAAGTATGAGAAGGGTACAGAGATCAAGGGTGTCGACGCCGCGAATGAACTGGACGATGTTGTCATTTTTCACGCAGGCACGAAACGTGACAACGGCAAACTTCTCGCCAATGGCGGGCGCGTTCTCAATGTCACCGCGTCAGGTGAAACTCTGGAGCAAGCGGTCAAACGCGCCTATGCCGCGGTGGACGCGATTGACTGGGACGATAAACAATTCCGTACGGATATCGCGCATCATGCGCTGAAGGTTTAAAACATACAGATTATCGTTTCGCCTATCGGGCGAGTTGGGTGGCAAACCGTTAACAATGTGTTAACAGGCTTCATGACCTATAAAAAACTCATTCTCTCCGCCTCCATCATCGCTTTCGCTATGGGCGGCATTGTTGTCGCCACGGCGCATGACGAAACCCATGACAGTCACGAAGATTACACGCTCATCCATGCGGGCCATGTCATGGCTGTGCCTGGCGAGGCGGTGTTGGAAGATCACACAATCATCATCCATGACGGGAAGATCGTCGGGATTGAGGACGGATTTCTGGAGGATGAAGACGCGACGATCATTGACGGCAAGGACATGTTTTACCTGCCGGGCCTGATCGACAGCCACGTCCATTTGCGCGGGGAATGGAACCCGAATGGTCGTCTGGAGAATTTCACGAAAGAGGATGCGGATGTCGCCTATGACGCCGCCTCCAATGCACAGAAAACGCTGATGGCGGGCTTTACCGCCGTGCAGGATGTGGGTGGACCACCTTCTATTAAAGCCCTTTCCCGCGCGATTGACGCGGGTAAACTGCCCGGACCGCATATCCGCGCCTCCGGCAATGTCAGCATTACAGGCGGGCACGGCGAGATGAACGGTTTTCGCGCCGATATTCTCGAACATTTTCAACGTCCCACCAATTGCGACGGGGCGGATGACTGCCGCCGCGCAACCCGCCTCGCCATTAAGAACGGCGCAGACCTCATCAAAATCGCCTCGACGGGCGGAGTCCTATCCAACACGGCTGCGGGCACGGGCCAACAGATGACGGATGACGAACTCGTCGCGATCGTGGAAGCCGCGACGACAATGGGGCGCAAAGTCACCGCACATGCTCACGGTAAGGACGGTATCGACGCTGCCCTCAAAGCGGGCGTGAAATCGATTGAGCACGGCACCTATATGGATGCGGAAACGGCAGGTTTGTTCAAAAAATATGACGCGGTTTTGGTTCCGACCGTCCTCGCCGGGATGACCGTCAAGGAGTGGGATTTTCTCCCAAAGGCCAGCTATGACAAGGCCCAGGCGGTCGGTCCCAAAATGCTCGATATGCTCGCCCTCGCCTATGAAAACGGTGTGACCATTGCTTTCGGCACAGATACGGGCGTGTCCAAGCATGGCGAGAATGCCAAGGAATTCGAATATATGGTTGAGGCCGGAATGTCAGAGGTCGAAGCCATTCGCGCCGCCACCGTCGTCGCGTCAGAGCATATCGAAATGGGCGATATGATCGGCACATTGGAAGCTGGAAAACAGGCCGACCTCATCGGCGTGGACGGTGACCCGCGCGAGAATATCCGCGAGTTGATGGACGTCGATTTCGTGATGAAGGGCGGCGTCGTTTATAAGGGCGAAAAATAAACGCTTACGCGACCTGAGACAGTTCGACTTGAGCATATTTTGACAGCGCCCTTTCACTGACATGAATGCGTCCATCCGACATCGAGATTTTGTTCATTAATTTGAAGATCAGGAACTGGTCGGGAAAAGCGCTCGCTTCGCAGATCAATTGACGGAATTGTCGCTGGAACTCTGCGCGATCGAGTTTTGTCATTTGCGCAATGTCGTCCCGATTTAATTCAAACCAATATAGCAATCGAGGCGCAGAAATTTTTACAGTCGAACAACTCACGCGATTTAAAGCGGGTGCGGAGTCCATAAAGGCTTCGATTTCTTCTTGTAATACGAGCTTATCAATTAGGATTGTGAGCGCCAACAGTTTTAATGTTGCCTCAATATCTGGTCTAAACATCTTACCCACATCGGTGAAAACTTATCTATTTAATAACCATGTGGAAAAAAACCTTAAAACTATGTGAAATTTCAAGTGTTTTGAAGTTGACACATTACAACCATTAAAAATTATAGGGCCAAAATAGCTGAAATAAGACAGTGAGCCTAAGCCGCGAGCATAACTTTTGGTCGTCTGGCCAGACCCGTCTGCAAATCTTCAAGCGAGAGGCCGGAGAGAATATCCTGCACAATATCCTGTCGCGGAAAACCTTCTAAATCGGACACGAGGCCCTGATACCACATTTTTAGTCCGGCGGGGCGCAGCCGAAGTCTGTCGCGCAAAACGGGTCTATTAAAATCGAACCAAGCGGACAGGTCTGCGGATGTAATCGGCTGATCCGGATGGTCGATGCCGTCCAATCGTGCAGCGAAATCGGCAAAAGCGGACATATGCTCGCAGCGCATTCCGTTTTTCAAATATGTCGATAGGGCCGCCACAGTCAGTAGCGCTTCCATGTCACGACAATATTTCACTGCGGTCTCCCCATCACTCACAATGCCCCCTCAGACAGGTCTTCTTAACCTGTCCTGCCGAATTAAGATTAAATGCGCAGGGGAAATCGTGCGATATGGTTAAGCTGGCATTACTCTAAATTCCAGACCCGCTTTATCAGCACCATCATAGCTCTCTCGCTGTTATGAACTTCGCGATCCGCTAGGAAGATCATATTGAGCAGGTGTAGCAGCGCCTCTTTATCCGCATGATCCTCGACGCGCTTCAGAATCGGAATGAGCCAAGCATCAAATTCAGATCTCGGGCCGTTAAAACGCTCACGAATATCGTCTTTGTTCATTTCAAACCACGTAAGCGCTTTCGCCTCTGATACCTTTGGAACATCATATTCAGACAACCGAATACGAGACACAGATCGAATGAAAACTTCAATCTCACTGGAATGAATTTTCTTATCGGCAAAAACTCCGACGGCTAATACCATCAGAATATCGTTCATTTCAGATTGTATCATTTATCTGCCCTCTAGCAGCTGTATCCCTCTGCGGGATTAGAAATAAGCGTGGAGTCAAGCTTAGCGCATCATGCCTTTGAAAAATTCCCAAATCTGCTGGGCGCGTTGCGGGGAGTGTGGGCCAAGGACACCGCTAATGTCGTCCGGTAAATGTTCCATCGGATCACCCTCCGTTTGGAAGATGAAATAATCGAACAGGTTTTTCCACGCTGCACGTTCGGCCTCCGGCAATTGTCGCACGGCAAGCAGGCTGAGGACGAGCGCTTCCAGCGGTTGGCGACTATATTGCGGGACGGGGCTCCACCAATAATTCATGAGGACATTTAGCTGGCCCTTGGCCCGAACGTGGTGCCACCAAAGCGGCGGAATATAGATGGCATCGCCGGGTTCAAGAACAGCTTGGCGTCCCTGTTTCATCGCCGTTTCAAATTTCGGGAATTTTTTCAGCTCGGGCTTTTCAGGATTGGGCAGGCTGACCTGCGGCCCCGCCATATTATGTTCAATCGGGCCGGGGTAAAGATTGGCGATTTGTGTCGGCGGGAAGAGCGTGAAAGTGCGTGTGCCCGAGACCACACAAGCTAAATTGAAATCAGTGTCATAATGCGTGGAGACAACACTATTCGTGCCGACCCAAATGCGCGGCGCAACACCGTTTGGGACAAGCGGCATCGGGCATTTTATAATCATATCCGGCATGATATTCGGCAGCGGGTTGGAGCCCATATAAAGGCTTTCGCCATTCTCGATGTTCAGGACTTTATCGATGAACGCGCCGAACTCCATCTGACCGCTCTGATAATTAAATCCGCGCATAGAATTGTCATAGAAAAAGCGGCCCTCAATATCCGGTGCGCCGCGCATAACATTGACGGGGCCGCCTATGGCCGCCGATTTTAAACTGTCTGCGAGAGCGTTTGGTCCATCTTGCCCTGCGCGAACGAGGCCCCAGTCCCCGACCAAATCCCGCAGGATAACCGGTTCGCCTGCCGCCATGATTTCACTTCGGAAAGTATCGACATCTACGCCTCGGCGTTCCGCTAAGGGGGCGTATTCGGGCGTCATCTCGCCACCCCTAAAATAGCGCGCGCGCCATCTGCGTCCCGCATGATTTGGGTTTTGAGATGATCGAAACTTTCGAACTTTTTCTCCGCACGAATGAAACTGCGGAATCTAACATCAATTAATTGACCGTAGAGATCGCGGTCGAAGTCCAGCAAGTGGACTTCGAGACGGGCGTCTTCGCCGTCCACGGTTGGACGGCTGCCCGTATTCGCGACGGCAGGCCGCCATTCCGTTTCGCCTTCAATCCGGACCTCCACGACATAGACGCCGAATTTAGGACGCACGAGATCGCCGAAGTCGAGATTGGCCGTCGGGAAATTAATGGTTCGTCCGCGTTTTTGCCCTTCTTGCACCACACCGTCGACCTGCCAGGGGCGGGACAGCATATGTTGGGCGTGGAAAACATCGCCGTCCTGCAGGGCTTTGCGAATTTCGGTCGAGCCATATTTGCCATAGAGTTTGTGCAGGCCGACAGGCGAGATCGCCGTCACGCCAATGCCACGTTCCGCGCAGAGACGCGTGAGGCTCTCAACATTTCCGCAGCGATTTTTGCCGAAGCCGTAATCCTCGCCGACGACAACATGCCGTATGCCCAACCCGCGATGAAGAACGGTGTCGACAAATTCGACATCGTCCATATCGCGTAGAGCCTCATCAAAGGGAATTTCATAGAGAAACTGAACCCCCAGTTCCGCCATGACCTGTGCCCGAACGCGCGGTGTCATCAATCGAAACGGGGCAGCATCCGGTTTGAAGAAACGATATGGATGGGGGCGAAATAACCCAATACCCAGTGGTGCTCCTAGATTCTCCGCGATAGCCTGCGCCTGTTTCAGAACGGCTTGATGTCCACGGTGCAGACCATCAAAATTCCCAAGGGCAATCACCGCACCTTGGTCGGCGGCGTCTAAGTCTGAATAGGTTTGAAGCGTTTTCACGCGGGGCTAATCCTCAACAGGTCGCTTTTGCACGAAGACACCCGCATCCCCGCGGCAGATCTTCTGCCCTTCGACCTCGCAATGACATCTCATTTTCACGCGACCCGTGCGTTCATTGATCTCCGCGACTTCTGCGATGGCGATAATCTCATCGCCGATAAAGGCGGGTTTGCGGAAGCGGAGGTTCAGCTCAACAAAGACGGCGCCCGGCCCCGGCAGGTCATTGCCCAGCACAGCGGAGATAAAACTGGCCGAGAGTGCGCCATGTGCGATCCGTCCTTCAAAGCCCGCCTCTTTCGCGGCGGCTTCATCAACATGGATCGGGTTATGGTCGCCTGTAATATTGGCGAATGTGTCAATCATCTCCGCCGTAATCACGGCGCGGGTTTCCGCACGCATGCCGATTTCGAGATCTTCGAGGTAGTATTTCACGTTCATGACAGGCCTGTTAGCAAAGCTATAGTTCGCTTACCACGATAAATGTGGGGCAACATATCGCGCGGTAATGCCGTGTTGCCCCATCAGCATTTTGAACTTCCGCTCCGTCTCGCCGTAAAGCCCGTCCTGAATGAACAGGCAGTCATGGCCGTGGGCCTGCGCGCCGACGAGATCGGTGAAGATATTATCGCCAATACAGAGGATGCGTTCCGGCGGCGGGACATGTCCCGTCACCTCGTCCAACCAAGCGCGGCAGAGGCGGTAGATCGGCGCGTGAGGTTTACCAGCATAGACAACAGGGCCGCCCATATCCTCATACATCTTGGCCAGCGCGCCGCCGCACCAGACAATCTTATCGCCGACTTTGACCTTGATGTCGGGATTGGCGCAGACGAGCGGAATGTTTCGCTCCCGGGCTTCGCCCAACAATTCCGTGTAATCATCCGGATGTTCATCATCATCGAACATGCCCGTGCAGGAAATAAATTCCGCCGAGTCGAGATCGGTGAAGTTAAGTTCCAATCCGGCGTAGAGAGCATCATCCCGCTCCGGTCCGATTTTAAATGCAGGCCCCGGCGCACGGCGGGCCAGCTCATCAATCGTCGCATCGCCGGAGGTCACAATCGCATCGTAGAACTCCCCCGGAACATTGAGTAGCTTAAAACTCTCGGGAATCGTCACGGACGGGCGCGGGGAATTGGTGATGAGGACGACGGGTGCTCGGTCTCGGAACCGCTCCAGCGCCTCACAGGCCGCAATAAAAGGCGCTTTGCCATTGTGGATCACCCCCCAAATATCGCAGAAAATCGCATCATATTGATCGGCGATTTGCCCGAGGCCGGAGAGAGGGAGAAAGCTGTTGGTCATGGGTGGGGAGGTAGATTGGACCGAATGCAAATTCAATCTTCATAATACATGTCATCGTCCGACTTGATCGGACGATCTATTCGATAACACTGCGAACGCGCCTGGGTTCAAATTTGCACAATGGATCCTCGGATCAAGTCCGAGGATTACAATTGATGCTATACGGATGAGTTACGTTTCCGCCCTCAACCCCGCAATATTCCCTTCCCAATCGTCGCCATCAAAGGCGATCCGTCGTGCGACTTCCATCGTCCCAGCCTCCACGCAACGCAAGTTCACGCTCCACGCCTCCGGATGACTTCTCGGGCGGTAGAGGGGTTTTATGCCGCAAATGTTGCAAAACGTGTGTTTCGCCGCGCCTGTATTGAATGTGTAAGTCGTCAGATGATCTTCGCCGGAGAGAAAGCGCAACTTCTCCTGCGGAACGAAGACGTGTTCATAGCCCGTCATACGGCACTTGGAACAATTACAGTCCGTCACATCGACCTTTGCGGGCGCGTCAAATTCAAATTGTACCGCGCCGCAGTGACAGCCACCGCGATGCGTCACCTCGCTCATTGATCGGAGCCAATCGGACTGCCGGGCGGGAGCCGCTTGGCGGGCACAACGGGCGCAGAAGCCGTGGCCGGACGGGAGCGGAAGCGCCGGATTTCCGCCGCAACCCAATCATCCGCATCGCGACCTGATGCGTTCAGGGCCTCAGCATAAGACCGCAGGGCCATATCCACGCGAGATTTGACGGCGGCGTTCACGTCAGCCTCTGCGAGTTCCATCAGCGAATAGGCATAGCGTGTTCGCACGGCTTGCGCGATTTCGGCTGTCCGCCCCTGCGCAGGGCCCGCCATGACTTTGCGTTGCGTTGTGCGCAGCACTTCTTCCAATCCGGGGTTCGCACTATCGCGACGATTGAACTCGACAAGGCGCGCCGCGCGTTGCGGATGGAGCAGCGCATCAAAGGTCAGGTTCGCTGCCGTATCCGCCGCTGCGATGACATCAAATGTTGGCGAGGCCGTGGAGCGGAACAATTCACGATCAGAATCAGCGAAGGAAAAGCTGCTCAGCGCGGGGGTGAGATGTTTCAGCGTCTCATTAGAAAGATCGAGCGCCGCAGCATCGAGTGTTTTCAATACCGCCGTCAGTGCCTTTCGCTGTTCCGCAGGCGACACAATCTCCGCCGCAGGCGTGGCATCAAATGTCACGCCATATCCGAATGTCATCCCGCCAATTGGCTTGGTCGCCGCCGCCGTTTGATAACGATGATAGAGATAGATCGGTACAATCGCCGCATTCAGGTCTGACATGGGACGCCCCTCGACGAGGTTATTCGGCCCGAACTTATCGAGGGCAATCCGGCGCACCTGCATGACTTCGTCCAGAGTCGCCGCTGCGTCTGCGCCATTATCCCAGACACTGCCCTGCGGATGACCTGTTCCGGCACTACGCCCTTCGGGATCCGCGACATAAGTCAGGCCGCTCGCATAGGCGGCCTCGACCAGCGCGTCGCGTTCCGCTTGCGTATGCTCACCATAGAGCCAGTCCGCCGTGAACATGTCCCACGGCCCGACACCAACCCCGTAAGTATTCGAAAAATCCAGCGCGCCATTCGTCACGCGCACATCCGGCGCTGGATAATCCATGACTGTGGATTTATTATCGGAACTGCCTGCGAAATTATGCGCGAAGCCAAGCGCGTGGCCGACCTCATGCGCGGAGAGTTGCCGGATACGAGCCAGCGCGAGTTGCACCGGATCGTCGGCCTCGCCGCTATCCGTCTTGGCCGCACCCGCGAGACCTTCAAAAATCATGCGGTCCTGCCGCACGCGCAGACTGCCGAGGTTCACATGACCTTTTAACATCTCGCCCGTGCGCGGATCAGACACGCCGCCGCCATAGGACCAACCGCGCGTCTGGCGATGAACCCATTGGACCGTATTATACCGAATATCGAGCGGGTGGGCGTCTTCGGGTAAGATCTCGACTTTATAGCCACCGGGAAAACCCGCAGCCGTGAACGCGTCTTCCCACCAACGCGCACCCTCGACGAGGGCTGAACGGATGGGTTCCGGCGCCCCGCCATCGATGTAGAAAATGATGGGGTCGACGACATTGCCTTCTGCGTCTTTTTCCAGACGGTAGCGGCGGGCAAAGCGCGTCTCAATCTGTGCGGAAAGCGGGGCGGAATAATCGTAATGGACTTCCTCGATCGCACCCGCACGTGGGTCGGAGATGAGCGGTTCAAATCCGGGTTCAGGCAGGCGGACAAAACTGTGATGCTGGATAAGGGTAACATCTTTTCCATTGGCGGCCGTCGTCGCGACTTCGCGGCCTGCATCGGCGGAAGACAGTGTAAAGAAAACGTCGATTTCGACATTATCAGGGAAAGCGAATGTGTTTTTCATATCCACAAAGGTCCGGTCCTTCGCGACGGAAAAACTCCCCTGCTCAGCATCTTTCAAATATTGTACAAGATTGAGACTGTCCGCCGTCAGAAAATCCGTCATATCGACCAACGGGCCTTTGCGCATGTCACTCGTGATCGGCAGCGCCGCAAGGAAAGACCGCGCAAAACTCTCGCGCACAGCCCGAGCCTCCAGCGGATTATCCGGCGCGGCCCGGTAGCGGAGATTTTCTCCCTCCACGATCATTTTATCGCCCATACGGCGAAAGACAATAATTCGCCCACTCTCGCCCCAGCCTCGGTCCAGACCGACGGGGTTGGATCCCAGTCCGGCCGTCAACCGCGCGGAATGGATCATGCGCAGACTAACACCGTCCTTATCCGGTTTTGGCAGGCGGGCCAGCACGCGATTGGTTTTCTTATCAACATGAAGATTGATGAACCCCTCCCGATGTTCCAGCCCGGCCAGAGGTCCCGGTTTCGAGGAAGAATTCGTGCGGGGTTCACATGCAGAGAGAAGGAGAAGGAGAATGAGGGGGAGGAGAAGGAGATAACGCATAATGGGAGGTTTAGGCGGGATTATCGCGGGGTGAAAGAGGTTTTGCGGTGGAAGGGTTGATTTAGAAAATTGGGTCGCAATCATAGGCATAGAGGGCTGCAATCCCGCGATACCCGAAGCTTAATCCTCGCTTTTGCAACGATAACATTTCTCGAAATCACATAGCTCTGTCACCCCGCACCAGCCCAAAGGGCGCAGATGCGGGGCCTAATGTTTACAGGGCCTTAGATTAGGTTTGCAGACGACAGGTCCCGCATCTCCGCTGCGCTGCGTGCGGGATGACATTTGGAGAGTGTCGCTGAAAAAGGTGGACAACCCCCGTTTATAAAGAGAATGATCCCCACTTATATAAGCTGTGTCATATTCATTCTCGTTCTTTCGGACACGGGACAGGCGAGGCCTCGCTTGCTGGTACTGAAGGACGGTGGGACTGAGCATCCGGCGGTGAGACGCCGGACTGTGCCGGGTCTTTTATGGCGAGTGCTCCGACACTGTCCGGTCTGGCTTGGTAGGCAAGTCAGGCCCGACAACTGTGACCACGCAGGACCGTTATAACAAAAACCATCGCCGCGTGGCCGATGCCTTTGCGAAACTAACTACTCTTCGGTATCCGGCAGGGGTACCGGCCACGCGGGCTGTCCCGCTTAATAATTGAAGACCTCGCCGCACGCGCAGATCGTCGGTCGCAAAATCCGCTTGCCCGCACTCCTCTATTCCCATTTCCGCTCAATCCCTCTACACGCCGCCCATGACCGAACCCTGCCAAATCTATCTGCTCACCCCGCCCTCCATCGACGATGTCCCGGCCTTCTGCGAGATACTCAAGACAACCCTCGCGGCGGCACCTGTCGCCTGTGTTCAGATCCGATTGAAAGACATCGCGCGTTCAGCCCTCATTCAAGCCGGAACGGCTATCACAGACATCTGTCATGCGGCGGGAGTCGAGGTTATTCTCAACGATCATCCCGACCTCGTGGCGGAAATCGGCGCTGACGGCGCCCATATCGGGCAGGATGATATGGACTATTATTCATCCCGAGAGGTGCTTGGCGGGGATGCCATTGTCGGCGTGACCTGTCATAATTCGAAGGAACTGGCCTTTGCCGCCGCGAAAGCCGGAGCAGATTATGTGGCCTTTGGCGCGTTTTTCGAGACGCCGACAAAGCAACCCAAGGCGAAAGCCGAGTTGGAGATTTTAACATGGTGGCACGAAGCCGTCGAAATACCGAGCGTCGCAATAGGCGGGATCACAGTGGACAATGCGAAAGCCGTCATAGCGGCGGGCGCGGATTTTATCGCAGTCTGTTCGGGCGTCTGGTCACATCCGGATGGGCCCGCCGCAGCTGTGTCGCGCTTGTCGCAATTATGTGCGGAGCATACGCGCCCGCCGCATTAGCGACGCCAACCCTGTCCAATCCGGCGGAAGTCGAGACGAATTTCCAAGTCGCACTGGACGCCTATAACGCCGGAAAGTTCTCAGAGGCTCTCGCCCTCTCGGAGACCGCCGCCAATCTTGGCAGTGCGGATGCCGCCGTCATGGCGGGATATATTCTGCGTTACGGTCAAGCCGGACGTACCGATATGGCGGGCGCCCGCGAGTGGTATGAAAAGGCCGCGTTTAAAGGTCATCCCGACGCCTATGTCGCCCTGGGTGAGATGGGGATTCGCGAACAGGCGGGATTGACGAAAGCGGACGCAGTGTCCTGGCTGACCCGTGCTTCGGATGCAGGCCGCACGGATGCAATGCGGGCGCTGTCTGACCTCTACCGAACGGGTCAGGGGATTGATGCGAACACCGCAGAATCCAAACGCCTGTTAGAGCAAGCCTCGCAGAGTTTCGATGCAGATGCGACGAAACGTTTGGGCGATAGCGTGTTTGAGAGCGATCCGCAGGCGGCGCTAAAACATTATGAGGCTGCGGCAAAGGATGGTCATATCGAAGCTGCCTATATTGCCGGTGTCATGTATGCCGAAAACTTTGACATTCGTCCAAATTCAGACCGATCTGCCGCGCTGCTGCGACAAGCGGCAAAGGGTGGGCATCCGGCGGCGATGGCCGATTACGGGCTGCTCGTCTATCAGGGTTACGGCGCGGCAAAGTCCATTGATGAGGCCGCCCAGTGGTTCCGCAAATCGGCTGAGGCGGGTGATGCGGAGGGACAATTTCTCTATGCGTTCACGCTCGCAAAAGGTGAAGGCGTTCCGGCCTCCATGGAAGACGCCTATTACTGGGTGCTGAAATCGGGTGAAACGGGCGTGGATGAGTATGACGCGGATAAGCGGACATTGCGCGAAGGATTGGAAGGCAAATTAGATCCTGCGACCATCGCGCGGGTGAAGGCAAAGCTTTAAAAGGCGCAGTCTAATTCGGCGTCGGGTTCCGTCGCAATATCGATGCGGAAACGACCCTCACCCGACATCTCGCCATAGGTTTCAATATTGGCTTTAATTCCGTCAAATGCCCTGTCAGTCGGCAATCCATTGGCAGACCAAACATTTAAAATGGGTTGGATCGGAAGCGTTCCTGTGGGGCGGTAATCCTGCCGCACCGACCAGAATTGCCACCAATCCTGATAGCGGATTTTATAATGTTTATAATTTGATCCGGCGATAAATGTATCGTCCAAAACTTCGGCATCGAAATAATCATCGGTCAGAATATCATGGAGTTCCTGTGGGGAGGTGCTGGCCACATCGATAATATAATTTTCGTACCAGTCATCACCATTGCCCTTGGCGGATTCAATCCCCTGCCAATTCACACTGATCTTCGGTCCGGCCCACCAGCGGCCCGCGCCGGAGAAATTGATGTCATAGGAGGAGCAAAAACTCAGCGTGTCAGGGATTTTCGAAACGGGACGGGCTTTGAAATTCGGGTCCGCCAATCCGAAATCCAACCCGCCTTCGCGGTGGGATTGCGAGAGCGAGAACTCAAGTTCATCACCAATAATTTGTCGCGTGTGGGACCCATCAAATTTCTCACTTAACCAAACGGAGGAGGCTCGGTCTCCCAGGTTAAATTTTGTCTTATCGCTATAAATAGCAGACTGCGCAGGCCTTTCTGCGACAGTTTGACATCCGAACAGCACAAGGCCCGTAAACAAGACTAGAAAACGCATAATTGAATCTATGAAGGGACAAGTGATTCATGAAAAGATTAATTTCCACTCTCATCGTTTTTCTAATGTCGGCCAGTATTGCGCAGGCACAAAATACGAGCGGAACGCATAGTCCAGTTGTCAAACCCGATGACAAATCCGCGCAATATCGTATTGCTATTGATACCGATAATGACACCTTCGCCCAGCGTTTACATTTCCAGCAATCCATCAATGATCAACTCCGCTGGCGGGCGATTGTACAGACGCGGGAAACATCAGATTCGGATGTAGACATTGATTATCTACGGGCGGAATTGCTGTGGCAGCTGACGCAGGATGACAGTCAGGATTATCAGACGGGCCTGCGCTTCGATTTCCGCGTCAGGCAAGGCGAGGACCGTCCGGCGCTCTTCGCTGTCAATTGGACGAATTCATGGAAAATCGGGAATGGCTGGGATATCCGCGCTATCGCAATTGGCGGTCTGGAAATGGGCGATGGGCGCGATGACGGCATATTGCTGGAAACACGCGCGCGTCTGAATAAAAAACTAGACGGGAATACCAGCCTTGGTCTGGAAATGTTCAATGATATAGGCACAACATCTGACATCCCGGGTTTTGATGATCAAGAGCACCAAATCGGGCCTTATATCTCGCAGAAAGTTACGCCCTCGACGACGCTACGTCTTGGAACGCTTTTCGGAGTAACGGAGAGTTCCAGCGATATGGACTTGCGGATTTTCGTCAATCAGAGCTTCTGATCAGCCCGACATAAAGCTCTGTAATTTGGCCATAGCGCCCATACCGTTATTGCGGAGTTTTTGCAGGATCGCGACCTTCTCCGTATCGGTCTCCTTCACATCGCTGACCATCTTCGAGAACCCGTCCAAACGGGACTCGCGCATCCAGTGGCGTAATTTCTTATTCTGCCCCCAAAGGACCTGATTCATCATATTGGCTGCGGTCATGCGGATGAAGGTGTCGAGGTCGTCGGGGAGCGGCACGACGCCCATCAGCCCGTTCTTATCCGTCTCTAATTCAATATTACACTCGATCCAGGCCGCCATCGCAGCGGAGAAAACAGGTTGGTAAGCGCGCACCGTTTGCGGCGTAATCACATCGCCGTTGAAGATCGGCTTGATGACATTGTCCTTGATCGCACTGGCGGAGCAATCGACAATGACGTGACCAAGCCTCGGTTCCGTCCGGCCATTGACGAAAGTGATGTGGTCAGAGGTAATAGACGCGACACGGCCCTTACGGACGATGTCCTTAATTTTGCGAAGCTCGAACATTTCTGGCTCACTGATCGTCGCGCCGTGGAACATGGTCGGGCGGATATTCGGATCAATGCGCAGGAAATAGCCGCAGGCCTCCAGACGGTCATACATGTCAGATTTGGATGTCGCGGAGGCTATCGCCTCCATCATATTCGCCTGATTGCCGATGGTCTTTTCAAAGAACTCTGGGTCGGGCTGCGTGTTCTCGCGATTGATGAGCCAAGCATCACGGGACTTCACCCAGCGGATTTTCGCGGGCGGGACATTGTTTTCGAGCAGCCAGAGTAGCGCATCAATCCCCGTCTTACCGCCACCAATCACCGTATAGCCTGAGGGCGCGGTCGTGATTTTCGGCAGGTCATTCAGCGGTATGAATGTGACGTCTGCGTCCACCATGAAATTCGGTTTATGCGTGGACGGAACGGATGTATTAAGATGCGTGCAATCGACGAGCTTTTTATACTCAACCCCATAATCCTGATCGCTCAGTTTGTGGCTGAATTTGCCCTCGCCCTGATAATCGCACATTGGGAAAAAGCGCACCCGTCCACTCGTCAAGAAACGCTGCCGCATAACGTCTTCAAAATAGGCGAGGATTTCCGCGCCCGTCGCGAGGTCTCCGAGGCCCTTATTCAACCCGATCTCATCCCGACGACCTTGTGAAAGCTCACGCGAGTTCACGCCATAAAAGGCACTCGGTTGATGAAGGGTGACAAAAGGATAAGCGGAGTTCCAATGTCCACCCGGCTTGGCGAAACGGTCCACCATGATGATATCAGCCTGCGGATTTTCATCCAGCAAGGTATCGACAAAGGCCATGCCCATGGCCCCGCTGCCGATAACGAGATAATCTGTCGAGAGCTGTTCTGTCATACGCAGACCCTAATGGCCTGCGCGGTCAACGCAACTAGTTCAGTGTTCTGGCAATCCGAAAACCGTAATCATCATAACGGTAATCCGTGACATAACGAACACGCGCCGCCGCCCGCATTTGATAACCATGCGTGACCCAGGACCCGCCCTTCATGACGCGGAATTTACAATCCCCGTCTGTGCGTGGGGCACCTGTACCGGTTGCGCCTTGATGGTTCGGATTCCAGCAATCCTGTACCCACTCATAGACGTTGCCATAGATGTCGTGAACGCCAAACGGGTTGGCATTGTAATTTCCGACGGGTTGCGTCTTGCGGTGATAGGGTCCGGTCTCAGCAGAAGTATAGGGCGCCTTGCCGTCAAAATTCGCGACCTTGGCATTGATGCCGCGGCCGTCACGGCCAAACGGCGTATTCTGGCCAGCACGCGCAACATATTCCCATTCCGCTTCAGAGAGGAGGCGGTAATTCTGACCGGTCTTACGATTAAGCCATTTCAGGTAGCTCTGCGCATCGTTGAAGCTGATATTGATAACGGGCCGTTTGCCCTTGCCCCAGCCGCCGTCTTTGGGCCGATATCCGTTGCATCCACCATCGGCGACACATTTGCCCCAATCATCAAATGTGATTTCATATTTTCCGACTTCGAAGGCGTAATCGATAAAGGTTGTCTTCAGCGGGTTTTCAAAGCGTGCACGTTTGAATTCGGAAGATGGTGAACCCAATTGCCCCTGTCCCGGTGCAATCACGACCATTTCCATTCCCATTGGCGAACTGGCGGCAGGAAGTGGTGCAGCGGGTTGGACGACGGGGACGCTGGCGCGAGCGGCTTCCTCTGCCGCGCGTCTGGCCTCCTCGGCGCGACGTTCTTCCTCTGCACGTTCTTTCAAACGCTGCTTCGGGTAGCTATCGACGACTTCGGGTGTTGTCTGCGCGCAGGCCGTGATGGGCAGGCTGGCGCCCGTCATCAAAAGTCCAAGGACACAGATAGATTTTGTTAAACGCACGTTATTTCCTCCCACGGGCGACCCCCAAGCCGCATTAGCGCAATCGCTACGAGTCTTCGATGTTAGACGCCCTTCGTGATGAAAGAGGTGTTAATATCGAAAGTCTTCTCAAAGCTTACAGAAGAGAGCTTAAAAGAATCTAACGTAACGGATGTATAAGCAGGGGCATTTTCAGGCCAAGGGCGAAACCTGTCAACCGCGCCAGCGCAGAGCATGACGCGTTTTTAATGCAAATTAGTGATCGTAACCGGGATTGGTCCGCGCCAATTTCCGCATCAGGCCCGGCCAGACAAGATTATCGCCCATGCCCGGCACAAAAGCGGCTGCGCCCTGTTGATAGACGCGGTCGCCCATCTCCTGCGGCTCTTCGATGAGCAGGTCTTCATGCCCGACGCTTTGTGCGAAAATCTGCGCTTTGCAGGCATTCTCGAGGAAATACATGCGCAGGAAGGCCGTTCCACAGGTCGGCCCGAGTGTCAGCGTTCCGTGATTACGCAGCATGAGGAGCGATTTCGCCCCAAGATTTTCGACGATCCGCTCCCGCTCATCCAGTTCCAGCGCGATGCCTTCATAATCATGATAGGCGAGGTCGTTATAAACCTGCATGGACATTTGCGTGTAACGGCGCAGGCCCTTTTTCTGCGCACTGACCGCCATCCCGTAGGGCGTATGGACGTGAATAACGCAACCCGCATCGGCGCGGGCATTGTGAACGGCAGAGTGAATCGTGAAACCCGCAGGATTGATAAAATACGGCGTCTCTTGGCAGACCTTGCCCTCGCCATTGATTTTGACCAGCGCTGAGGCCGTCATTTCGTCAAACATGACACCATAAGGGTTAATCAGGAAACGGTGTTCCCCGTCCTCATCCGGCAGACGCGCGGAGATATGCGTAAAAACGAGATCGGTCCAACCATGCATCGCGCAGAGACGGTAGGTCGCCGCAAGATCACACCGCATCCGCCATTCCGTCTCTGAGACTTTACCTTCCAACCGTTCGATTTCAGTCGGGTCAGGAATGTTGAAACCGCTCATCCCGCTAATGGCGGCTGAGGCTTTATTCTCTGTTTGGGCATTCATCTGGATTCTCCCGCAAAATAATTTTTTACTACTGATAGCTTGCGGAGAGAATTTCGCAAGCTATGGCAAGGCCATGATTTCTGCATGGACATTTGGAACGCTGCCGGAGGGGCGCGTTGTCACAGCCTATCAGCTGACATCCGAAAGTGGTTTTCGGGCGGTTGTCTTAGATTATGGCGTGACACTACAGGCACTCTATCTGCCGGATGGGCGGAATGTGACGCTGGGTCATGACTCGCTGGACGCCTATCTTGACGGAGCTGGATATCGAGGTGCCATCATAGGCCCGAATGCCAATCGTATCGTCGGCGCGAGTTTTGAGATTGACGGCCAACACGTTGAAGTTTCCACAAATGACGGCGAGAATAATCTTCATAGCGGTGACACGGGTTTTCACACGCAGATTTGGAACGCGCGGATTGAGGAGGACGTCCTGATATTCTCGCATACGGCTCAGGCGGGGACAGGCGGATTTCCCGGCCATCTATCCGTGACTTTGCGGATCTCATTCCGCAACGATACTCTCAGGCTGGAAATGCGCGCGGAAACCAATGCGCCAACGCCCGTCAATCTGACGTGGCATCCCTATTGGAATTTGAACGGCAGGGGGCGGATTGATGGACATGATTTGAGCGTATCAGCAGACAATCGCAGTATCTTAGAAACAGCACAAACCGTCCCCGTTAAAGAGACGCGCTTCGATTTCCGCAAAGCCCTGCCCCTCGGGCATGTCCGACTGGACGATAATTTTAAGGATGTGAAAGAGGCAAGATTGAAGGGTCATTCAACCGAATTGAACGTCACATCCTCCCTCCCGGATATGCAAGTTTATACTGGCGATGCCCTGTCCGTTCCACGCAGTGGCGTGGCCTTGGAACCGCAATTTCAGCCCAATGATATCAATCTGGATCAGCGGAGCTTGTTAAGACCGGGCGAGGTCTATGACCATTGGATTGCGTATAGGTTCGATATTTGATCAGCCGTCACACCGACGCAGCAAAGCCGCCCGGTGCCCATGCCGTGTTGATCGCGTAACTCTATAAACTGGGACGTGTTGCAAATTCTACGACATGGGCACCGGGCGACCTTTCAGGTCGCGACGGTGTGACATATTAATTAAATGCAGCTCGCCGCCTCAACCCACTCCAAACCCTGCGCTTCGCCCACGGCCGCATAAGTCAATTTACCTTCGCAAACATTCAACCCGTTCAGCAAATGCGGGTCCTCGCGCATGGCGTCTTTCCAGCCCAAACGCGCAATCCGTTTGGCGTGATGAAGCGTTGCCGCGTTCAGCGCATAGGTCGACGTACGCGCCACAGCACCGGGCATATTCGCGACGCAATAATGCACAATACCATCGACGATATAAGTCGGGTCGGCGTGAGTTGTCGCTTTCGAGGTTTCAAAACAGCCGCCCTGATCAATCGCGACATCAACGAGGACTGCGCCCTCTTTCATGATTTTCAGCATGTCGCGCGTGACGACTTTAGGCGCTGCGGCCCCGGGAATCAGGACCGCGCCAATGACGAGATCCGCCTCCGCCAAGAGCTTCTCCAAGACGGCTGGGGTAGAGCGTTCAATATTAGCCCGCACGCCGAATTCATAGGAGAGCTTCTCCATGACCTCATTGGAGCGTTCCAGAATCGTGACATCTGCCTGCATCCCGACAGCCATAAGCGCGGCGTTATAGCCGACATCGCCGCCGCCAATCACGACGACTTTGCCGGAATTCACACCCGGCACACCACCGAGCAGGACGCCGCGTCCGCCATGTTCTTTCTGCAAAGCAACAGCACCCGCTTGGATCGAGAGACGGCCTGCAACCTGGCTCATTGGTTTGAGAAGCGGGAGCCCTCCCTTTGGCGACGTGACGGTTTCATAGGCGATACAGACAGCGCCGCTTTTGATCAGGTCTTCCGTCTGCGGCACGTCGGGTGCGAGGTGGAGATAGGTGTATAGAATTTGTCCGGGGCGGAGCATGGCACGCTCAACTGCCTGTGGTTCCTTGACCTTCACAATCATATCGCAGCCCGCGAAAATCGTCGCGGCGTCCGCTTTAATCTCGGCACCCGCGTCTTTGTAATCCTCGTCCGTTGAGCCGATCCCTAACCCCGCGCCGGATTGCACCCATAGCTCCTGCCCATCCGCGACAAGTTCGGCGACGGATTCAGGCGTCAGGCCGACACGGAATTCTTGGGATTTGATTTCTGTTGGGACACCAATGCGCATGGGACACTCCAAAGCGGTTATTTTTTACGCTCAATAAACGAAATGAATTGGTGAGAATTCCGTATCAGACTTGGTATTTAAAGAATTTTCAGGATATATTCTCAACTCAGACTGCAAATTTCGGAAAAATGATGACTGTTTCAGATATAGATCGAAAGATACTTCACGAACTTCAAACCAATTGCCGACAGACCTCCGCCACGATCGGCGAGAAGGTTGGGCTCTCCACATCTGCGTGCCACCGTCGCATCGGGCTCCTCGAAGACCGGGGTCTGATTGAACGTTATGCCGCGCGGCTGGACGGAGAGAAACTCGGCTTTGCGATGACATTTTATGTCGAGGTCACATTGGAAGGGCAAAGCGAAGCCATTCTCTCAGCCTTTGAGAAGGCGGCCATGTCCCGTCCTGAAGTCCTTGAATGCCATCTCATGACGGGACAGGCGGATTATCTCATCAAGGTCGCCGCGCCCGATACGCGCGATTATGAGCGGATTTACAAACGCGCCATCGCCGCCCTGCCCCATGTCAGTCGCATCCAATCCAGTCTCGTCATGAAAACGGTGAAACGCTGGACGGGTTATCCGGCTCTATGACCTCAGAGGTCATCGCCAGAGTGACCTGTCTCTGATAGGCCACCCCCATGAGTTTCGGTATACTGCTTCGCGACTGGCGCACACGGCGGCGTCATTCCCAAATGTCTCTGGCCTTGGAGGCGGAGATTTCGACGCGGCATCTCTGCTGTCTGGAAACGGGCAAATCAAAGCCCAGCCGTGAGATGATTGCCCGCCTGTCCGATACACTAAACATACCGCGCTCGCATCGGAATGAATTGCTGTCAGCCGCAGGGTTTGCCAGCGCCTATTCTGAGCGGGAATGGGACTCGGAAGATCTGTCGGTCATTCGGGACGCCGTCACGCTCATGCTGGACAATCATGACCCGTTTCCGGCTTTTGCTTTGGACCGTCATTGGACACTCTTGCAGTTAAATAAGAGCGCGCATCACTTGGTCGGCGCTCTAAGTTTGAGTGTCGGCAGCTCCATGTTGGACGCGATTTCGACTGACGGACCCGTCGCGCAAGCAATTGAAAATCTGGAAGAGGTGCAAGCGCATATGCGGACGCGCTTACAGGCTGAATCCGCGAAATATGGCGGGGATGCCATTTTGGACGCCGCCCGCGCAAAACTCGGTCCAGTCGCTCAGTCGCCTTCTGTACAACCCGCTATGGTGCCGGTTATTTTCAAGCTGGGCGACCTCCGCCTTTCGCTTTTTACCGTTCTCGCAAGTTTCTCTTCCGTCGAGGATATCGCCCTCGCGGATATGAAAGTGGAACTCATGTTCCCCGCAGATGAGTCCACAAAAGCCATTTTAAACGCGGGAGCATGACCTGCGGGGTCATTGTTTCAATGAATTTGAAGACCTAAGCTAAAGATAAATCAGGGAGACCGACATGTCAGAGATCAATATTTTTCCGCTCAAACTCTTCGCGTGGGTTGTGATTCTATTCGGAGCCGTACTTTGTTTAGCAGGATTTACCCTCACACTTGCGCCTGTCGATCTCCTTTATAAAGTCTTCCACCCGGGCGAAGGTCACGCGGTTTGGGGTGACCATTTGCGGTTCTCGACCGGCTTGATGGGGGCGGTCACTTTAGGCTGGGGGCTTACGTTACTCGCGCTGGCCAAACATACGGCGATCATGAATGCGGCATCTGTCAAAGCGCTCTGGGGGAGTGTGACCACCGGTATGATTATCTGGCTGGTCATCGACAGTGTCATCAGCATCGCCAACGGGTTTTGGGTCAACGCGCTCAGCAACGCCGTGATTGCCGCAATCTATTTCTGGGCCATCGGGAAAAGCGGCGTTAGGAAAGTCTAACGCCTATTCCTCGCGTCCGGCCCGCGTCATCGCATCCGTGGCGGGTTTGAGCAGATAATCGAAAACCGAGCGGGACTCGGTCTGCATAAAACTCTCCGCCGGCATGCCGGGTATGAGGGTCAGACTGCTATCGAGCCGCGCGAGTTCCTCTTCGGGCACAATCACTTCTACCTCGAAAAATGGAAATCCCGTTGCGGGATCCAGCAGACGGTCCGGCGAGACTTTCGTGACCGTGCCATAAAGCTCCGGCGTTTTGCGCGCGTTGAAGGCCGAGAAAAGCACGCGGGTGGGCTGACCCACATAAACCTGGTCAATGTCCTGCGGCAGGACTTGGGCGAGGACGATTAGTTTTCCGTCGAGTGGAATAATCTGCATCAATTCCTGCCCGGGGGCGACAACACCGCCAACCGTCGTCACGGCCAAATTGTGAACCCGACCTGCCACAGGAGAAGTAATATCAATCCGGTCCGATTGTGCCGACGCGGCAATGAGTTGTTCGCGGTAGCCTGAGGCTTCCAGTTCGGCATCCCGCAATTCGGTCAGGATTTCTGATTGGCGGTCCCGCTTGAGTTGACGGATTTGCTCGCGCGTTTCCATAATCGAGTTTTTCAGGCGGCTGATTTCGGCCTGATGGCTTTGAATGTCACCCTCAAGGCGAAATTCCTCACGCTCCAATACCAGCACGGCGGGCTTTCCGAGAAATCCCTTTTCCATGATTTCGCGTTTCGCGACGAGTTCTTCGCGAATTTTTATCGCCTGGTTTTCCTTGGACCGCGTTAGACTTTCCAAGCCGATGATTTGATCCTCAGATTGAGCAATCCGCTGACGCAATTGAGTCGCTTGCCCTAACGCAGCGGCGCGACGGGCCTCAAACAGACGTTCTTGCCCTTTCATCGCACGACCCACACGGGGTTGGTCTTGGGCCTCAAGCAATTGCACGGGCCAAGTAATCGTCGGCAGGTCATCGCGTTCCGTTTGCAATCGTGTCACGCGGGCCAGTGTTTCGTTCAACTGCACATCGGCGATCTCGCGATTAACGTCGAGCATAGTTGGATCGAGCCGGACGAGCACATCGCCCGCTTGGACAGTTTGCCCGTTTTCAACGAAAATCTCGCCGACAATACCGCCGTCCAGATGTTGTATCGTTTTGGGCTTGCCCTGCACTTCGACAATACCCGTTGCGAGGACAGCGCCGTTGATTTTGGCAATTAAGGACCACCCGAATACGCCGATGAGCAGTGCGGCAATCGTGCCAAATCCCCAGAGGAGATAGGAGCGATAAGGATCTTTTTCAGTCTCAGATTCAGGGGCCATATTTGTGGGGATCATATTCATTCTGCAGCATCCCCGATATCGGATTTCGTCTTAGACGATGTCTTTTTTGAACTCGGCTTTTTCGGCGTTGGATTATTGGTCAGCATAAAGCCGCGGGGCCCGCCCGCCGCGACACCCAAAGGCGGGCGACCCGGCCCTTTTTTGGTTGGCGTGTTTGGCGGTGCTTTTGGGGGCGTAGAGTTTTCTGCAGATGTGGGCGTAGCTGTAGGAGTCGCTTCGCCGCGTTCCTGCGCCCGCTTCTCACGCAGGGCTTTCAACACCTCATCCTTAGGACCAAACGCTTCCTGCTGTCCGTCTTTTAGCGACAAGATCAGATCGACCGCCGCAATGGCGGACGGGCGATGCGCCATCACGATGACGGTCTTCAACCGCTTCCGCGCAATTGAAATCGCGCGTGTGAGAGCAGCGTCCCCTTCAGCATCCAGATTGGCATTGGGTTCATCCATGACGATGAGAACGGGATCGCCATAGAGCGCCCGTGCCAGAGCAATGCGCTGCATCTGCCCACCCGACAGGACCGTCGCGCCCAGGCCAACGCGGGTATCATAGCCGTCATCCAGACGCAGGATGAGATCATGCACGCCCGCCCATTTCGCGGCTTCCACCACGGCCTCATCAGAGGCTTGCGGATCGAAACGCGCAATGTTTTCAGCAATCGTTCCGTCGAAAAGGTCGACCGCTTGCGGCAGATAGCCGATATATTTTCCGATGGTCTCTCGGTCCCACTGATCAAATGTCGCGCCGTCGAGACGAATGGACCCACGCTGTGGCCGCCAAATCCCCGTCATGAGTTTCGCCAATGTCGACTTACCGGACGCAGACGGCCCGATAATGCCGAGGCCCTGGCCGGGCTTCACCGCAAAATTCAGCCCTGCAAGAATGGCTTTTGTCCCGCCGGGAGGGGCAGCTGTCACGCCCTCAATCGTCAGAACACCTTCCGGTGCGGGCAATTGTGTGGGCTCTTGGAATTCCGGGTTTTCGAGATAAAATTCGTTGAGGCGCGTATAGGCGTCGCGTGCGGATCCAAAGCTGCGCCATTGTCCAATGATTTGCTGAATAGGCGCGAGGGCGCGGCCCAGAATGATGGAGCCCGCAATCATCGCACCGGGCGTGATAATGCCTTTCACAGCCAGCGCCCCACCTGCACCCAACATGGCGGATTGCAGGAACATGCGGAAGGATTTCGTAAAGGCCGTCGCACCGCCCTGACGGTCAGAGGCATCGCGTCCGTCCTGTCCGCCCTGCGCATTATATTCTTTCCAGCGGCGATGGATATTTGGCGTCATGCCCATGGCTTCAAGGGTTTCGGCATTGCGCTGCGCCTGTATCGCGAAAGCCTGTTCCACGCGACGCATTTTCAGGCTCTCAACGAGCGGTTTGCGCATCCGGCGATTATTGATCAGCGCGGCTGTGAACATAATCACGGAGCCGACAACCGCCAAAACACCCAACGTCCAATGGAGCATAAAAATCACGATGATGAAGAGCGGGGCCCACGGAATATCCATAAAAGTCGCCGGGCCGTTGCCGGATAGAAATTGCTTCATCGTGGACACATCATTGAGCGGCATGGATTGTGCCGACTTCCCGCCCTTGGCAGAGCCCCGCAGCCACGCTGCAAATGTACGGTCCGTCATCAGGTTTTCAAATTTTTGAGACACCCGCACGAGCACGCGCGAGCGGAGGAAATCGAATATGCCCATGAAAATATAGAGAACGATCATAATCACCGAGATCGCGACCAATGTTGGAATAGAGTTGGATTGCAAAACCCGGTCATAGACCTGCAACATGTAGATCGGCCCGGTCAGCATCAGAAGGTTGACAAAAATCGAGAATAACAAAACACCTGTAAAGGCATCCCGCGCGGAATTCAGGGCCTCACCGACAGGTGAACGCAAGCCCGTTCTATCCGCATCGGGTAATGTCTCTTTTTTCTTGGCCATGATCCCACTTTTATCGTTCTTTCGCGCGAAACACAGTGTGTATCGCGCCGTCCCCAACGGCAGTCTTGGTAGATTTCATCCTATAGACTGCGAAACATTACAACTGTGAGTCCTAAATGCAGATTAAGGGCCAAACGGAACAGAAGCTGTTATTGTTCACATCTGTTTCAAGAATTAAGCGCAAATGGCCGATATTTAATCGCCTCGCCCCCTAAAATCAGGGCAAATCACATAGACCCCTGCTTATCGCTTCGCTATGGCGTTGAAGGATCGACTCCGAAAGATATGGGTCAGCATAAAACCGATTGAGGATTTCAGACTTGGCCAAAAGAACCAGAACATTATTGTGGTTGGCAGCACTTCTGGGCAGTTCCGTTCTGTCGGCCATACCGGCGCAGGCTCAAATCGGTCAATTAACGCAGTCAGATAGCGACCTAAAACTCGCGGTGGATAGCCCCTTCCGGGACCCCGATATCATCTATCTGGAAGCGGATACGCTCGACAATGACGAGGCAACGGGAATTTTAACCGCCTCCGGCGAAGTCGAAGGCCGATATCAGGACCGAACCCTACGCGCGGATCGCGTCGTCTATAATCTTGAGACCGGTCAAATAATAGCCTCCGGCAATGTCGTTCTCATCCAATCTGACGGCAGTTCACAATATGCGGATAAACTCGAAATCTCCAATGAGCTGGAAACCGGAACCGCCACTGATTTCGTCGCGCGCCTGCCCGATGGCGGCGTCACAGCCGCAAGATTTGTTGCCCGCGGTGCGAACGGCGAGGTCGAGCTCTATAACGCCTATTACACAGCTTGCGAAGTCTGTGAGGAAAACCCAAAACCGTCTTGGCGGATCAAAGCCAGACAGGTCACGCAGGATAAAAATTCAAGAAGTGTGCAATATCGGGACGCTACGATTGAGATGTTCGGCATCCCCGTTTTCTACACGCCTTACCTGGCTCACCCCGACCCCAGTGCGGAACGGGCCAGTGGCCTGCTCATGCCCTTTGCTGGCTACTCTCAATCCAGGGGGTTTAACACACAAACACCCTATTATTGGGCGATTGATGATTATACCGAGGCCACGATCACGCCGCGCATTTACAGCAAGGTCAATCCATTGCTGGAATATCAATTTGCCCGCCAGTTTAACTCGGGCCGTGTGGAGATTGACGGCAGTTTCACCTATGGCAGTATTTTCGACAGAAACGGAAATGCCTTTGAGGATCCGAACCTTTTCAGAAATCCAGACAGAGCCCCCGTCGGCAAACGATTGCGCAGTCACATTTTTGCAAAAGGGCTTTTTGCGCCAACTGATTTCTGGACTTATGGATTTGGTGTCCAATTGACGACAGACGACAATTATTTACGCCGTTACGGATTATCCGCACAACGTCAAACGCAAGGACTCTATGAAGGCGAGTCACAGCGAAATACGACTCAGGCTTTCTTGATCGGTCAAAATGACTCGACCCGCCTGACAGTCTCAACAGTTGGGTTTCAGGGTTTGAGGGATCGTATTCTTGACGATGGAGACGGCACGTTCACAGTTGCGCGTATCAATGACCGAACGCTTCCCATCCTCGCCCCGCGCATCGAGCTACAGCATTATATGACTGATCCAGTTATTGGCGGGCGGTTGAAAGCCGATGGAAACCTGACCGTTTTGACGCGGAATGAAGGCTCAAATTATACGCGGGGCACATTTGGTCTCGACTATTTAAAGACATTCATTGCCCCGGGCGGTATTGAGGTTAAACCCTTCGCCAATGCGCGCATCGACACATTTGACCTGGAACCTGAGGAAGGTGAATCTGAGACATTAGACCGCGCACTCGGGCAAGTCGGCGTCGACATACGCTATCCTTTCATCAATAGCTCAGGTCCAATTGATTGGACTCTTGAACCCCGTATACAAGTGACGCAAAGTTTTGGCGATGCCAAGCTGGACCGTTTTAGACGCGAAGACGGGACAGCCATATTTGATTTCACAGAGGATGCAGGAAATGTAGACTTGGACCAGACCCTGCTCTGGCAGTCCAATAAAGCATCAGGATTTGATTTCTGGCAAAAAGGTCTTCGCGCCGATATTGGCGGCAGTGTGACCGCCGATTGGGGGCGAAAAAGCTATGCCAGCATCTTTGTGGGACAATCCTTTTCACTCGAATCAGACGGTCTCGCCGTTGAGGGCATTGCCGGTGAGGATGGTGGATATTTGATTGGATCTGGTCTGGAGGGAGATCAATCTGATATTGTCGGAGAACTCCAATTCGGGCTGGGCGATCTCATCAGCTCGCGGACCCGCGCAAGATATAATGAGGACACGAAGGAGCTCACACGGATCGACTCATCCTTAGGCTTTAGAACAAAATGGATCAGCGGTGGTGCACGCTATTTCAGATTAAACAGCGCCAGCCGTCAATTTTTAGATAATCCCAACGCGCCGCCAGAGGAATTAACAGGTCGCCTACAATTCAGACTTACCGATAGAATCAGCGCGAGTTACCGCATCACACGCGATTTGGATGAAGATATCACACGTCGCCAAAGCTTCGGCCTTGGCTATCGTGATGACTGTCTCTTACTGGAAGTTCTATATACTGATCAGAACTTCAATAATGATGCCCTGCAAAATAATGCCAATATCGGCGTCAGAGTTTCGCTTCTCACACTGGGCGGGTTTGGCGGTTAGCCGACGAAGCTTTTCTCGACAACGAATTCTGCGGGCTGACTGTTCGAGCCTTCGGTGAGGCCGAAGCCCTCGACGAGCTTCGCCGTATCGTCGATCATATCTTTTGACCCACAAATCATCACGCGGTCTGTGTCTTTATTCAGCGGCTCGGTTCCCGCAACCTCAAACAATTTTCCGGTTTCAAGTAATGTCGTGATACGACCTTTCAGGGGATGATCTTCGCGCGTGAGGGACGTGATTAATTTCAATTTCGGGCTGCCATCCTCATTAACGACCATCTCGCCCACGAGCGGGTCGTTGATGAGATCATCGACAAGGCGTTGCGAGTATTCAAGCTCTCCGGCTTCACGACACGTATGTGTCACGATGACTTCATCATAACGCTCATAGGTTTCCGGATCGCGGACAAGTGAGGCGAAGGGCGCAAAGCCCGTACCGGTGGAGAACATCCAAAGGCGTTTCCCGGGCAGGAGCGCGTCCAAGACGAGTGTGCCAACGGGTTTCTTGCCCAGCAAAACAGTGTCGCCATCTTTGATCGCTTGCAGACGCGATGTCAGCGGGCCGTCTTCAACTTTGATCGAGTAGAACTCCAATTTGTCATCCCAAGCTGGAGACGCGATGGAATAGGCGCGCATGATGGGGCGTTTCTGCTCTTCCGTTTTCGGCAGTCCAATCATGATGAACTCACCTGTGCGGAAACGGAAACTGGGCGGACGCGTAATGGAGAAGGAGAAAAGGCGGTCGGTGAAATGCTCGACGCTCAGGACTTTTTCCTCGGTAGGGGCGTTGGACATGGTGTGGGAATTCCGTCTGCAATTATAGAAGTCGCGCGCCCCATAAACGCAGGCACGCCGTTTTACAATATTCTATATAGGAAACTTATCGTTCTTTATAAAGAACGGCACGCGAATATTTTCGCTGAAATTTTCACAATCGCGTCAACAGCTTTGCAGTGTTACAAGTTGAACCCCCGCCCCATCACGGTAAACACACACCATGTCAGACCTGAACCTCGCCAATGATTTCCCGCCTTCCACGGATGAAGCCTGGCAAGCCCTCGTCGAAAAGGGTTTGCGCGGCTCCGATTTCGCGACGTTGATCAAATCCACGGAAGACGGACTGCCGCGCGGCCCCCTCATGACGGCGGACGATCTGCCGGAGGGTTTGGCGGCTCTCGGACGCACGGATATGCCGCTGCTAGAAGGTCGGGCCTGGCATATCGCAGCGCCGGTCCGCGATCCCGATCTCGCCCGTGCCAACCGGCAATTGCTCGAAGATCTCAAAGGCGGCGCGAGTGCGGTTCGGATAGAAGCTGGCGCGACACTCAAAGATCGCAATGACCTGAAACGTCTGCTGGAAGGCGTTTATACGGACCTCGTACCCCTCCAATTTGCCCCGAATTCGGAAAATGCAGCGCGGTTCGCCATGGCCCTCTCTATCAAGGATTTGCAAACGGCGCATCTGCAAATCGGCCTCGGCCCGCTCGAGGATGCGAACACAGTTCAGGCGGCGCTTTCGGATTGTCCCGAAAACTGGCGATTGATGAGCCTCGCGCCGTCCGACGTGCATGAGGCCGGCGGAACGGAGGTTCAGGCACTCTCCGTCATGGCAGCCTCTCTTGCGGAATCCATGCGTCGCCACGGTGTGGACGCCATGTGTCGGCATCTTTCCATCGACCTCTCTACAGACCGCGACGCACATCTCACAATCACAAAATTCCGCGCGGCGCGGCGTTTGATCTTGCGCATTGCGGAAGCTTTTGGCGGCGATGGATCGAACATTCCCCTACACGCGGTGACCTCGGGGCGGATGATGCAGAGGACAGATGCGTGGACCAATCTCCTCCGGATTATGAGCGCAGGATTTGGCGCAGTCATTGGCGGTGCGGATGTCATCACGATCCGCCCCTTCACGGACGGTCTCGGCAAGGCGACGCCGTTTGCCCATCGCATCGCCCGCAATATGCAATTGCTGATGATGGAGGAAAGCCATCTTGGACAGGTCACTGATGCTGCCTATGGCAGTTATTGGCATGAGCATATGACGGACGCGCTGGCGCAGGCCGCGTGGGCGAAATTCCAAGATATTGAACGCATTGGCGGTGTGGAAACCTATCTCAATAGCGACACATATAGTTCCGATCTTGCGACAGCGCAGGGGGATCGGGACGCGCGGGCCGAACCCATTCTCGGCGTCACGCTGCACTCTGCAGAAGGTGTGAAAGTACCGGAGGTACGGGCATGACCTATCCCGATTTCACTAAACTCGACCTCGGCTCGGCAACAACCGCTCCACGCTCTGGCGCCGCTTGGACTTCTCCTGAAGGCATCGACATCGCCGCAAATTACACCGCGGCGGACACCTCCACCCTGCCTTTTACAGACACCCATCCCGGTTTCGCGCCCTACCTCCGTGGTCCCTATCCCACCATGTATGTGCAGCGCCCTTGGACCGTCCGCCAATATGCGGGGTTCTCGACGGCGGAAGACTCCAACGCTTTCTACCGCCGCAATCTCGCGGCGGGTCAGAAAGGTCTTTCCGTCGCTTTCGATCTCGCAACCCATCGCGGTTATGACTCAGACCATCCGCGTGTCCCTGGCGATGTCGGGATGGCGGGTGTCGCGATTGATTCTATTTACGATATGCGGGTCCTGTTCGATCAGATCCCGCTGGATAAAATGTCTGTGTCCATGACGATGAACGGCGCAGTCCTGCCCGTCCTCGCACTCTATATAGCCGCCGCAGAGGAACAGGGCGTGAAACAGGAACAGCTAGCCGGGACTATTCAGAATGACATCCTGAAAGAATTCATGGTGCGCAATACCTACATCTATCCGCCGAAACCGAGCCTGCGCATTATCGAGGATATTTTCAAACATACCTCCACCCATATGCCGAAATTCAATTCCATTTCGATCTCCGGCTATCACATGCAGGAAGCGGGGGCGTCGGCGGATATTGAGCTGGGCTACACACTGGCCGACGGGTTGGAATATGTCCGCACGGGTCTCGCGGCGGGGATGGATATTGACCGTTTCGCGCCGAGGCTCAGCTTTTTCTGGGCGGTCGGGATGAATTATTTTATGGAAGTGGCGAAGCTCCGCGCGGCACGACTTCTTTGGGCGCAACTGATCGGCGCGTTTGATCCGCAGAACCCGAAATCCAATATGTTGCGCACCCATTGCCAGACTTCCGGCTGGTCTCTGACCGCGCAGGATGTTTTCAACAATGTGGGCCGCACCCACATTGAGGCCATGGCCGCCGTGGATGGTGGGACGCAGTCGCTGCACACAAATTCGCTCGACGAAGCCCTTGCCCTGCCCACGGATTTCTCGGCGCGGATTGCGCGGAACACGCAAATTTTCCTACAAACAGAAGGCGGTCACACGAAGCAGATCGACCCCTGGGCAGGCAGCTATTACGTCGAAAAATTGACCCATGATCTTGCCGCGAAAGCGCTTGGCCATATTCGCGAAGTCGAAGCGCTGGGCGGCATGGCCGCCGCGATTGAAGCGGGTATTCCAAAACTTCGCATTGAGGAATCCGCCGCCCGCATTCAGGCACGGATTGATAGCGGCGCACAAACGGTTGTCGGCGTGAACAAATATCTCTCAGACGAGACTGACGACATTCCAATCCTGAAGGTCGATAATGACACAGTGCGG
Organism: uncultured Caulobacterales bacterium; assembly: GCA_947503715.1. Taxonomy (GTDB): domain Bacteria; phylum Pseudomonadota; class Alphaproteobacteria; order Caulobacterales; family Maricaulaceae; genus Litorimonas. Next base: position 635,536 of record CANNER010000002.1, on the reverse strand, counting down.
CAGGGACAGATCGCGCGGCTCAACCAACTCCGCGCGGACCGCGATACGCAGGCGACGATGGAGGCGCTGGACGCGCTCACGAAATCCGCGGATACAGGCCAAGGCAACCTCCTCGAACTCGCCGTGGATGCGGCGCGCAAGAAAGCGACGGTTGGCGAGATTTCCGATGCGCTCGAGAAAGTCTATGGCCGGTTTACCGCTAAACCCGCCGGCGTACGCGGTGTTTATTCCAGGGCCTTTGATGAAAATAATCCGGCCTTAAAAGACGCCAAATCCCGCATCGACGCCTTCACGGAACTGGAAGGCCGCAAGCCCAAAATCCTAATCGCGAAAATGGGACAGGACGGCCATGATCGCGGCCAGAAAGTCGTCGCCACGGCCTTTTCCGATATCGGGTTTGACGTGGTGATCGGTCCGCTTTTCCAGACGCCCGAAGAAGCTGCAGAACTGGGCATCACGTCAGATGTTGATGTCATCGCGGCCAGCTCCCTCGCTGCGGGCCACCTCTCCCTCATCCCGTCCCTACGCGACGCGCTGAAAGCCAGCGGTCGCGAAGACATCCTGATCATCGTCGGCGGCGTCATCCCGCCCGAAGATGTCGAGACCTTAAAAGAGATGGGTGCAAAAGCCGTCTTCCCGCCCGGTACGAATATTCCCGAAGCTGTTCTGGAAGTTCTCGATGTTGTGAATATGCGGTTGAGCCAAGGCGCTTAAATCTAGAGGTTCTTATTTACGCAATAGAAAATTGCTTTAAACAAATATGCGACCAGAGGTCATCCACTAAATTTGGGGAAAATATATATGGCTTCACTCTATAAAGATGTCCGCATCGAATTATCTAATATCGTGTCAGATATTAAAAGCGGTGTGATTGCCCTGCCGGAAATTCAACGGCCTTTTGTTTGGCCGGGATATAAATCACGCGACCTGCTGGACTCAATGTATCGCGGATATCCGATTGGCACGCTGATGTTCTGGGAAACAGATCAAACGGAACGCGCCAAAAAAATCGGGGACGGAACAGGTAAACGCACAACAAAATATTTGATTGTAGATGGACAACAGCGTCTTACCTCACTCTATGCAATCCTGACAGGGGAGAACGTTTTAGATAAGCAGTTTAAATCGCGGCCCATTAAAATTGCGTTCAATCCCGCCCGTGAAGAATTTGAAGTCTCTAACGCCGCCAATCAGCGTAGCGCGGAATGGATACCAAATGTCACGGAACTCTGGACAGAAGAATATTATGAATATCGCGACTCGTTCTTTAAAAGACTAAAAATAGCTAGAGGCGGAGATCTCGGCAATGCACGCGGGAATATTGAACGTGCGATAGAACGCGTGCGCAATTTAAGAAATTTCGAGTTCCAAGTCGTAGAACTCATGTCGCATGCGAAAGACGAAGAAGTTGCGAATATTTTTGTCCGTATCAATTCAAAAGGAACGCCGCTTAAGCAATCTGACTTTGTTATGACACTCATGTCTGTCAATGCGGAAGAGTCGCGTGTAAAACTTGAGGCTTTTTGCAAGTCGGCTGTCAAGCCGACTTCCGGAAAACCCAGCCCGGCAAATGCACTCATAGATCCCAAACCTGAACAGTTACTTCGAGTGGCGGTCGCGCTGGCATTTAATCTGGGACGAATGTCCGCCGTCTATCGCCTTTTACTGGGTAAAACAGTTGGAGATCTGGAAACAGATAGTCATGACAGGCAAGTACAGTTTGAAAAATTGGAAACAACTTTAGATCATGTCTTGAATCTAACCCATTGGCATGAATTTTTAAAATGCCTAAACCTCGCAGGTTTTCGAAATGCGTCCATGATCTCATCCGGGAACACCGTGATGTTGACCTATGTCGCTTGGCTCATTGGAAAGCTTAAACATGGCTTGGATTATTCCAAACTTCGAAAAATAATTGCGCGCTGGTTTTTCATGGTCAGCACAACGAGTCGCTATACATCCAGCACAGAGTCCACATTAGATGCTGACCTGCGGGCATTTGCCAGTGAGGGGACATCGGCTGAAGCGTTTGAAAAGCTCTTGGAGTCTATCATAGAAGATAGTTTCACACAGGATTTCTGGTCCATTTCATTTCCCAACCTCCTCGACTCCTCGTCCGGCAAATCTCCGGCCATGTCGGCCTATGCCGCCGCACTAGTTCTGGAAGACGCGCCAGCCCTGCTCTCAAATATTCGGATGCGGGACTTACTAGACCCCGGTACGCAGACGGTGCGATCTGTCGAGCGTCATCACCTTTTCCCAGTCGCTTTTCTAAAGTCACAGGGCGTCAGCGATAGATCAGAACGGAATGCGATTGCCAATATGGCCTATGTCGATTGGCCAGAAAACATGAAGGCCGGCGCGCATGCCCCGGAAGACTATTGGCCCAAAATGCTGGATGGGTTTTCCGAAGCCGAACTGACCCGCCATATGGGATATCATGCCCTGCCCCTCGGTTGGGAGACTATGGATTACGGATTGTTCAAATCCAAACGACGAAAGCTCATCGCCTCGGTTGTTCAAATTGCGTTTGATAAAATCGCCATTGATGAAACTCAGAAAAACGAGACCTTGTCCTTACGCGATTACATCAAGCGCGGTGAGAATAACCGTATAGAGTTTAAATCCAGTGCCAGATTTTGTTATCGTTCCAAAAAACAAGAGGCCTATATTGAACACGCCATTATTAAGACGGTTACAGGATTTGCTAATGCTCAGGGTGGCATTCTCGTCATAGGTGTTGATGACGATGGTGAGGTTTTAGGCCTTGAAAATGACTATGCAACGCTCTCGAAAAAACAAGACCAGGACGGGCATGAATTATTTCTGCGACAATTATTTGAAAATCACCTCTCGCAGACCTCCGCAGGATTTATACACATCAACTATGAAAAAATAGAAGGGAAAGACCTCTGCCGCATTACAGTCAGACCTTCACCTGCACCCATTTTCTGCAAGCCTAAATCGGGTGGAAATCCAACCTGTTTTTATGTTCGCATGGGCAACCAAACCCGTGAGTTGCAAGGCCCCGATTTGATGAATTACCGCGAAACACATTGGGGATAGTTTCCCTCGACAATCGCACACCCCCCATGTAATAAAATGAAAAAATTGCAGAAATTTGCAAAAGGGGATTATCATGGACGTGACTGCACAGACAGGCGCAATAGGCGCGCGCGAAAAATTACAAAAGCCGATGATGAGCCTGTTGTCCATCATCACTATGGCGGTTGGGTTTTTTGGATTACAGATCGGATTTGCGTTGCAGAACGGGAATGCGTCGCGAATTTTTCAATCGCTTGGTGCTGATGTCGATAATCTTCCCGTACTGTGGCTGGCGGCTCCTCTGACGGGCCTCGTCATTCAACCGATTGTCGGGTATTTTTCGGACCGGACATGGGGGCGTTTCGGCCGGCGTAGACCTTACTTTCTGGCGGGTGCAGTTCTTGCGACGCTAGCGCTCATTTTCATGCCGACCTCTCCCGTCCTCTGGCTGGCGGTAGGATCGCTGTGGATATTGGATGCGGCGCTCAATATTTCGATGGAGCCGTTTCGGGCCTTTGTCGGCGACAACCTCAATTCCGAACAAAAGACTGTGGGTTACGCCGCGCAAGGTGTGATGATCGGCATTGGTGGATTTGTTGGCTCAAACCTGCCCGCCTGGCTCTCCCCCGGCGAAGCCGTTGCGACGAGCGAAGGCATTCCGGAACATGTGAAACTCGCCTTTTTTATTGGGGCGGGCCTCTTGCTGCTCTCGGTTCTCATCACAGTGTTTTTCTCGAAAGAATATAGTTCGGAAGAATTAGCTTCTTTTGAGGAGAATGAGGACACGAACCTCGCAGCAGCCCGTCGCGCAGAATTGGAAAAGCCGGATGCTGCGCCGTCCACCTTCTGGAAACTGGCGATTGTTTTTGGCCTTGCGACGCTCGGCTCTCTGATCTTCATGGTGACATCCAGCACTTTGGCGGAAGCCGACTATTTAAATGCCAAACGGTCCTTTTCGATTTTCATCGGCTTGATGGCCGTCGCAACGGTCCTCTTCGGCCTCAATGCCCTGATGGGCGCGAGACGCGGACATATGATTGGCGATGTCTTGGCCGATCTTGTCGCCATGCCGACCGTCATGAAGCGCTTGGCGGCGGTCCAATTCACGTCGTGGTTCGCCTTTTTCATCATGTGGATATACACTGTGCCCGCCATTGCCGCGTCGAAATTCGGGACGGAAGATGCGGGCTCTGCCGCCTATGACGCCGCCGCAAATTCCGTTTACGGCATGTTCGGGGTCTATAACCTCATCCCGATTGGTTATGCGATGTTGCTGCCACTGATGGGGCGTATATTTGGCCTCAAACCGACTTATGGTTTCGGTTTGATCTGCGGCGGTCTGGGACTGGCGCTTATGGCGTTGTTGCCCGTCGGGCAGTTCATGGGCGACGGGCTTGGTGAAATCGGGCTGGGTCTGTTCGGCACGAAATTCACGATCAGTGCTATCCTGATCGGCATTGCCTGGACCTCGGTTCTCGTCCTCCCCTATTCCATTCTCGCCGAAGCGCTGCCTGCTGAAAAAATGGGCATTTATATGGGCATATTCAACTTCTTTATCGTCCTGCCGCAAATCATTGTTGCCACGGTCATGGCGCTTGTGGTCAAAGCGTTACTGGGAGGAGAGGTTGCAAACGCGCTCATCCTCGGCGGTGTCGTCATGGCACTGGGAGCGATCCTGCTCATGTTTGTGCCTTATAAGGATATCAAAGCCTAATGGTTAAATCCGTCCGCCTTGAAGATCTTGCGACGAGTGCGGGCGTGTCCATCGCGACCGTCTCGCGGGCTTTAAATGACAGCCCCGCCGTCAATGAACAGACCAAGCGGCGCATCTGGAAACTCGCGCGGGAGCAGGGGTACGGCTTTCGCCCAAACATGCCCTCCGCGCTGGACCGCGCGGTGGCGACGATTTCTATCGTCATACCACGACCACAGGGGCGGGAGGGATGGTTGCAGGACCCGTTTTTTCTTGAGCTTCTTGGCGGGATTGGCGAAGCCGCGCGGGAGATTAAATGTGACTTCCTCGTCAGTCACGCCATACCGCAGAGCTATGATGACCTCTCAAAATTAATTGCAACGAACCGAAGTGATGGCGTCATTTTTCTGGGCCAGAGTTTCCTCCATGATCGTCTGAACAGACTGGCCGAGCACGAAAACCGTTTCATCGTCTGGGGCGGACAATTGCCGGGGCAGAGATACCCGTCTGTGGGCACGGACAATATTCGTGGCGGTCGGCGGGCGACGGCCCATCTCGCGCGATTGGGGCGCAAACGGATTGCGTTTTTCGGCGACACGGACGCACCGGAAATCGGGCAACGGTTTGACGGCTATAAACAGGCCTTGGAGCAAGCGGGTTTGGAATTTGACCCTGACCTCGTCTCCGCCGCGCATTTTGAAATTGAGAGCGCGGAAACGGCTGTCGACGCGTTGCTGTCCCAAGGCGTGAAATTCGACGCGATCTTTGGTAGTTCCGATACGATTGCGCTGGGCGCGATACGCGGGCTGATGAATCGCGGGATGAGCGTACCTGATGACGTGGCGGTCATTGGTTATGATGATATCCAGCTCGCGCGCTATTCCCGTCCGGGCCTGACGACTATTCGTCAGGATTTGAGTCGTGCCGGACGGTTAATGGTCAGCAAGCTAATTAATTCCGCGGGCGGCGGCGAGATGACATCTGAACGATTACCGACCGATGTCATTGTGCGAGAAAGCTGCGGTGCTTAGAGCGCGGCGATGAAACCGCTATAGGCCGGTAATTGTCCGTCTTTGGAGTGTTCTCCGACTTGAATGAAAATCTCGCCAAATGGAATATTTAATTCCAAGGACTTATCCGTCAGATTGAAGATACATATTTTGGCTTCCGCGCCCTCGCGGCGGGTAAATGCCAATAGGTCCTTTGACGTCTTCAATATATCAATGCGGCCTTCGCGAAGGGCGCGGCATTGACGACGCAGAGCAATCGCCTCGCGGTAGAAATTCAGCACCGAATTCGGGTTCTCTTCCTGCGCACTCACGGCCAGATCGACATGGGGTTCCGTCATCGGCAACCACGGCTCGACTGTGGAGAAGCCTGCCAGATCATTCCCGTCATTGCGCCACGGCATCGGTGTGCGTGCGCCGTCACGGCCCAGCGTTTCCGGCCAGTTCACAATCGCTTCCGGATCAACGAGACGGTCATAGGGGACATCGGCTTGTGGCAGGCCCAGCTCTTCACCCTGATAGACAAAAACATTTCCGCGCAAGGACATCAGCAAGAGCGCAATGAGTTTCGCATAATGGTCGAGATCGCAATCCCCCGCCCAGCGCGAAATCGCGCGCGGCGCATCATGATTGGAAAAGGCCCAGCTCGGCCAGCCTTCGCCCGCCGTTTCATTCGGCCAGTCGGCCTGTGTGGACCGGATATTCTCGGCCGTGAGATTTTCGAGATAGAGGAAATCGAAATTATAGGCGGAGTTCAACCGCTCATCGCCTTGGGTGAAGGCTTTCATCTCCTCCAACGGGAACGGTCCGCCCACTTCCGCGACGGTGAAACATCCGTCCCGTTCATTGATGACGGCGGCAACGCGTTCGATAAAGCCGACAATGTCAGGATGGCTCATAGACCGGGTATGACGTTGGAAATCAAAGGGACGGGTCGGGGGACGTTTAAAGACCGTCTCAACTGGATTATCCCGTAATTCGGGGTCGTGCATACCAAAGTTCAGGGCGTCTAATCGGAACCCGTCAACGCCCCGATCCAACCAAAACCGCGTGACATCCAATATCGCATTTTGAACGTCCGGATGATGTAGATTCAGATCCGGCTGTTCAACGAGGAAGTTATGGAGATAATATTGTCCGCGCCGCGCATCCCATTGCCACGCGCCCATGCCGAAAACGGATTGCCAATTATTGGGCGGCGTGCCGTCAGGGTTCGCATCTGCCCAGACGTACCAATCCGCTTTGGGATTGTCGCGGGACTGACGTGATTCTTCGAACCATTTATGTTGGTCCGAGCTGTGGGAATAAATCTGATCAATGATGACTTTCAGACCCAGTCCATGGGCTTTCGCGATCAGCCTGTCAAAATCAGCGAGCGTGCCAAAGATTGGATCCACATCCGTGAAATCCGCAATGTCATAGCCGAAATCCGCCATGGGTGAGGTGAAGAAGGGCGAGAGCCAGACACCGTCCACGCCGAGGGAGGCTACATGGTCCAGGCGGTCAATAATGCCCGCCAAATCGCCGACACCGTCTCCATTGCTGTCCTGAAAACTGCGCGGGTAAATTTGATAGATAACCGCGCCCTTCCACCACACCGTTTCAGGACTGTCCTGCGAGACAGTTTCTGCTTCAACGACGGTTGATGTCATCCCTGTATCAGTCATCGAAACGCTATTCTCCGGCAGGGCGCAGGGCGGGTTTGTCACCCGTTAGCACAACAAGGGACAGAGCCGGCATAGAAACGGAGGCCGTGGCCACAGCCGGCACTTTTGCGCCGACATCGGGACCATAGGCGAGGTTCAATACCGTGGTCGCCGCATCAATCCGGATATTCGCGTCGCGCGCGACACTGTCCATGTTCGCAACGATTAGAACTTCGCGGTTTGTGTCGGGATCAAAGCGGGAAAAGGCGAAGAGCCCACCATCAATCTCGGCCAAACGTACTACCGTCTCACCGCGTGAGAGCGCAGGTAGCTCACGTCGCACGGCGGAGAGTGCGGAGATCGTCCGATAGAGCGGATGGTCCATATCGAAATTTGACTCTGCCGTCGTCGCATCCGTGCCGATAAGGTCATTGTCATTATAGGCCGCAACTTTTGACGGAAACATATTCTCCCGCGCGAGTTGGTCATTCGCATCAGAGACAAAACCCTGTTCCGAACCCGAATAGATCACGGGCACACCGCGTAATGTCAGAAGAAGCTCATGCCCCAACCGCGTGCGGGCAAAGAGCTCATCCTGCGAGATACCGGGCATCGCATTTTTAAGCAGGCCGGAGAAACGACCCATATCGTGATTTCCGACAAAGGTCGGCTGCGTCCGGCCTTTTTTCGTCGCATCGCCGTAGAGATCGTCGGCGCGTATGAAGGTATCCAAGCGCACGGCGGGTTGTTTGCCCGAGACAGTTTCAAACACGGCGGATTGCATCCCGAAATCGAGAACTTGGTCAAATCCATCGACCCGCGTGAAACGGGCCAATGCACCCGGGTCAGGATCATAGACTTCACCGAACATATAGAAATTCGGAATCCCTTCCGCCGCCGCATGCTCTTTCATCGCCGGCAAGAATTGCTGCCAAAATCCCGGATTCACATGCCGTGTCGTATCAATGCGGAAACCGTCCATGCGGTAATCCGTAATCCAGCCTTTGAAAATATCGATCATGCCATCCACGACTTCGGGATGTTCGGTGAAGAGATCATCCAACCCGACAAAATCACCATAGAGCGAATTCTCGCCCGCAAATGTCGTATTGCCGCGATTGTGGTAAAAGCGCGGATCATTGAGCCAGGCCGGAGTCTTCACATCTTGCTCGCCCGCCGGAATGAAGGGCGTGTAGGCGTAATCCTGCCGCGTCAGCTTTGCAAAATTCTCAGCCGTTTGGTGTACCGGTGCATCGCCGAGAAATCCTGCATTAATTGTCTCGCCGTCTATACCGCCACGTGTTGTGTAAGGATAATCCGCGACGGAGCGATAGGGACATCCGTCCGTCTGCTTGTCCGCGCCGTCATAGTCAGGATCATGACATTCGCGGAAATTAATGACGTCCGCCGTGTGGTTCGTGATGATATCGAGATAGACTTTCATCCCGCGCGCATGGGCTTCATCAACAAAGGTTTTGAGCTCCGCATTCGTGCCTAGATGCGGGTCCACGGACGTGAAATCAGTAATCCAATAACCGTGATAGCCAGAGCTTGCGCCCTCACCTTCGCCTTGGACGGGTTTATTCTTGTAGATCGGTCCGAGCCAGATGGCGCTCGCGCCGAGGTCTTTAATATAATCCAGACGCGAGGTCAGCCCGACAAGGTCCCCTCCATGGTAGAAACCTTTATGATCGGGCTTGAACCCATGCTGCAAATAATCGCCGCCAAAGCCGCCCGTATCATTGGACGGGTCGCCATTTTCAAAACGGTCCGGCAACATGAAATAGACAACATCATCTTCCGGCGGACGCGTAAGGTAATCGCCAAAGTCAGGTTTGCTCGCAGCGGAGACGGTGACATCCGGCGCGACAAAATCAGGATTGATTTTCGCATCCAGCGCCGCAATCGGGTTCAGCGCCGCTTCCATCGCATTGGGCCCACCTTCAGTCTGCGCTGTTTGCGCGGAGCATCCTGCCAGAAAGAGGGTCAGAGCCACGGCACTGCCAGAGAATGATTGACGGATACGATTTTTATTGTAGCGCATATCAGGCGTGTCTCCCTTATTATTCTATTTCCCTAAGGCCAAAAATCACAGATGGAAAGCCTAATGTAAATTTTTGCATTAATTTTTGCATAGAATTTTAAGTGAAATTGAATATGGAAAAGTATAATAGTTATATTTTTCAATTACCTATAATATGTCGCGTGACATTCTTGCAACATATCAGTGCAATTCTCTGTATAATTTTTAAATTTATTTGCAAAAACATTACAAAAAGTTTTATAAACACATCAATGGCCCCAATTCCGTCTGTGATTGAAGGGCTGAAAACAAAAACGCGATAAAACGCAAACCCCATTCGGGAAGGGAACCCATGTCATTTAAGTCATCCGCCAAACGGAAGCTGCTTGCAGGATCAGCCGCAGCCGCTCTCATACTTTCACTCAGCCAAGCTGCCCTCGCGCAGGATGCGGACCTAGAAGACGAAGATGTCGTCGTCTCAACAGGTATTCGCCAGTCCATTAAAGATAGCCTGGCTTTGAAAAAAGACAGCTCTTCCATCATCGAAGCCGTTACAGCCGAAGACATTGGTAAATTGCCTGATATTTCCATCGCCGACACATTGGCCCGTTTGCCGGGCGTCACGGCACAACGTGTCCGGGGCCGGGCGCAAGCCATCTCCATTCGCGGTTTCGGTCCGGATTTCTCGGTCGCACTTCTAAACGGTCGCGAACAGGTTTCCGCCGGTAATAACCGGGGTATCGAATTTGATCAGTTTCCGTCAGAGCTGATTGCCAAGGGTCTCGTTTATAAAACGCCTGATGCAGCGCTGGCCGCCATCGGTATTGCGGGTGCTGTTGATCTTCAAACGGTGAAGCCGCTGGATTACTCTGATCGCCAGTTCAACGTTTCAGGCAAATATGTCATCAATGATAATGGCGACTTGAACCCGGATTTCGGCGCTGACGGATATCGCCTCTTCGGATCTTATATTGACCAAAATGCGGATGGCACAATTGGTTGGTCCGTCGGTGTAACACATCAGTCCAATCCAACGCAGTTTTTCTCCCGTGAATTGAAGACAAACCAATTTCAGGTTGGCGCAACTGAAGACGGTGTGGTTTTCCCAACGGATAACCCGCGTTCCGGTGTTGTCTCACGTGATTTCGAACGCACATCTATTGCAGGTGCCTTGCAGTTTGAACCGACAGATCGTTTTGCGGCCACACTTGATGCCTATTATTCAGACTATGAGGATACGGGTATTTTCCGCGGTGTTGAAACACCCCTCGCCTCTTGGTCGGGTGCGGAAGTCGGTCAAGTCAATGGCTCCGGTCCTTTCGCAACATCCGCGACTTATAATAATGTCGGCCCAATCCTGAGAACGGATACAGAAGGTAATACGGCGGAAATCTTCGCGATTGGCCTGAACACAACTTATGACGTTTCAGATCGTTTCCGCGTCATGGGTGATCTGTCCTATTCCGAATTGGATCGTAACGATATTGATTATGAATCCTATGCCGGTACGGGCACAGGCATTATCGGATCCGGCAATGCGGATGTCTTGGATACGCTAACCTTCACCTTCCCTGAAGAAGGTGATTACACCATCAATGCGGGCCGTGATTACACAGATCCAAACACAGTCCTGCTCGCCGATCCGGGCGGCTGGGGTCAAGTTGGTTTTATCAAGGAACCTGAAATTGGTGATGAACTGACAGCCATCCGCCTCGAAGCCGAATATGATATCGAGCTGGATTGGGTTGAGTCCATCAGAGCTGGTGCCATCATCACGAACCGCGAAAAGTCCTTTAATTCAAATGAGGCTTTCTTGCGTGCGGGCACAGGGTTTAACGAGGACCGCGAAGCCCCAATTCCTGCGGATTCGATTGAGGGCGCAACGGACTCAGGTTCAATCGGGCTTGATATTCTGGCTTACGATCCCGCCAGCTTGATTGATAACGGTACCTATGTTGTCGACCCGGCCAACTCTACGGCTTGGACGGTTGAAGAAGACATTGTGAAATATTTCGCGATGGCAAATGTCGGTTTCAATATCGGTGATATGCCCGTCACAGGTAATATTGGCGTCCAAGTTCAGGATGTTGAGCAAGAATCCACAGGTACGCTCGCTTTCCCAGAAGGCGCGCCTTCCCAAGAGCAGACGGTCACGGAGACTTACACAGAAGTTCTGCCAAGCCTGAACCTCTCTGTCGAAGTCGTCGATAATACATATGTTCGATTTGCGGCGGCTGAAACAATTTCGCGCCCGCGTTTGGATCAGTTGGCAGCCAACCAAGGGTTTGGTTTCAACAATACTGTTTGTCCGGATGAAGACGGTGACGGCGTTCGTGAATATAACGCGGAAGCCTTCAATCCCGGCGCAGGTCAGGTTTGCCTCGGCTTTGGTGGCGGCAACCCCTTCCTGCGGCCTTATCAAGCGGAAAGCTATGATTTCGCCGTACAGCATTTCTTTAGTGATACGGGCGAGCTTTCTCTTGCCGTCTTCCACAAAGACTTATCGGATTATGTCATTGGTGGCTCGACTGTCGTGACATCTGAAGAGCAAGCGGTGAACATCCTCGGTCAGGCGTTTGTGGATGCAAACCCGACATCGGCTGTGACAACGGTCGGTGCACCAGGCAACTTCCAAAGCGGCGACGTGACAGGTTTTGAAGGCAATCTACGCTTCCCATTAGAAGCTCTCGTCGATAGCTTGGAAGGCTTTGGTATCAACGCCAATTACTCTTACACGAAGAGTGAAATTGAAGATGAGAACGGTCGCAGTATTCGTATTCCGGGCTATTCTGAAAATGTCGCATCCGGCGGCGTCTATTACGAAGCCAACGGTCTGCAAGCCCGTGTCAATGTGCGTTACCGCGACGGTTTCCTTTCGGAAGTCCAAGAATTTGACGGATCTTTGAACGGCGCGGAAGCGCTATCCGAGACACTTGTCGATGCGCAAATTGGATATGAATTCCAGAGCGGCGCTTTGGAAGGGTTCTCGGTCAATATCGAAGGCTATAACCTGACAGATGAGCCTTTCCGGACAGAGAACGACCTCGTTGATTTCCCCGGCGAGACTTTCGTCTCCCGCTACGAAACTTATGGCCGGACATTCAACTTCACGGTTGCCAAGAAGTTCTAAAGAATTCGATCACGATCCCGATCGACACCTTGCCCGCCGACCTTTTGGTCCGGCGGGCTTTTTTGTGTCCGATTGTCACGGGACATGAGCGGAATAATTAATTAGAAAGCCTTTATGATTGACCACGCGCCTATCAAAAAAGTTATCATTGTCGGCGGCGGGACCGCGGGTTGGATTGCGGCGGCGTCGCTGTCCAAACTACTCGGTGCCGTGGTCGATATAGAACTAATTGAATCCGATGCGATTGGCACGGTCGGCGTTGGCGAGGCGACGATTCCACAAATCCGCCGTTTAAATGGTGTACTTGGCATTGACGAGCGGGAATTTCTGCGCGCCACAAAGGCGACGTTTAAACTCGGGATCGAGTTCAATAATTGGGGTCGGAAGGGTGATAGCTATCTGCACACATTTGGCGATGCCGGGATCAATTTAACCAATCTGCACTTCCACCATTACTGGCTGCGCAGTGTTCTGTCCGGCACGGAGAGTTCGCTCTGGGATCACTCGCTTCATCACCGTGCCGCCTATGCCCATAAATTCGCGCACCTGGAACGCGTCGGAAAGACGTCCATGACAGGCCTGGCCTATGCCTATCATTTTGATGCGGGCGAATATGCGCTTTTCCTGCGCCGCTATGCCGAGAAAGCCGGCGTCACCCGGACGGAAGGTAAAGTCGAAACCGTGCAGCTCAATCCAGAAAACGGATATATTCAATCCGTTACACTGGAGAGCGGAAAGATCGTTAAGGGCGACCTTTTTATTGACTGTTCCGGATTTCGCGGGCTTCTGATTGGGGATGCCTTAAAGGTCCAATATGAGGATTGGTCGCACTATCTGCCCTGCAACCGCGCCGTCGCCATTCCCTGCGAAAGCACGACCCCATTGCTGCCCTATACAAAAGCCACGGCGCATGAGGCTGGATGGCAATGGCGAATTCCGTTGCAACACCGCACCGGCAATGGGCACGTCTATTGCGACGGGTTCACGGATCAAGAGAGCGCCACACAAACCTTATTGGATAATCTGGACGGTGCGCCAACGGCCGACCCGAAACATCTGCGATTCACCACCGGACGGCGGAAAGAATTTTGGCATAAGAATTGTGTGTCTCTAGGCCTCGCCAGCGGATTCCTGGAACCCCTCGAATCCACCTCGATTCACCTGATTCAATCCAATGTCTCGCGTCTCATCCAACTCTTCCCGAACCGTGATTTCGCACAGGCTCAGATTGATGAATATAACCGCCTCATTGGGAAAGAATATGACACGGTGCGGGACTTCCTGATCCTGCATTACAAACTGACCCAGCGGGATGATACAGAGTTCTGGCGCTACTGCCGCCATATGGATGTGCCGGACAGTCTCACGGCGAAGATGGACCTCTTTGCGCAGAACGGCACAATCTATCATGATCCCGAGGATCTATTCCGCGAGAGCAGTTGGGTGCAGGTCATGCTCGGGCAAAACCTAATGCCGTCAGGCTATCACCCCATGGCAGACCGCTTGGATGAGAAGCAGCTTTCAGACTTTCTCGGCAGCGTGAAAACAATTATTGATAAGAGTGTGACACCCCTGCCTGCGCATCAGGATTATGTCGCGGCGGCGGTGCGGCCTAGTTAATTAATTGCTGGATATAATCCTCATGCTCCGGCATGGCGGCTGCACCTTCTCGTATCGCCGCATGAATCTGATCCAGACGCTGCGCCACGGGTACATCATCGCGCAATGTTGAGCCCGTCGGGGCGCGCTTTGGAACAATTCCCTGACCGATATAAACGGCGATCCAGCTTGGATTGTGAAACAACTCCCGTTCATCGGAAACGATCATGCCGTTCTCCCGGAACTGCGCGATTTTGTAAGCCAGACTGTCCGGAATTTCGATCTGCTGACAGTGCCGCCAGAACGGCGTGTCGTCGCGTTCTGTCGCGTGATAATGCAGGACGAGGAAGTCGCGAATACGCTCATATTCCGCGCGGGTGAGTTTATTATATTCCTCCGCCAGGAGTGGCGACATATCCCGATCCGGCAACATCGCGACGAGGCGCATGACACCATATTGGATAAGATGGAGTGAGGTCGATTCCAGTGGTTCCATGAACCCCGCAGAGAGCCCAATCGCAACGCAGTTTTTATGCCAGAATTTCTTCCGCATACCCGTGGTGAATTTCAGGTGTTTCGGCGGTGCGGCAGGCTCCGCTTCCAAACTCTCAATCAATTCCGCTTCCGCTTCTTCCGGCGAAAGGAACTGATCGCAATAAACATAACCATTGCCAATCCGGTGTTGCAGCGGGATACGCCATTGCCAACCCGCCGTCTTCGCCGTTGAAATTGTATAAGGCTTGATCGGGGTTTCATCCCGATGGCAGGGCGCAGCGACCGCGCGGTTGCAGGGCAACCAATGCGACCAAGCCTCATATCCTGTTTCCAGATATTTTTCGGTCAGCAATCCATAAAACCCCGTGCAGTCGATAAAGAGATCAGCAGAAATCTCCTGCCCATCATCCAGCTTGACGCTTTCGATATGACCATCAGTCGGACGAAAATTGGCGCCGGAAACTCTCCCTTCAATCCGTGTCACACCACGCGCTTCGGAATAGCGCCGCAGGAATTGCGCATAGAGTCCGGCGTCAAAGTGATAGGCGTAATCATGCCGCGACCGGATATTACGCGGGTCCCGCATTGGCGGCTCATAACGGCCCTCACGAGCGGCGATCCAAGCCAATGTAAACTCATCCAGTGACTTCACATTACCCGCCAAATGCTCGCGAATCCAATATTGATAGAAAGGCACGCTATCAAATTCTGCGCCGTAATTTCCGAAAGGATGGAAATAGCTTTCGCCCTTCACACGCCAATCTGCGAATTCAATCCCGAGTTTGAAACTGCCCTTGGTCTCGCGGATAAAAGTCGCTTCATCTATTCCGAGCCGCGCATTGAAATGGCGAATAGGCGGAATCGTGGCTTCACCCACCCCGACAGGCGCAATTGATTCCGACTCCACCAATGTAATTTTGCACCCGGACCCCACCGCATTCGCGAGCGCAGCGGCGCTCATCCAACCGGCGGAGCCGCCGCCAATAATCGCGATATGTTCTAGGCGCTTATTCATCTTCAACAGCAGACTTTCATAAATTTGCATTGGTATTCGTGCGAATATTGTAAATATTTGTATATTTTTTCATTTTTTTACAATGCGTCTTAGCATAACCTCACGGCAAACAAAGAACAAAGGGGAATTCCGCCATGCGCTTTCACGTCGCTCTTGCCACCGCGTCCATGCTGGTCCTATCCGCCTGCACCGCGCAATCCACCGCTCAAACGGCATCCAGTTCCGGCACGGCAGATGTCCTCGCGCCGGACATGGCAACAACGCTCGACGTCGCCTCCCCTGATGGCCGGAACAGTTTCAGCCTGAGCGATGAAGGCGGGCAATTGCGTTATACGGTGTCGCGCAATGGCGAAGAGATTGTCGGTTCCTCTCGCCTCGGTCTGCGCTTTCTCGGCGAACATTCGCTGGACGCGAATCTGAAAATTGTGGGCGAGTCCCGCTCTGAGACTGACAGCACATGGGAGCAGCCTTGGGGTGAACGCCGTGTCGTTCGGGATACGCACAAAGCCCTGACGGTTGAGGTGGAACGGATTGATACGGGTCGTCGCGGATTTATCGACATCAAGATGTTCGATGACGGTCTCGGCTTTCGTTACCGTGTTCCAAATTCCGGCGATGTCGCCGTCATTGACGAATTGACCGAATTCAATATCGGGCCCGAGACCAATAGCTGGACCATCCCGGCCCGCATGTATAACCGCTATGAATATCTCTATGCGGAAAAGCCCGTCGGGCAGTTGCAGCTCGTCCATACGCCTGCGACGTTCGAGAAGGAGAGCAGTGTCCATCTCTCGATTCATGAGGCCGCCCTCGTCAATTACTCAGCCATGAGCCTGGAACAAAACCGCGAAGGTGTTTTGGAGGCCGATCTCTCGCCACGCAGTGACGGCGTGAAGGTCCGGCTGGACGGCGATATCCTCACGCCGTGGCGGACCATTCAAATTTCAGATGATGCGGCGGGTCTGGTCAATTCCGATCTTATCCTGAACCTGAATGAGCCAAATAAACTCGGCGATGTCAGTTGGGTCGAACCCGGAAAATATGCGGGTATTTGGTGGGAACAGCACATTCGCGAAGGCACATGGGGCAACACCCCCGCCCCGAACCGCCATGCGGCCACAACGGAAGCGACGAAAGCCAAGATCGATTTTGCCGCGAAATACGGCTTTAACGGCGTCTTGGTCGAGGGTTGGAATACGGGCTGGGACGGCGACTGGTTTAATAATGGCGACGTGTTTTCCTTCACCGAAACCTATGACGATTACGACATGCCTACCCTCGCCCAATATGCGCGGGACAAGGGCACACGTCTGATTGGTCATCACGAAACATCCGGCAATATCACAAATTATGAAAATCAATTGGCGGATGCGCTCGACCTGATGGAATCCTCCGGCGTCCGCGCGATCAAGACCGGCTATGTCGCCGATGCAGGCAACATCAAACGCGTCGATGAAAACGGCGTCGCCCATTACGAATATCACGACAGTCAAGCGCTGGTCGATCACCATTTAAAAGTCGTCAAAGAAGCCGCCAAGCGACAGATCGCGATTAATGCGCATGAGCCCGTCAAAGATACCGGCCTGCGCCGGACCTATCCCAATTGGGTCAGCCGTGAGGGCGCGCGGGGGCAGGAATTCAACGCCTGGGGTGTGCCGCCCAACGGGCCGGACCATGCGCTTGACCTGATCTATACGCGTATGCTCTCGGGACCGATGGATTACACGGCAGGCGCGTTCAACCTCCGCCCGAACGAGATGGAACCCGTCGGGGAAGACCTTCTCCGCAACAGTCCCGCATCCCGCATTGAGCATACACTGGCCAAGGAGCTCTCCCTCTATGTCGCGCTTTATTCCCCGATCCAGATGGTGATGGATTTGGAACGGAATTATGAAGCCCGGCCTGACGCCTTTCAATTCATTCTGGATGTGCCAACGGATTGGGAAGAGTCTCTTGCGCTGGATGGTGAGGTCGGAGATTTTGCCGTGATTGCGCGCAGGGACCGGAATAGCGAGGACTGGTATCTTGCGGCACTGACCGATGCTACTGCACGGGATGTCTCGATTGACCTCAGCTTCCTCGGTGACGGCGACTATGAAGCTCAAATCTACCGCGATGGTGCGGAGGCAGATTACGAATCTGACCCATATGATATCGTGATTGAAAATCGAACGGTGTCATCCGCGGATAAGATGGAATTGTCTTTGGGCCGTTCAGGCGGTGCAGCCATTCGATTCCTAAAACTAGACAATGAATAGGGCTCTTGTCCTCTCAATCGCATTTCTAGGAACAAGCTGTGCGCCACAGGCGCAAGACGCAGAAATCGATTGGTCCTATAGAACTGAAGTCGATGCTGATTCTGTCGCGGGAGATTATCGCGGCATCACGGGCGATGTCAGGCGGCTGAGTTTTTCGTCCGATCTCGTAACGGACCGAGAGGTCGAAATCTGGCTACCGCCTTCTTATGAGAGCGCGCCGGACAAGCATTATCCCGTTCTCTATATGCATGACGGGCAGAACCTATTCGATCCTGAACAGTCGAAATATGCAGGTTGGGATTGGGGCATTGATGAAGCTATGACAGCATTGGAATTAGACGTCATAGTCGTCGGTGTTCACAGCGATGAAAGTACGAGAAACATCGACTATTTCCCGCAAGGCGCAGGGCTGGACTATGCCGAAGCCTTTCGTCAGGATTTCGGCCTCTTCGATCCGGATGAACTGAATGCGGATAATTATCTTTCGTTTCTAATTGAGGAGGTTAAAACCGAGATAGACAGCACTTTTCGAACTTTACCAGAGCGCGACACGACCTTTATCATGGGTTCCTCCATGGGTGGCCTGATCTCGCTTTATGCGATCAATGAGTATCCGGATGTCTTCGGCGGCGCCGCGATGGTGTCCACGCATTTCCCACCGGGCGACGGTGTTCTCGTCAATTACTTTGCCGATAATCTGCCTGATCCAAAAACGCATCGCCTCTATTTCGATTTCGGCACAAAAACGCTCGACCACAATTATGAACCCTATCAGGACAAGATGGACATCGCTGTTGAAGCCGCCGGATATGCGCGCGGCGATAATTGGACGACGCGGAAATTCGAAGGCCATGACCATTCGGAACGCGCATGGCGCAACCGCGTCCATGTCCCGCTCATGTTTCTTTTGGCGGGTGAAAATGTTGAAGGTGGAGAGCAGAGATGAAATTCATAAGTTTGTTAGCGGGCACCGCACTTGTTCTTTCAGCCTGCGCAGAAGCACCGTCTGAATCCAAAACGCCAGCACCCAAACCGGCCGTCCAAGTTCAAAATCCCGACTGGTCAAAAGATGCGGTGATTTATCAGATCAATACGCGTCAATATTCCGAAGCCGGAACATTTGACGCGGTGCGCAAGGACCTGCCCCGCATCAAAGAGCTCGGCGTCGACATTCTCTGGCTCATGCCCATCCATCCGATCGGGGAAGCCAAGCGAAAGGGTCCCATGGGCAGCCCCTATGCGGTGAAAGATTTTCAGGCCGTCAATCCCGAACTCGGCACGTTGGAAGATTTCAAAACCCTTGTCCAAACCGCGCAAGACATGGGGATGAAAGTCATCATCGACTGGGTCGCCAATCATACGGCGTGGGATAATCATCTCATCACGGAACATCCAGATTGGTACACGCGCAACGACGCTGGAGAGATGCAACACCCGCCCGATACGGACTGGCTGGATGTGGCCGATCTGGATTATTCGAAAGCGGGTTTGCGAGACTATATGACGGAGTCCCTGCTCTATTGGGTGCGGGATGTCAGCATTGATGGCTATCGCTGCGATGTGGCGGGCATGGTGCCGACCGATTTCTGGAATGCGGTGCGACCGAAACTGGATGCAATCAAACCCGTATTCATGTTGGCCGAATGGGAAGAGCCGGAACTGCATGAGCAGGCTTTCGATGCCACCTATGCCTGGAAATGGAAGGAAGCCTTTCAGGATCTCGTCAATGATAAAGCGGACGCGACGGATATTGCGGCTTACTATAAGACCTATCAAAGCGATTGGCCCGTAGAGGCTATGCGCATGACTTACACCTCCAACCATGACCAGAACACATGGGACGGCACACCTTTCGAGATTTATGGCGATGCCTATGAAGCCGCCATAGCCCTCTCTTTTACCGGCCAAGGTCTTCCACTGATTTATAACGGACAAGAGGGTGCGAATGATAAACGGCTGAAGTTTTTCGAAAAGGACGAAATTAATTGGAATTTGAACAGCCCCCTCAATCAACTCTTCAAAGACTTTGCGCAGTTCAAAACGGATAACCCTGTGCTCTGGAACGGGTCTTGGGGAACGCCTATGACCGAAATTAGAAATGACAATTCGCAAGCGGTCTTTAGCTTCATCCGCGAGACTGGGGACAATACTGTCTTGGGTATTTTCAATCTATCGGACGCTGAACAATCTGTCAGTTTCACAGATGAATTACCCCAAGGACGTTACACACAATTTCCCAATGAGCGCTTTGTCGAGATTGCAACATACACTCGTATGACTCTTGGACCGTGGGAATATCGTCTCTATAGCCGATAATTAATTGATCGTGATTATTTGACCCGCAGCGACGCCGTTGCGGGTTTCAATGCGGCCATCCGGAAACGTGACAGTTACATCGCCGGTTGTCACATCGCCCAGACCAAAGGTCTGGCGCAAGGGGTCATGTGCGGTAAAGTTACTGCCAATCCGGACCTCGCGCATCTGCGTTTGGCCCGCCGCCGTGACAGAAACCCGCGCCCCGACTGTGGCGACATCTACTGTGAGCGCGTTCAGCCCTTCCGTCTCGTTCACCCAAAGCCGCACGCCACGTGTTTCATCTGACAGGGATTGCAGAATATCGATATCCTGATCGCCGTCAAAATCTGCGCAGATAACACCGCGTCCCTGATCGGCATCGTCCAAGCCAACTTCCTCGGACATTTCTCCAAACGTCCCATCCTGATTATTTCGGAAAAAACGAGACCGGTCCTCGGTATAAGGTAATTGCGGGTTACCGCCCGCATTATTGATCCAGCCATTCGTATGATAAATATCGAGCCAACCATCCGCGTCAAAATCGGCGAGACAAGCGCCCCAGCCCCAACCGCCCTGTTCTATACCTGCGGCGGCGCTGTCATTCACGAACGCCCCGCGGTCAGAGAGATAGAGGCGGTTGCCGTCAATTGAAGTGACGAACCAATCCAGATCACCGTCATTGTCAACATCCCCAACACTGGCCCCCATCCCGTTCCGATCCGTGATCTGGGACGTGTCGGTTATGTCCGTGAATTGATTATTGCCGTCATTCCGAAAGACTTGGGTTGTTAGAAAATCAGAGACATAGAGCAGGTCTAAATCTCCATCATTGTCGAAATCAGAGAAATTCGGTGCAAAGCCGTAATCATGATCGGGACCGAGAACACCTGAAGCCGAACTCACATTCAAGGCTGCCGAAATGCCTGAGCTTTCGCCAATCGGTACAAAGCGAATACCGCTCGAACCGCTCTCATTCCGCCAGAGTGTTTCCGTCTCTCCTGGATCCGTCGCCAGACGCGGGGTGCCCCAATGCGCCATCGCCATATCCAAGTCCCCGTCGCCATCAATGTCACCAAAGGCGGCGGAAATCGTATTTTTTGACGTCATATCAGCAAAGCCCGATGTGGCGGTGACATCTGTGAACACACCCGATCCATCATTTTCAAAGAGAAAAGACGGCTCATCATTTAGCCCCCCGAGGAAGATATCCAAATCCCCATCCTCGTCCATATCTGCCAAGGTCGGGCCGGACACCATCGTATTGACGCGGATGTTTGCCGTACCGGTAACGTCCGGAAAATTACCGCTATTATTCCAGAAAACACCGACGCCGCCATTGCCCGGACCGCGCGGAATAATCAGGTCCAGATCACCATCGCCGTCAATATCGCCGGTCGCCGCGCCGCCTGCGAATTGTGAGGGCATTTCTGTGTAATCGGACGGAAAAACGATTCCAAAACCCAGTCCCGTCGGCGTCGTATCCTTAAACGAAAGCGTGGGTTGCGCCGCAGCGGGAGGTGGTGTCGGCGCAGGGCCTGCAACAGCTATTGTGGGTGTTGATGAACCGCCACCCCCACCGCAAGCCGTCAGACTCAGAGCGAAGAAAGCTATGTAAAATCTTTGCAAAACCATGCATCACATTGGGACCCAAACGCTTTAAACGTCAAGATTCAATACGGTTTAGCTGCAATTTTCAGCAGTGTAATTTTTTACATGAGTTTGCGCTAGCGGGAGACAGAATCGCTCGCATTGACGAGTTGCATGAATTCTGCACGCGTCTCCGGCTGCAGGAACTGACCATTGAGGGCGGAGGAAATCATGCGGTGGGGCGTCCGAATACCGCGCATCGTCATACAAAGATGTTCGCCCTTTGCCATGACCGCGATATTTTCTGTTTCCAGATAATTTTTCAAATCATCAGAGATATCGGCGACGAGTTTTTCCTGTAAAGACAAGGCATGGGCGTTCTTATGCGCGATACGCGCGAATTTGGAGAGGCCGAGAACTTTATCTTCGGCGATATAGGCAACCGAGACATCACACCAGAACGGTAACATATGATGTTCGCACATGGACCAAACGCGCATGCCCGTCACGGCCACCATTTGGTTATGGCGCACGGATGCAAATGTCGTGTCCAATTTGCCCGCGTCATATTCAATAAAATCACGCCAGAAATTCGCGATACGGCGCGGCGTTTCGAGTAGGCCCTCGCGATCAGGGTTTTCACCCAAAGCAATCAGCATTTCCCGGACAAGTTCTTTCATCCGCGCATGGTCGACTTTTTTGGGTTTTAAGTGTTGTTCGGGCATGAAATTCTTTCTTTGATCGTCTGACGCGTTGATCTTATTTAATATTTACGTCTCCGCAGCATCTTCCGATTGCAGGATGCGGCGAATGTGTTCCACGCGTTTTTTATTCGCGCTCATATCCGAATGGCCGACGCGGCTGGCTGAGCGAATGTGACAAATGCTCCCGTCTTGGCGTAATTCGACATCATCAACAAATTTGAAGAGACGGCTCATAAAAGTGGCGGAGAGATAGGTTTTGGAACGGGAAGTAATCGTCCCGCCAAGCTCCTCAATGACAGTCGCGACCTCGTCCAGTGACGCGTTGAGCGGCGCGACATAGCGCTCGGATTGGACACCTTCTTCAGAGCAGACAACATTCGGTTTGCTACCGGGCTCTTTCAGTTTTCCGTCGATCAATCCCGGGGCTTCGCCCTTTTGGCTTAACAGGCCGAGTCCGATGAATACCACGATAAATCCTCCGAGGATGAGTAAGAGAGTCGTCATGCGGTCTGCTCCATGACCTGTTTTATATAATCGTCATACCAGGTCGGCCCGAATAGTGATTGGAAGAATCCATTATGGCCGCCATGCGCGTGTACGATACGTTTGGCATTGTCATTGAGAGTCAGGCTCATGACATCTTCCACCGGGATCATCCCGTCATCCGCGGCCGTGATCAGGGAGACGGGCACGGGACAATAGGCCAGATCATGCGGGTCAACGCGGTAAGCGTTGAAATAGGATTCCATCGTTTGATATTCGGAATAGGCGGGCAGGAGTTTCTGCGTCATGCCAAGAACAGACCGTTCTTTCAGGATATCCGTAAAGTCATAGAGATGCGGAAAATGCTTTTGCTTCAGCCGCATGGACCGGGTCCATTTCTTCATGAAATAACGCCGAAAGAGATAGTTCTCATCCACGAGCGGCGCGGCGCCCCAAGGATCGACGACAGGACTGATCGCAAAAATATGCTGCAAGTTTCGAATGGAAAGATCGCGCAGGGACCGCGCGATGCGCAGCGCGAAATTCCCGCCCAGCGAGAAGCCGACAATATAGACGGGAGCACCTTCTGCGAGTTTCGCCGCCTGTTTCACGGCGTCAAAGACTTCATTGAACAGTGTCGAGTAGAACAAGCCCTCATTCAGGTCATGGCTCTCCCCATGATCGCGGCAGTTCAAGCGGAAAACGGACGCGCCGCGTTCGAACACGCGTTTCCCGCCACTCATTACATAAACGCTCTCTTGCGAGCCTTCCCAACCATGGAGGAAGATAACGAGAGCTTTGTTATCGGGATGTCGGGAATAGCTGCCCTTTAACCGCACACCGTCTTCGCAGGTTATAATCCGGTCTTCGGCGGCCTCTGCCATAGGATTGGGGCCGCGTTTGCGGAATTTCAGACTGGCGAGAATGGTCTGCACCATATGATGGCGCATCCACCACGGCGGGATAAACGGCGCGACATCGGCCGGCAGAGGCGGCAAGCCTGTCTCGGTCTTATCTTGAAGTTGTGGGGCGGGAACCGTCATTGATTTTGTATTCAAAAACATAAAACGCGACCGTGCAAGATGCAGGCCGCGTTTTAAATGTAATCGTGGTTAGATTTAAGCCGGTTGACCTAAAGATCGTTCAGATAGGCCCCGAAATGCGTGTTCTCTCCCGCTTGAAGCCCGAGGGAGTCGACTTCGCTCTTGACCTTATTCGGGCAATCGCCGCGCAGGACGATGGAAATTTTGGACTTACCCGCAACGTCAACAGTTTCGACTTCCGCCGTGACACCGTTACGTTCAAAGTGGCGACGGGCAACTTTTGCCTCGTAATAGCGGGACTTCTTGGACAGCGCGTCTGTCAGTGTTTCCGCACTGGCAACAGAGGAGCAGGATCCGCGGAATTTCGGAACATAGGTGCCGATGATGGACGCCGTGGTCCGCTTCATTGGAAAGGTCGTTTTGACCGAGCGTTCCCACTTTTCAATCGGACCGTCTGTCGACACCATGGTGTGGACTTCCAATGTTTCATTATCGCAGAGCGTTGTGATGGTGTTAGAGCGACCCGGCAGCAGGAAATAGCGGTCAATATGGTCGGACTCACCCTGTGTCTCGAATTCCTTCTCCACGACTTGCACAATATCATCGAGGTCAGAGGTGTCGTCAAAAAAGCCGCGCCATTGAAAAAACCTGTCGGGACCATTGGCAGCGGCGCGGCGGGTGGGATTAAGGGGGCGATTATCAAGGTAAAGCATGGCGTCCTTTATAGGTTCTGTCTGCGTGGGTTAGCCGAAAATGTCCGGGACGCGCAAAGCGAACGGACAGACATGGTAAAAATTATGAATCTAAACTCTTGGGATCAGGCGGTTTTAGGCATGTCCGTTTTATTGGCATAAAAAAATCTTTATCAAACCTTAACAAATCTGTCAAGATTTTTGCGCAATCGTAATGAAGGACAAGTCAACCGTTCCGCCTGAAATGATTCAGCTTTTTGTGGGGATTATCTTTCGGGGGCATGTCTGACAGTCAGGCAAGCTGAAGCGCTCGCAGCCCGTCGCGGGGTCTGCCGGAGTGTTCAGTTTGGGGAGGATGGACCGCCCGCGTGGCCGGCACCCCTGCCGGAGTACCGAGAGTTTTATTTTATTTCGCAGAGGCTAGGCCACGCGGCGACGGTTGTAGACATAACGGTCCGTGCAATTCGCGTTCGCGAAATGCACCGGGTCCCGCAGTCGCGCCTCCGCCTAGTCCTCCCGTGAGAGGAACTTTCGTTCGAGGCCCGGCGGTCAACGCTCGCCATGAAAGACCCGGCACAGATCGACCTCGATAGTCAATTGCTCAGTCCCGCCGTCCCATGAGCAACAAACCACGATCGATTGCCTGTCCATCTCATCGGAACAGATGAAACATAGCGCGGGGCGCAAAAGCGGGGATACGATTGTTCTTAAACGGGGATTGGGTACGCAACCTCTCCCCATATTCCGTTCACCCCAAACTTGATTTGGGGTCCAGAGCGTCAATGAGCCGTCCGTCCCGTAACGCCCTGAAAACGAACCCCGCTCTGGACCCCAGCTTTCGCTGGGGTAAACGGAAATGGAGGTGAGGGATTGGGAAGTTTCACGTCCAGAGTGAGACTGACTTAACCGCGGATAAACTTCCGCATTCTGTTGGACGAAGCTTACGCGTCCTTCGAGAATTCCATAATCACTTCATCCACGGCAAGGTTGTCTCCCGCCGCTGCGTTGATTTTCGAGACAACACATTTACTCTCGGCGCGGAGGGTGTTTTCCATCTTCATGGCTTCGACAACGGCCAGAGCCTGCCCGTCCTGCACTTCCTGCCCCTCTTCCACGAGGATGCTCACAACGACGCCCGGCATCGGGCAAAGCAATAGGTTGGAGGTATCGGCCGCAACCTTGATCGGCATGTGTATAGCGAGTTCCGCCGCGCGGGGATTTCGGACCTGCACATCAAATGTCACGCCGCGATGCCAGACGCGGAATCCGCAGGGAATTTTCCGCGCCTTCATCACGAAAGGCTTGCTGTCGACAAAGGCTTTCACCGTTTCCTCACCCGGACGCCAGTTCAAACCGACTTCCAGTTCTAGCGCGGCCTTGTCGCTATCATCATTCATGACAATCGTGCGCAGGCCCGTTTCGCCGTTAATATCAGCGGTGTAGATGCGGTCCTCTCCCGTGGGGGATTTGACGGCGACGGACCATTCATCTGGAATGTGACGCGCATGATTGGGCAGGCTGCCCGAAATTTGCGCGGCGCGGTGTTGGCGGATGTCGTGGAGCAGCGCACAGATGGCCGCGATTTTGCGTGTATGGCCGGAATTTTCCGGCGCGCCAATGAAGCCGTCCGGATATTCCTCGGCGATAAAGGCGGTCGTGATATCGCCGCGTTCGAACCTGTCATGGTCATAGACCGCTTGCAGGAAGGGAATATTATGCCCGATCCCGTCCAGTTCGAAATTATCCAACGCCTCTTTCATGGCCGTCAGCGCAACGCCGCGATCTTCGCCCCATGTGCAGAGCTTGGCGATCATCGGGTCGTAGAACATGGAGATTTCGCCGCCCTCATAGACGCCCGTATCATTGCGAATGATCGCGCCCGTCTCCGTCACCCGTTCCGCAGGCGGGCGGTAGCGTTTCAGGCGTCCGATGGAGGGGAGGAAATTGCGATACGGGTCTTCGGCATAGATACGGCTCTCAATCGCCCAGCCGTTCAGTTTCACATCGTCCTGCGTCATGGACAGCTTTTCGCCCTGTGCGGAGCGGATCATCTGCTCGACCAAATCGACGCCCGTAATTAATTCCGTCACCGGATGTTCGACCTGTAGGCGGGTGTTCATCTCGAGGAAGTAGAAATTCTTGTCCCCATCCACGATAAACTCGACCGTGCCCGCCGAGTCGTAATCCACGGCTTTCGCGAGGGCGACGGCTTCGTCGCCCATGGCTTTGCGGGTGGCCTCGTCGAGGAAAGGCGACGGGGCTTCCTCAATGACTTTCTGGTTGCGGCGCTGGATGGAACATTCTCGCTCGCCGAGATAGATGCAGTTGCCGTGTTTGTCGCCGAGGACCTGAATTTCGATATGGCGGGGTTGCGTGACGAATTTTTCGATAAAGATACGGTCATCGCCGAAACTGGTTTTAGCTTCGTTTTTAGAGGACTGGAATCCCTCGCGGGCTTCCTCATCATTCCAGGCAATGCGCATGCCCTTGCCGCCGCCGCCGGCGGAGGCCTTGATCATGACGGGATAGCCGATTTGGGTTGAAATTTTGACGGCTTCTTCGGCGTCCTCGATCAAACCCATATGGCCCGGCACGCAGGACACGCCCGCGTCCTGCGCCAATTTTTTGGACGTGATCTTATCGCCCATGGACACAATCGCATGCGGGTTCGGCCCGATAAAACTGACGCCTTTTTCTTTGAGCAATTTCGCAAATTCAGGATTTTCCGAGAGAAACCCATAACCGGGATGGACAGCATCCGCACCCGTCGCTTCAATCGCGGCGAGGATTTTATCCATGACGAGATAGGACTGATTGACAGCAGGAGGGCCAAGATGAACCGCCTCATCCGCCATCTCGACATGGAGGGCGTTTTTATCGGCATCGGAATAAACGGCGACGGTGGAAATGCCCATGCGACGCGCGGTTTTAATAACGCGGCAGGCAATTTCGCCTCGATTGGCGATTAGGATTTTTTTGAGCATCAAATCAACTCCCAATATTTTAAGAGATTCATAAAAGAAAAAATCATGCCAATGAGTGCAAGAAAGCCAGAAGCAATAATAGGAGCGTAAGTACCAAGGAACTTAGAGTTAAAGTTGTGAATTGAGTGATTCTCATCAATGTTCAACAAAACCTTATTTGAATAAATATTTAGTAGTTCACCAGAACGCTTCAGAATTTCTAAATTTTGTCCAATAAGAACTAAATTTTCTCCAAGTGAGTCATATGTAAAAGCCTGATCAACTTCTCTTGTAAGACTTACAAAAGAAGTTTTGTATAGACGTACGTAACCTAAAGCAGAAGTGAATTCAGAAAGAGCGCTTTCCGATTTATCAACGATAATCATAATTTTCCGCAGGTCTAAAAACGCTTCACCACAAATAATGTAAATATCAGGTGCTAAAGAAGAAATGTCAGTTTTGATGAAATCTAAGTCGCTTGAGTATCGCGTTTCAAAGTTCTTTAATTCACTACAACACGTAGTAATAATCTCAGAGTTTTTCCCAAATTCAGTTTCTTCAAAGTTTTTAACTTGCGTATTCTTAAGGCCTAGGTTGTCACCAATGGCAGTTCCTACCTTCACGAGGTCAAATACTGGGACGTAACTCGAAATGTCTTCAATTCTCTTTTCAATAAGAAGTTCGAATTCCTTTATAGACTGTGAAAACCCTCGATTATTGGTCTCTTTTTCAAATTTCGTTTGCACCCAAAAAGAAAGCATTGTGAAGAAAAGAAATACTACAATAACTATCCATATCACAAGATAATCTGGTTTCTCACTAAACTTGAAAAACCCTGGAATTGAAATCGATTGAATAGGCAATGAAGTAACTGCACAAAAAATCAAAGCTGTAATAACAAGCTGATATCTCAAGCGAGTGTGTTTTGCACTCCACGCTACAGATCGATTTGTTGGCAATTCCATGAAAAGTATGCCCGCTTAAAGCGGCAAGTTCCCATGTTTCTTCCAAGGGTTCTCGAGCTTCTTATCCTTCGCCAGCGCCAAGGCCCGACATATCCGTTTCCGTGTCGAGCGCGGCTGTATCACCTCGTCAATATACCCGCGCTCTGCGGCCCTGAAAGGCGAGAGGAACTTCTCCTCATAATCCGCGACATGTTCCGCTGTTTTCTCGGCATCGTCCAAATCTTTGCGGTGCAGAATTTCCACCGCGCCCTTTGCGCCCATCACGGCGATCTGCGCCGTGGGCCAGGCGTAGTTGATGTCATTGCGGAGGTGTTTCGGGCTCATCACGCAATAGGCGCCGCCATAGGCTTTGCGCGTGATGACGGTGACTTTCGGGACCGTCGCTTCGCCGTAAGCATAGAGCAGTTTCGCACCATGTTTAATGACGCCGCCATATTCCTGATCTGTCCCGGGCAGGAAGCCGGGAACGTCGACGAGGGAGAGGATCGGGATTTCGAAACAATCGCAGAAACGGATAAAGCGCGCGGCTTTGCGCGAGGCATCACTGTCGAGACAGCCGGCCAGCACCATGGGCTGGTTCGCGACGACGCCGACGGTTTGGCCTTCGAGGCGGATGAAGCCGCACAGGATGTTCTTGGCGAAGTCTTCCTGAATTTCGAAAAAGTCACCCTCATCCGCGAGCTTCTCGACCAGTTCCTTCATATCATAGGGCAGGTTCGGATTATCGGGCACGAGCGTATCCAGCGATTTATCTTCGCGGTCATGGCTGTCGTAAAATGTCCGCACGGGCACGCCGCTGCGATTATTCAGCGGCAGGAAATCAAACAGGCGACGGATTTCAGACAGCGCCTGCATATCATTGTCATAGGCCCCGTCCGCGACGGAGGACTTCGTCGTATGGGTCTTCGCCCCGCCCAATTCCTCGGACGTCACGATTTCATTCGTGACCGTCTTGAGGACATCCGGTCCCGTCAGGAACATGAAAGAACTGTCGCGGACCATGAAGATAAAATCGGTCAGTGCGGGGGAATAGACGGCCCCGCCCGCGCTCGGTCCCATAATCACAGAAATCTGCGGGACGACCCCACTGGCCAGAATATTATTTTGGAAGACCGAGGAATAACCCGCCAGCGCAGAAACGCCTTCCTGAATGCGGGCGCCGCCGGAATCTTGCAAGCCAATAATCGGCGCGCCGTGACGCATGGCCATTTCCTGCACCTTGTTGATTTTCTTGGCATGGGTTTCAGACAGCGAGCCACCAAAGACGGTAAAGTCCTGCGCGAAGACAAAAGTCTTGCGGCCATTAATCGTGCCCCAGCCCGTGACGACGCCGTCCCCCGCCATCTTATTCTTTTCCATCCCGAAATCGGTGGAACGATGCGTGACGAACATGTCAAATTCTTCGAAAGAACCGGGGTCGAGCAGGAGTTCCAACCGCTCCCGCGCGGTCAGCTTGCCCTTGGCATGCTGCGCATCGATGCGGCGTTGTCCGCCGCCCATCCGCGCTTCATCACGACGGGCCTGTAACTGGTCTAGAATATCGCTCAAGGTAAACCCCCGTTTTAGCTCGATATTAAACGTTGCACCCTACTGACGGGGCGGGGCAGTTCAAGCCTGATTTCGGCCTAATCCGGGGTGAATATGGTTCATTTTTCGAGCACATACATTCATGACGGGCAGCCTTGCGGCATTATAAGTTGCGCAAGACCCGCCCAAAAGCGCATGTGCGGATGTGAACGGGTGCCATGCAGTCACTTTCGCCCCCTAAACCGTAGATAGACCATGAAATTCAACACGTCCTATATTATCGCCGGCAGTTTGCTCGTCCTCGGCGCCGTCTGGTTTTTCGTCAATAATCTTGGCGAGGAAACTCCGCTGACCGTCTCCACACCTGCAACGGTCAAGGCCGAAGCCCGGAAATCCATTCCGACCGTACAGGTCCGCCGGATCGCCGCGCAGGAACATCCCAATGTGCTGGAACTTTACGGTCAGACCCGCGCCGCCCGCGAAGTTTCCGTCAAGGCGGAAACGCCCGGCCTCGTTGCCGCCATCGGTGTCGTTGAAGGCGCACGTGTTAAAAAGGGGCAAACCCTCTGCCGTCAGGACATGAATGCCCGGCAAGCCCTTGTCGATCAGGCCAAGGCCAATCTGCGCTCTGTGGAAACCGACCTGAACGCCGCCCGCGTGCTGGCGGATAAGGGCTATCAATCGCAAACCCGTGTCACCGCATTTGAAGCGCAATTGGACGGCGCGAGAGCAGCGCTGAAACAGGCCGAAATCGAAGCCGATAATGTGAATATCCGTGCGCCCTTTAACGGTGTCTGGGAACAGCAGGATGCGGAAGTCGGAGATTATCTCTCGCCCGGGATGTCCTGCGGCTTGCTCGTCGATCTCTCCCCGCTGGAAGTGGATGTGGAACTGACGGAAGGCCAGTTGGGTCTCGTGGAACGCGGGACATCCGCAGAAATCGCGCTCGCCACGGGGGAAACCGTGACGGGGGAAGTCGCCTTTATCGAAGCCAAAGCCGATCCATCCACGCGGACCTTCCGCGCCGAATTGCACGTGCCAAATGCGGATTATGAATTACGCGCAGGTGTCACCGCGACGGTGCGCCTGACATCAGGTCTGACACTGGCATCGAAAGTTCCGACCAATGTGCTCTCGCTGGATGATGCGGGGAATGTTGGTCTGCGTTATGTGGATGCGGCAGATATTGTCCGGTTCACGCCAACGCGCACAATTGATGAAGAGGCAGATGGCGCTTGGGTCACGGGCCTTCCGGACGGCGCACGCCTGATTACGACGGGACAGGATTTCGTCGCCGTGGGTCAGCAGGTCATCGCCGACGAGACCTATGATGATGGTCGCACACAAAATGTTGCGCGGTCCGGCGGAAATCCGTCTTCTCAATCAGCAGGGAATTAATCCGTGCCGGACTCTGACAGCAATATGTCCGCAACTCCAATTGACGCGGATGATTTAACGGCTAAGCGATCTGATATAGAGAGCGCCCCCGGCCTGCCCGGGATTGTCGGCTTTGCGGTCCGCAATTGGCGGATGACAATCGGCATAATGCTGTTTTGCGTCTTGGGCGGCCTCGCCGCGATGAGCCGCCTGCCCATGGACGCCGAACCGGATGTCCCCGTTCCTTTTATCAATATTCAAGTCCTGCTGCCCGGTGTCTCGCCCGAAGATGCGGAACGGCTTCTCGTCCGGCCTCTGGAAACTGAGTTAAAAGCGATTGAGGGTCTGAAAGAAATCAGCGGCGTTGCGGCCAATAATGTGGCGATCGTCACACTCGAATTTGAACTCAGCGTCGATAAAGATGTCGCCATGGCGGACGTTTTGGAAAAAGTTGACCGCGCCCGCGCCGAATTTCCGGAAGACGCAAGACAACCGATCATCGAGGAGGTCAGCTTCTCCGCGCTGCCCATCCTGACAGTCAACCTATGGGGCGATGCGCCGGAACGGGAATTACAACGGCGCGCCAAGGAATTGCAGCGCAAAGTGGAAGCCATTCCCCTCATCCTCGAAGCTAATATTAGTGGCGAACGGACCGATGTTTTAGAAGCCATTATAGATCCCGCCCGCACGGAAAGTCTTGGCGTCACATTTGATGAAATCGCCGCAGCCGTGTCTCAGAATAATGCGCTCGTCCCGGCGGGGGCCTTGGAAACGGGCAGCGGCCGATTTAACATTAAGCTCCCGGGGCTGATCGAGAATCCGGAGGATATGAGCGAGCTCGTCGTGCGGCGCGGGGCGGACGGGTCTATTCTCAAGCTCGGTGATATTGCGGATGTTCGGCGCGGTTATAAGGACGCGACGACGCTGGCGCGGTTTAACGGACGCAATAGTGTCAGTCTGGAAATCAGCAAGAGACAAGGCGTCAATATTCTGGAGGCCAGCCAGATGGTCGAAGATTTGGTCGATGCCGAAATCGCCAAACCCGAATGGCCCGCCACGATTAATGTCACCTATAGCCAGTCCCGATCTGTTTATATTCGCGATATGATGTCGGAATTGTCGGCCTCCATCATTAATGCGGTCGTCCTCGTCTTTATCGTCTGTATTGCCGCGCTGGGGTGGCGCTCCGCTATCTTTGTCGGGTGGGCCATTCCCGCCAGTTTCCTCATCGCCTTTTTCGGCTTTCTGATTGCGGGCGAGACGATCAATATGATGATCCTGTTCGGCCTCATCCTCTCTGTGGGGGTCTTAGTCGACAGTGCCATTGTGATTGTCGAATTTGCCGACCGCAAAATGGAAGAAGGCAAACCCCGTCTGGAAGCCTTTAAACAGGCCGGTGAACGGATGTTTTGGCCGATCATGAGCTCGACCGCGACGACCTTGGCCGCCTTCTTGCCGCTGCTGTTTTGGGAATCCACGACGGGGAAATTCATGAGCTATTTCCCGCGCACCATGATCTATGTGCTCTCGGCCTCGACCCTCATGGCGCTGATCTTTCTTCCCACGCTCGGTGCAAAAATCGGGTTCCGACCTAAGAAAGTGACCAGCGATAATATCGCCAAGCTCTCCGCCGGAGACGGTGATCCCTCACAAGTTACGGGGTTCATTGGCGTCTATGTCCGCATGATTCAGGTTTTAGTGAAATTCCCGATCCTCGTAATGATTGGCATGGTCATCTTGGCCTTTGCAATTGTAAAAATATTCGGCGCTCAAATGGCGGGGCCACCGCCCAAACCCGTCGAGTTCTTTACCCAATCACCCAGTGAACAGCTCTATGTCCTCGCGCGATCACGCGGAAACACGACGCCGGAACAATATCTCCGCATTGCGACTGATCTGGAGAACCGGATCGCCGATATTAACGGCATTGAATCGGTCTACACGGTCACAGGCGACGGGGCCGCGGGCGGTGGACAGTTAAGCGGTCCGGCCAATGTGCCCTCGGATACGGTTGTCAAAATCTATACAGAATTGCTGCCCTTCGCAGAACGCCGCGGAACGCAAGCCATTCTCAACGATCTGGAAACCGCTGTTGCGGGTATTCCGGGCGTCATCACGGAAGTCACCGCTGTCGACCAAGGACCGCCTATTGGGAAAGATATCGGCCTGCAAATCAGCAGTGAAAATCCGGAAGACCTTCGTGCTGCCACAGCCGCCGTGCGCGCGAAACTGGCCTCTATGGAAGGGATCATTGATATTGAAGACTCGACTCCCCTCCCCGGGATTGAATGGGAATTCGTCGTTGACCGGTCAGAGGCCGGACGGCTCGGCCTGAATGTCGGACGCATCGGTTCGGCTCTGCAATTCGCAACCGAAGGCGCATTGGTCGGACGCTACCGTCCGCTGGATGCTGATGAGGAAGTCGATATCCGCATCCGCTATCCGTCTGAAGCACGGACACTGGCAGAGCTTGACCGCTTGCGCATTCAAACGCCACAGGGTGCACTACCGCTCTCAGCTGTGACAACCCGTATTGCGCGCCCCCGCCAAGACAAGATTGAGCGCAAAGACCTCCTGCCCTATTACATCGTGCAGGCGAATACGGCCAAGGATTATGCGACGCAGATTCAGGTTGAAGAGCTCGTGCGTTGGAAAGCCGAAGAGGCCAATTTCCCGCCCGGTGTCCAGACGAAATTTCTGGGCCAACAGGAAGAGAACGCGGATGCGCTCATTTTTTTCCAAGGCGCAGGCCTGGCCATTCTCTTCATGATGAGTGTTATCCTGCTCTTGCAATTTAATAGCTTTTATCACGTCTTCCTGACCCTCTTGGCGGTCATCATGAGTGTGTTTGGCGTCCTGTTGGGCCTTGCCTTCTATCCCTATGTCTCGCTGATCCTGTCCCTGACGGGGGTCATCGCGCTGGCGGGGATTGTTGTGAATAATAATATCGTCCTGATCGACGCCTATCAGCGGCTGCGTGAACATGGTTTTGATGCCGTGGATGCCGCCGTTCGGACAGCCGCGCAGCGATTGCGGCCCGTCTTCCTGACGACGCTGACAACAGTTGTGGGTCTGATGCCGCTCATCCTCGGCTGGCAGGCCAATATTTTCACGGGCGAGTTTTCGACCAAGGGTTCCAGCACGTCAGAGATCTGGGCGCCGATTTCATTTGTTGTCGCCAGCGGTCTGGGTTTTGCGACGATCCTGACACTGGTCGTGACACCCGTCATGTTGGCCATGCCGACTGTTATTAAAGATCAAGCGACGCGCTTATGGGCCTGGATAAAACGCAAATTCGCTTCGAGAAAAACGAACCGCATTCCCGACCCTGCAGAATAAAAATCTACTCCGTCGCGTCCGGCGAAAAGACGACAGTGGATTGCCCGCCGCCGCCAATCAGTGTCCGGCGGACCTGCCAGTAAAGCGGCTGAAAATTTACAGACAGCGCTCCGCTCTCATCATCCGCATTACGCAGAGGTGGCAACAGCGCGAAGGGCACGGACACACTCGCGGTTTCCAAAGGTGCATCCGGAGCTCCGACCGCGGGGATGAGCTCGGCCCGGATTTCCCATTGTCCGCGCGGCAGCATCCGTCCGGCAATATAATTCCAACGGCCGCCCACACCGATGCCCGTTTCCCCAATCACATTATTTTGCGCGTAAAACCGGACACGTCCCGGCACAGAACTCGTCCCCGTAATAATAACGCCGCCCGCATCATCATAATCAATCACAGAAAGCGAGAGCGGGCCGGAGGTCGGCGCGCCGCCAAAAGGGGATTGAATAATCCGTGTCGGACTGCCGGGGGCCGTTACCATGATGAGGGCGGGTGTGATAAAATTCGCAGTTGCCACATCATCGCCGGTCGGGACGGGCAGACGGAATACGGCTTCCTCTGACCGGATACCGGGGGCGTCTTCTGTTGTATAAAGTTGAGCTTCCAAGACAACGGGCTCGGCCCCGACATTCACGGTTAGACCCCACTGGCCCAGTTCATTCGTGCGGACCTGCCGTAGGCGTTCGCCTCTATTTGTTATGACAACGACTGAACCGGGTTCCGCTTCACCGGCGACGCGCAGTCGCGCGACACCATTTTCACGGAACTCACTGATCTGGCGAAAACTGGCGGGGCGGACGCCAATGCGTTCAGTCTGCGACGTCACAGGATTATCCACGATTTCACCAGAATCTGGGCCCAGCGCCCCGCTAATCTGTATAGCGAGGAGGAGAATAGCCGCCAGCGCAATCCCCGCAATCGCGATCCAAATCAGCCGTTTACGCTGACGACGTTTTAATCTTTCTTTTGCGGGTATTTGCACGACGTGAAATCTCTCCTAAGGACAGGGTGTAACACCAGATATCTTCTCTTCAAATGAAATCCCGCTCATGACTGAAACAGCTTCCCTGACGATTTGTGTTTTTTGTGGCTCCTCACCGGGCGAAGATCCCGCGCATTTGGCGCTCGCGACTGAGCTGGGCACAGCCATAGCCGCACGCGGGCACAAGCTCGTTTATGGCGGCGGCGGACTGGGCCTGATGGGGGCGACGGCCCGCGCAGCGCGGGATGGTGGCGCGAACGTCATTGGCGTCATCCCGCATTTTCTCAATGCGATTGAGCGGACGATTCCGGATATTGAGCATGAATTTGTCGATGATATGCATGCGCGTAAAATCCGTATGTTTGATCTGGCCGATGCGTTTGTCGTCCTACCGGGTGGCGTCGGCACATTGGAAGAAGTCATTGAGGTCATGAGTTGGCAACGGCTGAACCTACACGACAAACCCATTGTTTTCCTGAGTGATACAGGGTTCTGGGACAAACTGGTCGAGGTTTTGGACGACATGATCAAGGCCGGATTCGCACCGGAAACACTGCATGATGATATTGAGTCCGACTCCAGTATCGACGCAGTATTTGAGACGATTTCGCGCCGCCTGAAAGAAGGCCGCAAGTCCCAGCCCCTCGGCGGGAAACTGGATAAGATCGCGGATTTGGTCTGAGAGTTTCCCCTCTTTGAAGAGAGATATTAAATAATCACCTTATCTAAAATCGTCTTCAAACCTTCCGCGTCCGCCGCGTCAAAGCTGCCGACCTCCGTCGAGTCCACGTCAAAAACGGCGAAGAGCTTTCCGTCCGGCGCGTAGACCGGCACGACGATCTCGCTCTGGCTGCGGGCGTCACAGGCGATATGACCGGGGAAGGCGTGGACGTCTTGGACAATCTGGACCTCGCCCGTCCGCGCCGCCGCACCGCAGACTCCGCGGCTGAAGGGAATGCGCAGACAGCCTAGCGTGCCCTGATAGGGACCGACTACGAGTTCTTCGGATTTTTCCGGATCAACGACATAAAATCCCGTCCAGAAATAATCATCAAAAGCCTGATGGAGGAGACAGGAGACGGTCGCCATACGCGCGACGACATTCGTTTCACCCTCTAATACCGCCTCAATCTCGCGGGCAGTTTGGGCATATATTTCGGTCTTAGTCATGGCGGCGATATAGGGCAGGTCAGACCCATCGTCCACCGCCAGCATTACACAAAAACGCGCGCAGCCGCCCGACCTGATAACCATGCACCCTGCACGCGACCGCCAAGGCACCAATCGCCGCAAGCCACAATCCCGTCCCCGATGAGACAGTCCACGTCGGGTGAGGTTTTATTCGAGGCATAGAGCCAGCGATGGAGCGCGAGATGAGGCGAGTCCTGTAACGGCATCCCGATCAGGGCCGACGCGGATTTCAACATCACGTCCTGCACCCATTCGCGGTCCGCATCCTGATGCGTGTTGGACCAGTCCGGCTCGCTCGTCACAACAACTGTGCCGACATCCTGTGATCGTCCGGGCTTGGCATGGTTCATACTAATCCAGTCAATCGGCAGGTCTTTCACGCGAAGTGTGTCCCAACCCGGATCAACGGGCGCATTTAACCCGATCATCAGGGTGAAACAGACATTCATCTCTGCGGATTTCACGGTCTCCATTTGTTTGAAGTCATCAGGTAAAACCAGTTGAGCCTGCGCAGGCGGCAATGTCGAGATAACGCCATCAAAACCCGTTTCGACCGACCCGTCTTCAAATTCTAATGTCCAAGTTTCACCCCGTGTGACTTTACTAACGCGACGGCTGAGCTCTATATTGAGACCCTCTGCCCAGAATTTCGGCAGGCTGTTCATGCGCGGTGTTCCGACATAGCGGTCGCGACCCGTGTCAGAACTTAATTCTCCCGTTTTCAGATAGAGCGCACGGGCAGCCCAAGGGGCGCACGATCCCGCCTCTATCGTGCGGTCAATTTCGGCGCGGAAATCTTCGTCCTGCACGGTTAAATATTGCGCGCCGTGATCAAACTCCCACGCGCCAGCATAGCGCGTGGACATGCGCCCGCTGACCCCGCGTGATTTATCGAAGAGGCGGACATCAATACCGTTCGCGCGGAGTTCACGTGCCGCCGAGAGTCCCGCCACGCCAGCGCCGATAATCGCAATTGTCATGCTGTTTCCGACTCCAGAACCTGATGGGACGGCGTCATGGCGGATTTCTTGGCGCGGTTCCAGAAGCGGAAGAACCGTTTTGTATCGACATCATCCGGTACACTCACGAGGCCTGGGGCTTCGATGACCTTGACCTCATGCGTATCGCGGAGATCGGCAATAATCTCGCGGTAATCAGGGTCAGGTGACCACGCGGTATAAATAGTCTGTTCGCCAACCAATTCGCGCAAGACATTATAAGGATGACCCGCCATGATTTTCACGCCGAGGTCCAATGCGCATTCATAAATAAAGACGCGCCGCTTCAGAGAATAGGCTTTTTCATCATGTCTTTCCGTATCCCAGATGAATATGATCTCCGCTCCCTCGCCCGCCATCGTCACAGCCGGATGGTCCAGCGTTATCGCGTCCTCATGTATCCAAATGACGCTCATTGGAAATCTCCATTCGGGAAAAGCCGCTTGCGCAAATCTTCATATGTGCCGGCCAACGGTTTATTGCGCTTGAAGGCCGTATCAATATCCGGACCGCTGAATTTTTCGACATTGTCGAGATTGTAGTAATAAGGCTTGTGCGAGAATGTGCTGGCGACCCATTGCCATGACAGATTATTCGAGGCGGGGTCTCCGTCAAGTAGGTGCGAGAGGAACCACGCCGCGCCTGCCTGCCACTTCACGCGTCGCCAGTGACAGATATATCCTGCCAGATAGAGCCGCGCATGGTTGTGCAGATAGCCCGTCGTGAGGAGCTGATCGATAAATTGGTCGATACAGGCAACGCCCGTTTCGCCCGCTGCTATATCCTCGGGCAAGTCATCGGCATAATCCTCCGGCCCGAACCCTGTCTTATAATCCTCGACATCATTCCAGATATGGTCCGGATATTCCCGGTAAAGACGCTGCCAATAGTCCCGCCACGTCAATTGCTGGACAAATTTTTCCGCCGTCTTGCAGGAAGCCAGTTCCAGCGCTTGATCGCGGACTTCATCCGCGCCCATCACGCCGTGACGGATATAGGGGGAGAGCTGCGTCACCGCCCCGTCCAGATGATTGCGGGTCTTTCCATATTCCGCGGGGTCCAATGTCTTCAATCGAGCCTTCGCCGCCGCCCGTCCGCCCCTAATGGAGGAGACTGTCGTGTCGTCCGCGGACAGATTCGGGGAAAGCTGCCTGACCTCCGCAATGAGGGAAGCTCTATCGGTCGGTATCTGTTGGGTTGCGTCACGCATATCATAGCTACGCACGAAACAAGGCAAAGTGCACAAATTCGCGGCTTTTAGAGGAACAATTTCTTTTGCAGTCTCAAATTTGGAGTTCTCGAAACAATAGACCTAGCCATAATGAACTCCTGTCTTTATCTAATGCTGAACGACTGCTAAGTGCAAGCGAACTGACAGCGCTGTCATAAAATAGCAGCATTTCAAGGAAGTGAAACGATGACCACGAGACTAGCCATCAATGGATTTGGGCGCATTGGCCGCAATGTATTACGTGCGCTGATTGAGCAGGGCCGAGACGACATGGAAGTTGTGGCGATCAATGACCTGTCCTCCACAGAGAACCTCGCCCACCTTTTAAAATATGATTCCGTTCATGGGCGCTTTCCCGGAAAGATCAGCTTCACGGAGACCAGCCTCAATCTCGGCGGGAACGATATCGAAGTCACTGCCATTCGCAATCTGGAAGACCAGAACTGGGCCGACAATAACGTCGATATCGTGCTGGAATGTACGGGTATTTTCACAGCGCGCGAGGCGGCGGCGAAACATCTGGCAGCGGGCGCGAAACGCGTCTTAATTTCCGCGCCCGGCGCAAATGCGGATAAGACAATCGTTTACGGTGTGAACCATGACGAGTTGACGAAAGACGATATTGTCGTCTCCAACGGATCCTGCACAACCAATGCCCTCGCCCCCGTCGCGAAAGTCCTAAACGATCTCCTCGGGATCGAGACGGGTTTCATGACGACAGTTCACGCCTATACGGGCGATCAGCCAACTTTGGACGGCGTCCACCGCAAAGATTTCAACCGGGGTCGCGCGGCTGCGCTCTCCATGATCCCGACCTCGACCGGTGCAGCGAAAGCCA
The DNA here is from genome assembly GCA_947503715.1 of uncultured Caulobacterales bacterium. Lineage (GTDB taxonomy): Bacteria > Pseudomonadota > Alphaproteobacteria > Caulobacterales > Maricaulaceae > Litorimonas. The sequence continues at coordinate 595,413 of CANNER010000002.1, read as the reverse complement.
TTGGCCTCGTCCTGCCGGAGCTCAAAGGGAAGCTGGACGGCAAGGCTATTCGCGTCCCGACGCCGAATGTGTCCGTCGTTGATCTCGTTATCAATTCGGAAAAAACCGCATCTGTCGAAGCCATCAACGCCGCTTTCCAAAAGGCCGCTGACGGTCCTCTGAAGGGCGTGCTGCAGGTCGTTCACGACAAAACCGTCTCAATCGATTTCAACCATGACCCGCACTCCTCGTCCCTTGTTTTGGGCGAGACCGTTGTCATGGGCGAGAAGATGGTCCGCGTGTTGAGCTGGTATGACAATGAATGGGGTTTCTCCAACCGGATGCTGGACACGGCGGCGGTCATGGCGAAATTCCTCTAAGGAGATAGTCACATCAAACGGATGAGCACAGAAGAGCTGCAAAGCAGACTCGAAACATTGTTAGACGGGCATAAGCAGGCGGTCGCTTCCGACCCGCAGGCCAATCCCGTCAAACTCCTCGCCTATGATATTTCAAAGGCTGTGGAAGAGCGCAGTATTTCCTTTGGTGATATCACAATGCTTGTCAAAACCGCGTCTGATCGAGGCGCGATTTCTCGCATCCGGCGACTGCGCCAACGGGCGGGCGCGGACCGGTTTGACGCGCTGAAGTCTCGTATTACAGAGATTGCGGAAGCTCAGGCCGCGAAAGGGTTCGAAGCCTTCAAGACATGGGCGGAAACGCCCGGCCAGGGCATTGTGCTGACGGCGCATCCGACCTTCTCCCTGTCCCGTGATATCCGGAATACGCTCGGTGAAATCGCGTCGGCTGACAGAGATTTTAGCACGGCGGAAGATACGCTCAAAACGCATCCTTACCTGCCAAAACGCGCGCCGACCCTGATCGAGGAGCATGAGGACACGCAAGCAACCCTGACCCGCATTCAATCCGCAATGGATGCGCTGAACGCGACCGTTCTGGACGTGGCCGCGAAACATTTTCCGAAACACTGGACGACTCTGACACCACATCTCGTCGATGCTTATAGCTGGGTCGGGTATGATATTGACGGACGGACCGATATTTCTTGGGGTGACGCGCTGCGTTTACGCCTGTCCGAGAAACGCGACCAACTTGCGCGTTACGCTGAGCTGGCGGCGAATATTGCCTCTGGTGGGAATTTCAAATCAGAGTCTGAGTCCGCACTGGACAAGATGGTTGACCGGATCAAGGACGGTTTGGCTTCTGCCGAACGTGATTTGAAACTGTTTGAGAAAGACCTAGATAATCCCGATAATCTCGTCGCGGCCGCGAATAATCTGACGCGTCAATCCCCGCGTCGCTTCACCGATCTCTCCACCCTCCAACCGCTGTTGGAAACCGTCATCAAGGGCGCACCAGATGATTCTGTTCGTCGCGACCTGCTCTGCCTCCGCGCGTCTATGGAAGCCTTCGGCCTCGGCACGGCGCGCATCCATTTCCGCCTCAATGCCCGTCACGTCATGTCCGGCGTCAAGGGGATATTCGGCCTGACGGAAAGCTCCTCTGACACGCGCACAGTTTTGAAACGCGCGACGGAGATGACGCAAAATGTCAAACCGCAAACCGTTAACTTTGCCTCCCTCGCCCTCGAAAGCTCCACCGCGCATGAGAAGATGATCCTCATCGCGCAGATGCAGAAATATATTGATGGGGCCGCCCCCATCCGCCTCTTGATTGCGGAAACCGAAGACGCGCTCGTCCCGCTCTCCGTGCTCTATCTCGCACGCCGTTACGGGGTTGCGGATAAGTTGGATATATCGCCGCTCTTTGAAACGGCAGACGCGTTGAATAATGGTGGCCGGATTATCGGGAAGATGCTCGAAAATGATGTCTATCGCGATTACATCCGCGCGCGCGGTGTCTTCGCTATACAAACAGGCTTTTCCGATGCGGGTCGGTTCATGGGACAGATTCCAGCGACCCTCGCGATTGAGCGGCTGCAATCCCATTTTGCCCGCGAGATGGCGCGTTACGAGATGGATGATGTGACAGCACTCGTCTTTAACACCCATGGCGAAGGTTTGGGGCGCGGCGGTCATCCCGGCACGATTGAACAACGCCTCGACTACGCGATGAGCCCCTGGGCCATTGCGCAATTTGAAAAGCGTGACCTGCACCTCTGCCATGAGACGAGTTTTCAGGGCGGGGATGGTTATCTTTGGTTCCAGACGGAAGCTCTCGCGAATGCGACCGTTTTCTCCCTCATTGGCGGACGCTATGCAGACAGGTCAGATGTCGCGAATGACCCGTTCTATACGGAAAAAGATTTCTCGTGGGACGTCTACCGCACGATTGGGTCAGAGCAGGACGCCCTCTATTCCGATCCGAATTATGTCGGACTTTTGGGCGGGTTGGGGCAAAATATGCTCATCCCGACGGGCAGTCGCGCCGCGAAACGCGCCAAGCCGGGATCGGGGGCGGATATGTTCAACCCGCGCCTCCTGCGGGCCATTCCGCATAATGCGATCCTGCAGCAATTTGGCACGCCCGCGAATATCTTCTACGGCGTGGGTCGAGCCGCCGGGATTGATCCCGAAAAGTTTGAAGCGCTTTATAAAGAGTCTGCGCGGGCAAAATCTATTTTCGGCCTTGTTATGACGACAATGGGTCGGACGAACCTGTCCGTTCTAACGGGCTATGGTCGCCTCTTCGATCCAGGGTTCTGGATTTCCCGCGCCCTATCCGGTGCGGAGCCAATGCTTGCGCATAAATCACTGGTCGTGGCGGAAACGTTGGAGAGCTCGACATGGCGGTCGCAAATTGTGGACCTGTCCAACCGTCTGCGGTTGGACATGTATGACAGTCTGCGCTTCCTGAAACAATGTGACCCGGAGGCAGACTTTACACCTGACGACTCCCTTATGATTCTCCATGCGCTGCGCTTGGCCGTCATTATGAAGATGATGATCCTCATGACGGAACTGCCGGTTGTTTCTGATGAAGCCACATCCCGTCTCTCCGCGCTGCAGCGGATGCAGACGTTCCAGATTAATGAGATTATTGAGGATCTGCGCGAACGCTATCCCGCCAAGACCGCGCCGCTGGAATGGACAAAGGCCCTATCGGAGAAAACCGGCGAGCCCGTCTCGGGCGGTGGGTTCGAACATATCGCGGATGAAGTCATCAAACCGCTCGACCGTGCCAAAGATCTCGTGCGTCAAATCACGATCGCCATTACGCATCATTATGATGCGTTTGGCTGATCCTCTCAGGGGCATTTAGCGAACTTGGCCGAACTCCAGTTCAGAAATGGCGGCATCAAGAGACCGAAGAAGTTGAAACTATTCGTCTGGATATTATCGTCTTGCAAAGTCACACCCAAAGACGCTTCATAGGCGGGCAGTTCTGTCCAATGCGTGGACGGCTTTATATGATGCCCGACATGGTAGCCAAAATTCCAGAAAAACCGGTTGAAAACTTTATCCCGACAATTATTGGCAAAAGCTATGTCACCATTGGATTTCTCGCCAATATGGGTGGAGTAATCGGTTCGCAGGGAAAAGAAGGCAATGATGACGTAGAGTGACAGGATAATAATGGCGCTCTTAAGAGAGAGAATCGCGATCCCCGTCAAGAACATCAAAATGACGAAATAATCCAAAAGATAGTATCGTCCATATTGCCGCCGCGGTCCCGAACCAAAACTCATTCTGATTAATTCACAGATTGGAATCGTCATTTGGGGAATAGTGTTACGTATCGCGTATTTAATAAAAGCCCATAAATCGTCCTGCGTATTATCGGTATAATAAATCTCTCAATATAAGGCCTACCCTTTAGGGCCTGTTTCTTATGTTCAACATGGTGACCGTGCACATGCATGATCTTCCAATTTCCCGCCGGCATACCGGCGCTCAGGCCGAATATAATATTGAAGACCCTATTCCAGCTTCTTTTCACAAACATCGGATGATGCACGTGATTATGCAGAACATAGTTATTTCGACAAATAAGAATCCAGACGCCCCCCATATTAAAAATGAATTCAGGGAACTAAACTGCTCCAATATCGCAGCCGCCATGAGGATTAATGGACCTAGTCCTGCAAGTATAACCTGCGGGAGGTCCTCTTTATATATAAGTGTCATGTTACACGCGCCCCGTGCTTACCAATTTAGCTTAGATTTCCTAAGCTATAGATACAACTTAAGCGGTAAAACAGAGCTTTGTCTAGGTCATTTCCAAAACGACGCGATTAACGCGCCGCATTTTAAATTCCGACAACCTTCTGTATTAGTTTAGGCAGCCAGCTTTTCATCACTAACGGGCCCTCTGTCATCACGAGACAGATACAATCTTCGCCTTCCTCAATGGTCGGGGAATGTGTTTTGGTCTCGTCTTCAATATGAAGATCACCACGTCTGAACGTGCGGCCTTCGACCGTGTAGGCCCCGTTGAGAATAAGCGTCCATTCTTCACCATTATGCGAATGTTCCGGCATGCGCATGCCGCCTTTGGCTTTTAACAGGTAAAGGCGGTCACCTTCTTCAGTACGGCGATTCCCGAGTACGTCATGAATGGCCATGCCGGGAATGAGGGATTTCCACTGAATATCTCGCAGCCCGGTTCCCCCCATCAAGTCACGAAGGGGTCTGGGCGCCACGCGTGTTTGGCGCGAAACATGATCATTCGCAGCCACGTTTTGCACCTCATCCGCCTCCCGATATGAAAGCTTTGCAAGCGTTTCGCCAATCAGAAGTGGAGATAGCGGGACAGGACGTATCTCATTGATGAGACAGGCCGCTAATTCCGTTTGAAACATCGCAGACTCTGCTAAATCAGGATTGAGCTCTACGGCGCAGGACATCAACGCGTAACGAGCAGGCGAGAGGTTTCCGGCGGCATAATCCGTGATCGCGTCATCGCGATCATTTATTGTCCGAAACAGGAGGTCTTGGGAAATCCGGATCGGCGCGCTCACAACACTTTCTCCCGCTGACGCGCCATGTTGACCTTGAGGGCCTGTATCGCGGATCGTATGCGGGTTTTGACAGTGCCAAGCGGCAGGCCGGTTTCGGCGCTTATCTGCTTGTGGGTTTTAAATTCGATAAAAGCCATACGGATGGCCATTTGCTGGGCTTCGGTCAGGAGCGCGATCTGGGCGCGAAGAATATCCGTGCTCTCTTGGCTCATGAAATTTGCTTCGGCCGACGGAACTTCGTCATCCGCGATGACCTTCATCAATTCCGGATCGCGCACATCCATGCGACCGTGCTTACGCTTATGATCTATCCATTTATTGCGGGTCATCCGGTAGACCCAGGTCGCAAAACTGGCTTTGGCAGGATCGAACATTTCCGCCTTTGTCCAAACTTTGATCATCACGTCCTGGACAATATCTTCAGCCGTGCCATTTCCAACACCGCGGGCCATCAGCCAGCCTTTCAGCTTGGGACCATAGATTTCGAAGAGGTCTGATAGAGCCTTGGCATCCTGCTTTTCTGCAATTGCAGCCAGCCATAGAGCATCTCGCTTTGCCGCACTAAGAGATTTCTTGGACGGGGTAAACCCTAATGGGCGTTTAGTCTGACTCTGTTCAGTCGTCATCGCACTCTCCTGTGTCTGGTGAGGCATTCCAAAATCTATAGTCTCTGCAAAAGCGAGTGTCATGTTCCAAAACCAGTCATTTTCAAAAAAGAATGATATATCAAGTATTTTTTGATTACGGTTAAGACTGGGGCTTGGGTTGCTTGAAACCTAGGCTGGACAAAATGTAAGGTTTAGGACGCTAAGGCGTGTAGATTGTATAGGTCACATCGGCGGCCAAGGTCCCGACACCTTGGGAAAAATCATAATTATTCCCATTAATGCCCGCACCTCGCAGGTTGTAACGCGACCTGAACCCGACGGCTTGCGTCATGATCGAGCCGTTATTACGGGCCGTCCGACGTCCGCCATCAAATACTTTGACAGGGCCGCCGGTCAAGCCAGCCAGCGTTTGCAATCCCGGACCCGCCCCAAATGTGACGCCGTCGCCGCCAACCCCGGGATCTTGTGCATTTCGACCCCATCGGTTCGCACCGCCACCGCCCGTGACGTCATATTGGAATCTATATCGGATATTCGAATAATCTAAGGCGCTAAAATCCCCGGTGGCTTGCAAGGCTGACGCTTCACCGAAAATATCGAACGCAACGTTGGATGTGACATAAAACCGTGATGCCCGCGCGCCGCCACCCAAAAGGTCGATATCCGTGCCGTCATCCAACCCGAACGCGTTATAGCTGTCATTGGCATCCAGTGTTTGATGCGGCCCTGCGGATGTGAATTGTCCGCCAAAAGTCGCGCCATTGACCTGCAATTCCCAGCCGGACCCCTCGCCGCTGGAAATCGGGTTATAGCGCCCGGAATTGTAGTTAATCGTGCGTCCGTTCACGCCAATGATATCCGGCGCGGCTTCTCCGGATGTCGCGTCATCCAAGAGATGGAAATCATAGACCACCGGCGCGACACCGCCATTTTCTGAAAAATCCGATGCGCCAAAGACGATGACAACGGCATGGGCACGGAAGAACGGTTTATCGAGAACAGAAGCAGACGCAACTGTAGCGACAGCCGCACTCAGTCCGAGTGCCGCAACGGCACCAAGCGCCTTACGTCTCATGTGGTATTCCCAACCCATGAAGAGCCCATAAGAGAATTGATTGAACCTTCACCTAAGAGCTTCGGTTAACAACGCCTTAAAATCTGAAAGCTGCAAGTGTCGCAAAGACGGGTATGAGCGTTTCAAGGAGAGTCAGCGCGAAGCCGTCTCTCGAAATAATCTCTCCGGCCCTTTACAAAACACCTCCCGTTACTTATATTTCTGTCATGACAGAAATTACTGATAATAAAGCACTACCTGCCGCCGTCGAGCGTTTCGTCCTTCATTGGGGGGATATGGGCGGAACGTGGGGCGTGAACCGCACCGTCGCTCAAATTCACGCTTTGCTTTACCTCAGTGAAGCACCGCTCAATGCCGAGGACATCCAAACCCAACTCGGCGTGGCGCGGAGCAATGTCAGCAACAGCCTCAAAGAACTTCTGACCTATAAGGTCATTCGCAAACACCCCATTCCGGGCGATCGTCGCGATCACTTTGTTGCTGAAACCGATGTCTGGCAGGTCGCCAAACACATTGCCGCCGTCAGGAAGGCCCGCGAAATTGATCCGGCCTTGGACACACTCAATGACTGCCTCGCTGCCGCGGCAGGCGATAACCGCGTGACCGATGAACAAATCAAACGCCTGCGCGAGATGCAGGAATTCACGGCCACGATGGACCGTTGGTACGTGAAGATGTCCTCACTTCCCTCCACGACCCTCTCCCGCCTTGTCGCCATGGGCGACACGGTGGTGAAGGTTTTGAACTTGGGACGAAAATAGAGAACATAGAGGAGCGGCAAAATGGTCGCGTTTAAATTTGAAAATGAAAACTGGGAACCGCCCCGACCGCCAGCCCCCATCGGGGATCTCCGGTTTCGGCAACTCTTTAGCGATGCGGACTGGAAAGCCCTGCCGCCCGCCGTGCGGGAACGATTTGGACGCCGCGTCGCGATTGGCGAAGCCCTCATCTATCGCGGTCACGTCAAATATAATCACGTTAATCGTTGGGGCCGGATTTTAAACAAAGCGCTGCGTTTCATCGGCGCGCCGCTGCCGCTGGACACACAAAACGCGGGGGCCGCCGCCATCGTAACTGTGACAGAGGCCCCAGATGGTGGCCAAATCTGGATGCGCCAATATGCGCGGGGCGATAGCCGGAAACCTTTTCCGCAAATCATCCAAAGTGCGAAACGTTTTACCGGCGCGACGGGCATTGAAGAGCATATCGGCAAAGGCATCGGCATGAGCCTTCGCGCTTGTGTCGAGGACCGCGAGCTTGTCTTCCGCGCGGAAGATATTTTCTGGGACATCGGAAAACTCAGACTGAAACTCCCCCGCTGGCTGGGCCCAACCGTCCTCCGCGCCGGACATGAAGAAGTCGGAAACGATTGCTTCGTCTTCACTCTCCGGCTGGAACATAAATGGTTCGGCAAAATGTTGGATCAGCGCGTTTGGTTTCAGGATGATGTGGGAGCGAAAAGATGACTTTCAAAGACCTATTAGTCGGCGGACCAAAACCCGTCTGGATTCGTTTTCTCCTCATCATCGGGGCCGCTACCCTGCTCACGCGACTGGGGCTCGATTCCCGCTTTGCGCAGACCTCGCTCTTCTATTGCCTCATCCCCTACCTCATCGGGGTCGTGCTCTATATTTTTATCCCGCAGCCGCAAGGGTGGTCCAAGCCCAAGCGGTTTGCGCGGCATATGCTGGCGGCGCTTATCGTCATGCTGGCGAGCTCGGCTATCCTGTTTGAGGGATTTCTCTGCGTCTTAATGGCCGCGCCGATCTATCTCTTCTTTGCGAGTCTGACCTTTGCCTTTGGTCAGTCTCATCCGAATTATGATGAGAAACGCGTCAGCGACGTGTTTCGCGTTTCCGTCGTACCCGTCATTATTGCGATTATTTCCATTGAAGGCATGACGGATAAGACCAGCTTCCCGCGCGAAGAAGTCATCACGCGAACTCAGGTCCTCAACCTGACGTCGGAACAGATACACGCCAATCTCGCCAAGCCCGTTCACTTGGAAGGTGAGCGCAGCAAGTTTCTCTCCCTCTTCCCCCTGCCAGAAAAAGTGGAAGCGAACGGCTTTGCCCAAGGCGAGGTCCATAAAGCCTTTTTCACCTATCGGCGTTGGGGTTTCACCAATGTCCATAAGGGCGAAACCTGGGTGCGTATGAAGACCGTCAAGCCGCTGAAAATCGAAACGGAAGTCACGAAAGATACGAGCTATTTCTCACATTACCTCACCGTGCACGGCACGCAGATCGACATGGTCCCACAGACTGACGGCACAACGGAAGTCAGTCTGACCATCCGCTACCGTCGCGAGTTGGACCCAGCCTGGTATTTCGGCCCGATGCAGCGCAAGGCGATACGCGAAAGTGCGGATTATCTGCTGACCCATGTTATCGGAAAAGGTGCCGACGATGCGTGATATTACGGACAGGATTGACCTCGCAAGAGGGAATGACGCCCTGACGGGGCGCATGGTGTGGGCACCGGCCAAATCGTTGTGGTATTGTTTTCACACCATCATCTGGCTGACTCTTGGCAGTTTTTATTTCAGCTGGGGTGCAGTCGCCGCCTTTCTCCTGCTCTCCATCATCATTCTCTGCGGCGGACATAGCCTGGGTATGCACCGCAAACTCATCCATGACAGTTTTGACTGCCCGCTCTGGCTGGAACGGTTTGGCGTCTATCTCGGCACGCTGGTCGGATTAGGCGGGCCTTTCACGATGATGCGCGCCCATGATATGCGCGACTGGGCGCAGCGTCAGAGCGATTGCCATCCCTTCTTTTCCCAACACAGCTCGATTGCACGGGATTGGCTGTGGCAAATGCATATGACCCTGAGTCTTCGGGATGGACCCAAGATGGTCTATCCGGAAAAGCTCACGCGCGACCCCGTTATGATCTGGTTGCAACGGACAGTCTGGCTGCAGCAGCTCCCGATTGCACTGGCGCTTTATTATCTCGGCGGATGGGGTTTTGTCGCTTGGGGCGTGAGCGGACGCATTATTATATCCATTACCGGCCATTGGCTGATCGGCTGGTTTGCGCATAATCACGGACCGCGCGATTGGCATATCCACGGACATGCCACTCAAGGCTATAATGTGCCTGGCCCACTCGCCCTCTTTGGCTTTATCAGCTTTGGTGAGTGCTGGCACAATAATCACCACGCCTTTCCGGAGAGCGCAAAACTCGGCCTTATGCGCGGGCAAGTCGATCCGGGATGGTGGGCGCTAAAGGCGCTGGAGCGGGTTGGTCTTGTGAGAAATCTCGTCCTACCCGAAGACATTCCTCACAGGGCAGACCTACGACCCACCTTCCCAACACCGAAAAAACGTGCCACATCCCTGCCGTAAGGGAGAACAAAGATGGAACCCGTTATCCGTTTTTCCGGTGCGTCGATCACCGTGACAGAAATCTTGCTGGCTGCGATATTGGTGCTCGTCGCCATCATCCTGACATGGGCCGTGATGCGGCGCGGGCAGACCTCTGAAGCGCGGGAATTGCAAAAACATCTGGCCGAGATGCGCGGCGAGCAATCGCGCCTTCAAGGCCGCCTCGCGCAATTTGCCGAGGATAGCGAGCGGCGCGATGCGAACTTTGCCGAGGTCCTCGATACACGTCTCGCCAATGTAACGGACCGCGTCGGGCAATCGCTGGCGCAGGTTCAGACCCGCAATCACGAAAGCCTGTCCAAGCTGAATGAGCGGCTCGGCCTGATCGATGCGGCGCAAAATAATATCAAGACGCTGGCGGGCGAAGTCTCCGGCCTGCAATCCGTCCTGTCCAATAAACAGGCACGGGGAGCCTTTGGCGAGAAGCAAATGCAGGACCTGATCAGCGCTTTCCTGCCCGCGCGCGCGTTCTCATTCCAACATACGCTGTCAAATAATACGCGCGTCGACGCCCTCATCCATATGCCGGACGGACATGGCGACGTCGCCGTGGACAGTAAATTCCCGATGGAAAGCTGGCGGCGATTGGTAGAGGCGGAAAATACTTTTGAGGCGGAGAGTGCCGACCGCACATTTCGCAATGATATGTTGAAACATATAAAGGACATTTCGCGAAAATATTTAATTCAAGATGAGACTTATGAACTAGCGCTGCTCTTCCTCCCGTCTGATGCGATTTTTGCGGAACTTCATTCCCGCTTTGATACCGTGGTTGATAAGGGGTTTTCGCAGCGCGTGGTCATCGTTTCGCCCACGACCTTCATGGCGACGCTGCACACAATGCAGGCTGTGATGAATGATGCGGATATTCAGAAAAATGCCGCACTGATCAAACGCGAAGTCGCGACGATGGCCGCGGACGTCGCGCGACTGGATGAACGGGTTGCAAAGCTGCAAAAACATTTCGGGCAAGCCGAACAGGACATTGGCGATATTCGGATTTCCACGCGGAAGATCACGTCTCGCGCATCGAAGATTGGCAATGTGGAATTCGACTCGATTGAAGAGGAACTCCCGCAACTTAAGCTCGTCTCGGATGGAGAGAACTGATGTGGTATGGTGGACGCTTATTCAGACCGATCAAATCTTCTAAATCATCTGAGACGACAACAGATACAATTTTCAAATATGAACAGGTCGGGGATATGGTCACGGCAACTTATTCGGGTGGACAGGTCAGGTATGGCCATCTGATTGGACAGGTTCGACCAGACGGAAAGCTTGATATGCGCTACCACCATATGGACCGGATGGGGCAACTCCGCACAGGGGTTTGCCTGACCACGCCGGAAGTCTTGGACAGCGGACGGTTACGCTTACATGAGGATTGGCAATGGACCTGTGGCAGCCATTCCAAGGGTCAGTCTGTTCTCGAAGAGATTTAACCTTTATCCGTCACGCCCGGATTTATCAGGCTCTTAATATCGGAATGTTCCACTTGATGCGCGAACAGGTCCACGACGGTTTTTATTAGGACGAGCATGATAAGCGTGCCGAGACCTTCATTAAAGATGAGCGATAAAAATCCGCCAAAAATAATGACGACATGCAGCACGACAATCCGCGTATAGGGCATGAACATCTGCACATTGGCGGACCGTGTTTGATATTCTTTCTTCCCGTAAAAATTCACGAGCATGGAAATGAAATGACTCAGAGCGAGACCCAATAACGACCAGAGCAATAACCCACCCGCCAAGGCCGTGGGGAGATCTGAAAATTTCGGCATAGCTTTAAACGAGCTCTGGATGAACATGTAATGGCCGTAGCAGAAAATGCCGTAATGGACGGAGAAGAAGACGGCGAGAAAGATAAGGCCGGCCAATGGCGCGGGTTTTCCGGCATTAACATGGCCCTCATAATTACCCCGGGATTGAGACCTGTCTCTCATAGCTTTTGTCTCTTCGCCCGGACGCGGTGTTACCCCACGGCAGGACAGAAGCTTCGGAATGTTCAAGACACCAATCACCACATTCTCCAGCCAATAGAGGAAGATAATTGTTCCCGCATCCCAGCCGAAAAAGAAAACCCCGATTAGCGGGATTAGATTCATCGCGATGAGAGCCAGACTGGCCGGTGTGTATTGGAAATTTTTAATGAGTTTTAACATGCGCCCCGCACTCCGTTAAAAGGGCCGTCGGCTCTTCATGGCCGCTGTTATCGTGCCGTCATCCAGATAATCCAATTCTCCTCCTACAGGAACACCATGCGCGAGACGGGAAATCGTGACGCCCGTGCGTTCCAGATGATCGGTGATGTAATGCGCCGTCGTTTGACCGTCCACAGTCGCATTCATGGCGAGAATGACTTCCGCAACATCGCCCTGCTCGCCTCCGGCACGACGGATGAGCGAGGCTATATTCAAGTCTTCAGGTCGAACACCGTCCAAAGCAGAGAGCGTCCCACCCAGTACATGATATTGCCCGCGAAACGCGCTCGCGCGCTCCATCGCCCAGAGGTCCGATACATCCTGCACAACGCAGATCGTCGTCTTGTCCCTGTTCGGCGCAGCACAGATATGGCAAGGATTTGCAGAATCGACATTCCCACAAGTCCCGCATTCCGTAATCCGCTCCGCCGCCTCCCCGAGCGCGAGAGAGAGCGGTTTCATCAACGCGTCCGGTTTCTTGAGCAGAGCCAGAGCGGCGCGTCGTGCGGAACGCGGACCCAACCCCGGCAGTTTCGCCAGTAATCCGATCAAGCGGTCGATTTCAGGGCTGACGGAATATTTCGACATAGGTCGGCTATAGAGTCTGTCGGGACGGTTTTCCAGTATTCTGATACACCGAAGAATTTCTATAATGACAACGTTGTCTTTTTTGCCTATGTCGACCTAGATTTTCATATTTTGGAGCGCCCCATGTCCACAACCCGTCGCCAAGTTCTCGCTGGATCTCTTGCTTTAGGGGGAAGTGCCGCGCTGCTCTCCGCCTGCGGAACCGTTACATCAGAGGCCCCGACTCTGTCCGGTCCAGGACTGAACGCGATTGCGAAAACCAAAGGCCTACGTTTTGGGACAGCCATCAGCAGCGCAGCCTTAAAAGACCCGCGCTATCTCGACATTATCCGTCATGATTGCGGCAGTCTTGTCGCAGAGAATGAGCATAAGATTTATGTCGTCCAAGGACAGGAAGGACCGTATCAATTTGACCGCGGTGACGCGATTGTCGATTTTGCACAGGCCAATGACATGGCGATGCGTGGTCATGTCCTGCTCTGGAATCGCGATGAGTTCCTGCCCGGCTGGATGAAAGACAAGGATTTTGGAGACAATCCCCGCGCAGCGATGGAGGCTTATCTCGACGACTATCTCACCGCAATGCTGACTCATTATCAGGGCACAATTAAGAGTTGGGATGTCGTGAATGAAACCATTGATCCAGCAACAGGCCTGCCGCGCGAAACGCTCTTCACACAGACTTTCGGACCGGATGTCGTCGACTGGGCGTTCCGCAAAGCCCGCGCCGTCGCGCCGGACACGCAACTCGTCTATAATGATTATATGATCTGGGAGCCGGGGAATGAGAAACACCGGACGGGCATATTAAAATTGCTGGAAGGGTTTCGCAGCCGCGATGTGCCGATTGATGCCTTCGGGATTCAATCCCATCTCGGTACGGGGGATGGATCGGTTCGAAATACGTACCCGGACCCGCAACGCCGTGAATGGCGTGATTTCGTCGATGACATCGTCAGCATGGGGTATGATCTTATTTTATCAGAATTTGACGTGAACGACACGCGCATTCCGGCAGACATCGCAACACGCGATCAAATGATGGCTGATTATGGCGGCGCCTTTCTGGACATGATGCTGGATTATAAAGAGGTCAGCGAAATTCTCGCTTGGGGGATGGCGGATCATCATAGTTGGCTGCGAACATGGTGGCCGCGCGAGGACGGCGTGATTAAACGTCCCGGATTATATGATGACAAATATCAGCCCAAACCGCTTTACTATGCGGTTCAGAAGGCTCTCAAAAACGCCCCGTCTAGGTAGTTAATTCCCAATCGCGTCGGATTTCGGCCCGCGCGGGTCGGCTGCGCCTGCGATATAACCGTCCCCCGCCATGCCCACCGAGTTCACACGCCCCAGAACTGTCTGCGCAAATCCGCCCGTCTCGTCCTTTGGCAGGTTATGCCCCATCGCTTCCAGCAAGCGAAGCGTGTCGATATTAATCGTCGGTTCCGTGGCGACCATATCCGGCAGCCATTGATGATGGATGCGCCCGCGATGTGTGGCTTCCGCGAGGTTCATCTCCCACTCCATCACATTCAGCGCGACTTGCAGGACCGAGGTGATAATGGTCGACCCGCCGGGCGAGCCCGTGGCCAGAACGACGTCGCCGTCTTTCATCACCATCATCGGTGTCATAGAGGAAAGCGGACGTTTACGCGGCTCGATCTTATTCGCTTCCCCGCCAATCAATCCATAGCCATTGGGCGCGCCGGGCTTGGCCGAAAAATCATCCATTTCATTATTGAGCAGGAACCCCGCCCCGTCGACGGAGAAACCGGAGCCATAGGAAAAGTTGAGCGTATAGGTCACAGACACCGCGTTCCCCTCCGCATCCATGACGGAATAATGGGTGGTGTTGACAGGTTCGGGCATCAGCTCTGACCCCGGTAAAATATCCGAGGAGAGAGAGGCTTTCGTCAAATCAATCGTGTCCCGCAATCGGTCCGCATAAGCCTTATCGGTCAGTTCCGCGACGGGTACTTCAACGAAATCCGGATCACCCAGATATTTGGAGCGGTCCGCATAGGCCCGCCGCATCGATTCAATTAATTTATGCAAATAGGCAGCGGAATTATGGCCATCCGCCTGCAGGTCATAACCCTCCAGAATGTTCAGCATCTGGACAATATGCACCCCGCCCGAGGACGGCGGAGACATGGCTGCAATCTCATATCCGCGATAGGTTCCCCTTACGAGCTCGCGCGTGACCGTCTCGTAATTGGCGAGGTCATCTGCTGAAATCAGACCCATAGCCCGTCCCTGCCCCTGCGCCATTTCGGCTACAATTAATTCCGCTGTCGGACCGGCATAAAATCCGTCCGCCCCTTGACGCAAAATCCGGCGGAGGGTCCTGGCGAGGTCCGGCTGTTTCCAGATATCCCCCGCCTGATGACCCAGAAAATAGTCTACGGAGCTTTCGTCCAGTTCGAACTGTTCCCGTGCAGAGGCGAGGCTTTGCGCCAATGCAGGTGTGACCTCTATCCCGTCCGCGGCGAGCCGTATGGCCGGACCCATAACCTGACGACGGCTCATCGTGCCGTAAGATTCTAACGCGTCCAGCAAACCCATGACGGTTCCGGGGACGCCGGCCGAGGCGCGGCTGAATTGCGCCAACTCATTATCCACCTCGCCCGTGCGGTTCAGATACATATCGCGGCTGGCACGGGAGGGTGCCATTTCGCGGAAATCTATCGCAATGGTCACGTCGGTCTCCCCCATATGGACGAGCATAAACCCGCCACCACCGAGGTTACCCGCCTGCGGATGGGTCACGGCCAGCGCAAAGCCCGTCGCCACCGCCGCATCTACGGCATTACCGCCGCGTCCGAGAATATCTGCCCCAACCTGCGCCGCGACCGCTTCCTGCGTGCTGACCATACCGCCTTTGGACAGGACGGGATGGTGGATCGTCCCGTAATCGAAAACGGCGTTCGCCCCGACATTGGACTCAGCGGCGTGAGCGGGTAGCGTCAATAAAGATATCGCGAGACAGGATATAAGGCTTCGTATAATCATGCCGTAACCATTGCGATGTTTTGACGAAGAGGCAAGCCCCGGAAAGACGGCACAAAGCAAGATATCTTTAGTTTCACCCTGCCGCCCGCCATAAGCTAAATATAAGATAAGTTAGGAAGAGTCGCGTGAATATCTATAGATCAAAAATCGACCTCTGGCTGATCGCGGTTCTGGGCGGTTCGATCCTCCTCCCTCTCATTCTGTTTATATTTCTGGGCGGGCCGTTATGGCTTATCATCGTGATCCTCGCGCCGATGGCGGGGTTTATCATCTGGCTCTATCTGGCGACCCGGTATGAAATCCGTGAAACAGACCTGATCATTCATGGCGGACTTTTCAAAATCGAGATGTCTCGAAACTCGATTATATCCATCAGGAAAAGTCGAAACCCCCTGTCCAGCCCCGCCTTTTCATTGGATAGATTAGAAATTAAATATGGCGCAAATAAAATGGTCCTCATCTCCCCCAAAGATGAGGCGGGTTTTTTAGACGCGCTGGGTTGGTCAGGCAGATTATCGCCGCCGGATTAAAGCTATATCTGGAGCAAAATTTTCAGTCTAACTCTGTCGCCAATGCCAGAATATCTGTGATCGCCCGCGCGTAATCGCCGTCCTGCGCCCAGAACTCCAGCCCGATCGGCTTGTCATAACCGCCCGAACGGACCTGCCGGATGACATTGGCGTAGTTGACATCACCTGTTCCGGGCTGTCCCCGGTCCGGTGTATCGGCAAGTTGGACATAACAGATCGTGTCGGCGTGCCGTTTGAGATTGCCAATTAATTCGCCCTCATGCCGTTGCATATGGAACAGATCCCAATTCAATTTCACGAAGGGCGAGTTGACGGCGCGGACAATGTCGACCGCTTCGGCGCTGCCATAGATAAAATGTCCAGGATGGTCATAAGGGTTAAACGGCTCAATCGCGGCAAAGACTTCGGCGTCTTCGAAAATTGGCGCGGCGGCGGCCATATGGTCCTGATAGGCGCTCAGGCTATCAGATTTTGAAATGCCCTCGACATCCTGATGACCTGTAACTGTCACAATATCTGTATTGAGAATGCGCGCATTCTCGACCGCGCGTTTGCAATTTTCCAAAAATTTGTCCTGGACATTGGGCCGTGCGAGTTCGGGGGCATCACCGACAATCTGCGCAACCTTCACGCCCGCATCATTCGCGAGCCCGGCAAGTTCCGCCGCGTCACGGTCCCAACTGTCAATGAACCAAAATTCGACGTGAGAAAAACCGTCTGCGGCCGCCTTATCAAACCGCGCCTCGAAGGGCAGGTCAGCATACCAACTTTCCACATTTAGCGCGAAGCCGGAAAGGAGATCGCGGCGACTGTCTTCCGTCATGACGCTGTCTCCTCTTGGTGTTTTTGGCACGCAAGCAATAAGCCCCGCAGCTATTCCCAACCCCATTGCGCCGCGTCTGTTCATATTAAAACGGCATCTTCATGCCGGGCGGCAATTGGATATCCCCCATCGCGGCTTTCATCGTTTCCGCCTGCGCCTGATCGAGTTTGACTTTGGCGTCTTGGAACGCCGCCACGATGAGGTCTTCGACAACTTCTTTATCTTCACTCGTCATCAGGGATGGGTCTATTTCCAGCGCTTTCATATTGCCGCCACCCGCCAGCGTGACAGTCACGAGGCCGCCGCCCGAACGACCAATCGCGGTCAGATCCGCAACCTGTTCCTGCGCGAGTTGCATATTTTTCTGCATATCTTTGGCCTGTTTCATCAGGCCCATCAGGTCTTTCATGTCTAATTATCCTTGTCGAAATCAGAGTGGATGACGTTTGTGGGACGATCTTTAATCCCGAGAAGTTTCGCATTTTTCAGCATTGGATGTTGGAAGGCGGGATGGGAGAAATCCTTCTCCTTCTGTGCGGCGACGCTCGCTTTGCGTTGCTCAGCCAGAGGCGGTTCGCCCGCGTCATCAGAAGGCGAGACAATCCAGAGATCACCCGTCATCTCCTGCAGCTCTGCTACGATTTTCCCGATCAAGCTGTTCTGACGCGGGTCAGTGATATTGATTTTTATCGCGCCGCGTTTGAAACTGACGAGGCGGATATATCGCTCCAGATCATATTTCAGTTTGATTTTCGTCGCGGGTAACGCGTCGACAAATTCTGCGAAGCTGCCAAGCTCCAACGCGGGCTTAGGCGGCGTGACGGGTTTGGGCGCTTCCAATGCCGCGACCGTGCCGGAGCCATCACTTGATCCCACAGCCTGTGTTGACACGCCGGAGCCAGAGACGGAAGTGGACGCGGTTCCGCCGCCAACCACGGGCGACATAATCGGAAGGCCCGGCCCGCCATCGGCCTGTATCTTCTGCGCCTGTTCAATAATCGCAGCCGCGAGTTCCGGTGGCGGCATTTGCCCGGCCAGCGATAATTTCAACAGCGCCATTTCCGCCGCGGCGAGGGGTGCGGGCGCTTGGCGCACATCATTATAGGCCGCACTGAGGACCTGCCAGAGGCGCGTTAATTGTCCGATGGATTGCGTCGCAGATAGATCGCGCATCCGCGTCGCCTGATCCGGCGCCATATCAAATTCAGCCAAGTCGCCCAACGTCTTGGCGCGGCTGACCTCGTGACAGACATCCAGCAGGTCGCGCATCACGACCGCCGGATCCGCGCCGTCATCATATTGCGCGCGCATTTCCAGCAATGCACCTTTTGTGTCACCAGATGCGGCCATCGCAAAGAGGTCGAGAATGCGGACGCGGTCGGCGAGACCTAACATCGTGCGGACTTGTTCACCCGTGACTTCATCGCCGGACAAGCCCGCCTGCACAATCGCTTGGTCGAGCAAGGACAAGCCGTCCCGCACAGAGCCTTCCGCCGCGCGGGCGATCATGGCGAGACCTTCATCGGAGATTTTCACGTCTTCCTTGTCGGAAATTCCGCGCAAGTGATTGGAGAGCACAGATGCCTCAACACGGCGCAAATCAAACCGCTGACACCGGGAGAGAACCGTGATCGGCACTTTACGGATTTCCGTCGTCGCGAAGATAAATTTCGCGTGGTCGGGCGGCTCTTCTAGCGTTTTCAGCAACGCATTAAACGCACCCGCCGAGAGCATGTGCACCTCATCGATGATATAGACTTTATAACGCGCCGTGGCAGGCGCGTAGCGCACACCATCCAGCAGCTCACGCATATTCTCGACACCCGTTCGCGACGCGGCATCCATTTCCAGCACATCCATGTGGGAGCTGGCCATGATGAGTTCGCAATGCTCACCCCGCGTGGACAGATCCACACTCGGGCCTTTGACGTCTTCCGTCTCATAATTCAGCGCCCGCGCCAGCAGTCGCGCCGTTGTCGTCTTGCCGATCCCGCGCACGCCCGTCAGCATGAAGGCATGGGCGACGCGGTTGGCCTCGAACGCATTTTTCAGCGTCGTGACCATCGCATCCTGCCCAATCATATCCTCAAAGGTGGAAGGCCGGTATTTCCGCGCCAGAACCTGATAAGATTCCTGGTCACCAAACATAGAAGGGGCGTCGCTCATGGGAGGGATATAGGCCGCGCGGGCGAAGATGGAAAGCGCGGGCGCGGGACGGTCCACAGATAAGGCGGCTCAACCCGGCTTGCACCTTTGCGCCTCGGCTTTATGTTGCCTGTATGGATCAGGAAGAAACAAAAAAGTCAAAACCCGGTGTTAGGAAGCGTGCCGACGCCATCAAGCCCTATTTGTGCAAACATTTGATTGCCGTGCTGGAGTGTCCGAGGGATATTCTCAACATTGGAACAGTTATTCGCAACGTGAATGCAATGGGCGTTGAGAAAGTCTATATTGTAGACCCAACGCATAAGCTTCCAGACGATTGGCAAGACATGCGGGATCGTAGGAAATTAGCGTCTACATCGGTGTCCGCTGTCAAATGGACCTTTGTCAAACGTTTCGACAGCACAACGGATTGTTTGGATCACTTGGAGAAAAACGGCTTTACCTCAATTGTCACGTCACCTCATCGGAAAGGCAAAGAGAGCCTTTACCTTCACGAAGGCGACTTTACACAATATCCTAAACTTGCCGTTTGGTTTGGCAGTGAAGGGTCGGGTATTAGCGAAGAAGCCGTTGAGCGTTGTGAAATGTGCGTCGCCGTGCCAATGTTTGGTATGATTGAAAGCCTGAACCTCGGAACGAGTTCAGGCATCGTCTTATACGAGGTTACGAAGCAAAGACGTGAATATCAGAGCCGTTTTCGCAAGAAAGGCCAGCGAGCAGAACGCGCTAATCTTCTGCCGACTGAAATGCCCCTGACAGATACGCATTAGCCTCCACCCGCAATCCCGTTATGCGAATTTGCGGAATTGACCGTCGCGCTTCACACACTCAAAGTCTCTGCGATTGGAGGCCTTATGGCGCGTCATGATTACAAGTTCCGTCCCGCGGCGAAATGGGAAGACGGGGCGTTTGTTCCGCCCGCCCCCATCCCGGCCCCGCGACATCCGAAGGATTGGAGTCTGCTGGAAAATTTGGACTCGCTCTTCGCCATGAGCCGCAACCCTGTCACGGCGTCGACGGAAGTGTCTATGACATTGGAGGATGTTCAAGCTTTCGGCTTGGGCCAAGAGATCATGGTCGTGACCTCCGCCGAAGCACTGCGGCACATGTTTATCGACAATGCCGCCAATTACCGGATGCATCCCATCCGGCAGACGATCCTGAAACCTGTCTTGAAAGACGGCTTGGTGTCGGCGGAGGGACCGGAATGGAAATCCGCCCGCCGCGCCCTCGCCCCGGTTTTTGTGCCCCGCAACACCCGGAATTTTGCAGCGTCCATGGCGCGCGTGACAGACCGCATGCTGGACGACGTTTTCCCCGCAAATAAGACGGTCGATATCGGCGAGAGCTTCTTGAAACTCGCCTATGGCGTTCTGTCCGAGACATTATTTTCCGGCGAGATTGACGGACAATCCGATGCCGCCCTGCGCAATATCTCAGACTTTATGGAGGCGCTGGGCAAAGCGGATCCGTTGGATATTTTAATGGCGCCGAAATGGTTGCCTCGCCTGACGAAACTGGGCGGGCGCGGCGCGGTGAAAGGGCTGCGCCGACAGGTCTTCGCGCTGGCGCAGGACAGGCGGGCCCGGATTGAGGCGGGCACAGAGGTCCCGGATGATTTCCTGACTCTGTTGCTGCGGACGGAAACGGAGGACGGAGAGCCGCTCTCCGATGACCAGATCGAGGATCAGCTCGTCACCTTCATCGCGGCTGGGCACGAGACGACCTCCCGCGCGCTGACCTGGATGGCATATCTCCTGAGCCAGGACACGGAGGCCCGCAACCGGATGGAGGCGGAACTGGACGCGCTCGACATGACCCTGCCGCCGGAAGACTGGATCAAACAGATTCCCTTCGCCGTCGCGTGTTTCGAGGAATCCATGCGCCTCTACCCGCCCGCGCCACTGATCTCCCGCCAAGCCGTAGAAGCCGACGCCGTCGCGGGCAAAGTGATTGCGAAAGGCGCGGGCATCCTCGTCAATCTCTGGTCACTCCACCGCCACCGCGCACATTGGCATCAGCCGGACGCATTCGTGCCGACGCGGTTCCTGCCCGAGGCCCGCGCGAGCATTGACCGCTTTGCCTATCTCCCCTTCGGCCTCGGCCACCGCGTGTGTATTGGGCAGCGTTTCGCGATGCAGGAAGCGGCGGTGATGATCGCCGTGATCTTCCGTCGGCTGCGCCTGAATTGGACTCCCGGCCAGCCCGAGCCGTGGCCCGTCATGCGCATCACAACCCGTCCCGAAAAGCCGATGTTGATGCGGGTGGAGCGGCGCTAGACGCCACTTGGCAAAACCGTGCCTATAGGCTAATTCGTCTTTTTAGGGACTCCTCACACCATGCCGCATTTTCTCTCGCTCGCTGATATTTCCGCCGCGGACCTCAGAAGCATTCTGAACCAAGCCCATGCGATGAAGGCCGCGCGCACGGGTCTACCCAAAGGCGCAACGGACCCTGGTCTTAATGGAGAGGGGCCGTCGCTCAACGGCCACACGCTCGCGATGATATTCGAGAAATCCTCGACCCGGACGCGGTTCTCTTTTGATATGGGCATGCGGCAACTGGGCGGGACGTCCATTACCGCGACGTCCAATGATATGCAGCTGGGCCGCGGGGAGAGCGTGGCGGATACGGCGCGCGTGCTGTCCCGCTTTGTCGATGCGGTCATGATCCGCTCTAACGCGCATAGCACGATCACGGATTTCGCGGCCCATTCCGATGTGCCCGTCATTAACGGGTTGTCGGATTTCAATCACCCCTGCCAGATACTGGCGGACCTCATGACGATAGAAGAACGCGGCACGAAACTGAACGGCGCGGTGCTGAGCTGGATCGGCGACGGGAATAATGTGCTGGCCAGTTTCGTCAATGCCGCCCCCGCTTTTGGCTATGAGCTGCGGATCAGCTCCCCCGACAGTTACAGCCTCGACGCAAACCCTAAAACATCTGCCATCATTCAGGCCGCACAAGACCGCCAAGGCAAGATCGTCACCGACCTCTCCCCACAGGACGCCGCCAGCGGCGCAGACGCCCTGATCACGGATTGCTGGGTCTCGATGGGCGATACAGATAAAGAAGAGCGCCTCAAAGCCCTCACCCCCTACCAAATCGACGCGTCAATCCTCGGGAAAGCCAAACAGGACGCCGCATTCCTACACTGCCTCCCCGCCTATCGCGGACAGGAAATGACGGCAGAAGTGTTGGAGGGTGAGCAGAGCGTGGTCTGGGACGAAGCGGAGAACAGGTTGCATGCACAGAAGGCGATTGTTAGGTGGTGTTTAGAAACCTAACGATTGAGAGACAAGCATGGAACTGCTTTTAGAAAAGTTTAGATGCTTCGGAGATACACAAACTGCTCGAATAGCTCCCATCACTATCCTTGTCGGTGAGAACAGTACGGGTAAGTCTTCTTTTCTAGCGGGCCTGCGATACATATTAGATTTTCTTTCTCGAGATACAGACGCAACTTTTAACAAAGACCCCTTTTATCTAGGCGGTTTTAAAGATATGGCGCATTACCGTGGAGGAAAATACGGCCGCGATACAAGTTTTAAAATTGGGATAAGTCAGAACTTCCCTAGAAGATCAGCAACCAAAACTAATCTCGAATTGTTTTCCAAATCTGAAACTAACAAAAGACGAAATACCGACTTGAACTTCAGTATGATATTTACTGAGGTAAGTGGGGAGGCCAAACCAACTCAATACAAAATTGCTTTGGGTGATAGGTCGATAACCATTTTTCAGGAAAACTCTGAAATTAAAGCGTTAGTTTGCGACAATCTAGAGGGGTTTGAACATACACTCACATCAAGTCGCAGATCTTTGTTTATTACATCAAGAAACGACATGCTCACTTTGGAGTACTTCCTTCGAGATCTTGTTTTTTCGGGTAGAGAGAAACAAAGCAACTCAGAAAAAGCAAGTCCGTCAGCAATAGATAAATCGGCGGCAATTGTAGAAGAAATTTGGGATAAGTTTAGAAGATTGAGCGCTAGAAAGACATCTAACGTCTTTGCTCTAGCTCCAGTTCGCACCCAACCTCTACGTAACTATGACCCAACACAATTATCGCAATCATCGGAGGGGGACCAACTTATTGCAAGGATTGGTAGACTTGCAAGAGTCGATCCTGATGGTTGGAAAGGTGTAAAAGCGAACTTAGAAAATTATGGAAGAATTACAGGATTATTTGAATCTATAAAAATTCAAAAGTTAGGCAGGGGTGAATCTGACCCATTTAGAATTTTAGTGAAAAATTCTGGAAGAGAGTCCAATATTATTGATGTAGGATACGGCATAAGTCAGGTTCTTCCATTTTTCATGATGATCTCTGAGTTAAAGAATGGTTCAACCATGTTGCTACAACAACCCGAAGTGCACTTACATCCATCGGCTCAAGCCGCATTGGGAGATGTAATTACTAATGTAGCATCCTCTCGAAGAAGCCCATCTTTTGTAATTGAGACGCACAGCGACTTTTTCATCGATAGAATTAGAATGGCCATCCGAAAAGGAAGTATTTCTAATAAAGACGTCGAAATCCTGTTTTTTGAAAAAGATCGTTTCAACACAAGCATAACATCTATCAAACTTGATAAAGAAGGCGAAATGGTAGATCCACCTGATAAGTATAGATCATTTTTCATACACGAAAGTCTAGCTGTTTTGGGTTTGTGATATGTGCCTAGTGATCGATAACAATATGGCTGGCGACTATATTGCCGAGCACGAATATTTAATACCAATTTTAAAATATATTGAATCTGGTGGAAAGATGGCGTTTAACGCAAGTCTTCTTAAAGAGTATCCTTACAAACTTGTAAACTTGGCAATGAATCTCAAGAAGGTTGGTCGAGGTATTCTTATACAAAATGAAAAATTACCTAATAATATTAAAAATAATATGACTAGTGACGATCCACATATTCTTGCTTTGATTGCGAATTCTTCAACCAGAGTTGTATGCACTAAAGACTCTAATCTTATTGATGATTTGAAAAATCCACTTTTTTTCAACAAACCAAGATGTAAAGTTTATCAACATCAGGGATCATCCAGTGTATTAGATGGATGTTGTACTTAGCGTCCAAACCTCACATTTATAAAAAACATAATCCCCACTTATCCAAACCCCCTTATATTCAAACTCGTTCCTTCGGATATGGGACAGGAGAGAGTCGACCTCTTCTCTGATACCGGGGGACGGTGTGCCTATGGGTTCGGGTTAGTCTCCGGGTCCGGGGGCCGGAAGGTGCGAGCTGATCTGTCTGGAACGACAGCATTCAAGTACGGCCGCTTTCCGAACGCACTGCCGCGTGGCTGATCCTCGCGAAAAACAGTAACTCATTTGGTCTCCATCGCGGGGACCGACCACGCGGACGTCCTGCTTTTACCGGACAAACGTAATTGGTGGCAGTCGCTGGATCGGCTGTGAGCGATGACGCTTGTCTTCATAACAAACTGTCATCCCGCACAAGCCCGTCAGGGCGCTGATGCGGGACCTGCCGTCTACACGACGCCAGTTACGTTTTGCAAACGGTAGGTCCCGCATCTCCGGCTTTGCCTGCGTGCGGGATGACATCGAAAGCTAATCTCATATTACACACAATCGAAAGACCCACCATGCCCCGCAATACACCCTCCACCCTCGAACAAATTCGCCTTCAATCCGCCCGCGAGAAACTCAAACGCGAAGCGGCATTGGCCGAGCGGGAGGCGCTTCGTTTGGAGGCGGAGCGTCCCGAAGAAGAGGACGAAGAATTTTTCAATCTGGAGCGGGATTTGAAGCCGCTTTCGCCGCTGGATGAGCTGAAAATGTGTGAATATATGGATAAGGGTTTTGTCCGCCGGGAATTCGTCAAAACCTATGTCGAGGGCTATGAGCCCTATGACAATCATGTCGGGATTTGGTTCATGGAACGCGGCATTCGCATTATACAGAAAGTCATGAAAGCCGGACCGGAGGTGTGGGACGCGATTGGCTGCGAGGCGGATTTGAACGAATGCGGGCAGTACCTGCTGCAGGAGAAGTTCAAAATCCACGTACCCGGCTGGGCCACGCGCCGGATTGTCGAGGATTACAGACATCGGAAAGATGTGCCGGATTGGGTGGCGGATTTGGAGATTGTGTTGGAACGGTATGAGAGCGGGAAATGGGTCGCATAGCGTCCGCAATCGACCTGGTGGGTCGATTGCAGCGGAGCGCTGGGCACACGCTTGCGCGGTGCCGTGCGGTTCGGTTGAACAGTAAATTTTCTCTCGGTGTCACCCCGACACCAATGGATGCGGGGCCTATCGTTTACAGAACGCGCGTTTGAGAAAATAGACGTCAGGTCCCGCATCAGCGCCCTTCGGGCTTGTGCGGGATGACATTTGTTGTGTTGCGCAGGAGCTAACGAATAATCTGCGGAATCAAATTCCCATCGGCATCATAATTAATCGGAATCTCCTCGCCCGTATCGGGATGCACGTAATAGGGTGCGCTCTCGATGATCGAGATCGCGTCCCCCGCCTGCCCCGTGCGGTAGGCACCGAGTTCTTCATCCGTTGGCAATTCCTTGCCGAGGCGGTCCCCCATATCGAGCTGGCTCGGCGCGGCGACCACGGTCTCGGAGGGCAGTTCGAACGGGATGGGTTGTGAGAGCGGGGCGTTTTGGATCGGCGCGGCGATCTGGTCATCGGCCTGCGGGGCGCGGGTCAGGAAGTCGGGGAGTTGGCGTTGCGGCGGGGCAGAGGCCAACTGCTCTGTCGTTTGGGGCATATCCGCGATGCGGGCATAGGAGATCACTTGCCGCGTGCCGCGTGTCGTCGCCGCGATTTCCGCCGCGCGTTTCAGCTCGGCCTCGGTCCGCGCGACGCCCATCAGGTAGACGATGCCGTCATGGGTCTCGACGTTAAAATTGCGGGCTTTGACATATTTATCGACGGTCAGGCGGGTGCGGACGGACTTCTCCAACACGCCGTCCTTCGTATTGCGAATGAAGGATTGCTTGCCCTTGATCAGGATTTCATTGCCGACCTGCTCCACACCCGGGGCGGACCAGGCAATGCGCGTGGCCTCGATCTTGTCCTGCTGCGTCGGGACATTGCCGGAGAGGAGGACGACGCGCTCAGCCACTTCCACATCGACGCCGGAAAGTTTGAAATCATGGGCCCGGTTCATGCGGGCCTCGATCACGCGGCCGGCATTCACATCGCGCAATGAGCCGGCGAAACTGCGTTCGTCGCCTTTCTTGAAACCTGCCGTGGCGACAGCGCATCCGGTCAGTGTCGTCGCGAGGAGGAGCGTGGTCGTGAGTTTAAGAAGCTTGGTCATGGGGGCTGACTTAGCCAAACATGGTGAACGAGGGGTTACCAATCCCCGCGAAAAGCGTGTGCAGAATATGAAACCTTGGACAGGGGCCGCACGCGCCCCTCAATCACGGCGAGGTCGAAACGGATTTCGAAATCCGTGGGCAGGTCGGTGAAGTTGCGGTTCACCCAGATTTCCGCGGCAGCCATGAGGCGGCGTTCATTACTGGTGGTGACGAGATCGTCGCGGGTGGGGAGTTTTTCGCGCTGTTTGACTTCGACAAAGGCGATGATTTTGCCCTTGATCGCGATGAGGTCGACCTCCCCCTCCGGCGTTTTGAACCGTTGGTCTAGGAGTTTCCAGCCTCGAAGTTTGAGGTAGCGGGCGACATGGTCCTCGGCCTTGCGGCCTTCGGCTTCGCGTTCCTGTCGCGTGCGGGTCGTCATTTGAGTGTGAGCGCGAGGGCATAAACATCGCGCTTCGCCCAGCCGGACTGCTCGGCGATCGCGGCACTCGCGCGTTTGACGCCTTGGTCGGGGATGGCGTCACGGAGGGCGGTGGTGACACGGGCCTCATCCCATTCGGCAGTGCCATCGGGTGGCCCGATGAGCAGGACGATCTCGCCGCGCGGCGGGTCGTCCGTGACCGATTGGAGGAGCTCGGACGCCGTGCCGTGGCGAGCTTCCTCATAGCGCTTGGTCAACTCGCGCGTCAGGACGAGATTCCGCTCGCCCAGCGTAGCGGCAATGTCGGTGAGGCAGGCTTTAATGCGCGGCCCTGTCTCGAACAGGATGAGCGTGGCACGGATGTCGGAGAGCTCTTGCAGGGTTTTGGTCCGCGCGGCGGGTTTGGGCGGGAGGAAACCCGCAAAGAGAAAGCGGTCCGAGGGGAGGCCGGATTTGACTAAGGCGGCCAGCGGCGCGGAGGCGCCCGGTAGCGGGATGACGTCCACGCCTGCTGCGACGGCGGCGCGTACGAGCTTGAAACCGGGATCAGACACGAGCGGCGTTCCTGCGTCCGAGACTAATGCCACGGACTGGCCCTCTGTCAGCCAGCCGAGGACCTGCGGAATACGGGCCGCCGCATTGTGGTCATGATAGGCTGTCAATCTGGCCGAAATGTCATAGGCGTCCAGCAGCTTTCCGGTCTGGCGTGTGTCCTCGGCGAGGATGCGATCCGCAGTCGAGAGCACGTCCAGCGCCCGCAAGGTGATGTCGCGCAGGTTCCCGATGGGCGTCGCGACAACATAGAGTGCAGGTGCAAGTGAGGTCTGCGTTTCCCCTATCGGGTGTTGCGGGGACCGGACGGGCGGCTTAGACACGAGTGAACCTTTCGCGCTGCGGCGCATTGAAAACTGGAGCAAACATGCCCGACCTAAAACCGTTTGGCTATAGCTTGAAACTCGCGCTGATGAGCGTTTGCGTGATCGCGGTCTCGGCCTGCACGACAACGCAGCCGCCCGCGCCGACCAATCAGGGCGGCGGTCCGGTTGTCGACTATCCGTCGCAGCCCGCTATCCCGACGCCGACGGACACCGAAACGCCGGATGAGGTCGTCAAAGATCGTGACGAACCTAAGGAAGTGGAAAAAGAGCCGGACGTCGCCGATGCAGGCCCCTATTTCAACAATCGCGAAGGTCTGACACCGCCGCACATGGAAGGACGTGACACGAAACGCCTCGCCGTGCTTCTGCCGTTTTCGACCAGCTCCTCCCGTCTCGCGCAGGAAGCGCAATCCATGTACCGCGCGGCGGAACTGGCCGTTTTCTCGCGTTCTTCACCGGATGTGCTTCTGATCGCATTGGACACCAAAGGCACGGAAGACGGCGCACGCTCTGCCACACGGGCTGCGATTACGGCTGGGGCGGATGTCATTCTTGGCCCGATCATTGCGGCCAATGTAGATGCGGCGTCCCGCGAAGCCCGGCGGGCGAATATTCCCGTCATTGCATTCTCGAACGACCAACGTGTGGCGGGTAACGGTACCTATCTAATGTCCTTCCCGCCCGAAGCCGAGGTTGAACGTATCGTCGATTATGTCGCCAGTACAGGCACGACACGCTTTGCCTATTTAGGACCAAATGGAGCCTATGGGGACCGCGTGCGCAACGCCTATAATAATCGCGTCAGGGAGATTGGCGGCGAGATCACGGCAGCTGAATCCTACACGGGTAACGATATCTCCGTGATGCAGACACCCGCGCAGAAACTGGCGGCGTTTCATGCAGAAGGCGAAGAGCTTGCCGAACGCAGTGGCGGGACCACGCCGATGAGTTTTGAAGCGATCCTTCTTCCCGAAGGCGGAACCGCGCTCCGCTCCCTCGCGCCGCTCTTACCCTATTACGAGGTCGATCCGGCCGATGTGCAATTTATGGGGACGTCCCGCTGGGCCGACCCTGACACAGTCCGCGAACCCGCCCTGAGCCGCGGTATCTTCGCCGGACCGGATAAGGACGCGCAGCAGCTCTTCCTCGACACCTATGACCGGACATATGGCGAAACAGCCACGGGTCTCGCCAGCCTCGCCTATGATGCCGTCATGATGGGCGCCTATGTCGCCGATGGTGACCCGAAGCGACGCTATGACCGCGCGGAAAATCCGCAAGGCTTTTACGGTGTGGACGGCCTCGTCAGCTTTGACTCCGATGGTCGCCCCGAACGCGGCTTGGCGGTCTATCAAATCCGCAATGGGCGCTTCATCGTGCTGGACCCCGCGCCGCGAAATGTGCTCGGCGGAAGCTAATTGCGACTAAGTCTCATTTTTATGCAGAGTCGTTATTGACAATCATTCGCATGTGCAACATACGGAGTACATGATCCATTGCGTATGTAGACAGATCAACACGGCCAAGGTCGACCAAGCCGCCTCTTGCGGCGCAAAGACCGCCAATTGCGTGATGAAGTTCTGCGGCACCCGTTTTAATTGCGGACAATGCCGGACTTCTATAGACGACAGATTGCAGGCCGTGATTCCAACACTGGGTGAGGACAAACTTCTCGCTGCGGAATAGGCCAATTCATTGGAGCTTAAAATGCGTGGAAACCCGAAAACGATAGAAATTTTGAATGAAGCGCTCAAGAACGAGCTGACCGCCATCAACCAATATTTCCTACATTCCCGTATCCTCAAGGATTGGGGTGTTCTGAAACTGGCGGCCAAAGAATATGAAGAGTCCATTGATGAGATGCATCATGCGGATTGGCTGATTGAGCGTATCCTCTTCTTGAACGGATTGCCCAATCTACAGGATCTCGGGAAAATCATGATTGGTGAGACCGTTGAAGAAATCATCGAATGTGATCTCAAACTTGAGCATATTGCGATACCTCTGTTGCGCGAAGGCATAACGCATTGTGAAGAGGTCCGCGACTATGTCTCACGTGATCTGCTTGCGAAAATATTGACTAGTGAAGAAGAACATCTGGATTATCTGGAAACGCAACAGGATCAAATCCGTCTCGTCGGCATCCAGAATTATATTCAGGCGCAAAGCGCCGGAGATGAAGACGAAGGTTAAGTGACGTGTTCCCGGGTCAAGCACGGGAACAGCGAAACTAACCCAATAAAATTCTCTCTATTATTGCATTTAAAACCAACCGTCCGGCAAATGTGGCCTTTAGACGGTCACCTTCGAACTTCAAAAGACCGTCAGTTACAAAATCTCTTATGACGACCTCATTTAAATTACCTTGAGATAATTTCTTATATTTTCGAAGCGAAATGCCCTCATCAATGCGCAGGCCCATGAGGATATATTCCTCTGCCCGTGCTTTGCCGGATAGAATCTCATTCGATTCAATTCCGGATCCTGTTTCACCAACGGATTTTACATAGGCAGCAGGGCGCATCTGCGCGACGCTCGCATGTTTCACGCCGTCAATGGTCATGCGCCCATGCGCACCTGGGCCAACCCCCGCATAGTCCAAGCCCCGCCAATAGGCGAGATTATGCTGTGACTGATGACGGGGTTTGGCGAAATTCGAAACTTCGTAGTGATTGAAACCGGCGGTAATTAATTTGTCGCGCACCAAATCATAAAAGTCGGCAGAGAGGTCAGCATCCACCGCCCTGTCCTGCCCCCGCCCCTCGGCTTTGGCGAAGGCCGTGCCGTCTTCAATGGTAAGTTGGTAGGTGGAGATATGTTGTGATCCAGCCTGAAGCAATTTCTCGAGGTCGTCCGCCAACATTTCTGACGTCTGTCCGGCCCACCCGAAAATCAAATCTGCGGACACCGACGGAAATATGGACATTCCCAGATCGAGCGCTTCCCGCGCTTGCGCCCCGTTATGGTCCCGGCCCAAGAATTTCAGCGCCGCATTATTGAACGTCTGCACCCCCAAAGACATCCGCGTCAGACCCGCCGCGCGGTACCCTTGCCAGCTTTCCGCATCAGCTTCGTGAGGATTGGCTTCCAGTGCAATCTCAACATCGCCCAGCCCCCAGAGCGCATCCACCTGCTCAATCATGGCCCCGACTTGTGCGGGGGTCATCAGGGATGGTGTACCGCCGCCAAAGTGAATGGACGTTATGTCCCGCTCTCCGGAGAGGCTCCGCCAATGTACCAAGTCCTTCAAAATGGCAGGGAGGAGCGTCGTATCCTCTCGCCGTTTATAGACATTAAAATCGCAATAGGGGCAGATACGCGCGCAATAGGGCCAATGAATATAGACGGCCAAAGGCTGTGGATCAGCCATCGGGGAACTGGTCTTTCAGGAATTTCGCAAAGGCATCGGCGCGGTGGCTCTTGGCGTGTTTCTCCGCCGGATCAATCTCTGCAAAGGTCAGACTGTCGCCAACCATCTGGAACATCGGGTCATAGCCGAAGCCTTTATCCCCCCGCGGCGGCCAGATCATGTCGCCCGCGACCACGCCTTCATAGACCGATGTTTCGCCACCCGGCCACGCCAGACAAAGCGCACAGATGAAATGCGCCCGACGATTATCCTGCCCCTGTAAGCGGTCATTCACATGCCACATCGCCATATCGAAATCGCGACGACTTCCGTAAGTCTCTTTCTCGATTCGCGGCAGTTCCGCCCATCGCGCGGCGTATATACCGGGGTCGCCATTCAACGCCTCAACCGCCAAACCGCTATCATCAGACAGAGCGGGCAGGCCGGAGGCCATCGCAGCCGCTACCGCTTTCAACCGCGCATTGCCGGAAAATGTGGTTTCAGTCTCCTCCGGCTCGGGCAGGTTCAATTCCATCGCGCTGACGGTTTCCAGACCGAACGGCCGCAGCAGGTCCCGGATTTCGCGGACCTTGCCTTCATTATGAGAGGCCACGACAATTTTCTGACCGGATTGGAGTTTTTGATCTGACATGGGCGCGACTTAGACGCCGTGACGGGCATGGACAAGGGGCAGTCGGGGCGATGGACACTGCGACGCAAGGCTTGCAAGTCGGCCATTATTGTTTATCAATATGAAAATGATCATTGATGATTTAGACCAAGCCACCTCAATGGACGGTTCCGCAGGCAGCGCCCCCATGACGCGGGCGCTGTCCATCCTGCTGATTGTCGGCCAGATTGTTATGGCTGTCGGATTTGTCCTGATGCTCCTCATGGCACTCATCATGGCGGTGCCGAGCGAGTTTCGCGATAGTCTTCTGGCAGAGGCCAAAACCGCGCCGGAACCTTCCATTCTATTGGGCCGTTGTCTGGCGGGGGCTGTCCTCGCCGCAGGTTGGTTTTTTGTGCTCAAACTCTTACGCAAAGTTGTCAAAGCCGTGATCCATGGCGACCCGTTCCTGCCGGAAAATGTGGCGCGTCTGCGCAATATATGGGTCGTCATCGCGGCGACGGAAGTCTTCCGAATGTTTGCATATTACATCATCGGTTCCAACGGAGAGATGGACGGCTCGCGCCTTGATATCCGCGTCGGGACCTGGTTCTTCATCTTTATCATCGCAGCCATTTCCGAGGCTTTCCGTCACGGGGCGGCGCTGCGGGCTGAACAGGAATTGACGATCTGATGGCGATCAAGGTCAATCTCGACCGCGTCCTGTTGGACCGGAAAATGTCGCTGACGCAACTGGCCGAACAGGTCGGGATAACGTTGGCGAACTTGTCCATTCTTAAAACGGGGAAGGCGCGAGCTGTTCGTTTTTCGACGCTCGATGCCCTCTGTCGGGAACTGGACTGCCAGCCCGCGGATATTCTGGTCTATGAGCCGGATGAGGACGTCAAACTCGCCGCAGAATAATTACTCCAGCGCCTCTTTGAGGATATCATAGGTGAGAATTTGCGGTAGGATTTCGGGATCCGCACTGTTCGGCGTGTAGACCAGATAGAGCGGCACGCCCGCCCGTCCGAACCGTTTCAACTCCGCCGCAATCACATCATCCTTATTCGTCCAATCCGCGACGAGGAAAGCCGTGTCCGTGCGCTCTAACAGCGCTTTCGTCTTGCGAGTATTCAGAACGAGCCCTTCATTCACCTTACAAGTCACGCACCAGGCGGCGGTGAAATCGACAAAGACGGGGCGGCCTTCTGCTTGCAGGTTCGCGACGCGATCAGCCGACCAAGCCTGAGAGCTTAACACGGCTTCGCCGTCTACGGCCCGAACGGAGACTGGTAGATAGATAGATAGCCCCAAGGCCAGAATGCCAATTAATTTTGCGACATTGCCCTTGCGACGCAGCAACCAGATTCCGAAAGTCAGCGCCAAGCCGCCCAATAGTAATTTTAACACGCCCCCCGCGCCCGCTTGCAGGCTCAGAACCCAGACGAGCCAGATAGCGGCGGCGAACATTGGAAAGGCGAGGAATTGTTTGAATGTGTCCATCCACGTGCCCGGCTTTGGCAGACGCGCGAGCAAGCCCGGCATATAGGCGACGAGAAGGAAGGGCAGCGCAAAGCCCAGACCCAATGCGAGGAAGACGGCGAGCGTAATAAAGGCTGAACTCGCGAGCGCATATCCCACTGCGCCTGCCATGAACGGCGCGGTACAAGGCGTCGCGACGATGACCGCAAGGACACCCGTGAGGAAAGAACTGAACGGTCCGGACTTGGACACCGTATCATTGCCGATATTTTGCAAACGTCCGCCAATTTCATAGACGCCGAGTAGGTTCAGGCCGATCGCAAAAAGGAGCAGCGCCAGCAACCCAACGAGCCATGGGGATTGCAATTGGAAGCCCCATCCCACGGAAGTCCCCGCAGCCTTCAGCCCAATCAAGACCAAGGCGAAGACCGCAAAACTGACCAAGACACCTGTTGTGTAAGCCCATCCTGCACGACGCGTCGCAGACCGTTCTCCGTGAGCTGTCTTCGCAAGAGAGAGGGCTTTCAGCGAGATAATCGGGAAAACACAAGGCATGAGATTGAGGATTAGTCCGCCAATAAAAGCGCCAATGACCGCCGCGAAAAATCCGATTGAGGCTTGCGCGGAAGGCTGCGTGACGGGCCCGATATTGAAGCTCTCACCCACCGCGAAATTGACGACAACGCCCTCGCCGTCTGCATCGACCAATGTGGCGGCGAAACTCTCCGGTGCACCGTCTTCCCAGCCATATCCGGACGTGCCGGAAAAGCGGAAGCCGTCCTCGCCGAGGGTGCGGGTCACAGTTTCGCTATGGGCGAGAACGGGTCTGACATTGGGGTAAATCTCGAGGGGTTCAAAACCGGCCGGCAATTCAATCAGGTCAAATGTAAGCGCTTCGCCTTGGCTGACGACGCCGCCTTTAGCGGACACAATCTTAGGGATGGCAGCTTGAGCAACCTGAATGATGTCCGACCCTTCCGGGTCAATCTCCGCCTCGCCCAGCCCCATGACGAGTGACAGTTTTCCGTCTTCCGGCACGCAGACATCCGCACAAACGAGGAAGAGCGCATGAGCGTCCAATGTGACGGGAACGCTCGGATCGACAGTATCAGCGATCGAGATTGTGACGGGCAGCAGAACTTCTTCATCCAATGCATAGGATGCAATCGGCCCCGTCCATTTGATGTGCGGGACGGGCCATTGGATATCGCCTGCTGTGAACCCTTCGGGCAGGTCCCAGCGGATCATCACGGGTTCACCGCTATCCCCGGGGTTACGCCAATAAGTATACCAGTCGGGGTCAAACCGCATACGCAGGACAACCGTAAAGTCCTGCCCCGGGGCCACCGTATCATAATCTGAGATAAGCGAAATTTCCGTCCGCCCCGTATCCAGCGGCAGCGTTTCCCGCGCGAAAACAGACATCGCGCAGGACCAAAGGAAAAGAACTATCAGTAGGAACCGAAACATGCGCGCCTTCTAATGCCAGAGGTTTAACAAAGCGATGCACGAATTCGTGCGCTAAAGTCCCGCAAGTCATTTGTCCTGCCTTGGCAAAGACCAGCAACGGGATTAAAGCGCCCGCGTGAAACCGAGCTCACATATCCTTCGCCTCTGCCTGGCCGTTATCATCGCGGTGCAGTTTGGCTGGTCCGGTCAAATGCGGACAAACGCGGCGGGCGAATATATCTGCAACCCCGGCGGACAACCGCCAAGCGCGGAAACCATCGCGCAAATCCGCGATCTCTTCGCGGCGGCGGGGAAAACTCTGCCGGAGGATGTGGACGCGACGGAGCATTGCGCGGATTGTGTTATGCCGGGCCTTGCGACTTTGCCTGCGCCAGTCGCGCCGCAAAATCTGGCTTGGGCTGACGCGGAAAACCCGAATTCACCCTGCCCCACCGCTTTGTTTTACGACGCGCAAGGCCCGCCACTGGGCGGACGCGCACCCCCGACTTTCACCTAGATCCCGACACACTCTCCGCGTTCGATCGAGCGCAAACGATCTATTTGAAAGATTTTCACATTATGAAACACTTATTCCTCCTGACTGGGGCGGCTTTGGCTGCGCTCAGTCCTTTTTCCGCGCAGGCCCATGAAGATGGCAGCGACGGACCCCATGCCAGCGAACACGCGCCCATCGGCGTCATGGCCGATCATCGTCATAAAAAAGGCGAATGGATGCTGTCCTACCGCTATAAGCATATGGATATGGACGGCAATCGCGACGGCACAGACAGCCTATCCCCGACCGAGATCGCGACGACCGTTCCGAATCGTTTCTTCGGCACACCGATGCAACCCCCGACCCTGCGCGTGGTCCCGACCAACATGCCAATGGACATGTATATGGTTGGCGGGATGTATGGTCTGTCGGACCGCGTCACCCTGATGGCTATGGGGAGTTATCTCACGAAAGAGATGGACCACATCACTTTTATGGGCGGCATAGGCGAGACTGTACGGGGCGAGTTCACCACTAAAGTTGACGGCTTTGGCGACAGTACGGTCGGCGCGATCATCGGTCTGGATGACGGGATGAAACGTGGGCGGCAGATCAATGCCAATCTCCTGCTCACGCTTCCAACCGGATCAAATGAACAGACGGATGAAATCCTGACTCCGATGGGCGACACGCCGTCTCCGCGTCTGCCCTATCCGATGCAGCTCGGCACGGGCACGATCGATTTCAAACCCGGTGTGACGTGGTTCGACAAGGCGGGCAAAATCGGATGGGGAGCACAGGCCTCCGCCCGTATTCCGCTCGGCAAAAATAATGAAGGCTACCGCTTTGGCAATCGTGCGGAAGGCACGGCTTGGCTGTCCTATGAACCCGCATATTGGGTGTCATTTTCAGGCCGCCTGAAAGCCACGACACAGGGCCGGATGAGAGGGATAGATCCCGCCATCGTCGCCCCCGTGCAAACCGCAGATCCGGATAATGCGGGTGGTGATGAGATCTGGGCATTGGCGGGTATGAATTTCGCCGTCCAATCCGGCGCGTTGAGCGGCCACCGCTTCGCGCTCGAGTTCGGACTGCCGCTCCACCGCGATCTCAACGGTCCGCAATTGGAGACGGATAGCGTCTTCACCGCCGGGTGGCAGAAAGCGTTTTAACTCAATAAAGGCCGCCTAATAGGCGGCCTTCTCCCGCGCGATGTAACTGTCGATCACGCGACCCAGCACGGTCATCGGCACAGCGCCGCCGAGCACGACCGCGTCATTGAAGCGTCGGAAGTCGTATTTTGCACCCAGTTCCGCCTTCGCCTTATCCCGCAGGCGATTGATCGCGGAATGACCGACCTTGTAGCCCAGCGCCTGTCCCGGCCACGCGCAATAGCGGTCGATTTCGCCGCGCACTTCTTCGGGGTTAGAGCCGTTATTCGTGACGAACCATTGATTGGCTTCCTCGCGCGTCCAACCCTTTGCGTGAAGCCCTGTATCGACTACGAGGCGACAAGCGCGGAAGGCCAATGATTGTAAGTAGCCGAGACGACCGACGGGAAATTCGTCATAAACACCCAACTCATCCGCAATCTGCTGCGCGTAAAGCGCCCAACCTTCTGAGTAGGCATTGAACGCCAACATGGACCGGATCAGCGATTGTTTGAACGCATATTCACCCTGCCAGACATGGCCCGGAATGGCTTCGTGATAGGTCAGGTCGGCGAGATTGAATTTATTATGAAGGTCGGTCGAGCGTAGATTAATCCAGAAATGCCCCGGCTTCGTCCCGTCAATGGACCCTGCACCGCCATAGGCGCCCGGTGCGCCGGCTTCGACTTCGGGGTCAATCCGCGTAACTTCTAGGAAGCCCGGCACGAGCGTCTCGAAAGCCTGCGGCATGCGTCCGCGGATGTCTGCAACGGTGTCTTCAATAAACGTCATGATTTCCGCACGACCGGGGTCGCCGGGTTTGAAATGATAGCGTTTATCTTCACCCAATGCGCTCATCCGTTCGCCGACCGTCCCTTGCGTATATCCAACCGATTGCAGAATGGGCTCCATCCGCGCCTGTAGACTAGCGAGTTCATCAAGACCCATCTCATGGACTTCATCGGCGCTCATGTTTGTCGTCGTGCTGACGCGCAGGGTCCAATCATAATAAGCTTCGCCGTCCGGACGGGTCAGAACGCCTGCATTGGAATTGGCTTGCGGGGCGAGCGCCTCGAGCGCGGCGACCTGACGGTCAATCGCAGGGCCGACCTCTTCGCGGGCGATCCGTGTGGCCTCGGCTTCGAAGTCACCATAGTCCGCGCCGCGCGTCGCGACGGATTTGACGAGGCCCCAAGTCCCGGGGTCACGCTCCCGCGCCCCTTTTAATTGCGCCACAGATTTAGCAAGCAGGAAATCCGGCAGGATCATCCCGCGATCTCCGTCGCTTCTGACACGTTCGGTCTCCCCGTCCAACTGTCCGGCATAGGCGCTCATCCGTGCAAGATAGTTTTCCGCATCACCCGTTGATTTAATCGCGTGGGAACTGTCGAGGAAGCTGGGAATTTCGACAAAAGCGCCCGTATTTTGCGCGACGGCATAGGGGCTGTTCCGATAGGACCAATTATAGTTCAACAGCGCCATGTCGCCATAGGGAAAATCGAACCCTTCAACGCAGCGGTCATACACGGAAGACACGACCTCGACATCCAGACCCAGATCCGGCGACAATTCTGTCACATCAATTGCAGCCAATGTCTTTGCGACAGTCCGCACATCTTTCGCAATCGCCGCCTGCCCTGCGGCAGAGCGGTCTTCGAGTTTTGATGCCAGCGCCGCATAATTGCCTGTATCAATTCCGAGGCTGGAGGCCGTTTCGGGATAAGCCGTTAGCATCAGATCCTTTGCCGCGTCCAAAGCGGCCTGCGCGGACGTATCCGCTCCGGCGGTCGTGATTTTCGGAATGGTTTTATCACCGCACCCTCCCGTGATGAGCGCCGTCCCCATGGCAGCGGTCGAGGTTTGAAGAAGCGTGCGACGTGAGAATTTCATGGTTGGGTCCTATCAATCGTATATTGCCTCGTTAGCAGAAGCTGACCGACCATAGCAATTTATCAGTCTCTCCAAAGCTTCGTTTGGGCTTCTATGACTTGCTCGCTACATCCTTCTTCCCATGGGAATAACCCCTGCTGAGACCCTGGCCATACAAGTTGATATACTTCAGGATGACCTGCATTTCCGTTTTCTTTCCATAGCCAATCAGAGGACAAAACGTATTCAGTGAATAGATCAGAGTGATCTGCTTTTCGAGATATGCAATCGAAACCTTCAATCAGGTTCTTCCAACGCTTACCGTCGTGAACAGTCTCGCCGTTTTGAATTTGTCTGAATATGCCCCACAACATATTGTGCATCAAATTCCTTGGTAATCCGAACAGAATAAATTCGGGTGCATTAAGCGTTTTAGGGAAACCAATTGAATACCCGAAATCAGGATTATCGGTCTTATTGTCGAAAACAAATGTAAACTGCCAACCATGCTCGTCAACATTTGAGAGCAATGAGTCAAAATATTCATCTCGATTTGTCGACATGAAATACCTCCAATAAAAAACCCGGCGCGCTTCCGGGCCGGGTTCGTAATTTAACAGTCGCGGTGCAACCTATGCAGAGGCTTGCTCAGCCTGTGCGCGGCGCAGAGTCATATTGACCAGACGCTGCCAGTTATTGAGCGAGATAAGGTGCGAATAAGCGACGGCGAGATAGCCGTTCTTGGAGAACTCTGCGAGCTTTGCATCGGGAAGCGCTTTCAGCTTTTCCTCAGACACGGCGAAATAATCCGCAATCTTCTGGCGTTCGGCCGGTGAGCCATCGGCATTTTGACCCTGGAAGTTCATTTCCTTGGGCTCGAACAGGTCCAGCTCTTTAAAGGCTTCGACCATTTTAGCCGTCGCCTGACGATCGCGTTCGAAATTCTGCAGGAATTGGAACGCTTCTTTTGTGAACTGTGATGTGTCATCCCCGTCAAAGAATTTCTGTTGTGGATTTTTATCCGTCACGCAAGTCGCTTTTTCGTCAACACAGACAACAAAACGGTCATTCTGATTGTCGCCCGCAAGGACGAAAGGATAACGACGGGCGAAAGCCGGCATGTAGAAATCCTGCTCGAAATTACCGTCTTTGACAAAGAGGTTCTCGCCGGACCGGATACCCATAACGGCGAGCGGTGAGCGCTCTTCACCGGCAAAGATGATCGGCACGGATGTCGAAGCGGAACCGAATTCCGGCGCGGTCAGCGGCAGAAAATGTTGCGTCGCCATAAATTCGAAAGGCTTGTCAACCTGTGTGACGCCATGTTTCGCGTGATTGTCTTTCGTCAAAGGTACGGGGTTCTCATAGAACATCACGTTCCCACTGACTTTTACTGCATTGTCTTCATTGGCCATTTGAATTCCCCATTTGGGCCCTGTCTTACGGGCATGGTCTTTAAAACTAGGCGGCCCTTTAGCGGGTCTGGTCGTCGCCTTCAACCGTCGAATACGGTCACCCGCTTAGACGCTGGCAGTTCCGCGCGACATGCTCTATATGAACCCTATGAGCGACATGAATACAGAAGAGCGGGTTAACCGGGCGAGAGCGATTGTTGAGGGCGCGGGCGAACGGTTTACGCCCCTGCGCGCCCATGTTCTGGAGCTGATTATTGAGGACGGAAAAGCGATTAAGGCTTACGATTTGTTGGACCGGTTGAAGCCGGATGTCGGCAGTCCGAAACCCCCGACCGTCTACCGCGCACTCGAATTTCTATCGCGTCATGGTTTGATACACCGCGTCGAAGCGTTAAACGCCTTTATCGCCTGCGACCATTCTCACACACATACCCATGACGGCGACCATGGTCATGATCACCATCATTTGGCCGAGTTCTTCATCTGCGAAAACTGTTCCGGTGTCGAAGAACGCCATGCCCATGATCACGGCGATTGCCGCCCGGACGGCTTTGCAATCCACCGCTCCGTCGTGGAACATTACGGCACATGCGCGGCTTGCGCGGCCTAAATGCGCCCTGACTTTCTAAAAGACTTCACGCTCACCTGGGCGGGGGAATGCTCGGCTTGGGAATGTGACGAGTTGGGGCATATGAATATGCGCCATTATGTTCATAAGGTGGACGAAGCGCGCAAGAGTCTGATTATCCGCCTGGGCCTGATGACCGCCTATCACCACGGCACGGTCAGTTCCGTTCGTGTGCGGGATTTTCACGTCAAATATCAGGGCGAAGCGAGACCGGGGACGCCGCTGCGGATTGACAGCGCCCTCCTCGAATTGGGCGACGCCACGGCGAAACTCTGCCACGTTATGACCCATCGGGACGGGAAGATTGCCGCGACAATGGTGGAAACGGTCGAGCATATCTATCTGCCCGATGACCGGATTTTCCCTTGGCCAAAACGCGTGAGAGACGCGGCGAAACAGTTCACGGCAGACCTCCCCGCGCCCGCCAAAGCCCGCAATGTTGACGCCGCCCATGTGCATATTGGCCCGTCTGTGACTGATTTGGAAAAAGCGGGTGTCAGTATTATCGGCGCGGGTGTTTTCGGCAAATCCGAATTGGACGTCACGGAGCGTGTGACGATGGGATCACTTTTTGGGCGAACAACGAGCACAATTGCATGGTTCAAAGAGGGTTGGCCGGAATTTGAAGATCCCGACTATCACGCGGGCGGGAAGAGTGCGGCGCTCCTAGAAATGCGGGCGGTCATGCACCGCTACCCCGCGCGCGGCCATGCCTATGTCTATGCACCGGCTTTGGTCAATGCGAATGCATATACACGCGAGTTCGTGCATAATATCCTCGACCCCGTGACAGGCGAGAGTTGGGTGTCCATGCAAGCGAGCGGGTGTAAATTTGACCTCACCGCACGAAAGTTAATGAAGGCGACGGATGAAGACTTGGCGATGTTGGAACGTGGGATGGTGAAGGGGTTGATGGCTTAATTTAATATGATGTCATACCTTCGCGAGGGTATGACGTTTATTTGCGCCCAAGGTTTTCGAGCAAAATTCGCGTAGCCATGTCCGGGTCTTGCAACGGAAAGAGATGCCCCAGCGTCGCATGAAAAACCACCTCCCCCTCCGGCTGCGCGGTCTGCACCGCTGCCCGTGTACCTTTCGTCGACACGGGAGGTCGCCCACCCGCATAGATAATTTTCGAATTTTTCGGCAGGCTCCGCGCGGCCTTAAACAGATTGTGCCACTGCGCGACAAAAATCGTCTGTTCCCAGTCCGGGCGACAGGCGAGTTCCCAGTGTCCGTCTGCACGCTCGATCAGCCCGCCCGCAATATAATCTTTTAAGACCTCGTCTGGGACACCTCGAAACGCGCCCCGCCCCTGATAGCGTTCAAAGGCGGCTTCCGGACTCTCAAAGACGGATTTGCGCCGCCCCGCATTGCGCGCAATCGGCACGCGTCGTTTCATATAGGCCCGGCCCCCGGGCAGGGCCGAAGTCAAACGGAACATCATTGGCACAGAGAC
This sequence comes from uncultured Caulobacterales bacterium, assembly GCA_947503715.1. Taxonomy (GTDB): domain Bacteria; phylum Pseudomonadota; class Alphaproteobacteria; order Caulobacterales; family Maricaulaceae; genus Litorimonas. The sequence goes on along the minus strand of CANNER010000002.1, from coordinate 553,557 downwards.
AGGATCAAACCCGACATAGCCCGCCAGCCGGCCTTTTAGGTGCGGCGCTGCCAGAATACCCGACACGGCCCCAAAACTATGCCCCGCCAGCGTGATAAGGCCGTCCGTCATATCGCCCGCATAGTGATCAAAAAATTCAACACAATCATCCCGGAAAACATGCCAGTTTTTCATCCGCAAATTCTGCGGCATATCCCGACTTTGCCCGTGACCGCGCATATCAAAAGCAACGGCGTGAACATCTAGCTCCGACAATATCCGACGATAGCTCTGCGCATTAAATCCGTTCGCGTGGAGGAAGACCAGTTCCAACGGTTTCGACATATCGCCGAAATGGAGGACCGAGAGTTGCCCGTCCCGCAGATCATATTGCTTTCGTGTCATCATTTTGAGAATACCGCGTTGAGCGCTTTGAAGTCGCGATATTCGGCATAAATATCGCTGATCTTGCGCAGGGTCAGCGGACCGCCCTGCCCTGCCCCCGTGTCCATGAAATACCGATTGCCAACCCATTTTGGCTTTTTCAACGGGGTGTGGCCGTGAATGGTTATATCGACTCCTTTGACGGGTTTAACTTTGCTCCGATGGAGAACACGCCGCCCCCACATCATCGGTTCTGCGCTACCCGGATTATCCCGCATTTCTTTCCAGTTGCGGCCATCCGGTTCCGCATGGCAAAGGCCGACTTTGAACTCACCCTGATTGATTGTCATCGTAATCGGCGTTTCCGCCAGTCGTTTCGCCCAGGTCTTTAATTCAGACTTAGCCATGCCTTCCGTCCAGCGCCCGTAATTGCGCCGCCAGCTTGGCCAACGTTTGCCGAGCAGCGCATCGACCATCATCTGCTCATGATTGCCACGCACCATATGAAACCAAGGTGCGTCGAGCAGACCCAGACAGGATAAGCTATCCGGTCCGCGGTCAATCATATCACCGACTGAGAATAACCGGTCCTGTTTATCATTGAACCCGGCGCATTTCATCTCAGCCAAGAGCAATTCAAAATGGCCATGAACATCGCCCACGACGAAATCGCGGCCTTTTTTATTGCGAGGAATGGAGACGTGCATGGTCATTCAAAGACGGCAACTTCTTCAACTCTGACGAGTTTTTCTTGAAAATAGAGATAGAAGAAGAGGAATAGCTGCACGGGATAAAATAGCAGGCTCATAAAGGCCAAACTTTGGAAGAGAGACTCATCCATAAATCCATATAACCGATTTAAGAAAAATCGAGCGATGGCTGGCAGAATGATTATGCCCACGGCTGCGAAGTGGTGATATCCTTTAAACGCTGAGATTAGCTTGATTGACGTGCTGCATTCTGGACATCGACCATGAGAAACTCTTCGGAATTTTGGCACTTCTTTATTGGGTAAAATTGGAAGTCGCCATTTACATTCGGGGCACTTGGCAGCGCCAAGTAAAGCCAAACCCGATGAAGGTTTATCGCGAATTTTAGGAAGCGAGCCATCATTCCGGATATGAACAACTTGGCCATTTTCAATTTCAAAACTAACACCCGGTATTTTCATCAGGTCATCAATTTTTTCATCGAAAGCCTCTGACGAAAACGAATATTGGACGCCGCCCTTCCCATTAATAGTTCCGGTGTTACGGCCCATGTCAAACTTGATGATATAGCCGTTTAAGCGTTCGACATGGCTGTCTTCAGACGCGTCCATTGCACTCAAGCCTACAGCGCATGCACCTTGGCCGGATCCAGATCGTCTTCAATCGCTTGATCGAGAATTGCGAAAATTGCTTTCCGGCTGCGCAGTTTTGTTTCGCGGAAGGCTTTCGCGTTTAATTGGCCAAACATTTGGCCCGCCATGGGGATGGCCATGGGCCATTGTTCTTCGGAGACGACGCGGTCAAAGAAACCGGCATGCATTGCGCCTTTAGGATCAAAGATTTCGCCGTTAATAACGCAGCGATTGAAGTATTGTTTCGGCAGATGATAGCGACCCATTTCAATCCCGAAATTATGCATGGTCATGCCGATGAGGGTCTCGTTCAAGCCGACTTTATAGCTACCCGCTTTGATCATGGAATAATCGCAGGCCAGTGCGAGGAACGCACCCATAGCGATCGTGTGGCCGGGGGCTGCCATAATAACCGGACGTGGATGAGACATGATCCGGCGCGCGAATTTAGACCCTTTTGAGGTCAGTTCCAACGCGTCCTGCGGACCGTCACCCATTTCTTTCAGGTCAAACCCGCCGGACATCATGCCGTCCCGACCCGTAATGATCACAATCGCATCGTCTTTTTCGGCACTATCCAAAGCGGCGTTCAACTCTGCCCACATCTGGCTACCGAGAGCATTGGCTTTACCGTCATCCAGTGCGATCACGGCCACGCCGTCATTCATCGTGTAAGTTACTTTTTCCATGTTATGTCTTTCTAATTCGGTCGATCTCGTCGGCGAGGTCGTCATTTCCCTTGGCGCGCAGCTCCGCAATGATGCGGGCCTGCGTGGCGGCATTTTTATTTTGGCTCAACTTACGGATACCGCGCACCCTGTCCATACGCATTTCGAAATAGAGGATATGCGGGAAAAGGCGTCCAGCGTAGCTGGCTGCATCCTCCATCGCCCAAGCGTCCTGCGGTTCGTATTTTTCAGTCAATTCTGCCATGCGTTCCACACTCTGTTCAGCGGTCAGGAGTTTTGTCGTCCCGTGAACATGGACGGCGGTGTAATCCCATGTCGGAACGGAAGCCTCGGGCTTATCGTAAAGCGAAGCAGAAATATAATCATGCGGGCCGTGAAATGCCGCGAGAAAGATCATGCTCGTACCGAGGAATTCGCACATCGGGTTACTCGCTGCGAGATGTCCGTAAAGATACTCCCCCTCCCGCACCATAGGCAGATGGGTTGCCAGCGGACCGTCCACATTGGACGAGGTCAGGAGCGGAAATCCATAAGTATCGATGATCCGGTTTGTGTAGGTCGAATCATCATCGGAATAGTGTGGCGGCGGGTAAATCATTTAAAATCGAGTTCAATCAATTGCAGGTCAGGAACATAAAGCGTTGAGCATTCCAACCGGTCATTTCGATCATTCCGTCCTCAACCTCTGAAACTGTAACTGTTCGATCTGCTTCGGCAGCACCTTCCGCCTTACAATTCGACAGCCTGTATTTCACGACGGAAGAATTGACAGCATCTCGATCTGAAATGTCACATACGGTTTCAGTCAAACGAATGGACGTGTCGCTAATCGTGAGCGTGCCTACGAGCGCATTACAATCCCCGCCCAGTGTATATGAACCTGACTGATCCATCGGTGTTTCGTCAATTGTAGCTTTTGAGAGACCATCTCTTTCGGACGGGTTGCACGCCGAAATAACTGCCACAAGAAGAATGACTGATGATGCATGAATAAGCTTCATAATGAAAATTCTCGTTTATGTTCCGTCAAAGCATTGATTGAGGCAAATACTCCAGGCGACAATTATTTTTGTAACCTTGTTTGCATCCACCTTAGAGGATTGTCGGGGCGGCAGGAACTGTTTTCGTTGCGGGAAAACTGTGCAAAGACACCCCAAATCCGTGAGTTGGAACAAGCTATGTTGAATAAATTAATCGCCTTGGGATTGGTCCTCGGCCTGATTGTGGGACTGGCGGCGACTGCGACGAATAATGCAGCCCTCCTCGGGATTGCAAATGCGTCCGCGCCTTTCGGGACGCTGTTCGTCAATGCGATCAAAATGGTGGTTATCCCGCTTGTCGTCAGCATTATTTTCGCCAGTGTTGCGCGGATGGGGGATTTGCGCGCCTTGGGAAAATTAGGCGGGACAGCAGGTGCCTATATGGTCGCGACACTCGTCCCCGCCGTTGCGATTGGGATGGGCGTCAGTGCGTTGAGCCTGCGCTTTGTGCCGGAGGTCGATCTCCCAGCTTCTGATGCGGTAACTGTCCCCGCCCTGCAGTCTCTCTCCGCATTTTTCACACAACTCATACCATCAAATGTTTTTGCGGCAGCAAGCGCAGGACGGATATTACCGCTGGTCGTATTCGCGGCATTATTGGCAACGGCTGTTGCAACATTGGATACAAATCGGCGTGAACGCATGGTGCAGGCGGCGGAAGATATCGGGGCGGCGCTGATAAAACTTGTTTGGTGGATTTTGTGGTTGGCACCCATTGGCGTCTTTGGATTAATTGCGCCCGCGACGGCGGCGATGGGCTGGGGCTTGGTGCAGAGCCTCGGCGTCTTCATTCTAGCCGTCGGAGTCGGGCTGATTATTTTCGTCGCGGTGATTTATTTGCCAACACTTATGTTTTTCAAACGTCCCGCATTCTCGTCTCTGCGCGGGCTCGGCGGGGCAATTGGGATAGCTATCTCCACGACAAGTACGGCGACGGCCATCCCCGTGACATTGGAAGAAACCACGCGGAATTGGGGTGTCTCGAAAGTGACAGCGGAGTTGCTGGTCCCCGTTGGCGCGTCGCTCTACCGCCCGGGCAGTGCGCTATTCCAAGGCGCAGCGATTATCTTTCTCGCCCATCTTTACGGTGTGCCGATTGGATTGGGCGCGGCGGTCGCAGTATTATTTGCGACATTGCTCGTCAGCCTCACCGTTGCGCCCGTCCCGTCCTCCGGCGTGATTACGATGGCACCAGCCCTTGACGCGATCGGCGTGCCTGTTGCGGGCTTGGCTCTTCTGCTCGGTGTGGACCGCCTGCCGGACATGATGCGCAGCGGGGTAAATGTGCTGGGACAGGCGACAACGGCGGTTGTGGCGGATTCAAAAAAGGCCCCTGCCGATCCGGCAGAGGCCTCAGTCATCCAATAGAAAATTAGTTAGAGCGAACGCGCGATGACCAGTTTCATGATCTCGTTCGTGCCACCATAAATCCGCTGGACACGGCTGTCGCGATACATGCGGCCAATACGGTATTCGTTCATAAAGCCGTAGCCGCCATGAAGCTGCAGGCAGCGGTCAATGACTTCGCATTCCTTATCCGTGACCCAATATTTGGCCATGGACGCCGTGACGGTATCCAGTTCTCCGCGCAGATGTTTTTCCGCGCAATCATAGACGAATGTTTTGGCAATCGTGACGATAGTCTTGCATTCGGCCAGTTCAAACTGCGTATTCTGGAAATTCAGAATGGGTTGCCCAAAGGCCTTACGGTCTTTGACATAGGCAATGGTGTCAGCCAGCGCCGCTTCCATCTGCGCCACACCCTGAACGGCAATGTTGAGACGTTCCTGCGGCAGTTCCTTCATCAACTGGATAAAGCCCTGTCCGGTATCGGTCCCGAGCAGTGCATCCGCCGGCACTTTCATATCGTCAAAGAACAGCTCGGCTGTGTCTTGCGCGTCCATCCCGACCTTGTCGAGAATACGTCCGCGACGGAACCCTTCGAGGTCGTCCGTTTCAACGACGAAAAGCGATTTGGAGTGTTTTCCCTCACCGCCCGTATCGGCCACGATAACGATCAGGTTCGCCGTACCACCATTTGTAATGAAGGTCTTTGAGCCGTTAATGACCCAGCCATTGCCGTCTTTTTTGGCGTTGGTTTTTACATTTTGGAGGTCGGAACCCGTGCCCGGCTCACTCATCGCAATCGCACCGACGAGCTCGCCCGTCGCCATGCGCGGCAACCATTTCTGCTTCTGCTCTTCCGTGCCGTAATGAAGGATATAGGGCGCAACAATCGCGTTATGAAGCGAGAGACCAAATCCGTCGACATTGGCTTTAATCAGCTCTTCCTGAATGATCATCTCGTGACGGTAATCACCGCCACCTCCGCCATATTCTTCCGGCATCGCGCAATTGAGCAAGCCCATCTCGCCCGCCATATTCCAATATTTGCGGTCCACTTTTTTGTTCTTGCGGAACTCTTCCGAATGCGGCGCCATTTCACGCGCATAGAATCCGTGAACGGCCTCGCGGAAGATGTTGATATCCTCCTCATCATACCAGTCCGGATTTTTAAAATCGATTGCGGCGTCAGCCATAGTGTATCTCCCGTGAGTATTTTTATTTCTGGATTAAGTATTCGATTGGTGGATTGAAATACCCATCAGGCGGTGAGTATTTATTCGGATAAACATCTACGTGTTCGTCCTTCCAAGATGACCAAACAAAGGTAATTACTGAAACCTTTGTAACTTGATATCTCGCAGTAAGCTCAGCGTCTAGCTTGCAAGCAGGTTCATATTTAACAGTGTAATCATATGCAAAGTCTCCATTAAATCCCTGAATGTATCCTGCGTAAATTGAGAAAATTTTCCCAGCAAAAGTGAGATCTACTTCTTGTTTCCCTAGCTGCGACTTCGCTGCGCTCATTTCTTCATAAGTGATTAAACAAGTCGCCTCTACGTTGTCGCTTTGATTGACGGTAGAGCAGCCCAAAAGCAGGGCTGCCCCAAATATTGCTAGTTTAGGCCGCAATTAAAACGCAGCCGCTTCCAGCGCCATGACCGGCTCTGCACCTGTCTTGATCTTCGCCAGATGGCTATCCAGCATAGGCAACATGCGGAGCATGAAATAGCGGCCTGTGATGATTTTGTTCGGATAGAATTGATCATTGCTGCCTTCATCAATTTTGGCTTGCGCCACGACCGCCATTTTCGCCCACATATAGGCGAGGGTCGCGAGGCCGAGCATGTGCATATAATCAACGGACCCTGCACCCGCATTATTCGGGTCGGACATGCCGTTTTGCATCAACCACATTGTGGCTTCGGTCAGCTTTTTCTGCGCACCGCCGAGGCCGTCCATGAATTCAGCAATGGATTCGTTGTCTTTATTTTCTGCGAGGAAAGCACCGATTTCTTGATTGAGTGTCATCAGGGCGCGTCCACCATTGCGGGCGAGTTTACGACCGACGAGGTCCAGCGCCTGAATACCATTCGCACCTTCATAGATCAGCGCGATGCGATTATCGCGGACGAACTGGCTCATGCCCCATTCTTCGACAAAACCGTGGCCGCCGAAAATTTGCTGGCAATCGATCGTCGTCTTCATGGACATATCGGTGAGATAACCTTTGACGACGGGCGTCAGCAGACCGAGATAATCATCACATTTTTCGGCAAGTTTTTCGTCACCGGAATGCTTTTCCATGTCCTCATGTTTGGACGCCCAATAGAGGAGCGCACGGCCCGCCTCGTTAAAGGCTTTCGTTTCCATCAACATGCGACGCACATCAGGATGAACAATGATCGGATCGGCTTGCTTATCCGCATTTTGCGGCCCCGTCAGGGCGCGGCCCTGAATACGATCTTTCGCGTAAATCGCGGCGTTTTGATAAGCGACTTCCGACTGGCCGAGACCTTGGAGGCCGACGCCGATACGGGCTTCGTTCATCATGACGAACATGACGCGAAGGCCCTTATTCTCGTCACCGATGAGATAGCCTTCCGCTTCGTCATAATTCATGACGCAGGTCGAGTTACCGTGAATGCCCATTTTTTCTTCAATGGAGCCACAGGAGACAGGGTTGCGTTCGCCCGGATTCTCATTCTCGTCGAGTTTGAATTTCGGCACGATAAAGAGGGAGATGCCCTTTGTTCCGGCTGGTGCGCCCTCAATACGAGCGAGAACCAAATGGACGATGTTATCCGCCATGTCATGTTCACCGGCGGAGATGAAAATCTTCTGACCGGAAATTTTATACGTACCGTCACCATTTGGAACGGCTTTCGTTTTGAGCATACCCAAATCGGTACCACAATGCGGCTCTGTCAGGTTCATTGTGCCCGTCCATTCACCGGACATCATTTTTGGCAAATATGTCTGCTTTTGTTCCGGCGTACCGCCAACCTGAATGGCCTTGATCGCGCCGCCCGTTAGGCCGGGATACATGGCGAAAGCCATATTGGAGGAGGTCCACATTTCGGAAGCCGCGATCTGCAACATGCCTGGCATGCCCTGCCCGCCATATTCCGGATCCATGGAGAGCGATGTCCAGCCATTTTCCGTCATCTGCTTATAGGCGTCTTTGAAACCTGTTGGCGTCGTGACCGAACCGTCCGCGTGACGCGTACAGCCTTCGTGATCGCCGACAACGTTGAGCGGCGTCAGGACTTCTTCGGCAAATTTGGAAGCTTGCTCCAGAACAGCATCGGCGAGGTCGGCATCAACTTCGCTGAACGCGTCATATTTTGTCAGGTCTTCGAAACCGAGGACTTCGTGAAGCAGGAACTGCATATCGCGAACGGGGGCTTTATAGCTTGGCATGGAGGGTCTCCGTAGTGGGTCGTCTAATTAATTTGAAACTTGTTCATCCGGAATACCGGACATGTAATCGATAGGGTTAGCGGTCATGGTCTCATCAAACGCCGCCTGATACCGCGCGGCGAGCTCTTTAACATCAACATCGCCATCATCCGTTTGGGACAGGTAGTCATTGGCGATGGAGATGACTTCATCCATATCTTGCGAGAGAATCCGCAGATCCTGCCGACGCTTGGCCAATCCCGCAACAACATGTTCAAAATTGGCTTTTCGTCGTAAAAGTTCTGCACGGTCTGTAATCAGACCGTCTGTCACGTCGAGAACGCTGCGGATATCGTCTAGGGAAAAGCCGAGGCGCTTCCCGCGCATAATTTTCTCAAACTTTGCACGGTCGCGCGGGGTGAATACGCGAACGCCACCCTCACGCGCGGGCTCCAACAAGCCTTTATCCTCATAGAAACGGATCGTCCGCGGCGTGACATCAAACATGTCAGCGAAGTCGCGAATCCCCCATTTATGTGTCGCTTGTGCGGTCATATCGTTCAGATAGCTAACGTTGACGTTAACGTCAACGTAAAAAGCTGCGACGCCTCACCGCACCGGACTGCGGAAAAAGGTTAACGGCTTAACGCGACATTAACCATGCTCAGCGTTTTATGGCATTGAACTGCGTCCGAATTGCGCCTGCGATTCGTGCGTCCTTGCAGGGGAAACGCGACTTATGTCGAGCCAGACCGCCAAATCAACGACAAAACGGGCCAAAAAACCCGTCAAACGCCCAACTGTCGCCGGATTGGCCGCGGAGCTAAAAACGCTTGAATCCCGCCTGAAACGCACAAATACGGCCCATCAGAAAGCCTTTAAGGATCTCCAAGAGGTCGTCACAAACCTCGCCTCCTCCGCAGGTAAGACATCTCCCGTCCAGAAAGCCGCGTTGACCCGTGGGTTGAATACGTTGGAGAAGAAACTGAAATCTGACTTCGCGGCCACCACCGATGCCGTCCGGTCGGATATCCGCAATGATCTCGCACAGGTCACGCAATCCGGCGCGGGCGTCTACGCCCTGAATGAGGCACTGATGACCGCGAATGCCCGACTGGATGCCCATGAAAGCGAGCAGAGGGATGCGATTGCGAAACTCAACCGTCACATTGCCGATATGGCCGTCGCAGTGGATGCCCGCCTGTCCAACGAGACGAAAGCCCGACAGACGAGCATGGCCGAGATCACGGAGAAACTCGCCAAAACGGAAAGCCTGATCGGCAAACGCATTGACCGCGTTGAGGACGACACAGCGGAGGCCCTGAACCGGATTGGCGACAAGGTCGCGGAATTTGCCGCGGTCCTGGATGAGCGCGCGCACAAGTCGGACGCAGAAACAGCAGAGCGTCTCGCGGACCTCGCACAGGAAACACAGGCCGAGTTCAACTCCACGCAAACCGATGTCGCGACACGGTTGGAGGCGCTGGAAACAATTGCCGCCGAATGGTCCCCTACCCCACAAGCTCAACCCTATCCCACAGCCGCAAATAACGATGACCCGCGCATTGATTATATGAGCGAGACACTCGGTCAGTTGCAGGAAGAAATCTCCCGCCTGCATGCCCGCCTTGCCGCTGTGCAATCGGGTCGTGAGGTGGAGAGCAATGTCGTCCCAATGGCGCAACCACCGGCGCAGGCTATGGCGGCACCGCAACGCTCGGCCAGCCTGCCGACCTTGCGCGACGATAATCCCTACGCGACGACCTATCCGTCCGAGGAAAAGGCCGCGCCGAGTAAACGCGAGAGTCACGTTCCGGTGGAGTTCGACCCGCAAGCTTTTGTTGCGCCGCAAAACCCTGACCTCACGCCACCACCGGCATCGCCAACCCAGATAGGTAATTTTGAAGTGTCGGGCCTGCCGCCCGCGCCGCAAATGCCGCCGCAGCTTCCCCCCATGGCGAGCGCAGGGGGATATAATGCCCCAACGCCGCCACCTATGATGAATGCGTTGGCCCCAATAAATGCGCCAACACGTGCACCGGAACCGGTCATGGCCTATGACAATCCGGCCTATGCTGATGAGATGCGGGCCGAACGCGTCGGTGGAGAGACTTCGCGTAAGCCGTCCCTCCCCTCGCTGGGTAAGCTTCCCGTCTCCGGTCGAAACCTCCGCCTCGGTGCCCTTGTCGCAGGTGTGGCCGTTATCGGCGTGATTGCAGCAAGATCTATTCTTGGCGGCGATCCCATTCCGGATCAGCGTGCAGACCTGAATACCGTACCAAATGCTAATATTGCGACGGAGTCCGGTTTTGCTACAGACGAAATTCTGTTGGCCCCGACCGCTGGGGAAGAAAGTTTCGCAAACGTCGCGGATCAGCCCATTGAGTCAACGCCCCCGCTCGGCAATTACGCGGAAACGACAGTGCCGACAATCTCTAACGAAGGTCAAACCACGCTGGACGCTGCTGTCAAAGCTGGCAACCCCATTGCACAATTTCAGATGGGGTTGAATAAGTTACAAGCGGGAGACCCGGAAGAGGCCGCCCGCCTCATCCGGCTATCTGCCAACCGCAATCAACCGGCGGCACAATACCGCCTCGCAAAGCTTTACGAATCCGGCACTGGCGTGGCGCAGGACGACGTTACCGCGCGGGAGCTTGTTGAACGCGCGGCCATAGGCGGCAACCGGATCGCTATGCACGATCTTGGTAATTATTATTTCTATGGTCAGGGAGATTTGACCCGTGATCCGGCGGCCGCCTTGGACTGGTTCAGAAAAGCGGCTGAACGGGGCGTTGTAGACAGTCAATTTAATGTCGGTTTCCTGCGCGAAGGTGGACAGGGCGTCTCGGAAGATCTTTCCGTTGCTTATTTCTGGTATAATATCGCCGCCCGTCAGGGAGATCAGGGCGCGCCCGGACGTGTCGCCGCAATCGGTCCGAAACTGGATGAGGCCACCCGCAAAAAGATTGAAGCTGATGCCGCGCGTTTCACCCCGAAACCCGTCGACGAAGCCGCCAACGGATTATTCCGGGATGTGCCTTGGGCGACACAAACCGCAAAAACCCCGAACCCGGCGCGCGCAGCCCGTATTCAGCGTATAAAAACGGCGCAGACGCTTCTCACTGATTTGGGTTTTGATATTGGCGGCGCGGACGGGGCAGCAGGCCCAAAAACGAAATCCGCCATTCGCGAATTTGAAAAGGTCAATGGGCTGCCTGAAACGGGCGCTGTCACAGATGAGCTCATCCAAAGATTGGAAGTCGCCACAGGCGTTTAGCGCATGATGCGACTGGAGATTAAACGTGTCGACACGGTAGATGACATTGCCGCAGTCCGTGAGATTTTCACAGAATACCTTAGGTTTGTTGAAGATTATCTCGGGCAAACGCTTGCCTTTCAGGGCACGGATAAAGAATTTGCAGATTTCCCGCAAACCTATGACGCGCTCTTCCTCGCAAAACTAAACGGCGCGCCCATGGCGGCTTGCGGCGTAAAACCGTTTAAAGATGAAATTTGCGAATTAAAAAGACTCTATTGTCGACCCGACGGTCGCGGGCACCATTTGGGCCTCAAACTCTGCAAGACTGCGATTAAAACTGCGACGGAGATGGGCTACAAAAAAATCTATCTCGATACGGATCACGGCCTCACCCACGCCAATTCGATTTATGAAAAGCTTGGCTTTCGAGATATTGAGAAATATTACGACAATCCGATGGAGAGTCGGTTTATGGCGCTCAATCTTTGACGGACCGCCTGACTGAGGGACATTTTATGAAATTCCTATATATCATTTTCGTGTGTCTTCTCATCGCAGGCTGCACCCAAGAGTTAACATCTGACCCTCGTCCAGACTCCGCCAATGTTCAAAAACCGGATATTGTCTCCCCTTCAAGCGAGATCATACGCGGTACGCTCACAGACGAAGGCGTTTTGTGTCAGGCTCTGCGCGGAGAAAACAATACGCTCTATATATTGGAAAATGTGCCGGAGGGTTTGATTGCGGGAGACCGCGTTCAAATTGAACGTCGTCAAAATGAGACACCCTTACCCAGCCATTGTGATCAGGGCGAAGTCCTTCACTGGACCAGCATCACCGTATTTAGGGCTGGACAGGCTGAGAAAACTTGGAAACAAGCGAGATAGAGAACATCAACCCAGAGATATGCGGGCATAAAGGGGCAGGATTATGCGCAAACTAACAGATAGTTTTTTCGAATATTCTCTATTCGATATTTTGGATTCAGATTTGATCCCACAATCCACGTTCGACATGACGGATTTTCGTGAGAGTTTCACGGCCACGCCTGTAGCCATAATTTACCCCGTGAACAGCTTCGCAAGTTCAATTTTCGACGGATTTGAAAGAGGCGCTTTCGGAAATGACAGCGCCAATATGCCGTGGCTGAATAAAATTCAAAACCTTGATCCGGAGGCCGCATTTGTGGCAGCGGAATACGTCCCCAGCGATCCTCAATTTAATTCACAGCTAAATCTTATCAATGGGACTGCCGGGCAACTTGATATCAATGTCGAGCTGGCCTGGGACGACTATTCCGGCGCAGGTGTGCAGGTCAATATATTCGATAACGGCTTTGATTATGTTCACGCCGACCTTGCACCGAATTATTTGTCAGACATTGACTACGACTATACCAATAACGACTTCGACCCGATTGCGACTGGCGGCAATAATCACGGTACGGCCGTCATAGGCATTGTCGGCGCGGCCGCGGATAATGGCGAAGGCGGGGTTGGCATTGCGTTTAATTCCACGCTTGTCGGGTATCAAGGTTTCGGTATCGGGGCCGCGAATTCTGCCGATCAAATCTTGGATGCCGCCGGTCTCGGTGATGGAATCGGAAATACGAACGGGAATGGGTCGGGTAGTGAAATCATTAGTGTCAGCGCAGGCTATAGCAGTAATGTCTTTCTAAACTTCACATCACTGGATGACGGAATTGCCGCATTAGAAACAATTTCCGCCCAAGGCCGTGACGGTTTGGGCACCATCTATGTGAAATCCAGCGGCAATAGTAGGGGCGGTAAGGGAAGCACTGCCCGTGAGGAAGGGACGGCGGAACGGTTTGACAGTACGGAATTCTCCATCAGCGTTGCCGCCCTTCGATTGGATGGCTGGGTCACGGATTATTCCACGCCCGGCGCCAATGTTCTCATCTCGGCATTTGCCGATAATCTCTCCAATTTTGGAACAATTTTCACAACGGATCGTACGGGTACTGACGGTTATTCTTCCACGGATTACACGAGCGGTTTCAGTGGCACCTCTGCGGCTGCGCCCCAAATCGCGGGCGTTGTCGCCCTGATGCTGGAAGCCAATCCTGACCTGGGCTGGCGCGATGTTCAGAAAATCCTCGCTGCCAGCGCCGTCCATGTCGGATCGGATATTGGTGCTGCCGCCAATACTGGCAGTGCTAGCAATGGCGGGTTTGAACAGGCCACGCAGACGGACGGATCAACTTGGTTTTGGAATGCTGCCGGGAATTGGAATGGCGGCGGTCAGCACTTCTCCAATGATTATGGTTACGGGGCTGTCGATGCGACGGCGGCGGTGCGCTTGGCCGAGAGCTGGCAGGCCCAATCGACAAGCGCCAATCAGGTCAGCACATTTGAAGATGATTTCGATACAACAACGATCATTACGGATGGTGATGTTGACGGTGTCGATTTTATTATCAGCGAAAGTGATGATATTTTGGTCGAACACGTCTCTTTGGAACTGACCTTCTCGACGACCTATCTCGCAGATGTCGAAATCTTCCTGACCTCGCCGGGAGGCACGCGCGTACAATTAATTTCTGGCACGGGCGATAGTGGCGATTTCGATGGAACTTGGCGCTTTGGGACAACCGCTTTCATGGGCGAAACCAGTGCAGGCGACTGGGAGTTGACGATTATCGACTCTGCTGGCGGAGACACTTTGACCGTCACCGAAGCCCATCTCCGCACATCGGGCAGCACCTTGTCCACGGATGATACATATTTATTTACAAATGAATTTTCCGATTATGCCGGCCTCGCCGGACATGCCGTCGCTTTTCTGGACTCAAATGGCGGAACGGACTGGATTAATGCGGCTGCGGTCTCCTCAGATAGTACAGTCAACCTTCAGGCCGGAACGGGAACGATTGACGGCATTACCATTACACTCGCAGATATTGAAAATATTTACGCCGGAGACGGGAATGACATTCTAACGGGCACCAGCGGCTCCAATACACTTTATGGCGGACGCGGCGATGATACGATCATCGGGGGTTCGGGCAATGACGCATTATATGGCGGCACCGGAGATGACGCGATTAGCTTTGGAACCGGAACCGTCACGATCGACGGCGGAACGGGACAGGACACACTGATCGCAGATGCCGGCATAGGCCGCCTAAGAGCGGATCTTGAGGCCGGAACAGCCACAGTTTTCGATGCAGCAGGCAAATTTGCCGGAACCGCAAGTTTCGAAAATATAGAAATTTTCCAAGCCACAGATGGCAATGATGTTGTCACGGCCAGCACGGATGGCAGTCATATTATCGGGCTAGACGGCAGGGATAAACTTACCGGCGGCATTGGGAATGATATTCTTGAAGGCGGATCCGGACATGATCGCCTGATTGGTCTGGAGGGCAATGATGTCATCATGGGCGGCATAGGGAATGACGTCATCTCAGGCGGATTTGGGAATGATACCATCAGTGGCGGCGCGGGAGATGATCTCATTTACGGCGGTCCGGGTACGGATATTCTAAACGGAAATGGCGGGCTGGACGACATTCGTGGTGCCAGCGGTGCTGATATCATTAATGGCGGTGCAGGAAATGACAGACTTCGCGGAAATGGCGGAAATGATACATTTGTCTTTGAAGTCGGAACAGGCAGAGACCGCATTATTGATTTCGACAAAGCGGGGAATGACAGGATTGATCTCACGGATTTCGGCTTCAATGAATTCGCAGATATTGAGGGCAACATTCGAAAAGCCGGCAACCACGTTCTGATTGATCTCGGAAATGGCGATGAGATTCTTCTTCTGACAACGGATGTCGCAGATGTGGATGCATCAGATTTTATTCTCTAACGTGCAGTATCAAATGGTTTTGTAAATGTGACCTGCGTTACAGACTGTAAGAGCATATCAGCCATATACCGCTTATAAGGGTCATCTTATCTTGAGACAGGCCTTCAATGAGGGGGCATGTCGCAGATATCATGATCAAATTTCAAAAAACACTGACAGGCCTGATTGCCCTGCTAACCCTATCCGGCTGTGATGCGATTGATGTAAATGACGCGGAGATCGATAATTTCGATTCTTCTTTTGACCGCATACCCACGCATATTCTTACACAAATGGAAGCCCGGGCAGAGGCACAACGTCTATCATTTGAGACGTCCCCAAAGGCCGCACAGGGTATGAATTTTATAGGTCACGAGGAACTCACCTGGGACCGCGACGTCGTCACTGTTGCCTTTGAAGGCGGAAACCCGAATATTTACAAACTGATTGAACAAACGGCCCATCAATGGACGCAAAATGGCGGTTCTCTTTCACTGTCCTTCAAGGACGGGACGGGGCGGTATAATCGTTGGAATAAAACAGATCAGACAAAATCGGCAGATATCCGGATTAGTTTCCGATCCGATGCATATGATGGCGGCTATTGGTCTGTAATTGGCAAACTGGCCGACGGTATTGATGCCGATCTTCCAACAATGAATTACGCAAGTTTCGACACCGCATTGCAGCCCTATATCGACAGTCCGGAAGGGTGGCTTGAAAGTTATGAGCGGGCCACGATATTGCACGAATTTGGTCACGCATTAGGCCTCGCCCATGAGCATTTTCATCCCGATTGCCAGTCCGACATGAAAACAAACCGGCTCGTGCGGTATTTTATGTCCACGGGATGGACCAGACATCAATCACGGTTCAATATTGATGCCGATTATTATTTAAAGACCATGCAGGATGCGGGCGAAGTCGTGTCGGGCCCTTTGGAAAGCGAAACGATAGATCGCGACTCCGTCATGCTTTACCGCACCTATCGTTCAAACCTCTATAAAAGCGGCGAACAAACCCCCTGCAAACCACGTAACGCCTTAGGCTACGCAACTTTTCTGTCGGCAGGAGACCGGGCCTACTACAATTCTCAATACGGCAATTAAATCGAATTCAATAAATTCTTCAACGCAAAGCAAAAGGGTGCATCATGACAATCAACAAAACATCAATTTTAATCGGAACAGTTTTATGTGCGGTTCTCAGCACTCCGGCCTATGCGGGGGGATCTGATCGGGCGGAAAAAGCTAAAAAATCGAGCGGCACGAAAATTGTTTCCACACTGATAATGTCTGACAGTGTTGATCAATCTGACAACCAATCAATATATCTGAATTTTGGCATTCCTAATAATTTAATCACTCAAAATACTGTAAACACGCAAGCTATAGAAAACACATGTTTTCCAACACCAGAGGGCGGCTCCGGGGCTACACGACCAAAATCTATCATTGGGTCCGCCTTAGCGTTTCTCGCCCCAAAACTCATTGGACTATTTGTCAAAGAGGTCGATAAAGGCCTAGAAAAGGAAATTGAAAAGTATTCTGCGGTTCATTCGAAAAAGATTATGATTGAACCATACGCCACAACAGAAAATAAAGACCTTCGACTCTCTAGTAATTGCTTTCGGTACAGTAAATTTACAGAGAGCTATACGGATCAAAAATCGAATGGGGTAATAACGCGCACGTCCAAAAGGAACTTAGATCTTGATTTCATTGGACAATGGAGTGTGATTGATAACAATCACATCAGGATAAGACCTTTACGCCTATACGTTGACACCCCCGCTGTACCCAAAGACTCTGATGAACTGAGTCTGGCTATTTCAGCAAAAGCGAGCGGAGTTTGGCGGGATGAAAATGTTGGGAAGTCAGAAGATATATTCAACACAATCGTTCTCAAAGATAAACTCACTAAACCTAATGAGAATGACGGAAGCTGGACAAACGTTCTAAAGTTTTACAAATTAGAGTTTAAGGACGATACGTCCGAAGACTGGTCCAAATTTCAAGCCCTACCAATACTCCCTTACTCTAAAGAGGCGAGCAGTCTTTCTAGACCTGCCAGTGAGCAAATTAAAATAGAAGATACAATCGCTAGCCTTGAAATCAGTGTCGCAGAAGTCGGGGACGGGGCACGGAAAGATATCCTAAAACTCGCCAAAAAAGGCCTTGGTATCTTCAAAGACGATATCACATCTGTTCTTGAAGAGGCCGCGAGTGAGTTGCTTGAGAAAGAAACCCCCGTCATTGATAAAGTGGAAAAATTCTGTGCGACTTTTTCTGCGGTCGTTGATGGAGATGGAAATTTGACCGGAGGCGCAGAATGGACGCCTAATAACGAAACCTGTGATGGCGCGACTGAAAATTAACTGCCGTCTACATATGAAAACAAAAAAAGCCGGGATCTGTATCCCGGCTTTTCATTCAAACTCTAATCGATTCTAATTATTCTTCGGCGCCAGAACCATCGTCATCAGACGGCCTTCTGTCTTCGGTTCGAATTCCACCTTACAATCTTCGGCGAAATCTTCCTTCACGCGGGCGAGCAATGTCATGCCGCGGTCCATATGGGCCATTTCGCGGCCGCGGAAACGCACGGTGACTTTCACCTTATCGCCGCGGTCAAAGAATTTTTGCATGGCTTTGGTTTTCACGCCGTAATCATGCGTGTCGATATTCGGACGCATCTTAATTTCTTTAAGCGCCTGGGTCCGCTGGTTCTTGCGGTTGGCAGCTTTCTTCTTTTGATTTTCAAAGCGCATCTTGCCGTAGTCAAGGACTTTGCAAACGGGCGTTTGTCCGGGCGCGACTTCGACGAGGTCGAGTCCGGCGTCACGGGCAGCCGCGAGGGCTTCAGCGATGGGGACAGTGCCCCTTTTTTCTCCGTCGGCGAGGATGAGCAGGACATTATCGGCGGTAATGTCGCGGTTGATGCGCGGGCCTTTGGGTTTTTTGGCGGGTTGGGCCGAGAGGGGTCTTCTAGCGATTGTGGTGTCTCCTGGTAGTTTCAATCAGTTTCGGCATATGGCGGTTTTAAGGCGCATATACAAGGGAAAGCCGCGATTTTACCTAAGGTTCCAAAACCTGGGAATAAACCGCAAGAGTGGCCGCTTGCAGGCTGGCTTTCGAGAAATTCGCAGCGATTCGATCTCTCGCCGTTTTGACGCCTGTTAGATCAGAGACACGCTCTACCGCCGCCGCGAGCGATTCTGGATTATTGGGAGCGACCCGAAACCCAGTCACGCCCTCCACGACAACCTCCACCGCGCCGCCATGATCCGCCGCGATCACGGGACGGTTCATCGCCTGCGCTTCCGCTGCCGTGCGACCAAAGGCTTCGGGCTCTGTCGACGGCGTCAGGACGATATCCGCTGCCGCGAGGACCGTCGGGATTTCCCTCGAATGCCCCGCGAGGTGGACGCGCTCGCCGACACCCAGGTTTTTCCCCAGTGCCGCCAATTCCGCCAGATAGTCCGTCCTCCCCTGTGCATCCCCCACAAGAATCAGGCGATAGGTTTCCGGCAAATGAGAGAGCGCCTCAATCGCGACCGCCTGCCCCTTCCACCGCGTCAGACGCCCCGGCAGGACGAGGACGGTTTCCCCCGGTTTCACGCCCCAACTCTCGCGCAATTCGGCAACAGTAATAATATCGACAGCCGTCGCACTGAACCGCACCATATCGACACCGCGCGGGATGACCGTGATTTTGGCCGCATCCGTGCCGTGCTGCGCCATCAGGTAATCGCGCGTGAAATTGGAATTCGCGATCACGCGATCCCCCCGCGCCATGACCGAATTATAAAATCGTTTCAGCGGCCCACTGGCTTTATAAACCCCGTGATAGGTCGTGACGAAGGGTATCTTCTCCGCCCGTGCGGCGAGCATGGCGGGCCAGGCGGGCGCGCGGCTGCGGGCATGGACGATGTCGATATTATGCTCCGCGATGAGGCGTCGCACACCCGCAATGCGCCAGGGCACGGACAGGATATTCTTCGACCCGATCTCCGCCTCATGATGCACACCGCCCAGCGCTTCGATCTCCGCGATCATCCGTCCTCCGGCGGAGAGCACATGCGCGCCATGTCCGGCGGCGACCAAGGCCTCGACCATTTCCACGGTCGTGCCTTCGACACCTCCGGCATTGAGTTCAGGTAAGACTTGAAGCACATTCATGGAATTACTCATAGACGAACGAATCTGATAATGCCCGACTTTCTCGACACGCCGGACGGCGAAAAAATTGCCTATAAAATGAGCGAAGGCCGTGGTCCCACGGTCATCTGGTGCGGCGGGCTGAAATCCGACATGGAGGGTGGGAAGGCGACCCACCTCCACGCTTGGGCTGAGGCGCGCGGGCAGACCTTTATCCGTTTCGATTATTTTGGCCACGGGGAAAGTTCAGGAGACTTCACAGATGGCACGATTTCTCGCTGGGCGTCAGACATCGCCTATGTGCGGGACCAGTTAACGGACGGTCCCGTCATTCTGGTCGGCTCCTCTATGGGGGGCTGGGCCGCCCTCCTGGCCGCCACCGCGAACACACCGCGCACACAGGGGCTCGTCCTCATCAATCCCGCGCCGGATTTCACGGAAAAGCTGACCGTCGCGGGCTGGACGGAAGAGCAGATCGCGGCGCTGGAAAATGACGGCGTGGTCTATGAACCGTCGGGCTATGACGAGCCCTATGCCTATTCCAAAGCCCTGATCGAGGATGGTCGCGCCCGCCAAATTCTCGACCTTCCCATCCCGCTCACCTGCCCGATCCGTATCCTGCAAGGCTATGACGATAATGTTGTGCCCTGGACCCATTCCAAACGGCTGTTGGATATGCTGACCTCGAAAGACGTGACTTACACATTGGTCAAAGGCGGAGATCACAGTCTCTCGCGGGAGAGCGATCTGATCCTGATTGAATCCGCGATTGCCTCCATCTCCTAATGGTCATCCCACTCGATCAACGCCCGCGCTCCGGCCCTTATTCGGGCTTGAACGCCCGCTCAGCGAAGCGGTTTCTCACGCAGGCTTTTACCGAAGCCGGGCTGCCTTTTGCGGCAGAGGACGCGCTGGAGCTGGTGCTGGACGCGACGGGATTGGACCGCACATCCCTCATGCTTCACGGGACGGAATTTCTCGCGCCGGAAGTGTTCGATAAAATCAAAAAGGGCATGGCGCGGCGTTTGGCGGGCGAACCCGTCGATCATATTTTGGGCTGGCGAGAGTTTTACGGGCGGCGCTTTGTGATTTCCAAAGATGTCCTGTCCCCGCGCGCAGATACGGAAACCCTCATCCGCGAAGCCTTGAAAGCGTTAAAAAATACGCCGTCCCCTCGCCTGCTTGACCTCGGCACGGGGAGCGGCGCGATTGGTTTGACCCTGCTGGCGGAATTGCCGGAAGCTACATTAATCGCAACTGACGTCTCAGAAGCCGCCCTGACGATCGCACAGACAAATGCGGAAACTTTGAACGTCCGTGACCGCGTCATGTTCAAACAAGGGGCTTGGTGGGACGCCCTGGACCGTGGCGAAACCTTCGACGCCATTCTCTCCAATCCGCCTTACATTGACGCGACCGCCATGACGCAACTGGAACAGGAAGTCGCGGATTACGACCCGGCCCTTGCGCTATATGGTGGTGAGGATGGATTGCGCGATTACCGCGCAATATTGGAGAAAGCCGCCTCACATCTAAAACTAAATGGGTGGCTCGGTCTGGAGATCGGCTTTGATCAGGGCGAAAGCGTCTCCACTCTCGTCCGAACGGCCGAATTTTCTAACATTCAAGTCCACCGCGACCTTGGCGGGAATGACCGCGTGATCAGCGCCCGAAAATCAACCTGAAAAAGGTCTTTTCATCTGCGAAAGGCTTTGCTACGCGGAAATCGTAGCTTGAAGACTTGCCGAATATTCGCCGGGTCCACTACGAAAAGCCGACACAGTGAAGGCCCGTTCGCAAAACAGCGATAAGAGGGTATATGTTCACCTGTCGCCCCTTTTGAGGACAGATGATGAAGCGTCAACGCGGTCGCAACCGGAATAATAAGAACCGGAACCACAATAATAATAACAACCACAACCGGTCCATGGACAGTCAAGGTCCGGATGTGAAAGTGCGGGGCAATGCCTCCACGATTTACGAAAAATACACAACACTTGCACGCGACGCCAAGATGAGCGGCAATCGCGTGAAGGCCGAAAACCTGCTGCAACATGCGGAACATTATCTCCGCCTGATGAATGCGCAGGAAGCCGCCAAACAAGAAGCCCGCGAAAAGGCCGAAGCCGAACGCGCCGCGCGGGGTGAGAGCCATAATGAGGATGAGGACGGGAATAATCACCGAAACAATAATCGTCGTCACAATAACAACCGGAACCAGAATAGCCGACGTGATCAGGATGAGACTAACAGTTCTGATGACAGCGCCGAGACACCGTCTGAGTTGGAAGTCGTAACGCCCAAGGCCGATACGCCAAAAGTTGAAAAAAAGCCAAAAGCCGAAAAGAAACCGAAAAAAGTCAAAGCTGAGAAAGTTGAAGCGTCTGACGAACGTGAAGACAAACCCAAACGCCGCCGCAAAGCCCCGACGCGTAAATCGGATGATGCGATCGAGGCCGCTGAATAGAGCGAGTCGAAATATTGATTTGAAAAGCCGCCTTTTAGGGCGGCTTTTTTGTGAGTGAGGGGCAATCCACGTTTATGGCAAACTATATCCACGGTTTCGCGATTTTTGGCTCTCTCAAAGCCACTTTCCATTGTCACCCCGCACCAGCCCATAGGGCGCAGATGCGGGGTCTAACGTTTTCAGAGCTTTAGCTTGGGTTTATAGGCGACAGGTCCCGCATCTCCGCTTCGCTGCGTGCGGGATGACAGCTTGGTGGGTGGCGCTGAGACAGTGGCCAATCCCCGTTTATAAAGAGAATGATCCCCACTTATAAAAGCTGTGTCATATTACATATGTTCTTTCAGACACGGGACAGGCGAGGCCTCGCTTGCTGGTACTGAAAGACGGTGGGGTTGAGCATCCGGCGGTGAGACGTCGGACTGTGCCGGACCTTTAGAAACGAGAGCCGACCGGCTGTTCCAAGTGGGCAGACTCCGGGGTTTATCTGACCGGCCGTTTCTTCAAAAACCGCTGCCGCGTGGCAGTGTGTTTGGCGTCAGCCAAATGCACAAAGCGCAAGGAATTGACCGTCTTACAATCGGGCAATTTCGAGATTTGGAAGATGTAACGGTATCGCCGACCTCTCAACAAACCTCACGCGCTTGGCCTCTTGCGTAAAACAAAGATGAAAGACCTACCCCTTGGTACTCCTTCGCGGAGACCACCACGCGGACAGTCCCATTTATCACTTCTGCCGAACGCACAGATCGTCGGTCGCACCTATCCCTATGCCTTGTCCTTCAATAATCCAATCTCGCGAAGACGTTCATTCAAATAATCACCAGCCGTGATCGGAGCCTCAACCTTACCCGTTTTCGCCACGCAATCGGGCAACGGATCAATTAAATAATCCTGATTGGGATGGAGGAAAAACGGCGTTGAATAGCGCGGGAACTTCGCCCGTTCTTCTGAAGGGTTAAGCACGCGGTGCGTTGTCGAGGGAATATCCCAAGCCGTCAGCCGCTGTAACATATCGCCCGCATTGACGACCAGCGCCCCCTTAGGCGCATTGATATCCAGCCACTGACCATTGCGATGTCGCGCTTGCAAGCCTGCCTCTTCCGCACCGAGCAGTAGCGTGATGAGATTGATATCCTCATGCGCAGCGGCCCGAACGGAGCCTTCCGGTGGCGGGTTTGTGTGGGCGGGATAATGCAGCAACCGCAGAATGGAGTTCCCGTTATCAACCTTGTCGTCGAAATAATCCTCATCAAGATTGAGATAAAGCGCCACGGCCCGCAACAGATCTGCGCCGAAACTGTCCAGCGCTTCATAGAGGTCGCGCGTTACGAGGTTGAATTCCGGCAATTCCTCGACTGTGGGCGTGTCCTTCATTGTCGCGCGGTAGCGGGAATTCTCATCCAGACGCCGTCCCGTATGCCAGAATTCTTTGAAATCTGAAATCTCGCGCCCCTTGGCATTCTCACTCCCAACCGGGGAATAGCCACGTTGGAATCCACCTTCAGCATCGGCATATTTGCGTTTCGTCTCAGGCGGTAGAGCGAAGAATGCCTTGGTTTCCTCGGCTGCTGAGTCAATCGTGCTCTGCGAAATGGTATGATCGGAAACCACGGCAAAGCCCGTCTCGGCGAAACTCTCGCCAAAGGCTTTCGCGAATGCGGCTTTATCGGTACGCCAGAGATCATAGCTGACAGGTGTGATTTCAATATTGGTCATAGCGCTCATATCCTCCGAGTCCGCCCTGCTGGCAAGACGGACTCTGCAGTGAATGTTAGGCGATATAAACAGTCTTCACATTACAAAACGCGCGTATTCCTTCAGAGGATAATTCGCGGCCATAACCGGACCGCTTAATCCCGCCAAAGGGCAGGCGCGGGTCAGACGCCGTCATCGCATTGACGAAAGTTCCGCCGGCTTCGAGGCGCTTAATGGCTGTCGATTGCTCCGCCTTGTCCTGAGTCCAGATGGAAGACCCAAGTCCAAAAGGCGAGTCATTCGCGAGTTCAATCGCGGCATCCAGATCCTCGACCTTGAAGAACATGGCAACGGGGCCAAAAAACTCTTGGTAGAATGTCTGCGTGCCCTTGGCGATGTTTTCAATGATACCAGGACGATAGTAGGCTCCCTCACCGTGCATAGTCTCGCATCCCGTCACGCGGAGTGCGCCCTCAGAAAGTGCGGTTTGAACCTGCTCATCCAGTTCGGCGCGGGCCTCACGACTGACCAGTGGACCGATATCAGTATCTCCATCGGTCGGATCGCCAATAATTAGCGCCTCAAATGCTTCAACAAATTTGGCCTTCACCGCGTCATAAATATCCGCGTGAATGATAAACCGTTTTGCGGCGATACAGGATTGCCCGTTATTCTGCGTGCGTGCTTTCACACCGACTTTCACCGCCTCATCTATGTCAGCACTCGGCATAATAATAAAAGCGTCGGACCCGCCCAGTTCCAACACAGTCGGTTTAATCTCGTCGCCGCAAATCGCAGCAACAGACGCACCCGCAGGTTCACTACCCGTCAATGTCGCCGCCCGCACTCGGTCGTCCCGCAAGATTTTCTCAACGCGGGAACCGGAGATCAGAAGCGCGGAAAAACTGCCTTCAGGAAAGCCTGCACGTTCGACAAGGTCTTGTAACGCCAAGGCACATTGCGGAACATTTGACGCATGTTTCAACAGGCCTGTATTCCCCGCCATGAGCGCAGGCGCAATAAACCGGATGACCTGCCATAACGGGTAATTCCACGGCATGACGGCCAGCACGACACCCAGGGGGAGATAAGCGCGATAGGACTTCGCCGCATCGGTCTCAACGATTTCGTCTGCTAGCATCTCTGCTGCATGGTCCGCGTAGAAGTGACAACATTTCGCACATTTCAGGACTTCGCCCTTAGCCTGCGCCAAGGTCTTACCCATTTCCAATGTCATAATTTCGGCGAGTGAATCGACCTCTGCCTCAATTAAATCCCCGAGCTTATGCATATGTTTCGCGCGCTGATCAAAATCCCAATCACGCACGGCTTCATGAGCAACGACAGCCGCAGCAATTGCGAGATCGACTTCAGCTTCTGTGTGCGCATCAAAGGTTTTGACGACCTCTCCGGTCGCAGGATTTGTAGACGCAATGGCCATTTATTTAACTCCTAATTGCGGAATGCTATGGGTACCATACGCAACACAGGTATTTTTTGTTTCCATATAAAAGTCGAAGGACCAATCGCCGCCATCACGTCCGATCCCGGAAGCCTTCATTCCGCCGAATGGTGCGGGCAAGTGACGGTTATTCTCGGAGTTAATCCAAACCATACCGGCCTCGACACCGCGTGCCATGCGCATGCCCTTCGCCGAATCCTGTGTCCAGATATAAGCGGTCAATCCATAATCCGTATCATTGGCAATAGAGAGCGCTTCGGCCTCGTCTTTGAACGGAATGGCCGTTAAAACGGGACCGAAAATTTCTTCGCGCGCGATACGCATGTCATTATTAGCACCCGTAAATAATGTCGGTTTGACATAGCAACCCTCATCTCCCTCGCGTCCGCCGCCCGTTGCAATCTCTGCACCGTCTTCGGTCGCGATATCGAAATAGGACATGACCTTGTCAAAATGTGTGGGGTGGATCAGCGGACCGATTTCCGTGGTCGGATCAAGCGGGTGACCAACTTTGATATTCGCGACGCGGTCTGCGACTTTTGCGGTGAATTCATCATAGACAGTCTCTTGCACCAACAAACGCGTCGAGGAGGTGCAACGTTCACCGTTCAGTGAGAATTGCATAAACACCGCCGCGTCCAGCGCACGGTCCATATCCGCATCATCAAACACGACGCAGGGGTTTTTCCCACCCAGTTCCAGATGCAAACGTTTCAAGGTCGGCGCCGCCTGTTTCTGAATGAGCGATCCCGTGAAGGATTCGCCTACAAAAGCGATCGCTTTAATGAGCGGATGTTCCGTCAAAGCTTTACCCGCCGTCTCACCGAGGCCGTTGACGACATTTAAAACGCCCTTGGGCAGCCCTGCTGCGTAAGCAATTTCTGCCAGCAGCATCGCCGTATAGGGTGAAAATTCTGCGGGCTTTTGCACGACCGTACAGCCAGATGCGAGAGCCGGTGCAATCTTCCATGTGCTCAACATGAAGGGCGTATTCCAAGGCGTGATGACACCAACAGCCCCCAGCGGATGACGTGTCGTGAAATTATGATGATGTTCGGCGGGCAAGCTCAATCCCTTGCCTGCTTCGACGGCCTTATCGCCAAAGAACCGGAAGTTGGCTGCGCCGCGAATGGCGGCTTTTTGCATGAAACGAATGGGCTGTCCCGTGTCCATGGACTCGACGATGGCGATCTCTTCCGCGCGCGCTTCAATGCCGTCGGCAATCGCATGCATGAGGTCGCGCCGTTCCGCGCCCGGCATATCGCGCCAGCACGCCAGAAACGCGTCATTCGCAGCTTGCGCTGCAACATCAATATCTTTGACCGTACCGGACCAGATATCGCCAAGTTTCGAATTATCAACCGGCGTGATACTTTCGAAGGTCGTCATTGAGTTACCCTTCACCCGGCGGCCTTTGATGAAATGTCCGAGCGGCGCTTTCGCAAATGGCTTTAGGAATTTCTTGGACTTGCGAATACGTTTATCGAGTTCTGTTGGCATTTATTTTTCTCCCTTGAGGAAGGCGTGAATATTATTTTTCTTCCAGGTCAGATCCGAATTGATCTCCTGAATTTCAAGACCCAGAGAGAGCAGACCGCCGCCCTCCATATGGTCTTTCGTGAAATCGGTGAGGACAGCGAAAAGCGTTTCGCCAATCATTTTCTTCGTCGCGTCATCCCGTCCTTGCCCGAGGCGAATTGTGAGATAGATAAATTCCCGTCCCTTCTCCCCGTCACCGACACGGTAGCGCACAACTTGATGCGCGCGCGTCCGGATACCGCCCGTTGGTAGGGCGTCCAGTCCAATGGCGGCATCGTGTAAATTCCCGACGAGCCGCTGAATAAACAGGGATTTCGCAATCCCTTTGGAATGTTCGACAATGATATGCGGCATGTACAGTTGACCCAGTTACTTAACATGTTAAGTATTTAGACAAAGACGCCCTGTCAAGGAGAGCCACCTAATGTCCGACACTCGTTTCGTTACAATTCTGGAAGACGGCCGCGCTCGTCCAGCGGGCCTAACACCTCAAGACCGCGTTGTCCTACTCCCGCAATTTTCTTCCCTGCGGCAAATGTTGGCGCGCGGTGAAATGGAGGCGGCGCTGAATTACATTTCGACACGCGAAGGTCGTTATGCGCTGGATGAGGTCGAGCTATTACCCGTCATCAATAATGCACAGAAATATTTCTGCATTGGCGTGAATTACGCAAACCGGAACGCGGAATATAAGGACGGATCAGAGCCGCCAAAAAATCCTTCCGTCTTTATGCGTTCGCGCGAGAGCTTTGTCGGACACGGTCAGTTCATTGAACGTCCGCCGGAAAGCCACCAACTCGATTATGAAGGCGAAATTGTTGTCATTATCGGCAAAGAAGGCCGCCGGATTAAACGCGAAAATGCGCGGCACCATATTGCGGGCCTGACCGTGATGAATGAAGGCACATTGCGCGATTGGGTGCGCCACGCGAAATTTAATGTCACGCAGGGCAAAAACTTCGAACGATCCGGCGCATTGGGACCTTGGATGGTGCCGCTCACTGATAAAATCGATCTCACAGATTTAACGATCCAGACCAAAGTAAATGGCGAGATGCGGCAGGACGATCATACGTCAAACATGATGTTCCCAATTGAAATGCAGATCGAATATCTCTCAAAATTTGCGCGACTCCAGCCCGGAGATGTCATCGCGACAGGCACACCCAATGGCGCGGGCGCACGTTTTGATCCGCCGAAATATCTGGTCCCGGGCGACGTCGTTGAAGTCACCTGCCCCGGCATCGGGACATTGCGCAATGAAGTCCGGGATGAGGAGGTCTAACCTGCGCGACTTTGAGCAAAACCTCCCCATGGCGCTGTTGCGTGCGCGTGAAGCGGTCATGTCCCGTTTCCGCCCAATTCTGCGCGAGCATGGTCTGACGGAACAACAATGGCGCGTCATCCGCGCCCTGCATGGCGAGGACGGTTTGGAAGTTACGGCGCTTGCAGACAAGACATTGCTCCTCATGCCGAGCCTCACACGTATTCTGAAAACTATGGAAGAGCAGGGTTGGGTGAAACGTTTTGCCGTAGAGGGCGATAATCGCCGCCGACAAATGCGTTTGTCAAAATCTGGCCATGCATTATTCGCCAAAATTGCACCGCAGAGTGAAGGTGAATATAACGACATAGAAAGTGATGTTGGTGCCGAGGATATGGATCAGCTTTATGCCTTGCTGAATAGGCTGGCTCGTTAAGTCGGGACGTTCAGTGAAACGTCGACCTTTTCGCCTACCGAGATATTTTCGGCGGACCGGACGGACGCTTTAATAGGTAGAATATAGCCCCCGCGATCTTTCGACGGAAAAATAGATGTTTTCCAACGCGTCTCACCAATTTGCACATCAACTTTTACCGATCGAAAACCACGTGCCAGATGTTTGGTAAAGGCTTTAATGTCCTCTGAAATATCGACGGGCACATCCAAGAAATGCCACGCCCCTTTCTCCGCTTGCCAGAGCCAGATTTCACTGTGAAATGTGAAATCAAGGTCTATCAAGACACATCCATCGTTGCAGCGACACACATGGTTGAGAAAATCGGAATGGGTTCGGCGAAACGGATATGACCTGTTGCGCCCTCACACAGACCCGCGATGGAAATCAGTGTCCGAATTTCGAACCCGCCCTGCCCGGCGTCGCGCAGCGTGTCCTCATCCGTATAAGACAGCAACGCATCCTTATCATTCTCGCACCAGCGGCGGAGGAATTCACGGTCCCACGCTTCATTAATTTTTCCGCTATTGGGTGTGGCGGGCCAATGGCTGATACCGCCTGTGCCCATCACGGCGATTTTTTCCGGCACCGCGTCGCAAGCCCGTCGCAAGGCTTGCCCGAAAGCATAAGCGCGGGAGAGCGGTGTCAGGGGCGGACCCTGGCAATTAATATTGGCGGGAATAATGGGCAGGTCCATCTTTGGCGTCAGGAAATGAAGCGGCACCATAATGCCGTGGTCCATTTTCCACTCCTGCGCATAGGCGAGATCAACCGTCTGCATCATCTCACTGATCATGCGCTGCGACAGATCCGGTGCGCCCGGAATAGTCGTGCGCGGAATTTTCAGCCAGTCAGGATCCTCAATCGGGCCTTCATATTCTTCGCCCATACCCATGGCAAAAGCAGGCATATTATCCATGAAAAAATTGGCGAAATGCTCCGCCGCGATGACGACCAGAGCTTCTGCGCCGGATGCTTCGATATCTGCGCGAAGACTGTCTAAGGCCGCATAGAACGGATCACGCAAAGCCGGATCCGCCCGCTCCGCGCGCCCCGTAATACCGGGGCCATGAGAACAAATACCTGCAAAAACTAAGGCCATTAAATTGCTCCCCCGTCACCACCATCCACGGCGCGGTAAATTCCGTCGCGGACTTGACCGTGTTTCGTCAAACCGTCTTTCATAGCCTGAATATATTCATCCCATTCCTGCCCGATAAAGGCGGCATAATGCATCAGGATCTGACCATTCACGCCGTGAATATAAAGCTCGCCGACGTCGCCATTGCGAAGCCAGTTTTTCTCGTCATCGGTGAGTTTGTAGTCAGACAATACGCTGTCCACATCCGTCTTGAACCGCGCCTGCGTCGCTGTATCGCGATTTAATTGATAAAGAAGTTTCTGGACTTGATAGAGACTCATGAGAAGCTCAAATCAACGGTCCCCATGGGTCCGAAATCAGCATGAAAGTGATCGCCGGGCCGCGCTATGACGGGGCGGGTGAAGCTGCCGCTCATAATATATTGGCCCGGTTCCAATGCGATACCATGCGGCGCAAACCGCTTCGCGAGCCAGATCAAACCCTTGGCGGGATGATCCAAAATACCGGCGCCCAGTCCTGTCTCTTCAACAATGCCGTTGCGATAGAGAATGGCACCCGTCCAGCGTAAGTCCAGCTCACGCGGGTCACATTTTTTGTCGCCTACGATAATGCCCGCATTTGCCGCATTATCCGAAATCGTGTCATAAACTTTGCGCGTATATCCGGTTTCGGGATCAACGCGGTGACTGCGGGCCGCAATTAATTCCATGGACGGCACAACATAATCTGTTGCGTCCAGGACCTGTTCGACCGTCAAACCTTCGCCTTGCAGGGCGTTCTTCAGCACGAACGTAATTTCAACTTCAATACGGGGGTCAATGAAATCTGCCGCCGAAATCGTACTGCCATTTTCAAACAGCATATCATCCAAGAGCGTCCCGAAATCAGGTTCATCGATTTTCATGGCTTCCTGCATGGCGCGGGACGTGAGCCCGACCTTCCGCCCGATAACCCGACGACCTTCTGCCAGTTTTAATTGGACCCAAGCGTTTTGCACCGCATAGGCGTCAGTAATGTCCATATCAGGATAATCCTGCGACCACGCCCGCATAGGGCGGCGCGCCAATTCTGCCGCATGGTGACGACGGGCGGATTCTTGGATTTGAGCATCGGTTAGCATGAAACAGAGATACATAACATGTTAAGTATTTTCAAGCCTTGCGGCGAACGGTCCGCTCTTCCAAATAGAGTTCATGTCCAGTTATAAAGTCCATTCGCCGCGTAATATAAAAGAATTACCGCAACGCCTTCCCGCGACGCAATTCTGGGGACTGTGTTTCATCGTCTATATGCTGCTGCAATTCCCGATGGTGCGCATTCCAATCCTGTTTCTCTCGACCTGGATTCATGAGTTTGGTCACGGCTTTGGTGCGATCATTACGGGTGGCGAATTTCGGAAGCTAACTGTCTTTCCGAACTTTTCGGGCGTTGCAACGACGGCCACCACAAATGATTTCCAGCGGGCCATGGTGATTTTCACGGGATTGTTGGGGCCGAGTCTGCTCGGCGTGTTGATGATCGTGCTGACGCGCGCACTGAACCTTTATCGCGTCGCCCTCTTCGTCATGGCAGCCCTGATGCTGCTCTCGCAAATTTGGGCGGCGGATATGTTTACGCGGACAGCATTGGGCGGCGGGACGCTTATTCTCGGCCTGATCGCTTGGAAATTGCCGAACCAGTGGGTGCTCTATATTGCGCATATTATCGCCATTGCGCTCTGCCTCAATGCGCTGACGGGATTTGGCTATTTCTTCATGGGCAATGCTGAGGTCGCGGGGTCGCTTTACCGATCAGATACCGGCGTGCTCGCCGATATCCTGTTCGGACCGCACTGGCTCTGGGGCGGTCTACTGGCGGCCCTTTCAATTGTCATACTGGTCGCGGGTGTGTGGTTTTCGGATAAATGGGCGCAACGTCACCCCCGCACCTAAGCCTATTTCGTTTTGGGCGAGCCGAAGAGTTTTCGCCAAAATCCACGGGCTTTCTCACTCCCCTCACCCACGGACTCGCCGACCTCACGGGCGGCATCGCTGATGGAATCACCAACTTTATCTAGTGTCGGATCAATGCGTTTAGCTTTCCACGCGCGAATTTTCCGCCAGAGCAGGAACCAGATGAGCAGTAATAGACCAATAAAGACGATATTGAACCACGGGATGAGAAACGCATCCGGCCCCGACACGCGTTTGATAGATGTCGCATTCGGAAAGATCGAGAACAATCGAATCCGCCACCCGTAATGTCGAACGGCGACCCATTGCTCATCCTGCTTGGACAGCGCCTGCGCTTTGGCCGTGACGTCACTACTGTCGAATTTGAAATAGGGCGGGAAACCCCAACCTGTATCCTCATTCCGGTAGACTTTCGTCTTTCCGCTCGGGAATTCCGCATTGATGAAACGCACATCGCGTGTCGCTTCGTCATTTGTACCGATATCCGCACGGTCCCAGAACGGGGCACCTTTGCCAATATCAATCCGCTTCACCTCTGTCCCGACAATGCGAACAACATCGCGTGAGGGCAGATAGTAATTCAGTAGCACCGCCCCAACGATAAATAGAAGTAGCGCCGGAATGTGTTTCAGGAATTTCATGTCAATCTCCTCACGTATATTGCGCCAGATAAATCAGAAAGCCAATAATCGCGCCCGGCACGATATAGACGCCCAGTATTAGTTTCGGCTTATAGGATCGGCCGTAACGTTTCATGCCTTGCGCGATGAACACGTCCTTCTCCAGAGTCGTTTTCTTCAACTCCGATTGCAATTCATATTCGGAAGACAAACGCGACCGCTCCCGCCAACTCGCGGTGAAACTCAGCACGGCATAAATGACCGTCAGGAGGAGGAAAACGATGACGATATTTCTAATTAATGGAAACATAATCTATCTCCTCTTCCTTTTACGATATTTTTTATCCGGGCGTCCCCAAGGACTGACATAGGGTTTGGTATTGGCGACTTTGACGCTCTGTCCGCTCTCAATATCGACCTCATAAAGTTGACCGTCGACGATACGGTTCATACTTGGATTACTCTCATTTGGGCGCATTCCCGCCCAAGGGTTGGCTTTTAATTTATCGGCACGTTGACTTGCAGGCTCCGGCTCCATGCTGGGTTCTTCGCCGAACAGCGCTTCCCGCGCGCCGGCTTTGTCCATCGCATATTCCTGTTCGAGGAAGCGGACGACGAAGTCCTTCTTCTCCTCCGGCCAGGTCGCGTAACGCTCGTAAAAGAGCGGTTTGTGCATGATGAAGAGTTGCCGGAAATCGAGGCGGGAGAGATCGGATAACAGCATATTCACGAGGTCGCGGTCTTTATGTTGCGACCCGCGCACGGCGTAGAAAAAGGACGGATGGGCCGGTCCCATTTTCGGGACGCGCCCGCCCATGGAGGCCCAACGCCAGACATCCATCAAGCCGAGAAATTCCTCCGGCAAATCGTTCGCATAACGCCGTTCCAGCGTCCGCATATTCTGGCGCGAGAGGCCAGACAGATCATGGCCCTGATCCGCCGCGACAGAGACGACGATGAAATCCATCTTCTGCCGAATGACGAGGGCGCTGTCTTGATTGGGGCGCTGCACGATAAGTTGCGACAGCCCTTCATCACGGAGCCAGTTGGCAATGCCTTCGCGATCGTCAAAGGTCAGAACCTGTTCAATCTCAATCGCGTCCATCCCGTCGATTTTCTCGCGCAGGATAATCGTGGGCGTATTGGCCTCACGGAAGACATAGGCTCCGCCGAAATGAGACGTGAAATAATTGCCCTGAGAAAAAGTCTGGGCTTCCAGCTTTACGGGATTGCGTTGAATATTTCCCGTGCGTTTGGCGAGTTCGATCATTTCCGAAATCAGAACATCATCCCACCACGCATCATCATCCGACATAAACCGGTCGATCTGCGCGGAGAGTTCTTCGGCTTCTGCGACATGGCTCTGCGTTGTATCCGCCGTGATCTCGATCTGGTTGATGTCCAGCAAGTCGGCGGGTTCTGCGATCTTAAACACGGAATTCATCAGCTCGCCCGCCACGGCTTCGCGCGCCGTTAGGGCAAAGAGTTGGTCCTCATTCGCCTCGATATATTGTTTGAGAATAGAGCGGGAGGTCGAGAATTGCGAATTGAGCAGCGGTGCGGTTCTCTGATCGGTCGAGAGCAGAATAAACATCTGGTTCGCGCCATGTGGGTTCAGATAAAGCTCGTCATCAAATTCATGCGCCACTTCCGGCGACGCGCCGACAATGTCGATATGAAACTCGGTCAACGCCGTGCGCTTCCCCGTCAGATGCTCCAACGCGCGATTGTAACGCTCGACAAGGGCGGGAGAGGACACCTCATAAAGGTTTCCAAACATAAGCCCGGCTTTCACGAGACGCATCATGGTTTATTATGGCCTGTATATGGCAAAGCGTACCAGCAATCACCTTCTCTTAGGAGTGATCGTTTTTCCAACTTCTCCTCGAAGCTCTTTACCTTTGCCGAACCAGTGAGAGGATTACCTTCACCATACTCTTGCTTAAAAGTTTTTAGTTCATACCCTTCCCGAAGAACTCTCTCAATGTTCTCACGAGCAGGCTTGTATCCGGGAGCTTTGTGTCCATTATCGTAAGTTTGCCAATCATCAGCGAAAATTATACTTCCATTATCAGAGCGAGCTTCCGCATCAGGGAATTCAAAAGCACCAAAAATTACAACTTTATCTGCGTGATTGACGAATGACCAAGCCATGTTGCGCCAGTTTTTACATGTTGCACCAGCCTTCTCAATGAATTGCTTTTTGCTCACCCCTTCCCTCCCAAATACCGCTTCTTCGCTTCCTCCTGCCGTCCAAAATCACGGACCATATTTTCAATCGCAATCTCGTCACTCTTATCGGCGTAGCGGAATTCTGAATCCGCGTATCGGTTGATTTCTTGAATAACCATATCGACCGTGATTTCCGTCGAGAGATCGGCGATCATTTTCTTCTTTGTGTCATAATCCTTCTGCAAGAACAGCTCCGGGTTTTCCATCCATTCGTCGGGGAGTTCGAAGTCCATGGCGCGGACTTTGACGGCGTCTGTAATGTTCTTGATGGCGCGGCCTGTGAAGCGGGCATCGGCTTCCTGAATGCCTTTCAGATAGGTGCCGAGTTTCGCGATGGTATCTAACTTCCCAATGGATTTGCTGACCGCGTCAAAGACGATTTCGAGTCCTTCCTCTTTCGGGCGGGCGTAAGATTCATAGCTGGCGGCGACGGCTTTTTTAATCTGCTGCGCCTCAAACAGTTCATGTTTCCCGACAGGAATGTCGTGGTTCTTGCCCATGAGCAGGTGGAGAATATCGATATAGTCCTCACGGCTCTGCGGGCCGTCCACGAGGAAACGGGCGGCGGCGCGTTGACGGAGCGCGTCATCGACATTTTCGGGATAGTTCGAGAACATGCCAAAGGTACAGTTCCCGCGCACAACCGTATTCGCGCCCGCGAAACTTTCCATCAACACGGCGGTAATTTCCAATTGACCCGCGGAGGATTGGCGGTCGCCGCGTTTTCCCGCGAGTTGGTCAATATCGTCAATCGTGCCGAAACCGATAACATTCGGGTCGATGATCTGATTGATAAAGCTTTTCGCATTTTGCGCGGATTTGCCCTGATAACTATCAATCGAATCCGTACTGAGATTGGCGTAGCGGAAGGGGTAGCCCGCCACGTTGCAATACTCATTCACGAGGCCCGCCATCATCTGGATCAGGGTCGTCTTTCCCGTCCCCGGCGCACCGTCACCCATAAAGGTGAAGATAAACCCGCCCAATTCGGCAAAGGGATTCAGCTTCTTTTCAAAGTCATAGGCCATGAGCATTTTGGAGAGCTTCATGGATTGATATTTGGCGATATGGTTGCCGACAACCTCATGCGGTTTTTTGAACGTCATGGTCAGCTTGGTGGATTTCGCGCGGCTGGCGGCTTCGAACCCGCGGATTTCGAAATCATCTTCTTCGACGCGATAGGCGACAGAGGTGAAGGCTTCCAGACGCGGCAGGTTTTGCGCGCGCATCGCGGCCTTATCCATCAATTGTTCAAGAAACGCCGTGACCGTCGGGATGAGTTTATCCTCGCTCGTCGCGAAGATGGCGAGGTCCTGGTCCAGCTCCCAAAGCGCCCCTGTCAAGGCGAGTTGCGGGTTGTCGGTCAGGACTTCCTCGACATCGCCCACATCCACAGTGAGTTCCGATGTGTCGTGCAGGGAAGACAGCAGAAAGCTCGCCATATTCGCGAAAACGTGGAGCGCGATGACGGAGCCCGCCGCGAGGCCTTCATTGAATTCTGCTGTTTTGCCGGAGGGCAATTTGCCCTGCAGATTATCCTTCATCAGTGCGGAGAGGCCCGTCGCGTCGGCATATTGATCGACCACGGTCAGGGCCGTCGCGAGCGCCCGGCGGAGCGCGTGTAGGACGCCCGCTTGGAGCGGGCTCATTAGCGCGTCATCCTCATCTGTTGTCTCAACGCGGGCAATGATATGCACGCCTTCAGCTTTCACTGTCGATTGCGTGACGAGGCCCGGCGTGGTCGAGCGGAAACGTCTGCGGGAGCCGCCTATGCCGGGTGATTTGGACGCAACTTTTTCGATATCCTTCGGCTTGGCCAAACGCGGGGTATGGTCAAATCCGTCCAGCATGGATTGCGCCGCCGGGACTTTCTCCCGAATAGCGGTTTCTTTGATTTCCATGAGGTCAGAGGCGTTGGACATAAATTCGGGTTTCTCTCTAGCTATAGCTTAGTATTTTAGCGTTCTGCCCGACGACATAGCGGCGGACGCCTGCAAATTGTTCGGCGTATTTTTCTTCCATCACCTGATAGGCGCGGTGCGGCAGGATGAGCGCGCGGGTGATATCTGTAACGCCGTCCATTTTACCGGACAGGTCAAAGGCGTCGAGTTTGTAAACTTCGCGTGGGGCCTGTTTGAAGACACCGGATTTGACCCATTTCTGCCCGTCGGAAATCAGCGTTTCCACCGTCCAGGCCAGCGCCCAATCGAGGCCTTCTTCGCCCACGGCTTCGGCCAGAACATTCCGGATGGGGCCGTGTTGTTCGGTAAAGGCATGGCTGTGCATCGGGCCGAGATGGAAGCGACGCAGGGATTTTGGATGCAAGCCATCGAAGTCTTCGTCAAATCCCTTCGCAATCGTCAGCAATTTCAACTCTGACAAAGACTGCGCCATGAGGGCATCCTGCACGCGGGGCCAGCGGCGCTCATCATGCGGTAGCGCCCGCGACGCCGTATCGTCCACGACCATCAGATAGACAACAGGGATATTCGTCTTGGAATCATATGACGCCCAATGAACAATATAGCGGCGCTTCTTCCGTTTCAGATCTTTGCCGACCCAGACGATTTGCGGATGATTTTGCGACAGGAACAGGTTCTCGCTCACCAGCGTCTCGTAATAAATCCGCTGCGCCAGTGCATATTGAAGGGTCGTCGGCGCGGTCCGTTCCGAGAGGATATGATTGACCATATCCTTCTTCAGGCGCTCCTGATCCGGCAGGGAATTCAGATGCTTTTTCGCTTGCGTTGAGTCGGCGGCCAGTTGGATAATCTCAGAGAAGACCGGAAACCCGGACTCCGTTTTATCAATGCTCATCTTGCCCGAATCCGGCGCGCGGTTCGTCATCAGATATTTATAGGACAGCGCCGTGAAGCTGTTATTCAGATCACCCAGATATTGGCCGAGAATATCGGCCTCCGCGCGGCTGATGAGTTTCTCACCGACCGAGAGTTCCGTCACCGAGCGGATATGGTCGATGATGCGATCAAATTTAGCAAAGTAACGGCGGGTCGCCCGTGCGCTATCCAGCACACGGTGCGTATAGCTGAGGTCCATTTATGACGCTTCACCATAAGCGTTGGAGTCATGTTGCTCGACGATTTTTTCGAACCGACGCGCAAACCGCTCATCCGCTTTGGCTTTTTCTTCCAGCACTTTACGGGCGAAGACGATGTGGTCTTCATGCGCTTCCATCATCTCGGCCATCTTGTTATTCGTGGCCGCACCGATGGCTGCCATGGCAACCTGTGCTTCTTTATCTGTGGCCACGCCGATCTCATTGATCTTATGCGCAACATCCTGCTGCTGGGCCGTTTTCAAAGATTTTGACAGCGCATCGTAAAGCACGACACGTTGTTTAGTATCCGTCGACAGCTTGTTCAGAAGGACCATCTGCGTCGCGATCTGGTTCTGGAGCGAATCCATCCAGGTCTTGCCCTTCTCGATATAGCGTTCGAGTGTTTGGCTCTCAGATATTTTGACCTGCTCCAATTGCGCCAATTCATTATGGCGGGAGTTCACGGTCGCGAGTTCAGATTCCAGCTTGGCACGCTCCTTCGGATCAGTCGCGGTGGAAAGCTTTGTCTCCAACTCAATGATCTGTGGGTCCAGAGCGGTGATTTCGCCTTTGATTTGCTCCAGCGTTTCCAGCGCAGCTTCGCGGTCCGCGAGAGTCTGCTGCAAATTGCCTTCGACCTTATTCTTATGGTGACCCAACTCGTTGAGTTGGTCCTGCAACATGGCCTGGATCGTGTTTGATTTCGCGATCAGGTCTTGTAGCTTATCCTCAATGGACGCAGCCCGAACACGTTCCGCCCGCAGGCTTTCCGCGCGCTGTTTCGAGAAAATCCCAACGAATTTTTCCCAGCCCGTCTTGGAGCGTAACCCGTCAAAGTCCTTCGAGAACCCGGCCGTGACATCGTCCAAGCCCATAATCAGCTCAGCAATATTAGCGTTCATCAAATCGGAATGAGCATGGACATCGTCCAGGGAGGCATTTTCAATATCCAAGGAAATATCTGTACCCTGGCTCATTTTAGAGCGGGCCGTATCAATGCGCGCGGATAGTTCGGCGATTCTGCTCTGCGCTTCCGCGACTTCTTTCTTGGATTGCTCAATCTGCGTATCAAATTTGGACATTCGGTCTTTTCTCCCTCTCACGTCACCCCGTCTTACAGGTTAGACGTAGGGATGTCCTTATCGATTTACAATAAGAAGCGAGTCGGTTTTCATAAAAATCGACTCTTGGTTTATGCTCTGCCTATACTCGCATAGTCAAACCCGTGTCGCCGCACAGTTTTTGGATCATAGACATTCCGGAGATCGACAAAGCGTTTTGCATTCATGATCTGAGCGAGGTGATTGAAGTCGAGATTTTCGAAATGTTTCCACTCTGTTGCAAGCACGATCACATCAGCCCGTTTTGCACAATCATAAGCGTCGGTACAGAATGTGACATCGTCCAAATGCGGGACTGACTCTTCCATCGCCTCGGGGTCATAGGCCCGTACAGTCGCGCCTTTTTCCTGCAAGACACGGATAATCGGGAAAGTGGGCGTTTCGCGCACGTCATCCGTATCCGGCTTAAAAGCGAGACCCAGCACTGCGACCGTCAGACCCTCAACAGAGCCGCCACAGAGTTTAACGACCTTATCCGCCATGCCGAGCTTGCGGGCATCATTCACATTTATGACCTGCTCCACAATCCGCGCATTGGCGCCGGCCTTCTTCGCAATATCCAGCAGCGCCTTTGTGTCCTTCGGAAAACAGGATCCGCCATAACCGGGGCCGGGCGAGAGATATTTCGAGCCAATCCGTTCATCCAAGCCCATCCCAAAGGCGAC
The DNA here is from genome assembly GCA_947503715.1 of uncultured Caulobacterales bacterium. GTDB lineage: Bacteria > Pseudomonadota > Alphaproteobacteria > Caulobacterales > Maricaulaceae > Litorimonas. The sequence goes on along the minus strand of CANNER010000002.1, from coordinate 514,508 downwards.
ATCCGTGACATTTGCACCAACGGCTTCGCACAGATCGGCGATTTCATTGATAAAGCTGATTTTCGTCGCGAGATAGGCATTGGCCGCATATTTGAGCAGCTCTGATGTGCGGCGATCCGTAAATACGACAGGAGGCCCTAAAGCGGAGAACGGGCGATAAAGCCGTGCCATGATATCCCGCGCGCGTTCATTCTCTGTGCCGATAATCACGCGGTCGGGATCCATGAAGTCGGCAATTGCTGCGCCTTCGCGTAAGAATTCAGGATTGGACACGACGGCGAAATCCGCGTTCGGATTAGTCTCACGGATAATGGCTTCAACCGCATCCCCCGTACCAACAGGGACGGTCGATTTAATCGCAATAACGGTGAAGCCCTCTAACTGCTTCGCGATATCACGACTGGCCGCATGGACATATTGCAGATCTGCCGAACCGTCAGCTGATTCAGGCGTCCCGACGCCAATAAAGACGACGTCTGCGCTTGGGACAGCTTCGGACAGCTCCGTTGTGAAACGTAATCGTCCGGATTCGACATTTTTGGACACAAGCTCTTCGAGGCCCGCTTCGAAGATTGGAATTTCACCGCGTTTCAGCGCACCGATTTTAGCTTTATTCTTGTCGAGACAGGACACCTCATAGCCAAAATCGGAAAAACAGACGCCCGTCACGAGGCCGACATAGCCCGCTCCGATAGTCGCGATTTTAAGAGTTTGCGGTATCATCATAAGGGGTCGCATGCCCAAGACGGAGCGGAATTGCAAGATGAGCAAGGCGTGTCTTCAGGTGAAATATTTATGACAGGATATATCCAAATATCGTCTTGAGGCCGCTAAACAGCATGCAGCCTGCACGAAGATTAACACCCCCATAGAAATGCGGCTTGCCACCGTGGCCTGACTCCATCAAACAGGCGCTAGGCCAAATGAGAGTAGAACCTTGACCCAATCGGACACCCAAAACGTCCCAGAATTTTCCGTCATTGTGACGAGTTACTTCGAAGAGAAGAGCATTACCGAATATACGGACCGCCTGCTCGCGACCCTGCGCGGGATGAAACGTCCTTTTGAGGTTCTGCTTATTAATGATGGGAGCACGGACAAGACCTATGATCTTCATCGTCAGATTTTCGCGGATAATCCTGAAGTCACCCATGCCATAGATTTTTTTCGTAATGGCGGACAGCTCGCCGCGATGAGTGCGGGTGTTGCCCATGCAACGGGTGAAAAGATTGTGTTCATCGACTCAGACCTTCAGCTTGATCCCGAAGACCTGCCAAAGCTCGCGGCGGAATATGATAAGGGCTATGATATTATCAGCGGCAGACGTGGTAACAGGAAGGACAGCTTCCTCCGTAAATTACCGTCTAAAATTGCGAATATGGTTATGGCGAAAGTCGCCGGGCATTCCCTGACTGACTTTGGATGTACGTTCAAAATCTATAACGCCAAGCTCGTCAAACCCTTCGACTTTGGCCAATTCAAAGCGTGGAACACAGCCTTTGTTTTCCGCGAGGCCGGGAAGGTCAAAGAGATCGAGGTCAATCATCACGCCCGTCGATATGGCGAGTCAGGCTGGACGATAACAAAACTCCTCTCCTTTCTATTTGATCAGGCAACCGGTTTATCACGCCGACCCTTCATGTGGCTCTCGCTGATTTCTCTGGCGTTGACGGGCTTGGTTGCATTGCGGTTGATCCTGCTTCCCCTTTTTGACTTCCGTGTCATGGACAGGATTTCCAACGGCTTGATCTTAAATGTGTTACTCATCGTGATCCTAATCCAGCTGGCGACGACGAGCGCGATTGGTGAGTTCCTCTTCCGCGTTTACAACCGGACGGAAGGCGACCCTATCTACACGATCAAAGAACACCTGCAGCGTGAGTGGAGCAGTAAAAAATAATGTCCAAGGATCACCCGCTCTTTATCATTGGCGCAGGGGGGCATGCAAAAGTTGTTGCCAATGCAGCGTTAAAGGCGGGGTTAAATTTGGAAGGTTTTCTATCCGACTCTGCCGATGATATCGGAAAAACGATATTTAATCTTCCGGTACGCGACAGACAGTCTGCCTTAAAAAGGATAGCGGCCTTTCATGTCGCCATAGGGTCGAATAATATTCGGGCGCACCTCTCAGAGGAGATGGTTAAGGCAGGTTGGGTTTGCGAAACGATTATTCATCCCAGTGCGGCAATTGGATGTGATGTGAAAATAGGGACCGGGACTTTCATAGGTCCACAAGCTGTGCTCAACCCCGGAGCGGTACTGGGAAATTATTGCATTATCAATAGCGGTGCCATCGTTGAGCATGACTGCCAGATCGCGGAGGCCGTGCATCTCTCACCCCGCGTTGCTCTGGGTGGGCATGTGGCGATTGGTGAGAATAGCTGGGTCGGCATTGGCGCAACGGTGAGAGACCGCGCCAAGATTGGAGCCGAGGTTATGATTGGTGCCGGCGCAGTCGTCGTATCAGATATTGACGGACCCGGCACAGCCTATGGCGTCCCCGCAAAGTTACGGCCCTGTTGATTAATTCTCGACTAGTCTCAATTCTGACCAAGAACAAACCTTCATCTTGTCCACTCCCGGCTGAACGTAATGACGCGTTTGACCCGGTAAAGCAGATAGAACGCGTTTATAATCCTTGGCTCTCAATCTAAGCCTTCCATTATAAATACGCTTATCATTTAAATGGTCGATCTCCAGAATTACGGGCCCATCCGTCGGTAGATTTGTCAATTCAATGCAAAGGTCAACTCTATCTGATTTTTTCGCGGGAACTGCACGGGAGTCCATAACGATTTTATATGAGTTTGCAGGGTTACCTTCGATTTGCATTTTTAAATCTCGATAAATAGCCAGCTGTGGGCCTGGACGGAATTTTGGATTGAAAACGCTATACTCATTCTCAACCAAGAAATTGAGAGACGCATCAAAGTTGCGGTTTGAGCCGACAACACTCGACGGCAATCGAAAATTCGCGCTTGGGTCTGTTCCGAGTATATAAACCATCATCTCGTCGCGATCATAGGCGGCGCGCAGGTTTTTGGCTTTATCCCAAGACATGTTCGTTGCGACCGCACCAGAGATGAGAGCGACCATAAAAACACCACAGGTTAGGCCCATCCAACGCTGACGCGGCATAAATTTCACGGCTTCTGCTGCGTATAGGGCGAGTGCTAAAAATGCGCCGACCCAGGATAATTTAAAATTCGTGGCATAGCGGGAAGAGGAAAGGAGAATTGTAAAGTCGCCTGCATCCCGCGCGGTGAAAACGGCAAGACTAAACAGGGCGGAATAAATCATGAGCCCCAACATAAGCAGGCCGCGCCGCCCTTTCGACAATGCCGCTAAAGCGGCGCCCAAAAAGACGAACGTCGTAAAAGCAATAGAGAGGGCAGGTAGAAACACACCTGATCCATGAATGGTAAAATCTCTAAACCAAGATTCACCCCAGAATGCACTGGATATTGAATAGAAATAGGCTTTCACCAAATCCGGAAGCCCTGTGATAAGGGCTATAACAGAGACACCTTCTCCTTCTTTACCAGACGGGAGAAGCAGGAGTTTGATAAGTAGGATTCCAACCATAGATATGCCCGCATAGATAATCATTTGGAGGAACAAGGCTTTGTCACGGTGGAAAATAGAGACGAGTGTCATTGCACCAAATGCGGATAAGAAAAAAATCACGCCGTAATCAAAATTCATCAGGACGGTTATGATAGTAATCAAACCAAGTATGAGAGAAACACGCGTCTCTTTAGTCAAAGATGTCGCTTGATTCAGCATCCCAAAACGGCTGAGCGCAATCAACATAGCGATACCGAAAACATATCCCAAAGACTGTAGTGAGACGAGCGTCCACACCCAAGTCAACGTTGTTTGGAACAACAAAAAATATGCACCTGTGGCAAAGATACCAAATAAGAGAAACGGGCTCATTTTATCCTTGGCCAGTCTCAATGTTACGACGGCCAAAGATAAATAAATCAGAATATGTAGCGTTAGTGAAAAATAGGCGTCTTTTCGCACATCCCAATCAAAGATCGGACCGGCAATAAAAATCTGATAAAAATGCAGGAGCGGATTCGGGTGATGATTGCTCCAGAGTATTTTCGGAGAGACATCACCGGAACTCCAAGGGATTATAATTTTTGTGATATGTCGCCACTGATCTGATCGTGGGTGTGCATTGGAAAAATTATAAATAAATGCAAAATGCAGAACGATAAGCCCTGCCAACGCCAGCAGGCCAAACAGGAATATCCATCGGGCGCGCGCCGGAACGCGTTGAACCGAAGTCTTTAACGACGAGATCATCATCGAACTCTAGCGGGTGGAGTCCAGCAGTTGTAATGACTTTCGCACAGCTTGGCTCAAGCCTGTCCAAAAATCATCCGGCGATTCTGAATAAATCGGCAAACACATCACCGAATTTTGTAATAAGAGGGACGTCTCGACCGGCATAATTTCAAGCTTTGCCCGGCCTTGATATCCAACGGATAAGCTCGGCCAGTAATATTTTTTCACTTCAACACCCTGATCGGCAAAGACGGTAATGCATTTCTCACGATTACTTTCTGGGACAAGGATCGGAAAACAAGACCAACTGGCCAGTTCCGGCATATCAAATAATTCTACGAAATCATTGCCTTCGAATAATTCAAGATAGAGCGACGCGTGCTTTTGCCGGTTGTCAACAATTCCGTCGATCAAATCCAATGTTCCAAAGCCAATGGCGGCCCGGAACTCATCCATTTTAGCGTTCGTACCGTCATGGAACGTACGGTCAGATTGGAACCCGAAATTGACGCTGCGGCGGATACGCTCCGAAATCTGTTCAGGCGCAGCAATCAACCCCCCTTCGCCAATCGCAAAAACCTTTGTCGCGTGGAGCGAGAAAATTTCAATCTCGCCATATTCAGAGCCAAATGTCTGCTCTGACGGTTTTGACAGGGCCGCCGCGGCGTCAATCACCAATGGAATACCATGCGCTTTAGATATTTTTTTCACAGGCGTGATATCATTAACGAAACCATAGCAACGTACATGCATAATTGCGGCTACATCGTCATATTTTTCCAACGCGGCCTCGACGCTTTTTGGATCAAGTTCACTTGTTTCCTTGAGAACGTCACAGACAATCGGCTTGCCGCCCGCCGCAATCACGGCCTGTAGTGTGCCCGAAAATGTAAAATCGGGTAGAATGACATAGCGCCCATAGACTTCGAGCGCGTTCAAAACGGCTTGAATGCCCAGCGTATTGGAGGTCACCAAGGTCGAGCTGTAACCCTCAATCAGATAGTTCTCGGTCATGCGGCCCTCGAGGCGCGTGGCCAGCGGTCCATAATTCGAGAAATAGCGCTGAGAATAGCTTGTTTCCAGTAATGGAACCCACGTTTCAGGCTGCGGAAGGATTGGTCGAAGATACGGATATTTCATGTCAGATCATGCCCTATGATACTTTAATAACCAGTTACGCCAAGCGCATGTAACGCTATGTTCTGACAAAGACCAGACTCGTTTGTGTTTATCCAGCCGTAAATCTATGTGATCCTCTTACACTTAAGAAAAAAGGCCGCTGAGTTTGCGGCCTTTTCCAATCAATATATTTGTTTGAAGACAGCCTAAAATCTTCTAACCAATTCCCCTAGAGCGCAACACCAGTATAGTCGTCTGTGAAATAGGAGGCTTCCCAATCATCAACTGAAAAGCCGGTCGATAGAAGTGTATATTCAGGAACAGGCGGGACCTCTGAGGTTTGCAGCGCTTGCACAGTTTCAAGATCTCCAAAATCTGAGAGCTCAGCCGTTATGTTCACTGAGGGTTCTGAAGCCCCGAAGATGAAATCACTTGCCGTCAGCGATGACGCGACTGTGTTCAATAGAATCAATGTATCTTCCGTATCAAAATTCGTGATCACTGTGTTTCCGCCCTGTTGGACAATTTGCAGGTCATCAAAGCTCGAGAATTGCAATGCACCGTCTACAAGGATTGTATCCTCCCGGGAGGTAAAGTCGGTCACAATGTCCGTGCCGGAGCCCAGTGTGTAGGCAAAGCTATCTGCGCCCGCGCCGCCGGTCATCGTATCTGCACCCGCGCCGCCCGAGAGAATATCGTCACCGGCATCACCAAACAAACGGTCTACGCCTTCGTCACCGTTCAGGGTGTCATTTTCAGTGCCGCCCCGGAGGAAGTCGTCCCCGCTGCCGCCGTTGAGAATATCATCCCCGGCCTCACCAAACAGACGATCTTCACCCGTGCCGCCGAAACAACGGTCATCACCGGTTCCGCCTAGGATTTCATCATCTCCGCTATCGCCGCCTAAGATATCGTCACCATCATCACCGAAGAGTCGATCATCGTCGTTACCGCCGCGCAAATTATCAATGCCAACATCACCGCGTAGCGTGTCGATACCGTCTCCGCCCGTCAGCATATCATTGCCGCTGCCGCCAAGGAGGAGGTCACCGCCAGCGCCGCCATCCAGTGTGTCATTACCGCTGCCGCCGAGAAGTTGGTCGTCACCCTCGCCGCCATTTAACGTGTCTGCGCCGCTGCCGCCGATCAGGTCATCATTTCCAGAATCCCCATTCAGCGTGTCATCATCGGCGCCGCCATTCAAAGTATCGGCACCTTCGCCGCCATTGAGCTCATCCGCTCCGGCATCGCCCAAGATACGGTCATCGCCGGCATCGCCGTTTAGGGTATCATTGCCGCCCCCGCCTTGGACGAGGTCGTTATCATCTGCGCCATTGATGATATCATCGCCACCTTGGCCGAAGAGACGGTCTTCGCCGTTCCCACCGAAGAGACGGTCATCCCCAATGCCTGCCAGAATGACGTCATTGCCACTATCTCCACCGAGGATGTCATCACCATCATCGCCGAAGAGTCGGTCATCGCCAATCCCGCCGCGTATGTTATCTGTACCGTCTCCACCGCGCAGCGTGTCATTACCGCCGTCGCCATTGACGACGTCATTACCCGCACCGCCGAAGATGAGATCATTGCCGTCTCCACCTTCCAGTGTGTCGTCGCCGTCATTGCCTCTGATGTCATCATTACCTGCAGCGCCCAGCAGCGTGTCATTACCAAGGCCGCCCGTCATCAGGTCATCCAGAACTGTGCCTGTAATGTCATCGTTTCCGTCCGCGCCCAGGAAGCGAATGATATCTTCACCCGCCGTCCAATTGGTGAAAGTCCAACCGGACAGATCCACAGTCACGTTATTATTCTCATTGCTGAAAATGAGCTCATCCACAAATCCGACACCGCGTCCTTCCACTGTGGCGGAGGCAGAAATTTCAGCATCTCCGGCGTTGTCGACCTCTTGCCCCCCGATTTGAACGCGGCGTTGTCCCATGTTTCCATCATCAGCGAAAACCAAGGATTCTATTTCGATAAAATCAGCGCTATTATCATCTAAATCGATAAATCCATCACCTTGGAAGACAATCGAATCGGCACCCGCACCGCCGTTAAAACGCCCTAAAAACTGAGAGCCATTGGCTGTATCGAAGATAAATAAATCATCTCCTTCGTCGCCATTAGCACTATCATCACCTTCTGAGCCGATAAATATATCCGCGCCTTCGCCCCCATTGAGAACATCATTACCTGCGCCGCCATTCAGCGTGTCATCACCCGCACCGCCGCGAATGACATCATCGCCGCCATTCCCGTTCAGGGTGTCATTCTCGTCAAACCCGAAAATGAAATCAGCGGTTTCAAGCCCATCAAGGCTATCCAACCCGACTGTGCCAAGAATGATAGCCTCTCTTGATATCGTCCCGTCAGCAAATTGGAGGAATTCCACATCTATAAGCGTATCTGTCCCATCAGCGTCTGTGTAAGTCAGTGCGCCAGAGTCATCTATACCAATAGCGTCAACGGAGAAGTTTCCGGAGAATAGGGCTGTGTCTATGCCATCGCCGCCATTGAGGGTGTTATTCCCTGCGCCGCCAATAAGGATATCGTCGCCGCCATTTCCGTTCAGAACATCATCCTCTTCTAATCCGAAAATGACATCCGCCGTCTCGAGACCATTTAGCGCGTCGATGCCGGGCGTTCCGAAAATAATACTGTCTACAGCGAAAGTCACATCAGAGAATTCGAGAAATTCTATATCCGTAAGTGTGTCCGTCCCATTTGGTCCCGTCACAATCAGCGCACCGGACATATCAAGTTCAATAGTGCTGGAAGAGAGCGTTTGCGAGAATACCGCTGTGTCTATTCCGGCGCTGCCATTGATGGTGTTGTTTCCGACACCACCATCAAGACGGTCATTGCCGCCGCCGCCATTCAGGCTGTCATCACCTTCACCACCGCTCAGGGTATCAGCGCCCGAACCCCCATTCAGCGTATCCGCATCCGTTCCGCCGAAAAGCGTGTCATTACCATTGCCGCCATTGAGCGTATCTGTGCCAGCCCCGCCATTGAGCGTATCATTCCCATCCCCGCCATTGAGTGTATCAATGCCGTCATTGCCCGACAAAATATTGTCGCCGATATCACCGGTCAGCACATCATCGAAACTTGACCCAATCAGGTTTTCAAACCCGGTCAGCGTATCCAGGCCCGCGCCCAACGTATTTTGTTGCGCTGTGTTGGAGAGGTCGACGCGCACACGTTGGTCTGTGCCACTATAATCGGCCGTATCAATACCTGCACTGCCGTCGAGGATGTCATCACCCGCCCCGCCGATCAGAACATCATCGCCGCCGCCGCCATTCAGGGTATCGTCGCCCGCGCCGCCCTCCAACCTGTCAGCACCTGAGCCACCGGTCAGTATATCCGCACCGTCTCCACCGAGAAGTGTATCATCGCCCCCGCGGCCCGTGAGTGTATCAGCGCCCGCACCGCCCTGAAGCACATTCGCGAAATCATCGCCCCGCAGCGTATCGTCAAAATCCGATCCAATCAGGTTTTCAATATTTGTGAGCGTATCCACACCAGCGCCCAATGTATTTTGCTGGGTAGAAGGGGCAAGATCAACTCTGACGGCCAGCGCCGCATTGGCATAACTGGCCGTATCAACGCCGTCACCGCCATCTAAAGTATCATTACCTTCGCCGCCAACTAGAGTGTCAGAACCAGTGCCACCGTCCAAGACATCATCGCCTTCGCCGCCCGCAAGTGTATCAGATCCATCGCCACCAAAAAGTTCGTCATTTCCGGCATCACCATTTAGGATGTCATCCGCAAAAAGACCGTGGATAATATCGTCATCTTCACCGCCATTCACGACATCATTGGCATCACCCGTCAAAGCTTCATTGTCGCGTGGCTCCGTGATCGAAACATGTAACCGATAGGATTCACCTGTCCGCACAGGGTTAGGTGTTTCCGAGCTGCCTCGAAAACGTCCCATTGCGATAAAGTAAGTGCCCGGCTCAGTCGTCGTGAAGGTAAGGAAACTATCCAATGAGGATATCGAGCCGCCCGCACCATCTGTCAGGTCGCTATCATCATTATTAGCGAGAATATTGCCTGCCGCATCGAAAATCGTGAATTCTGTATCAAAATCGGTAAGACCGCTATCATCTGTATCCAGGGTTATAACCGCCCCGGCTGTATTGACGGTCACTTGGTAGAAATGCAGGCTTTCTGTCGCGTCACCGGTTCCGGTGATTGTAACATGGGCATCTCTTTCAGCATTCGCGATATCCGGGTCGGCTGCAAAAGAGAACGTATTCGTAATATCAATCGCTGTGGCGATATCAAAATTCCCGGCATTCGCCGCCCGTGCGAGTGCGCCTGAGCCCAGACCAATGCCTGAGGTCCCAAGGCCCAAATCACTATCAGCAAAGATAGTGTCGTCACCCGCGCCACCATTGATGACATTGGCTCCCAAATCCCCCGTCAGCGTATCGTTGAAATCAGATCCTGTGAGATTTTCAAAATTGGACAGTGTATCCGTCCCTGCGCCGATTGTGTCTTGCGCCTCAGACAAGGACAAATCGACAGTCACGGCGGATATAGCATCAAAATATGACGCGGTATCGGTACCCGCGCCGCCATCCAGCGTGTCATCACCCGCACCGCCGGAAATGACGTCATTTCCGGCGTCGCCATTAATCGTGTCATTCCCCGCCAGACCGTTAAGCGTATCATTACCGCTAAACCCAATAATCGTATCATCGGCGTCAGTCCCGTCGAGATCATCATCCCCGTCGGTGCCAATCACACCAAATTTCGCGAGCGCCTCAACCTCGGCGATCGTCAAAGTCTGATCCCGGAACTGGACGAATTCAATGCCCGTCAGCCTGTCGACGTCCCCAAATTGATCGATGAAGAGAAAGTCACCATTTTGATCGATGAAGAACTGCATATCGGCCACGTTACGGCCCGCGAACACAGCGGTATCTATGCCTTCTCCCCCGATAAATGTGTCATTTCCGACACCACCAAAAATGGTGTCATCACCCGCGCCGCCATCAAGTGTATCATTTCCGTCTTCGCCAAAGATCGTATCATCGCCCAGACCCGCAATGACGACGTCATCCCCGCCGCCTGCATTATATGTACCGGCAACATCAGGGCCTATAAAGGTGCGGCCAGAATTATCGCCTTGCAGTGTGAATGTGTCCTGCTCTTCCCAGTCAATAAATGTCCAGTCGGAAACATTCGTGTTCAGATCCGGTGATTGTGAATAGCGGATGATGATATTATCAATATCGCCATTATTGCCCGTAATTGTTCCATTGAACGTTCGACCTGCATTGCTGACGTTGAGAGTGAGCGTTGTTTCAATAGGTCCGGTTTGCCCTTCGATATCCGAAAAGACGATGGCATCGATGTTAGCGAAGAAGGCGGATCTCGCAGACAAGTTAATGACCCCATCAAAACTTAGCTGAAGCGTATCAAAACCGGAGCCGCCTTGAAAACGGCTGTTGGAAGCGACAGTATTCGCGATGAAAAATATATCGTCGCCACTCCCCCCATCGACGTCATTGGTTCCTGTCCCCAAATGAATAATATCATTGCCACCGTTACCATCCAAGTTATCGTTCCCAGAGATTGCAAATATTTCGTCATCGCCACCGCCTCCCTCCAAACGATCATTGCCATTGCCGCCGATCAAGAGGTCAGCACCGTCCCCGCCAATGAGTCGGTCATCACCTTCACCGCCTTCCAGACGATCATCACCACTGCCACCTTCCAGACGATCAGTACCGTCCCCGCCAAAGAGTTGATCATTACCCTCGCCGCCCTCCAGACGGTCATCACCTGCGTCGCCGTTCAGTTCATCATCACCGTCGCCGCCATAGACCAAGTCATCGCCGTCACCGCCGCGCAGCTCATCATCGCTGTCAATAGCCTCACCCGTGGCCACATGATTGGTGACGGTCACATTGACGAGGGCTTCTGCGCTCGCGCCCAGTGCGGAGATCGCGCCGCCATCGGAGCTGCCCACAACGACGAAATAGGTTCCGGCGCCATCTGCACCCGCCGTGAATGTCAGGAAGGAGTCTGTTCCATTGACGGATCCGATATCGCCGGCGTCATCATCATTGCTGGCGAGAATGGTCGTGCCATCAGGGCCAATGAGTTGTATGAAGGAATTGAAATTTGCGAGATCCACATCGACGGTAATTGTTTCATTCGCACCCACGCTGACACTATAATATTCAATCGCATCCTCGCCTGCGATATGGATAGATGTTGACGGTGCGCCGGCTTGAATGAAGCTAAAACGGTCCGCCGCGATCCAGCGATCATCGACCTCAAGGCTGAACGCTGTTGCTACGCTGTTATTACCGGAAATACCGGAGAAGAGACCGCCCGTATTATAACCGCCAATCAGCAGGTCAGCCCCGCCGCTTGAGGCTGCCGTAATCAGACCCGGGCCAGTGCCAAAGACAAAATCCGTCTCTTCCGTTGTCGTTGCCGTTCCGTCACCTAGAAATAATGCCATGTCTTGTCTTCCCTCACATAAAACGCGTCCTCGACGACACGTTTCGGATTGATGCGATAATCAATCCTCTCAAACCGAAGCCCCAACCTTGCGGCGGTTCAGGTATGGCAGAGCTAAGACACGCGGCCTGTGGGGTCCGGGCGCTTGCCCTGCCATCCCGGTCAACGCGGGGCGCCAACGCTGACACACCTTTCATGGCACCCCGATGTGTGCGTGAGCGTGTGTAAAAGCGTGTGTAAAGCGTGGTAATTTTGACCCTCTAGGCGAAAAAACCGCATTATTTTTACAAGATCGTGGTATTTAACGGGTATATAGACCGTTCACCTTTAGGTCGGACAAGAACGAGGCTAAGTGAAAATATGTCTCTAGGGTCAAACCCCTATTATAATATTCAAGAAATAGGTGCGTCTTTTGGAAGAGCTCAAAATTAACTGCTTCGGCGAGTTTCGCCTCATAGAAGCCGGAGACGCTGTCGACCTACCCCCGTCGAAAAAGGCACGCGCGCTCCTGAGTTATCTGATTTTTTCCGATGAACCAAAACGACGTGAGCATCTTTGCGAGATGTTTTGGGAAACGCCGCACGATCCCAAGGGCTCTCTGCGCTGGGCACTCAGCCGTTTGCGTAGCTGCCTGAACGAGAACCGGCGCCTCGTTGCGGATCGGGAATTTATCGGGTTCAACATGGAAGGTCTGACATCCCCGTTGGACACTATCAAAACACGTCTGGACAGCCCGCGTCTTGAGTTATCCGAATTACGCGCAATTAAATCCGAACTGAGCAAGACTTTCTTGGAGGGGGTCGATCTTCCGAATTTAAGTCAATTTTCCCTATGGCTCAACGAAGAACGGGCGGAGGTGAGCCGTCTCAAAGGTCAGGCCCTCAAACGGAGTTTGGAACACCCGAACATAGCGCCGGATGAAAGCGAACAACTCGCGCGAGAGTGGCTCGATCTTGAGCCTTATAATCCTGAGGCCGCCAAAACTTTGGTCAATATTCTTCTGCATCAAAACGCCACTTTGGAAGCGAAGAAGATAAAGGAAGAGCTTGAAATTCGATTCCGGGAAGCCGGGATTGATTTCGATGTAAATCCCTATACCCCGCCGCCTCTATCCGTTCCAATCCCAACGCCAAAAACGCAGAGCCATGTTCAGGAAGACCGCCTGCGCGCGCGACAGAAAATTCAATTCTGCAAAACACCGACGGGCGTTAACTTGGCTTATGCGAGTGTCGGAAGCGGACCACCCCTTGTAAAGGCAGCGAACTGGTTGACACATTTGGAACTCGATTGGACAGCCCCGATATGGAGTCCGCTCTACCGCGAATTGGCACAAGACTTTACTTTCATCCGATATGACGAACGCGGCAATGGTCTGTCGGATTGGGACGTCGATGAGCTTTCGCAGGAAACGTTTGTCAAAGATTTGGAATGTGTTGTCGACACAATGGACCTTGAGAAATTCCCGCTTTTAGGGATTTCCCAAGGCGCGGCAGTTTCTATTGAATATTGCATTCGCCATCCGGAACGCGTCTCAAAACTCATTCTATTTGGGGGCTACCCAAAAGGTTGGAAGATTGACGCCTCACCTGAAACCCAAATGCACAATGAAGCCATGATGACATTGACGAAGACTGGATGGGGGCAGAATAATCCGGCCTATCGACATGTCTTCTCCTCAACCTTCATGCCCAGCGCATCAGCAGAAGACCTCGCGTGGTTCGATGATTTTCAACGACAAACGACGAGCCCTGAAAATGCTGTAAAGTTCTTGGAAGCCTTTGCTAGCATAGATGTGCGCCACCATCTTCCAAACCTGAAAGTCCCGACACTCGTCATTCACTCGCGAGGAGATCAGCGCATCAAATGGCAAACAGGCCGGGAAATCGCGGCGGAAATTCCAAACGCGGAATTTGTCTCATTAGACAGTGACAATCATCTCCTACTAGAAGGCGAACCCGCCGCAGATCAGTTCATCAGGGCCGTTCGCGAATTTCTCTTAGATTAAAGCAAGAGAGTAAGCATTTGGGGTAAGAAGCCGATGGTGGAGCCTAGGGGAGTCGAACCCCTGACCTCTTCGCTGCCAGCGAAGCGCTCTACCAGCTGAGCTAAGGCCCCTCTCCATATCGGATGGGATGCGCCGTTTAACGCCAGACGCGAGGCTTGGCAAGCGGGCTTTTCGCCCGCTCGGCCATTAATCTTAAAGACTAGATTTCAATTTCTTCGGCGTCATCATCGTCTTCATCGCCTGTTGGAGGCAATGTGTCTTCGTCATCATCAGACACGAGGGCAGCGTCCTCGTCCTCGTCCTCATCTGTTGAGAAGCCGTCAAAGTCTGGACGGTCATCGTCGTCATCATTGGACCCACCGGAAATGATGGCCGCGTCGTCGCCGTCAAGCTCGAGCTCTTTTGCAGCTTCTTCCTCTTCGTCGATATCTTCCTCATCGACTTCAGTTGCTTCCGTTTCGTCCTCGTCATCCTCAAGGTCAGCTTTGCTGGTCTGAGGTTTGAGGGGTGCGGAGGGCAGAATTGGCGTTGCATCCAGCTCTGTCGGGTCAAAGCTGTTCTGGCACATCGGGCAGATGGCCGGATTTTTCGCGAGGTCATAAAACTTCGCTTCACATTCGGGACAGACGCGTTTTTTGCCGAGATCGACTTTTGCCATGTCGGATACCTTTTAAATTCATATAGCGGAGCGCTAATCCCTTGCAGAAAGCGCGAGGATTTGCGACATCCGCGCGTCTTAGCGCTTGGCTTATGTGAGTCAACACCGAAGGGGAGAGACGGGCACATATGCTCAGTTCGAATACAGATACCGATAGGCAGCGTTCGGCGCAACGGTCCGGCCCTCTGACGGGCACAATTCGGGCACCCGGCGATAAATCCATGTCCCACCGCGCCATGATCTTTGGCGCGATGGCCGAGGGTGTAACGACCGTGACGGGCCTGCTGGAGGGCGCAGACATTTTATCCACTGCGTCAGTTATGTCCGCGCTCGGCGCGACAGTGACGAAAACGGCTGATGGTACTTACACCATCAAAGGCTGCGGCGCGGCAGGATTGCAAACGCCAGAGACTGATCTGGATTGCGGCAATGCCGGCACGGGTGTGCGCCTGATTATGGGGGCTTGTGCGGGCTATCCCATCACGGCGACATTTACGGGCGACGCCTCGCTCTCATCCCGCCCGATGAACCGCATTCTTGATCCGCTGCGGGAGATGGGTGTGAATGCCACAGCGCAAGAGGGCGGCCGATTGCCCGTCATGCTGTCCAGCGACGGCGATCTCACCCCCCTGACCTACACACCGCCCGTCGCCTCGGCACAGGTAAAATCGGCGGTGCTTCTCGCGGGGCTTAACACGACAGGGACCACTGCAATTACAGAGCCCATTCCAACGCGCGATCACACAGAAAACATGCTCCGTGCATTCGGAGCCAAGGTCGAGGTGACACCCAAAAATGTCGGGAATACAATCAAGCTGACAGGTCCAGTGAACCTGAAAGCCACCACCGTCAATGTTCCGGGCGACCCCTCCTCTGCCGCTTTTCCAATTGTCGCAGCGCTCATCACGCCCGGCTCTGACGTCATTATAGAGAACGTCATGATGAACCCGACACGAACGGGGCTGTTCGACTGCCTGACCGAAATGGGCGGGCATGTCCGTCCCGATAATTTCCGCAAATCAGGCGGCGAAGTCATTGCCGACATTCACGTCAAGTATTCTAAACTCCACGGCATCACCGTGCCGCCGGAGCGCGCCGCCTCCATGATTGACGAATATCCCGTCCTCGCCGTCGCCGCGTCTTTCGCGACTGGCACAACGGTCATGGACGACATTGGCGAGCTTCGCGTGAAGGAGAGCGACCGCATCACGGCAACCTATCACCTCCTGAAAGCAAATGGCGTCAATGCTGAGGAACTCGAAAACGGCCTGAAAGTCACGGGCGGTCCGGTCGCGGGTGGCGGCACAGTCACGACCCATCACGACCACCGCATCGCTATGAGCGCCCTCATTCTCGGCCTGAACGCGGATGCACCTGTGACAATTGATGATGCCTCCATGATTGCGACGAGCTTTCCTGATTTCTTCGATCTCATGGCCTCGCTTGGCGCGGAGATAAATTAATGACGGTTATCGCCGTTGACGGGACATTTGCGTCCGGCAAGGGTACGCTCGGCAAAGCCCTCGCCGCGCATTACGGCATCGCCTATCTCGACACGGGCAAGCTCTATCGGGCAACAGCCAAACGTGTCTTGGATGCGGGCGGCAATGTTGCCCTTGAAGCGGACGGCGAAACGGCAGCCTTAAACCTCTCTCCTGACGATCTCTTCGATCCCATTCTAAAATCCGGCCCCATCGGCGCGGCGGCGTCGAAAGTTTCCGTCCATCCGAAAGTCCGTGCGGCGCTCCTCGCCTTTCAACGCGAGTTTGCGGCCAAAGGCGGCGTGTTAGACGGTCGCGATATTGGCACCGTTATTTGTCCGGACGCCGATGTGAAACTCTATGTCACGGCGACCCAGATTGAGCGGGCCAAACGTCGCCATGCGGAACTGGCCGGATATGGCGAAAAGCTGACCGTTGACCAAGTCCTTGAACAATTAATTGAACGCGACACAAGAGACAGCACTCGTGCGGTTGCACCGTTAAAACCCGCCGCAGATGCGCACATGCTAGACACGACGGATATGTCGATTGAAGCTGTGCTCTCCGCCGCGATTGAGATTTGCGACGCAGTTTTAAAACAGCATGATTAGGATTCCGGGTCGTCCAAGATCACCTCATAGCTGACCGTCTTCGCGATGCCTTTGGATTGGATCGTCACGCGGTCACTGAACTGCAAACCTCCGCGAATATAGCTCACATCCGCGACCGTATTGGGGCGCACTAAGCCAACGGCATAGCGAAGATCAGAACTATTCCCGATTGGTCGTCCGGCAAATTCCGTCACGACATCATCGACCCGCAGTCCCGCTAGGGACGCCGCGCCGCCTGAATTGACTTCGACGATCAGCGCGCCGTTCAGATTGTCCAGCGAGAGTTCCGTCATCCGGTCCATCGTGACGGGCGTAATCATCACGCCGAGTGAGCCGCGCGAGACCGTGCCGTAATTTTCCAACTGTTCCGCGACGGCGCGGAAAGTGTGGGCGGGAATGGCAAAACCAATGCCGGAGCCGCCACTTTCACGCGAGACAATCGCGGAATTTATGCCAATTAATTCACCCGCTGAATTGACCAATGCCCCACCGGAATTTCCGGGATTGATCGAGGCATCCGTCTGAATGAGATCGGTATAGCCCAGCGGATTATCATCGCGCCGCCCGATGGCCGAGACGATACCCGTCGTGACCGTATGGGACAGACCGAAGGGATTTCCTACAGCAATAACGAGATCCCCAACCTGCGTAGCGTCATCTTCATAGACTTTCACGGCCTGCAAATTTTCCGCCGTGATCCGCAAGAGGGCCAGGTCTGTCTCAGGGTCCTGTCCCATAATTGTCGCGTCATAACGGCGACGGTCTGAGAGGACGACCGTGATGGATTGCGCATCCTCTATCACGTGGTCATTCGTCAGGATGAGCCCCTCATTCGCATCAATAATGACGCCTGATCCGATGCCTCCAATACTCGTGCCGTCCGCCTCTTCCGATTCAATTGTATTGATAGACACGACGCCCGGCGTGACCTTGGAAATTGTCGGCGCCATGGTGAAAACGTTCCGGTCTGCATCGAAACTGAGCAGGTCAGCCGCAAAAACAGGTGTGGCAAATAAGAGACAGGATAGTGTGAGACAGGTGCGAATGGGGGACAAGGCGGGCTCCTTTAATAGCGATTTCGGGGTTTGCGCCAAGACCAGCCAACGCAATGTTATAACCAACGCAGATTTTTCCAAAATGCGCAAGCGTTTCGAACCCAAGATGAGGGCATTGTAACGCAAGGGTCGGTATGATGACCGAAAGGTTAACGTGGTGACGAAGCTATTTGATTGGTAATCAAATAGCTGAGGAACCGAACTGCACGGTACCGCGCAAGCGCGTGCCCGGCGACACACACCTATGTCACCCCGCACATGGTGCGGGGCCTGTCATTTATGAACGCAAATCTGAGAGAGTAGCCGATAGGTCCCGCATCTCCACTGCGTTGCGTGCGGGATGACAGACGGGGGCGGCCGCTGATTTCGTTATCCTCGGAACCATCTAGTTCCTGTATCTCTTAGTTATGTCCGTTTGTTTCGTTTCATTGACTTAAAAAAACGGGGTGTCCGCGTGGGTATTCAGGGTTCTGGTCGCAAACCAGAGTTACAGCTAAGTTTTCGAACCCCAACGGGCCCACGCGGCGACGCCTTTTCGCACTGCCGGCCGAACCATTCAGTCTGGGAACGATCAGCTCTCGACAGGCCACCCAAGCAGCCGGGACATTACGCCCTTCGCTCCAATGACAAGCACCGCTTCTTTCCGGTCCGTGCATTTCTGTTTTTTAAATTAAAGCGTCGAAAAATGGGTAAGCTTCACCAAATTTTCGACGCCTCATCAAACAGAATTGCACTGGTCAATGTGCACCTGACCGCCCTGTAAAAGAAGACACCTTAAAGATTGCACAGGTCGAAAGGGGTGTGGACGCAGTTTTTGAAATAAATCTCAATTCCCACTTATCCCGCCCACCCCGGCCCGTTATTTGTTCACAAACAACTAGAGCTGGGGTCCAGAGCGTCAATCGGAAATCGGCGCTTAACTCACTGAAACCATGACAAACTCTGCATTCCAGATCATGTTGTTTGCACGCAAATAACGGGCCGGAATGAACGGAGATAGAGGAAAGAGGTTTTTATCAATCCCCGGTTTCGAAAACGGCATAACCGAGGATTATCTTTTACAGGCGGTGATTGATCGCCAAAACATTTCACTTAAAGGTCGTTTCCGGGCTGATGGAAGATTGATAATCAAACCAAGCGATTCCTCAAAATTATGAATGGCCCCTTCATAAAAAAAGCCGCCCCGAGGGACGGCTTCTCAACTTTATTATAACAACTTCCGAAGTCTCAAAACTCCGATTCATTGTTACGCGTTGTGTGCACCGATGAACCACGCGTCCTTATCGACGTTCCGGCTAATCTCTGTGAACAGATCGGCCGTATCCTCGTCGCCATTCTCGCCTGCCTTGGCGATGGCGTCGCGGCACATGCCACCAAAGGCCATGAACCGCTCAGTGAGTGCTTTTACGTGGTCATTCTGATCCGTAATGTCTGCGGGATAGGGTTCCAGCGATGTGTTTTCAGCAATTTTCTGCGTTGTACCATGTGTCTGTCCGCCGAGAATAACCATCCGTTCCGCAATCGTATCAGAGTGGTCACGCGCGCGGTCTGCGACCTCGTCCAGTAATTCGTGCAAGCCGATAAAGCTTGGACCTTTGATCGTCCAATGCGCTTGTTTGACGGCCAATTGTAAGTCCAGTGCGGAAGCCAATGCGGATTTTAACAGTCCAATGGAAGCGTCGCGCGCGGTTTCATCTAAGTTGTTTACATAATGTTCGGGCATAAATGTTCCTCTCTTTTACCTTCCCTTACATTACGGGTGAAACCCAACCTCGGTTCCAAATTTTCCATATGAGCCGCTTCACGTGGAGGCTTCAAAATTTTAAAGGACGGGCATTCAGAATGTCTTATGCCCAAATAGTTTTCTCTGCCATTCATCCGCCCGACTGATCTCTTCGGAATAAACAAGCCCACCATTGATTTTCAATGCGAACTTCATGCTGAACATGCCGATCATAAAGACCTCAACGGACTTTATCGACTCGGAGAGGCCAGAACCTTTAAGCACCGGAATATCCGGGTTTATATGGCTCCATTTTGTGTTTTTCGCGATGATTTCATCATCGATAATCAGCGTCGCGGCAGATTGGGTTGGAACCATGCGCCACCAATTATGAACCTCAATGCGGTGTCCCATATATTCATATTCGAGATATTTGGATGTTTTTGAAAACAGTCCCATATTTAATCGCTCCAGAATAATTCTGCCTCGCTATTATGCGACCTGTAAGTCCTCAGCACAATGTCGAGATTGACTCATAAAAAAAGCCGCCTCCCGAAAGAAGCGGCTTTCAAACTTTAATCTGAGACAAACTCTACTCTTCAGCAGGTGTTTCCTCAGCGGCAGGCGCGTCTTCAGCAGGCGCATTTTTTGCGTCTTCAGCGGCCTGTTTGGCGGCTTCGTCAGCGGCCTTCTTGGCTTCTGCAGCAGCTTCTTTGGCTTCGGCTTCCGCAGCGGCGCGGGCTTCGGCTTTTTCTTTGCGCTCTTCAATACGCTCGAGGGCTTTCTGACCAGGTTTACCTTTTTCAGGGTTATTGCCGTGCTTCCATTCCCAGAGACCGGCAGCGCCGAGGAAACGGGCAACGCGTTCTGTTGGGCGGGCGCCTTTTTTCAGCCAGTCCTGAACCTTTTCAACGTCAAGCTTGACGCGGTCTTCGGAGTCTTTTGGAAGCATAGGGTTATAAGACCCAACCTGTTCGATGAAGCGACCATCGCGGGGCGCACGAACGTCAGCCGCAACGATGCGGTAATAAGGGCGTTTTTTGGCACCATGACGGGCCAGACGAAGTTTAACGGACATGTGAGTTTTCCTTTGAGTGTCTGTTTTAAATTAAATGCGTTTATTTCTTTTTCCCGAAAGGTGAGCCGCCACCTAAGCCAGGAAGGCCTCCGCCGCCCAGACCCGGAAGCTTTGCACCCCCGAGACCGGGTAATTTCGGTAATCCGGGCATGCCGCCCATTTGCTTTTTGAGCTCTTCGAGTTGGGCCGGATCCATATCGGCCGGATTTGGCATCCCGCCTTTGGCCGACATCCCACCGGGCATTTTCGGCATTCCGGGCATGCCGCCCATTGCCTGCATCATGCCGGCCATGCCGCCTTTGGACATTTTCTTCATCATGTCGCCCATTTGGCGGTGCATTTTGAGGAGCTTGTTGACCTCTTGCACGGACATGCCAGAGCCTGCCGCGATACGTTTCTTGCGCGAGGCTTTCAGCAGGGCCGGTTTACGGCGTTCTTCCGGTGTCATGGAGGAAATAATAGCCTGTTGCTGCTTCAGCAAGCGGTCATCAATGCCGCCCGCGGCATCGAGTTGTTTCTTCATCTTGCCCATACCGGGCATTAATTTCATGAGGCCACCCATGCCGCCCATTTTCTGCATCTGGCCGAGTTGCTTGGACAGATCTTCGAGGTCGAATTGACCCTTACGCATTTTCTCGGCTGTCTTGGCGGCATCTTTTTCATCGATGACCTGCGCGGCTTTCTCGACGAGGGAGACGATATCGCCTTGCCCCAGAATACGACCCGCGAGACGTTCGGCATCGAAAGCTTCGAGGCCGTCGAGCTTCTCGCCCGTGCCGAGGAATTTAATTGGAAGACCTGTCACCGCCCGCATGGACAGCGCTGCACCGCCGCGTCCATCGCCATCAATACGCGTCAGGACGAGACCTGTCAGCGGGAGGCGTTCATTAAAGCGTCTGGCGGTTTCGACGGCGTCCTGACCCGTCAGCGAGTCAGCAACGAGGAGGGTTTCAATCGGGTTTGTCTCTTTCGCAATCGCCTCGACTTCGTCCATCAATTCATCATTGACGGTGGTTCGGCCCGCTGTGTCGAGGAAGACGATATCATAGCCGCCTTTAGCGCCCTCTTTCATCGCGCGCTTGGCAATTTGCAGGGCGCTTTCGCCTTTGACGATGGGCAGGAAACCCGTGCCCGCCTGTTCGGCCAACATACCGAGCTGGTCCATCGCGGCAGGACGGTTCGTGTCGAGCGAGGCGAAGAGGACTTTCTTCTTAAGCGCCGAGCGCAGATAGAGCCCGAGCTTACCAGTGGTCGTCGTCTTACCGGAACCCTGAAGACCCGCCATCAAGATGGCGGCGGGCGGTTTGGCGGAGAGGTTGAGCTCCGAGGCCTTCGCGGCTTCGGCCTTGTCAGCCTCATCATCCGAGAGCGTCCCGCCAAGCATATCAATCAGGGCGTCATTGACAATCTTGATGACCATCTGGCCCGGTTTGATCGACTTGATAACTTTCTCGCCGACGGCTTCCTTGCGGACCTGTTCGACGAATTGTTTGACAACCGGCAGGGCGACATCAGCTTCAAGCAGCGCAATGCGGATTTCGCGCATGGCTTTATTGACGTCGGATTCGGAGAGCGCACCACGACCGGTCAAACCGTCAAATACATTGCCTAACTTATCGCCTAAGGCTTCAAACAAATCTCAAATCACCCAGTTATAGGCAAAACGCAAAAGGCCGCGGCGAACGAAACTCGTTGACCACGGGACCCCGTCTGCATCCTGCACAGCGCGGAGCGCAGAGTTAAAACTGCGCGAATGGCGGGCCTCTACGCGGATGAGGCGGGACTGTCAACCTTGCGGATTTGTCTCGCAGGCCTGTCCAACAGGCGGTGTCGCGGCCTTCTTGCGGCGGGGCACAATTTTAAAAACCGGCTTGGAATATTTGGAATAGCGAAGGGTGATGAGGACGGATTGCGCCTTGCGTTGGGCCGGCTCTACTGCTGTCTTACGCGCCGCACGGTAAATCGTCGTGGGAAGGGTTCCGGCAGCGCGACGGCAGGCCACGAGCTTGCCCGGTTTTTGCGCGGCCTCGCCGATTTTCGTGATACGCGATCGGATGGGACCGATGACACCGGACGCCGTGATTCGAAAGGGCGCGTTGCTGGCAATCCGGTATGTCCGCTGTCCCGGTTTTTTTGACACCAGCTTGACCGCGACTTTGGGTTTGACGGAAAATTTAACCCGGTCAGATGACCCGGCCGAGGCGGCAGCCGGGAAAAGCAGCATGCCCAGAAGCGCAAAAATAGAGATGGACGCCTTTCGGCCCACCTCTGCTGCTGTGTCTTGAAGGTCATCAATTTTCTCTGGCGCAGAGGTCTCATTGTTCATGCTAGAGTTGTAGGCGAAAACTCTTAAGACTTTGAGGCTTCTTTTCATCTTTCATTAAATGCGAATAACAAAAGGTTAACATGCGCGCCCCCAGCCGGATGATGTTTTTGCTTTTTCTTGATTTCAAAAGCAGGTTAAGCGCTTCGTCTCATCTTGTCAGCCGGAACCTGTACCACCTGCGTTCCGCGTCGCTCAATCCGTACGGGGAGTTGAATTGTGAAAACCGTTCCCTCCCCCACAACGCTCTGGACATGGACCTTACCGCCCATACCCTCAACAAGGCCGCGCGTAATCGACAGGCCAAGCCCTGTGCCGGTTGTACCGGAGGACAGACGGTTATCGACTTGTTCAAAACGCGTGAAAACACGCCCCAAATCGGCTTCATCTATGCCCACGCCCGTATCCCGGACGAAGAGGCATAGCTCGGTTAGATCCTCACGAATTTGCCGGGACTGCACGATGACATCAATCCGGCCCGATTCTGTAAATTTCACTGCGTTGCCGATGAGATTATTCGCGACTTGCCGCAAGCGCGACTCATCACTGATAATATGTGTTGGGGTATCTCCCATCCAATGAAGCTCAAGCGCGAGATTTTTTTCGAGGGCTGCGGGACGGTTAAGAGCGACGAGGGACCCCAGCATTTTCTGTAAATCGAAAGACGCATAGGTAAATTGGGCTTTACCGGAATCCAATTTGGACAGGTCCAGCACATCATTGATGATCGTCACCAATCCGGTAGAGCACCCATCGATAATCTCAACGTATTGACGCTGCGTCGGTGTCATATCCGTCTTCATCATCAGGCCCGCCATCCCGATAACACCGTTTAACGGCGTCCGGAGTTCATGAGACATATTGGCGAGAAAGTTGGATTTCGCGTAATCCGCTTCCCGAGCTAATTTGATGTTCTTTTCCAAGAGATCAAAAAGACGATGCATAGAGATAGAGAACACGGCGAGACCCGTGGAGACGATGGAAAAGGCAATGGTCGTCTGAACCGCCCGCATGAAAGCGCGCGCTTGATAGTCAACGGGACTAACGCCAATCGGAACGGGCCAAGTGATAGACGCGCTGTAAAGAAACCAAACGAGCGCGAGCGAGAAATTCGCATAGACAAAGACCATGCGCCACCCCGATATAAACCCATTAATGACAGCCCCCGCAACCAAGAGCGGCAACATCGCCGTATTAATGCCTGTTTGATCGGGGATAGATGTCGCCAATATCCCTATCAGCATCAGTGCCGAATAAGCGATAGCATAGCCCGTAAACGCCTTCGTATAACGCAGAAGATGCGTCGCAGTGAATATAATGACCATGACACTCGCCGCGATCCAATGATCGAAAGTCCAAGTGCCATAAGCGTAACTCATAAATGTCAAATTGATGACCTGTGAAAACAGGAAGACCCAGCCCAACATATAGACGGCACGCGCGCGCAGAAGGTCAGCCGCGCCCAAGCTCTGATCAATGCGCAAAAAACGCTCATATGCTCTGATAAGCTTGATGCTCTACCCCAGTTATCGCTTCGTTATGATCGAATAGGGTAAAATGTTTATAGAAGCTTTGAACGCTTAGCGGGAATTAGGAGCGTGGTTAATAAACCATGATCATATAGTCGAGACAGGGAAGTGACTTCCGTGTTTCACGAAATGCATGGGTTTGGATGACAACTCTCTCATGGGTCGCCATAACATGACTGACCTTTTGGCAAGCCATGTTAGGACGGGCTGTCATCTAGGCTATAAAAAGGCTCCCTCGCGGGAGCCTTCATGACATAATATTGGTTACCTATCAGGCGGTTGGTGCCATCTTTGCTGCGAGATAAGCGTTTTGCTTTTCTGCGGAAAGGTCAATTGTCACATTCCGGAATACGAGTTTGTAGGCTTCCACGACTCCGCCTTCGGGAACCTTGAAGTCGCTGCCAATTGGGGTTGTTGCAAAAGAGGGTTGGCCCACAGTTTGGTTCCTAATCTCATAATCAAATCCGCCAATATGTACGATAGCGCTCCGGTAATATTGCCAGACCTGCGAAACATCTCCGATGGTGGTTTGAATTGTGCGCGGCCCAACGCCGGGAATGCCGGAACTGTTCGGCGGTTGCCGGGACGTATTGGAATAATCATAGGTCATAGATGTGACGATGGATTTTCCAGCGTGGGTTGGGCCAAAACCGTAACTGAAACCGGGTTGGGTCGATGCGACCGCATCTAAAACGTTTTGAATGGATGAGGTTGCATCCAAACCATCCAGAGCGAGATTAGGGAAAAACGCGTAAAGGCCAACAGCCCTAAAGGTGAGATTTAAAGTCATAATAATCCTCATTTAATTTTAACAACGAAAATGAGGATTGAAAAATTCAGGTTGCGCCCCTTATCATTACTAGACCTTACATAAAATTTGAGGAGGCGAAATAAAAAAATACAGCTGTGGTTGTGCCTCTATGACGCGTATAAAAAAAGGCTCCCTCCCGGGAGCCTTTAAAAATCAGGATTGCTCGAAGCGGCTACTTAACAGTATGCGGCTTGGACGCGTGTTTCTTGGCTGTCTCTGCGAGAGCTGCAAACGCTTCCGGCTCGTTTCCGGCCATGTCGGCGAGAACTTTACGGTCCAGCGTGATTCCGGCCTTGTTCAAGCCGTCCATGAAACGACCATAAGTCGTACCGTGGGCGCGGGCCGCCGCATTGATGCGTTGGATCCACAGAGCGCGGAACTGACGCTTTTTCAGTTTCCGACCGATATAGGCGTATTGACCCGCTTTCTCGACGGCCTGGTTGGCGATGCGGAACGTATTCTTCCGACGACCGCGATAACCTTTGGCCTGTTTCAATATTTCTTTATGACGAGCGGACTTGGTTACGCCGCGTTTGACTCGTGCCATGATAATTCTCCGGTATGTAAGGTAGGGCGGCGCTTAGCCGTAGGGCATGTACTTTTTCTTGATCACTTTGGCGTCGCAGTCTTTGAGGACTGTTGTGCCGCGCAGCTTACGAATTTGATCGTTTGTGCGTTTGATCATGCCATGCTGTTTGCCAGCCTGACCTGCTTTGACCTTACCGGATTTGGTAATCTTAAAGCGCTTTTTGGCGCTCGACTTCGTTTTCATTTTGGGCATTTCGGTCTCCAATAATAAGGACTGATCTTCAAAACGAAATGAAACCAGTCTGCCTTTCGAACGATCAGGTATGCCATTCAACCCGATACGTTGCGTCACAACTTTTGTCGTGAAGGCGGCCCTATAGGCGTCTGCACTTGCTTTGGCAAGCCGAACCGTCACAAGAGAGGGAGAGATTATAGCGGGAGACACGTCATGAAAATCTACGGCATCATCAACGGGCTGTTCTATATATTATACGGACTTTACGGCCTGTTCCAACCCGCTCGCATTGCCAATGCGATGGGTTGGACGCCGGACCTGCTCGGCCTGCACGAGGTGCGTGCGATCTGGGCCGCTCTGATCGGGATCGGCATTGTCTGTGTTCAGGTCGCGATGAAAGGCTCCGTCCGGGAATTGACCAAAGCCATTGTCTTCCTGACATTCTGTTTCATGATAGGGCGATTGGTCGGTCTCGCGCTGGACGGCACAGGGCCGCAGCTCACCTATATCGAAATTGGAATCGAAATCTTCTGGGGCGGTCTGGGCCTGATCCTGCTGTCCCGCGCGAAGGCTTAAACGAAGCCGAGCGCGGAGCGGTCAAACCGTGAGAGATTCGGGAAGATCGCATTCAATTCTCCCGAATCCAATCCAAACCAACTACCCAGCGCGGCGGCATGCTGCTCAACAGAGGTTGTCGGAATGAGACGTCCGCGCTCTTTCGTATATTGAGGATGGGCGAGGTCGACTTCCGGAATATCACCGTAAATATGCCCGCCGCGCACGGACCCGCCGGCCACGAAATGATGTCCGCCCCAACCGTGATCAGATCCATCGCCATTGCCGACCATGGAGCGTCCGAAATCACTCATGGTGAAGACGAGGACATCATCCCATGTCCCGAGTTCGATCATGGCCGCTTTAAACGCCGCCAGGGCATCGCCAAGTTCTGTATGTCGCGCGGAAATAGCGCCGCCCTGACTGTCATGCGTATCATATCCGCCCTGTGCCGTGTAGAACACCTGACGACTGGTCCCCAATTCCCCGCGCAGGGACATAGCCTGTGCGACACCACCGAGCTGACGGCCCAGACCTGTAGACGGAAATTCTGTCGCCAGTGGCATCGCAGCATTGGCGCGCTCAGAGTAGGCGATCTGGTTTTCAATCCCGACGCCTGACTTTTTGACAGCATCCCTGCGGAAGAGATTTGTGTGATCAAAACTTTCGCGACGCATAAAAGCCGCGAGTTTCGCGCGGGCGGCATCTGCATCATCACTATATCCGAGGTGCCATTTTCTTTCTGCACCATCTATGCGCAAACGGCTGCCGACCTTTGGAATACGAAACGGTTGCGCCCGTTGCCCTGCGAGGAATACATCAGGCGAGGTGGCCGTGATCGCCGCATAGAGCGGGTTGGGCGCGCCGCCGGATTGGATCACGGCATCGGCAAATTGACCGCCCCAGCCGCGCCGCGTGCCTTCTGTTCCCAACGCCATCCACGTGGATTGCTGGTCATTATGCGAAAAAATGCGTTTCGGTAGTAAGGCGCTTTGGGCTTCGATGGCGTCGCGGTCGACCGTATCGAGCAAGGGCCCAACATTGCCGACAACGGCCAGATCCCCAGTATTGAACATCTCTTGCACCGCGGCGAGTTCCCGCGGCACACCGAATTGACGCCCGTTAAATCGTACGCCGTCCTGGACATTAAGGGGCAGGATGTTCTCGCGGTAGCGCGAACTGGTCGGGTCATCAGCATTATGACTGTCAAAAATACCGCCGCGCAAAGCTTTGAGGGCGTCATAGCTCGCACTATCTCTGGGCAGAATCGTGTCATTATTATCCATCCCGCCTTTCAGCATAATGCCGACAAGCGCTTTATAACCACCCGTATTAGCCGCGCGGGCAGGCGCATGGGCCAACATGGAAAGTCCCATCGTCGCGCCAGCAAAACCGAGGGTGGAACGGGTGAGGAATTGGCGTCTATTGTAAAATGTCATCGTCCGGCTCCTAGATTTGAACGGCAAAGGCGCCGGAAGACATCATCATGATAAGCGCGAGTTGGACGCGGTCGAGGCGATCCGTTTCCGCGTCATCCGCTGCGATTAACAATGTGGAGACGGTATCGGCCATTTCCGCTTTCGTCGCATCTGAAAGTTGTCCGGCGGTCAGTTTAACGTCGAGATGATCGATAAGGGCCTGCGGGTCATTGGCTAGCGCTATCTCCGCCGCGAAATCAGGATTAAAGCCGGGATTACCCGCCGGATCGTCCGCCCTCACGGTAATATAATGCGTCATAAAATTCGAAAACCCGAGCACAGAGCCCTCATTCACAATTTGAAATTCTGGGGCGGTCAGACCTGCCTCTCCGGACTCTGTCGCAGGCGAGAGATAGCCGGGGCGATAGAAATTAAAGACAGACGGACTGCGCAGCGGATGCTGGCCCAATTTATCATTCGGATTGGATGTGTCGTTAAACCGCCACTCGGCGGAAACATCTATGTCGGCGAGATCAAAGGCCCGGGCATAATGCGCAAATTTCACAATGGGTTCCCGTAATTTGCCTTCATTCGCCTCCTGCACATCGTCATGCACGCTCTCGTCCAGAAGGATCGCCGCGATCATCGCTGCGAAATCCCCTTTTTGCCCCGATCCGAAAACCCTGCCATTCGGCGCGGTAAAGCTTCCCGCATCGAACGCATCTGCAACGCGTCGGACATATTCGGGCGAGGGCGAGGACGAAGTGAAACGCTGGATCATCTGGCGCGAGAGAAACGGCGCAACATTAGGATGGTCCGCAATCGTGTCCAGCGCCATATCAATGGAGTTCACACCCGTTGTATCAGCGGGGATAGTGGTGCCAAGAAAAGTCTTTTCCAGCGGCGAATGTTCATCATCAAACATCTGCAGCGGTTTGCGTCTCCAATCCTCATCCTGATCACTCCAGCGAAAGCTGGGGCCTGAACCCGACAATCCCGTAAAAACTTTTGCCAAGCCTATAATATCATCATTGTCATAGGTTTCCGGCGATCCCGCTTTCGGTGTCCCGTCCTGATTCAATTCGACCAGACCAATGGAGAAGAGCTGCAATAATTCCCGGGCGTAATTCTCGTCCGGCATCCGGCCGGACCGCTCGTCGCCTTTGCGGTTGCGGTAATATGTCAGATATTGGCCCATGGCGGGGGAATAGGTGATGTCCTCGATCATCTCGCGGTAGTTACCAAAAGCGTGATCGGTAAGAATATCCGTATATTGTGCGGTCGTGAACCCTTCGTCGAAAAAGTCATTATCAGAGATAACGAAAACCTGAGACAGGGCGAACATCATACGCTGTCGCAGAACATCATCGGCCGTCAGCAGGTTCGTCCAAAGCATTTTGGAATGTTCGCGGTCCGTATCCTGCCGCGTTGGATAGGCGGCCAGCATCGCATCGAAGGTCTTAGTCGCCGGTGCGCGTAACTGGGCTGCAATCCAGTTGGCAGCATCTGTCCCAACCAGTGAATCGATTTCCGCATCTGTTCCGCCAAATCCTGCCTGGATAAGGAAGCGGGCGGCTTCTTCACGGGTTTCGAGATCGGTATAAAACTTCGTCGCAGCAGGCGCAGGGGCTGGTGTTCCGCCACCGGTTGGTCCACCCAAACTTGCGCTCGAATTGGAGCTTCCACCCCCGCCACCACAGGCGCTCAACATCAGCCCCGCCATCAATGTGGCCGCAATAGGTTTCACAGATAAAAAACGCACAAAACTCTCCCAAGCCCCCGCAGGCTGTTCGGACAATTACGGCAATAGGTTTAAATGTGACTTAAATCGGGCAAAAGATGAGGGTGTGGTGAAGTTTTGGTTAAGGTCCAAGGGCGACTGAAATAGATTAACTTCAGTCGCCCTTGGAAATAGCTATCAGTCTTGTAAACGCGCCGCGATGGCGAAGACTGTTTTGGACAGACCTTCATGCTCGACGTCTTTGACGAGCGCGGTGAGTGTCTCTGACAGCGCTGCGTCATCACTGCCAGACTTTAACTGTTCCTCTGCACGATCCAAGGCCTGCAGCAATACTCCGGCTTGATCCGCCGTCATCCCGTCATTGCGTTGCATTTGGTCAATATAGGCTTTTGCGACAACCGGTTCTGCGGGCCATGTGACCGGGAATTGTTGTTGTGGGTTAAACGTGTTGCCCTGATCGGCAAGCATGGCGGCGGCGATTTCATTCTCGGTTAAATGCTCACTCGGTGTGAGGGAAAAGACGTCCAATCCTCGCGCAATTTCAGTCCCGTAAATATTGCCATTATACCAATAGGTCGACCAGTATCCACCGAGAACGAGTTTCTCGTCATGAACGGGACCGCGGTCAAAATAGGCAATCTCCACCGGATTTTCTGAATCCGTGAAATCCATCACAGACAGACCACCCTGATACCAGGCCTGCGCGAAAATATCACGCCCCGGGACGGGGATGATCGAGCCATTATGCGCGACGCAGTTTTCTGAGTCTGACTGCGGCGCTGGAACTTTATAATAGCTTTTGAAGGTCAGCTCGCCCTCTTCAATATCGTAAATCGCATTCGCGCCCCAATCCTTGGGATCATAGACGCGACAGCGCGGACGGCTGCCCCCGCCCCATTCATCTGTGAAGAGGACTTTTGTCCCGTCATTATTGAATGTCGCGGAATGCCAATAGGCAAATCCCGTATCAACAACCTCGTCAATCCGTGTCGGTTTTAGGGGGTCGGAAATATCAAAAATAATCCCGTTCCCAGAACAGGCCCCTGCCGCGATTTTCGCTTCGGGGAAGACTGTAATATCGTGACAGTGATTGGTTTGGTTCGTGTCCTGCGTCCCGTCACCGTGATCGCCGCCCTGCCATAATCCAGCCAAACGTCCCGACTCTTCATCGGCGAAAACAGTGGGACTGTCGATGATACGGGATTTGGATGGATCCGCGAGTGGTATCTCAATCACATCAATGCGGAAGAGTGCCGTCCGATCATCGCCAGCAACACCGCCGACGCAGCCCTCTAACTCTTCATCCTTCCGAATTGAGGATGTGCCCGAATTATAAACGACCAGCTTGGTCTCGTCTTGGGTGACAACCGAATGGGTGTGGGAACCACGACAGGTTTGGACTTGGCCGACCTGTACGGGTTTGGCCAGATCGCTAATGTCGAAAATCCGAATGCCCCGGAAACGCTCTGCACTCACATCTTCGCTAATGCCCTGTAATCCGCAATCAACCCGACCGCGTGTCTGCTCAACGGACATGATGAGAAGGTCATCCACGATGGAGACATCGCCCTGCCCGCCCGGACAGACAACGGAACTGAAGAGTTCCGGCGTGCCATCCTCTTGGAGCTTATAAATGCTGAACCCGTGATAATTGCCCGTCACGAGAATGTCGTCCTGAAAGGCCATATCCGTATTCGCAAAACTGAAGAGCGGAGAGCGCGAGCCCCATTCTGTGCCCTCGACACTCTGCCCATCATCGCGGCCCGTCTCTGCCGCGTCGTCCTTTGAAATAATCGGCGGCAGGCCTGCCGGATTTTTGGGATCGAAAAAGCCTGCCGGCTTCGGCAATGTCGCGACGCGTTTCAGGTTCAGAATGGCCGACTCCGCATCTTCAAAACCGCCTTTGAGGTTCGCGCGCGGATCCGAAGAAAAAGAGCTCAAGATCGCACTCATCTGCTCAATCTCGGAGGTTTGATCATTGATAATATCATTTGTGAAATCGAACAGGACGGGATCATAGGCCGAGCCCGGCTGATCTGTCAGCGTTTCCACCATCGTCAAGGCCCCATCATGATGTGCAATCATCAGGGTCAGGAACAGTTTGTCAAAATCGACGCCTTCAGACGCGGCCAATTTTGCCATCTCTTCCGGACTGGCCATGCCCTCCATCTCATGGTGAGCGCCCATGCTCTCGCCTGTACTGCCACTGTGATGTTCGTGACCACCTGACATAGTGAGCGGTTCGTTCCGCTCCGTCAGCCAGTCTTCCATAAATTTAATTTCGTCCGCTTGGGAGGCTTTTATCCGGCTGGCAATATCGACGATTTCCTTGCGGTTCGTGCGGGACTCCACAAGATTGGCCATTTCCACGGCCTGTGCATGATGCGGGATCATATTCTGCATGAACATCACATCATCGGGTGAATAACTATTATCGGCAATTTTGATCGCGTCTTCCGCGACCAGTGTTTGTGACGATTGTCCGGGCGCGCCCGGTAGAATAATCGGCGCGGTACTGGCGGCAGCGCGTTGAACGGCCTCATCGGTAGAGGTCTCGGCAGCTTCAACAGGATCGGGGCTATCGGCCTGCTGACAGTTTGACAGGACAAGGCCGCTCAGCGCCGTGGCCAAAAATAGAGTTTTAAAGGTCGGAATGCGGGTCATGATCTATGTCTCTCTGTGAAGGGAACACCTGTTCTTAATTCACAATGGCGAATTATTTCGCCGAGACATAGCAAAATCTGATGGATTTAAGGCGCGCTGACTTTTGGGGCGGGCGTCTGGTGTAACTCAAACGCTTTGTGCAAGGCGCGGACGGCGAGTTCCGTATATTCGCTGTCGATCAGGACCGAGATTTTGATCTCCGATGTGGCGATGACTTCGACATTGATGTTCTTATCCGCGAGGGCTTCGAACATAGTCTGCGCGACACCCGTGTGAGAGCGCATGCCGATGCCGACGACGGAAACTTTGGTGACGTCCGAGTCCGATTTAATGCCGGAAAAACCAATCTCTTCCTTGGAGCCTTCCAAGGCTGTCAGAGCTTTCTCGAGGTCCCGCTTGCCGACCGTGAAGGTCAGGTTGGCGGAGTTATCCGAGCGGGAAATCCCCTGCACGATCATATCAACGATGACATTGGCATCAGACATCGCGCGACAGACCTTGGCGACCATGCCGGGCGCATCTTTCAGTTTAAGCAATGTGATTTGGGCTTCGTCGCGTGAATAGGCGACGCCGCTGACGACTCGTTCTTCCATGGTTTCATCCTCGTGGCAGACCAGGGTTCCGGGGTTTTCGTCCCCGACCTCCGCCATGCTGGTCAACACGCGGATGGGGAGATTATTATTCATGGCCAATTCGACCGAACGGGTTTGGAGCACTTTCGCACCGAGGCTGGCCAGTTCCAGCATTTCCTCGAACGCAATGCGGTTCAGGCGGCGGGCATCTTTCGCGATGCGCGGGTCCGTCGTATAGATACCGTCGACATCGGTATAAATATCGCAACGGTCAGCTTTCAGCGCAACAGCAATGGCAACGGCCGACGTATCAGAGCCACCACGACCCAGCGTGGAAATCCGGCCCGTCTCGTTCACGCCCTGGAATCCTGCGACAACGGCGACATTCCCGTCCTTCATGGAGGGGCCAATGGCGGAAGATTCGATTTCCGCGATACGGGCTTTGGAATGGGCCATGTCGGTGCGCAGCGGGATTTGCCAGCCGAGCCAGCTCCGCGCTTTCAACCCGCGACGACGCAGAGCAATGGCGAGAAGGCCGGAGGTGACTTGTTCACCACTGGCGACGATGGAGTCATATTCATCCTCAATCGCTGCGCCCTTATCAGAGTCAGCATCCAATTCATCGACCAGCGCGACAAGGCGGTTGGTTTCCCCGCTCATGGCGGAGACAACGACAGCAACTTCATTGCCATCTTTCGCCTCTTCCGCGACTAATCCCGCGACGTGACGAATACGTTCCAGATTGGCAACAGACGTGCCGCCGAATTTCATGACGATGCGGGCCAAAGCCAGCTCCTTGGGTTATTTATTGACAATGGAAACAGGTTTGTTCCATCGAAGCGGCGACCTCTTAGGCATATGTGTCGAAATGCGCAATGGTTGAGATAGTGAACAATGACGTTGCACCAAAATTTTGGATTGGACTTTAATCATGCGTTACACTCTAAACTGCGCCGTCGTGATTTTGCTGGTCATCATCGGAAATATCGCCTGCAGCGCAAGTCCAAGTGGGACCGTGGTAGATATTACCAATGTCAAATCCGGATTAGTCTGTCTGTATAAATTTGAAGAGGGTGTCGGCTACCTAGATGATGCGCATGTCTGTTTTGAGACTGAAGACATCTACATCACAGGGCAAAGTGAATGTGTGTTTGACGGAAGAGCGGAGCCTTGCACATGGTACGGCTACGAATTCGACTATGACAATAAGTCAAGCTCACCTGTAATCTTGACCTGCAAATACTCGTCTCATGAAGATACCGTTGTCGGAAATCCGGACGGTATTTGGGGAGAAGATATTTCGAGCTATGAGATTACGCTTGAACCGGGAAAAAATCATTTCTCCAATCCCCAATATACAGTCTACCGGACTGGATTAGGTGAAAACCCAAGGCGAAGAGTGACGGTTTGCGGTATTGAAGGTCAACAGGCATTTGTATCGGAATTCAACATTCACTTGCCGTCGGCTCCATAAAAAAAGCCGCATCACCCGGAGGGTGCGCGGCATTTCTTGAAGTTTGGCGTTTAGACCTATTTTTCTTCAATGGCGTCTTTTGCATCGCCAACGACACCTTGGGCTTTGCCCTTCATTTCCTGAAGTTTGCCCTTGGCCTGCATCTCTTTATTGTTGATGGCGTCGCCTGCGGCTTGTTTGGCTTTGCCGGCGGCTTTGTTGGCTGCACCTTTGATGTGTTCGGATTCCATAATTTTTCTCCTATTGGTTAATTCCTACGTATATAAAACACGTTTCCATCCCGTTTCGTTCCGAAAGACTTACAGATATGGCCCATTCCGATGTTCAGCCCGACCGTCTCTCGCGCGTTTCCGTCGATCCGGCGGAGATGGCGAGCTTTTCGCGTATGGCGGCGGATTGGTGGGATCCGACGGGGCCGTTTAAGCCGCTGCATATTATGAACGGGGCGCGGTTGTCATTTATCAAAGAGACGGTCTGCGAACATTTTGGATTGGACCCCGAAGCCGAACAACCGCTGAAAGGTCTTCGGGTTCTCGATATTGGCTGCGGCGGTGGACTGCTCTGTGAGCCGATGGTGCGATTGGGTGCCACTGTTACGGGTGTCGATGCGTTAGAACGCAATCTCAAGACGGCAAAGACCCATGCCGAGCAAGTCGGCGTCGAGGTCGATTACCGCCACGGCACGATTGAACAAATGGTGGAGGCTGGCGAAGCTCCCTATGATGTTGTGCTGAATATGGAAGTCATTGAACACGTCGCCAACCCACCGGAGTTCATGGCGGATTGCGGCGCGATGGCGCGGCCGGGCGGGATCATGCTCTGCTCCACGATTAACCGCACACTCAAGGCTTTTGCTTTTGCGATTGTCGGCGCGGAATATGTCCTGCGCTGGCTGCCACGCGGAACGCATCAATATGCAAAGCTCGTGAAGCCCGTTGAGTTAACGCGTTGGATGACGGATGCGGGATTAGACGTTCGTGAACAGATCGGCATGAGCCTCAATCCGATCACGCAGGTGTGGACACTTTCTGGGGATAAATCGATTAATTACGTGACGGTAGGCACCAAACCCTGAAATTAACAGGGTTAATAAAACCCTAACAAATAACGGCCTGTTCTCGCAGATGTGATTTAACTGTGTATGTCTTATTTCGGCCAAAATGCTAATTATAACAGTGAGGTAACAAGTTAACGCACGTTAAGGATTTTGGCATTTTTTTAATGGAACGGATGTGTTCCAGTAAGTGTTTATCCTTCAGGTTAGCGTCATGTTAAGTATGAAAGAGGCAGCTATGTCCCTATTTAAAACAGCCCCTGTGGATATGTTCACAACTCTGCGCCCGCGTCCGCTTGCGGGGCGTGAACTCTCCGAAATCAAAGCTGTTCAGGCGTCTATCGCCCGTTTCGGCCTCCTCTCCCCGATTATCGTCACGCGCAATCATGGCAAGCTTACAATTGTGGATGGCCGGAAGCGTCTCGCCGCCATTCGTCGTCTGGATTTCATGGGGCTTTTACCGCGTTCACTTGTCAATATTCCATTTATTGAGCTCTCAGAGTTAAAGGATTCAGCCGATCAGACTCCGGCCCTCATGTCCAATCGCGATCTCTATAATACCGTCATTGGCATGTTTCGTCAGAATCAGGACGTTGATGCCATCGCGGCGGATCTATATCTCTGCCATAAAAGCGTGCGGCAGGTTTTGACGCTGTCCAGATTGTCCCCGCGTCTGCGCAAAGCGTTTTTCAACCGCACGATCGATTTCAGCCGCGCGAAAAGCTATGCCGCTATCGCCGGACACGTGGCGCAGGAAGAGGCCTTTATGGCGCTTGGACCCTTTGCGACAGAGCAGAATATAATGGACCATATTCATAATCCGGAACCACATTTCGACGTTCCAATGCGGATGGCCGCCTAATCCGTTTCAGATTTTAGAGGCCGCGCGAGCAGCGCGGTCATCGCCTCTGCCGGTGTTATGTCGCCACTGAGAACGCGGTTCACTGCCACACAAATTGGCATATCGACATTGTGCTTTTCTGCCAGTCTGACAAGAGCCGGCGCTGTCGCAACACCTTCTGTCACGGAATTTCGAGCCGCCAGAATATCTTTCAGGCTTTCACCCTGTCCCAATTTCATCCCGCAGGACATATTGCGGGATTGTGTTGAGGAACAGGTCAGGACCAAATCGCCCAATCCGCACAACCCGGAAAGCGTCTCGGCTTCTGCACCCAAAGCCGCGCCCAGTCGGTTCATCTCCGCAAATCCGCGCGCGATCAGGGCGGCATGGGCGCTCTGCCCCAACCCCATACCCAGCAACATACCGCAGCCGATTGCGAGAACGTTTTTCACCGCGCCGCCTATCTCCGCACCGATCATGTCATCGGTGGTATAGGGGCGGAATGTCAGCCCTCGAATGAGCGGCGCGAGTGCATTGGCCGCCGCCAAATCATCGCCCGCCAGAGTCACAGCCGTCGGCAAACCTGCGACAACGTCTTTGGCAAAGCTGGGCCCTGAGAGGACGAAGCGCGACGCTTGCGGAACCGTCTCGGCCAGAACCTCATTCATGAAATCCAACGTCGAAATCTCGATACCTTTGGAGCAGAGAATGACGGGTAACCCGTCCGGAATATGCGTTGCGAAAGCTTCCAACTGACCGCGCGTATGCTGCGCGGGAATGACGGAGAGGCAGAGTTTGGCGGCTGCAAAATTGGGCAGCTCCGCCGTTGCCGTAATATTTTCATGTAAGGGCGCATCGGGCAGATATTTTGCATTTTGGCGCGTCTCGTTGATCGCAGCGGCCTGTTCCGCATCCCGCATCCAGAGAGTCACAGCATGACCGTTGGACGCGAGGAGTTGCGCCAGTGCCGTGCCCCATGAGCCTGCCCCTAAAACAATAGCGTTCACTTGCGTCATTAATTCAACTTCGGTTTTGATTTTTCAGGGACGAGGATATCGGGCAGAGGGTGCGCCTCTATCCCCTCCTCGGACAGGCTCGCGGATTCTTCCGGTGTAGTCGAGCCATAAATGCCGCGCGCAACTTTTTCGCCGTAATGAATAGCGCGGGCCTCTTCTGCGAACCTGTCACCGACATCTTCGCAATTTTTCGAAATTTCATCTCGGATTTTCGCCGCGACGGTGTTCATCGCCATCTTGGCTTTTTCTGACCGTGCCTCGACCTTTCGCGCGGTTTTGATCGCAGGGGCCATGATCGCTTTTTCGACATTCACGCTCTCGCAGATCGGGCAGGTCAGCAGGCCGCTTTTCGCCTGATCGTCATAGTCAGACGAAGACGAGAACCAGCCTTCAAATTCATGGTCGTGGTCGCAAATGAGCGTGTAGCGGATCATGAGGGTGCCCCCCGCCAAGCCGGAATACGGGCGCGGGCTTTTGTGACAGCGGCGCGGTCTATGTCCGCCAGAATAAATCCGGGGTCATCATGATCGAGTTTTTCAAGAACCTCTCCCCATGGATCAAC
The DNA here is from genome assembly GCA_947503715.1 of uncultured Caulobacterales bacterium. Classification (GTDB taxonomy): domain Bacteria; phylum Pseudomonadota; class Alphaproteobacteria; order Caulobacterales; family Maricaulaceae; genus Litorimonas. The sequence continues at coordinate 476,658 of CANNER010000002.1, read as the reverse complement.
AATCAGGCTGCGCCCCCATGTGCGACGTCCATCCGCATGATGGCCGCCTTGTGCGGGGGCGATGACATAGGCCCCTGTTTCAATCGCACGCGCGCGGAGCAGAGTCTCCCAATGGGCTTTCCCCGTCGCGACGGTGAAGGCGGCGGGTACTGCAATCAGGTCGACTTCGGCTTTGGCATAGCCCGCATAAAGCGATGGAAACCGGACGTCATAGCAGATGGAGAGGCCGAGATTTAAATCCCCGACTGGCGCGATGACGGACCGTTCCCCAGCCGTGTAAGTGTCACTCTCGCGGTAATTCTCGGATTTTGAAATTGCCGCTTCGAATAAATGGATTTTGTCATATTGCGCGGAGAGCTTTCCGTCCGGCGTGAACAGTAGAGAGCGGTTCGCGATCTTCCCGTCGTCTCGCAAGATTGCGAGGGATCCGATGAGCAGATGGATATCGAGTTCTACCGCCAGTGCTGCAAAAGCCGTCACACCCTCATCCTCTGCCATGGGCTTAACGCCACGCCGCAATTCCGTCGCATCCTTTTGCAGGAGATGCGTCATTTCGGGTGTCGCAATAAAGCGCGCACCGTCAGCGGCAGCCGCACGGATCAGGTCGGACGCCGCCGCTATATTCGCGACGACATCGATGCCGGAGCACATCTGTATCGCGGCAACCCGCATGTTAAAGGCCAAGCATCGCGTCGAGTTTGCCCGCCCGTTCCAGCGCCGCGAGATCGTCACTGCCGCCGACATGTTTGCCGTCAATGAAGATTTGCGGGAAGGTGTTGCGGCCCGACCGCGCGTTCATTTCCTGCCGCTTTTCCGGTTTAGTGGCGGGGATATCGATGACGTCGACGCCCTTTTTCTCCAGCAAATGCTTGGCCCGAATACAGAACGGGCACATGAATTTGGAATACATTTCGACTTTGGCCATGAGATTTTCTTTCCTGTTAGGTCCTTATGTAGGCAATGCGGCGGCTTTTGCGACCCGTGCCAAGCATAATCCGTCCACTTGTCGGGCGCCCGCTTTTTTCAGGGTGCGCGCGCAAGCTTCCAAAGTCGCGCCCGTCGTGAGCACGTCATCAATCAGGATGACATGCGCGCCCTGTAATCTGTCCATTGCACCGGGACGAATATCAAACGCGCCGCGCACATTATCTGCCCGTTGCCGCAGATTAAACTGCCCTTGGCTTTCTGTGCGCTTAGTGCGCATCAAACTATCAGGATCAAACTTTGCCGATGTGATTTTACCCAGCGCCCGCGCCAGCAGCGCCGCCTGATTATATTTTCGCCGAATGAGACGAGAAGGGTGGAGCGGCACGGGAATGAGATAATCCGCGCCGTCCAATATGTCCCGCCCCGCCCGTCGCATCTGCGCCGCGAATCCGGCCAGCCCTTCCGTTCGGCCCCCGTGTTTAAATGACAGCACCAGCGCGCGTGACCCGTCATCATAAGCCATCGCCGCACGCGCATGGTCATAGGCGGGTTTGCGGACGGAACAGCGCCCACATAATCCACCGTCAGCAATCTGGTATTCAAATGGAAAGCCGCAGGCCTCGCACCACGGCGCGTCGAGGAAGGTGACATTCTCCCACAACCGTTTGGACAGCGGATCACCCGCGAGGCTCAGAAGCTCTTGCGGGGGCAGCACGATATCCACGACAGACCCGCCCGCATGTTTCAGGGCACGCGTCATGACTTGTGGCAGGCTGTCATCTTGTGTTTCCGACATGTTTGCGACAGTAGCGCAAGGATATGAACACGTCTGCACCGAAAATATTCGATCCGAAAGCGTTGCGTTTCGCGAAGGCCCGCGCCGCACGCCGGCAGGCCCGCAAAGACGTGTCTTTTTTATATGAACGCGCGGCTGAGGATGCGGCTTCGCGATTGGAAGATATTAATCGGCAGTTTGATCGGGCCGTTTTAATTGGCGGCTTTGATGGACGGGACATTATTCAATCCCACCTCCGGCCTGAGCGGCGGCCTATATCATTTGACCATATAGAGAGACCCGCCGATTTGGACAGTGACTATGACGTCATTCTCTCCCTACTTGAGCTACAAAGCGATGAGGGTCTTCCGAATACGTTGACGACATTTCGCCAGTACCTGAAACCTGACGGGCTCCTGATTGTGGCTCAGTTCGGCGGAGAGACCCTGACCCAACTCCGGCAAAGCCTTTACGCCACAGATCAACAGATCATTGGCGGAGCGACGGCGAGGGTCTATCCCATGGTCGATTATTCACAGGCCGCGATGTTGTTAGGGCGAACGGGACTAGCACTGCCGGTCGTTGATACGGACCGGATGACCGTGACTTATGGAAAGCTGGAAAGTCTGGTCTCTGATCTGCGGGATCTGGGTCTTACAAATGCACTCAGCGCGCGGGATAAGCGTCCACTCTCGCGGGGCTGGTTTACAACCTTGCGGGAGAAATATGCAGAGCATTTCTCGCGTGAGGACGGGAAGCTCCTCGCGACTTTCGAAATCCTCTGGATGACAGGATGGGCACCACATGCGAGCCAGCAAAAACCCCTCAAACCCGGCAGCGCGAAAATGCGGCTATCCGATGCCCTGAATACGGATGAAAGAAAACTCTGATTTTTGCGAAGGACTTTCGTGGATGAAACGTGTGTCCTTTTGGAAGGAAAGACCACGCTATGAAACTTTTCTCATATTCTGCGCTATTCTCGAGCGCCTTGTTCTTTTCATCCTGCGGCGGCAACGGAGCACGCTCTGTACCTCCGCCAACATCCTCCCCGCCACCCGCGTCATATGATTTTCCGCCATTGGTGCAGAGGTTGAACGCTCTCCCATCGCCGAGGGTGCAGTCCTGATCGGGAACAGTTCCGGTGTTCTCTATCACTACCGGAAGGGCGATTTCGATCTCGAGCAATCTACAAATGTCGCCTCGGCCTCTAAACTGGTGAGCGGTATGGGACTCTGAACATTGATCGAGGCAGGAACACTGTCGGAGCAGAGCCGATTGTCCGAAACAATCGTGGATTGGCCCTATGCTGTCGATGACATCCGGTCATCCGTCACGCTCGAACAGCTTGGAAGTTTTACCTCGGGGTTCAATGCTCGACCGAGCGGTCGCGGCTGTCATGGACAAGGCGATGTCTCCCTGCGGGACTGCGCGAGTTCGATAATTGTTGAGGGACCGGACACACCGCCCGCCGACGCCTTCGCCTATGGTCCGGATCACCTGACGCTTGCGGCCTTGATGGTGAAAGATGTGACGGCATGGCGTCAGGACCGCACATATGGCGTCACCTTTCTTAGCCGGTTCAGCGCTTTGGATAATCTGGAATTGGAATGACATTATGGATTCGGGTTTTTCATCGAATGTGACGACACCCCTTTTTCCGAACGTTGTTCTGACGCGTCCATCACATCCTCACCCGGGGGGTTGGGGCTTCACGCCCTGAGTCAATTTCGAAACAGGATATTGGGCGATTATTGGCGTGGATGAGCCGAGCTTTCAAACGCCCGTTCAAGATTCGATTGAACTGCAACAGACGCTCCAGCCAATGATCAAAAACAGTCTGCTCTAGGGTGTGATTCCTGCAGCTTTAAGCGCTTCGATTTTCACCGTGTCATAGCCGAGTTCATTAAATAATTCCGTCGCATTCGCATTGGGCCCGGATATCGAAAATTCCGGATCTTCCATCGTGCCTTGAAAAACGGGTGCCGTACGCGGATGGGTGAACGGCCCGTGTTTTTTCAGCCCACCCCGCGCAATATTCTGCGGATGCTCAGCGGCTTCCGCATAGGTCAGGACGGGCGCGACGCAGGCATCCGTGCCGTCGAACAAAGCCGCCCAATCATCCCGTGTTTTGGTCGCAAAAGTTCTTTCCAGCAAGTCATGCTGTTCCGCGAATTTCGATTTATCATTCTGCCCGCCATATTCGGTCGGGTCGATGTCGAGCACGCGTAACATCTCGGCAAAGAATTGGGGCTCTAGCGGACCCACCGCCATGAACTTCCCGTCCTGCGTTGCGTAACAGCGGTAATAGGGCATAGCCCCGTCCAACAGGTTTGCGCCCCGCTCAGGCGTCCACTGACCAATCCCGTCCAGCGTATGAAGAATGCTCATCAGGGAATTCGTCCCGTCAATAATCGCCGTATCGACAATATCGCCCTTCCCCGTGCGGCCCGCCTGTATCAGCGCGGCGAGAATGCCGTTGACGAGAAAGAGCGATCCGCCGCCATAATCCCCGACGAGGTTAAGGGGCGGTACGGGCGGTTCCCCCTTTTTCCCCATCGCGCCGAGCGCGCCCGTAATCGCAATATAATTAATATCATGCCCTGCGGTCTTTGCCCAGGGACCGGTCTGACCCCATCCCGTCATGCGGCCATAGACGAGTTTTGGATTGACGAGGTGACACGCCTCTGGCCCAATGCCCAGCCGTTCTGTCACACCGGGGCGCAGGCCTTCAAACAAGACATCCGCGGTCTTCACGAGGTCCAACACGACCGCCACACCTTCCGGCTTTCGAAGGTCCAGCGTAATGGTCGTCTTGTTCCGGTTTGAAATCATGGGCACGGCGGACATCGGACCCGGTCGGTTCACCATGATAACCTCCGCGCCCATATCTGATAGGAGTTGCCCTGCATAAGGCCCGGGGCCTATTCCGGCGAGTTCAATAACGCGGATACCCTCAAGTGGCTTGCTCATTCTATTCGTCCTATAAAAGCCTGACGATAACGGTCTGTCCGTTGAACCGTACGAGTATATTTTAATATTCGACATTCATCTTGTTGCAGCTCAGCCCATTCCAAACCCAACCGCGCGGCAAAATGAAGTCCCGTCCGGTTGTCGACTTCGATCGCGCCGAGCGCAATTGCCTTAGCGCGGCGGGCCTCCGGAATATCATAATGCGGATGACTAGCCTTTGGCGGTTCCTGAAACCAATCCCGTTTCATCTGCAAACGGTCGGCCATATCATGCAGCTCAGACAGTGTATCCGCCGTCATATGGCACATAATGTAACCCCTAAACGGGTGGCGCGCGGTGTCGACATAAACGGTCATAGTTGAAAAGCACTAAGGGATGATCTTGGCGATGTCGATAAAGTCTAGACACACTTTATAATGTCGCGATTTTCGCGAATGAACGTTTTTGAGCCCTCTTTACACTTGGTGCGGGAATTGCACGACCCTGTCCATATTGAGACAGGAGTGCGTCTGCGTGTTAAGCAATTTACAGATACTCCGAGCCTTTGCGGCTCTGAATGTTGTATTGTTCCACATCATTGAGATTGGGGGAGAACAAGGCTTTGCTATTCCCGCCTTGGAATTTTTGCGGGGTTGGGGTGCGAACGGGATTGATATTTTCTTCGTCTTGTCCGGCTTTATCATGGTTTACATTGCAGAGCTTCGCCCCCGAAAACCAGTGGCGTTTCTGCACAGTCGTGCCGTCCGGATTGTCCCGATTTACTGGATCCTAACGGGGGTTGGGTTCGTCGCGATCCTATTAACAGGTGATTTCCGCGGTGAGCCCTTGGCGGTGGAAGCCGTCCTCGCCTCCTTCCTGTTTCTGACGCGTTGGACGACACTGGATATGCCAATCCTTTATGTTGGCTGGACATTAGAATGGGAAATGATGTTCTATCTGATCTTCGGACTGTGTCTGCTATTCAAGAATAAGACAGTGCAATTTATACTGCCCCTCATCATCCTGTCCGGTTTGGTCGTCTTTGCGGGGCAAGATTCGATCATTCTCGAATTCGGCTTTGGTATGATTATCGCTAAATTGTCAAAGTTGACCTGGGCTAAATCTTATGCCGGATTACTTACGCTGGCGGGCACGGCTTTGTTACTGGCCAGTATCTGGATAAAGCCTGATCTGCCGCAACCCGTTCTCTGGGGGCTGCCAAGCGCCCTTCTCGTGTTAGGCCTCGTCAATATTTCGCAGTGGAAGTTCCGATTGGGTGAACATTTGGGCGATGCGTCTTATAGCATTTATCTTATTCAGGTTTTCACTATTCCGGTTTTTTATAAAATTGCAGAAAAAACGGTGCCGGAACTTTCTCCCCTATTCTTGGCAATAGCCTGCTTGGCCGGGACGGCCTTGGCGGGAAGCTTGTTTCACCTAGTTGTCGAAAAACAGGTCCAAAAATTGCTTGGGCGAAAGAAGAAGACCGTTAAACCAGCCTATGATGTGGCCCGTTTAAAATCGGCGACCTCAGTCTCAAGATAAGGTTTTGGTCCAATCAGAACATAAAAAACTCCCACATATTATATGCGAGAACCTTTTAAGGAATATGGAAAAGCCTTACGGGGCGGAGTCAATCTCAACAACTTTATCCGCCAATTGCTCAGCAATATTGTTCTGCGCAACGGTATCAAAATGTGAGGGATCGCGTTGCGTTGCCCCAAGTGTTACAGCACCGAGATGTGTGTCCCGCTGGTCGGCGATGATAATGTCCTGTTCGCCACGTTGCGGGAATGTCGCGCCGTTCGGGATATCGAAATCATTTAATTGCTGAACATAAATCGGTAAATCCGCGCAGAATGCATTTCGTAAATATTGGAAGATATTGACGGTAGCAGCCGCAAATTCCGATCGAATTGTTTCCGTAATACCTGCACTGCTATAATATATGGAAACAGCGTCCGACTCGCCTTGCGCCCAAATGAGACCGTCCAGATCCTGGCTCGGCGCGAGTTCGGTTTGAATATCCGCAACGGCGTTAATCAAGATTTGAGTAGGCTGATTATTGCTCGCGTCCCACCAGAAGAGCGGGTCATTTCCATCAGGTACATTATTGCTATGTGATCTGCCTGTTGCAACATTTATAGCATGCACGGAGAACCCGTATAGCATGCGTGGAGAACCCGGTTAGGGACTGAATACGATTTGCAAAGAGCACCGCCGCCGGTTACGAGTGTACGACGAGATAGAATTGGCCTTCCAAAACGAAATAGGCGCCCTCAATGGATTCAAGATAATAAGTATCTCCGTTATTTTTCGTCACATTCATCTGCCATGAGATTGTTCCTCAACGGTGTCGTCTCCGGATGAACACTCGGAATCAATTTAGTCAAAATCTGCACGCCCGAGATAATTATATTCGCCCGTCGTGAAACCGGAATAAGTGTCGCGCCCGCTTGTACCGTTATAAACTGTAATGCCGGTATCGGTCCCGATAGAGGTAAAGATTTCACTGAAGTCATAAAACCGAGTCTGTTTTATGAACCAAGCGCCCTAGATATTATCCAAAATATTATACCCGCCATTATGCTTTTTCGCGTGAATCTGACCGTTTGTCTGACGCTCAAACCCGTAATTTGCGACCGTGCCCGGATAATTAATCTGGTCATAACGACCAAATCCGAAATAGTTGGCCTCATCCGTGAGGGTTCCCGGAAACGCTTTATTCTGTCCGTTACCGTCATAAGTCTGGACCTGCGCCAAACTCGCCGTCCCAGAGAGAAGAATCGTAATCAATGTAGCTTTTAAAAGTGTGGGGGTCATGCAGGTCTCCTGTAATTATTGGAGCCGTTGGACAATAATTTTGTTATGAGAAATTAATTATAGGTAGTATTTTACAAATTTCATAGATTTGCAGAGCGGCTGTCATATTTCAGCCGCTCTGAAATTTGGTAGACTAAAACCGGCCGCGTAGCCCGAAGAAGACTCGTGGACCGTAATCATTGACCTCATAAAGATCATCGCGAACAAAAGCGAATTGTTCTTTTGGTGCGCTAAAGAGGTTAATGGCTTCAACGGAAAGACGGAAATTATCCGTCACGTCATAAGAGGCGCGCGCTTCCCATACACCGATGTCGCCAACATAGCGCAGGCGCGTTCCATCAGAAATAAAAGGTTGAAAATACTCGTCACGATATTTGTAATTTACCTGCATATCGAAATCACCAATCTGGTAATAGACCTGAGTTGATAATGTATTCTCGGACAGTCCCGGCAATCCGGCAGGGGCGATGATCCCCTGATTTGTTTGCGTCACAGACCCATCCAAATTCCGTGTGAAGGCATCGCCGTAACGGCTGTCCTCAAACTCGAAATCCGATTGCACATAGTTATAGCTCAGTTTCGCTCCCAAACCGCTGAGGATACCGGGCAAATAGCTGAAGCGATGCGTTGCGGTCAGCTCTATACCAAACAGGCTGCTCTGATCATCGCTTGTCTGCTGAACAGAAACGGGACGTGTGATGTCCGTACCATTAATAACAAATGTTTCATTTTGACGAACATTTTCAAACCCACCCTGGAAGGCTTTATAATAAGCACCAACCGCCAGAATTGAATCCTCATTCGGATACCATTCAAAGCTGGCATCATAGTTCCACGACATGAGAGGATCGAGTTCCGGGTTACCATCGGCATCAACTTCGTCAATTAATTGCTCAAGCGTTGTGATCGGATTTTCATCATCACCTGTATTGCTCGAGAACTGACGACCGAAGCCCATATCCGCGGGGTCCGCCCGCGACATTGCCCGGAATGCACCGAGACGCACAATTTTATCCGGTGCGACCTCTGCGATCAGTGTCGCACTTGGCAGGAAACGAGTATAATCATTTTCGGCCCGGATTGTTTCCAAATCCCCGAAAGACAGGGACAATTCACCATCATCATCATTGACAATTAATTGACGACGGAAGCCCGTGGCTTCTACATCTGTTTGAACCACGCGAAGACCAAGATTACCGGAAATCGGCAAAGACCCATTAATAGAGCCGTCATAAGTCGTCATCAGGTAGATAGCCTGCGTCGTTTCCTGAACATCAATTGTCCGCGTGTTCTCCCGATTGAGGCCCGGAATATCACTGGAAAAAGCATTGAGCGCAGAAGAGAAGCTTGCCTCTTCAGCATCAGGGTTTGTGAGATAGGCGTTAATATCACTCAAGATGTCATTTAAGGAATTGACCGATGTTTCAGCCACACAGCCCGCGTCCAATGTCGCCCAAGTATTTGTTGAGCTGATTATTGTACCGTCATCGTCGATATTTGTGACGAGGTCACCATTGCGTTGACTGCTCAGGAATGAACTACCTTCCGGGAATTCTGTCCGGCAGGCATCGCGTGTAGACCCAATAATGTTGACAATATTGGACTGTAGCAGTTGAGACTGGGCGAAGAGGGGATCATCCTCATCTTCGTCATTATCATCAATCACTTCGCGATTATTAACCGTCAGCTCGCCATCATTTTCAATCTCGAACGAGAATCGTCCATTCGTAATGTCCAGAGGGTTGCTGGATTCTGCTCCTCCAGGGAAATCCAGATAATCCTGCTGCGCCCAACGCACACCGGCTTCCAGCCCTGTGAAGAAGCCGTCACCAAGGTCATACGCCACGTCAAAGCGTCCGGAGTGGATCGTGTTGTCGCGTTCAAGGTCATTATCGATCCGAATGCGGAGGCGGTCCACATAGTTATCATAATCATTCACATCGAACACTTCGTCATAGAGCGTGTAAGACGGGACATTATTGCCACGACGATCAAATTCGATGACCGGCGAAATATCGGATTGCAGTCTGAATTCCCGATTATTTTCAATCCGGTTTGTATTGGAATAGCCGTAATCAGCCGACACAGTCAGGCGGTTTGTCACATCATAAACGATGTTCGCGCCCGCACCCGTATAAGTTTCACGACGTTCAAAATCACCGCCCTGAATCTCAATCGAATTATCTGTGATGGACCGTAAGACCGCGCCGCTTGGCGTTGCCACGAGCGAATCCAGTGTTGTTGTGGTTCCGCCCGGTCCAATATTGAGGGATGTATCATTCCGACGTCCCCCATTAAATGTCAGGTCGTTGCGCTGCTCAGTTTGAGTTCGCTCAGAATATTGCGCGTCCAAATTAATGTTCCAACGGTCATTAGGCGACCACTCAATCGCACCGAAGACTGCATCCCGTTCATCACGTGTATCATTCTGACGGAAATGGCGCTGGGAGGGAGCAAACACGAATGGCACACCCGCATCCGGCGCGACACCGTTAATAAGACCTGTATCTACACCTTCAACAAAAGAACCACGGCCGAAAGCTTCTAATTCTTCTGGCGTTGGACTGGCACTGCCACTCAGATCATCAAGGTCAAACCCTTCTAGGTTAAGATCATCACAATCGTCATCGCCGCGGCGTCTTGTTTCCGGGTTATTCGAGAACCCCGTGACTGTTCCAAGCGTTGTTGGTTCAATATATCGCCCATTGCCATTCGTGATCAAACAGGCCGGTCGGGAATTACTCGTCGGTCCGGTCTGACGGCTCTCGGCTTCCGGCTGTGAAATATCACTGCGCTGCACACCGATGGAGAACCCGATATCGCCTGTACCCAGCTCAAACTGGTCCACATAGCTGCCCGTAAAACGATAGCCCAAATCACCGGCTTCCGTATCATCCTGATCGAGCTGATCCGGGTTCACATTACCCTTTAGATCGAATTGGAGACGGCGCTTGCCATATTCCAGCGGCTTCAGCGTTTCGAGCTGAATTTGTCCGGCCACGCCGCCCTCAATTTGACTCGCATCCTATGTTTTGAACACGGCAAGCTTATTGACGAGCTCTGATGGAAACTGAGAAAAATTCACGGACCGGTCACCCGAGCCGTTTGTCGCCGCACGACCATTTACAACCGTCGAGGAAAGATACGGACCAAGACCGCGAATGGAGACCTCAGTGGCACCGCCATTTTCACGATGCGAAGCAACGCCCGTAATATTTTCAAGCGCCTCACCAATGGAGAGCGCGGGAAGATCACCAATTTCGTCCGCCGATAGACCATCGACGATTTGCGTACTGTTTCGCTTCAACGCGATGGCGTCCTGAATCACCTGACGAGAACCGGTCACGACCATGACATCCTCATCCTCTGACGTTTGCGCCATAGCCGGTTGCGCCATCAATCCAACCGCGAGCGCCGACGTCGAGACCGTTAGGCCGCGTTTGATTAGCCCGCGAAAACGAGACGTGGTTTTATGGTGTGTGATTAGGCAACTCATCGAGTGCTCTCCCCCATTAATGTTAAACTTATTGTTATTTGACACGCCAGAACAAAAACCACGCAACACGTTAACCTATGTTTTCGACCAATATAGCTAAATTGGTAGGACCAATTTGTTGTGAACTTGGCCAAACGCAGTCGTTTAAGGAAAAACATATCGACTAGACTGACAGGGAAATTTGGGGATAGGACGTTCTCAAATAACCATGCGGGAAGGTGCGACCGCCCATCGGTGGGAACGGCGAGAGCAGATTTCCCGTTAATGGTGGGACAGCCCGCGTGGTGATACCCGCGATGGATACCAAAGTTAGTTTTTGTTTTACGCGAATATGCTTGTGCATTTGGCGAAAGCCAATTGCACGACCACGCGGCGGTGTGTCTCCAACGGCGGCCTTACTTGACTGCTCCCGTTCCAGAGAGTCAGGCGCTCGCGGCTGGGCCCCTCAACATCCGCGTTACCAGATGTGTCTAAGCACACCGTCCTTCGATACCAGAAAGCCAACGATCTCTTGCCTGTCCCATGTCCGAAAGAACGAGTTTAGATATAGCACAGGCCGGATAAGTGGGGATGCGATTGTTGGAAAGCGCGTGAGTATTGGGTTTGCGTGGGGGTGAAGGTGGGGATTATGTTTATCGCTTGGTAATCACCATATCCTTCACCAGACGCGTCATGAAGCTCATGCTCCCACAAGAGAGATTACCTAATTTGACTATCGGTTGAGAGGCGGCACTGCTCTTGGATGTGTGCGTTTTTGGCGAGGCTTGCGACCCTGAACGCTTCGACGTTCGGCCATCAATAAAAAACTCATCATCCTGCGCCATGCGGACAACATAGCAGATTATGGCCGCAGAGTCTTTGATGGAAAGAGGGAGTAAATTTAAGGGTTCTGGGACAGGGTCACTTCTGGCCCAAGGTGATGTAAAAGTGGTGTCACTTTGGCCCAGTAAATTAGTCGCAAAAACAGAGCTTTAGCGTCGAAGTGGGCCACAATGGCCGCTTCGCTTTATCTTGCTCTACAACTATTATGGCTTCAATCTCGCTCTACAACTATTATGGCTTCAATCTCGAAAATACTTAAACAACTCCGTAAACGAAGCATCTGTGAGCCATGCTATCTCATCGGGTTGAATCCTAACCCTTCTATAAAACATTAGCAGGTTAAAGGCGTATGCAACAAAGAAGAACGAAAGTGATAAAATTACGAAATATTCTCTCACAGTAAAAAATATAATCGGAACTATTATCATAGTAACATCGGTTAATATGAAAGCACTCAAAGCAACGTGAAATTTAAAACTCCGTAATAGTGAAGAAAAAATACTGTTCCCGTTGCTTTTCATTTTGTCATTAACGGCCATTAGTTTCGCATCTCATCTTCTGGAGGTGGAGGAGGCTCTTTAACAGCCTCAGTAATCTCCTCGACAATTTTGTTACCTCCCGGAACTATGGATTTTGCGACACCTTCAAGTGCTCCTTGGCTATTATCGGGGGAACGGTTTTCCTTACCTGCTTGAACACCTTCAGCGGCGACCCCTGCTGACGCACCAAGCGCAACGGCATTTGCACCAACAACCACTCGTTCAGCTGTGTTGAGTTTTGCAGAGACTTGCAAAGCTTTGACACCGGGCACGCCTAACTTAAGTGTCCCAGTCAGTGCACCTTTTGCTAAACCTGCAGCAGGTCCACCAACAGCGCCAAGAGCACCATTAACAAGCGCTTCCTTTCCTAATGCACCCGCATCAACTATTTTTCCATGTTCCCTTATTTGACTAAATGCTTCTAAGCCTCCGCCTATGGCGGCACCAATCGCAAATCCTATAACCCCAAACTCTCCATCTGGGTCTGTGCAATTAACAGGGTCACTATAGCAGTAAGCATAGCGATTGAACATCGCAGGATTTCCCGTATCCAAGAACGTGACGGGGTCAATGCTCAAGAACCGCCCGATCAGCGGGTCCTGATATCGCGCCTGCATGTAGGTCAGGCCCGTTTTGCGGTCGCGGATATGTCCCGTATAATCGCCTTGGTCATCCGTCGCGTCGGGGTGGATGAGGCTTTCGCCGAACGGGGTGTGATAGTCTTCCCAGAGCTCCTGCCCGCCCCAGGCCGTGCCCGACCGTGCGGTGCCGAGATGGTCGGCGTGGATGAAGGTTACCGTGTCCGTGCCCTGCTTTCGCTTGATCCTTGCGAGGGCGCCGTTCGGGCCGTCCACGTAATCCGTGCGCTCGCCTTTCGTCGCATTATAGACCTGCACGAGCGTGCCTGCGGCGTCGAAGATATTATAATTAACGTCCAGCACCGTCCCCTGATGATTACGCTGGACCGTCTTCACGCGCCGCTTATTCGTGTCATAGAGGTGGGCCTGCTGCCCGAAGTTCGTCCAGGTCGAGCCGTTACTCCCCGTGCCGCGTCCGAACATCCCGATGGGCTGGTTCGTCTGGTCATGCACCAGATGGAGGTTGCCGTAATGCGCGATATTCCCGCGCGCGTCATGCGCGGTCCAACGCGTGCCCGTCCAAGCTTCATCACCATTGGCGTCCGTGTCAGTATGAGCTGACCATTCGAATGAGCCCGGCGTGAGGTTTCCCGTACAGCGATCAAGGTTAGCTCGGTTCTCCTCAACATAATTCCGAGAAATAGACGGCACGCCAATAGTCCAATCGCCCCATTTTTGACCGGAGCGATCCCGTGAAAGCGTCCGCGTAAACTCAACCGCGAGGCTATCATTTCCGGGCAGGGAAACATCCGTCACCGTAAAACTGAGAGCGCCCGTATCTATGTCAATATGATCCCCTGCGAGGTCATTTGTCAGCGCGGAGAGTTCCTGCGTATTATACCGTTTTTGAATATCGCCAAGATCCGGAAAAACGGCACCTTCATCACCAATACCGGATTGGGCCGATGCGAAACCGACACACGCCAATAAACAGGCCGTCACAAAGGCGATAAATTTCAAGACACGTAAACCCTCGGATCGAAATATCATGGCAGCCCTCTCCTCGCATGGAAACAATATTCCAAACTCAGAATCTGACTTCCAAACTCTCAATTTGTCGTCAAAATGGTAAAATGACGCACCCACCTCAAAGTTGAGTACGCAATCAGATTTTTCGGATTTGAAAAAATATCGCCTTAAATTTATCCATGAAATTTAAATCGTGTAAACTTAAGCTACCATCTTTTACGCTCTGCAATTATCCGATCCGTTTTAGATCATGGAAAATTTTTGAAAATTATATGAAAAATCTGGAGCGGGCGAAGAGATTCGAACCCTCGACCCTCACCTTGGCAAGGTGATGCTCTACCACTGAGCTACGCCCGCTCATTAGATTTGCGTAGAAGGCGTGCGGCTTGGCCAGCCCGCCTCTCGGTAGGCGCGCCGTATAGACTCAAATGTGTTGAGGTATCAAGCCTTTTATCAGGCAAAATCACATCTCCTTTCAACCGACTCGCCCGTACCATCAAACTCTGCTATTTTGGGCTCAACACGCGAAAGAGGAGAGATAGATGTTCAATGAAAAACTGGTCAAAACGGCTAAGGCTCTGACGGCATATTGCCAGACGGAGCAAGAAGCCAAAGCGCTGGACGAGCTTTATGCGAAGGACTGCGTGTCCGTGGAGGCACTGGATATGCCAGGCGGACCGATGGGACGCGAAGCGAGTGGACTCGACGCAATCCGCGCCAAACATGACTGGTGGTTCGCCAATAATGAGGTTCACAGCACGTCGGCGGAAGGGCCCTTCCTGCATGGGGATGATACATTCTCCCTCATCTTCGAGATGGACGTCACGGATAAAAACTCCGGTGAGCGGGTGCAGATGAAAGAGGTCGGGCTTTATACAACGAACGCGGACGGACAGATTATCCGCGAGGCGTTTTTCTATCCGCCATTTGAATAGGTGTCCCCAATCCCGTAAGCGCGGGATATGACGACACCGCATCCAAAAGAAGCCGCGCTCTATGCCTTGTTCGACGAAACAGGCATCCATCACCGCACGGAAGAACATCGTGCGGTGTTCACGGTGGAAGACGGCGCGGATGTGAAAGCGTGCCTGCCGGGAGGACATTCGAAAAATCTGTTTTTGAAAGACAAATCCGGCGCGTTCATTTTGATTTCCGCATTGGGGTCCACGCAGATCCGATTGAACCAATTGCATAAACGGATCGGGACGAAGCGCCTGTCTTTCGGCAAGCCTGAGGCGCTGAAAGACCTGTTGGATGTTGTGCCGGGGTCGGTCACCGTGTTTTCCGTGATGAACGATATGGACGGACAGGTGCAGCTCATCCTCGACAAGGCGCTCTTTGAGCATGAGCATGTCTGGTTCCACCCGATGCGCAACACGGCGAGTACGCGAATTGCGAGTGCAGACCTGTTGCGATTTGCAAAAGCCGCCAACCATCCGGCGACAATAATCGATTTTAGCGAGGATCTCTCATGAGCTATGGATTAACTGTTTTAGGCTCCGTCAATCTGGATCTGATCGTGAGCTTGGAAAAACTGCCCGGCGCCGGAGAGACAGTTACGGGTGGGACCTACACCGCCCTGCCCGGCGGCAAGGGCGCAAATGTCGCCGTCGCCGCAAAACGATTGGGCGCAGAAACGGAAATTATGTGCGCCGTCGGTAATGACGATTATGCGGCACAGGCCCTCGTCAATCTGCAAGCCGAGGGCGTTTATCTGGATGCGGTCCGACGCGTCGACACCCATACAGGCCTCGCCTTTATTACTGTCGCGGCGGATGGCGAAAACCAAATCGCCGTCGCAAGCGGGGCCAATGCCGCCTATGCACCGGAACATGTACCAAAACTTTGCAGCGATTATTTAATTACGCAATTCGAAATTCCGCTGGAGACTATTCGCGGGTCGATTGACGGCTATAAAGGGTTTGTCGCGGTTAATGCCTCCCCCGTGCGCGCAGACGTTCAAGACATCCTCGACCGTGCCGACCTTATTATTGTGAATAAAGGCGAAGCGGACGCCTATAATCTCTCGGGTCATAAGGGTCTTGTCGCCATTACTTTGGGCGGCGAAGGGGCGGAGCTTTGGCGGGACGGCGCGTTAGTGGCGCATGGCAGACCGCCCAAGGTCGAGGTCATTGACACGACGGGCGCGGGAGACGCCTTTGCCGCTGCGCTGACTGTGGCACTCGCCGAAGGACAATCCGATGCGGACGCGCTGACATTTGCCTGCGCGGCTGGCGCACTTACAACTACAAAGTTAGGCACCCAAACCGCGAGTCCAAAGCGAGAGACTGTTGAGGCCATATTGGTATCTTGACGCGATTGTTTCTGCGCAATATCCAGCCGATGGGGCAGGACAGAATGACAGTATCGTCCCGCATATGGGGACGTCCAAATGTTTAAATATTATCGACCAATAATCGCTGGCGCCATGGCTTTCACATTCGGCTGCCCAAGCATATCCGCCAATGCGTCGGACATTCAATTCACCGATGTGACGGCCAGCGTGGGCCTCAGCGCGGAAAGTTATGGTGGGACGACACGGCACAGTCTCGGCGTCGTTTGGCTAGATGTGAATAATGACGGATATCTCGATATTTTCGCGACGAACGGATTCAATGCGGATGAGAACGACACGCTGCGCCCGCATCTCTATTTAGGAAACGCGACAGGTACATTTACCCTTTCGGATGACCTCCTTCCAGATTTCGAAAATTTCGAATATGCTGGGGCGGTCGCGGCGGATTATGATCGCGATGGTGATATTGATATTTTCGTCTATACATCGAATGAAAAATGGAACGTGCGAACGGTTGAGGATAATCCTTATGGGGGGCCACCGAACCTGCTGTTGAAGAACAGTTTCGTCGAAAATGGAAACAACGCGGGGCCAGGACTTTTCACAGATGTTGCGACCGCCGCAGGCGTGGATGGATGCTCCGCCCGGTTCAAAAAAGTTATTACGCGCGCAGAGAGATCCTCCGCTGTCAAATGCTCGCATAGATGCAGTCAGAGCCGTAGCGCCAGTTTCTTCGATTATGATCTGGACGGATGGATTGATCTCTATCTCGGTCAGATGGTGATTAACCGCACATCTTCGGATGACGCGGCGGAAGACGCGATCGGCAAACGTGCCAATATGGACGTCGTCTATCGCAATCAAGGCGACGGCACGTTCCGTCTCGCGTTGGATGTAATCCGAGCGGGCGACGCGACCAATCGCGGGGCCTTGGTGACGCGGGCGGGTCATCTGAATGATGATATGTGGCCGGATATCTATGTCGGCAATGCGGGCGGCATGATGCCGGGATTTGAAGAAGACCTGACGGATGCGATCCTTATCAATGATGGCGCGGGTCATCTGGACCTGTCACATGAATATATTGGCAGAGACACCCCCGCTGCGATGGGAATCGCCTTTGGCGATGTGAATCAGGACGGGGTTTTCGACATATATATCACAGACGCGCCGACACACCCTATCGATCAGTCTGATCCAAATACGTTCGGAAACACATTCTATATGTCTCATGAGACCGGATTTTCCGCGAATATTGCGCGGCCCACTCAAACGGAATTTGTAATGTCTTGGGGCGCGAATTTTGCGGATTTTGACCGGGATGGAGAACTGGATCTTTTCGCCGCCGCTGCCAGATCGAATACAAGTACGCAATTGGGTGGCGACTCTGCCATTTTTACCGACCTTCAGGGTTGGAAAACAAAGCAACTCGACATCGCAACCACAAATGCCCGCGGCAGCGCGCTGGCCGATTATGACGATGATGGCGACCACGATATCCTCGTCATTAATCAGGATGGCGGTTTGCAGCTCTTTCGAAATGACTCCGTCAATCCAACGGCAAAATCCTTCTCGCTAGATGTCATTGCAACGCGCAGCAATACGGACGCGATCGGCCTGCGGGCAGACCTCTATACGACGGGTGGTAAGCGATTGACGCAGCAAATTACGGGTGGGAACAGTGCCCATTCACAGGATGACAGCACGCTGATTTTTGGCATTGGCGATGATACGATTGACCGTCTGGAAATCCGCTGGCCGCATCAAGCAACGCCGACACAAATCATCACGTCAATTAATTCAGATAGTTTGACTTTAACAGAACCGAACGTCGCGGATTAAAATTTCGGATTCATCTCGAAATAACGCGCCGGCATTGTGCCGCGTTTGCGCAGCTCCTCTTCAGAACAGCCGCGCAATTCATGCGGAAAGACGGTCCATTCATCCGTTTCACGGACGTAGAAATCCGGCGTGCGGTCTGTGAGGTTTCGCTTCGGCTTATAATAGATTGTCGCAACTTTGATTTCTGTCGGTGTGTTCTTGCGGCAGCGGGCTTGGACCTCGCGAATGATCGCATCGACACTGCGGCCACTGTCGAAAATATCGTCAATGATGAGCAAGCTGTCTTCAGAATCGATCACATCGACAACATGTTGCAGGCCGTAGACTTTGACCTCGGGCAGGACCTCTGCACCGTCAAAACTCGTCGTCCGCGCCCCATAACTCGCCGTGCGAATGGCGAAATGATTTGTCGGACAGTCGAGTGTTTCCAACACTTCCTGTACGGCAATCCCGACAGGTGTGCCGCCGCGCCAAACGCCAAGAATGAAAGACGGGTGAAAGTCGCTCTCATGAATACGCAAGGCCAACTCAAAACTGTCGCGCAGTAAATCTTCCGCACTGACAAAAACTTTTTCAATATTCGGTTGGGGCTCGGCCATGGTCCACTCTCTTTCGCGCAAGAGGCCCCATAATCCAATGCGGGGTTTCCCTCAAGCCCCGACATGTCCATAAGCCACATATGGAAACACGACCCCTGATATTTGATTGCGACCCCGGACAGGATGACGCGATCAGCCTGATGATGGCGCTGGCGCCGTCGGATACGCCCCTCGACATTCGCGCGATCACGGTGACGGCGGGAAATACGGTCTTGGACAAATGCCAGCGCAATGCGCGGATGATTGTCGAATTATGCAAACGCACCGATATTCCTGTCTATGCAGGCTGCGATGCACCACTGGAATTGCCGCTGGCGACAGCGGAAGAGGTTCACGGCTCGGAAGGTCTGGACGGGGTAGAGATTTTCGAACCCGCCTTGCCGTTGCAAGCGGAACATGCCGTCGATGCCATCATCCGGATTTGCCGCACGGTCGATAATGTCCTCATCGTGCCAACGGGTCCCCTGACCAATATCGCGACCGCCTTTCGCCGCGCACCGGACATCATTTCCCGTGTCAGGGAGATTGTCATTATGGGCGGGGCGCGATCAGAGGCAGGCAACATCACGCCGAGCGCCGAGTTTAACGCCTATGTCGACCCGCATGCGGCTGCCGAAGTATTTGCCACCTCCGTGCCAAAGACAGTCTTTGGTCTGGACGTGACGCATAAAACCCTCATCCGCCCGGATCATGTCAAAAAACTGGGTGACTTAAATAATTATATGACAGATATTCTGGTCCCAATGTTAAGCGGAGGATACGCGGAATTTGACGCTCAGAAATTCGGGACGAATGGGACTCCCATTCATGACGCCTGCACGACGGCTTACTTACTCCGCCCCGATCTCTTCACCTTCCGCCAAGTCGGTATTCGCGTTGAGGCCGAGAGCGAGCTCACACGTGGCTGCACCTCCGTCGATTACTGGCACGGCACAGACTGGGACCGCGATTGCCAATGGGCGGTCGGCGCGGATGCGGACGGCTTCTTCGATCTGATGGTCGAACGGCTGGCCCTCTACGCCAAATTATAAGCTCCGACACTCACAGCGATGTGACAGGATTGGCGAGCCAGCCCCTTCGCCTCCCCTTGAATTCATTTTACCCCCCGCCCAAATACGACACGTATAAGATTAGAGGATTTTTCAATGACTGAACTCGCGACCGACATCGTCAAAGACGGCACCGATATGAGCTTTATGACGGATGTCATCGAGGCTTCAGCCGACGTCCCCGTCATCGTGGACTTCTGGGCGCCATGGTGCGGCCCGTGTAAGCAGCTTATGCCGGTCCTCGAGCGCACAGTCAAAGCGGCGGGCGGCAAGGTAAAGCTCGTCAAAATCAACACACAGGAACAAAATGCTGTGGCCACCCAACTCGGCGTTCGGTCTATTCCTGCCGTTTACGCTTTTAAAAATGGCCAGCCCGTGGACGGCTTCATGGGCGCGCAACCTGAAACGGCTGTTAAGGAATTTGTCGCTAAATTGTCCGGTGAAACGGACCCCGTGGAAGATGCCAAAAAACTCGTTGCCCGCGGAAAAGACAGCCTCGCCGCTGGTGACCCCGGCGGTGCGGCGCAGGATTTCGCTGGCGCACTTTCGCTCGACCCCAACAACCCATCCGCCCGCGCAGGCCTCGCCCGTCTTTACATGGAGAGCGGGAACGAGGACGGCGCCTTTCAACTTATCCATGAGGCCCCGGAATCCGTGCTGGACCATCCGGAAATTTCCGCTTTGAAAGCACAATTCGACCTGCGCAGCTCTGCACCCGAAGAAGACGACGCAACGGCAGAACTTGCCGCCAAAGTCGCAGATAATCCCGATGATCTCGACGCGCGGTTAGAGCTTGCTAAAGCACTTGTCGGCGCGGGTCGGAATGCCGAGGCCGTCGATCACCTCATCTACTCCATCGGTAAAAACCGTATGCATGATGACGAGGCCGCCCGCCTCTTCCTGCTAACAATATTCGAGGCCGAAGGCACGGAATCAGACGTGTCTCGCGACGGAAGACGCAGACTGTCCTCCATCCTTTACGCGTAGGACGCGCGTCTGTTTGAAACAAGAAGTGTCAGGAAAATCGCCAATCCGATGAAGATTTGCGGGAGTGGTAGGATGAGCGCCAGCACACCCAGATAGATGCACATCAGCGCGGCCTGCACTCTCGCAGGCCTGTTCCAATGCGCGAGGCCGACGCAAATCATCGCAATACCTGCCCCCGCGAACCAGAGATGGTCCGGTGTCAGGGCTTTGAAAACCACCATGCCGTAGACCAGATGCGCCGACCCCAATATGATGGCCGCGCCAGCTGAAATTCGCCTGATCCAGCTAGGCACGAGCCGCGCCCTCGACCCATGTCAGATAGCTGGCAATGATGTAAAGACAGACCATCATGGCCGCCTGTTCAATTGAAAAAGCGCGCAGGAAACCAAGCGGTAGGACAAGGGACGCAGCCCCGCCCAATCCTAGAAAAATCCAAATCCCCATCAATGCAACAGCACAGAACAAAACGAAGCGCTTCATCACATCGAGCGCCCACCAGCATAATCCGCCCGCGATGGCATAGAGGGTGAGCAGACTGTAAAACGTCATCCTGACGCGCGGATCTTCCATCCCCGTTGCAAACAAAACACCCCCCGTGCAGAGCAGGAGAAGGGCAAGGGATAAGAGCCCTTGCCCCAGACGGCGCGGCCCGATGTGACGGCGTATGATCTCGCCAAAAACGGCTTGCACGCCGCCCCACAAAAAGCCGACCCGGGCCAGCCCGTTCGGAACATGCTGCGCTTCTATGCGCATATCTTCAATCCAACCCTGTTCATCCTGGGGAAGATATGACCCCAGCCATCCGAGCAAATTGTTCAAATATCCACTCATGCCAATTTCCCCGTGGCTGAAGCTGATTTCAGCCTTGTCTCCGACTGTAACGTTTCCAGTTTCGTCCTGCCTTTTGCGGTGAGCGTGTAGATGCGTCGCGGCGGGCCGGCCTCTGACATATCCCACGCCTTCTCCAGCCAGCCGCGTTCCGTCAGGCGCATCAGGATCGGATAGAGCGTGCCTGAGGCCAAGCTGGTCTCCTTCATCAGGGCATAGCCGTGCAGTCCCTCAGGCGCGGCGGAGAGTCCGGTCAGAATTTTTAGTGTGGAGGGAGAGGGGCGTCGCGTACGGGTCATGTATAAATATCTACATATGTAGAATTAAGAGTCAACCGCTAAATTATCGCTGTGAAAACAGGGATCAGAATTGATGTCGCAATTGACAGAACGCCCCGCCCTCCCCACTTTCGGACTATGAGCGCTCACTATAAATCCCTCGCCCGTCGCACCAATCCAGAGACGGTCGCCCTGTTCCCGCTGAACGGGACGGTTCTGCTGCCGGGCTGTGATCTGCCGCTGAATATTTTCGAACCACGCTATCTGAACATGATTGATGACGCCCTGAAGGGTGAGCGCCTGATCGGGATGGTGCAAAGCGAAGAGGGCCGGTTGAAACAGATTGGCGGTCTAGGCCGCATCAGCCAGTTTTCCGAAACGGAAGATGGACGTTATCTCGTCGTGTTAAAGGGTCTGAAACGGTTTTGTCTGGGCGAAGAGTTAAAGACGACATCGCCCTATCGCCAAGCCCATATTGATTTCACTGGGTTTGAGGCGGATGCTGATACGCATAATGCGAAACAAACCTCAGAGGCTTTATCAGAGTCCGGAAGATCTGACCGCGCGGCTTTGACAGTTGCGATGAAATCCCTCGCCAAAGCGATTAATGTTCAGGTCGATTGGGATACGTTAAAAGAAATCCCCCTCCCCCTGCTCGTCAATCAAGCCGCCATGATTTCCCCGTTTCAGGCCGAGGATAAGCAGAGCCTTCTGGAAGCCGCGACGGTGGATGATAGACGGCGACTATTAATCGGCCTGATGCATCTTTATGCCAGCCAGATTACGGATGACGGAGACCAACCGACACAATGACCGACACTACTCCCAAACAAGCCAAAATCGACCCGAAAGTGCTCAGCATTCTCGTCTGCCCTAAGACGCGGGGACCCTTGACGCACGACACCGACGCGAATGAATTAATTAGCAAGAAGGCCAAGCTCGCCTACCCTATCCGCGATGGTGTGCCCATTTTATTAGAGCGTGAGGCGCGCGCGCTATGACCGATCTGAGCCAGGCGGAAAAAGACGCACTCGACGCCGCAACCTTTCGGCGCCTGCTGGAACATCTGGACGAAAACCGCGATGTGCAAAATATCGACCTGATGATCCTCGCCAATTTCTGTCGCAACTGCCTGTCTAAATGGTGGCTGGCGGAGGCCGAAGAACAGGGCCATGATATGGACTTAGAAGACGCCCGCCTCCGTGTTTACGGTATGGATTACGCGACCTGGAAAGCGGAGCAACCCGCCGCGACACCCGCGCAAATTGCCGCCTATAATGCCCGCACCAAGGGATGCTGATATGACCTATAACCCCCATCATGATTATGCAGATGCCAGTCAGTGGCGCGGGACGACGATCCTGACCGTGCGCAAAAACGGCAAAGTTGTTGTTGTGGGTGACGGGCAGGTCAGCGCCGGAAATACGGTGATGAAGGCGAGCGCGCGCAAGGTGCGAACCCTTGCCGGCGGGACGGTCCTGACCGGATTTGCAGGCGCGACGGCGGATGCCTTCGCCCTGTTGGAACGGTTGGAAGCCAAGCTGGAACTGCATCCCACGCAACTCGCCCGCGCCTGTGTTGAACTGGCCAAGGATTGGCGCATGGATAAATATTTGCGTCAATTGCAGGCCATGATGATTGTCGCGGATAAATCCGAGACGTTCGTCCTGACCGGCAATGGCGATGTCGTTCAACCCGATAGCGGGATCACAGCCATCGGGTCAGGCGGGAATTACGCCCTCTCCGCTGCTCTCGCCATGGATGAATATGAAGAAGATGCGGAAACACTCGCCCGCAAAGCCATGGGCATTGCCGACCGGATTTGTGTGTTTACGAATAACAATCTGACGCTGGAAGTGTTGGAGACGGATTGATTGCTTCCCGTCCTTGTCATCCTCCGGCTTGACCGGAGGATCCACTCGCATTCAATCTCGTGAAAGGCTCAACCCATATTATATATCAACGTCAATGCAAATGGATTGCCCTATCAAGTCGGGCAATGACAGAGTGTAGTATTAAATCAACCACGCCTTATTCGCGGGCATCCCCGTTTCGACACGAATATCTGCACGGTCATATTGACCGTCGGCCATCGCTGATAATTGGTCTGTGGTCATATCCTGTAGCCTCGCATAAAATCGTTCACCCGTTTTAGCCTGCCCGATCACGACCGCACTAACCGGCACGCCGCGCTTGTGATTTACGATATAGGTTTCAATGACCGCATCGCCTGAAACCTGCTCCACCTGTCCCGGAGAAGACTGCCCCTCAATTCTCGTCGCAATTAAATCCCGATCGGCGAACACATCGCCCTCTGCCGCCTCCGTTGAATAAACCCCAACGGCCTGTTTACTCATCCAGCCGCCATTGCCATGGGCGAGGCCGAGACCGCCCGGTGCTTTCCGACAGGCCTCGACGACCTCGCAAATACCGTGCAAAGTATAATTATTTCCAGGACCGCCGAAGAAGGGCAATCCACCCGTCAGCGTCATCGGTTTGCCCTTACGGTCCAGCGCTGTCGCGGCCTGATCCACGACGCAGGGGAAGCAGGAATAGATATCGGCATGTTCAATCTGCTGGGGCGCGACATTCGCGGCGGAGAGCGCGGCCTCAATGATGACGTCCATGGCAACAGAGCGGCCCAATTCTGTGCGGTCCAGCATCAGCTTTTCCTGACCCTCAGCGTGACCGCGCAAATAGACCCATTGCGTTTCCGGCACGCCCAATTCCCGCGCACGGCCCACCGTCGTCATCACGATAGCCGCACCCTGATTGACGCCATCCTTGGCGACCATGGATTTGAGAAAGGGCGAGATAAGTGCGCGGTTGTCAGGCGTCTCTTTCGCGATGGCCTCAGCCGAATAGGTTTCATCAAACATGGAATAGGGATTGTGCGCGGCAACGGCTGAGAAGGGCGCAATTAACTCCGCCATATATTTACGATGTTCGGCCACCGTGCGGCCCGCTTTGATCCGGCGGGCGGTCTCAATAAATCCGTAATAGCTCATCGCATCCATCAACCCGTGGGCGAGTTCGGTTTGCGACACTATCATCGAACCGCTGAAGAGGCCTCGATCTTTCCACTCGCCCTCATGTTCCTCTGACCAATCAAGGTCTGCACCGCTGCGCTGTGCGGCCCGCATATTGGCGAGAGCTTCACCGCCTGCAATGACGACCACATCTGCGCGGCCCGCTATTAACTCCTGCGCAAATTCTCCGACAAGGGCTTGTGGAGATTGTCCGCCCAAGACGTCATAAATCGCCAGCTTCGGCGCAGCCCCGATGCGCGACGCCACGGCCAATGGAAATTTATCCGGTCCGCCAAAGGGGCAAGCATAGGCGGGACTGCTATCGGAAAAAGTTCTGACGCAGGCGACAACATCAATATGCGCAGCAGCGATGCCCGCATCGGCCAGTGCCGATTTCGCCGCCCGCCCCGCCATATCCGCGTGCGACGCAGCCTTCGATAAATCCGCAGGCACAGGCTCCACCGCTTGTCCGGCACCGATCAGAATGGGAGTCATATCGTTCATGCGCCCGACATGGCGCGACCCGTCAAATATGACAAGCACAGTCTCACATTCAGACTTGCAGTCTATTACATATCCACTATTCAGGATATATGGATATGAATAACGCACTGGCGGCTTTCTCCGCCCTCTCAAACACGGGTCGGTTGCAGGCTTTCCGTCTGCTCATAAGAGCGGGGGACGCAGGGTTGATGTCCGGTGAAGTTGCGACGCGGTTGGATGCGAAGCAAAACTCGACCTCGACCCAGCTCTCCATCCTGCAATCGGCGGGGCTCATCGCGTCCACGCGGGAGGGGCGATCTGTGCGCTACCGCGCCAATCTGGACGGTATGCGGGGTTTGCTGGAATTTTTGATGGAGGATTGCTGCGGCGGAAACCCTGAAATTTGCGGTCCCGTTCTGGATGAGGTCGTCTGCTGTGACTAAATTTTCAACATTACAAAGATGGATGTCCGAGGCCCTCGGCACGGCCTTCCTCCTCGCCACAGTTGTGGGGTCCGGCATCATGGCGGAGACACTGTCAGGTGGAAATATCGCGATTGCCCTGTTGGGGAATACGATTGCAACGGGGGCAATTCTCTACGTCCTAATTACGATTTTCGGACCCATTGGCGGCGCGCATTTCAATCCGGCTGTGACATTCGGCTTCTGGCTCGACAAAGCCATTTCGACGCGTGAAGCGCTGGGTTATGTTGCCGCGCAGACGGTCGGCGGGATCATGGGGGTCTATGCCGCCCATGCCATGTTCGATGCGCCCATTTTCCAGATCGGACCGAAGATCAGGGCGGGTGCGTCGCAGGGGCTTTCGGAACTTATTGCGACCTTCGGATTGATGCTCTGCATTCTGTTCGCGGTGCGGTTCAAGCCCAAAGCCGTGCCCATGACGGTCGCCCTCTATATCACAGCGGCCTATTGGTTCACCGCCTCGACGAGTTTCGCAAATCCCGCCGTGACCGTCGCGCGAAGCCTGACCGACAGTTTCGCGGGCATCCGTCCGGTTGATGCACCGTTATTTATTGTCATGCAGATGATCGGCGCGGGATTGGCCTTTGGAGTTTATCGGTTTTTTGTGGGGAGGGGATGAGGAAATTGAGCACATCTTTCCTTCCTCTCATCCGGCATTGATTCTGGGGTCGATGTGTCGCCAGTTCGGCGGGAGACGCTATCTTCGATCAATCCAAGCTTAAGCCAAGATTAATCCTTGGTTTTGAAAAAATAATTCCATCCAAAGCCACTTTCATTGTCACCCCGCACCAGCCCAAAGGGCGCAGATGCGGGGCCTAACGATTACAGAGCTTTAGCTTGGGTTTATAGGCGATAGGTCCCGCATCTCCACTTCGCTGCGTGCGGGATGACTTTGGGTTTTGTGAGGCTGAGTACGGCCGCCAATCCCCGTTTATGAAGAGAATGATCCCCACTTATAAAAGCTATGCCATATTACATTCGTTCTTTCAGACACGGGACAGGCGAGGCCTCGCTTGCTGGTACTGAAGGACGGTGGGGTTGAGCGCTTTTGTGTGAGAACGAGAGTTGTGCCGGACTTTTAGAAACGAGAGCCGACCGGCTGTTCCAAGTGGGCAGACTCCGGGGATTATCTGACCGGCCGTTTCTTCAAAAACCGCTGCCGCGTGGCCTTGTATTTGGCGTGAGCCTGATGCGAGAGCGCAAGGGCTCTGTCGCTTAAAGACCGATGGAGCCTGAGATTTGGAAGATGTAACGGTATCGCCGACCTCTAGTCTTGTCTCACGCGCTTGGCCTCCCGCGTAAAACATAGATGAAAGACCTACCCTTGGTACTCCATCGCGGAGACCCCACGCGGACAGTCCCATTTATCAGACTATTGCCGACCCCGAGATGGGCGGTCGCAGCTTTCGCTTATTTCAAACTCTACTGAACGACCAGACGGTCTTTTAGCATAGGCAATAGAGCCGCATTCGTGACCAAGGGGTCGCCGTCATAGGTCGGGTCGCCGCCGGAGAGGCTTTCGACGACGCACCCTGCCTCTTGGCAAATGAGGATACCTGCCGCGACATCCCAAGGCGCGAGATCGCGTTCCCAATAACCGTCATAGCGGCCGGCAGCCGTCCAGACGAGATCGAGACTGGCCGCGCCCATTCGGCGGACACCGGCGGAACTGCCCATGACTTTGTGGAGTTCTTTCAGGAACCGTGCGTGACCCGGACGGCCTAGAAACGGAATGCCTGTGGCGAAGATCGAATCTTGGAAAATATCGCGTTTGCCCGGACGCAGACGTCGGTCGGCTCCGCCGCGTGTGCCGTCATTGACGAAAGCACCTTTGCCTTTTTCCGCCATGAACATGGCATCCGTGATCGGATTATAAACCATGCCCGCCACTATCTCGCGCGGGTTGCCGTCAATCTCGCGTTCCAGCGCAATAGAGATAGCGAAGTGCGGAATCCCGTGGAGGTAATTCGTGGTGCCGTCCAGCGGATCGATGATGAATCGATGGGTCTTGTCAGACCCGATAATCTCGCCGCCCTCTTCGAGCAGGAAACCGTAACCCGGGCGGGCCTCGGACAACATCTCGACGAGGGTTTCCTCGCATTGCTTATCCGCGCGCGAGACAAAATCGGCAGGGCCCTTGCGGGACACCTGTAAATGCTCAACCTCGTTGAAGTCCCGCAGCAATTTGCGCGACGCTTTTCGGGCTGCGTTTTGCATCACGGTCATTATGGCAGACATTCCGCTCATGATTTTTCTTTCGATGAAGTTTTGTTCTGCAAAAGCTTATACAAAACAAAGCAAACAATAAGTAATAAGGGGGCGATGATAATAGCGACTAAGTAAATGTTAGAAGAGAAAATTTTCGTAATCAATAAAACCACAGCCGCAAAGATGAGCATTGCGGCACTAATCAAATTTAAAGAGAAACCTCTTCCCAAGTCTATCCGCATCAATCGGCACGCTTCACATAGGAGCCATCGGCTGTGTTGATAATTAAACGCTCGCCCACGCCAACAAAGGGCGGCACGGTTGTGCGCGTGCCGTTCGACATCATCGCGGGTTTGTAGGAATTCGCCGCCGTCTGACCTTTGACGACAGGCTCCGTCTCGGCGACTTCGAGAACGACCTGTTCCGGAATGGCAACCGTGATCGCGCGCTCTTCGTAAAATTCGAGATCGACTTCCATGCCATCCGTCAGGAATTGCGCCTGCTCGCCGACAAACTCCTCGGCCAGATTGATCTGCTCATAATTCTCTGTGTTCATAAAGACGAGCATGTCGCCGTCGCGATAAAGGAACGTATGGGGCTTCTGATCGAGGCGCACACGTTCGACTGTTTCCGCCGCGCGAAAACGCTCATTCAGCTTACGCCCGTCGAGGAGGTTTTTCAACTCGACCTGATTAAACGCACCGCCCTTACCGGGCTTTACGGCATTACATTTTACAGCGACCCAGAGCGTATCTTGGTGCTTGATAATATTGCCGGGCTTAATCTCATTGCCGTTCATTTTCATGGCGCGCGTCCTGCGGGTTATAAGTTTCCGCGCGCCATAACAGTCACGTGATGCAGGTGCAAGCGACCCTAGCGGCGATAAGCCGACGCCTCGCCCACAGTCTGCACGTTATTCGTGTTCTGGAATTCCAACATGATCCGGCGCGGGTCGAGCGCGATATGCGTTGGCTTTTCCACAACATCAAAGCTGAAGACTTGATCTTCCTGTGTCACCCAAACCCGTTCGAGTTGCGTCCAGGCACTCCAGAGCTTTTTCGGCTCATCCGTGTAGATCCCGATTTCCAGTGGCTCGTTCAAAACTTCACCGTCCATATCGGCCCAGCTCTCAAACTTTTCCATCTCTTCGGTCTGGATATCCTTCTGGGTGTTGACGGGGATTGTTACGCGCCACGTGCCGTCTGCATTTTCTGAGACTGTCGGACCGTCATCGCCATAGCCGAATTTCCACTGCACAATACGATCCCAATGATCGGTGATGAGCTGGTCATATTCGGGACCGGCCGCTTCACGCAGAACATTGGTTAGCGTTTTCGTCGTCGGATAGGGCGGACCTTTCAGACCGTATTCCTCGATAAAGCCTTTCATCGCATCCCGCATATTTTGCGGCCCGATATGATGTTTCAAGCTCCACATCACCCAATCGGCCTTGTTATAGACGAGATATTGTTGGTCCCGCGCCACAGCCAGAGGAACTTCCGCCTGACTGTCAAACATGGACAGCGCCATATATTGCGCAATCGTGCCGTTTTCCAACAGGAACAATGCCTTGTCGAACCCATACATGGCTTCATAGGCGTCCAACGTTATATAGGATGTCAGCCCTTCGGAGAGCACATTAAACCCACGACTATAACCCGGGACAATTTGATGAGCGAACCACTGATGTCCCATTTCGTGCATTGTGATTGCGGAGGCATTATCCAGTGTCTTTACATCATCCGGATCGCCCGCATCCATGATGAAGCCCGACTCGGAGAAGGGAATCGTCCCAGCAAAGGCCTGCGCGAATCCGATAAACGGGACCTCCATAATCCGCACATAATCATACTGATAAGGCGAGAAATGTTCGGTGTAATGACCGAGTGAGAACTGCGTGGCGCGGATCATATCATCGACGGAATAATCGTGATGGGCCGCGTGGTAGACACGGATGGGAATAACTTTCCCGTCCGGGGCGGTCCAACTATCCTCTGTCACCGCGTAATCACCAGAGAGCATGGAGAAGAAATTACTGATGGGTTGTGTTGTCTTATAGGTCCGGCACGTCCGACCCTCCACCGTCTCTTCCGCAATCAGGTTGCCGGGCGCAATTGGCGTTTGCGGGGCTTCGGTACAGATCCGACCCTCAAAATCAATCATGTCGGCAGGACCCGTCAAAGCCCCGAATATATTCAAATCCATGCCCTCGGCAGTGGGCTCGGGTAGCTTTGGAAGCTCTTCCAGACCGAGCTTACGACGTCGTTTCTTGCTCTGAATGGCGAGGTCGGGCGGTCCGAAAACAGGGATCACGCGCGGGCTGCCCCCGAAGGTCGCGTAATTATTCATGAAGGTTCCGTTTTTCGAGACCGAACTACGATCCGCCAAACGCGGCCCGTGAAGAAAGACTTCGAAATCCAGCGTGGCAGTCGCGCCGTCGGCCAGGGGCGGATCAAACCGGAATAGCCGGACGTCAAAGTCACGAATGTCTTTAAGGCTGTCACCGTCGTCATTTTCGCCGGACGTGACCTCTGTCGCGTCCGTAATCGTCAGGATGCGCATATCCTCGTCATGACTGGTGGAAGGTTGCACATAAAGTTCCGTGATGGGTTCACCACTGGCGTTTTGCAGCTCCATCGTGCCGGAAATGAGGGCTTCCTGAATGGACGGATAAATCTGGGCGTCAACTTTTACCGCCCGCGTATGGGGGCGCGGCAGGTCCATTTCCCGCTTGAAAAGGGCCTCACCCCTAACTTGACGGGCTTCGCGGTCATTGCGGTTATTCCAGTCAACCTTGTCATAAGCCTGAAAGATATAGATGCCCGAGCCGATAAACCCGGCCAGCGCCAAGGCCATAACACCACCCGATACAGGCGTGACACGGCGTCCAACATAGCGCAAGCGGGTGAGAAAGCTTACCTGCAATCCACGGTGCCACATCCAGACGCCCAACACGGTAAAGGCGAGAACAAACATGCCCCAGTAGAAATTGAACCAGCGGAAATAGATCCAATTATTATAAGGCGAAATCTCTGAAACAGGCCCGGGCGACGTCCCGCCAAATCCCATGAGGGGATGGTAGAACGGTAAGCGTCCGATAAACAGCAAGGCTGCCAAAGCGCCACCCGCGGCCAACATGCCGATTATTCTATTCGGAACGAACATCTGCACCATCATCGCCAACGCCGCCATGAAAAGGTAGTTCGGGAATACGTTCAGGAACGTATAGCCCAGATAGAGACCGAAATCGACGGGCGGACTATCTGTCATGAGTTGGATTGACATGCTGACCAACATACCAAAAAAACAAAGAGAGAAGACCACGGCAAACAGGGCTAGCCATTTACCCGCCAAAAGCGGCCAATTATTGACGCTTGTCGAATCCAGTAATTCATGAAACTTTGCGCCCCGGTCCCGAAAGGAAATCTCTCCGGCAAAGAAAGCAATAATTAAAATAATTGGAATGGCGAAAAACGTAAATCCCAATCTAGAAATAATCAGCGATGTCGGAATCAATTTCTGCGGTGAGAAGAAAACCGTAATGATGATAATCAAAGCAAAAAGTGCGACAGCCAGACTCGCAAGTATGATAAAAGGTACGGACCGCACAGTCGTCAAATATTCAAATTTGAAACGCGTCCAAACGGCTGCAAGATCTGACATAAAGCCGGATGTCTGCGCGACACCGGAATAGGACAGACCAGTTCCCTTCATTTCGACTTTTGCCCGACGGGTCCTCCCTGTGATGAGGCCGCGTTTGAACTTTCCAAAAACAAGCGCCAATATCCCGAGCGATATGAGCGTCCAGACCAGACGGTTTAAACCGACATAGCCCGTCAGTGGCAGCAGCTCCGTGTTACGCTGTTGCGGATTCATGAACTCCGTATCGAAACCATAAGCCAATGAGCCAAACGGGTCGGCCACAGCCTGCACCCATTTCGGAATATCCAGCTCCGTAACAACCCCCACCATCAGTGAGAAGAAGAACAGCCCGATCGCGGAGACCAGAACCAACATACGGTTTTGCGTCAGTCCGGCGATGAGAGTGAAAAAGGCCGTGACGAACAACGCGTTGACGACTGTGAGCAGAATAAAGGGTTGCAAATAATAAAGCGGATTTACGGGTCCAAGCGTTTCCTTATCCAATGTTGGACTTAACTGACCGAGAAATTGCGCGACCAAAAAGACAAAAAACGCGATACAGAGGACGCCGAAAATACCAACCATGCGCGACAATGTCATATCACGCGTGGAGACAGGTGTGGCGTGGACAATCTCCAGCATATTGGAGGTCTTATCCCGCAAAATACCTGTGACGGTGAAAATGCCGCCGAAGAAAATAATGGGCAGGTAGGCGCCGGATAAACCACCCGCAATCATTTGCGCGCCATTGGCTTTGAGGCGGGACCCGGACAGACCATTGCCGACAATATCTGGAAGTAGTGCAACCAAAAGCCCGTAAACGAGCATCACCGCAATGACGACCCAGAAGCCGACCTGCTTGGCATGATACCGTGTTTCAAAATCTATAAGTCGCTTAAGCACCAAACGTCTCCACTTCCTCGGCGACAAGACCGTTGAGATGGGCGTGATAGGCATCCTCAAGAATGACATCCGCCTGTTCCCAACCTTCCCCCGGTGAATGTTTTGACAGCACCGACACGATAACACCGCCCGCCAAATGACGAGAGGAAAGGAAATTGGCATGGGATTTAATTTCCACGGATTCTTCTTTTGCAACTTTTTTGCGCCAGACCTGTCCATCAATTTTAGCGATCAGCGCCTCGGGTGCGCCGCGAGCCACAATCTTGCCGTTCCCCATCACGGCCATATCTGTGCAGAGGTCGCGGACGTCCTCAATGATGTGCGTTGAGAGAATGATGATCTTCGTCTCTGCTTGTTCAGACAGCAGGTCCAAGAAACGTTGGCGCTCCGCAGGGTCAAGGCCCGCCGTCGGCTCATCGACGATCAGGACTTTCGGGTCGCCGAGCAGAGCTTGCGCCACACCGAAACGCTGACGCATTCCGCCGGAATAGGTCGCGACATTGGCAGACGCATGGGTGAGTAAATTCACGTGCTCCAACAACGTTCGGATTTGTTTATCCCGCGCCGATTTATCCGTCACGCCTTTCAATACGGCGATATGGTCGAGCAGCGCCTTCGCGCTCATTTTTGGATAGACTCCAAAATCCTGTGGTAGGTAACCGAGGACGCTTCGCATTGCATTCGGATTGGCGACAATATCCTGCCCGTCCAACGTAATCGTCCCGCTATCGGGGTTCTGCAGCGTTGCAAGTGTCCGCATGAGGGTCGATTTCCCCGCACCGTTTGGACCAAGAAGCCCAAACAAGCCTGGCTCTAAATCCAGTGACACACCATCCAAGGCATGAACCGCACCGAAACTCTTGGAAATATTGTTAATTGAAAGCATGAGCTTCCCCCGAAAACTGAACCCAAACACAGGAAACCCTGTTTATTTTATCCTCCACTAGGTCAAATTTTATCGAAAAACAACAATAAATATTGTTTTTCGATAAATAACCAGGCCCCGGAAGCAGAATACAATTCTAGGAGACTCTCGCTTCCCAGCTGCAAAAGATGAGTCTAGGTTGAAGGATATGGATACTGAAATTGCCCCCGACCTACCGCCTGCCAGCCCGCCGCTTTCTTATGCTTTTGCGCGGATGCACGGGATTGTTGTGGCAGAAGGTGCGAGCGGTATTCCAGTCCTCGCGCACCGTCCTGGCGCAGCGCGGGAAGCACTGCTGGAGGCGCGGCGGGCCTTCGGAGCGCCCATCCGGCCAGAACAGATGAGCGCGGATGCGTTTTCGAATTTGGTCGCTAAAACCTATTCACAATCCGACCTGACATCTTCCGCTGATGCCGCGATTGGCGATCCTCAGGATCTTTCGCAACTCGCCTCTGGCCTGCCGAAAACATCGGATCTGCTGGATGATGCCGATGATGCGCCCGTTATCCGTCTCATTAATGGGATTTTGCAGGAAGCTATTCGCTCCCGCGCCTCAGACATTCACGTTGAACCTTATGAGGAACGGCTCTCCGTGCGGTTCCGGATTGACGGAACGCTGACTGAGAAACTCTCCCTTCCCGCCCGCCTTGCACCCGTTCTGGTGTCGCGAGTCAAAGTCATGGCGCGGCTGGACATCGCCAATAAACGTATCCCGCAAGACGGGCGCTTCTCGCTCAATCTCGGCGAACGGCAGATTGATGTCCGCGTCTCCACCCTGCCCGCGCGCCACGGCGAGCGTCTGGTCATGCGGATACTCGAAAAAGACAGTCAGGGGATTGGCCTCTCGGAACTCGGTATGGACGCCGCCATGTTGACGGATTTCCAATCCATGCTGGCGCGACCCAATGGGATTATCCTCGTCACGGGGCCAACGGGTTCCGGTAAGACGACGACGCTTTACGGCGCGCTCTCCACTTTGAATGACGGCACACGAAACGTGCTGACAGTCGAGGACCCGGTTGAATATGCGCTGGACGGGATTGGTCAAACGCAGGTGAATGATAAGGTCGGGATGAGCTTTGCGGCAGGCCTGCGCGCGATTTTGCGGCAGGACCCGGACGTCGTGATGGTCGGCGAAATCCGCGACCCCGAAACGGCGGAAATCGCCGTGCAAGCTGCCCTAACGGGACATCTGGTCCTGTCCACGGTTCATACAAATTCAGCCGTCGCCGCGATTGCGCGTCTGCGCGATATGGGCGTCGAGCCGTTCCTGCTTTCCTCCACCGTGACGGCGCTCGTCGCGCAACGGCTAGTCCGTCGCCTCTGCGATCATTGCAAAACGCCTTACACCCCAACACCATCGGAATGCGCGGAACTGGGCGTGAAAGCGGGCGCGACTTTCCACAAACCCGTCGGCTGTATGCAGTGCCAAAATATCGGTTATCAGGGACGCCTTGGACTCTACGAAATGGTTATCAACGACGACACATTGCGTCAGATGATTCATGACGGCGCGTCAGACACGGATATGTCCGCTTATGCTTTCGCCAATCGTCACACACTTCTGCAATCCGGCGCGGATGCCGTGCTGGAAGGCGTCACGAGCTCGGAAGAAGTTTTGCGGGTCTGCTCAGCGAAAACGGCTGACGCGATCTAATGGACGCGTTTGATTATTCAGCCTTGGATGCGGGCGGGGCCAAACGGTCCGGCACATTGATGGCGGGCAGTGCGCGGGAGGCACGTGACCTCCTCCGCGCCCGGGCGCTGACGCCGCTGGACCTCAACCGGTCCCGCAAGAAATCCGTGAAAGCCGGCGACCTCTCAGACCAAACAAGTTTCGGACGCGGCAAGATCAAACATGCCGAACTGACCCGCGCGACACGTCAAATCGCAATTCTCATCGACGCAGCAACGCCCGTCGAAGACGCGCTGCGCGTCACGGCCCTGCAATTTGAAAAATCCGCGATGAAAGGCGTCTTGCTCTCCATCCGCTCGCAAGTCGTAGAGGGGGCCACGCTCTCCTCCGCCCTGCGCAGTCAACCACAGGCCTTTTCCGATCTCTATACCGCGATGGTCGCTTCGGGCGAAGCCTCGGGCCAACTGCCCGAAGTCCTGCTTCGCCTCGCCGATGATTTGGAATCCGCGCAGAAAATCCGGCGCAAGATTGCGGGCGCCACGGCCTATCCACTCGTCCTAACGGCGGTGGCTTTGATTGTGATCGTTGTCTTAATGATTTTCGTCGTGCCCAAAGTTGTCGAGCAATTTGACACATTCGGGCAGGACCTCCCGCCCCTGACTAAAGCGACAATATGGGTGTCAGAATTTCTGCAAGCCCGCGGGCTCATCCTGCTCGGCCTTATCGTCGCCGCGATTGTGGCCCTCCGTTACGCTTTGAAACGCAAAGCCATTCGCCGCCGCTGGGACGCGATAAAATTACGGCTGCCCCTCGTCGGGCGACTGCACCGCGACGTCAATGCGGCGCGGTTCTCCCGCACGATGGCAGGTCTTGTCAGTGCGGGCACGCCCGCCCTCGCCGCGATGGAAACGGCGCAACATACCCTAAAAAATGCTGTCATGCGCGAGAGCCTGACCGCCGCGATTGAACGTGTCCGCTCCGGTGCGCCCATGTCGGCCGCATTGAAAGAGGCGGGTGTGTTCCCGCCGCTCGTCGTGCAAATGGTCATGGGGGGCGAAGCCTCCGGCGATATGGGGAATATGTTCGCAAAATCCGCCGATTATCTGGAAGATGAATTTGACGCCGCGACGACCGTGTTTCTGACATTGTTGGAACCCGCGATCATCATACTGTTGGCAGGCGTTGTGTTGCTCGTCGTGGCGGCTATCTTCCTGCCCATCCTGCAACTCAATACATTGGCTTATTAAGGGACGCGACATGACGGACACTGAAAACAAAACAAATGAGGACGGGTTCACTCTCGTCGAAGTCATGGTGACGCTCGTCATCATTGGCTTATTGACGACGTTCGTCGTGCTGAACGTCTTGCCCGCCCAAGGCAAAGCACAGGTTCAAAAAGCCAAAGGCGACATCGCCGCGATTGAAACCGCATTGGAAATGTACGCGCTGGATATGAATAATTATCCGACGGAGCAAGAAGGCCTTGAGGCCCTGACGGCGGCCCCCGCTGGCGTATCAGAAGCCCGTTATCGCCAAGGTGGCTATATCCGGAAAATGTCGCTGGACCCGTGGGGCAATCCTTATGAGTACCGCAATCCCGGTGAAAACGGCCCGATTGATATTTACTCCCTCGGCGCGGACGGCGAACCCGGTGGAGAGGGTCAAGACGCGGATATCGGGAATTGGCAGTAAGCGCCTCCCATAACGAAGCGGGGTTTACCCTCGTCGAAATTCTCTGCGTGCTGGCCGTCTTGGGGTTGACGGCGGGATTGGTCGTGCTGAACCTGCCGCGCGGGGAAGACCCGTTCAAAGCCGAGATGCAGAAATTTGCAACGCAATTAAATATTGCCGCACGTGACAGCGCGATTGACGGCCGGATCCGCGGCATAGAAATTGACTCGGACGGTTATGACCTGCTGGAATATTCCGGCGAATGGGAAACACGGGTCGAGGCGGAGTGGAACGATGTGTTCAGTGTCGATCTCAAAGTCGAGGACGAAATCATTGACTTCAAAGACCGTGCAAAAATCATCGCCAAATCAAAAGACATCGTCGCAGTTCCCCTCATCACGCTCGATCCAATGGGCGGCGTGACGGATTTTGAGCTGGAAATTGAGGGTCGCGAGACTACATTTCTTCTCATGCCAGACGAGCGGGGCCGGATTATCGCGGAGATTGCGGAATGAGAGAGGCTGGCTTCACCCTTGTCGAAGTGCTGGCCGCGCTGTTGATCTTCTCCCTCGCCATTGTCGGCCTGTCGCGGGCGGGCGCGCAATCCGTCGCGCACACGGACCGTCTGACGGATAAGACCTATGCCGGAATTGTGGCGGATAATCAGCTCGTCCTCGCCCGAATGCGCACCCCCCAAGTCCGGTCCGAGAGTGGCGAAGAGACGGTGGCGGGACGGACCTATGACTGGCGATTGGACACCATAGAGACGCCTCAAGCCGGATTGTTTGAATTGCGGATGACGGTGCTGGACGGGGATGATGCGCTCATCACGCGCCGCGCTTGGGTCGCACCGGAATGAGCGCCGCCCGTAATTCCGAAGACGGGTTCACCCTCGTCGAAGTCCTGATCTCGCTCTTCATCTTTGCGATCATCAGCGCGGGCACATTGGGCGCGATGTTCCAGACTTTTGCCGCAAAAGACCGGCTCGACCTCGCCGCTGAACAGCTCGCCGATATCGCGACCTTCCGCGCGATTATCCGCGCCGATATGGACGCCCTGACCCTGCGCCCCGCCCGCGACGGTTTGGGTGGAATGGAGCGAACATTGCTGACAACGGATGGAGACGCATTGCTGCAATTCACGCGATTGGGACGGAGCAATCCGGTCGGTGCTAAGCGCGGACAGGCTCAACGCGTACAATATATTTTCCGCAATAATCAATTCATCCGCGAAACCCTAACCCATGAAAATCCGGACCAATTGGACGGTTGGCGCGGGCGGGTATTGATGGATAATATTGATAATGCGGAAGTGTTCTATGTCACGCGCGGGCAGAGCGATTATATTGAGCTTGAGAACTGGGTCATCCCGAATGATGGCCGCGCGCCGTCCCTCTCCCGCACAGGCGCTGTCAAATTGACTCTCGTCCAGAACGGGACGGAAACCTCTCACTTGTTCGAGATCGGCCAATGAGGAAATCCGATACAGAGCGCGGCACGGTGCTGCTGACCACGCTGCTTATCATGTCAGTTATGGCAGCGATTACCGTGGCCCTGATGGATGATATCCGCATCGCCGTAAAACGCACAATCAACGTCAACGCTTACGCCCAAGCTGATTGGCAGGGCCGCGGCGCGGAGGATTTCATTCGCGCCTGGTTGACCAATGATTTCGCTGCATTGGATGACCGCGCGAAGTCCCTCCTCATCCGGCAGGACGAGCCGATCATTCTACCGACAGAAGACGGCGTGATCACGGTCCACCTGAAAGATGCGAGCCATTGTTTTAATTTAAATGCGGTTTTGGATTTTGAAGGCAAGGTCACAGAGCATCCGGCCGAGTTCAAAACACTCTCAGAAAATATAGGTATCCCGCAAAATCAAGCCGAGGTGATTTCCAGCGCCCTCATGGATTGGATTGACGCCGACCAAAATCAACGCGCGGGCGG
This sequence comes from uncultured Caulobacterales bacterium, assembly GCA_947503715.1. Lineage (GTDB taxonomy): Bacteria > Pseudomonadota > Alphaproteobacteria > Caulobacterales > Maricaulaceae > Litorimonas. The sequence goes on along the minus strand of CANNER010000002.1, from coordinate 437,914 downwards.
GGCGGAAGACGGGACTTACCTGCGGGCCAATCCGCCCTACCGCACATCGGACACAACACTCACCGCACCGGAAGAAATGCGCGCCTTAAACGGCATGGATGAAGACCTTTGGGATATTTACCAGCCCTTTGTCTGCACGGGACGCATGGGCGAAATGCCCGCCGTGAACGTCAATACGTTGGAACTTGAACGCATTGCCATTCTTGCCGCCGCGATCGGTGGAGATAACGCCTCCACTGCCGCGCAACGCATTTTGGAAGCGCGGCCCGACCAAGGTTTTGGTAATCGCGAAGAGCTGGGGCAATCTCTGGCATCCTTGGAACTTGAAGGCGTCTCGCTGACCGACCGATTGACAACCGATGTCTCAGCCGTCTTCGTCGAGGTCGTCACGACGGTCGGCCCCGCAGAACGCGTTCGCACTTATCGCTATGATGGGGTAGACAAGGACGCGCCGGTGCTGACATATCGAGGTTGGGGACGGGAAACTTTCCGGCCGGAAATCGAAGACCCGAACGCTCAAGAGGATGCGCGATAATGGCTCTGCCAACGCTATTGATATTGCCCGCTACAGAGAGCGGCGACGCGATTTTTGCGAGCGCCTCCGGCGACGGCTATAATACCCGTCGCGTCGCGCAAACGATGTTTGGCACGCTGGAAGCCTCTGACCTGCACGTCATTCTACCCGGACAGACGGCCCGGATATTTGAAACGGACCTGCCAAAAGCGGGACGTACGCAACAATTGAAAATGGCGAAATTCGCGCGGGAAGATGATATTGCCTCCAGCGCAGATGATCTGCATTTCGCCCTGTCAGACAACCAACCGCCCCGCCTCGCCGTGATAGACCAAGACGTTATGGGACAGCTGGGCGTAAGTCTCATCAATCTGCGCCCCAAAGCCGCCTATGTGGATTATGATTTACTGGAAGGCGACCAAGCAATTCTCGTCATTGATCGCGCTGTCGAGCCGGGACAGTCCGCGTTGGATTTGGATTGGGTTGAGGCGGAATTGGTGCAGCCGACGGATACTGACCTCGCCCGACAATTCGCCGACGGCATTGCAGCAGGACGGGGGATCAATCTGCTACAAGGTGATTATCGCCCTCGCTCTAACATCTCTCTACCACGACCCGCGCTGATGCGGTTTGGCGCGCTCGCCGCTTGCGCGGCGTTAGTCGCTTTTATTTGGGGCGGCGTGTCTGATCGTTCTAAAGTCGCGCAGGCAGAAAATTTACAAGCCAAAACGGCAGCGGAATATACGGAAGTCACAGGCCAAGCCGCACCCAACGCGCCTGGTCGCGCCGCGGCGAGGGCCGCAAAATCCGGGCCACAACAGGCGGACGGATTTCTCGATCTCTCCAACGTTTTATTTGCCGGGATGAAAGACCTCGATGATATCCGCGTAGATCAAATGCGTTATAATGCGACGGACGGCACGCTTGCTTTGCGCTTTATCTATCCCAGTTTCGATGCCGCTGCCCGCGCGGAAGCCGCCATTGCCGACGTCGGCGGGCGGTTGCAGACGGGTGGCGTGCGAGAAAGAGATGACACATTTGTCGGCGAGGCAACGCTCAGCCTGGAGCCCGCGTCATGATAAATTGGTTCAACAGCCGCGAACCCCGCGAGCGTGTTCTGCTGATGGTATTAGCCGGACTATTATTTATCTTCGCCGCGTGGTTTGCTCTGACACGCGAATCCGGACCAGATGGAGACACCGTTTTGGCAGAGGCCCAATTGGACCGTGAATTGTGGCTGCGGGCCAAGCCGCGACTTTCTGTCGGGTCCGGCGGAGATGCCACGCGCACGGAATTTTCACGCGGGGCTATGATTAATCTCGCCCGCCAACGTGATGTCCGCCTGACCCGCGTTCAGCCGCAGAATGATGGTAGCGTCACCGTCTGGATTGATGATGTCGGGACGCAACCCCTCTTCGGACTCATGCAAGCGCTAACGACAGGATATACGGTCGATGTGCAAACGGTCATGATCAACCGAACGCCGCAGGGCAGTTTGAATGCGCAGTTTACACTCAAACCCTTGAGCTAAGTCTTCTCTGAAGACCCAGCTTCCAAATCCAGTAAATCGCGTTTGCGAGTTAGACCACCCGCGTAACCGCCCAACCCGCCATCGCTACCGATCACGCGGTGGCAGGGAATGATGAGCGCGAGGCCATTATTTGCATTGGCCGAGGCGACGGCGCGGACGGCCTTGGGTTTTCCGATCATCTGCGCGAGTTGCGCATAGCTGCGGGTCTGACCATGCGGGATGGTTTGTAGCGCGTTCCACGTGGAACGTTGGAAATCCGTGCCGGAGGTCGCCAGCGGTATTTGGAAGTCTGATAGTTTACCCGCAAAATAAGCTGCCAGTTCATTTTCAATCTTTTGGGTTATTTCCGTCCGCCCCGGCAGGACGGGACGGCCTTGCACTTTCCGCAAACGGTCAAACTGCCGCCGCATATTCTTGCGGTCGGTAAATTCCAGCAGGTAGAGCGCCGCCTCATCCGCAATCGCAATCATCCGCCCCATCGGGGTTTCCAGCCAGTCGATATAAAGCGGGTCCGGCTTTCCCTTTGCGGGCGCCACACCAAATGTCTTGGCATAGGCTGTACGGAAACCGGAGGGACTGTCAAAACCGGCATCCAATTGCGCCGCGATCACAGACCCGCCTTTCGAGAGTGTCTTGGCGGCCAGCGCCATCCGTCTAGCCCGTGCGTAATCCGCAAAGCTCATGCCGAAACGGTCCAAGAATTGACGCCGTGCGGTTGAGGCATCAATGCCTCTCTTCGCCAAGACATCACCCGTGAGTTTCAGATCAGGCTCTTCCTCAATTAATGTAATAAGCTGCCGAATGAGGCCGTAATTCCCGCCAGCAGGATGACATCGCTTACACGCGCGAAAACCGGCTTCCAACGCCTCCGCCACACTCTCGCAATAGACACAATTCTCAGGGTTTGGCAGACGCGCCGGACATCCCGGACGACAGAAAATACCCGTCGTTTTGACGCCGATATAAAGATGCCCGTCATAGGTCAGCTCGCCATCGCGAAAGATCGCATATAGAGCGTTAGCCCCTATCGGTAATGTGGGTTTGAACAAATCCATAATTGCGCTCTAACACGTCACATAGGCCATGACCGCCGAAAATCCGGCATGGCCTTTTGTTTTCTTATTTGGCATGAAGGGGAAACATTTTTCCGGAAGCCCCGCTATGACCGTTCACCTGCATAAACATGACTTGCCCGATTATATCGAATTCGGGAGCAGCGTTGCCGTCGATACAGAAACGCAAGGGCTCTCCCTCATTCGCGACAAGCTCTGCCTTGTGCAGCTCTCGGCTGGGGACGGCGATGCGCATATCGTGCAAATGGACCGGGATAAATATGACGCCCCGAACCTCAAAGCCCTGATGGAAAATCCGGATGTGACGAAGATTTTTCACTTCGCGCGGTTCGATGTCGCTATGATGATGCGCGATATGGGCGTGACGATTGCGCCTGTTTTCTGCACAAAAATCGCCTCCGGTCTTGTGCGGACCTATACAGACCGTCACGGGTTGAAAGACCTGACGAAAGAACTCATCAGTGTCGACCTGTCCAAGCAGCAGCAATCGTCAGACTGGGCGGCGGAAAATTTGACGGAAGCGCAACTAAACTATGCGGCGTCCGATGTGCTCTATCTCCATCAGCTTAAGACCATTCTCTCGGCCCGTCTCATGCGTGAAGACCGTTGGGAGATTGCGCAAGGCTGTTTCGAATTTCTGCCCACCCGGGCCAAGCTGGACCTCAAGGGCTGGGCGGATGTGGATATTTTCTCTCACCGGATGCGCCGCGCCGACTAGATTAATAAAGCGTCACGCCAGCCTTTAACTATCGCACCCTCGCCGTCCGAAGGTTATACTCTCCTCAACTATGAATTCATCCGCCACCATAACAGACCGTAGCGTCTCCGAAGGTCTCGGCCTTTGGGAGCCCAAACGCGCCCTCACGCTCGAGGCCGCACGGGCGCATACCCAACGGATCAAGGTCATGCGCTATATCCTGATGGGCGCATCAATCTTGCTGGTTGGCGTTTTGATCTGGCAGTTCATGTCGGACCGGACGAGTTTGGGATATGAGGATGACCCGACCGAATCTGTCAAAATGGTCAATCCGCGCTATTCGGGACGCACGAGCGACGGCCTGCCCTTCTACCTGACATCTGACACGGCGATCCGTCGTCAAGCCGACCGCAATACGGTTGCGCTGGATAAGCCCGTGCTGGAATTCATCCGCGATGCCGGGGCTCAGAGCAGTTTTGTCTTGGCGGAGACAGGCTCATACAATGATATGGACAAAATCCTGAACCTCGAATCCGATGTCAATCTGGAGACGGATGACGGCTATATCTGCGACACAATCCACGCCCGCATTTTCAACCGCGACAAACGCATTGAGGGTGACGAACCGATCGATTGTAAGGGTGAGTTTGGCACGGTGACAGGGCAGACCTATGCCATTGAAGACTCGTATAAGACATTCATTTTCAAAGACGGGATGACAGCCCTCATTAAACAAGACGAGGCGGCGGCTCCTGAAGAAGATGATATTTTTGGCTTCGGCGGTGACGGCCCGATTAATATCGTCGCGGATAAGGGCATCTATTACGGCACGCGCACAGACCTTCGGGGTGACGTGAAAGTCGTCCAAGACGGCGCGGTTCTAACCTCAGATGACATGGATATTTACCGCATTCGTAAATCCGGGTCGACAGATGACAGCTTGAAGCTCGGCGCCATTCGTCGGATCGAGGCGGAGGGCAATTTTCACTACGTCACGGAAGACAATGATATTCGCGGCGATCGCGGTGTCTACGAGCGTGATAAGAAAATCATGACGGTGACGGGAAATGTCGTCGTTATTCAACCCGGTGGAAATCGGGTCGAGACGCAGAAACTGATCTATGATACGCGCACAAAAGAAGTTCAGTTTTTGGGACAAAAAGCGGGCGACCGGAATAAAATCGTGATACCGGGATCGGGGAATTAGGAGTTGACCATGACACGTTTTCTAGGCGCGTTCGCGCTTCTCGCTTTTATAGCGCTTCCCAATTTGGCGGCGGCTCAGTTTTCTTCTGACTCCTCCGCGGACACGGTTCTCTATTCCGATAATACAGTGTCTAAAAACGGCGTCATCACGCTCACCGGACAGGCGGATATCCGCCAAGGCGATGTGCGACTGCTGGCTGATAAAGTTGAAATTTACACCGCTGGTAATAATGGCGGCGGCATGATTTCGACAGACCGGATCAATCGCGTCGTCGCGACAGGCAATTTTTACTACATCACGCCTGAACAGGAAGTTCGAGGTGAGCGCGGCGTCTACACGGCCGCCAATGACACATTCGTCGTGACGGGTGATGTCGTCCTGTTGCAGGACGATAGCGTCGTGACGGGGACCCGCCTTGATTATAATCTGGAGACCCGTGACGCGAAAGTGAAAGGCACCTGCACGGGCCGCAAATGCGCGAAACAAGACCGGGTTGCCATCCTCATCCGGTCAACAGATGCAAGCCAAGCAGGTACGAATTAATGGTCATCGGGCTGGGGAAACGGGACGCGGAGGCAGATTCCGGAACTTCTGGATTCACACCGCCTGCCACAGGGCTGGCGGCGAATAACATCGGTAAAGCCTATCGCGGGCGTGTCGTTGTCAAAGATATCACACTCACTGTCCAGCGCGGCGAAGTCGTCGCTTTGATGGGACCTAATGGTGCGGGTAAGACCACGAGTTTCTACATGATTATGGGTCTGATTGAGGCTGATCGCGGCTCAATCTCTCTCGATGGACAGGACATCACAAAACTACCCATGTATCAACGTGCTCGCCTTGGCGTTGGGTATCTCCCGCAGGAACAGAGCATCTTTCGCGGGTTAACGGTTGAGGAAAATATCAAAGCCGTTGTGCAACTGACAGAAAAAGACCGCAGCAAATGGGATGACAATGTCTCCGCCCTGCTGGACGAATTGAACATTGGCCATATTCGGAAATCTCCGGCCCTCGCCCTCTCAGGTGGTGAACGTCGTCGCGTTGAAATCGCTCGTGCTTTGGCCAGTCGCCCAAGCTTCATCCTCTTGGACGAGCCGTTTACAGGCATCGACCCCATCGCGATTGCAGATATTTCAGATCTCGTCCTCTACCTCAAAAAGCGCGGGATTGGCATTCTGATTACGGACCACAGAGTCCGCGAAACACTCGACATTGTTGACCGCGCCTCCATCCTCTTCCAAGGCGAAGCCCTGTTCGAAGGCACACCTGAGGAAATCCGCGCCAATCCGGATGTCCGCCGGGTCTATTTAGGCGAAAAATACGCCTAATTCATTCTCGAGATTAGGATGATGCGATACCTCTTTCTTTTTTGTCTTTAGTTAGCCTTCTCAACTCCATCGCTTTCACAGGATATGCCGCCCGACAATCAGGGCCGGAAAAGCGATGAGGACAATGTGGAAATTTCAGATGCTCAAAAAGGCCGTGACGCCGCGCAATTCAGGCATTGAAAGCGATTTATCTCTGACAATGCTCTCTATTTCGGCGCGCGTGTAATCTCTTTCGCCGAAGGTTTCGCCAAGCTCGCTTGCCGCAACTTCAATATTCGCTAGCAAACCCTCGAGGTCAGTTTTGACAGAGGCCGTGACACTTTGGGCTTGGGCCGTGAATGCACGGTCTTGCGCACGTTCAAACTGCCAAAGCTCAGCCAATAATCCTACTGCGATCAAAGCAAAAACGGCGGCAATACCCGCCAGAATTTTTGTACGACGACAGACCATCACGGCCTACATATATCGTGATTTATCCCAAACCTGATCAAACGGTTTGGAACGACCATTGGCCTGTACAATCAGGACATGTTCGCGCTGAAGTTGACGCGGTTCATCCACACCGCAGGCATGGGCAATCATTTCAACTTCTTTGATAATCGTCTTCACATAATTGGCGACCCGCACAGCTTTATTTGTTGGGTCGAGGCCTTTTTGTAATCTGGCATTGTGGGTCGTGATCCCTGTTGGGCAAGTGTTCTGATCACATTTCAGCGCTTGGATACAGCCCAGCGCAAACATAAATCCACGCGCATTATTGATCATATCCGCCCCCGCACAGAACGCCCAGGCGACATCCGCCGCCGTAATTAGTTTGCCAGAGGCAACAAGTTTCACGCGGTCACGTAAGCCGTATTCGGTCAGAAGATCATCCATCAACGGAAGGCTTTCCCGCGCCGTCAATCCTGTATTATCAATCAGGGGTAATGGCGCGGCGCCCGTCCCGCCATCACCACCATCGACAACAATATAATCGGGTGCAGAAGCAGGGCCGCGCGCTTTGATCGCGTCCATCAACATGATGATCGGTTTCACATTACCGATACACATTTTGATCCCCGTGGGCCGACCAGAAGCTTCCCGCACACGGTGGATGAGATCGAGCAACTCTTCCGCATTGGCCGCATCGACATGACGATTGGGTGAGATCGCATCCTGACCTTCAGGAATTCCGCGAATTTCCGCGATTTCCGCATTCACTTTGCCCGCCGGAAGAATGCCGCCCTTGCCCGGTTTTGCTCCTTGGGACAGTTTTATTTCGACCATTTTGATATGTGGGTTTTCACAGATCTTTTTAAGTTTGTCTTCATTGAGGGTCGCATCCTCATTCCGCGCGCCAAACTTGGCCGTGCCGATTTGGTAGACGACATCACACCCCCCTTCGAGATGATAAGGGGAGACGCCGCCCTCGCCCGTATTGAGATAGCATCCGGCTTTCGCCGCGCCTTTTGACAAGGCCTGAATGGCGGGCTTGGACAGACTGCCATAGCTCATCGCGGAAATGTTGAAGAGAGATTTAGGCGCATAGGGATGGCGCGTGTCGGGACCAATGATGAAATCCGGCACGGGCGGTTCGTCATCTTCCAGTTTCGGGAAAAGGCCGTTCGCGAAAATCGGCGTACCGGGCGCGAGGACTTTGGTGGACCCGAAGGGCACGACATCACTGCCACTCTCGGATACATGATCGACCCATTCGCGTTCCGCGCGGTTAAACGGCATCTCTTCGCGGTCTTGGGCGAAAAAATACTGACGGAAGAATTCGCCAAGTTTCGTGAAGAGTGTGCGGAACCGGCCGATGACGGGATAATTTCTGCGCACGGCGGATTTGGTCTGCGTGATATCAATAACGAATAGCACAAGACAAATTGCGACCAGAGCGCCAATCGCAAATAGAAAGAGTGATCCTAAGAGATTTAGGCCCGAAAGCGCAAAGCTACCGAATTCTTCCATCATGGTCATATCACCATCGGCGACGATCAAACGCATATTCATACCACTCTCTCCTCTCTGCCTTATGCGCGGCTCATCCGCAGGTCGCAACGGATTTCCAATGGTATCGTCAGACTGTCATCGTTAGACTGTGCCTCAATATGAAATGGTTCTTTCGCATAATCGGGCTTATCCTCGCCCTGTTTATTTTACTCTGCGCTGTGGGGGCTTTTTTGCCCGCAACACAACGTGTGGATAGAACCGTTATGCTGTCGGTGGATGGCGATGATATTTACACGCTTATCTCAGACCTGAAAACTTACCCCGATTGGAGCGGCGTCGGTGGCCCTGAGAGTGAGTGGGTCTTTGGGGGTGCAGAAGATGGGGTCGGCCAAACGGCTGCTTGGCAGGTTGAAAATACGGGAGCGGATCGCTTTGGCTCTTTGGAAATTTTGCAAACCGCGTCGGGGGAATATGTCAGGGTCAGAACCATAGGGCCGCTGGGCGAGCAGACGGTGACCTTGGCCATTGATGAAGGCGAGACCGAAACCGCATTCCTGATACAATCTGAACGCGCCTTGGGCGGCTTCCCCTATTTAGGACGGATTGCAGCCCTGCGTCAGAAGTCTCAAACCGAGGCCGCTCTGGAACGGGCCACGCAAGGTCTGGAATCACTACTCAGGTAGTGTTTTCAATAACCAATCCGTTTTCTCATCCTCATTCGTTCCATCTTCGGGTACAGGGTTGAGAACGGGGTCCGTCGAATTATTAACGGGGTCCAAGGGCGCAAAAATATCATCCAGCAAACCTCTTTCCGGTTCGAGCTGATAGAGCTCTTTACCCAGGAATTCGCGGTCAAAATTCGTATCCTGAAAGTCGAGCGAGGATGTTGAGGGGCCGCCACTATTCACTGAATTATCACCAATCGGCAATCCCAAAGATCCGCGGGATGGAATAAAGCGCGAGTTTTCAATCCGGTCCCCGCGATCCGTTCCCGTTCCCGCAAAGCCGTTAAAGCTTTCCGATCCGTCGGCGGCGCGACCCCGGTTTTTGCGCACATATTCAGGACAATCGGCATGGGTGCGGCCTTCCTCGCGGCAGCGCATATCCAGATTGAGCCCTTCATAGGCTTTGCTCGTCCCCGGGCCCTGCGGGGCCAGTGTCCACCCCCGTGCGCCGGGATTGGGAGTCGTCCTTTGTGTTCCTCCGCCGGGCGGCGCATTAATTGTGCCAACAGGCCCTTGATTGCCGCCACCCGTTGCGGGGCCGCCCAAGTTTGGAGGCGTAATTTCCGGCTTTTGCGACTCCCGGTCCCGTTCCAAAAGATCAAGAAACGGATCGGATTGTTCCTGCGGCACGGCGCGGCGTTCCTGCTCCCGCGTTTCGGGCGCGTCGGGTGAGGCGAGGACTGTCGGCGCTGTTGGATTGATGTCGGGTTCAATCACCTCCGGCTCTGCAGGTGTTGGCTCCACAGGTTCAGGTATAATTTCTGGTTCCGGCTCTATGATAACTTCGGGGGGCAGCGGCTCCGGTTCTATAATTTCGGGTAGAGGTTCGGCCTCTATAACACCCGGTGTCGGGGGCACGTCCTCAATCAGGGGAAAAGGCTCTTCTATAATTTCAGGGTCAGAAACCGGGTCAAATATTTCGATGTTAAAATCCGGCTCAAGGGGCGCGACCTCAGGTTCCAACTCTGGCTCGCGGATGGGATCTTCAATCGGTTCAGGCAAGGGTTCAAAAATCTCGACAATCGGCTCCGGATCAATTGGTTCAACGATTTCAGGCTCTGGGAGAGGCTCGGGCTCGATAAGTTCGGGCTCAGGACGTACGGGATCAAGCGCTTCCGGTTCCGGTTGAGGCTGGGTCAAAATTTCAGGTGGCGGAGGTGTTATCACGACCTCTGGCTCTATTTCAGGTTCCGGTTCAGGCTCGGGCTCAGGCTGCGGCTGTGGAGTGGGCGGTTGACGCTCCGGTATGGGTTGCGGCGTAGGTCGCGGCTTTGGCTTCGGCGCAGGGGGCGGCGGCGTGAGCACGGGCTCAATGACGATCGGGTCAGGTTCCGGTTCGGGTTCCGGCTCAACAGGGTCAAAGCTGACGATTTGAACGGTGATCGGTTCGGGGTCAGGCGGCGGTTTCAAATCCGGCACGATAAAATTAGCCGACAGCGCAAGCGCCAAACCGACATGCACAAAAAAGACGAGCGCGGCATTCGTCGTAAAACGCTGGGCGTCATCCTCTAGAAAATCAATCCAGCCACCATCATCATGATAGGGCGAAAAGCTCGTATCCTTATGTCGCCTGACGTCCAATTCGCACCGATCTTCTTCGCTCCAGACTGTGGTCTAAAACGGTTTGAGCGGGTGGCCAATGGGGTGCGACCGTTCTGTGGCCTTAAATTTCAGTTATACAAGGCGGGCTCTTTCAGAGCGCCTGTACCAAAAACAGGAAGATTGCCATGATGGCCGTGCCCATCAGAACCGTTTTTTCAAATCTCAATTCGCGTGTCATAGTCATCACCAGTCTTCTTATGATGACTATATCCACATCAAGAATGGCCGGAGTGTGACAACCTTATGAAATCTCTGTGATGACCAGGTCGGCTCGACCTCGGTTCCGCCACAGGATAAGTGCAATTCCGAACAGGGTTACTACACCCCCAAGCAGCAACGTTACCGTAAGTGCTTCCCGCAAAATCAATGTGCCGCCAATAACGCCGATCACGGTCGTCATCAGTCCAGACGGCGCAACAACATGAATCGGCAGGCGCTGTAACAGCCAATAATAGGATCCATGGGCGACGAGACTGACGAGTAGAACGGAATAGGCCAAACAGAATAGAAAAGACAAACGCGCCTCTGGGGCAAAAGCCCGCATTTGGTTATCTTCCAAGATAAAGCTAAGCGGCCAAAGCACCGTCGAGCCCACAATCCCGAACCAGACCAAGAGCTGCATGGGTGAAATTGCCTTGACCGATTTCACGGAAATTGCACCAATTGCCTCCGACATCGCGGCGCACGCCATGAAAGCAATGCCCAATGCAAAGCCCTCGCCCGCTTGCTCGGACGGCGCACCGAGCCCGATAATGACGACGCCCGTAAAGGCGAGTCCCGCACCAAGAGCCCGCCAGAACCCCAAACGCTCTTTCAGGAAAATAACTGAGAGGAGAATGGAAAAGGGCATATATAGCTCAATCGTGACAGCCGCCGCACTCGCCGTTGTCAATTCCAGGGCGGGGAACATAAAAGCGTAATTGAAAGCGCCGAAGCCCAATCCGCCCAAGAACACATATTTCATCTGCCCTTTATGCCAGCGTAACCAAGGCAGAAGGATGAGGGCGAGAAGACTGACCCGTAACGCCGCATAGAAAATAGGCGGGACGCCCACATCGATCATCGCAAATTTCATCACGACAAAATGCAAGCCCCAGATGGTGCAGACCAACATCAGGACTGAAAACTCTTTGAGGCTCATATCGCGTGGGTCCTATTTGCGCCTTCCCATAAGGCACCTGCTTCGCCTATGCCCTCTCCATGAGTGACGCAAGATTATCCGACCGAATTCAGCGTATTGGGGCCTCGGCCACGATGACGATTACGCAAACCGCACGGAAGATGAAAGCGGCTGGGCGGGACGTGATTTCCCTCTCCGCCGGAGAACCCGATTTCGATACACCTGAACATATCCGGCGGGCCGCAACAGATGCTATGAATGCGGGTGCAACACGCTACACAGCGGTTGACGGTATTCCGGAGTTAAAAGATGCGATTATTCGAAAGTTTGAGCGCGATAACGGACTGACCTACACACGCGCGCAAATCAACGTTTCGCCCGGTGGGAAGCCCGTCATCTTTAATGCCCTCGCCGTCACGATTGGCGCCGGCGATGAGGTCATCATTCCTGCCCCCTGCTGGGTCAGCTATCCGGATATGGTCCGGCTTTGTGAGGCGACACCGATTGTTATTCCCTGCGGCGCTGAGACCGAATTTAAATTGACGCCGGATGCTTTACAGGCAGTCCTCAACCCTAAAACGAAATGGCTCATGCTCAACTCCCCGTCAAATCCTACAGGGGCAGCCTATTCAGCAGATGAATTGAAAGCCTTAGCCGGGATTTTACGGGCTCATCCGCAGGTCATGATCCTCTGCGACGACATATATGAGCACCTTGTCTATGACGAATTCGAATTCGCCACGATGGCGCAAGTGGCACCGGACTTATTTGCCCGGACCCTCACGATGAATGGTGTGTCGAAAGCTTACGCGATGACAGGCTGGCGGATTGGATATGCGGGCGGGCCGGACTGGCTTATAAAGGCTATGGCGAAATATATGGGGCAAACAACATCTAATCCCGCTAGCATTAGCCAGTGGGCGGCCGTGGCCGCTCTAAACGGCCCACAAGATTTCCTGCAAGATTGGCGCGCGACTTATAAGTCCCGCAGAGATCACGTCGTGAAAAAACTAAATGCCATAGACGGTGTATCCTGCCTCGTCCCGCCGGGGGCGTTTTATGCCTTTGCCGATATTTCAGCGATCACCCATGATGATGCGCGTTTCGCATTGGACCTGTTGGAAGAGACAGGCGTTGCTACCGTTCCGGGCAGTGCCTTTCACGCGCCGGGCCATATCCGTATCAGTTATGCCGCTGCTATGGAGGAGCTCGACGCGGCGCTGGACCGTATTGCCGGATTCGTTAGGAAATCTTGGGCGCTGCGTTTAAGGTCAACCGCTTTGCCCGTATAATTTTCCAGCGCATCAATGAGTTCGCCCTGTTTGACCGGTTTTGTCAGGTAATCATCCATCCCGGCATCCATACAGTCCTGACGATCATTTTTCAGAGCGTGCCCCGTCAAAGCGATAATTGGAACGGGTTCGCGGCCCTGTTCCCGTTCAAATTCGCGAATACGGCGTGTGGCCTGATAACCATCCATTTCGGGCATGGACACGTCCATGATAATAGCATCAAATCTGTCAGGTTCAGCTGTAAACATGTCCAAAGCCTGTTTCCCATTTTCGGCAAAAATGGGCTGGAACAGTGTGTCGCCCAACATCAGTTTCACAACATCACGGTTTAGGGCAAAATCTTCCGCGACAAGAATATCCTGTTTCTGCGATGTCTGTCCCACGTTCAAAACATCTTCATTCACAGCGACAACTGTCTCATCCCGATCAGGCGGATTGGATAGCGTACGCACAATTGTATCAAAAAGTCGCCGTTCTCTAACAGGTTTCACGAGGTAGCTATCAATACCGATCGCCGACAGCGCTGGCGTGCTAATCGGTTGATCACAGGAGGAGAGCATGATGATTTGCGGTGCAGTCAAAGTAGAGGTTTGATGCAGAACTTGTGCAAATTCCTGCCCATTCATTCCCGGCATGAGGAAGTCCAAGATGAGAAAATCAAAAGGCTGCCCGGCTTCTTGCGACGCTCTTATTCTTGTCAGGGCATCTACACCATCAATGGCGGTCTCTGTCTGTATATTCCAAGCGGATAATTGCTCGGATAATAGATCACGATTGACCTGAATATCATCAATAATAAGCGCCCGTTTATGGGCGACAAGTGACCTGTCAAAATGTTCAGTCTTTGCATCAGGATCCAACGGTAAGGGCACGCGGAAACCGAAACTGGATCCCTGACCGAGCGTTGAGGCGACTTGCATCCGGCCACCCATCATTTCGATAATATGTTTGGAAATCGTCAAGCCGAGACCGGTTCCACCATAAACGCGCGTCGTTGATCCGTCACCCTGTGTGAATTTTTCAAAAATATGTTGTAATTTTTCGGGCGGGATACCGATACCCGTATCTGAGACTTTAATCGTACAGACTGCGATATCGCGGCTGCGCTTCACGTCCACATCAATGCAAATATGGCCCTCTTCGGTAAACTTAATCGCGTTCCCAACGAGATTCGTCATAACCTGACGGATACGTCCCGCATCGCCGATAAAGCCTTTTGGCAAATCCGTCGGATAATTGATGATAAGTTCCAACCCCTTATCCTGCGCGGTCGCCCGCAGGAGCGAGGTGACATCATTCATTGAGGATTTAAGGTCAAAAGGAACCGGGTCTATTTCAAAGGCACCGGCTTCGATTTTCGAGAAATCTAAAATATCATTGATAATCGTCAGAAGGGCGGAGGCGGAATTATTGATAACCGTCACGAAATCCCTCTGGCGATCAGAAATTTCTGAGTGGCTTAAGAGTTCCGCCATTCCCAAAATGCCGTTCATCGGCGTGCGGATTTCATGGCTCATATTGGCAAGGAATTCAGATTTGGCTTTAGACGCCGCGATGGCTTCATCCTTGGCCGCTTCCAATTCTGCGGCCTGACGTTTATCGCGGGTGACATCTTTGACAAAAGCTTCGATACGAATGGCTTTGCCGCTGACATCACGGATAATCTCACCGCTTGTTGTTGACCAGCGCCCATCCTTTTTGTGGGATGGCGTGCGGGAGGTGACATCAAACCGGTTTCCAGATTTTGAGGCCGAGGCAAGTGCTTTCCGGAATTTTTCGTGATCATCAGGATGAACAACTGATATAATGCCTTTGCGATGAATTTGTTCGATGAGCTCCGACCCGAAATAGCGATGTAAGGATTTACTGAGTGTGTAGGTTTTCGTCGCAATATCGAGGGACCAGTAACCTGCATTTCCCAAGGCCAGTGATTTCTCAAAGAGTTTATCTTTCTCCACCAGCTCGGACACATTATCCGCGATAGAAACCGTTTTCCCGCAAGGGAGGTTTTTACGAACAAACCGATGTGTCGATCCATCTCCTAACGTGACAAGACGGGCTGTTTCGACCTGTCCGGACGCATTTTTAAGAATTTGTTCTTCACTGGAAAGACGTTGATTTTTTAGAATTTCTTCCGTGAACAACCCATTGGCCAACATAATATCGTGACATTTTTGCAGAGAGTCCCCCGCCTTCAGGTCTTCCGGCGTACATTTAATATTTTTATAAACAGAAGAGGAGAGAAACAGGTAGTTCATATCTGAATCGAGAATACTGACACCAGATTCAAGGTTTTCCGACAATATACGGAGATATTCCCCATCAACGGAGTCCGACTTCTGATTATCTTCTGGCAGCATTTTAACCCATCTCTCAGCGCAGCAATATTGTAGACTTCCACGCACGCTCTTTCACTTTGAACGCGCAAGGTTAATAAATGGCCAAAAAAAACGGCTCACTGCGACAAAGCGCAGGAGCCGTGAAAGTCTTCGCTATCCAATCGGGGAGAGTGAATGCGGTATGAAGCGCAGCGACAAAAGGGGAGGACGTTGCTGCGTTCGTGATTATCATATAGGGGATGGATTTCGATGACAGAACCCGTGCCAACGCAAGTAAGCTATGCATAAACGCATAGCTTTTTGGCAATCCATTCAGGCCAGCGTCAGCTTTTAGGCCAGTCGCGGGTCACTTGGGTCAGGAATTCACGGAAGACTTTCGCCCGCACAGACCCCCGTAATTCCGTAGGATAGACAAAGAATAAGTCAAACTGATCCCCTCTCACGCTGGGCAGAATCCGCACAAGACGCCGCGAAAGTGCGGTCATATAATCAGGGATACCAACGATGCCGATTCCCGCCTCTGCCGCCCGCATAATACCATGCAGATTATTGACGACGAGAGCCGGTTTCCGCGGAGTTTCGTTCACATCATGCCCCACATCCAAAACCCAATTTGCACTCTGAAGGTTTTTCGGCATTAAATCACCGAAAGCAACTATGCGATGATTATCTAAATCCCGCGCTGATACTGGCGCACCGTGGTCGGAAAGATATTGATGGCTGGCATAAAGCGATTGCGTGATCTGACCCAATTTCCGTTGGATGACATCGCCCTGCGTCGACGGCCACGGGCGAAGAGCGCAATCAACATCAAAGGCTGAAAGGTCATGCTCGCTATCTTCCAGAATGAGTTGCACATCAATATCAGGATATTGCGCTAAAAATTCAGGCAGCACACTCGGCAACCAGTTGGATCCTAAGGAAATTGGGCTCGACACCCGCAGCACGCCTTGTGGTTTTTGACGACTATCAATCACGCTGCTCTGCGCACGGGCAATCTTAACCGCCACATCATCAGCCGTCTTGAACAGAATATGACCCTGTTCCGTCAGAGTTAGGCCCCGCGCATGACGGTGAAAGAGCGGCATGTCGAGATAGTCCTCGAGCGCCGTAATCTGTCGCGACACGGCAGATTGTGAAATCCGCAATTTATCTGCGGCAGCCGTCAGTGAACCTGTCGCCGCCGCGGCGTGAAATGTTTTCAATTTATCCCAATCGAGGGAATGGGGCACTTATTCGGCCGCTTCCAGTTGCGCTTCGGCGGCCTCTTTTTCCGCTAGGAAGCGTTCAGCCTCCAAAGCGCCCATACAGCCAAGACCCGCAGCGGTAACGGCCTGACGCCAGACTTCATCCGACACATCACCGGCAGCAAAGACACCGGGAATATCCGTCGCCGTACTATCCGGAGCGGTTGTGATATAGCCGCCCATATTCATTGCAACGTGGCCTTTGAAGACTTCCGTCGCAGGTTTGTGACCTATGGCGATAAAGACACCATGCGTGTCACGTTCAAATGTCTCGCCCGTTTTGGAAGATTTCAAACGTACACCCGTCACACCGAGCGGCATGTCATCACCCAAAATTTCATCCAACTCCGTATCCCAAAGCACTTCGACATTGTCTTTGTTGAACAAACGCTGCTGCAAGATCTTTTCCGCCCGCAAACTATCGCGGCGGTGTATGAGTGTAACCTTGGACGCGAGATTGGAGAGATAAAGCGCCTCTTCGACAGCCGTATTCCCGCCACCGACGACAAAGACTTCCTTATTGCGATAGAAAAATCCGTCGCAAGTGGCGCAAGCGGAAACCCCAAAGCCCTGGAATTTATCTTCGCTCGGCAAGCCCAACCATTTGGCCTGCGCACCCGTCGCAATAATGACGGAATCGGCGGTATAGATCGTACCGCTATCGCCTTTGAGGACGAAGGGACGGACGGTGAAATCCACATCCACGATCAGGTCTTCGTGAAAGGCCGTACCGAATTTCAGCGCATGTTCCTTGAACTTCTCCATGAGGTCCGGTCCCATAATCTCTGGGAAACCCGGATAATTCTCAACATCGGTCGTAATGGTCAACTGACCGCCAGGCTGCATCCCCGCAACAATACCAGGCTTGAGCATGGCCCGCGCGGCGTAGACAGCCGCCGTATATCCGGCAGGGCCGGAGCCGACAACGAGAACAGGATGGTGAATAGTCTCAGACATTTTGGATGTCCCTTCATGAATTTCTCAAGCGTAATGTAGGGCGCGCAGACCTGAGTCGCAACAGGAGTTCGCCGTTGAATCTGTGCACGGACTTGTGAAGATGCTCCCTATCTGCCAGAGCGTGTCTTATGAAAAAGATAGTTCTCCTCTGTACCGTTCTTCTCACCACGGGATGTTTGGCCGTTCAAGCCGCCGATGAAACGTCTGATACCACGAATTTCGAGTGGCCCCGAAGTTATGATTATATGCCGGAGGGCGCAACGCTCGTCTTTTCGGCGACGAAAGACTGGCGTCATGATAGCGGGATTGCAGGTGCAGCAGCATTCTGGTCGCGGGAGTCAGATGAAAATGGCTCCGGAATATTTATCACAGAAAACACGGGCGTCTTCACAGAGGCCAATCTGGAAAAATTCAGCGTCATCGTCATGAATTCTGCCACGGGTGATATCCTGACACCCGATCAACAATCCGCCATTGAACGCTTTGTCGAAAGTGGCGGCGGAATGATTGCCCAACACGCGATGGGCGACAGCAGCCTCGCGGCGACTTGGCCGTGGTGGGAAACACAATTGGGAACAGAATTTGTCAGCCACCCTGCCGACCCACAATTCCAAATAGCGGATGTCGTGACGCTGGCCCCCACTCACCCCGTTATGGACGGGATCGGCGCTAAATTTTCACATATGGATGAATGGTACACCTTCACGGGTCCAGTCGCCGGTGATGTCGTCGTGCTGGCCGGTCTGGATGAGAGCACCTATTCGCCCGTCAACAAAGTCTACGGCGTCGAAGATTTGCGCATGGGACCGGAGCCGGAAGATCATCCGATCATTTGGGCCAAATGCCCGGGACAGGGGAAAATGATCTACTCTGCGCTAGGCCACAAAACTGACGCTTATGATAATATGGCGCACCAAACAGTTTTGCGAAATGCGATGGCTTGGGTTCGGACAGAAGGTGAAGCGGGATGTCCTTAGGTTAAGACGACGACTTGAATCTGTTCCACAATTCCTGGGCGGCACGGGTCGTTTCATCTAACGGAAGAAAGTCTGCGCCGGATAATTGTCCCGTATAAGAAACGGCATCGCACCGTAATTCTAAAGCCCCATAAAGTGTCTGAAACTTCCCCGCTTTGCCAGACATCTGCAGACGGTAAACCGGTTTGCCCGTCCCGCAGGCTTCGGTCAGCATGTTCGTGCTGTCTTCAGTCACGAGGATTAGATCCGCCGCACCCAGAAAGGCGAAATACGGATTCGGGCCGTTTCCGTCATAGAGCCATATTCGGTCCGATTCTGATGCGAAATCTGTCCAAGCCTCCCGTGCAAAATCCGGCGTTCTTCGTGATGTCGTAATTAGCAAGCTATGCCCTGCAGCATATAATGTCTTCGCATGGGCGAGATGACTGGCATGATCGTCCGGAGTCAGCATATGCGTTTTCGACGTTCCGCCTATCAGGAATGCTGTTTTCGGAGAAGGAAGCTTTGCCAGACCCGCCGCAAATTTCAGCGTCTCGCCAATGATCCGAGTTTCCGTCACACGATTCGGGGAGCCAATCATGTTTATAACATTTGGCCCGTTCAATCCGTCATGTTCCGGTGCGATGACAAGATCGAAAGCGTCAGGGCTGATGCGGGGATCCTGAATATAAACGGTAAAGATGGCGGGATTATCCCGCTTCAATTTCAAGAGTGGCGCAATCGCCTGCCGCCCGCAGCCAATAGCAATGTCACACTCCGGGAGCTCGAAACGAGCAACGCGTAATTGCAATCGCGGCGGCAGGGCCGCAACGAAGGTGTTGTGCTGAATATGTTGCGTCTGGATCGAGAGCGGCTGCAAAGCGGCGCAGGCTTCCGCCAATCCCAAAGCCTGATTTTCAATACCGCGCCGTCCGTCGGAAATAACGAGGCATTTTACAGCCTCGCAACTTTCCGAAACAACCGTCACTATTTGTAATCGACCTCGAGGATTTCGTAAGCTTTGGATCCACCCGGCGCGATAACTTCAATACTGTCGCCGACTTCTTTCGTGATCATCGCGCGAGCAATGGGTGACGTGACGGAGATTTTGCCGTCCTTCACGCTGGCCTCGTCCTCACCCACAATTTGGTAGGTCGACTCTTCGTCCGTGTCTTCATTCACAACTTTTACCGTCGCGCCAAACCGAACGACATCCCCCGACATAGAGGACGGATCGATAACCTGTGCGAGGGACAGTTTAGATTCGAGTTCCTGAATTCGGCCTTCGATAAAGCCCTGCTTTTCTTTTGCCGCATGATATTCGGCATTCTCGGACAAATCGCCATGATCGCGCGCAACGGAAATGGCATTGATGATCTCTGGACGCTCCACAGACTTCAAATGCTTTAACTCTGTTTCAAGCGCGGCATGGCCCTGAACGGTCATTGGATATTTCTGCATCATGGGTCTGTCCCAAACTCTATTTCGGCGAATTTACAAGCCGCAAGCAGATAAGGCGAAATGTCGGGTCGTCAAGTTAGAAATCGCTTCGATCAAAATTCAGGCCCCTCCACACCCAAACTCTTCGAGTCATTCCACTTTATTAAATTATCGAAAAACAATAAAAAACTCTATACAATACGACATATGTCGTTTATTGATAAGCAATAAGGTAAATGAAAGAACCCCTTCCAATTCCTTATCACTCTCTCGCCCTAGCGTGCCAGCCGGGGCGGGAGGGGCTGTCAGCCCGCCACGCCAATTCCGGCCTGTGGTGGGAGATTAAAAGGAGACTGACATGACGACATTAAAAACATTCAAAATCGCAATGATTGCAACCGCTACAGCAGGTCTCGCCATGGCCCCCGCCGCATTTGCATCAACTGCGGATACGGTCAGTGTCGAAATCGATACACGGTATCTTGAAACGGAGTGGGGCGTTGAAATCGTCTATGACAAACTCGTGAAAAAATCTGAAAGCGCTTGTTCCACAGATGGAACACGGGGCTTACAAGAAATACGCATAGCCTCTGACTGTGCCTCGGTCTTACTGGACAGTTTCGTTGAAAACGCCGCCAGTGAAATCCTCTCGGAGCATCATTCGAAAATGCGAAGCTAAACGCCTCAAACTCTGAAAAACTCAAGCGGGAGCAATCCCGCTTTTTTTATGCCTGAAAATAAGATGAAGATAACAAAAATAAAATGGCGGCAGGAGTGCCACCCTGCCGCCGGAATGTCTTGAGCATCGAAAGGAGACGAAAATCAAAAGACTTTTATTGTTACGGTGTGTTGAGGGGATGAGTCAAGTCTCACACTCTGCCCTATGACGATAGCGGGCGCGGGCGGATCTCAAATAGAAAAAAGGTGATGCCACTCGGATCAAGCCTCGGTGCTTATTTATAGTTGCATATTGATACATAGCACTTCTTCAAACTACCAGTGTAATGCAACGGGAGAGGCACATGGATTTTTTGTTTATCGACACGGGTCCGTCCGAGATCATTCGACATCTTACAACACCGCCCGCCGCGATTGTCCAACCGCTCGAAGTCGCACCACCTCCCGTCCGCCTCGCGTGTTATGCTTATGTTGAGGGCAGCACACCAACAAGCTGCCCACAAACTCCTCGAAGTCCCACCGGCGTCACCGAAACTGGCGCGGGGCAGAGTCCGGATTTCAATCCGCTTAACGAGGAAGGAATGGATGACACCATTTTTGATGAGGAGACGGAAGAAGAACTGTTATGCTATGTGGAGCAAGATGAAGAGCGGGAAATGGATGATGCGGCTCAACGCGCGGCAGAAGAAATTAGGGATATAAATAATAGTGTCGATAATCCAAATAATCTAGAACTTGGGACCTTTGTGCTGCGCTTAGAAGATGGGAGCATCGTATTTGCATCGCCCACATTTGGGGGAAGCACAGGTACAGTTAGATTGGATCAAATGCTCCGTGATGCGCAAAATGAATTTGGGGACATTAATCAATCGAATATTGTTGGTATTGTCCACCTTCACCCTTCGGATACAGGGCCGGGTTTCGTCAATGTAGATAATTTGAATCAATTATCTGCGTTAAATTTTGGAAGCACGTTTCCATCCAGCAGACATACTGGTGGTTTAAGAACGCATCCAATTACAGGCGAACCATATGACCCTTGGGATTGGGCCGCTGGAGAAAGGTTTCTCACTTCGGGCGGGTTACGGACATCGGTGGACGATGTATCGCACTATATATTGGGCCCAGACGGTGTCTTGCGAGAGTACAGCTACTCTGATCCAAACCCTGACGCTCCTGGACAATCCCTCCAAGATCGAATAATTGAGGCAGAGAAAGACGCAGGTAATGAATGTTAAACTTCAAAAAAACAAGCTTACTTACCCTAATACTAATCTCAACTAATACATCGGCTAATGCCGATTTATTCTTTGATCCTGAAAGATCGGCTCAACTTTCCATTTTAATTCCAGTGGAAAGCGTTCGTCAAACGAGTGAGTATATCTGTGGTGATAGCGCATTATATATATCCGCTTTTGCAGCAACGAGCGATATAAACGGAAGCCGTGCATCTGTGTCGGGTAAAATCGTGTCAGCCAACCAGAGTCACGATATAAGTGAACATTTGACAAAATCTATTAACAGTGACGATCTTATCTATAGGAGTATGAGCGTAAGATGCGGAGAGAGCTCTGGTGCTTTTGAGATAGTGTTTTCTTTAGGCAAATCATTTGAGGGCAACAAAAAAAGTAGAATTGACAGTACATCTATTCAAGTTTTTTCAGATGGATTAGTGCTGGGATCTCGGTCAACGAAACGAAAACCCAAATAAACTTAACGTTTCACCCCGCCGCGATACTCTGCAAACTCTCTACTTCATAATCCCCTTCCGCCAGCGCTTTAATCGCCTCGACAGTAGCCTTGGCCGCAGCTGCGGTCGTGAAATAGGGGATTTTTTGGGTGAGGGCTGTGCGGCGGAGGGATTTTGAATCCTCTAACGCCTGTTTGCCCGCCGTTGTATTGAAGACGAGCGCAATATCGCCGTTTTTCAGATCGATGAAATATACTCTGGATTGTACATTTACACATAACATCTCCTTAAACTACGAGTGTATTGCAACGGGAGAGGCACATGGATTTTCTATTTATCGACACGGGTCCGTCCGAGATCATTCGACATCTTACAACACCGCCCGCCTCGATTGTCCAACTGCTCGAAGTCGCACCACAGCCCGTCCTCCTCGCGTGTTATGCTTATATTGAGGGCAGCACACCAACAAGCTGCCCACAAACTCCTTGAAGTCCCACCGGCGTCACCGAAACAGGCGCGGGGCAGAGTGCGGATTTCAATCCGCTTAACGAGGAAGGAATGGATGACACCATTTTTGATGAGGAGACGGAAGAAGAACTGTTATGCTATGTGGAGCAAGATGAAGAGCGGGAGGTGGACCGCCTTGCGCAAGAGTTTAATGAAGCATTACAATCAGATATTTCTGCTGGATTTGCTGAATCGGAATTAGAACATGGGGCGTTAATTGTGACATTCGAAGGTCGTACTTTTATTCTTCCTAGGGTAACAGGAAATGAAAACAGTATACCATTTAGAGTATTGACAGAGGGAGGAACTGGCTTAGCTGCAAATAGCTTGTCTTTTGAACACGTTGTTGGCATCATTCACCGCCACCCGCCTTCTGATCTGTCGACATTGAGCGCAAGAATAGGGGACGATGCATTTAATAGAGGTCCTTCAACTGGCGATCTAGCAACGGCAGAAACTATTAGTCAATTAGGCGGCGGGCAAAATGTTGCAACCTATATCATTTCACCAGATGGAGATTTACTAGAATATGAAGGCTATGTTCAGCCTTCGTGGGCAAGAGAGTCCTATAGTGATGATGAAATAAAAGAATTAATCGAAGCGGCAACAGAAGCTAACCTTCTGGACGCCATGGGAGATTGTATATTATGAAGTTAAATAAAATCGGTCTATCGACAATCGTCTCTATACTTTTAGCTAATAATGCGCTTGCATCAAATTCTTCTGCTGTAAATATAATGACTAGATGTGAATCTGTTACAGGTATATTTCTTTATGAAAATCTAGGCGAAGAAAAATATTTAAATACATATGTTAAATTAGAAGGCGTTTCTAACCCCTACAATTACACTAACCAAATCTCGTCATTTTTCAAAAAACACGGACTGCAATCGAAATTAGAAATTGGTTGCTTAGCAAATGCCGAAGGCATTGCTATACGCTATGAAGATTCAAATAATAACTCCACAATCATACAAATTGATAATGACGGAAGACTTTTAAACTATAAAGAGACGCCTGGCTTTAAAATCAATGTCGAAAAAGCTATAAACATATCGGAAGATTAAAGCTTTTTTTGGCTTAACCCGCCGCAATACTCTGCAAACTCTCCACCTCGTAATCCCCTTCCGCCAGCGCTTTAATCGCCTCTACCGTAGCCTTCGCGGCGGCGGCGGTTGTGAAATAGGGGATTTTTTGGGTGAGGGCTGTGCGGCGGAGGGATTTTGAATCCTCTAGCGCTTGCTTGCCCGCCGTTGTGTTGAACACGAGCGCGATGTCGCCGTTTTTCATGGCATCGACAATATGCGGGCGACCTTCATGGACTTTGCGGACATATTCGACTTCTACACCATTTTCGCGCAGGAATTTCGTTGTCCCGCCCGTGGCGATAATTGTGAACCCAAGCGCGATGAGGTCTTTGGCGAGGCCGACCATGATCGGTTTATGATCTTCGCGCACGGAGATGAAGACTTTGCCTGATTTCGGCAGGTTCACACCGCCGCCAAGCTGACTCTTCGCAAAGGCCAGTCCGAAATTATCGGCCAGTCCCATGACTTCACCCGTGGACCGCATTTCCGGCCCGAGGACTGTGTCCACACCCGGGAAGCGGGCAAAGGGGAAGACGGCTTCTTTCACCGCAATATATTTCTGCGGGCGGAGAGTGAGATCGAAATCCGAGAGTTTCGCGCCCGCCATAACTTTCGCCGCGATATTCGCAACTGGAAGCCCAATGGCTTTCGCGACAAAGGGGACTGTGCGGGACGCGCGCGGGTTCACCTCAATCAGATAAACAACGCCGTCTTTCACGGCGAATTGCGTGTTCATAAACCCAACCACGCCAAGTTCCAGCGCCAGCGCCTCAGCCTGCCGACCCAGTTCCGCGACAATGTCGTCTGATAATGTATAGGGCGGAAGGGAGCAGGCACTGTCGCCGGAATGGACGCCGGCTTCTTCGATATGTTCCATGATACCCGCGACGAAAACTTCTTCCCCGTCACAGATGACGTCGACATCGACTTCCACCGCATCGCGGAGATATTGGTCGATGAGGAGCGGGGATTTGCCGGAAACTTTGACGGCTTCATTGATATAGCGTTTTAATTCCGCATCCGAGTCCACAATCTCCATCCCGCGTCCACCGAGGACGTTGGACGGGCGAAGGACGAGCGGATAACCGACGATATCGGCAGCCGCTTGGGCTTCTTTCGCATTGCGGGCGATGGCGTTATTAGGTTGCTTCAAGCCGAGTGTGTCGACGAGGTCTTTGAACCGTTCCCGGTCTTCCGCACGGTCCAAGGCATCGCGTTTTGTGCCCAATAATGGAATACCATTAGCTTCCAAGGCTTCGGCGAGTTTCAAGGGGGTCTGCCCGCCGAACTGGACGATGACGCCGAGCAGTTCACCGGACTGCATTTCGCCGTGAATTAATTCCAGCACATCTTCTTCGCTGAGCGGTTCAAAATAGAGACGGTCTGAAGTATCGTAATCGGTGGAAACAGTTTCTGGGTTACAATTGACCATGATGGATTCAATATCCATTTCCGCCATGGCATAGGCCGCGTGGCAGCAGCAATAATCAAACTCAATCCCCTGGCCAATGCGGTTAGGGCCGCCCCCGAGGATAACGACTTTCTTGCGGTCAGAGACGCGGGCTTCATTCGCAACTTCACCGCCAAAGCTCGGCATCTCATATGTGGAATACATGTAAGGTGTCTTCGCCGCGAATTCCGCTGCGCAGGTGTCGACGCGTTTATAGACAGGACGGACGCCCGCTTTGTGCCGCGCCTTGCGGACTGCGCGTTCCGCTTTGCCCGTCAATGTTCCGATACGGGCATCAGAAAAGCCTTCGGATTTGATGGCCCGCCATGTTGCGGCGTCCTTAGGCAAACCCTTCTCGGTGAGCCATCTTTCGGCTTTCACAATGGCTTCAAACTGGCGCAGGAACCACGGATCGAAACTCGTGTATTGCTGGACTTTTTCGACAGAGAAACCCGCGCGGAAGGCTTGCGCGATGACGAGAATGCGGTCCGGTGCTTGAATAGAGAGGCGGGATTTCAGAAGGGCAGAAATTTCTTCCGGATCATCCGTGCCCAGATCAATTTCGTCCAGACCTTCCAGATCGGTTTCGAGAGATCGCAGGGCTTTCTGCAAACTCTCCGCAAAGGTCCGGCCAATCGCCATAGCTTCACCGACAGATCGCATAGCCGTTGTCAGGATGGGCTCCGAGCCCGGGAATTTTTCGAAGGCAAAGCGGGGAATTTTAGTGACGACATAATCAATGGTCGGCTCAAATGCGGCAGGCGTTGCGCCCGTGATGTCATTATCCAGTTCATCCAATGTGTAGCCGACGGCGAGTTTCGCCGCGATTTTCGCAATGGGGAATCCTGTCGCTTTGGAGGCCAGCGCCGAGGACCGCGAGACACGCGGATTCATCTCGATCACGACCATACGGCCGTCTTTCGGATTAATACCGAACTGAACATTCGACCCGCCCGTCTCGACGCCAATTTCGCGGAGGACCGCGATGGAG
The DNA here is from genome assembly GCA_947503715.1 of uncultured Caulobacterales bacterium. Classification (GTDB taxonomy): domain Bacteria; phylum Pseudomonadota; class Alphaproteobacteria; order Caulobacterales; family Maricaulaceae; genus Litorimonas. The sequence continues at coordinate 411,550 of CANNER010000002.1, read as the reverse complement.
GCATTCCGCATCATCTGGTATTCTTTATCCGTGAGGGTCAGTGCGGGGGCGACTGTAATCGAGTCGCCCGTATGAACACCCATCGGATCAATATTTTCAATCGCGCAGATGATGATGCAATTATCCGCCTTGTCGCGGACAACCTCCATCTCATATTCTTTCCACCCCAACAGGCTCTCATCAATCAGGACTTCATTCGTCGGAGACGCCGCGAGGCCGGAGCGGACGATTTCTTCAAACTCCTGATGATTATAGGCGACGCCTCCACCCGTGCCGCCCATGGTGAATGCCGGACGGATAATGGCGGGCAGTCCCGTTTCAGGGAGTTTGCGAACGGCTTCTGCGACGCCTTCGGCAATATTAGCTTCCCCGTCAGGACCGATCGGAGCCGTAATGATGTTGGCACGGGGATTTTCGAGACCGATCTTCGTCATGGCCTTCGCAAAACGGTCGCGGCTCTCGGCTTTATCAATCACATCCGCTTTCGCACCGATCATTTCGACCCCGTGCTTTTCCAGCGCGCCCATTTCTTCCAGTGCCAGTGCCGTGTTCAGTGCCGTCTGCCCGCCCATTGTCGGCAGCAACGCATCCGGTTTCTCAATCGCGATAATTTTCTCGACAATTTCGGGCGTGATCGGTTCGACATAGGTCGCATCCGCCATGCCCGGATCGGTCATGATCGTGGCAGGGTTCGAGTTAACGAGAATGACGCGATAACCTTCATCGCGGAGCGCTTTGCAGGCCTGCACACCGGAGTAATCAAACTCACAGGCTTGGCCGATAATAATAGGGCCAGCCCCGATGATCAGGATGGAGGAAATGTCGGTCCGTTTAGGCATGAGGCTCGTATCCGTGCGGGCGAAAAAGCAAATTGCTTCGCCATAATGATATGGGCGCAGCCATGCAAGAGAGCGTCGCTGACAAAGGCGTGGAAAAGCGATTTTTCTACGCTCATTCAGGCGCAAAGACTTAAAAGGCCTTCGTTTCGGCTTTGCCTTTCGACTTCGGACGGGTAGTCTGCACTAATAGCGTGGAGAGTGAGCATGGTTTACAGACGGCAATATGGCGGGCAGCGGCCCTCACGGCGAGTCGTCCGCAGACCTGCTCCTGCGCAATTCGGGCGTTCCAGAAGCGGTGGGTCAAGCGTCGCGCGGTCTATGCTGGGCGGCGGGCGGCGACGCGGCGGGTTTCGGTGGCAAATCATGCTGCTCTTCGCGATCGGGGCGGGCATATATTATTTCATGAATCAGGAAACCGTACCCCTGACGGGGCGCAGTCAACTACGAACGATGGAACCGGCGCAGGAAATGCAGCTCGGCCTGCAATCCTATCAACAGATCCTCAGCGATTCGAAAGTCCTGTCGGGCAATGAGCCCGTCGTTCAAGCCGTGCGCCAAATCGGGGACAGGCTGGCCACAACAGCCGACCAGATGCTGGTTGCGGAAACGGGCAAACCATCCGGTTTTGACTGGGCAGTGAATGTTATCGACAGCGAACAAGCCAATGCTTTTGCCCTGCCCGGCGGCTATTCCGCGATCTATACGGGGCTCATTCCGATTGCCGAAAATGAAGACGGTTTGGCGGTCGTCATGGGGCACGAGATCGCGCATGCCCTCGCCCATCACGGCGCGGAGCGAATGGCGCAACAAAATATGCAACGGATTGTCGGCGCAGGGGTCTCCCTCGGAGCGGGCGGAATGGATGCCGGAGCCCAACGTGCGGTCATGGGCGTGTTTGGCGGGATCAGCCAATATGGCTACGCCCTGCCCTTTTCCCGCAAACATGAATCTGAAGCCGATTATATCGGTCTGCTCCTCGTCGCGCGCGCCTGCTATGATCCGCGTGAGGCCCCAAAACTGTGGGAACGTATGGGAGCCAATGCCGGCGCAACACCACCGGAATTTCAAAGCACCCATCCCAGCCCGGAAACCCGCGTCGCGGATTTCAAACGCTGGATGCCGGAAGCGATAGAACTCTACAATTACAACTGCCCGACCAAAATTTCGATACGTTAGTTGCGATGACCAATGAAGACAAATCTGTCGAAAAAAGCATGGGGTGGTTAAGATGGTTTCTAATGGCCGTCGCAATTTCAGGGATAGCCATTTTCACGCTCATCTTTGTAAGTAGCTTTGCAGATAGAGACGATATTCAAAAAGTTGCGGTTTTTGCAATCCAAAGCAAAGTACAGGCCGAAGTCAGTACCCATTACCCAAATCTCCAAACCGATAATTTTATTGAGGGGGCAGAGCGCCTGAGAGGTAAATTCGGCGATCGTGGAAAAGCATTTCAGGCCGCATTGGGTGCCAAAGTCGATATCGCAGTGGCGGAAGCAATCTCCCGGTATTGCGAATGCGAAACCGTAACACCCGAGCGTCAATCCGCCGTTACAGGTTTTTTCAAAAACAAGAATGCAACCGCTCTTAAAATTTCCGAAAAACTCGAATCGTTTATCAAAGGAAAATATGACGCGACGGTTTCAGGATTAATCCGCGACATTCGAATTTTCTCGGGCGTCAACATTCTGGCATTCGCCCTCATTCTATTGCTGGCATGGGTGCGCCCCGGCGCACGCTTCCATTTATTACTGCCTGCAGGCTTGTTGCTCATATCGGCTATAGTAACGATCTGCCTTTATATCTTCGGGCAAAATTGGTTTTATACATTGTTACTCGGGAATTTCTGGGGCTTCTCATATTTGATATATATGGGCGTTATTTTTGCCCTGACTTTGGACATCACACTTAATCATGGACGAATTACAACGACCATCCTGAACGAAATTTCTAATATTAGTATTTTTCCCTGTTGAGAGTTAGGAAAATGATATGACCGATACCGTTCTTGTTACCGGAATTTCCGGTTTTATTGCCTCCCACGTTGCGGCGGGATTGCTTGCCAAAGGCTATGCCGTGCGGGGGACTGTTCGCAATAAGGTCAAGGGCGAGCGGATTGTTGAAGCGCTGGCAGAACACAGCTCGGACACCTCCCGTTTGGAGTTAGTTGAGGCCGATCTCGACTCGGATGTAGGCTGGAAGACGGCCGTGAAAGATTGCCGTTTCGTTCAACATATCGCGTCACCCTTTCCAATGGATGCCCCCTCTAACCGTGAAGCCCTCGTCCCTGCGGCGCGGGCAGGCGCGATGCGCGTTATTGAACAAGCCATCGGCGCGGGCGCAGAACGCGTCGTGATGACATCCTCCATGGTGTCGATGATGGGACAGCCAGGACGCGGCGAGCATATGCGTGTCAAAGAAGAGGATTGGTCCGATCCGGATTGGAAACCGCTAACAGCCTATCCCGTCTCGAAGACACGGGCGGAATTGGCGGTTTGGGATTATGCGGCGGCGCAGAACGTAAAGGACAGAATCACAACGGTGTGCCCCGGGCTCGTCTTTGGACCAGACACATATGACAATGGTGGAGCTTCGCTCGGTATTATCAAAGGCCTGTTTAGTGGAAAGTTTCCCATGATGCCACGTATTGCCTATCCGGTTGTCGATGTACGCGATTGCGCCTCGCTCCACATCAAAGCGATGACGGCAGAGGGAGCCGGCGGGCGGCGGTTAATGGCGGCGTCAAACACATTATGGATTTCCGATATCGCAGCCATTCTCCGCGAGACCTATCCCAAAGCCAAACTGCCCACCCGCGAGATGCCGGACTTTATGGTGAAGATCGGCAGTTTCTTCGATACGACGATCAAGAGCATTGTACCGGATGTAGGCGTCTTTCACGAAGCCGACGCCGCTTACGTCACGGCCCTAACGGGCGTCGTCCCACGCCCAGCAAAAGACGCCGTCCTGGCCGCAGCCGGGAGTTTGATGGAGAATGGGCGGATGACAATCTAGTTCTCAGCAGTCTATCCATGGCCCATGCGTGACTTCGTACAAAAATATGAAAAACTCGTACTTTATCTCATAAGAATTCCGACACGCTTTTTGATGATGTATCTTGGAGCCAATGACTCGGGAATAGTGTCAGCTATTCAACTCACTTTATTTAGTTTGTGCCTCATAGCCTGTGTAAAACGCGCCCCGACAACTCTGTTACGTCCCCAAATATTAGCGCATGAGAATTTTCGAACGGGTCAGACAGTTAAACCAAATACGGTATGGCAGCGCCTTGATTGGAACAGATTAAAACTGACCGCGAAGCACTTTGTTAGTGCCTTTGCAATGGCTGCTATATTCTATTCTCTTGGAAAGTTTCTCTTCTAAACCATCGCCGCAAAGCGCTCGAACAGGTAGTAGCTATCCTGCGGGCCAGGGCTAGCCTCGGGGTGGTGTTGAACCGAAAAGACAGGTTTGCCTTTCAGGCGGATGCCGCAATTACTGCCATCAAACAGACTGAGATGCGTTTCTTCGACTGTATCCGGTAGAGTGTCCTGATCCACGGCAAAGCCATGATTCATGGAGACGATTTCGACTTTTCCGGTTGTGTGGTCTTTTACGGGATGGTTCGCACCGTGATGGCCCTGTTCCATCTTCACAGTTTTTGCGCCCAAGGCGAGGGCCAACATCTGATGCCCAAGACAAATGCCGAGCATGGGCAGATCGGCCTCAACTAATGTCCGGATTGTTGGTAGCGCATACTCACCCGTAGCCGCGGGGTCACCTGGACCATTCGACAGGACAATACCGTCGGGTTTTAGCGCCAAAATATCTTCTGCTGATGTTTTGGCGGACACAGCCGTGACGGCTAGCCCGGCACTTACCAGGTTTCGCATTATGTTTCGCTTCACGCCATAATCAATCAGGACAACCCGTTTTATATTCTCCCGGTTCGTGTAACCCTCGGGAAAAATCCAACTCGCCTCTGTCCATTCAAAACCCGCCTCTGATGTCACGTCCTGCGCGAGGTCAGCCCCGACCAGTCCCGACCAATCTTTGGCATGCGCGACCAAGGCGGGAATATCAAACTGCCCATCGGGCGCATGCGCGATGACACCATTGGGCATACCTGCATCTCGGATATGGGCTGTCAGCGCCCGCGTATCGACACCGGATATTCCGATGATCTTGCGCGCGGCCAGCCAGTCACCCAATTCAGCATCGGACCGCCAGCTTGAAGACGGCGTGACAGCCGCCCGGAAAATCGCGCCACGCGCCGCGATTTCTGCACGCGGGCTGCTAGCCTCTTCATCTTCAATTGTTGTGCCCGTATTCCCAACATGTGGAAACGTGAAACAGACAATTTGCGCCGAATAGGACGGATCCGTCAGGATTTCCTGATAGCCCGTCATTGCGGTATTAAAACAGACTTCGCCAACAGCGCTGCCAATATAGCCAATGCCGTCGCCATAAAACACCTCCCCATTCGCCAGCACGAGGGCGGCAGTTGGAAGACGCGTCGGTGTGTAATCGTTCATGATCGGTGTCCAGCTAACGGGCAGGCAAACTGTCGGAGCTTTTAGAGCCGTTCTGCGGATTCGCAAGCCCCCTGATCGGAAAACACAGGATTATAGCAAACAGCACTCCCTGCTTGGCAAAACAGAAATAGGCGCGTATTAGCAACGACTTCAAGAAAGTGGGTCCGTTGCGGCGGCCCCCGGTTATGATGGATTTTCCATGCCAGCTGCTGATGATATGCGGACCCGTATTAATGACGCCACAAAAACCGCGATGAAGGAAAAAGACCGCCTTCGCGTTTCAACATTGCGCCTGATCACCGCTGCAGTCAAAGATCGTGACATCTCCGCCCGTGCGGAAGATCGTTGCGAGGGCATCACGACGGCCGAAATTTTGTCCCTACTCGCCAAAATGGTCAAGCAGCGCGAGGAAAGTGCCAAGACCTATGAGGACAATGGCCGCCCTGAATTGGCCGAACGCGAACGCGAGGAGATTGAAATCATCCGCGAATTCATGCCGCAGCCCCTATCGGATGAGGAAATGAAAGCCGTCATTGCAGGACTCGTAGAAGAGTCCGGCGCGACCTGTCTCAAAAATATGGGGCAGATTATGGGGCAGTTGAAGAAAGATTATGCCGGACGCGTCGATATGGGTAAAGCAGGGGCTGTCGTGAAACAGCATCTCTGCAGCTAAGACGCTATAAATTTAACCACGCTTTATCTGAATTTGACGCGCATAGGCGGCAGGCACTAGGCCTGCCGATACAATGAATTGTGGAAGCGCCCCACTATTATTCCAATTGTAAACTGGCAGGCCTAGCATCCTCTCGCGAGGGTCTGTAGTGCTTCACATCATTGGCCCACACCAATAATAGAAGCTTTCAGATATTTAGAGCCAATTCGGCGTGAACGAACCGACTAGGATATCTGCCCGAACGACCGGATGGGAAGGGTCGCTCGGGCTATCTCTTGGGCGAGAAACGGGACATCTGAACGCCCCACTTTTTCAATTTCCCGTCATCGCTTCAGAAGACAGCTTTCGTTTGTAGTATTAGAAAAATTAAGTCCTGTTGGAGGTATAAGCTCTTTCTTAGGTATTTCTTAGGTCTATAACGTACAGTTTTTATTGGCTTTTTTAAGACGTCCAATTATAGGAAATCGGAACAGGGCTGAGTTTAGAATTATTTACGCCCGTTTTTCGGAGTGTGCCATGCGCATCGGACAAGCAGACGTTGACTTTGAAGGGCTCACAATTGTGAGCCCTGCCGGACAATTCACAATGGAATCAAAAGTCATGCGCCTTTTACGGGTGCTGGTCGACAACCCTCAAACAGTTATGACGCGTTCCAACTTGATCGAAGCTGTCTGGGGCGTGGAGTTTGGAGGCGATGAAAGACTCTCTCGCGGTATCTCCCTCATCCGGAAGGCCTTGGGAGACAGTCGGGGACGGCATGATTACATAGAGACCATACCCCGACGCGGATATCGTTTCATTGCAGACATCCCGATCGCCTCAGACTTAAAAGAGGGACTGGAAACGAAGGCGGCCCAACCGGAGGCCATTCAACATAAACAGCTCTCGGCTGAGCGCCCAAAACCTAAACCACAAAAACCAACTAAAAACCTGATGAGTAAAAAGTCGATATATGGGATTGCCGCCAGTCTTCTTGTGATATGTCTGGCTGGCGCATCTTTCATGTTCTTGAAAGCGCCTCTGGCGGTTAAGTCTGAAACCGCGCGGGTGGAGCGGGGATTGGAACATGTGAAATATTACACGCATGAAAATGCGATTGAGACGGCTCAGTCTATTTTCACAAACATTTTATCGGAAAATCCTGACAATGCCGCCGCGAGAGCGGGACTGTCCCTGGCCCTGATGCGTGAATATACAGATCTGGAGTCAGACCCCGCTATTTTACGCCGGGCCAAATCCTCTGCCGAAGCCGCTTTACGAAATGATAGTCATCTGGGTCTCGCCAATGTTGCACTGGGCTGGGCCAAAGAACTGGAGGGCGATCTGGAAGGGGCGCATAAAGCCTATGACCGGGCAGATATTCTCGACCCGGATAATATGTTCATGCTGGAAGGGCTGGCTCGGACCTATAACAAACAAAGGCGAGGTGAAGACGCAAAAGCCACACTGGAACGCGCGATTTCGCTCTACCCCGACGCGCCTGTTTTTTATGCCTATTCGGGGCTGCAACTCTTGGGTCAGAATGAATATGCCCATGCGGAGTCCATGTTCCGGCACGTCATCACACTCTCGAAAGAGGATGCGAGCGGATATGCGCGCTTGGCGCATACCTTACATATGCAAGACCGGACCACGGAAGCGATTAAGGTTTTGCAAGACGGTTTGAAGATCGACAAAGCTTCGCAGCTTTATAATAATCTTGGTACATATCTTTTCTTTCAGGGACAATTTGAGCTTTCTGCGGAAGCGTTTGAGAAGACATTGGAACTGGACGGAAATTCCCATAAATATTTATATTGGGCTAATCTGGCAGACGCTTATCGTTTCCTGCCATCCCGCAAGAAAGAAGCAGGTGCCGCGTATGATCAAGCCCTCACCCTTTTAAATGCCGAGTTGGAGAAATCCCCGACGAACCGAACACTCAACAGTCGGGCCGCGCTTTATAAAGCCAAACGTGGGGATTTGGAGGGAGCACGGGTATCCCTTGGAAATGTCCCGCTCGAACTCAACCTATCATCAGTCGACTATTACCGCGCCCTCGTAACCTATGAAATTTTGTCTGAGCGTGACAATGCTCTCGCCATGCTGAAAAAAGCGCTGCAATCAGGCTATCCGCTGATGGAAATAAAAAACGATCCTGAACTCGCATATTTACGGCAAGATAAGAATTACCACCTATTGTTGTCGCAGGAGGGCAAAAATCTATGACAGATTCAAATCAATTGACATCAGCAACTTACATATTGGAGCTGAGCTTCGACGCTGTACAAGTTACAGAAACACTTCAATATCGCATATTTACCGATGCCGGAGAACGGTGTGACGAACTCGGACATGGCCCCTTAGCAGGAACATTTAATTTCCAAAAAAACGACCAAATCATCGTCCAAATCGTTGGGTCCGCTGAGAGCAAACCCGGTCTTGGTACAATTCCAGAGTTCGATTATGAGATTGTGGACTGTACATTAGTGTCCATAAAACCGCCGGGAGATCAGGACCTGTCCTTCTTTGATCCGGCCAATGCATGTACGGCTATTTCGGGCTGGAAAACCGATAAGCCGGTTGTTGATCCAGAGAACAGTCGCGTTACAATAACAAATTCGACCAAAAAACCGCTTCTCGTGACTGCGGAGGAAGGCCAGTGGAAGATTTCAGGCTATCTTTCTGTTATTGTAAAACTCAATGACAAAGAGATGAACAAGCTTTATTTCTTCGACCCCGAAGGCTCCGTTGGGACGGGAGGATGGGGATAGCCATAGGCCCCCGCTTCAAGAATTAAATAGTCAGCCTCTGCTCGCGCGGGGGCTTTTTTATGCGTCAGGCACCGTATCCCGCTTGCACATCTTTCGTCCACCCGACTGTGTAATGTCCGTCATGATCGATCACAGGTCGTTTCATCAGAGTTGGGTTTTCGACGAGAAGCGGGATAGCCGTCTCGCGGCTTAAACCCTCCTTTGTCGCATCATCCAGACCACGCCAGGTCGTACTTTTCTTATTCACCAAAGCCGCAAACCCGAGTTCCGCTTCCAGCGCCTCGACAGTCGCAATGTCCAACCCATCCGCCCGCACATCATGCAGGACGGGATCATGCCCTGCCACTTTCAAGGCCTTGATCGCTCTCCGACACGTGTCGCAGGTTTTCAGATGATAGATTTTCATGCGCGGGGCCTCTTAGCTTGGGTTAGGATAAAATCAGAGATCAGGCCATAGACCTGCTGCCGCGTCGTATCATTATGCATTTCATGCGCAACGCCCTCCATTGCGTGAAAGACGGTGTGTTTTGCGCGCGCCGCGAAATCTTCCGACGCCGCAAATCCCGTCAATGCGTCATCCCGGGAATGGAACAGGAGCAGAGGCGCGTCCCATTGCTCTGCTTTTGCCGCGACCGCTTCGCCGGTCTCAACCATTTCAACGGCAAGGCGAAAGCCGAGCTTTCCATGATTGAGCGGGTCTTGAACATAAATATCCTGCTCTGATTTCAGTGTCGAAATTTTACTTCCATCAATGGGTTGGGACATGACGCCTTTTGGCGTCAGCTTGGCCATGAGTTTCGAGACAATCCGCAAGGGCGCAGGCACGGGCTTTGCCAGCGCAATAAGCGGCGCACTTGCGATGACCGCGCAAACATCGCAGGCTTCGCTCAGCCCGTGATCCAAAACTATCCCGCCGCCCATGGAATGTCCGAATAAAACACGCGTGCATTTCGGATAGAGCATGCGACTGCCTTCCAACAATGCCGAGAGATCCATGCGGAAATCATTATAATCGCGGATAACGCCACGCGGGCCAGGGCTCTGCCCATGACCCCGAAAATCGACTGCAACGACGGCAATGTCCTGCGCGTTTAAGTGCGCGGCCATATCCGCATAGCGCCCGGCATGTTCCCCAAACCCGTGCACGAGGGTCATCATGGCTTTCGGATTGTCGACAGGCCAGTGATAGCCGTAGAGCGCCAACCCATCCGATGTTGTAAAACTCAGGCTCATTATTTCACTGCCGTGCCGTAAGCGAATAATTCCGCCCCGCCGCCGACTTGCGCCTGCTGGCTGGAGGAGCCAACGCGGGAAAATTCGAACCGGATATTATGCACGGCCTTTGCCCCGCGCCGTTCCGCATCTTCCAACAACCTGACCAAAGCCTGCCGCCGCGCGCGATCCAACATCGTTTCATACATCGTAATCCGCCCGCCAACGAGCATGACAATCCGCGCGATGAAACGGCGGAAATAATCAAAGGCAATCACTGTTGAGCCCGTCACGAGTTCCGGCGTGCCAAAACCATCGGGTACAGATTTCAAATTCGTCACGATGATATGGGACAGCTCTTCCTCTCGCAGCGCGAGATAGGCGACGTGTTTCTTCTCGGCCCGCGTGCCAAAAAACACGCCGATCAGCAGAAGGACAAGTGTCGTCGCAATCGCATACATCAGCTGATCACCACGGCGGTCCCGTAAACATAAAGCTCGGACGCGCCCTGCGTGATCGCACTCGTCGAAAAGCGGACATTGACGACCGCATTCGCGCCCATTGCACTGGCTTCGGCCACCATCCGGCTTGTCGCTTCTGAGCGGGCCTCATCGAGCAATTCGGTATAGCCGACCAATTCCCCGCCGACGATATTTTTCAAGCCTGCCATGATGTCGCGGCCCACGTGTTTGGCGCGGACCGTGTTGCCTTGGACGAGGCCTTTATAATCGACAATGTCGCGCCCGGGCACGGTTTCGAGATTGGAGAGGATCATGGCGGCACCTTTTAAAGTTCCCGCAATCTCTGACACAAAAAAGCCCTGCTGCGCAAGGCGCGTCAGGGCTGATGTTTAAAATGTAGTAAGCCTATTTTGGCATCAGAACAGAGCTGACGACATGGACGACCCCATTGGATTGCAGGACATCGGCGGTTGTGACCGTCGAGACAAGACCATTCGCGTCAGCAATTTTAACTTTCCCATCCACGATAAAGAAATCCAATGATGTGCCCGCAACGGTCGTCGTCGAATAAGCCCCACCATTACGTTCAATGTTAAAGATGAGATCGCCCGCCGTGAGTTTGCTGGCAATCACGTGATTGGTCAAAATATTCTGCAACTGCGCGCGGTTTTCATCCAACATTAGAGAGTCGCGTGTCGCCGCCGGAAGCACGCTAAAGGCGGCATCTGTCGGGGCGAAAACTGTGAACGGGCCGGGACCGGAGAGCGTCTCGACGAGCTCTGCCTGTTTCACCAAAGTCACAAGCGTCGTGAGATTATCCGCCGCGCTCGCATTTTCAACAATCGTCTTATCCGCTGTCATAGCCGCACCGCCAACCATCACGGGCGTAGGCATCTCGCCACGACCCTCATTTAGGATAACAGCGACCGGCTCTTCTTTGCTCTCGACCGTCTCAGCGACCAAAACAGCCGCGTCCGAATCGTCCATGCCAACAGACGGCTTGTCATAAGTTGAGGCGCAGGCCGCCAATGTGAAGGCCAGCGCGAAGGCCGTCGTGAGTTTGAGATAGTGTGGCATGCGTAGTCTCCGGCTTATATTTATGTTCTAGGTGATACGCCGACGGCGTTGGACCTATTGGATCGGAATAACCAGCGGCCAGCACAGTCATAATCTGCCCATTGATTTTCAGGGCCGCCCACGCCACTTCCAGTTCAACACATATTTCGAGAGCCTGCCACCATGAGAAAACACGTCGCCTTCCAAATGGACCCGATGGAATCCGTTGACATTAACGGAGACACGACCTTCGCCCTCGCCGAGGAAGCGCAAGCGCGCGGCTGGACGATGTGGGAATATGGGCCGGAACATCTGACCTATGACCGCGATAGAATTCTCGCCCGCGCCCGCCCGATGATCGTACAGCGCGATCAGAGCCAGCCCGCCATTTTCGGCGAGCGGGAACTGATCGACCTCGCCACCGATATTGACGTCGTCTGGATGCGGCAGGACCCGCCCTTTGACATGTCCTATATCACAGCGACCCATTTGCTGGAACGGCTGGAGGGGCAAACCCTCGTCGTGAATGATCCGAAATGGGTGCGCGATTGCCCGGAGAAAATCCTGCCGCTGGATTATCCGGATCTCATGCCCGCGACGCTCATCTCTCGCGATAAGATCGCGATTGATGCATTTCGCGCTGAATATAAAGACATCATCCTCAAGCCGCTTTACGGCAATGGCGGCGCGGGGATTTTCCGCGTCAAAGAGGGCGATCCGAATTACAGCTCCATCTATGAGATGTTCATGGAAAGCTCCCGCGAACCGATTATCGCCCAAGCCTTCCTCCCCGATGTCTCTAAAGGCGATAAACGCATCCTCATAATTAACGGTGAACCCATCGGCGCGATCAACCGCGTCCCGCAAAAAGGCGAAACACGGTCCAACATGCATGTCGGCGGCAAAGCCGTCCCGACAGAGCTAACAGAAGACGACCTCCGCATCTGCCGCGCGATTGGGCCGATGCTCAAAGAGCGCGGTCAGATATTGGTCGGTATTGATGTGATTGGGGATAAAATGACTGAGATAAATATCACGAGCCCGACGGGGGTTCAGGAGTTGAAGCGGTTCTCGGGTGTGGATGCTGTGGCCGCTTGTTGGGACGCCATAGCGAATAGACTTAATCCGGGGGATTAAGTCAGCGAAGGCGCCGAACCCGTAAGGGTTCGGTTTTACAACGAAAGGCTGGAAGGTGGCAAGAAGACCAAGAAATAGCACCGTAAAAGTATGGGAAGTGCGGCTTATAAAAGCTATGCTTGGAAACGATACTTTTAAAAATGATCAGGAAATTCTTGCTTACTTTACAAGGCCAGAAAGGTCACTTAACCACAGAGCCATTGCAGAGATTAGAACAGGCGCTAAATATAGAAGGATCACCCCTGCCTCTAATGAAGCTCTAGAAAAATATCTCAACAATTGGCCTCATGTAGATCCCGAAACTGGCTTGCACATCTTTGATAATGAGCTTCTCTTAAAATCACGGGAAGCGATGCTGTCAGCAGTCCAAGTTTACAACGACCCGAAATCATACTTTCGCTCAGAGATATTCATCGTCAATGCAGTCATTGCATGGACGTACTTACTTCATGCCTATTTCTCAAGAATAGGCGTGGATTATAGGTATAAACGAATAGACAATCGCGGTGTAGAGACAGTTCTAAAGACTCGCCACGGTGCCGAAAAATATTGGATGCTAGAAGATTGCCTTCTGGCAGCCGAGTGCCCGTTAGAAGAGGGTGTTAAAAACAACCTTCGATTTCTGATACAAATTAGGCATGAGATAGAGCATCAAATGACAGACCGAATAGACGGCTATCTCAGCGCCAAACTACAGTCTTGTGCGATTAATTTTAATGACGCGATTATAACTCATTTTGGAAGTAAAGTAAGTTTAAAGGAATGCCTTTCTGTCGCCATTCAATTTTCAGGAATAGACCTAAATCAAGCGAAATCTTTTAGTCTGGCAGACAATCTCCCGAAAAACATTGAAGCTTTGATCGCAAACTTTGAAGGCGATTTGACCCAAGAGCAGTATGATGATCCAAAATACTCATTCCGCGTAATTTATGTTCCAAAGCTTGTGAATAGAAAAGGCGTAGCTGATAGTGTCATTCAATTTGTTAGCGCTGAGTCAAATGAAGCCGCTGAAATTAACAATGTGGTCTTAAAACAGGTTCCGAAAACTCGCTACCCTTCTACTAAAATTGTTGAAATAATGGTTGAAGAAGGTTTTGAAAATTTCTCTATCACTAAGCACACACAATTGTGGCAAGCTAGAGACGCCAAAGATGTCAATAAAGGGTATGGCTCTCAAGGTGATTATAAAGGGACCTGGGTTTGGTATTCTTCATGGCTTGATGTTGTGAGAGAGCATTGTGCTTCAAACGCAGCTGAATACCGTTGACGCATACCATCTTGCCACCCCACTTGCTCTGCATAGCGCTAAATAAAATAATCCCGCGGCACAAGATGCCGACAGAGCGGCCCTCAGGTCGCTTTTTTATTGCCTGAAAATTAGCTTACCCACCCCCTTCACCCCTCCTTAACCATAATCCCCCACCCTCCCGCGCATGTGGACGCGGAGAATATCCTATTCTCGAGGCTGGGCTTTGGCTCGGCTTTTTCTGGTTTGTTTGGGGGGTCTTGGAGCCTCTTTTCAGGCGCGGCCTGCTTTTGCCGAATGGGCGGAGTAGCGTTGTAGCCTGCGCCACGGCATTCCCGTCATAACGTCGGAGCCGCTCTGTACATCTAGACACCCTCTCTCAGTCTGTGATAACTATTATCATACAATCTCTAGGAGCCTTCCCATGCCCAGCAGTTACGCCCTTGGCAAACATTTTGAAAAACTGATGACCGACCTAATTGCGGCGGGGCGTTATAATTCCAAAAGCGAAATTATCCGTGATGGCCTCCGCGTGATCGAAGACCGCGAACGCTTGCGCGAATTGAAACTGCAAGACCTGCGCGCAGAGATTCAAAAGGGCATTGACAGTGGACCCGGTATTCCGGCAGAGGAAGTCTTCGCTGAAATGAGAGCCAGAATTAACGCGAAAATCTAATGATCCCCGTCGTTATTTCTCCCGCTGCAAGAGCGGACCTTATGGATATTGCTGACTATATTTCAGAGAATAGTCCGCAAACGGCGTTGGACTTCGTGGATCGTTTGGAAGCGCGTTGTTTCAAAATAGGCCTGTCGCCGGAAAGCTACCGCTTCCGCCCTAAGTTGCGAGAAGACATTCGGTCTGTTGTGTTTTCTTCTTACCTCATTTTCTATCGTGCAGTTGATGAGACTGTCCGTATTGAGCGCATCATTCACGGCAGTCGCGATTTGACGCAGGTTGATTTCGGCTAGCCTCACCCCCTTCACCCCTCCTTAACCATAATCCCCCACCCTCCCGCGCATGTGGACGCGGAGAATCTCCTATTCTCGAGGCTGGGCTTTGGCTCGGCTTTGCTTGGTTTGTTTGGGGGGTCTTGGAGCCTCTTTTCAGGCCCAGACTGCTTTTGCCGAATGGCCGGAGCAGAGTTGTAGCCTGCGCCACCGCATTCCCGTCACGATTACGGCGGGGCCGTTGGGGCATGATGCGGAAATCCGGATTGACCTGACGAGTGCCGACATCCCGAGCGAATATGTGTTCTCTATGGCGGGGGATGATGCGCGGGTGTTCCTCAGCGATGATCTGACGCCCGTCAATTTCGTCGTGGCGGGTTGGGACGAGATCGCGCGAACTGCGTCATTCTATGTCCGCCTCCCCGCGATAGTCGCCGGGGCGAGCCAGACGCTTTACATCTATCTCGGTGATGAAAGCCTGCCATCCGGCAATAATGCCAGCGCGGTCTTTCCCGATATTGGCGTGCGTTTGCACAGTCGCGTCTCCAGCGCTGATCCCGTCAGTCCGGCGGATGGATTGGCCGCCTTTGCGGCAGCCACAACGGATGTCGATAATTCCGTCCGCACGACGATTTCCGGATTGAACAACCGCGCCCTTGGTGGAACCAATGGCAATTATGGCTGGTGCGTCAGCGCGGTCTTGAATGTCACGGCGGCAACAGAGGGCACATGGGGATTTCGCTATGGCGGGGATTTCGGACGCGGCGGGCATCTTTATGTGCGGGGTCAGGAATTGGAAGAACAATGGAATGACGATCTCTGGTGGGCAAATAATTACGGCAACACGAATGAGACATTAGAAGGCACGATTGTCCTCCCCGAAGGTTGGCATCGCTATGAAGCGCTCGGCTTTGAAGGGTGCTGCGACGGTCCGACCGGATTCCAAGCCCTCTCGCCCGCAGGCGGTGGGTGGCAGGATTTGTCTTCAAGCAATTTCACACTCCGCGCCTCGCAATGTATCGCGACGACGGTGACCGTCTCAAAAGCGTCTGCCGAGAGTTGCAGCACAGTTTTGGACGCCGCCAAGACGTTGCAAATGGATGCCTCCAGCCCGTCAGATTATTTCATCCCCGGCGCAATTGTGCGTTATGATTTAGATGTCGAAAATCCGGGTCAAATTGTCGATGCGGGGACGATTGCTCTGACCGATGTTTTTCCGCCCGATGTGTCCTTGATGACCGTCGGCACAGGCGTGTTCCAATTCACAGACGGTGCGATTTCCTCCGGCCTCAGCTTCACCTATGGCGGGCCGACAGATGCTGGCGATAGCGTGTCCTTCTCGACGGACGGAATCGACTTTACATACATACCCGCTTCGCCTTTTGACGACACGGTCACCCATGTCCGGTTCAGCCCGAGCGGCGTGTTCAACCCGAATGACAGTGGCGACAAGCCGGGTTTTTCCATCCGCATTTTGGGACGCATTAATTGAGGGTGAAGGGAGGGCTTGCCAAATCCGTTCACCTGACCTAGATAGCGTTCAACAAAAACAATCCCGCGGCACAAGATGCCGACAGGGCGGCCCTCGGGTCGCTTTTTTTATTGCCTGAAATCAGGCGGAAAGGTGCTTCACTCGATGAAGACCAAGACAAATACTGACGAGCGGATTCTCGCCATTGCCGAGCCGATTGCGGCAGACCTTGGCCTGCGCATTGTGCGGGTGCGGGTCATGGCGGGCAAGCGCCGGACCGTGCAGATCATGGCCGAGCGCATCAGTGACGGCCAAATTCACGTCGATGAATGCGCCGCGCTGTCGCGCGAACTCTCCGCCATTATGGAGGTCGAGGACCCGATTGCGGACGCTTACATGCTGGAGGTAGGCTCCCCCGGTTTGGACCGCCCGCTGACCTCGCTGGACGATTTCACGACCTACGAGGGCTATCTCGCAAAGCTGGAACTAGACCGCCTCGTCGAGGGCCGGAAGCGCTTTCGCGGCGTGCTGGCCGGTGTTGAAGACGGCCATGTGGACATCAATCTGGACGGCGAGACGGACAGCACCGCCTCCATCCCCTTTGACTGGATTTCCGAAGCCAAGCTGCTGATCACGGATGAGCTGATTGAGGCCGGCCAAAAAGCCAAAGCCGAAGCCGAGAAACAAAATAACCCCACTGCTGAAAACGGAGACACATAATGTCCACTGCAGGAATTTCCGCCAATAAACTCGAACTCCTCCAGATCGCGAAAGCGGTTGCGACGGAGAAATCCATTGACGAGTCCATCGTCCTCGAAGCGATTGAGGAAGCCATTCAAAAGGCCGCCCGTCTTCGCTACGGCGCAGAACAGGACATCCGCGCCAAGATCAATCCCGCCACGGGTGAGCAGTCGCTGAAACGCGTCATCACCATCGTCGCCGATGACGAGATCGAGAACGAAACGACTCAGGTCGGGATCTCCACCGCCAAAATGGACAATAAATTGTCCGAGATCGGTGATGAAATCTCGACACAACTTCCGCCGCTGGAATTCGGTCGGGTGCAAGCGCAAATGGCGAAACAGGTCATCATGGGCAAAGTCCGCGATGCCGAACGCGCGCGTCAATATCTCGAGTTCAAAGACCGTGTCGGCGAGATCATCAACGGCATCGTCAAGCGCGTCGAATATGGTCACATCATTGTCGATCTCGGCCGCGCCGAAGGCGTCATCCGCCGGGATCAGGCCCTGCCGCGTGAAAATGTCAAGGGCGGTGACCGCATCCGCGCTTACATCATGGATGTCCGCGAAGAACCGCGGGGCAGCCAGATCTTCCTCTCCCGCGCCCATCCGCAATTCATGGCGCAACTCTTCGCGCAGGAAGTGCCGGAAGTTTATGAAGGCGTCATCCAGATCGTCGGTGTCGCCCGCGATCCTGGCTCCCGTGCCAAGATCGCAGTTTATTCTAACGACAGTTCCATCGACCCCGTCGGCGCATGCGTCGGTATGCGCGGCTCCCGCGTTCAGGCCGTCGTCAATGAACTGCAAGGCGAGCGCATCGACATCATTCCTTACACCGAAGATATGGGTACCTTCATCGTCAATGCGTTGCAGCCCGCGACCGTTACGAAAGTCGTCATCGATGAAGCCAATGGCAAAATCGAAGTCGTCGTGCCGGAAGAGCAACTCTCCCTCGCGATTGGTCGTCGTGGCCAGAACGTCCGTCTCGCGTCGCAACTTTCCGGTTGGGCCTTGGACATACTCACGGAAGAGCAAGAATCCGAGCGTCGTCAGAAGGAATTCCAAGAGCGCTCCGAGCTGTTCATGAACGGACTGGACGTCGACGAAATGGTCGCGCAACTCCTCGTCTCGGAAGGGTTCGAGACCATGGAAGAAGTCGGCTATGTCGCACTTGACGACCTGACCTCCATCGAAGGCTTTGACGACGAAACCGCGGAAGAACTCCAAGCCCGTGCCCGTGAATATCTGGACAAAGTCGCCGCCGAGCAGGACGCGAAACGTGTTGAACTGGGTGTCGAAGACAGCGTTCTTGAAATTGAAGGCGTCACGCTGCCCATGGCTGTGCGCTTTGGCGAAAATGAAGTTCTTACTGTCGAAGACGTCGCAGGCCTCGTCCCGGATGATCTCAACGGTTATTCTGAGTATAAGAACGGCGAACGCGTCCATGAAGACGGCATGATCGAAGACTTCAAACTGACGGAAGAAGACGCAACCCGCCTCATCATGATGGCCCGTGTGCAGGCGGGTTGGATTGACGCCTCCGCATTAGAGCCGAACGTTGAAGAGGGCGAAGATGAAGTGGCGGAAGACGCTGCACCTGCCGAACCAACTGCGGAAACTCTATTTAATTAGGGGCCTCCGTTACGTAAAAATTGAGAGCCGTTCTTCGAAAGAGGAGCGGCTTTTTTATGAGGTGACCGGACGCGTTTCCTTGGCGACCCAGTGTTGCCGGCACAGCGAGACATAGCGGTCATTCCCGCCGATTTCGACCTGCGCCCCGCGCGTGACGGCGGCCCCTGTCTTGCTGACGCGCAAGGTCATCGTCGCCTTGCGCCCGCACCAACAAAGCGTTTTGATTTCCTTTATGACATCCGCAATCGCGAGGAGCGCCGCACTGCCCGGAAATAACTTGCCTTTAAAATCTGTGCGCAAGCCATAACACATAATCGGAAGGCGCATTTCATCCGCCACGCGTGATAACTGCCAGACCTGATCCTCGGTCAGGAATTGCGCCTCATCGAGCAAAACGCAATTAATGGGATTAGCCACATGAGCTTTATGAATGTGTTTTTCTAAATTTGTCTCGGGTGTGAATAGGTCAGCCTCAGCCGTCAGGCCAATCCGCGACACAATATTTCCGTGGGCGCAATCCCGCGTATCAATCGCAGGCTTCAGGAGCAGAGTCCGCATCCCGCGTTCATGATAGTTGTAAGACGACTGCAGCAAAATCGTCGACTTCCCCGCATTCATGGCGGAATAATTGAAATAGAGTTTAGCCATGAAAGATGTCCCGATTCGGTCTGGAATATGCTGATTTAGGAGAGGCGAATCCAGATGTGAGTGCGGAAATATGTGTGCGTTATAGGCAGGCGTATTGGGATAGACACAAAATCATACCTCTATGTCACCCCGCATGTGATGCAGGGCCTGTCGTTTATGACGCAGGTTTGATCGTGCAACCGACAGGTCCCGCATCACGTAGAGGATGACATCAGTGGTGGTCGTTGACCTTGTAGTCCTCGCCGCCATTTGGCGCCTGTATCTCTTAGTTGTTTCCGTTTCGCTTCGTTTATTCTCGAATAAAAACGGGGTGTCCGCGTGGTCGTCTGGGTTCTGATCGCAAACCAAATATAAGTTATGTTTTCGAATCTTCCGGTCTCACGCGGCGATGCCTTTTCGCACGGACGACCAAACCATTCATGACGAAGACATTTGATTGATAATCAAATGGCAAGGAACCGAACCGCATAGCGGTTCGGCGCTACGCTGCAATCGACTCACAGGGTTGATTGCGGACGCTCCGCGCGCGTCAGGCCACCCAGCTCCACCGACATTACCCGGCTTCACCTAATGACAAGCACCGTTTCTTTGTCCGTCACAGGCGCGGAGGTCGATTAACGCAATGATTTCAACAAACCACGAGGCCACGGTCTGCACCTAGGACAGGCACTTATTTCTAGAAAAGAAAATGCCAATCTACGGTTTAAAAATTTGCATTACCGAGTATTATCTTTACAGCGCCGTAAAAAACCAACTTTCACTCCGCATGTGATGCGGGAGCTATCGTTTGCAAAACGCAAATTTGAGAAAGTAGGCTTAGGTCCCTCATCAAGCACGACATGACAGTGGAAAGCTTCGCGGCTAAGAATATTTAAAACCAAATAGTTGAGAATTAAGTTTGCTCTAAGTCCGACAGGAGTAGATTTCCGGCCATAACGCCCCGCAAAACCTATATTCTGCGAGGCGCTAAATTTATGTATCTTAAATATCTGGATGGTCGTTCAACCGCGTCAATCATCCGCATTAATTAAGCGCAAATTTCTCACTTTTCGATGACAATTTTGAGGCGTGATAAGCTTGCAGCGACTCAATATCTGCGGCTTCAATAAATTGGGCCAAGAGGTCTTTGGTACATTCCGAGACGGTTTCGCCCGTATAATATCGGGTTGCACGATCATCTTTGCAGACGCGTATCGCTTTCTTCTCAATTTTTGCATAAACATCTTCGACACCGTTTGGCGCGACAAGTTCAGACGCATTAAATTTAACTGTAACGACCCGTTCGACGAGGATTTCGCCGCCAGCGTGAGCTGTGGACGCCAGAGCGAGCGTGGAGATGATAGCCGCCGAGGCAAGAGCGCGCCCCAAATTATTGACGGCACCAATCTGAGAGAGCATATTGACGTTTCGTTTAATAAGCATGTGATGGGTCCTTTCTATCGATGCTTTTAGGCGTTGGGCGGCGAGGTCACACCCTTGCCGCCATTTTTCTTTAGACCGAAAAAATCATCCCGGAACCCACATAGACGCCTTAGCAGATATGCAAAAATAGACAGCTAAAACAATAGGTTAAACGAGTTTATAGGCCAGACAAAGCTTGTTTGTCTACCTTGGATTCACTACTAAAAATAATCAAATTCGTAATATGGGTCGCACATTGCCTCCGTTGAAAAAAATGTCAAAATGAAGCCAATATTTTGTGCTGTTCCGACTTTCATCGGACAGTTGCTGTGCAAAATTTTTCGGTTTTGCCTATAAAACATACGGAAATCCTGTTGGATATAATCGTTGAGGCGATTAAGGCCACGTGAGTGAGTATAATAACCCAGACAGGTTTTGCGAATGTCTGCGCGGCTCACCTCTTGCCAAACCCCAACCCATCCCCCATATCGCGCGACTTGAACGACCAACCCGATATCATCATCCCCGACCATCTCGATACGCGCGGTCATAAATCGCGTGAGCGTCGTTGCGTGGCACGGAATGAAGTTCGCGACCCACAGGAGATGATCCGCTTTGTCGTGGGACCGGAAAATACGGTTTATCCTGATATTAAAGGCAAACTGCCCGGACGGGGTGTTTGGGTGAGTTCCACGCGTGAGGATTTAGAGACGGCCATTAAAAAAGGCGGTTTCAAACGGGGCTTCAAGGGTAATGTCTCTCTTCCGGATGATCTGCCCGCGCAGGTCGAGGCGGGCTTAAAGCGTCATACCCTGTCCCTGATCGGGATGGCGAAGAAATCCGGCAAATTATTTATCGGATTTGACCAAGTCATGGCTGCTGCACGATCCGATGCGCTCGGCTGGCGCATTGAGGCGTCTGACGGGGCGGAAGGATCGCGCGGGAAAATCCGCGCCCTGTCCAAAGCGATAGCTTTTGAAGTTGAGTTACCCCTACCCCGCGTGATTGGGTGTTTTGACAGCCTAGAGATTGGCGCGGTCGTGGGGCGTGAGGCCATTATCCATTGCGCGCTACCCCATGGGCGGCTGGCAAAATCATTGGGGATTTCCGCGCGACGTTTGAGTGGCTTTATTCCGTTAGTTCCAGAGGGTTGGGTGGACGCTCAACACGAAGCTTTCTAATGCGTCTATAGAGCCGTATTCTAGGGCGGAAGAGCCTAGACAGACAGTTTTAACGCAGACGGTGATTGGATGTTGCCAAATGCGCCAATTCCCTTAAGTTACGCGGACTCTCCGCGCGAGCAAGGAACACTACGCGAAACGGCCACCCGGCGTTATGACCCGGCCCCGCTTCGCAGGAAAATGATATGACAAATAGTAATGATAAAAAACCCGGTGGCCGCCGCCCTCTGACGCTTGGTGGCGCAAACCGTGGTCCCGCCAGACGCTCCGGCCCGAATTCCGCCGTTGTGGTCGAAAAGAAAAAGAAGGTTATCGTTCGGCCCGGCGCAAAGAAACCTGCGACGTCCAAGACCGCGACGCCGATCAGCCCGCCTAAAATGGCGCCGCCGAAACCTGCTGCGCCAAAGACGGCTGCACCGGTTACGCCGCCCAAACCAAAAGCGCCGCCCATCCTGACCAAGGATGCGCAAATTGCAGAGGCCGCGCGACGCCTTGGCCTATCCAAAGCAGAATATATGAAGCGTCAAAAGGCGCTTTCATCTGCGCAGAAGCAGCAGGAAGAACGCGCCGCACAGCGCAAAGCCGAAGAAGAAGCCCGCCTCGCCCGTGTCGAGGAAGAGCGCCAACTGCTGGAGCAGAAACGCCGCGAAGCGGAAGCCGAGGAAATGAAGCGCCTCGAAGAAGAGGAAGCTGCCAAGAAAAAAGCCGAGGCCGAAGAAGCTGCGCGTCTGCAGAAAAAATCTGTTGGCTCACCGCTGAATAAAAAACCTGAAGAGAAAAAAGACGCCCTGACCGAGCTGCAAAAAGCCGGCGGTCGTGTGAAGAAAAAGCGGGCCGCGCCGCCACCAACGCGGTCCAAGGGTGAAACCAAGCGACGTCGCGGTAAGTTGACCATCGTGTCGGCCCTGTCCGGTAATGATGAACGTCAGCGCTCACTCGCCTCTATGAAGCGCGCGCGCGAACGGGAAAAGCAACGTCAACGCGGCGGTGGTCGTGGTGCAGATAAAGTTCAGCGCGAAGTGACCATTCCGGAAGCCATCACGATCGCCGATCTGGCCAACCGGATGTCCGAACGCGGCGCAGCCGTTGTCAAATACCTGATGAACCAAGGTGAGATGCACACCGTCAATGATGTGATTGATGCGGATCTCGCGGAACTCATCGTCGAAGACTTTGGACATATCGTTAAACGTGTCTCTGACGCGGATGTCGAAACCGACTTTATTATTGATGATACACCGTCGGATGAAAAAGACCGTAAGCCGCGCGCACCCGTCATCGCCGTGATGGGTCACGTTGACCACGGTAAGACCTCGCTCCTCGATGCCCTCCGCACGACGGATGTAGCGTCCGGCGAAGCGGGCGGGATTACGCAACATATTGGTGCGTATCAAATCGAGCTGAAGTCCGGCGATAAGATTACTGTCCTCGACACACCGGGCCATGCCGCGTTCTCTGAAATGCGGACACGGGGTGCGGCGGCTGTGGATATTGTCGTCCTGGTCGTTGCAGCGGATGACGGTGTTATGCCGCAAACGATTGAGTCAATTAAATATGCTCAGGAAGCTGACACGCCGATCATTGTCGCCATTAACAAAATGGACGCCTATGAGGCTAACCCGCAAAAAGTCGAAACCGACCTCCTGCAACACAATATCATCACGGAAAGCATGTCCGGTGACGTTCAGGCAATTCCCGTCTCCGCCAAGGAGAAGACGGGCTTGCAAGACTTGGCAGAAGCCATCGTCAACCAAGCTGAGCTGATGGAATTGAAAGCCAACCCGACCCGTAATTCGGATGGTCTGGTCATTGAATCCAAGATCGAGAAGGGACGCGGCGCAGTCGCAACGCTTCTCGTCAAACGCGGTACGCTGGAACGCGGCGCTGTCGTTGTGGCGGGCGAACATTGGGGCAAGGTCAAAGCCATGATGGATGAGAAGGGCAAGCCTGTGAAAAAGGCCGGGCCATCCGTCGCCGTGGAAATGATGGGCCTGGACGGCGCACCCATGCCGGGTGAGCCTTTCGCGGTCGTCTCTGATGAGCAGAAAGCGCGCGAGATCACGGAATACCGCGTCGAGAAACGTAAGAAGACGGAAATTTCCGCACCATCTGCTATGGCCTCCATGGAACAGATGATGGCGAAATTGCAGAACAAGGAAGTTTCCGACCTCCCCGTTCTGGTCAAATCTGACGTTGAGGGCTCCGCGCAAGCGATCAAGACCTCACTCGAAGATCTTGGTAATGACGAAGTCCGCGCGCGCGTGGTCTATGCCGCCGCCGGTGGTATTTCCGAAAGCGATGTCATGCAGGCCAAAACGGCCGGCGCGCCAATCATCGCCTTTAACGTCCGCGCCAATCGCCAAGCCAAGGATTTGGCCGAGCGCGAGGGCGTCGAAATCCGCTATTACTCAATCATCTATCAATTACTGGATGAAATTAAAGGTGCGCTGGAAGGCATGCTCAAGCCGGAACGTCGCGAAACCTTTATCGGTTATGCCGAAATTCTGGAAGTCTTCGACATTACCAAGCTCGGTAAAGTTGCCGGGTGTAAAGTCACGGAAGGTCGCGTCGAACGTGGCTCCGGTGTACGCCTCCTCCGCGATGACGTTGTCATCCATGAAGGCGAGCTGTCGACTCTCAAACGTTTCAAGGACGAAGTGCCAAAGGTTCAGGCCGGTATGGAATGCGGTATGGGCTTTGAAGGTTATCACGATCTTCGCAAAGGCGATCAGATCGAGTGCTTCACCGTCGAGATGCTGGACCGCACACTGGACTAGACCATACTTACATCATTATAAAAATTTAGCCCTCCTCGGATTGATCCGGGAGGGCTTTTTTGTAAAATTCGGACGACAAAGGGAGGGGTGTCCAAAATTTACCGAATTAATTTAGAATCGGCGGCCGACGCCTACACCGAAAATCCAAGGATCAATATCGGCTTCCGCCGTTAAAATACCCAGTCCGCCAGCATCAACAGTGACATCCGTTTCAAGCCATAACTTCTTTACATCGAAGTTGACAAAATAGGTCTCATTGACCGGAATATCGACACCGGCCTGTAGCGCGAACCCGAAATTATTATCGTAATTAACAGAGGTCAGACCATCCGGTACATCCTGCTCAAGGAAGAATGTGTAATAAATTCCAGCCCCGACGTAAGGGCGGATATTGGCACGCGGGCTAAAGTGGTATTGCGCCAGAAGAGTGGGCGGCAAGAGCCACACGTCACCAATATTGACATTTCCAAGACTGGAGTTTTGGACCGAATTATCATGCGGTGTCGTGGCGACGACCAATTCGAAAGCAATATTTTCTTTCACGAAATATGAAAAGTCGATTTCGGGCACAATTTGATCATCAATACTGACATCACCACCAATGGGCGTGGCCGTTCCGTCTTCTTCAGGCACAACGGCCAAACCGCGCAGGCGGATTAACCAAGGGTCCTCGACGTCGGAGGCAAAAGCCTGCCCAATCGGCAATGACATCATGCTGTCGTTGCGGCGGCCATCATGAATAAACGTGAACGCATTTTTATCTCCTGTAGGCGTTTTCATAACCCAATTACACGGGAGATTAGAAATTTGAGGGCTATTAAGTTTCTATATTTTGCATAGGTTTTTTTATATAAAAAGGAAATATCGTCTTTTTTTGATTATGATTCCTAGCTGGGCCAATGACTTGGAAACGCCTCATTAAATCTTTAAGGGAGACTATGTCTAAGAACCGCCCCCCCTCTCAGCGCCAACTCAAGGCCGGTGAATTAATCCGTCGTGCACTGGCCGAAATTTTAGCGAAAGAAAATCTGCGTGATCCCGACTTGCAAGGTGTGTCTGTGACAATTTCCGAAGTCCGCGCCTCTCCGGACCTGAAACACGCGATCGTCTATGCGAGCCCGCTGGGAACCGATCATGACGCGGATAAAGTCATCAAAGCGCTACAACGGTGTGGATCGTTCCTGCGCGGGCGCTTGGGAAAAGAGATGCAAATGAAATCCACACCGCGTCTTCGTTTTATGAAGGATGAGAGTTTCGATACGGCGGAAGCCATGACCCGTCTTCTAAAAGACCCAAAAATCCAACAGGATTTAGGTAAATAAAAGAAATCTCCGCGAAGCAGAGATTTCTTTTATCAGACCGAGATTGTATCTCTGCAAAAAAACACCTGCTCTCAGACGTTTATCCGTCTGCGTCCTTGCCGTCAGATGCCCCCTCTGTTGGGATCAAAATGACATCCAAATCATTAGGAGACAAAGACTCGGTCGTTACTCTTTGTGTCGAAACTTGCGCCCCAATGATCGCACCTCCCGCTGTTCCTGGTACCATAACGGTCTCTAGCGACGTCGAAACCTGCGGTTCAATGATAACGGTGTAATCTTCATAACCGCTTTTACTCACCGTCGTTTTATAGGTCCGGTACTCACTAAGCTTGATCTCACAAGGGGTATTGCACGTTTGGGGCTGCAGTTCCTGGGCGCTATCTTCAAAAACGACTAGCGCCTCGGAAGGTTGTGATGTCATTTTTACTGTATCTAACCCAGTGACGCAGGCAGAAAGACTCACCGTTGCCGCCAATCCTAAAAATAATTTAGTATTATTCATTGGTAGCTCCAGACCTAGTTTTTGTGATATTTCATAACATTGCCGATGTCGCACTGATCGGCAAGGAACAATAAGATCAGCATTACGGTTATCAAAGAAGCAACCCTATGGACCCGAACGGACGAAAACGAAAAAAAGGCAACCCTGTCCATGGCTGGGTTGTTCTGGATAAAGCGGTCGGTATTGGCTCAACGCCGATGGTCGGTAAGGTTCGCTGGCTCTTTCAGGCACAAAAAGCCGGACATGCGGGAACGTTGGACCCGCTGGCGAGTGGTATTCTGCCAATTGCACTGGGCGAGGCGACGAAGACCGTTCCCTTTATGATGGACGCGGCGAAATCCTATATCTTCGAAATCACATGGGGCGAGAGCCGGAGCACACAGGATGCGGAAGGCGACGTGACGGCGACGTCTGACATGCGTCCGGCCGAGGCGGATATCCGCGCATTCCTACTTGAATTTACGGGCGAGATTGAACAGGTCCCACCAAAATTTTCCGCGATTAAGATTGACGGCAAACGCGCCTATGATCTCGCGCGTGCCGGAGAAACCGTCGAGATCAAATCACGTCCCGTTCGCGTGGACCGTTTCGAACTGATTGAGGCCACATCGGAAACGGCAAAATTCGAAGTGGATTGCGGAAAAGGCACTTATATCCGCTCCCTCGCGCGTGATCTCGCAGCCTCTCTCGGCGCTTGCGGATATGTGACACTCCTACGTCGCACCCGTGTCGGGCCGTTCACGCTGGCGCAGTCAATAACACTGGACGAACTGGAACAGATGTGCGATGTCGCGCGCGTCTCGGACGGGTTGTATCCCGTTTCGACCGCACTGGACGACATCCCGGTGCTGGCCGTCACGGAAACCGACGCAAACCATCTGAAACACGGACGCTCTATTGTCGCGCCGCAGACATTCACCGACATCGATCTGATTTTGGCGGAATGGAACGACACGCCAATTGCGCTTCTGTCGCCGCGTGATGGAACGTTAGTTCCAAAACGTGTTTTTAATATAACTTAAACGGAGATATCCGATGTCGATCACACCCGAGCGCAAAGCCGCTTTGATCAACGAATACGCAGTGCAACCCGGCGATACAGGGTCACCCGAAGTCCAGGTCGCGATCCTCACAGAGCGGATTGTCAACCTGACAGAACATTTCAAAACCAACAAAAAAGACAACCACTCCCGTCGGGGTCTTTTGTTGATGGTCAATAAGCGTCGCAGCCTGTTGTCCTATGTGAAGAAAAAAGATGAGAGCCGTTATCAGGACCTCATCAAACGCTTGGGTCTGCGTCGTTAAAAAAGGCCATTCGCGTCAGCGAATTACCGATAGGGCGACAGCTTAAATCTGAAAGATTTACGCGTGCCGCTCCACGACAACACCCAAATTATCTAAGAAATCAGAGGTCGCTGAACAAAGCGGCCCCTTGTGCGTTAGTTAAATGCACGGCGCAACGATGCGCATCCCTTCCGGACCACGAATGAACGCGGGCGGAAAATTGCCAGATGGCAAAGCAAGTACGATGAAAGAAAGAAAATCTACGTATGTTCGATAAGAAAACAGTCTCAATTGATTGGGCCGGCCGCACGCTGACCCTCGAAACCGGTGGCATGGCCCGCCAAGCCGATGGCGCAGTCTTCGCCACTTACGGCGACACCAAACTCCTCGCGACCGTCTGTGCCGCGAAATCCGAAAAGCCGGGACAGAGCTTCTTCCCGCTGACCGTCAACTATATGGAAAAATTCTATGCTGCGGGTAAAATCCCGGGTGGATATTTCAAACGTGAAGGTCGCCCGACTGAACGCGAGACATTGATCTCCCGCCTGACGGACCGTCCACTTCGCCCACTCTTCCCGAAGGGTTTCAAAAACGAAGTTCAGGTTGTTATCACAGTCCTGCAACATGACCTCGAAAACGAGCCGGACATCATCGGCATGATCGCAGCTTCTGCCGCGCTGACGATTTCCGGTGTTCCGTTCATGGGCCCGATTGGCGCGGCGCGTGTCGGCCTCATTGACGGCGACTATGTTTTGAACCCAACCCTGCAAGAGCTGGAAGAGTCTGAACTCGACCTCGTCGTGGCAGGCACAGAAGACGCCGTTATGATGGTGGAGTCGCAAGCGGACGAACTGACCGAGGAGCAAATGCTCGGCGGTGTCATGTTTGCGCATGAGAGCTGTCAGGACGTCATCGATGCCATCATCGAATTGGCCGAAGAATCCGCGAAGCCCGCTTGGGATTTCGTCACGCCGGATTACTCCGCCGAGAAGAAAGCCATGAAGAAGATTGCCGAGAAAGGCATCAAGGCGGCCTATAAGAAAACGGACAAGATGGAGCGCCAGGACGCGCTGCGCGATGTTCGCGATATGGCCTCTGCCGAACTTCTGGCATCTGACGACAATCCGGACGGCATGGCCGGAAACGTCTTCTCCGACGTGTTCAAATCCATCGAATCCGAGACTGTCCGCACCTCCGTAATTAAGACGAAGAAACGGATTGACGGTCGTAAACTGGATCAGGTTCGCCCGATTGAATCACAAGTTGGATTGCTGGAACGTACACATGGTTCCGCGCTCTTCACACGTGGTGAAACACAGGCGCTCTGCGTCGCGACACTCGGTACATCTGATGACGAGCAATTTGTCGATCAGCTGACAGGCACGATCAAGAACAAGTTCCTCCTGCACTATAACTTCCCGCCATATTCTGTCGGTGAAGCCGGTCGTATGGGCGGAACATCCCGTCGTGAGCACGGTCATGGTAAGCTCGCCTGGCGCGCGCTTCAAGCTGTTCTGCCAACACCGGATGATTTCCCTTACACCATCCGTCTCGTCTCCGAGATCATGGAATCCAACGGTTCCTCCTCCATGGCGACAGTCTGTGGCTGTTCCCTCGCCATGATGGATGCGGGTGTTCCGCTGAAACGTCCGGTATCCGGTATCGCGATGGGCCTCATTAAGGATGATGCCGGTATCGCGGTTCTTTCTGATATCCTGGGTGACGAAGATCACCTTGGCGATATGGACTTTAAAGTGGCCGGTACATCCGAAGGCATCACGTCCCTGCAAATGGACATCAAGATCGCCGGCATCTCTGAAGAGATCATGACGACAGCTCTTGAGCAAGCCAATGCAGGTCGCCTGCACATTCTGGACGAGATGAATAAAGGTCTCGCCTCATCCCGTGAAGAAGTCGGTGAATTTGCACCACGTATCGAAACGATGAAAATCCCGGTTGATAAAATCCGCGACGTCATCGGCACGGGCGGCAAGGTCATCCGCGAAATCGTCGACACAACAGGCGCCCGCGTCTCTGTCGAAGATGACGGCACGATCAAGATTGCTTCGACGGATAAGAAGTCCATTGATGCGGCCCGCGAATGGATCCACGGCTTAACGGCCGATCCGGAAGCCGGCGCGATCTACAAAGGTAAAGTCGTGAAGGTTGTCGATTTCGGCGCCTTCGTGAACTTCTTTGGCAAGAAGGACGGCCTTGTCCACGTGTCTCAAATCAAACCTGAGCGTGTGAACCATCCGTCTGATTTCCTCGCTGAGGGTCAGGA
This sequence comes from uncultured Caulobacterales bacterium, assembly GCA_947503715.1. Taxonomy (GTDB): domain Bacteria; phylum Pseudomonadota; class Alphaproteobacteria; order Caulobacterales; family Maricaulaceae; genus Litorimonas. Next base: position 381,451 of record CANNER010000002.1, on the reverse strand, counting down.
AGTCTATGTCAAGCTGATGGGCTTTGATGACCGCGGTAAAGTTCGCCTGTCGATGAAATTCGTCGATCAAGAAACAGGCAAGGAAATTCCCCGCGAAGAAGGTGACTCGTCCGACGAAGACGAAAAACCAAAGCGCAGCCGTCGCCCACGTAAGCGTCGCGATGACTAGTCAATAAATCGACACTAAAGTGTCGATTTATGCGATGAGCTGACCCAGTAACGGGTCAGGACTCTATGTTAGATAAAAAGAAAGAAACCCGCTCTCATTTGAGGGCGGGTTTTTTTTATGGACTAATCCGCTTATGGGTCAGGTAATAACATTCCGAAATTTAACATGCATTAATAACCTAAAATAGTTTTTGCCGGGAACCTTGTCATGGTAGGATTGTTCTGCAATCCCTGAGATTATACAAAAAAAAGGGACTTACCGTGAAGCTACAATCAACTATCGGTCTGGCGATTGCCATGGCCTGTCTAAGCGCCTGCGCCACTTCGCCTATGATGGCATCGGATTTCGAAGAAACGCGCGAGAGCGTCTCCGTCGTCCTGATGAAGCCGGATGTCGAAGTCAAATTCGACAAGGTCGGCACGACGGAAACGCGCGTCGACTGGACGGAGCAATCCGAGGCCAATCTGAAAGCCGCCATCATGGCGCATCTGGAATCAACCGGAGAAAGCGTGACGGAGTTCGACACAGCCACCATCAGTCAAGAAGAGCTGGATCAGCTTCTCGCATTGAACGAACAGGTCAGTGTCGCCATGGGTCAACATGCGGTCAGTATCGGCAACACACCTTTTTTGGGTCCATTGCCGCACAAAAAGGATCGTAAGAGAGAACTGGACTATTCCCTCGGCGAAGCCATCGCCCCGATCAAGGCCTCCACAGATGCGGATTACGCTGCCTTCCTCACTTATCGCTCGACAATCGAAAGCGGCGGTTCGTTCCTGACAAAAATCGCGATTGGCACGCTGACGGGTTATACACCTGCGGGCAGTGATTTCCGTGGTACGCTGGTCAGCCTCGTCAATCTGGATGATGGAGAAATTGTCTGGCTGAATTCCAAAGTCGCCGGAAGTATCTTGGCTGGCGATGCCCGCGATGCTGGCAATGCCACAAAAACAATTGCATCCATTATGGATAAAAGCCCTTTCATGGATGAGACTGAATAATGCGCGACACAATCGTCACGCTCGGTCTGACGTCAATATTTCTGCTGAGCGGATGCGTCACCACCGATCAGGGACAGCGAATAGTCGGTGAAAAGGCGACAGACAAGGCGAGCACGGCTGCCATGTTAGAGCTTGAATCGGCTAAAGCAGAAGACACCATTCGACGTTCAGGCGACAGAATTATTGATCCCGATCTTGAACGCTATGTTCAAACCATTGCCGAAGCCAGCGCGGGCGATTTTGGGGAAGAAATCAATGTCTATCTTCTACAGGCACCCGTTTTTAATGCCTTCATGATGCCAAATGGTACGATGGGTGTTTATTCAGGTCTGTTATTGCGCGCCGAAACCGAAGATGAATTAGCCCTCGTTCTGGGTCATGAATTCGGCCACTATTACGAAAAGCATGTAGAGGAAAGATTTGCTGCGGCCAACAATGCGAATATCTTATATGCAGCGACGGGGTATAGCCTTATTGGGTTAATCGTCGCGGGGGCTGAAATTTCCTCGTTCTCACGTTCTCAAGAGAGCGAAGCGGATAAAATCGGCGCAGAAATTTTGCCTGGAACAGGGTATGACTCAGCGGTGGCCATCCGGCTTTGGGATAATCTTGAAGCAGAAAAAAAGGCCTCATCTATTCGTGCCGTACGTAAACGCGGATCGTCAATTTTTGATACGCATCCAACGAGTCTGGAGCGTCTCGACACCCTGAAAACCCTTGTTGGTGTCGAGGGCCCATTGCCCGAACCTTCCGCAGAGAAGCGGGAAGCTTACCGTGCAATTATCCGGCCCTATCTTCTTACTTGGTTGGAAGATGAAATTGGCCGTCGGGACGCCGGATCCACACTTCATCTTCTGGATCGTCTTGACGCCGTGCCCGGCGATGAGGGTACCTTGCTCTATGCCAGGGCCAGAGTGATTGATCGCGCCCTGTCGAATAAAAGACTGAAGAAAGACAAACTCACACGCAAGCTGATGGAGACATATTCTCCGGAAACTGTGATCGAGTTGCTGGAAGCGTCCACATCGAATGCGGACGCCCCTGCGCAAGCCCATCGCGAACTCGGGAACCGCCTTTACAAGGCTGGTCGTCATACCGAGGCATCCCGTGCATTCCAGGTCTATCTTGATCAAAATCCTGCGGCGAAAGACGCCGCGCTTATCAAATCACTTATGCTAAAGTCGGAAGGCTCCTCATGACATATACACTTAAATCTCTCGCGCTGGCGGCGGCCGCTACAGCGCTTTTATCCGCTTGCGTCTCCATGTCGGCCGTTCCGGCCAATCAACCGTTCAAGGCTGAAACCGCTTTTGAAGTCACACCGTCTGAAAGCTGGACACGCCTGCCCAACGGGTTGAACCCGACCCGTGGATCCGCTCTGACGCAGGACGGGACACCGCTGGGGGCTGTCTATATGGTAACCGTCAAGAATGACAAAGCCATGGTCGACACGGCCGGCGGCTCCGCAAATCTGCCCCGCTATACAACGGGCAGCACACCACTCGAGCAAATCGACTTTCTGACCGCGTCTCTGGAACTGATTGGCTTTTCCAATGTCGAAACATCGGATGTGCGCTCGGAACCGGTTGACGGAAAGACGGGGACGCGCATGGGTCTGAACGGAAAGTATGCCAATGGGCTGAACATGAAAGGCGACGCCGTTCTGGTTGAATCTGATGAGGGTTTAAACGTTCTCGTCTATACGGCTGCCGAGATGGTCTATTATGAAAAATACCGTCAGGCCGCCGAAACCCTCATGGCCTCCATTGATTTGGAATAGGCCTTGACCGGAAACGGTTGGTGTTACCATAAATAATATAGTGCGGGCGCCGGGAGGCCCGCAAATCTTTTGAGGATGGATGCGGTCATCGGCCCCACCGCGCTTCGAGATTTCAAGACCGAATCAAGGCCTGCCAACCCTGTTGGCAGGCCTTGATTTATCAAGCTTTAGCGCCGATATAGCGGCTTCAACACGATACTAACCCCAAGGTTTTACATGATCCCCGGCACGAATTTTAACGACCGTCTGAAGGCGCAAAAAGAGGCGAAACTCGCCATGCTCAAGCGCGCCAAAGAGAAAGAACTCGACCCGGCCGAGAAAGAAAAACTGATGGAAGCCCGCGCGAAGCGCAACGCCGCCCGGGAAGAGCGTGAGAAGAAGCGCCGCGAAGAGCGCAAGCGCAAAGAGGCGGAAGCTGCCGCGCTGAAAGCCGAGGAAGAGCGTAAGAAACAGCTCGCCATTGAAGCCCAGAAGAAAGCGCAGGAAGATCTGAAAAAGGCGCAAAAAGCTCGTCGCGACGCCAAATATGCTGCGCGGAAAAAACGCCGCTAGCCGCACATCAAATTCAAAATTAAATCACGGTCCTGCGGGGCCGTTTTTTATTGGCCATGATTCAGATTGTCATCATCCGGCTTGACCGGATGATCGATTCGCATCGACTTTCGTCAACTGACGAGAGTTTATAATATGGGTTAAACTGAATGCGAATGGATTGTCCGATCAAGTTGGACAATGACAAACCTTCATTATATCTTCCAACCCGTGTGCAACGCCGCGATGCCCGCGCTGTAATCCTGATATTTCACATTCGCGAAGCCTGCGTCTTTTACCATCTCCGCAAATTGTTCCTGTTTAGGGAATTTGCGAATGGATTCGACGAGATATTGATAGCTGTCGCGATCGCCTGCGAGAACCTGACCCAAGCGCGGAATGACGGCGAAGGAATAAGCATCATAAAAGGCACGGATAACATTGGCCGGCGGTGTTGAAAACTCCAACACGGCGAGGCGACCACCCGGTTTCAGGACACGCCGAAATTCCCGTAACGCGGCCATGCGGTCCGTCACGTTCCGGATGCCAAAAGCAATCGTAACAACATCGAATTGCGCATCGTCAAAGGGCAGACATTCCGCATTTCCACAGACCCGCGTAATATCCAACCCCGCATCTTTGACCGGATCAATGCCCGCCAGCAACATCTGGTCATTAATATCGCAGATCACGGCGGAGGCGGGCGCGCCGCCCCGACGTAGGCGCACTTCTTCTGCCGCGCGAATAAAACGCCTTGCAAGATCGCCCGTCCCACCCGCAACATCCAAGAGAGCCTCACCCGGTTGAGGGTTAAGGCGCGTCATGGTCATATTCTTCCAGACGCGGTGAATCCCAACACTCATCGCGTCGTTCATCAGGTCATAATTGGAGGCAACAGAGTCAAAGACGCCTTTGACGCGGCCAACCTTCTCAGCCTCAGGAATGGTTTCAAACCCGAAATCAATCGTCTTGTCAGACATGCAGCAATCCTATTCGGCAGCCTGTAAAGACTGCGGGGTTAAGCTCTTCGGGGCACTAAGCTTTACGCCGGGCGATGTACAGAGATCGCAGTTAAAAGTGCTTGCGCTTTCACCCTGGAAGAAGGCCGTATCCTGACGGAAGGCCCCCACGAGATAGTCAAACACAGCGCGAATTCGCAGGCTGCGTTTAAGGTCCTGATGCGCCACCAGATAGAGAGATTCGAGGTGAACGACCTCGGGCAGAACGCGGATGAGGCCGAGGTCTTTACCAATCACGCCGCACATGGGAAGGACACCGATCCCGTAGCCATGGACCAGCGCCTGATCATAAGCCCAGATGGAATTGGTATTAAATGTGATGCGCTTGGGCGGATGGATCGTGTTTCCGTCATCATCCATCAGCCAGAGCGACTTACCGTCCATGATTTGCGCATTGACGCCATCATGATCCGCCAAATCTTCCAGCGTTTGCGGGACACCATTTTGCTGTAAATATTGCGGAGAGGCGAAGAGACCGAAACCGACTTCCGCCACCTTGCGCCCGATCAGGGAGTTTTGCTCCCCCGGGCTACGCCAACGCAGCGCAATATCGGCTTCACGCTGAGCGAGGTTAAAGCTCTGAAATCCGATGCCGATATCGACCAGCACGTCAGGGTGTTCATTGCGGAATGTTTTCATAACACCCGGCAACCAGCCCGTGCCTAGCCCTTCGGTCGCGGACAGGCGGACAACACCGGACAGCGAATCTTCGAGAGTGGCAGAGGAGCGGTCAATGGCCGAAGCTTCTTCCTGCATCCTGCGGATATGATCGAGCATAGATTGGCCGAAATTTGTCGGGACAAGCTGACCGCTTTCGCGCTTTAAAAGGGCCGTGCCAAAATGGTCTTCTAAGGCCCGTATACGACGCCCAACAGTCGGTTGGCTCATGCCTAAAGCTTTGCCAGCAGCCGTTAAAGAGCCTGCCTCCGCCACAGAGAGAAATATCGGATAATCGGACCAGTTTTTCATACAGATGTGTATATCCGCCCTGCTGATAATGTCAATTCCATTCGAAAATGATTGAAACTAGGGGGAAATGTCAATTAAAGGAGACGAAAATGACTTTGAAAACCAGAAAAACCGCCCTCACCGCCGCTCTGTCCATCATGGCAGCCGGTTCTATCGCATTCATTCCCGCCAGCGCTATGGCCGCCGACCAGACAGAGACAACGAGCCAATTTGAAGTCGCGACGACAACGGATGGTGTCGTGAAATCCGGCGTCAAAGCCTATCGCAAGGGTGATTACGAGAAAGCCATCGCCCTGCACCGTGCGGCCATCAAGGGCAGCATGTCCAAACGCAAGACCGCCGTCGCGCAATCCAATCTTTGTGCCAGTTGGGCCATGATGGGTGATTTGGAGCAAGCCGAGGAAGCTTGCGATACAGCGCTTGATCTGCGCCCGGATTACAAACCGGCGCTGGCTAATAAAGAGCTGCTCAATATCAAGCTCGCCCAGAAATAAGTCCCCCGGACGAAACTGAGAAACCCGCGCCTGAAAAGGACGCGGGTTTTTTTATGTCCTAACCGCGTTCAACCGCAAACGTCAGACCCGCATGGTCTTGCAAACGTTTGATCAGCGCCGTTCCCATGGCAGGCGCGGGCGTCATCACACCGCCGGGACCCTGAACGTCTTTAACAAGCGCTATGGCTGACTCGGCGATCATTTTTGAGGTCGAGCCATAACCCGGATCCTTGTCACCTTTGACAGAGGTAATAATTACACTACCATCTGACGCCGCGCCGACAAACATGACGTCATAAGAGCCGTTTTCGCGCTCTTCCTTGGACGGGCCCTCACCCGGTTTTGGCGGGTTGTCACCAAACGCATTGCTGCTGGCCATGCCCTTTGCGAGTGCCTCACCCTTCTCACCCGGGCCCGTCAGGACCATTTCGCCATATTGAAAGTCCTTGCCATATTTATAGCCGAGGAGTGCATTTGAGCGATGGACATTTTTCGTATTAATACTCGCCATAATAAAAGGCGTCGCCCAAGAGCCAAGATCAACTTCTTCGATAGGCTTGTGAATGGGGGGTTGGTCCACGCCGGCTTCCGGCGAGAGGGAGAACGGGTCCTTCAGCCAGCCGAGAATTTCCGGCTGTTTTTGTGCGCGCTTCATTGTCTCTGCAAAACTCGCAGCGGTCCCGCCGGAGAAGGTCCCCTTCATCCCGCGCACACGACATCGAATACGCGGCAGGACACCTCCATGCGTCTCAATGGCGTGGTTCTGCGTGAATAAGACGCCGAGGTCGAAGGGAATGGAATCAAACCCACAGGAGAGCACAATCCGTGCGCCGGACGATTTGGCCGTTGCGTCATAGCGGTCGATCATGTCCTTCATCCAAGCGGGTTCACCACAGAGATCGACATAATCCGTTCCGTTTTCGGCACAGGCTTTCAGAAGCGGTTCGCCGTAAAGCTGATAAGGTCCAACCGTCGTGATGATGGCTTTGGTCCGCTTCGCCATATCGGCGAGTGTTTCGGGTTTGTCAGAATTAGCGGTTACAATCGCGACTGAGTCGGAGACGCCCATTTCATCTCGGACAGCGGCGATCTTCTCCGCGTTCCGTCCAGCCATCGCCCATTTAATATCTGAATCGCCATATTCAGCTTGCAGATATTCCGCAACGAGCCGTCCGGTAAAGCCGGAGGCACCGTAAACGATAATGTCAAATTCCCGATCACTCATAATTTTTCTCTCTCTTGTTATTGTGGTCAAACATGCTGTGAAATGCGTCCGGCTTCAAGCCCGCACCTTGTCCGGATAATTACAAAACTGCCGGATGGGACAGCTGGTGCACTCAGGTGTGCGGCTCTTGCAGATACGTTTGCCAAAATTCAGCAGCCAGAAATGTGCTTCCGGCTTGGCCCAGTCGGGCGCGCGGGCATCCAGGGACACCGCGACCTGATCCGCCGTCTTGCCCACCGCGATGCCTGTCCGCTGACAGACGCGGCGGATATGCGTATCAACAGCGATATGTTTTTCGCCGAAGACGAAATGCGCAACGATGTCCGCGCATTTTCGACCTATACCGTGGAGTTTCAGCAACTCGTCACGCGTCTGCGGCACGACGCCGTCATGATCTTCCAGCAATTGTTCGCAAAACTTTCGGATGTTTCGGGTCTTCATATTGTAAAGACCCGCCGGACGAATGGCGGTGGCGATCTGCTCATCCGAGAGTTTCAACATCCCTTTGGGCGACCGCGCGAGTTTGAACAAGGCCGTGGTTGCCGCCGCCGTATTGCGGTCCAGCGATTGCGCGGAGAGCATGCAGGAGACGCAGGAGCGGAACGGACTCTTGGCGCGCTTCGGCCCCCGCGACTTGCGGGAGTCGCCCGGCATGATTTCCGAGAGAATACGAATGGCCGTCTCGATATCCTCGAGCGGCATAGGTCTGACTTTGGCCCTTGGCATGGTCTTCATACGCGCCAGAGGCCGGACGGTTTACGGAACAACAGGTCCCGGCGAATGGGCAATGTGGCGCTGCCAGAGGATCAGGACGGGTGCGCCCAGTTCCAAAACCATTCCAATGACCTGCATAGGCTCGGGCGTACCGATATGAAGATAGCTGTAAAGCCGCGCCACGCCGCCGAGGAAGATTGCAATCACAAGCAAACGCAGAACCGTCCCGCGATTGTCTATATCGCCCAGAACCCACCAAATCAGGAGAAAAAGCGAAACGTAGTAAGCTGAGAGATATCGAAATTGATTGTCCAAAGCCGCCGTCACAGGCTCCCCGCCATTTTGTGGAACGGGTCCGCCAAATGCCCCGACTGCCGCAAAGTAAAGCGGGATGAGCGAGAGGATCATTAGAGCAATCTTGAAAGCAGTTCTCATAGCAGTCTCCTAATTCAGTTCCGGATAGGGCATCCGCGCGAGCGCGTCTTCATGTAAACTCGTGACATAGAGCATGCCGTCGTGAAAAATCGCGCCTGTCGCGTCATGGTAAGCGCCGTCCGGATCTTGAAAGGTTCGCAAGACATTTCCACCCGCATCCAACTGCACAATATGACCATAATGTTCCGCCTTGGGCCGCATAGAGGGCGGCAAGCGCATGGCAAGTTTCCGCATGGCGGGCTTTGAGGCATTGGCGTCGAGCCAGTCAGAGCGCGGAGAAATCAGACCGAGTAAGAACGTGCCGTCCGGTCCGCGATTTATATTGTCGGGAAAACCCGGAAGATTCGCAATCCAATCCGTCATAGCGCCTGTTTCAGGATTGATTTTCAAGACCCGATAACGTCCCGTTTCAGTGACGAGAATATCACCATCGGGATGCATGGCCACACCATTCGGGAAGACGAGATTGTCTGCTATGATGGTCGTTTGTTCACTTGCGAGATCATAGGCTAGAACACGGCCCGTTCCTTTGCTTTCCATTATTTCAAGCAAAGATGCTGCCATAGTTGAGCCATTGGCTTGAGCGCCGAATTTTGTCGAAGCATCAGAGAAATAAACAATACCATTTTTGCTGATATCTAAATCATCAGCATAGAGGATAGGCGATCCATTGACTGTGTCAGATAAAGAACGAACAGCTCCACCAAGCTCTAGCAAGCCTTTATGTGCGTCAGCGATGTATAAGAGGCTATCATAGGCTTCGATACCCAACGGCACACCCCCTGTATTAGCAACAACTTTCACCTCTCCTGTATCAGGATCAATGCGTGAAATATCGCCCGTCTGAGATGTAGCAAAGATATAACCATCAAATGCGACTGCATCTTCTGGCCCCGGACTCTCGGGCAGTTCTATCCGCTCCAGATTAACCAAATCACGATTTGGAGCAAAGTCACCCACATAACCCGCATTCTCCGGCGCATCCCAGTTTTCAGGCTCAATTGGAACGGGTGCGAGTGTGAGATAGAGCGCGCCGATACCGAAGAGCGCCATCAAACCTATAAGAGCTTTTCTCATATCAAGCCCTATTCATCCGGTTATCAATCAAATCATCCACGACGCTTGGGTCCGCGAGTGTGCTCGTATCCCCCAGATTGTCGAAACTGTCTTCGGCAATTTTTCGCAAGATACGCCGCATGATTTTCCCGGAACGGGTCTTGGGTAATCCCGGCGCGAATTGGATGAGGTCCGGGCTCGCGATCGGACCAATCTCTGACCGGACATGTTTGACGAGCGCTTTGCGCAAATCCTCATCATCCGCGCTGTCCGGGATGGTCGTGACATAGGCGTAAATCCCCTGCCCCTTAATGTCGTGCGGGTAGCCGACAACGGCGGCTTCAGCCACAGCCGGGTGCGAAACCAGCGCACTCTCGACTTCGGCCGTGCCCATCCGGTGGCCGGAGACATTGATGACATCATCGACTCGGCCCGTAATCCAATAGAACCCATCTTCGTCGCGGCGGCAGCCATCGCCCGTGAAATAATTGCCTGGATAGGCGGAGAAATAAGTATCCAGGAAACGCTGATGATCGCCATAAACGGTCCGCATCTGTCCGGGCCAACTGTCCTTGATAATCAGATTGCCTTCCGTCGCGCCGTCCAACTCGACACCTTCCGCATCGACGAGTGCAGGTTGAATACCAAAGAAAGGCAGGGTCGCACTGCCCGGTTTCATCGGGACCGTTCCGGGCAATGGCACGATCATCGCGCCGCCCGTTTCCGTCTGCCACCATGTATCGACGATGGGGCAGCGTTTCTCACCGACGACATTGAAATACCACTCCCAGGCTTCGGGGTTGATCGGCTCTCCAACTGTCCCGAGGATGCGCAATGAGGAACGGTCCGTGGCTTTCACAAACCCCTCGCCTTCGCGCATCAGGGCGCGGATGGCCGTTGGCGCCGTATAGAACAGCGAGACCTTATGCTTGTCGCAAACCTGCCAGAACCGCGACGCATCAGGATAGCTCGGCACACCCTCGAACATCATAGAAGACGCTCCATTGGCCAGCGGGCCATAGACGATATAGGTATGCCCCGTCACCCAACCGACATCCGCCGTGCACCAATATACATCGTCTTCTTTTAAATCGAAAACATATTCATGCGTCATGGAGGCCCAGACGAGATAGCCGCCCGTCGTATGGAGCACACCTTTCGGTTTTCCTGTTGAGCCCGACGTGTAGAGGATGAAGAGCGGGTCTTCCGCACTCATCGGTTCCGGCGGGCAGTCATCTGACACAGAGTCCAGCGCATCATGCAGCCAGACATCCCGCTTCGCATTCCACGCAATCTCGCCGCCCGTCCGTTTCACGACGAGAACTTTTTTAACAATGCCGGCTTTCACGCAGGCCGCGTCGCAATTATCTTTTAGCGGAATGGTCTTCGTGCCGCGCAGACCTTCATCCGCCGTGATGACATAGTGACTGTCGCAATCCGTGATGCGACCCGCGAGCGCGTCCGGCGAGAAGCCGCCAAAAACAACGGAATGCACCGCGCCAATCCGCGCACAGGCGAGCATGGCGTAAGCCGCTTCCAAAATCATCGGCATATAGAGCGTGACGCGGTCGCCTTTTTTCACGCCCATGGTTTTCAACACATTGGCGAAGCGGCAAACCTCGCCGTGGAGTTGACGATAGGTGACGGTCTTCGTCTCGTCGGGGCTGTCGCCCTCCCAGATCAACGCCGCCTTGTCCCCGCGCGTGTCCAAATGGCGGTCGATGCAATTGGCCGAGACATTCAACACGCCGTCCGCATACCAACGCGTTTGGAAATTATCCGAATCCCAAGAAACATCTTTGGCCTGTGTGTAATCCGTCATCCAATCCAAACGCTGGCCCTGCTCTGCCCAGAAACGTTCAGGGTCGGAGATCGAAGCGGCATACATCTTGCGATATTTTTCCGGGGAGAGATTGGCCTTGGCGGCAAAATCCGCGGGGACAGGATAGGCGGTGTCGGACATGTTTGAGTTTCCCTTGCGCATTTAGGCTTTTCCTTGACGTTAGGAAATGACCGCTCATCTGTCGAGTGACTTGACCGTAGTAAAGAATGAACGTTATTCAGTTATTCTGAATAGCTCTTCAAGGTGAATTTATCCCAATTTTCCAGTCCAAAATTCTAACGTCGTCTGATCGATTTGTGCAGAACCGCGCGGATATGCTCGACCTTATCGCGAAGCTCTCGGAGTTGAACGGGCGGGCGCCTGCGATCTCGGCTTCGAAAAAGGCACGATTTGAGAAACGGGGGCAGCTCCTGCCGCGCGAAAGACTGGCGCGATTGCTCGACCCCGGAACACCATTTCTCGAGATTGGAAATCTCGCGGGTTATTTGCTCGACACAGATGTGGAAGAGAAATCCATTCCCGGCGGGACGATACTCGCGGGGATCGGATATGTCTCCGGTACACGCTGTGCAGTGGTTGTCGATGATAGTGGGATTAAGGCCGGATCTCTGACGACGGCGGGTGGGTATCGTTTGGAGCGGATGCAAGAAATTGCGCTATCACAGAAATTGCCGTTCCTGCATCTTGTGGAAAGTGCCGGCGGCGATCTGCTGAACTATACGGTCGAGAGTTTCATACATGGCGGAACGCTGTTCGCTAATCTGGCACGGCTTTCAAAAGCGGGCATTCCCGTCCTCGCGATCTTACATGGATCCTCTACGGCGGGCGGCGCCTATATGCCGGGCCTGTCGGATTACGTGGTGGGCGTGAAAGGGAACGGGAAAGCCTTCCTCGCCGGACCGCCCTTGCTGAAAGCGGCGACGGGTGAAATCGCGAGCGCCGATGAGTTGGGCGGGGCAGAAATGCACGCGACCACATCCGGCCTCGTCGATTATCTGGCGGAAGATGACGCGGAAGCCGTTCTGATACTGCGCGAGGTCGTCGGGCGCTTGAATTGGGCATCTAGAAATGAACGAAATAAATTCGCCGAACCCGTTCTGGACATTGACGATATCGCGGGCATTGTCCCCGTCGATTACCGCATTCCCTATGATGTGCGCGACGTCATCGCACGGATTGTCGATGGGTCGGACTTTACCGATTTCAAATCCGGGTACGGCGTTTCCACCGTCTGTATCCAAGCCTCTATTTTTGGGCAACCCGTCGGCATAGTTTCCAATAATGGCCCGATTGATCCGGACGGTGCGACAAAGGCCGCGCAATTTATTCAGCTCATGGATCAGGTCGATACGCCGCTCCTCTTCCTGCAAAACACGACAGGCTATATGGTCGGGAAAGCCTATGAACAATCGGGCATGATTAAGCACGGTGCGAAGATGATACAGGCCGTCACCAATGCCGATGTCCCGCGCATCACCCTGATGATTGGCGCGAGTTTCGGGGCGGGGAATTACGGCATGTGCGGGCGCGGCTATGACCCTGATTTCGTCTTTAGCTGGCCCAACGCCATGACGGGTGTGATGGGCGGAGAACAAGCCGCGACCGTCATGGAGATTGTCGCGGACGCGCAGGCGGCGCGGGCGGGCGTGATGCCTGACCCAGATAAACGCGCGAAACAGCGAAAAATGCTGACCCATATTTTCGACTCTCAGGCGAGCGCCTTTTATACATCCGGCCACCTGCTGGATGACGGCGTGATTGACCCGCGCGACACGCGAAAATTACTGGGGCTTTTATTAAGCGTTGTGATGGAAGGCCGCGCCCGCACCGTCAGACCCAATAGTTTCGGGGTGGCGCGGCTATGAGTATTCATACCGTCCTCATCGCCAATCGCGGTGAAATTGCCTGCCGCATCATGCGGACTGTGCGCGATATGGGCCTGCGCTCCGTCGCCGTTTATTCTGACGCAGACCGCGACGCGCCGCATGTGAAGCTCGCCGATCAAGCTGTGCCCATCGGCCCTGCGCCCGTGGGCGAAAGCTATCTGGTCATTGAGAAGATTATTGAGGCCGCAAAACAATCCGGCGCGGAGGCCATTCATCCCGGTTATGGGTTCCTGTCGGAAAATGCCAACTTCGCAAAGGCCTGCGCGGAAGCCGGAATAATTTTCATCGGCCCCTCATCTGAGGCCATCGCTCTGATGGGGGACAAGGCCGTCGCGAAACGGCGCATGATCGCGTCAGGCGTACCCTGTGTTCCGGGCTATCAGGGCGAAGCGCAAGATGATGCGCGATTGATAGAAGAAGCCAAGACAATCGGGTTTCCGCTGATGGTGAAAGCCGCAGCAGGGGGCGGCGGTCGCGGGATGCGTTTGGTGGACGAAGCAAGGAGTTTATCTGTCGCCCTGACTGAGGCACGCTCAGAAGCGCTGAACGCTTTCGGGTCAGATATTCTCATTCTCGAACGCGCCATTATCAAACCGCGCCATGTTGAAATCCAAATTTTTGGCGACTCGTATGGGAACATCATCCATCTCGGCGAGCGCGATTGTTCCGTCCAAAGACGACATCAGAAAGTCATCGAAGAATCGCCCTGTCCCGTTATGACGGAGGACTTGCGCAATGCGATGGGAGACGCCGCAGTCAAAGCCGCGCAAAGTGTCGATTATGTCGGCGCGGGAACCGTGGAATTCATGTTGGACGCGGAAAAAAACTTCTATTTTCTGGAGATGAATACCCGCCTGCAAGTTGAACATCCCGTCACGGAATTGGTCACGGGCCTGAACCTCGTCGCACTGCAATTATGCGTCGCGCAGGGTGAGCCGCTTGGCTTGGCGCAAGATGATATTTGGCTCTGCGGGCATGCCATTGAAGCGCGGCTTTATGCCGAAGACCCGACACATGATTTCCTGCCTGCCACGGGAGATATTGCGAGACTTTCTTTTCCTGAAATGGAAGGTTTGCGGGTGGACAGTGGTGTCGTCTCCGGCGGAACCGTCTCACCTTTCTATGACCCCATGCTGGCCAAACTCATCGCGTCGGGCCCGGACCGCGAAACGGCGCGACGGCGCTTAATCCGCGCTTTGGAAGAGACCGTCATTTTCGGCGTCGTCACAAATCGGCAGTTTTTGATTGAGACGCTTCAGCGCGATGATTTTGCATCAGGGCAGGCCACGACGGCCTTTATCGCCGAGAATTTCTCCGAAGATGATTTAGCGCCCATTGAACTCACACATCGCGAAGCCGCCCTCGCCGCCTTGGTTCAACACATAATCAATAGAGAGACCCACGCAGCCAATATTCCGCATCAGTTGCTGGGCTGGTCCAGCGCAACCTCCCTGGCAACGCCCTATATTTATGAGGACCTCTGCGTGGACATCACGAGTCATAGCGCTGATGAGTTCACCGCACAGGTGGGAGAACAGGTTTTTCAGCTTCATTTAATTGAGTCTGATAACAATCGAATAATCGTCAATTGTGATGGAAAAGGGGAAACACTGCGCTTTGCCTCAAACAGTTCCGCACAAATTCACATCTCCTTCGGCGCCCGCCAATTCCATCTCACGAACAAAGCTGCGCTCGCGTCTAAAGCTGCGGATGCGATCGGCGAAGGCGATATCCGCGCCACCATGCATGGCGTGCTGGCGGATATATTTGTCACCACAGGCGATGCGGTAAAAACGGGAGATCGACTCGGTGTCTTAGAGGCCATGAAAATGCGCCATGACATTTTAGCCGATCGCGACGGAACGGTGGAAGAGGTTTTCGCAAAGGCCGGAATGCAAATTGCCGCCAACAGCCCGATTTTAAAAATCGAAAATTAATTAAACAGGAAACCGCTTCCCGCGAGGCAGGCGGTCTGCCAATTCCTGCGCCAAGTCAATATCCGCGGGCACGAGGTCGAGTGCGGGAATTTTATCGGGCCAGAGCCAGCGCGTCGCCTGCCCCTCTTTCGCGCGGACAAAGCCGTCCCACTGGCGGCAGAGAAAAAGCGGCATGAGCAGGTGGAAATCCGGATAGCTGTGCGTGGCAAAACTGAACGGCTGCAGACACCCTTCGCAGGGTTCGACATTTAATTCTTCGAAAAATTCTCGGCGGATGGTTTGTTCCGGTGTTTCGCCAACCTCAACTTTGCCGCCCGGGAATTCCCATTTACCGGCATGGTCTTTGCCGACGGGACGTTGCGCCATCAGCACACGACCATCCGTATCAATCAATGCGCAAGCGGCAACGAGAAGCGTATTCACGAACGGTAATCCGCGTTGATGTCGATATAGCTATGCGTCAGGTCGCAGGTGTAGACCGTCGCCTTCCCCTCGCCCAAACCCAGATCAATGCGAATATTTATTTCCGCATTTTTCATATAACTCGCGCCGTACGCCTCGCGATAACTGCTCGCGGGTTGCCCGCCTTCGGCTAGAACATGCGGGCCAATCCAGATGGAGAGGCTATCGCGCTCGGCGGGTTCACCCGCCTTGCCGACGGCCATCACGATACGACCCCAATTTGCGTCTTCCCCCGCAATGGCCGTTTTCACGAGCGGGGAATTTGCGACGGAGAGGCCGACTCGTTTAGCCGAGGCGTCTGAGACTGCACCGGAAATTTTGATTGTCACGAATTTCGAAATCCCTTCCCCGTCCTTGATAATCTGCTGGGAGAGATCGAACATGACCGCGTGGAGGGCTTTTCGGAAATCATTAAGCGCCGGATCATCGGCAGAGGAAATCTCAGCATGCTTCGCAGCACCGCTCGCCATCAGGAGGAGTGTGTCGGATGTCGAGGTATCGCTATCTACCGTGATGGAATTAAATGTCGGGTCGACATAATCATTCAACAATGTTTGCAAAACCTCTTGGGAGAGTTTCGCATCTGTCGCGACATATGCCAACATCGTCGCCATATCCGGCGCAATCATGCCGGAGCCTTTTGCGATGCCGTTAAGAGTGACAACCGTCTCGCCAATCTTTACCGTCGCGGTGGCACCTTTCGGATAGGTATCCGTCGTCATGATCGCGCGGGCGGCAGAGGCCCAACCATTGGAGGATAAGGTCATATTTTCAAATTGCGCAACGACTTTAGAGGCCTCTAACGCCACACCAATCACACCTGTCGAGGCGAGTTGGATGGCATTAGTATCTGCACCAAAAGCCTTGGCCGCACCCTCAGCCGTTTCCACAACGGCATCGCGCCCCTTCTGACCCGCAAATACATTGGCTGTTCCGGAATTGACGATGACAAGGCGGGAGCCCTCAGTCTTTTTCGCCAGAGCTTTACGCGACCAATCTACCGGAGCACCTGGGCAGGCATTTTGTGTGAACACGCCCGCGACCTGTGTGCCCGCCTGACCGCGTAAAACCCAGAGGTCCGTCCGACCCTGATATTTCACGCCGGCCTCCGCCGTCGCCATGTCAAATCCAGCCAAGGGTGGCAGGTCCGGGAAATGCTCCGGCGCAAAAGGGCTGATTTTCATATCACTCATTTTCGGATGTCTCGTCTTCCGGCTCGGGCGGAGTCTCGCCCGCTAAAATTTCGACTTCACCTGACGCACGCAAATCCAAGAGCAAGTCCTGTATCGCATCAAATGTCATGAAGTTCACGATTTTAGGGCGAAGAGTTTCAAATGTCGGTTGAGGCGCAGGGCGGCGGTCAATGATCTCCGCGATGTGCCAGCCAAATTCCGATTTGACGGGACCAACATAGTCGCCTTTTCCCGCCTGAAACACCGGACGGGTGAAACGACCATTGAGCATATCCTGTGTGAAATAGCCCAAATCCCCGCCGCGTTCCGCACTGCCTTCATCAATCGAGTTTTCCCGCGCCAGCGCTGCAAAATCTCCACCGTCTTTAATCGTTGCGAGCAATTCATCGGCCTTGGCTTTTTCTTCGACCAGAATATGCCGCGCTCGTACCTCATCGCCCCGCGCGGCGAGTTTGGATTGTTCCTCATACATGCGGCGGATCGAGGTTTCATTCACGGCATCGCGCAAGTGTCGTTCCACGCGCAGATTGCCGAGAATACGCTCCCGCGCCGCCGCGAGGCGAATTTGCGCCTCTTGCGACGTTTCCAAATCAATCGCGTCGGCATCGAGCGCAAGCAAACGCTGGTCAATCAGCTCGTCCAGCGTTCCGCGAAACCGCTCATCCATCGGCGGCAGGCTCTGGCCCTCGTCGATCAAGCCCTGTTCCTGCGCGAATAAATTCACATCTGTTGCAAAAATTTTCGTGCCGTTCACGATTGCCACAGCATTGTCATCCGCGACGCGGTCAACAGTCTCCAGCGCGGGCGAAGTGGTTTTATCGTCAGCGCCCGAATTATCAGTACAGCCCGTGATAAATATGGCTGCGGCGAGGCCGAGGGGCAGGAAAATTGTGCGGGTCAACATGTCTGTTATCTATCCTTTATCCACCCAGCAGAATTGAGGTCATGATGCGGTTGTAACCGCGTCCATCCGTTGACTTAGCGTGGCACCCTTCCTAAGTCGACACAAACCCGTGGACAGACCGCAGAAGACGGTCGCCCTCACCTTGTAGGACCTTCCCATGCTCGGCATCGCCAAGAAGCTTTTCGGTACAGAAAATGACCGGAAACTCAAAAAACTCCGTCCCCTCGTTGATAAGATCAACGGATTGGAGCCCACATTCGAAGCCATGACGGATGAGGCCCTGCGCGCCCAGACGGAAATTTACAAAAAACGTCACGCGGATGGCGAGTCACTGGATGACCTCCTCCCCGAAGCTTTCGCCACAGTACGCGAAGCCGCAAAGCGGACCCTCGGCCAGCGTCATTATGATGTGCAGTTGATCGGCGGAATCACATTGCATCGCGGCGAGATTGCCGAAATGCGGACGGGTGAGGGTAAGACGCTTGTCTCCACGCTCGCGGCTTACCTCAATGCGCTGAACGGCAAGGGTGTCCATCTCGTCACCGTCAATGACTATCTCGCCAAGCGTGACAGTGAGTGGATGGGACAGGTCTATAATTTCCTCGGCATGACCGTTGGCTGTATCAATGCGCACGAACCATACGGGCCGTACCGCAAAGAAGCCTATAATTGCGACATCACCTACGGCACGAATAACGAATACGGGTTCGATTATCTGCGCGATAATATGAAATATTCCGTCGAGGAAATGGGCCAGCGCGGACATGCCTATGCCATTATCGATGAAATCGATTCCATCCTGATTGACGAAGCGCGGACGCCGCTGATTATTTCCGGTCCGACCGATGACAAATCCGATCTCTACCGCACGATTGACGGCATCATTCCCGAAATCCTGCCGGAAGGCTATGAGGTCGATGAGAAAGCCCGCACCGCTACCTTTAATGAAAAAGGCAATGAGCAAATTGAAAATATCCTGCGCGAACGCGGTATGTTGGAAGGCGAAAGCCTCTATGATGTCGAAAACGTCACCGTTGTCCATCACATCAACCAGGCTCTGAAAGCGCATAAGATTTTCACGGCAGACAAGGATTATATCGTCAAGAACGATCAGGTCGTCCTGATTGATGAATTTACGGGCCGCATGATGGATGGCCGTCGCCTCTCGGACGGTTTGCATCAGGCGATCGAGGCGAAAGAAAATGTCGAGATCAAACCCGAAAACCAGACCATGGCCTCGGTCACACTGCAAAACTATTTCCGTCTTTATGAGAAACTCTCCGGTATGACCGGTACAGCGGAAACGGAAGCGGGCGAATTTGCGGATACCTATGGTCTGGAAGTTCTCATCATTCCGACCAACCGTCCGATCCAGCGGATTGACGATGAAGACGTCATCTACCGCACGGAAGAAGAGAAGTTTGACGCAATCGTCGACGATATCGAAAAAGCCGCCAAAAAGGGCCAGCCTATGCTGGTCGGCACAGTCTCTATCGAGAAGTCAGAGGCCTTATCCCGCTACCTGACAGAGCGCAGCATTGAGCATCGCGTCCTGAACGCCCGCCACCACGAGGAAGAAGCCTCCATCGTGGCGCAAGCCGGTATGCCCGGCGCGGTCACAATTGCGACCAATATGGCGGGTCGCGGGACGGATATTCAGCTCGGCGGGAATCTGGAGATGATCCTGGAAGAAACGCTGACACCGGACATGTCCGATTTCGAGCGCGAGCAGAAAACCTCCGAGATTAAAGCCGATATTGAGTTCAATAAACAAAAGGCGCTTGCGGCGGGCGGACTCTACGTCCTCGGCACAGAACGACATGAGAGCCGCCGGATTGACAATCAGCTGCGCGGCCGGACAGGTCGTCAGGGTGATCCGGGTCGTTCGAAATTCTATCTCTCCATGGAAGATGACCTGTTGCGGATCTTCGGCGGCGATAAGCTGAAGGGCATGATGGAGAAGATGGGTTGGGAAAAGGGCGAAGCCCTGACCAACCGTTTCATGACAAAATCTGTCGAGACCTCGCAGAAACGGGTTGAGACGCGGAACTTCGACATCCGGAAAAACCTGCTCAAATATGATGATGTCATGAACGACCAGCGCAAGACGATCTTCGAACAGCGCAATGAATTTATGACAGATGACGATGTCTCCGACGTGATTGAGGATTTCCGTCACCAACTCGTCGAAGACCTCGTCGGGAAGCATGTGCCGAAACGCGCCTATGCCGAACAGTGGGATATTGAGGGTCTCGATAAATCCGTCAAAGACGCCATGATGATGGAACTGCCCCTGAAAGAATGGGCGGCCGAGGAAGGCATCGCGGATGAAGAACTGCAAAATCGTATTCAGGACGCGACGGATCAGGCCAGCAAACAACTCTCTGACGGCTTGGAACCGGCTGAACTCGCACGGGCGGAAAAGCAAATCCTCCTGCAGGTCATCGACAAGAACTGGCGCGATCACTTGCAGCAATTGGACGCCCTGAAGTCCGTTATCGGCATGCGGGCCTATGGCCAGCGCGATCCACTGAATGAATATAAGTCCGAGGCCTTCACCCTGTTTGACGGCCTCCTGACGAGCTTACGCGAAGATGTGACGAAAGCCATGATGGGCGCGTTGCTGAACGTACAGATGCGTCGCCAGCAAATGCAGCAGGAACGTACCCAAACACAAAATCAAACACAGTTGGAACAGGCTCGTCAGGGTCTGGCCGCCATGCAAGCCGCACAAGCGGCAGCTCCGGCTTCGCCCGCGCGCGGACCGATGGATATGCTGACCTCAGGTCCGACAGCGGCGACTGCAGCCGGTACACCGACCAACCCCGAAGCGGCGGAACTGCCCGAAGGTGCGCTGAACGGCGTGTCCCGCAACAGCCCTTGCCCCTGTGGGTCGGGTCGCAAGGTGAAACATTGTCACGGCAAAGTCGCTTAAACCAAAAAAGGACAGTCTTTCGCGGGCTGTCCTATTCAGGCGCGTCTTTTGCGCCACACTCCTCAAAATTATCGCTTTAGCGCAATAATTTATTGAACCGCCCCTCTGCGCATCATTATCGGGCGAGAGGCGCACCCTTTTGCGTCATGACTGACCTCAAGCCCCCATTATCAGCTCTACCCTTTGCAAAACCGGCCATCGGGGAACAGTTCGGTTCCAGCTTCATGAAGCGTCAGCCGATTTAGAGGTTTGCGCACTATTCAAAAGGGAACCGACCATGAAACAGCTTACTTTTGCCGCCGCACTTCTGGCCGCGACAACATTTGCACCAACTGCCTTTGCTCAGGACTCCGATGTGTCAGTCGCGACAGGTTTTGACTTCGTCAGCCAATATGTCTTCCGCGGCGCTTCGCTCGCCGATGATGCCATCCAGCCCTATGCAGAAGTCAGTGTCGGAAATTTCACAGTCGGCGGGTGGTTCTCAACCGCGATTGGTGATGACTCTGCCGTAGCTGGCGATGAGTTTGATCTCTACGCAGGTTACTCTGTTCCGTTGGAAGGCTCCATCTCTCTCGACCTTGGCGCAACCTATTATCACTACCCACAAGGCGGCGATTTCTTTGGAACAGATAATGGCGGCACAGGGTCTTATGAAGTTTCAGCCTCTGTTGGTTTTGGTGACGTTCCATTGGAGCCGAGCGTCTCTGTCTATTACGACCTCACACTTGAGGCCTTCACATTGGAAGGTGGCGTTGGTCATTCTGTTCCGGTCGGTGATGCGCAGAGCTTTGATCTCGGCCTGACAGTTGGCCTCGTCGATGGCGACGGCTTCTCATATGAATGGGCCACGGCCAGCGCAGCATTGAGCCACGCTTTCACTGATGATGTTTCAGTCTATGCTGGTGCCAACTTTGCCCTGAATTCTGAGGATGTTCTGGACTTTAACGGCATTATCAATGGCGAACCGGAAGGTAGCCTGTTCTGGCTTGGTACAGGTATTTCTGCCGGTTTCTAAATTTGAATTCCTCGCGAGAGGATGTCTGGGAGGACAATGACCCGACTGCTGTGCAGTCGGGTTTTTTATTGGATCAAACTCAATTGAGGGTTCGACCAATACGAAGAAACTTCTCACGGCGAGCTTTCACGAGCTCATCCGAGGACAGACCGTCCAGCTCTTTCAGCTCTTTCAGGATGATAGCACCGACCGTCTTCATCGCTTGATCCGGTTCGCGATGTGCGCCGCCGACGGGTTCTTTAATAATCCGGTCAATCACGCCGAGTTTCTTCAAATCCTGCGCCGTGATTTTCATGGCCTTGGCCGCATCTTCGGCGCGGTCACGTGTCCGCCAGAGGATGGACGCGCAGCCTTCCGGCGAAATCACGGAATAGATGGAATGTTCCAACATCATGACGCGGTCCGCCGTCGCAATCGCGACAGCACCGCCGGAGCCCCCCTCGCCCGTGATGACGGAAATAAATGGCACTTTCAGGGACAGGCCGCGATCAATGGAGCGCGCAATGGCCTCCGCCTGTCCACGTTCTTCCGCGCCGCGCCCAGGGAATGCGCCCGCCGTGTCGACGAAGCTGATGACGGGCAGCGAGAAGCGCTCCGCCAGATCCATCAGGCGCACGGCTTTCCGATACCCTTCCGGATTGGCCATTCCGAAATTATGTTTGAGACGGGTTTCCGTATCAGTACCTTTTTCATGGCCCATCACGACAACAGACCGCCCGCGAATTTTCCCCAATCCGCCAAGCAAGGCATGATCGTCCCCAAATTTCCGGTCACCCGCCAGCGGCGTGTAATCCGAGATCAGCGCCTTAATATAAGCGGAGGTATGCGGACGGTCCTGATGGCGGGCAACGTGGGTTTTCTGCCACGGGCCGATTTTGGCATAGAGTGATTTTAGCTGGACTTTTGACTTCGCTTCCAGTTCGGCAATGTCCTTGCCCTCGGCCTGCGCCGCCTCGATCTGGCTGTCCAATTCCGCCATGGGGCGTTCAAAATCAAGATAAGTACGGGCCATAAATAAGGTCTGTCCAGTCCATTAAAGAGGTGCCGCACCATAGCGATGTGCGGGATGGGGTAAAGAGTGGAGGTAAGGACTAAGGCTTTTTGAAAAACTTAATCATCTTCCCGTGGGCGACAATATCGCGGCCTTCTGTGCAATAGAAGTTAGCATCAAATTTTAGACGTTCATAATGGACGGCAACCATTTCAGGGAAGAGAATATGCATTTCCGCTTTATAAACTCCCTGCAAATCTTCGGACTTGGAAATAGAATTGCCTTCACTATCCAAAAAATCCGGCCAGACATCGCTGATTGTAAAGTTCCCTGAATTGAAATCATCGGGATAGGCCAGTGCCCACCTTATTCCGTTTTTTGGATGTTTGGTCCGATAGGTTTTGCCTAACGGTAAGATCTCTATCTCCGCAAGAAAATCTGCCGAGTGTTTCGGATAGAGTGAACCAGCCATTCTAAATTTTATAGGTCTTCGTGCTCACCTCATGCCCGTAGCGTTGGACGAATTTGCGCTTAATCCGGCGTTCCCAGCCTGCGCGGGGACCCGGGAGTTCGGCTTCGGCGTCGAGGACCGCATCGGTGAAGACCTTAGACGTGAGCGGTTTGGAACCCTGCAACAGGTCTGCCGCGCGGACGCCCGCGCAGAAATCCCATTCACTGCAGAGGTCATCCAGCAGGATGTTCAAATCCTCGGCGAGGACCGGATGCATACGTCGTTCAAAGCCCATTTATCTTATCCAATTTTGGCGAGCGGGTGGTGGTCTTCCACCAGCTTTTGTAACTGTTCGTCCAGTACATGGGTATAAATCTGCGTCGTCGCAATATCCGCATGGCCGAGTAATGTCTGCACCGCCCGAAGGTCCGCCCCACGTTCCAAGAGATGCGTGGCAAAAGCGTGACGGAGCGTGTGCGGGGAAATCCGAGAGGCATCCAGTCCCGCATCCGTTGCCAGTTGTTTGAGGAGCTGGGCAAACCGTTCACGGCTCATATGACCGGATTTTCCCGGACTGGGGAAGAGGAAGGGGTCTGCGCGGTCTTTGGCAATGGCATTTTTCGGCAGGGTTTGGTCGCGCACGGCCACCCATTCGACAATCGCCCGCACGGCTGCACCTGTCAGCGGCACCAACCGTTCCTTACCACCCTTCCCTCGAATAGTCAGGCAGGGTTGCGCATCCGGGCGTACAACTCTTGCAGCGGAATTATATTTCAATGAGACGAGTTCAGACACGCGAAGCCCGCCCGCATAGAGAATTTCGAGTTGGGTGCGGAGGCGAAGGCCTTTGACGGACTCGTCCGCTTCGACAACGGCGAATAGGGCATCAATATCGTCATGGGATAGAACCTTGGGCAGGCTTCGCCCCTGTTTCGGGCCGCGCAGGCTATGCGCGGGATTGTCCTTCCGGATGCCGTCCATTTGCAGGAACAGGCAGAACTGCTTCATCGCCGAGAGCTTCCGCGCGGCCGTCGACGGCGCAAGGCCCGTCTTCGCCCAGCCTGCCAAGACGGCTTCCAACGCGCCCGTCCCGCAGGTCTCAATCGACATATTCTGACGACCCAGCGCCTCATCCCATCCGGCGAGGTCACGGCCATAGGCGGCCAGCGTGTTCTCTGATGCGCCGCGTTCAGAGGACATCATTTCAAGGAAAGCGTCGATATGGCGGGCGGTTGTCACAGCGCTGCGAGAAAATCTTCCGCCGCGACCTGCCCCGCGAACCGTTGCAATCCCGCCCGGCGTAATGCGGTCACGATTTGTGCGCGGTCGGTTGTGTTGAGGTTCGACCGCGAGAGTAGCGTCGCCGCGCGTAACGTTGTCTCCGCGCGGGAGTTAGCGTCAACGGCCGCATTGAGCAGGAGCATCTGTGATTCCGGCAATGTCGCTTTTGGGAGGTTGGCCTCTGCCAAAACATCTGCCGCCACATCCGAGACCCGTGCACCCAGGGCAACGGCGAGAACAACATCGGTTAGCGCTTGCGCTTGCGTTGTCGTGCCGGTCAGTCGCGTTTCTATATCACGGCCCAACCCCTGCGCATTAAAGCCGCCGCCAAGTGCATCTGCCGCCAGTGCAATCCGCGCTTGGGCCGGGCCTTCAGGCAGGGCGGAATAAAGCCCCTGCAAGCCGCCAATATCGCGGGAGAGCAGCGCCGCGCGGGCATAGCGTTTCAAATTAGAATCGACGCGGCCTTTGGCAGGGAGGGCTTGGATAATGGGCGAGAGTTTCGCCAGCATGTCATCTTCCGACACACCCGCCCGTGTTGCGCGGGAGATAAACGCGTCCAGAGCCCCCGCATCACCGGAGCGACCCAAGACGAATAATCGCGCTGTTGCGCGGGGACTTGGCTCGGACAGAGCCGTCTCCAGATCGAGATCAGGGGTCGCGACATCAAAACTGATATTGCCGAGGGTGTTTTCAATCGACGCTAAATCCAGCGTCGCGAAATTTTTGAACAGCGCCGCGAGGTCTGCGTCGCGTCCGGCTTCTGCACCTGTTTCACGCTCACTGCCGCCACGTTTTGCCAGATAGGTCACGAGCGAATCAGAGCTATTCGTCTCTTTCGCGGGAGGACGTCCGGCGATCAAAGCGCCGAGTTGGGCATAATAGGCATCATTTTCATAGCCGAGCGACCGGAGCAAATCGCGCGTCAATTCCGCCGCCGCCATTTCCCCGCGTAATGCATGACAAGCCGCGCGGAGGCGCACCCATTGCGGCTCTCCCCGTCCCGTCGTGATCGTGTCCGAGATTTCGCAGGCGCGGGCTTGGTCACCTTTCGCCAGCGCCAGATCGACTTGTGCTGCGGGCGCACGGGTGAGTTCAGGATTACGGGCGAGAAATCCGTCGAGAACCTCACCTTCACCCACGGCCATAACGGCCTGTAACCGAGCGGATTCGTAGGTCTTCGCGGCGGACTCATTTTCCGCGCGCGGCGGAACACCGCCTGATAAGATGACGGTTCGAACCATGTCACGAATGATTGGGTCGTTAGAATTCAGAGGCGCAGTAGAGAGGAGTTTCGCAGCGCGGTTGGCGGAGGTGCCCTGCCAAAGCTGTGTATCTAATGCACCTTCAGTCAGGATACCCGCATCAAAATCCTGCGCGGCGTCGAGGCTTTCGGTTTCAATCTGCGTTGGACCGGACAGGCCGTAATCCTGTGCGAGGGCGACACCCGGAAAAAGCACTGCGACCGCAATCAGGCTGGCGCGCATCACGGGGCGGGCGTCACGTCAATGACGCGCTCATCCGTTGGAGCATTGTCCGGTGATGCGCCCGATAAAGCCCAAAGGAACAGTGCGATAAAGAGGACCGCAACGACCCCCGCGATGATACCAAATTTCTTCATGACGACCTTCTATGCTCCTGCGCGTTTAGACACAGTTAACCTCACTCAATAGATGTTGAGTCTAACACGGTTTATGACCATATTGCGGCTTAAGAGATTGTAAGGCGCAGTAACTGCAGGCCTTACCCACACGAACGATGAAAGCGC
Source organism: uncultured Caulobacterales bacterium (assembly GCA_947503715.1). Lineage (GTDB taxonomy): Bacteria > Pseudomonadota > Alphaproteobacteria > Caulobacterales > Maricaulaceae > Litorimonas. Next base: position 355,392 of record CANNER010000002.1, on the reverse strand, counting down.
GCTCATGCCGCTGAAGACAGATAGACCCATCGCACTGGTGGGATTGATGGGCGTCGGAAAGACAACCGTCGGACGCAGGCTTGCCAAACGGCTTGGCCGGATTTTCGACGACAGTGATGATGCGATTGAGCAGGCCTCAGGCCGCACGGTCGCGGGATATTTTCGCGATCACGGGGAAGCCGATTTCCGCGAAGGCGAATTCCGCGTCGTCAAACGCCTGCTGGACAGCGAGAAGCCGATTGTCATCGCCACGGGCGGCGGGGCCTTTATTCATCCGCCAACGCGTGAATTGCTGTTGGAACATGCTCATGTTGTCTGGTTGAAGGGTGATCTGGATACATTGGTGGAACGCGTCTCCCGCAATGATAATCGTCCGCTCCTGATTGGGACAGATAAACGCGCGAAGATGCGCGAGTTAATGGACGCACGACATCCGATTTATGCGCAGGCCCATATCAAGGTGAAGATCGCACGAGGGCCCCATATCCGGACTGTCAACCGCGTCATGCGGGCGCTGAAAGCGCGCGATACGAAATTGCTGGCTGCGCAGGAAAAGGCAGAGGTCAAAACCGATGACTGATGCCGCGACCGAAACACTCTCCGTCGCGCTGGGCGAACGGAGTTATGATATCCGCATTGGCCCGAAGTTGATCTCGCAACTGGGTGAGCTCATCCGTCCGTTCAGCCCTTCGGGGCGCGTGGCCGTCATCACGGATGAAACCGTCCACGGTCTACACGGAGCAGCCCTTGCGGAAGCGCTCGCCGAGTACCGCACGCACATGATTGTCCGGCCCGCAGGCGAAGCGCAGAAATCCATGGCTGTTCTGGAAGAGGTCTTGGACAGCTTGTTCCGCTCGGGATTGGATCGGTCCGATTTAATCTTGGCCTTTGGCGGGGGCGTTATCGGAGATCTGGCGGGATTTGCCGCGGCGATCTATAAACGCGGCGCGCCCTTTATTCAGATACCGACAACCCTCCTCGCGCAGGTGGATAGTTCGGTTGGCGGCAAGACGGCGGTCAACACGGTTCACGGCAAAAACCTGATCGGCGCGTTCCACCAACCCCGTCTCGTCGCGATTGATACGGAGCTGCTCTCGACATTGCCCCCGCGTGAAGTGAAGGCCGGTTATGCGGAAATCCTGAAATATGGATTGCTAGGAGATTCCGGATTTTTCGAGGTGTTGGATGCGGGATTGGGCGCAGATGTTCTCGCGCTAGACCCCGCCGCCCTCACCCAAGCCATCCAGACCTCCTGCGCGACCAAAGCGCGGATTGTGGCCGAAGATGAACGCGAGGGCGGAATACGGGCACTCCTCAATCTGGGTCACACATTCGGCCACGCCTTGGAATTGGAAGCCGGATATGATGGCGATCTCCTGCACGGGGAAGCCGTCAGTGCGGGCATGGAAATGGCGTTTCACTATGCCGCCTCGCAAGGACTTTGCACACAATCTGATGCGGACCGCGTCACGGCGCATCTGACGAAAACGAATATGCCGCGCGTTTCTAACATGGCGCATCTGTTGGGCGATACGGATGCCCTCATGCGACATATGGGGCAGGATAAGAAAAATGAGGGCGGGCACCTGACCCTCATCCTCCCGCGCGCGATTGGCGAGACCTATGTCGAGAAACGGGCGGACACCGCCTCCGTCCGTGCATTTTTAATGAATTTGAGAGATAAGCTCTAAATGCAAGCCTTCCTCGAACCGCAAAATCTGATCCTTGTGGGTGTCATTCTCACCCTGCTGATCTTCTCGGGCTTTTTCTCCAGTTCCGAGACGGCCCTGACCGCCGCCTCCCGCGTGCGTATGCATGCGGCGGAGAAGGATGGCGATAAGCGGGCCTCGATCGTCCAACGCCTGATGAATATGCGCGAGCGTCTGCTGGGCGGTATTCTGCTCGGCAATAATCTCGTCAATATTCTGGCCTCTGTTCTGACGACGACACTCTTCACCAATATTTTTGGTGGCAGCGCCGCCGCCCTTGCAGCCGCGACCGCCGTGATGACCGCGCTGATCCTGATTTTCGCGGAAGTTCTGCCTAAGACTTACGCCATTTCGCAGCCCGACAAACTCGCCCTCATCGTCGCACGGCCCATCAACCTAATCGTCAAATTGCTCAGCCCGATTGTCTCGGTCGTGCAGATCATCGTCAATGGCGTGCTTCGCGTCTTTGGGATTGATACCAACGCCAGCGCCTGGACGGCAGCCGATGAAATCAAGGGCGCGGTCGACCTTCACCTGCAGGAAGGCGGCGTGGCGAAACGTGCCCGGGACCAGATTTACGGTGTGCTCGAAATTGGCGAAATGTCGATCGAGGAAGTCATGACCCATCGTCGGAATGTCGCCATGATCGACGCGGACGCACCACCTGATCAGATCATCAAAGAATCTATCGCCTCCGGCCATTCCCGCATTCCTGTCTACCGCGGAGATTCCGATAATGTCATCGGCGTCCTGCACATGAAGGACCTTTTGAAAGCCGTCACGCGCACAAATGGATCGGTTGAAACATTAGATATCAAGAAAATCTCGCGGGATGCGTGGTTTGTGCCTGAAACCACGAGCGCCGTGAAACAGCTTCGCGCGTTTCAACAGAAACGCGAGCATTTTGCGCTGGTCGTCGATGAATATGGCTCGCTCATGGGTGTCATCTCACTCGAGGATATTTTGGAAGAAATTGTTGGCGATATTCAGGACGAGTATGATGAAGAGCTTGCAGGTGTCACACGCTTGAAAGAGGGCGGCGCAACCGTTCGAGGTGATGTGGCCATTCGCGATCTGAACCGCGCGATGGATTGGAAATTACCGGATGATGAGGGTCCTGTGACAGTTGCCGGCTTGGTCATTCACGAGAGTCAAACCATCCCGAATGCGGGTCAGGTTTTTGCCTACCATGGCTACCGCTTTGAAATTTTGAAAAAACAGCGCAACCAAATTCAGAGCTTGAAAATCAAGAAGACTTTCGAGCCGGACATGCGGTCAGAGCAGAATTAGACCTATGTCTTAGAGACGGCCCAAATCCAGCGGTCCAAGCTGTCTGCTGCGCGCTTTCCCGCTAATTGCCCAGCTAACAAAATGTTCGCAATTGCGCGTCATGACACCGTAACGTTGGCCGATTTTACCTCTCGCGCGGGCCACAACTTCTGTGCCGGATAAGGCTGTCCGATAAGGCACGACCCGTACAGGCGCACCGCGCGAAAATTGGGTTTCCGATGTCTCCGCCACGCGGCCAAACCGACGTGAGGAATGAATAACAGTCCCATATCCTGTCGCAATGCCGACATGTCGAACGACGCCCATGACACCCACTTCCAACAGGGTTCCTGCGGGATGAAGGATGGGGACGTTTTCATACGGATATCGGCTCATAATTCTGATATAAGCACAATTTTCCAAAACGCAAAACGACCCCCAAATGGGAGCCGTTTCAAAACTCCTATTCGGAGTGATTTAGCTGGAGCGTAACTGACCATTTTCATAGAATGTCCGGGACGTTCCCTTTTCATAATAGTAGTAACGGTTTGTTCGGTCGTCATAATAACGCGTCGACCGATCCAAATTCGCTTTGAATCCTGAATTCGCACCAATCGCTTCGTCATCACGTTTGCCTTTATAGGCTCCCGCGGCTCCGCCAATAGCTGCACCGATCAGAGCACCTTCTCCGGCATCGCCGTCGCCGACATTATTGCCGATCACGGCACCGGCCACACCACCAATGGCAGCACCCGCCGCAGCATTTCTTTCAACATTTCCCGTGGTCGTACAGGCCGCGAACGCGACGCTGGCCAAGCCCAAAGATGTCAGTTTAATAAAATTCGTCATGTCAGATCCTTTCTAAACAATTGAAACGAAAAAGCCTGAGCATTTCTCGCTCAAGCCCCTAAACTTTTTTCGTCTTAACAGAGGACCAATGAATTATGGCATGAATAAGTTCCCATGTTTCTTTTTTGTTATCTTCCTGTAAGCTTACCATTGGAGGCATCCTATGATGGTCGAAACCCTTTTCAGTCTTTTAAACCTGAGCGTCATGCCGGCCTGGGCGCTTTTGATCTTCGCGCCGCGCTGGTCTATGACGCGGACGCTCGTGCATTCCATGCTCTATCCGATTGTCCTCGGCCTCGCTTATGCTTGCGGTATCATTGCCTCTCTGTTTTTCGGCATGGGGGGTGAAGGCGCAGGGTTTACATCCATCGCAGAGGTCCGTGCCATCTTCATCAGTGATGTCGGGGTGCTTGTGGGCTGGGCGCATTTCCTCGTCTTCGACCTCTTTGTCGGCGCGTGGGAGGCCCGCGACGCACAGAGACGCGGGTTCAGTCATTGGTTGCTCATCCCCTGCCTGTTCTTCACTTTCATGTTTGGTCCACTAGGTCTCGTTCTCTATCTCGGTCTACGGTGGGCAACCAAAAAAGGCAGAGGGCGTTTAGAGGAAGGCTCATAAAGGTCCCTTTGATTTGAAATCTGCAATGATGAAGTTCATCAGTTTTTTAATCCGCATTGGCGTGTGACGACCTGCGGGTCTGACGAGATGAATATCGATCGGTTCAGATGTATGGGCGGGCATAATTTGTACTAAGCGGCCACTCTCCAACGCGGGGGCCGCAATCACATTCGGCATATAGACAATCCCTAATCCGGCCACTCCAAATTCGCGAAGATTTTCGCCATTATTGGTTTGCAAACGACCCTTAGGCTCAATCTCGACTTCGACCCCGCTTTCGCATAATCGCCATGTCGGGCTGCGCGAATAGGCCAGTAATTCGTGATGGTCGAGATCTGACAATTTTGACGGTCTTCCACGCTGCGCCAGATAAGACGGCGCGGCGCAGAGCACCATTTTTGCATCCCCGATTTTTCGTGAGAGCAGACGGCTATCAGGCATTGTCCCGACCCGTAATGCAAGATCGATTCCTTCAGAAATCAAATCTAGGCGCTTCTCGGCCAACATCATATTGACCGAGATATCGGGATTATCCGCCATGAACCGTCCTAAAATCGGCGTTAGAACATAGGTCCCAAATGAAATAGGCGCCGTCATCCGAATGGACCCGGTAATCGCGCGGGCTTCCCCGCGAACACGGTCTTCAGACAGATTAATCTCATCCAATATCCGGACGCAATCCTCGTAATAAACCTGCCCCGCCTTGGTCAAACTCAATGTCCGGCTATTACGCTTGACGAGTTGCAGGCCTAGATAACGTTCTAACTCCGCAATGGAGTGGCTTACCGTGGATTTTGATAGGGAGAGTTGTTTCGCCGCCTGAGTGAATTGACCGGAATTGACCAGTTTCACAAACACTTCCATACGACGTAATTGATCCATTAAATTTTGCTTTCTATTCTGTTCGTAATTTCCGAACTCTACGTTCGGACATAAAATCTTTGTGAAGCCCTAAGTAAAGTCTAATCCTAATCAAGTCAGGCTATTATGGTCTGCAGCCCGTCCTTCTGCGCCCCACATCGTAAAGGGACGGGTCCCGGCGCATTTTTAATCAGACATGCGAATGATGCGACCGCCCATCTTTGGGGTTGGCAGGAGAGGCGATTGTCCGTGACAAACGCAGGTTGGGTTGGCGGGCGGCAACCTGCCAACAGGGGCGAAGCCCTGAAAAAAAACGGGACGTCCGCGTGGTGGCCCAAGCGATGGAGGACCAAAAGAAAAAATGTTTTACGCAAGGGCCAAGCGCGTGAGACGGGAGCAGTGGTCGGCGATACCGTTACGTCTTCCAAATCTCGAAGCTCTATCGGTCTTTAATCGATAGAACTCTGCGCTCTGTGCAATTGTTTTAAAAACAAATGCACGAACCAACGCGGCGGTGTTTTACAGATAACGGCCTTACTTGACTGCGGATGTTTCAATCCGTCAGGCACTCGAAACCCGGTCCCCCGATGCAGGTCTCACCCCGCACCGATAAACACACCGTCTTTCGGCACGAATAGATGAGCTCCTACCTGTCCCATGTCCGAAAGAACGAGTTTGAATATAGCGCGGGTTGGATAAGTGGGGATTATTCTCTTGAGCAAAAACTCTATCCACATGATCCCGTCCACCCCAGTCCGTTTTTTGTTCACAAACAACTAGAGCCGGGGTCCAGAGCGTTTATCGCTTAACAGCCCTCAACGCACTGAAATCAATTTAATCTCTGGATTCCAGCTTTCGCTGGAATGAACGGAAGTTTGGGATGAGTATAATTTTTAATCCACGCTTTCAAAATTCGCATAAGTGGGGATTAAGTTTTCCATTTTCTGGGAGCGTGGTGTCTAACCGTGTATTGAGTCGGGATATATTATCCCGGCATATCATCGGTGATAGACACTATCTCAGTTTTAGGCGCTTTCTGAATAATTTCTTTCAAATCAGTTTGAAGCTTAACCAAAAGATGTTCAAAAGACACGAACTTAAATTTTGACCAGTCCCACCGTTTCGTTTTCAGACCTGTCACGAGTGCAACATACTCCATAGGATTTTCATCTTTTTCATTGAGACAATAAACACCTATCTGGAGAAGGGCTTTTGGATCATCGGAATCTTTTGAGACTCCTAACCAGTATCCCCAATCCTCAAGAACTGCACCGCCAGAATAGCCGACCTTATTTAGCTCTATTTCCAAATAGGTGGAAAAGGCATCTCCATATGTACCCTCATTGAATATCTCTTCGTCTTCGCCCGGCTTAACAAGAAACTCACTTGTTCGGACGCGAATATATTCTTCTGTAAAAACTGGCATTCTATATCTCCGCTAAAACGATAGACGAAGAAAATGAAGAAATTCTATTCTAAGTGCTGATTTTTCATGCGGCTGAAATCGGTCCCGCGGACCGATTTCCGGGACGCCGCCTAAAAAATCAGTGCCTAAAATGCCGCATCCCGGTGAACACCATCGCGATGCCCGCTTCATCCGCAGCCGCAATTACCTCGTCATCGCGGATTGAGCCGCCCGGTTGAATAATCGCTGTGGCACCTGCGGCGGCGGCGGCGAGCATGCCGTCGGCGAAGGGGAAGAAGGCATCCGAGGCGCAGGCGCAGCCTTGTGTTCTTGGCGCGTCCCAACCCGCGGCGGCTTGAGCATCTTCGGCCTTACGCGCGGCAATTCTGGCCGAGTCAATCCGGCTCATCTGGCCTGCACCGATGCCTGCGGTGGAGCCGTCTTTGACGTAAATAATCGCATTGGATTTGACATGTTTGGCGACTTTCCACGCCATGCGCAGGTCGGCCATTTCCGAGTCTGTTGGTTTGCGTTTCGTCACGACTTTGAGGTCCGCATCCGCGACATAGCCATTATCGCGGTCCTGAACGAGGATGCCGCCCGCGACATTCCGTTGGGTCAAGGACGGGGCCGTGACATCCGGCAATCCGCCCGCGACGAGGAGGCGCAAATTCTTTTTCTTACGGAAGACTTCGACCGCATCATCGTCCGCGCTGGGCGCGATGACGACTTCGGTGAAGACTTTCACGATTTCTTTTGCGGTCGCCGCATCCAGATTTCCGTTCAGCGCGACAATCCCGCCAAAGGCCGAGACGGGGTCACAGGCCAGCGCGTTTTTATAAGCGGTGATGAAATCATCCGCCGTCGCGAGGCCGCAAGGATTGGCATGTTTGATAATCGCGACGGTCGGTTTGTCGCCCGCCTCAACTGAGCCAAATTCTGCGACGAGTTCATAGGCGGCGTCTGTGTCGTTGATATTATTATAGGACAGCGCTTTGCCTTGGAGTTGTTCCGCCGTCGCGACACCCGCGCGGTGGGAGCCATCCGTGTAGAAAGCCGCCGTCTGATGCGGATTTTCGCCGTAGCGGAGTTCCTGTTTCAATGTGCCACCTTGGGCGCGATAGGTGGGCGTTTCTTCAACCTGCTTCGCGAAGTAATTGGCGATGGCCGCGTCATAGGCGGCGGAACGGGCGTAGGTTTTCGCCGCGAGTTTTTGGCGCAGTGTTCCCGTCGTCTGACCATCATTTGCGTCCATATCTGCCAGCACCGCATCGACATCAACGGAGTCGGTGCAGACGGCCACATGGGCATGATTTTTCGCCGCCGCGCGGATCATGGCGGGACCGCCAATGTCTATATTCTCGACGCACATCTCATAGCTGCCGCCTTGCGCGACCGCATTCTCAAACGGGTAGAGATTGACGATGAGCAGGTCGATGGAGAGGATACCGTGATCGTGCATGGCATCGCGGTGGGACGCCAAATCGCGGTCGCCGAGCAAACCGCCATGCACCATCGGGTGCAGCGTCTTCACGCGGCCATCCATCATTTCCGGAAAATTCGTGAGCTCTGAGACGTCCTTGACTGGAATACCTGCGCCCGCAATGGCTTTATGCGTGCCGCCTGTGGAGACGAGTTTCACGCCGCGTTCGTGCAGCGCTTTGGCCTGGTCGATCAGGCGGGATTTGTCCGAGACAGAGAGCAAAGCCCGCTTCACAGGGCGTAGGGTCGCGCGGTCAAAAGCGGGCAGGTCGGGATTGGGGCTGGGCATGGCGGAGTCCGTTAAAAAGCGATGGAATCATGTCTCGCCTATCACGCCGTTTCACGCGTTTCCACTTAGGCTGAGCGGTCGTCCACATCATTCGCGATCACGTCCGGCTCTGCCAAATTGGGAACAACCGCGAGCGTCGGTTCGGACAACACATCTGACGGGTCATAGATGGGGACGAGTTGTGCAATCGCCTTGCGAATATTACGACGATTACGGGTTTCCAATGCCTTGATCAGGGACTTTACGCGCTTGAGCACGGAGTGCGGATCAATCATCGCGCCATTAAAGCGCTGGACACCGTCCACGGCGGTCGGGGCGAGGTCTTCATCCTCATAAGACAGAACTTCGGTCAATTTTTCACCTGGGCGCAAACCTGTATAGCGGACCTCAATATCGACATCCGGGACCTTCCCGCGCAATCGAATGAGTTGCCGCGCGAGGCGGGCAATGTTCACGGGTTCACCCATTTCCAACACATAAATACAAGCCGAAGCATCATGGCCGCCGCCGATTTTCTCGCGACGTTGCGCCCCCATCGCGGCAGCTTGGAGAACGAGCGCGGAGGCCTCCTCGACCATCATAAAATAGCGGTCGACTTCGCGGTGGGTCACGGTCACGGGCCCCCCCATCGCGATTTGTTCCTCGAACAGATTCACGACCGACCCGTTAGAGGCCAGCACATTGCCAAACCGCACACAGGAGGCCTGCATGGTCGGGTTCACGGCCTGCCGCGCGAGCGTCAGCATTTCGACAATCCGCTTGGACGCGCCCATCATATTGACGGGAGCGACGGCTTTATCCGTGGAAATCAGGATAAAATGGTCGACGCCGGATTCCTCGCACATATCCAATACATTGGACGTTCCCATGACATTGGTGCGCAGAACTTCCAGTGGGTTTTTCTGGCCCAGTGGGACATGTTTCAGAGCCGCTGCGTGGAGGACAATTTCCGGGCGTTCGACCTTGAATATTTCGCGCATACGCGGGGCATTGCGCACATCGCCGAGAAAGGTCTGCCAAGGCGCAGCTTTCATTTTCGGCGTAAGCGGTGCGAGGCGTTTCTCCAGATTATAAAGATGAAATTCCGAATGATCGACGAGAATTAAAGACGCCGGGTCCAACGCCGCAATCTGTTGCGAGAGTTCCGACCCAATCGATCCGCCCGCGCCCGTCACGAGAACCCGCTTGCCCTGAAACATCTCTTTCACGGGTGTTAGGTCAAGCCGGCGCATTTCGCGCCCAATTAAATCGGCCGCTTCAAAGGGGGACAATCCGAGACTGGCATCTGTCGATCGACGACCGAGTGGCGCCCCCAGATCCGAGGCAATTTTAATAAGGTTCGCCGTCTGCGCCCGATCCGGCGCGGGATCGACAGAGACAATTTGAAGGGGTCGGTCCTGCCGCCCTGAGATGTTTTTATACACCTCTCGCAATTCATCCAGATCACCCAGAATCGGAACGGACCGAATGGACCGTCCCTGATATTGTCCTGAGGTTTCAATCAGGCCGACAGGGTTGAAGCCCGGTCCGCTCTTTTTCTTTCGCGCGCGGTCATTCAGGTAATTATAGAGGTGCGGCGCCGGCCCGACGAGCAACGCGTCCTGCGCATAGGTCGAGCGCGCCCGAAATAGCGCCCTGAAATCACCGTTCTGGATCATCATCGCGATGAGGCGCGACACCAGAATAAGACCGAAGAAAAGGGCACCCGCCAAAAATGGCGCAGAGCGCGGGAAAGCCTCGGCCCGATCAAAAAAGAAATAGAGCAAGAGCGGCACGGAGAGCATAACGACAACAATACCGACGAGCAGCTTTCGGAAATCATGCAGCGTTGTGAAGCGCCAAATCGCCCGATCCTGCCGCATGACAACCCATGTCACCAAGACAACGCCCGCTGTAATCCAGCCCGCGCGGTGGTCAATATCGCTGCGAATGGGTTGGTTTAGAAAATCATAGCGCCAGCGGACAACCGCCATCATGGAAAACAAAGCAAAGACAACATCCGTACCGATCAGGGCAATGCTGCGTAACATACGGAAGGAGGGTTGCGCCGTTGAACGTGTCGTCATGCCCCCCCCTCTCTCTCATTTTTCTCGTCAACCTTAGCCGTTTTTTTAGGTTCTGACGGCTTTAACCGCCGGATCGACCAGCGTACGCGATTGGACCGCGTTTCACCGTCACTATCACAAAAGGCCTCGCCGCGCACGACGATTTGTTGCGTTTTAATGGGCGTATGTCCCGTGCCGAGATAAACGGAATCTTCCAGCGCGACGAGACCGCCATCTGTGCGAAAACGCCATCCCGCTTTGCCGCCCACGACTAATAAGGCCGAGGATTGATCCTGACTTAGGCTGGCACGTACATCGGGGTGGAGGTGAAAACGAATAGCAAACGGGACCTGATCGCGGCGCAGGGGCGGTGCGCCCACAGGGACGAAAAGACAATCTTCACCGCGGACATCACTTCCGTCTTTCGGGACGAATAAACGCCGCCGATGGGCAAGGCCATATTCCCCGCGATAGCCCTCATGATGGGATTCCAGCCAAATCCCGGACTCTTGTTCTTTTCGAGAGGCACGGACGGGACCGACATCGCGGTCGACGGCGTCCCCGACTACACGACGTTTCCAGTCTGAGTTCAAAAGAGCGCCGGGCGAACGTCCATCCAAAATTAATGTCGAATGCGCCGCCGCAGCCCGCACGGGACGGGACCAAGATAAAGGTTGCTCTGGGTTAAACCCGCAGGCCGTAATGATGGCACCCTCGGGGGTGGACAGATCCATCGCCAAAGGCGCCAAATGGGTTTCCCCATCAAAGGGACGCGGCGCGGCACATCCCGTATCGATAATCGCAACCGTCCCCCCGGCAGAGAGGCGTTGATAGCCCGTATGCGGACCGTAACCAAACGGCTTTGGGTCGCCCGGAGCGACATTAAGGAGTTCGGCAATATCGGCGGCATCCCATTCACCGCCCCCTTGGAACGGCGCGAGCTCTCCACCGGCACGGCGAAAAAACGCGACCATTGGCGCGAGCCGATCAATGACGCGGGAGAGGTCGCGGGAGCCTTCGACGCCGCGATCCGCCAAGAGCGTGTCGAGCGTGAGCAGTAGCCGCAAAGCCTCTGCCGTATTTGCGGGCGAGCGCGAAATATGGCCCCCATCCGGCAAGATTTGCACGGAGAGCTCAGAATCCAGATAATCCAACCCGCGTTCCAAAAATTGTGATCGCCCATCGGTCAATCTTGCGCCGCCCATCGCCAAGGCGCATCCCGCCTGAAGACGAATTAATCCCGGCGGTAGCTTTTTTAATGATCCACGCAGTGCTGTGAGTTGGCTGACAACTGACCCGCGACGGTGGTCCAATGTCGGTTCCGCATCAGCTGTGGCAAGGGCTGGAGCCCAGACGCTGAGCCAATTAAATAAACGCCGTGCAAGGCGCTCACTATCCCACGCAAATTCATTACCTTTGCCATAGGTTTCAATCCAGCCATCAACATAGCTTCGGGCCCTGGCATGATGGGCTTCACTATCCACCGCCAATAGGTCAGGCAGCCAGTCAAAACTATGGAGCCAATCCGCGAAACGACGGGACGGCGCGGCTTCCGTCCAGGGCCCGACATCCAAATTTTGTCCGGCAAACTGAAATTGTCCTTCCAGAAGCTCGCTGGCTTTCTCGGCATCCCCCAAAGTCAGGGCGGGCTTGGCAGGATGAAAAGGCCCAGGCTTTCGCGTTGGGAGTTTTCCGGGGCCTTTACCCGAGGTGAACCCCGCAAAAAATCGGCGCACATGCTGTTTTGTCAGGTCCAATGCCGTTGGTAGCGTTGGAACACGCGATTTTAAGGATGGGTGGCTCGGCTTGGCCATAAGGCTGGATCAAGCGGCTTTCGTGAGGGCATCGCCGCGCAGGGCTGCGATATTTTCCGCGTAAGTCCCCGCACCTTTGAAGACGGCGGACCCTGCCACCAGCGATGTTGCCCCGGCTGCAATGCAATCGCGAGCGGTTGTCGGGTTCACGCCGCCATCGACCTGTAACAAAATGTCATGGCCACCAGCGGCTTTGAACGCATCAATTTTGGCGCGGACCGCGCGGATTTTATCGAGTTGTGAGGGAATGAAAGACTGCCCCCCAAAGCCGGGATTCACACTCATAATCATGACTTGGTCGCAGAGGTCGATAACAGGGTCGAGTTGTTCCACAGGCGCACCGGGATTGAGAACAATGCCCGATTTCACACCCGCCGCGCGGATGGATTGTAACGTCCGGTGCAAATGCGGTCCCGCATCGGGGTGAACCGTGATGAAATCCGCGCCTGCCGCAATAAAGAGCGGGACGAGAATTTCAGTTGGCGAAATCATTAAATGCACGTCGAATGGTTTTTCCGAATGCGGGCGCAGCGCTTTTACCACATCCGGTCCAATGGTCAGGTTCGGCACATAATGCCCGTCCATGACATCAATATGGATCATATCCGCACCCGCCGCGTCTATATCACGGACGGCCTGTCCCAATGCTGCGAAGTCAGCGGAGAGAATGCTTGGTGAAATGAGGACTTTATCTGACATGATAATAACTTACCGCGTGTGGAGAGGACTCGCAAGCGAACGTGGAAATGAGACTCAGGTATAAAAAAACCCGCCCTCCCGAAAGGGAAGACGGGTCTCTATTAAATGGGGTCAAATTACTTACGGATAGGCAGGTAATCGCCGGATGTGTAAGTTCCGCCAGTATAGCCATAGCTACCCGTGGACTGTGTTGACGCATCGCCCTGATAGAGCTCTACCGTTGCGCCGGTAAACCCGGATGCACCTTGCATACATGTTCCATCGGATTGTGCTGTCGTGCCCGCAGGACAGCTGACAGAAGCGCTATTATAAGTACCCGGCAGGGTCACAGTCGCTGGCATCGTTGTCATTTCCATCGTCATGGAGCCTGAAGACCCCTGCAAACATGTTCCATCTGACTGGGCTGTTGTGCCTGCAGGACAGCTGACAGGCGTGGAATCATATGTCGTGGAAGACGAATATGAAGATGTAGAACTTGGCGCGGAGTAGCTTCCTGTATAGCTGGAAGACCCTTGCAGGCATGTGCCATCAGACTGAGCCGTTGTGCCCGCCGGACAATTTACAGGTGCGGCCTGTGCGTAGCTTGGCGCTGAATAAGTCGGCGCAGGCTGCGAATAAACGGGCGCTGGTTGCGTATAAACAGGTGCAGGTTGCGTATAAACAACGGCCGCTTGCGGGGCACATGTTCCCATTTGCTGGCAATCCACATAGACAGGTGCCGGATTATAAGTCGGGGCCGCCGTGACGGGCGCACCGTAGCGGGAATTGGCCTTTGGCGTCATTGGCGCAGGCGCAACGCAGGCTTGGCCGCAGTTTTTGCCACTCTCATAATCATAGACATTGCCATAGCGGCTTTGTGCGTTGGCAGTCAGTGTCAGTCCGGCTACACCTACGGATGCAATCAGGCTGGCGCGTAAAAATTTCGTTGTGCTCATGTCAGAGCCTCCCATTTTGAAACAGCTTCGGGCGGTATCTTGCAAAGCTTGGACCACATTGAGGTTAACGTTCAATTACCGCATTAACCATACATGCCCTCAACCCGCTTTGCGTAATGCCGCGATGAAGAAACCGTCCATCCCGCCCGCTTTGGACAGATCACACGGCAATGTCCGCACGACACCGCCTTCGAAACGTTCAGGCGGTAGGTCCAGACCCGGCAGGTCTGAAAGGGGAATAAGGCTAAAATCGGGCGACATTTCCAAAAACTTAACGATACGGGGCAGGCCCTCATCCGGTTGCAGTGAACAGACGGCATAGACCAGTACGCCGCCGGGCGCTGTCAGGCTTGCGGCTTTGGGCAGGAGTTTATCCTGCAACCGCACAAGATCAGCGACGGATTTGGGCGAGCGGTTATGCAGGACATCGGGATGACGGCGGAACGTACCCGTCGCGGAACAAGGTGCATCCAGCAGGACCGCGTCAAAGGGTTCAGACTCGAACTCAAGCGCGTCCTGATTTATAACCGTGGCGGAGAGTTTGGTCCGCGCGAGGTTTTCTTCCAATCGCACCAAGCGTCCGCTGGATTTATCGACCGCGGTAACATCCGCGCCCGCACTGGCGAGTTGGAGGGTCTTGCCCCCCGGCGCAGCACAGAGGTCGAGAACGCGTTTGTCCTTTATAATATCAAACTGATCCATCAGGATCTGCGCAGGCTGCGCGGCGGAGACATCCTGCGCCCACCACGTCCCGTCCTCAAACCCCGGCAGGGCCGTCACATCACCGATGGAGTCGAGGCGGAGTGTTTGACGCCCTAGCGGTTTTCCGCCCGTCGCCTCGGCCAAATCTTCGCGATTTGACGCAACTGTCAAATCCAACACAGGGTCTTTAATCAATTGCACCGCGATCTTTGTCGCGGGCATTTTGCCGTAGGTCCGCTCCCATTCACCGCGGATCCAGCCGGGAATATTGGCGCGAGGCGGAGAGGCGGCGGCACTTTGCCTGCCCTGCTCCACGACGCGGCGAAGGACAGCATTGGCGAAATTGGCGAAGCCGCGTGTCGCTTTGCCGGATTTCAAAACTTCGACCGTTTCTCCGACAGCCGCATGAGGCGGGACATCCATAAAGACGATTTGCGCAACAGCCGTTTGCAACACGGCGGTCACGGGCGCGGTGGGCGGTTTGCGCACGAGCGGTTTCAGCACGGCTTTGATCTGACCCGAGCGCCGGAACACGGTCGCTGCAATCGCGCGGGCAAAAGCGCGGTCCCGCGCCTCAAGCCCCGCATAATCATCTGTGGCCGCCAGTGCGAGTTCTAAGGCCCGCCCATTCGCGGTCACATCCATGACGGCCAGCGCGGCACACCGGCGGGCTTTCACGGAATCGGTCATCCTGGCGGCGATTTGTTCCGCGCGGGGACGGCGGGAGATATGCTCTTTATCGGTCATGCGAGGCGCTTAGGCGCAAGCGGCTCACCCGTAAAGAGCGGGCACGTTATGGTAAACAGTTGGCAAAGACGGGATTCACGGAATCTTATCTGCGTGCGTGTATCACACTGGTTCATCGAGCGGCAATTTGCGCGTTTGACGGGACGGGACAGACAGGGGTATTTGGTACGCTATGAGCGAGCCAGAAAACGATATCCCCGAAACCCCGAAAAAGGTTTTGAGCCCTGCCGCAAAGCGGGCTCTGGCTGAAGCGGCGGAACGGCGCAAAGCGCGCGAGGAAGCTGAGTCCCGTGAACCCGAAAAAGGCGGCCCGAAAGGTGTCGAACCCACACGCTATGGCGATTGGGAACGCGGCGGAATTGCCTACGACTTCTAGGCAGACTTCCCTCCTTCGGCACCGGTAGATATTTTTGACCGGCGTCGGGATCTCCCGCGTCATTGACCAGTGGGAGTGGGCACATGCCGACCAAAATGATTTCAACGGCCCTAACGGGCGTTATGGGCGCAGCCCTTTTAGCAACACCGGCCTTTGCGGGTGGTAATTGCGGCGCGGGCGGTTGTGCCGTTCCGGTTCAAGTTATAGACGGATATGCACCGCAATTCGGACCTATGACGGTTCGCAATCAAAACCCGATGGGTCATTTACGGTCTGTTGATTTTCAACGCGCACCAAATGTTTCAATTACACGCGTGCATGGCATGATGCCGACGGCTGCGCTGTCCGACGCCCCGTCAGGATTTACAAATGGATGCCACCCGACCAGCACGACATATTGTCGTCAGGATACAGGGGTTCCTGTGCAAGTCGAGATGAACCGCCCGGCTCCGGCCCCCGTGCCCCTCGCGCTTTACAGCCCGCCCGCGCCTGTCCAAGTCGTGGAAGAACCCCGCGTTGTCGCCATTGGCGGCGGATATGATCCGTCCAAATTCGCGCCCCGCACATACGGTGACGCGACTTTCGTTCCTGGTATTGCGCATGTTCCGACATCTATTGTCGACCGTGACCCCGTTCGCGCGCAGCAAGTGCTCGACAGCGGTCGCACAGTGTCGCAACCCGTTCTGGGCCGCGATACATTTGGCGGCACCGTTCCAAACCCGGGCATGATGCGTCAGCAAGGTTATAATGTGACCCTGCCGGGAACTTATAGCGGACAAGTCCAACGTACAGTGACCCTGCCCGGTACATATCATGGACAAACCCGCCGGATGATGCCAGCGCCGCAGATGAGAGCGCCTGGCCTCATGAATACACAAGGCCTCGTCCTTGGCGCACCGCGTCCCGGCCCCAGCTTTGGTCAGCCCGGCGCACCCGTGTTGCAACAAAACGGTCCGATGGCTGGGAGCTATGGCTCAACGGTGGGCGCAGATGGCACCTATTGGGAAAAAGTCTCTGGCCCGACAGCCTTTGGCGACACAATTGCGACATCCGTGATCTGTAAGCGTCAATTGCCGACGCAAACCGTGCGGCCTGTCGTGAACGTGCCCTATCCCGTGCCCGTACAGGTCGCCCCGCAACCCGGCTGCGCCCCCGTCCCCCACGGTCTGGGACAGTATGAAGGCGGGCATCAAGCCGCTGGACGCTATGGTCATTCAGAACAGGGCCGTTGGGTCCACTAGTTCGGACGTAAGAAAAGATTTGAAAGCCCTGCCAATTTGGTGGGGCTTTTTTGATTCCACCGGAAGAACTCCCGTTTCACGCGAATCCGCTCGACTCTGGCATGCCCTTTGCTTTGATATGTTCTGAATAGGATAAATATCAAAGAGGTGGGTCATATGGTTTCCCGATTAATCAAGAGCATCACAGTTGCGGGCGCAGCCATCGCGCTGGCCGGTACAGCCTTTGCGGGCGGGAACGGGCATCACTCGACCCTGAAACCGCTATCGACCTGGTCCGGTACAACAGGGGCCAGCTACTCACTGAACGGAACGTCTTCGCGCTACAGCCCGTCAACGGCCTACACGACCTCGATGTCGACGGTTGAGGCGGATAGTACATATGGTACGGGCTCCATTAGCGAAAGTTACACAACCACGGAAACTTACGGCTTTTCAGGCGCAACAAATTCCGTAGCGGGTCTCGGTTATAACGAGTCCCTGCAAGCGACCTCCTGTCCCGTGAATGTCTACGGCACGTCCTCCGGCTCCACAGTTCTCGGCTGTTACAATGTCGTGAAACCTGTTCCGCAGACGACATATTACCGTGTCGTCCGTCCGGTCATCTATGTCCGTTATCCCGTCGCCGTCCCAACCTGTCGCACACAGTGTTGCGAGCCGATTATTCGCGGCGGATCATCCCGTTATGGCGGATATGGTCCCCAAGGCGGATATAGCGGTTATGGTCATGGCCACGCCTATCATCACGGCGGATCCGTCTGTCGCTAGGCAGGCATAGATAGATTTCAAAACCCGCTTTCTTCAAAGCGGGTTTTTTATTGGCCGGAATTAATGGCCACGCATCTCTTCGCAGATATTCAACGCGGCGGCGCGGGGATCATCGGCCTGCGTAATGGGGCGACCGACGACGAGATGGCTGGCCCCTGAGGTCAGCGCGGAGGACGGCGTTGCGATCCGTTTCTGATCGCCTTTCTCCGCGCCTGCGGGTCGGACACCCGGGGTCACGACGAGGAAGCTCTCAGGCACGTTGGCGCGAATGGCAGCGGCTTCCAGTGGCGATGACACGACGCCGTCTATGCCGGCGTCCAGCGCTTGTTGCACGCGCCGCATGACGAGCTTTTCCGCGTTATCATTATAACCGATATCTTCCAGCGCCTGTTGGTCGAGCGAGGTCAGCACCGTCACGCCGAGAATTTTCAGCGTAGACTGCCCTTTTCCTGTTACGGCAGACCGCATCACATCCGGCCGCGCATGCACAGTCAGAAGATCCGCGCCCAGACCCGCAATAGACCGTGTGGCCTTTTCCACCGTCGCGCCAATATCGTGCAATTTGAAGTCATAGAAGACATTCTTCCCCATCGCCTTCAACCGTTGCCCGAATTCCACCCCGCCAATGGGGAGGAGTTGGAGGCCGATCTTATAGCTCTCAACCGCATCGCCGAGCGTGTCGACCATGGCTTCCGCCTCGCCCACACTGGGCAGATCGAGGGCGACAAATAATCTGGGATCGGATGTCATTAGTCTTGGTTCCTATAACTGCTCGCACCGGAATTCATAATTTTGCGGCCCAGCCACGGCATCCAACGATTAAGGCGGGCGAGCATGCGGTTGACGCGTCCAGAAATAAAGACGGCTTTATTCTCCTCCAACGCATCGGCGGCCAATTTTGCGCAGACATCCGCATCCATGACCATGAAACCGGGCAGGCTGTTAATCCCCTCGCGCGTGCCGTTCACATCGTGAAATTCCGTCAGCACGAAACCCGGACAGAGGGCGGAGACATTCACGCCCGTGCCTTGCATTTCAGCATTCAAGCTTTCCGAGAATTTAATGAGATAGGCTTTCACCGCCGCATAAAGCGTATGCCCTTTCGACCCCGGCATATGGCCTGCGAGACTGGCAACCTGCATGATACGGCCAAAGCCGCGCTCGACCATCGCGGGCAGAAGCGCGCGGGTGAGTTCCGCCGGGACGACGGTCATCAGGTGATCGAACCGACGGTGGTCGTCCCAATCGGAGGACAGGTAAGTGCCGGGATGACCATAGCCCGCATTATTGATGACGCCGTCGATTTGTTGCCCGTCCAGCGCGGCCATCATATCCGGCACGGCGGTTTCCGAAAACAGGTCGGCGGCGATGACGGTACAGGCCGTGCCGTGTGCCGCTTTCAGTTCCTCGGCCAGAGCCAGCAAGCGGTCTTCCCGTCTTGCGGTCAGGACGAGAGCCCAGCCGCGCGACGCATATTCGCGGGCAAGGGCCGCGCCCAGACCCGCAGAGGCACCTGTAATCAGCATCGTATATTTCGTCGTCATGGGTCTTCCCTAAACAAATTCTCATTTGACCTAGCCGAGTGAGAAGCGTTCTAAAAGCCTATGAAGAAATCTATTTTATGTCTGCCCGCGGCGTTTTTAATAACAGCCTGTTCAACGGGGCCCGATTATGCCGGTTTAGACTGCGACTCTATGAGAGCTTTGGTTAGCGGTCAGAATTCTGCGGCCTCCGCGCGCGGGATTGAACTTTACAATGATCGCGGTGTGGAAGAGACGCGCCAAGAATCCGGTTCTCCTTGGGCGGGACGCTCGAAAACAAATGACGATCAGAATTTACGCGACGAGCGGCAGGCCATTCGCGAAGCCTATCGCCGCAAGGGTTGCACCCGATAGCGGGCCGCTAATCGCTTGATGGGCGACGGTTCAGACTCTATGCCCGCGATATGACTGGTCTCATTATAGTTCTCATTCTTCTTGCCACGCTGATTGTCGGGGGCGTTCTAATTTATAACGGCCTCGTCCAGAAACGGCAGATGACTGAAAATGGTTGGTCGGATATTGATGTCCAGTTGAAGCGTCGTGCAGACCTGATCCCGCGATTGGTTGAAACTGTGAAAGGTTACGCGTCGCATGAGCGAGAGTTATTCCGCGAAGTCACGGAAGCTCGAACAAATGCGCAGGCCGCAGGACCGGATGTCACGGCCCGTGGCGCGGCGGAAAGCCGCCTCTCCGCCCCGACCGCGAAATTGATCGCGTTGAAGGAGGATTATCCCGACCTCAAAACCAATGAAAATTTCCTGTCGCTACAAAAAGACCTCTCCGATACGGAAGACAAAATTGAAATGGCTCGGCGATTTTACAACGGCGCGGTGCGCGAATATAATATCAAGGTCAAAAGCGTGCCGTCCAATTTGGTCGCGGGACCGTTCGGGTTTCACGAGCGTGACTTTTTCGAGATAGAAACAGCGGATCGCGCCGTGCCAGATGTGGGTTTTCAGGGTTGAATCAGATGATGAAAACAGGGGTGCTTTCGGGATTTATTCTGTTCCTCATAATCTGGTTTTGCGCGTCATTTGCCAGCGCACAGAATCTTCAGGGCGAACGTATCGAACGCATGGATGTGACGGTAACTGTCCTGCAGGATGGCAGTCTGCGCATTCGCGAAGAAATTGATTATGTCAAACCAAGGGGCGTCACGAAGCGCGGGATTTTCCGTGAGCTGCCCCGTTACGTCAAAGACGGCGCGATTAAGGTTGAGAAACCTTACCGGCTTCTCCTCGCGACCCGTAATGGTCAGACGGAGAGTGTCCGCACGACCGTATCCGGCAATATCGTGCAATGGCGATTGGGGCAATCGACGGTCTATTTAGATGAAGGCATACAACGTTATGTTCTCGAATATACCTCTGATGACTGGATTGTCCGGTATGATGATCTGGATGAAATCCGCTGGAACGTGATGGGGGAATATTGGCAGTTTCCGGTCAAAAATCTGACAGGTCGGATTGTCTTGCCGCTTGGTGCATCCCCGGCACAAACGGCTGGCTATACGGGTCGCTATGGTAGTCGGGAGAGCGACATTACGATCAACGCCCTCGGAAATATTGTCGAATTTGCGTCCCTGCGTCCCATTATGCCGGGCGAAGCCGCCACCCTGGCTGTCGGGGTGGAGAA
Source organism: uncultured Caulobacterales bacterium (assembly GCA_947503715.1). GTDB lineage: Bacteria > Pseudomonadota > Alphaproteobacteria > Caulobacterales > Maricaulaceae > Litorimonas. Next base: position 334,412 of record CANNER010000002.1, on the reverse strand, counting down.
GGGCGTGTTTGATCCGCTATCGCCCGAAGAAGAAAAAGCCCGGTGGTGGCGGAAAAATGGAGGCCTCATCGGCATTGGCGGATTAATTCCCGCTATCCTCGCCTTCTTCCTGTTTCATTGGTCCCGCGTGGGACGTGATCCCGTTAAGCCGCCCGTCTTCGCTCGATACGAAGCGCCAAAGGGCTATTCCGCTTCGGCGGCGCACCGGATTGAACGCGGCACGGTCATTGGCGATGACGCGCTGATTTCGACACTCCTGAGCCTCGCCATTAAAAGGCGCATTCTCATTGATGTGCAGAAGAAGAAAACGGTTCTCGTCCACCTGCCCCCGCGCGATCATGAGGGCGAGTTAAACCGTGAGGAAGCCGTCCTCTATGCACATCTTTTCAAAAACCGTCATGATGATATTGTCCTGAAAAAGAATAAGCCCAATACGCGGTTTCATAAGGCCAATCGCAGCCTCGTTTCGCATCTGAACACGACCTATGGCCCGGACTATCATAAGATCAATTTCGCGCCGACATTTATCGGGATGGTCCTGACCGGTCTTGGGCTCTTTGCCGTGTTCAAGGCCTTCCAAACGCCCAGTTCCGCCCTCTTCTGGTTAGGCGTCGCCGCCCTCATCATGTGTAATATCGTTTTCATGTTCCTGATGCCCGCCCCTACGGAAAAAGGCGCACGAGTAAAATCAGAAATTGAGGGCTTTAAACTCTATCTGGAAACGGCGGAGAAGCTGCGCCTCAATGCAGCCGAAGTCGGAACGGATCAAGTCCCGCCCATGAGTGTTGAACGCTATGAGAGCTACCTTCCCTATGCCGTGGCACTCGGCGTCGAGAAACCTTGGACGAAACATTTCGAAAAGACGCTGCCCATTGTCGCGCAGGATTATCAGCCAAATTATTATCGCGGGTCCAGCCGCACCTTCCTGAAAGGCGGCGTTGGGAACCTGTCCAAAGATATGACGAAAGCCCTCTCGGCCGGCGTCGCCTCCGCGCGGCCTGTCCAGACGAGCAGCAGTGGCGGCTCTTCGAGTAGCTTTTCCGGTGGTGGGGGGTTCTCCGGCGGTGGCGGCGGCGGCGGTGGAGGCGGTAGTTGGTAGAGCTTAGCCCGCTTCAACCTGGCGCAGGGTCCGACGTGATTTTCCGGTCTGCAGGAACGCCAAGGCCCGGCAAATTTCATCAAGCATGACAGGCTTGGTCAGGAAAATATCCGCTCCTGCCGCCATACAGGCTGCATTCGTTGTCGCGGCATTATCCGCCGTCAGGGCAATGATTGGAATATCTGCAAAGGGCGCACGGGAGTCCCGAATTAATCGTGTCGCCTCAACACCGTCCAGACGGTTCATGTGAATATCCATGATCACAATATCCAATGGCCCGGCATTAAGGGCCTCTAAAGCGTCTTCGCCGTCCGGTGCGTCGAAACAGATACAGCCCTGCGGCTCCAACATATCACGCAGAATGCGGCGATTATTCTCCAGATCATCGACAATGAGAACCCGCAAACCGTCAAGATTATTCTCCGGCATTTGCGGCGGCGCATGAAGCGGCGCCATGTCGCGACCCGCCACAGGCTGCATGAGGTCAAGGATAGCCGGTGGCAGCGGCGCAGGCATCTCATGCTCTAAAAGCGCCTCAACATGTTCAATATCGTCCACTGCGTCAGTTTCAACATGCACGGATACCGGTGCCGCCAGAGGGACCGTGAGTGTGAATTCGGAGCCGCGTCCGACGCGACTGACAACGGTTAATTCACCCTCCATCAGAACCGTCAGAGCTTTTGCAATGGCGAGGCTTAAGCCCGTGCCCATATGACTGCGGCGGAGGGATGTATCCGCCTGCATGAAGGGCGTGAAGAGACGCGATTGGACGAGCTCGCTCATCCCGACGCCTGTATCCGCAATATTGACGGTCACACCTGTCACGACATCATCGGATGATTTTTGCGTTGTGACATGCATATGAACACGCCCGCGTTCTGTGAAGCTCACCGCATTTGAGAGCACCGTGCGAACACATTGTTGCAACCGTTGACCATCCACAAAATGCTCACCCAAATCCGGATCAATATAATGCGTAAAAGCGAGGCCTTTCTCTTCCGCTTTGGCTTGCAACGGTTCCACGACCTCTTCCAATAATGTGGGTAGGTGCGAGTCTTCCGGTAAGATATTCATCTGGCCCGCATCAATGCGCGCCATATCCGTCATGGATTCGACAACATCCAACAATTCATGACCGCTTTTCAAAATTACGCCCGTTTTCTGTCTCACATCAGGATCGGTATGGGTTTGGCTGAGCAGGTCGGAAAACCCGATGACCCCGTTAAGCGGCGTCCTGAGTTCATGACTGATCATACCCAGGAAATCGGTCTTTAATTTATCCGCAGAAGCCGCCTCTTTGCGTTTAATCGCGAGTTCCTTCATGGTGCGTTCCCGGAATCTTAGGAAGGCCACTAATCCGATAAGCGCTAACCCCGCGAGCCCCAATAAGGCCATCAATGTGCGATTCAATTTCCGCTGTTTTACAATCGTAAGTTCAAGCAAAGCCGCCTCCCGTGCGGCGGCCGCAGCGCGTTCTTCCTGCCGCGCACGCGAGTTTTCGAGCGAGGCCAGAACGGATGACGTGTCACTGGCTGCGTCTGTTAAAAAGTTTTGACTGAGGAGCTGAAGACGACGGTTTGACAATGTAATAGCCAGCTTATCATCGCCGGATTTTAGGGCCATGAGGAAAGCCAATTGAAGAACTGAGTTTGAGGATTTTTCATTCAAGACTCTATCAGGAGATATATTTAACTGATAGATATCAATAATTGCTTCGGCCTCTTTAACTTTATTCAGCCCGGCCAGCGCAGTAGCCTCAGTTACCTTGGCCTGTAGCCTCAATTGGGGCAGAGACGCTTTTTTAAAAGCAAGAATTGAGTACTCTAAAGCTTCACCATATTCGCCGACTTCTACCTTTGTTTGTGCCACGCGAAGCTCTGTCAATCCCGGCGCTTCCGACTCTAGGTTTTTTTCTAGCTCAAGCAATGCATTTGCTAGATATTCTTGCGCAACCGTATCTCTCCAGATTAAATGAGAATAAAGAAGGTTATTGAGCAGGTTTAGAGACTCATTTGGATCAAAATTATATTTAGTTAATCTCAGATACTCTTGGGTAGTAGAAATTGCTAGTTTCGTGTTTCCTTTTACATTGTGGGTGTGAGCTAGAACGCTCGTCATCTCTATACGTGCAAAATTAGCCAACTCGGTTTCTATTGGTGGTATTACAGACAACGCTTCTTGTGCTTTTTGAATCGTGATGTGATTGTCTGATTTATAGAAATTTGCATAGCTATAGAATGAAAGCTGGTAAGCTAGAAATTCTTGGAACCATTCTCCACTTTCTAAAAATGGTAGAAGTTGCTTTTCAATCTCTTCTACGCTCTTATTCTCTTCTAATGCGTTAGCGTACAAATTGTATAGTTCGACAATTTTTTCTGAACTCACCCCGCTCTTCGAACTATCAATTTTGGAAAAATTGGAAACCGCTTTCCGCAACTCGTCGGCATCGCTCAATATCAATGACGTAAATATCTCATTCATAGATACAAAAAATGCGTCTTCTGAGTCAAATCCGAGTAAGAAGTTAGAGTTATTCCGTAAGAGTGTTCTTTGCTCTGGGTTAGTTGCTTGCTTCTTTATGGTTTCAACAACTTCAACCAAATCAGCATCCAGGTCCTTTTGAGTGTCTGCAAACGCAGAAACACCCCAAATTGAGGCTACCACAACGCAGATTAGACTTTTAAAGGCTCTTCTTAAAAACAGCATTCGTCAGCTCCAGACCGAAGCGATACGACAAAATTCTTAAAATTCTGATACAAAAAAACCCGCCGAGAGGCGGGTCAGTATAAATTATCTATTTTGACTTAAAGCCAGATAACGATGGGCTGTCCACCAGTTACTGTTTCGAGTTCTTCTAAAGATAGTTCACGCATATCTTGAATTCCTGTGTTTTAGTTAAAAGAAAACACAAAAGCCCCACCCTTCTGCGGTACGGGCCCCACCTCCGTACTTCCTACTTAACGCGATTTCCGTGCCAGATTGCAAGGAAAAACGTTCTAAGTCAGCACAAATTATGGTTAACGTACACTTTACCTACGGCTTCAAATGCGGAAAGTTCCAAAATTTCTAAAAAAGGTTGTGTTTATTTAGATAAAATTACCCATAAACCGCATTTCAGGCTCTTTAAGCGGATTATTCCACGCGAATGACCCTATCGCTGGCTTCTAAGAATGCGGGGCGGTGTGCCACTATGACACGCGTTATGGGGAGGTCGCGGATAATTTTAACAATGGCACCTTCGGTTTCGACATCCAGATTAGCCGTGCCCTCGTCCAAGAACAGGACTTTTGGATTTTGATAGAGTGCGCGGGCGAGGAGGACACGCTGTCTCTGCCCGCCTGACAGGACTGATCCCATTTCCCCTATCACGACCTGATAATTGCCGGGCAGTCGCGCGATAGTGTCATGGATCTGTGCCGCCTGCGCTGCGCGGTAGACGCGCTGCATATCAATTTCAGGGTCGAAGAAGCTGATATTATCGGCCAGAGTGCCGGAGAGGAGGCGGTCATCCTGCATGACGACGCCGATATGGGCTCGCCAATCCGCACGGTTGAGCGCGGCAAGGTCATGACCATCAATTTTTACACGGCCCTTCACGGGTTCATACAGACCCAACATCAGCTTCATCAATGTGGTTTTCCCACCACCGGATAATCCCGTCAGGGTCACCATCTCACCCGCCGCAATATCAAGTGACATATCGCTGACGACCCATGGGTCCGTTTCGGAATAGCGGAAAGACACATCCTCCAGCGCGATATTACCCTGCAAATCTTTTAATTCTGTCTCACCCGTATGCGCTTCATCCGGCTCCTCGAAAATAATATCAGAAAGCCGGTCGAGGTGAAGCGAGAGCAAATTAAATTCGATCCCCTTTTCCAAGAGCTGCACGACGGCATCCGTAAAATATTGACGATAGGCGAGAAACGCGACGAGCATACCAAGGGTAAAGACTGACCCTTCACCCATCATAATCTCGGCGGCGGCCCAGACAACCACGACAATCTGCAAGCCCGTCAGCAGCGTCTCGAAAAATTTCCGCGCCACCACCCACTGGCCGTAATTCACATTGGCATTGATGAAATCGGTATAAAGATTCCGCCAGGCCGCTTCGCGTTCCGCCTCGCGCCCGAAAAGCTTGACCGTTGTGTTGGCGCGGACACTTTCTATGACGTGTGAGTTTTCCAAGGCCTTAGCGTAAATACTCTCTTCCTGCGTGCGACGCAGATGCGGATAAATGAGGAGTGTTGCGAGGACGAGGAGGGCAACACTCACCAAAACAATAGCGCCCAAAAGCGGCGAATAAGCAAAGAGCACGATTAGCATGAGGACCGCCATCGCGCCGTCTAAGATCACAGCGACGACGGATTGGGTCAGGGCCTCTTGAATCGGGACGGTCGAGCCCATCCGGCTGATAATGTCGCCAATATGGCGCCGCTCGAAATAGCGCGTCGGCAGGCGAATGAGATGGCGGAAGACATTGCCCACCATTTGCAGGGACATCTGGTTCCCATAGACAACAATTGCCCAACCGCGCACGGCTTCCGCGACGGCGCGCAGGATCATAAGCCCGCCAAAGCCAATGGCCAGCGCGAGGAGCAACCCACGATCCCCCTCTGGCAGGACGGCATCCACGACGAGCTGCAAATAAAACGGCGCGAGCAGGACAACGGCTTGTAATATAACGGACAGGACGAGCGTCTGCCCCACCGCCCGCTTCAACCCGACGAGCCGCGACCAGAGCAGCGAGATCCGCGGTTTCATCCGCGCCTGTACGGCCGTGAAATTAGATTGCGGCGTAAACTCCACCGCGATGCCCGTGAAATGTTTTGAGACCTTATCCAGCGACATTCGCCGCAGGCCAATGCCCGGATCGACGATTTCGACGCGGTCGCCCTTGACCGATTTCAACACAACGTAATGGTTGAGATCCCAGTGCAAAATCGCGGGCGTCTGGAGCTTCTGCAAATGATCCAGCTCGACCTTGAGCGGCCGTGCGGAGAGCTGCAGTCCGTCCGCAATCTGTATCACGGATTTCAACGACGCCCCGGTCATGGAGACGAGGTGCCGACGCCGCAGCACATTCAAATCTATATTATGCCCGTGATAGCGCGCAATCATGGCGAGACAGGCCAGACCGCATTCCGTCGTCTCGGTCTGTAAAATAACGGGCAGTTTCGCCATTATGATTTCGCGCCCAGGAGCCAATCCAATAACCGCACAGACCCCGCGGCCGTCTCCACATCCAACAGGAACAGCGCCGCGACGACCTTGACAACGACAATGGCGAGCAAGATCGTAACCAACCACGTCGAGGGCGGCGCCTTTAACCGCACCTCCCCGAACAGAGCACGGGTCCGGTGCGCAAGCGCTTCTTTACGGTAGAGATCTGACATAGACCCGAGGTAGCAGGGCAACGCGGAGCGTCAACCCGTTTTGCAAGGCAAGAGGCTCCGGGATTTAATCTCAACCAAAATGCTTTTCTCCGGGAGGCTCATGACGCGCCTATGAATTCCAAATAAAGCCCGGCTTCAATAGACTTGACTTGGCCTGCTGAAGTCCAGTTTAGGCCATGAGCGCCACATCTGATGCATCATATCCCAGAACATCCTCATCGGACAAATCTATAAGATCGAAATTTTCCAAGACCAGGACAGATCCATTAGCAAAGGTCAGAACGGTATCACTATTCTGCTGAACCGCGCCGTCTAGAGCATTCGCAATATCCGTATCGCTGAAGTCGGACAGGTCGAGCACATCCACACCGTCAGTGAAGTCCGTCACGGTCGTCGTCGCGGCGAAGCGACTGAGAACAAACGTATCAGCACCACTGCCGCCGGTCAGGTTGTCATTCGCACTGCCGCCCTCAAGGATATCATCACCGGCCTGACCGTCCAGAACATCATTTCCAGCGGCGCCGACAAGGCGATCATTTCCGCCCCCGCCCACGAGAAGGTCATTGCCCTGCTGTCCGAATAAAGTGTCCTGTCCAGACCCACCATAAAGACGATCATGTCCGGTTCCGCCAATTAGAAGATCATGACCGCCTGCACCGCCAAGAAAATCATTACCCGTGCCACCTTCGACGCGGTCATTGCCGTCGCCGCCGCGAAGAGCATCATTTCCTGACTGTCCTTTGATCAGATCATTACCGTTACCTCCAAAAATCGTATCGCGGCCAGCACCCCCCTCGATAATGTCATTATTGGCTTGGCCATCAATCAGATCATCGCCGTCTCCACCGAAGATGAAGTCATTGCCTGACCCACCCAGAATATCATCAACGCCTGCGCCGCCCTCCACGATGTCATCGCCCGATCCAGCCAAAATTCTATCATCGCCTGACTCGCCAGATATCGTATCATCGCCCGCTCCGCCAATCAGCATATCGTTACCTTCTCCGCCGAGGAGAGTGTCGTCGCCCGCCCGGCCGTTCAAGATGTCATTGCCAGCGAGGCCCGTTATCAGTTCATCAAATTCAGTGCCAAAAAGCCTATCGCGAGCTTCAGTCCCGTTCAGGGAGAGATCAGTTTCAGAAAAGTCGAAATAACGAACGCCACTTTGATTGGTCACGATGATGCTAAGGCCATCAGGGCTTAGATCAACATCAGAAATAGATGAGATATTTCCAGCAACATCTACGAAGGAAACGACCTCATAAGTTGACGTGCTGATAACAGCGATACTGCTATCCCCATTAAATGCGTCATTGACTAAGAACAAATATTCTCCATTTTTTGAAAATATAGGGTCAACACGTTCCGCATTCCCATAAATTCCTGTCAAATCCGCAATTGGGTTAAGATCGAAATCATATAAGGTAACTTCGTTATATCCCGCCACGGCAACCAATCTCGCCTCACCGCTGATTGCGTTTTTGTCGAAGTTAAATCCGCCGTGATTTGTTGAGGCGATGACCTCACCGGTTTCGACGGAATAAATATGGACCGGGTAGCTTGAGATATTACTCTCGGCCATGAGAAGGAATTGACCGTCACGTGAAATATCTAACGTCGTATTCTGACGCACGCCGTTGAAGCCTGAAAATTCATCATCATCAATAACATTAACGGACAATATGTCGTCAAAGCCGGATAAATTATAAAAAGGCACCCATCCTGATCCAGGGAAATTTGTTGTCACAAATAATGAACCATCGGCTGCGGCCTGTATGTCGGTAATCTCATAACCTTGACCCGAAACTTCAAAAGAGAAGGATTCGACTGCCAGTGTTTCTGTATCAATCCGCAAGACTGTGGCTTCAAAGACATTATTTCCGACGTCCGTTAAATCCGCTTGAGCCGCAAATAAATACTGCCCGTCCTGACTAAGGGAGAGCGCACTCGTATCTACGCCAAGATCGGTCTCGGGCAGAAGGGTTCCCGTTTCAGTGGAGTATCGAATTAGTATTCCATCATCGCTTAGAGAATAAGTGATCGCGTTGGCGTCATCCACAACTGTATCAACGATCCCAGCATTCGTAACGGGAAGATTTGCATCAACAGAGTCCACAATGACCGATGATATTGTGTAATCGCCCGCGTCAAAAAATGACTCAAAAGCAGAAATATAATATGTTCCCGCCTCAGAAAAACTAATTGTTGTGTCGTCAATTGAAGGTCTGAGCAAATTTCCATTTGCGTCATAAAGAGACAAACTCACACGAGGGCTGTCGACGAAAAGCCTTAGATCTAAGTCAGTGTCCGTAATTTCTATTGCAAACCAATCTGCGTCATCTTTAAAATCAATCACACCTGTCGCACGGCCACCCGCTTCAAGGGTTCCGGTCGTGTCAGTATTAGCCCTGAAGTCGTCTTCCTGAATAGACGCCGTTACTGTGTAATCCAGAGAATAGCGGAGAGTGCTTACGTCAACAAAGAACGTTCCACTTTCTTCGGCTTCATATACCAGGACGGGCTCATCCGCTTCACGGTCTCTGTAATTAGAGGCAACAAAATTCCCGAATTCGTCACGCAAAACCAAGCTGGTCGTGACGTCTTCAGATGTGAAACGGACTTGTTCTCCCGCTGTGAGCTCAACCGCGAACCAGTCTGAATCACCGCGGAAATTAATTACGCCTGCGGAAGAGCTGCCGATCTCAAGAATACCAGCCGTGTCCGTGTCAGCTGCGAAGTCATCTTCTAAAACCGTAGCGTTGAGCGTGTAATCAATGGAGGCGTTAAAACTACTTACATCAACATAAAATGTTCCGCTCTGTTCCGCTTGCGCGATAATAACATTTTCATTGGTGACGACATCTCTGAAGTCAAATGCGACACTCTCGCCAGACTCATCCCGCAAAACTAAATTAACATCATCACTATCAGCGGCAATACGAATAAATTCACCCGCCGTAAGCTCAATCGCGAACCAATCTGAATCAGCTCGATATTCAATTGATCCGGTGGCCGTGCCTTCAGCTTCAAGAACACCCGTCGTGTCGATATTTGCTGCAAAGTCATCTTCCTGAACAGATGCGGTCAGTGTGTAATCCAAGGGCGCATCAAAACTATCAACACCGATATAATAAATGCCATTTTCTTGAACCTGCGCAATGATAACACTCTCATTCGCACCAAAATCACGATAATCAGAGGCGACGAAAATTCCGGCTTCATCTCGCAATGTTAAACTCGCATCCGTATCATTAGACGCAATTCGAATGATCTCCCCCGCCGTGAGCTCAATCGCGAACCAGTCCTCATCATTTCTGAAGTCGATTCTTCCAATAGACGTAGCCCCTACCTCAAGAACGCCCGTTGTCTCCGTGTTATTTGAGAAGTCATCCTCCTGTATTGCGGCCGAGAGCGTGTAATCCAAAGATGACTCAAAACTGTCTACGACGACATAGACTGTCTGACTCTCTTCTACTTCCACCAGGATAACAGTTTCACCATTATCAAAATCGAGATACTCAGTCGCAAAAAACTCTCCAGACAAACCGCGTAAATCTAAATCTGCTTCAAAGCCGTCGGATGTGATCCTGACAAGTTGACCCGCCGTCAGCTCAATCGCAAACCAATCGCTGTCATTTCGAAAGTTAATGGACCCCATGGCTGTGCCGCCAACTTCAAGAACACCCGTCGTGTTTTCATCATCCGAAAAATCGTCTTCGATTTCCGTAGCTGTGAGGGTATAATCTAACGGTGCACTTGAACTACTGACATCAACAAAGAACGTGCCAGCCACGTCGACTTGGGCGATGATAACATTCTCACTTGTCTCAAAATCTCTGAAATCGGAGGCCACGAAATTTCCAAATTCGTCCCGCAAAATCAAATTTGCAGAAGTATTGTCAGAGGCAATTCGGATCGTATCACCGACCGTCAAATCTATCGCAAACCAGTCCGAATCATTTCTGAAATCGACCGACCCCATGGAGGTACCGCCAATCTCTAAAGTCCCAAGCGTTTCAGTGTCACCGGAAAAATCGTCTTCAATTTTTACGGCTGTGAGCGTGTAGTCCAGAGGGGACGTAGAGCCTCTGACATCGACATAGAAAGTTCCGGTTACTTCCACCAGGGTCTCTATGACGCTCTCATTTGTATTAAAATCTCTAAAATCGAAGGCCAGAAAGTTTCCAGACCCATCTCGCAAAAACAGGTCCGTATTTGTATCATTAGATGCAATCCTAATGATGTCGCCCGCTGTCAAATCAATGGCGAACCAATCCGAGTCATTTCTAAAATCAATTGAACCAGTGGCTGTTCCGCCCAGTTCAAGAACACCGGTCGTATTCGAATCGTCCGAAAAACTATCTTCAATCACTGTAGATGTAAGTGTGTAGTCTTGAGGTGAACTGAAGCTATTCACGTTAATATAGAATGCCCCACTCTCATCGACTTGCGCTATGAGAACATTCTCATTTGTATCAAAATTTCTGAAATCAAAAGCGACACTATTTCCCGAGGCATCTAAGAGCGTCAAATTTGCATCTACGTTATTGGACGCAATACGAACGGTCTCCCCCGCTACGAGATCGATCGCAAACCAATCCTCATCATTTCTGAAGTCAATTGAACCGCTCGCCGTGCCATCAACTTCGAGAATACCCGTTGTCGTCGTATCGTCCGAAAAATCATCATCGAGGACATCTGCTGTAAGCGTATAGTTCAAGGGCGGAGAGAAGCCGTTTACATCAATGTAGAATGTTCCGCTTTCTTCGACGTCAAAGATAATGACGGCCTCATCGGTGTCAAAATCTCTAAAATTGAATCCAAAGCGATTTCCAGATTCATCCCGTAAGCTCATATTTAAATCAATGTCATTAACGGCAATACGGACGATATCCCCAACCGCCAACTCTATCGCAAACCAATCTGAGTCATTTCTATAATTGATTGTGCCTCTGGCTGTATTGCCGAGTTCAAGAACACCCGTCGTGTCCACGTTATCCGAGAAATCATCATCAATCTCGCTCGCCGTGAGTGTGTAGTTTAAAGACGACTCAAAACTACTGACATCAACATAGAAAGTCCCGCTCTCTTCGACCTGGGCAATGATAACACTTTCATTCGTCTCAAAATTCCTGAAATTAGACGCGACGGCGCCTCCAAACTCATTCCGCAGAGTTAAATTTGCATCAGTGTCATTAGAGGCAATACGAACGATATCACCCGCTGTCAGCTCAATCGCAAACCAATCTGAGTCATTTCTATAATCTATCGAGCCTGTGGCTGTGCCACTGACGTCCAAACTCCCTGTCGTGTCTGCATCATCCACAAAGTCATCCTCGATGACTGTCGCCGTGAGCGTATAATCCAGCGGCGAGGTAAAGCTGCTGACATCAATATAGTATGTTCCTGTTTGGTCTAATTGTGCAATGATGACAGACTGATCCGTATCGAAGTCCCTGAAATCTGAGGCGATAAGGTTTCCAAGTTCATCTCTCAGCGATAGGTTTGTATCCGTTCCATTGGACGCAATCCGAATGGTTTCCCCTGCCACAAGCTCTATTGCAAACCAGTCTGGATCAAATCTATAATCTATTGAACCCGTAGCTGTCCCGCCAACCTCTAAAATACCCGTTGTATCATTATTGCCCGAAAAATCGTCTTCAATTTCTGTCGCCGTCAGTACGTAATTCACAGTCGAGTTAAAGCTCTCCACATCAACATAGAATGTTCCATTCGCGTCCACCTGTGCGATGATGACGCTCTCGTTTGTATCAAAATCTCTGTAATTAGACGCGACAAAATTACCAAATTCATCTCTTAAGGAGATAACGGTATCTATGTCATCAGAGGCGATACGAATAGTTTCGCCTGCCACCAATTCAATGGCAAACCAATCTGAGTCACCTCTATATTCGATAGATCCCGTGGCAGTCGCCCCGACTTCCAGAGTACCAGATGTTTCAGAATTACCTAAAAAATCATCCTCAATCGTTGTCGCGGTTAGAGTATAGTTTAAGGGTGAAGTGAAGCTGCGGGCGTCAACATAAAAAGTCCCACCGTCTACAACCTCCATAACAATTAAGTTTTCGTTGGTATCGAAGTCTCTAAAATCGAAGGCAATGAAGTTTCCAGATTTATCCCGCAACGACAAGTTAACGTCCGTATCGTCAACCGCAATACGAATGACATCCCCCACCGTTAATTCAATTTCAAACCAATCTGAGTCACCCTCAAAATTAATGACGCCCTCAGCCATGCCGTCAATATCAAGAGACCCTGTTGTTGTACTGTTATCTGTGAAATCGTCCTCTGCTACCATCTCCGCAAATCTGAAATTCAACGCAAGTTCAGGCACTCTCATGGGAGTGAAAAACACATTGGTATTTTCGAGATGTCGCATGAAACCATTTAGTTTGGAGTCAAAATATTTGAAATCTATGGCTTTTAAGGATTCACCATAAATTTCGACACTGCCAATGGCCTTATTTGCGAAATCGTCAATGCGTCTATACATAATATACTCCAAGCAGGCTTTTAAACTGCAATTCCCAAAACCTGATAGTAAGATGCTACAGTGTTCAACCATTCGGTAACCCTAGATTGGATAACAATCAAGGGAGTTGCCATGCGTGTAAGGTTTGAAAACGTCTGACGGATAAGGCGCAAATCGCTATGAGTGAATATAAATACTGACCCCTCAACCCGTCGATTGACCTCTTTCAGTTCGATATATTTCCCAAAGAGTTGAGCACAGCCTTGTAGGACTCCCTCTTCCCCCACGGCTCGCTCCACGCTAACCCCGCTATATGGAAACTTACGGCCTTCTCTCTCTCCTCCCGCCCGTCCTCGCCATTGGGCTTGCGCTTTGGACGCGGCAGGTTTTTTTGTCTTTGGCGGCGGGGCTTTGGCTGGGCTTTGTTATTTTGGCCGGTGGGAATCTTGCGACGGGGACGCTGGCCGCGATGGACGGGATTGTTACGGTTTTTGAGAGTGCGGGGAATACGCGGATCATTCTCTTCACCCTGATCGTCGGGGCGTTGATTGCGCTGATCCAACGCTCCGGCGGGGTAGCGGGATTTGTGGCGCGTTTGATGGCGAAGCTCGACCGGATGAGTGCCACGGCCGAGACTAAGGGACAGCGCAAGCTGGTCGAGTTGCTAGCGCTGGGCACGGGGTTGCTGCTATTTATTGAGAGTAATATTTCCATCCTGACGGTCGGGACGCTCTATCGTCCCGTCTTTGATAAGCTGGGCATTCCGCGTGAGAAGCTGGCCTATATTGCCGATAGTGGGTCGGCACCGTCTTCCGTGCTGCTGCCTTTTAATGCGTGGGGTGCCTATATTATCGGCCTCATCGCGGCACAGCCTTTATCGGCCAATATGGGCACGCCGACGGATGTATTTATCCGCGCGACCCTGATGAATTTTTATCCAATGATCGTGATCCTGACCCTCGTCTTTGTCATTGTCTCCGGTAGAGATATTGGCTTGATGCGAAAAGCCGAAATCCGCGCCAAAGAGACGGGTTTGCTCAACCGCGAAGACGCGCAAATCATGATGGCGGATGCCGCGCTGGATACGGAGCCGAAAGACGGGATTCCCTTTAAGGCCAGAAATATGCTCATCCCTTTGGCGCTTATGGTCGTCCTCATGCCCGTCTTCCTCTGGATCACGGGTAACGGAAATATCGTCGAGGGATCAGGGTCAAAATCCGTGCTCTACGCGACGAGCTTTGCCGTGGTCGGGGCGATGGTGCTTTATAAACTGACGGGTGCGCTGAGAATTCGCGAGAGTTTTGAGACGGTCCTGTCCGGCATGTCGGGTATGGTGCCGCTGGCGATATTGATGGTGCTCGCCTTTGCCCTCGGCAGTCTGTGCCGCGAGCTTGGGACGGGGCTCTATGTGGCCGAGACGGCGAAGGGCTTTATCTCGCCCGCGCTCGTGCCCGCCATGATCTTTCTGATCTCCTGTTTCGTCGCTTTTTCGACGGGCACAAGTTGGGGAACCTTTGCCATCATGGTCGCGATTGCCGTCCCGCTGGCGCAGGCTATGGAGGTCGACCCGGTCCTCGCCATTGCAGCCGCGATTGGGGGCGGCGTCTTTGGCGATCATTGTAGCCCGACCTCCGACACGTCGATCATTTCGTCCATGGCCACAGCGAATGACCATATTGATCATGTCCGCACACAACTCCCCTATGCGTTGATTGGCGGTGGAATTACGACGATACTTTATTTAATTCTGGGATTTTTAAGTGCTTAATCGTTTCACACTCGCAACCGCGTTTCTCCTCACGGTGTGTACGCTCGCCTCCCCCGTTCAGACTGAGCCGGTGACGTCCGGTGGATCCTATGAAATTAACAGCGTGTTAGGTATTGAATATGCGACGGCAGAGCGGTGGGAATTGCCGACTCTTAACACCGATTGGAGCGCAGGAACAGATTTCGGCCCCGCCTGTCCGCAAGCGGGTCAAACGGTTATGGTGGAAGATTGCCTCTTCCTGAACATATTCTCACCTGACACGGACGCGACAGATCTCCCCGTGCTCGTCTGGTTTCATGGCGGCGGATTTATTGCGGGTGAGGGCGGAACGGGGCCGAAGACATTTGCGAGAGACGGCGTGGTCGTTGTGACATTTAATTACCGTCTCGGCAAACTCGGCTTTCACGACTGGGCTGGCTGGGACGAAACGGACCCGCGCAATTTCGGACAGGCCGATATGGTCGCGGCTCTGAATTGGGTGCAGGTGAATATCGCGCAATTTGGAGGTAATCCAAATGACGTCACACTGGCAGGCCACAGCGCCGGCGGGATGGGCGTGCAACTCATGATGGTTGATCCCCGGGCCGAAGGAAAATTCGCCCACGCTTGGTCCCATGCGGGATACGGGTCTTGGCCATTTCCAAAAGCCTATAACCCGACACCAGAGGAACGGCAGCGCATCCGTTACGCCCCTCTGGAAAACTCGCGATCCGCCGCACAACTCGTGTCAGATATTTCGGTTTTCCACCTGCCTTTTATCGATGCACCTTTCCTGAAGGATCAGCCTGTCGATCTATTTGGGTCCGGGAAGCCCTATGTGGCGGGCGCGAATTCCTATGACGGGGCCGGCACCCTTCATGGTGCTGGATTTACGCCCGATAGCTTTCTATCTCAAATAGACAGTCCGGCTTTGCGTGAGGTTTATGCTGCGGACTTTGCTGTGTCGAAAAGACATGCGGCGCAGCAGATCTTCGGGGACTTACGCTATCTCCTCTCCAGTGCAGAAACGGCTCAAGCCGCTAAAGGGTGGTTGTTTCATTATGACGAAATCAGGGGCGACCTGCCCGGAGCGACACATGGTCAGCAATATGACCGTCTCTTTGCGGACGCACCCTTTGCGATGAAAGAGGCAATGCTGTCATTTATAAAATCGGGCGAGCCCGGTTGGGCGACACTGGAAACCGGACATTACGCACGGTTTTCTCCAGAACTTTCAACAGCGAAGATCTCGATATTACATACACGTTTAGATCACCTCGCCAAATCATCGGACCTCTTAAAACCATGAAACGCTTTCTATTTATTAACGCAATCATCCTGTCGTCCTGCGCAAATGCGAATGCTGAGGACGTTGAAATCACGGGCATCTGGACGAATGAACGCGGCTCTGCTGTGACATTCACAGAGGCTGATGGTTTACTCTCTGGCTATTACAACACCCAACTCGGCAATCCCGATCCGGCCGCGCGTTTCCCGCTGACCGGATTTATCGAGGGCGACCAAGTCACTTTTACCGTCAATTTCAAAGGCTATGGCAGCCTGACGAGTTGGACCGGACAGATGAGCGAAGACGCGGACGGACCCTATATCCGAACCCTTTGGCATCTCACGCGCGATGTGCCGGACGCGGAAGAAGATGACGATTTGTGGAGTTCGATTATTGCGGGGAATGCAGTATTCCGGCCCATTACTGCATTTGAACCTCAAAAAATAAAATAATATTTTTGTTATTTTCAGTAACTTACGCGCCCCTAAAAAGTCAAACCGTCATAAATTAAAAAATATTTCTTTATTTTAAAGCGGCACATATATACAACCTTAGGTATAATTAATTACAGGGGCATATTATGGCAAGTCGCAAAAAACTCGGCGGAGAGTTGATCAAGGAGCTTTCACTCACAGATGATGAGATTGGAGCGCTGGACCGCGCCCTAGATCTGGCGTCCCAAGCGGAAACTGGAAAATTAAATTTCGCACTCGACGCGGCACCAAAGGCAACAACGCTTGCCGCAGCCGCACTCGTAATTGGTGTCGCCAACCTGACATTTTCGCTCTACACAGAATATGGAAAATCTATTGCAGATCGCAAAGACATTGGTTTCCGTCTTAAAAAGCTAGCAGGGGATCTCGTCGAACTGGAAAGCGTTGAAGAAAATGGCACAGCCGTGAATGTTCTTTCAAAACTTCGTGACGAGGTCCGAGACGCAAAGCGCAGTATTAAATGAGTTGGGTCGACGGTGTTGTCGGCTCCCTCTTTGCATTCTGGTTAAGCCTTTCCGCGCTTTGGCAGATAGGGCCGATACGGGATAGAATATTGGGGGCCTCCTTCATTTGGAGATTTCGACTCCTACCCATCTATACTTTTTTTGCGCCAAATCCCGGCATCTATGACACGCGAATATTAGTCAGAGAAAAGTTTGAGGATGGAAGTCTTTCCAGCTGGTCTGAGATCCCATATATGATTGAGCGCAGTTGGTTTGATATCATCTGGAATCCAAAGAAACGTATCCAGAAGTTTTTCTTCGATTGCGTCGCCTCAATTAAAACAACCTATAATACGGTTCGAAACACAGAGGATGACACCTCGCGTGATATTCGAGACGCGACCATTAAACTCTCAGACGGATATATTGGCATGTTGAATTACATTCTACATCTTCCCCTGAAGGACGAGACTATAATCGCGCGTCAATTCATTGTGGCAGAAGCCACACAGGCCTCCGGAGAGCGTGTTGTCATTCCTGTCTGCAGATCGGATTTTCACCCCGTAAAATGACAATATTTGACACCTATACTCTCACTTGTTTGCTTTTATCTATTTCAGGGGCGGTAAAGTCGCTTGAAATGGCCGCATTAAAATATGAGCTGGCACCACGTGGTATTTTCGATTGGAATATTATTGGCCCGACTTGGATGAGAAGGTCCCCAGCTGTTGGATTATTAGCCCGAATTTATTCCCCACAAGGCATGATGGGTATAGGTCTTACCTGTACCCTATGCGGCTTTCTCTCAGTGTTGTTCATTTTGACTGACGTCGCACCTGTTTACGGAAAAATTCTAGGGACTGTCATTTTTGCCTGTATGTTTCTGCTATATTATAGACAGGATCTAGGCACGGACGGCGCGGATCAGATGTCCTTCTTCGTCTCTATCGCCGTCCTCGTTTGTTTTTGTCTAAGTTCGTCTGAGTTCATTAATCTGGTCGGAATTATTTTTATCGCAGGACAACTCTGCATTTCTTATTTTGCGTCAGGTTTTTCAAAACTCTTTTCCTCAAGCTGGCGTCAAGGCTTGGCGGCGAAAGGCGTCCTGTCCACCCACACATATGGCAACAAATTCACACAAGACTTCTTCAAACGTTATGCTGGGGCCAGTCTTTTGATTTGCTGGGCAACAATAGGGTGGGAAATTTTATTTCCATTTATTTTTTTCTTTGACGGAGGAATATTCTTTCTTGGCATTTTTGTCGGAATAGTTTTTCACCTCAGCGTCGGCCTCTTTATGGGACTGAACGCGTTCGTCTGGGCCTTTGGTGCCGCGTACCCATCTGTTATTTATATTGGAACGCAATTGCTTTAAACTTTGCTAGTCGACAAGTTCATCCCAGAAGCGTTTCGCTTTATCAAAGAAATTCCGGCTCTCCGGTGAGGCCGTGTGATCGCCGCCCTCTGCAGCAAACTCTTCCAGCAATTCGCGCTGACGCTTGGTCAGGCCGGACGGTGTTTCGACCGCGAGTTCAACATACATATCGCCGCGACGGTCCGAGCGTAAGACGCTCATCCCTTTTCCACGCAGGCGCAGGCGCTTGCCGGATTGGCTGCCTTCGGCGACTTTCACTTTCGACCTCCCACCATCAATGGTCGGGATTTCGATCTCTCCGCCTAGGGCGGCCGTGGCCATCGGCACGGGCGCACGGCAAAAGAGATTGGCGGCTTCACGTTCGAATAATTCATGCGATTTCACGCCGACGAAAATATAGAGATCACCGCGTTGACGCCCGCCGCCGCCGCCCCGTTTCGGCGCAGCATCGCCTTGCCCGGTCAGGCGAATGCGCGTGCCGTCTTCGACACCCGCGGGAATGGACACGTCGAGTTCGGTTTGCTGGCGCACCTGCCCCTGTCCGTCACATTGGATGCAAGGGTCAGACACATATTCGCCCTGCCCGCCACAAGTCGGGCAAGCGCGTTCCATGGTGAAGAGCCCCTGATTGGTGCGCACGCGGCCAATACCGTTACAAGTCGAACATGTCTCAACTTCCGCCCCGGGTTCCGCCCCGACGCCGTCACAGCGATCGCAATCCTCAGCAATCGGGACCGTGATCTCCACATCCTTGCCCGCGAAAGCCTCTTCCAGCGTAATGTCGAGTTCATAGCGGAGGTCAGAGCCACGCTGCACCGTTTCACGCTGACGACGTCCGCCGCCGCCAAACATATCGGCGAAGCCGCCGCCCCCGCTGCCGCCAAACATCTGGCTGAAAATATCATTGAAATCCTGGAAGCCGCCACCGCCTCCGCCGCCCCCTTGCGAGAACGCCGCATGACCCATCCGGTCATAGGCCGCGCGCTTTTGTTCGTCAGAGAGGACGCCATAAGCTTCGTTCAATTCCTTGAACCGCGCTTCCGCGCCTTCGTCATCAGGATGACGGTCCGGATGGCATTCCATCGCCTTCTTGCGGAAGGCGGATTTCATCGTTTTCTCATCGGCGTTTTTAGGAACGCCCAGAATTTCGTAATAATCGCGTTTGGACATGTAAGTCGGTTTCCTTCGCAGACCGAGACAGGCTCGGAATAGCGTTTCCCCATAAAATTAAGAAAGCCTCTCTGATGTAAGTCAGAAAGGCTAAATATCAATCAGTGAGGTGATAAAATTTTTAGGCCATCAAAATATCAAAACTTATTGAGTCTTTGATGGCCCATAAAGATTTAGGATTTCAAGCACTGGTGTTTTTCTACATTTTTCTTGAAGGACTGTATCTGTTGATCAAGGCACATTTGCAGTTTGTGTCCGGGCGATTCAAATTCATTTACAGTCGCTCCAGTTACATCAATACAAATTTCCAATGTCTTTTTTGCATGATCCCAACTATGGCTGAGACAGATCATTTGATTTTCATTTCGAGGGTCAACCTCTACGTCTAAAACATATCGCCATTCATCATAACTAATCTCACAGTCGGTTTCAGTACAAATTTCATTGCCGGTCTCCCTCTCTAGTTCTTGAGCAAAAGTAGGAAAGCATAAAAAGAGCACCGAAAAGAAAATAATAAAAGTTACTTTCATTAAATCCTCCTTCAAACCAACACCTAACTGTGGAAACTAATGGCAGTTATGATCGTCCGTACATTTTGAAAAAATTGCGCTTGGAAATCACGACATAATTCAAGTCTCAGGGGTATATTTAAGGTCTCTGGACTTCCATCTTTAGTTGCCTGCATGCAATTCTCGAAAGCTTTTTTACATGATCCCAGCAATGATTTATGCAAGATCCTTGAAAAGGATTCTGTGGATCGAAACCTAACCCGCCCAAACCATCATCACCGGGGTTGTAATAGGGGTCGGATCCAAAACCTTCGCCTGGGCTATTTCCGCCAGTGCCGTAGCTTCCGGTGGGGTCACCCCGACCTGATGTTGTTCCACAATCCCACCCCCAACATGTTGAGTTTTCGACTTCTTCGCCACCCCAGAAAATCGGTTCTTCGGGATTGTCTGATTTTTGATTGACTTGAGCAGAGGCCCCAAAGGCTTGAGTTAAGCAGAACAAACCAACACCAATAATAGCAATTTTTACAATACACCTACTAATTTAAAGATTTCATGCGTATCGTGAGACTTTGTGTCAAGGGTATTTTGGATTCCAGTTCGCGTACTTTGATAATAAAAAGACCCTCCCGAGTTAAACCGGAAGGGTCGGGTCTTATTGGCCTATGATGGACAGCCGGGTTTAAGCGGCGTTCTCATCATCTTCGACATCTTCAAACTCAGCGTCGACGACATCGTCATCATCCGCTTGGTCGGCTTGTGACGCCGGACCTGCATCCTGTTCGGCCTGTGCTGTTTCATACATGGCTTGGCCCATTTTCATGAGTGCGGCGGAGAGGACCTGTGTCTTATCGACGATCAGGGCTGTGTCTTCGCCTTCCATGACGTCTTCAGTCTCTTTCAGTGCCTCTTCGATCTGGCCTTTCAGCTCATCATCGACAGCTTCGCCATGTTCAGCCAAGTCGGTCTGGGCTTTATGGACGAGGGCTTCGGCTTGGTTCTTGGCTTCGACCAATTCGCGGCGGGCTTTGTCGCCTTCCGCATTGGCTTCGGCGTCTTTGACCATCGCTTCGATATCATCGTCTGAGAGACCACCGGAAGCTTGGATACGGATCTGCTGTTCCTTGCCTGTCGCATTGTCTTTCGCCGACACATTCACGATGCCGTTGGCGTCGATATCGAATGTGACTTCGATTTGTGGCATGCCGCGCGGTGCGGGCGGAATACCGACGAGGTCGAACTGACCCAGCAGTTTATTGTCCGCGGCCATTTCGCGTTCACCCTGGCTGACCTTAATCGTCACAGCGGCCTGATTATCCGTCGCAGTCGAATAGACCTGAGACTTCTTGGTCGGGATTGTTGTGTTCCGGTCAATCATACGTGTGAACAAGCCACCTTCGGTTTCAATACCGAGCGACAGCGGCGTCACGTCAAGGAGGAGGACGTCTTTGACATCGCCCTGCAAGACACCCGCCTGAATGGCCGCGCCCATGGCGACGACTTCATCCGGGTTCACACCTTTATGCGGTTCCTTACCGAAATAATCTGACACGGCCTTTTGCACAGCCGGCATACGGGTCATCCCGCCAACGAGAACGACGTCATCGATATCTTTGACGGTCAGTCCGGCATCCGAGACGGCCTTTTTGATCGGCGCGATTGTGCGCTTGATCAGGTCGCCGACAAGCGTTTCCAGCTTGGCGCGGGACAGCTTCATGTTCAAATGTTTCGGGCCCGTCGCATCGGCGGTGATAAAGGGCAGGTTCACTTCATAACTGGACGCAGTAGACAGTTCCTTCTTCGCCTTCTCGGCTTCTTCGCGCAGACGCTGTAATGCGAGCTTGTCGGCTTTCAGATCGATGGCGTTTTCTTTTTTGAACTCATCCGCGAAATACTCAACGATGCGCATATCGAAATCTTCACCGCCGAGGAATGTATCGCCGTTTGTGGATTTGACCTCAAACACACCGTCACCGATTTCCAGGATGGACACATCGAATGTACCACCGCCGAGATCGTAAACCGCGATGGTTTTACCGTCTTCTTTGTTCATGCCGTAAGCCAGCGCTGCCGCTGTCGGCTCGTTGATGATGCGCAGGACTTCGAGACCGGCAATCTTACCGGCATCTTTTGTGGCCTGACGCTGGGCATCGTTAAAGTAGGCTGGAACCGTGATGACGGCCTGCGAGACGGTCGCGCCGAGATAATCCTCAGCCGTTTCCTTCATCTTCGTGAGCGTCATGGCGGAGATTTCAGCCGGGGACAGTTCCTTGTCACGGCCTTGGACATAGGCATCGCCGCCCTTGCCCTTGACGATTTTATAGGGAACGAGTTTCGCGTCCTTCTTGACGGCGGCATCCGTGAACGGACGACCGATCAAACGCTTGACCGCGAAATATGTATGTTCAGGGTTTGTAACGGCCTGACGACGCGCGGGCGTTCCGATCAGGCGTTCGCCGTCCTCTGTAAAGGCGACGACGGATGGGGTCGTACGTTGCCCTTCCGCATTTTCAATAACTTTCGGCTTATCGCCGTCCATGACCGCAACACAGGAATTCGTGGTGCCGAGGTCGATACCGATCACTTTAGACATGTATCATGCTCCAAATTCTTTGGCGGACCTGCATCATGCGGCATCCGCGGATATCAATAATGAGGGCAGGACAACATACCGGTTGCACGGTCTGACCCTCGTTCTGGACCCGATATGGGGCGCAGGACCTGACTCGCAAGGGCTGGGGGAGAGATTTTTCTGCTGGCGCAAAGGATATCTGATTCTAGCTTCTTCAGAATTCAGAGTTACACAAGCCTCTGCAAATAATCTGCAAAACCCGGAACTGTAAAATCCGCATCCCCATGATCAGGACTATAAATCATACCTTTTTTGATAATGGCAGCGCGCCTAGGCCCAAGTCTATTAGAAGCCTCGCCAAGTTTTTGCGCAATATCGCCGGAACGGTAGGGCCCCTCACGACCTAATGAAGCCATTGCATGTACATATTCCCGCTCTTTCGGTGTCAGACGGTCGAGACGAACTTTGAAAAACCCTTCATCCAGTCGTCGGATGGCATTTTCACGGGCCGCTACTGCGTCTGCGATATTTATGGGGGACTCCTCTGCCACATTCCACGCATGATACCCCCATTCCTGCAGAAAGTAAGGGTAACCCATCGTGTCAGCGACGATCTGGTCCAAAGCCTCCGACGTGATCGACTCGCCTTCATCAAGTATCGGTTGCTGGACAGCTTTCCGCGACTCATGCTCCGAGAGCGGCCCAATTACATGGTAATCGAAGAGGCGTTCCGCATAAGATTTTGCATTTCCAGCCAACCCCGCAACCTGTGGCAAGCCCCCTCCAATAAATATAACGGGTAGCGTAGCTTGGCTGCATTTGTGCAAAGATGTGATAATTGCTGAAAGCTCAAGAGCGCTCAAATATTGCACTTCATCTAATAAGAGTAGAAAAACACCGCCCGCATCTTTGGCTGCAGTGCCAATTCGAACAAAAAGCTCAGAAAGGTCCAATAAAAGGTCCCCGCTATCGGCGACTCCGGGTTCTGGATCCACACTTAGACTGGCAGCTCCGACTTCAAGCTTAAAGGCAGAGGCGAAACTTCTTAATGCGCGTAGGCCCGAATAAGCGGCTTTTTTCGAGGCTTCTATGACGGAAAGTTTTCTCAGGATGGCGCGAAGAAGCGGAAAAATAAGCTTTGGCAAGTCTCCACCTTCAGGAGCCTCAATCATTGCCTCCCAAACCAGAATATCTTTCATGTCCTGCGCTTTAATCGCGGTATGATGCAGCAGAACCGTTTTACCCGTCCCCCTCAAACCCAAAAGCATGTGACTACGGGCGGGCTTCCCCAAAGCGGCGCGTCGAATAGCAACATCAATTGATGAAAGAACATCTGCGCGTCCAACAAGTTCAGGGGGCGGCGCGCCCGCACCGGGCGCAAAGGGGTTTCTCACGGGATCCATAGCTCAAATATAGAGAGTTTATGCATTTATACAAGATTCTATATATAAACACATAAACTTCATATACATCACCTCACCCAATAGCGAAAATGCCCCGTAATCGTGTGGTCAAAGAGAATGCCACTTTCTTCCGGTCCGCGACCGATATTGTGGATGATGAGCGGTGTGCCGTTTCTTGAGACTTTATCTGAGACGATGCCGATATGTGGCAGGCCGCCTGAACCCGACCCGCTATCCAAGCGCCAACTGACAATATCGCCGGGTTGATAGATGGTGGGTGTCGCGCTGATGGGGATGTCATATCCCGCGCGGGTGAACCACGTCTCCAAATTCGGGACGCGACGGTGATCGATATTTTTATCGGGGCGGGTTAAACCCCAATTTGTGGGGTAAGTCGCGAAATTCTCGCGCATATCCTCATGTACGGATTTTTGCAGGTCGAAGCCGTAGGCCGCGCGGTAGGACCGGATCACGACATCCGTGCAGACCCCGATATGGGCGGGCACGTCCCCGCCGGGATAATCCAACCCGATATAGGCACCATCATATCGAACATTGGCCTTTAACCGATCCCGTGCCGCCGTGACGAGCGGCTGGGCGGCTGGGTCGACCGCTAATGTCGACATAACCGCAACACGCTCAGGTTCTGGCACCGTCACAGGCGGAACTTGCGCCTCCGTCGGGCTACAAGCCGCCAAAGCGATAATCGGGAGGAGACTTAGAAGGGTACGCATGATCCGACCCTAACGCACGTCCCGCTTCACGCATCTGAAATTTCTGTCACATCCGGCGAGAGATTTCGCGGATAGGGCTGGACTCGGGCGAAACGTCGCGCCAATGGGTTTTCCGAGGTTAGCCATTTACAAGTGAGTGTTCTATGTCCGATTCCGGGCCTACATCCCCCGCCTCCGTCAAACGGCTGAACGGTAAAGACATGCTCCGCCTATTGGGCGCGGTGCTGTTCCTCGTCATTATCTATGTTTTTGTGCAGCAGAGCTTTGGCGACCTGTCCAATGATCCCAGCTTTCTGATCTTTGCGGCCGTTGTCGGCGGCTATATGGCCATGAATATTGGCGCGAATGATGTCGCTAATAATGTCGGCCCCGCCGTCGGCTCAGGCGCGCTCGGCCTCGGCGCGGCAATTATCATTGCCTTTATCGCGGAAGCGGCAGGGGCATTGATTGCGGGGGGCGATGTGGTCTCCACGATCAAGAGCGGCATTATCGACCCCAGTTATTTCGAGGGCGAGTTGGAAGTCTTTGTCTGGGTCATGGCCTCGGCCCTGTTCGCGGCAGCCCTCTGGCTCAACCTCGCCACCTTTATCGGAGCTCCCGTCTCCACGACCCATTCCATTGTCGGCGGAGTCATGGGCGCCGGCATCGCGGCGGGTGGCTGGGCGATTGCGGATTGGTCCGAGGTCAGTCGCATCGTTGCCAGTTGGGTCATCAGCCCCGCCATGGGCGGCGGCATTGCGGCGCTAACACTCTATTTCGTCAAACGGACCGTGCTCTATCAAAATGATATTGAAGGTTCGGCCAAGAAAATTGTCCCGCTTCTCGTCGGGGTTATGGCCTGGTCTTTTTCGACCTATTTGATCCTCAAAGGCCTAAAGAAAATCATTCCATTCGAATTTCTGCCCGCACTGGGTGTCGGGTTCGTCATCGGATTAGGCGTTCTGGCGCTAACCGCCGCCCTCGTCAGACGCGCGCCAAAGGTCGAAAAAAACACGAAGAAGGGCGTCGACCATCTCTTCATGATCCCGCTCATCGTGGCGGCAACACTGCTCTCCTTTGCCCATGGCGCAAATGACGTGGCCAATGCCGTCGGTCCACTGGCGGCCATTAACACCGCGGTCCAATCCGGAGAGATCGCGTCCAAAGCCGGTATTCCGCTCTGGGTTATGCTGGTCGGTGCGGCGGGTATTGCCGTCGGTCTGGCGCTTTACGGGCCGAAGCTCATCCGCACGGTTGGCTCTGAAATCACGACCCTTAATATGACCCGTGCATTCTGTGTCGCGCTGGCTGCGGCCATTACCGTGATTATTGCCAGCCAGCTCGGCCTGCCCGTCTCCTCCACGCATATTACCATTGGTGGGATTTTCGGCATCGGCTTCCTGCGCGAAGCCTTGCAGGCGCGAGAGAAAGCCCGGGATGTGTGGGTCGCACAGACCTTTGGCGTCGCAGCAGATTTCACCGCGCGCTATGAGGCCGCCGTTTTGAATGAGCGTCGCGGCCTGATGAAGGAGTTTGCCGCCCAGACCTCCGGCCCGACGGCACGGGATTGGCGGGCAATGAAAAAGAAGCACCGCCCGCGTTTGGTTGAGCGGAAACTGCTTCTGAAAATTGTCGCCGCTTGGGTTCTGACCGTCCCCCTCGCCGGACTGCTTTCCGCCGTCATCTTTTTTATTATGCGCGCCCTGTTTGGCTAAGCCATCCGACTTTCCCGATGGGTTTGCGCATTACCCGCTCTATTTCTCGCCCGCAGAACAAGAAACGCTGATTGCGGAGGTCAGAACGGCCACGGAAACCGCACCGTTTTTCCAACCCCGCATGCCACGCACAGGCACACCACTTTCCGTCGTGATGAGCAATTTCGGGCCATTGGGCTGGGTGACGGATAAAGAAGGTGGTTATCGATATGAGGCGCAACATCCCAAAACGGGCGCGCCATGGCCGCCCTTACCCGACATCCTCACCAAGCTTTGGCAAGACGTCACAGACTGGCCCGACCTGCCGGAAGCCTGCCTCATTAATTGGTATAAAGACGGCGCGAAAATGGGGATGCATGTTGACCGTGACGAGCTGGCCGTCAACGCCCCCGTCGTCTCGGTCAGTCTCGGCGATCCGGCTATGTTTCGGATTGGCGGTCCACAGCGTGGCGGTAAGACGCAGGGCGTCAAACTCCTCTCCGGCGATGTCGTCGTCCTCGCGAAAGAGGCCCGTCGCTGCTATCACGGGATCAGTAAAGTCGATTACGGGCAGAGCGCCCTCGTTCCGAAAGGCGGACGAATTAATCTGACGATGCGGCGGGTGAATCTATAGAGCGCGTTCATCGCTTGACCCCTTACTTCTTGACCGCCAAAGCCCTCCGCCATGACATTTGATGCCCCCACACTCCCAGACCTCATCGGCCTTCTCGGCGTGGGGTTAATCCTGCTGACTTACGGCGCGCTGACGCTGGAGCGGATTGACCCGAAGGGTTGGCGCTATTCTGCGGGGAACGGGCTTGGCGCCGTCCTCATCCTCATCTCGCTCTATTACAGCTTTAATCTTGCGAGCTTCGTGATTGAAATTGCATGGCTGGCCATTAGTAGTTTGGGCTTGTGGAAAGCTTGGCGACGGAGTCCTTAAATCAAGTTATTTGAACGCCTCGAAACGCTTTTTATCAATACAGACTTTATAACGGGCTGCATCTTTCTCCTCTTTGGCTGTCGGGTGTGATCCCGTACCAATGAGGGTATTTGTTGGATACCCAAGTTGTAAATTACAGGCGCGATGCCACTGGTCAGGCAGAAAACGTGTCACGTTTTGGTAATCAAAAATACGCTTCGCACGTGTACCGGAAATGCAAGGTTTCTCTATATCCGGCTTCAGAAATGATAGCGGCTCAACGAAATCCAAACCCCCGTCCCCGTTACCTTTATATCTGTCGGGAATTCCGCAAATTGCCCAATCTTCATCCGTCGTCTTGGAGACATCATAAAACAGATACTTGCTGTGAAACCATTGCCCATCATGTTTTTCTAGAAAAAGGAGAGGTGTTTCGACCTTTGGGAAACGTGGATTACTGTAATGGTCATAGGCGGTAAAATCGATTTCTGGTCGAGGCGACTCCGGCTCTACAATCCAGTCCAAAATTCTATACCGCGCTTCATAACGACTATCAAAATTTGACATGACCCTTTCAACCAAATTGCCTGAACCATCTTTAATCATCATGGTTGTTTTGAGATTGCGTTCTTCGACGAATATCTTTTTTCCGATAAATGCAATCACTTGCGGGTCGGCCTCATCTGCAATATTCCGAAAAGGGGCGTCCTGCGCAAAACTATCTGCGCTAACGCATAGGCCAGCAACAAGGACGAGGGTTGGTATGATGCGCATAAAGACCTTATAGCAGGTCCGAACAGTTTTGGAAATTCCCGCATGACCCCTACCCTCTTTAGCCCCCTTAAACTGCCCAATGGCACCGTTATTCAGAACCGTCTCGCAAAGGCGGCAATGGAGGAGAATATGGCGGAGGGCGGACAGGTGCCCGGCGACGCCCTGATTAATCTTTACACAGCTTGGGCCAACGAGGCAGCCGATGCCGGACCGGGTATCATCCTGTCCGGCAATGTGATGGTGGACCCGACGGCCATGACGGGACCGGGGGGCGTCGTGCTGGAGCAAGGCACATTGGACAATCCCGACACGCGCCATCGGTTCCAGCATTGGGCGAGAGCCGGACAGGCCGGAGGGTCGAAATTCGTGATGCAAATCTCTCACCCCGGGCGGCAGGTCTTTGCCGCCATGGGCACGCAGGCGGTTTCGGCATCAGATACGAAAGTGACGCTATCAGGCATGGCGGACAAAATGTTCGCGCCCGCTCGCGCCCTGACGATTGACGAAATTCGCGGCCTTATACGCCGCTTTGCGGAAACTGCTTTTGCCGCGCAGGCGGCGGGGTTTGACGGCGTGCAGGTTCACGGCGCGCATGGCTATCTCGTCGCGCAATTCCTCTCGCCGCTCACCAATCTACGCGAGGATGAATTTGGCGGATCGCTGGAGAACCGCGCGCGGTTCCTGTTGGAGATCATCCGCGCCATACGGGACCGCGTTGATCCGGAATTTATTGTCGGCGTGAAACTCAACAGTGCGGATTTCCAAAAAGGAGGTTTTGATATTGCAGATTCCGAGCAAGTCGTCGCCTGGTTAAATGAGGAAGCCGTGGATTTCGTCGAGATTTCCGGCGGTAGCTATGAGAGTTCTGCCATGATGGGCCAATCCGAGGATGGTCGCGTTGAGAGCTCCACAGAAAAACGCGAGCTTTATTTCTTCGACTTTGCCAAGCGCATTTCCGAGACCGCGAAAATGCCGCTCATGGTGACGGGCGGCGTGACGAAGCACGAAACGGCGGAAACGGCACTGGCCGAGGCCGGTGTCGATATGGTCGGGATTGGGCGCGCTTTTGCGTTTAATCCGCAACTCGTCGCGGATTGGCAGGACGGGGAACGTACCGAGATCACGATCAATACGGCGACGTGGAAGGATAAAGGCCTCGCCGCCCTTGCGACCATGGCGATGACCAAGCAACAGCTTTATCGCCTCGGTGACGGAAAACCCACAAAGCCTAAGCAAAACGCCCTGCTCGCCACGATTGGGCAACAGATCAGAACGTCCCGTCTGACCAAACGCTACAAGGCGTGGTTAGAGGCGCGCGGATAAATGACGTTCAGACTGGAAACCGACCGTCTGACCCTCTCCTCTTGGGACGCGGATGACGGTCCACTTCTGGTTCGCCTCTATGGTGACCCGCTGGCGAGCCGCGATTTTGGACGCACCTTGAGTAAGGCGGAAGCGTTGACGTCTTTTGAAAGATATCGGCAAGCTTATCGCGAGGATGATTTCACGCGGTGGAAAGTGACGGATAAGACCGGAACATTTTTGGGCGCTGTCGGATGTATCCGCGTCAAAGACCATCAATGTCTCGGCACACACGTCGAAATTGGCTGGCGGCTCTTGCCCGAAGCTTGGGGTAAAGGTTATGCGACGGAAGCGGCACTGGCTGCGCAATATGACATTCAAAAGCGCTGCCGCATTTCAGATATTATAACCTATACAGCGCCTGATAATCTGACGTCACAAGCCGTCATGAATCGTCTAAATTATCTGCGCGCACCTGAAAGAGACTTCACCGCACATTATGACTCTATAGGTGAGTGGCACGGCCTTGTTTGGACCGTGCCGAATATTGCGGTCTAAAACTTCGTCCCGCCCTTCATCTGCTTGCCGCGATAAATCAGCAGGAAGAGTGAAGCGAGCCAAACGCCGCAGGCCATGTAGAAAAGCAATGACCCTTCAGCGAGGATTTCAGTTCCAGCCTCATTCCATTCTGTGGGAGTCTCTATGCCCAGAGGCGTGAAGAGATGAAAGACGATTGCGCCGCTCATGATTCCCATCGCCATCAACGCGCCGAGAAACTGACTGCGGGCCGCATTGCGAGGTGATTTTTTTAGCGTGAAGATTGCGGGTAAAACGAGGACGAGCAAACTGGCCAATGCTTCTCCAATCCCGATCAACCACGGCCCTGCCGGATAGAATAATCCAATGCCCGACCAGTCTTTCAAGGTCGTAAAAATATGTTCCGGCGTCGGATGACCTGTGAATTTAAACCTCAAACTATCAAGAAAAATGATTGAGATATAAATCGCGGCGGCCCAGCTGAGCCATTTGACGAATGTGCGCATAGTGTCTCTCCCTTATCTGCGACAAACTGGCCCAGCCTACGAGGTCTGTCAAATAATTCGGAACATTTTCCTGCGATCTCCCGTTAATCTTACAACTGAAACAAAAAGAAGGAGAGTCAGATGGCCGATTTGAAAGAATTTAAAGAGAACCCGCAAAAGCAATTGCTGGAGCAAATTAAAGAGGCTCGTTGCGTCATGCTTGGCTCCCCAAATCCATCGGAACATATGCAGCCCATGTCACCGCAACTGGATGATGACATCATCGAAAATTATCCGGGAAATATTTATTTCTATTCAGACAACACGTCGGATTTGGGTAAAGCCGTCCTCGCAGATAATGGTCCGGTTATGCTGACCTATATGACGAAGGATTATCAAGCCTGCGTGCGGGGTCGGTTATATCCAATCACAAATATGCAATTAATCGAGCGCTTCTGGAACCCCATCGTCGCCAGTTGGTATCCGGGTGGAAAAACAGATCCAAAAATGATGATGTTGCGGTTTGAAATGGAAGATGCTGCCCTTTGGGCAAGTACGGATAGTACGCTAAAGTTTCTCTATGAGACAACGAAAGCAAATATCACAGACACGCTGCCTGATATTGGTGATCGGACCCACATCAAATCAGCCTAATGTGAAGTTCAGCTTCTTTTCCCTTAAAGCTGAACTTTAATATTGACCCCGATTTTGGACCAACCAAAGTCGGGGTTTTTTATGTCTATAATCCGATGCTGCGATAGTGGAGGGCAATATCACTAATGGCCGTGTAGAAAGCGGCCGTCCGCAAATCTTCCAGTTCCGGTTTTTCATGTAAGGTGTCGCGAATATTGCGGTAGGACAGACGCATCGTATCATCGAGGCCCGCCCGGACGAGGTCAAGCTCATCCGCGCCATCGAGGAATTTGGATTTAAAACCGCGCGTAAATTTCATGCCCTGCTTTTCCAGAGCTTGAATAAGGGCGTTATTACGGCCCTCTTCATATCGACGTTGCAAACGCCCAAAGCGGATTTGGTTGATATTCTTCACCCATTCGAAATAGGAGACAGTCACACCGCCCGCATTGGCAAACATATCCGGGATAATGGTGATGCCGCGGTCGCGGAGAATTTTATCCGCCTTGGCCGTAACCGGGCCGTTCGCCGCCTCGATAATCAGCTTTGTTTTAATCTTATGCGCATTGTTCATATTAATGACGGATTCGAGCGCCGCCGGGATTAGGATATCGCATTGATCTTCTAGGGCGTCTTTGTCCTGACTGACTGTGCCGCCCTCAAACTCTTCGAGGGGCGCTCCAGATGTCATATGCTCGCGCAGAGCTTTGATATCGAGCCCGTCCTTGTTCCGGATAACTCCGTCGCGCTCAATCACAGTAATAATTTTGGCTTTGTCTTCCGTCTGGAGGAAGAGCGCCGCGTGATAGCCCACATTCCCGAGGCCTTGAACGACGATCTTTTTACCCTTCAACTCACCGCGCAGACCTGCCGCTTTGACATCATCAGAGTGGCGGAAAAATTCCTGCAACGCATATTGCACGCCGCGACCTGTCGCTTCGGTCCGGCCCATAATACCACCCAGATGAACGGGCTTACCCGTGACACAGGCAATGGCGTCAATATTTTCATTATTCAGACGACGATATTCATCCGCCATCCACGCCATTTCGCGCTCGCCCGTGCCCATGTCAGGTGCGGGTACGTTGAGCGAGGGATGGATGAGGTCGCGACGGGCGAGCTCAAACGTGAAACGACGGGTGATCCGCTCCAGCTCTTCCTCATTCCAATCCGCAGGATTTATGCAAAGGCCGCCTTTTGACCCACCAAAGGGCACGTCAACCAACGCGCATTTATAAGTCATCAACGCGGCAAGGGCTTCGACCTCGTCCTGATTAACGCCGAGGGAATAACGGATCCCGCCTTTGACGGGTTCTTTATGTTCCGAATGGACCGACCGGTAACCCGTAAACGTGTGAACATCACCGCGCAATTTCACGCCGAACCGCACGATGTAAGTCGCGTTACAGACACGGATTTTCTCGATCAGCTTATCGGAAATATCCATGTAACTGGCGGCACGGTTGAACATAAGCTCAACGGATTCACGGAAACCAAGTTCATTTTGGGGTGTTTGGGACATGTCTGGGGCGCTCCAGTTTTAAACGCAATGTTATGACGGTCTTTGCGTCACGTAACGCGGATTGGGCGCAATTGTAACCTTGTTTTTACCGCGATCTCTTAGCTCCACGCAATATTCACCTAACAACCGAGCGCTGTCATATGCGTCTACACGCGCGACTTAACCGTGTTTTAGGTTTTACAAACCATAAGTTCGTCGCAGTGAATGGGAACATAGCTTATGACAGAGCAATCATCGATACCGCAAATGCCGACGCCTCTGGCTGTGCCGTGGACCCCACCCGCACAAACTCATGTGACGCAACCACAAACACCTCAGCCACATCAAGCCGGCGTGCCAGCAGCGTCGCAATCACCCCTGATGCAGCCCGCGCCCCAAATGGCGCAGCAAACCGTTCACGCGCAACCGGTGCAAGGTTTTCAACCGCAAGCCCATCCGCAAACACAAATGCCGCCCGCGCAAGCTTATCCTGCCGCAGTTCAACAAAGCCCCGGTCATATGACCCCGCAGCAGTCCCAAACACCTCCTCCAGGGTTTCACCCCCCACATGTTCAACAGGCTCAAGCCGCTCAGGGACATGGACAGTTTCAAGCCCCGCAAATGGCCGCGCCGGGATATCCACCCATGCCACATCAAGCTCAGGCGGCATCACATGTCGCGGAGACCCCTCAATCAAAATCGCTGCTGGTAGGACTGTTAAAACGCGAGTCAAAAGCCCCGCAAGCGGACGCAAGATCAAAATCTCTTTTTGATAAAAACTTCCTATTTGGTCTCGCGGCCGGACTCATTTTGGGATTTCTGGTCATCCCCATGGTCCTGCCCAGCGCGCCTGAGCCAGCCTACATTCCCGTCGCAGAAATCTCTGCACCCGTCGCGGAACTAGAGATCAGTGAAGGCGAGAGTTTTGTGGATGCCGCCTTGGCGGAAGACGTCCCGTAAAAAGACGGTTTTGAAACCTGAGGTATCAAATTTTATGTCTGTCTCAGGTGTCTAAACAAGCTTCCAGCCAGATTTTATCTTCTGTGCAACGCCGTTTCGGGATAGCATTTCGGGCGTAATGCGCGTTCCATTGTGACAATTGGAACCCAAGCGCAGAGATCATTCTTTTCAGTCTGGCCTCAGTTTTTGGCGCGCCCCAGCCTGTATGATACGCTTTCGACAGGAGCGGCCCAAGCTGGCGTGAAAATGTTCCGCAGACGCCCAAAGCGCGTCATATGCGGCGAGCATATCTTGGGCTTGCTGAAATCGGGGTTCGTCTTTTTAATTGACGCGCAGTTTACCCATTGCCGGAAAATTCCATTTTCATCCGGCAGGGGTGAGAGTTGCCCTAACCGTTCTTCCCGGCTTTGCGGTCCCGTGCCTTCAACAAACGCAGACGCAGGGCATTGATTTTGATGAACCCGCCCGCATCGGCTTGGTCGTATACGTCATCTTCTTCAAATGTAACGTGTTCCTGCGAGTAGAGGGAATAGGGGCTGTCGCGGCCGACGATATTGACGCTGCCCTTATAGAGTTTCAGGCGGACTGTGCCGGTCACCAATTCCTGGCTGTGGTCAATCGCGGCTTGCAGCATTTCGCGTTCGGGCGAGTACCAATAGCCATTATAAATTAATTCGGCATAACGGGGCATCAACTCATCTTTCAGATGCGCGGCGCCTTTATCCATCGTGATTTGTTCAATGCCGCGATGCGCCATGAGGAGGATGGTCCCGCCCGGCGTCTCGTAAATTCCGCGCGACTTCATCCCGACAAAGCGGTTTTCCAACAGGTCGAGACGGCCAATCCCGTTCTCCCCACCCAACTCATTCAACTTCGTCAGGAGTGTCGCGGGCGACATCTCCACCCCATCAATCGACACGGCATCGCCACGTTCAAATCCGACTTCGATGACGGTGGCTTTATCCGGTGCAGCCTCGGGCGAGACGGTGCGTTGATAAACATATTCCGGCGCGTCCTCATTCGGGTCCTCGAGGACTTTACCTTCGGATGAGGTGTGGAGCAGGTTCGCATCGACCGAGAACGGGGCTTCGCCGCGCTTATCTTTGGCGATTTCGATATTATGCTTCTCGGCATATTCGATCAGTTTTTCGCGGGAGTTCAAATCCCATTCCCGCCAAGGCGCGATGACTTTAATATCCGGGTCCAGCGCGTAATAGCCCAGCTCGAACCGGACCTGATCATTCCCTTTTCCGGTTGCGCCGTGACAGACGGCATCGGCCCCGACCTGATGCGCAATTTCAATCTGGCGTTTGGAGATCAGCGGGCGCGCGATGGATGTGCCGAGCAGGTAGAGCCCTTCATAAACCGCATTGGCGCGGAACATCGGGAAGACGAAATCGCGCACGAATTCTTCGCGCAGATCGTCGATGAAAATTTCTTTCACACCCGCAGCTTCGGCCTTGCGGCGCGCAGGCTCCAACTCTTCGCCCTGACCGAGGTCGGCGGTAAATGTGACGACTTCGCAGCCTTTTTCTTCCTGCAACCATTTCAGGATGATTGAGGTGTCCAAACCGCCCGAATAGGCGAGGACGACTTTTTTGGGTGTAGACATGAGAAAAGCTCCGAAGACTATATCAGCATCAAAGGCCTGCTAGAGAATGATAGCGAGTGGTGCAACCCTCATCATAGGTTAGCGTATCTATGCCGGAGCGTCTCCGTCGACACGTGAATATTTCAATGCAAGGCCTATTGATAAATGCGGACATAATCCACGGACATTGTTGCCGGAAAGATTTCAGGATCAATACCTTCGCGTCCGCCCCAATCCCCACCAACGGCGACATTCAATAACAGGTGAAAAGGCTGGTCAAAGGGCCAACTGCCCGGGCCCGCACCATCATTCAGGTAGGTGAAATAAGGCGTATCATCGAGACTGACAGTGATCGCGTCCGCCGTCCAATCCAGCCTGTGAATGTGAAAGCGGTCACAAGCGCCGGGTTGGTCGATTTTTGCGCCGACCTCTGTACCTTGGGCGTGATTGTAATCGCGGGTGTGGACGGTGGCGTGAAATGTGTCGGGCTGAAATCCGACATATTCCATGATATCGATTTCGCCGCCATCGGGCCATTTTCCCCCCGCTTCCGGCAACATCCAAACTGCGGGCCAGAGACCCGTTCCACACGGCACCTTCACGCGCGCTTCAACCCGGCCATATTGCCAAGCGGCGAGACCTTTTGTGTGGAGCCGCGCAGATGTGTAGGTCTGCCCCCCATCATCCGATGCCCCGGATGGGCGCTCTTGGCGTATGTCGATATGTAACTGGCCGTCCTCAACCCGCACATTGTCAGGCCCGTAATATTGGCGTTCATTATTATACCAACCCGCACGATTTCGGTGTTGATCAAACGCCCAACGGGTCCGGTCCAAACGGTCCCCCTCAAACTCGTCCGCCCAGACAAGGGAAAGCTCGGAAGATGTTTCAAGGTTCGGGAGTGGGACCTGAGTTGCAGCGCACCCTGACAAGATCACCCCGCAGAGCAGAAACGGACTCACATAAAAATATTTTGGCACCGTGCATTTATCCCTATCCGTGATATTATTCAGGACACGCTATAAGATGAGCGATAGGGTGCAAGAGAAAGAGGGCCGCTATAATGAATTCTGATGTGATGGAAGCCCGCCTCCGCGAGGCGCTGGAACAGGTATTGATCTGGGTGCAAAGCCCGGCTTTTCTGGCCCAGGTTGGCGCAGTCATTGCTGCTCTCATCCTCGCGCCTCTGCTGGCTAGGTTTATCCGGAAAGGCATTTTCCTGTTTCGGGACGCGCCTGCGGAAGATGCCAAATTGCTGCCGGCGCGGCAGATCATTTTTAAGGCTGGGAATTTCCTGCGCGCCGTCATGCTTGTCGGCCTTCTGG
The DNA here is from genome assembly GCA_947503715.1 of uncultured Caulobacterales bacterium. Lineage (GTDB taxonomy): Bacteria > Pseudomonadota > Alphaproteobacteria > Caulobacterales > Maricaulaceae > Litorimonas. The sequence goes on along the minus strand of CANNER010000002.1, from coordinate 297,986 downwards.
CAATATTTGCCGCCATCTTGAAAGCCGTCCCAATGTTGGGGCAGGACTGGCTCGTGAAGCTGGCGCAGAGCTTAGCGCTCGTTTTCCTGATTTACCGTGCGATCAAAACATTTGTGGCGGATCCGTTATTCCAAAAGCTGGCGACCTGGACCCTCATACCGCTCGGTCTTATCATGGTATTGGGTTATGGCGATGACCTCTCCGCCTTCCTCAGCGGGACGACTGTCTTTAAAATGGGTGAGGCGGACATCACGCTGATGAGCTTGATCCGGCTCGGTATTTTTGGCGCACTGTTTTTCTGGCTGGGCGGAATTTCCAATACACGCGGGCAAGCTGCCATTCGCGGGCAAGAAAGCTTGGATAGCGGCGTTCGGGAAATCGTTGCCAAACTGTTCCAGATTATCCTCTTTGCGGTCCTGACAGTTCTGGTTCTGGGCGCAGCTGGGATTCCCCTTTCAGGGTTAGTCGTTGTCTTCTCGGCCGTCGCCTTGGGCATTGGCTTTGGCCTTCAACCCATCGCCGCGAATTTTGTGTCCGGCCTCATCATCTTATTTGACCGCTCTGTGCGCGTCGGCGACTTTGTTGTTCTACCGGATGGGCAGGAAGGCTTCGTCGAAGCTATCAATATGCGCAACACCGTTGTCGAAACGACGGACGGCAAAGACATTATGGTGCCAAACACAAAGTTCACGGAAGAGGCTTATGAGAACTGGACCCATAAGGACCCACGTCAGCGTTATGAAGTTCACTTCATGGTCTCTTATACGACCGATTTAGATGCGCTCGAAGACATGCTCATCCCAGAAGTTCTGAAGCACCCGCAAGTTCTACGAGAGCCTGAAATGCCGGACCTTGAGTTCCGCAGCTTTGGTGAAAACGGCGTCAATATGGCGATTGAGTTTTGGTGTGAAGGAGTCGATGACGGCCCGAATAAATTCACGAGCGATGTGAACTTTATCGTCTGGCGAACACTGCGCGATAATGGTGTAGAAATACCGTTCCCGCAGCGTGTGGTTCATACGAAGTAGGGCGATATCATTGATCGGGCGAGCTATATCCCAGCATATCGCCCTCCGGAGTCATAACATATTCCTGCCCTTTAAAACTCAACAGTATGTAAGGCTCGCCTTCCCGTATAATGACATCATAACTGTCCATCTCTGGAACCTGAAGTTTAGTGCCATCCGTGCGATTGAACTGAAACTTGCCCTCACGCTTGGTCACGATATAATTTGCGACAACATCAACAGTCGATACATCCGTTAAGTTGATGGGAATGGCTTTACCGTCACTGTCGAAGAGAAATTTGGCTTCACCTTGTCGGGCCTCAAAAATCAAACCATCATCCAGCTCCACAGTTTTAATAAAGTCATACTTTTGCTCCAGAACCGTTTGTCCCAATGTGGATAGGAGGCCGTATTTTCCATTGGCTTGCGTTTTCAGGATCGTGACCTGTCCGGATTTTGTTTCAAACATTTCCAATCCCGGATAGACGAATTTCAGAAGGCTCTCGCCGTCATAGTCGAGCAGGCCGTATTTTTCTGTTTTTCTAAAATTCTGGCAGATCACCATCAAATTGTTCTGATAGGTGATCTTATCACATTCCGACGTCGAGAAAATTTCCTTACCGGATCTATCAATAACACCGACCTGTGTCCCCGACTTGAATCTGGCGCGTCCATCCGCGTCCAGTTCGACCATATCATAGCTTGGCGGGACTATGAATTTAAACTGTTTCGAAATGACGCCCGTTCCGTCCGGTGTCGAAGCAACAGCGCGGTCTTCCTTGAATTTACTGATGGAACTAAAACTTGTTCTGGAGGCAAGAGTTCCGTCCTCTTTGACGACCTGAAACAGGTTTTCAGCCACGGGGTCGGCTCTATATCTGTAACGAACGTTATCGATGACATGCTGTATTTTTTCAAAGGCTTCGGCCGCAATCAATTCCTCAATCGCGCCTTCAATCCCTGTGTCAGCCGGAATATCGATGCGCAGTTTTTCCTCTCCTGTCACGGAGACCAGACCAAATTCATCTCCATCCTTGAAAATCAGATCAGAAAAAACGGTCGGGAAGAAACCGAAAAACGTCTCCTCCGGCAGGTCAACTTTCGTCAGCGGAATAGTCGTATGATAGAGGTCAAATGCCGGAGCCGCCTCGAATGTTTCGCCCTCCACATCCATCCAACTCTGATCGGATGTCGTGGGAACGGCGAGGATTGCTGCCCCTGGAACGGGCAGAACGCCTTTAATCCTGCTATCCAGCGCCGCGCGGTTCTGTCCTGAGCCATTGATGATATGATAGCCCGTACCGTCATGGCCGATCCAGACATCACCATCCGGATGATAAAAAAGCGTGATCCAATCAGGTGCAATATCATATTTCCCGCCGGCATTGGTGACGCCGAATTTTCCATTCTGTTGCACGAGAAGACGTCCCGCAATCGGATCACCCATAAATTTGGTTTGCACGACAGCGTCATATTCCGGCGCAAGCGCGATACCTCCCGCATCTGTTATTAGGCCGCACTGACCCGCACCGACGCAAAACGGGAAGAGGTCATTGCCGCTATATGCGTCAACAAGTTTCGGTCCCGTTGGTGTACAGGCAGAGAGGGCCAATGCACCTAATCCCACCAAACCGGTAACTGCAAGAGAGACAAATGGCTTTCTCATTTGATCAGGCTTTCCAAAGAATATGTGTCAGTGGTTTTCGCACTTTGCAGTTTCGAGATGAAACCATGCGCGACTGTCATCGGCTCTGATACCTCTCCGTTCCAATAGACAGGAATATCCGTCCGTTCAAAATCGTCGGCATGTGCGCGGAAATAGTCTGCATAAACATCTGGGTTGGTCAGGGCTGTATTGGGCTGCGTGGCCGTTTTCCATGCCGTAAAAGTTGGAATGTCCGTCCCGTCTTTTTTGGAGTAAGAGTAAAGCGCGTCATTTTTCAGTTCGACAAAATAAGCATTATGCGATTGGGCTGTCCCCGCCTTGGCGCAGCCATCGGTTGTGACGGTCATAAGGTATAAATTTGCAAAGAGATTGGCAAAGGCCAGCGCCTTGCCGTCAAAATCATAACAATGGGACTGGCGGCTGAGTTCCATCGCCTCGTCAAGGTCGGGGTAAAACTCGGCCGGCGGCAGTTGGTCGAAATCTTCTGCGATCGAAGCAAGATTGCGTAACGTAATTAACTCCGGAAAGCCGACACTGAGCGCTGTGACATAAGCCATATTATCGGGAGTCATCTCTAAGGGTAAATCCTCCTCGTTCTGATCAGATGCCCCAAAAAATTGGACCTGACGATGAGATTTGGATATTACGTCTTGCCTCTCAGCCATCGCCTCCGGGTAGGCCATCTTCAATACATCCGCGGAAATATTGTGAACTTCATAACTCTCGCGCGTCAGATCCAACGGATAGACGGCTTCGGTTTGCGAGATCGGGGCGACAGAGAGACTGGCAAAACTTTCTAGACGGTCGTCATCACAGGCAACGAGCAGAAAAGCGGTCGCGGGTAAGCCCAAGGCCAGACCCCATCGCTTATAGTTTTTTGAGAGTTTCAACATGTCTACCCAACCTCCCCGAAGTTTGACGAAATATCGGTATTCAAGTTCGACCTAGATTCCAAGTCTCGTTTCAATCGGCACGTAATCTTCATCATATCCAAAATAGCTGGGCGAAAAGACCTCTAGGCCTGCCTCCGTCCGCCAGAGGGGATCACATCGGAAACCGAGGATGGCAACCTCTTGACCCTCAATGAAATCAGGATTGTTAATACCGTCGGCTGTTGCTTTATCGATCATTGTAATGAGGTCGGGACAGGTTGCGATAGTCTTGCCGTTACGCTTGGCGACCAAGTGCTCATTTTTGTAATCGAGGTGGAGGGATTGACCCGCGTAAGGCCCGGTGCCCGCTACAATCACATCACCTTCCAAAAATCCATCCGCATCGGCCCAGTTTGACCTTCCGACGCGCCCTTCGAATAATTTATAGCCGTCACCTGCGACCCTTGCCGCCTCAATTGGGTCTATTCCGGCGGCTTTGGCCTCTCTTACGGCGCGCCCTATATCCATCGCGAGCGTTAAACTCCCCGTGACGAGCGTGCCCTTACGTTTTGCAATATCCCCGGTAATCGGCGCGTCGACGACGCCGATTATGCCGCTGGCAACAGACAGAGCTCGAAAAATATCCTCTCCGCGCGACGGCTGTCCCAGCTTGCCGACAATAACTTCATCCCCGAATTGCGTAGCACCCGCCGCCGGCGTTAAGGGATAGCCCGCAACGCGAACGGAATGCTGATTGATTTCAGGTGTGGCACGACCAACCGTATCCGCATCCAAAGCCGGCACACCCAGGCGCGCTGCAATAGAGAGGCCTTCCGCCAAACTCAGCGGACCGATCTCACCGAGAATGACGCCGGAAAATTTTGTTTCAAGGTGACGCTCAAGAAGCTCAAATGCCGCTTGGACGGGTTCGTCTATACGGTCATCCAGCGCGTCGAGCGTTTTGGACATCTCCGTTCCCGGTGCAATACTGCCCAGGCCATAAGGACAGGCAACACGGTCAGTGTCAGATAATTCATCCACAGTGATTGATTTGAAAATATGTCCTGAGGCGAGGTCGCCGGCAATTAAATCTCGCGCCTCTTGCAGTCCACCGCCCCCGCCGCAACCGAGATAGGAACTGCCAGTCAGCGCATCTTCCAACATCTCTTGCGTTAGGCGTGTTCCGGCTGACCGACTTGTTGTTCTGCTTGTTTTTTTCTCAGACGATTGTGCAGTGGAGCTGGGTTGGCAGGCGGCCAAAGTTCCGGTCGCGACGGCCAAGCCCGCAATGAATTGTCGACGTATAATCATAACGTTCTCCCTCAATAAACGGCTAAGGGGAGCGCAGCGTTTCGGCAAGCATCAAATTATATAACGGGCTTACTCATCTCCGTATATGGATCGGACCAAGGCATCGGCCGCATCATTGATCAACTGGTCCTGTATCTCGCAGGATCTCATATGACCCGCCTCGCAGCCCGCCACAAAATATTTATGAGCCTCACTGCCAATAGCAATATTTTTGCCCAGCGCGAAACAGGCCGCTCCGCCCCCAACCTCACAGGCCGCCAGGTAACGGCCGTTTTGTTATTTTGGATCAATTGGTTTTGAACGCGGACTGCTGCCACAGCCAATAAAGATAGATGCGACAGCGAGTAGAAGGGCCGTACAAACGTATTTCATCGTGGTGGCATGCGCGCACCGGCGTCTGTGCGGATATATTCACCGTTTATATAGGCGTGCTCACACATAAAGAGCGCGACTTCACCGAACTCATGCGGTTGTCCGAAACGGTTGGGGAATTGAACATGGGCACGAAGGCTTTCTTTCACTTCCGGTTTCATCTGCTCATAAATCGGGGTTTCGTAAAAGCCGGGTAGGATTGTGTTTACACGGATGCCTTCACGCCCCAAATCCCGTGCCATGGGAAGCGCCATAGACAGGATGCCGCCTTTGGACGCAGCATAGGCGAGCTGCCCAATCTGACCGTCTTGCGCGGCGACAGAAGCTGTGTTGATGATAACACCGCGCTCCCCGTCCGGGTCAGTTGGTTCCAGGGCCATCATCGCGGCGGCGGATTTTGAGGCGCAGAGAAAGCTGCCGAACAGGTTGATGTCGATGACACGTTTATAGGCGGCGACATCATGGGCGACGATTTCGCCCGTATCGCGTTTGCGGCTGGCTGTTTTCATGCCAAGGCCGATGCCTGCGCAATTGATGAGAATGCGTTCCGTGCCATTTGCGGCGCGGACGAAACTAAAACCCGCATCAACGCTGGGCTCGTTTGAGACATTGACCTTGGCAAATGTTCCGCCGATTTCCTTCGCAACCAACTCGCCACGCTCTTCATTCATATCGAAAATACCGACATTGACGCCTTTGGCGGCCAATGCGCGAGCTGTCGCCTCACCGAGACCGGATGCCCCGCCTGTGACAATAGCTGAGATTGAGTTGGAGAGTTTCATGGGGAGGCCTCGTTGTGGAGTTCGTTTTTGATCTTGCGGTATGACGTGCCGATTTCATCCACCGATATCAAGCGTATTTCCTGAATAGCGCGGCAATAAACGTGCCAGAGCGAGTATAGAGTGATTACTCACATATTGCACTCGAGGTGTTCCATTTTTTTTCGGCTGAAGCTTCGAGCGAAATCGATTTGACAAACTGAGTTTAAATATAGATTTGACTATATGTGATTAATCACTTACACGCTGGATGAAGCTACACCCAACCGTCCGGCAAAGGTATGTCCCAAATGCGAGAGATTATCAGCGATGAGCGCGGCGTCACGGCCGCGCCCGGTACGGCCAAGGCCCGGATTGAACGCGCGGCCCTGACCTTGTTCATTGAGAAATCGATCGAAGGCGTGTCGACCAAATCCCTCGCGGCGCTTGCGGGCGTCAGTGAGGGTCTGCTCTACCGTCATTTCAAATCGAAAGACGACCTCGCGCGGACCCTCATGCTCGCCATTCATACGCGGCTCACGGAACTCGTGCGAGGGCATGCGGATCAGAGTCTGGACGCGGCCGTAACCGATATTGTACGCGATTATGCGGCGCTGGCCGATGAGGATTGGGCGCTTTTCGCCTATCACCTGCTCTATATGCACCGTTTCCCGAACTTGACGGATGATAGCCCATTAAAGGCGGCAGCAGACCTCGTCGCGTTCAATCAGGGTGCGGGCCGACTGCCGAATAGTCTGCCGCCGGAAATTCTCGCCTCTATGGCGCTGGGTGTTGTGCTGCAAACGGCGCAGTCAAAAGTCGCGGGCGTTCTGACCGGACCTTTATCTGATTATATTCCGAATTTTGAGCGGGCTGTGATGGCCGTTTTGGAGGATGCGTGATGCGATCCTTAATTTTCAATATCTTCTCTTACAGCGTGACATTTATTTATGTCATCTCCTGCCTCCTCTTTTCCTTCATTCCCGGTCGCGGCGCGCTGATGGCGGCGCTACGGCGTTATACAAAGGTGATGGTCTGGGGCATGAAACATATTGGCGGGATGGATATTCAGGTGCTGGGTCGCGAGAATATCCCGCAGGATGGCCCCGTTATCATCGCAGCAAAACACCAATCTTACGGCGATGGATTTGTCATCTTCTCACAGTTCAAAGACCTGTCTTTCGTCACGGGCGATCATCTCGAAAAAGTCTGGGGCCTGAAACGTATCCTGACGAAAATGAACGCCGTTATAATTGACAGTTGCGGGGGCTCTGACAGCCAGAAAAAGATGGAGCGCGAGGCCGCGCGGGTGAAACGCGAAGGCCGCCGTCTCCTCATTTTTCCGGAAGGTCACCTGAGCCAGATCGGAACCCACCATAAATACCGCAAAGGCATTTGGCACTTGCAACAGGATTTCGATTGTCCCGTCGTCCCCGTCGCCAATACGCTGGGCCAGCGCTGGAACCAGACAGATTGGAAAAAATATCCGGGCAAGGCCACGGTTGAATTTCTGGAACCGATCCCACCCGGCATGGAAAAAGATGATTTTATGAACCTCCTCCAAGACCGGATTGAGAGCCGCTCCATCGCGTTGCTGGATCTTGATGATCTCGGCGCGTTGAACCCGGACGATATTGGACAGCTTCGCGAAAACCACGTTGCGGAGGCCAAGAGACTGGCCAGAGAAAACGTAGACGCTGAAGCGGAAGCGGGATAGGCGAAGATCATGTCAAAAACGAAACTCATGGCGGTTGAAACAAAACGCCGCCCGCTCCTGCTCTCCCGCCGCTTCGCGCCGCTCTATATTCTGTTCGAAGCCGGGACGTTTAATGACAATGCGCTGAAAAACGCCCTAATCGCACTGATCACCTATGTGGCGCTCATTAATCCGGCCTTTGAATTTCTGCCCGGCCTGCCGGAAGCCATAAAGGTCCCCGTCGCGTCGCTGATTTTTACGGGCCCCTTCCTCATCTTTTGTGCGATTGCCGGACAAATTGCGGATAAGGTCGATCGCGGTGTTATCTTCCGCTGGATCAAACGTGCGGAAGTTCTCATCATGCTCCTCGCGGGTTTGGGCTTTCTGCTGCAAAATATCACAATCCTTGCGATCACGCTGGCCATGATGGGCACGCAATCGGCGTTTTTTGCGCCGACGAAAAACGCCGTCATGCCGCAATGGCTGGACAGTGATGAGCTCATCCGCGGCAATGCGTTGCTGTCGGGCACACAATTTGCGATCCTTTTATTGGGCACGATTATCGGCACATTATTGGCGACGACGCAGCCCATGATTTTGGCCGCTCTTTTATTCGGCTTAGCCATCATAGGCTGGTTAGCGGCAGAAGCCTGCCCCCCCGCAGCGGCACCCAATCCCAATTTAAAAGTCGATTATAATCCCGTCACGGCGATCTGGAACGTCGTGAAGAAAATTTTTGAACACCCCGAGGTCCTGCGACCTTGGTTGGGCATCGCCTGGTTTTACGGGTTATCGACAATCTTCCTCACCGCTTTCCCAAATTTCATCGCGCGGGTCATGGGGTATGATGCGACCGTATTTATGCTCATCATGGCCAGCTCAACCATTGCCATCTTTATTGGGTCCATCCTGACAATGGTGATTGGGAATATGAAAATCTGGGGACCGGAAGCCATCCGCCTCGTCACACTTGGTATTGTGGGCGTGACGATTTCAGCGCTGCTGATCTACCTCCTTCCAATTCCCGTTTTTGACGGAGAGATCGGGAAAGGCACCTATCAAGACTTTCTCTCTCACCCAAACACGCCCGCATTTTTAGGCGCGGTGGCGGCGTCGTCCATCTTTAACGGCATGTTCGTCGTGCCCTTACAGGCCATGGCCCAGCGCCGCGCGCATCCGCGCATCCGCGCGCAGCTCATGAGTGCGGGCTCTGTGCTCTATAATACAGCCGTGAATCTGCTGACATTCGGCCTCATCGGAATGGCGGCCCTCGCCATGCCACCCAAGGCGCCGTTCCTAATGATTGTGATCGGTAGTGCCTGTGTCTCCGCCTATGCACTCTACCGCACATTTCATCTGACCCGACAAACAAAAGCCTATATTAAGGACAAATAATCGAGTGGCGCGACACTGTATTTAACCCGCGATTAATAACGTTTGCCGCACTATGGTTCCATTATGAAAGCTCTCTTCCTTCTCCCGCTCGCCCTCACCTTTGCTGTCCCCATGACGGCGCAGGCCTCAACGCCAAAGCTGAATAAAACGCATGGTGATTGGTCCGTTTACACACGCGGGGCCGGGTCCGATAAAGTCTGTTTTGCCCTGACAAAGGCCAAGACGGAATCGCCCAGCAATGTCAATCACGGCGATGTCTATTTTATGGTGTCCAATTGGAAGAACGGGACGGCCATTGAGCAACCCTCCTTCCTCGCAGGCTATAATCTCAAAACGACCCGCGCCCCGAAAGCCCGCGTGGGGTCGACCTCCCTGAACATGTATGCCGCCGCGCGGGACGCCTTTGTCGATTCCCGGGCTGATGAGAAAAAGCTCGTCTCTAAAATGCGGGCGGGTGCGACCATGACCGTCTCTGCCGTCTCCGAGCGCGGCACAAACACGAGCTATCAGTTCTCACTCAAGGGCGTCACGGCCGCGCTGCGCTCGGCCAAAGCCGCTTGCGCCTAAACCTGTCTGCGGGTTAAAGCCCCGCCATGACTGTTGATATCGGAATATTAGGCGCGGATGGCCGCATGGGTGTGGCCGTTATCAGGGCCATGGCGCAAGTGCCACGCGCGCGGTTGACAGCGGCCCTGACCGCGCCCGCCTCTGACGCTATCGGACAGGATGCAGGAGCTTTGGCAGGCGTCGGGACACTGGGCGTCAAACTCGGCTCTGACCTTTCGACCGCACTTGATCAATGCGATGTCCTGATTGACTTCTCCGCGCCGAAAGCCTCCATTGATACGGCGCTGGCCATGCATAACCATCGCTGTAAGGCCATGGTTTCCGGGACGACAGGATTTACCGAGACAGAAAACAACGCGTTGGAAGCCGCCTCGGAAAGCATTGCGCTTCTCAGGTCCGGCAATTTCTCTCCCGGCGTGACGGCCCTCGCCGCACTTGTGGAAATCGCGACGGAAAAGCTCGGCACGGGCTGGGATATTGAAATTCTGGAAATGCACCACCGTTACAAGGTTGATGCGCCGTCCGGCACGGCCCTCCTACTCGGCGAAGCTTCCGCCAAGGGGCGCGGGCTCGCTTTTGAAGAAGCCGCTGTCCTCTCCCGCGAAGGCGTCACGGGCGAACGTCAAGACGACGAAATCGGCTTTGCGACTCTTCGCGGCGGCGGTGTTGTGGGGCGACATGAAGTGCGACTGGCCTCCCATCTGGAAATGATCACATTGGGGCATGACGCCTTTGACCGGTCTGTCTTTGCCCGTGGCGCGGTGGATGCTGCGCTTTGGACACATGGAAAACCCAAAGGTCTTTACAATATGCGGGACGTTCTCGGCTTTTAATATAGCCCGCTAGAGTTGAGAGGCTTTTTAGAGACTCCCACCGCCTCACATGATAGTCAGAAGCTCAAGAGTGGGGCAACGCCATGATTAAAATTTTTGCTGAACTTCGGCGGCGGAACGTGTTTCGTGTTTGCGGGGCCTATGTCGTGGCGGCTTGGTTCCTCGTGCAGACGGCCTTTACGCTGGAAAGCGTGATGAACCTGCCGGATTGGTTCGACGCCTTTGTGATTTCTCTGGCCATGATGGGCCTGCCTATTGTCGCAATCTTGGCTTGGGCATTTGAGCTCACGCCCGAAGGTTTTAAGCGCACTGAAATTGTCTCAAAAGACGATTCGATTGCGGAAACCACGGGCAAGCGTCTTGATATCGCAATTTTTGTTGGACTGTTGCTGGTCGCGGGCATCCTTATTTTTGATCGCGTAAAACCGGACCGCGCTGCCCCCACACTCGTGGTGACGACAAGCGGCAAATCCCTCGCCGTGTTACCGTTTGAAAATAGAAGCGAAGCTGTTTCTGATGCGTTCTTTGCGGACGGCATTCATGATGAACTCCTGACCGCGCTGTCCCGCGTTACGGGATTGGACGTGATTTCCCGGACATCCGTCATGGGGTATCGCGACACGGATAAACGCGTTCCCGATATTGCGACAGAGCTGGGCGTCGGTACCGTCCTCGAAGGGGCCGTTCAGCGGTCCGGTGAGCGCGTTCGTATCTCCGTGCAATTAATTGACGGCGGAAATGATCGTCAGATTTGGGCAGAAAGTTATGACCGCCCCCTGAGCGCGGAAAATATATTCGATATTCAGGCCGAGATTACGCGCGTTATTGCGGGATCATTGGAAGGTGTCTTGCTGGAGGGCGAACGAGCGGCGCGTCCAACAGAAAATGTCGACGCCTATGAGCTTTATATTCAGGCCCAACTTCTCAACCAGCCAGGCGAACAGAAAGAAGATGATCTCCGCGCCGCTATCCGACTTTACGAGAAAGCCCTTGCCCTCGATCCGACCTATGCGGAAAGCTGGGCCGGAAAAGCCAAGGCCCGTCTCGCACTCTATCGTCTGCACGGTCGGCAACCTGTCGAACGCGAAGCTGCGCAAGCGGCATTGGACCGCGCAAAAACATTTGGGGCGAACTTACCGGATACACTCATCTGGGATGCCTTTTATAAATATTGGGGTGAAGGTGATTTGCGGGCGGCCGATGCCGCGTTTGATAAGGCCCTCACGGTTGCGCCCGGAAATGTCGATGCGCTGGCCGGGAAAGCTTTTATCACGCGCAGTCTGGGCGATTTTGAAACGGCCGCCAATGGATTGGAAAAGGCCCGGCGTCTTGACCCGCTCTCCTATTATCTCGTGCCGGAACTGGCCCTGACCTATGCGTTGATGGGACAGGACAGTAAGGCTGAAAACCTGATGGATAAAGCCCGCGCGATGGATCCTGAGAGTTTGCAAGGCGCCGCCTTTGGGGCCGCTATTGCGCAATTTGGCGGACGAAGTGAACAAGCCTTGTTGCGCTTTCAGCCGCTCGCAGAATTTCTGCCCTATGACGCGGTCAACTATGCCCTCGCGACGCGTGACCCGAACAATGTCCGGGCGGCTTTGGAGTCATGGCCCGTCCCCACAGCAGCAACGACCCGGGACAGGATACTCGCGGAATTAAATGTTTCCGGTATTTTGGAAAGGCCCGCGGAAGATATTACGCAATTAAAATCCTCGCTCCGCGCCTATTACGACCCGGAGGTGGATTGGGAGAACCCCGCTTATTCGCGCTTCATTCTCGTGGCCGCTTGGTTGGATGAGCGTGAGCGGGTTCTGGCCTTGGCGGAGAGCTATGGCGACCGCGCGAGCGAGGATGCGATTGCCGGCATTTCCGCTTATGCGGATATTGCGATTGCGCTGATCCGGATTGGCGAAACAGAGCGCGCTTTTGATTTTATTGAAAAGCTCGTCGGCCTGACCGGACCGCATATCCTGCGCGTTTTGGAACAGGACCCCGCCTATGACAGGCTACAGGATCACCCGCGCTGGCTGGCCATAGACGCGAAGAGCTAGAAGCGCTCACCATAATCCGTTCCGGCATAGAGATGCTGGTCGATCTCGAATTGCAGGCTGCCCGGTGTTTGGCTGTGGTAGCGACGCGCCACGAGATAGGCGATGCCAACCCAGGTGAAGAGCAAGCCGAAAAAAATAAAAAACTGCCAGACCAGAAAGCCCGGCTCAATCACGCGGCTCTGTCCCGACAAGTTATAAATCAGGTTCAGGCCCTGTTCTAAAATCAGCATCGCAATCGGTGTCGCGATGAGAATGGCGACAAGGCCGATAAACATATGCAACTGCGCGCGCGGCGCATGCACGCGTTCGTAAATCGCCTCATACTCCGTTTGGCTCAGCCCGACCGGTATCATACCGTGCTGCGTCTTATAGCTATAATCGTCTTTAGCATCCGCCCGGACTTGGCGGTAAGACAACCAGCTTCTCACACCCAATATCAGCGCGAGCACAGCGCCGCCAATAAGCGCCCACCAAAAGGAAATACCGTCAAAACTTTTCATAGTTATAATATTACGATTAGGAGCGAAGATTACAAGTCACAGTCCTGTATGGCCTGACTTTGCCCCCTAACCGTTGCAAAGCCGTATCTACCCCATTAGGCCTGTCCCACAAGAGAGGCCGAGATATTCAGCCTGACTTTGAAAGCCGAGATATGACCGCTCCAAAAATTGCCTTTCTTTGTGGATCCATCCGCGAAGGCTCTATCAATCAACGTCTGCAACGGGCCCTGATCAGCCGGTTTGAAAAGGCCGGCGCGGAATGCTTTGTGGCCGATCTCGGCAAATATGACCTGCCGCTTTACAATGGCGATCTCGACATGCCGGAAGCCGTGAAAACGCTCTGCAAAGACCTCGCCGCCTGTGACGGTGTTGTCGTTATCAGCCCTGAATATAATGGCGGCCTGCCGCCACTCTTGAAAAACGCGATTGATTGGACGTCGACCCATGACACGACACATTTCAAGGAAAATTACTGGGGCATTGCGTCCTGCACGCCCGGCCCGATGAGCGGCATCATGTGCATGCGACAGGTGAATTACATCCTGATGCGTGTCGGTTGCCATGTCAGTCCGTTCCAAGTCGGCGTCGGCAATGCGAGTGTCGCCTTTGACGGGGATGATGAATTAATTGCAGAACCGTCTTCCTCCCTCGCGGATAAGATGATGAAAGACATGCTGGCGCATATTTCCAAATAGATGGCGACAAAAGAAAAACTTTATAAGAATCTGCCGCGCCCGAAACTCAATCGGGCGCAGATTGCGGAGATTTACCGCCGCCTGTCGATAGAGCGCCCCGCGCCGGAGACAGAGCTAGATTACGTTAATCCCTACACGCTCGTCGTCGCGGTAGCCCTCTCCGCACAAGCCACAGATATCGGCGTGAATAAGGCGACAAAAGACCTGTTCCTCATCGCGGACACGCCCGAGAAAATGGTCGCACTGGGCGAAGACACAGTCCGCGATTATATCAAAACCATCGGCCTTTACCGAAACAAGGCGAAGAACGTCATCAAGCTCTCGCAAATGCTGATTGATGATTTCAACAGTGAAGTCCCGCAGACGCGCGAAGAGTTAATCCGCCTCCCCGGGGTCGGGCGCAAGACGGCCAATGTGGTCCTGAATGAAGTCTTCGGCCAACACACAATGGCGGTCGACACGCATATTTTCCGTGTCTCCAACCGCACAGGCATGGCCCCCGGCAAAGACCCGCTGGAGGTCGAATTAAATCTCCTCCGCGTCACACCGGAAGAATATTTAAAGGGCGGCCATCACTGGGTCCTGCTACACGGCCGATATGTCTGTAAAGCCAGAACCCCGGAATGTTATGCCTGCGGTATTCAAGATATTTGCAGGTTTACGAAGAAGACCCATGCGCCTTAGGTGGGGAGATAATTTCTAGCAAAAAATACGGCTTCTTCTTCCAAGAGCGTGATAACTTGGTTTCGGCTTGAAATCTTTGATGACACTTTCGAAGGCGTATAACACAGATCTATATCCATGATTTTATCTTTGTCTTGACGTATTAAGGGGGAGTTCTTCATCTCATCATCTATTGAGTGCTGTATCGCATCAAACAGCGTCATATCCGTTTTGTCTTTCGCACGGGGCCAGCGACAAAATACTCTAACATCCTCATGTGCACCCCATTGGTCCCGTTCATCTTCTTGGTGAAATCTTCTCAAAAAATGCTGAACCTGAACAAATGGTGTTTTTGCTGATGTTGGTACATCATGCGTTACCGAAAATTGAACACACCGACGATCGACATCTAATTTTACATTTAAAGGTGATTTGCAGCTTTCAATTCTAAAGTCTGCTACAAGATCGCCTGTCTCTGCCAAACGATTGACTGCATCTTCGCGTCTTCGCTCGACAGAGTCGAGGATAGCCATTTCTTCCACTTCAACGCCGAGTTCGCCAGAAAGAATGAGGGCCAACTCTGCTGTTTCTTGAAACCAGCCACTTACAGAATCTTCTAACATGTCTTGGTCAGGCTTTCCGCCTTCCCGCAACTTATCCACCAGCTTTTTCCAATCCTTTGGCATTGACGTAAAGCCGGCTACACCCGATTTTGGATGCTCGAGGAAATTTAAAAACTGGCTTAGTAGCTCCCGTTCAATTTCTGTTAAGCCATCATCACTGTTTAAAAGCTTTTTCACTTGAAACCGTATAAATTGCCAAGACCAATGGTAATGAGGAATCTTACGAAAGTTTTTATTAGAGCTCTTCAGCCGTAATGGAGGCCGGTCAGGTTTCGCGCACAGTTCATTAGATATTGTGATCAAGGCGTCCATGTTGGACTCTTTCACACGCTGCAAATAGTTGTCGAGTTGTATATTTGAAAGATCTTGTTTTTTTATTTTAACTTCGACCAATGCGCTCCAATTCTCTTTTTGCTCCAAATGTATGACGCCATCTGGAACGTCTTTCTTCGAATACTTTCCGCCGAATGACGGATGAAGAAATGCAGAAAAGTCATTACCCGATTTGTATGCGGAACGAGATATGGTTCTCAACAATGTGTCACGCAGTGGTAAGACAAGACACATCATCCCAAAGAATATTGAAGTTGCTTGGTCTTCTCCTGAAGACATCATTGGAAACAGAGTTGGCTTAAAGCCTTGATTGATTGGTTCCGCCATGATTTCCCTCTAAAGACACACACCTTCAAAGTGTATTTCTTATAATTTTGCAACACTTTAAACTTAATCCTCGGTTATGCCGTTTTTGAAAGCGTGGATTGGCAAGAAATTTCTCTTCTCAATTTCCGTCCATTCCAGCGAAAGCTGGAATCCAGAGTTGGTTGTGATTTCAGTGAGTTGAGCACCGATATCTGATTGACGCTCTGGACCCCAGCTTTCGCTGGGGTGAACGGAGAAGACGAGGATTGAGATTTATTTCAAAAACTGCGTCCACACCCCCTGGGAGTTGTGTAATCTTTAGCCTGTCTTCTTTCACAGGGCGGTCAGGTGCACATTGGCTTAATCGGAAAGAAGCGGTGCTTGTCATTGGAGCGAAGGGCGTAATGTCCCGGTTGCTTGGGTGGCCTAACGAGAGCTGATCGTTCCCCGACTGAATGGTTCGGCCGTTAGTGCGAAAAGGCGCCGCCGCGTGGGCCCGTTGGGGTTCGAAAACTTAGCTTTAACCCTGGTTTGCGACCAGAACCCTGAATACCCACGCGGACATCCCGTTTTTTTAACTAAAATAAACGGGCACACTAAAAGATACAGGCGCTAGAAGGCGGCGAGGTTTACAAAACCTGCGGTTCCCACCGCCTGTCATCCCGCACGTAACGCAGTGGAGATGCGGGACCTGTCGGCTGTACCCTTAAGCCTGCGTTTATAAACGACAGACCCCGCATCCATTGGTGTCGGGGTGACATAGGAGGGTGGCGTCAACTCTATCGCTTTCTATCAAAATTGTGACGTCTCTTTTCCCGTCAAACATGTTACCTCCCCCTATGCGCCTCGCCTTTTTCAGCCTCTTCGTCCTGATCGCCTTTGCGGGAAACTCCGTGATTGCGCGTTTGGCGTTGAGTGGGGGTGACATTGGGCCTTGGACATTTTCACTGCTGCGCTTTGTGTCCGGCGCGATGATTTTGCTTTTGCTCGCGCGCCCGAAAGCCGGGTGGGTGGCGGGACGATGGATGGCCGCTCTCGCGCTTTGTGCTTACGGCGTCTTCTTCTCCTTTGCCTATCTCTTGCTCGACACGGGAACAGGGGCCTTACTCTTATTTGCGAGTGTGCAACTCACAATGCTGGCCGTGGCCTATCACCGGGGCGAGCGGATGCGGGCCGTGCAATGGGTTGGACTAACCCTGGCCTCGGGCGGATTAATTTATCTCCTCGCGCCTGGTGTGGAAGCTCCCTCACCTTTGGGTTCCTTGCTCATGGC
The DNA here is from genome assembly GCA_947503715.1 of uncultured Caulobacterales bacterium. GTDB lineage: Bacteria > Pseudomonadota > Alphaproteobacteria > Caulobacterales > Maricaulaceae > Litorimonas. The sequence continues at coordinate 281,065 of CANNER010000002.1, read as the reverse complement.
GGCTTCCGGAATCGGGTGGGGCGTTTATTCCGTTTTGGGTAAAGGGGCGGGCGACCCGCTGGCGCGGACGGCGGGGAATTTTGCACGGGCGGGAATTTTATTAATTATCATGACGCCGCTCATTTTATTTATTTCGCCTGAAGCCGCGCCCGGAATTTCGGGTATTGGTCTCGCGATCTTATCCGGCACCGTGACATCGGGTTTAGGCTATGCCTTGTGGTATCATGTGTTGCGGGATTTAAGCGTGACAACGGCATCGGTCTCACAATTGTCTGTCCCCGTCATTGCAGCTGTTGGCGGCGCGATATTTATCTTGGAGCCTGTGACGCTGTCTTTCGCCCTATCTTGCGCCGTCGTGCTGATCGGTGTTGGGTTGGCGACGATTAAGTTTTCTTCCCAGTCGTCCGACTAACCACGTCTTCGCCGCTCGCGCGTTGACCCACCGCACTCACCACGTCGCCAAAGAGGGTTTCAGGTGAGGCCGTTTCCGTACCGCTATTATAAGGGTCGGAATAAAACCCCATGACAGGCGAGCCTTGAGTATAGCCCAGCAAGCGCCGGAGTTTGGGGGTGAAAGTTTTGGCGATCTCGGGCGGGCAGGAGAGGTACATGTTTTCCTGCTGGCGCAACCAACCGAGCGTATAATGGAGCAGCACGCCGAGGCGCGGAATATTAGTCGCGTTCGGCCCGCCGCCATGAATGACCGTGCCGTTATAGACGAGGATGGAGCCCGCCTTCATCTCGGCACTCGCGATTTCATGCGGCTCGGGCTGACGTTTGGCGTCCCATGTTGCGCTGCCAAGGACGACGCGGGTGGCGCCATTTTCATGGGTGAAATCTGTCACGGCGATCATCGTACCGAGCTGTGTTTCAATCCGCCGGGGAATGTGTCCGCCCCAGAGCCCACGGTCGCGATGCAAGATCTGCGCACCCTCACCCTGCGCAATATTGACGGCCTGTGTCAGGGAGAGCTGCACGGTCGGAGAGAACGGGCCGAGCATAGCATCGGCAATCTCGAGGAGTTGTGTGTTGGTCGCTATCTTGCGGCAGATGGAGGACCGCGCGATTAGCGCCCCGACACGGGTCGTCGAAAAGCCGGAAAAGCTGTCTTGTCCAGCAGCCGCCTTGTCAAGAAGCGGCGCGAGTTCATCCGCGAAAACCTGCACCTCCTCGGGGCTTAGAATGGCGTCAATAATTACACCGCCATCGCTATTAATAATCTCCATGATCTCAGAGACCGGAGTATCGGTGGAAACATGTTTCAGAGTTGCGCGCATGGCCGTTAGAGTAGACGCGAACAGTTGGGCCTGTCCAGTCAGGGCTTGTCCAAACGGGCTTTCAGCGCCGCCGCAAATTTCTGTGCGCCCTCATTCTCCCCGCCCTCACCTTTTGCATGGGGAAGGTAGAGATAGGGCTCGATCATTTCCAACTCGATCAGTTTCAATTGACCGTCACGCCCGCGCAGCAAATCCACTCGCGCATAGAGCGGCAACTCATCCAATGTGTCGAGCACGGCCCGCGCGGTTTCACGCTCCGCTCCTGTTGGAACATAGGTTTGCTCAAGCCCGCCATAGATCGATTGGATCCGGTAATCGCCCGCTTTCGGCGTCTTGCGAACCGCATGGCTGAACCGTCCACCGAAATAGAGGAAGGAATATTCACCCTCCTCCTTCACACTCGGCAGGAAGGCTTGGAGGAGCGCCGCTTCTGGCGGCAATTCCGATGCGTCAGGAAACGGATCACCTTGTTTATAGAGCACTTGCCGCCACGCCCCGCCGCCGACCGTCGGTTTAATCACGAGCGTATTGGTGTCCAATTCCTCGAACGCGCGAGCCACGTTCGTCTTTGTCACGCGCTCTACAGCAGTCGTTCGGATGACGGGGGCGCCGCGCGCTTCCAACTCATCCAGATAGGATTTGTCGGAATTCCATTTCAATGTGTCGAAGCTATTAAAGACAGGTGTGACAGCTTCCGCTTTTGCAATCGCAGAAAGAAAGGCGTCTTCATTCCCTTCGAAATAATCCCAGACCATGAGCGGAAGGATGGCTGCGAATTCTGCCGCCCTATCCGCAATCTCACGCCACCGCACCTCAACAAGTTCCATGCCTTGCGCGGCGAGAGCGGGTTTGAGCTTCCCAACTTCTTCGAGCAGTTCAAATCGGTCCTCACGCCCATTTTCAAAATCGGGCAGGAGGTTATCAGAAATAAGGAGAGCGATTTTCTTCATAGTGTTGATCCAGATATTGCGTTAGAGGCGCGGACGCAAACGAATAGACGAACGGCCTACCATTATGACTAAAGACATCGACATTCTCGGCATTGGGAATGCCATCATGGATATTATTGCGCCCGTCCCAGATGAATTCCTGACGGAACATGAGATGGCGCCCGGGTCCATGAACCTGATTGATGAGCCGCGCGCGCTGATGTTGAACACAGCGTTGAAAGCCTCCTCTGACCTGATGGAAATTGCGGGTGGGTCCGCGGCCAATACGGTTGTTGGCATTGCGGAACTCGGCGTGCACTCCGGCTATATCGGGAAGATTGGGCGCGACGGTGTGGGCGAGCGTTTGGCGGCGGGTTATCGTGACGCGGGTGTCTGGTTTAACACAACACCAACGTCGTCCGGCACAGCCTCGGCCCGCTCTATGATCGCGGTCACATCGGATGGGCAGCGGACGATGAACACGTTCCTCGGCGCGAATACAGATTTCGGCGTGGATGATATCCGCCGCGAAGAGATTGCACGGGCTGAGATGATTTATCTCGAAGGTTATCTCTTTGACTCAGACGCGCAAAAAGCCGCCTATGTCAAAGCCGCAGAGATCGCTCAGGCGACGGGCGGACAAGTTGCGCTGACCCTCTCAGACAGTTTTTGCGTCGGACGCCACCGCGCAGGTTTCCGTCAATTGGCGGAACATCAAACAGACCTCCTCTTTGCGAATGAGGAAGAGTTACTCGCCCTGTTTGAAACAGACCGTTTGGACACAGCCCTTGACGCGCTGGCCGGCATGCGCCCGGTTGTATGTGTCACGCGCGGGGATAAAGGCTCCATCATTCAAACATCAGAGCGCCGCTATCACGTCCCCGCCGCGCCGATTTCAAAAATCGTCGACACAACGGGCGCGGGCGATCAATATGCGGCAGGTGTTTTGGCCGGACGCGCCATGGGGCTGGATTGGCCGGATGCAGGCTATCTCGGCAGCCTCGCCGCCGCCGAAGTCATTCAGCATTACGGCGCACGGCCGGAAACAAAGATTCACGATATCGCGGCACATGGATAGAAAACGGGACGCAGATGACCGCTTTGTAATTAATCTGAGCGTTATGTTCAGATGCGGTTAAAGCAAATTCCGCTATGGCCGTTCCCATGATGAAACATATTCTACTCCCCGCCCTCTTGGCGACATCCGCGCTTTTCGCGACGGCCTCCGCACAAACGGGGCAGCCGCTAACCGCTGCGCCGCAAGCGGTTGCGCCTTTTACGTCGCCGACGACAGTATTGGCAGACTTGGCGCGGATTGATGCGTCCTTAAATGCGACGACGACATTTCAGGGTAATTTTACACAGATCGCACCGGATGGCAGTTCGTCCAATGGTCAAATCTGGCTGCAACGTCCCGGTAAAGTCCGGTTTGAATATGCAGACCCGAACCCGCTACTCATCGTCTCTGACGGTGTGACGATGGTGCAGAATGACCGCCAATTGGAAACCTTTGACCGCATCCCGCTCTCGGCGACACCTCTCAATTATTTTCTGAAAGAAAACGTCAATCTGGCCGAAGATACGGAAATCGTTGCCCTGCAAAAATTCGACGGCATCTGGCGTGTCACAGCCCGTGATGGGTCAGGCGAGCTGGACGGTGCGATCACCCTCGTCTTTGACGCAGAAACCCTTGCCCTTCGCGAATGGATAATCTCTGATGCCTTTGGTGGAAACACGCGCGTCATCCTCTCGAACCTGCAATATAATGGCCGTCTCGACCCACGCCTGTTTATCCTACGCGAGGACAGTGATCGTCGGGATCGTCGTCGATAGAAGCGGGTGACATCCTGTGCGCTGTCCCTTACAGAGCGCGGATGAAAGTCAAAGTCGCCACGTGGAATATTAACTCGGTCCGTCTGCGGATTGATCAGGTCATTCGTTTCCTCGAACAGGAACAGCCGGATGTACTCGGCCTGCAGGAAATTAAATGTGTGGAGGAACAGTTTCCCTATGAGCCTTTTCGCGAGATCGGATATGAGTTTATCGAGGTAAAAGGCCAGAAGGGTTATCACGGCGCGGCGACAGTTTCAAAATTGCCGATAGAGCGCTTGCCCACCAGTTTCTGCCCGCTGGATCATGCGCGGCATGTTTCCACCAAAGTCATTGCAGGCGATCACGATTTCGAATTTCATAATTTTTACATTCCGGCCGGCGGCGATGTCGCCGACCCGAAAGTGAATGATAAATTCGCGCATAAGCTCGACTTTTTGGAGAATATGCGGACCTATTTCACGGAACGGTTTGCACAGGGCGACGCCCAACAAATCCTCGTCGGAGATTTCAATATTGCCCCGCATGAAAATGATGTCTGGAGCCATAAACAACTCCTGAAAGTTGTCAGCCATACGCCGCTGGAAGTTGGTATATTGGAAACACTGCGCAAAACGCATGACTTCACTGACACCTCCCGCCTCTTCGCGGATGATGCGGAGAAACTTTATAGTTGGTGGTCCTACCGGGCGCGCGATGTGATGAAATCAAATAAGGGACGACGGCTCGACCATATCTGGGTCAGCCCCGCGCTGAAACCCTGTGTCGAAGCGATGGGGCCGAACGGTCACGAGATCCACGTGCCCTGCCGGACTTGGGCCGAAAAGCCATCCGACCATGTTCCTATGACGCAGATTTTAGATTTGAGTGCTTAACGCAAACAACGCTTGCGCCCCGAAATATAACGGGGTGATAGCCCATGCGTTTTTCGGGCTCGGCGTAACAAACCTGTCTCTTGCGACGAACATATCTGAAACTGCGAACAGAACCGCGGCAATCGGGGCAAAAATCATAGGCCCATTCATGGGCAGACCGAATGATCTTATGACCATAAGGATGATAATGCCTGTATAAATGCCGACAGGTATGGCCATGCCGCGTGGAAGTTTCGGTTTTAGCCAAGCATAAAACCCCACAGCTCCGCCAATCCCAATCATAGAGACCACCAAATAAACTGTCGAATAGACACCCGTTTGTTGTGTCATAAAGGCGGTTAGATAGGCAAAATGCCCCAGCGCGAATGCCCCCATACCAGCCAAAAATAATTGGCTCGATTTGCGAGATAAAAGCAAGACATCGCCGAAGGCACAAACCACAAGACCCGACAATATGATCTGTCCATAGAGTGTGTCCAATGCGCCCGCGTACAGAGCCAGACCGATAAAACCCAAGGCCGCCAAAGGTTTGAAAATTCTTTGCGCCCGTAAATTGCTCAAGAGTTCCGACAGCAAGAGGCCGGTCACCAAGACGACATAAATACAGATGGCCCAGATCATGCCTTCCACCCGCCGCGACTATTTTTTGATCGGTGGAAGCTTCAACCCCACGAGCGGGGCGAGGCTTCCGAGGATTTCGAAAATTGCATTCCCCTCTTGTCCTTCGGGATTACCGCCGAGGAACCCCCTGACGTCATCATTGACGTGACCCATGGGGTCTCCGTTTTTTCGGAAGACGAAATGGTCGAACAAGCCGGACCAGACGGCGCGGGCCTTATCGTCCATCCGGTCAAAACAGAGCATGGCCAGCGCCATCGCCGCATATGGCGTTTCCAGACGTGGGGTCAGCGGCATGAACCAATAATTGACGAGCATATTGAGCGGTGCCGTGGCGCGAATATGATGCCACCAGCCATAGGGAATGTAGAGGGCGTCGCCTGCCTGTAGAGTGACGGTCTGTTTATGCTTTAACGCCTCTTCAAACTTTGGATGTTTTTCAAAATCAGGCGCGTCTAAATCCGTCAAACTGACGACAGCTCCACCCGGCGCGGTTTCCAGCGGACCGGGATAGAGGCCCGGCAATTGATCTGGCGGGAAGAGTGTCACGACCCGCTCACCCAGCAGGACACAGGCAATATTGTGGGATTGATCGAAATGCGTTTGCACCGTGGTGGGCGTGCCAATCCAGGCACGCGGCGTCACGGACTCGGGCAGGAGCGGCATCGGATGGTCCGCCACAAAACGCGGCATATGTTTATCCAGCGGGATGGATTGAATATAGGCACCATCCGGATGATCGCTTGAGAGCAATCGGTCTAACGCCACACTGACCGTCTCGCTGACTTGCGTGTAGTTCTGACCGCGTAAATTTGGCGCGTAGTTAAATTGCCCTTTCACGCCGGAGCCGCCCAGCAATGTACCTTGGGGCATACCGTTATCGTAAGACTTTAATGCAGCGAAAAGCGTTGAGGCGTCCGAGACGATACCCGGCCAGTCCGAGACGAGGCCTCGCAAGACGACCGGCTCTCCACCCGTTAAAATATCAGATTCAAATTGGTTGCGGGTGACCGCGTCAATATCTCGAAGTTTTGAGCTCACCCCAGGGCTAGAGAATATCCACCGGGTTGCGTCAATAATAATATCGCCTCGCCCTTTTGTGGTTCGATCTTCTGACGCAGGCGATAAACATGGGTTTCCAGCGTGTGTGTTGTGACGCCGGAATTATAACCCCAGACTTCTTCGAGAAGTTCTTCGCGTTTCACGGCTTTGCCGCCTGCGCGGTAGAGATATTTCAGAATATTCGTTTCTTTTTCCGTTAGGCGGATATCGCGCACGGGACGACCGGCGGGGTCTTCCGGTGGGGTGAGTTTCTTCGCGGCGGGTTTGAAGCTGTAAGGTCCGACCTGAAACACGGCATCTTCAGATTGTTCAAAGGACCGCAGATGGGCGCGCAAGCGGGCCAGCAGGACGCCAAAGCGAAAGGGCTTGGTCACATAATCATTAGCACCGGAGTCGAGACCGAGGATTTGATCCGCATCGCCCGTATTGCCCGTCAGCATGACAATCGGTGTCGCCACGCCCGCCGCGCGGATCAGTTTGGCGACCTCTGTGCCTTGCATATCAGGCATGTCGACATCGAGGATAATCATATCGAATGTCTGGGACTTGGCCGCTTCCAATCCTTCGGTCCCCGTCGAGACATCATGCGTTTCGAACTCGTCATACATCGCGAATTGCGCGACCAATTCTTCGCGGAGTGTATTGTCGTCATCGACCAGGAGAACCCGTTTCTTGACAGCCATGATAATATTCCTTCAATGCGTTTGGGCGCACATAGAGATGTGCTCGCTCACAAGCTAATGACGGATTGATGAGAATGCATCACAAAAATGCGACCCGACCATGAGTGAAGCGATAAAAATTGCGTGTGACGCGGGTTTATTACGGTGTGGCCCGCTCCATCTCCCATGTCGGATTGGGAAATCCGGTTTTATAGACGGCGCGGCGGGGCGTGAGGGCGATGCGAAAACACCGCTGGGGCATTACCGCCTGCGGTTCGGGCTCTACCGCGCGGACCGCTTGCCCAAACCGAAATCGCCTCTGACGTTCCGGCCTTTACGCCAAGATGACGGGTGGTGCGACGCCCAGACCGACCCCGCCTATAACCGCTTCATCCGCCGGCCCTACCCCGCCAGCCATGAAGCGCTCTGGCGGGAAGACGGGGCTTATGACATCCTCCTTGTCATGAGCCATAATGACAGCCCACCCGTCGCGGGTCTGGGCAGCGCCGTCTTCATCCACATCGCCCAACCCGATGACCGGAAGACGTTAGGGTGCATCGCGCTCGCCCCGGAGGAGATGGTGAAGTTGCTGCCTGAATTACATATGGATCAGACAGTCCATATCTCTCAATAGTGTAAGACGTCGGACAGGCTGTTGTCATCTTCAGGTCCGTAGCACACCCCATCCTTGGAGGGGTTTATGGCTTTCAAATTATTTATTGGCGCAGCACTTTGCGCAGCACTCACACATGTCCAAACGGCATCGGCCCAAGTCGCGGAGGTCAGGGCGGGCCTAACCGAATTTGACGAGCGCACGCTAAATCTGCCGGGATCTCTCAAATTTGCGGATGAAAATTCTGTTGGGGTGAATACCGAAATTATATTTGAGGAACCGGAGGTCCTGAAATGGGCCCTGTCACCGCAGCCCTATGTCAACGGCACATTGAACCTTGGCGGGAAGACCTCATTTGCGGGCGGTGGATTGATGTGGCGGCAAAGTCTGGGAGATAGGCTTTACGCCGATTTTGCCTTTGGCGGCGTGATCCATGACGGCGAAACCGATGTTAAATTTAGCGGCCCCGAGACAGATGAAAGTATATCAGAATTTTTCCGACGCTTGAGAACCGAAATCGAGTTCGGGTCCCGCCTCCTGTTTCGCGAACAAGTGACACTGGGCGTACGGGTCAATGAGGATTGGGCCGCCGAAGTCTTTGTGGAGCATTTATCCAATGGCACGTTAATCGGCGATGGTCAAAATGACGGCGTGAATTCACTCGGCGTGAAAGCCTCGCGTCGGTTCTAACCGTAATCCCGCTCACCGAACAGGGCCGAGCCAACACGCACACTCGTCGCGCCCATTTCCGTCGCCATGTCATAATCACCGCTCATCCCCATGGAGAGTTTTTCGACGCCGTTTTGTTCGGCGAGTTTGGAGAGCAGCCAGAAATGCGGGCTGGCCGCTTCTTTCAGCGGGGGGATACACATCAGGCCTTCTGGCTGCAACGCGTAATCCTCGCGCATGGCTTTGAGAAAGGTGGGAAGCTCGCGCGGCAGCACACCGGATTTTTGCGGCTCCTCGCCAGTATTTACCTGCACATAGAGGCGCGGCGTGGACCCGTGGGCCTCGGCCGCTTTCGTCAAAGTCTTGAGCAGCTTCACGCGGTCTACCGTTTCAATGACGTCAAAGAGCGCGACGGCATCATCACTCTTATTCGATTGCAGCGGTCCGATCAGGCGGAGTTCGATATCTTTGCGATGCGCAGCAAATGTTTCGCCCCATCTCTGCTGCGCTTCCTGTACACGGTTTTCGCCGTAGATTCGCTGGCCTGTCTCAATCATGGCCACGATCCGTTCATCCGGCTGGACCTTGGAGACGGCGACGAGGTCCGGCACATCCATCCGGCCTGCGCGCTTGGAAGCCTCTGCGAGATTGGCTAGGACATCTTTATGCTGATCGGAAATTTTTGACATGAGCGCCTCCTATTCTGAACTGACGAAAAAGGGAAGTGTGCTGGGACGCATCGCGACGGAATTACGCGCAGCGGGTCCAGACTGCCGCCTCTCGCCGCTCGTCTTTATGACGGACCCGACGCGGGTGCCGGACCCTGTGGCGATTGCAAAACGGTTGCCGCGCGGGGCCGCGATTATCTATCGGCATTTTGGCCAGCCTGAGGCGGCGCGAACTTTACGCAATGTGACCAAGCAACGGGATCAACAATTCCTCATCGGAAGCGATCCCGAACTCGCGGAAGACGTCGACGCGGACGGCGTTCATTTTTCCCGCGACCCGGAATTAATTGACCCCATTAAATGGCGCGCAAGGCGGCCCGATTGGATCATCACCATGGCGGGATTAAAATCAGGCCATTACGCCGCGCCGCTCGACAGTCTCGACGCGCTTTTTATTAGTGCAGTTTTCCCCAGCCTGAGTAAGAGCGCCGGAGAAGCAATTGGGGTTGAAGCCTTAAAAGACAGGGTCACCCGCCTGCCCGTTCCGCTCTATGCGCTAGGCGGTGTAAACGCCGCAACCGCTTTAAATCTCACCCGTTCGGGCGTAACTGGCCTCGCCGCAATAGAAGGACTCAAGATGGATATTCGCCGCGAAGATATGAATGACGACCACCGGTTTGTGATCGACACCGATCATGGAGAGGCGGAATTGACGATGGCCAAAGTGAAAGACGGCATCTTCAACGCCAACCACACTTTTGTCCCCAAACCTTTGGAAGGCCAAGGCATCGCCGGAAAACTCTTTGACGTCATGGCAGCGGACGCGATGGAGAAGGGTTACAAAGTCATCGCCGGATGCCCTTATATTGCGATGAAATTTAAGCGTAAACCAGATGTGGCGGCGGTGATTGGTGTTTAAAAGTAAATTTTTTCAACCCACCACTTCATTTGACCGTAATAACATCTAGTTGCTGTCTTTCATGATAAGTGCATTCAGTTTTAAAAGCATCTATCTTACTGTTCGCCATATTCGCAACAGCTAGCAAATCTTTGTTAATAGCAACAAAGTCAGATGTATTAAAATTATCTTTGAAAACTAAACTTCCATCAGCACTTTTGAGTTCGAAGGTTAAACTTTCAATATTTGATGTGATTTGCCGTAACTCTTCCCAACTTCTGAAAAACGCCATATATCCAACAAAGTTTTGAATGGGTGTCTTTTCTACTCTTATGCGTCCGCTTTCGCCTTCTTTCCAAACCTCCAATGAGAGATTTCGATCCCAATCGGACCATGTATTTACTGAGGGCCGAATTGAAATGCTTCCAAATCCAGACTTTTTGTCTCTTATGAAACTTTCATTAAAGCTGCCACCTATAGCAAAACCATCTAAGCCGAACTCAGGAAAATCGGTACTAAGGGCAAAATTAGCCCCTAACAACTCGCCTTCAAGATTAAGGCTGAACATCGCCGATGCCATTCCGTGTTGCGCTTCGCAATCATAGCCCGGAGGTATAAACTCAGCTTCTGGCGTTATAAGTGTTTGTGCGCATGAATTCGTTGTAACTGACGTTAAAGCCGACAAAGTCAGGCCAACAAGTTTTACCTTAAATTTTTTCACTGCTAAGGATCTTAAATACAAATAGTTTATCAAAGATAAGGCCCTGAATACCACCACATTAGCGCATCTGAATATGAAGTAGTTTTCCGTTAAAAAGTACGGAAAAATCTAAAACTTCACCGCCGCCTCAACAAACACACTCGTGCCTTTTTGGTCCAACTCACCTGCATTAAACACGCCGCCCCCCTGCGGGATTAATCCCGTCACTGTGCGGTCGACATATTGGACGCCTGTGCCGAGGGTGAAGCGGTCGAAGTCGTATGTGACGCCGAATGTGCCTTGGTCTGAGGTCAGGCCGACATTGTCGTCTTCGGCGTGGCCATAGGCGAGGCTGAAGCCGAGCGCGCTGGGCTTCCACGTGACGCCGATATCATAGGCGCTGTAATCGCCGTCGAGCAGCCCGTTATTCGATTGCAGATAGGAGCCGCCCAGCGTCCAATCGGCATATTCAAATTCAAGTCCTGCACCATAGCTTTCCAGATCATCCAATCCGGCAAAGCCTGATTTTTCAGTCGCCGTGGCATAGGTCAGCGTGCCTTCGACCGAGAGGCCGTTCGCAAATGTGCGGTCAAGCGCGAGGCCCGCTTCAAACACGTCTTCCAATTCCGGCGCGATGACGCGCGCGACATCCCGGTCCGTGCAGAAATCAACACCGCAAGCCTCCGCATCCAGCGCATAGGACACACCGAATTGGACGCCGACACCGATCTGGTCACCCAGCAGGCGCGGCGAGGTATAGGTGATTTTTTCCGAGAAGCTCGATGCGTCATTCACCGTTTTCACACTGTCGAGCCCTGTATAGTCGACGGGTGAATTAGACGCGTTAACCGCGAGGAGCGTCGGCGCGCCGAGACTGAACAGGAAGGCCGCCCCGTCATCCCGCCCGACCGTCACATCACCATAGGCGGAACGCAGGAAGAGATGTGCGCTCTCGACCGCGAATTGCGCGTCCTTCGCCGTGTCTTCCCCGAATTGGTAGAATTGCGAGGTGTGCCCACGCAATGTGCTGCCGCCCGAGGCATTACACCCGGCTATGCCCGGCGTGCAGGTTGGGATACGTCCGCCAAAGCCGCGGCGATAGGGGTCATATTGCGCGCGGGCGCCAAGGTTCACACCATATTCCAAGCCGCCCTGCGTAATCGCGCTGGCTTCGAACTCGACATCTGCATCGATGATGAAATCTTCGCTATAGCCATCTTCCGCGCCGACCTGATGGGGCGGAACATCGCGGTAGGACAGCGCCGCGCCGGAGCGTAACCCGCCCGAGAAGAAAGTCGCAATTTTATCCAGTCCGAGTTTCTGTTTCCAAGTTTGCGGCTGTTGCGGGGCTGGAAAAGGCTGTCCCCCCTGTGGTGGATAGGACGTTTGTGCATATTGTTGTCCGTATTGCGGGGTTTGACCGTAATTCGGTTGCTGTGCGTAAGGCTGCCCATATTGCTGCAGCTGCGGCGTTCCGTATTGTGACGGCGCGGCTTGTCCGGACGGGCGGGTCTGCGGATAGGCACGGCTGGACGGTGCCGTTGGTGAGGCCGAATATTGCGGCGCGGGCGCGGCAGTGGGTCGGCCATAATTCGGCGTTTCCGTGGGCGGTGTGGAGCGCCCGCCCTCATAGCTGGGTTGATATGCGGGCTTTGTGGCGCGTGTTTGAGGCGGGGCTGTCTGGATTGGCGCATCATAGGCGGGCGGGGTGTAGGCAGGCGCCTGATATGTCTGAACCGGCGCGGGTTGCGGTGTGGGTGCAGGCGCAGCGGGCTGCTCCCACGCCTGACGCGGTTTTTTGCTGGCAAAGGGCGAGCTGGACTGCGCCGAGGCCAAGCCAATACCGCCAAGGGCGATGACGGCGAGCGGGGCGGCGGAAGCTAGAAATCGTGACATGTAGACGGGCCCGGCAGGAAAGCGTTGAAGTTACGTTAACCATTTGCCCTGCGCCGCCCTAAAAAAGGGTTAACGCGCCTTTACCATATCCCGCCAAGGCACTGAAACCCGCGAATGTGACCGACAATTTATGAAACGAACGCTTTGCGCGGGGCGTAACCCCCCCTATAAGCCGCTTTGATATTTTAATTTGCGGATCATTTCACATGAGACTCACTTCGACACTTAAACCTCTCCTCGGTGCTGTATTGGCGGCCGGCCTGCTTGCGGGATGTGGGTCCAATTCCAAATCGTCAAACGCAGCACAGATCGCGGCGCCGAATATGGGTGTGAACTCTTACCTCTGGCGGGCTTCGCTGGAGACGTTGAACTTTATGCCACTGGAACAGGTCGACCCTTTTGGCGGCGTGATCGTGACGGATTGGTACGCCAATGCGCAGGTCCCGAATGAGCGGTTCAAGGCCAATGTCTATATCCTAGATACGAACCTGCGCGCGGATGCGTTAAAGGCGACGATCTTTAAACAAAACCGCACGGTGAATGGGTGGGAAGATGCCAATGTCGATGCCGACACCGCGCGTCAGATCGAAAACGCCATCCTGACTCGCGCCCGTCAGCTCTATATCGCGACCCAAGACAGTCAGTAGACATTGAACGGGGCGGACGAAAACACGGTTTCGCCTCTAATTCGGGATTCGGCCGCGCGAGAACAGGCCGCGCATGATGCGCATGAAGCCTTCTTCAATGCCGAAACACATGACGCGCTCTGGGACGAACTTGTCGAATACGCAAAAACGCTCGGCGCGGACCTGCTCTCCTATCACCACCATGCGCCTGATTTTTCACCGGATGACCAAAATGTTTCCATCAACGTCTATGGATTTCCGGAGGGTTGGGTTGCGCGGTATGAGCGGGAGTCGCTGCACAAGATTGACCCGATCACACAGATTTTCTCCTATCGCGTCCGTCCTGTGCGGTGGAGCCAGATCGAAAAGCTGGTTCCCCTGACACCGGAACAGACCCAATATCTTGAAGACCTGCACCAATGGCTGCGGGGCGATGGTTTAGGGTTCCCGACCTTTGGGCCGAGCGGGCGATATGGTTACGTCGGGATTGGGCGTAAAAACCAGTCTTTGGAGGACTGGGACCCCCTGACGACAAATCGCCTGCATTGGGTGCTGGAATGTTTTCACCTGCGTTGGTGCGAACTGGTCCTGCTGAACCTGCCACAGGATTTCCAGCTGGATGAGCGCGAACTCAATGTGCTGAAGAGCATGGCCATCGGCATGAGTGACGAAATTATTTGCGGGGTGGTTGGCGCGCAAGTCGAATCCGTCCAACGCACCATACGCGCCATCCTGAAAAAGATGGGTGTCTCCGACCGTCCCTCGGCAATCTTACGCGGGATCGGCGCGGGGCTGTTGGAGGCGGAAACATCGGTTTTACGCCGGGTTTAAAACCGGATAAATCCCCCTAGCCGCCTCGCCTGCGTCTGCTATACGTCGCGTTTGAAAACACCCAATCATCCGAGTACGCGACCATGAGCGAATCCACGAAATATAATGCGGCCGAGGTTGAACCCCGCTGGCAGCAGGTCTGGGCCGAGGCCGATATTTACCGCGCGGAGGATAGCTCGGACAAACCGAAATTCTACGCGCTGGAAATGTTCCCCTATCCGTCGGGTCGAATCCATATGGGCCATGTCCGCAATTACGCGATGGGTGATGTCGTCGCGCGTTATAAAAAGGCGCAAGGGTTTGAAGTGCTGCATCCCATGGGCTGGGACAGTTTCGGCATGCCCGCGGAAAATGCAGCGATAGCAACAGACGGTCATCCGAAAGATTGGACCTATAATAATATTGACGAAATGCGCGCCCCGATGCAGCGCCTCGGCTTTGCGCTGGATTGGTCCCGCGAATTCGCAACATCCGATGTCGCCTACTACAAAACGCAGCAGCAAATATTCCTGAAGTTCTGGGAAAATGATCTGGTATATCGCAAGACCGCCAAAGTGAATTGGGACCCGGTCGATAATACCGTCCTCGCGAATGAGCAAGTCATTGACGGCAAAGGCTGGCGCAGCGGCGCAACCGTCGAACAGCGCGACATGGATCAGTGGTTTTTCAAAATCACAAATTACGCGGAAGAATTACTGGAAGGGTTGGACGGGCTGGACCGCTGGCCGGAGAAGGTTCGGACGATGCAAGCGAATTGGATTGGGAAATCTGAGGGCTTGCAGATGCGATTTGAGTGGGCAGTTCCTAATGGAGAAAAGCGTCCATTAGTAGAGAATTACCCATTGTCGGGCGATGTTTATACAAACCTTGAATTAGATTGGCATGACGACTTCACTACAGCATTAAATAATCATCCTGACGGAATAGAGGTTTTCACGACACGGCCTGATACTTTGTTCGGGGCTAGCTTTGTCGCTATCTCACCCGATCACCCAATTGCCAAAAACATGTTCGAGACAACCGCAAGAGTCGAAGACTTTATTTTGGAATGTCAAAAAATCGGTACATCTGAGGAAGCCATCGCCCAAGCGCCTAAATTAGGTTTCGACACGGGCTTACTGGTCCAACACCCGTTCGACGAGTCAATCACCCTCCCCGTCTGGATCGCGAATTTCGTTTTGATGGGATATGGCACGGGCGCAGTCTTTGGTTGTCCGGCGCATGACCAGCGCGATTTGGATTTTGCGCGGAAATATGGTTTGCCTGTGACGCCTGTTGTTTTGCCTGAGGGTGAAGACGCCGCCACCTATGACGTTGGTACGGAGGCCTATACCGGCGAAGGTAAATTATTTAACTCCAGCTTCCTGAACGGATTGAACAAATCCAAAGGCATTAAAACCGCAATTCACAAAATCTCTGAGATGGGCCTCGGCGAAGGCGTGACGCAATACCGTCTCCGCGATTGGGGTGTTTCGCGGCAGCGCTATTGGGGTTGCCCGATTCCCGTTATTAAATGCGAGTCCTGCGGCTCTCAGCCTGTTCCGGAAGACCAACTGCCTGTTGAACTGCCTTACGATATTAATTTCGATAAACCTGGTAATCCGCTTGACCGTCATCCGACGTGGAAGACGGAAGGCGTCACTTGCCCGAAATGCGGTGAGGCCGCGGAACGGGAAACGGATACGCTGGACACATTCGCGGACAGTTCGTGGTATTTCGCCGCGTTCGGTGGTTCACTCGACCAAGACGGGAATCTGGATTGGGAAGCTGCCTCGAAATGGTTGCCCGTCGATCAATATGTTGGCGGGGTTGAACATGCTGTCCTCCACCTGCTCTATGCCCGCTTCTTCACACGGGGCCTGCGCGATTGCGGGTTGCTGGACTTGCCAAGCGGCGAGCCCTTTGCGGGATTATTCACGCAGGGCATGGTGACCCATGCGGTCTATACAGATGAAGATGGTGACTATGTTTTGCCGGAAGACGTCATTGAGGACGGCAATCAATTGCTGCGCATTGGGACGAAATCCATTGTCACCAAAGGCGACGTCATCAAGATGTCCAAGTCCAAAAAGAACGTCGTCGACCCGGATGAAATCATCAAAGGTTATGGCGCGGATGTCGCGCGGTGGTTTGTTCTTTCCGACAGTCCGCCGGAACGTGATGTGGAATGGACGGAATCTGGCGTGATCGGCGCGTGGCGGTTTTCCAAGAAAGTCTGGAATGTTGTCTCAGCGACGACGGCCACGGACGGCCCGCTCTCTGTCGCGACAGATGCAAAAGGCGACGCGCTGGAGCTCCGCAAACTCGCCCATCGTGCGATGGAAAACATCACCGCCGGGATTGAGGCGTTTCGTTTCAACACCTCCGTCGCGCAAATCTATGAACTGACCAATGCGTTGAATAAATATAAGGGGCAGGACGCCGCCCGTCTGGAAGCGCTCGGCATTCTCATCCGCGCAATTGCGCCCTTCATGCCGCATCTGGCGGAGGAATGTTGGGCCAAGCTAGGTGGTGAAGGCCTCGTCTATCATGCGCCTTGGCCGGAGGTTGATTCGAAAATGCTCGTCGACGACACCATCACCCTGCCCTTGCAGGTCAACGGCAAACGGCGCGGCGAGTTGAATATCGCCAAAGACCTGCCCAAAGACGAGATCGAAAAACTCGCCATGGCCGATGAAGGCGTGCAACGCGCAATAGGTGACGGCACGGTAAGAAAAGTCATCATTGTCCCCGGGCGTATCGTGAATATAGTAGCATCATGATCCGCGCTCTTTTCATATCCCTCGCCCTGACATCATCAGGTCTCGTTCTCTCCGGTTGTGGCTTCACGCCCGTTCATCAAAGCACGGCGAATGGCTCTCTGCTGCAAGACATCAATGTACAGGTTGAGAAGGGTGATAATGTAGCGGATAATCAGGCCGGTTTCCTACTGACCCAACGCTTGCGTGACCGGATGGGGGATGGCGGCGTCGCCCCGAGATATCGTCTGGAGATTGAACCTGATTACAGTCGCCGGCGCCTGGGTATTACGGACCAAGATGTCGCCTCCCGCTATGATATTACGGTGAAAGCCAAATACCGCCTCTATGATGCAAAGTCGGGCGACCAAGTCGCGCGTGGTGATGTGTCCTCGATTTCGACATTTGGTGCCCCGATAGGGCCTTATGGTGTGATTACGGCAGATAATGTTGGTATTGAACAAGCCTCTAGAGAAACGGCAGATAAAGTAATCCGCGATCTGGCCCGGTTCTTCGCCAATCAGGACGGGTGATTTTCGCGCTATGAAAATTACGGGTGCCAGACAGGCGCGCTTCCTCCAATCTCCGCCGCCAGATGTGATCGGTGTCTTATTATTTGGCCCGGACCGGGGCCGCGTGAAATCCCGCGCCCAAGCCCTCGCGACCGTCATGGTGCCGGATGCGGACCCGACCTTTGGTGCGACGCTAATTACGGCGGATGACCTGACGGGGGATCCTGCGAAACTCTCTGATGAGATGAGCGCGATGAGTTTGCTGGGTGGGGGACGGCTCGTGCGATTACGGTTGGACCATGAACGGCAGGCCGCAGCCATTTCTAAATTAATTAAAAGTTTCGACACCGAGCCTGACCGCGCGGAAGCAAAACTCATTATCGAGGCAGGCGACATGACGACTCGTTCCGCCATTCGTAAGGCTGTCGAAGCGTCGAAACACTTCGCAGCTATTGGGTGCTATGCCGCCAATGCCAATGACCTCCGCGATCAAATTAAAGATAGCTTGAAAGCCCATTCTATCGATATTACGCCCGAGGCGCTGGAAAACTGGTTGCCCCTACTGGAGGGTGACCACGCCCTCGCGACGGGCGAGATCGAGAAGATGGCTCTATATAAGGGCTACGGAAAATCCGAGGGTGAAGTTGTCACGCTGACGGATATTCAAGCCGTTGCCGCAGGTGGGCAATCCGCCTCTATCGACTCCATTGTGACCGACGCCCTGACCGGCGATGTGGACGCCATGGATGCCAATTTCCGTCGCGCTGTTGCGGGCAAAGTCAGCCCCATCGGCATTCTCTTCGGTTTACAAAGACAGCTCATGCGCCTGACCGAAGCCTCAATCCTGATGGACGCGGGACAGCCGAAAGGGCAAGCTATGCGCGCCCTTCGCCCGCCCGTTTTCGCCATGCAGGAACGGGTATTTTCACGGCAACTCGATATTTGGGGATTGCGCATGTTGCGGCGGTCCCTGTTCGAATGTCAGCAAGCCGAACGCGCTGCGAAAACAGCGGGCGCACCTGTTGATTCCATTGTCTCGCGCCTGTTACTCGCGCTCTCTGGCTATGCCGCAAAGAGGAGATAAGTGATGGATAAGATGATGGAATATTGGACGCTCTTGGAGGAAAAGTTCCCTTTCGTACTCGGAATTTCCGGCAATATCCTCTCCGCGATCCTGATTTTTATTGTCGGCATAATGGTCGGACGTTGGGTGCAGAAACGTATCCGCCGCTCGAAAATTGGCGGCTCCCATCTGGACGCAACGTTAAAGCCCGTTATCGCCTCTGCAATTTTCTACGTCATTATCGCGATGACAATCTATGCTGTCCTGATAAAAGTTGGGGTCCCGGCCTCCTCGCTTATCGCCGTATTCGGCGCAGCGGGCCTGGCCATTGGTCTCTCGCTGAAAGACACATTATCCAATATCGCATCGGGCATCGTGTTACTTTTCCTCCGCCCCATTAAAGTCGGCGAGTTTGTGGATCTCCCGAACGGTTCAGGGACGATTTCGGAAATTGGTTTATTTTCTACGACATTAAAAACGGCAGACGGGCTGTTCCAATATATCCCGAACGCAAAAGTTTGGGATGGTCGCATCCAGAATTACGCGCGTCATGATATGCGTCAATTCCGCCTTGATATTGGCGTGAGTTATGACACGGATTTGCGTCAAGCGCAGTCGGTTATGCTGGAAACACTGTCCTCAGCAAAGGACAGGATTTCAGACAATGCCCCGACGCCGCCGGAAGCTTTCGTTATGAGCTTCGGCGATAGTTCCGTGAACTATAATTGCCGTGTCTGGTTACCCGGCAATAATTGGTTCAACCGCGCGTCGGAACTTCGGATTGAGATTTTCGAAGCGCTTGGCAAAGCGGATATCGAAATTCCATTCCCGCAACGCGTCGTCACGATGAAGAAAGAGGATTAGTCTTTCGGCCAATTTTCAGGCGTGATGCGGTGGCCGCCAAGTCGCTGCGTTGCGCCCTGATGACAGGACAGATAAATTAATTGCAAGCCGTTCTCTCCTGAACTGACATGATTGAGCACATCAAACATGTCATCCCGACGTCGATCATCTGCATAGACCAGCGCGTCGTCCAAAATAACAGGGGCATCTGCCCCGCCGCGTTTTAACAGTCGCGCAAAAGCCAGCCGCGTTAGGATCGCAATCTGTTCCCGCGTCCCGCCTGAGAGCTGTCCAATATCTTCAATACGACCCCCGCGACTGACCGTATCCGCGCCGAGACTCTCATTCAAATTTGCCTCAGTGCCGGGCAGGACCATGGCGAGAAGGGGCGCAAGTTCCGCGCGCACAGGTTCAGTATAAGCTTCGCGGAGTTTAGACTGAGACGCAAGTAACGTATCCCTCAAGAGCGTTTGCGCGGCGACGCGGCGCTCCAACCGATCAAGCTCCGCCTGCTCCAGTTCCAGTTTTGCCACCAGCGCCTCGACTTTTGCATCTGCGTCTTGGCCCTCAAAAGCGGCATCCCGATTGGCCCGCAGGCTGGCTTCTCGGCGTTGCAAATCCTGTAGGTTTGATTGGGTTTGCGCCGCGATTTGTTCCAGGCGGGTCAATCGGCTTTGCAATAGGGTGAGCGATTGTGTCGGCGCATTGGACTGCGCCGCCGCCACTGCTTTTTCCGCCAGTCGGGCCTCAGATGCGGTCTTCAGGACAGCCGCCGCAAATTCATCCGCCTGCGCAGTTCGCTCAGCTTCGGTGTCAGACAGTCGAAGGGCGGTGAGATTATTTCGCAGCCCGTCCAATTTCGCCTTGGCCGCCGCCTGCGTTTCACGCAGTTTCGCAATCTCGCCATTCAACGCATCCAAGAGTCCCCGCGCGGATGTTAATTCCCGCCTGATGTCATCCTCGCCGTCCGCTGGCCGAGCCTCAACCAAATCAATATCCGCCAGTTTTTCGGACAGGTCTTCTGCGAGGCGGCGGGCGGTTTCCAATTCCGTCCGCATGGCCGCTTCGCCCTGTGGGGCCAGCGATGTCATATCCGCCGTGATGCGCTGGCGTTCCGTTTCCAGATCATGGCGTTCATCCGCAACCTGCCGCGCCGTTGCGACATCCGCCACACCCAACACATCCAGCTGTACGGCGAAGGCTTTATCCGCCTCTTTCAACTCGCGCTCCAGAACTTGCAGCCGGTTATTATCGCCGCGCAATCGTCCGATGCCTTCAATATCCAAAGTCTGGGAGCCGGAGAGTTCTATCGGGCCCGAGGTCAGGGCTTTTCCGTCTAGCGTAATTTTCCCCACGCCGGAACTTGCGAGGTCGAGATAGAGATGGGTCGTCAGCGCCGCGATCTCTGCCTCCACCCGCCGCAAGGCATCCGCCAATCGTTCGAGGGGGTGAATATCCGCACGTTTGACTATCGGCATATCGGCTAGTTGCATATCGAGCGCTGCAAGACGGGAGGATAAGTTTCGGTAGTTTTCATCAACTGCGGTCAAATAAGCGGTGTCCCGTCCTGCCGTTTCTAGCCGGAGTTTCAGATTTGCGGCCTCTTCCGCCGCTTGTCGGGCCTGCCCATATTCCGCGGCTTGCGTGTCCAGCGCTTCGATGTCCGAGCGCAGCGCGGTTTTCATTTCGGTCTTTTGTTCGAGTAATTTCACACGTTCCTTCTGTGCGGTTTCAAGCGCCGTGATCTCGGCCTGCCAGCGAATAAAATCCGTCAGCGCTTCGATATGCGCGGCCTGCTGCTCACCCGCGCGGCTGGCCATTTGCGCGGCGCGGTCGCGTTCCGCTTGCAGGCGTTGAAGATCGGTTTCAAAGGCCTGCGCGGCGGTCATCGCATCGCGCGTCGCCTTGATTTCAACCGCGCTCTCCGCTGCATCAAACCCGTCTTCCATGCGCTGGATATCGTCGCGGGTTTTTGCAAGTTTCAATCCGGTCTCATATGTGGTCTCGCGCTTGGCCTTAGCGTCAGCCAATGCAGATTGCGTTGCCGCCAGTGCATCCCGCGCGAGTTTCAACGGCCCGTTGGATTTTTCACGACCCGTGCCCGTAATATTTTCGGCCAGATCCGCTTCGACCCGTGTCAGATATTCACGCGCGCGGTCCCCGCCGACGAGGGTTGTGAGTTCGCCCTCCAATCGGCTGGCAACCTGACCGTCATCGCTAACGCCTACCATGGAGTCGCCCTGCCGGACCCAGAGCAATCCGGACGGACCTTTTTCATGACCTTCCGGACTGAGGAGGTGGGCGAGCCGTTCTTCCGCTTCGCGGTTGACGGCCAGAACCTGCCCGGACCCGCTGCGCAATTCACAAAGCTTCCCTTTCATAAACCGTTTTTTGAGATCGTAGGCTTCTCCACCCGCTTCGAATTTAATCTCACCCTCAGGTCCAAACTCTGATCCTCCCGTCATGAGGGATTTGACCTGTTTGTCGGAACTGGAAAACGGTTTGAACAGGAATGTCTCGAGCGCTTTCAGGACCGTCGATTTCCCAAACTCATTCGTTTCGCAAATGACGTTGAGGCCGGAGGTCAATCCTTCCAATGCGATCCCATCTTCGCCAAACGGGCCGACATGTCGAAAGCGCAGAGAGATCAACCTCATGCCGTTTCCGCCCCATAACGCAGAAGAATTTGCAGCGCCTCGCTCGCAATGTCGCGATCTAGTTTCGACAGGTCTTCATCATTCCGGCGGTTCAGCAAATCCTGCGCCGCATCGCGCACAGACCCTTGCGCATCCAGCGCGTCAATATCTTCGGGAACGACAACGATGTTCACATCGGTTTCTCCACGGAGTTGCAGTGACGCGCAGTCACCGCGTAAGGCATTTATGCGCGCTTCGAAAACAGTCCAATCCGCGACTGTGACGCCACCGGAAACATCAAGACGCACATGTGTTCGGCGTAAGGGTTGACCCTCTGACAGACGGTTTTCCAACACCTCCAAACTTGCGCCTATCTCATCCGGTTGGAGTTTAAGGGACAGAACGGGCCAGTCATATTTCGCGGTAGGAATTTCACGAATAAGAGGTTCCGGCCCAGCCCCCACCGTGACCAATAAGACCTGTCCACGAGCGCCCATTTTATGGCGGTCAGGTTCAGGTGTTCCAGAGTAGTGGGTTTTGGAATTAATTGCACTTCGCCCATGCCAATCACCAAGCGCAAGATAATCGAGCCTAGCTGTTTCAGCACGGGTTGGGGGAATGACTTCGCGGTCCGTGTCCCCCTCAGTTCCGAACCCTTTCACCGCACCATGAGCGAGGCCGATGCGTAGGTTTCCCGGCGGCGTTTTTGCCAAGTCCATCCACGCCGTCAAGTCTTGCCCGTGTTGTATTCGCTGCCATGGCGCAGGTAGGAGCGAGACACCCGCTTCAATCTCAACGGGTTTGGGCTCCCGAAAGACACGGACATTTTTCGGCGCAATCTCTTCCACCCGATCCCACAATCCATCCGCCCCATCGGGGTCATGATTGCCGGGTAGGAGCCACCAGATAACCTCCGGCGTTTCGCCCATCACGGTCAGGGGTTGGCGGAGGGTTGTGTTGGAGGGGATAGCGCTGTCCCAGACATCGCCCGCAACAAAAATATGTGTCGCGCCCTCTTCCGTTGCAGCTTTCGCAATCCGGCTGATGACCTCTATCCGGGCTTCGCGTAGGGGGCCGGCTTGAGCGTCAGGGAATTGCCCAAAACTCTTGCCGAGTTGCCAATCCGCCGTATGGATGAAGGTAAAGGCCAAGGTGGAGTGTTCGCCTATTCCTTGAGACGCTGCATCAGAGCTTCAAGTTGTTTCGCCGTTTTATATTTAATGCGGACCTCCCCTGCCCCGCCCTTGTCGCGCAGATCAACCGCGAGGCCGAGCGCATCGGTCAAATCGGATTCGACCTTAATGATATTCGGGTCTTTATAAGATTTCGGTTTTGGCGGCGAGACGGGTTCACCATCCCGAAGCGCCTTCGCAATCTTCTCCGTTTCCCGAACGGACAGACCTTCCTCAACAATTCGCGTCGCCAGCGCTTCCGCATCGGGCACATTGGCGAGCGCTTTGGCGTGACCCTGAGAAATCCGCCCACGCGCAATATGCATTTGAACAGGCCCAGGCAGGTCGAGCAATTTCATGAGGTTTGCGACATGCGGACGCGATTTCCCGACAGCATCTGACACATCGGCCTGCGTCCGGCCAAAGTCCTCCATCAGGGCTTTATAGGCGCGGGCTTCTTCAATCGGGGACAGGTCAGCGCGTTGAACATTTTCGACAACGCCGATTTCCAGAACTTCCTGATCCGTCAACTCACGGATGAGGACGGGCATGGAGCTGAGCCCCGCTTTTAACGAAGCCTGCCAGCGGCGTTCACCTGCGACGATTTGATAATCCGCCTTTTTTGAGACGCGGCTGCGCTCGCTCTCCGGCAGGGGCCGGACGAGAATAGGTTGGAGGAGGCCTTTCTCCTTAATGGATTCGGTCAGCTCTTCCAATTCGCGCTGGTCGAACCGTTTGCGAGGTTGGTCCGGATTACGTGTCAGTCGCGCGATCGAAATAAATTGAATGGCGCGTTTTTCAGTCTCCGGCTTTTTATGGCTCAGGGCCATGCCATAGCTTGGGACGGATTTCGTCTCCAAGGGCGGTTGCCCTGCGGATGTCTCGACGTCGTCTGAGGGGACAGAAATATCCGCCATGAGTGCGGAGAGGCCCCGACCCAGACCCCGATCGCTGGCTTTTTTCTTATTTGGCTTTTTCTTTTCGTCAGACATAGTATAACCCGTTGTTTTATTTACGGTTTCTGTGTTTTTTAATCAATTCATCGGCCAAAGCGAGATATGCTTTTGCACCCTTGGAAGACGGCGCATAGCTGATGACCGGCTGGCCAAAACTCGGTGCTTCTGCGATGCGAACATTGCGCGGAATGATCGTCTCGAACACAGCGCGGCCCAGATGCTTGCGGACATCCTCGGCGACCTGCGCAGACAACCGGTTCCGGCGGTCATACATGGTCAACATCACACCATCGATGGCGAGCGATGGGTTGATAGAAGACTTCGCCATCTCGACGGTTTGCAATAGCTGGCTCAATCCTTCGAGGGCGAAGAATTCGCATTGCAGCGGAACGATGACGGATCGCGCGGCAGCCAGTGCATTGATGGTCAGTAGGTTTAGCGAGGGAGGGCAATCGATTAGAACGTAATCAAATTGCGCTTCTGAGACTTGTACCGCCTCTCGCAGGATCCGTGTGCGGCCTTCCGCTTGGCCAATTTCCATTTCGGCGGCCGAGAGGTCGACATGGCTGGGAAGGACGGACAAGCCCGAAACCTGTGTCGGTTGAATCGCATCATCCAAGGCCAGTCGCTCGGTCATGACATTATATACGGTACGCTCCCGTTGCGCACGTGGAATGCCGAGGCCTGTGGACGCGTTCCCCTGCGGGTCCATGTCAATCAGGAGAACCCGCAAATCCTTGGCCGCCAGCGCCGCCGCAAGATTAATCGACGTTGTCGTCTTTCCGACGCCGCCCTTTTGATTGACGATAGCGATGATGCGATCAGGATTCACGGGCGTCCTCTATTTGGCTTTGAGGTTTGTGACGCGCAAAATGGTGGCGTCCGGGTCAGTCTTGCTTTTGTAACGCTCCAGATCGAATTGCCAGTGCTCTCGGGCGGTTTCCACTTCCTTATCCGCAGTTTCTCCCTTGGGGAGGAGGAGTGTTGCATCTTCTGTGATATGCGGCGCGGCATAGGCGAAGAGTTTTGGCAGCGGCGCAAAAGCACGGGCTGTCAGGACATCGGCTTTCAAAGGCGGGAGCGCCTCAATACGTGCGGAATGAACAGTTATGGGCAGGGAGAGATCTCGCGTGACCGTCTTGAGAAAGCTCGTCTTTTTCCCCACAGATTCAACAAGGTGCACCTCCCCTGCCCCACGCTGTTTCGCGTAGATGCCGAGAGACAATCCCGGGAACCCACCGCCGGAGCCGAAATCTACGAGGCGCGTCCAGTTGTCCGGCAAATATGCGTTGAGTTGCCAACTGTCATAAGCGTGACGGTGCCAGAACTGGCCGACTTCCCGCGGTGCGACGAGATTAATGCGGCTATTCCATTTCTGCAGAAGCGTGTTCCACGTCGCGAAATCCGAAAGTGTTCCACGTGGAACATTCGTGGTATTGGCGAAATCGGATTCCGTCCAGAGGCTGACATCTCTCATGCTGCGCGCTGCGCTTTTTTAATATGAGCGAGAACCGCCATGAGCGCGCCAGGCGTGACGCCCTCAATCCGCGACGCCTGCCCCAATGTCGCTGGTCGCGTGTCTGTCAGTTTTTGACGGACTTCATTCGACAACCCACCAATCGCGGCGTAATCCAACGCTTCCGGAATGCGCAAGCCTTCATCGCGCTTAAACGCCGCGATATCTTTGGCCTGACGCTCCAGATATCCGGCATAGGTCGCCTCCGTTGTTAGAAACTCCACGGTTTCCGCATCCAGATCAGACAATTCTGGCCAGACGGGTGACAAGTCTGCAACGGTCATATTGGGGTAGGCGAGCAGATCCATCACAGATCGCCGCACGCCGTCCTGATTAATTTTAATGCCGGACTTCGCCAAAACGGACGGAGATTCGATCAGGATCTGTGCGAGAGACTTAGCTTTATCAAGTTTGTCCAGTTTTCGGGATGTAATCTCACGACGTGCTTCACCCACCAAACCCAACTCCACACCCATCGCGGTCAAACGACGATCCGCATTATCCGCCCGCAGCAAAAGGCGGTATTCCGCGCGGGAGGTGAACATACGATAGGGCTCTGTCACACCTTTTGTAATCAGATCATCAATCATCACACCGATATAGGCCTGACTGCGATCAAGAATGAACGGCTCGCGGCCTTGCGCGGCGAGGGCGGCATTGGCACCAGCCATGAGACCCTGCGCGGCCGCTTCTTCATATCCGGTCGTCCCATTGATCTGTCCCGCGAGGAACAGGCCCCGCTGCGCTTTGACCTCCAGCGTTGCGCGAAGCTCGCGGGGATCGACATAATCATATTCAATCGCATAGGCGTAGCGCTGGATTTCGACATTTTCCAAACCGCGAATTGACCGCATAAACGCCTCCTGCACCTCATGGGGCAGGGAGGTCGAGATGCCGTTGGGATAGACCGTATCACCATCTGGATTGCCGGAAAGACCTTCCGGCTCGAGGAAAACCTGGTGACGGTTCCGGTCGGCAAAGCGCACGACTTTATCTTCGATGGACGGGCAATAGCGTGGGCCGCGCCCCGCAATGCCTCCGCCATAGACAGCTGATTTTTCTATATTTTCCGCGATAATGCGGTGTGTCTCTTCATTTGTATGGGTAATCGCGCAGGTGATCTGCGGCACCGTGATCTCTTTATTTAGAAAAGAAAATGGCACGGGCGTTTCATCCGCTGCTTGCTGCTCCAAAACGTCCCAATTGATAGAGCTTTTCGCGAGGCGGGCGGGGGTGCCAGTCTTCAACCGCCCCATGCGCAGACCAAGACCATAGAGCCGTTCGGACAGACCGAGAGAAGGGGCTTCACCCCAACGCCCCGCAGGGGTACGGGTTTCACCGACGTGAATGACACCCTTCAAGAAGGTTCCCG
This sequence comes from uncultured Caulobacterales bacterium, assembly GCA_947503715.1. Classification (GTDB taxonomy): domain Bacteria; phylum Pseudomonadota; class Alphaproteobacteria; order Caulobacterales; family Maricaulaceae; genus Litorimonas. Next base: position 254,103 of record CANNER010000002.1, on the reverse strand, counting down.
TCGTTAGGACAACTTGCCCCGCCTGAAATTCCTCACCCACTTCGGTCCGTACACCCGTGAGTGTTCCACGTGGAACAATAATGTCATCGACAGCCCCCGCGATGATCGTCAGATTGTCCTGCTCCGCCAAACGCGTCTGCATCTCCGTGCGGTAGAGATAACGGTCCGATTGCGTACGCGGGCCGCGAACCGCAGGACCTTTGGAGCGATTGAGCAGACGGAATTGAATGCCCGATGCATCCGCAACACGGCCCATCACGCCGTCCAGAGCATCAACCTCACGGACGAGGTGGCCCTTGCCCAGCCCGCCAATCGCCGGATTGCAGGACATCTCGCCAATTGTTTCAATCTTATGGGTCAGCAAAAGTGTATTCGCACCCAGACGCGCGGAAGCCGCCGCAGCTTCACAGCCCGCATGTCCGCCACCGATGACGATCACATCATATGTCTGCATCTTTTGCATGGCCGCGATATAGGGGCAGGGCGGTATTCTGTCGAGCGGACTCTGCTGTTGAAACCCTCAATTGTTCCACGTGGAACATTCTATAAAGAGATCAGCGCCATAAATTGTTCCACGTGGAACAATTTTACAAAAGAAACCCTATTTCCCAATACAAAAGCTGGAGAAAATACGGTCAAAGACCTGTTCCATATCGGATCGACCCGCCAATTCTTCTAATGATATCAATGCATTACGGATGTCTTCACTTGACAATTCGGGCTCAGAGCCGAGGCGGGACAGCGCCATTTCGACGGATGAATGCGCCACCTCTATACAGTTTACATGCCGCACACGGGTCAGAGCGGCGGATTCGAGTCCCGCATAACGCTCCAAAATCAGCGATTCCAATTTTCCGAGTAGCGCGTCTAACCCTATATTTTTCAATGCATTACCGGAAATATCGCCATTTTCCTCGACTCTCCCGTCGATCTCCCCTGCAAGGTTACGGAAAACAATATTTTCCTCGACGTGAGAGGCCGTTTCGAGACCCTCTCTTTCGACTAAAATGACAAGATGGGCGTCTTCTGCGCGGGCGAGGGCGCGGCGAACGCCTTCCGCTTCGATGGAATCCACAGTCTCCCGCAAACCGGCTGTGTCCGAAAAAGTGACGGGCAGCCCGGCGATGACGGTCTGCGCCTCAACAATATCACGCGTCGTTCCTGCTTGAGGCGACGTAATTGCGACGTCCCGTCCAACGAGTCCATTCAGCAATGTCGACTTCCCCGCATTGGGTGCGCCAACAATCGCGACCTGAATTCCGTCCCGAACCGCCCGGCCCTTATCGCCCTGCGCCAAAAGCGCCGCCATCCCGTCACGCGCCTGCGTCAAATATGGGTAGGCCGCATGAGACAACGCATCCGGCACATCGGCTTCATCGGCAAAATCAATCTCGCCTTCAATCTGCGCCAGCGCGTCAAGTAGCAAAGATTGCCACCCCTCATAAGTTTCGCGAAGCGCACCCTCCATATTTTGGAGCGCTTGTATCCGCTGGCCCTGGGTCCGGGCATCAATTAAATCCGCGAGGCCCTCCGCTTCCGTCAGGTCCATCTTTCCACGCTCAACCGCACGCCGCGTGAACTCTCCGGGTTTGGCCTGTCGCAATCCAGCCTCTGTCAGGCACCGCGCCATGGCTTCCAAAATCGCGACGCTGCCATGCACGTGGAATTCGGCGCAATCTTCGCCGGTGAAACTTTTTGGTGCGGGGAACCAGAGAACAAGGGGTCGGTCAATCATCACGCCGTCCAGATCATAGACCGTCCGCAAACTCGCGCGGCGGGGCTCCGGCAGTTTCGATTGCGTCACAAATTTCAAAACCTCGCCTGACTCTGGACCGGACAAACGCAACACACTCACCCCCGCGCGTCCCGGCGCAGAGGACAGGGCAAAGATGGTCTCGTCTTGTAAAAAATCACGTTCTGTCATAGGGCCGACTTATGACGACATTACATATTTTCAAAGCCTCAATCTCAACTGCACTGGCCGCCGCGCTCCTTTATGGATGTGCTGCATCAGACGCGCCGCCGATCGCGACATCCACGGCTAACTCAACTTATCCATCCTTGCGCAAAGCGCTTGATTGCCTTCCGCAGGGCGCGGCACTCATGGCGGCGCATCGTGGCACATCGCGCAGCTGGGCCGTACCAGAAAACTCCATTTCAGGCCTGAATAAGCTCATCGCTGATGGATATAAAGTCGCGGAAATCGACATTGCCGGTACAAAAGACGGTGTGTTGTTCAGCTATCATGACGGTGTCTGGGAAGAGATGAGCACGGGATCCGGTGCTGTCGCCGCGTCCAGCACAGCCGATCTTGAAAACATCTTGCTCAAAACCCGCGCAGGTGAACTTACAACGGACCGCCCCCCACTTTTTGATGATTTGCTCACAACGGCGAAGAATAAAATTTATCTCGAAATCGACTTCAAATCCTCGGCAAAATTTGAACCTGTTATAGATGCTATCCGCACAGCCGGCATGACCGATCAAGTTGTCCTGATTGCTTATTCAGACGGTCAAGCGAAGAAGCTCGCAAGACTCGCGCCGGACATGTTGCTCTCGGTACCGCCTACCGCCGCCCGCCCACAGGATTTGGTTTGGCTCGGCAATGATGCTGGCGATGATACAATCGCTAAGCCCTTGTTATCTAATGGTTCTACGGTCATTGGCCGCGTCTGGAAACGCTCGGAAGCGGATAATCTTGGCGATATTTTAGATAATGCCAAACTCGTCGTCACGGATTATATGGAACAATATGATCCTGTAATGCGGCTAACAGATGAGATGGCGTATAAGGCTTGTTTGGCGACGAATTAAACGCTTCCCAATCCCCGCTGACGTCGCGACCAGACCTTCGCCCAGACCGCGTCGCCTTTTAGGCCTTCGATGAAATCCTTATGCGCGCCGAGCTCGTCTTCCGTTGGGCGGGAGATGAGAGGGATGTCTCTTGATTTTGCGGTGGGGAACCCCGTCTCATTCTGTGTGACTTGCGCTTCGGGGGTTAGGCCGAGGCGCATTTCGCGTCCGCCGGAGAGTTCCAGGTAGACCATGGCGAGGAGTTGGGAATCGATGATGGCTCCATGTTTGTCCCGCGCGGAGAGCGAAATATCAAACCGTTTACAAAGCGCATCGAGTGAGGCCGGTGAGCCCGGAAATTTAGCATTCGCCATGGCCAGCGTATCTTTGAAACGGGTGCGGGGCAGGGGTGCGAAACCCGCACGATCTAATTCCGCATTGATAAAGCCCATGTCGAATTGCGCATTATGCGCGATGAGGGTGGCATCCCCGACAAAGTCGAGAAAGTCCTGCGCGCAATCCTTGAAAAGCGGTTTGCCGCGCAGAAAATCCGTCGTCAGGCCCGTGATCTCGACAACTTTGTCCGGGACCTCGCGTAGAGGATCACAATAGGTATGAAATTCCCGGCCCGTCGGCAGCAGATCGACAATCTCAATACAGCCGATTTCCGTAATCCGGTCCGCGCCCTTGGCATCAAATCCGGTCGTTTCCGTATCGAAGACTATTTCTCTCATAGGATATCATCTAGCACAGATTTCACCGCCTTGCGGGCGGCGTCCAACCCTTCGGCTGTGGATATAATATAATCGGCGCGGCGGCGTTTTTCGGCGTCCGGCATTTGTTTGGACAAGATCATATCGAATAAGTCTTTCGTCATCCCTGGGCGAGACATGACGCGCGCACGTTGGACCTCTGCAGGCGCAGTGACGACGACGGTGGCATCGACTTTTTTATCGCCACCTGTTTCAAACAAGAGCGGCACATCAAAGATGACGGCCTTTACGCCATTCTGTTTCGCTTGCGTGAGAAAAAGCGTTCGGGCTTCGCCGACCCAAGGGTGGATGAAACTTTCCAAGACTTTCAAGTTCAGAGAATCGGCCCTCATATGATGGCCCAGAACTTTCCGATCCACAGCCCCGTCAACAATCGCGTCTGGAAAGACCGCACGGATCAACGGCACGGCGCGCCCGCCTTTGGCGTACATTTTATGGACAGTGGCATCGGCATCAAAGACCGGACAGCCGAGGTCAGAAAACATCTGCGCCGTCGTGGATTTTCCCATCCCGATGGACCCTGTCAGGCCAATGATTTTCATCGGATTCCAGTCCGTAAAGCGTCAAACAGAATTTCGGTCGGGTCTGCCTCAGCCGGGGGAAGTTGGCCGTAAAAAAGACGGAAGCTTGGCCGGGCCTGCGCAATCAACATTTCCAAACCGCCCAATGTTTGTAGGCCCCGACTTTCTGCTTCTTTCATCAGCGGCGTGACGCGGGGCGTATAGATGAGATCATAAATTAAGGCATTTGACCGGGCATCTGCGAGGGAGATATCGAGCGCCCGTTTTCCCGCCATGCCTGCCGCACTCGCATTAATAATGAGATCTGCGCGCGCAACCGCTATTTCTCTTTGCTCCCATGGAACGGCATAAAGACTCGGGACATCCACCTGACTGACAAGATCTTCGGCCTTCGCATCCGTCCGGTTTGTCAGGCAAATTTCAGGCATGCCCAGCGAGAGTAAAGCCCCGAGGACAGCGCGGCTCGCACCGCCCGCCCCAATCACAAGAGCCGACCCATTTTGCAGCTGGTTCGCGCCCATCCGGTTTAAAAGTGGTGCGGCAAACCCTTCCATATCCGTATTATGGGCGACGAGCTGGCCTTTGGATTTATAGAGACAATTCGCAACACCCAGTTTCTGCGCATCATCCGTCGCGATGTCTCCGGCTTGAAAGGCCTGCCCTTTCAGCGGCAAGGTTACGTTCACACCCATAATCGAGGTCCGTTTGAGCGCCCGAAACGCATCAATCGCATCCTCAGGTCTAACCGCAAAGGGAATATAGGCCCCTGCAATGCCTGCCTGTTTCAGCCAATAATTATGCAAAACAGGGGAAAGGGAGTGGTGGATAGGCCATCCGCAAACACCCGCTAATTTCGGTATAATATTCACGTGGTAATCATCCCCCGCGTCCGGAGATAGTCCAGCACGGGTAGGAGGTCGAGGCCGAGAATGGCGAAGAAACCGCCCTCGACTTTTTCAAAGAGTTGCGCGCCGGGACCTTCGAAACGATAAGCGCCAACGGATTTAGTCAGGGCCTCACCTTCCAATTCTATATATTGATCGAGAAAGTCTTCCGAGAAGTCCCGCACCCAGAGCTTTGTCCGGCAGAGATGTCGCCAGACAGGTACACCGTTTTCACAAATGACAACGGCACCAATTAATTCATGTTTTTTGCCACGCATGGAGAGCAGGCGTTCGCGGGCTTCTGCGAGGTCCTTAGGCTTATCAAATAATGTCCCGTCCATCACCATGATCTGGTCCGCCCCGATAACGAGACCGGGTTCCTGTCGCGAAACGCGTAAAGCTTTGGCCTCGGCGAGCGCATCAGCGATATCATGGAGACGGGAGTTTTCCGCCAACATGGCCTCTTTGATTGCAGCTTCATCCACGGGTCGCACGATGACCTCATAGTCCAATCCAGCGCCGTCCAGAATTTGGCGACGGATGGCCGAGCCGCTGGCAAGAATTAATCTGCTCATAATCTTAAGCCCCTGCGGCGTTCTTCGATGGGACGCGATTTATTATAGAGGTTGATAATCTGTGCGGCCGTTTCCTCAATAGATTTTCGCGTCACATCGATGACCTGATATCCTTTTCGCGTGAACATACGGCGCGCCTGTTTCATCTCGTCCCGCACGCGGTCCTGATCAATATAATCCGTCTGTGTATCCTGTTTCAGCCCGATGAGACGTTGCTGACGAATTTGTACGATGCGGTCGGGCGAAGCAACGAGACCCACAATAAAAGGCTTGGTCATACCGTCTAAAATTACTGGCAACGGTGCACCAGGAACCAATGGGATATTGCCCGCCTTATACCCTCGATTGGCCAAATAAATACAGGTTGGTGTTTTCGAGGTCCGCGACACGCCCAGCAAAACAATATCAGCATCCGCTAGTCCGCTAACCGCTTGCCCATCATCATGCGCCATCGCGTAATCCAACGCTTCGATCCGAGAGTAATAAGCGTCATCCAGATTCCGCTGCGCCCCGACCTCATCTGTCATGGCCGCGCCGAGATAGCGCCCTAACATAGAGAGAGTCGGGTCGAGAATGGAGATGGCAGGAATATTCCGCTCCCGACAAAAGGCCTGCAAGGCCGCGCGTCGTTCTGGATTGACCAATGTATAAAGCACAACACCCGGTTTGGCGGCAATGGTTTCCAATGTCTGGGTCATCTGGGCCTCGGACCTCACCAAAGCATGAAGGTGTTCCAAGGCCGTGGCAGAGCGAAATTGCGCCGTCGAGGCCTTCATCATAGCCACAAGCGTTTCACCCGTCGAGTCAGAGACAAGATGGACATGAAAGTAGATGGCGATGTTCGGATTACGGGTCGACATGTTGGACAGGGTTTCGCGAATTTATGCGGCCCTGTCCACAGGCAAAGCGAAGCGGGACCTTATCCCCTTAAAAACAGGGGTAGATTCAAGAAACCCACACTTCACATCCACAGAGAGGCACCTTGCACGTTAATATTGTGAATTGCGTGTATAAGACTTACTCAGAATTTAGTCCCCAAATTTATACAACAAAGAATATAGGGTTTTATGTAAAATGAGCAGCTACCCACATTTGAATTATAAGAGTTACCCATAAGAGGATTATAATCCAGTCCAGATTCCGGACGTGCATATTAAACTCTCCTAACAAAAGGTGAATCCGCCCACATCCTCACAGGCTCTACATCAACTTCTCTTTTTAAATTTTTTTTAGAGAGAAAAGGGATGGCTTGGATATGTGCGGGGAAAACGCTAAGGCCTGCTCTAAAGTCAGGCTTAGCAAAGCCTTAAAATGCGAAAGATGAGATGATGAAACTGATAGAGGTTCTAAACGGTAAGACCGCTGATACGCCGCCCATCTGGTTCATGCGTCAGGCTGGACGGCATTTGCCGGAATATCTTGAGATCCGCGCGACCTGTAAGGATTTCATCGATTTCTGTTTTACGCCGGACAAAGCAGCAGAAGTTACCCTTCAGCCCATACGCCGCTATGATATGGATGCGGCCATTCTCTTTGCCGACATCCTTCTCATTCCGATTGGCTTAGGTCGTAAGGTCGAGTTCATCAAAGGCACGGGTCCTGTGCTGGAGCCCATAGATGTTGAGGGGATTCGTCAACTGACAGTATGTGGTGCAGCAGATCGTATTTCCTCCGTCTGGGAAACGGTTGAGCGTGTGCGGGCGGGGCTGCCTGCGGATAAAGCTCTCATCGGGTTTACGGGCGGTCCGTGGACCGTTGCGACCTATATGATTGAGGGGAAAGGCTCCCCGACAAAAGAGATCGCAAAACGTTTCGCCTATGAAAATCCGGAGGCCATGGCAGACCTGCTCGCCGCACTGGTGGAAAGTTCTGCTGATTACTTGATCGGACAAGCGCGCGCGGGTGCCAACGCGCTCAAGATTTTTGAGAGCTGGGCGGAAGGTCTCGCGCCGGACATGTTTGATCGTCTCGTGATTAACCCGACCCGCGATATTATTTCCCGTGTCCGGGCGGCGGGTGTCGATGTGCCGATCTTGGGCTTCCCGCGCGGATCAGGCCTCAACGCCATTCGCTACGCGCATGAGACGGGTATTACCGCGATTGCGGCAGGCACACAAATGCCAATGGCGGATTTCCGGGCGACCATACCGGACGGGATGCCGCTCCAGGGTAATCTCGATCCGTTGGCGCTGCGCATTGGGGGGTCCGTTCTGCGTAAATCTGTCGATGCCGTTTTACGAGATGCTGAAGGGGGCCCACATATTTTCAATCTTGGTCACGGTGTCACGCCGGATGTGAAGATTGAGAATGTGCAAGCGGTCGTGGATCACATTCGTGGGCGGGAGCCGAATTACGTCTAATCCCGGCACTGTTCCGATTAAATGAAAAGACTGTGTCTTAAAATACGTTATCTCCAAACATGTCGCGGATCTGAAAGATATTTATGTTCAGTTTTTATTTAACACATGAATATTGGTTTGCCGCGGCGCAATTGAGTCTGGCGATGTTGGGCATGGGGGCAACCCTGACCTTGAAAGACTTCAAGGCGATTATCAAAACGCCCCGCGCCTTTGCCATAGGTCTGAGTTTACAATTCGTCTTAGTTCCATTAGCCGCTTTTTTATTCATCACATTCTCAGGGGCGACGGCGGGTCTTCTCATCGGGTTGGCTTTGTTGGCCGCGATACCGGGCGGTACGGTTTCGAATATTTTCACCTATATGGGAAAGGGGAATATTGTTCTCTCCATTGCGATTACGGCTATCACGACGATTGCCTGCCTCGTCACGACGCCCATTGTTTTAAATCTTTTAATTTCACAACATATGCCTGCGGATTTTATCATGCCGGTCGGACGTATCGCCTTTGAGATTTGTCTTTTCCTTCTTCTTCCTTTGTTTATCGGCATGGTTATATTTGCCAAACTTCCGAACCAGGCGGAGATGATTTCCAAATTTGGTATTTACGGTTCAATTTTCGTCATTGCCCTGATTGTTATCGGATCTGCAGGTGCAGGCCGTTTGGATTTGGGATCTTTTGGCATGACAAATGTTCTGCTCATTCTTGCATTTGCTCTGACCTTATTGAGTTTGAGCGTGATCATTCCGAAGCTTCTCCGTCTCCCCGCTAAAGACGGAACGGCTATTCAGATAGAAATTACCGTGCGGAATACGAATCTGGGTTTATTATTGACGGCCTCTCTCTTCCCGCCGGGTCATGTTTTAGGCGGGACAGTCCTTATGACGGTCTTGCTCTATGGCGCGATGATGCTGCTCTTAGGCGCAGGATTGATCCTGTATAATCGGCGCGTCCATAAACATATCAAAGCCTGATCTTTCCATATTCCGCTTTAGAGTCTAAATACCTGTCATGTTCGATATTCTCTATCCCTGGATCAAAGCCATCCATCTCACAGCTGTTATCTTCTGGATGGCGGGACTGCTCTATCTACCACGGCTGTTTGTTTATCATTCGGCCGCAGAGATTGGGGGGGAGTTGGAAACACAGATGGAAGAAGCCGAAGTTCGACTCCTAAGAATTATCATGAATCCGGCTATGATTGTTGCGTTTATATTGGGTCTGACATTGCTTCTTGTATATCCGCAACCCATTTCAATTTGGGTAAAGGCTATCCTCGCTTTTGGTCTTATCGGTTATCATGGTTTTTTGGCGAAGACGCGCAAAGAATTTTTAAACGGGGGACGTCCACGGTCTGAAAAGTTCTTCCGAGTGATCAATGAAGTACCACCGATCATCACCATCATCATTGTTATTCTGGCGATCGTAAAACCGTTTTAGTTCTGAGTTTCCAACCAGGGAAAAGGCAGCTCGGCATAGGGTAATTCAACCATGCCGCGTCGCAGTCCTCCACCATTATAGATGTGATAAACATCTTGGCGGGTTTGAATACTGGCCTCTACGGCTTCCCTGTACTTGCCGATCTTATCTGCGAGTTCATCCTCTGACCCTGTGCCGAAAAGGGCATATTCATCCACGGTTTCTGCAAGAATATCCAAGCGAATGCGAAGGTGCCCAAGTTCATGATGGGCGGCGTTACAGAGCAAGTCATCCCATTTCGCGCGGTCTGATGTGGAGGCCGTTTTATAACTTTCCCAGCGTGGAAGTGTAATGAGAAACCCTGATGTGACACGGGTTCTATCCACCACAACATCATACCGATTATCTAAACCGGACAGCGTATATGACATGGCGGTTGGTGATAAAATATCAGCGAGCGTGACCGCACTGGGGCTGCTTGTTTTAATATGCGGTGAGCTATTGGGTCGCGAAGCTCTTATAATTTCCAGAGGTTTGCGTGAGAAAATATCATCTTGCGCCTCGCGGTAAGTCTCGCCCCTGACATTATAATATTCGACCAAAGGCTCAACAACCCTGAGCGTGATGCCATTTTCGCTCTTAAAGACATAACTCGGTTGACCTATAAGTTTTGATCCCATGCTCGAAATCAGAGGTTCGGTTTGAACCTCCCCTCTTTCTCTCGGACCTAAATTTGCGAGCCTGTTTGGAATATCAAATATTTCAATACCGCAGGGTGTTTCGCCAATCCAATCATCATCTGTTGCAACCTCATCAAAATTCGGAAGAACAGGCAGTTCAGACTCGTCGGGTATGTCTGTTTGCGAAATCTTTGGCAGGCTTCGTTTTTCAACGGCGGGAATAATCTTAGGGTCTAATCTCGGTGTGGAAACGGGAATAAATTGAGGGTCAGGCGTCACAGGTTTTTCAACCACTGGGACACTGGCAGGCTTTTGTGGCGGTGGTGGAGGGGTTTCAATAACCGGCTTTTCCGGGAGAATGTCGACACGGGTTTCTATCGACGGCGCAGGTTTTTGTGTCGTAGTTTCTATTGAGTCTGTCTGTGAAGGGAAAAGACCAGTCTCGATCTTCACAACAAATTGCGGGTTCAGGGCCAGTAGAAACAGGCCCATAAATGCAAGAGAGAAAAGAAAACCGCGCATGTGTTTTATTCGGGCGAATGCGGCGCCTTATCAAGACAAAGCTGCAGTCAGAAAGATTACGTTTATTTAAAAACGAAGCGCGATAGCCCTTCCGCTTCAAAAGGCGTCCACTCATTTTCCGGCTGGGCAAGGCGGTCCGCTAACGCATACATGACGAGTGGATTGACGCCCAGGCCGATATGACTGGCCGGGACGCAGATATTTTCAGAGGGTGTTTTCCCGGGGCGTTGGATGGAACCTTTCCACGCGACGACGCCATCTGTCTTTGTATAGATAGAGGTTGTCGGCACGGGTGGTGCCGTTGCAATCGTGCTCAGGCGCGTTTTCATCGTGCTGTCCGGTTTTCCGTTCAGGGCTTCATACAGACGCCGGGCATTGGAATGATCCAACTCCCCAGAAATCGGACTGCCGAGGGAGATGACACTGCGGACCATATCCGGATTGGATTTCGCCACCTCGCGGACGAAAACACCGCCAAGGCTCCATCCGACAAGGGAGACTTTTTGACCGTGTTCTTTGTAAACCTTTTCCAGCAACACATTCATCTTGGCTTCGCGTGTGTCGTTGAATTTAAGGTTTCGGCCCAGACCCCAGCCATAGGTTTTATACCCCAAGCGGCTGAACAGTTTACGCATGGGTTTGGTTGACCGGTCACTCGCAAAGAAGCCGGGGAAAAAGATGACCGGATGTCCGTCACCTTTTGGTAATCGCCGCAACAGACGCCGCATGAAGACAAAGCTTGTTAATTCAACAGACGCCCGCCCGCCTTCTGTGAGCGTCCAGAACAGGGCCGGACCCTTACGGGACAGGCCAAGTTGTGCTGCGCCTTGTGGTGCTATTTTAGAAGAGGTGAGCGAGATGGCCATAATTTATCCTTTGAAACGCCGTAGCGTCCCCTGATTTGCCTGACAAAATGTAAAGACAGCGTTTACTGTGTTTTCGCAGATCCGTTTGCGGGCTTGGTCTTCGGCGCGGGCACGTTTTTTTCCGTTGTCATTTTCTTTTTGATAGCGGATTTTTTGACATCTTTTTTCGCCAGCTTTTCCGCACGCGCGGCGGCCAACTTTTCAATGTCACTAACAGCTTCCATATGGGCATCGAAACTGTCTTGAATACATTGCGAATAGAAATCCGGATCCGGGATCGCGCTGCGACAGGCGGTGAAAGTCAGGGTCACGTCATTGACAAAACTATGCACGACATGGCCGAGCTTCACGCCGTCCACGAGACAGAGCATGCCGTAAAGCCCGACAAGTTGCGCGCCCGTCGAATAAATGGGCACGGGCGGGCCTGGAACATTGGTGACAACCGTATTGATCACGGGCTTGACGTGATCGGCGAGTTTGAGCTGCGAGAAGATTTTCGCACCCATATTCATCACCGGGGCAGGCGTGAGTTTCGCCATTTCCGTCATTTGCCGGGCGCCCAGCGCATGGGTGAAGCTTTTGGCTTTGACGGTTTCTTCCGTCACATATTTCATCCGTTCTGCCGCGGACGGGATGTGAGACCCCAGCGGCACAAACATGGCCGAGACCTGATTGCCCATCGTGTTCTTTTCTTTTTCATCCCGCACGGAAATCGGGGCCATTGCCGTCACAGAGCTTTCGGGATTTTCAGCATAATGATCGAGATAATTCCGCATGGCCCCGCCAACGATGGAGAGCATCACATCATTGAGCTTTGAGCCCTCTGCCAGAGCGCGAATGCGCTTGATATCTTTTATGGGAAAGCTCCGCGCATCAATCATGCGGTGCGGGGAGACCGTACCGTTAAACCGTGTCTTGGGGGCTTTGATGAGCGCGTTGAAATCGAACTCTTTCTTGATCAGACCTTTGGTCGCGCGGAACAGGCCCGGCACAGTATGGCGAATGGCTTTGGCTTGGCGGACCGGGTTAATCAGATTGCGCCCATAGCCCCGTGCAAACATACCAATCTGACTGGGATCCGCTTCTGGACGCCAATTATCAAGCTGTGCAGGCGGCGCTTCATTGGGTGATAAAGTGTGCAGCACATTCATCAGATCGACACCCGATACACCGTCAATCGCGGCATGATGGACTTTCGTGATAATCGCGTAGGAGCCCTTTGGAACGCCGTCAATATTATCCAACCCTTCGACAACTGTGAATTCCCAAGGCGGGCGTGAGAGGTCGAGCGGGCGCGCAAAAATCCGCGCGGCCTGAATACAGAGCTGACGCCAATCCCCGGGTTTGGGCAGGGCGATATGACGGATATGATATTCAATATCAAATGCGCTGTCCTGCACCCAATAAGGATAATCAATGCCGAAAGGAACCTTTACCATTTTCTGGCGCATCGTGTCAGACATGCTGAGGCGCGATTCAATAAAAGAGAGAATATCCTTAAACCGGACAAACCCCCCGTCTGCCGTGGAGGGATCATAAATGAGAATAGAGCCGATATGGACCGGCGCGATGGGCCGTTCCATTGAGACAAAAACAGTGTCCAAGCCTTGCATCTGTTTCATAATTTACTCCCCAATCTTTGCGATTTTTTCGTCATTATTGATTGTAGTTAGAAACAGCACTCTAAATCGCAACAAGTCAAGCAGCTCGCGCGGAGGGCTTTTCATAGCAGGGCAGCTTCAGGCTTGACGAAGTGAAGGCTTTCGACCATATCGAGTCTACGAAGCAGGCCGTTCTGGTCCTGTCGCCCTCCCAATTTGTATATGAGACACGCCAAAGCGACACTCACAAGATATGGAATATATCAGGGACGGCTCCATTTCCCAAAGTGATTACCCAAATGACAAACCTACTTGAACAAGACCTCGACGAGATGGAGACCATCTCCCTCGACGATCTCAAAAAATTAAAACCCGCCGAACTTATCAAATTTGCTGAAGAAGTCGGGATTGAAAACGCGGCCTCCATGCGCAAGCAGGACATCTTTTTTGCCGTTCTAAAAGATCTCGCTGAAGATGAAGTCCGTACTGATGGGTCCGGTGTGTTGGAACAACTCCAGGACGGCTTCGGTTTCCTGCGCGCGCCCGATGCAAACTATCTGCCCGGTCCCGATGATATTTATGTCGACCCGAAACTTATTCGTAAATTCGGTTTGCGCACCGGCGATACGGTCAGCGGACAGATTGCCAGCCCCAAAGATAATGAGAAATATTTTGCGCTGAGCGAAGTCACATCTATTAACTTCTCCTCCGTCGCGGATGCCCGCAACAAAGTGCATTTCGATAATCTGACGCCGCTCTATCCGGATGAGCGCTTCCAAATGGAAATCGAAGACCCGTCGCTGAAAGATAATTCCGGCCGCGTCATCGATATTGTCTCGCCGATTGGTAAGGGGCAACGCGCCTTGATCGTCGCGCCGCCGCGTACGGGTAAAACCGTTCTGCTGCAAAATATCGCCCATTCTATCGAACGCAATCATCCTGAATGTTACGTTCTCGTCCTGCTAATCGATGAGCGTCCCGAAGAAGTCACCGACATGCAGCGCAGTGTGAAGGGCGAGGTCGTTTCCTCTACATTTGACGAACCGCCTACCCGCCATGTTCAAGTCGCAGAAATGGTCATCCAGAAGGCCAAACGTCTGACGGAAAACGGCAAGGACGTCGTCATCCTGCTCGACTCGATCACACGCCTAGGCCGCGCCTATAACACAGTCGTGCCAAGCTCCGGCAAGGTCCTGACCGGTGGTGTGGATGCCAATGCCCTACAACGTCCGAAACGGTTCTTTGGTGCCGCGCGGAATATCGAAGAAGGGGGATCTCTGACGATTATTGCGACGGCCCTGATCGATACGGGTTCCCGCATGGATGAAGTGATCTTTGAGGAATTCAAAGGTACAGGTAACTCGGAAATCGTGCTCGACCGGAAAGTCGCGGATAAGCGCATTTTCCCCGCCATCGACGTCACAAAATCCGGCACTCGGAAGGAAGAGCTTCTCGTCCCGGCGGATGAACTACAAAAAACCTACGTCCTCCGCCGTATCCTCAACCCGATGGGGACAATGGACGCGATTGAGTTTTTACTGTCGAAATTGAAAGATAATAAATCTAATGCGGACTTCTTTGATTCAATGAATACTTAAGACCTTTTTTTAAGATTGTTATTTGACTTAACAAATCATTTGTTCCGATAGGTATTTAAAAGTTTGTGAGGTTAAATGTATCTAAAGTTTGAATTGATCTTTGTTGGTATTGCATTGGCCGTACTCACAGCCTGTGCGGCCCCTGCCTCTACACGCGAGGCCCCGGATGCCGGTGCCATGGTGAAGGCCGAACCTGTTATGACCAAAAAAGCGGATCATAAAGAAATGGATCATAAAGGGGCTTCAAACCACGCACCCTATGGTCATGCCAGTGCACAATATGTGTGTGATGGTAGAGAGCTTTTGACCCAGTTTACGAAAGAGGCCAGCATTCTCAGCTATGATGGTGTTGAGGCAGATGTGACGCTTGTTTCCACAGCTGCGGGTGAAGTTTTAACGGGAACACTCGATGGACGTGCAGTAAAATTTGACGCTGAAGCCCATCGCGCAACATTCAAAATCGCAGATCAAACGCTGATGTGTGAAAAAATTACCTGCGTTCCGTTGGGTGGACCTCTTTAAATATAACTTACGCGGTTTTTTCAGTTTTTGCGCTAAGTTTCGCAAAGACAAAACCACCTAACCCGCCCGCCAATATTTGCATGGAAATACCCGCCATGTCCCGTGCGCCTGCGATGATATGAATATCGAAGAAATTGGCTTTCATCGCGAAGAGCATAACGAAGATCGCCGCAGCCCCTGCAACAGCATAGATAACGGGGCGTCCGAATTTGGCGAAGCGATAAACGAGCCCACCTGCCAGAAAAGCGATGACAAAAGCCAGCGCGATAAAGATAGCATAAAGCGTGCCGAGATGGGAGACATCATATCCCGTCATGACTAACCGTTCTCCGAAAGAGATATCCGCCCCAATCCCACCCAGCCGTGCAATAACGTTCTGCGTCTGGAAAATGACGCCTAGAATGGCCGTTACCACAACAGCTAATATCCACGCAGGGGCATTCTTGATTAGACTCACAAGCCAAGCCTGAATAATTTCTAGTATGCGTTTCGTTACAGTCATCGTCATCTCCCTTGCGCTCGAAATAGCTATGGCTAAGACTGCGGGCAGGTCAAGCCGGAGACACCCATGCGTAAATTGATGATGATGAGTGCGGCCCTTATTTTGTCGGGGTGTTTGGAACCACAAAACGCGCCTGAATTGACGGAGCGTTCTTCCACGGAATTTAATGTTGAAACATTGGCTGAAGGCATGACGCGCCCTTGGGCTGTTGCAGAAATCCCACAAGAGGCGGGTGGTGGTTTTCTCGTCACGGAAATTGCAGGCGGTATTGTGCGCGTCGTGGACGGAACATCAACAGCTCTGGCGTGGAGTGGCGGGCCCGCATTCGCGCCCGAAGATCTCTTTGTCTCGGGGCAGGGTGGGATGTTGGATATTGCTCCCGCGCCGGACTTTCCTGAAACGCGTGAGGTTTATCTCTCTTATGCTTATGGCAATTCTGACGCGAACGGGACAGCGCTTGTCCGGGCGCGCTTGGACGCGACCACATTGGCAAACCCGACTGTCATTTTCCGTGCCAGCCCGCCGAAACAGGCGGCGTCGCATTTTGGCGGACGCATAGCTTTTCTTCCCGATGACACACTTGTTCTGTCTCTCGGGGACGGCTTCGCCTATCGCGAGGACGCGCAGAAAGCTGACACACATCTGGGGAAGCTCATCCGCCTGACCCGTGATGGCGGGGTGCCGGAGGACAATCCGTTTAAGGGGCAGGAGAAGGACGGCGTCGCCTTCAAGCCGCAAATCTATTCCATGGGTCACCGCAATGTGCAGGGCTTGGCCATTGACCCCGAGACAGGCGTCCTTTGGGAACATGAACACGGCCCGCGCGGTGGTGACGAGTTAAACCGGATCGAGGCAGGCGCAAATTACGGGTGGCCCCTCGCCACAAAAGGCCTGGATTATCAGGGCGCAAAGATCACCCCTTTTCAAACTTTTGAAGGGATGATCGATGGGACTCACGGCTGGACACCTTCCATCGCGCCGTCGGGACTCGCCATCTATCGCGGGGACCTGTTCCCGGATTGGAACGGTGACGCGCTGGTCGGCGGCTTGGCCAGCCGTGACCTCCGTCGTGTCGATTTGGAGAACGGAAAAAGCGTCGGTGAAGAAGACCTGCTCTCCGATCTGGGCGGTCGCGTGCGGGACGTGCGTGTGGCGTCAGATGGGGCGGTGCTGGTCCTGATCGAAGCGTCCGACTTGGACGGTGACGGCGAGGACGATCCCGATTCCGGACAACTCCTGCGGTTAAGCCCGAAATAACGGAAAGTTTAAGTTCGGCTTAACCAAGCGGTCAGGACTGGCTGTTAGGGCAGAACCATGTTTCGGCCCTTTGCCATAATCTCGATTGCCTTATTCCTGTCCGCTTGCGGTGGGTCTCCCCGTGTCGAACCAGAGCAGATGATGACGCCCGCACCGAAAGGCACTTTTGCGCTGCGGGATTCTGTTGCCTATTCACAGATTGACCCGCGTTGGAAATCTGATCGTCTGGGCAACACCAATGACACAATGGGCAGTGATGGGTGCCTCGTGACGGCCACGGCGATGGCGTTAACCAATCTCGGTTTTAAGACGAATCCACAGGATTTAAATAAACGCCTGACGGCGACAGACAGCTATACGAAACGCGGCTGGCTGATCTGGGACGGCATTCGCCGCGTGACTGACGGCCGGGCCGTCGCGACATTTTATGACGAGGTCAATGCCGAGACAATTGATCAATGTATGGCCAATGGGGATTATCCGCTGGTTCAATTCTACCTGCCCAATGGCCGCTCGCATTGGGCCATGATTGTGCGCCATGACCAGCGCGGCTATCATATGCGCGATCCGCTGCGCACGAGCAGTAAGCCGCTGATTTTTCCAAAAGGGATTGACGGCTACCGCGCGGTACGATGTGTTGGGTTGGCGCCATAAACTGTTCGAAAAAACCTTATGATTCTAACGCTATTATTTCTTCCCTTCGCTTTTATTCTTCCAGCGTTGATTGTCATTTTTTGGCGAAGACGACCGGTGATAGCTTTTCTTCTCGCGGCTATCGTTCTCTTTCTTTCGCTTTCGGCGCCGGGTCTCATTCAAACCTTTCAGGCGATGATGATATACGGAACGGGCGATCCTGAATTAATGGCGGGTGGTATAAGTGTTGCGTTAATTGGCGCTATGTATTCACTCATTATAGGGTTGCCCATACTGGCCTTCATCCAATGGATTGCACGGCGAAATTATAAAAAGCCTGCGACGAAAAAAGAAACACGCGACGTTTTTCAATAAGGCCTCAAATAAAGTTCTTGCTTTGTTCTTATTAATCTGATTGCATAAAGACGAATTAAACACCGTCTGAGAGTCCCGCATGGTCGCCCGTCTCACCACTGTCGCTTTTCAAGGCACCGAAGCCCGCCGCGTGGATGTACAGGTGCAAGTTGTATCCGGTGCGAAACAGATTTTTAATGTGGTTGGCCTTGCGGATAAATCCGTATCCGAGGCGCGGGACCGTGTGCGCGCGGCTTTCGTCTCGCTGGGCCTGCATCTGCCGGGGAAGCGGATCACGATCAATCTCGCACCCGCCGACTTGCCGAAAGAGGGCGCGCATTATGACCTGCCGATTGCGTTGGGTTTGCTCGCCGCGCTGGGCGCGATACCGGAGGATGCGATTGAAGGTTTTACCGCGATTGGGGAGCTCTCCCTCGACGGAACCATTTGTGCAGTGCCCGGCGCACTGCCTGCCGCAGTCATGGCGAGCAGCCATGGTCTCGGTCTGATCTGCCCTGAGCCCAATGGGGCGGAGGCGGCGTGGGCAGGGGACCTTCCCCTGCTCGCGCCGCAAACTCTGGTCCAGCTCATCAACCATTTTAAAGGCACGCAAGTGCTGGCCCGTCCCGAAGCCGGGCAAATGCGCGAAGAGGACAGTGGTCTCGATATGCGCGATGTCCGGGGGCAGGAAACGGCGAAACGCGCTCTCGAAGTGGCGGCGGCGGGTGGACATAATCTCCTGATGGTCGGTCCGCCCGGATCGGGTAAGTCCATGTTGGCCGCGCGCCTGCCAGGATTGTTGCCACCTTTGGAAGCCAATGAACTTCTCGATGTCTCCATGGTCCATTCTGTGGCGGGCCTGTTGAGTAAGGGCGAGCTGTCTCGCGCCAGACCTTTCCGTGCGCCGCACCATTCTGCGAGTATGGCCGCGATGGTGGGGGGTGGTGCGAAAGCCAAACCTGGTGAGGCGTCTTTGGCGCATCGCGGTGTCCTCTTCCTTGACGAGCTGCCCGAATTTACACCACAGGTTCTGGACAGTCTGCGACAACCGCTCGAAACGGGGGAGATCACAGTCGCCCGGGTCAATGCGCATGTCTCTTATCCCGCGCGGTTCCAGCTTATCGCAGCGATGAACCCCTGTCGTTGCGGCACGGCGGGGGCCGATGGTTTAGCCTGTCGGCGCGGTGCGCGATGCGCGGCGGATTATCAGGGCCGCGTCTCCGGCCCCTTCATGGACCGGATTGATATCCAGATTGATGTACCCGCCGTGACCCCGGCCGACCTTGCCCTACCGCCTGCAGCAGAGGGGACGGCAGATATAGCCGCGCGCGTGGCCCGGGCCCGCTACGTGCAAATGGATCGGAATGACGGTGTTACAAATGCGGCATTGGCACAGAACATCTTGGAAAAAGTGGCGACACCGGATGAGGATGGGCGAAAACTTCTCGTCCAGGCGGCGGAAACATTGGGTTTGACCGCGCGCGGTTACCACCGTGTCTTGCGTGTGGCGCGAACACTGGCTGACCTGTCTGGATCAGACGCCGTCCACCGTCTTCATATTGCAGAAGCCCTGTCGCACCGACGGGCTCGCAAAGGGTTGGTCAGTGGAAATATGGCTCAAAAACCGTCAAGAATGCCGCAAAACCCACTCTATAAGTTCTAACAAAACCTTACCGGATTTGTTCAAGAACTCTCTATTTTACGCGTTCTGGTAACTGTTTTTTCAGATTGAGCGTTCACACATTCTATAAATGCCTTAACCATAAATGCGTCTTCCCGTGGGGTGGGCGTGGGTCGGGGCGAGCGATTAGGAATGACCTATGTCACCGGATGATATTTTTGCTGCACAATTCTGGCCCTGGCCTGACCCCGCGATCAAGCGGGATATGGAAGGCCGTGTTCTTTTTGTGAATGCTGCATTTTTGGCGATCTATGGAGGTCGCGTTGAGGACTGGCGGGGCCATGCCGTCGGCGGTTGGCCTGCGCCTCAACCGGCGTCCCAAGGCCAAGTCACCCCATATCGGTTTGAAACACGCCTGCCGGACGGAACTGGCGGCGAACAGGTCTATGATTGGATTGAACAAAGCCTCGCAGATGGAAACGCTTTTGCGCTTGCACGGAATGTCACCATTTTCACGCAATCACCGGACCCAGACCCGAGCGAAGTTGCGCATGTGCCGCCTGCACAGCAGCCTCAGCAGGAAGAAGCAATCTATCAAGCGGAGCCCGCACAGTCCGAAGACGCCGCATATGCGCTGGCGACGACCTCAACAACTGTCCCCGCAGAAGCCCCTGAACCGCCCGTGAGTGAACAGGTCTTGGCTCCTAGCCTTCCAGATATCCCTATGCCTGAAATCGATATTCCAACGGATGATCATTACGCCCTGACGCAATCCGTTCCAGAGACACATCAAGCGTTTGAACCCGAGTTAGAGGCAGCTCCAGCCTCTGAAACCCTCACGCAAGAAGCCCCACGGGAGTTTGAACGTCGCGCGCTGCCTCTCGAGGCCGAGTCCGCAGTCTTGGGCAATAATTGGCGGGATGCCGTGATTGCGAAAGCAGTTGGCGCGGAAGACGCCGCTTCAAACCCTGACGCCCCAGTCGTTCCCGAAATTGCCGATATAACGACCCAAGGCTCAGGCGGCGCCATTCGTATTCTCTTGGCCGAAGATAACGCCATCAATGCGCTGTTGACGCGCACACTTCTCGAAGCGGAAGGTCATACTGTCGATACGGTTGAGGATGGTGCACTCGCGGTCGAAGCGATGAAAAGCTCCAGCTATGACCTGATCTTCATGGATATGCGGATGCCGAATATGGACGGCCTTGAGGCCACCCGAAAAATCCGGACGCTCCCAAATGTCAGCAAAGATCTGCCGATCATCGCTCTTACAGCCAATGCGTTTGACGACGACCGCAATGCCTGTTTCGATTCCGGTATGAATGATTTCATGACCAAACCCGTCAGTGCGGAAGAGCTGTCCGAAATGGTCGCGGAATGGACGGGCCCAAAGGCCGAACAACGTCTGGCTAGCTAGGGTTTGATTTTGCCTGTCTCTCGAGGCGGGCAATCCTGATCCACTCAATCCCGGCGAGAACACTGGCGACCCCGCCAAATGCGGCGCAGAGAATAAAAGCTGTTGCGAAACCCTGTGTCTCAATAATCTCGCCAATTGCGGGACGGCCGAGCACGCCTAGTAAAAACACTAAACTTACTAATAATGCATATTGCAGGGTCGCATATTGTTTGCTGGCGATGGATGACAGATAGGCAATCGAGGCGGCGCTCGCGACGCCGACCGCGATATTCTCCAAAGCAATGACGGAGGTCAGACGCGCCATTCGGATATCTTTACCAAACGCTTCGAATAGATGATCGAGTTGAAGGAGGCTGAGAACTGGATCCGTATAAGTTGCACCCAGTGCCAAATCTGCAAAGAGTAGATTGGTCGCCGCTGCCATCACCGCGCCAACAAAGAAAACCGGCATTCGGCCAAAGCGCAACATGGCTAGCCCGCCGAGCGCGATCCCCGCAATCGTCGCAAAGACACCGACAAGTTTTGATGCAAAGGCCACTTCCGTCAATGTGTGACCTAATGCTCCGTAGTTCTCGCCCAGATAAAAGGGATAAGCAAAACCGCCCCAGATCAGATCCGTAAAGCGGTAGGTCAGAACGACGGCCAGAACAAGAATGGCGGCCCAACGCAAACGCCCGATCAATTCCATCATGGGTTCGACAATGGCGACGAAGAGCACGGCCAAAATACCTGGCTTTTCGATCGTCTCAGGTTTCGCGCTATCTGGCCGGATTTTATCCTGCCAGACCAGAACAGCCGAGACGACGAATAACCAGATCACCGTCGAAATGATAACCCACGGACCTTGCGTCCGCGTAAACGTTCGTGCGCTGTGATTTTCCGGATCGGTAAGAGCGCCAACTGCAAAATTCGCAATAAGATAGAACCCGAAAGCCCAACCGATAAGGACTAGTACGGTGCCGATATTGCGTTGGCTCGCGCTGAGCTTTGAAACAACGGTTTTATTCGTTTTCTTGATGATAGCTGGATTGGCCATCATGACGCCAATGACAGTCGCGCCAAGTAGGGTGGTAATGGAAAAGAATGTCGCCCGCCAGCCGATATAATCCGCGAGGATTAGGGCCAGCATCCCGCCCACAATAGAAGATATCCGATAGCCGAATTGCTCTACCGTTGATAATATATCCAAATGCATCCCATCTCGCGCACTCTCAATGCGCCACGCCGCTAAAACAATATCGAAACAGGACGAAGACACAGCAATTAATAGCGCCAGTAACCCAATACGGCCCAAACCATTTGGCGGGTCGGAGAGGGAGAGAAATGCCATGCCGACAGTTGAGATGCCGAGGAAGACGAACATCCAGAAACGGCGGGGTCCAATATTCAGGTTTAAAGGCGTCTTCCGCCCTTGCAAAGCGGCGGCCCACATAAATTTAAAGGAATAAGCCAGCAGGGCCCAACTCAACAGGCCAATAGAGGCCATGTTCACATCTGTTGTTGAAAACCAGGCATTCAATGTTCCGGCCACAACAACATAGGGCAGGCCGGACGCAAAACCGAGAATTAGCATGGCCAGAACCTGTCGGTCCGTCAGGGCCTGTTTCAGCGCCTGTCGCGTCGTCATTTTTTCGGGTATTTCGGCGGAGATCGTCTCTGTCATCTCTCGGCCATAGGTCAAAGCAGCCCGCTCGCCAAGCCTGTAGACCAAAGACCCGCGACTGAGCACAGTTTAGGCGCAGCCATGGCTTGCGAGCAGATGCAATATGGACCAGTTTACATCTCTATGAATGCGCCCGCTAAACCCGATAAAGCCCATAAGCTGACGCCGATGATGGCGCAGTTTCTCGACATCAAACAGGATGTCGGGCCAGAGGCGTTGCTGTTCTACCGTATGGGTGATTTCTATGAATTGTTTTTTGACGATGCGGTTCGCGCGGCGGCGGCGTTGGATATTGCGCTGACGAAACGCGGGAAACACCTCGGCGAACCCATCCCGATGTGCGGCGTGCCGGTGCATTCATCCGAAGTCTATCTCCAGCGCCTGATTAAAAAAGGCTTCCGCGTCGCCGTGTGCGAACAGACGGAAAGCCCTGCGGAGGCCAAAAAACGCGGCAGCAAATCCGTGGTCCGACGAGAGGTCGTCCGCCTCGTCACACCCGGTACGCTGACGGAAGATAATCTGCTCGATGCGCGCGGCTCTAACCTGATCGTCAGCCTCGTCCGCACGGTCGCGGGAGATCATGCGCTGGCTTGGGCGGATGTGTCCGATGGAACATTCCGGACCTGCGCCTCTGACCGCGACGGTTTGGCAGCGCAGATCGCGGCGCTCTCCCCGCGCGAAATCGTTCTGCCCGAAGCGCTTTATCACGATCTGGATTTCATGACGGATTTGAGCGTGGACGGTATTGCCCTCACACCCCAGCCGGACACAAAATTTGACAGTCGTGCCGGAGAGCGACGCCTGTCAGAGCGGTTTCAGGTCGGTGATTTGGAAGGCCTCGGCGATTTTTCGAAGGCCGAAGTTGCGGCGGCGGGGGCGCTGCTCGATTATCTCGAACTGACGCAGGCGGGCGCGCCCGTTCAACTCTCCGCGCCGAAAGCGTCCAAAACTTCCGGCTATCTCGCGATTGATCCGGCGACACGGGCGAGCCTCGAGATTGACCGGACGCAGAAGGGGTCCCGCAAGGGATCGCTCCTCTCCGTCATTGACCGCACAGTGACGGGCCCGGGCGCACGGGAGCTTTCCGCACGTGTAAACCGTCCGCTTCTTGATGTGACGGAGATCAAACACCGTCACGACGCCGTGGAGTTTTTTGTCGCGCAGGAAGATTTGCGCCGCATGTTGCGGGGTCACTTGCGCGCGGCGGGGGATATGGCGCGGGCGGCCTCGCGTTTGGCATTGGGGCGGGGGGGTCCGCGGGATTTGAAAACCCTTGCGGAGACGTTGAAACTTGGCGAGAAAATATCGTCAGAGTTCGCAACCGCGCCGGATGTGCGTCCCGTGAAAAATGTGGAGGCGGCTCTGTCAGGCATCAGCCTGTCTAACAAAGTGGAGATCGCGGCGCTCGCGCGGGATCTGTACAAAGGGCTCCTGCCCGATGTGCCGATGCTGGCACGGGATGGCGGTTTTGTCGCGACGGGTTGGCGTCCGGAAATCGATACGCTGAAATCCCTGCGCGATGACTCGCGGCGGTTAATTGCGGGGCTGCAGGCGGATTACGCAAAACTCGCAAATGTCCCGACACTGAAAATCAAACATAATAACGTACTGGGCTATTTCGTCGAAGTCACACCCAAACATGCCGATGCGATGTTGTCCAAAGGCCAAAAAGAAAATCTGGAAAGTCCGTTTATTCACAAACAGACGCTCGTTTCCGGTGTGCGGTTCACCACTGTGGAACTGGCCGAATTAGATAGCAAAATTGCGAGCGCGGCGGAACGGGTTTGCGCCTTGGAAGTCGCGGTGTTCGAGGAATTTGCAAACCGTGTCTTGGCATTGGTGGATATCATTCGGGACATGGCGGCGGACCTCGCGAGGCTCGATGTGCAGGCAGGCTGGGCCGTCTGGGCGAATGAGTCCCTCTCCGTCCGGCCACAGGTCGATGACGGCTCGCTGTTTCACGTGGAACAGGCCCGCCACCCCGTCGTGGAAGAGGCGCTACGCAAGGACGGGGCCGCCGGCTTCACCGCCAACGATTGCACCTTGGACGCGGCGGCGAAATCGGCCTCGCGCCTGACCCTTATCACCGGACCGAATATGGCGGGTAAATCGACTTACCTTCGCCAGAACGCGCTGATTATTATTCTCGCACAGGCGGGTGGATATGTGCCGGCTGCTAAAGCCCATATCGGCGTGGCGGACCGATTGTTTTCCCGTGTCGGCGCCTCGGATGATCTCTCCAAAGGCCGCTCCACTTTCATGACCGAAATGATCGAAACAGCAGCTATCCTGAATCAGGCGACGGAGCGCAGTTTTGTCATACTGGATGAAATCGGACGGGGCACGTCGACGTTTGACGGGCTCTCCATTGCATGGGCGAGTGTCGAACATCTCCTGACTGTCAATAAATCCCGCGCGCTTTTCGCGACGCATTACCATGAGCTGACGGAACTGATTGAAGATCTCGACGGCGCGTCAAACGCCTCTCTGCGCGCGAAGGAATGGGACGGCGATCTTGTTTTTCTGCATGATGTACGTGCCGGCGCGGCGGACCGGTCTTACGGTGTGCAGGTTGCGAAACTGGCGGGTCTGCCCAGCGCAGCCGTGGACCGTGCGCGAACGGTGTTGGAGAGGCTAGAGTCCGATTCTGTGAATACAAATTCTGCTCCCGTCGGCCTGCCTCTTTTTACAGCGGCCCCGCCGCCACCCGCCCCAAAACCGTCAGAATTAGACCTTGCCCTCGCCCGATTGGATGTGGATGCGCTTTCCCCGCGCCAAGCGCTGGATTTGCTCTATGAGTTATCCGGCAAGGCAAAAGATAAAACAGGTTAAATCATGGCACGCAAAGCCAAGACAGTTTCAATTCCCGCGCGACCCAAAGCGCCGGACCCCGGTCTGGCCCGCAACGAACTTGCCGAAGAATTGGCCGCTATTGCAGAGGCGGGCGGTCCCAAGCGGCGGCTGAATGTGCTGACCTATCTGAAGTCGCAACTCACAGAATCCAAAGCGGATGTCCGCGAACGGTTCGAAAAGGGCCATCTTGACGGGTTGGAAACGGCGCGGGCGCTGGCGGCGTTGCATGACAGGATTATCATCGCGCTCTGGAATTTCACCTGCGCGCATATTGCGGTCGCGGAAAACCCGACAGAGGCCGAGCGGATTTCCCTCTGCGGTGTCGGGGGGTATGGCCGCGGGGAAATGGCGCCCGAATCCGATGTCGATTTGCTCTTTTTGGTCGCGGATAAAAAAGGCTCCGCCCATACCGAAAAACTCACGGAATATATGCTCTATATGCTCTGGGACCTGGGCCTGAAAGTCGGCCATGCCAGTCGCACCGTGGACCAATGTTTGAAACTAGCGAAAGAGGACCAGACCATTCTGACCTCTCTACTAGACCTCCGTTATCTGGCGGGTGATGAAGACCTTGCAACAGAACTTTACGCGGCTTTCCGCAAGACGGTCACCAAGGGCAAGGGCCGCGCCTATATCGCTGAAAAACTCGCCGAACGGGATGCGCGACATGAGCGCGAAGGCAATTCCCGTTACGTCATCGAGCCGAATATAAAAGAGGGTAAGGGTGGGTTGCGCGATCTTCATGTTCTTTATTGGATCACCCGTTTTCTCGACGGGACGCAGAACCAGACGCCCCGCGTCTCCGATCCGCAACGTGCGCGGAGCTATGTTGGTCTCGGCCTTTTTGACAAACGGGCAGCGCGACGTTTTCGCCGTGCGGCGGACTTTCTCTGGCGGACGCGGCACAGTCTCCATTGGGAAGCCGGTCGCCCGACGGAAACGCTCAGCTTTGATATGCAGGTCAAACTCGCTCCGAAAATGGGCCATGCCGTGGACGAAATCGAAGTCGCCGTGGAACGATTCATGCGCGAATATTTCACCAATGCCCGACATGTCGGGGCGCTGACGCGGATTGCCTGCGCGAAGTTGGAGGCTGAAAAAGCGCTGCGCCTGCCCAAGGGTTTGAGCGATCTCATGCCAGGCTCGCGTCGAAATTTGAAGAATGAGGATTTCACATTGGATCGGGGGCGGCTGACCTTTTCCGACCCCCTCACCATTCGCGAAAAGCCGTCCCAGATTCTGCAACTGTTCGAAACGGCGGGGCGCCGGAATGTTGATATCCACCCCGACGCGTTCACGGATATAGATTTCCGCCGCAATCTGATGGACCGCGATTTTCGCCGCGCGCCCGAACATTCGAAAATTTTTCAAAAGATATTACTCGGCGCGAAAGCTCCTTATGCCACACTGAAAGCGATGAATGAGGCAGGGGTTTTGGGACGTTATCTCTCGGAATTTGGCGGGATCGTATCGCGCACACAATTCAATATGCATCATGCCTATACGGTGGATGAGCACACTTTACGTCTCGTCGACAATTTCGATGACCTTAGAAAAGGCCGACTTGAAAAAGGGATGCCGATCACGTCGAAGATTGCGCAGACTATGACGGAGGGACAACGTCTGACCATGATGCTCGCCTGCCTGCTCCATGATACGGGCAAGGGGAAAGGCGACCAATGTATTGAGGGCGCACAACTCGCGCGGAAAGCCTGTGTGCGTCTTGGCATTGATCCGGATATGACGAATGATGTCGCGTGGCTCGTCCGCAGGCATCTGGATATGAGCGAGACGGCCCAGCGTCGAGATATTTCAGATCCCGACACCATCGCCGAATTTGCAAAACTGGTCGGGTCGAAACATCGCCTCGATTTACTGGCTGTTCTAACAGTCGTCGACATCCGCTCTGTGGGGCCCGGTATCTGGAATGACTGGAAGGCGACCCTTCTGCGCGGGCTCTATGTCGCGACGGAAAATTATCTGGAGGGGCGTGATGATCTTGCTCCGGCTGCGAAAGCGGCGTCGCTGAAGGAACAATTGCTGGAACGTTTGCCGGAAAGCCTGCCCGCCTTTATTTCTCCAATTACGGAGGAATTGCCGCAGAGTTACTGGCTCGGGTTTTCCATGGCCAAGCTCGTCATGCATGCCCGCTTCTTCGAAACACTGCTGAAATCCGGCCATGACGTGACAACGGACTCGGCGACGAAAACGCGGGTAAACCCCCGTCGGAATGTGACGGAACTCTGGGTGTTGACGCGGGACAGGGCTGGATTGTTCCGCGATCTCTCCCTCGCCATTACGGCGTCGGGCGCCTCTATTACGGGCGCGAGATTAAATACAGGCGAGACGGGACTCGTCATGAATGTGTTCTATCTTCACGGCGCGGACGGTGAGCCCTTCGCGGCCTCGTCGCACCACATGCTCGACAATCTCCGCCGTATGGCGCAGGCTGCTGCTGCTGGTCAGACGGATAAATTAAGCATTCCGAACCAGATCCGGTCCCGTCGTGCGGGCGCAATTCCCGTGCGTCCCCGCGTGAAATTTCCGAAAACCCGTAATGACCAGACCTGTATTATCGAAGTTCAGGGTCGCGACCGTCCGGGCTTGCTCTACGACCTCGCCGCCTGTCTCGCGGATGAAGAGTTCGACATCGCCTCGGCCCATGTTGAAAATGTCGGGACGATGGCGGTGGACGCATTCTATCTGCATTGCGCGGAACTGTCCGAGGGCCGAAAGAAAAATATCCGCGCGAAATTGCTGAATATATTGCGCGGAAAATCTGCGGATAAAAAAGCGGCCTGATGAAACTCCTCCGCTCGACCGCGATTATCGGATCGCTCACTCTCGTCTCGCGATTGTTGGGCCTAGTGCGGGATGTGCTCATCGCGCGCTATCTCGGCGCGGGCGCGGTGTCCGACGCATTTTTCACGGCGTTCAAATTACCGAATGTGTTCCGCCGCATGTTCGCGGAAGGTGCATTCAACGCCGCCTTTGTCCCGCTCTATGCCAAACGGATAGAGCGGGAGGGCGAGGAAGCGGCGGATAATTTCGCCTCCGAAGTCGGCTCCATGTTGCTCGTCGTGGTGCTGGGGCTCGTGATTGCGTTTGAGCTGACCATGCCGTGGTCGCTCAATATTATTGGCTTTGGCCTCGACCGCACGGCGGGCGCGGATGGCGTGGTGCCTTATGATCTGGCCGTGACTTATGCGCTGATCACAATGCCCTATCTCCTCTTCATGTCCCTGATGGCGCTGCTATCCGGCATAATGAATACGCGGGAGAAATTCGCCCTGCCGACATTGGCGCTGGCGCTCCTGAATGTCTTCATGATTTCCGCGCTGTTCTTCGCGCCGCGTTTTGGATTGGGCCAAGCCGATATCGGCCTCGCACTTTCCGCCGCTGTCACAGTCTCCGGTCTAGCGCAGGCGGGCCTCGTCTGGTGGGGCTGCAAGCGGGCGGGCGTGCGCCTGAAACTCCGCGCCCCAAAAGTCACGCCCGGCGTTAAACGGCTCGTCATCCTCGGCGTGCCCGGAATATTGAGTGCGGGCATCACGCAGATCAATCTGCTCGTCAGTCATTCTATTGCGACAACGCAGGCCAGCGCGGCAAGCTGGCTGACCTATGCGGACCGGCTCTATCAATTGCCCTTGGGCATGATCGGCATTGCGATGGGGATTGCACTCCTGCCCAGCCTGTCCCGTTCCATCCGGGCGGGGGATGAGGCGGGCGCGAAAACCTCCCTTAATCGCGGCATAGAAATCGCGGCCTTCCTCACCCTGCCCGCCGCCGTCGCGCTCTATGTCCTGCCCGAGTTTTTCATTGGCGGCATTTATGAGCGTGGCGCGTTTACAGCATCGACGACGGAACAAGTGGCCAAGGCGTTGCGCTGGTTCGCCCTTGGCTTGCCTGGATTTGTGCTTCTCAAAGTTTTGACGCCTGCTTTCTTCGCCCGCGAAAATACGCGAACCCCTATGATCTGGGCAGGAATTTCCGCTGGCATCAATATCAGTTTGGGCGTCGCTCTGTTCATGACAATCGGGTTTGAAGGCCTGGCGTTGGCGACATCCGTCGCGGCCTGGGTGAATGTCGCGGGCCTTTTTGTGCTGTTGCGCAAAAACGGAGATCTTGATCCGGATGCGCGTCTCCTGCGACACTTGCCGCGTATTCTTCTTGCCAGTCTCGTTATGGGCGCGGCGCTCTGGTTGGTGTTGCCCTATCTTCCCGACATGGGCGAAACGCATATTGTGATGGATTTTGTCTGGCTGGGGGCCGTCGCGTTCGCAGGCTTTGTGATTTACGCGCTGGCCGCAACCCTCTTGCGGGCCTATGACCGCGCGGATATAGGCAGGGCGTTTTCCCGCCGCTCTTAAGAAATAGAGATTATGTCTGAAGATTATAAAGGTCCGAACCGTGTTTTTTCCGGCGTGCAGCCCTCCGGCTCGCTCCACCTTGGAAATTATCTCGGCGCGTTGAAGAAATTCGCGAAGCTGCAGCATGAGCATGATTGCGTCTTCTGCATTGTGGATTTGCACGCCATCACGGTTCCGCAAGATCCTAAGTTGCTCGCAGATCAAACGCGGGAAATTGCGGCCGCCTATCTGGCGGCGGGTGTCGATCCGAAAAAAGCAATTGTCTATGCGCAATCTTCCGTCCGCGCCCATACTGAACTCGCATGGTATTTCAACTGCGTCGCCCGCACGGGCTGGCTCAACCGCATGACGCAGTTCAAGGATAAGGCTGGCAAGAATGCGGAGAGCGCGTCCGTTGGGCTCTACACCTATCCCGTTTTGCAGGCGGCGGATATTCTCGCCTTCAAGGGGACCCATGTTCCGGTCGGCGAGGACCAGAAACAGCATTTGGAATTGTCCCGCGATATTGCGCAGAAATTCAACAATGACTTCGATGCACCGAATTTCTTCCCTTTGCCCGAACCGCTCATCAAGGGGCCGGGCGCGAAAGTTATGTCCTTGCGTGACGGGACGAAGAAGATGTCGAAATCCGACCCGTCCGATGCCTCGCGGATCAACCTGACCGACACACCGGATCAGATTGCGAAGAAAATCCGCAAGGCGAAAACGGATACGGGAGCGGTCCCCGCAACAGTTGAGGAGATGGAAGGGCGTCCTGACATTGCGAACCTTATCGGTATTTATGCCGCACTGTCAGAACGGTCTGAGGTTGATATTATGACTGAGCATGGCGGTGGACAATTCGGTCCGTTTAAGGCCGCACTGGCCGAGGTTGCTGTGGAAACGCTGCGCCCCGTGACAGAATTGATGAACCGCTATCTCGCCGCGCCGGATGAGTTGGATGCGATATTGAAAAAGGCTGGTGATGACGCCGCAGAAATTGCAGATCCGATTGTCGCGGATGTGCGACGCATCATCGGGTTTAGAGGAGCTTAAATAGTGAAAAAATTACTTGTCCTGAGTGCTGCCATTCTAGCCGCTTGTTCCGCCGCCTCAACAGAGGAAGGCATCGAGATTTCCGATATCCGTTTCAATCCCCCACTTCCGGGGCAAACAACGGGTGTTGGGTTTATGAGCCTTGAGAATAAAGGTCCGGCTGACCGCCTGATTTCCGCCTCTTCACCGCTCAGCGATAATATCGAACTTCATACGCACCTGAATGATAATGGCGTTATGCGCATGCGGAAAGTTGACGCTATTGATTTACCTGCAGGTGAGACGGTCGAGTTAAAACCCGGCGATTATCATATTATGATTTTTGATACGGAGATGGTTGCGGGTGAGGAAACAACTGTCACGCTGGACTTTGAAACAGCCGAAGATGTGACGCTGGTCGTTCCCGTAGTTCCACGTGGGACGGCCCCGAAAGCGTCCGGCCATGGCAGTGATACGCAGTATTAATTAAAACTCAAATCACTCCGGTTTCGTATTTTATTAATCCGGTCTAATTCAGTTTTGAAATTCTCATAGCGCGCGCCTGTCGTGGGGTGAGAGCTCTCAGGTAAATCTCCACCCTCATGAGGGTGGTCGGCACTTTCCCAATAGGCCACCGCACTTTCCACATCATATCCGGCCCGCGCCAGTAGCACGAGCGCCATGCGGTCGGCTTCCAGCTCCAAATCTTGACTTGGGGCCTGCGAGAAATGGCCTGCGATCAAGTGAGACATTTCATGCGCGACGACGAGGGCAAGATTCGTATCATCCGGTACAGTCTTCATTAGGGCTGATGTGATCAGGACATCCACCCCGTCCGTGTGCCCGTTCACATTATCCGAGAAAATCACGCGGACTGGGGCTTCGCAGGCCGTTTGTGGTTTGATGCGGGCCGTGAATTCGCGGCCCTGTGCTGTGCGAACCGTCAGGCGCGGACGCGCCAGCGAAAAGCCGTTGCGTATGACGGCTTCATTATATTTACGCATAGAGGGGTCGGAGCTAATTGGTTGGCTGTTGACCGATAATATGCGGTCCCCGGGTTCCAATTTTGCATCCCAAGCGGAACTATTGGGGCGAACCGAGCGAATATGTAACCCGTCCTCGGTCATATTCAGAAGCTCCATTGCGATGGGCTGAAGGGGCGGGGGGTAGTCGCTGAGGCGGTGAGTTGAAAAGCCTGGGTCACGATAGGTTTCCCCACAAAGCTCTGCATTGGCGATCCGCAGCGGCGCTGTCACACGGGCGAGGCGTTGGTTGAGATATTGATATTCCGCCAGCACATCTTCGAATTTCGTCTCGGCAGGTCGTTCAAATGATGGCGGGTCAATATTGATCGTCACAATTGGGTCTGCTGTCTCCGCCGCATTGGTCGGAGAGCAGGCACACAGCAAAACAGTCAGGGCCGCGTAAATATTTAATTTCAAGATTCGGATTTTGAGGCGTCCGTAATAAAGTTGGGATAAATTGGGTCACCTGCCGCTTGTTTGGCTTCAATTTCCGCCCGCGTTGCCGCGAGGCGCAGAAAACGGTACGGAAAGGCCGGATGCGTTTTGGCGCGGCTGATATTTTTCGGGGCCACTTTGGCAAGACGCCGCCAGAAATCCTCGACCCCTTCGGGAGAATATCCTGCGCGCACCATATAATACAGGCCGACATAATCGGCTTCCGATTCAAAGGGGCGGGTATAGCGTGTCCCACCCAGGCTCACGATATAATTACCGATCACTTTACGAATATGGCCCATCGTATTATGGCCCAGCTCATGCCCAATAATCAGGGCGAGCTCCTGATCGCTTTCCACAAACTCCATCATGCCTGCCGTTAAGGTGATGTTCCGTCCATCGGCATAGGCGTTGATGGCGGTACTGCCGGACAGACGGAGTTTATAATCACAGGCGGACACGCCCTCGACTGTAATGGCGAGTGTTTCATCGCCGCGTCGAATGTTGACGACATTATCGGCCAGAACCTCATCCCAATCATCCTCGATGTTCGCAGGCTCACCCGCATCATCCAGAATGACATCGCCGAGCTTAAATTCGGCCATAGCCGCTGGACTCCCATCCGCAATCTGGAAAATACGAGGTGTATCATCCGCGCCCAAGACACGCCCCGCGGCAGAGCGCAACCGTTTGGGGTATGATTTCAGCGTGTGGGTTTTGACGCCAATGGCGGGACGGATTTTTGGGCAGAGTTCCGCATTGGCTATCATAACGGGCCAGCCAACATTCAGCAATGTAGCCGCGTTTGATTCAATTTGGCGCAAAGCCTCCGTCTCTTGCAACATCGTTTCAGCCGCGAGGTCAGGGGCGCTAATGTCCGGGAGCCGCGTGTCCAGTCCCGCACAGGCGGTTAAGACCAAAGCGGAGGCGAGTGTGAGAAGGCGGCGACGCATGATGTCTTATTGCACCTTATCGTCATGTGCGGTCAATGCGGGTTGCACATCACCCCTTCGTGTCCCAAATAGACGCCACGCTTAAACAAACCCCAGAGAACAGCCATGTTCATTCAAACCGAAGACACGCCGAACCCGGCCACCCTAAAATTCTTACCCGGCAAAGATGTTGTGGGGCCGGACGGCACTGTGCGCGAATATACGCGCGGTGATGATGTCGCGGACGCGCCTATGGCGGAAATGTTATTCATGATCCCGGATGTGCATCGCGTGTTTTTCGGCAATGATTATATCTCTGTCACACGCGGCGAAGACGCGCAGTGGAAGCACCTCAAGCCCGCGATACTGGGCGCGATTATGGATTTCTACGTTGCGGGCGGAACACCGCTCCTCGACCAACTCCAATCCGGTGCGGTTGAAGAACGGGTCTATGAAGGCGTGACGTTGGAAATTGTGGAACAGATCAAAGAACTAATCGAGCTTCGCGTCCGTCCCGCCGTGGCGCAGGATGGTGGCGATATTGTCTTCCGCCATTTTGATGAGGAGGACGGCATGGTCTATCTGGAAATGCGCGGGGCCTGTGCGGGCTGTCCATCCTCCACAATGACGTTGAAACACGGGATTGAGAATCTGCTGAAACATTATGTGCCGGAAGTGAACGGTGTTGAACAGGCGGTTGCGTAGTTTTAAATGATTGTCCTTGGTCTTGATACGACCGGACCGGATTGTTCCGTGTCCATCGTGGACGAGGCAACCGTCCTTGCGCATATCTCAGAAAATATCGGGCGGGGTCATGCGGAAGTTTTAGCGGGTATGGTCACGGAGGCGTTTGAAGCGGCAGGTCTTGCGCCTCATGCGATTGACCGTCTCGCTGTGTGTACCGGGCCGGGCAGTTTCACTGGATTGCGTGTTGCCCTCTCCTTTGCCATTGGCTTTGCCATGCCGCGTGAAGTGCCAGTGATCGGGATAAACGCGCTGACTCTCGCGAGCCAACAGTCCGCACCGGAGCAGGATAAAACAACGGTCGTCTTAAAAGACATTCGTCGAAATGAAGTGATGTTTGCAACCTATTCAGGGTTTAACTGCTTGAGTGGAAGCTCACCCCGTACCGGAACAAAGTCCGACGCGCGGCAGGAGGCTGAGCATTTCCGCGCCCCTATGACGGAAGTCGGGACCATCGACACGCGCATCCTCGCCTGGCTCGCCATCAATCTCAATCCCGCTGATTACCCTCCGGAGCCGCTCTATTCCCGTGGGCCTGACGCCAAATTGCCGGGCGGGGCATCTCCGCGCAAAGCCTGATATGCGTCGCCTGATAGTCGCAGATGCAAAAGCCATGGCAGATATCCATGCGGCGAGTTTCGAAAAGGGTTGGGATGCGCTTGAGATGAGCACTCATTGCCGAAAAGATATCTGTCTGGGTCTGGGTGACCCATTGTCAGCTTTTATCATTTGTTCTCACGCTGCGGATCAGTCGGAAATTCTAACGATTGCAACCCGTCCCACCGATCGACAAAAAGGTTTGGGCCGTGATCTTCTCAATCACACATGCGACACACTCCGAAATTTGGGCGTGGCAGATTTATTCCTAGAGGTTGCTGAGGATAATGAGGCGGCCAAGGCGCTTTATCGTAAAGCCGGTTTTTCTCCGATCGGCCGCCGCCCCGGTTATTATCGCCGCGCCAATGGCCGGATCGCCGCCATCACATTTTCGAAAAAGCTTTAGGTTCAACGCCGCCCTGCACTGGACGCGGGGCACCCATCGGCTTAGATAGACTGTATGACCAGTATTCTCGAAAAGAAATGCATCGAACGCGGCCTCCGTATGACGGACCAGCGCCGTATCATCGCCAAAGTCCTTTCCGACGCGAATGACCATCCCGACGCGGAAGAAGTCTATGCCCGCGCCACGGCCATAGACCCCAAGATCAGCTTGGCCACTGTCTATCGCACGGTGCGATTGTTTGATGAGGCTGGCATTATCGAAACCCACGATTTCCGGGATGGCCGCGCGCGATATGAGCTGGCCGAAGGTGAACATCACGATCACCTGATCGACGTTCAAACGGGTGACGTCATCGAATTCGTGGATGAGGAAATTGAACGGTTACAGGAAAAAATTGCCGAAAAGCTCGGTTATGAGTTAGTTGATCACCGGATGGAGCTCTACGGGCGAAAGAAGAAATAGACCCGCGCGTTTGTGTTCTCACGTCGCCTTGTTGATAAGGATGTCGCCGCTTGGCAGTTGGACGGTTTTGCCTGGTTGATCGACAATTTCGAGATTGAGCCGGGCTTGTCCGAAACTGAACTTTGGCTACCCACTCCTGAATATTATCCAGATGCAGGCGACACTCCACTGGCCGAACATTTGTTTGCTATTGTCAGACGACAATGTCGTTTTGATGATCGCGATAATTTCGAGTTAAAAGCCGAAGCGGGTCGACCGGATAGCTCGCTCGGCGGGTTGGCGATGATAAAGACGCGTGGGCAAACAGCTTGCGGCACCTATCAAATCATTCCGACCAAACATGGCGGCACGCGTGAGATCATCCGTTATGACGAAGGTCTGATGGACAAGCCCGCGCAACTCGTCGCGACCTTTGCGCATGAACTCGGGCACGCTCTTCACAATCGCGCACAGGAAGAATTAGAAGAACCACCCGAGCTCTATGAGCTTTTCACAGATCTCACTGCGGTCTTCATGGGCTATGGGGTTTTCCTTGCGAATGGTCGGTTCGAATTTTCGCAATTCTCAAATGCGGATATGCAAGGCTGGCAAGCAAAGGGGGCAGGTTATCTACCCGAAGCGGATCTCGTCTTTGCGACGGCCTTGTTCATGTCGATAAAGAATATTCCGGAGGCGGTGGCGGCTCCCCACCTAAAATCACATTTACGCAAAATGCTATCGAAAGCCTTTCGTCAAATTGGTAAGATGGAGACTGACGTAAAAGCTTTGCGCGAGCGTATTCCGGTACATCGGGATAAGCGAAGAGCTTAAACTGCGGCGACTTCTAACAGGGGTCTTGTTGTCGAAGACTCTTTCGCCATCACCGGACGATGGTGTAGAATTTCCCAGCGCCCGTCATGATGTTCGGCCAGCGCCGTACAGCTCTCGACCCAATCGCCGTCGTTCATATAGGTGATGCCATCGATGACACGCATTTCCGCCACATGGATATGGCCGCAAACCGCGCCGTCAAAGCCCTTGCGCTTGCAGTAATCGGCAACTTGATCTTCAAAGGCGTGGATAAAGTTCATCGCGCGTTTCGTGCGTGTCTTCAGGGACTTTGATAATGACCAATAGGGTAGGCCGAGTTTCCGCCGAGCAAAGTTCAGTTTCACATTCACCCAGAGCAGCAGATTATAAGCATTGTCGCCCAGATGCATGATCCACTTCCGGTCCGCCCGCATCAGTCCGTCAAACATGTCGCCATGGACAATCAAATAACGCTTTCCGTCCACGCCGATATGCGTTTCACGATTGGAGAGTTTGACATCCCCGAAATTCATTCGGAATCTTAAAAAGCCGCGCAGGAACTCATCGTGATTGCCCGCTATATAACGGACATCTGTGCCGCGTTTCGCAGCCGTTAGGATACGGCGGATGACATTGGTATGGGCTTGCGGCCAGAACCATTTCTTTTTGAGCCGCCAGCCATCAATAATATCTCCAACGAGATAGAGCTGTTCCGACGTATTGTGCTTCATGAAATCGCACAACGCCTCCGCCTGACAGCCTTTGGACCCCAGATGGACATCGCTGATAAATAGCGCACGATATTTCGGTGTTGATGTCTCCCCCATAGGGCGGCGCGTTAAGGGGGTTTGGTGACAGGCGTGTGACGCGGCGGTGACGGGTTTATGACGGTGAAGTCAAGGTTGTTCAGTTATATTTTATATAATCTAGTTTGTTACGCCGTTTTGTCGTAACCAATCATTCCATTTTTTATAATTCTCTCTATCCGCGTCCCAGCCTGTAACTTTACAACGATCTTCAAGCTCTACAGATTTAACATCGTCGCTATTACAATCTTCATACGTGGGTAAATCAAAGTCGTTTCCGTCCACCAGCCAATCTTTTATAAGTATGTTTGGAATACTGTAAGAACAAGAATTGGTTAGGAGCGTGTCGTTTGGCTTCCAGGCTATAATAAGTGTAGGGTCGCCCATATTGAAATTCATGCCACAAGCAGCCCCATCTTGCTGATGGCGAACAAATGCATTGCTTTCATTCATTAATTGAAGCGGATAATTCACCTCAAACTTTGTGACGGCTTGCCCATATATCGACCGACCATCTCCATCCGGCAATGGTTGAAATGTAGTTTGTAGTGCAGTCCCAACAAACACGACATGATCAGCCACTGCCTCACTGACCCAACCTTTTGCAGGTATACAGCTACAGGCCCAAGCGGGGGCGGAAGTTAGGGCTAACATTACTGCGAGTAAAAAACGATACATACTTGATATAGTATAACAAAATCGATGGCGTGCAACCCTATCTTGCCTAAGCAGACCTACCCCCTTATACGCCCGCAGAACACAAACAGGACCATATCCCATGACCACCACATCACCGCGCGATAAAAACGCGTCTCGTGATGTCGAGGAAGCTGCCATTATCGCCGCGAAGCCCGACGTCATTTCCAATACCAAAAAAGTTTTCATCAAGACCTATGGCTGTCAGATGAATGTTTATGACAGCGAGCGGATGGCTGATGTTCTCGCGCCTATCGGCTATGCGCCCGTCGAGACGCCGGACCAAGCGGATCTCGTCATTCTCAATACCTGCCACATTCGCGAGAAGGCGGCGGAGAAGGTCTATTCCGAACTCGGCCGCATTCGTCAGCATAAAGAGGCGAATAAGCCCGAGATGAAAGTCGCCGTCGCAGGCTGTGTCGCACAGGCCGAAGGCGCGGAAATCATGCGCCGTGCGCCCGTCGTCGATATGGTGCTCGGCCCGCAGACCTATCACAAGCTGCCCGAAATGATCGCCAAGGTTCATCGCAAATCTGGTGAGGTTCTGGAAACGGAATTCGACACGATCGAGAAATTTGATAGCCTGCCCAAGACACGAAATGTGAAGGGCTTTTCCGCTTTTCTGACCGTGCAGGAAGGCTGTGACAAATTCTGCACTTTCTGTGTCGTGCCTTATACGCGCGGCGCGGAAGTCAGCCGCCCCGTCGACCAAATCGTGATGGAAGCCCGGGACCTCGCCGCGCAGGGCGTACGGGAAATTACGCTAATCGGGCAGAATGTCGATGCTTATCACGCCGAAGGTCCTGACGGGTCGGAATGGGGCTTGGGTGAATTAATTCGTCACGTCGCCTTGATTGGCGGGATTGACCGTATCCGGTTTACGACCTCCCACCCGCGCGATATGGATGATGCCTTGATTAAGGTGATTGGCGAAGAGCCGAAACTCATGCCCTATCTTCACCTGCCCATCCAATCCGGTAGCAATAAAATTCTGCGCGCGATGAACCGTGATCACACCTATGATCACTATAAACAATTAATTGCAAAAATTCGGGCCGCCCGTCCGGAGATTGCGCTTTCCGGTGACTTCATCGTTGGCTTCCCGGGTGAGACCGAAGCTGATTTCGAACAGACCATGAAATGCGTGGAAGAGATCGGCTATGCTTCTTCCTTCAGTTTCAAATATTCCATTCGCCCCGGTACGCCGGGCGCGAGCATGCACCGCCAAGTGCCCGAAGACGTCAAACAAGACCGCCTCGTCCGCCTCCAGGCGCTGCTCTACAAACAACAGGAAGAACACAATAAGTCCCTCATCGGGAAAACGCTGTCGGTGTTGGTCGAAGGCAAGGGCCGCAAGGGCGGACAATTATTCGGTCGCTCACCGTATCTGACGGGGACGCATTTCGACGGGCCGGAAGAGCTGATTGGGCAGATCGTGGATGTACGGATTGAGGAAGCTGGGCGGAATTCGTTGGTTGGGGTTTTGGCTTAGGTTATGG
The DNA here is from genome assembly GCA_947503715.1 of uncultured Caulobacterales bacterium. Classification (GTDB taxonomy): domain Bacteria; phylum Pseudomonadota; class Alphaproteobacteria; order Caulobacterales; family Maricaulaceae; genus Litorimonas. The sequence goes on along the minus strand of CANNER010000002.1, from coordinate 214,917 downwards.
AGGCAAAAATTAAATCACAAGAAGCTAAATTTTTTTTTAGGGACAATATTGATTGGATTTTCAATAGTGCAGACACTCTTAAAACGAGTATGAAATCCGGTGCGATCGCGTCTATAATTTTTTTGATAATTAGCTTTTTTCAAGGCTTTTCTTTGAACTTAAATGAAACGATATATGCCCTCATTGGGGGTCTTGTAGTGATAATTCTTACCTTAATTTTAACGCCTATTTGGATTGCATTTTGTCATTTTCGCATGAAACCTGAACAGCTCAAAGTTAATTGGGTTTTCGATGAGTGGGAAGTAATGCTTGCTGATGGTGCGGGAAATAAAATCACAACACCTTGGGAACAGATCAGGGCGATGAGTTTTAAGAAAAAAGGTGTTGTGATTTATTATAAACCCATAGGATCTAGATGGATTCCTGCACGTTTGTTCCAAGATAATGATATATCAAATCTTAAAGGGTTAGCTGCACAGAAAATTGCAGTATAGATACCGGCCCTTCCCATGAGGCGCTCCGTTAAGGCGAATGACTTATATTACAACAAACGCAGCTTTGGGCGACATTAAATTAATAATCGCCCAAGCCTCTCATTAAACTAACGCCCCCCGGGCTTCCCAAACCGATTGACGATTTCCACAATCACGACTGCCAATCCATGACCCGCAGCTCCAACCGTGACCCAAATCGCGGGGACCATCATATTGTCTCCGCCCGGTCCGTCGGACGCGCTGATGCCTGCAAAAACGATCAGGATAAAAACCCAACTGGCCGCGACGATGAGAAAGGACAAGCGAAGGGCCGAAAGAGAGTGCGCGAGTTTTTCTCGCGCCAGTTCGTCTTTATGATCTTCCGGATGATAGGTCAGGGCGGCCGCGTCTACGTTAAAAGCCGCAGCTAAGGCTGTGATCGACTCGCGAGATGCGTTTCCGCCATTTTCAATCCGTTGCACGGTCCGAAGGGCGACGCCCGCCATTTCCGCAAGGTGTTCCTGCGACCAGAAACGTTCTTCGCGCCAGCGCTTTAATTTTTCAGTATCAATGTCCATCGTCATGTCTCCTTTACCGCTTTGAACAGCTCTAAAGATACATAAATTTATTCGACAGACTACGAAAGCGGTCCGCCACCCCTGCGACTTTGACCCGACACGACCGCGTCAAAACCCACTAAAACCGTTGGTTTCTCAACATTGAGGCCGTTCAGGTCTCGCGTTCATGCCGCCGTCTCCATTCTTTTGAATAGACAGATTCTTCCGTATATTTCCGATTTAATGAGGCCGCGCGAACCTCTTCTTCTTCTGCTGTCTCTGCCCGCACCTCCGCGCTCATCTTCATCGCGGCACGTTCATAGGGAATGACTTGCACCATGGGTGTGCCGGCGGGGAGGTGGAAATCTGTCCCGACCCCCGTCCAGAAAAACGGCACATTGACGGGCACGTCCAGCGCGTCGCAATCCACTGCGCCGTTAAAAGCGCGGAAGGGGAGGTCCATATGATTGATCGGGTGAAGGAAGCTGGCCGACCATCCATCGGGCAGGACGACGCGCCACGGATTGATAAATTTCAGTGGGACTTGTCCTTCAAACGGGCCGGGCTTATCCGCGCCAATCTGACCGGGATGATGCATGTCGAGCGGTTTAATTGGCGCGTCTTGCGGCCAGTGAAATTGCAGCTGCCCCGTCTGCGGGTCCGCAGATGTGGAAATATCGACGGGGAGGGGAATAATCCAACCCAAGGACATAACATCTGCGACGGGCAGACAAGCCCGCACAGTCAGTCCGGGCAGACCGTGTTCATCTTTCATCCCCATCTCGCGGGGGAGATTCCGGAACCAGTCCGGCAGGCATTTTGAAGCCCTCACAGGCGGCGGAATTTTACCTTCCAATTCCGGTGGGCAGAGGAAGGTAATTTTTGTCATGCTTAGCCAGCGACGCCCGGCAGCTCATAAGCCATCGGCGCGCCCGGCCCCAGATCAAAGCCGAGGAAAGCCCAGGCGACGACGAGGATAACACCCGTGATTAACATCCAGATGGAATAGGGGATCATCATTGCGGTGAGGCTGCCGAGTCCAAAGTCTTTCTGCCAGCGTCGCGCAAAAACGAGGATGAGCGGGAAATAGACCATGAGTGGCGTGATAATATTCGTCGCGCCATCGCCGACCCGGTAAACGGCCGTCGCACCATCCGGAGAGATACCCAGTAGCATCAACATCGGTACCATGACTGGCGCGAGCAAAGCCCATTTCGCAGATGCCGAGCCGACAAAGAGATTAATCAATGCCGAGAAGAGCACGATTAGCCCGAGCAGGATTGGCATAGGCAGGCCACTCGCTTCAATCCCGTTCGCCCCGTGAACGGCAGAAATCAAACCCAGATTGGACCATTCAAACATGGCCACAAAATGTGCCGCGGCAAAGGCGAGGACGAGGTAATAGCCCATATCCTTCATGGCCTCTGCCATCATCTCCACAAGGTCACGGTGGTCTTTAATTGTGCCGGCCGCTTTACCATAAGCCCAGCCCGCCGCGAGGAAGAGCATCATAAAGCCCGCGACAAGCGACGTCAGAAATGGCGTCCAATTCGCAATCGGACTGCAAACGCCTGTCGCGGCAACATCCGGTGGACAGGCAGCCTCGTTAATCAGGGGCGTTCCGGGGCCAAAGGTCATCGCCACCCAAAGTGCGACAATACCCAAAACGGCGAGCCCTGACCGACGCAGGCCTTTTTTCTGGGCGTCTGTGAGTGGCTTGTCTTCATTGGCATAGCTCGCATTCTCACCTTCCGCGACCCACTTCCCTAGGCGCGGTTCGATGATTTTGTCTGTGACGTACCAGATCAGCGGCAGATAAATAAACATCAACGTCGCGATGAAATACCAATTGCCGAGAAGATTGGCTTGATAATCCGCGTTCAGGATTTCACCGGCTTCCTGTGTGATCCCGTAGAGCAATGCATCCAATTGTCCCGGTGATATATTCGCGGAAAATCCGCCGGAGACCCCTGCAAAGGCGGCGGCAATCCCGGCGAGCGGATGACGTCCCGCACTCGCAAAGAGGACACCAGCCAGCGGAATAAGTACAACATAGGCGGCGTCTGCGGCATGGTTCCCGATCATCGCGACCAGCGCAACAACAGGCGTCAGGAGGAAGAGCGGCGCGCTGCGTACGGCGGAGCGCATGGCGCTGGAGAACAGGCCCGACCGTTCCGCGACGCCCGCGCCCAGCATGACGACGAGGACGTAGCCGAGCGGATGGAAATGCGTGAAGGTCTTCGGCATCTCGACCCAAAGGCGCGAGATGTTTTCCGGTGATAGCAGGCTCATCGCCGGAATGACGCCATCCGCCCCAATACTAAACCGCGCTTTCTGGCTGTCTGGCATACCGCCCATGACTTGTTCGCTTAGCGTCGCTGACCCGCCCAGCGCTGCCACAATGACGGAAATCACAACAAGTGTGAGAATGAGGTAGAAAAAGATGAACACAGGATCGGGGAGTTTATTTCCCGTTCGCTCCACCCAACCCAGAAAGCCTTTGGTCGGATCTTTGGGGGTGGTTTCTTTAGAAACAGGAGGGGTATCTGAATTTGCCATAGTCATTGTCTCTGTGAAATCAAATTTGCGCCTTGTTAAGGCCATTTGCGTGGAAGGTGCAAGACAGTCTTGAAGCCGCGTCCGGAATCTAAAGTTTATTGTTTGATAATTTGACAAATATGTAATATTATTACATTAAAGGTCATGAGCGTTTTTCACAGCATCTTCCGCCTCTTTTTTATAAGCCTTGGGTTAATCCTACCAATATTAGCGTATGGGGAAGACTTAGAGTGTCGTGTGATTTCTGCGGCTTTTGACTTTCATCTCGCTTCTGCGGAGCGCGGCTTCCCAAGTGGTGCGGATAGCGTCACGGGTGAAACAATCTGTTTACGAAGCGCGACAAGAGATACTGTTCTCTTTCCCAAGAAAATAAAACTCTCTTATGTTCCTTCAGCGGAGATTGATTTGAAGTTGGTACCTGTTGGAAAATTTTCAAATACCACTCTGTCTCAATATAAAAGTATTTATCAGGCGACGGCATTTGAAGCCTCCGTTTTGTCGGCCATGGAGTCACGGGATAAATGGAATGATGTGTTTGGCAAATATGACCCATCAGATGTTTCAACACGGCTTAAAACCCCCACGGATTATAAAGCCATCCAGATGGAGCGCCGTCTAAAATTTCTATTGAATAGGCCTGAGTCTACTGACGCTGAGATTGAAACGTTGGAGGCAGACTTAAAGGCCCATAAAGGGCGCTGGAATACAACATTAGCTAGGCCGCGTGAGGCGCTTGAACAGGAAATTGCCGCGACGAAGCAAACACTTTTCGATATGGCTAAGTCGCAATTGGAAGATAATAAATATTGGCGGCCGAGTGGGGGTGGTCAGACGACATCGGGCCCTGTTTCGATGAAACCAGAAGCCAACAGATCGGGTATCATGTCGTCCGAGCTAAGCTGTGGCTCAGCTATCACGCCACGATCTCACGTTTATATAATGTCCGAGCAGGGCCTTATATTCTCAGACTCGGGTGAACCTGTCTCGGAAAGCTTGCGCTCATATCACTGGCATCCCCGATCTTTTATTCCGGTCCAAATTCTCTTTTCATCCGACAAAACAAAAGTGCTTCTTTTTGCGTCAGGACATGATGGTCAACATGTTATTCGACTTGGCGGCCCACCCCGGGCTTATCTCTTGGAATTGTTAAACGGAGAGTGGACAGTTCTGGCTGCAACAGGTGAGGGTCCGATAATATATTAAAGGTCTAATTCTTACTCGCATTCCCTATCCACACACCCTATCTCCCCCTTATGAGCAAACAGACAGAAATATTTGAATTTGATGATGCTGATTTGGTGCGGCGGTTATGTGGGGCGAACCATGCAAATCTTGCGCTGATTGAGGAGGCTTTTGGCGTTTATATTGAGGCGCCGGGGGCAGCTGTGCATATTAACGGTGATGCGCCTTCGCGGGCTCGTGCGGGTGAGTTGGTGAAGGAAATTTACCAACGGCTGGAACGCGGCTGGCCATGCGGCCCGTCCGATATTCGGGCGCTGATCCGCGCCATGGGCAAGGGGAAGGTCAAGGCCGCGACGGTGGATGCAATTATACCATTCCCAAGACGCAGTCCGATTGTGCCGAAAACGCCGCGTCAGGAAAAATTTATCAATGCGATGCGGGACGAAACGATTATTTTTGGCGTCGGGCCGGCGGGGACAGGTAAGACTTTCCTCGCGACGGCTTACGGCGCATCGTTGCTCGCCCGTGGGGAGATCACAAAATTTATTGCCTGCCGCCCGGCTGTTGAGGCAGGCGAACGGCTCGGTTTTCTACCCGGTGATCTGAACGAAAAAGTTGATCCCTATATGCAACCCATCTGGGATGCGCTGCACATGGTGCTGGGACGGGACGAGGTAGACCGTCGCCGCGCCGCGGGCGATATCGAAATCGCGCCATTGGCCTTCATGCGAGGTCGGACATTGTCGGACGCTTTTGTCGTGATTGACGAAGCGCAGAACGCGACCGTCGCGCAGATGAAAATGGTACTCACACGTCTGGGGGAGCGCGCGAAATATGCTGTCACAGGCGATCCCACACAAACCGACCTCCCACATGGGCAACCTTCCGGCCTCGCCCATGCGCTGGGCATTCTCAACGGAATTAAAGGGATTGAACAAGTCAAGTTCCTCGCCAGCGATGTCGTCCGACATCCGCTCGTCGGAAAAATTGTCAATGCCTATGAGAAGGACGCGTAGTGCCCGTTTTAGATGTTTAAAGTTCAGCTTTTATTGATGAGCTTGACATAAGAGGGCTCAAACAAAGGCCTTTTTATGAGTCGAACGCAGATTATAGCTTTGGCGCTCGCAATCTATGCGTTCCAATTTGCGCGAACGGGATATGCACAACCGAGGCTTCAACCCCATTGGCAGGGCGAAACACCTTGTGGAACAGATGTTTTCCGTCCACCCGCAAAACTTCCGGATGGAAGTTTAAGACAAAGCGATGAAGGTGTTTACAGCTATACGCTAAAAAGCGGCGTTCAAATTAGATATAGAATGCCGAAAACAAAACTCGTTCCGGTTTACGGCATGGATTTTGAAGCTGTTTCAAAGGATTTTTTCAAGCGCCGTCCGATCATGAACCCTTATTTAAACCGCCCGGGACAGGCGACGGTTTTGGCTCAGGTCTCTCCAATTTGGAGAACGCAATATATTGATGATCGTTCGGATGATGGCGAGTACCAAATAGATCCGAAGTCACTTATTTTCGAGCTTTCTCCGGAGCTGACCCTGGCGGATTGGGTGAGTTATAATACGGCGAAACCTGATCAAAAAAAGCTTTGGGACCGTCATTTCTGTTCAAGCGCGCATCATGAAATGGGTCATATATTGGTGAGCTTACAGCTTTTGGCTCAGGAGCAGAAAAGCTATCTCAAACTGAAGGCGCCCAATCGGAAGACCCTTCGCGGCAAGCTTATCGCGGAACAGGAAAGAACATCTTTTCTTATTGCCCAAAGACAATCCGAATATCACGCCTATATCGCGGCTCGGCCAAATGAAGTGATGCGATCAAAGTCTTACCTTGAGCAAGGTTTTCCGTGGCTGAAGCAGTGGGGACCTTAAGCGTCAAAGTCTTGCAAAGACTATGTTTAAGCGTAAATCCGACTCTATGGATTTTCCAATAGATATCGCGGTACAAACCAAAGGGTGGCCGGAGAGAGAGACGCTCATACAAAAGGCGGTATCGGCGGTGGAACTTCAACTGGAAAACCCGCGAAAAGGCGAACTCTCCATTGTTCTCTCTGACGATGCGCAGGTCCAGATCCTCAACCGAGATTATCGCGGTAAGGATAAGCCGACTAATGTGCTTTCCTTCCCTGTGCCGCCGCCCACGCCTATGCTGGGCGATATTGTCTTGGCGCGGGAGACGATTGAACGCGAAGCCGTTGAGAAAGGTGTCAGCTTTGACAACCACGTCACGCATCTCATCATCCATGGCTGGTTGCACTTGCAGGGTTTTGACCACCAAACTGAGACGCAAGCGGAGGAGATGGAAGCGATTGAAATCGCAGCTCTGGCCACGCTCGGCATTGACAATCCCTACCGTCTGGACGACGATTAGATTTCACGACTTTAAGAGATCATGACCGAAGACGCTTCCGCCTCCACTGCACCGCCTCGCCGTCGCCTGCTGGATATTCTAAAACGCCCTGACCCCATTCCCGCCTCAACGCCAAAAGCGTCGGATATTGCGCAACGTCGCATGGTGATTGCAGCGGAGAGGTTTCACTCCCTGCGCGTGGATGACGTTATGGTCCCCCGCGCGGATATTGTCGCTGTCGACAACAGCTCGACGCTTAAGGAACTATCTGCTGCCTTTAAAGATGCCGGACATTCGCGTTTGCCGGTCTATAAAGAGACTTTGGATGACCCCATCGGCATGGTCCATATTAAGGACTTGCTGCCCTATCTCATGTTTGATGCGCGCGGCCGGACGGCCAAGACCTATCCCGAACGTAAAGTCCTTAAAACCATCCGCCGCGATGTCATCTATGTGCCGCCCTCCATGCTGGCACAGGACCTGCTCCGCCGGATGCAGGGTCGCCGCATTCATATGGCGATTGTCGTGGATGAATATGGTGGCACGGACGGTATTGTGACGATTGAAGACCTCATTGAAACCATCGTCGGCGATATTGATGATGAACATGACGAAATCGAAAATGAAGTCCAAGTCGTGGTCGGGAAGGGCGGTCGCACAGTCTGGGAAGCAGATGCCCGAATTTCGATAGACCATTTTGAAAAAGTCGCCGGACGGGATTTCGCAACCCCCGATGAAGAAGAAGATGTCGACACGCTAGGCGGGCTAATCTTTACGCTGGCCGGCCGCGTACCCGAACGGGGTGAGATTATCAAACATGCTTCCGGTATGGAATTCGAAGTCATAGATGCTGACCTCCGCCGTGTGAAACGATTGCGGATAAATGATACGCGGCGCAAATCCACGGCTGTGCCTGAGGCAAAACCGAACACGCCGGATACGACCCCCGAAACGCCAAAAGCCTAAGTCATGCAGATACCGCTTCTCTTACGTCATGCGGGTTGGTCCGGGCGCGGGATGGGTGTACTGCTCGGCGCGATTGCGGTCTTGGGGCAGGCCCCTTTTCATTACTGGCCCCTGACAGTTCTGTCGCTGGCGATATTATTTGGACGACTGCAATGGACGGCGGAATTGGATCGTCCGGGACGCGCCGGATTTTCCGCGGCCTTTTGGTGGGCCTTGGGATATTTCGCGGCCGGAACTTTCTGGATTGGCTCCGCCTTTATTGAACGCGGGCCGGAATTTATTCCCCTTATGCCATTTATGGTCGGCGGGCTGGCCTGTCTGTTGGCTTTATTCTGGGGCTTGGGCGGGGCCTATCTGGCGCGGGCGAGACTGTCCGGCTTGAAAGCTGTATTAGCATTCACCGCGGTTTTCACATTGGCAGAATTGGCGCGAGGACACGCATTGGGGGGCTTCCCGTGGAATTTACCGGGCTATATTTTTGAGGCCGGCGCCCGTCCCTCACAGGTGGCGCGTTGGGTGGGGGCTTATGGCCTCTCGGCACTCGTCTTTCTGATCAGTGCCGCGCTGGGGCAGTTTATCTTCTGGCGAAAACGCATCTGGCCGCTGGCGATGACGGCCCTCCCAGTTGTAGCGCTTTATGGCGTCGGCCAGATGCGCCTCGCGCAGGCGGATATAGAGAGCGTTCCTGGCGTTAAGTTACGCATCGTCTCTGTGCCCTTCAAACAGTCGGAAAAGATGAATCCCGATACCTCAATTGACATTGTGAATGATTTCATCCGCGCCAGTCTTGCGCCGGGACTGGAAGATGTCACACATCTCGTCTGGCCTGAGGGGGCGGTGAACGGTTTGGCCTTGGAGAATGAACCGCTGCTCTCTGCAGTTGGAAATAGTCTTGCCAGCGTGGATGACACCCCACCCGTCTGGTTGATGAATTCGCTTTTGACGCAAGTCGAGCAGGGCCGCACGCGCTATTACAACGCCTCTGTTGCGATCACATTTAATGCGGATGGATATCCGGCTGTGGCCGCATCAAACCGGAAATATAAGCTTGTTCCCTTTGGCGAAAATATTCCGTTTATGGATTGGATGGAGGATGTGCAGGTTCCGTTGATCTCAACAAATTTGGCCTCGATTTCTCCGGCAGACGAAAAACGTCTCGCCGATTTTCCGGGCCTGCCCCGACTTTCGCCACAACTATGTTATGAAATTATCTTTCCGGGATTTACGCCGATTGACCTGAAAAACCCGCCGCAATTTATTTTAAATCAATCGAATGATGCCTGGTTTGGAAATTATATTGGCCCTGCCCAACACGCCAATATTGCCCGCTACCGCGCGATTGAAACGGGGCTTCCAATTGTGCGGGCGGCCTCAAATGGTGAAAGCGCTATGATTGACCCATATGGAAGACGTTATAAAAAAGTTAAAAAAAAAGGGGTGTTTCATATTGATACAACTTTAGTTAAACCACTGAAAATTAACAATAAAACGAAAATAACACAACTTGTGCTACTCTTGCTAAGTTTGTTAACATGCGTCATAGTGACCACTGTTAAGCACCGCAATATGGTGTTGCGTGCAAAGATTACCGACGTTTGATATGATGTGCGGGAGGCAACGTATATCAATCGCTTATGCGATATTAAATGCGGATGGGAACTAAAAATGATAAGTAAACCAGGACCCCGGTCTGCTAACCCAGTCGACGTTCATGTCGGCGCGCGAATTAGACTCCGGCGTAAAGTACTAAAAATGAGTCAGGAAAAGCTCGGCGAGCAACTTGGCGTGACCTTTCAACAAGTCCAGAAATATGAGCGCGGTGCAAACCGTGTCGGTGCATCCCGCCTTTGGAAAATTTCCGAAGTCCTAGATGTTCCGGTCAGCTTTTTCTATGACGGACTTTCAACCGAATATGGCGGGCAGAATGACAGCCCGGCTCTGATGGCGGCTGAACCGGACCAATCCCCCCTGGTCTATGAGTTCATCAATTCATCTGACGGTGTGAGCCTTGCAAAGGCTGTTCTGCAAATCAAGAATAAGGCGGTCCGCCGCCAGATACTCGAGTTGGCGCGCTCTCTGGCAAAGTCAGAGCAAGAAGGCGAATAGGGCTTTATAAGACCGCCTCTGCCACCTATAGGCGGCGTGATGAGTTTTGACCGCGAACAGAATAAATTCCGAACCTTTGGCCGGGCCAAGGGACGTCCTCTTACGCCTACCGTTCAGGCCATTTGGGATGAGCACTTTCCGCGATTGACGTGGGATGTGGACGCGCCCTTACCCGATTCCCCGCTTTGGCTGGAAATCGGCTTTGGTGGATCAGAACATTTGATCTGGCAGGCCGAGCACAACCCCGATGTCCATTTGATCGGCGCGGAACCGTTCCTGAACGGCGTCGCGAAAGCTGTGCGCGGCGCGGCGGAAGGCGAGTTGAAGAACCTCTCTCTGCATCACGGCGATGTTCGCGATGTCCTCTCCGCCTTGCCGGACGGCTCGCTCGACCGCATCTTTGTGCTCTTTCCGGATCCGTGGCCGAAATCACGACATCATAAAAGACGCCTCTTACGCACCGAATTTATCGCTGAACTCCACCGTGTCCTCAAACCGGGCGGGCAGCTTCGCTTTGGGTCTGACATTATCCATTATGTGGATTGGACGCTGACGCGACTCAGAAAGCATGGTGGATTTAAATTCACGCCTGAAACACAGGCCGATTGGCGGGTTCGTCCCAACGACTGGCCCCCCACACGATATGAGGCCAAAGCCATCCGCGAAGGCCGGATCTGCCATTATTTTATTTTCAAAAGGACATAGACATGACGACCCCCACAAGACCCGACGACAGAGCCCTCGACCAACTCCGTGACGTCACATTTGAAGCAGGTGTTTCCGCCTATGCGGAAGGCTCATGCATGGCCAAATTTGGCGGGACGCACGTGCTCTGCACGGCGTCAATCGATGCGGGTGTCCCGCGCTGGCTCAAGGGAAAGGGCCGCGGCTGGGTCACGGCGGAATACGGCATGCTGCCGCGTTCGACGCATACACGTAACTCCCGTGAAGCGGCTCGTGGCAAACAAAGCGGACGCACGGTGGAAATCAGCCGCTTGATCGGGCGGTCTTTACGCGCTGTCATTGATCTCGAAAAACTGGGCGAACGTCAGATCATCGTCGATTGCGACGTGATGCAGGCCGATGGCGGCACGCGCACAGCGTCGATTTCCGGTGGTTGGGTCGCGCTCTGGCTGGCCTGCGAAAAACTCGTCAAAGATGGCGAGCTGGACGAAAATCCGATGTTCGCCAATATGGCCGCCGTCTCCTGCGGCATCGTCGAAGGCCAATGCCGCCTCGACCTCGAATATACAGAAGACAGCGCAGCCCAGGCCGATGCAAATTTCGTCCTGACCGATAAGGGCGGCATTATCGAAGTCCAAGCCAGCGCAGAAGACACACCCTTCACAGCAGATGAGATGAACGAACTGACGCGACTAGCAGTAAAAGGCATTGCAGAGCTTTGCGAATTGCAGGCAGCGGCGATTAAATAATTCAACACTCATTTAATTTTGTCATAGTCCGGCTTGACCGGACTATCCATTCGTATTGCGGTTCGACATTTGACCCCATGACAGTCTGTGTCGCAGAGAGAATGCGAATGGATCACCCGAACAACCCGGATGATGACATAAATTATAATTTGATTTTTAAACGGAGCAACAAATGACCGACCGTAAAACTCTCCTCTCCAAAATCACCTCAGAGGCGGACCGCGATATATCCATCCCGTCGCTCTTCGACTCCGAGTCCGACCGTCTCTCGCGTTTTGTTCTTTCCGAAGGTCCCCTGCGTGCGGATTTTTCGAAACAGGCGATTGACGGTGCGGCGTTGGATGCGCTGCTCGATCTTGCGGCGAAATGTGGTCTCGAGGAATGGCGGGCGAAATTATTTGCGGGCGAGAAGGTCAACACATCCGAAGACCGCGCGGTCCTGCATATGGCGCTTCGCGGTGTCGGCGGAACGCCTGAGAACCAAAAAGAAGTTGCCGAGATGCGTCGCCGCATGGCGGATTACGCCGACAGAATTCGCGCAGAAGGCAAGTTTAAAAACATCGTCCATATCGGCATTGGCGGCTCCGACCTCGGCCCGCGTCTTGTCGCGGATGCGTTCGAGGCGAGTGCGGAGCAGTCCCTGACCTTACGCTTTGCTGAAAATGTTGATGGCGCCTCCGTGAATGATGCGATTAAGGGCTTGGATCCCGCGGAGACCCTTGCCGTCGTTGTGTCCAAATCTTTCGGCACGCAGGAAACCAAAATGAATGGCGAGAGCGTGCGGGATTGGCTCGGCGACTATGGCGGGTCGAACATGATTGCCGTCACCGCCAATCGGGACCGCGCCGTTGATTTTGGCATCGATCCCGAGAATATTTTCGATTTCTGGGACTGGGTTGGTGGTCGTTATTCCGTCTGGTCCGCTGTCGGTTTGTCCTTGCAGATCGCTTATGGCCCGGATGTCTTCTCGGACTTCCTTGATGGAGCAAAGGCGATGGACTTGCATTTCCGTGATCAGCCCTTGCAGGAAAACTTACCCGTCATGATGGCGCTCACCGGTATCTGGAATCGTAACGGTCTGGGTTACGGTTCACAGGCCGTCATTCCCTATTCGCGCCGCTTGCGTAAATTCTCAGCCTTTCTCCAACAGTTGGAAATGGAGAGTAACGGCAAATCCGCGACACGTGACGGTGACCCCTCGACTCTTAGTTGCCCCGTCATCTGGGGCGATGAAGGCACGAATGGTCAGCACGCCTTTTTCCAATGGCTGCATCAAGGGCCGAGCGAAGGCCGTTATGGCGGCGCACCCGTCGATTTTGTTGCCGTGCTAAAAGACCACGAGGATCGCCCGGGTCATCATCAGGCGTTGCTCGCCAATTGTTTTGCGCAGAGTGAGGCTCTGATGCTGGGCAAAGCCGAGTCCGTCGTCCGTAAAGAAAATGCGGACCGGTCGGACATCGACGCCCTCGCGCCGCAAAAAACCTTCCCCGGAAATCGCCCCTCGACGACGATCACACTGGACGAGCTTTCCCCCGAAGCGCTCGGCCACCTTATCGCTCTCTATGAGCATAAGACCTTTGTGCAAGGCGTGATCTGGAATGTGAACAGTTTCGATCAATGGGGTGTGGAACTCGGCAAAGTCCTCGCCACGACCATTCTGGACGAGATGGAATCCGGAGAAGCCGGATCACATGACCCGTCAACGACGGCCCTCATGGCGCTCTATAAATAAAAAGTGCTAGCGGACAGGGAGCTGCATTTGGGGGGCAACCCGTTGCGGCTCAACCTGTCCTGGTCAGGGTGTTCATCCCCCCAGACGAACCTCCCTTGACCTGTCTATTTGGTAAGGGGTGAGCGCTGAATGTAAACTGAATGGACATTTGCGCGATGAGGCTTCAAGCTTTTGGCATGAAACACTACTTCCTTACGGTCGCTCTCCTGACCGCTTGCACCTCGGCGTCCTCCGACCCCATCGTCATTCTAGACACGACGGAAGGTGCGATAGAGATCACTGTCTATCCCGACAAAGCCCCGATCAGCAGCGCGGATTTTCTGCGCTATGTCGATGATGGTCTCTATGATGGCCAAGGGTTTTACCGCGTTGTACGACCCGATAATGATCCGCGCGGGATGGGGATGAGCCTCATACAGGGCGGACGTCTCGACAGTGAAATGATCGGCGACCCGATCGCGCATGAACTGACCACGGAGACGGGGATATCGAATGCCGATGGTGCGGTGTCTATTGCAAGGCTGGAACCGGGCTCAGGCAGCGCGGCCTATTTCTTCATCAATGTCGGGAATAATGATTTCCTCGATACGGGCGGAAGCCGCAATGAGGACGGGCAGGGATACGCGACCTTCGCCCGCGTCACGGATGGGATGGAGGTTGTGACCACTATCCAAGCCATGAACACGGGTGAGGCGGGAGATGAAGGCGTAACGCGCGGACAGATTCTGGAGACGCCCGTTATTATCACCAGAGCCTATCGCAAGTCACAGCCTTCAAACCATTAGCCCTGCCGGGCGAGTTTAATAATCGTCTCCAGCGCGTTCTTCATCATTGGCGTCTGGCTCGCATCCATTGGGGCTTGTTCATAACAATTATTTATCGCGATGGCCTGGTCCGTGAAGATACGCGCTTGGGGATGTTTCGCCTTTAGGCCCGTCACGATCTGTTCCTTAAAAGCATCAATCTGCGTCTGATAATCTTTGGCCGCTGTCTGATCGCCGCCCGTAAATTCTAACAGACCCGGCTTGATATGCTCGGCTTGTAGAAAGGCATTATAGGCGTCCAGGCCTTTCTGGACGGTCTTCACGTCTGCCTGGTCATAGGCTTTGACGTCGCCCACGCGCTCGGATGTGAAATCCAGTACGGCCTGACATTGCTGCACGACGTTCAAGCTGGGTTTTTGGGCCGCCGCCGCGACGGGCAGGGCGAGTAAAATACCCGAGAGTAGAATGGCGCGTTTCATAGCGATGTCCTTTTTAATCTTGAGAGACCTTACTGCGCCAGAGCGGCGCGACAATCCCATAGATATGGCCCCCTTAAATATGTGAGGCTTGGGTCTTTTCATTCTCGTCCCCGCAGAATAGGACACGCCCATGTCCAAGAAAAAGAACAAACCCTTCCGCCCCAAAGCCCGCCGCCCGCGCGGCTTTGAGGATCGCAATGCCGAGAGCTTGCGCGCCGAAGCTCGCCTGATTCAAGCTGCATTCAGCGTCTATGATATGCACGGGTTTGAACCGCTCCAGACGCCGGCCTTTGAGTTTGCCGATGCGCTGGGGAAATTTCTGCCGGATGAGGACCGTCCCAATGTCGGCGTTTTCGCTCTGCAGGATGATGACGAACAATGGATGAGCCTGCGCTATGACTTGACCGCGCCGCTCGCGCGGTTCGTGGCCGAGAATTACGACGCGCTGGCCAAACCTTATCGCCGCTACCAAGCGGGCAGTGTCTTCCGCAATGAAAAACCGGGACCGGGCCGCTTCCGCGAATTTACGCAATGCGACGCGGACTCAGTTGGCGCAGCAGGTCCTGCCGCAGATGCCGAAATGATTATGCTGGCCGCGGAAGTCATGCGCGCCGCCGGATTGAAAGACGGGCAATATGCCGTCCGCGTCAATAACCGCAAATTGCTCGACGGTATTTTGGAAGCCTCCGGCGTTCCGAATACGGAAGCGGGCGCGGTTCAACGCCTGCAAACCCTCCGCGCAATCGATAAACTTGATCGCCTAGGTGCAGACGGTGTCGAAGCGCTCCTCGGCGAAGGCCGCGAAGATGAATCCGGCGATTACACAGACGGCGCAAAATTAAATGCGGCGGGTATTAAGGCCGTGCTCGGATTTACAACAGCTTCTGCCGAAGATCGCGGGGAGACGATTAAAACGTTGGAAAGCCTCGTCGGGCAATCGGAACGCGGGAAATCCGGCGTGGATGAACTCGCGCAAATCGATACGATCCTCAACGCTGTTGGTTTTGGGAATGACCGTGTTTCATTCGACACCTCCATAGTGCGTGGTTTGGGTTATTACACCGGACCCGTTTTCGAGGCCGAACTCCTCGCCGATATCCGCGACCGCAAGGGTCGCCCCGTCCGTATCGGCTCAATCGGGGGCGGTGGTCGCTATGACGATCTCGTCTCGCGCTTCCGCGGCCAATCCGTACCTGCAACAGGGTTCAGCTTCGGCGTCTCGCGTTTCCTCTCCGCGCTGGAACGGATGGATGCGTTGGAAACCGCGGCCAAGCCCCCTGTTGTCATCTGTGCGTTTGATCGCTCACTGATGGGCGAATATTTCAAAATGGCGGCGGAACTTCACGCGCAAGGCGTCCGCGCCGAAGTCTTTGTCGGCTCGGGCAATGTCACGAAACAAATGAAATATGCTGACCGCCGCAATGCGCAAGTCGCTGTCCTCATGGGCAGCAATGAGATGGCAGCGGGCGAGGTGACCCTCAAAGATCTCTATGAAGGTGCAAAAGCGGCGCAAGCGATTGAGAGCAACGAGGAATGGAAATCCACAAGACCCGCGCAGGAAACTGTCTCGCGGGACGGTTGGGTAAAGGCTGTGAAAGCGATGTTGGATGATGCAGACAATTGATTGAATATCAATTCGCAAGGAACTGAATCGTGTAACGGTTCGGCGTGAGAATCTCTAACTGGAGATCAAACAGCGTCGTTTAAAAAGATAATCCCCGGTTATGACGTTTTTGAAAGCGTGGATTGATGAATTAAATTGTCAACTATTCTAACGATTTAAAGTCGAAATAAGCGGGGATTGAGATTTATTTCAAAAACTGCGTCCCCACCCTCTGAAACCTGTGTCATTTTAAACCTGTCTTCTTTCACAGGGCGGTCAGGTGCACATTGGCTTAATCGGAAAGAAGCGGTGCTTGTCATTGGAGCGAAGGGCGTAATATCCCGGCTGCTTGGGTGGCCTGACGAGAGCTGATTGTTCCCCGACTGAATAGTTCGGCCGTTAGTGCGAAAAGGCGCCGCCGCGTGGGCCCGTTGGGGTTCGAAAACTTAGCTTTAACCCTGGTTTGCGACCAGAACCCTGAATACCCACGCGGACATCCCGTTTTATTAAGAGTGAAACGGACACAAAATAAGAGATACAAAAGCTAAACAGCTTTGAGGAGAGCAATCAAAAGGCCAGCTTAACCCCTTTAAAGACTGTCATCGTCCGACTTAGTCGGACGATCCATACGGTGTGTTTTGCGTGGAGTGTTTCATCACGCGAAACCCCACAATGGATCGTCGGGTCGCGCCCGAGGATGACATGAAATATGGAGCTGTTAGAGACATACAACCAATGCGTATGCGTCTCGGGTGGCTGTTTGCGAGCAAACAACAAGGCCCGCATTTGCGAGCTTCGGTCTTATACGAGATGACATCGGGCCTGCGAACTTGCCTTCGTCTTCACCGCCCGTGTTTACTCGCGCGGCCGCTCACCCGTTCCCGCCACATGCGGAAACTGCTCGGCTTCATATGGCCGCGCATAATCTTGATAACCTCGGATTCCGACAAACCCGTTTGCGCTTCGATATTGTCAAAGGATGTTTCATCATCCCAGGCCATGGCGACAATTTCGGATGTAGTTACGTCACCCTTATCCGCAGGGCGTTTTTCGAGCGGGACGAAATCATCGGGAAAGGTACGGTTTGTCATCTTCTATCTACGTTTGAACGTCATGTAAGTTCATTCGGGATACAAGACTTGAACCCTGCGCGGCGGTCCCCATCTTGGACGCATGACAGATCTCTCCTCCCAATCCTTCACCCCGCGCGAAATTGTGTCCGAACTGGACCGTCATATTGTGGCGCAGGCGGATGCGAAACGCGCCGTCGCCATTGCTTTGCGCAACCGCTGGCGTCGCCGCCGTGTGGCCGAAGACCTGCGGGCCGAAGTCACGCCGAAAAACATTCTCATGATCGGGCCGACGGGTGTGGGCAAAACCGAAATTTCGCGCCGCCTCGCCAAACTCGCACAAGCGCCCTTTATCAAGATCGAGGCGACGAAATTTACCGAGGTTGGCTATGTGGGCCGTGACGTCGAACAGATTGTCCGCGATCTCGTCGAGGCCTCGATCAGCCTGTTGCGCGAGGAAAAACGTTCGCAGGTCAAGGCGCAGGCTGAAGCCGCCGCCGAAGACCGCATCATCGAAGCGCTGGTCGGGGCGAGCGCGTCCGAAACCACGCGCGAGAAATTCCGCACCAAACTCCTCGCCGGAGAACTGGATGATAAAGAAGTCGAATTGGAACTGGCGGATAATGCCTCACCATTTCAGGGTATGGACATTCCCGGGCAACCCGGCGCGTCCATGGGCATGCTCGACCTGTCCGCCATGTTCGGGAAGATGGGCCGGACGAAGACCGTGAAGCTGTTCGTGCGCGATGCTTACGGCCCCCTCCTGTCCGAGGAAGCGGATAAGCTGCTGGATGACGACTCCATCAAGCGTGAGGCGGTCGAACGTGCCGAGCAGGACGGCATCGTGTTCCTTGACGAGATTGACAAGATCACGGCGCGGGCTGATGCGCGGGGCGGAGATGTGTCACGTGAAGGTGTGCAGCGGGACTTATTGCCCCTGATTGAGGGGACGACCGTTTCCACAAAATACGGGCCGGTCAAGACGGACCATATTCTCTTCATCGCGTCGGGCGCGTTTCATGTTGCCAAGCCGTCTGACCTCTTACCGGAATTACAGGGTCGTCTGCCTATCCGCGTTGAACTCCGCGCGCTGACGGAAGCGGATTTTGTCCGCATCCTAACAGAACCGGAAGCTAGTCTCATCCGTCAATATACGGCGCTGATGGCGACTGAGGATGTGACGCTGGATTTCACGGAAGACGGGATCGCGGAAATCGCGAAGCTGTCTGCCGAGGTCAATGCCAGTGTCGAAAATATTGGCGCGCGACGACTGCACACGGTCATGGAACGCTTGCTCGACGAGATTTCATTCACGGCAACGGACAAGTCAGGCAGTACATTCGTGATTGATAAGGATTACGTGCAGGAACAGGTCGGCAAACTCGCGCGGGATCAGGATCTGTCGAAGTTTATTCTGTAGCGATCATTCAAAAAGTTCGAGAACTTGCGTTTTGAGGATTTCCATATCCGCCTTTGAATAGCCCGCCTTGATGTGAACGCGGGCGCCGAAATAGGCGGTCCAGATAAGTTCCGCCTTATCCCAGGCGGGTGTATTGATGACGCAGTCCCGAATGGCTTCGCGCATGCGGGTCATGGAGGCTTTGACGACGTCTTCTGTGGTCGAGTCAATCGGTGCGCGGTCGGTCGCCGCATTACAGAGGAGGCAACCCCAGCGGCCCTGAACGGTTTCAGCGGCTTCAATCAGGAAGTCAAAGAGGGTCGCGATACGATCATAACCGGACACGCTCTCATCACGCAACATCGCTACGCCCGGCGTGACTTGATTGGCGTTATAATTGGCCAGTGCGAATTGATAGAGCTGTTCCTTATTGCCAAAGCTGGCATAAAGAGAGCCTTTCTGCAGGCCCGTCGCGGCCATGATATCGGCATAGGATGCGCCTTCATATCCGTGTTCCCAGAACACATCACGCAGGGCGGTTTTCACATCGTCTTCGTTAAACAGTCTCGGGCGGGCCATTTGAATCTTTCAGATTTATGGCCTCACAGAGACCTCTCACGCTTGTGATATATTTATACTTGAACAAATAGTCAAGTAATGTATTCAGGGTTTGTGGCCATCGGGTAACTTCCTCCCCCGCCCGAGGGCCTAAATTTTTTGGAGAGAAATAGACCGAAGGGTCAAGAAAGAAAGTTAGTACCATGAATGCCAAGTCTTATATCGCAACTGCCCTCGCCACCGTCGCCATTTACGGTGGTGCCAGCCTGACTGTCCTCTGTGCGGCCAATGTCGCACATGCCGCGGAAGCCACTGTCACAACCGTCGCCATGACGGACACAGCTGTTTCCGGTGATTTCACGAAACGCACTTATGGAATTCAGGGTGATTGGAAAATCATCAAGGAAAACGGCCAGACCATCCTGCGCCTGTCAGATGATTTCAAAACGAAACGCGGTCCCGATTTGAAAATATTCCTGTCTCCGCAAACATTGGACTCAGTTACAGGCACAACAGCGACAACAAATTCTGTCCGTCTGGGTGAATTGAAATCGAACAAAGGCTCACAGGATTACATCATCCCGGCCAATGTCGATCTCTCGCAATTCGGTTCCGTCCTGATCCATTGCGAAGCCTTTTCCAAACTCTGGGGCGGGGCGGACCTTTAGGTCACTCTCTCCACCCTCGTCACATTTTGGAAAGCCCGTTTGCAGCAAAAGTTGCAGGCGGGTTTTCAACGTTTCAGAAACACATACCACGCGCCGGAGCCGCCATGTTTGATATGGGCGGGCGCGTAAGTCGCGATAAGTGGGCGGATGGCGGGATCGGCGATCCAGTCGGGAAAGTTGCGCCGCAGGACCCCATCGCCACGCAGTCCCTTCCCCGTCACGACGAGGAGACAGGATTTATTCCGGTTCGCCGCGCGCATGATGGCCTTGTGCAAGGCAGGACGCGCCGTCGCTTGTGTCATATCATGCAGGTCGACTTTCGCATCGACCTCAACTCGTCCGCGACGGACGCGTTTATCCTGATTAACGTCGAGCGTTTTCGGAATGGGTTTCGCGGATTTCGTTTCACCTGCTGGAATGCGGAGCATATTGGCGAAGTCTTCGCGCGTCGGCAGAGGTTTGGCGCTGCCCTTGCCCTTGGGTCGACGTCGCGGCGCAACCGTTTGCGCGACATGTTTCCAGACCTTTCTCTCACCCGGTTTTAACGGACGGTCGGTCATGATGTCGAATTTGAACTGGGCGAGAGAGTCCGAGGGAGGAGGAGCGTCCATTTCGCACGATGTTTTTGAACACCCGCGCGATTACCGGCATCTGCGCCAGAGCCGAAAAAGAGATCCGCCCGCAACGGACCTTTAATTGCGCCGCCCGTATCCTGCGCCGCGACGAGAAGTCCCGTCCGCTGACCGCGATAATCGCCGGGCTTTGTGGGAAGCGTCGTCTCCAGCCAGACCAAGCTCCCATAGGGGTGATAACGGGGGTCGACGGCGATCGCGCCCATATCGGTGAGCGGCACGCGCATTGCACCCTGCGGGCCCTCATTTGGCCGGATCGCCTGTTCCGTGAAATAGATGTAGCGGGGGTTTTCGTTCATCAGTGCACGGGTCGCGGCAGGTCCGTTGCGTTTCATCCAGGCGGCAATAGATTGTTTAGACGCCTGTTCCAGCGTCATCTCCCCGCGCCGAACGAGGACCGCGCCGATGGATTGATAGGTCTGGCCATTATTCGCGGCATAGGCCGCGCGCAGCCTGCGGCCGTCCTTATATTTCAAACGGCCAGAGCCCTGAATTTGCAGGAAGAAGACATCAATGGGACGGCCATAAGCAATCACGCGCGAGGTGCGGGCATTGACCTGCGATCGAGGCAGGCGGAGTATTGCGTCATCAGAAGGTTTGGCGAGGATCGGCTCAGAAAATGTCGCCGTAGGTTTCAGGCGGACCTCGACTTCCGGCTCATAATACCCTGTCAGCAAACCATCCGGTTTCGAGGGTGTCGAGAGGGAAACGGGCGCGAACCAGCTTTCAAAAAAATTACGCGCATCCGCTGCACCAGGAGAGACAGATTGAAGAACCGCGCCGGCCTGACAGGTCATCTGCCAATCAAGATAGGTCCCATATTGCGGTAGGTTCGGGTTTAGTAGCGCCTTGGGGTCAGCTTCTGCCCAACTTTCGCAACCGCGCGTAAAGGCTTCCAAAGCAGGACGCGGATCATGTGTGGTCCAAAATGGTAATTGCTCAAAACCCGAAGCCGGAATTTCGACCACGGGTTCGGGTGGCGGCTCAGACGGGGCAGGGGCAGGTGTTTGAACGACGGGTGCCGTCGGCGGTGTTGGGATGGGTTCCGCAATGACAATCGCGCCCGGATTTTCAACATCCGGATCGGGATAGGTCGGCTCTGTCGGAATTGTCGTGCAGGCCGAGACCAGCAGTGCCAGCCCGACTCCGCCAAACCAAATGCGCATAATTAGACAGTTGTGTCCGGTGAAGGATCGGCTTTCATATCGTCGCCTTCGCTGGGCTCGACTTCGGCCAAGCGCCAGTTCAGATCTTTGCCCTTCAGGTCACGCTCATATTCCCACACCTCAGAGACGGAGGACAGGACATCCGGATCGCCCTGAACCACATTACCATCGGAATCTCTTAAGGCAGACGTCAGGTCCGCTTCATAGAGAACGCGGATATGCGCAACGGACCCTTCAGTCCGCGCGCTTTTGATGGACGCTTTGCGAAGACGACCTAAATCCGTGACCTGCGTTTGTCCGGCTTTTTCGCGGGCCGTGATGGCTTCGTCATAAATCTCGAACGTCTCCGGCGTCAGGAGGTCTTTCAACATATCCCGGTCACCGCCTGCATAGGCCTCCAGGATCATTGAATAGGCTGCCGTCGCGCCGTTCATAAAATTCGCGATGGAAAATGACGGGTCGAGGCGCGTAATGGCCGATAGGCCGAGGCGCTCAATTTCAGGATCAGGTCCGGCTTCAGGTTCCGGCTTCTTATTCACATCTTCCATGCCAAAGGCGACGGGGTCGACTTTTTCATCCGGCGTGCCGCCAAACCCTGTCTGTTTCCCCAAAACGGAGTAAAAAACGACACATACAATGGTCGCTAAAGCGGCATAAATCATAACATCGAACATGGTAGGCCTTTAACTTGCGGTCTTCCCGCTTATATACGGCCTTACAGGCCATCTTGTGTCTAGCTAAGGTGTGCGGAACACAGTTTCAAGGAAAGAGCGTTTCATGGCGAAAAAGCCTAAAAAGGGTGAAGACAAACCCGCAGAAGAGACCCAACAGGACTCATTGTCGATAGAGGGTGAACCCACACAACCAACCGAGGCCACGCCGCAGGGTCCGATGCTCTCCGTTCTGGCGCAATATACGAAGGACCAGAGCTTTGAAAACCCCAATGCCCCGGGGTCCTTGCGCACAGGTCTTCCTGCGCCGCAGATCGGGATCAATATCGAAATAGGTCGCCAGATGTTGGAAGACGACACGGTTGAAGTGACTTTGATGCTCAAAGCCGAAGCGCGCCGCGATAATGAAATCGCCTTTATCGCAGAACTGGAATATGCGGGTCTCTTTGCCTTCCAAGGTGTCGGCATTGAAGAAATTCAGCCGCTCATCATGATCGAATGTCCGCGTCTACTCTTCCCGTTCGCCCGTCAGATGATGTCGGAAATGACGCAGAATGGTGGTTACCCGCCCATCCTGTTAGAGCCGCCCGATTTCACAGCGATGTTCCGCGACGAGATGATGCGCCGCGCCCAAGCCCAAGGTGTGAATTAGGGTCATCCACATGATTATGCAAAAAGCCCGCCCGACACTGCGTCGCGGCGGGTTTTTTAATGTGAAAGCCTTGGCTTTAGTGACGGTATGGTTATGGTTTACGGTAATGAAAATTCCTGATTTGGGTCTGTCATGAGATTGTCAATTGAACGCAACGCGCTGCTGAAAGCGCTCGGCCATGTCCAGAATGTTGTGGAGCGCCGTAACACGATCCCAATTCTCTCGAATGTTTTGCTCAGTGCGGAAGATGGACGCCTCTCCCTGGTCGCCACGGATTTGGATATCGAAGTCTCGGAATCAACAGAGGCCGATGTCTCTGCCCCCGGTCAGGTTACAGCGCCCGCGCACACACTTTACGACATCGCCCGCAAATTGCCGGACGGATCACAAGTCGTGTTGCAGATCAATGCCGATGACCGTTTGGATGTCGATGCGGGCCGTTCGCACTTTACACTGCCACTTCTACCTTCCGGTGACTTCCCGAAAATGACGGCGGACGGGTTTACCCATGATTTTGCCATGCCGGCGAAAGACCTTTGCCGTTTGATCGATAAAACGAAATTCGCGATCTCGACTGAAGAGACGCGCTATTATCTTAACGGCATCTATCTCCACGCCCATGACGGAAAACTCCGGGCCGTGGCCACGGACGGTCACCGTCTCGCGCTCGCCGAAAGCCCTGTGCCTGCGGGCGCGGAAGGTCTGCCCGGTGTTATCGTGCCTCGTAAAACCGTCGCAGAAATCCGTCGCCTGATTGACGGCGTTGATGGCGACATTCAGGTTGCGGTGTCCGAGGCGAAAATCCGTTTCCAAACGGGCCATGCCGTCATGACATCCAAGCTCATTGACGGGACATTCCCGGATTATGAGCGAGTCATTCCAAAGGGGAATACGAAAGAACTGACGATTGATAATCAGGTCTTTAAGAGCGCGGTGGACCGTGTCTCCACAATCTCTGCCGAGAAATCCCGCTCCGTGAAATTGTCATTGGCTGAACATAATCTTTCCCTGACCGTGAATAATCCGGAAAGCGGAAATGCGAATGAAGACCTGCCTGTCGATTATGATGCGGAGCCACTGGAGATTGGCTTCAACGCCAAATATCTTCTGGACGTTGCGGGTCAGATCGAAGGTCGTGATGCCACATTCTTCCTCGAAAGTCCGGCCTCGCCCGCCCTCGTGAAAGATCCCGAAGACGAGCACGCGCTATTCGTGCTGATGCCGCTTCGCGTCTAGGCACTCGGAGTGGCGGCAGTCGCCTCTCTACGGCTGATTGATTATCGGTCCTACGCTTCACTTGACGCCGAGTTCATTTCCGGTGCGATAGCCATTCATGGTCCGAACGGGGCCGGAAAAACCAACCTGCTCGAAGCGATTTCCCTGCTCTCTCCGGGGCGTGGATTACGTCGCGCGAAAGTCAGCACGCTCGCCCGCGTACAGGACGGAAATGTCTCTCCGGCCTGGGGTGTGAATGCGACACTCCATGCGGAAGCTGAAGACGACCCGACCCGCATTTCCATTGGGCAAGTCCCTGAATATCCAGGTCGGCGGGTCCTGCGGATAGATGGACGCAATGCGACGGGGCCGGAACTCGCGCGGCGGCTCTCGCTCCTTTGGCTAACACCCGCACAGGATCGTCTCTTCACGGGTCCGGCCTCTGACCGGCGGAAGTTCATTGACCGTTTCGCGCTGGCTTTCGATGCCGAGCACGGGTCGAATTCTATCCGATTTGAAAAAGCGCGGACGGAACGTAACCGCTTGCTGTCTGACGGCGTAACCGACCGCGTTTGGTATGAGGCGATTGAGACGGACCTATCCGCCTATGGCGCAAAAGTCGCGCAGGCGAGAGTGATAACGGTGACGGCTCTGCAAGCGGAGATTTCCGCGCGTGAAACCGTCTTTCCGCAATCGCTGATCGGCTTGGACGGCACGTTGGAAAACAGCTTTTCAGAAGGTGACAATCTTGAAAATATCACGGAAACCTATCGCGAGACACTCGCACAAACCCGCCAAACGGATCTGCGCGCCGGGCGGACGCTAACAGGTCCGCACCGGACCGAGCTTCACGCCACCCATGCGGGGAAGGGGATGCCGGCGGGGCTGTGTTCGACGGGGGAGCAGAAAGCGCTGCTCATCGGATTGGTGCTCGCCCATGCGCGGGCGCTGCGGGCGCGAACGCCGATCCTGTTACTGGACGAAGTGGCCGCACATCTGGATGCGCGTCGACGGGCCGCGCTGGCGGAGGAATTGCTGGACCTGAAATTACAGGTCTTCATGACGGGGACGGACAGCTCGCTTTTCTCGGACTTTGGCGAGAAGGCGCAATATATCCGCATTTCGGACGGTACGTTGGAAACTGTCACGCCCTGAAACGAAAGCACCCCACCCCTGTAAACAGGAGTGGGGCTACGATACCGAAACGGGGCGCAATGTCCGGCACCGATCTAGTCTTCATACGGTTAAGTATGAAATTTGGTTTCTATGCGCCCTTTGGGGGACGACACATGAATTGAAACTGAACGGCCTAAAAGCGGCGACGCATCAGCCCGGGAAGCGACCCGGTTTCACCCGCCGCCTCTTTCCGAAGCGCGGATGTGATGATGCCCCACCTGTTTGTCAAGACCAGTCCCAGCCGTCTTGCATGGCCAAGTGCAGGTGAGTTGATCCTGTATAGGTTTGCGAGCGCGTGTGTCGTCGCGCCCATCAATCTAGTGTCCGAATTGCGGGCGGATTCGTAATCCAGCAGTCCCGCCACGCCGATATCCTGCCCCGTCTCTTTGGCGGCTTTCAACCCGTCCGCGAGGGCAGCCGCATCGCGCAGCCCAAGGTTCAAGCCCTGCCCCGCCAGCGGATGGATGACATGGGCTGCATCCCCGACCAGTGCGAGACGGTCCGCCGTGAATTGATCCGCGACTTGCAGGCGCAAGGGCCAGGAAACGCGCGGGGCGGTCAGTTGCAATTGGCCCAGATAACCGTCCATCTTCTCGAATAAGAGTGCGAGGAAATCAGCCTCATCCAACGCCTCTGCCGCCTTAATCTGCGCCGCGGGTCCCGACCAAACGATCTGACTGCGCTGCTCTGTCAGGGGCAGAACAGCTAACGGACCGCCCGGCAGGAACCGTTGCCACGCCAAACCGTCATGCGGTAATTCATGCGCGATTGTCGTGACGAGTGAGCAGGCGTCATAATCAAATCGCTGGACATTTATCCCGGCTTTGCGGCGCAAAGTCGACTCCCGCCCATCCGCCGCGACGAGGAGCGCGGCAGTGAAGTCTCCAACATTCGACACAACATTTACACCGGATGCATCGTGGACAGCCTCTGTTATCATCAGTGGCGCTGTGATCGTGATGGCTTTTGTCGCTTTGACTTTGGACAGAAGAGCAGCTTTTAGCTTTTGATTTTCAATCAAACCACCCAGGTCACCGCCATCTCCGTCGCCTTCGAAATGCAGACGCCACGGGCTATCGGGCGTGCCTTCCGTCACGAGCATGTCCCGAATGGGCTGCACGTCGCTCGACAGGTCAAGGCCGAGGTTTTCCATCAGACGCAGCGAGCTCGCCGACAGCGCTGACGCCCGACCATCCTGTCCTGCGGTCACGGCTTTCCGGTCCATCAGCCCGACGGAAAATCCTGTCTTAGCACAACAGAGCGCCGTCGTCAGGCCGACCAATCCCGCACCCACGATAAGAATGTCATATTCAGTTTTCATAGCTTCCACATAGGCGTCCAAACCGCTTGGGGAAAGGCGGCATATTGCATCGCTGACAGCGCAGATATGGCGGCGAAAGCGCGCCCCATCTTAACGCGGGCTTTACTCTCGGCATTTACATCTTGGTAACACACACTGTTCCGTGAAAGAGATTGATGACGCCACCGCCTTCCGCCACCGCCGATTTTGACGCCAATTACGCCTATGCGCCCGAGGACATTCACGCCATGATGGCCGAAGTCACGGCGCAAGAGGGTAATGCGTTCTGGCGGGCCGTGCGGGCATTGCTGTTGGTGGCATTGGGTTTCGCATTGGTCCTCTGCGTCCTCGCCTATAACCCCTTTGACCCAACAGCCGATACGGCAGGGCTCGGCAAGGGTGGTCATCCACTTGGCAGCTTCGGTGCGAATATCGCGAATATCATCATGCAGACGATTGGCTGGGGCGGTCTCTTGGCCGGGCTCCTGATCGTGCTGTCGGGCATTCGCCGCATGATGGGGCGTGTCGGCCATCGGTCGCGGACAGATAAGTTTAAGCGCTTTGCGATTGCCACAGGCGTCGTCCTGTTCGGAACGATGACGCTGTCCGCTTTCCCCATCCCGCAGAGCTGGCCCATGGCGAGCGGTTTGGGTGGTTGGATTGGCGACCTGCTGCACCTGACGCCCAAGGGCTGGCTGGACAGCTGGAATGTTCCCGTCAGCGGGTTGATCATTGCGCTGCTCTCCTTCTGCGCAAGTGCCTACCTCCTCGCGCTCTATCTCGGCGTTGTCCGCAGAGACTTGCTGGAAATTGCCGATGCCGCGACTTTGGTCTGGGCCTATATCCGCGTCTGGTTTGACAAATTGTCGGTCTGGCTCGTCAAATTGTTCAAGCGCGGTTACGAAGCCCCGATGGATGCGCAAATGGCTGCGGAACCGCTCTACCGCGATATTCCCGACACCCCGCAAGCTCCTGTCCTCCCGACATATGAGCCCGCACCGGAACCCGTGGCCTATGCGCCCGCGCCGACGCCAATTCCCAAGGCCAAGCCGATGGCGAAGAAGAAACGCGTCACGAAGAAACCCGCCCAGCCGCAATTCGATTTTTCCGGCGAAGATGACTTCGTCCTGCCGGGTCTCGACCTCCTGAAAATGCCGCCGCCGCGCTCCACCGTGCGCGATGAAGGCGCGCTGCGCCGGAGTTCCGAGCAGCTTCACAAGGTCATGGGCGATTACGGCGTCGACGGCGAAATGGGGCAGGTCAGCCCCGGCCCCGTCGTGACATTGTTTGAGTTCGAGCCAGCGCCCGGCGTGAAGTCCCAGCGCATCATCAACCTCTCTGATGACATCGCCCGCAATATGAGCGCGCAATCCGCGCGGATTGCCGTCGTCCCCGGCCGCAATGCGATGGGTGTGGAACTGCCCAACCGCAAACGCGAAATGGTCTGGCTGCGCGATATGTTGGCATCTGATGCTTTCGCCAATAGCGAAGCCTCGCTGCCGCTCATCCTCGGCGAGGATATTGGCGGCACGCCGTTTGTTGCCGACCTTGCGAAGATGCCGCATTTGCTCGTCGCCGGTACGACGGGCTCCGGTAAGTCGGTCGGCGTCAACGCGATGATCCTCTCGCTCATGTACACCCTCCCGCCGGAGCAGTGTAAGTTCATCATGATCGACCCGAAAATGCTCGAGCTGTCTGTTTATGACGGCTGCCCGCATCTCCTCGCGCCTGTTGTCACGGAACCCAAAAAAGCCGTCGTCGCACTGAAATGGACTGTGCGGGAAATGGAAGACCGCTACCGCAAAATGGCCAAGATGAATGTCCGCAACATGGCGGGCTTCAACGAGAAGGTCGCCGAGTTCAAAGCGAGTGGCGAGACCATGACCAAGACGATCATGACGGGTTACAACAAGGAGACGGGCGAACCGGAATATGAGACTGAGGAGCTCGAGTTTGAACCCATGCCCTATATCGTCGTCATCATTGACGAGATGGCCGACCTGATGATGGTCGCCAAGAAGGATATCGAAGGCTCCGTCCAACGCCTCGCGCAAATGGCGCGGGCGGCGGGTATTCACGTCATCATGGCGACGCAACGTCCATCCACCGATGTCATTACGGGCACGATCAAGGCCAACTTCCCCGCCCGTATCTGTTTCCGCGTCGGGTCCAAGATCGACAGCCGCGTCATCCTCGGCGAACAGGGCGGCGAAGCCCTGCTCGGCAATGGCGATATGCTCTTTGCCGGAACGGGGCGTCCGCGCCGTCTCCACGGACCGTTTGTCTCGGACGGCGAAGTCGAACGCATCTCCGCCTTTATGAAAGCTCAAGGCGCGCCGAGCTATCTCGAAGACATCACAACCGAGCGCGAGGAGGGGCCATCGGACGCCAAACTTGCGGGCGGCGGCTCTGAAGGCGGCTCCCTTTTCGACCAAGCCGTCGCGATTGTGGCGCGCGACCGCAAGGCTTCGACCAGCTATATTCAACGCAAACTCTCCATCGGTTATAACCGCGCCGCCGACCTCATCGAACGCATGGAAGGCGAAGGCATGATCGGCCCGAGCGGGGCAGGCGGCAAACGCGAGATTTTCCTGCCGGAAGAAGAGGCGTTTTAGACGCAAAGCGCCGAAATGGCTGGCCCGCTTCGGTTCCAGAAGGCGGCTTATGGACGTTGGGTTTTAGAACCTCTCTTTCTTTACGGCTGTCATCCTCCGATCAAGCCAGAGGATGACAGCTTCATATTAATGAGGTGCAGACAAGCATCATCGCTCGCCGCCCATCACCTCTTTCAAAGGGGGTCCGCAAAACAGGCGAGTGTCCAAATAAAGTGGGACGTCCGCGTGGTGACCTCCGCGATGGAGACCAAAGATAGAAATGTTTTACGCAAAGGTCGACTTCGACCCGTTTGTTAGACAGGTCTCGGCCTGTGCATTTGGCGAAAGCCAATTGCACTCCACGCGGCGGTGCTTCTCCAACGGCGGCCTTACTGGACTGCGGGGGTTCCACCCCGTCAGGCGCTCGCGGCTGGGCCCCTCAATATGGCTCTCACACCACATCAATAGACGCACCGTCTTTCGATACCGGCAGATGAGCTCCTACCTGTCCCGTGTCCGAAAGAACGAGTTTGAATATAGGGGTGTTTGGAGAGGTGAGGATTATTATTCTGAATTTAACGCCAAATGTTCCCGGACCATGTTGTTGGCTTGCAAACAACCGCCCGGGACCCATGCGACGGACGTAGAGTTCAGTGCGGTGTAAATGGAGATAACCGATTGTTCGGTATGATTTATTTATCAGAGCGGCCGATGAAAGCCTATGCGTATAGGTCTCGGCTCAAGTCCAGGAACACGACACACTGAAATCTGTCATAAGCGCGGATTTAGTTTCCCATAAACCTGAATTGCCAAAAACATCTTGGAACTGAAAACTTACTAGTCGCATTGTTTAAGCAACAGATGCTCACAATTCTGTGATATGACAATTGTTGACCGTTTGGTTTTTATTGTTCATACCCTGTTCAACAAGAGAGAAAGACCATGACTAGACTGATCGATATATACCTTCTTAATCACGGCATGACAAAGCGTGAGCTTTGCGCGATTAAACGACGTCGTCTTTATTATTACGGTATTGCGGGGTTTGCGGCCCTGACGATTGGTTTCGTTACGATGACCGCGCTCGGCATTACACCGCCGCTTTAACGGTTTCCGGAGACCACCCGGTTCTCGTTTTATAGGTAAACCGTCCGGCATCATCCAAACGGCGCGAAACGATGCCGCGTCCTTTTAGACAGTTGAGATGTGCGACGCTTTCCCCGACGGCCATAATCCGGTTGCTATCCGTGATTTCCCGCCGAAACAGAACGGAATAGACTCCGGTGGAGAGGCGCGGTTCGCGACAAAATTCTGCGAGACGGTTGAGCGCTTTCTCGTGATGTTCAATCAATTTCCCGAGCCGCTTATGCGCACCGCGAAAGGGAATGCCATGCGCCGGACACACCAGCACATCCTCGGGGAGTTCGGCCATCAATTTATGGCAGGAATTAATCCAATCTTCCAGTGGATTACTCTCCGGCTCCGTCGGCCAGACGGACACGTTCGAGCTAATATTCGGAAGAAGCTGATCACCCGACAGAACGAGATTGAGTTCCGGACAATAGAGACAGGCATGTTCGGGCGAATGCCCAGACCCGATAATCACGCGCCATTCGCGGCCTCCGATTAATCCCAACTCCCCATCTACCAGACGGTCATAACTTTGCGGCAGGGTCGAGATCGCTTTGCCGAAGCCGCCAAAGCGCATTTTGTAAAGTTCGATCTGCTCAGATGTGAAGCCGCATTTCTGGTAAAAGCGGACGCCCTCTTTCGGGGCGACTTTCCCCGTATCTGCTGCCATCAACCGACAGAGAAAATACTCGCCCCGCGTCATTAGAAGCGGTGCGCCGAATTTACGGCAGAGCCAGCCCGCCAAGCCGGTATGATCGGGATGAAGATGGGTGCAGATGACGCGGTTGACGGGACGGCCGCCGAGCAATCCCGTGAAATGTTTTTCCCAAATCTCACGGCTGACCTTGTCCGCAATGCCCGTATCGACAATCACCCAGCCATCCCGGTCTCTCAGCGCCCAGAGATTAATGTGGTTGAGGCCCGTCATCGGCAGGGAGAACCGCAACCAATAGACCCCGGGTGCAACCTCTGTGGCGCTTCCCGCTTCGGGCGCCTCGTCCACGATGTAATCCAACCCACGCCCCTCATACCCGCTCGTTTTGACGAGAGATTGATCGGCGGGTGTTTTTACAGAAGATCGTGTCATGTGCCCAAGATAGGCGCTGAGCCGCCAATTACTAGCAAGCATTTGCGCACAGCTCCTATTCCAGTGGATGGACATTGCGCGCCGCGCTTCCTAATCAAGGGCCTATGCCGAAGATACAGTCCAAGATTAATCCCGACAGTCCGCAATTTCGGGAGAACCGCGAAGCGATGGAAGCGCTTGTCGCGGATTTGCGCGAGAAGGTCGGGAAGATTGCACTGGGCGGCTCTGAACGGTCGCGGGAACGTCACCTGTCGCGTGGGAAATTGCTGCCGCGGGAGCGCGTCGAACGCCTGCTGGATCCGGGCACCCCGTTTCTCGAACTCAGCCAGATGGCGGCTTACGGCATGTATAATGACCAAGTCCCCAGTGCGGGTCTGATCACAGGCATTGGCCGCGTCTCGGGCCGCGAGGTCATGATTATTTGTAATGACGCGACCGTCAAAGGCGGGACCTATTATCCCATGACCTGCGAGAAACAGGCGCGGGCGCAGGAAATTGCACAAGAGAATAGGCTGCCCTGTATCTATCTCGTGGACTCGGGTGGCGGAAACCTGCCCAATCAGGCGGAGATTTTTCCGGGCAAGGAAGATTTTGGCCGCGCCTTTTACAATCAGGCCAATATGAGTGCCCAAGGCATCGCGCAGATCGCGGTCGTTATGGGCAGTTGCACGGCGGGTGGGGCCTATGTTCCAGCCATGGCGGATGAGAGTATTATCGTTGCCGACCAAGGGACAATCTTCCTCGCGGGACCACCCCTCGTGAAATCCGCGACGGGCGAGGATATTGATGCGGAGAGCCTCGGCGGTGGTGCGTTACACGCGCGGACCAGTGGCGTGGTCGATCACCTCGCCGCCAATGATGCGCATGCGCTGCAAATGGCGCGCGATGCGGTGGAGACTTTAGGGAAAGCGACCCCGTCTTTTTCACCCGACGAAACTCACGAACCGCCTGCCTATGACGTGGACGAATTGGACGGCGTCGTGCCGACGGACCTCCGCCAACCCTATGATTGTCGCGAGATTATTGCGCGCATCACGGACGGGTCCAAATTCACGGAATTTAAGAAAGAGTTCGGGACGACGCTCGTCTGCGGCTTTGCCAGTATTCACGGCTACCGCGTTGGTATTCTCGGCAATAATGGCGTCTTGTTTTCGGATTCTGCGGTAAAGGGCGCGCATTTTGTTGAGCTCTGCGCGCAGCGGAAAATTCCGCTGATCTTCCTGCAAAACATCACGGGCTTTATGGTTGGATCAAAAGCCGAAGCGGGTGGTATCGCCAAACATGGCGCAAAAATGGTCCACGCGGTGGCCTGTGCCAAAGTCCCGAAATTCACGGTTATCGTTGGCGGCTCTTACGGCGCGGGGAATTACGGCATGTGCGGGCGAGCCTACTCACCACGCCTGATGTTCATGTGGCCCAATGCGCGGATTTCGATCATGGGCGGGGAGCAGGCTGCGGATGTGCTGGCCACCGTCAATCGCGACGCCGCGAATTGGACGGACGAAGAACGCGAAGCCTTTAAGAAACCGATTATTGAGCGGTTCGAAAAAGAGGGGCATCCCTATTTCGCCAGCGCGAGATTATGGGATGACGGGATCATCGCCCCCCGCGACACACGCCGTGTGCTGGGTCTGGGCCTAGCCATGGCGGCGAACGCACCTTTGGAGGAGACGCGCTTTGGCGTGTTTAGAATGTAGTGGCTGATATCACAAAAATCCTCGTCGCCAATCGCGGCGAAATTGCTTGCCGCGTGATTAAGACCGCGCGGAAAATGGGCATTGCGACCGTTGCGGTTTATTCCGATGCGGACCGCAAAGCTCTGCATGTGCGCATGGCTGATGAGGCTGTGCATATCGGTCCCTCCCCCGCGGTTGAGAGCTATCTCGTCATTAAGAAGATTATTGCGGCAGCTATTGAGACCGGCGCGGATGCCGTCCATCCCGGCTACGGCTTCCTCTCGGAAAATCCGGATTTTGTGCGGGCTTGCGAAAAAGCGGGCCTGATCTTTATCGGACCATCAGCGGAGGCCATGGAAGCCATGGGTCTGAAAGATGCCGCGAAGAAATTGATGGATAAGGCGGGCGTGCCGATCACCCCCGGCTATCACGGCAAAGATCAATCGCCCAAATTGCTAAAAGCGAAAGCGGGCATGATCGGCTATCCGGTCCTTATCAAGGCGGTCGCAGGCGGCGGTGGCAAGGGTATGCGCAAGGTCGAGTTGGACGCGGATTTCGACGCCGCGCTGGCCAGTTGCAAACGCGAGGCGGCCAGCAGCTTCGGCAATGATGACGTCCTGATCGAGAAATATATCCAATCCCCGCGCCATATCGAAGTGCAGGTTTTCGGCGACACGCACGGCCATGTCGTTCACATGTTTGAGCGCGATTGCTCGCTGCAACGCCGCCACCAAAAAGTCATCGAGGAAGCCCCCGCCCCCGGCATGACGGACGCGGTCCGCAAAGCCATGACCGACGCCGCTATCAATGCCGCCAAAGCCGTGGATTATGTCGGTGCGGGTACAGTCGAATTTATCGTCGACGGGTCAGGCAAGCTCCGCGAGGACGGGTTCTGGTTTATGGAAATGAACACGCGCTTGCAGGTGGAACATCCGGTGACCGAAGAGATTACAGGACTGGATCTGGTCGAATGGCAGATACGGGTTGCGCGGGGGGAGGAGCTGCCTGCGCAGGATGAGATTAAGATGAGCGGCCATGCGATCGAGGCGCGGCTTTATGCTGAGGATCCCGCGAATGATTTCCTGCCGAGTGTGGGCAAACTCACACGGCTTAAATTGCTAGGTCCTGTGGATGAGGGTATTATAGAACGTGTCGATACGGGCGTGTCAGAACAGGATTTGATCTCAATCCATTACGATCCCATGATTGCAAAGTTTATTGTGTATGGGCCGACACGCGAACTGGTCTTGTATCAGCTTCGCGAATCTTTGGAATATAGCTCTATTGAAGGCCTCAAGACGAATGCGGATTTTCTTTTCAGGTTGCTGAATATTGATGATTTTGTCGAAGGCATTCCGACAACACATCTCATTCGGGAAAAAATCGAGAATCTGGTCAATGATCCGGATGAGATTCCTGCTTTTGGATATGCAAACGCGGCAGCGTCAGTTGTTCAGAGCATATCGCGTACGGCTTATAAGAAAGCGAGATCGGGAAAAGGTATCGTGACTCCATTTGAAGAGTTGAATGCCTTCCGGATGAACGGCGATGATTTCACGACAATTGTTTTCGAAAAAGAAGGGCATGCTTTCCCAGTGCGCGTTTCCCCGCGAGAAGAACAGAGTATTTGCGTGGTTGAAGGTGAAACACTTGTCGTTGAAAATCGTGACGCTTCGGAAGACGACGATAGTTGGGCGACCTTGAATGCACTGGATGCATGGCGTGCCAGCATTCATGACGATTTCGTCGTTCTGAAACGACAAGGAAAAAGACTTGCCGTACCTTTCTATCGCCCAGAAAACAGTCTGAAAACCTCCGCCGACGCCATCACCGCGCCCATGCCCGGTAAAATCATCGCGTTGAACGTCGCCGTTGGCGATAGCGTGTCTGAGGGCGACCCGCTCGTCGTGATGGAGGCCATGAAAATGGAACAAACCCTTACGGCTCCGCGTGACGGCGTCGTGGCGGAGATTGGGACGGAGGTTGGTGAACTGGTGACGGACGGCGCGATGCTGGTGCGTTTGGAGACAGAGGATTAGATATTTTGCCCCCGCTTCCCTTCAAGGGGAAGGAAAAGAAACGAGAGATTTGTAATATGACCACAACATCCTACCCAACCCTCGGCTTCGGCCATTCCGAGACCACGGAGATGATCCGCGAGACCGTTTATCAATTCTGCCAGAAGGAACTCATGCCCATCGCGAATGAGGTTGATGCCTCCAACCAATTCCCGCGTCACCTCTGGGAGAAAATGGGCGAATTGGGTCTGCACGGCATTACGGTTTCCGAGGAAGATGGCGGGCTGGGCCTCGGCTATTTGGAACATACGATCGCGATTGAAGAAGTCAGCCGCGCCTCGGCCTCCGTCGGCCTGTCCTACGGCGCGCATTCCAATCTTTGCATTAACCAGATCCAGCGCTGGGGCAATGCGGAACAGAAGGCGAAATATCTCCCAAAACTCATTTCCGGCGAACATCTCGGCAGTCTCGCCATGAGCGAGCCTGGGGCCGGATCAGACGTGATGTCCATGCGGTTAAAGGCGGAAACAGCACAGGGCGGTTACCTGCTCAATGGCAATAAAATGTGGATCACCAATGCCCCGACGGCCAACACACTCTTGGTCTATGCCAAGACCGATCCGAGTGCGGGCAGCAAGTCCGTTTCGGCCTTTCTGATCGAAAAGGATTTTGAAGGATTCTCCACCGCGCAGAAACTCGACAAGCTGGGTATGCGCGGCTCGGACACGTGCGAACTTGTCTTTGAGAATTGTTTTGTGCCGGAAGAAAATATCGTTGGCGAGATTGGCGACGGCGCGAAAATCCTGATGTCTGGGCTGAATTATGAACGCGTCGTGCTCTCCGCCGTTTCAACCGGGATTATGCAGGCCTGTCTCGACACGGTCCTGCCCTATATTCACGAGCGCAAACAATTCGGCAAAGCCATTGGGGAATTCCAGCTGATGCAGGGGAAATTGGCCGATATGTATGTGTCGCTCTCGACCGCGCGGTCCTATTCCTATGCCGTCGCGGCCGCCTGTGACCGGGGCGAGACGACACGCAAGGACGCGGCAGGCTGTATTCTCTATGCCGCCGAACGCGCCACGCAGGTCGCGCTTGACGCGATCCAGATGTTGGGCGGGAATGGCTATATCAATGATTACCCAACGGGCCGATACTTGCGTGATGCGAAGCTGATGGAAATTGGCGCTGGCACGAGCGAGATACGCCGATGGTTGATCGGACGGGAATTATTTAACGAAACCAGGTAGGGAATAAGACACTCCCGACCACACGGGGCGCAATGGTGGCCGGGAGCTAAGCTAGCCTCGAAAGACAAGCTCTGACTTTATATACCCACTAGAAACATTTATGTCACCACACGAAGAGGTGAAACACAGTGAACTACCCAAATGTAGGGTCAGTTTTTCCAGAACCGGGTTTTTTCTGCTAGGTTAGGCCGTGTTCGCGGGGATGCGGGTGCGTCAGGCGTGCCAATATAGACATATCCTGCCACGCGCTCTGTGTCTGCCAAGCCCAATGCGCCGTTCACGGCATCATCATAGGTATACCATTCCGTCAACCATTGCGCCCCAAAGCCGTGGGCTTGGGCGGCGAGGCAAAGATTGAAACAAACGGCCCCCGCGGAAAGTTCCTGCTCCCACTTTGGCGTGCCGCGTGGACATTCAACCGGCGCGGATATGACGGCCACGACGAGCGGCGCACGGTTCAGCCTCGCGCCTTCGAACACGGCACGGTCAGCCGGGGCATTCGGATTGTCCGCCATAAAGGCGCTGGCAATATGCTGGCCAAAATTTGCGCGGGCCTCACCCTCGAA
Source organism: uncultured Caulobacterales bacterium (assembly GCA_947503715.1). GTDB lineage: Bacteria > Pseudomonadota > Alphaproteobacteria > Caulobacterales > Maricaulaceae > Litorimonas. Next base: position 177,873 of record CANNER010000002.1, on the reverse strand, counting down.
CAGAACAAAGCGCCACGGCGCGAGTTTGCGGTGGTCCGGCACACGGGCGGCAATTTCTAGCAGCTTTTCCCGCGTCACCTCGTCCGGCCCCGGACCGCCCATCACTTTCGCCAGATTAGACCGCCGTGTTGCGAGGAAATCCACGAGGTCGGGCCGATGGGTTGGGAGCGGAAAGGTGGCGGGAAGGTCTGTCATGCGATCTATATAGGTTTCTGGACGCCGTTCATCAAACGCCTTAATGTCTTTTGATGCAAAGTGCCGCAATATCTCCCGTGAGGCCAAAAGCCAAAACCTGTTCGCATTGCGGGGCGCGGTTCAATCTGGCGGAATTATCAGATTATTTTTTCAAATCACCGCGCAGGGCGATCAAATGTTTCGACTGTAAATCTTATAATCGTTTGGCACGTCCCTCTATTTTGAAACTCATCGCAATTGGACTTTTGTTCAGCCCGCTTTTTTTCATTGCGAGCTTACCCGGCCTCATAGGAATAGGGTCACTTGTTGAATATTTAAACGGAAGTCGAGCTGGACGGCAGGCCGGTATCGTCTACCTTTTTCCCGCCTGTATCGCGGTGACTTATGTTGTCTCTCGCCATATCATGCGCCTCATTCGCTTTCTCTTCTATCCTTTGGAGCCCTACATAAAATGACCACACCCGAAAACCGTCTCGCAGAGCTTGGCCTGACACTTCCTACACCCGCTGCGCCCGTGGCGAATTATGTGCCCTATGTCATTAGCGGGAATCTCGTCTTTATCTCCGGCCAGATTTCGAAAATCGGCGAGGACGAGGTCAAAGGTCGGTTGGGTGAAGGCCTGAGCGTGGAACAAGGACAGGGGGCTGCAAAACTGTCAGCCCTCAACCTGATCGCGCAGATGAAGGCAGCCTGTGGTGGTGACCTGTCAAAAGTGAAACGCGTCGTGAAATTGGGCGGATTCGTGCAGGCGACGACGGATGCGACGCAGGCGGATATTCCGAAAGTCATTAATGGCTGCTCGGATATTATGGTCGCGGTGTTTGGCGATGCGGGGCGACATGCACGGTTCGCGGTATCTGCGCCGAGCCTGCCGCTGGATGTGGCGGTGGAGATTGATGCGGTTGTAGAGATCGAGGTTTAAGTTCTAACTAGCAGTCACATCGACGCGGGCTCTGCGCGCCCGATGCCCATACCGTTGAGGTCGCGTGAAGTTTTGAATTCGGCGCTTTCCGCAAATATCACGGCATGGGTACCGGACGCCCCTTCGGGTCGCGACGGTATGACCAAGGTTTGAGTGTACGGAGTCCCTTGAACATCCGCCCTATTTCGTTTGTATCAATATAATGTCCGAGCCCACTTACACCGCCCGTATCCTGACGCAGATCTCCGATGTTGCGGCTGCCGATTGGGACGCGCTCATCCCCACTCATTCCCGTGGGGGCAACCACCCCTTCCTCACCCACCGCTTCCTCAATGCGGCAGAAGTCTCCGGTTGTGCGAGTGCGGAAACGGGATGGATGCCGCGCCATATCTGGGTCGAGGATGCGTCCGGCACGGCGATTGGCGCGGCGCCACTCTACGTCAAATCGCATAGTCAGGGCGAATATGTTTTTGACCATGGCTGGGCCGATGCCCTCATGCGGGCGGGGATGGATTATTATCCGAAACTGCAATCTTGTGTGCCCTTTACCCCCGCAACAGGACCGCGATTGCTCTCCCACACGGAAGAGGGACGCACGGCGGTGGCGGGCGCGATGATGCAGGCCTGCGCGGAATGGGACATGTCGGGCGTGCATCTGACATTCCTGAATGAGGATGACCGTCCCGTTCTGAACAATCTAGGCTTTGCCGCGCGGGAAGACCGCCAGTTCCATTTCATCAATCGAGACTATGCCGATTTCGACGCCTTCCTCGCCAGTCTGTCATCGCGCAAGCGCAAGAATATCCGCAAGGAACGGAAGGCCGCGCAGGACGGCGTCACGATCAAACGCTTGAGCGGGGATGACCTGAAAGACGAACATTGGGACGTGTTCTACCAATGCTATCTCGACACGTCACAGCGCAAATGGGGACGGCCCTATCTGAACCGAAAATTTTTCGATTTGATGCAGCAGACCATGCGGGATGACATCGTCCTTGTTATGGCATGGATGGACGACACACCTATAGCCGCCGCGCTAAATTATATCGGCAGTGACGCGCTCTATGGACGCAATTGGGGTGCGCTCGTGCACAAGCCCTTCCTCCATTTCGAACTCTGCTATTATCAGGCGATCGAGGCTGGTCTGGAACGCGGCCTGCCCCGCGTTGAAGCGGGCGCGCAGGGTGAACATAAACTCGCCCGCGGGTACGAGCCCGTCATCACCCATTCAGCCCACTGGCTCGCCCATCCGGGATTGAGGCAGGGCGTGGAGGATTACCTTGACCGCGAACGCCTCGCCGTTGAACATGAAGTTAGTATACTGGCCAAGCACACACCGTTTCGTAAAGATTGAAATCTTGCTCGTCATTTTTCAACGCTATAATAATTTACCCGCGGCACATGTGGAGTTCGCAACGCTCGCGGCGGGCGGGTTTCACCCCAGTTTTCAGAACCAGCATCATAGTCTCCAATGTGGTCTGTATTTTACTGCATTTGGCGGGTTGATTATCACGGTTCCCGCTTCGGAATATGCTGCGGCAAAGGTTTTCCTCACCGATATGCAAGCCGCTAAAGTTATAGAGGCCGAAGATATAGATAACATTCCCGAACGGCGCTTTAGTAAATGGAAAACCGGAACTTTTTTTTCGTTCTTATACGGATTTATCCTGCCGTTTTTCCTCATGCCGTTCTGGCTTCAAATTCTCGGATATGTCATTTTCTGGGCGTGGATGACAGTCTTCTGGATGGGTGAATTGACTTTAGAGATATGGCCGTATGGCATTTATGCTTTCTCGCTGCTCATCATACCTTTGGTAATGAGCTCTATAATTCTCCACGCAAAACACTATGCTGCACCAAAGCTACGGGATAATATTATCTCGACATCTGAATAGATTAGGAAAGACGTCTCATGAGCCTCGACGGACAGTATGACGAGCAAAATATTTTCGCGAAAATTTTGCGGGGAGAAATGCCTTGTGCGAAAGTTTATGAAGATGGCGGGACGCTGGCCTTTATGGATGCGTTTCCGCAATCGCGCGGACATGTGCTCGTCATTCCGCGCAATCCCTCCCGTAATCTGCTGGAGGTCGCGCCCAAGGATATTGGCCGTCTTTTCGGTACAGTGCAGCGCGTCGCGACGGCTGTGCGATCAGCCTTAAAACCTGACGGAATTGTCGTCACGCAATTTAACGGTGCGCCAGCCGGACAAACCGTTTTTCATTCCCACGTTCACATCATTCCCCGTTATGACGGTGAAGCCTTGGCAGGCCATGCGGCGGGCGAAATGGCCGATACGGACGAGTTAAAAAGACTCGCGGAACAGATCCGCAATGCATTGGAGGCATAGATCATGCGCAAATATTTAACGACAATTGCAATTGCAGCGCTCATCGCAGGCTGTTCGAAAAAAGAGGCAGAGGTTGAGATCAGCGATGTCGATGCGCCCGCCAGCCAAGCTGAAACAAACGCACCGCAAGATACATCCAACCCGGAAACGGAAGTGTCTGACCTCAACACCGAAGCGGGCTCCAAAATCGAGCAGCAATATACAAAATTTGCCGAAGTTCAGATGAATCCCGATACGGCGTTTCTCTCGGATTCGGAACGGGCCGTTGTCAATAAATTGATCGAGGCGAGCGATTACCTCTCGCAAATCTACCTACTCCAACGGGGCGAGACTTATCCAGCGCTGCGCACGGAAATCAAACGCGCAGGCACGCCCTTGCAACTCGCCATGTTTGATCTCCATTACGGTCCCTGTGACGGGCTTGAAGAGGATTATGTCTTTGTCGAAGGTGCGCGCTGCCCCGAAGGTGCAGGGTTTTATCCCGAGGACATGACGCGAGACGAGTTTGAGGGTTGGATCAAGGCCAACCCCGCAGACAAAGCCGCCTTCACTTCCGGCTACACGGTTATTCGCCGCAATGATGAAGGTGGATTAAAAGCCGTGCCCTATCACGTCGAATATAAAGCCTTCCTTGAGCCCGCAGCAAAACTCATGCGCGAAGCCGCTGAAATATCTGAGAATGCCAGCCTCAAGAATTTTCTCAATTTACGCGCGGACGCCTTCCTGACGGATGATTATTTTGCGTCTGAAATGGCGTGGATGGATCTGGACGGAAATATCGAAATCGCGATTGGCCCTTACGAGGTCTATGACGACCAACTCTTCGGTTATAAAACCGCCTATGAGAGTTTCGTGACCGTCAAAAATCCGGAAGAGAGCGCGGCGCTGTCCAAATATAAAGATTACCTGCGCGATATGGAAGCCAACCTGCCCGTGCCGGAAAGCTATAAGAATTTCGGACGCGGCTTCGAGTCACCCATCGCCGTAACTTACCAAGTCCACGGCGGCGGCGATAATGAGAACGGCGTACAAACGATTGCGTTTAACTTGCCTAATGATGAGCGGGTCCGGGAAGCCAAGGGCGCAAAGAAGGTTATATTAAATAACGTGCTCGGTGCGAAATATGACCGCATCCTGTCCCCGATTGGTGAACGTGTCCTCGTCCCCGAACAGGCGGACCTTACGGCGAAAAAATGGATGAGCAATAATACGCTGTTCCACGAGCTCTCTCACTCGCTGGGACCCGGCACGATAAGCGTTGATGGTGTCGATACGACTGTGAATGCGCAATTAAAAGAGCTCGCCTCGGGCCTGGAAGAAGGCAAAGCCGATGTCATGGGCGCGTATAATATTCTCTATATGATGGATCGCGGCGAGTTGGATATTGCGGATAAGAACGCGTTTCTTGCGACCTATTTCACAGGTAAATTCCGCTCCATGCGCTTCGGCACGGGCGCAGCCCACGCCAAGGGCGCAGCCTTCCAATATAATTATTTCCGCGAAGTCGGAGCCGCCGAATGGCTGCCGGAAGAAAAGCGCTTCCGCCTTGATTTTGAAAAATTGGAACAGGCCATTTCCGACCTCGTCGGCAAGGTCGTCATGATCCAGGGCGACGGGAATTACGATCAGGCCAAAGCGTTCCTAGATGAATATCTACCGCTGGACAACGCGGCGGAAACCGTGCTCGGCAATCTGGACGACATTCCCTATGACATCCGTCCGGTCTATCCGGAAGAGATTTAATCTAATTAGCCGGCTTGGGAGAAACTCAGGTCGGCGCCATCTTCAAATTCGATCTTGGCGCTGCAATCCGCGTCGTTCTCTTTGCAGAGGACTTCAGGTACACTGAGCGTTTCAAAAGCGTCACAGCTTTGGCCCTCTAAAATGACGCGGGCCTCTGACGCCGTGCCGCTCTCGGCGATGGGCGCGAACATGTTGCCCTTTGTATCTTCGCCCGGGCCCGTGACATCAAACCCGATCATGGTGACGCTGACATCGCCCTCCAATCCGTTTTCAATGCGGATGGGCAAGATACAGGCGCGGGGTTCCGAGACGGGGTCCTGCAAAACAACACGGACTTTGCCGTCTTTCTGAACGGCATTGTCAACAGCCTGAGTAGGGGCGTCCGGTGCGGCAGTCCCGACATCGATATTACTATCTGTGTCCGCAGAGGGCTGACAGGCGGTCAAGCCGATCACAGAAAGTATGGCGGCGGATTTCAAAAATAATATCTTCATAATGACTATACGCCTCAAACGGGGATTGCGTTGCGTGTGCAGTAATCCTGCACGATTTCGCGCAAGGAAGACAGACGGGATTCGACATTGATATGCGGTTCTAAAGTTGCGCTGAGATCGGCGGCATCAAGTTTCAACAGAGCCGCCTTTACGGGGCCGATACCCGTCACGGGCATGGAAAGCGTGCGGTAACCGAGGGCCGTTAGCGTAATCGCTTCCAGCGGCCGTCCCGCAATTTCGCCGCAGACAGAAACGGGCGTATTATTCCGGTCACATTGATGGGCAATGAATTTCAACACGGATAGCGCCGCCGGGTGGAGCGGGTCATAACGGTCCGAAACACGCGCATTATCGCGGTCAGCCGCAAAGAAAAACTGCATGAGATCATTCGCCCCGACGCTGACAAAATCGGCATGGTCACACACGGCGGAGACCTGCCACGCGAGGGAGGGTGTTTCCAACATGACGCCAACTTCAATTTTCTTGGGCAGGGTCAGGCCGAGATTGACCGCGCGGTCGACCTCCCGATCAAACAGGGCGCGGGCCTCTATCATTTCATCGACAGTCGTGACCATGGGGAACATGACGCGCAGATGTGCGTCGGCGCCTGCGGCGACGAGGGCTCGTAGCTGATATCGCATGAGGCCCGGACGGTCCAAAGCAATCCGTATGGCGCGCCAACCAATGGCGGGGTTTTCTTCGGGGACGGGGTCGATATAGGGCAGGATTTTATCACCACCCAGATCCAGCGTTCGGAAAGTCACGGGACGATCCCCCGCCGCTTGAATCGCGCCCTGATAAAGCGCGGTTTGTTCTTTCAGTTTCGGCATAAAATCCGAGACCATAAATTGAAACTCTGTCCGGAAGAGGCCGATCCCGTCCGCGCCCGCTTGATCCAGTTGCGGGAGATCGACGAGCAATCCCGCATTTAACTGCAATGAAATTTTTCGGCCATCACGCGTGATGGCGGGTTGATCTTTCAATGCATCATAGGCTTTCGTCAACTCGCCCTTGACCGTCATGCGGAGTTTAAACCCATCAATAATGCTCTCCACGGGGCGGACGTGAACCGTGCCCGTTTCGCCGTCCAAGAGGACATCATCGCCCGTTTCAATCAGATCGAGAATACCTTCGCATCGCCCGACCAGTGGGATGCCCAGTGCCCGACATATAATCGCAGCGTGAGAGGTGGCGGACCCTTCCTCCAACACGATCCCTTTTAATTGTTTCCGGTCATAATCCAGCAATTCAGCAGGGCCGAGCTCGCGGGCAAAGATGATCGCGTCATCCGCAATCGTCCGGTTTCCGGGTCCGACCTTTTCCCCGGACAAGGCGCGGATCAGGCGATTGGCAAGGTCTTCCAAATCATGCAGGCGCGCGCGCAAATAGGGGTCCCGTGCCTTCATCAACCGCGCCCGATGTTCATTTCGCACGCGTTCTACAGCCGCCTCTGACGTCAGGCCCGAGGAGACGGCCTCCCGCAATCGCCCAACCCATTTCCGGTCATAGGCAAACATGCGGTAGGTCTCGTAAATCTCTTTAGACGCACGGGACAGCGAAGCCGCCTCGCCGGAGACCATGGCATCAACACTGGCGCGAAGAACCGCAATACCCTCTTCTAATCGCGCCTGCTCTTCCGACACATCTTCGGCGAGGAGGTTAGCGGGCGAAACAGGCGGCAGGTGCAAATGCGCCGTGCCGCGATTTAATCCCGGCGCGAAGGCTTTGCCTTCCATCGTTTCGGGCCTGACGGGCGCGAGTGTGATGCCCTTCAACTTACCCTTTTTCCCACCGACGCGTTCATCATCAATAATGATTTCGGCGAGGACCATGGCAACGGTCAACAAGTCTTCAACCTCGGCCTCGGTGAAGGTGCGCGATTGTTTGGATTGGACGACCAGAACGCCTAGCGTTCGACCGCCCCGCAGGATCGGAACGCCGAGGAAGCTGTTAAAAGGGTCTTCGCCCGTTTCCGGTCGGTAGGAAAAAAGCGGATGACCCGGCGCATCAGCGAGGTTGAGCGGCCGCGCCGTTAGGGCGACATGGCCGACCAGACCTTCGCCAGGCTTCATCCGGGTTTTATGGACAGCTGATTTCTTTAGGCCTTCCGTGGCAGACAGTTCCAATTCTGCGCCCGGGCGCAGTAAATAGATCGACGCCACCCGCACACTCATCGCGGATTGGATAGCCGTCGCAAATCCGTCGAGCCGTTCCTGAACAGATTCGGTTCCGGCCATAGCCTCCCGTATCGCGCGCATGAGTGGCGGCGGATGGCTTTCGGGTTTCGACGATTTGAGTTTATCTTGAGTCACAACGGCTCCTTAGCAGGATGCGCGGCAGAAAGCTTACAGAATTCTATGAAGACCCGTTAATCCAATGTGGGTGTCGCGGATTTGGGCGCGCTCTCATTCGGATCGCGGCCATTTACGGCCTCTTCGATATGGATGATGACGCGTCCCGCCTTCAGATCGACTTTCGGCACGCCCGCTTTGGTAAAGGGGTGAAACCAACTGGCCTGTTTTTCGGCGGATTTAGGCGGTTGGATTTCCAACATGTCACCCGCACCAAATTCATGGACGGCCTTGATCGTCCCCGCCCGTTTGCCGTCACTCGTTTTGACATCAAGACCGACAAGGTCAGCATAGTAAAAATAATCCTCATCGTCAGTGTCGGGCAGTACATCGCGCGGCACATAAAGCAGCGTGCCCTTCATTTCTAAAGCCTGTTCCCGTGTCGTAATTTCGGGGGAGCGCATGGTGAAGTCTTTCCCGACAGGACGCGGGTTTTTCGGTGTGAGAATAACGGATCCGTCCTCACCCAACAACGGACCATAGGCGGAAAAGTCTTCCGGCACTTGCGTATAGGATTTCACCTTTACGGCGCCATGCACGCCATGCGCTCCCGCAATGACGGCAACGCAAACCAGTCTGGAGTCCATACTCATTCGACAATCTCCTTATACGCCATCCTAATGGGGCGAATATCAAACTCTATATTTTTAATTGTGTAACGTCCCTCACCGGAAGAGCCGCGCCCCCAATGCCCACTAGCCTCTGGCGGTTGGGTGAAGCGGTAAATAAGGCCCTGATTGGAACCGTCGAAACTCAGGCGTTCAATCACTTTGCTGTCCGCATTATCAATTAGCCCCTCACCGATGACGTCCTGCAACATCTGTCCCGCGACCGCCATACCGCCACCGAACGAACGCGCTGTCGAGATATATTCATTCCCGACGGTGGCAGCTTTCCAAGCTGCAGGATTGATGTCGAGCGTTTTGAGGTCAATCTTATCCCCTGCGCTTACAAGCTGCAGTGTAACGTCGGAGATAGCGACATGATGGTCCGACATAAGTTTTCGTTTAGCGTTTCGGGCATCTATGATTGTCACATAGTCGGTCCCCGTAATCTTCGCCATTCCGTCGTGATTGATGATAAGCGCCGTATCCTCATCAACGCCAAAGCCGACCCGATTATCTATTTCGAACACAGCCATTGCCAAACGTCCGAGGCGGGCGCGCTCACCGAAATGTTGATCGATAAGACCGCCTTTGAGAAAACCGAGTCCCTGTGCCACTTCCAAAAGCTCGCCGGAGTCTTCACCAATCAGCGCGCCCAAACTATCGCCCTGCAATATCATGCGCTCACTCATAATCGCAGCGCCTGCACTCGTGCCGCCAATCGCTGCGCCATTCGCATAGGCGGTGCGGATGGCGGAGAGGGCGGGTGTGTCCTGCCCGTTTTCGAGGAGGAGCTGAGTCGTTCGCGCCTGATCCCCGCCCGTGAACCAGAAGGCGGCGGCTGAGCTTAATTGATTAACTACATTCGAATTTTGGGCGTTATCGGCCCAATCGGACTCGTCTACAGATCCCGTTGATAGATCATCACGAAGCGCGAGAGGTGCGATTTCAATCCGGTTTTTGGGGACACCATAGTTCAGGAGCGTTTTCCGAACAGCTTCGGCTGATTGCACAGGCTGCCCAGAGGCAGACGGAATGATAACGATGGGTCCAGTTGATTTCGCGGACGCAATAAAATCAGACCAGATTTCGGCTGCATCAGCCTGTAGTCCACCCCCGACAATGAAGAGTGGGCCTTTAGAAATAGTGTCCTGCGCTGTCGCGTCCGGAATAGCGTTCAGAAGACAGGCGCATGTAATGACAATCCAGTGTTTCATGGACATTATCTAGCGCTTTGAAATTTATCAGGCCACGTCAAAGGACATGCCATTAGGATTAAAGCTTCGCCTTAATCTCATCAACCAAGTCCGTTTTCTCCCAGCTGAACTCTCCATTCGGGCCGGGGTCGCGACCGAAATGACCATAGGCGGCGCTGGGCGCGTAGATGGGTTTATTCAGGTCGAGATGTTTACGGATTCCGCGCGGGGTGAGGTCCATGACTTGGCGGATGATTTTCTCAATCTTATCGCCTTTAATCGGGTTATTATCATCGACATTGACGTAAATTGACGTCGGTGTGGCGACACCAATCGCGTAGCTGACCTGAATTTCCACCCAGGGCGCAACGCCTGCCGCGACGAGGTTTTTCGCGAGATAGCGTGTGGCATAGGCGGCGGAACGGTCGACCTTTGTCGGGTCTTTGCCGGAAAATGCGCCGCCGCCATGCGGGGCCATGCCGCCATAAGTATCGACGATAATCTTACGCCCCGTCAGACCCGCATCCCCATCCGGTCCACCAATGACGAATTTGCCCGTCGGGTTGATGTGAAAAATCGTATTATCCGTAATCCAGCCTGCGGGCAGGACTTCTTCAATATAAGGTTTCACGCGATCTGAAATTACGCGACTGTCGAGTGACGCGTCCAGATGTTGCGTAGAGAGAACAATTGCCGTCGCCTCGACCGGGCGACCATTGTGATAGCGAACGGTGACTTGGGATTTGGAGTCCGGGCCGAGCCAATCCTGTCCTTCTTGCTTTCTGGCCTTGGCCAAACGCTCAAGAATTTTATGCGAGTAATGTACGGGTGCTGGCATTAAATGTCCCGGCACATCGAGTGACGCATAGCCGAACATAATACCCTGATCGCCCGCGCCTTCTTCTGCATGAAGGCCTGTTCCATTATCAACACCCTGCGCAATATCGACAGATTGCGGATGGAGGAGCACATCGATGTCGGCATGTTTCCAATGGAAGCCGTCCTGCTCATACCCGATATCTTTGATCGCTTCGCGGGCCAGCGCTTCGATACGCTCGGGCGTGATGGAAGACGGGCCGCGCGTTTCGCCCGCGATGACAACCTTATTCGTCGTTGTCAGCGTCTCGGCCGCGACGCGAACCTGCCATGGGTCCATGCCCTCGCTGATGGCTTCACGGAAATAGAGATCGACGATTTCGTCGGAAATGCGATCTGACACTTTATCCGGATGTCCCTCGGAGACGGATTCGGATGTGAACTCGTAGGATTGGCGGCTCATGGTTTGTGTGTCCCCGGCTTGACCCGGGTTCTGGTTCGACCGGGCCGTGAAATCGATGGAGACCCCGGGTCAAGCCCGGGGACAGGCGATTAATTAATAACGGTAATGCTCAGGCTTGAAAGGACCTTCGGGTTTGACGCCGATATAATCCGCTTGCTCCTGACTCATTTCCGTCAGCTTCACGCCGATTTTTTCGAGATGGAGGCGCGCAACTTTCTCGTCCAGATGCTTCGGTAGCATATAGACTTTATTTTCGTATTTCTTCGTTTTCGCATGCGCATCTTCCCACAACTCCATCTGCGCGAGAACTTGGTTCGTGAAGCTCGCCGACATGACAAAAGACGGATGGCCCGTCGCATTACCGAGGTTCAGCAGGCGACCTTGGCTGAGCAGAATCATGCGATTGCCACCCGGGAAGGTGATCATATCAACTTGGTCTTTGATATTCGTCCATTTATGATTCTTCAGCGCAGCGACCTGGATTTCATTATCGAAATGACCGATATTCCCAACAATCGCCATATCTTTCATCTCGCGCATATGGTCGAGACGGATGACATCCTTATTACCCGTCGTCGTGATAAAGATATCGGCGTCGGCGACTGTGTCTTCCAGCGTCGTAACTTCGTAGCCGTCCATCGCCGCTTGCAGCGCACAGATGGGGTCAACTTCGGTGACCTTCACACGCGCACCCGCACCGCGCAGGGAAGCGGCGGAGCCTTTACCGACATCGCCGTAACCGAGGACGACAGCGGTTTTACCGGCCATCATCGTGTCGGTCGCGCGACGGATGCCGTCGACGAGGGATTCTTTACAGCCATATTTATTGTCGAATTTTGATTTGGTGACTGAGTCATTCACATTGATTGCGGGGAATGGAAGGCGGCCTTCTTCCTGCAACTGATAAAGGCGGTGCACGCCCGTTGTTGTTTCCTCAGACACGCCAACAATGTCGGCTTTTGTTTTTGTGAACCAGCCCGGAGACGCAGCCAGACGTTTCTTGATTTGCGCAAAAATCGCAGCTTCTTCTTCTGATCCCGGTTCGCCCTCAATGAGGTGTGTTTCACCGGCCTCAACGCGCGCGCCGAGAAGAACGTAAAGCGTCGCATCACCACCATCGTCAAGGATGATGTTAGCGCCTTCCGGGAAGAGGAAGGATTTGTCGAGATAATCCCAATGCTCTTCCAGCGTCTGACCTTTAATCGCGAAAACAGGTACACCGGATTCGGCAATCGCCGCTGCCGCATGGTCCTGCGTGGAGTAGATATTGCACGACGCCCAGCGGACATCCGCGCCGAGCGCTGTCAGTGTTTCAATCAGCACGGCGGTCTGAATTGTCATGTGAAGCGAGCCAACGACACGCGCGCCTTTGAGCGGCTTTTCTTCGCCAAATTCTTCGCGCAACGCCATCAGGCCCGGCATTTCTGTCTCGGCGATATCAAGTTCCTTACGGCCATATTCGGCCAAGCTGATGTCTTTTACGATGTAATCTTGCTTGCTCATGGGAGAGGCGTCCTGTCTAAAAATTCGGTCTTATATTTGCGCGCGACTTACGTGGGATGGGCCCTAACGTCAACATATAAAGATTTCATTATATGATATCGCATTCGTGACTTCGCGAATGAAAACAGCTAGGGAGCGATTGAAATAAAGGTCAAATACCATTCCCGATATCTCCGTCATTATCGTCAATTTCAACGCCGCCGCTTATCTCTCACGCTGCGTGGAAAGCGTGCTGGCGCAGACCGTTTCGGATTTCGAGTGTTTCATCATCGATAACGGGTCGACCGATGGGTCACTGGAAACGTTACCGGAACTGGATGACCGTTTCAGGATTATGGCGATGGGCGAGAATCTGGGCTTTGCTGCCGCGAATAATCGCGCGGCGGAGCGGGCCTCCGGTGACTGGCTAGCGCTGCTCAATCCCGATGCATTTGCCCGCCCTGATTGGTTGAAGCAGGGACTAGCCGCAACCAAATTTTTGCCCGGCACGGCCATGGTTGGCAGCACGCAATATATGGCGGAGGAGCCGAAGTTATTTGACGGGCTCGGCGATGAATATCACGCCTTTGGTTTGGCGTGGCGGGCAGGTCACCTGCATCCGGTGGCCCCGATCAAGACGCGTCAAGCCTTCGGGCCATGTGGTGCGGGCGCGTTTTACAAGCGCGAAGTCTTTCTTGAACTGGGCGGATATGACGAAGCCTTTTTCTGCTACCACGAGGATGTCGATCTCGCCTATCGCATGCGCTTGGCGGGTTATGTCTGCGTGCAGAGTGCAGAGGCGAAGATTGATCATGTGAGTTCCGGCATCTCCGGGCGCGCGTCGGATTTCGCCGTCTATCACGGGGTCCGCAATCGTGTCTGGACGTTTTTCAAGAACACGCCGCTGCCGCTGCTGCCGCTGCTCCTTATTCCGCATATCGGCACCTGTATGGCGCTCCTCTTCTGGAGCTCCATTCGTGCGGGGCGGTTCAAACCGACCTTTCGCGGGACATGGGACGGGTTCTTCACGCGTCCGAAAAGCCGGACCCCGAAAATCAAACGTCAGGTCGCCCTGAAAGACCTGTTGAGTAATTTCGGCTGGGACCCGCGCAAAGTCATCCGCCGTGATATTGTTCGCGCAGCCCCCATTGACATGGCATTGCACTTGCGAGAGCAGCCATTAAAGACATCTCAAAATCAGTCATCGGAGCAGACATAAATGTCCCGCAAACCCGTCCCCGCCATTCCCGCCAATACGCTGGAATTTGAAACGCTGCCCCTCGTCAAGCCGACGGGATTTCGCGAATATGATGCGCGCTGGTGGTTTGGCCTGCCGACGGAAGAGAAGCCGTCCGAATTAAACCTCTACGGTGTGCAGGCTCTTGGCGAGGGTCTTGGTACGCTGATGCATGAACGCGGCGTCGACCCAAATATCGCGGTCGGTCACGATTTCCGTCACTACTCCCTCGGCATTAAGATGAGCCTGATTGCGGGGCTGATGAATGCAGGCGTCAACGTCCATGATATTGGCCTCGCCATTTCGCCCATGGCCTATTTCGCGCAATTCCATCTGGACTGTGCGGGCGTGGCGATGGTCACGGCGTCCCATAACTCCAATGGTTGGACCGGCGTGAAGATGGGCATCGAAGCGCCGCTGACCTTTGGCCCGGACGAAATGGCACGTTTGAAAGACATCGTGTTAAACGGCGAAAGCGTGGCGCGCGAAGGTGGCTCCTACCGCTACGTCGACGGGGTACGTGAAGCCTATATCAATGATGTTGTCGGGGACGTGAAACTCTCCCGCCCGATCCGCGTTGTCGCGGCTTGCGGGAACGGCACGGCAGGCGCCTTTGCCGAAGAAACCTTGAAACGTATTGGCGCGGATGTTGTCCCAGTCGAATGCGATCTCGACTGGTCCTTCCCGAACTACAATCCGAACCCCGAAGCGATGGAAATGCTCCACGCGATGCGGGATGCGTGTTTGGAGAATAAAGCCGAAGTCGCCTTGGGTTTTGACGGTGACGGCGACCGCTGCGGCGTGGTCGATAATACGGGCGAAGAGATTTTCGCAGACAAGGTCGGCGTGATGCTCGCCCGGGACCTGTCGGAAATCTATGACGATGCGCAATTCGTCGTCGATGTGAAATCAACGGGCCTATTCAATACGGACCCCGTTCTGAAAGCCAATGGCGCGAAGACGGATTATTACAAGACGGGTCATTCCTATATCAAACGTCGCGTCAATGAATTGGACGCGCTGGTCGGATTCGAGAAGTCCGGCCACTATTTCTTCAATGCGCCCATCGGACGCGGCTATGATGACGGGCTCGTCTCCGCCATCGCCATCCTGCAAATGCTCGACCGCAATCCTGACAAGACAATGGCGGACCTGCGCGAAGCCCTGCCCAAGACCTGGGGCAGCCCGACCATGTCACCCTATTGCGCGGATGAAACGAAATATGGCGTCGTCGAGCAAATCATCGCGGAAGCCAAAAAAGATGCTGAGGCGGGCATGACGATTCTCGGTCAGAAAATCGTGGATGTGAACACCGTGAACGGCGTGCGCTTAACGTTAGAAGACGGAACATGGGGCCTGATGCGCGCCAGCTCCAACACGCCAAATCTGGTCGTCGTCGTAGAAAGCCCCGCGTCAGAGGAAAACATGATCGGCATGTTCCGCGAAATCGAACGCCGCCTTGCGCAATATGACGAAGTCGGTGAGTTTGATCAGAAGATTTGATTAAGTCCAAGCCCGCCAGCAGACAAAAGCAAGCGGCAACAGCCCGACCATGTCTGTCACAGCAATTTTTCTTAATGCCCCTTCGGGCAGGCCTGCCCGGACATAGACGACCAAAAAGCCGATCATGCTGATACATAAAACCAAAGCCGCGAGGCGACGGGCATCTACTGAGAACATCGCATATATCGCCGCCACGCAAACCGCGAGAAACAGCGCGCCGCGATGAATGAGTAGCACGCCCAAATCACCTTGCGGCGGAAGGCCGTAAAGTTTTTGCACCAAGCCCGACGCAAAGAAAGCCAGAGCGGGCGTTAGATGTACGAGGGCGAGACTGGCCCAGGCAAATTTTGTCAGCATTTCCATAAACTAATAGATGCAAGTTATCTACGCTGTTTCAATGATGTCACAGGTCATCAGGGACTGCGCTCCATGCGCCTCAAAAGACTGGCTGTCTGGTCTGAGAGGTTCTAAACAAACCCATGGACAGTAAATTAACACGACGTGGACTTTTGGGGTTGGGGGCTGGCGCAGGGCTGGCCGCCTGTTCGTCACCCGCATATATCACTGGCAGAAATGAAGGTGCAGCGGCCGAAGGGGCCTTCGCGCATGGCATTGCGTCCGGTGACCCTGCGACCGATTCCATCATCCTTTGGACGCGTGTGACGCCTGAAACTGACGGCGATATCGACGTCATCTGGGAGATGGATCAGGACGCTGATTTCAACTCTCTTTCCGCCTCGGGGGCTTTTACAACCAATGCTGTGCGGGATTATACGGTCAAGGTTGAGGCGACAGGTCTGGATTCGGACACGCGCTATTATTTCCGGTTTCGGACGGGCGATGCGGTTTCAGCCACAGGACAAACGAAAACACTCCCCGACGGCGATGTCTCGAAACTTCATTTCGCCATCGTGTCCTGCGCGAATTGGGAACACGGCTATTTCAATGTTTATGACGCTATTTCCAAGCGCGCGGAGACTGACCCCTATGATGCACTGATACATCTAGGCGATTATTATTACGAATATGGTCCGGCGGAGACACCGGAACTGGCAGACCGCGTCCATATTCCCCCGCATGAAATTGTCGAGCTTTCAGATTATCGCACACGCCATGCGCAATATCGATCCGACGCGGCCTTGCAATCTGCAACGGCGGCCATGCCACTCATCGCGGTGTGGGACGACCATGAGACAACGAATGACAGTTGGAAGACGGGCGCGGAAAATCACCAGCCCGAGACGGAGGGTGATTGGGACGTCCGGCGTCAGGCCGCCCTGCGCGCCTATTACGAATGGATGCCCATCCGCGAACCAAAAGCGGGGCGCGTGCGCGAGGAGATTTACCGCAATTTCGATTTCGGAAATCTGGCCAGCCTGACTTGCGTCGAGACACGTCTGACCGCGCGGTCGGAACCGCTCATTCCTGAAAATGATATTGCAGAAATAGATATTGAGGGCGGGGCTGAGAGATATAAGGCCGAGAAGCTCTATGCGCCCGACCGCGAAATGTTCGGGCAGGACCAGCAGGATTTCATCATTGACGCGCTGTCCAAATCAAAAACTGACGGTCGGCCGTGGCGCCTGCTCGCCAATCAGGTAATTATGGGACGATTGCTGACACCGGATTTCACACCCTATATTCAAGAAGACACTCTCGCCGAGTTAGAAACATTCTGGGCGGGCGTGCGGGATTTCCTGACCCTGTCGAAATATAATATGCCCGTCTATCCGGACAGCTGGGACGGCTACCCTGTTGCGCGGGAAAACTTTTACGCTGCGCTGAACGAAGCAGGCATCAATGATATGCTGGTCCTGACGGGGGATGCGCATGAATTTTGGGTCAATGAGTTGACCTCGGAAGCAGGTACAAAAGTAGGGATGGAACTCGTCACCTCCTCTGTCTCGTCGAAAACGCTCACGGCCTATATGGGCGAGGCGACGGCGGATCATAATCTGTTGCTGACGCAATCCAATACGGATGCGCGGTATTACAATGCGCTGCTGAACGGGTTTATCGACCTGACTCTGACCGAGAAAAAGGCCTCCGTGAAAATGGTCGCCGTGACTTCTGTCACCTCCCGAGAGTATGAGAGTTTTGATGCGGCGCGATTCACGCTGCGCAAATCGGGCGACACCATTAAGGTGAAATCACCCAAAGGCCTCAATCTGAAACAGCGGGCCCTGTTTCACGGGATTGGCTAGGTAATCCGGGCCGTCCCGCCATGTGTGGGTTGGCGGCCACATATGCGGCCTTGATATCAGCTGAGGACAGACGCGAGCCGTCATGGGAATAACCGGGCGGCGCGAAGAGATATTTCAGCCGCGCCCCGAGTGAGCGTTGCGGGCCAAAGGCGTCTTTCACGGCGGCGTACATTTCGGCGAACGCAATCTTGATCGGATTATAGGTCCCGACATTTTTCACGAGGCCGTATCTGATCTCGGTCGTCTCATCTTCCGGCACAAAACTGCCAAACATCTTGTCCCAGATGATAAAGATACCTGCATAATTCGAATCCAGATATTGCGGGTTCGTCCCGTGATGGACGCGGTGATGGGACGGCGTGTTCATCACGGCCTCGAACCAGTGCGGCAGCTTCTTGATGACTTCCGTATGGACCCAATATTGATAAAGCAGATTAATCGCCCCGACAAAGCCCAGCAGGAGAGGATGAATACCAAGAAAAACGAGCGGCGTAGAGAGCAGGACAAAGCCCGTAAAATGATTATTCCAGGGCTGCCGCAACGCCGTTGAAAGATTATAATGTTCACTACTGTGATGGACGACATGCGCCGTCCAGAACCAGCGGATGCGGTGTGCGGCGCGGTGTTTCCAGTAATATAGAAAATCCTGTGCAATCAAGGCGAGGAGGATAACGGGCAAACTGACGCCCAGATCAATCAAACGGAATTGCCACGCCCACATCAGGACCGCGAGACTGATAAATCCCATCGCCAAATCGGAGACGAGATTTCCAAACCCCATCAACATAGAGGTCAGCGCGTCTTTCGTCTCGTACCGACCCGCGACTTTACCCCGCGCTACAAACCACCATTCCAAGGCAACCGTAATCGCGAAAAACGGTACGGCCCAAGCGAGGATCAATGGAAATGTCGGTGCATCAATTGGCATGATCAGAAGGTCTGACTAACAGGACACGGTGTCAATACGGGCTATCACCGCATCTTGCAGGCGGGGCAGAAAGAAATGATTTCTCAAGACACTTCGATTATGACGTGACACAGTCAAACGCCTTCATTTGCAGAGATTGCACGCCATGAAACCCGTTACAAAAGCCGTTCTACCCGTTGCCGGTTTTGGCACACGCGTGTTGCCTGCCACGAAAACCGTGCCAAAGGAAATGCTGACAGTGGTGGACCGACCGGCCCTGCAATATGTCGTAGACGAAGCGATTGAGGCGGGAATTGAGCATTTCGTCTTTGTCACCGCGCGCGGGAAAATCGCGATCGAGGATTATTTCGATACCGCCTATGAATTGGAAGACGCGCTGGAGCGTAAGGGTAAGACGGATATTCTGGACCGTCTGAAATCCAAACAACCCCGTGAAGGCACGATGAGTTTCGTGCGCCAGCAACAGGCTAAGGGGCTGGGTCATGCCGTGTGGTGCGCCCGAGATATTATCGGGGACGAACCCTTTGCCGTCCTGCTGCCCGACGTCCTTATCCAATCCGAACATTCGTGCCTTGCCCAGATGATGGATGCCTATCACGAGGTTGGTGGGAATATTATCGCTGTTGACCCTGTTCCGGATGAGCGCGTGTCCTCTTATGGCGTGATCAAACCGAAAGCGGGCGCCGATAAATCGCAAAAACTGATTCCCATGGACGGAATGGTAGAAAAACCCCCCGTTGCGGAAGCGCCGTCCAACTTGAAAATTACGGGGCGGTACATCCTGCAACCCGAACTCATGTCTCTCCTCAAAGACCAAGCCGCAGGCGCAGGTGGAGAGATTCAGCTGACCGATGCCATGGCGAGATTAATGCAAGAGCAGGATTTCCACGCGGTGCGCTATGACGGGCAAGATTATGATTGTGGCTCAAAGCTTGGTTATTTCGAAGCCGTCATGGCCTTTGCTCGCGACCATGCGGATATTGGCGCAGGAGCCAGAGAGATGATCCAGCGCTTTGCGAAGGGCTAGGGTTTGTCCGACGCATTAAAGCGAACGGTTGGCCTGCCCGGCGCGGTCCTTTTGGGATTGGGTTCCATCCTCGGGACCGGGGCCTTTGTCGGACTCGGATTCGCCGTCGGGATTTCAGCGACGCTCGCCCCGATTGCCCTCCTCTTCGCAGGGTTACTGGCCGGATGTAACGCGATGTCCAGCGCCCAGCTCGCCGCCGCCCATCCGGTCAGTGGCGGCACTTATGCTTATGGGTATAAATATCTCTCCCCGACGGCGGGGTTCACAGCGGGGACCTGTTTCCTGCTAGCCAAATCGGCGAGCGCGGCTGCAGCAGGATTAGGGTTAGCCGCTTACCTGCTGCCGCAGATCGGATTGGGCGCCCTGCAGAATAATATTGTCGGCGCGGGATTGATCCTACTCATCACCGCTTTTGTCGCGCTGGGTTTACGGCGGGCCAATCTTTTGAATACAGTTTTAGTGACGTTTACTTTGGTGGCCCTCATTTGGCTGTGCATTTCGGCGACACTAACAATTGAACCGCCACGCGACGCCAGTTCTCGGCCGGTATCGCCGCCCGCGTTTTTAGAATCTATTGCGCTCCTCTTTGTCGCCTTCACGGGTTACGGGCGCATCGCAACGCTGGGCGAAGAAGTCACCGACCCGCGCCGCACAATTCCGAAAGCGATACTCGCGACGATCTTTATCTCAACCGCGCTCTATTTTGCGCTCATGCTGTCGGGTTTGAATGTGTTGGGCGCGGCAGGGTTCGCGGACGCGACGCGGGACACAGAAGCACCCCTACGGGCGGTTGCGGATGAACTAAAGCGCTCTCCCCTGATATTGGCGGTTTCCATCGCAGCGGGCACGGCCATGGCGGGGGTTGCGCTGAACCTCCTCCTCGGTCTCTCCCGTGTCGTCCTCGCAATGGGGCGTCAGGGCGATCTCCCGAAATTACTCGCGCAATTGAATAAATCGTCTGAACCGGTTCGGGCCGTCTGGTTGGTCGGTATTGCCATAGCGCTGATCGCGCTATTTGGCGGATTAAAACTCGTCTGGAGTTTTTCGGCTTTCACGGTCTTGGTCTATTACAGCCTGACCAATCTCTCGGCGCTTCGCCTGCCGAAGGAAGACCGTCTCTATCCCCGCCTATTCAGTTGGCTGGGCCTATTCGGATGCGCGGGATTAAGTGTGTTCGTGGATTGGCGGGTGATTGTTTTAGGCAGCGCTCTTATTCTGGTCGCGCTCGGCCTGCGCGCTATTTTATCCAATCGCGGTACCACGTAACAAAACGCTTAAGTCCATCATGGAGGTCTATTTTTGGTGCAAAACCGAAATCCCGTTGCGCCGCAGAAATATCAGCGAAGGTCGCGCGCACATCCCCGGCCTGTTGCGGCTGAATATCCGTGACGGCTTTGCGTTCACAGGCCGTCTCAACCGCGCTCACAAGATCCATGAGCCTATTTGGCGCGGAATTACCTAGATTATAAATCACGTGACCGTCTGGCGGCGTTGCGATGATTTTTGGCAGCACGTTCACGATATCGTTCACAAATGTAAAATCGCGTTGCATCATCTCCGGCGCGAATAATGTGATCGGGTCGCCCGCCAAAATCTTCTGCGTGAATATCCAATAGGCCATATCGGGACGTCCCCATGGCCCGTAAACCGTGAAGAAGCGAAGCCCTGTCTGCGGAATATCGTAAAGCCGCGCATAGGACTCCGAGATCATCTCACCGCTCAATTTCGTGGCGGCATAGAGCGAAGCGGGTTCCCGCACGCGGTCCGTTTCCTTAAATCCGTCCCCCGGTTCCCGTTCCCCATAAACGGAGGAAGAACTTGCATAAGCGACGTGCTCGACCGTTCCGGCATGCCGCGCATATTCCAGCACATTTAAATGCCCCATGACATTCGAGCGGACGTAGGAGTGGGGATCTTCGAGGCTGTACCGCACGCCCGCTTGCGCCGCGAGGTGCAGGATATGTGTTATGGTTTCCCCTTTTAGCGTTGTTTCCAACGCACCCTGATCCGCCAAATCCAGCTCATGAAATGTAAACCCGTCCAGCTTTTTCAGCTCCGCCAGACGCGCCTGTTTCAGCGCGGTATCATAATAGCTGTTTAGATTATCAACGCCGATCACGCGGTGTCCCTCTGCCAAGAGACGACGGGCGGCGTGAAAGCCGATAAATCCTGCAGCGCCGGTTAAGAGAATATCCATAGGGGCCGCATAAGCGGTATAGGCACAAATGGCCAATTCAATTAACGGCACGACCATGACACCGCGTAAAGACAATTTGAAACACAGCTCAGACCGCCTGACCAAATGGGTCAGTGAAAAAGCGCTGCCCCTCTGGGCAGAGCGGGCACAACTGCCGACGGGATGTTGGGTAGAACATTTGAATCTGGACGGGACGCCCGATCTCTCTGCGGAACGTCGTTGGCGGGTTCTCGCGCGCCAAGTCTATGTCTATGCGAAAGCAACGCAACTCGGCTGGACTGACGGTCGGGCCGTTGCGGAACGTACTTACGCCAAAATGCGAGAGACGGGTTATGTCCACCGCGTCGGGATGGATGGCGTCACGAATAACGAGACGCGCGATCTTTACGATCATGCCTTCTATATTCTCGCGGCCAGCAGTCTCTACGCATTGACCCGCGATACAAAATATCTCGCAGATGCCGAAGCTTTGTTAAGCTGGCTTTACCGCGATATGGCCCACCCTTCAGGCGGCTGGAAAGAAACAGATCAGTCGACCCTCTCTGACCCGCGTCGCCAAAACCCGCATATGCATTTGCTGGAAGCCAGCCTGTTCTTGCATAACATCACGGGTGAGGCGAAACATCTGCGATATGCGCGAGATGTCTTCAAATTATTCGAAAATCATTTTTACGATGCAGGCACTGTCAGCGAATTTTTCGAGGCCGATTGGACCTTGGCCAGCGGCAATCATGGGCAGACGAATGAACCGGGCCACGCCGTCGAATGGGTCTGGCTGTTAGGGCAATATTCTAAAGCGACAGGCACGGATGTGTCTCACTATCAGAGTGAACTTTATAGCTGCGCCATACGGGGTCGCGATATTTTCCTCAATGACGAGGAAGATAAATCCGGCGAGGTTCGCCGCGAGACGAAACGGTTATGGGTCCAAACGGAAGTTATCAAAGCCCATCTCGCCATGGCCGAGCGTGGCGTCGCGGGAAGTCGCGATATGGCGGCGGCGACCATTGACGCCTTGTTCCCGACCTACCTGACGCCCGAAGGATTGTGGAACGACCAAATCAATGCCTGCAATGCCAATATCGCCAAGACTATTCCGGTCAGCACGTTTTATCACATTCTCTGCATGGCGTCAGAGGCGGAACGGATCGCCCAGCTTTAATTCGGCGCATCCAAAACCTCGACCCGCATCCGCATGAC
Source organism: uncultured Caulobacterales bacterium (assembly GCA_947503715.1). Lineage (GTDB taxonomy): Bacteria > Pseudomonadota > Alphaproteobacteria > Caulobacterales > Maricaulaceae > Litorimonas. The sequence goes on along the minus strand of CANNER010000002.1, from coordinate 154,960 downwards.
ATCCATGGACCGCGCCTCCGCTGTCTCACCCGGCCAGATTGAGAAATAGTCCAGATCGGGGTCTGCCGTGCGTAGGCCGGGTTTAAATTCCATTGTATAATCCACCCAGCCCGGTTCCAGCACACGGCGCTTCCAGCCGCTATCGCCGGCTCCGGCAGAGAAATAGGCCATGTCGAATTCGTCTAGCGGATTAATGCGGGAAGGCCGCGCGGTAATTGTCATCCGCAACTGACGCCCGGAAAAGGCCCGCTCATAATCCGGTCCCAGCGGCGCGAATATGCCCGGCCCGGGCGGCAGGTTCGCCCGCGCGGTTGTCGAGGTCAGACGCGCAAAGGCGGGCTCATCGGCGACTGCGGCATTAAATACTGCCTGTGTTCCGGGTTGTTCAGTCAGGCGGGCGAGATCTTCGCCCTCCATGAGATAGCCTTCCGTCCAAATCAGCTCGTCGGACAAGTCCACTTGCTGCGCGAAAGAGAGTGCAAAGAACACCATACCAAGCGCGATGAGCGCGGCGACGGGGTAGAAAAAACGGTCTTTCAACATGGGAAACTGTGCGCACGATCTGCAAGACGCCCTTTCAGGGCCGGTTCAGCCTGTCCATATCATAAGTTTACAACGGAAAGCCATGCCATAAGTTTGGCCCCTGCCGTGTTTAAGGAGATCGTCATGTTTCGCCTAATTTTTGTAACGTCCCTGCTGCTCGTCCCTGTTCTGGCTTTTGCCCATCCGCATAAGACCCCTGATCCGGAAGACGAGATCGAGATCATCATTGTCGAAGATGATGTTATGAGCGGCGGGGAGCTGACGGATAAGTTGGACGAAAAACTCTCCAAACACCGCGTCATCATCGCGAAATCCATGTCCAAAGTGAAACGCAATCTGGATAAAAATCAGGCCAAGGCCGATGGTGATTTCTCTGAAGAGGTGGAAGCTGTCGCCGAGGCCCTGGAAGAGGTGTTTGCCGATGATGGCCTTTTCAAAGACCTGACCCTCATGTTCAGCGACTTTGCCGGCGATGTGGATGTCGAGCGCGAGGACGGCGTCACGGTGTTAAAATTTGACGGTGCGACTGTCGGTAAAATCGCTAAGTCCAAGACACGTAATAGCGAAGACAGTCTTTCCATTTCCGGCCTCGGTCAGAACCTGACACTGGACCGCGAGACAATTGTGGAAGACGGGAAATCTAAGACCCGCATTGTCATTGAGATGGAGGGCGGGGACGAGATTGATATTACGCTGCCAAAACTAGACGAGGAATAGCACCGCGCGTTCATCGGCGCGTTCCCGCAAGGCATTGCCAAGCATATCCGTCAACTCACCCGAAAAACGCTCGGATGCGGCCTCGCGCCATGTTGTTTGAACAGCTTTGATTAGCTCGGACCTCTGTTTATTCACCGCGAGTTTAATCCGGCCATCCGTCAGAATTTGCCGGGCCATAATGGGCAGTTTCGCACTCCGCATTTTACCCGACAGCGCTTTCTTCCCGAACAGATAGGTGCCGCCCAACATCGCCCCGCCGACCAGAATACCGACCGGGTTCAGGAACAGCGCCGCAAAGACATTGGCATGGGCGAGCAGTGACCCGATGAGGACAGCAGAGAGCGTCGTCCCGACCAACGCCGTATCCGATTCCATCGACCCGACGGCAGGCATGGACAGGGACAACCCTTCCAGATGCCGCGCGACGTGCTGGCTGTCATTTAGGCTCAACACCATGGCGGGCAGACCGTGATCGCGGCAGAGCGGATCTGTGACCGTTTCAATATCGCGCTGCAATCCCGCGAACCAGACATCAATGACGGGCCGCAGGGCGGCTTGCGCCGCATCTGATCCCAACCACTCCGCCACGCGCTCATTCAATCCCGCCTCGACATCATCGAGACTTTTGACCTTCCCCGTCCGCCAATCGCGGAAGGCAGGCAGAATACAGGCCTCTGTAATCGCATCGACGAGCACGGGGGCGAGTGTCGCACCGAGATCGCCCGCCGCCTTTTCCGCCTTGGCCGCAATATCACCGTCCGCGCGGGTGTGGCGATCGACTTCGGATTTGAAACTGCCATGCAGATATTCGAACCGCCCGAGCCAGGCGAGACCACGTGCAATCGCGAATTCGGGTTCCGCGCCACGCACGACACGGGCTTTCGGGAAGGCTTTTTGCGTCGCGGGCAGAACGAGCGGCAAGCGCGACGCTCCGCCCGTCAGCAAGACTGTGTCAGGGGCACGACCGCCAAGATTCTCAATCGTTTCCGTCAGCGCATAATCAAAGGCTGAGCGCCAGCTATAGCCATGCAGCGCGGCCAAGGGCTTATCCAAAATCGCATCGGCATCCGCCTTATCAATACGAATATCGAACACGACACCTTTCCCGATGGGCAGGCGTTTCAGGAGCTCGACCGTCACCTCTTCGCCCGTGAAATAGGCTTCCTTCGCCTCGCGGCACCAAAATTCCATGATGGGGCGATAATGGGGATATTTCGCGATGAGCTGTTCAATCTTCTTGCGGTCTTTTTGCCGGGCTAAGTTTAATTCAAAAATTTCTGTATCCAGCAAGCCGGAGCCGAGGACATTATGTCCGACATCCTGTGCGTCGAGATCGCGGCAATAGGTGAAATCCGTCGTGGAGGATCCTATATCAACAATCAGAACAGACGCCCGCGTATCCTCGATAGACAGATAGCCCTGTTCCAACGCCGTCATCAGGGCGGCGCGGGATTCCGGCACGATGCGAACCGTTTTTAATCCGGCGGCATTGAACACATCACGGTAATCCTCCCGGTCTTCCGCGCTCCACCCGCTGGGGCATCCGACGATGAAACGACTGTCTTTCGCGCCGCGAATGGTCCCGTCCGCTTCCAATCCCGCGATCAGCGTTTTCGAGAATAATTCTGTCGGCGCGCGGACGGCGTCGACATCCAGATCGCGCGACTTGAACTTCACCGCGACATTGGCTTTCGGTCCCAGTGCGGCGAGGTTCAGCGCATCCGCGCCGATCTTCACGCCGGATTTATCCGTTGCGACAGCGGTGACGAAGCTGCGCCGTCCGCGCCATTCCAGGATTTCCGGCTCCCGCACCGTCGCGCCAAACGCCCGACCCAAGGCCGTTTCGCCGTGACCGAGATCAAAGCCGATGAATTCTTGCTGCACCGCTTTTTTGTTCATGACCGCACCCAGACCGTCCCGCGTCGCAGGACTGTGCCGTCTTCACGCAACAGGGCGGGCGCCGCCATTTCGATTTTCGCGCCCTCGCCCATGCCCGGCAATTCGTCGAAATATTCGCGCGTTTTGCGGTCATAGGTGACAACGGAAATCCCGCCACTCGCCAGCAAGCCCGGCAATTCCTTGCCAATTAATTCCATCGCGAAATCGCTGTCTTCCGCGCCGCCCGCTTCCAGCAGGTTCTGCAACAATGCGGCGAGGCGCGGCGTGTCCGCCCAGTGTGTTTCCGGTGTCGGCTCGGCGAGGCGCTCCAAGATCGCATCCGCCGTTTTCAGCGCGTCCATGATCTGCCCGACAAGGCCCGGCGCATCGGTCGTCAATCGCGCCTCTGCCGTGAATTGCCGCCCGCTTTGGTCTTCCAAGGCGGCGGGTGGCTTGGAGCGCGGGAGGAGCGCTAATAATTTCTTGAACCGCTTCGGCTCCAGCGTATGCAACGCCGCCAGCACGGCTGCGCTCAAAATCGCCAGACCCGAAGCTTGCACAACCCCAACAAGGGCCAGCACACCCGCCGCGCCGTAGAACAGGGTCGGCTGTCCCAACAGGCCCGCAATGCCGGTTGTGGGCGTGCCCGTTTCGACATAGGTCACTTCCGCCTGCGTAGCGCGGTCCAAGACGCCAGCGCCGGATTTCACGACCTCGATCAGCCACAGCCCCGCCTTTTGCAGCGCCGGATCTTCCGTAGTTCCCGCAAATCGTGCGGCCGCGCGGTCCAACGCGGACCGGACAGCGACTACCGTTTGTGCGGGCGACATGTCCTCACGCAACGCCAATTGCAGAGCGTCCCGCTCGCCTGAAAATGCCGCAATGAGGGACGGTGCAGAGACAGACGTCACGGCAGGTTTCGCGAGGGATGTGGGGCCTTTGACCATAATAGGGATGTTGTAGGCGCAGGGACCCGTGTCAAGCACGAGCAAACTGGACGCGTCTAGGCTGTTCTCTTTTTTCGTCCACGACGGCGCACGAGAAAAAAGATCAAGGCCGCAATTGCGAGTAAAAAGACCAGTCCAACAATTTTCGCCACGCGTTTCACGGCTTCCAAGCCTTCGCGTATGGGCGAGCTGTCATAGGCGACGACATTTATATTTGTAATTTGGCAACACTCGCCCTGCGAATCGAGCGCATATTGTGTTGTGACTGTCATATACCCGTCCTGGGTCTGAATTTCAGAGACCAAATTAATATCGCGCGTTTTGCCCGCGCTGGATGAAAAAGAGGATGCGCTGTTCACCCCGACATAATCCCGACGGATTTCATCACCGCCCGATACATTGTCGAGGATCGTTTCTAATTGGGCTTGGGTGTCCTCATTTTCCACATCAAGATCAAAGGCCCTTTCAATCCGCGACGTGTCGCGGTCCAACAGCCTGTCAATATGTGCCATATGGTCTGCTCGTATATCTTCGGGGACAGTTTTTTCCACCATACCCTGAATGGAGCAAGCGGAGAGGAGGAGCGCAGACAGGGCGAGGAAGAAATATTTCATATCCTACCCGTAACCGCAGACAAGGTCCGTGTGAAGACACGTTGGGTTAACCCTAACCCTAAGTTTTGAGCTTTGTTTGAGCGGGCTTTTACCTTTCGCCGTTAGAGCAGAAATGACTGGGAGAGGGTCAGCATGCAGCCAAAACAATCATCTATGAGCCTGTCTGATATGCGGGCGCGGCTGCAGGCCTCGCGTCAGTCACCGCAATCCGGTGGATATGACTTTAAACAAGCCCCGCAAGCTCAGGTTCAGTTCAGCCAACCTCCGCTTTCCGTCAGTTATGAGGAGGAGCGGGCGCAGAAAATGGAAGCCCTGAAAGGGCGGCTGACCCACTTGCATCTATATTGGCACATTTATGCGATCGTCGGGTTCTATTGTCTCCTCCAAGCCATGATGCTGTTTCCAGATATTTTCCCGGGCATGTCGGGGGTGAAAACGCCCTATCAGATGGGCGCACCGATTATCGGGTTACTGATCCCCGCAGTAATGTGTACGGGCCTTTTTGTCATTTTGAGGGGCTTCCGGCGGTCCTTGCAGAATGCTGCCAAAATCACCGAAGCCAAAGGCTGGTCCAAAGTCGAATGGACAGGCGCGGCTATCGGGTTCGCGGCTATGTTCTATATGGCGTTCCTCTATGCGGGTCCGCTCGACGGGATGATGTTAGAAGAATATCGTCATGTTCCGTTCAAACTCACGCCGCGCGAATGGATTATGGCGGTTGTGAAATGTCTGGGCGGCGCGGTCGGTGGCGCAATGCTATCCCGACGGTTTTTCGGCAGCGGGGCCTGAGCTTAGCCAAACGGCGCGTTGATGCTTCGGCTCGGCTGCGTAAACCATTTCGGACCGTTCGCGGTCATATAGAAATGATCTTCCAGCCGCACGCCGAATTCTCCGTAGAGACAAATCATCGGCTCGTTTGAGAAACACATGCCGGGTTGTAGGATCGTATCATCGCCCCAATTGAGGTAAGGCCATTCGTGAATGTCGAGTCCGATACCGTGACCCGTGCGGTGGGGCAGGCCAGGTGTCGCGTAGCCGGGGCCGAAGCCGCGCGCTTCCAACTCCGCCCGCGCGGCGAGGTCCACATCACCGCATCGCGTGCCAATTTGGGCGGCGTCAAACGCCTTGGCCTGTGCGGCTTTTTCCGCATTCCAAACCTCGCGTTGTTTCTCTGTCGGCTCGCCGAAGACATAGCTGCGCGTGATGTCGGAGAGATAGTCGTGTAATTGGCAGCCCGTATCGATCAGGACCATATCGCCGTCTTCGAGCGCTTTCGGCTCGCGGACGCCGTGCGGGAAGGAACTGTCAGGACCGAACAGGACGATTTTAAAATAACTGCCCTTGGGTGCACCAACTTTACGGTGTGCCGCGTCGAGAAATTCGCCGACTTCCGTCGTGGTAATCCCCGCATGCAGCATGGACGCCGTAGCTTTATGGACGGCCAGCGTCATCTCTTTCGCGCGGGTCATCAGCTTGATTTCGGAGTCTGATTTGATCATGCGACAGGTCGCCGTGATGGATGCGCCATTGGTTAGCGTGAAACCGGGCGAGGCCTTGGCAATCCCGTTACTGACGAAAAAGGGTGTGGCTTCATCAATCCCGATCTGCCCTGACGTGATACCCACATCTGCTAAATGCGCGGCGATGAGGCCGTAGGGACTCTCATGTTCTTCCCATGTCGCAACCTCGCCTTTCACAGTCATAAACTGTTCCAGTGTGCCTTTCTCAAAGGCAGGCGCGATATAGATTGGCGGGCCTTCACGCAGAACGAGTGCCCCCACCATCCGCTCCGAGCCGTGCCAGCGCGTGCCCGTGAAATAATAGAGCGACGTTCCCGCATGGAGGTAGAGCGCGTCAATGTCCTGCGCCGCCATCAGTGACTGCGCTTTCTCCAACCTTGCCTGATATTCGCCCACCGCAATCGGTGTCACGCCCGCCGTCATATCGGACAGGGTTGAGAGGGCTTCTGCTGCGGTTTTTCCGCCGACACCTTCGGTCATAATCGTCTCCTGCGTTGCGTACGTTCAAACATCTCCGCCCTCCGGCTGCAACCGTGAAGGCGCATGTTGACGAACAGAACATCCACCGCTATGTCGCGCCCTCGCGAGCGGGAGACCCAAAAACGCAACCCCGTGACCAGATAAAGGCAAAAACCATGAAATCCGATACTCACCCAGACTACCACATGATCACCGTGCAAATGGTGGACGGCTCGACATACCAGACGCGCTCCACTTACGGCAAGGAAGGCGACACACTCGTCCTCGATATCGACTCCAAGACGCATCCGGCCTGGACAGGCGGCGACGCGAAATTGATGGACCGCGGCGGACGTGTGTCCCGCTTCAAGGACAAGTTCGCAGGCTTCGGCGTTTAAGCTGAGTTTACAGACAAAACGAAAAAGGCTCCCTTTGAGGAGCCTTTTTTATTGAATGAAGCTCTATCTTCATGTCCGGTCACTCCAGCGAAAGCTGGGGTCCAGAGCGTCTATGTCGTTTGGTGATTTAATGGAGCTCTGCTAAATCTCGCTCTGGACCCCAGATCAAGTCTGGGGTGGACGGAGAATGGGAGAGAGTAGTCGTCAATTACCTGCCGCGATTAAACGCCGCTTCCAGACGGTTGATCTGATCCGCGACTGTATTTCCGGCCTGTGCCGCGATCGTGCCATAGAGCGAGCGGTCGAGGCGCATGATCCGCTCATAGAGTTGTTCGGAGCGGGCCAGCAAGTCGAGCAAGCGGGCGGGAAGCGCATAGGCATCTTTCGCCAAATCGGAAAAGCTTAACGTGCCCTCGGATTTTTCTTCCGCGACGAGACGGTATTTATCCGCGCGTGCTTCGGACAATTCCATCTCGTCCTCTTTCAGGGCGCGTTGCACGAGGAGCCAGCTCGCCACCTGCATGAGGCGCGTTGTCAGGCGCATGGACTGACTGGCATAGGTCATGGCGTCGTCGCGGCCAAGTTTTTTACTATCCTGACGACCGGGACCGTCCAGATAGGCGGCGGTTTCCTCGACGAGGTCCATGCCCTCGCGGAAGGTCTTGGCGAACAGTTCTGACTTCGTGAAGGCGAGCAGACGGGCTTCCGCCTGCGGAGTCAATGTATCAGTCAGGTGTGTTTGCGGTGTATTGGGCATGGGGGCAGCCATAATATTAGTCTCTTTGCGCAGTGTGTCGTCGTTGGGACAGTATTGCAAGGCGCAAGCCAGACTGTCGTAGGTCATCAATAATGGCTGTTTTAACTCTTCTTGCCGAAAAGAGCGTGGGCGGCGTCCTGCTCTTTGGCTTTCTTGACGCGCTCCGCCTCGAGGCGCGCAATCTCAGCCTGATAGACAGCAATGCGCTCGGTCAGTTCCGCAACAGACAGACCGTAAAGGTCTTCACCGGGTTGCGGGCTCACGCTCGCTTTTGTCGGTTCATCGCCGTATATTGACATTTACACGCTCCTATTACCCGAGTGCCAGCCTCTCTTGCCAAAGAGGGATTAATCTATTATGTGCAGAGCACGATTTGCTTACTCACACAGTAAAAAAATCGTAAAACCACCCCGCTGAGCGGGGTTTTTTAATGCCTGATGATTGGCACCCGACTGGGGAGAGACACATGACACAGATTTTGATGCCGAAAGCGACTGCCGTCTGGCTGATCGACAATACCGGCCTGACCTTTAAGCAGATTTCCGAATTTTGCACGCTGCACATTCTCGAAGTCGAAGGCATTGCCGATGGTGACGTCGCCGCGGGTATTCGCGGTGCGGACCCGATTGCAAATGGACAAATAGACCGCGCGGAAATTGAGAAGGCCGAAGCTGATCCAAATTACGCGATGAAGCCCAATACATTCGATGCGGACACGATGGAGCCCGTGACGAAGAAAAAAGGCCCGCGCTATACGCCGCTTTCGCGTCGTCAGGACCGTCCTGACGCGATTGCCTGGCTCGTCCGCAATCATCCGGAAGTGACCGACCCGCAAATCTCCAAGCTCATTGGCACGACCAAGCCGACGATCAAGGCCATCCGCGAGCGGACCCATTGGAAGATCAACACGATCAATCCGACAGATCCCGTCAGCCTCGGTCTTTGCACACAGATTGATTTGGATGCCGTTGTGAAAAAAGCGGCTGAAAAACGCGCGAAAGAGCAGGAAAAGCTCGACGCGGAAGGTGGCGGTGAAACCCTCGCACCCTTGCCAACGCCGGAACCCGAGGCTGAAAAGCCAAAGGTCGAACACACGCTGGAGAGCCTGTTCAAGCCGAGTACGGATTAGGTCCTTAATTATATTGAGAGACGAAAAAGCCCGCTCAATTGAGTGGGCTTTTTTAGAGAGAGGCAGGGTCGTCTAACCCTCCGCCTCTTCGCGCAAGAGTTCCAGCTCAATCCACTCTTCTTCCAGAGCTTCAAGTTTTTCTTGCGCCTCGCCGAGGGCTAGAGAGGCGGACATAAATTTATCCGCATCTGTGGCGTAAAGTTCCGGGTCGGCCAGCGTGCTGTTAAAATCAGCGATCTGTTTTTTGACCCTTTCCATATCTTTGGGCAGGTTTTCCAAACGGAACTTATGTTTGTAGGAAAGCTTAGTTGAGCCTGAACTCGGTTTGTCCTCAGACTTAGACGCCTTCTTCTTTGCCGTGGCTTCCGCCTTCCGCGACCGCACACCTTCGCCGCGCTGATTGATGAGGTCGGAATACCCACCGGCATAGATCTGCCACTGCCCGTCGCCTTCATAGGCCAGTGTGCGCGTGACGGTCCGGTCGAGGAAATCGCGGTCATGCGAAACAACAATGACGGTGCCGGTATAATCCGCGACAATTTCCTGCAACAGGTCCAGCGTTTCCAGATCGAGGTCATTTGTTGGTTCATCAAGGACCAGAAGGTTGGACGGCAGGCGTAGCCCACGCGCGAGTTGTAACCGCCCGCGTTCACCGCCTGACAGCGCGTGAACGGGGGTTCGTTTCTGTTCGGGCAGGAAGAGGAAGTCTTTCATATACCCAATCACATTGCGCGATTGATCCGCGACGATCACGGTATCACCGCCGCCATCGGTCAGCGCATCGGCCAGCGTCCAGTCGGGGTCCAGCGTTTCGCGGTTCTGGTCAATCACGAGGGGTTCGAGATTCAGACCCAGCTCCACGCGACCCGCATCCGGTTCCAGCTCACCCATGATGAGTTTCAGGAGCGTTGTCTTGCCCGACCCGTTCGGCCCGACGACGCCAATACGTTCGCCCCGATGAATGCGCATAGACACGTCATCCACGACGATGCGCCCGTCAAAACCCTTGGTGACATTTTCGAGACGGGCCACGCGTTTGCCGGAGGTCTTGCCCTGCGTGACGGTGATGTCTGCTTGGCCAACGCTTTTCTTGGCGGATTTCAATTCCTGCCGCAAATTGCCGAGCTCCTTCATCCGGCGGACATTGCGTTTCCGGCGGCCGGACACTCCATGCACGACCCAGTGCTGTTCGCGGTGTATCTGCCGCGCGAGCTTATGACGGTCCAGTTCTTCCTGTTCCAGAAACTCATCGCGCCAGTCTTCGAAATGCGCAAAGCCCTTATCTAATTCACGCGTCTCGCCGCGGTCCATCCAGAGAGTTTTGCGCGACAGGGATTCGAGAAAACGCCTATCATGCGAAATCAGGACAAGCGCCGCGCTCATCCCGGCGAGCTCACCTTCCAGCCACTCAATGGCGGGTAGGTCCAGATGATTTGTCGGCTCGTCCAGCATCAGAATATCGGGCTGTGGGGCGAGTGTGCGGACGAGGGCCGCACGACGTCGTTCGCCGCCCGACATATGCGCGGGGTCTTCGCGTCCCGTCAGGCCGAGCGCATCCAGAAGGTAGGGAATGCGGAACCCGTCATCGGCCCCGACCAGGCCATCGCGGACATAGCTCTCCACATCGGCAAAAGCGGATAGGTCAGGGTCTTGAGGAAGATAACGCCAGCTCGTTCCCGGCTTCACGAAGCGTTCTCCGCCATCGGGCTCAACCAATCCCGCCGCGATTTTCAACAGCGTGGATTTACCCGACCCATTGCGTCCGACCAGACAGATGCGGTCCCGCGCATGAACGGCGAAATCCGCCCGTTCCAACAGGGGCGTCGACCCGAAAGTCAGCGAAATATCTTTAAGTGTTAAAAGAGGTGGAGCCATGGCGCGGTGAGATAGGCGAGGCCGCGCGGAATTGAAACACCTAACCTCTGCTGCATGCCAGCCCGGACTTGGCCGCATTCTCTTCATACTTTACTCACCCTGTTGCGCCAGAACGCCCCTATGTCGCATCATGTCCTCGTTTTTGATTCCGGTGTTGGTGGTCTGTCCGTCGTCGCGGAAATCCGTAAACGCTTGCCGGGGGTACATTTATCTTACGCCGCCGATGATGAATTTCGACCTTACGGAAATAAGACAGAGAACCAGCTGCGGAGAAGACTCCCGGGTTTACTCCAAACGCTGGTGCTGATGCTCAACCCGGATGTCGTGGTTGTCGCCTGTAATACGGCCTCGACAATCGCGCTGGAGGCTATCCGCGATGTAATAGATATTCCTGTGATTGGGGTCGTCCCCGCGATTAAACCTGCGGCGGAAAGTTCTCGCATGGGCGCGATTGGTGTGCTGGGCACGCCGGGGACGGTGAAGCAAAAATATGTCGATGCCTTGATAGCGGATTTCGCCGCGGATTGCCGCGTTGTGCTGCAGGGGTCGACCCGCCTCGTGGTGCAGGCGGAACAGAAGCTCGCGGGCAAAGATGTCGATATGGACGTCATTCGCGCGGAGGTCGCGCCCATATTTGCAGGACGGACCGGCATGGATATTGATGCCGTCGTGCTGGCCTGTACGCATTTTCCACTCCTGCGGGACGAGTTAAAACAAGCTGTCCGTCAAAGCGTGCAATGGATAGATAGCGGCGAAGCGATTGCGCGGCGGCTGGAAGACGTTCTGAAAAATATATCTGAAGCGGGTGCCCCACCCTATCCGCAAACTGCCTTCCTCATTGGACCTGATACAGACCCCATTCGGGGACAGGCCTTCGCGACTTACGGGTTCCCCCGAACGATTGGCCTAATGCGGGACGAGTGATTTATACGCAAAATACATGGCGACCAGCACGGCGAATAAGCCGATGGAGAAAATACCGAAATGCTCTTTCATCCAACGTTCCGCCGTCTCACCCAAAACGCGGACAATCCCCGCGACAAGGAAGAAGCGCAATGTGCGTGAAATGACGCTGGCAATGACAAAGATCCCAAAGGCGACGGGAACGGCGCCGCTCATGATGGTAATCACCTTATAGGGAAAGGGCGTAAATCCCGCGCCAAAGACCCATAATCCACCATGTTCCTGAATACTGGCGCTAAACCGTTCCATACTCTCGGCCTTGCCGAGTTTTTCGAGCAGCGGTCCTGCGATCGTCTCAAAAAACAGCATGCCGAGCATATAGCCGAATATACCGCCGAGGACAGAAAACACGCTTGCCCAGAGCGCAATCCGCCACCAGGATTTCGGCTTGGCCTGCACCATAGGCATGATCATAACATCAACGGGGATGGGGAAAAACGAGCTCTCCGCAAAGGAGAGCGCGCAGAGGATCGGCATGGCCCGCTTATGGCCAGCGGCCGCCTTGGTATTATCATACCAGCGTTCCAGAAATGCGAGCTTACCTTTCACGTCATCCTCATATGTTGATCGTGGACGGTCGGCTATATGGCCAAAAGGCTTGACGCCGCAAGCCCTGCGTTTATGTAGACGCCACTTCGAGATGCGGGTGTGGCGGAATTGGTAGACGCGCGGGATTCAAAATCCCGTTCCATTGGAGTGTCGGTTCGATTCCGACCACCCGTACCACGGCTCAGGTCAGAGCTTTTACCGCCTTACCACGAATAAATCTGACCCACGGCTTGAATTAGAACCATCCCGCCAAAGGCAACGAAGCTGCACGTAGCTTACGCGCCTAATGTTACGATGAGCACGGCCTTAATCGTGTGGACGCGGTTCTCGGCCCGCTCGAGCTGGATAGCTGCGGGGCTTTCAAAAACCTTCTCCGTGACTTCCATCTCGGAAATGCCGAATTTCTCTTGGATATCCTTACCGACTTCCTTCTCTGCATTGTGAAAGGCGGGGAGGCCATGCATAAATTTGGTCGTGGTCTTGCCGGACGCCGCCATAAGTGCGGCATTGACCTGATAAGGTGTCAGCAGCTTGATCCGTTCCTCCCATACGCTGTCATCCTCGCCCATCGAGACCCAGACATCGGTATGGATAAAATCCACGCCTTTGACAGCCTTCTGTGGGTCTTCTGTGATCGTCACGGTCGCGCCTGTCAGTTCGGCCTGCGCCTCCGCGGCTTTACGGAACGCATCGCTGGGCCAAAGAGACTTCGGCGTGGCAATGCGGACATCCATGCCCATCATACAGCCCGCAATCATCAGCGAATGGCCCATGTGACCCACATAGGTAACGCCTGCACCTTGGTCCTGTGCGGCGACTTCGAACGCACAGCGCGTACGCATCGAACCTTTCTCTAAGATAAGCACAATGCTCTTACCGATCAGGCGCCGTTTTTCGACGCCGCTCTATATTGCGTGCTTCAGGTCGCGTGCAAGACCTGGCGGTCATGCAGTGGCCGCGACCGCCTCCACGCCTCAATTCAGAGCCGCTGAAAATCATAACCTCGCCACCCGGCTTGCGCAAAGATCGTGTTGTGCGCGCTCATTTAACGGGCCTAATCATTGTGACTAAATATGTGATAAATTGAAATTTGAGAGTGCGGGATGTCCCTCTGCAGGCACAGCTTCGACGTAAAAATAACAATTTACGGTCAGAACTTTCGCCGATCGTTTCCAGTATAATGACCTATCCTCTCATCTCATTTTAAACTTTCTCGGAACGCAAAGCCGCGTGCTGTGTTGATTTAGTAACAGCGCTAACGCTGAACAACGCAAGGAGAATTAAATGTTAGAAGGCTTATTAGGTCTTATCCATCTTATCATCGCAATCTGGGCCATCCTAAACATAATCGGCTCATCAGCCTCCGGCGGTAAGAAGATCCTGTGGACACTCTTCGTATTATTCTTCCCGCTTGTCGGTCTGATCATCTGGTTCTTTATTGGACCAAAATCGAATGGCCGCATCGGCTAACGCAACCCCAAATCTTTAGAGGAGATGTAAATGACATATTCAAATGAAAACAATCAATCCAACTCCAATAAGAGCGGCGGATCAAAAATTGCCTTCATCGCAATTGGCGCCGTCCTCGTCGCAGGGGTCGCCGCAGCAGGTTTATACCTGACAGATGTGGACCAAACGCAAGAAGCCAAACTTCCAAGCGTTGATGTCCAAGTCGCAGACGGCCAGTTGCCCGAATTTGACGTAGATGTTGCAACAGTCGATGTCTCAATGAAGGAAAAGAAAGTTGATGTCCCCAAGCTAGGGGTCGAAACAAAGACAATTGAAGTCGAAGTGCCAGTCGATGTGGAGGCGGGCATGGAAGAGGAAGCCATTGACGTTCCGACAATCAGTATTGAGCGTCCGGAAGAAGACAATCCGGCGGATAATCCAGTCGACTAGACTTTTTGGAGTTTTGAATAAATAAGCCGCCCCTCGGGGCGGTTTTTATGTTTAAAGAAGCATATGTATAGTCTTGAAATCATAATGCGTATCTGGGCCCTCGCGCTCTTAGTCGGGGCCGTCATTCCCTATTTTCGCGAACAAACCTGGTGGCTCCGCGCTTGGACCTATTCACGGTTGCAGATGATTCTTCTGCTGAGTGTAACGGCGGTCTTATTCATATGGCTTCCTGGACTAGGGGAGCTTTTTGATAAAATTCTATTCGTCGCAATCCTGGCGGCCGGTTTAGGTTGCCTTTCTGATATCATACCCTTCACGAAACTCTGGCCCGTTCAGACACCGAAAGTAAAACCTGGTGAAGCGCATGTTCCCATCCGCCTCATGGTCGGGAATGTATTGATGGAGAATGATAAATATGAAGCCTATCTTGAGCAGATAAAAACAATCTCACCGGACATTCTTTTCCTGGTTGAAACAGATGAAACCTGGCGTGAAGCCCTATCTGGTCTTGAGCCAGATTATCCGCATAAATATTTACTGCCACTGCCGGACTTTAACGGGATGCTTTTCTATTCCCGTTATCCGATTATAAAATCAGACGAGCGCTATCTTGTCCAAGACCATATTCCATCGCTCACACTGGATTTGGATGTTGGCTATGACCAGCCATTGAGGTTTTACGGTGTTCACCCGCGCCCACCGCGACCGGAAGATGACACGGCAGATCTCGACAAAGAACTCGGCTTCGTGGCGCATGAAGTCGGGCATTATGAAGGCCCGGCCATCGTCACAGGTGACCTGAACGATGTTGGTTGGTCATCTACCACAAAGAAATTTTTACGCGTGAGCGGATTAAATGATCCGCGTTTGGGGCGTGGGTTATTTAACAGCTATAATGCAAAAAACCCATTTGTGCGGTGGCCGTTAGATCACGTTTTCCACTCAAGGCACTTTGCCCTGAATGATATGAAGCGATTGAAAGCGCATGGCTCCGACCATTTCCCGCTCTTAATAGAGTTCGCTTTGCGAACCTAATTTAGGTCGGCAAGGCCAATCTACGTGGCGAGGAACGTGTCGGTGCGGTAGTTAGAGATCGTAAAAGGCCGGCTTTTGCAGGCGCCGCCGTTCACGACCTTTCGGTTTTCGACCTTTGGGGGCCTGATACCAATCATCAGCATCATAGTCGCCATCAAAGCCCGACATTTGCGGGTTGAGGAACTCTTTGGTTTTACGGTGACGTTTGGACATAGTGCCTCCTAAAAACGTCTGCCACGGTCCCTGAACGCCGGACCATCTCATATATAATATCTCAACATGATAGAAACTGGAAAGCGAAAAGTGACGCGTTTCACAAATATTTTAATCATCGCAGCATCCTTATGTATTATCGTTTCCGCCTCTTGGGCGCAGCGGGTTGAATTGCTCTCACTCCGCCGTTACTAACGGGACAACACGGCAACTGCTGGCGCATCGGGCGGACGGCTTGCCGGACTTTTCAACCGGAAAGGCCGCCCGTGACCTTATTTCGACCTGCTTCATTAGACGATGTTTCCGCGATTGCAGCTTTTACGTCAAAAGCCGCCTCCGGCCTGACGACCGTACCGAAAACCGAAGAGACCGTTGGCGCCTATATCACCGAATCCATGAAATTTATCGGGGGGGACGATAGCGCCAACCGGCTGCTCTTCGTGGTCGAGCGCGACGGCAAGGTTGCGGGTATATCCGGCATTATTCCCCGACTTGGCGTGGACCGTCCCTTTTATTCCTTCAAGAAGTCCCGTCACGCGCGCAAGGCCTCGAAAGTCGATCTTTCGGTCAGATATGAAACGTTACAACTGACGACGGATTTCGATGATTACACCGAACTGGCCACCATGTTTATCGCACCGGAATCGCGGGGGCAGGGCATAGCGCGGCTTCTGTCCTATGGTCGTCTGGGCTTTATCCAAAACCATCGCCGACGTTTTAATGACAGGCTGATGGCGGAAATTCGCGGCTGGTTTGATGAAAATGAAAACTCGCCCTTCTGGGATCATCTGGCCTCGAAATATATCCAAACCGATTTCAAAACCGCCGATGAACTCAGCAATGGCAGCGGCGAGTTTATGATAGAACTCCTGCCCGCCCTGCCGATCCTTCTGAACCTGTTACCCCAAAGCGTGCGGGATTGCGCGGGTAAGCCGCATCATTTGTCTGCGGGGGCAATGAAATTGCTGATGACGGCCGGATTTGAAGACACGGATATTTGCGATATTTTCGACGGGGGTCCAGCCGTACAATGCCGGACAGATAAGACGCTCATCGCGCAAACGGTCTATCAGGCCACGGGCGGCGGCGTGGAAACGTCCGATCATAAATATCTTCACTTCACCGGCCAGAATGAGGGCTTCCGTGCCGCCATGGGACCCGCCTATCCAGGTGCGGAAAAAGCCGGAAAAGAACCGTGTGATATTCTCGGTACCATCACGCCCAAGGTCGCATTGGCCCAAGACCGGAAGGCGTAAACCATGACGGTCGAAATGAATTTTGACGGTCTTGTCGGGCCGTCCCATAATTATGCGGGGCTGAGTCACGGGAATATCGCGTCCTCGACCCATAAGGGCCAAGCCGCCAATCCGCGCGCCGCGGCCCTGCAAGGTCTGGCCAAGATGCGCCATATGATTGACCTCGGTCTTCCGCAGGGTTTGCTACCGCCACAGGAACGTCCCTATATTCCGGGCTTGCGGGCCTTGGGCTACAAAGGCTCGGACCCGGCTGTCTTAGAAGCTGCGTTCAAGGACAGCCCCGCACTCGTCGCGAATTACAGCTCCGCCTCCTGTATGTGGACGGCCAATGCCGCGACGGTCACACCGGGCGCGGAAAGCGCCGATGGCCGCGTGCATTTTACGCCCGCCAACCTGATGGCCATGCCGCACCGCGCGCTGGAAGACGCGCAGACGCACCGCATGCTCTCCTTGATTTTCGCTAATCGCGAACGGTTTATGGTCCACGCGCCGCTGGCCCATACCCCGTTGCTGGGAGATGAGGGCGCGGCGAACCATAATCGTCTGTGTAAATCGCACGGCGCGGCGGGGCTGGAATTATTTATCTATGGCCGCGACGCGCTGGGGGGGAATTCGGATCTCAAATTCCCCGCACGGCAAACCCTGCAAGCCAGCGAAGCCGTCGCGCGACTGCACGGTTTGCCGGAGGCTAATACCGCCTTCCACCCGCAATCCGCCACCGCCATCAATGCGGGTGCCTTTCACAATGATGTTGTCTGCGTGTCGAATGAAAATGTCCTCTTCTTTCATGAAAACGCCTTTGATGATCCGGCGGCGTTGGAGGAAGTGCTGTCCATCAAAGCGCAACGGCTCGGCTTCCGCCCGCATTTCATTATGGCACCGACCAAAGATGTGCCGCTGGCCGATGTGATTTCGAGTTACTTATTTAATTCGCAACTCGTGACGTTACCCAATGGAAAAATGGCGCTCATCCTACCGACGCAAGTCGAAGAAACGTCGAGCACGAAAACCTTTGTCGACTCCGTGCTCGCGGGCGATAATCCGATCACGCAAGCGCATTATCTCGACCTCCGGCAGAGCATGGCCAATGGCGGCGGCCCTGCCTGTCTGCGCCTGCGCGTGGTGCTGGACGCCGCGCAGCAGACGGCCGTCCATTCCGGTGTCGTGATGACCCATGAAAAAATCGAGGCGTTGGAGGGTTGGGTCAAGGACCATTACCGTGACCGCCTCACGGGAGGAGATCTGGGCGATCCCGCCTTCCTGACCGAGACCCGCACGGCGCTCGACGCAATGACCCAACTTCTCGACCTGCCAAACCTCTATGATTTTCAAAGGACCGCGTCATGAATGCCGATGACCTCCCACTGGGCGAATTATCCGATCTGGACCGCAAAGCCCTTGACCATCTCGCCACGCGGCAGGATGCGATGTTGGAGAGAACGGTTCAGTGGGCGAAGATTAATACGGGCAGTTGGAATGCTGACGGGCTGAACACACTCGCGCCGATGATTGTTGACGCATTCGGCGAAACGGAAGCCAAAGTCGATTTAATTAAAACCGACTTGATTGAGAAGGTCGACGGCAAAGGCGTGATGCAGGGTTTCCAATCCGCTCCCGTCATTCGCGCCACCGCTCGTCCCGACGCACCGTTACAAGTCGTCATGACGGGCCATTATGACACCGTCTTTCCCGACGGCACATTTACCGAGATCACAGACCTCGGCGGTGGGAAGCTGAACGGCCCCGGTCTCTGCGATATGAAGGGCGGCATTTGCGTCATGCTGGAAGCGTTGAAAGCGTTCGAGTCCGGGCCGTTGAAAGAGCGCGTCGGCTATCAAGTCGTCCTCTCCCCCGATGAGGAAACAGGCAACCACGCCTCTAATTCCCACATCATGGACGCCGCCCGAACTGCGCATATCGGCCTGACATTCGAGCCCTGTATGGAGGACGGGTCCTTCTCCGGCGCGCGGAAAGGCTCCGCTGTTTGGGATGTGATCTTTCAGGGCAAGTCCGCCCATGCGGGCCGCGAACCGGAAAAGGGGCGCAGTGCCCTGATGGCGGCGGCCGAGTTCGCGTTGAAGATCGAGGCTCTGACAGATCAACGCGAGGGCACGACCTTTAATATCGGCTCCATCGATGGTGGCGACGCCGTGAACGTCGTCCCCGCGCTCTGCGTCGTGCGCCTCGGCGCACGTGCGCCTGACGGACCAAGTGCCGATTGGGCGCAGGGTGAGGTGGACCGCATCCTCGCGGAAGTCACCCAACGCGACGGCATCACGGCCCACACACATGGCGGCTTCTACCGCCCGCCAAAGCCGCGTAATGCGGCGCAGAACCAACTCTTCGGCGATGTCGCGGAAACGGCCAAAGCGCTCGGCATTGAGATTAACTTCAAGGATACGGGCGGCGTCTGCGAGGGCAATAATGTCTTCGCGGCAGGCACACCCAATATCGACACATTAGGTGTCAGAGGTGGACGCATCCATTCTGCCGAAGAATTTATGATGGTCGATAGCCTGTCTGAACGCGCAGGTCTTGCCACACTGATCCTGCACCGGATTGCGGATGGCCGCATCGACGCCAAGGCGATTAAAGAATTGATGAAAACATGAGCAACATAATTAAATCCATCTGCCCCGCCACGGGCGATATCGTCTGGGAAGGCGCTGCTGCGTCGGAGGCTGAGGTTCATGCCGCCGTCGCGAAAGCCCGCGCCACCTTTGCCGATTGGTCGTTGACCTCGTTCGATCACCGCGCGGATATCGCCAAAGCCTATGCGGAAAAGGTCAAAGCGAAATCGGAAGATATCGCCCTCGCCATTTCCCGCGATATGGGCAAACCGCTCTGGGAGGCCCGCACGGAGGCGGGTGCGATGGCGAATAAGGTCGCCGTCTCGATCGCCAGCTATCACGAGCGCACACCCACGCGCCGCACGGATACGACGCAATTGACCCATCGTCCGCATGGCGTGATGGCCGTCTTCGGCCCATTCAACTTTCCGGGCCATCTGCCCAATGGGCACATTATTCCGTCGCTCCTTGCAGGGAATACGGTTGTGTTCAAACCGTCAGAACTGACCCCGCAAGTCGCGGAGATCATGGCGCAGTGTTGGGCCGAAGCGGGCCTGCCGGACGGTGTGTTGAACCTCGTCCAAGGCGCGCGGGAGACGGGCGGCGCACTGCTCAATGCAGAGATTGACGGCCTCCTCTTCACGGGCAGCGCGACGACGGGCGCGTTTTTCCACAAACATTTCGCGGGCCGACCCGAGGTCATTCTCGCACTGGAAATGGGCGGAAATAATCCGCTCATCATTCGCGAATCCGTCGATATAGACGCCGCCGCAGACCTCGCCTTTATGAGCGGGTTCATCACGGCGGGGCAGCGCTGCACCTGCGCCCGCCGCCTCATCCTGCCCGAGGGCGCATTTGGTGACGCCATCGTCGCCGCGCTGGAGGCCCGCATCGCCAAAGTCAAAATCGGTCGCTGGGACGAAGAGGATATCTTCATGGGTTCCGTCGTCTCGGAAGGCGCGGCCAAAGCCGCCATAGAGTTCGAAGCCAAATTGAAAGCCGCGGGCGGAACCTCCATCCGCGCATTGGAACGCGACGGCGCATTCCTGCGCCCCGGCCTGATCGATGTAACCAATGCGGACGTGCCGGATGAAGAGCTCTTCGCGCCCTTTATGCAGGTCATCCGGACGCCTGATCTCGACACCGCCATCGCGCGCGCCAATGCGACCCGTTTCGGCCTCGCCTCCGGCCTGATTTGCGATCAATCCTCGGTTTGGGACTATGTCAATCCCCGCCTTCGCGCGGGTATCGTCAACTGGAACAAGCCCACAACAGGCGCCGCCTCCAACATGCCCTTTGGCGGCCCCGGCCTCTCAGGCAATCACCGCCCCGCCGCCTATTACGCCGCGGATTACTGCGCCTGGCCACAAGCGGGGCAGGTGAGTGAGGTGGCGGTGGGTCCGGCTATGCGGGGGTTTTAGTCTCACTATTGATAGACGTTCAGGAATATATTTCTGATTACCGATGAGCACGACTTGAGTTTAGATTTCTGTAAACCAAAGTTATAAAACAACAAAATTAGAAAGCGAAATCAAAATGGTCCGAATCTTTATTGCGCTCTGTGCTGTTGCTGGCTTGTCAGCTTGTGCAACAAAACCTGCTCCTGCTTTATTTCAAGGAAGTTCAGGTTGGAGAACACTTCCGAACACGACTGAGCTTGTTTCAACTGACGTCGCGGCAGGTGAGTTAATTGCGGATCGTGAGATTGAGTTCACAAGGACTGGAATTTTGCAAAATGATGTCAAAAACATGCTTGGTATTGTTAAAATGAAAGCAGGATCTCCCGTATATGCCATGTCATATGGAGGGGCGCCTCGATCCTTTAGTCCATTAGCGTGGTGTGCACCGTCGACATCTGAAAACAATGTTGGTTCATTCCTAACGGGTGAAAACGATGTTGAATGTTTGATGTATAACGGCCTGACCGGGCGTGCTGTCAGAACGGATGGGAATAGTTCGAGTCGCTTTTTCGCGGCCAACATGACGCCAACCAGCACATCAATCGCCATACCAGATATTAAAGAGGGGCCTGTTGATTTTGGCAGAGACTTGTCTCTTCGCTTGTCAGCCGCCTCTCTGACAGGAAAAACGCTAGACGCTATTCAATATTTTCATGATGGAGAAGACCAAACAATCCTCCGTCAACAAAAACTAAAATATGATGAAAACGATTCGGTTCTTTGGTCAGTATGGGGCGGGCTATTAAAGCTTACACGTACAGGCTCCGAAGAAGCGCCGCGATTGAAAGTCGAACAAGTCAGGCCTTTCAGCGATGTCAGTTTAACAAACGCTCAAATGCTACAACTCCTGGAAGCATTAGCAGCCGTGCAAAATAATAAAGTAGGGTCTGTTGAGGGTGATAACTAAATCTTGCGAGCATGTTTTAACCCCGCATTTATAAAAAACATAATCCCCACTTTCCCAAACGCCCCTATATTCAAACTCGTTCTTTCAGACATGGGACAGGTAGAGCTCATCTGCTCGTTTGAAGGACGGTGTGTTTATCGGTGTGGTGTGAGAGCCATATCGGGGGACCGGATTTCGAGTGCCTGACTCCCTGTGACGGGAGCAGTCAAGTAAGGCCGTTATCTGTAAAACACCGCCGCGTTGGCAGTGTAATTGGCGCAAGCCAAATACACTGAGCGTAAGGAGTTTATCGTCTTACAATCGATGAACTTCGAGATTTGGAAAATGTAACGGTATCGCCGACCACTCAACCTTGTCTCACGCGCTTGGCCTCCTGCGTAAAACATTAAAGTTCTTGGTCTCCATCGCGGAGGTCACCACGCGGACGTCCCATTTTATTTGGACACTCGCCTACCCCGCCGCACGCGCAGATCGTCGGTCGCAGCTTCCGCTTGCCTGTCTAACGCTTTCGCGACTTGCCCTCATGGATAGGTCTGCCTAGACAATCCTCAAAAGATAAAGGGACCTCACTCATGTCGCGTATTCACGATATTCCACTCCTGCTCCTCGTTGTCATTGCGGCGGGTTTGGCGTTTCTCTTCTGGTTCCTCGGATTTTCGTGGTTGGCGCAGGATATTGCGCCGGGCGGAACCTATCTTGTTAAATCTATTGCAGGCTTGGCGAAAGACGCGCTCTTTGTGCCGCTTAAGCCGCTGATGTATGCGCTCATCATTCTCTCCATCGGGTCGAGTATTGCGATCTCGCGCGGCGGGCTCGGTGCAAAATTCATTCGGGTTTTGGCGTTCTTCGTCATGTTCTCTCTCGCGGGCTTGATCCTTGGAATCATCGCCTATCTCCTATTTCAAAACTTGCCCATCCTGCCGGACCCGGCCACGATTGGTGCAGGCGGCGGCAATATTAAGCAGACGCCATTTCTTGCGAAAATTTACGGCGTGCTGACATCGGCATTGATGATTTCGATCTATGCGGGTGTGTTGCTGGGCAAGGCTCTGTCCAAGCTCGATCTTGGCGTTCAGGCGGATAAAGTCTCGGACCTCTTCATCGCGGGCTTTCGGAAATTCCTCCAATATACAATTCCATTAGCTGTCTTTGGCTCCATCACATTGGCCTTGAACAGTCCCGGTGGTGTGCAGACATTGGGCAATCTCTTCCCGCTGCTGCTGCCTTATCTGATGGCGATGATCCTGACATGGTGCCTCGTCGTGGGCGTGACGGCGGCGATGCAAAAGCGCGGGATTGGGTTCGTGTTACGGGCCGTGCTGCCACAGGCGCTCGTCGCCTTCTCGACCAGTTCCTCTATTGCGACGCTGCCCGCGACGCGGATGGCCTGTACGCAGCTCGGCGCGAATGCGGATGAGTCGACACCGTTCTACACGATTGGTGCGACCATCAATATGGTCGGTACACTCATCGGTCTGCTGCTGCTGTCGCTCTATGCGATCAAAGCCTTTGGTATTGATCTCTCTATTGCGGAAATGGGTGTCGTTGGATTGCAATCGATGATTTTCGCCACAGCCGCCGCGGGCACACCCTCAGCCTCCGTCGTGCTGTTACAGGATATTCTCATCAGTCAGGGCGTCTCGGCCGAATATGCGACCTATGTCACCGGATTAATCATTACGATCGACACGTTGATACTGGACCGTCTGCGGACCGTCATGAATACACAATCGGATTCCATGAGCACGGCGAATGGGCTGAAGCTCTATTACAAAACACCAAAAACACTTGAGAGTTAGAAAACCCATATCCTTACAAGGCGGGTTGAAAGGAAAATTATAATCTAGAGGACGCTTGAAATCGTAACTTAACTGTTACTTCGGATGCAAATTCCGATGGTAAAACCTGTTTCACAGGGCATTATCTTAAGATTTCAGTGGAAAATAATTACCTCAATCTGGCTAATATGGTCGCCCTCTCAGACGTTCATTGGACTCTTGGGTCTCTGTCTCTCATGGTGGCCTATGGGGCGTGATTTCAACCGTCTTCTTCGCCTGGTTGCTCTGGGAAGTCTTCGCGACCATCCGGGCGGGTAAGGCAACAACACCTGCCACCCTTGATAAATGGCGGACAAATCTTTGGTGGTATATCCTGCCAACATGGGGTCTCTACCCGCTCGCCTACGCCCTGCCGCAGCTCGGCCAAACGGCGGATATTGTTGTCGCGCAGCAATTCATGTTCACGACGGCCGATATCACGACAAAACTTGTTTATGGTGTCATTCTCTCACGCTTCTGTCTGCGTCGCTCCGCTTTGGAGGGTTATGCCCCGGCTATCTCCGCTATGGACGGGACGGGTGTAACATCATCGCTTCAGACGAATGTGAAATAGTCACCGAGAAGATCGGATAATAAAAAGCGCCCGTTAATTTTACGGACGCTTTATTCATGCATTTAATTTTGAGGACTTAATCTTAGGACGTCTCTTCCGGAAAGGTTATCGCACTGGAGAGGTTTTCCAGAACCTCGCGGGCATTGAACGTGTTCGGGCCGTCCGGTCCGGCGCCGCGACCAAATTTTACTTCGGATGTCGCACGATATTTGGTGATTTCGCGGACGTCAAAATCGTCAAAAAATGGATCATAGAAGGGATCGTAAAATCCACGGCGGCCAAACCCGCGTCCCCGGTTGAAACCGGCAAAGCGGGAATAACGATAGCCGCGCGACCAGCCAAAGCGGGGGCGGTAAAAGCTGTAACCAAAATAAGGGTCATACCCACCAAGGCCCGGCGTGACACGGACACGCGTATTTTCTTCCGTCTCGCGCTCTTGCAAGGTGAACGTATCAAAGCCGCGTTCAACGGCCATTTCCGCCGCGCGGTAGAGCAGGTAATTCTCAACCGTGTCGCGTTTGGTTAGAGAGTTACCGCCAAATGTAATCCGCGCGCGGTCATTCTCGATCATCTGTTGGGAAAAACCGTCAAAGCCTCCGGGCTCTGACGCGGCTTGATATGGGGTCGCCGTGGCGCAGGCCATGAGGGCGCAGGCAGAGGCCGCCAGCAGCAGGTGTCGGGCTTGTCGGAAGGGGGGTAAAGACAAGGATGTCATAGTCATATCTCCTGTTTGGCCAACTAAATACGCGGTTCAACCTGAACAGAGGCTGAAATAATGTGATAAACTTACATCAAATTCCGTCGGATTGCACATCACCTTTACCTGAACGTCGCGTGCGGTTGCGCCCAATATCCAGTCCGAAAGACACCAATGCCCAGAGAGATAAGAGCGTGGCGAGGCCAATCGCGGTGAACCCGACCCAAACCGGGAGGGGCGTATATGTGACCGATAAGGCCCCCAAGACGACCCAAGGCAGCATGAGGAATAGGGTCCAAAGATAATGCGCGAGCCGCCCGCCCGTCCGGTAAGCGCGACGTGCAAATTCTGCGACCACAGCAAAGGGGACGATTGCGAGGACGAATAAGCCGAGCGTCAGAATAAAGACTGAGACCAGATGTTCAGGTCGCGTATCATTCTCCGCAAAGCCTGCGAAAAACCAGATCGCTGCAATGACGCTCAGGATGGTGCCAAGTGTTGCGAGCAAGGTCGCGATTAAGTCAGCCGGACGACCGGTAGCAAGGGATGAGGTCTCCCGCGCGTTCACAGATTGAATAACGTCCTCGTTCATCCAGACAGGATAGCCACAGGAGGGCGACCCTGTCACCTCAGCAATTGAGGTCATTTTGAGAAGTGCGAAATATTCCGAAACAAAGCGGAACGGATTGTAACACACCTTAATTGGACGACAGCCTGTAAGACTCCCACGGTTGATATCTCAATAGGGGAGATAAAATATGAAAAAATTAGATTTAGCCGCGGCAACGATAGGCTTGATGACGATATTTGCGACGCCTGCGCAGGCGCAAATGAGCGCGGCGTTTACGCAAGACTCTGACTTGCAAGCTCGCGCGACGTTCACCATTCCATTTGGTGGAGACAGTCAAAAATCGACCTCGAAGCCACAACTGTCTTTGGGTTTTCGCAGTGAGACTGTTCGTCCCGGCGTGTCGGACTGGGCTTTGCGTCCTACTTATGAGTCCGTTGATATACGGGAATTTAAACTCTCACTGACTGTGGAAGACACGCCAACTCTCTTGCTAAATGATCAGGCGTTGATGTTTGGCGATCAGTTTTCCGCGAAGGACGGTAAGAAAAGCGGGTTGGACACTTATGACAAAACCGTTCTGACAGTCATCGCGGGATCGTTAGCGGTTATCGTCGGTGTTATCGCTGTGACAGCGGATTAGATCATGACCTTTAAACAAATCGCTCTCACACTCTCCGCCTGTCACCTGGCCATGCTCCCCGGATTGGCGCAGGCCCAATCCTCCAGTTTCGAGAGAGCCTATGCGCCGCAAGGCGCGGAAGCGCGGTTCAGTCTAACCATTCCATTGGGGGAAAGTTCGTCAGCTTCAAAAACTGCACCTAGGCTCGACTTTGGCGTTCGTAATTATGCGCAGTCCTCGGATATTTCTCTGGATTGGATGCGAAATGATGAACCCAATTACCGCGAAATGCGCTTGGGCTTTACTTTGGAAGACTCTCCACAGCTTATGATGAATGAGCGCGTGATTGTCATGAGTGAGGACGAACAGGCCAATATTGGCACCGCCGGTAAAATCGGCTTAACAGTTGTCGCTGTTGCATTAGTCGGCGTTACCGTCATTGCGGTTGCCTTCGCGAGTTGCGACCCGAATTGTTTTGATGATGAGTAGATAAAAAGCCTGCCAAGATTATTTATCAAGGCGGGTACAGGCTTAGTAACAAACAACTCTGCCAGCCGTGTCTTTATAGCAGCTGGTACTCTCACTATCGGTTCGCCAACGATCTTTCGATGACTCCAGTGCACGCATTGCATTTCCGGATCGCTCATTCTGTGCGCGGATTCTTTCAGCCTCTTCTGCAGCGAGTGCGCGTTGTCTGGCCCAATAAGCATTGGATTTCGCAGTCTTCTCACGTTTGATTTCTGCCGCGCGTTCTTTCTCGCGGCGTTCGCGTTCCGGCGCGGTCCTCACCCATTCCGCATATTTCGTTTGTAGTCGGTTAGACGTGAAGCTGACGGCGGACTCAGGTGTATATCTTGCATGGGACGGGTCATGGAGATGGCCTTTCGTATCAAGCAAATACCCCGTTAGGCTGTGCCACTGCGCAGAATCTTTAAGTTTATAAGCTAATGAATGCGTCCCGGGTAAATAGACCTGCGGGTCGTAAGGATTGATAATGGGATCGACAATTCGGATATCATCCAGCAGATCATAATCTCCGTGCAGCGCGAGAACATTCCGTCCATTCATATCATGTCTCAGCATTCGTCCCACGACACTATAATCATATTCGATACCGTCCGATCTGACGATGATCCATGCGGTATATCGGTACTTCGAATTCTCCGGTTGTTTTGGACGAATTGGAATAACACCCAAAATACCTTTGGCTTTATTATAATAATCATATCCCCCGCGTACGACGTCGTAATAAACCCGTTGTTCCGGCGTGCCCCCGACAGAAGGTGGGAGCGTTCCAGCGGGTGCGAGAACAGAGGTTCCGCGTGCAGTTTGAGCAAAGAATAAGGCGGGCCCCTCTCCACCTGTCATATCAGGATCAATATATTTTGAAACATTGACGCCGTCTTTATTGAGGTAATTAAAATAAATGCGATTAGAAAAAACGGCATATCCTTGTTCTTGGCTGGTGGCACCGCTCGTAGATCCGATTATATTCTCCACGCGATAAGCTTCACGTCCATAGCCATCCAATCCAATAATATCGAAATAGCCGTTACGAATATTTGTTTGAGCAATTGCAACACTCGGTTTTTTATTACTGAATGAGGTCACCAAAACCCTTTCATAATTCTCAGGTGCGGGAATCATGTCTCCTGTTTTTAAATCAGCAAAACTATAGCTTCCGTCAATCCGCTGAACATAAGCGACAGCGTCAGAAATCGGCAGAACTTTTAGGAAGAATGGCTCTAAGATCAGTTTTCCCTTGGCATCCCGATAGCCAACGGTGGATCTGTAGGAATATTTAGAAACATCTTCAGGCGTCTTATCCAACCCTTGCCGCTTGATGGCTTTCGCGAACATCTTTTGTATATAGGCTTTATCGCGTTCCTCTACGGGCACGCGCGGCCTTGAAACCGTTTTAACAGCAACGGTTTCCCCGGTTTTGGCCGATTTGACATGGAGGGTTACAGTAAATCTATCCGTATTTACCTTATACTTTTTGGCAAAAGCGGGGCTTGAACTCATCACAGTCATCGCAATCGAAAGCGTCAATATGGTGATGAAAGATATAAACGAATGGTATGAAATTCGCATAATGTGCCCCTGATTAAATATTGCGCCATTTTTATATAAATCAATCGCGCGCAAATAAAAAGCCCGCTCCGGCCAGACTTTGCGTCTGTGCCGGAACGGGCCACTCTCCCCAGAGATGGCTTCTGTCGTTAGTGCGCGAGCACAGCCAACAGAAGCAATGCGATGATATTTGTAATCTTGATCATCGGGTTGACGGCGGGTCCGGCTGTATCCTTGTAGGGATCACCGACTGTGTCGCCCGTCACGGACGCCTTATGAGCTTCAGAGCCCTTGCCGCCATGGTTGCCGTCTTCGATATATTTCTTGGCATTATCCCAAGCGCCGCCACCGGCGGTCATGGACAGGGCCAAGAACAGCCCCGTCACGATCACGCCCATAAGCATCGCACCGAGTGAGGCGAGCGCCTGTGACGTACCTGCAATGAAATAGATCGCAAAGTAGAGCACGATTGGCGCGAGGATTGGCAGGAGCGATGGTTTAATCATCTCCTTGATCGCGGCCCCTGTCAGCAGGTCAACCGCTTTGGCATAATCCGGACGCGATGTGCCAGCCATAATACCGGGGTCGGCTTTGAACTGACGCCGGACTTCTTCGACAATCGCTGTGGCTGCGCGTCCAACAGACTGCATGGCCCAAGCGCCGAAGAGGTAGGGCAGCAGGCCACCGATAAATAGACCGACAATCACGTAAGGATTGGTCAGGCTGAAATCGACGGAAACGCCGGAAAGCGGATTGCCCTCCTGTCCGCTGAAATACAGGATGTCCTGGTAATAAGCAGCGAAGAGCACGAGCGCGCCCAAACCTGCGGACCCGATCGCATAACCCTTGGTTACGGCCTTGGTTGTATTGCCCACAGCGTCAAGCGCATCGGTCGTATTACGCACTTCCGGATCCAATTCGGCCATCTCGGCAATGCCGCCCGCATTATCGGTCACAGGACCGAAGGCGTCGAGCGCAACGATCATTCCCGCCACGCCAAGCATAGCCGTCACGGCAATCGCAATGCCGTAGAGACCTGCAAGGCTAAACGTGATAATGATACCGGCGACGATAATGAGCGCTGGAATAGCGGTCGCTTCCATGGAAACGGCGAGGCCAGCAATGACGTTGGTACCGTGTCCGGACTCGGACGCGGCAGCGACGGATCTGACGGGGCGGTATTTTGTACCCGTATAATATTCCGTGACCATAACAATGAGGAAGGTAATCACCAAACCGACGATTGAGCAGAGGAACAGGTCCATGCCCGAAAAGCCCGTATTGGCGACGTCGCCAAAGCCGAGCATTTGATGCGTCAGCACACCAATGGCCGCGACGGACAGAACACCCGTTGCAATAAGACCTTTATATAAAGCGCCCATCACATTCGTGGATCCCTTGCTGAGTTTAACGAAATAGGTCCCGATAATCGACGTGATGATACAAACCGCACCAATCGCCATCGGGTAGAGCGCGAGCTCGCGTACAGCACCGAAGAGGATGGAGCCGAGGATCATCGTTGCCGCAATTGTCACGACATAAGTCTCGAACAAATCGGCCGCCATGCCTGCGCAATCGCCGACATTATCACCAACATTATCCGCGATGGTCGCGGGGTTGCGGGGGTCATCTTCGGGAATACCCGCTTCGACTTTCCCGACGAGGTCGCCGCCGACATCTGCGCCCTTGGTGAAGATACCGCCGCCGAGACGCGCAAAGACCGAGATGAGTGACGCGCCGAGGGACAGGCTGACCAGCCCGTCAATCACGCCGCGCTCATCCGCGCCCATCGGACCTTTGAGCAGCATATAATAAATAGCGAGGCCGAGAAGCGCGAGACCCGCGACGAGCATGCCCGTAATCGCGCCGGCTTTGAACGCAACGTTCAAACCTTTGCCCAGCGACTCTCGCGAGGCTTCCGTCGTGCGAACATTGGCCTGCACAGACACGAGCATGCCGACATAGCCCGCGATGCCTGACAGGACCGCGCCGATGATAAACCCAAGCGGTGCAATCAAGTTCTGGAACAGCGCGAACAGAATGACGACAACAACGACACCCACAATAGCAATCGTCTTATATTGCTTGTTGAGATAGGCTTTCGCGCCTTCCTGAATCGCGCCCGCGATTTCATTCATACGTTCATTGCCTGTCGATTCTTTCATCAAACTGGCACGGGTCACAATCCCGTAGAGAACGGCGAGAACCCCCGCCGCGATAATCAGATAAAGAGCCATAACACGGTCCCCTTGAATAAGGGCGCGGGTCCAGCGTTTGCGCGAAACCTCACGCCGTCAATGTTATGAAGTTGGCCGTGCTCTGCCTTATCTCCCCGATAAGTGCACGCTTCCCCTCGCGAGTATGAAGTTGGCCGCGTCCGGCTTTCCGGCTCGCGCTTCCCTTCGCGTAGAATTGTTTTGTGACAAAGCCGTAAGGCGGCGTCAAGGCTTCATGTTTAGGAGGGCTCTATTGTTGCGAATTAGCAACAGTTGCCTCAAAAAACGGGATATGAAGTTGCATTTAGTTAGGCAGTTAGAAAATTCCGACGCAGAATGCTTTCATAACTAAATAAAAATATACGGGAAAATTCATGAAGACATTTGCTTCTCTATCCGCCAGTGCGCTTGCGCTTGTGACGGCCATCGGTTCAGGTTCCACTGCTTTTGCACAGGACAACTCTCAAACTTCCATGACGGAAGACGTCGTGATTGCCACAGGAACGCTTATTCGGAGGCAAGCGCAAGCGGATCGCGCCTCTCCGGTTGTCTCCCTTGGAGAAGCAGATATCAGCAGCACGGGCGCGAAAAACATCGCTGACCTGACGCAAACACTTACCATTAATACGGGGTCTGAAAATAATCCGGACGCTTTTACACAGAACGGGACAACCGGTACATCCAACATCAATCTGCGCGGTTTGGGTGTTCAATCGACACTTGTCCTCTTGGACGGACGGCGTCAGGTTCTTTCAGCTGCGACAAATAATGGTGGTTTCAACTTTGTTGACACGGCGTCGCTTGTTCCTTTGATTGCTGTTGAAAATCTTGAAATTTTGAAAGACGGCGCCTCGGCGACTTATGGGTCTGACGCTGTTGCCGGCGTGGCCAACTTCACCACGTTCGATGATTTTGATGGTGTGCGTTTGAATGCGCAATATCAGTTCGTTGACGGCACAGGCAGTGCGGATGAAATCATCCTACAAGGCATGGTCGGTAAAAACTTTGATCGTGGCAATATTATGGGTGCGCTCAGCTATACAGATCGGTCCCCGTTGACGACGGCAGAAAAGCGTTTGTCGCGACCACAAGATGATACATCGGCCTTGGGCAACCCCGGTGCTTTCGTTCCTTTGGGTGGGCCTCTACCTGCGGGTTTACCCTTGATTGATCCCGGATGTGCTGCAGTTGGCGGATTCCCGAACGTGCTTGCTCCGGGCAGTGCCTTGGGCGGACTGCCACTTGACGGCGGGACTTGCGGTTTTGATTTTGGTGACTTCTTTAATCTGGTTGCGGAGGAAGAAAGACTAACAGGTCTTGTGCGTGCTGACTTCGATTTGACGGACACTATTCGGTGGGACGGTCAGTTTAGTTATGCGGATAATGAAGCTATCCGCGGTAACTCGCCTTCCTTCCCCTTCCTCTTGGGTGGAGTTGTGCCCGCAGATCACCCAAATACGATCTTTGCAGGCCCGTTAGCGCCATTAGCACCTGGTGGAGCCGTATTCCTCGGGCGTGCCTTTGGTAACGGAGCAGAGGTTTCACCGAACCTGACAGAGTCGGAAACATGGCGCATTAGCACGGGACTAGAAGGCGATTTTAACGAAGATTACAATTGGCGCCTCTCTTACACTCAGGCTGAGAATAATCACGTCATCAACACCGAGGATACATTAGTGGACGAGTTCCGCTGTGCTTTGGATGGTTTCCGGTCAGACGCCTGTAGCGGTTTCGGCATTGCGGCCGGTACCTTCTTCAACCCATTCTCAACATCCTTTACGTCGGCGCCTAACAGTGCCGAAGTTGAAGACTTCATCATTGGTACACAGGTGCGGGACCTGACATCCGAATTGCAAGTCATTGAAGGTGTGGTTTCTGGTACAGTCGGGGATAGCGGTCTGGCCGCGGCTCTCGGTGTTCAATACCGCAAAGAAGATTTCACGGGTGAATTTGATGCGAATTCCCAGAGAGATAATTTCGGCTTTTTGATCGGCGATCAGGACTTTGAAGGTTCACAGGATGTTTACGCCATTTTTGGTGAGGTTAACATGCCATTCTGGGATAACCGTCTCGAGCTACAAGCGGCGCTACGTTATGAGGATTATGGGGGAGCTATTGGCTCAACGCTTGATCCTAAATTTGCCGCTCTGCTGCGAGCAACGGACCGCCTGTCCTTGCGAGGCTCTTTCTCGACCTCATTTAGAGCGCCAACGGTTTACCAGCAAAATGGGCAGCAGACAGCGCTAAACCAAGTCAGCGATCCGTCTCGTAACGGCGCGACGTCATTTGCCGGCATTCGAACTTTAGGTAATCCGGACCTGACACCTGAAGAGTCGGAAGCCATCAATCTTGGTTTTACGTGGGAGCCTGTAGATCGTTTGCGGATAGATATGGATGTCTATAATTTTGACTTTACCGATGTGATTATTGCTGAGAACTTCCAAGCTGTTACAAATCTTGATCCACTGGACGCAGACCGTGTTGTCCGAAACGCAGGTGGATCTATTGTTCAGGTGAACACAAATTTTGTGAACGCCTCCTCCGTTCAAACAAGTGGTTTGGATTACGGTGTCAGCTATGAAGCGGAACTAGGTTCCGTGACTATTGTGCCGTTTATTCAGGGCACGATCGTATTTGACTATGACCTTGAGGACCCTCAGGCGGGTGACGTCAGTGGTGTTGGTAACCGTAACTTCACAAACTTTGGAACATCTGTGCCGAAGAATCGCTTCAACACAGGCTTCAATTTGATGTCAGGCGCGCATCGCTTGGATGTGTTTGGCCGTTATATTGAATCATATGAAGATGATCAGAATGCGAACCAAAGAATTGACGACCACTTTACAATTGATGGACGTTATAGCCTTAATATCGGCCAATATTTCGATGCACTGGGAGAGGCCACATCCTTGAATGTCGGCGTCATAAACGCCTTGAATGAGGACCCACCACAGGTCTTCACAAATGGTGGGTTTGATTCCAAAGTTCATGATCCCCGTGGGCGGCTACTTTATGCGGGTGTAGATATCGAATTCTAGGCTTTGGCCGATTGATGATAGATAGCCCCGCCCCGGCGGGGCTTTTTTATTTGCTTATTAGCCCAGCGCGTCCAAAACAGCCTCGGCGAAAGCCCGCGTTCTCGCGGCCGTGCGACGTGTCGGAGGGTAGACGAGATAAAGGTTCATTTGCGACCAAGCATAATCCGTGAGGACCGCTTCCAGTTTTCCGCTCTCCAGCCACGGCGCAAGGATGAAATCCGGCTCGACCATAAACCCGCAACCATCATGGGCGAGTCCCGCCAGGAAATCGCCATTCCCGGCCAGCACACCGACGGGTGGATGGACGGTTCCGCGCGTGCCTTTCGGTCCCCACCACGGAATTGCGCCGGGTGTTTTCAAATTGAGATAGCGAAGCGCGGAGAGCTTGGCCAACTCATCAGGATGTGTCGGCCGTCCATGCTTATCCCAAAAGGCCGGACTCGCGGCAACCGTGTGACCAACGGGTGTGACCTTGCGGGCAATCAGGCTGCTATCTGTCAGCACGCCGATCCGCAGCGCCACATCAAATCCATCTTCGACAAGATCAATCTTGCGGTCCGAGAAATCAATCTCGACTTTGACCTCAGGGTGGTCGCGTATGAATTGCGAGAGAATGGGTTGCAGGACCGAGAGACCATAAGAGAGCGGCGCCGCAATCCGCAAACGCCCCTTCAGCGCGGAGGAATCCTCACGTACAGCGCTTTCCGCATCGGACAACTCATCCAAAATGGACTCCGCGCGTTCTAGCAGCTCCGCGCCTGCATCCGTCAGGTGCATCGCCCGGGTCGTCCGCGCAATCAGGGTCACACCAAGTCTGGCTTCAAGGTCGGAAAGCTTCCGCGACAGAACGGATTTTGACTGACCCCGCTGGTTTGCCGCGCGGGAGATGGAGCCCGCCCGCGCGATGTCAGTGAAAATGGAAAGGTCTTCAGTATTCAACATTGTTGCCAACTATAGAACAATGATTTGCGAAATGCACGTCTTCTGTGCCGAAGTGTAAACACCTAAATCTACTTCATCGAAATTCACAAGCTCGAAAGGCAAAGACCATGACAACCGCAACGCTTTCTAAACCCACTAAGACGCTGGAGCGTCTCACGCAGACTTACATCCCTCCCGTCGCCAGAACCGCGCTGGCCTCCGTCTTCCTGATCTCAGGTCTGACCAAGCTCGGTCAATATGCCGGAACGCAGGGTTATATGGAATCTGTCGGCGTGCCGGGTGAGTTATTGCCGATCGTGATTGCCCTCGAAATTCTCGCGCCGCTGGCGATCATCATTGGTTGGCAGACACGGATTGCAGCGGTGCTTCTCGCAGGCTTTGCCGGACTGAGCGCCCTGATGTTTCACTTCGATTTCTCGGACCAAATCCAGACAATCATGTTTCTGAAGAACATCTCGATTGCAGGGGGGTTAGGTCTCCTAGCCGCTTTTGGCGCCGGCACGTTCGCCCTCGATAACAGAAAAGGATAATTGAAAATGACAAAGATACTCTCAATACAATCCAGTGGACGTCAGGACGGTTCTGTGACCCGCAAACTCTCTGCGGCCGTCCTTGAGCAGCTCGGAGGTGACGTGAGTGAGCGAGATCTGACAACCTCTGTCCCGCATGTGGATGGGGACTGGATCGCGGCCAATTTCACGCCCCCAAATGAGCGGACAGCACAGCAATCGGCCACTCTGGCCTATTCCGATGCGCTGGTCGCTGAAGTCAAAGACGCGGACATTCTTGTCCTGGGTGTACCGATCTATAATTTCGGCGTTCCTGCAGCCTTCAAAGCATGGTTCGATATGGTCGCGCGCGTTGGCGTGACGTTTAAATATACAGACACGGGTCCGGTTGGATTATTGTCTGGAAAGCGGGCGGTTGTCGTCATCGCGTCCGGTGGTACCCCCGTCGGCTCTGATATCGACTTCGCAACGCCTTGGATAAAACAGGCTCTGCATTTTATCGGCATAGATGACGTCACCGTTATCGCCGCCGATGCGCTGGGCCGAAATGCGGAGGCGAAACTTGCTTCTGCTAAAAATGACATTTTGAAACTTGCAGCCTAAGGAGATGCACATGACCAGACGTACAATGATGGCGGCCACGACAGCTGCCGCCGCAACTGCCACAACAGCGAATGCCGCTCTTCCAGCGGCGTCAGGATTCCGCCTGCGTCCCGCCAATGAACGGGGCATGGCGAACCACGGCTGGCTGAATTCGGCGCATAGTTTTTCCTTCGCAAATTATTTCCATCCCGATCATATGGGCTTTGCAAATTTGCGCGTGATCAATGATGACCAAGTCATGCCGGAACGCGGCTTTGGTGAGCATCCCCACGACAATGCGGAGATTTTTTCTTACGTCTTGGACGGAGCGTTGGCCCATAAGGACACAATGCGCAACAGCTCGACCGTGAAGGCGGGTGGCGTGCAATATATGTCCGCCGGGTCCGGCGTACGCCACTCCGAGTTCAACCCGTCTGTAGATGAGCCCGTGCATTTCCTGCAAGTTTGGTTGCTAC
Organism: uncultured Caulobacterales bacterium; assembly: GCA_947503715.1. Classification (GTDB taxonomy): domain Bacteria; phylum Pseudomonadota; class Alphaproteobacteria; order Caulobacterales; family Maricaulaceae; genus Litorimonas. Next base: position 119,157 of record CANNER010000002.1, on the reverse strand, counting down.
CCAATCAGGATGGCGGGGAACCACGATATGATACGCTCGACCTGAAACCGGAAGACAAGGCAGGGCAGTTGAAATTGTTCCTCTCGCCCGATGGTCGGGACGGCTCCCTCGCCATGCGGGCGGACGGCTTGATCTATGCCGGAACCTTTGACGGCGCGCAGTCGGCAGAAACCGTGCTACCGGACGGTCACAAAGGCTGGATTCAGGTCGCGCGTGGTTCGGTTGATGTGAACGGGCAAAGACTCGAAGAAGGGGATGGCCTCGCCATCACTCAAGGTGGAAAACTCACCGTCTCACAAGGACGTGAGGCTGAAATCCTTTACTTTGACCTCTTTGGTTAGGAACTGATACGGGTCTCGCAACGTAACTATTGCGAGACCCATTCCTGCAAGGAGATTATTATGCGCGTTTTACTACTATCTGCCGCCGTTTTGTCATTCTCGACAGCCGCTTACGCTGAAACTGTCACGGGGACCAAAGGGTCCAAGATTGAAATCACGACCCTCGATACATTTGACGGGCCTTGGGCCATGACACAACTTCCCGATGGACGGATGTTGGTGACGGAAAAATCAGGCGCCATCTGGTTGGTGGGGCGTGACGGCAAAAAGCTCGGTAAAATCGCGGGCGCACCTTCTGTCACAGAACGCGGTCAGGGCGGTATGGGCGATATCATCATCCACCCGGATTTCGCGTCCAATAACCAAGTCTATATTTCCTATGTTGAGCGCGACGCGAAGAACAATGATTTGTCCGGGGCGGCTGTCGACATGATGACCCTCAATCTCTCTGCGCGCGGCGGCTCGCTCTCATCTGCGCAACGCGTTTGGGAACAATCGCCGAAAGTGACGGGTAACGGTCATTATGGACACCGTATGGCGGTCAGCCCGGCGACAGCGGAAGATGGCGGTGGCTATCTCTATATTACATCCGGTGAGCGTCAGAAATTCACCCCGTCCCAAAATATGGACATGAATTTGGGGAAAGTTGTTCGTGTGAATATGGACGGATCTGTTCCCGAAGATAATCCGTTTTACGGGCAAGGCGGGGTTACGAAAGAGATTTGGACACTCGGTCACCGTAATCCGCTTGGCATCGATTTTGATCCGGATGGACAACTTTGGGTCCACGAAATGGGTCCGCGCGACGGCGATGAATTAAATCACATCGTACGGTCTTCAAATTACGGCTATCCTGTTGTCTCCAACGGGAAACACTATTCCGGTGTCGACATCCCGGATCATGATACCAACCCCGTTTTTAACAGCCCGGAAGCCTATTGGGTGCCAGCGATCAGTCCGGCAGGATTCACCATCTATGACGGTGATCTTTTTTCCGATTGGAAAGGCGACGGCTTCATTGGCGGTCTGAGCTCGCAGGCCCTCATCCGCGTCGAATTTGGCGAAGGCAATCGTCGTGGTCCCTCTGCGGAAGAAGCCGAACGGTTTGAATGGGGTAACCGGATTCGCGAAGTCGAAACAGGGCTCGACGGCGCGCTGTATGTGCTGGAAGATGATGGTGGGCGGTTGCTCCGCATCACGCCGAAATAAAGCTACGGCTCAACGATATTAAACCATAGCTCTGGTGTTTCCAGAGCTGTCAGGTAATCCCGTGCCGCGAGGGGGGTGCCATCCAGCTTTATCTCTCCAGTTTTCATCAAATCCGCAAACTCCGCTTGTTGGCCCAGCAATTTATTGAAAGCTGTGCGGGTTAGGGTGAGTGTGACGGCCGGATTGTCAGACAGACTTGGACGGGCCAATGCCGTTGAGCGGTTGACCTCGACTGTGAAAACTTCATCCGTATCCGTGAAGATGAAATTGATAGATTTCGGGGTTTTCGAAACCTTCGAGCCATCGAAACGGACCGCCATCGCATCCAATAAAGTACGGGTTGGGACAGAGCGCAGGACATCTGCACTGCCGGGATTGGTCGCATTGCGGGCGACGAGGCCGACGCGGAGTTCCTGTGCCCCCGTCAGATAATAGCTCCGCCACGCTCCGCTCTCGGCCTGATAGCCCATCTGCTCATAGGTTGCGGCCAGCCAGTCTTTGGCGGGTTGGCCGCCTTCCTTCGCAAAAATGAGGTGATTGAGAACTTCCGCCGCCCAGCGATAATCACCCGCCTCATAGGCCATAATACCTGTTCGCAGAACGGCGTCCGCGCCCCCCATCGCCGCGACATATTTCACAGCGGAGGCTTCGGGCGGTAGTTTGTGATAGTCGGCAGGCACGCCTGACCACCAGCCGAAATAATGTTGATAAACGGCTTTCGAATTATGGTTCAGTGTGCCGTAATAGCCCCGCGCGCCGAAATCCTGCGCGAGGAATTCCGGTTCTTCCATTGCTTCTGCGGCTTCAACCATACCCGCACCGCTATTGGCTGCGCGCAGGGTCGCGTCATGAACATAGCGGTAGATGTCGCGTTGATTTTTCAGGTGGGATTGCACGCGCTCAGTTCCCCATTTCGGCCAGTGGTGGCTGGCAAGTGTAATGTCAGACTTTGCGCCATATTCTGCCAACATGGCGTCTATGCCCTGTGACCACGCCAGCGCATCGCGCGACTTTGCCCCGCGCAAGGTTAGGACATTGTGGAAGGTTCCGCTGACGACTTCCGCCGTATGGAGGGCTTTGAAATCTGGAAGATAGAAGATGAACTCACTGGGGGCTTCCGTGCCGCCCATATCCATGAACTCAAAGCGGATACCATCGATCGTCTTTTCAGTGATACCTGCACCGAGTTCTTCGGTCGGAAGGATAAGGCTGACATTGCCGCGCGGCAGGCCGGGGCCGAGGCCTGAACTGACATGCCCTGTCGCGCTTCTCGGAAGGGTCGAACCAAACATCAGCGTTGCGCGACGTGTCATGTGATTGCCCGCTAATACATTTTCACTCACAGCCTCATTTGAGAAATGCTGCGGCGCAATGACGGGCACATCGCCCGCGCCGTCGGGGAGGATACCTTTTGCACCGCCGAAATGATCGGCATGGCTATGCGTGTAAAGCATCGCGGAAACGGGGCGCTCGCCGAGTGTGTCATTGGCGAGTTTTAAAGCGGCTTTCGCCGTTTCAACATTGGTGAGCGGGTCGATAATGATCCAGCCTGTATTCCCCTCAATCAGGGTCATGACGGAGAGATCATAGCCCCGGATTTGATAGAGGCCGGGCGAGACTTCAAACAGGCCATGTTTGGCAACGAGTTCCCCTTGCCGCCAGAGCGAGGGATTTACGCTCTGCGGGGCCGGACCTTGCACGAAATCATATTGCGCAATCTCCCAGACAGGATTGCCGGCATCGTCGCGAATGGCAGGTGCAGTGATTGCAGCCAAAAACCCACGTGAGGCATCTTCGAAATCCTGCTGATCGGACAAGGGGAGGCGTTTTGCCAAATCGTCATTTGCGGATTTTGTCGACGCTGAAACAAATCCGGGCGCGGGCGCAGCGGGAATGACGGCTGTTGACGGGTTTTCATTTTGCGGAGTGGGCGATCCACATGCTACCAAAATTAAAGTTGACCCTAGAAGTAGCGTTCTCAACATAAAAATCCCCATTCGTTTTACGAACGGGGATAGCATGAATTTATATCTAAGAAAGCGTTTGGGAAATTTATCCCTGATACGATTTTATACCGGCCATGATCAGCTCACCGGCTTTTTCCGGACCTTCCCAGCCCAAAACTTTCACCCATTTATTCTTTTCAAGATCTTTATAATGTTCGAAGAAATGTGGAATGCGATCCTGCATGACTTGCGGCAGATCTTTATAGGATTTGATATTATCATAATATGGCGTCAAAGCCTGATGCGGGACAGCGACGATTTTCTCGTCCATACCGGCCTCATCTTCCATCAACATGACCCCAACGGGCCGGGCCCGGATGACACAGCCCGGCACGAGGGCGCGTTGCCCCACGACCAGAATATCTGTCGGATCACCATCCTCAGATAATGTGTGGGGCAGAAAGCCGTAATTACATGGATAACGCATGGAGGTGTAAAGGAAGCGGTCCACAAACATGGCGCCTGATGCCTTGTCCATCTCATATTTAATGGGTTCGCCGCCCTTGGGGACTTCGATAATGGCATTGACGTCAAATGGCGGGTTCTCACCTACCGGGATTTTACTCATATCCATGGGGAATATGTCCTTTGTCTATTCGCAGGCCTCTTAGCGGCAAAGGCTCTATTTGCAAGAGTTTATGCCGTGGACAAGACCGCAAACACGCCGGAGGCCATCATCACGACACCGATAAGCACATTGAAAATGCGTCCCGTGCGAGGACGTTGTAAAAAGCGGCGAATACCTTTGGCGGCATAGGCGTAAACGGAAAGGCCGAAAAGCTCGAGAACTGTGACCGTGACTAACATCGTCAGAAATTGTGGCGCGAGCGCTGTGTCCGGCTGGAAGTAAAGCGGAAGGAGCATCCCGAAATAGACCAAAGGCATAGGGGAGGTGATCTGAAGCAGGAATCCCTTGAAATAGAGCCGTCCTCGTCTGGGTGCATCATCCGGATCCGGTTCCAAACGGGGCAGGGGGCCGAACATGACGGAAATCGCCATATATCCCAGAACCAGCATTCCCAGGACTTTTAAACCCAGTGTGGCGCGCGGATAGATCTCGAGCAGCGCCGCTGTCCCGCTGGCCGCCAGACAGAGCCAGACAACATTGGCCGAGGCTACGCCGAGCGCGGGCAGAAGCGCGGGTTTGAACCCGTAACGAAAGGAAGAGGCCAGCACGAGCATGACCGCAGGGCCGGGCGTTAATCCGCCCGTGAAAAACAACAGAACAAGACTGAGCCAGAGCTCTAATTCCATTTTCCGACTGTCCCATTTGAGTGTCTGCGCATCATTGCATTTACGACTTGCGCCGTAACGTCATAAGTCACATTTGTCACGTCACATGAGCGAACCAAAAGACAATGCAGCAGACACACCGCTCCAGAGTGTTCTCGACCAGGTCGAGACGGCGATGGATGGTGGAGAATCGGTGGATTTAAAAACGGTTGTTGAGAGTTTCGGCAACCGGGCCTTTGGGCCCATCATGGTGCTCTGCGGACTCTGTATGATGACGCCTTTGGGGGCAATCCCGGGTATTCCTCCGGCTTTTGGCGTTATTGTTATTGTTTTCGCGTTGCAGCTCTTATTTCGCCGAAACACGCCGTGGATGCCCAATGTCTTGGCGCGCGTGAAAATTCCGTCGGCAAAGTTGACGGCGGTTCAGAATAAGGTCCGCCCCATCCTCGCAAAGATAGACGGCATTATATCCCCGCGCTTGGAATGGGCGGCCACGGGTCCGGCGCAGGTGATTGTCTCCCTGATTGCGATTATCCTATCACTGACATTTTTCCCACTGGGTATGGTGCCATTTGGCGTCGTCGCACCGGCCTTTATCATCTTGCTGCTGGGTCTCGGGATTACGGCACGGGACGGTGTCATCGTTCTGTTAGCCTTTGGCCTCAGCATGGGGGTCTTTTTCGGCGTGGTGTCTTTATTGCTCTAAGGCTTCCAGTCTTTCCGCGATGGTCGGATTATGGCGGGGAGCGAGATCAAGAGATTTTTGGTAGAGTAATTTTGCAAGGCGGATTTCGCCTTCCATCTCCGCCTGAACTCCGGCCTGGCCCAGAAAGACGCTTGCCTCTTCAGACGTTAATCCGACAATGGCGAATTCAACACGCCCGAGCTTTACTAAGGCTCTACGGCGGTTGTTGTCGAAACGGGTGTCGCGTGGGTCAGCTTGGACCGCTTGTTCGAAAGACGTTAAGGCCTGCTCGAACTCTCCGGCTACCCAATGGGACTGTCCGGTATTATTTTCTGCCAGTCCTGCGCGCTGACCCAGAAGGTTTGCCCTCGCGTAAGCTTGTCGAGCGGCGGCAAAATGGCCTTGATCATCTTGTAAATGCCCCAGTGCATTCCAAAGCCGCGCATCCTGATGCGTTTCCAAAGCCGTTTTTAGCTCAACCGTCGGATGATCAGATCGCCCCATTAGAACACGAATGAGAACCGCATCTGCCGAAGTCGCGTCATCAATATATCGCGCAGCTTCCTCAGCCTGACCTGTCGCGATTAGCGTGCGCCTCAATCCCGCACGCGCGGTTCCTAAATCCGGGTCGTGAAGCAAGACACTTTCATATCCTTTTTTCGCGGAGAGATAATCGCGAGCTCGCAAGGCGGCCTCAGCCGATGCGAGAGTTTGCAGGACCTGGAAGATATCCGTAGAGTCGCGCTCAATCGCGCGAATATCCGGCAGATCCACACTTTTTGCCAAAGACGCCGTCGGCCAAAGGAGCGCCAGACATATTAAACCCGTGCGCACCATCACTGTACCGCGAGACCTTCCATCAGGCGGATACCCGCCGGCATCATCAACATGACCATGATTGTCGGAAAGATAAAGACGATGAGCGGCACGGTCATTTTTGCGGGTAAGGCCATCGCTTTTTCTTCGGCTTTCATCATGCGTTTATGGCGCATGTCCTCGGAGAACGTGCGTAAGGCATGCCCGACAGAACTGCCCATTTCTTCAGCTTGTTTCAGCATGACCGCCAGCGCTTTGGCTTCATCCAGATTGATACGGTCGGCAAAATTAATCATGGCCTCATTGCGTTCGCGTCCTGCGCGAAGTTCCAAATTCATGATGTCCATATTCTGTTTCAGCGCAGGATATCGCCCGCCTAATTCATGGCTCACCCTCACGAGGGAGGCGTCCATGGACAGGCCCGCTTCGACACAGGCGGTCATGAGGTCCATGAGATCGGGAAAGCCCAGACGACAGGAATTTGTGCGTTTGGCGGCCTTACGTTTCAAGAATTGAGTGGGTCCCAACAAGCCGACTGCAGCCAGAACCATGATGAGGATTAAACACACACCAACGCTCAGCTTAGCCGAAAGCGGCCCCCAGAGTGCGAGGAAAATAATCTGGGGCGCGAAGAGTGAGACAACCCGGACGGCCAGAAACGTCTTCACAGATGAGGGGTCATAATAGCCCGCCCGTGCGAGCTCAAACCGCAGTCGTGAAATTTCTTTCGCATCCGGTAGCGTGAGATGAGATCCGAGTTGTGAGAGCAAGTTCCTTTTGGCCTTTGCCTTGGCGCCGATCCCGACATCTGTATCCGCGTCCAGACTCGCGCCTCCCGCAAGGCGCCTTTCGACTTTCGCATTATCCCGAATGGCTCCACGCACCGCAATAAAGCAGAGCCAGAGTGATATCCCCAGAAAGGCCGCGGAAATCAGGATTGTGAGGGCGTTGGTAAAGCTCATATCTTGAAATTGATCATTTTGTACATGACGAGATTGCCAAGGCCCATCCAGATGACAACGCCCCAAAGCGTATAGGTGACGGATTTTAAGTGCTTCACTTCGCCGTAAAATTCCGGGCTCATCTTATTGACGGCTATGAACAGAAAGATTGGCGCAACATTCAAAATCATTGCGCTGACGCGCCCTTCGGCCGAGGCGGCTTTAATTTTGAGTCGCATTTTCTGGCGATCTCGGATTGTTTTCGCATTGGAGCGCAGGAGGTCAGCAAGATTACCACCCGTGCGTTCCTGCAACCGGATCATTGCAGAAAATAATTCAAAATCTTCATGCCCCACGCGATCCGCTAATTTCTGGATGGCAGAAGAAATCGTGGATCCAAAACTCACTTCATCCGAGGCAATTCCAAATTCACTTCCGATGGGATCCGGCATTTCCCGCGCGACCAGACCCATTGCGACCGGCACGGGATGTCCGGCGGCCAGCGATCGAATGATAATGTCCAACGCTTCCGGAAGCTGTGCGACAGCTTTTTTGCGACGCCGTTTGACGAAGAAACTTAGGATGAGAACTGGCGCGATACTGCCGAGGCCAAACCCGAGAAATCCCCAAACAGGTGTGCCTTTGACAAGAAACAACGTCATGCCCAGCGAGACGGCAAAACCTAGGCTGGCATAGTAAAACCCATATGTGCCAAGCGGCAATCCGGATTGCATAATCAGTTGCGCGATTCGTGTGTTCAGGCCTGCAAGCTGGCCTTCTTTTGTCAGTGACCGCGCGCGCCGCATCTTGTCGAGTACATCTACTTTATCGTCAGATTTGGATAGGCGCCGAAGGCGATCATTGGCCAAACGAACATTTTTTCCGGCTTGACCCATCAAACCCAAAATCGTTTGCAGCATGAGAAACCCTGCGCAGAAAATCAGGCCGTAAATAATAATTTGCTGCGTTGAGGACATTATCCAACACGCTCTTTAATGGTCTGATCAGACGTTTTTCCGGGCTCTAAAACCTTTGGTTCAAACAAACCTTCAGGCAATGGAATGGCGCGGGTCACAATTTCATCCAGACATTTTGGCCGGATGCCTGTCGAACGGAATTCCCCGATGACTTCGTGGTTGGGCCCGGTCCCCGTACGCGTGTAATTAAATAATTCCTGCATCTGGATGACGGCGCCTTCCATGCCTGTGACTTCGGCAACGGATGTAATCTTGCGCTGTCCGTCAGAGAGACGCGTAGCTTGAACGATAATCCCGACGGCAGACGCAATTTGTCCGGCGACGGCTTCTGGTGTGATCTTCATATCGCCCATCGCAACCATCTGCTCCAATCGGGTGAGGGCATCACGTGGCGTATTCGCATGTAGTGTCGCCATAGAGCCTTCATGGCCCGTATTCATAGCCTGCAACATATCAAAGGCTTCTTCGCCGCGAACCTCGCCGAGAATAACGCGGTCTGGGCGCATCCGGAGAGCGTTCTTTACTAGACCGCGCTGTTTAATTTCGCCGCGCCCTTCAATATTGGGCGGACGTGTTTCCATACGCGCGACATGTGGCTGCTGCAGTTGCAATTCCGCCGCGTCCTCAATCGTGATGAGACGTTCTTTTGGTGAAATCGATTGCGAAAGCGCGTTCAGAAGTGTCGTTTTACCGGACCCCGTTCCGCCTGAAATCAGGATCGTCACGCGGGCTTTGCAGGCCGCCCAGAGGAATTGCGCGACGACATCGGGAATAGCTTTAAACTCAACGAGTTTGTCCAGCGTAAGCGGATCTTTTGAAAATTTCCGAATGGAGACAAGCGGACCGTCCACGGCAATAGGCGCAATCGCCACATTCACCCGACTCCCATCTAACAAGCGGCAGTCACAGAGCGGCTGGCTTTCATCCACACGCCGTCCGACCTGCGCCACGATGCGGTTGATAATACGTAAGAGATGCGGCTCATTCGCGAATTTTACGGCGGAGAGTTCCAACTCGCCCCGGCGTTCAACAAAGACACGTTCATGGCCGTTAATCAAAATATCTGAGACGGTTTCATCCTGAAGCAGGACTTCCAAAGGCCCAAGACCTGTCATCTCGTCATAGACGCCATCAGCGAGAGATTTCAGGTCCCGCGCATTGAGCTTCATTCTTTCTTCGCGCGCCATTTCCACGACAATGTCATGGACCTGCTGACGAAGCTCAAGACTTTCCAACCCATCCAACTGGGCCAAATCAATCTCATCAATCAGGCGGGTATGAAGTTTGATCTTTGTATCCAGCCACGCATTTCCCGCGGCGGTTGGTACGGTTTGCGCCTCTGGCTCAGGCGCAGTTTCAACTGGAGGCGGCGCCGCCGTGAGCTCCACCTCTTCCGGTATGAACACGGGCGCGTCGTGCACGGGCGCGGGTTTCGTTTGCGCCTCAAAAGCCTGTGAAAATCTTCCCATGTGTCGTCTCTACACGAGAGGGTTTAGGTCGCCGTTACGGCTTAAGGTGAATCTGCGGTTAAGCGGCTTCTTCCAACAATAGAGGTGATGCGTTTTTCAGTTTTCCTGCAATCGTCCTGACATCTTTCACAAAACGAGAGTCTGACTTTAAAACGCCCGCCGGTTCACCACAATTCAGAGCTTCGCGTGTCGAGTCCGGGTCTTGGCAAATCGTGGCGAAAATATCGCGTCCCAAGGCTGTTTCGGCATCGCCTAATTTCAGCATATTTTTGAAAGACCGTCGCTCATATTTCCCGATAATAGCTTGCGCATTCACGCTCCCATTGGCTTCATGCGCGATCTGTGTCAGCATTTCGCGCGCGGCATGAAGGGATGGAATGGTGAGTTCTGCTGTGACAGCCAAAACATCCACCGCTTGCATGACGGGGAGTGACCAGGACTGACGATAACGCGGCATGTCAATGATAACAACATCATAGAGATCGGCGGCTGCGTCCAAAATCGCCATGACAGTCCGTGGATTAACCCTCGCATTTGCGCCCACCGTATTGGGCGCAGCCAAGAGCGAAATTCCGCTTTCATGGGTTGAGACGAGGGCGCTGGTAAAGGCGGTGTCAATCTGATCTGAGGGGCCACAAAGATCTTCCAGTGTGAGGCTCGGCAAGAGATCAAGGTGATGCGCGCAGGCCCCGCTTTCAAAGTCTAAATCAATCAAGCAAATTCGCGGATCAACAGGTCGTATCCCGAGCGAGGGTTGCGCGGTCGAGACGGCAAATTCATGCGCGAGCTGTGTTGCCAAAGAGGTTGTCCCAACTCCGCCAGTCGCACCGATGACCGCAAAGATTTGAGGTGTGTTTCCCGTGGGAGTCGCGGGGTGTTCAACAGATTCAACCTCTTGAACGTCAGGGTCCTCTCCTGTCTCAAGCTCGGGTTCAGGCTTAGGAATAGAGAGATCATCCTGTTCCAGCTCTAGGTCTGCGTCCTGAATCAGAGCGTAGTCTTCTTTCTTGGCCACACGATCATCTTCGCGTCGGCGGCTCCATCTGCGTCGTTTAACCATTCTTCAAATCCTCACCCATGACGGTTGCCTGAACAGGCGGTAGCGTCGCAATATTTGAGAACCCCACGAGGTCCAAAAAGACAAATTTCAATGGCACGTCTTTCAGCGTGACTGTGACCAAGGGCGCGGGATCAGTCTGATATCCGGCTTTGCCCAAGCCTGAATTTTGATAGGCGACACTGACATTGGCGCGTTTGGTTTCGCTGAATATATCGCACATACCGCGCCGGGCCCGTGTTGTTGCGCCGCAACGATTGTCACCATCAGGCCCGAAAACGATACGGCTCATGGCCGTGGCGTCATAACCGCCCGCATCACAAGTCTTGTTCTTATTGTCACATTCCAACCTGTAATAAGGCATCGGGTCACCCACGGCGACACTATTGGAAAGCCCGGTCATCGTGTTCATCTGGGTGGCAACAGGATCAGAGGTCGCCGCAATTCTGGCACCCGTTCGGGCCGCTGTTTGCGCGCCGTTCCATTGGAAAAGCGCATAGCCGGCCTCAATTGCGCCGCCTGTTAAAATAATTAGGGATAGGATTAAAAAGGACGTTTCAACGGTTACTGCGCCGTCATCATTTTTACGAAAAGATCGAAACAGTTTCATCTCGCCCTCACCAGTCTTTCTTCATGTTCCACACGGATTCGGATTTTTCCGCCGGACGCGAGGCGGATAAACCCCAATCCCGAATAGGCATGATCTGCAGAAAGTTTCGCGACGAGCAACGTATCATTCCCGCGATATTGTCCATTATTCGCGACAGGAACGATATTCAGCGTGACATCGCTGGGCGTCCAACCGGAAATCCGTTCTGTGCCGGACGCGCTTGGCGTTCCATATACCGCGATATTTCTGGCATTCGTCTGGATATTGGATTGGTCAGGGTTTTCTGCCCGCGCGAGATATCCTCCGCTTGAGACAAGGCCCTGCTCCATCGCGTGGGTCTGACGCAGAAGCATGGACAGGTCGACAACACCGAAACCAATAAGGGCGAGAAGTGGGAAGAGGACCGCGCCCTCAATGGCGGCACTTCCCCTTTCATCGCGACGATATTTCGACAGTATTTTCATTACCGGACGACCGCCACTAATTCATTGGCTTCGCTATCTTTGCCTTTGACTAACGGTCCAACGATTTCGCCGTAGATAACATTTTCCTGTCCAGCACCCATGGGTTCCGTCAGGAAGACTTTCACAAAAGTTTCGACAGGAAGAGGGCCTGATTGTTTCGACATGCCTGCAGCACTGGATGATTCTATTTCAAGACAATTCAGAACTGCAACCGTGATGACCCGGCGGTCGGCAACCGTGGTCGAATGGCCTGAGCTATGACACTGTGGTGTCCCTTCCTCAGGCGTAATTGCATTTGATCCATATGTCTTCGCGCCCGGAATGCAGTTATTGTCGATCTCCCAACGATATAGAGAATACCGCGATGGTGGATTGCGCGTTGTGAACTGACCTAAATTGTCTTTGCTATAGGTGACGCCTTCAAGCGTGATGCTGTGAAAACCCGGATGATTAACTTGCATATATGTGTTGAAGTCCCAAGCGCCCGTGCCCTGACGCGATGAACATGTACTGTCATTAAAACAGGTGTCCCGTGGCATGGCAAAAGCCTGTGGCGAGGGCAGCGAATCACAACCGCTCGCATTCTTCTTGGGCTGCCCATTCCCTTTAAGAGGGGGACCATAACCTTTCACCACATTTTCTGCGGGAGCATAACGCGGATCGCTGGAATATTTCTTGAAAGACCCTTCATAAATATCGAAACGGGTGTTTACAGCCGCGCTCATCGACGCGATATTCCCTGTGCGAAGCACGACGCCTTTACTTTGCGAATAACACGTGGGTGGAATATCAATCGCGATTGCATCGGCTAGTTTTGAAGCGCCGGAGTTGCCACCAAAGGGATCAAGCCAACCAAAATTCCCGCGGCCATAAGGGTCGCTCACATTATTGGGTGTTTTCAATTTAAATTGAGTCCGTTTGAACGCAGGGTCTTCCATGGCTTCGTAAATCGTTTCGGATAAACCTTCTCTCGGATTACAAATGAAGACGGGTGCCGTCCCGCAAACGACTTCATCCATGCCCGCAACAGAATGCGCGTCCAGTGTCGTGTCTGTGAGCTTTTTCATGAAAGAGGACGGGAAGATTGTCGCCACGTCTTTGGGTTTGATTTTGACTTCGACATAACGGGCCTCTGACGCATTTGTCGTGCGATAGGATGTCGGAATGTCCTCATAATCATTTGCAGGGAGTTGTTTGAAATACGTAATCGTATCGACTTCGATGGCCGAAGACCCTTTTGCAAATTTCTCATCATGGGAGAGAAGTTGCAGGATAGCGCGAGAGGCCCGTGTCGTCGCATCTCCGCGCTGGTCTAATTCGGCTGCGCCAGCCCGTGACAACGCATCCGCTGCGGATTGGAGATCAGCATCCACATTATAGACGCGGGCCATGTCAACAGACAGCGTGGCTCCCCCCACCAAGACAGGTGTGGACATGGCGACCCAAACGGCAACGGACCCGGCCGTGGCGCGGGTTGTTCCAGTCAGGAAATCTTTAAAAATGGATGTGGTGGAATTGGAGCGGGGGAGCCTCATATATCCTCTCTTTCTTATTATTCGTTCTCAGTTGTGCCCAGCTGTTCCGGATCGGGTGTTTCGCCTTTTTCATAGGCTTCGCGGGCGGCCTTTTGACGGGCGCGATTAGGCGGAATAAAGGTATTGGCTTTTTGTTCAGCCGTCGGGGCTACGCGTTGGGCCGCAATATTATGCGCTACAGCTTGTCCGAAATGTTCGGTTTTCGTTTCCATAGCAGGCGTGGACGCACAGGCGGAGAGCCCGGCACATAGCGTAAGAGACGCAACCATGAGACAAGTTCTATTCAAGTGCATGGCCAAAGCCTCCTTCAATGTGTCCGGCAAAAAATGCGCTGGCCTCTGAGGGAACAGAGGCATTATCCAGCGGGGTCGCCAACAGGCTGCGATCCGAGACGGGCCGCGCGAGATGCGGTGTCACGATGATGACAAGCTCGGTCTCTGATGTTTGATAACGGGTTGAGGAAAAGAGCGACCCGAGGATCGGTATTTTACCCAGCCACGGCACATCCCGACGCGTGTTCGAGCTGTCATTTTGCAATAAGCCGGCAATGGCAAAGCTCTGTGAATTACGAAGTTCAATCGTCGTATTGGCCCGACGCACGCGCAGGGCAGGAACGGAAACGCCCGCGATTTCAACAGCATTTGAAAAGTCGAGCTGGCTGACTTCCGGCGCAACTTTCAAATTAATAACACCGTCATCCAAGACGGTTGGCGTGAAGGCGAGACCCACGCCGAATTTTCGGTATTCAATCGCGATTTCGCCGAGGCCACTCGGGACGGGAATGGGGAATTCGCCGCCTGCGAGGAAGCTGGCGGTTTCACCTGACATGGAGACCAAGTTTGGCTCCGCCAAGGTGCGGATGACGCCACGTTCCTCCAGCGCGTCGATCTCGATATTCAGCGCAGCTGCACCAATGCCGCCGCCAAGCGCGGCGCGCAGGGCCGGGTTGACCAAGCCATTATCGCTTCCCACACTGAAATCACCCGGATCAAGCGAAAGATCGCCCGTGCCTCTGGAGGATAAGAGATTGACGCCGAGTTGTTTAATTGTGTCGCGGCTGGCTTCGACGAATCGAACTTCCAGCATGACCTGATGGCTGTCGCGTACGGCGAGGCCGGATGTGACCCGTGACGGCGCGTAGGCCTCTGCAATTGAGACCGCGCGTTTGGCAACGTCTTCCGACGTCACGTCACCCGAAAGATAGATGCCGCCCGCGAGGGGTCGGACCTCTACTTTTTCTTTTGGAAAGGTCTCAAATAATGTTCGCTTTAAGGACGCGACATCATACCCGACCGTGACATCCACGATATCGACGAGTTGGTTTTCGCCGTCATAGAGCATAACATTCGTCTTACCGCCGGCCTTGCCGAGAAGCTGGAAGGAGCGGTCCGAGAGCACGACAACATCGGCGACCTTTGGATTGGCGACACGGACCTGCGCAAAGGACGTATCCGTTCGCATGACCAGCGTGTCGTCTTTCGTGACAGATGTCGCCGTGCGGTCACCGCCTGTTTTGGTGTCGACCCATGCGCCTGCATGTGCGGAGGCACTAAGCCCTAAAAGACAGGTGGCCAATGTCAGTGATAAAATAGATTTGGTCATATTATCCTCCCGCCAGATTGAGCTCAGTGACAGTCGGTTGATTTTCACGTTTGACGGAGACGGATTGCGTCTCCTCCCCGCGAATGACTTTGATATTTGCGACGGGTGGCGGCGCGGGTTTTGGTGTCACTTTGACGGGGCGTTTAGGTTTCTTGGCAGCGCTGCCGGAATTGGCGCGGGCGTCTAACTCACGTGAATTCAGGGAGCGCGTCGTTGACGGCAGAGCTTCACCCACAGCGCGCAGGACGAGCGATAGGCGGCCCCGGGATTGTGCAACGGCCAGCGCTTGGGCATCCATATGGCTGACTTCCAGCGTTACGGTCCGTGCAATATTTGGCGCCTCTTGCCCTCGGTTCTGCGCCTGATCCACGCCCAGCACGCGAATGGATTGAAGGATGATATCAGATCGAAAATTCTCAATTTTTGCATCGGGGTTCGGCTCGGAGATATATTGGATATCCACTAAATCCCCGGGCACAACAAAGCCCGCAACACCCGTCACATCGTCAACCCGAATAGACGCGGCGCGATAGCCGGGACGGATGCGGGCGGATAAAGACCCCCGTCCCCCGAGGCCGGAAACGCGGTGCGGCAGGATGACTTCATTCATTTTAATGTCTGCCAAAGCGATCATCGCACCATTTTCCAGCACATCATAATCCGGCGTGAAGATATCTGATAAGTCGGACAGTGCCTCTACAGGTGTCGTACCTTTCGGCATTTCAACGACGCGTAAAACATCCGGTGTGATTTGATCGCCAAAGACGAGGTCCGCATTCGCGACGACAACAGAACTCATCGGGATAGCGGGTTGCTGTGGCGGGTTAGTTTGCTCGGCACGTGCAGACGGGACCTGGCGGAACTCGTCTTCAACGGCGCCTTTGATCCAACCGCGCGCCAATACAATCGCCATAACACCAAAAGCGGCGCTGGCGCCAAGTGTAACTAACGTATTTGTCCGCATTGCTGACAGCCCATCCCAGTTTATCTGTTTTTTATCCGGTGCAAGGGTAGCTCTTGGCCTCCAGAATGATATGAGACTTGATATGACAGGCTTGCGGTAAGGTTTCGTTCAGGTTCAGAGTGAAGAAACTCGCAAAATATTTAATAAATAAAGACTTAACATTCGGGATGATCGGTTCGCGCTTGTCTCTATGAACGTAGGTTAAATGACTGAAACGTGAGCTTCGGGTTTAAACCCTCGTTAAGCCTAAAACCTTAGACTGATCGGGAAATTAAAGGACAATGTCCGCATTAGGAGTTTACACATGTCTATAAAACGTCTCTCTATATTAGGCCTTTCCGCCCTCTCTTTGGTTTTCGCAGCCCAGGCCAGCGCGCTCACCGCCAAGCAAACAGTGGAAAAGGAAGTCGTGACGGTTGCCGCTGACGGGACGCAGGTCACGACACGCGTGCCGGCTGAACTCGTGACCCCCGGGGAAACAGTTGTTTATACGGTTGATTTTGTGAACGACTCTGCTGCGGCCGCGACAGACCTTGTTCTGGCGATGCCCGTACCTGCAGATGTGCGCTACCTGGAAGGTACGGCTGATCGGTCCGGTGCGGTCGTCCTTTATTCAATAGATGGCGGTTCCACATTCGATAAACGTGACGCGCTCGCACTTCCGGCCGTTGGTGGCGGGACACGACCGGCGCGCAGTGAAGAGATCACACACATACAATGGACGATTGCCGGCCCGGTGCCTGTCGGTGCAAGTGACAGCCTCGTTTTCAAAGGCCGTTTGAAGTAAGTTTTAAGATTAGATGAATCTGAAGAACCGCCGGAAATTTTCGGCGGTTTTTTTTGTGTCAAAATGGTGCAAGAGCCTCCAAAAGTTTGACAGATTTATTGAAAGTTCAAACGCAATAATTTCCCTTTTGACAATTTGTGAATCGTTTTGACTCTTAATAGAGAGTAAATTGAATTTTGCTTAAACGAATTTAAGATACTGAAAAATAACATAAATTTTACCTGAATATAAAATGAACGCAGTCTATTTCATATCAAATTAACCATGCTGCTTCGCATCGACTTAACCAAAGTTCCCTAAATAGGGCAGGTCAAACAACTTTGGGAATATCAACATGACGACATCTAAACTCATGAAAGGCTTACTCGGCGCTTCTGCCTTTGTAGCCTTATCAACAGGGACCGCCTTTGCGCAGGTGCCCAATAATTTCACACCCGCTGATACGGACGTGTCCAACACATTTACACTCGACTATGATGTCGGTGGTGTAGAGCAGCCGCCAATTACGAATGATGGCAATCCAGGCAATGATGCGCCAACCGTGTTTAAGGTTGACCGCCTCGTGAACGTTACAGTCGCGTCAAGCGGTGTTGCAGGAACATTCGCACCCGGTTCAACTGATGCAGTCACGCAGTTCTCCGTCCGCAATGATGGTAACGACTCGCACACATATCTCCTTGATTTTGAAGAAGCTGTCAGCGGCACGGGTAACGATAATTTTGATACGCTCGCATCAACAAGCGGTGACCGGATTGTCTATTATCCTGACACCAACGGAAACGGTGTCTTGGACGGAACAGAAGGCGACGCCGCCAATGCCGTTGATTATGATCCAGCTGACGATACAACATGGCCTGTTCTTGGTGCTGACGATAGCATTATCGTTCGCGTCGTGCGTAACATCCCGGCAAGTGCTGCGGATGGGGAAGAAGCGATTATCTATCTCTATGCCGATACACGTGATTCTGCGGATCCATCGGGCACACCTATCATCGCTGATCCGATCGCCGGAAATGAAACGAACGTGACAGAGAACGTCCTCATTGATGCTGACGGTCCGGCTGGCACAGGTAATGATGATGATACTGACGGCGCGCATTCTGCACAGGGCGCTTATGTGATTGTCGCCGCTGATATCACCGCGACGAAAGACGTTTTTGTCTTTGACGCGGATTATGACGGGACCTGTGACGCCATCGGTGCGGCTTACACACCACCTGCACCGAGCACGGATGCGCCGGCCGGTCCTGTGCCAAATAATGGCTATCACCGTCCGGACGCCTGTGTTGAATATTTCATCACAGTTCGTAACGATGGATCTGCGGATGCAACAGACATCAATCTTTCAGATATCCTGTCCGAGCACTTGATCTTTGAATCAGCCCGCGCAGTTGGTTTCCTGACCGGTGGTACATTGTCGACAATCGCAGCAGACACATCCTGTAACGGCGACCCCGTTGTTGGATCGCCGACCTGTAACGTCACCCTCACAGGGGCGACACTGGCCGGTAAAGCTGCACCGGGCGATGCCCCGGTTGAAGGTCACCTCGTTATCCGGGCGACCATCAAGTAGGGATTAGTCCCGAAGCCTTTTGACAAGGGTCGTGTCCGCGAAATGTGGATGCGACCCCGTCAAACGACATGTGGGAAGACGCGCCGTGAGGACGGCGATTCTGAACGCTTGTCTGAACCGAGGTGTTCGAGACGGCCCCCGCGATTGCCCCCGCAACTCGTGACCCGCACAACCACACATATCCCCGGACTTCTCGTCCTCGCTGCCACGGCCTGGCTCAGCACAGCGGCTTCCGCTGATGCTCAAACCGCGCCGAATAATTACGGCACAGAGGTCGTCAATGTTGCGACACTGACTTATACGGTCGGTGACAATACGGCGACGGTCGAGACCGCACCGGCTGTATTTACAATTCGTCCCCCGCAAACGCCTGCGCAGATCGAGTTCTTTCGCCATGCGCCAACGGCCAGTGATATAATTATCCGACCTATTAATGGCTCTGACTACAGTCCTGACGGCAGCCTAGAAGGCCCATTCGTACAGACGGGTACGCCTGTGACGACGGGTGGAAATGTCGTGGATTTATCCTCACCCATTCCACTGATTCCCGCCACGACCTATCTCGCCGGTGAGTTGATGTTCGTGCGCGTCACCGATACGGGCCAGAATCTCGACAGCACCGTCATCGAGAATGTGGCAATCGTCATCGAAGGCTCCAATGGCGATCTCATCACATTACAACTTTATGAGACGGGTCCTGATACAGGTGAATTTTTCGCCTATCTTCCGTCCACATCTGCGCCCACCCCGCAAAATGATAATGTTATTAGCGCCGCCGGAAACACGCAACTTCGTGCAACTTATATTGACGCGCTCGACTCGACGGATGTGGTTGTCGATACAGCCATCCTGAACCCGCTCAACCGCGTTTTTTCCTCTGTGGATGGCAGCTTGGTCGACGGCGCGACCATCAGGCTCATCAATCTTGACACAGGCGCGGAAGCCGAAGTCTGGGGCGTTGACGGTTTCTCGACATTCCCGTCAGAGGCCACATCCGGTGAGGATCAGATCGATGCCTCCGGCCTGACTTATGAAAATGCGGAAGGTGAATTCCGCTATCCGATCGTGGAAGCTGGGACATATGAAGTCCGCGTCGATGCGCCGGAAGGATTTAACTTCTCGACAATTCTGGACGAGGATCAGTTGAGCGATATCACGTCGCAAAATGGCTTTGTTCTCACGCCGGGGTCTTTTGGTCGCACATTTACAATTGAAAATGACGGACCCCTTCGGTTCGATATTCCCTTGGACCCAGAGTCAGATCTGGTTGTTGAAAAAACGGCAGACCGTGCTACGGGCGATGTAGGCGACTATGTGAATTACACCGTGACCATCCGCAACCAAGGTATTGTCACCGCACCCGTACGTTTGTTCGATACACTGCCCGTGGGCTTCCGTTACGTTCCGGGCACAAGCCGCGTGGAACGCCTGCCGGGCGAAGATCCGATTGTTTCCGATGACGCTGTTCTGCTGACATTTGAAATGGGGACAGTGGCACCGGGCGAAGCGATTACACTGGATTACGCCTTGCAAATCGGGCCTGCCGCGCATATGGGAGACGCGGTCAATGAGGCCGTTGTGCGGGATGCGACGGGTGCACCAATCTCTAATGTTGGTCGTGCTGAAATTCAAATTCGCGAAGACCTGCTCCGCTCCACCAGCACCATCATTGGCCGCGTAACGGAACAATCCTGTGACGGTGAAGAAGACTGGGTCCGCCCGATCAACCGCGGGATCGGTGTTTCAGGTGTCCGCATGTATATGGAAACGGGTGCCTATGTCGTGTCCGATGCTGACGGTCTCTTCCATTTTGAAGGCGTGACTGAGGGCACACATGTCGTTCAAGTTGACGAGGAAACTCTGCCGCAGGGTTTCGAGTTGATGAAGTGCGAAGAGAATACGCGCTATGCCGGTGCAGTAAATTCGAAATTTGTTGATGTTCAGGGCGGCGGAATTTGGCGTGCGAATTTCTATCTCAAGCAAACGGGTGAGGTCGCAGTTGAGACGGAAGTGGAAACCTTCTCTGACGCGAAAGAACATCTGAAATTCGATGACGCTTGGTTGGAAATGCAGGACGGTGCGCCGAAATGGGCTTATCCCTCACCAGACCGTACGCCCTCTTCGCCGTCTACCCACGTCGGGATCCAACATGCCTATGGACAGAAAGTCTCCATTCGCCTGAATGACCGTGATGTGGAATCTTATTATTTCAACGGTCAGACTGTCACGGCGGACCGGACAAAATCAATTTCGCGCTGGCGGGGACTGCCTTTGCAGGACGGACGTAACGTTTTCATTGCAACCGTGCGCGATGCGGACGGCAATGTCGTCGACACACTCCGCGAAGAAATTTGGTATGTGAAAACAATTGCGCGCGCCGTGCCAATGCCGGACCGCTCTACGCTCATTGCTGATGGTCGCACACCGCCCGTCGTCGCCATTCGTTTGGAGGATTCCTCCGGTCGCCCCGTTCATGCGGGCCGCGTGACCAAAGTTAATCTTGAGCCGCCTTACCGTCTGTTCGACTCGGACGGGACAGACCGCCTGCGTCAGGAAACAGAGAATTTGACAGCACCCCTCTCCGCGCAGCAGGACCTCTCTGTTGGCGTGGACGGTATTCTGAATGTCAAATTAGAGCCCACACTCCGCACGGGCAAAGTCACGGTCCTCGCGACCATGGATGATGGCCGCGAAATCCCGATCTACATGTATTTGGAGCCGGAAAAGCGGGACTGGATTTTGGTCGGTTTGGCTGAGGGCTCCGCCGCGTTGCAGGACATCAAAGGCAATGCACAGACATTTGGCGGTGACGCCGATGACGTCATCACGGATGGCCGTGTTGCGTTTTTTGCAAAGGGGATGATCAAAGGCGAATGGCTAATGACCCTCGCCATCGATACGGATAAGCGTCGCGGTTCACGGGATGATGCGTTTGGCGAAGAGATTGACCCGAATGCTTACTACACACTCTATGGCGACCGCACCTATCAGGAATTTGAAGGCGCGTCCCGCTATCCGCTGTATGTGAAAATCGAAAAATCACACGCCTATGCGCTGTTCGGGGACTATGACACGAACATCACCGAAGGCCGCCTGACGAGTTATAACCGTCGCCTGACGGGTCTGAAGGGTGAGTATCTGGGCGAAAATATTCAGGTGCTAGGCTTTGCTGCAGAAACCAATCAAGGTTTCGCAAAAGATGAGATTGCGGCTGAAGGTATTTCCGGCAACTACCAACTCTCTAATTCGCGCATCCTGCCGCAATCTGAAGAAATCACAATTGAAACGCGCGACCGCGTGCGCCCGGATATCGTGCTCGAGCGCAAAGTGCTCGTCCGCTATCTCGACTACACACTCGATTATTATACGGGTCAGTTGATCTTCCGCCTGCCGGTTGACGCAACAGATGAAAACTTCAACCCGAATGTGATCGTTGCAGACTATGAGACATCCGAGGATGCGGAACGCAACCTGACGGCAGGTGGCCGGGTGCAAGCACAATTTATGGACGACAAAGTTCAAGTCGGGTCCACCTTCACACATGAAGATGGCAGCAACCTGACGGCTGGCGCGAAGTCGCAGCAGATCGGCATTGATGTCATCGCGGATGTGTCTGACTCCACGCGCATCCGTGCAGAATATGCGGTGACAGATCAATCCGGTGACGGCGAGGGCGTGGCTGATGCCAAACTCTTGGAAGTCGTTCACACCTCTGAAAAATTAACAGCCGAAGCCTATTTCCGCGAAGAAGATGCGGGCTTTGGTCTGGGTCAAACTGCCTCTAACACAAATGGTATCCGTCGCTATGGTCTGCGGTCTAACCTGCGCGTGAACGAGACGGATGATAAGGAAACGGGCCGTCGCTCGACCAGCCGTTTGGAAGCCCAGGTCTACCGCGAAGAAAACCTGACAACGGATGATGCCCGCAATAATGGTGAGATCATGGCCCATCACGAGGGGACGCGGACCCGCGTCTCCGGTGGTCTGCGCTTTACAAGTGACGAACTGGTTGATCAAGAAGACCGCAATTCGCTTCTGGCCGTCAGCCGCGCGTCTTACGATATTCCGAAACATGGCCTGACCTTAAAGGCCACAGCCGAAGTCCCGATCCACGGTGAGGACGAGGTCTCCGGCCAGCCCTCCACATTCTCCGTCGGCGCGGATAAGCGTCTCGGTAAAGTTGCGGTCGTCAATGTCCGTCACGAAGTCACAAATGGCGGTGGTCAGCAATCCATGAACACAACTGTCGGTTTGTCCGCCACGCCCTGGATTGGCGGCACGGCAACCGTCGCGGCGGATAATCTGGCAAATGAGTCCGGGGACCGTTTGGGCGCGACTGTCGGCCTGGATCAAACCGTTCGCTTGTCCGACAAAGTCTCCGGCTCCGTCGGTGTCCGCGCGCGTCACATGCTGAAGACGGAAGAAGCTTTTGTCGAAGTTGCACCCGACGCCGCCATCTCGCCATTTGAGACAAATGAGGATTTCCAATCCGTCTATGTCGGCGCGGCTTACGGCACAGAAAAAACCAGCGCCTCTGCCCGTGTCGAAGTCCGTGATAATTCCGTTGACACGACTTGGATCGGGACGAGTTCCGTTGCCCGCGAACTCACTGAAAAACTCTCTCTCGCCGGAACGGTTCGCGCCCGCGCGTCGAATGGTAAAGGCGACGTTGAATCTGATGCACGCATTGATGCCCGTCTTGGCGCCGCTTGGCGTCCGCGTGATGAGGGCACGGTCATCTTTAATCGCTTAGACTTCGTCCACACAGATGATCAGTCCGGCCAAAAAGGTACGAAAATCGTCAACAACGTTGCGATGAACACGCTTGTCTCTGACCGCTGGCAGCTCTCCGCCAATTGGGGCACGAAATATGTGAAAGCCGAAATTGGTGATCAAACACTCTCTAACTGGTCCAACCTGTTGGGCGCCGAAACGCGCTATGACGTGACTGAGAAAATCGATGTCGGTTTCCGGGGGTCCATGCTTGCGGGTGAAGACACGGGCACGGCTTATAGCTGGGGTCCAAGTGTCGGTGTATCGCCCGTCGATAATGTCTGGATCAGTGCAGGCTATAATGTTGCGGGCTTCAAAGACGATGATTTCGAAGCCGCGGAATATACGCGCAAAGGTGTCTATCTGCAGATGCGTATCAAGTTCGATCAGAACACAGCGCGCGGATTATTACGACGGATTAGTCCGAGTGCGGAAACTGTTGGTCCGCGTAGCGAGCCACAAGTTCTCAGCACGCCTTAATCCAAGGCCCGCCCAAGATAGGTATAAAGTTCCGGGAGTAATCCGGCGTCACCAACGGCGACGACACGCCCGCCATCGGCTGCGCTGCCGCCATGCCAATTGGTCAGTTTTCCGCCCGCGCCTTCGACAATCGGGATGAGGGCGCGGACGTCACAGGGCTTCATCCCGGCCTCGACAATGATGTCCATCCGCCCTTCCGCGAGGAGGCCATAGCCGAGCGCGTCGAGCCCCAATCGCATAAACCGCGTGCCCGATCCGATGATTTTGAAAGCCGCCAATTCGCCGGGTTTGAACATCCCAAACGGCGCGGTGCAGCCGAGGATACCATCACGGATTTCCGCGCAAGGCGACGTTTTGAGATCGGTTTTTGTACCATCTTCCTCAAGCCAGGATTTGGACGTCGTCCCATCAATATGACCCATATAGCGCTTATTAAGAGCGGGCAGATCGATCATCCCGAGGACGGCTTTATTTTTATGTGACAGCGCGATGAGCGTGCTCCAAACCGGAACGCCCGCAACAAATCCGCGTGTCCCGTCAATGGGGTCCAAGGTCCAAGAGAAATCATTCTTACCGACATGATCGGGGAGTTCTTCACCCTCGATGGAATCGTCGGGAAACGTCGCCCGAATAGATTTTCGCAAAGCTTTCTCGGCGTCGATATCGGCCTGTGTCACGGGGTCATAATCGGACCCTGACGCTTTATTTTCAACGCCTTTCGGGTCAGCGAAAAGCGGAAGCGTAATTTCTCTCGCAATTTGTGAGAGCGTGTGAAGGTGTGTCAGGCGGGCCTGAATGTCTTTTGAAATAGTCATAGGCGGGCCGCTAACAGCCCGCGCAGAGATTGTCTATTGCGCGACGAGCCGCAGGGACGGCTTAGTCGCGCCCTCCAAGGATTTCGCTAGATCGAGAAAATGCTTTCGCGGCGCTTCGGCCATATTGTAATAGGCGCGGACGAGGTCCATCGTTTCCTTACGAGACAGCACATCCGGCGCAATAACATCGGGATCGGTCTCGCCGGAAATGTGGTCCGTTTCGCTGAGACCTTCATAGAAATACTGAATGGGTACAGACAGGGCTTCGGATAATTCAAACAAGCGCGCGGCAGAGACACGGTTGGCCCCGCACTCATATTTCTGGATTTGCTGAAACCGGATGCCGACATGTTCCGCCAAGGTCTGTTGCGTCAGGCCCAGCAAGCGGCGACGGCGGCGCAGGCGTTTGCCAACATGGAGGTCGATATCATTTGTCATGGGCCAGTTCCTTCAAGCGTGTGTTTCGCCTGAGAGGAGAGCAAGTCGCGTGCCAGACAGCCGCGTTAAAAGAGAATTTCCGGTTGGATTATTGCGCCGCCAAGGATTGCGGGACGGCACTGTCAACAATTTCCCGCGTGATTGCTTTCAGATCTTCCATCAATTTCACATAGCCGGATTTGGGTGAGAGTGTGACGGGATTGACGTAAAGATCGCGGTTCACTTCTATTTGAATGGCTTCGACGCCGTCAGACGGTTTGCCGTAATGGCTCGTCACAAATCCACCCGCATAGGGATAATTAATACCGACAGAATATCCGGCGCTTTGGAATAACTCGCGAAAAAGGGCGATTGTGTCGGGGTGACAGGACGTCCCAAACCTGTCGCCCAAAATAATGTCCGGACGCCGTGCGCCCATCGCCGCAAAGCCGGGCATGGAGTGACAATCGACGAGTAAGACTTGCCCGAACCGTGACAGGCCGTCCTCGACCAAATTCCGCAGGGCCGCGTGATAGGGGCGGTAGAGCGTTTCAAGACGCGCTTTGACATCGGCCTCCGTCGGGAGACGTTCGTAAATCGGCAGTGTCTCACTCAGGAAGGTCGGCACAACCCCCAATCCGGCTGCCGCACGTGGTGTCGGTTGTGTTAAATCTCCGTCGTTTACTATGTCCGCCCAATGCAAGGGTAACTCATCTTCCGCGCGATTGACGTCCACGACAACGCGCGGAAACACAGCCCGTAGGTAGGGCGCTCCTGCTGCGACAGCGCTTTGAAACAGATGGTCGATGTAAATATCCTCATTCCGACGCATCTGGTGCGGTGAAATTTTCGCACGGGAGAGAAGGTCTTTCGGATAGGTCGAACCGGAATGGGGTGAGGCAAAGACAACACCCGCGCGCCACCCAACCGTGTCAGGGCGCTCAACAATATGCCCGGGCGCGTAGGCATCGAGGTCTTCCGTTGGTTTCTGTGAGCGTCTGAATCGCATAATCACAACCTCTATAAACCGAAAACAATCGCCGCGTCGTTAGACAATTTTAAGGCCTACCCCCGTAGCACATGCATGACTGGTGCGGGCCTTGCATGATTCGTTACAGTCCCTGATAATTGATACGAAACGGAACAGCGAACATGGCCACAATTCTCTACGCCGAAGACGATGATGCCATGCGCAAGTTTTTCGAGAAAGCCCTCGAAAAAGCCGGACACCACGTTATTGCCTGTGCCGATGGAGAGCGGGCCCTTCGCGCGTTGAAATTCGCGGACGGGGCGTTTGACATGCTCCTGACCGATATCATGATGCCGGGCATGGACGGAATAGAACTGGCCAAACAGGCCGAGATACTCTCCCCCGGAATCAAGATCATGTTTATTACAGGGTTCGCCGCCGTCGCCATGAGCGATCAGGACGCCAGCACGCAGACAGTCTTGTCGAAACCCGTACATTTGCGTCAGTTGGTGAATGAAGTCGACCGACTCATTGCGGCGTAAATCACACGCATTTTTTTAGGAATGGTGGGCGATACTGGGATTGAACCAGTGACCCCTACAATGTCAATGTAGTGCTCTCCCGCTGAGCTAATCGCCCGTTCCAAATCGTGAACGTAAAGTTTCGAAGAGTAATCTTCGACGTTCGGGAAACGGCGATATACGCAAGGGTGTGGGGGCATGCAAGCCCTAATCCGCACCTCTTTTTGGGACCCTCAAATCTGAACAATCGCTCGGCTACACCTGTCCGCTTGTCGCCCTTCGGGGGATGGCCTATGCGCTGTGATTATGAAACTGTTGTCCTCCTCTTTCATTGCGATGTCAGTCCTGCTGACCGCCGCTATGCCCGCTCTCGCGCAGTCTCTGACGCGGGCGGAGCAGACAGTCTGTGCCTCGCTGCGTCACTGTATGGATATCGTTACCCGACATGACGCGAGCGAGTTTGACTATGATGTGCTGACGCAGGAATTTCAGCGCTTTGGCGACAAAGGCCGACGCGCGCTGTTGAGTGGACTGACCCGCGACGAGGCGAGATCGGAAATGGCGCTTCTGCTGTCCCGAACGGGGCCATTGGCGGCGGAAGAGGCGCGGGTCATTGATACGCTCTGGGCGGGTCCGAAGGCGGCGCTCGTCACGCCGCTCCTGCGGGACATGACGCTCGCCAACCGGAACCGCTGGGTTACGGGCCTGACCCATCCGGATGAGGCGGTGCGGAACTTTAGCCGTCGCCTTTTCCGGATGGATGAGACAGTTATGCAGGCGCCTTTTTCTGGCGAGCAGATTTCGATTATTCTGAAAGATATGTCGAATTCTCCCAGTGCGTTTCACGTAGCGCTGCTGTCCAAAATCCCCGCTGCGGGCCATGAAGCGGCGTTTGAGAAACTGCTCCTGACCGGCTTCAATACGACGGTTGTGTCCGCAGCCTATGACGCGCTCTATCGGGAGAATCCGTCTAACGCGTTCGCGTCCCTGATGCGGGCCATGCGGTCTGTGGAGACGCCGCGGCAGATAAATAATTTGGCCGGATTGCTGGCCGCCCGCCATGAAAGCCGAACCGACGGATTTTACGGAAAATTCGCGGTGGAGCTTTCCGGTGACCCTGAAATTCCGCCGCCAGCTCGCGCGGTTGCTTTGGATGGGTGGTTCAAGATCATGGCCGCAAGAAATAAATCCCAGTCGACATCGCCGCCCCTGCCACAGATGACACCCGCAAGGCTGGAGGCCTTGACCCTTTTGCTGACGGAACGCGCTGCTGATGTGACGGCCTATGCCCGCGTTCTGGACGGCATAAATAACCCCGTCACCCAACCCGCGATTGACCGGATTTGGCGCTATGCAAAGCTGAATAATCTTGCAGATCGTGCCAGTCTTTTGAGAGCCGTTTTGGGAACGCCTCTGGAAGATTTTGCCATTCAGGATGCTCTGACATCCAGTGACATATCTTTGCTTCTGACGGGTATAAAGGCCGCGCAAACCCGCCCGAAATTTCTGCCAGTGCTTCAGCAATTGGAAAACCATCCGCTCGTCGATATTGCCGTCGCCGCCCGCTTCGCACGGGACGGAAAGTTCGAAGATGGGACTCAGGCCTTTATACAGAAAAGACGTGTAGCGCTCCAATCTGCCGAAAGATGCCAATTGAACACTTTCGACATCCAAGATCTCGTCGCGCAAATGCCGTTCTTTGACGAAGCACCCGTCAACACGACGGATGACTGGGTGAAGCGCGTGACGCGAAAGACACTCAACGCCGCCCACCCGACTAAATCCGGATGGTTGGCGTCTTATTATCAAGGCGCGCAGAATGGAGCGCTCGTCTATTTCGATAACCAAACGGGCGAAGGCCGCAGAGTTGGAAATTTCCGCTCGCCCTTTGCCATTCTGCCGGACCGCCCGCTGCGTTTGGGCGAACGCGCCGACACATTCTGGATTGTCGACACGGCAGGTCATATGGGGGCGCGGCAAGACCTCTATCAATTGAAAATAACGGGTGATAATTTTGATGTCCGACGCGTTGTCGAATTGCCGAATGATCCACGCGCCGTCTCTCTGGCGCAGAACGGCAATATTCTGGTGAGTTTCGAGACTAAAAACAGACAAGATGTACAACCACCTCTCCGCATTTCGGCAGAGGGAAAAATCTCTCTGGCCTGCGGAAACGGGAGTTAAGTCATGACCTATTCCGAAGACAAAGCGCTCAAAGCGCTGGGAGAAATCTCTGATCCGATTAAATCGGGCGACATTATCTCGGCAGGGCGGTTGGCGTCGCTTGAACTGGTAGACGGCACTTTGCAGGCAGTGTTGCAAATTTCGCCGCCGGATGCAGACGCCTTCTTCCCTATCCGCACGCAAGCGCAAGAGGCCCTCGAAACACTGGACGGTGTGAATAAAGCCCGCGTCATTCTCTCGGCCCATAAACAAGGGCCGCAGATCGGTGGCGCGCGCAAACGCGGAAATCCGCACCAGCCCAAACGTCCCGACGGTGTTCAGGGCGATGCGGATGTAAAACGGGTCATCGCGATTTCCTCGGCCAAGGGCGGCGTCGGCAAATCGACACTGGCGGCCAATCTTGCCGTGGCGCTGGCGAAGACCGGGATGAAAGTCGGGCTGCTGGATGCCGATATTCACGGGCCCAGCCTGCCCATGTTGATGGGGACTTCCGGCACACTCGCACGCGCCATTCCCGTGGGCGCGCGAAAAATCATCGTACCGGTCGAGGCGCACGGATTGAAAACCATGTCCATCGGATATTTGACGCCCAATGACGACCCCATCGTGTGGCGCGGGCCGATGGTGCAGGGCGCGATGTCGCGTATGCTCTGGGATGTGGATTGGGGCGAGTTGGACCTCCTCCTCATCGATATGCCGCCCGGTACGGGGGACGCGCAATTGGGCCTCGCACAAGACATCAAACCCGCGGGCGCGATCATTATTTCGACGCCGCAAGACCTTGCCCTGCTGGATGCGCGCAAAGGCGTGGCCATGTTCCGCAAGGTCGATATTCCGGTCCTCGGCCTGATTGAAAACATGGCTGTTTTTACTTGCCCGACCTGCGGCAGTGCGCATCATATTTTTGGTACAGGCGGTGCAAAGCGTGACGCGGAAGCGATGGACGTGCCCTATCTCGGCGCGGCCCCGCTCCACATGGATATCCGCGCCAGCGGTGATGCGGGCGAGCCCGTTGCGAAAAATGACGGCGAGATTGCAGATATCTTTGCAACGCTGGCCAAAACAGTCTTTGATAAAATTGAACAGAATGAGGGAGAGACGACATGAAGAACTTATTTTCAGTAGAGGGTAAAGTGGCCGTCGTGACAGGTGGGTCCAGCGGGATTGGCGCGATGATGGCACAGGGCCTCCTCGAAGGCGGTGCCAAAGTTTACATCACCGCGCGCAAGGTTGAGCGGCTGATGAAAAAAGCCGAAGAGCTGTCCGCTTACGGCGAGTGCGTTGCCATTCCGGGGGATATGTCCTCTGTCGAAGGGATTGAAGCTTTCGTGAAAGCGCTCTCTGAACAAGAAGATCACATCGATATCCTGATTAATAATGCGGGCGCAAACTGGGTCGCGCCGATTGATATTTTCCCTGAAAATGGCTGGGATAAAGTCATGGATATCAATGTGAAATCCATGTTCTTCATGACACAGAAATGCCTGCCGCTCCTGTCCAAAGGGACAGATACTGATCCGTCCCGTGTCATCCTGATTTCCTCCATTCACGGTCTCTCCAACCCGGGATTGCCGAGCTATTCTTACTCCGCCAGCAAGGCGGCCTGCGCGCATCTCACCCGACATCTCGCGACGGATCTGGCGGGTCGAAACATCAATGTGAACGGAATTGCGCCCGGCTTCTTTCCATCCGATATGACGAAAAGCCTGACCGAGGATGAGGCCGTGAACAAAATGGTTGTGTCCAAGATACCTCGCGCCCGTATGGGGCAGCCGGAAGATATCGCCGGAACGGCGCTCTATCTCTGCTCCCGCGCAGGCGCGTGGACTTGCGGGCATACGATCGTGCTCGACGGCGGCATGACCGCACGTTCGGATTGAGGGTATAACTTCATGTTGTCACCCCGCACTTGATGCGTGACGAAGATATTTGATTGATAATCAAATATCGAGGAACCGAAGGGCAAAGCCCTTCGGCGCGACACTGCAATCGACTCACAGAATTGATTGCGGGCGTTCCGCGCCTCGGAACTGTTGAGTTCCTGTATCTCTTAGTTATGTCCGTTTGTTTCGTTTTTAATCTCAAAAAAAACGGGATGTCCGCGTGGGTATTCAGGGTTCTGGTCGCAAACCAGGGTTAAAGCTAAGTTTTCGAACCCCAACGGGCCCACGCGGCGATGCCTTTTCGCACTACCGGCCGAACCATTCAGTCTGGGAACGATCAGCTCTCGATAGGCCACCCAAGCTCGAGGACGTTAACCCTTCCGCTCCAATGACAAGCACCGCTTCTTTCCGAACAAGCCAACGATCGCTTGGTCGCCCGTTGAAAGAAGACAGCTTTAAAATTGCACAACTCTCAGGGGGTGTGGACGCAGTTTTTGAAATAAATCCCAATCCCCGTTTATAGCGAGTCTAAGAGACGAGGAAAGTTGAGAATTTTATAACTCAATCCACACCTTCAAAAACGTCATAACCGAGGATTATCTTTTTAAGCGTCATTATTTCCTCTCCTCGTTGTTTTGAAAAAACAACATAGGGAGAGGATCATGCCGCCTTTTGTTTGCTTGCAAACAATTGGCGGCTGTGGGGTGAGGGGGCGCGAAACGCCCGTAATTGACCCTGAGGGTCAATTACAGTGTAGCGCCGAAAGGCTTTGCCTTTCGGTTCCTTGTCATTTGATTGATAATCAAATGCCTACGTGACCCCGCACCTGATGCGGGGCCTATCGTTTATGAGCGCAAGTCTGAGAGAACAGCCGATAGGCCCCGCATCAAGTGCGAGATGACAATATAAGGCTTTCTCCACCCGCCGACTTATCCAAAAAAAGACCCGGCGCTCGAAAGCCACCGGGTCGATAGGGTCTCCACATCAAGGGGAAAGTCGATGTATGCTCTCTCATATCCAGTTTCCGTCGTCCGTCCCCGGAAATCATATGCACAGGTGCAGGTTCCACGCCTTTGCCACGCGGCAGGGCGCAGATTTTCAGGATTCGGACAGATTCTGTGCGTGGGGGTTTGGTTGTCGCGTCGGGACTTTAAAGGCGCCGTCTTAAAATGAGGGTTTTTAAGCGTTTAGGGCGTCCCACAAAACATTATCTTCACCCAACCACCCCTCTGCAATTACGACACCGCGATGATCAATAATTAAATTAGTTGGAGCGGAGGTAATATCTAAAGCCTGTGCAAGCCTGTCTTCAACATCATGCAGAAGACTCACTTTTATGCCTCCTTTTTGCAGTGCAGGCTCCATAACTGGAAGCGGAAGGTCTCGGGATCGACCGGAGTCCCAAGCTGTTACAATATGGACTTCTTGGAAGGCTTTTAGGCGCAACAACGGAATGAGAGCTCTGTTGAAACCTTCGACATACGGACCGTTCGTTCGGTAACTGGACATGAGGACCAAAAGAATGAATTGACCTTGGGAGAGTGTTGCAACCTGCTCACTTAGCGATACGCGTCCAGACTCTTGCTTGAAACGTCCTGCTGGATCAACGCGTGGAAGATCATAACTTGGCTGCATATCCAGAAAGGATGAAGGGGGTGGTGTGACATCTGTATTCGTCAGTGCGGATAAACGACGATATAATTCTTTCACATCCGGCGCCATCTCTATCCCGCGCTCAATATACGTGATGGCCATGTTGGGATTAAAGCGGGCTTCTGCCAATAAAGCGCGTGTATCTTCCATCGCCGCGAATGCGTTCATCATGCCGCTATCGCCTGACTGCTCAAAATGCGCGTCAACTTGCGATTGAACATAGGCGGCGCGTTCCATTTGCCCGGCCTCTGCGGCGCAAAGAGCCAACCACCCAAAGAAACCCGGCCAAATATCTTCCGATGATGGGAGGGGTGATTTAGGTGCGACCGTCTGTGGAAGCGGCCCGTCAAATGGATTTCCATTCAGGTCACGCAGTCTCATCAAATAAGTCTCAAAGGGAATCCATAAATCAGCGAGAGCTTGTCGATCTCCAGCTTCCCAGAAGGTCGCGACTTCTGATGGGTCCGGGTCACCATTTCGGAGGATGGCGATGAAACTTTGCAAACTGTTTTTTAAACGAAGAGCGTAGGGAAATTGGGCGCCTTTAACTTTGAAAATTTCGCGGGAGGACGGTCGAAAAAAACTGAACTTATGAGCGCGTCCGAGCAATCGCGGTATGAAGGTTTTGTCCAAATCTTCTTCGTCAAAGATACCACCATTTATTTCATAGAGAATGTCATCAACCTGAATCCCCAAATGGCTGGCGGGACTGCGAGGATGTACAGAGCTGACAATCATTCCTGTAAAAGCCAGCGTTTCGACGCTTAGGTTTTTTATTTTACTTGTGGAGACTGTGTATTCTGCTGCAACCCAATCTGCCACACTGCCATATGATTTTGTTCTAGCCATTTTACCGTCTCGGCCGTTCATCAAACAATTCCGCCAATTTCTCCGTCATCGCGCCACCGAGCTGCTCCACGTCCAAAATCGTGATCGCTTTCTTGTACCAGCGCGTGACGTCATGGCCGATGCCGATGGCGACGAGTTCGACCTCGGAGCGGTTTTCTATTTTGTCGATCATCATACGGAGGTGGTTTTCTAACAGGCCGGATTTATTTTGGCTTTGCGTCGCGTCATCGACGGGGGCGCCGTCAGAAATGACCATCAGGATGCGTCTTTGTTCGGGACGGGACATCAGGCGGCGGTAAGCCCAGTCCAGCGCTTCGCCGTCAATATTTTCCTTCAATAAGCCCTCGCGCATCATCAGGCCAAGATTTCTTTTCGCGCGACGCCACGGCATATCCGCGGCCTTATAGACGATATGGCGGAGGTCGTTCAGGCGTCCGGGGCGAGACGGTTTGCCCGCCGCCATCCAATCCTGAAAACTCTTGCCGCCCTTCCACGCGCGAGTCGTGAAGCCGAGGATTTCCGCTTTTACGCCGCAGCGTTCCAATGTCCGCGCCATGATGTCTGCTGTGACGGCCGCGACCATAATCGGACGCCCGCGCATAGAGCCGGAATTATCTATCAGGATCGTCACGACCGTATCGCGGAAATCGGTTTCCTTTTCTTCCTTAAAGGTCAGGGCGCTCATTGGATCAATAATCACACGGGTCAGGCGCGCGGTGTCGAGCATGCCTTCTTCCAGATCAAAGGTCCAAGAGCGTTGTTGCTGCGCGAGGAGGCGACGTTGCAGGCGATTGGCGAGGCGGGAAATCGCGCCGCTTAGGCCCTGCATATGGCCGTCGAGATAGCCGCGCAGGCGTTCCAGCTCTTCGACTTCACAGAGCTCTTCCGCCTTGATGACCTCATCATGGTTCGTCGTATAAACAGTATAGGGATCGGGCAGATTGGTCGGTTGCGGGCGTTGCGGATTGGCGTCGGGGGACTGTTCGGCATCGTCCTGCTCGCCGTCAATATTTTCGGCATCGACCATATCCTGTGGATCAGAGTCCTGGTCTTCCATCGCATCAGCATCGGAGACTTCGGTTTGACCGGGCTCGTCTTCTTGTTCGGAATCCGGCGTTTCGTTATTATCCTGCTCTTGTTCGTTCTCCTTGGACTCGTCGTCCTGCTCGTCCTCTTCCTCTGAATTGGCCCGTTCATCCCCGAGGTCGAAATCCGCGATGAGGTCCTGCACGAATTGACCAAACGCATGTTGGTCGTCCAGCACACTCGCAAGGTCATCCATGCGCCCTGCCGCCTTCATCTCGATCTCGTCCCGCCAGGCGGCCATGATGCCGTTGGTCGTCGCGGGCAATTCGCGGCCCGTCAATTTTTCACGCGCATAGAGGCCGACCGCCTCGGCAAAGGAGGTGTCGTCCATCGCGATATCGGCCTTGTCAAAGCCGCGCTTCTTCGCCCGCGCCGACAGTGCCGCCATCAGGTTATCACCGAGACCGGAGAGATGCTTCCCGCCCAGAGCTTCAACCCGCGCCTGTTCCATCGCTTCGAACACCTGCCGCGCGGGACCCGATTGCGGTTGATTGCCCGCATGGACATCTTTGTCATGCAGGGCGAGGCGGAGGGCCAGACCATCGGCTTCGCCGCGTGCCTTCGCAATTAATTCGGGTTTTGGGTTGGGTGGCAGCGAGGGCAGCATGACCTGATCCCGCACAATCCCCGCCACATCCCCGCCAAAAGACACGTCCAGCTCAGGCTCACCGGAGATGGCCTTGGTCGAGGCGGAGAGGGCGCGTTTGAAATTATCGAGGGGTGTGGCGGTCAATGGGGATAGCTATGATGTTGTGAGTGAACTGCTGGGACAGCATAAACAGGTTTATACGAGATATAAACCGCGCAGATGCGCACGGAAGGGTGAGTAGATTAATAACACAGCCCTGACGGTGACGTGACTGTCATGTCTGGCTTCGTGAGTTCCCTAACGCAGTGCTTTGTGCAGATAATGGGCTATGAAAAACTCTATCCTCCTGACCACGGCTCTCGCAGCCGGCGCTCTGCTTTCCATAGTCTTTGTGAATGCGAATGCGCAAACCAATACTGCCATATCTGCGGCGACGGCCAGTGCGGCAGCCCCTGTCAATCCCGTGTCGAATGCCGCATCTTTTGACGCTCTGGACCGCGCATTATTACTCGCACTTTTAGACCGTTCCGCCGCGTTTGGAGACCCTGAAATCCGGAATCAGATATCTGCCCGCTTTGATGCGACGTGGGTTGCACCGACCTTGGAAGTCTTCAACTTCGTTTATGACCCTACAATCCGGAAACACCTCCTGAATGAATTGCGCCATGAAACCGGACAGGATTTCGGCACGAATATGAATGATTGGTTCCGCTGGATGTGGAATGAACCCGCGCTCAATTCGCCGGGATATGATGCGTTCAAAGCTGAGTTTTATGAACGCATTGATCCGCGTTTCGGTAAATATTTCAGAGATCGCGGCGAAACATCTACAATCCGCTTGGATGAAGTCCGGTGGGGCGGCGTAAGACAGGACGGCATCCCGCCTCTGCGCAATCCTAAAATGTTAAAAGCTTTAGATGCAGAT
This sequence comes from uncultured Caulobacterales bacterium, assembly GCA_947503715.1. Classification (GTDB taxonomy): domain Bacteria; phylum Pseudomonadota; class Alphaproteobacteria; order Caulobacterales; family Maricaulaceae; genus Litorimonas. The sequence goes on along the minus strand of CANNER010000002.1, from coordinate 83,743 downwards.
TATCTGGATGATGAAGATGTCGTCTTCGGGATAGAGGTCAATGGCGATTTTCGTGCCTACCCCAAACGTATATTGGCGTGGCATGAGATGTTTACGGACACGGTTGGCGGCGTCGATGTTGCGGGCGTTTATTGCACACTTTGCGGGACAGTCATTCTCTATGATACGACGCTGAACGGAACAGATTATGATCTGGGTACGTCCGGCTTTTTACTGCGCTCGAACAAATTAATGTATGATCAAGCGACTCAGAGTCTGTGGAATACAATTAAGGGTGAACCAGTGGTCGGCCCGTTGACGGGAAAAGATATCGCACTGAACCATCGCAGTGTTGTCACCACGACCTGGGGGAAATGGAAATCGCTCCATCCACAAACGCAGGTTCTATCGCTGAAAACGGGGCATCGTCGCAACTATGACGAAGGGGTCGCCTATCATGATTATTTCGCGACGGATGACCTTATGTTTAATACGCCGTTTCAGGATTCGCGTCTTGCCAATAAACAGGAAGTACTTGCCCTGCGATTCAAGGGACAACCCGGCAGCATTGCAATCGATACGGATTATTTAAATAATAACCCCGTCTATGCCGGAACACTCGGCACGCAGCGTTTCGTCATATTGACGGATGAGACCGGGGCGAACCGCGTCTATGACCCGGGCACGGTCGAGATTGTGACGTCTGACGGACGGGTCGCCGCGGATAAAAATGGCGGCACATGGAAAATTTCGGAAGCCCGCCTCACCGCAGAGGATGGCCGCGAATTAAAAAGACTCCCCTATCACCGCGCCTTCTGGTTCGGCTGGCAGGCGGCCTATCCGAATACAACATTGGTAAAGTAGGGTCGCCGACAGGTTTGGGTGGTCAGCCCTCATAATCACTCGCGGATTTATACTTACGATCCTGTGAGACTTTTCCAAACATCCAGTTAAAACATTCATGACGAGCCTTGCCGCAGCCAGACCGAGGGCAGCGCCCCCGATGAGAGCCAGAAAACTAACCCGGTAAGTTTCCGTCGAAGGACTATAGGTCGCAGCTGCAAATCCGAGATTTGGAATGGCGAATATGATCAGTCCAATCAGAATTGAGATGAGCAGAAAAATGAAATAGGCCACGTTGCGTTGCGGGACGATATAATTATCTGTTTGGCAGCGAAGGCACAGAACGGTCTTGCTCCGCAGTTTTAGAAGGTAGCTGAAAAACTCCGGCCCCTCAAAACGTTCACCGCAACTCAGACATTGATGTTTCGCCATGATAGTCCCCCAACTATTGTTTAATATACTTCATCGCCAGCAATGAAGGCGCTCCGTTGTAATTGATACTTCGTATCAATTACGCCCACTACGCGACCATCACGGTAACCGCGCTCTCCTCCAACTCGCTGCCAAAGGCTCGCTGGTAGAACTCCGAGATAATCGGGCGTTCTAGCTCGTCGCATTTGTTCAAGAATGTGAGCCTGAAAGCCTGTGCGATATTGCCGTCGAATATGCGGGCGTTTTCGGCCCAGTTCATGACCGTTCGCGGGGACATGACCGTGGAGATATCGCCGGCGATGAAGCTGTTCCGTGTCATGTCTGCGACACGCACCATAGAGGCGAGGATGTCCCGGCCTTCGGGTGTGTCGTAGGCGGGGGATTTTGCGAGGACGATTTTCTCTTCTTCGTCATGGGCGAGATAGTTGAGCTGACAGACGATTGACCAGCGGTCCATCTGCCCCTGGTTGATCTGCTGCGTGCCGTGATAGAGGCCGGACGTATCGCCGAGGCCGACTGTGTTCGTCGTCGCAAAAATGCGGAACGCGGAATGCGGTGTGATGACTTTATTCTGGTCGAGCAGGGTCAGGCGGCCTTGCGCTTCGAGGACGCGCTGGATCACGAACATGACGTCAGGACGACCTGCATCATATTCGTCGAATGTGAGTGCGACGGGATGTTGCAGTGCCCAGGGCAGCAGGCCTTCACGGAACTCCGTGATCTGTTTCCCGTCTTTCAGGACAATCGCGTCCTTGCCGATCAGGTCGATCCGGCTAACGTGAGAGTCCAGATTGATCCGCACCATCGGCCAGTTCAGCCGCGCGGCGACCTGTTCGATATGTGTGGATTTCCCCGTCCCGTGATAGCCCTGCACCATGACGCGGCGGTCAAATGCAAAGCCCGCGCAGATCGCCTGCGTGGTCCTGGAGTCGAAACGGTAAGCCTCGTCAATCTCCGGCACATATTCACTGCGCTTGGAAAAGGCCGGAATCTCCATGTCGAAATCCACGCCGAAAGTTTCACGGGCGGAAACGGTCGTGTCCGGCGCGAACAGGGGAAATTTATCGTCGGTCATTTTACAGTCTTTCCGGAAATACTATTCGAGGCATGTCTACCCCTTGGCTACGGTGAATCCAAGCTCACCGATTGAAGATATATCGCTTCTGAACGGCAAATGACAGAAAGGGCCAGATGGCAAAATAAGTGGCCGCGATAATCCACGGGTAGAGATGTGTGAGCCGTAATCCCGCCTCGACCCATATAATGTTCAACAACACCCCAAAAGCTTGCAGTAAGAGAAATAAAAAGAGGGAGCGCCCTGCGGAGGTTTTGGACGCAAAGACCCATTTATAGTTTAGGGCGAAAGAAAGGGCTGTCGCCGCGATGTACAGCACCACATTTGTGGGACGGACTGGCAAATGCAGTATTTCTGTCCCAAACCAGACGCCACCCACATAAAGGGCGACTGTGCCCAAACCTGCCGTGAGGTAGCGCCCGAGTTGACGGCTCATGTTTACCCTAAATTCGTGGTTTTCAGAACTTTCATGGCGGCGACGACGCGTTGGAAGCTGTCTTCTGTATTCCGTTTGCCTTGGTTCGCATCGGGATGGAGTTGTTTGACAAGTTGCGTGTAGCGTTTGCGAACCTCGGATTTTGTAGCCGTATCGTCTAGGCCAAGATCGTTGAGCGCTTTCATCTGTAGCGAGGAGAGACGACGCGCTGGCGCGGCGATTTGTTCCTCTTTCCCGTCGCCAAAGATATTATATCCTTCCGATGTCGAGGATGTACTGCCCGCGCGGCGCTTCTTTTGCGCTTGTGCGCGCTCGGCTGTGTTCTTGCGGACATCCCAGGTCGGACGGTGACCGTGTCGCGCACCGATTTGCCATTCCTGAATTTCCTCATCCGTCTTGCCGGAGAAGAAGTTCCAGTTCTTATTATATTCCCGTGCATGTTGCTGGCAGAAATTGAAATAATCGCGCAAACGGTCCGGAGACTTGGGAGCTTTACAGCCGCCCATGCTGACACAACCCGCCCATTCGCAGGGCAATTCGTCAGGTTTCTTTTTTTTCTTTGACCGGGAGGCTCGAATATCGATGCCTTTGGGTTTGTATTCAAAGTTGGAGGGCATAAGTAAGGTCTTCGTCACGGATGATTTAGGAACAGGGACCGCGCAAGATGGGCATATTGGTAGACTCAATCAAGGAAAAACTGGAGCAGATGTTCACTCCGTCGCAGTTGGAGGTGCAGGATCAGTCGCATTTACATGCCGGACATGGCGGCGCGGCGGAACATGCAGCCAGTTTTCCCGACATGGAGCGAGCCGCGGAGACACATGTTCACGTCATCATCACGAGCGCAGCTTTTGCCGGGATGAACACATTGGCCAAGCATCGTGCAGTCATGGACGCGGTCGCGGAAGAGGTTGCAAAGCTCCACGCGTTTTCGTTGGAAGCGAAAGCTCCGTGATTAAAGGGCGTTAACGTCAAGCGCCTGTGACTTGCGCGAGCCCCGATTTTCCTTCAGCAAAGGTTAATCTGTCATTTTGTAGGGCTGTCGCATGATGAAACGCATTCTTTTAGCCTCCTCCTTACTGAGCTTAGGGCTTCTCGCGACAGGTTGTGCCTCGACGGCGCAAGGCGTCAAAGCGTCTGTCGTCACACAATCCGCCCCCGTCGAGACACTCCGCGGGGAAGTCCCAGAGGGCAGCGTTCTGACCGTCATCCGCTATCCGGCGATTGTCACAGAGGATGCCCGCGATGATTACCACCGCGCCTATGCCCGCCGCGCGATTGGTGGGGCGACGGGACGGGGCGTCACCAACACGATTGAAACGGTCGCAATTGCGGATAGCGCCGTCGTGAAATCCAATTATTTCGCGTTGTCTCTTTATAAGGAGTTAGCCGCCCGTTTACCGGAACATTCTGTGCTACTCTCGCCTCATGCTATTACGCTGGGTCCCGGTGGGGAGCTTACGTCGGAGCCTATGACGGAGGCCGAGGAATTACCCGCTGTTACTTCTATCGACTTTTCGACCTATAGTTTCCCGGACAGCAAGAAGATGATGGGGAATGTTCCGCTGACGTTTGGAGACCTGGTCACACCCTTGGTGACCGTTCGCACCGACCACCGGGCCGCCGCACCGACACACGGATTACTAATGGCCTCCGCGCCGCTCGTGTCGCGGGCTGCGGCGGAAGGGCAGGAAACGGCGCTGGAAACGATTAATGCCTTACAGGCGGGAAATCTCGATCCGGTCATCCCCGAACTAGATTTCATTTCCTATCTCACAAATGACACGCCCATGCGGGTCGAGACGCAGGGATTGGATGTGCGGTCAGAGACTAACTCTGTTATGTCGCTGCCAGTCGAAAAAATTAAATTGCAGAGCTCGGACATGTATCTTTTGGACGGCGCGTCGGACGGAACCGTTGATCCATTGGACGATGTTTATACCGACGCCATGGCTCGCCGTATTATTGCGCTCATCAACGGTTTGGACTCAGACAAGGCTGTTATGATGGGCAAGGCGGCCAATGTCGCGGAGTTTGACCCCAGCCTCGCGGCGCTGACTTTCGTCGGCAGTGACGAGGCTGATTATGCAGCCCGCGCTGCTTATGCGGACCGTCTGTTGGAGGCCCAACGTAAGTTTCTCTCTGTTCAATCCTTGCGTATTTTCGATGGCATCCATAACGGCGAATTGGGCGCGCAAGTCCGTGATATGATTTCTGCTGAATATGATGTTCTGGAAAAGCGTCGTAAAATTGCGCGGCAACAGAATGCCGCGACCATGATGGCTATTGCCGGTGTCTTGGGTGGAGCTGCGATTGCGAGCGGTGGCGAAAACTGTCGCAATAAAACCACCCAGCGCGAATATGATGCCTGTGTGCGCCGCAACCGCGCGCGCAGTGCAGCGTCCTCCGCTGCGATACAGGGCGGTATTTTTGCGGGAACGGAAGCTTACTCTAAAGCACAATTGTCGCAGCAGGTCGGGAATAATTATCTAAATTCTATCGTTCCCGTCTTGGAACAACAAACGACCGTGACGATTGACCTGCTCGATTCAAACGAGACCATCACAGCCATCCGTTATGAGGATTTGCAGGCGAAATTGCAGTCGCTCTACACGTCGAAGCAACGCTCGCTGGAAACGGTGGCGACGCAATGTGCTTATCTCGGAACGGACCGGGTCAAACGTGGAACATGGCTAGGCGTCTGTGAAAACGGATTGGCCAATGGGACCGGTGCAGGTGTGTTGGAAGATGCAGATACGGTGATGGAATATTACGGCTATGCCCGTAACGGTTTGGCGAATGGGCCGGGCCTGATGATCCGCCATTCCTCCATCGGGTCAATTTCTTACGAGGGCAGCTTTACCGACGGGCAACCTGACGGGACAGTGCGGGTCTCCCAATCCGGTCGTGCGGATAAGGTCCGCAGTTTTGAAAGCGGCGTGGACCGCGGCCCATCCGATCAGCCAATTGCCTCGGCCTTTGACGGCGCGACAGGCGGCGCGATCAACTGATGTTTCGCGCAACCCTTATAAGTTTGGGCGCATTGAGCCTGCCTGTTTTGGCAGCGGCGCAAGACATTGCCCCCGTCGCCCTTCCGGCGGTTAATCAGGATATGTGCATCACGCAAATGGCGGAATTTCCAACGGATGATGCCGTGGCCCGCTACCAGTTTTTCAAACTTGTCCAAGACACAGCCTTCGGCGCGGATGAGGGCACGCAGATTTTGCTGAACCATTACGGTCAACCCGCTGTCGAATCCGGCACGCCCGTTTTGGCGGTTATCGAAGATATCGCCAATCCCGTCCTGCGTCAGGCCGCACCTGAAATCATCGTGGCTAGCATGGATTATATGATCGATTTTGCGCAAGCTTGCGATATTTATATCACAGGACAGATGGACAGCCTGCTCGCCTTTGATGCGACGCTGACCAATCCCGATTTCAATGCGGCGATTGCGGAAGATGCGCTCTTCCTGCGCCAGATCCTCAGCGAGAGTTTGACAGATCTTGGCGCGGATGAAGACCCGCAATGGGCGGGTCTCGTCGCGGGCTATTCCTCCTCCCTGATTGCGCAACGCGATGCCGTCGAGTTCCAGTCTTTCGAAACGGAAATTGCGGAGCTTGAAACGCTGTTCATGGACGATCTCGACGGGCGGCTGAAGCGGTCCAATGATGTGATCAATAGCGAGATGGATCGCGGTGTGCTGCGCGATTCCGTGCGGCTTTCCAATGATATGAGTGAGGCCGCGCTGGAAAAGGCCAAACAGGAACGTCTCTACCGCCTTATTCGAATCTTTGGCGGTGGCGGATAAGTCGTGCGGTCCAAGCGGCGCTCCATTGCTGTTTTCTCTATATCGGCGCTCGACCTCTTCGCGGCGGCTTTAGGGGCGTTTATTCTGATCGTGCTCGTACTCTTTCCCTATTACAAATTGGGCGGCACGGATGTGTCGATGGAGGAGCTGGAAGAGCAGGTCCGCAAACGCCGCTTCGCCGCCGAAAGCGAGCAAACTGACCTTTCCGCCATTCGCGCCATTCAGTCTGAAATCCGTCTGCTGGATAAACAATATCTGACGACTGAGACTCAGATGAGCGAAACGGAGGCCAAATTACAAGAGGTCCTCAAGCAAATGGCAGAGGTCGAAATCCCCGACCCGCAGCCGCAGCCCGAACCCGTTCCGGACCCCGAACCCATCGTGGAACCTGACCCGCCGGAACCGCCGCGTTCAATTAACCGCGGTGTGCCGTTCTCAATTCTGGGCCTCTCGACGGATAAGCGCGATGTCGTCATCCTCGTTGATATGTCCGGGTCCATGCAGGCCCATCGTCAAAATGTCGTGCAGGCGTTGAATGAAATCCTGTCGCAGATGAAGCCGGATAATCGCTTCGCCATTATCGGCTATCGCGGTGGGCCGACCTTTGACAGTTTTCCGAATAATGAAAGACTGGTCCGCGCCGACGCGGTAACGCTGGACCGCGCGCGGCGCTTTGTCGATAATATGCCGTCTAATTTTGGCGGGGGGACGCCGACGCAAAATGCGTTGATCCGAACACTGAACCTGAAACCAGAAGCGGTCATTCTGATTAGTGACGGGCAACCCGATGACGGACAGCCCGGACGGATTGTCCAGAATGTCACATCGCGAAATCGCGGACGGGTGGAAATCCACACCGTCGCAATTGGCGATTACACCTCGGATAAAGCGCTGACGATATTCCTGCAGGAACTCGCCAATCGCAATCGCGGTGAATTTGTGGGACGGTCCCGATGAAAAGAAGATCCGAACGCACGATCGAAGTTTTCTCCATGTCGGCGATCGACCTTTTCGCCGCCGCGATGGGGGCCTTTGCGCTGCTCGCGATTATTCTGCTACCCTATTATCAGAATGAGCTGCGCGAAAAGACGCCGGATAATGCAATTTCAGAACTCCTCCGCGCAGCGCAGGACAGCTCTGTCGAGACGGAAGAGAAGCGCAAGGCGCTGGAGATTAAGCGCTCGGCCAAACGGCAAAATGTGTCCGATATAAAATCCGACGCGCAGCAGCTTCTAGAACGGCTCCGCGCCGCGCAATCGGACCTCTTGGAAAAGCAAGCTGCCGCCACGCCGCCGCCCGCCACACCCGTCCCCGAACCCGTCGCCGAGGATCCCGGCCCAACACCTGAACCCGCGACGGTCAGCTTTCGCTTTCTCGGCATGAAAACAACAGCAGATGACGTTGTCGTCGCGATAGATATGAGCCGTTGTATGGGCGGGCATGAGGCGAGCGTGAATAAAGCCGTCGAACGGATTATTCTCTCCCTGCAGGATAATCACGCCGTCAAAGTCGTGGGTTTCCAACAAACGGATCGCGGTCCGCAAGTCCGGCAATGGCCGGCGACTGGCCGTCTGCGCCAGATAAATACGGGCGGCACGAAAACGGGCGCCATTGATTTTGCACGCGGCCTGACGCGCCAATTTGGCGGCTCGGCCTCCATGCTCGACGCATTTGACGACATGCTGGCGGGGCCGGGGCAGGCGATCTTCCTCGTCAGTGACGGTCTGCCCAATCCAAATGCGAATAACGGTCTCTCGCCCAATCGTCTCGCGGATGAAATTGCGCGCAGAAATAATGGGCGTAAAGAAATCCATTCCGTCGTGGTTGGAAATTATTTCGACTATCGCGGGACGGTCGAATTTATGGAACGGCTCGCGGACAGAAATAATGGTCAATTCATGGCCCTGGCCTCGACCAGTGCCGGTGTGTGTGATTAGGTTGGATCTGAGGAAAGATTATGAAAAATCCGAATGCTTTAATGAAAAGACTTTTCGTCTTCCTCGTCGCCATCGTCGGTGCGATTGTCACCATCGGCATTATCCGCGTCGCGGCATCTCCGGCGTTGCAGGAAATTCTGCTCGATGCGGATGCCAGCTTCTGGCCCTTCACTGTGCAGAACATTATGTGGGTCGCGCTTTTTATCGGATTTGGCGAATTATTCTTGCGCTGGTCCGCGGCGAGTGACGAGGAGAACCAACTCAAGCGCGGCTATCTCCCGACCGACGGGCGGCAACTCGACCCCGATGTGTTGGGACGCATCAAGGCAGGCATTACCGAACGTCGCTTCGGCCTCAACGCGTTCCTCCCGCGCATGATTTCCCGCACCATCGACCAATACCGGATGAGCGGGAATGAGGATCAGGCGATCTCCGTCCTGAACTCCTCGCTCGAGCTTTACATGCATGAAATCGACTTGCGCTATTCAATGCTGCGTTACCTGACATGGCTCATCCCGTCCCTCGGTTTTATCGGCACAGTTATGGGGATCATGTTCGCCCTGCAATATGCGGGCGTCCCTGCCAATGCGGAAGCGGATGATTTCCTCTATCAAGTCACCTCGCGATTGGGTGTGGCCTTCACCACGACCTTGTTGGCGCTCATCATGTCGGCCGTCCTCGTGCTCATCCAAAGCCTCGTCCAGAATAAGGAAGAACGCGCATTGAACGAGGCGGGGCAATATTGTTTGGACAATTTGATTTTGCGGTTAGGCGATGGGCCGGATGCTAAAGGTAAAGGCTTATCTGGTGGAGGATAAGGTTGAAGATATTGAATTAATTGGAAGTAGAAAATTTTGGGGATTCTACTTAATCTTCTTAATCTCAATAGCGGTTTATATGTTTTTCAAATTCTCTTTGAATGAAATTTTAGAACATCCGAAAGGCCTTTCGTTCATCGTTGGGTTTGTTCCCGCAATTGCGTATATTCTTTATATGTTTTTGCGACCACCAAAACTTTATCTTCATCAAAAAGGTTTTGAGATTAAATCTGCGTTTCCAAGTTTCGAAGAAAAATGGTCCGAAGTTTCCAGCTTTCAGATTGTAGAAAAAGGCGTCTTCAAGATTGAAAAAATTTCTTACAAGCACGTTTCAAATATGAGTTCTGACGAAAACAATATCGATAATTTCATCCCATTCAGTTTTTCTTATTCGATTGAAGAGCTTGTGAATTTGCTGAACGGGTATCGCCATCAGGCATTAACGAGTAATCTAAATGACTAATCATAACGACAATTGGCAGCCCCCACATGAGCGCAACGAATTTGCGGTCCGTGAAGAATCTGCGCCTTGGCTGAAATATGCCGTCGGTATTATCGCGCTACTTCTCGTCGCGGGGGGCGGGATTTGGCTGGCATCAAAAGTTGTCATTGCGGAGGATGTTCCCGTAATTGAGCGGGTTGAGAAACCGATTGAGGAAAAACCCCAAGCCCCGAAATCCGCCGATGACGAGGCGTGGGTGCAGGCGCTGGAAACGGATACGTTGGAGGGATACCGCGCCTATCTGACCGCTTTCCCGAATGGGCGGCACAAGGAAGACGCCATCCGTCTCATCAATGAATTTGACGGCAAAGCTTGGGCTGTGGCTGAAGAACGCGATACGATTGAAGGTTATGAGGATTATTTGGAGGCGTGGCCCGACGGCCTCCACGCCAATGAAGCGCGTGAACGGATTGCGCAGATAAAGGCGGAGGAAGAGGCCCGCCGCAAAAATGCGGAAGAAGCCGCGCGACAAGAAGCAGCGGCTTGGAAAGCGGCGGCCGAGGCGAATACGGTCCCGTCTTACGAAGGCTATCTCTCCAAATTTCCCGCTGGGAAAAACGCGGCAGAGGCACAGTCCCGCATTGACCGGTTGAAAGCCACAGCGGCGGATGAAGCGGCATGGGCCGTGGCAAAAGCCTCAAATGCGGCGGATGCCTACCAACAATATCTGACGAGTTTCCCGCAGGGTGCACATGTGCCCGAGGCCATTGCGGCGCTGGAAAATCTGCGTCCCGCGGCAGGGAAAACCTTTAAAGATTGCGACGCTTGCCCGACCATGGTCAGCCTGCCCGCCGGCACGGCGGAACTCGGCGCAGGGGCGGGCGACACGGACGGCAAACCGAATGAGAAACCTTCGCGTCCCGTGACCTTTACCAATATGTTCGCGATTGGCGTTACCGAGGTGACCTTCAATCAATATCAGGCCTGCGTCAGTGCGGGCGGGTGTAAATCCATGCCGTCTGATAATGGTTGGGGCGGCGGAAATCGTCCCGTCATCAATGTCAGTTGGTCTGACGCCGTTGCCTATGCGCAATGGCTGTCCAACACGACCGGCAAGTCCTACAGCCTGCCCTCCGGAGCCCAGTGGGAATATGCGGCGCGTGCCGGCGACACCAATATCTATCCGGGCGGTTCCCCCGCAGCGCTCTGTGCGTTTGCCAATGGTGCGTCGAAAGAATCCGGTCTGCCCTGGGCGAATGAGGCCTGTACCGATATGGCCGCGGACCGCACCTTGCCCGTGGGGTCGCTGTCCAAAAATAAATTCGGGACGCAGGATATGATCGGCAATGTGTCAGAATGGGTGCTGGATTGTAACACGCTGAACTTGAAAGACGCGCCTGTAGATGGTTCTGCTGATGCGCGCGGGTCCTGTTCCCAACGGATTGTGCGCGGTGGATCGTGGTTCTCAGGCGCGGAAGGTCTGCGCTATGCGGCGCGCGCGGTTCAGCGTCGCGGGGACACGAATGACTTCACGGGATTTAGGGTGGTTAGAAACTAACGACCTATTCATCCCGTGCTCAGGCAAAATATGTTATGGCTCTGCCATGATCATACGTGGATTGACAGTTTCGCTCCTCTTCGCCGTTCTGGCCGCACCTGCCTATGCGCAGGACTCAGACCCGAATCCGGTTCAGGACAATCCTGACACGCGACAAACCGATCAGTCCGAGGAAGATTGGCGGAAGTCCCGCAAGAAGCGCGATAGTGGTGATATTTTCAAAGATATCGTCACCAATCCCAATAGTCAGGGCGTCGGTTCCTTTCCGGGGGGCGAGGTCAAGGCCATTGACCTGCTCAACCCTGAATCCCGTCGTCACCTGAACCGTCAGCGCGCAAAAGCTCTGGCCGGAGCCGAACCCGGTGAGCCTATTGATGCGGCCTATGAACCCTCGGAAGAGGCGAAAACGGACGAATATATCGCCAAGCAGGAAGCGCGGGCCTGGAAAGAAATGGTCGAGGAGGCCAATAGCGGCCTTGGCGGAATGGGTGACGGAACCGGAGATGGTAAGTCCGGAGAAGGTGAAGGCACCGCGAGTCAGGAGCCTGCTGAGGCAGGACAGGGCGGCGGCGAAGGGCAAACTAAAGGACAAGCGGGACAATCCGGTGGCGGGTCTTCCGGTCAATCACCTATGTCGCAAAACTCGCCCCTGCGCGGTGGGTCTGCGGCATCGGCGTCGGATATTCTGAACCAGATCAAAGGCCGCGGCGGGCCCTCGGGCCAAAACCCTAGCGGCCAGACAGCGGGACAATCGGCAGGGCAGGCAGAAGGACAGGCGCAAGGTTCGCAACCCAGCGGTCAATCCGACGCGCAACAGGGTCAAGATTCCGGTCAGGCGCAAACTGATGGGACCGCTGATGCGGATGCGCAATCTGCCTCTGATGCCTCGGCACAAGCCCAAGCTGACGCGGCTGCTGCCGCACAGGCACAAGCTGTCGCAGACGCACAGTCCAATGCTGAAACAGCGGCACAAGCCGCCGCCCATGCCGAAACAATCAGTCCGTTGGAACGGTTAAAGCGCGACCCCGTGGACCGCGCGGGAACGGGCGGTCGGACGAGTGCGTCCGACTACCTCAAGAAAAAACAGGATTAGTCCTGCGCGACCGTCATGGCGTAAACGCGTGCGGTTGCACCTGTTGATTTTGTGACGGGTTCCAGCAGGAAGCGTATGGACTCCCCTGCAGGTAAACGCTCGGCGGCCTCTGTTTCGCCAGTCGCTGGACCGAAGCGATAGGTCAGTGTTTGGCGACCTGCGGCAGCATCAAAGCTCCGTCCGATAGCCGTGTAACCTGTACGGCTGACGGGGGCGCCATTGGCGTCCAGCGCCCAAGCGACCATGCGGAAGCCGAGATCGCCAATCACATTTTCCGTTTCCAGATCAACGGTCACAACGTAATCTTTTGCAGTAGATGTCGGGAAGGTTTTGGAAAGTCCGAGGGACGGACCCTTTGGGTTGAGGCGCAGGGTCACCGCGTCATCCGTAATTATAATATCATCGGATTTTGCCGCGCGGACACCGCGTCGACCCGTGATAAATTGGCCGGGTTTCAGAGCGGCTTTTATCTCAGGTTTAGGCGTTTCTGGTGTCGTCGTTTCAATCTGTGTTGGCGGGGTCGGAGCTTTTTCGGGCGCAGCAGCCTTGTCTCCGCAAGCCGTTAATGCGCAAGCGATCAGAGTTGTCGTCAGAAGTCGATAGATCATGAATTTGGCCCGTATAGTCTTTAGTGAATTTGCGTTCTTATAAATAAGTCGTGTGATGATAAAACCCCTCATTCACGGCTGGGTTCCACAGCATTTTTTCGCAGGTAAATAAAAAGCCCGCTCCGGAAGGAACGGGCTTTCAAATCTTAGACTTGAACAGAATTTAGGCGGCCTTGGCTTCCGCTGCGAGGTTCCGCAAAACGTAGTGCAGGATACCCTCGTTCTTATAATATTCATGCTCATTATCTGTATCGATCCGGACATTGGTGGTGACTGTTTTAGTCTTTCCGTCTGGATAAGTGATGACGACGTCGAGTGTGCCGCGTGGTTCCAGGCCTTCAATGCCGGAAATAGAAACCGTCTCATCACCTGTCAGGCCGAGTTGTTCCCAGCTCTCACCCTCTTGGAATTCCAGGGGTAGGACGCCCATTCCGATCAGGTTGGACCGGTGAATCCGCTCAAAGCTGGAGGCGATGACGGCTTTCACACCGAGGAGGATTGTGCCTTTGGCCGCCCAGTCGCGGGAGGATCCGTTACCGTAAAGCGAGCCGGAGAAGATCACGAGGTCTTTATTCGCGTCCTTATATTTTTGGGCCGCATCAAAGATGGACATGATTTCGCCCGTCGGGACATATTTTGTCACGCCGCCCGTTGTGCCCGGTGCCATCAGGTTCTTGATACGGATATTGGCAAATGTGCCGCGCATCATGACTTCATGGTTACCACGACGGGAGCCGAATGAGTTGAACTCATATTTCGGGACATCATTGTCTTTCAGGTAATCACCCGCCGGACCGTCATGTTTAATTGCACCGGCCGGAGAGATGTGATCGGTTGTGATAGAGTCGCCAAGAAGCGCGAGAATATTTGCATCTTTAACGTCTTCAACCGCATCCGGAGTCGCGCTCATGCCGTCAAAATAGGGTGGGTTGCGGACGTAAGTGGATTTCGGTTTCCAATCATAGGTCTTGCCGCCCGACACTTTAATATCGCGCCATTGCTTGTCGCCCTTGAAGACGTCGGCATAGCGGTCCGTGAACATTTGACGGGTGATGATCTTCCGTACAACCTCTGCGATTTCCGCTGAGGTTGGCCAGAGGTCCTTGAGATAAACTTCATTGCCCTCCTGATCGACACCCAGTGGATCCGCATCGAAATCGTGATGCATCGAACCCGCCAGCGCATAAGCGACGACGAGGGGCGGTGAGGCGAGGAAGTTGGCTTTGAGGTCCGGACCAATCCGGCCTTCAAAGTTTCGGTTACCGGACAGCACAGAACATGAGACGAGGTCGCCGTCTGCAATGGCTTTGGACAATTCCGGCGCAAGCGGGCCGGAGTTCCCGATACAGGTCGTACAGCCATAGCCGACAACGTCGAAACCGAGCGCGTCGAGATCGTCCTGTAGTCCGGATTTTTCGAGATATTCGCCGACAACCTGCGAGCCCGGTGCGGTCGATGTTTTGACCCAAGGCTTAACCTTCAAACCTTTCTCGCGGGCTTTTTTGGCCACGAGGCCGGCCGCCATCATGACTGAGGGGTTGGATGTGTTGGTACAGGACGTAATCGCGGCGATCATGACATCGCCATGGTCGATGGAATAGCCTGCGCCTTCGACCTCAATGGCAGTGTCACCGTCCGGCGTTTTGCCAAATTCATCGCGGAGGATTTCCGCGAATTTCACATTCGCGCCTTTTAGGTCGAAACGGTCCTGCGGACGCTTGGGTCCGGCAATAGACGGTGTGACCGTCGCCATATCCAAGCTAATTGTGCTGGTGAAGGTCGGTGTGCTGTCATCGCGCCAGAAGCCCTGCTGTTTCGCATAGGCCTCGACGAGGGCGATGCGTGTTTCGTCACGACCTGTCGCTTGCAGATAGCGGAGCGTGTCATCATCAACGGGGAAGAACCCGCAGGTCGCGCCATATTCCGGTGCCATATTGGCGAGTGTTGCCTGATCTTCGAGGGACAGGTGATCCAGACCCGATCCGTAAAACTCAACGAATTTTCCGACGACGCCTTTTTGGCGCAGCATTTCAACAACGCGCAAGACAAGGTCGGTGGCGGTCGAGCCTTCCGGTAATTTGCCCGTCAGCTCGAACCCGACAACTTCGGGGATGAGCATGGAAATCGGCTGGCCGAGCATGGCGGCTTCGGCTTCAATTCCGCCAACGCCCCAACCCAGAACGGAAATGCCGTTAATCATGGTTGTGTGGGAGTCGGTTCCGACAAGTGTGTCAGGGAAGGCATAAGTTTTACCATCGGCTGTTTTCGTCCAAACCGTCTGTGCGAGGTTTTCCAAATTCACCTGATGACAAATGCCTGTTCCGGGAGGGACGACGGAGAAATTATCGAAGGCGGTCTGACCCCATTTCAGGAAATCATAACGCTCCATATTCCGCTCATATTCGCGCTGGACGTTTTTCTTCTCGGCTTCGGGTGTGCCGAAATAATCGACCATGACCGAATGGTCGATGACGAGGTGAACGGGGTTGAGCGGGTTAATCGCCTCGGCAGATCCGCCGAGCTTCACAATCGCGTCGCGCATGGAGGCCAGATCGACAACCGCCGGAACGCCTGTGAAATCCTGCATCAAAACACGCGCCGGACGATAGGCGATTTCGTGTGTGGAGGTCTTTGGTCCAAGCCAATCCGCAATCGCCTGAATGTCTTCTTTTTTGACCGTATTGCCGTCTTCGTGACGCAGCAGGTTTTCAAGAAGGACTTTGAGGGAACGCGGCAGATTCGAGATGCCCGTCAGTCCGTTCTTTTCGGCCTCTTTCAGGTCGTAATAAGTGTAAGTTCCGCCGCGGACTTCCATCTCGCGTTCGCAGTTAAAGCTGTCCAATGAGGCCATGTGGGGCGCATCCTTTATAAAGGTTGTGTCTGTTGCGCGGCTTATGACAAAACCCCGTCACATTATCAATGTTTGATACAGGCCTATGTTCTAACAGCTATGAATAGCAGTCAGGCGGCTTTACTCGCGGCCAGCATTCGCCAGGCATAATCACAGAGCCGTTTTCCGGCCATACGGCGGGTGAGATATATATTCAGCTCTATTTCATTTTCCGTGAACGGTTCAAACCTTCCAACATTTTGGGCGGCTCTTAAAATGTAGAAGTGAAGCTGTTCATTTGATTCTGCGGTGTCCCAATCAGAATCGTGTTCTATGGCTTCGCGGATTGCGCTAACCGCCGAAACATCTGACCCCATGATAATTTAATCCCACATTGCTGGGGCAACCGAGAATTCGACCTGCCCGTCCCGCTTTCACATCGCTGCGACATATTGGCAAATGAGCCGTTTGAACAGAGTTAACTTGTGATTAATCCGTTTTCATTTCGCCGAATTTGTTCAGAAATGGGATTTGGGTCAGGGTAAACAGAATCGTCAATGGAAGAAATCCGAAGACCTTAAACCCGGCCCAAAAGTCTTCTGAAAAATTCCGCCAGATGATCTCGTTTAGAATGGCCATCGCGAAAAAGAAGATCGCCCAGCGGATGGCGAGGACGTTCCATTTATCATCAGGTAATTCAAAGGCCGATCCCAT
The DNA here is from genome assembly GCA_947503715.1 of uncultured Caulobacterales bacterium. Classification (GTDB taxonomy): domain Bacteria; phylum Pseudomonadota; class Alphaproteobacteria; order Caulobacterales; family Maricaulaceae; genus Litorimonas. The sequence continues at coordinate 67,167 of CANNER010000002.1, read as the reverse complement.
GAGGAGCTTGATAACATTTTTGCCAAATATCACGCCGCCGATGACGACCACGCCGTAAAGGGCGTTCAAGAAGGTGGGCTTCATGTAAATAAAGCGCTTATCCCCCGTGAGAAGCGCAATCAGCGCTGACCCGCCAATGACGATTGTCGAAAAAATGAGAACAGGCGACAGGGTCCGGTGACGGACCCAGCTTATCAATAAGGCGAAAGTGGCCGCGATAGCCAGAACGCCAGCCGCCCAAATCAGGGCTTCATCCGGATGGTTCCGCCGCCAATAAAGAAACGCCGCGAAGAAGATGAGCAACGGCCCGAAATCGAGCCAGAAACTCGTTTTTTTCGCCGCTGTCGGGACAGTCTCTTCCGTCATTATTTGAGGTCGTCCTGATCGACCAAACCATCATTCGCGATCTTGTCCTTGTCGAAATATTCTTTCGCCAATTTAAACACGACGGGCGAGAGCAGGATGAGACCTATCAAGTTTGGCGCGGCCATCAAGCCCGTCAAGCTATCGGCGATTAACCAGAATGTTGCGACCACCAAATTATCACCATCGCTTTCAAACGACAGAGCGAAGGTGGAGGCGAAAACCGCTAAAATCCAGAAGACGCGGAAGACCGGGATAGACTTTTCCTTGAACAGGAAAGCTGTACAGCGTTCCCCGTAATAGGACCAGCCAATGATGGTCGTGAAGGCGAAGATACACAAACAGATTGTCACGATATCTGCGCCAAATCCAACCAGAACTGAATCGAAGGCTTGCGCCGTCAGCGGGACTCCGATTTCACAGCCTGCAGGTGTTATACCGCTTTCTAACAACTCCAAAATCGCCGGATTGGCGAGACAGTCACCGGACATGACACCGGAGGTCAAAATGACAAGCGCTGTTATTGTACAGATTATCAGCGTGTCGATAATCGTTCCCAACATGGCAATGATACCTTGATTGACCGGATCATTATTCTGCGCGGCCGCATGTGCAATCGGCGCTGAGCCTTGGCCGGCCTCATTGGAGAACAAACCGCGGGCGACACCTTTTTGCATGGCGAGCATCATTAAGCCGATCGTCACGCCTGTACCGGCACCTTGCAGACCAAATGCGCCTTGGAAAATTAGTCCAAATGCCGCGGGAACGGCTGTGACATTTGCGAGAATGACAAAAATCGCCGCTGACAGGTAAATGACCGCCATGAACGGGACGAGCTTGGACGCCACAGCGCCAATCCGTTTAATGCCACCGAAAATCACGCCGCCGACCAAGAGTGATAGAATAACCGCGACAATGCGGGGATCAAAATTATATTCGCTTTTCAGGGCGTCTGCGATGGAGTTAGCTTGGACCGCGTTCCCCGTCGAGAGCGATCCGATAATTCCGAAAAATGCAAAAGCGCCTGCGAGCCAGAGCCATTTCGGGCCCAAGCCGTTCTTGATATAATACATCGGACCACCGACACGATTGCCATTGGCATCAATTTCGCGGTAGCGAACGGCCAATACGCCTTCGCCGAATTTCGTCGCCGTGCCGAGAATGGCCGTCACCCACATCCAGAAGACGGCACCGGGACCACCAATCGCAATCGCGGCTGCAACACCTGCGATGTTACCCGTGCCCACGGTGGAGGAGAGCGCTGTCATAAGCGCGGCGAAAGGTGAGACATCGCCTTCTTCGGCTTCGCCGGTACGTTTCTTGAAAAGTTGACGGAAACCATATCCGATTTTTGTGAGGGAGATGAATCGCAGGCCAACTGTAAGGAAAAATCCGACGCCCAGTAGGAGTACCATCATGGGAGGGCCCCAGACGATCCCGTTCATGGCTTCCATGGCTTTGTTAAAAGCTTCCATCATATTCCCCTTGCCCTGTTCAGGGCGAAATTTGTTCTGTCGCCTTGTTTCGCCTCACCACGCATAAGGCAACGGAAAATTTCGCCTGAAACCCCTTGCGCTGTAGCCGCATGCAGTAAAACCCGCTATTGAAGCGACTTAACTGCAATATGGAACACATTTTCATCATGTTTGAATATCTCGTCCCCCGTGCACCCGACGCCATCATCGCCCTGATGCAACAGGCCAAGGCCGATCCGAACCCCGATAAAATCGACCTTGGTGTCGGTGTTTATAAGGACGACTCGGGCGAGACGACGATTATGAAAGCCGTCAAACTGGCCGAAAAACAGCTTTGGGAATCTGAGACGACGAAATCCTATGTCGGCATTCGCGGCTATGAAGGCTTCCGTCACGGGATGTTGGATATGATGCTGGGCGGTGAAGATGGAAAAATTGACTCCGCTTTGTTGAACCGAACGGCCAGTTCGCAAGCCGCAGGCGGTTCAGGGGCGCTACGCCTCGGCGCGGAGATTATCAAATCCGCTGCGCCCGATGCGACCGTCTGGGTCTCCACCCCGACTTGGGCGAACCACATTCCCCTCATTAGTTCCGCCGGATTGAAGATGGAGAAATATCCTTATTATAACCGCGAGACGCTGGGCGTGGATTTCGACGATATGATTGCGCATTTGGAGAAGAAAGCGAAACCTGGCGATGTGGTTGTGCTCCATGGGTGCTGCCACAATCCAACGGGTGCGGACCTCTCGCCGGCGCAGTGGGACCGTGTCGCGGATTTCATGTTGGAAAAACAGCTGACGCCTTTCGTCGATCTCGCCTATTTCGGATTGGGTCGCGGCATGGCGGAGGACACGTATGGTCTCCGCAAGGTCGTCGAAATCTGTCCGGAAGTCGTCATTGCGGCATCATGCTCCAAAAACTTCGCCATGTATAAAGAGCGCGTCGGTCTGGTGGCAATTGTTTGTCAGGATGACAAAACCGCAGAAATTGCCCGCACGCAATTAGGGGCGACGCAACGCAAGATCATCTCCATGCCGCCGGATCACGGTGCGCGTCTCGTCTCCAATATTCTGGGTGATGCGAAACTTCGCAAAATATGGGTCGATGAATTGACGGATATGCGTGAACGGATGCGCGACCTGCGCCGTCAGCTTTCTGAGGCGCTGAATGTGCAGGGCGGGGAAACGATTGCAGCGGCGGTGAAGGACCAGAACGGCATGTTCTCTACCCTCCCGCTCTCCGTCGCACAGGCGCAAAAACTCCGCTCGGATTACTCGATCTATATGACGGATAGCGGACGGATAAATATTGCAGGCGCGAATAGCGAAAATATTCCGCGTCTGGCCGATGCGATTTTGGCGGTTTTGTAAAGCGACTTCAACGCGTGTCTTATCTCGGAATAAATCCGGGATGAGAGCGTATTTATTACTCAAGTCCCAAACATTCATCATACCCACTTGTACGGATAACCTCTGCGCGTTTCATTAATGTCCCTGCCCGCTCGCTGACATAGTCCCCCGGCGGGTCGACGCGCCACTTATTCGGGCTGGGCAGGACAGCTGCGAGGAGGGCGGCTTCGCGTTTCGTCAGGTCTTTGGCGGGTTTTCCAAATCTGGCTTGCGCCGCCGCTTCCGCGCCGAATATACCGTCGCCCCACTCTGCGACGTTTAAATAAATCTCCATCGTGCGGCGCTTACCCCAGACGATATTGACCATCAGCGCGTAATAGGCCTCGGCCGCCTTGCGTACATAACTACCGCCATTCCAAAGGAAGACATTCTTCGCCGTTTGTTGCGTGATGGTTGATCCGCCGCGCCGTCGCCCGCCCTCTGCATTATCCTCCAGTGCTTGCGTGATCGCCTCGAAATCCACACCGTGGTGGTCGCAAAAACGGGAGTCTTCGCCGCCCATGACAGCGCGGGGGAGGTGCGGGGATATATCTTCCAATCGCGTCCAATCCCGACGGACATCTTCACCCGCCAAGGCGCGCTGCGTCATTAGGATTGTCGTCGGTACGGGTAAGAAGCGCAACGCCACTGCATAGAGATGGAGGATGAGGACAATCCAGAGCAGGATTTTAAATATCCTCCAGAGCCAACGCGTCTTTTTAGTCTCAGGCCGCGTTGGGCCATAGACATCTCCGTCCGCTAAAACGAAATCAACGTGTTCCGCCTGTTCAGTCAATCTGGAAATCATCCGGACGATATCCCGGATCGGGATATTGCGGGTCCATTTTTTCCAGCGTGTCCTTTACAATGCCGGAGATAATCGCGCCGCGCGTAGAGCGACTGTCGGACGGAATAATGTGCCACGGCGCGTGCTCGGTCGAGGTCCTCTGCACCATCGTCTCATAGGCGTTCATAAAGTCCGGCCAGAGCGCACGGTCGTCTAGATCGCCCGGATTAAACTTCCACCGTTTATGCGGTTGCACCAAACGGTCGCGCAGGCGCTCGCCCTGTGTCTCATGCGAAATATGTAGCATGAATTTCAGGATGGTCGTCCCGCTCTCCACCAGCAGCCGCTCGAAATCATTGATCTGGGCATAGCGCTGCTCAATCGTCTCGGGGCTGGCATAATTCTTCACCTTGACGACGAGGACGTCTTCATAATGGCTGCGGTTAAAAACGGTGATCTGACCCGCCCCCGGAACGACTTGATGCACGCGCCAGAGATAATCATGTGCGAGTTCTGTTTTCGTCGGCGCTTTGAACCCTGCGACTTTGACATTCAGAGGCGGCGTACGGTGGAAAATGGCTTCCGTCGTGCCGTCCTTACCAGATGTATCCATACCCTGCAATACGATGAGAAGCTTCCGGTCCGCCTCGCCGTAAAGCTTATGCGCGAGCGGTGCGATGGCCTTGGCGTGGTCCTTGATCGCCTCTTTCGCAGTGTCCTTATCCTTATACACATCTACCCGTGTCGGACAGGCGGAGAGATCAAACAATTGACCGGGTGTGGCGATATAGGGCGATGACATAGCAGACCTTCTGTTAAACGGCGTCGAATTACCCCTATCAACTGCATTTCATGCAATGAAGCCTAAATATTGAACAGGATTCTACATCTCGCGGAAAATTCATTTGCACAAACAGCTCTTACCATGCGTAGAGAAACCATGACCTTTACAAAATCACTTCGTTTATCCGCCGGCTTCCTCATCGCTGCGTCGCTGGGCGCTTGCGGAAATGCCAGTTCAGCCGAAACTCCGGCGGATGTGCCCGCGCCTGCCAGTGCGGCGAGCGCTTCCAGTTGGAATATTGTGGCGGAGGATTCTTTTATTCAATTCACGGCAGCACAGGAAGGCGACGCTTTTACAGGAAGCTTCGGCGAGTTTTCCGGCGTCATAAATTTTGACCCGGATGCGCTGGGTGGCAGTTATGTTCGTATCGAGATACCCTTAAAAAGCGTCGATGCCGGATCAAAAGATCGCAACTCGACTCTACCGGGCAAAGTTTGGTTTTCAACAAAGGCTTTCCCAACAGCCATTTATGAGGCAACTGAAATTGTGAGCGTTGGCGATGGCTATGAGGCTAAAGGCACGCTGACCCTAAAAGGAGCAACGCTACCTGTTGAGCTCTTTTTCAACTTAGCACTGGATGGCGACCGCGCCGTCATGACGGGTCAGGCGACGCTTGATCGGACGGCTTGGGGTGTCGGTGCCGCGCCTTGGGATACAGATGAGTGGGTTTCAAAAGCTGTTGAAATCGACGTTCAAGTCACGGCAGATAAAGGGTGATCTGTTAAGGATTAATTGACCCAGTCACACGTAAGCCGCGCATTTACGTTTGATTCATATAGAATATTACCGCTTCGTAAAAATTTGGCTATTAAGCCGTGCGCCTCATGCGAAATTTTTTGAAAAATACGTCTGCTTATGAGCAAGATGAAAACGGTCAAGTCGCCATGTTCTTTGCGATGATGGCTGTCCCTTTGCTCGCCATCACGTCAGCCTCTGTTGATTACACAAATGTCGTCCGTGAAAAGGGTGCGATTAATGGAGCTTTGGATGCCGCTGTCATCGCGGCGGTAAATAATAATGCTATCCCGTTAAGCGATAAGGGGGCATATGCTGAAACGCATTTCCAGTCGAATTATAAGGGTGGCGTCACACTGGAGCTTTTTCCAACTGTTGCAGAAAACCAAGTCACCTTGTTGGCCGATGGATCAATTGATCTCTCATTCGGACAACTCATCGGTATAAAAGACCCGCTTGTGAAAGCCCGCAGTTCCGCTGTTATTTCAACGGAAAATACGATTTGCCTAATGGCTTTGAATCAGACTTCGGCACAATCTATTTCTTTTAATGGCGGTATAAAATATTCCTCACCGTCCTGTTCTGTTCAATCCAACTCCAGCAGTTCCAGCGCTATCGTTTCCGTGGCCTCTCTTCCGCCCGTTGCGAAATCATTCTGCACGGTGGGCGGTGCCTATGGGGATTTCGATCCCTACGTAAAAGGGGAATGTAAGGCGATTGACGATCCTTATGAGTCGACCGCTTTGCCCACAATTCCTGATACCTGCGTCGTGCCCTTGCGGGATCTGGTTATTTTAAAGGACACAGCTCAACTCTCAACACTGGATGCACGTGAGTTGTTTCGACTGAGGCTGTCATCAGCTTACGATGTTTTCGAACAGACAGGGTCACTTCGGGCGGCGGTAGAGGATTTCGTAACATCAGGGACGACTCCTATTTTTGATCAAGACGCAAACCGCGTGATCGAATTGTCGCAAAACCTGACGGGCAGTTTCGTTGATATTAGGCCGGGTACATTTTGTGGCGGACTGACCGTGGACGGCATTGATGTCGATTTTCTACCCGGTGAATATATTATCAAAGACGGACCCCTGAGCTTTATTAACGGCGCAGAGGCGGTCGCGAAGGATGTGACCTTCATCCTCGCGGGGGAGGGCGCTGTCCTTAACATTCAGAGCCAGGCTCAAGTTGAATTGAAAGCCCGCAATAGCGGTGCCCGCAAAGGTCTTGCCGTTATGGAAGCCGTTGATAAAACAGCACCCGGAAACCGTTTATCTGTTCAACAACAAAGCCTCGTATCAGGTGGCGGCTCATTGAGTGTTCTCGGCACGATATACTTACCAACGCAAAAGCTCGAAATTCGGGGTGAAGGCACATCTGTCGGTTCTATGGCTCCTGCCACGAGTTTCATCGCCGACACGTTACATATTGATGGTCAGGTAGGCGCAACCATGGTCGTTGATGTTGATCACAAGACGGCTGGGATTCCGCCACTTCTGCCGCGCGCCGAAGACGGTGCACGGCTGGTAGAGTAATCTATTTACACTCACTTAGCCGTCCGGCGAGGCCGCCCAAAGTTCCGTCAATCGGTCAACGTATCGACGTCTCACATCATCTGACGTTCCGTCAAAATGCATGCGGGTATAGAGCAAGGCAACCCCCATCAGAATGCGCGCATCGGACCGGTCATGTTCCGACTGTCCCAGCCTTGCCTGCAACATATCCAGCTGCTGTTCCTGAAACGTAATGTACCGTTCCCTGACGGAGGAGAAGGCCACGGACCAAGCCAGCGCGACTTTCATCAAATCCGGTTCGGTCAGGCATAAAACATCGAGGCCGCTGGCAAAGCGGTACAGCATATCCGCCACACTTAATTGGGATTGAACGGGGATTTGGGTGATGAGATCTGTAATCGTCACCTCGACCCTGTCGAGAACATCATCGACAAGGGCGTCCCGTGTCGGAAAATATTTGAAAACTGTCGGTGTCGAAACACCCGCCAAGGCGGCGACATCCGCATGGACCGCGCGCTCTATACCGGCCGCGGCAAAGGCTTTCATGGCAACATCGCGTAATTGCCGCCGCCGCGCATCCGGACTCAGCCGTTTGCGCGGTTTCGCGGGCATCGCCTTCATATCTGAGCGCTTGGCATCTTCCATGCGCACATCATTAGAATGTGCAAGGCAGAGCGCAATGAAATCTTCTTATTGACAAATCTATCACTAGTGTGCATTTCAGGGTCAAGAGGACAGCATATGGCATTTCTAGACCCCAAATTTGCGGAATATCCGGCGCGAAAGCGGCATCTCTGGCTGATTTCGCTGACCTATCCGCTCTTTCCGCTGCTCGGTACACTCGTTGCGCTTGCGACGGGGCAGGCCGCGTGGGTCTGGTTGCCAGTTGCGCTCGTCTATCTCGTCATTCCTGTCATCGAGACTATAGTCGGGGACGATCACACAGATATTCTCGGGCAGATGGATGCGGAAGCTGCCATGTCGCCCTTCTACCGCTATATGGTCCACGGCTTGCTGCCGATTATCTATCTCACATGGGGGTTGGGGGCGTGGTATGTCGCGACTCAATCGCCCGGTATTTTGACGCTCATCGGCCTTGGGGTCAGCCACGGGCTCGGTCTCGGCTTCGCGATTAATTCCGGTCATGAGGTCGGGCATAAAACTGACCGCACGAGTAAATGGATTGCCCTGCTCATGCTCGCGCCAAGCTTTTACGGGCATTTCCGGATAGAACATAATGTCGGGCATCATTCCCATGTCGCCACGCCGAAAGATTCGGCCACGAGTTATTTTGGCGAGAGTTTCTGGCACTTTATCGGCCGCGAAATTCCGGGCGCGTGGAAACGGGCCTGGGCGATTGAGAGCAAGCGCGCGGACCGCAAGGGCTATTCACGCTTTTCTATCAAGAACGAAGTCGTGCTGGCGACTCTGTTGGGCCTCGCCGTCTGGACCACCATGCTCATGATTTTCGGCTTGGTCGTGCTGCCCTATATGCTCATCGCGTGGGCGTTTTCTGTGACGGGCCTGTCACAGCAAAACTATATCGCACATTACGGATTATTGCGGGATCAACGCCCCGACGGGAAATACCTTCCCGCCCGTCCGGAACATAGCTGGAATTGCAATAAGATCGTGACGAACCTGCTAACATTTAATTTGGCGCGTCATTCCGATCACCACGCCAATCCCGCGCGCCATTATCAGAATTTGCGGACCTTTCCCGATGCACCGCAATTGCCGCATGGCTATGGGTTCATGTTTTTGCTGGCCTATTGTCCGCCACTCTTCCGCCGCGTGATGGACCCGCTCGTTCTCGCCAATGTGGACGGAGATATGGACCGGGTTTTGACGAAGGATATGATGCTGTAAAATCTGAAATGGTTTGGACTAAACGGACCCGTCCATCTCAGCGATAAAGGCGTCCGCCGCTGAAATTGATTGCTCCATTTCCGCGATGAGACGGGCGACGTCATCTTCGAGGTCTGCTGTCTCCGCATTCAGCGCGGCGATAGCACGGGCGTTGAGATTGTGTTTCAGATAGAGGACGCGGTCTTTGAACACGGAGAGTACAGGATCCATCGATCCAGTCGCGTCGTCCATTTTATCGACGAGCACTTCATAGCGACGTTCCGTTTCACGAAGCTGCCTTTCCGAGGCGCGGCGTAATCCGGCGTCGGAATATTCGCTTAATTCCGCTTCCCATTCTTTGAACAAATCCCGCGATACACGTTTGACGGATTTCACGCGGGATCTGACTTCATTCGCTTGATCATCTGCCCGGTCATAGGCCCGGCTGAGGTCGTCATAGACATCTTCTAACTCACCCGCATCGACTGCAACGACGGCGCGAAAGGCTTCCAGCGCGTCGGCAAATTCCTCTTTGGCCTCAATTTGCGACTTTGCCACCCCTTTGACGCGGTCGACCAGAATATCGCGTTTCTCAATTCCAAACCGTTCTTGGACTTCATAGGCGGCTGTCGCGCAGCCCGAGAGGAAAACCGGAGCCAGCATGAGGGCCGCCATAACAGGCATGAGTTTCAACATAAGGCTAATCTTTCTTTCAATCTTGCTCACGGTTGTCGTTTTCAACTAGTCCTCGACATCTATCATATAATTTAAAGCTAATCTCCCGCCATCAGCATAGATGTGCTGGCCGGTAATATAGCTACTTTCTTCCGAGAGGAGAAAGGCTGCGACTGAGGCGATTTCATCGGGCAGGCCCGGACGACCAAGCGGTGTGCGTTGCTTGATTTTCTTCATCGCGTCCGCATCATTGACGACACTGGCGAGCATATCTGTCTTAATCGACCCCGGACCTATGCCGTTGACGCGGATGCCATAGGGCGCGAGTTCAAGCGCCATCGCGCGGGTCATCTGATGCAATCCCCCTTTGGAAATTGTATAAGCGAGGTAGTCCGGGATGGCGACCGTATCGTTGATTGAGGACATATTGACGATGGCATAGGGACGTTCTGTTAGACGGGACCGGTCCGCGCGCTCCTCAATTTCGCTGACCATATATTTGGCGACGGCTTTGGACATCAGGAAGGCTCCCCTCAGGTTGACGGCAAGGTTTCTGTCGAAATCTTCAATCGCCATATCCAGTGCCCCGCCTTTGACTGCGATGCCCGCATTATTGATCAAGCCGTCAATCCGATCATAGGCACCCAGTGTCTCTGCGATGAGGTTGTGGACGGAGAGCGGGTCGGCGACATCACACTCCACAAATATTGCGCGGTCTGAGCCAGCTGCGAGATCTTTCCCGGCTTGATAGCCTGCATCTGTATCGCGGTCAGCAAGAACAACGCGGTGGCCATCACTGATGAGGCGTTGGGCGCAAGCAAAGCCAATCCCGCGGGCGGCCCCGGTCACGATAAAAACGCGGTCAGACATAATGGTACCTCATAAAACTAAAAAACCCCCGACAGTGCCGGGGGCTGATCTTACGGCCTGATACGGCCTGTGACGAACGGCTTCAACTGCCGCTTATCGTGCATCAGCAAATTGGCTGATCGTATCTTTAATCTGGAGTTTTTCTTTTTTGAGTTGAGAGACGCGGAGCTGATCCGGCATCGGACTTCGGAGTTCTGCCTGGATTTTCTCTTCCAGGCTCATGTGTTTTGTGTGCAAGGTTTCCAAATGTGCCGATACTGCCATAGATCTCTCCTTAAAATGATATCTTCCTCCTAACATAAAATCTTACCGGAGTCCTAACCAAGCGTGAAAATTTCCGCTTTTTCATATTTCCCGCCTCAAATCTGTGCTTCCAGGTAAATCATAGAAACGTTTTGCGCCGCCTTACACAGGCGGTTAAAGAGGCGACCATGGATGAAACGCCGCCCGAAACACACGATGAAGCCAACTCTGATGACTTGTCGGACGAAGAGCTTCTTATTTTGCTCACCAAGTTACGCGCTGAGCATCGCGCAATCGATAATGAGATCAAGGCGTCGTTCGAGACGGGCGTCACGGATATGCTGAAAATCAAGCGGATGAAGAAAATAAAATTGTCGATGAAGGACAAGATCGCTTTTCTCGAAAATCAGCTCACACCCGATATCATTGCCTAGCCGGCGAATGTGAAGCGTTTATCACTGACGCCGTCCACGATCATATTTGCCAATAATTCACCTGATCCCGCGCAGAGGGTCCAGCCCATATGCCCATGACCCGTATTGACCCAGAGGCCGGGAATTGAGGTCGACGAGATATAAGGGCGCCCGACGGGTGATACGGGGCGTTGCGCATGCCACGTTGAGAGAGGCGCGCCGAGACGCGCCATGAGCTCCGGCGAGATTTCCTGCCATCTTGCAAGGATACTCTTTGGGTCTGACACATTCCAGCCACCACTGATCCGAACATGGTTATCAAAAACGGTCAGGGCGGTTCGCGACGCAGCGTCCATGACGGGACGACTAGGTAAGTCTATTTTATCGTGAGGCAATGTAAAATTGACTGCAACGCCTGAGACCGGATCGAGTGTCATCCGCACATCCAATCTTTTGAGAACTGCCGGCGTTTGAATACCTGCGGCAATAATCAGCTGATCACAATCCAGACGGGCCTCCCCCGCCATGATTTTAAAGATGCCGTCTTCCTGTCTTCGCACAGCAAAATTATCTGTATTGTAGAGAGAGGTCACACCCCGCGCTGTCAGGTCCGCGGCCAAGGCGCATCCGAAATCTTTTGCATTGCCGGACAGATCATCCGGAAAAGCGCAGGCGGGTTGGTTGAATGTCTCGATGGGATCAATCAGAATATCCGCGTGTATACCGATGACATTAAACCCTGTTTGGGCTGTTCGTGCCGATTCGACACTTGGATAAATTTGAACGCAGCCTGAGGGGCGGTCCGGCAACCCCAATTCCCGCATTCGGGTTTTGAGGAGGACGGCGGAGCGTTTCCCTAAATCCGCTGTAACACGCGCAGCAGCAGCGTCGAAATTGGCATGCGCGTCATCCTTGGCCCAGCTACAGGCCTGGCTTGGGTGGATCATGCCGGAATTGGAAAAGCTGGTACCTTCGCACGGACCGGAACGAGCGTCGATAACAGTAACTTTTGCGCCTTTTGCCAAGAGATGATCTGCCGTGCAGAGCCCGATAAGACCTGCACCCAGAATTACGATATGCGGAAATGTTTGAGACACGGCGTGCGCCCTACACAATCATATGTCGGGTGGCAAAGGGTGAAACTTGCACTGACTGCGCTTTCATTCGTATGAACGCTAAAACAAGGAAAAAGATATGCGCCTTTTCACGATGACAGTTGCAGGTCTAGTCTTGGTTGGCTGCGGCAGCGTTGATGAAGACATCGCGGCAGAAGCGCTGATTTCAACACCGCAAGGCCCCGTCCAAGGTGTTACGACGGCATCTGCGGATATTTTCAATTTCAAAGGCCTTCCTTTTGCGGCTGCACCCGTGGGTGATCTTCGCTGGACCGCCCCTGCGCCCGCACCCCGTTGGAAGGAAACAAGGATTGCGGACACATTCGGTAATCGCTGCATGCAGCCCGAGGGTGTTGAAGGTGGATTTTTTAACCGCCTCATTGAGGGCCACGGGCTGAGCGCGACGAAAAACTTTCTCATAAAACAGGCGGTCAAAGCGCAAAAACCGGGCCCAATGAGTGAGGATTGCCTTTATCTGAATGTACGCACCGGAAATTTGAATGGTGACACGCAACAGCCTGTCATGGTCTGGATTCACGGCGGAGGACATCAATTCGGGTCCAGTGATTTTGCATATTACCAGTCTAACGGCCTCGTCGAAAAAGATGTCGTCCTGGTGACAATTAATTACCGTCTCGGTGCGTTCGGCTATATGGCGCATCCGGCGCTCTCTGCGGATGACCCGAATGGCGTGTCCGGCAATTACGGTGCATTGGACCAAATCGCGGCCCTGAAATGGGTGCAGGACAATATCGCGGCCTATGGTGGTGACCCCGATAATGTCACGATCTTTGGCGAGAGTGCGGGCGCGTGGTCTGTGACGGAAATGATGGCCAGCCCCCTCGCAAAGGGCCTGTTTCACAAAGCCATCGCACAGAGCGGCGCGTCGACCTATCATTTGGGACAAATGGACGGTGACGGTGTCGGTTGGCCGAGCGGCTATTCCATGGGTAAGCAGGTTGCGGAAAGTGTCGGCCTGACTGAGCCGACGGCGGCAGACCTTCGCGCAGTTCCAGCGGCAGAAATTATGGCGAACCTGCCGGAAAAGGCAGATGAAGCGTTTCATCATATTCGCGACGGCTATGTCTTTCCGAAAAATGTTGGACAAGCCTTTCGTGATGGCGAGATGAATGCTGTGCCGTTCCTCACGGGATATAATTCGGATGAGGGGACTTTGTTCTTCCCCGATGATCCGCAACCGTCCGTTTGGGAGCCTGATATGCCACGTGGCGGGGCTGAAATGCTGGCCGCATTAAATCAACATTATCCCGGTCGGGGGGAGCTGATTGCAGAGCTTTATGATCTCGAGAACGATTTCATAACGGGTGGAACCCAGATGATGGGCGACGAGATTTTTGGCGTAAATGTTCGGTTCGCGGCACAAGCTAATGAAGCAATGGGTGCGCCAAGTTATGCCTATTTCTTCTCCCGCGTTCCGCCCTCTGACAAGCAAATTTTGGGCGCTTTTCATGCGTCGGAAATTCCCTTTGTCTTTGACAGTTCTGAACCCATTTTAGGGCTGACGGAAGATGATAAAGCGCTCACAGAGATGATGGTGTCCGCTTGGACAAATTTTGCAAAATCCGGCGATCCAAATGGGGGCAATTTACCGAATTGGGAACCTCACCAAGGCGAAAATTGGATGCATTTTTCCGCCAATACATCTTGGGACATCGCAGAGGCGTTAGATAATGTTCGCGTCGAAAAACTAAATGCGCTTGAGACGGGTCTTATCCAGAAACTCGACGCGCTGGACCAGACAGTTAGCGGCACAGGACCGCAGGGCGCGTTGGAAGATTAATCTTTAAAGATGACCGTCGTCTGACGCCGACGATCCACCGTGAGCTGCGTCACATCGGGGCGGGAATAATGTCCAGCCGGATCAAAATTTTGGCGCTCTCGCCGGACAAAAGCTGGGTCCAAGTCGCAATACCGAATGCCTGTTCCGCCTGTCACGGGTTCCAAAAGCCACGTGCCATCCGGGGCAGACACGCAAGACCCACCATTTGCGGGCATCGTGCCCAGAGCAGCCTTGATGTCTTCTGCGAATGGTGTGTCGTCGCGGACATCTTCCGCCCGCATAATGGCAGAAACTGAGACGCAATAACTACGGCCTTCCTTCGCCAGAACGCGGGTTAAGTCTTCTGTGTTTCGGTCGCTTCCGGGCCAGCCCATGACATGTAAATCCTCGCCCTGCGCATATAGCGCCGCCCGCGCCAACGGCATCCAGTTTTCCCAGCAGTTTAATCCACCGACCGTGAAACCGCCCAATTTATGCGTTACTAATCCATGTCCATCACCGGGGGACCAGACGAGCCGTTCTTCATAGGTCGGCTGTAACTTTCGGTGGACCGACTGAACCAGACCCGTCGCATCAATATAGACATAGGAACAATAGAGTGAATGCCCGCTACGGTCTTCCGGTCGTTCGATAATGCCTAGATAGCAGGCCATATTCGCGTCTTGAAGGGCCGCGCAGACGTCATCCAAATGCCCGGCCTCAATCGTGACGGCTTGATCGGCATAATGCGCGAAAATTTGTTTTTGACGGTCATTATTAAATTGCGCACCGCCCGTTCCGTCGAGCCAGAAGGGATAGCCAGGCACGAAACTCTCCGAGAAGGCAATCAACTCCGCCTTTTCCTTTGCGGCGGTTTGGATTGTTTCAATAACTTGTGCCAATCCTGCGTCGCGGGAGAGCCATATGGGGGCGAGTTGAGGAAGGGCGAGTTTGAGAGTTTGGGTCATGCGTCCCCGTTAACGTAAAATTCACCACAAACCCAAGCGAAATAGAAAGAGCTTTCACGTTATAACGATAACAATTCAGTGTGGGATTTAAAAATGTTCAACAAGTTCAACAAGTTCAAACGCGAAACAGGCGGTAATGTCGCCATCATGTTTGCGTTGACAATTTCAACGATAGTTATCGCAGTCGGAGCTGCTGTCGATTATAGTGGAATATCCAGCCAAAAACAGGATTTACAGGATGCCATTGATGGCGCGACGCTGGCTGCGGCGAGAGCCAATATCACGAATGAAGCCAAACTCAAAAAAATTGTGGAAGAGTTTGTTGAGCAGAGCGATCCAAGCCCTAATAAAATAAAACTGGATGTTAAAGTTATTGATGATGAAGTTTACGTTACTGCCAAGACTGTATACGACACTGTTTTAATGGGTTTTATCGGTCAAAAGGCGATGGATGTTCAAGTTGCAGCTGCATCACCGATTGCCTCTAAAACTCCAATTAAACTGGCTTTGGTTTTGGATACAACCACGTCAATGGAAGGCAATAGAATAGCGTCCCTGAAAGTCGCGGCGAATGCCATGGTTGATGAGTTTGAAGAAAACAATACGACGGCGGCGGTCTCAGTGATACCTTTCGGTAAATACGTCAATGTTGGTATGAACCAAAACCGTGAAAACTGGCTTGATATTTCCAAAGACGGTACATCTGAAACAGAAGAAGTTTGCTGGGATGAAAGACGGACAACAAAACCGCGGGAATGTACGGAGACCGGAAGAACGATATATTATGATGATATTCGCGATGGCGTAAATTTTGGTCAAAATAGCTATCAAGAGCAGACCTGCACGGCAGCGGAATATGAATATACGGGCAACCGAATTTGCGAAGACCGAACGACGACTTACACATGGCACGGTTGTGTCGGATCCCGTAACGCGCCGTATAATGAGCGTGCGGCCTTTGGCAGTCAGCGTATTCCTGGCATTATGAATGAGACATGCGGGACAGAGTTACAGCCGCTCACCACGAATATGACCGATGTTAAGTCTAAAATTTCTTCCCTCAACACGAACGGGAATACTTACATACCGGCGGGTGTTGTTTGGGGGTGGCGGACATTACAGGATAAAGCCCCTTTCAAAACCGACGTGAAACTCAAGAGCGATAATAAGCGACAGGTTGAAAGTGCAAAAGTCATGCTCATTATGACGGACGGAGCGAATACGCTTTCACAGGGAGGCAATGAAACGTTCAAACATGATAGCTCGGATAAATTAGAGGCGAATGCCCGTACCCTCGCGCTTTGCAATGCGGCTAAAGATGACGGTATCATGATTTTTACACTCGGGTTCAAGCTGGATGCGTCGGACACAGCCACGAAAACGATGTTGGAGAATTGTGCGACAACACCCGCAGGATTTTTCCAAGCTGGCGATGGGCCGCAATTGAAAAAAGCTTTCAAGGATATTGCCGGTCAGCTCGACTTTACCCGACTATCAATCTAGCCAAGGCGAATATGAACAGATCTAGAAAGGCGCGCGGCTTTGTCTCGCGCTTTTTTTATATCCGTATCTCTGGCCAGCGCGACCCCTAATCGACGTGTGCCATCAATGTCCGGCTTTCCGAACAAGCGTAATTGTGTGCCGGGTTCGCCCAAGACCTGTGGGTCGATCTCAAATCCAATATTATTTGATTGCCCGTCGCCCAATATGACATGGCTTGCCGCAGGACCTGAATATTCAATCTTCGGAATGGGAAGGCCCAATATCGCGCGGGCGTGAAGGGCAAACTCGCTCATGTCCTGACTGATGAGCGTGACGAGACCCGTATCATGCGGACGGGGCGAGACCTCGGAAAAGATGACCTCGTCCCCTCGCACGAATAATTCGACACCAAAAAGACCATATCCACCTAGGGCCTCTGTCATGGATTTTGCCATCTCCTCCGCTACCGAAAGCGCGGCTTTCGACATCGCCTGCGGCTGCCAGCTTTCGCGGTAATCGCCGTCCACTTGTCGATGTCCAATCGGGGCGCAGAATGTGGTTCCGCCCGCATGGCGAACGGTCAGCAGCGTGATTTCATAATCGAAATCCACAAAGCCTTCGACAATCACACGCGAAGGTCCGGTGCGACCGCCGGATTGGGAATAGGCCCAGACATCTGCGATATCGCTCTCAGTTTTCGCCGTACTCTGTCCTTTACCCGAACTGCTCATAACGGGTTTGACGACACAGGGCAGGCCGATCTCCGCTATCGCGGCGCGGACCTCCTCTTCCGTATCGGCAAAGCGGTAGGGCGATGTTGTCAGACCCAACTCTTCCGCCGCCAGACGCCTTATACCCTCGCGATCCATCGTGAGTTGTGTCGCGCGCGCCGTCGGGACGATGTTAAATCCTTCGGCTTCCAGCTCACCCAATGTATCCGTCGCAATAGCTTCAATTTCCGGGATAATAAAATCAGGTCGTTCCGCCTCGACGATGCGACGAAGTTCCGTCCCATCCGTCATATCAATGACATGGGCGCTATGCGCGACCTGCATGGCGGGTGCGTTGGCATAGCGGTCAACGGCCACAGTTTGGACGCCCAGACGTTGGAATTCTATAACAACTTCCTTGCCCAATTCGCCTGAGCCGAGGAGAAGAACTTTCGTTCCGTGAAGCGTGATCATAAACGGGCTTTCATAAGGCGTTGTGGTTTTGCACCCTCGACGCGCACGATCTCGCCTTCAACCTCCATATTGAGTTTAACTGTGGTCACATGCCAGCCGAGCGAGCCGAGTTTCGCAAGTTGATTGGTCGTCAGGGCCTCTTCGACAGCCGCGTTGAGATGCTTAAAATAAATATAGCCGGTCTCGGCCTCTTCTAAAGCCTCAAGGATGGCGCGTTGGATACACTCATATTTCCAGCGGGGAATTTGAGTGGTCCCCTTCCGTCCTTGAGTGGGTGTCCGACATTCAACCTTGTCAGAGTCCGTATTCGCCATGCTGTGCCCTCCCGCGCATCGCTATAACAGAAATTTTCGAATGCCCAAATCGTAAAGAGGCTTGCAGCTGGTCGCGACGCTGATTAGGGCTGATTCCCATGCAAATTCGCCTCATATTTCCGCTTCTCTTCACAATTTTCCTGACGGCTTGCGGCAACCCGCCGCCGGAAAAAGCGATCATCGGAACATGGGTACAGGCAAATCCAACCTCGACAACTCAGGCCGGCGTGCAGGCGACGACCTCTGACACTGTGCTGACATTTGAAAAAGATGGCGATGTCCGCCTCCGCCGACAGCTTGATTTACGCGGTGCGGGATTCCCGGAAACAGGGGTTGGCGTTGACGTCGACCTGTCGGGTCAATGGCGCATGGAGGGGGATGCCTTATTCCAAACGCT
This sequence comes from uncultured Caulobacterales bacterium, assembly GCA_947503715.1. Classification (GTDB taxonomy): domain Bacteria; phylum Pseudomonadota; class Alphaproteobacteria; order Caulobacterales; family Maricaulaceae; genus Litorimonas. The sequence goes on along the minus strand of CANNER010000002.1, from coordinate 48,772 downwards.
TGAAAACTCTATCGTGACGGCACGGACGTCTGACCCGGCATCCATGGAAATTGCGCGACAATTGCAGGACCAATCAGGGACCATGTCTGAGAGCCAAAAACGCATCATTGCTTTGGACCGGGAACAGTTAATGCTGCAAGACTTGGAAACAGGTGTCACAGATGTCTATCGGCGGAGATGATGGTGTTGCTTGCGGAATGGCCATGGCTAACCTAGCGTAGCCGTGAGCTTTAATAGGATTGCCTTGTGATTTCATGTCTTCGTATCGGCGCAGCAGCTGCCTGTCTAACATTTGCATCTCTTGCACCGGTTTCTTCGTTTGCGCAACCGGATGAGACCTCTGTATCCTCCGATCGCTCGCAAATGCTCGTTGGAAGATGGACGCAAGGTGCGGAGAGACTTGTCGGCGAAGGCAATGAACAGGTCCGTATTTCACAGGGTCTAGAAGATATCAGAGGTGACGGAACGTCCAACTCATCCTTGCGAATGGAAATTATGAGTGCGGAGATGCCGGAGGATCTCCGCATTTATGATGTGGTTGTGGAGAGCCAATGGCGCCTTGTGGGGGATGAATATTTCACGACACCCATAAAGGTAGATGTGACCTATGCCGGCGATAATCCTGTCGGACTGAACGTAGCAAAAGCGATTGAGGCAGAGTTCATGAAGCCAACAGAGCCCATGATTATTGTAAGCCTAAATAAGGACAATTATGTTGCACGTGGCACGGATGGAACGTTAATCTCCATGCAGCGCAAGCGACTCACACCATAAATATTCATTCTGATATTTATAATTCATCCAAAACTGGAAATTTTATGAAACCTTTTTTCAAACCCTCAATCCTAAAAACAGTCCTTGTCACATCGGCCATCGCATTAGGCGCATGTTCCAAAGCAACACCGGAAACCCTCATTGTTGGCGATTGGAAACAGGGCGCACCAATTACGATTGAAGAAGCTGGAACGACAGTTTCCATGACGGACACAAATATTACTTATGCAGCTGACGGTACGTCAAAAGGCGATGTGCAAATGACATTGAGCGGCGTACCTGCCGATTTTGCATCTTATATGATTTCGACGACCGGCACGTGGAAAATTGAGGACGGCATGTTAATCGAAGGCATTTCCGACATTGATGTGAAGCCCGGGTCCAACGCGGCGCAAGCGATTGCAATCGCGGCGCAAATGGAAACGGCCATGGCGGCAGAAGTTGAATCCCGCAGTGAGATTAAAACGCTGACGAAAGACAGCCTTGTTGTCTATCAAGCCGAAACCGACCTCACGATGAACTTCACACGTTAAGACAATATGGGGGTCTATGCCCGTCATATTCTGCCCTGTTGCCTTGATCGCGCCTGCTCTATCGGACCGATTGAGAAACAGCGGGCGAAAATTGTCCCACTCGCCAAAGGGCGGGTGGTGGAAATTGGAATCGGGTCAGGTTTGAACCTTCCACATTATGATCCTGAGCGGATCACATCCGTCACAGGTGTCGACCCTGATGAACATATTTGGAAGCGAAGTGCTGCGCGACGGGAAGCGGCAACTTTTCCGATTGACCGGATTGGTTTGTCAGGCGAAGCGATTCCTTTAGAGGACGCCCTCGCAGATACCGTTGTCGTGACCTATAGTCTTTGTACAATACCCGACCCCGTTCAGGCTCTGAAAGAAATGCGCCGCATCTTAAAACCTGACGGTGAAATCTTATTCTGTGAACACGGACAAGCGCCGGATACCGGCGTGGCGAAATGGCAATCCCGCATTGACCCGCTCTGGAAAAAGATTGCGGGTGGATGTCATAGTGGACGGGATATTCCGGCGCTTATCAGCGCTGCAGGTCTAAATATTCAAGAGATGGACGAGATGTATATTCCTGGCCCGAAAGTCCTGAGCTATAATTACTGGGGTCGCGCGGCCTGAGGCGGGTTTGCCTTTAGCCAAGCCGTGGGGCTCATATTGTACCAGCGTTTGAACGCTCGGTTAAAGGCCGCCTGATCGTTATAGGCCAAGGCCTGTGAAATCTGCGAAAGACTATGGCCTTGTGAGATCAAGTCTATGAACATGTTTTGGCGCACGCCATCGACACGTGCCCAAAAGTTACGATCCGTCTCTTTTAAAGCCTTTCGCAGGGCAGGCCAGTCCCTGTCCAGTCGTTCCGCAACCACCAGAGTGCTCACACGGCCCGACTGGATGGCGCCGCGAATAGCTGCGTCGACGGCCATATCTAAACTGGCAGCTGCTTGTTTTGTGTTTAATAGACTATCTAATTGCGCTTGAGCCCGGGTTAGCTTTTCCGCGTCATATGTTGTCAGGTTTTCGGACATTGCCGCCTCGGTGAAAACCAGGGCCGCTGTTCCGCACTCAGAGCTAAATGTGACAGGGCATTGAAATACACGCTCATATAAATCCGTGTTGTGAGGACGATCATAAGGTAGCCTCGTTCCCATGAGGTCCTCTCCAGACGCCCAAGACAGCCAACGATAGGCTGTACCATATGCGCCCATGACGAGATCTGTAATATGTCGAAAGGTATTCTGGTCAGAATAATAGGGACGAAACCGCATCAAATGACCTGCATTCGCGTGGTCATATTCGACTGTGCCCGCATCAATGGCCAAGTGTTGATAGCGGGCATTCATCTCGATCACTTGTGCCAGATTTCGACAATATCCGTAAATAGATCCGGTTTTCGCAAATGTTGCAATCCGGAACCTATGTCCCATCCGCAACCCTATAAAAGGGTCGTCCAAACGGATGGCGGCGGTTTCAAGAAGGGTTAGAAAGGGTTCAATTGGAAACCGGTCGGTGGGATTGCCCATCCAACCCTCCGCCAATTCAAGACTTTCCAAAGAGTCTGCCTTTGGAAATCCAATTTTATCAAGCACGTCAAGATTCGCATCAAGGTAGCGATGGGAGAGAGTCATTTTCATAATGATTCGCTCGCAGAGTGATGCGACTTTTGCTTTCCGGTCATTTGATCGAAAGGCGGAGGACTTGTCATTTTTGTGCAGATCGCGTTGTCATCTTGTGTTTATGACAGGCTGGAAGAAAATGACAAAGAGATTCGATGCGTGAGGACAATCTATTCGACCCGGATATGACTATATTTATGTCATGGGGCGGCACACCCGCAGGCAAAGTGGCCCAAATTTAGCTTTATAGCTACAAACGGGGCGCAAACCACTTAGCGGTGGGTCCAAGACCAGGTTCAAGCGGGGCGCTTTGAACCTGGTCTTTTTTTTTTTAGCCTTTTTTCAAAACGGGTAGTTCCTGAAAATTGCCGGAGCGCTTTTGTTTGCTGGACATCATCGCTTCCATCATCTCGACCGGAATCAGCATGGACATGTTCCAGACCGCAATATTGTCCAGAGCGTCGGCTGTGGAATGGTCGCGCGAATAAGTAATGGCGCGTTTACAGCCATAAACGGCCAGCGGCGGCTTTGACGCAATCTCTTTGGCGGTGTCCATAACGGCGGCCAACATCGTTTCGTGGTCAGAATAGACCTCATTATAAAGTCCGCGCGCCTTACATTCCGCCGCACCCATCTTACGACCCGTATAGGCCAGCTCGCGGACAATGCCTTCCGGCATATGGTTGAGTATGCGCGGGAAGGTCCCGACATCCGCCGTCATGCCGACATTGATTTCATAGATCGTGATGAAGCTGTCTTCCGTCCCGTAACGCATATCGCAAGCCGTCGTTAGGTCGACGCCGCCGCCATAACAACCACCTTGTATCGCGGCGACAACGGGAATGCGGCACTCTTCCAGGATAGATAATGCGGCCTGCAATCGTTTCACATTCTGGTAAAACCCTGCTCCATATTGCGGGTGGTTCTTATCCTGCGTCCCGCCAATATCGTTCTGGAACATGCCAATATCGATCCCCGCACAGAATACGGGACCTGTGGAGGACAGGACAATGCAACGCGCTTTCGCGTTATCGTCAATGTCGCGCACAATCTCCGGCAGCTCTTTCCAGAATTCCGCGATCATCGCATTCCGCTTTTCAGGGCGGTTCATGATGATATGGGCGACGCCGTCTTCAATTGTGACGTCGAAACATTTATGATCAGACATAAAGCCTCCTATAGTGTGAAGAGATAGCCTTTATCCGGAGCGCTCTGCCCGTTCAAAAGGTCTTTATAATTTTCCAGCACGGCCTCCATGCCTTCGGCTTTTTCCACCGTCAGCCAGTCTTTTGCGCTGTCGAGGAATGGCATCCAGCGCGCGCCGAGATTTTGGGCAAAACCCGCCTGTCCCCAATCCGCGATCCGTTGTTTCGCGCGGTCGGGCGCAAAGAAGAACGCTGTAGGAGTCGCGGTACGTTTCGGCGGAGCTTTTGCGGCTTCTTGCCAATGTGAAATGCCGACGCGGCAAATATATGTTAGGTTTTCCTCGAAGTGATCTTCCAGCGTGCGGATGACGCCCATATTGCCGGACATGTCCACGACCACGGTTTTCACATCAGGGTTCATATCGGTTATAGAGTCGTAGCTGAAGACGTCTTTGTAAAATCCGGTTTCTTCAACGAAGGCTTTGTTGCTCTCTGACGTCAATCCGACAACAGGAAGCCCGCCGCGTGCTTTTAAACAATAGGCTGTGCCAAGGGCTGTTTTGGACGAGGCGGAGAGGAGTAAAACCTGCTCTGCGCCAAAGAAATTTTCATCATCCAGAAAATCGTCAATCAGGAAACTTGTTGTGAAAAGCGGGCGAAGGACGGGCTGTAGGTCCACATGTGCACCGTAACTCGGATCGGCATCCGTGAAACTATAGCTGCTATAAAGACCGTGCAGGCCGGAGCGATGTTCGGCTATATCCGTGAAACCATGCGCGGATAGTTTTCCGGGCTGCATGTCCATGGATTTGGCAATTGGGAAGAAGCCGTAAAGTTTCGTGCCGACCTCGATTCCCGGGAAGTTGGACTCCCGCACAAGGCCGTAACCCCATACCGGCATCCGGCCCTGATTATTATCTTCCGTCAGGTCATAGGCGGTTGGGTTGAAAACCGACCAATATCCAATCTGATCACCGGTCACCATATAGGTGACGTTATTCGCGGTCAGGGCGAAGGGGCCGATATCGACACGGATCTGCCCGTCGGGGAGTTTGCCTTCATCATAATTGACGATGGAGACATCGGCGAAATCGGTTTTGTTGACGAGGAGTGTTTGCATCATTTTTCCTAACTATCTTTTGCGTCACACCGTCGTGACCGTAGGTCACCCGGTGCCCATGCCGTGAGGCCAGCGTATCTATTCAATGTCATTTCATCCCGCAAATATCACGGCATGGGCACCGGGCGACCTTTCAAGTCGCGTCGGTGTGACACCCATTATTTAATCTAAAACATCCCGCTTCCATCACAGGCAATCAATAATTGCCCTGCCAATCCGGCTTTGCGGTGTTTATGTATCTTGCGGTATGCCTCTGAACTCACTGTCTCGAACATGGTCTTGGCATCGGGATAACGGAAAATCGCGACCGAATCCCACTCGCCTTCACCTTGCCCGATCAACCACGCGCCCATCTTGCCGCCAAAGACGGAATGCGCACCGTCAATATTCAATCCCGCCACCATCTCGCCAAAGGCTTTGCCGTAACGGGCATAGGCCTCCGCGCCGGAAATATCTTCGCCGTCGTGATAGGTCGCCTTGTCCTTGAACTTGAGCAGGTTGAGCATAAAGACGGGTTCACCGTCCGGATGGTTGGCGAGAAAGGCTTTCACCTGCTCCGGTAGCGGTTCAAGGGAAATCCCGCTCATCCCTCATATCCGGGGTTTTGAATAATCTTGGACACGGATTTATCGAGCCAATCCTGCGGAATAAAGAAATCCGCCATGAGTGGTCCGTCATAATCCGGCTGTTGATATTGCGCGAAATCGGTTGTGCCGGTTTCGCCTAAGATAAATTCGTCAATGATAAACTGGCCCGTATATGTCTTCGCGTCCTGATTTAGCACGATATAGGCGGCATCCGCCATGATCTCCGGCGTGCGGCTCATCTTTGCCATGGAGTTTCCTCCCAGCACATTGCGGACGGCGGCGGTATCAATCGATGTCATCGGCCAGAGGGAATTGACCGCAACTTTGCCGCGGAATTCTTCCGCCATGCCCAAGGTACACATGGACATGCCATATTTCGCCATCGTGTAGGCCGTGTGCATTTTGAACCATTTTGGATTCATATCCAGTGGCGGCGCGATATTCATGATGTGTGGATTATCCGCTTTCATCAGATGCGGCAGGCAAGTCTGGCTGACGAGGAAGGTCCCGCGCGCATTGACCTGGTTCATCAGGTCATAGCGCTTCATCGGCGTGGCCGAGGTTGGCGTCAAGGAAATGGCCGAAGCATTATTGATGCAAATATCAATCCCGCCAAACCGTTGGACGGCGGCGTCTACGGCCTGTTTGACATTGGCTTCGTCGCGGATATCGCAGACGACACCCAGCGCTTTGCCGCCTGCGGCTTCAATCTCTGCCGCCGCTGTGTGGATGGTCCCGTCCAGTTTCGGATGCGGCTTATCCGTTTTGGCCGCAATCACGACATTCGCGCCGTCAGCGGCACATTTTTTCGCAATCGCGAGACCTATCCCGCGCGACCCGCCTGACATGAAAATTGTTTTACCGTCTAATGACATAACGTCCTCCGTAAAGTTTTCTTTAAGTAAAGGTCAAAGCGGGACAGAGCAACTGCGTGAAAATGAAACGTCCCTAAACGTGGTTGACGAGGGGTTAAGCGTGGACTCACCGGAATTTAAGGCTCTTGCGATATGTCTCCCTCCAAAAGGTGGGCAAAAAAGGACTTTACCATGCGCAATTCAATGAAACTCATTCCCGTTCTTCTGTTGGGCAGCACGCTGGGCGCTTGCTCTATGGCGGGAACAAATGATTATTATGCGGGCGAATATGCCCAGATGCAGGAACAGCAATTGCCGCATATTTACGGGCCTTCCGCTGGGTGCGCCTATACAGGATGCGCCGCACAAAGCAGCTATCCCGTTGCACAACAAAATTATGGCCACGCGCCACAGACACCGAACCAACACGCTTATGGGCAATCCGTTCAGGGTCATCCCGGATATGGCGTCCCGGCCTATGCCGCACCGACACATCATGCGAAACACGGTCTACGCGGTCCGAAAAAATCTTACACTTACGGCTCACTCGGCGCGACAATGTATGATGTCGATAGCGATCTGTTCGGTGCGCAGGCACGTCTCGGTTGGCAATCTGCAAGTTTCTTTGGCGCGGAAGTCGAAGGCTCGCTCGGCCTGACGGATGATGAGTCTTTTGAGGATTTCGGGGCGGGCCCCGTCCTCGCGACCAGCGAAATTGATAACCAGATCGCGGCCTTTGGCGTCGCCCGCTTACCCGTTTCACCACAATTTAATGTGCTGGGCCGTGTCGGTTATCACAATACGGAACTTTCGGCAGAAGCCGACCTGGCCGGGACGACGGTCGAGAGCGAGTTCTCAACAGACGGGATCGCTTACGGCGTCGGCGCGGAATATGCGTTCACGCCGAAAACATCCATTCGCGCGGATTACACGCGCTATGACTTTGACGGTCCGGATGCGGATGCGGTTTCCCTTGCGATCGCGCGCAAGTTCTAAGCCACATCCTTTTCCTGCTGCGCCCAGAGATAGGCGTAGAGACCATCGAGTTTTAGCAAATCTTCATGACGGCCGCTTTCCCGGATGCGGCCATCTTCCATGACCAGGATCTGATCCGCATTGATGATCGTCGATAATCGATGCGCAATGACGAGTGTCGTCCGGTCCGTGGAAATCCGGTCCAGCGCGGCCTGAATGTCCCGCTCCGTCGCACTGTCGAGGGCGGAGGTGGCTTCGTCCAAGATGAGGATAGCCGGATTTTTTAGAAGCGTTCGCGCAATCGCGACGCGCTGCTTCTCCCCGCCGGATAATTTTAATCCGCGTTCACCAACAATCGTCTCATAGCCGTTCGGCAGAGACGCGATGAAATCGTGAACCTGCGCGTCCTGCGCCGCCTGCTCGATCTCCGCCTGCGTTGCGTCGGGATTGGCATATCCGATATTATATCCAATCGTATCGTTAAACAGGACGGTATCCTGCGGCACGATGCCCAGCGCTTTTCGGACGCTGGCCTGTTTCAAGCGCTGTATATCCTGCCCGTCAATCGTCACCGTGCCGGACGAAATGTCGTAGAAGCGGAACAGGATACGCGACAGCGTGGATTTGCCCGCCCCCGTGGGTCCGACAATCGCAACCGTCTGACCGGGCTCAATCTCAAGACTGATCCCGTTCAGGATGGGCCGGTCCGCGTCATAGTGGAAATAGACATCGTCAAAAACGACACGCCCCTCGACACCCGTCAGGGCTTTTGCGTCATCACTATCCTGAATTTCCGGCGTGCGGTCCATCAGGGCGAACATATTTTCCAGATCCGTCAGGGCTTGTTTAATTTCGCGATAAGCAAAGCCGAGAATATTGAGCGGACGGTAGAGCTGCGCCATGACGAGCGTAACGGCGGTGATGTCACCGATTTTCATATCGCCGTCCAAAATGACAGTTGCAGCCAGTAGGACGACCGCCACGGTTCCGATATTCATCAACAGGCTCTGCCCAATATTCACGGTCGAGAGCGAGGTCCGTGACCGGATCGCGGCCTTCATGTAACCCGCCATGGCGCCGTCATATCGGGTCGTTTCAAAATTCTCTGAACTGAAATATTTCACCGTCTCGTAATTCAGCAAGCTGTCCACGGCTTTCGCGGCGGCCTCATTGTCCTGACGGTTCATCTCACGCCGAAACTTTAGCCGCCATTCCGTCGTGATGACGGTAAAGGCAACATAGGTGAGGACGATAACCACCGCGATGGCGGCAAAGCGCCAGTCAAAGGCCAACGTAAAGGTCACGGCGACGATGGCCAATTGCAGAAATGTCGGACCAATATTGAACAGGAGAAAGCGGAAGAGAAAATCAATCGATTTCACACCGCGTTCAATTATCCGCGTAAGCCGCCCGGTGCGTTTTTCCAGATGATAGCGCAGGGAGAGCCGGTGCATATGCGCGAAAGTCTCGGTTGCCACGGCCCGTTGTGCGGATTGCGCGACGGGGGCGAAAATATATTCCCGACCTTCGGAGAATAGGGTCGAGAGCAAGCGTAGCGCACCATAGCCCATGGCGAGCGCGATAATCGCGACCGTGATTTGCGTGACAGCCGTCTCTTCCGCCAGCTCCGTCGCATCAATTGCCCGCCCCAATAAGAAGGGCGCGCCGACGATCACGAATTGGCTGGCAATGGTCAGGACGACCGCGATGATGGACCGGATTTTAAAGCCGGGATTTCCATCCGGCCAGAGATAGGGCTTTAGCCGCCACAACCCCTTAAGTTGCTGGAAAATGCCGCGCTCAACCGCATCATCTTGTTCTGTCGAATTTCGGGACGGTCTCATATTTGCATGGCTTTCACCTCTGCCATGTGGCGCCTGTAAACCTGATGTCAACCACGCGGTGGTAAAGCCTGTGTCGAAAGGGTTGGAGAATGAACCAGACAGCAGAAAAAGCGGCCTCGCCGCACGTGCCAACGCTTGCCCGGGGGCAGGACCGCCGGACGGATCAACGGCCTGACCAAACGGATTGGCGCATCAATCCGCGCAGTTATGAATTTATCGGTGCGACCTTTGATCCGCTGACGCCTGTGCAAACTTTGTCTCGCGCAAAATGGATGACGGCGGAACATGGGTTCCGCTTCCTTGTGACGCCGAATGTCGATCATCTCGTACGTGTCTCGAAAGAACCGGATGTGTTTAATCCGCTCTATGCGGCGAGTTGGCTCTCTGTCTGCGATTCCCGTATTCTGGAGCTGCTTGCGAAGTTTTCCGGTATTCCGTTGAAAGCTGTGCCGGGTAGCGATTTGACGCAACAATTATTTGATAATGTTATCACGGCGGACGATACAATTACGGTGATCGGCGCGGATGTAGAGATCATTGAGACTGTGAAGTTGCTCTATGGTTTGGATAAAATCAATCATTATGAACCCCCCTTTGGCCTGCGTCACAAACCGACCGAAGTTGCCAAGACGGCAGAATATATCGCGGCCAACCCCGCGCGCTATGTCTTTATCTGCGTGGGTAGCCCGCAACAGGAAATGGTTGCGAAGGCGTGTCTGGACCGCGGTGATTGCGTCGGTCTTGGCCTTTGTGTCGGGGCCTCACTCGACTTCCTCTCCGGCCGTACAAAACGCGCACCGAAATGGATGCAAAAAGCCCGGATTGAGTGGCTCCATCGTTTGGCGTCAGAACCGAAACGGTTGTGGAAACGCTACCTACTTGATGGCCCGAAAATCTTCTGGCTTTGGGCGAAATGGTCGATGAGCCGGAGCTAAACTCGTAAGGCTTTCAATTTGACCGTTCCCAAAACGATCAGGGTTACGTTGAATATCACGATAATAAATAAAGCCGGCAGTCCGCCGAGATTGGACAGCATTTTCACGCCGTCTATTCCGGATAATGTTGTCATGATCCAAGCGGCGAACCCGACGGCCAGCGCCCAGATGAATTTCAGTATGAGAGAGATTTTTCGGGCTTTCGGCCCAGCCGTCATATCTGTCTTTAATTCCACCGCTGTCGTTTTTCGCCGTGTCAGGGTCGCGATGACGTCAAGACTCGAATCCGCTGCCGTCACATAGGATAGGAAAGAGACGGTCACGACCAAGAGCGCCAAACCCGTCGCGAGTGGAAGAGTATCAAGAACAGCATAGAGAACATGTTCCGGCCCTAGGTTCTCCAAAACATCGTTTAATATTTGCGGCGTCGCCAATTCAATATTAATCGCCAACCCCCCGAAAATCGTCATCCAAAGAATGGAAAATATCGCGGGCAAAAACAGGTTCACCAAAATATATTCACGAACGGTATAGCCCCGCGAAATCTTCCCCAAGAACAAAGCGGCCAAAGGCGCCCAAGCCATCCAATTCGCAAAATAGAAAACGGTCCAGCTTTTCAACCAGGGCTCGTCATTATGCGGTTCCAGCATGAGGGAACGCGGGATGAACTCTTTTGCGTAAGTCACAAGTGACTGACGGCCCAAGCTAAGAATCTCCAATGTGGGTCCGGCGATCAGCACGAAGATCATCAGGGCGATAAATATCTTTGTATTTATATCTGACAGGACCCGAATACCCCTCTGCAATCCACTGGCAGAGGACATAAAGAACGCGCTGATAATTGTGAGGGCGACGAAACCTGTCAGAACGGGATTAACGCTCAAGGGGGAGAGACGGTCTATCCCGCCCGAAATGGACATGATGCCTGCGCCCAGACTCGCAGATAAGCCGAAAAGCAATGCGATGAGCGCGAGACTGTCAAGAAGGTCTGCGCCAATGCGCGGCACGGGTCGATTGATCAAAACAGAAATCGGCGCGGAAAGAGAGAACGGTTTTTTCAAATTATAATAGCACAGCGCAAAGGTCAGTCCGGGAATCGTATAAATCGCATAGGGCGTGAAAGACCAATGGAGATAGAGAGACGCCATGGAAAACCGCGCAGCCTCCACTGAGTTTGGTTCAATCGGTAATCCGCCCGGCGTGTAAAGATGATAGAGCGGTTCCGCCGTCGCCCAGAATAAAATCCCAATCGCCACCGTTGTCGTGAGTGTTATGGCCATCCAATTCCAACGCGAGAGAAGCGGGACAGCATCATGACCGCCGATCCGTATTTTTCCCAAAGGCGAGACTGCGGCCCAAAGACAGGTCAAGACAAAGGCGAAAGCCGCCAGCGAAAAAGCTTGCGAAAAAATATCTAATATCAAATTATTTAAAGCGGTGGCGGCGCGCAGAAACTTGACGGGCATGATCAAGCTCGTGACGACAAGGGTGGTGAAGAGAGTGAGCGGTAGCCAGAAAACGATATGACGGATGGGCCCTTGGCTCATAACCGATGTTCAAGCGCCGTGACCCCATGGGGATATAAATTCTGTCCTTTGAAAACCATCTGTCAGCTACGCATTTATGACGCCTGACTACAAGCGCTAAGCTGAAACTGATTAATTGTTTTTGAGGCGCTTATTTTGTGTTAAAGCAAATGAATAGAGGAGCGCGCAACTATGTCCCACAAATATACTCGACCCCTGCTCATGGGTGTTCTCGCCCTATCCATTTCGGGTGTCGCGCAGTCTCAGACATCTCAAAACGAGGCTCAGATTATGACGGTACAGGCGGATGATACGCAGGCTAAAGCGGATATTCGAGCGGCTTTGGCGAAAATAGATAGAGGCCTGCAATCCCGTCCGGTTCCGCGCCCTATCTACCCGCCTTTTGAAGATGGACAGATAGAAAAATGGATTGAGGACGCCGCGCTCGCCCGCAAAACAATTCTCGCCAGTCAAGACTATCTCCCGAAATTTGCTAAAGTCGATCTCGGCAGTAATCCAGGCACGGTCTCGCAAGGCGCACCTTATGATAATAGTGATGTCCAAAGGATGCAGCGTTATGCGACGTCGCAGCGGGCGAAATCTGATAAAAGCTATGCAGATATGTCCAAAGCCATGTCGGATGGTCTGAATGGTTATCAAAATGAAATGCAATATTACAAAGGTCCGACGGCAGAGGAAAATTTTGCGCGTTTGCGGGCCTACGGTAAGGCGGCACTCGCAATCGAAGAAGGTTTGGGACGCGATGCGGCCAAGCCGAAAGCTTTTCTCAAAAGCCTTGCGGGCTATGAAAGTAAACTGGCGGACGCGAATGCGGCGACGTTGGAAAATTTCAAACTGCCAAAAGCCCAGTCGAAAGACCGCAAGCGTTTGAAGGCAGCGAAAGCGATTTTAGAGACTAAAAAATATGGCTTTGGCGACTACGGCCCCATCGTTTTAACGACCAAAGAAATCGTGGAACGGGAACGTAAGGATAAAGAAATTGAAGTTGAAGACGTGGACGTTTCCTTGAGTGGAGATGTAACATGGTCGGGCACAGAAACCGTTTGGACCTATAAATGGGACGAGTTTAAATTCGTCGTGCCCATAAAGGAAGACGATAGTGATGATTGGTATATGTGGACTATCACAGCCAAGAAATTCTCATCCGGCGGAGAACGGACACCCATTGGAAAATGGGTTTCCGGCAAATCTTATAAGGGCTCTCAGATTTTGAAAAAGAATTTCTGACTTGTTTTAAGCCTTTGTAACTTCGCTATGTGACTTCAAAACGGCGTCGCCGTCATCCTGTTTGATGTAATAGGCGGGCTCGTCTTCGCTGGCCTCTCGGGTGACGTCCGTGCCTTTGATTTTCCGTGTGGTCTTTTGGGTATAGACGGTCTCAATCTCACCCGTGGCCGAGCCATTGCCCCATTCCCATTCGACCTTCGTGCCTTCGCTATAACCTGACATGATTAACTCCTGTATTGTGTGCAAATAAAACGGAACCACACCCATTCCGTTCCAAATTTTTTACGCTCAATCATGTCACAGCTATTCACACGTCTTGAACAACAGGATTTTAGTCCTATCTCGGACTCGAAACTGAACACTCTTTGAGGATCTGAAACATGGATATTCAAGCCTATACACAACGGGCGCGGGGCGTGATCCAAACGGCACAAACCGAGGCCGTCACGCGCGATCATCAGCAATTGACGCCTGCGCATATCATGAGCGCGCTGATTCACGAGGATGGCGGTCTGCCGCGTAATTTGCTGCAAATGTCCGGCGCGTCTCCCGATGCCGTGGATGCGGCCGTCAATGCAACATTGAAGAAATTGCCTCGCGTCGAGGGCGGGTCAGGACTTTCTCTCTCCAGCGCGTCGGCCAAGATTTTTGCCAAGGCGGAGAAGTCCGCCAAAGATGCGGGCGATGCCTTTGTCACGGTAGAAAGGTTGCTCCTCGCCACCGTTTCCAATGCGGATAAAGAGCTACACGCGGCGCTCTCACAGAGCGGTGTCGATACTGCGCGATTGGGTGAAGCCATTAAATCCGTCCGCTCGGATGGCCCCGTCACCTCAGACTCCGCCGAAGATCAATATGAAGCCCTATCTAAATATGCCCGCGACCTGACACAGGCCGCACGGGACGGAAAGCTCGACCCCGTCATCGGACGGGACGAAGAAATCCGTCGCACGCTGCAAGTCCTCTCGCGGCGGTCGAAAAACAACCCGCTTCTAATTGGTGAACCCGGTGTGGGTAAGACCGCCATCGCTGAAGGGCTCGCTGTACGCATAGTCTCCGGCGACGTGCCAGAGTCTGTCAAAGATAAAAAATTACTCGCGCTGGATATGGGCGCACTCATCGCGGGCGCGAAATATCGTGGCGAGTTTGAAGAACGCCTGAAGGCCGTGCTGAAAGAGATTGAGAAAGCCGAGGGGCAGATCATTCTCTTCATCGATGAAATCCATACCCTCGTTGGCGCCGGGAAAACGGATGGAGCGATGGACGCGGCCAACTTGCTCAAACCCGCCCTCGCGCGTGGAGAGCTGCATTGTATTGGCGCAACAACACTGGATGAATATCGCAAACATTTGGAAAAAGACGCGGCGCTCGCGCGGCGTTTCCTGACCGTCTTTGTGAGTGAGCCGACAGTGGAGGACACAGTCTCCATCCTGCGCGGCCTCAAGGAAAAATACGAAGTCCATCACGGTATTCGCATTTCTGACGCGGCGATTGTCTCTGCAGCGCAACTGTCTAATCGTTACATCACAGATCGTTTCCTGCCGGATAAAGCCATCGACTTGATGGACGAGGCCGCCAGTCGTCTGCGGATGCAGGTCGACAGCAAGCCCGAAGCGCTGGACGAAATCGACCGCCGCCTCGTGCAGCTTCGCATTGAGGTTGAAGCCCTGAAGAAGGAAAAAGACGACGCGTCCAAAGATCGTCTCGCCAAACGCCAAATTGAGATCGATGAATTACAATCTCAGTCTGATGAAATGACGGCGGCGTGGCAGGCGGAGAAGGCCAAACTGGCTTCTGCAACGGATGTGAAGGAAGAGTTGGAACGCGCGCGGTTTGAACTGGCCGATGTTGTGCGTCGCGGGGATTATGAAACCGCCGGACGTCTGCAGCACGAGGATATTCCCGCCTTGGAGTCGCAAATGGCGGAACTGGAGCAGACGGCGGATGCGCCCAGCCTCGCGAGTGAAACCGTGACGGCGGAAACAATCGCCGCTGTCGTCTCGCGCTGGACGGGTGTGCCGGTAGAGAAAATGCTGGAAGGTGAGCGGGAAAAATTGCTCGATATGGAATCCGTTCTGCGCCAGCGCGTCATTGGACAGGAACGCGCGGTCGAGGCTGTCTCGGATGCCGTGCGTCGGGCGCGGGCGGGTCTGCGCGATCCGCAGCGCCCCATTGGCAGTTTCATGTTTCTCGGCCCGACGGGTGTGGGGAAGACCGAACTGACCAAGGCGCTGGCCGAATTTATGTTCGATGATGACCAGGCCATCACGCGCATGGATATGTCGGAATATATGGAGAAGCATTCCGTCGCGCGGTTGATCGGGGCCCCTCCCGGTTATGTTGGTTACGACGAGGGCGGCGCCCTGACCGAGGCCGTGCGGCGCAGACCCTATCAGGTCGTGCTGTTTGACGAGGTCGAGAAAGCCCATCCCGATGTGTTTAACATCCTCCTGCAAGTCCTCGACGATGGTCGCCTGACGGATGGTCAGGGGCGCACGGTGGATTTCCGCAATACCCTCATCATCATGACGTCCAATATCGGGGCGCAGCATCTGCTGAACCTCGCGGATGGCGATAATGTGCAGGCGGCAAAGGTTGGCGTGATGGCTGAAGTCAATGCGCATTTCCGTCCGGAATTCCTGAACCGCATTGACGAGATCCTGCTCTTCGAACGGCTAAAGCCCGAACATATGGGCGCGATTGTCGATATCCAGATTGGTCGTTTGCAGGGCTGGCTGAAGGATAAAGCAATCACGCTGGAACTCTCGGATGCCGCCCGCACACATCTGGGTGACGCGGGGTACGATCCAAGTTTCGGCGCGCGTCCCCTCAAACGCGTGATCCAGAAACAAGTACAGGATGAGCTCGCCCGTGAACTTCTTGGTGGCCGCATCAAGGACGGCGACACGATCAAGGTCGATGCGGCGGGGGGAAGGATTCGCGTCAGCGTCTTGAGCTCTGCTGCATAACTACTCTCCGGTCTCGTCACTTCCCGTTATTAGGCTGGTCTGCTTTAATACTCACATGAGAAATGCAACGAGTTTTGGGCGACAAGCCTCTACCTATGCCAAAGGGCGACCCGGATACCCAGCAGAGCTCTATAACTGGATTGCCGCGAATAGTCCTGACACTGAAAAAGTCTGGGATGTCGGGACGGGGAACGGTCAGGCCGCGCACGCGCTGGCAGATCGATTTGCAGAGGTCCATGCGACTGATATTTCAGAAGATCAGATTGCTGCCGCGCGACCTCACCCCAATATCAATTACACCGTCGCGCCAGCGCAAGCTTCGGGCCTAACGGATCATTGGGCGGATGCCGTCACGGTTGCGACAGCGGTGCATTGGTTCGCGGATGTGGCGTTCTGGGAAGAAGTTAAGCGCGTCAGTAAACCGGATGCGCTCTTCTGTGCGTGGACCTATCAATTACCGCGCAGCACGGCGGAGGTCGAACGGGATTTCCTGACACCTTTATTGGCGTTGATTGATCCCTATTGGGCGGAGGGTAACCGCCTCTGTATGAGGGGTTATTCTGCGGATAATCTAAATTGCCCATTTCCAACATTGGACATACCTGCCTTCGATGCGGGAGCCGACTGGACCGCTGAACAACTTGCGGATTTTGCGCAGAGTTGGTCAGCGCATTTGCGCGCCAGAGAGGACGGACAGGCTGAAACACTCCAGACTCTTCGGGATAAATTATTGAGCGAATATGCTGGGCAGACTCTGCCCATCTCCCTCCCGCTTAGCCTATTGGCGGTTTGTGTAAAATAAAAGGCGGCCCCGAAAGACTGCCTGGTATTGAATTGATTAGGACTTGGGCTTCGGTCCCGGTTTCTTGCGCGGCGTGCCATCTTTTTTGAGGAGATTGCCGTCCGCATCGCGAGGAGCTTTCGAACCTGGCTTTGGACCGCGTTTCTTTGGGGCTGTTTTCGCTTTCGTTGTCGTCGTCGTTTTGGTCTTGTTCTTTGACCCAGCCGGACGGCCCCGTTTTTTCGGCGTAGCCGAGCTTGCAGGTTTCGGTTTGTTGGTTGACCCTTTTGGTCGTCCCCGTTTCTTCGGCGTATCAGCGGCGCTGGGTTCCAGAATTTTGACGGGTGTCGGGTCCTGATCCGGATGCGGGACGCTGCCTTTACCCATAATAGATTCTGTTTTTTCCTTTGAAGATTGAGTCACGGATTTCGCCTTGGCCTGAACCGTATCGGCCATATCGTCGACATTCTCGCGCACGGATTTGGTCGCAGCGCTGGCCTTCTCGCTCACGGATTTGGTCGCTTCGCGTGTACGGGCCGCGGCCATTTCTGCAGCCTTGCGGGCCTCCAGCATCGGGTCAATATCGGCGAGTTCGGATTTTCCTTTATCGGGCGAAAGGTTGTCATTAATTCGGAAGATCGCAACAACAAGCTCCGCGACGATCCGAATGACCAGTAAAGTAAACAGGATCTTTGCAATAAAACTCACGGGTCCAATGAACCAGTTAAGTGGATGGAGTTGGACGGCGTCCACAGCCTGAACAAGATATTTAAGTCCGTAATATACGATTGCCAACCAGAAGGCAGGAACGATTAATTTCTCTTTGAATAATTTATCGAAAGAGAAAAAGAAATTTACAAGATTTTTCATGCCGTTGGACCCAATTGAAATTCAATTGATATTGTCCCTAACCCATTAAAAAACGGGCCGCAAGGCCCGCTCTCTTTGCGATTAATTTCTGAGTTAATTTATAGATATTAAATTCGCAACCTTGAAGAGGTGAAAAATTATTCCGGCAGCGCTTCTGCGGTTAAAGTCGCACCGATGGCCGGCGCGGGTTGAATAATTTCCGATGTGTCACGCATCGCTTCAATTTCAACACGACGGGCTTTGAAATCAGGCATCTGGTCTTTGGACAATGGCTTGCCTGATAGTTGTGAGAGTTTGCGTGGATTAATCTTCTTGCCGTGATGGATGACTTCATAATGCAAATGCGGTCCGGTGGAGCGGCCCGTTGTGCCGACATAGCCGATGACTTGGTCTTGCTTGACATAGGCACCGGATTTCACGCCACGGGCAAACCCCTGAAGATGCGCATAGGCGGTTTTATACCCATCCGTGTGACGAATGCGGATATAATTGCCAAAGCTGCCATAGCGATTGGCGCGCTCTACCGTGCCTGACCCCGCCGCCAGAATGGGCGTGCCGCGCGGCGCGGCGAAATCCACACCGGCATGCATTTTGCGATAGCCGAGGATTGGATGTTTGCGGCGGCCATAGCTGGATGACAGGCGCGCACCATTGACGGGTGTCGCGCGGAGCTTCCGCTTCGCCGTCTTACCGACCGCATCGTAGAAATTCTCGCGCCCCTTGGCGTCTTCAAATAACCAATATTCAGATTGCTTCCCGCGTGGGGAGAAGGAGGTGTAGAGCAGATCTCCCGCTTTCACAATTTCGCCGCGTTGATTGCGGGCGACTTCGAAAAACATCTCAAAGGCATCACCGGGTTGGATATCGCGTTGGAAGTCGACGGAATATTCGTAGATATTTGCGAATTGTACGACGACCTTATCCGGCGCGCCGAGACGGGTTGCATCGACATAGAGTGAGTTTTCCACGGTCGCCTTCACAGCAATCGTTTCATATTTGAATTCTGCATTCACTTTGCGGGCTGTGTATTCCTCACCCGCACGGTCAATAAAAACGGTGCTCTCGACATTCGGTTTAAAGGTCAGGTGATCCAGCGTCTCTCCGGTAAAGTGCAAATTAAAGCTCTGGCCAGCGCGAAGGTTGCGCGGTTGGAACACATCGCCAAAAGCCTGCGTGACGCGATAAGCTTCCGTGCCCGTCAGACCGTTGCGTTGGAGGAGGGGCCCGAGATTATCACCGGGCTTGAGCTTGACAGTCTTCACTGTAGAGCTGGGCGTAAAATCAGTCTCGAGACCCATATCAAAACGCGTCAGGTCAATTTTCGGGGCGGTTATGGTTTCCGTCACCTGAATGGGGGCAGTTTCCGTCTGGCCATCGGGCATAAAGATAAAACCGATAACAGAGGCCGCCGCCGCGACCATCAAAAACCGAAATCTGTTTTCCGTTGGAATAACGGTATGTCGAAAAGTTGCAAAAGCCACAGCCCGCTCTTTGAGCGCGTCTTTTATCCGATGTGATGTCTCAGTCATGGTCAGCCCGGCGCTATATATCTCAAAAGGAGTTTGATTGCGCCCACACTGCATCACCCTTCCCTAAATCAGGGTTAACGCAATGTTACATCCGCTGTAAACTGACCGATTTGTAAGGGTCGGTTTTATTGGTTTTGTCGCGAAACGTCCTCTATGCGTAAAATCTAGGAGGTTGGTCCATTTCAACGCAAGCCAAAATCACAGCGGGAGAGGGTGCGAAACCGCCCGAGATCCGCCGCAAATGGTATTTGCGGTGGTGGGCGTGGTGTCTTTGGGTCTTGCTGACACTGCTCATCGTGCTGGGCTGCCTTGCGGCTTGGCTCTGGTCCGAGCGTTACGATATAATGGAAGGCTATTTCATCGATAGCTTGGCTGAGGCTGGTTTTGAAGCCGAGCTGGATATCGTGTCGGCGACTGACACGCGCGCCGTGGTGCGGGATATTCGGCTTCGCCAGAATGGACAGCCCGTCATTTCGGCCCGTGAGTTGCGGTTGGACTATGCCTGGCCGGATGTTCGCGATGGAAAAGTTCTGCGCGCAGAGTTGGATCAGCCGGAGTTTACACTTCGTTTGGATGAAAATTGGCAGGTATCCGATGCGTGGTTAGTTGATTTGCTAAGACCGAAAGTTGGCACCCAGATTGACGGGCCCGCTAATTTTCCGGCCAATGGTATCGCTCTGAATGACGGGATCCTGACAGTTATGTCCCCGCTGGGTGAAGCCACATTTTACACAGATACAGAGATTGCCTCCGCAGATGCATTCACGCTCGCCCTGACACTCGCGCCGTCTGATCTCGCCTATCGCGGCTTTGGCGCAGAAGGGGCGGGCGTCATGGAAATCACGCGTGAAGGAAACATGTTCGAAATTGATGGACAGGTTCAGACGGATATTTTGTCGAATGAAGAGCTGTCTATCCGCAATGCGCATATTTTTGCGAAAGGAAATATTGATCTGGAGAGTCGAGCCTATCTTGGGACGATTAAAGTTGACGGTGAAACCATTGAAAGCGAGCCTTTTGCTGCGGCTTCGGTCAATTTGGACTGGGACGGGAACATCATTTCTGAGGAAAATCTCACTGCGAGCGGTACATGGGTCCTCTCGGCACAGAACGCTAAATTGCCGCGCCCTGAACGTGTTGAAGCCGTCGCGGATACGCTTTCACTATTCCCGGCGCTGAATGTTGTTCCTGTCTCGGAGCATTTCGCCGCGTCCGTGAAATCGACGATTAAAGACTTCCTCATGGGTACAGATTTAGACGCTGCCGGTCGTTTAAATTTTACGCCCGAAGGTTTCACGATCTCACCGTCAACCTCCGTGACAATAAAAAATAAGGATAATACACTCACTCTCACACCCATTGAGGCGCAGACATTTTATGAATTTGACGCAGGCTCTGAGTCCTTGCGGGCTCGCATGGAGGCCCGGTTTAAAAAACCTGTCGGTCTGACCCTGCGGGATATTGATCTGCGCGCGGGTTCTTCAAACGGATTGCGATTGGAAGGCATTGATGGATTTATCGCTCGTGTCACGACGGATAAGAACTGGCTGGCCAGCGCGACCACCACGGGGGAGGCCGTACGTTTGGGGCCGCTTTCGACTCGCGTGGATTATAGTGTGACGGAGGGGAACCCACGGAAACTCTCGCTGGATACCGGCCTCGATTATGACGGACCGCTGCCGGGTGGTGTCGTTGAGGGTTTGAACCTGGCGGGACGGATAGATATCCGGCTTTATGAAGGACGGCAATCCATCGACTTTACGCCTCGCAAGAATAAGCGTGTAACCGTGACCCAATTGGAAACGCCGACGGATTGGACCCTGCGGGATGTGAGTTTTGATTTGCCTGCAACGCAGAAGATTTTTGTTCGAAACCGGCAAAAATCCACGATTGCCGCGAATCTCCTAACTCCTGAATTTTCCGCAACGCGACCAGAGGATGAGACCGGCCCGTCACAACGTGTGGAGATAATGGCAGAGGCTCTCAAACTTGAGGGCGTCCTGAACCCAGACATGACGCAGGATTGGATAGCGGATTTCACGACCGTAAAATATAACAGCGAGACCCTTCCCGGGACGGGCACAACGGCACGCGCGCCAAAGGCTCAAGTCAACGCGCGGCTAGCTCCGAACACGCCTGCAAGTTTAGCGCTTGATGCAGTTTCTGTGACCGCCGCGACACCCCTTGTTGAAATCAATGATATGATGGTCGCGTTGAACGGGACACCGGATAATTATCTTGTCAATCACTCCAGCGGCACTGTGAAACTCATCGGCTCAGCCCTCGCGGAACAGGCGGCTGCGGCAGGCCTTGCCAGTTTCCCCGCGACGGGCACCGTTCGTTTGGCTGATGGCGCGTTTACGGGCCAAGCCCAGCTTCGTGTGGCGAAAGCGGGGAATGCAAAAGTCGATGTGGATTACACCTATGCGGGCGGGACTGGCGAGGCGGATATTGATGTGCCCGCCATTTTGTTTGAGCCGCGCGGGCTCCAGCCGCAAGACCTCATTCCGGCTTTGCGCGGTAAGATTGCGCGGGTCACGGGGAATGCGCGCGCGCAATTTCATATCGAGTTTGCGGAGGGCGCACTGACCGGGTCTGACGGAAAGCTTGATCTTGTGGATATGGATATCGGTACGGCGCCGGGTCCGCTAAATGGCGTAAACACGTCCATCCGATTTGACTCACTCTGGCCCGTTCAAACGCTAGGGACGCAGACCCTGACCATGACGAGTTTCAACCCGGGCTATAACTTAAAAAATGGAGTCATGACCTACCGCTTGATCCCGGATGGCGTGGTTGTTGACGCGGCGAACTGGCCCGTCGGGAATGGACGACTTTCGCTCGACCCATTTACGTGGACCTATACAGCAGAGGAAAATCGCGTGACGATGCGGGTAGAGGATATTTCGCTCGGAGACTTCCTCGAGGATGTCGGGAATAGCAAATTAGAGGCGACGGGCACGGTTATTGGGACCTTCCCGATTGTCGTGCGCGGGGTCCAAGTCCTCGTCGAGGGCGGAGAGATTGCCGTGCCTGACGGTGGTATCATCAAATATGACGCCGACACGCCAGGCAAGAGTTACACGCAGGAAGAGGCCCTGGAAATCTTCCGCGAAAAACGCAGTGAGGAATATGCGGCGCTGGCTCGTGACGCGCTGAAAGAGTTTGAATACCGCTCGCTCAGTGCCGCCGTGGACGGACCGCTGGACGGGACCGTTGCGATTGGCCTTATCTTTGACGGGTCAAACCCGAAAGTCCTGAACAGTCAGCCTTTCCGCTTTGATCTCCGCGTCAATGGAGAGTTGCTCAACATCGCGCAGAGCTTCAACTCCAACGCCCAGATCAAATCCGAAATCCTACGCCAGACGGGGCTGGACGTTGATAAGGCGCTTCCCGAAACGCGCTAGCGCCTTAACTAGCCGGGGCCGGATGTATTCGGTGCGCTCTGCCCGATGACAGAATCCGCGACAAAAGGATTGCTCCGACGTTCCGCCCCAAATGTGCCCATCGGGCCATGACCGGGGACAAACCGCATCTCGTTCCCGAGGGGCCAGAGCTTTGACGTGATCGAGTCCAGCAATTGTTGATGATTGCCCTTCGGAAAATCCGTCCGCCCGATGGAGCCTTGAAACAACACATCCCCGACAAAAGCGATCTTCATGTCCTGATTGGCAATCACGATGTGGCCCGGTGTGTGACCCGGCGTGTGGAGCACGTCGAATTGCACGCCCGAAAATTCCAGCACATCGCCGTCTTCCAGATAGCGGTCCGGCACAACCGCGCGGCCCATTCCGGGATGCCCGTATTTTGCCCAGTGATTGCCGATATCATCCATCCAGAACTGGTCATCCTTATGCGGGCCAATTACTTCAACACCGAGCGTTTCGCGCAACTCATCTGCCCCGCCGGCATGATCCAGATGCCCGTGGGTCAGCCACATCGCCTTTAACGTAATGCCCATTTCCTCCAGCACGGATTTCAACCTTTCGGCTTCTCCGCCCGGATCAATCAGCACACCTTCCTTGGTGTCGACATCATAGAGCAGAGAGCAGTTCTGCTGGAACGGGGTGACGGGAATGAGTTTGAGATCAAGACGGGCCATAGCGTCCATGTGTGCCGCGCGGACTGTAACGTCAAGTTCACGCAGCTGTCATCATCTTGTCATCCGCAAGGTGCAAATAGACGTCTATAGAATGATTATCCCTTCCCCCTCTTCCCTTGAGGGTTCTCGGGCCGCCGCACAAACCACGTACCTTCCCCTCGACCTGTTTGTGCTGCGGCCCAATTTTTTTCAAACTTTACTATGGTTAAGAATGACTCTTTTGTCATGAAACGGACAATGTTTGGACAGGTTGGCACTGTCAGATTAGAAATGCTTAGGTCCGTGGGTTGCGGTGACTTCCTCCCCCCTACCCGTCACTGCACCTACGGCCCAAAATGAAAGACCCGCATCATATCCCAAATGATGCGGGTCTTTTTTATTCAGATGAGGCTGAAGCCTTAAGCGGCTTTTGCAACCTCGCGGCTGTTGAGGTAGGCCATCATTGTATCCGCATCGGACACTTCAAACGGGTCGGTCGGGCAGTCATCCATGAAGCCGGGCTCAATGAAAAGCTTTTCGATCTTGCCATCCACGACCAGCATGGAATAGCGCCAGGACCGCTCACCGAAACCGAGATTGTCTTTCTTGACGAGCATGTTCATGCCGCGCGTGAAGGAACCTGATCCATCGGGGAGCAATTTGACGTTCTGATTGCCCTGATCCAGACCCCATTTATACATGACAAAGGCGTCATTCACGGAAATACAGGCGACTTCGTCGACACCGTGTTTCTGAAACTGACCATAGAGTTCGTCATAGCGGGGCAAATGAGAGGAGGAACAGGTCGGTGTGAAAGCGCCAGGCAGGGAGAAAACAACAACCGTGCGATCCTTGAAAAACTCGCCCGTGGACAGCTCTTCCCAACGGAAGGGGTTGGGGCCTTCAACAGACTCGTCCCGCACGCGCGTTTGCAATGTCACGTCAGGCACATGTGTTGGATAATCAGTCATACGTTTACTCTTAATTTTGAAGGTGAAAATTCAGGTGATTCCGCATTCACGAAACCGTGCGCGGGACCTAATGAACACATGACGGATTACAAGGTTCCATCTGGCGATAGCGGTATGTTTTCACAGAGTGACGCAGTTTTGTGCATATCGAGGTACCGAAGCGCTTGCCCTTCGGCGCCACACATCTCTCATTGCCCTGCACGTGATGCGGGGCCTATCGTGTATGAACGCAGGTTTGAGCGAGCAACCGATAAGTCTTGCATCTCCACTGCGTTGCGTGCGGGATGACAGGCGGGGGAGCCGCTGATTTGGTGGTCCTCGGAAGCGCTGGCTTCCTGTATCTCTTATTTTGTGTCCGTTTCACTCTTAATAAAACGGGATGTCCGCGTGGGTATTCAGGGTTCTGGTCGCAAACCAGATTATAAGCTAAGTTTTCGAACCCCAACGAGCCCACGCGGCGACGCCTTTTTGCACGACCGGCCGAACCATTCAGTCGGGGAACGATCAGCTCTCGATAGGCCACCCAACTCCGTCGGCATTACTCGACTTTGTCCAATGACAAGCGCCGCTTCTTTCCGATTAAGCCAATGTACACTTGACCGCCCTGTGAAAGAAGACAGGTTTAAAATTGCACAGGTTCTCTAGGGTGTGGACGCAGTTTTTGAACATTTTTCCAATCCCCGTTTATAAGCCCGTCCACGGCCCGTTGTTTGTGAGCAAACAACATGGACCGGGGCCTTGTCCGCAACAGAGGGGGAGTCGATTAACGCAATGATTTCAACAACCCACGAGGCCCCAGCCTGCGCTGGGGACGGGCACATGTATCTCAGAAAGAAACTTGCTAATCCACGCTTATAAAACCCGCATTACCGAGGATTATCTTTTTGCTGCGCCTCAAAACGGCGTAAATTACCGCGAATAGCGACGTCGCCTGGCGCGACCTTTTTTCGGGCGTGTGAACATATCCAGCCCGCCATAGCGGAGCTGTCCGAGGATTTCCGCTGGATTGGGGAAGTCCTTCGTGGCTGACTTCACCTGCCATTTCAGTTTCTCGAACCCCATGACATTTTCGATTCTCGCGTCGAGAAAGGCGCGGGCTTTGGTCTTGTCCGGATCATTATCCGAGAGCCAGACGGGGAGGGTCGCGCCGATAACGCCCGACAGAATGGTGCGTTTCGAATAATAATTCGCATCGGTCGACGTGTCGCCAATCGCGGTCCAGATTGTATCTGCGGCGCGCCAGATTTGCTGCAATCCTGTGCCCGCCATATCCGGCAGGATGAGGCGGGAGGACGCACGACGGGCGGCTTCCTCATGGGGACCGAGGGCTTCTAATCGGGCGAGGACGCCCTGCGTCACACGTTCCCGAATTTTGAGAGAAGCGAGATCCATCTCGCCAATGGCGGCTTCCGTTTGGACGTCCATTTTTGCGGCCCAATGGTCGAGGAGGCTGGCCACGCCTTTTTCGAAATAGAGGCCTTCTGCGCCGTCCGGCAGGCCGACATCCCGCACGGCCCGTTTCAGGGTCAGCGAGGTCCAGCCCTCAAAAGGCGCGATCTTCAGCGCTGCATCCAGGATCAGGTCGCGTTTATCATCGGTCATGCTCATAGGCTCCACATAGGGAGCTTACACGCAAATGTCGATTAGGCTTTGCGCCGCAGGACCGTGCGTTTGAACCAGTTCGTCACGACTTCCAAGCCCGCACCGGAGAGCAGGCCGAAGCGGAAGATGCGACTGGCCACCGAGATAACGATCACGCACCAAAGCGCGAGCCATGCCGTGGACAGCAGAAGCTGCCAGAGCGGCGGGTCGGAGGGCAGGCTGATAATCGCGGCAAAGGGTGCGGAGAAGGGAATGAAACTCGCAATCGTGATGAGCGGACTATCCGGATTATTCAGCCCGATTGGCACGACAATCAGCGCCGCCATCATGACGAGCATGATGGGTGTCGTGAGCGTTTGCGCATCCTGCATGGAAGAGGACAGCGCTCCGAGGGCGATAAAGAATGCGCCGTAGAGGACATAGCCGAGGATGAAGAATATAATCAGGAAGATAATCATCTTTGCCGAGAAGGCGGCGATTAATCCCTCTGCGATTTCTTTGTCCGGGCCAAAGAAAATAAAATAGAGTACGCCCACTACCCCCATAATTAAATAGGGTGCCATTGCGGTCAGTGTCAGGGCCGCGACCCCGATTAACTTCCCGAAAATAATTTCTGCAAAACGGGTGGAGGCCAGCATCATTTCCAGTAATTTATTCAACTTCTCCTCCAGCATGGAGGTGAGCAACATATAGGAGCCCGCGAAAATATTGAGCCAGAGAAGGCCAGCAAGTGCGCCTGCCGCGAGGAATGGAATTTTATCCGTCATCGTGACTTGTTGGCCGCTGCCCTCTGTGTCTCCGCTTTTCGTGGGGTCGAATGTTTCAACTTCGGGGGCGCTTTTGCGGGCTGTGTCGAGGGCTTTTGCTTCCAAACCGCCGCTGGCCAGATAGTCGTTCTCGGCGAGGTCTTTGAAATATCCATTTACCAGATTTTCGGCCTGCGTATTTGTGAATTTCGTCGTCCAATAGGCAATAACGGGTTCGCCCGTCTCGCCTGTTTTGATGGAGACTGCACCGGAAAGGGGCTGTTCTTTACCATCAATCATGAGCGTTTTTGTCTCGGATAACCACGGGGTTAAATCTTCGATCGTGTTGGCGGGTGCATCGACGAAAATCAGGTCACGTTCAACGGGTTTGAGGCCACTTGCCAAACCCGGGCTGCGGTCATTTAGGAGGTCAAGTGCGGCGTCTTTCCCGCGCGTATCATAGGTGGTTTCGAGTTCCGTCCGAAAATCTTCGGGCAGGATTGTCGCCGCGGCTAAAATTGTGGCTCTTTCCCGCGCCTCATATCGCGCGTCCAACCGCGCCAAAATCCCGGCTTCATGCTGACCTGTTTCGTCAATAATCGTCTCGTAACGCGGCGGGGAAATATCGAAATCCGAATTGCCTGCGAAGAATCCGATCACGCCAAACAGGATGGGCGTAACGAAGGACAGCCAGAAGCCCCAGGTTTTGACATAGCCCAGATAATCGCGTCTCGCGATGAGGAAGGTTCGACGCAAATCGACTTTTGGTAAAAAGCTCATAGCTCGCCCTCCAATTCCATGGTCTCCACAACATCACGCCCAACCAAGGCGACAAAGGCCTCATGCAGGGTGGCGCGGGCGGGCTCATATCGCGTCAAGCGGAGGCCGTCATTGACGGATTTCTCCAGAATATCATGCGCCTGTGCTTTGGGTTTTAACGTCAGGACGAGACTGCCATCGGGTTTGGTCTCCACCGACTCAGAGAAGGGCGCGACGAATTCGGGCAGGGTCTCATCCTTTGAAGCCAAAACCACACGGCGCGGGGCTTGGGCGAGGGCTTCTTCCGTCGTGCCGTCAAAGACTTTTCGTCCCGCCGCCATCAGGATGATGCGGTCACAGAGCCGTTCCGCATGTTCCATGACATGGGTCGAGAAAATGATCGTCCGGTCGCGCGAGGCGATTTCGCGCACAATCCCCTCGAGGACTTGCTGATTGACGGGGTCGAGGCCGGAGAATGGCTCGTCCAGAATATGAAATTCAGGGTCATGGGCAATCGCAGCGAGGAGTTGGACCTTCTGCGCCATGCCCTTGGACATGTCCTTATTCTTCTTCCGCTTGGCTTCCGAGAGACCGTAGCGATCCAGCATCTCATCTGCGAGTTGGTAACTCTCGGCCTTCTTCATCCCGTTCAAGCGCGCCATATGGGAAATCGAATCCCGTGCCGTTTGTTTCTTGTAGAGGCCGCGTTCTTCCGGCAGGAAACCAATCCGGCCAAAGGCGGCTTCGCCCGGCTCCTCGCCGAACAGTTTAACGGTGCCGCTATCGGGTTTGATGAGGCCCAGCGCCATGCGCAGCGTCGTTGTTTTCCCCGCGCCGTTCGGGCCGAGAAAGCCGATGATTTGCCCCGGTTCGACTGTGAAAGACACGTCTTCAACGGCGGGTTTTCCTCCAAAGGATTTTGACACATTTTGGAGCGAAAGTGGTGATGTTTTCATAAGTCTGCCTATCGCAGGAAAGGTACAAAGAACAGGTTAATCCGCCTCTAGCTTTGCAAGCGTCGTTAGAACAATTTCACGCCCGCCCATTAACCAGCCATTATGGTGTTCCCCGTTTTCCAGAATATGCGCGGATTTTGGCCCGCCATAGCCGTCATAGAGCGCCTGCCCCGAGGCGAGCGGAATGACGCGGTCCTTGCGCCCGTGAATCCAAATCAGCGGCATGTCTAACTCTGTCAGTGCGCGATCAGACCGATACCTATCTTTCATCAAAATCCCCACGGGAAGAAAGCGCATCGTTTGTTTGGCAATTGCGAGGGTCGACTGAAACGGCGCATCGAGAATGATGAGGCCGGGCTGTTGATCGGCTGCGACTTGTGCCGCAACGCCGCTGCCCAGTGACGTGCCATAGAGCACGATGCGGTCCGCTGAAACGCCCTGCGCGAGGACCCAATCACGCTGTGATATGGCGGCAGAGGTGAGGGCGCTCTGCGTCGGTTTGCCTGCATTGCCGGGATAGCCCGGATAACCAATCGACATCACGCCATAGCCCTGCGCGTGAAGATCACGGAAGATCAACATATTGCTGTCAATCGCCGACGCATTGCCGTGAAAGACGAGGATGACGGGCGCTGTCTCGCGTGCAGGCGCAGCCCACCATGCCATGCTGCCATCCGCCGCCTCAATCTCGACCATCCAATCGTGAGGTGGATTATAAAAATCCGGTGGAAAATAGAGCAGGCTGCGCTGGAAAATATAGGCGAGCAGCACGAGAAGCAGATAGAGCGCAAGTGCGATGAGAAGAAACCGTTGTATCCAGATCATGCCGACGTGATGCCGCGCGGGTTCCGCCTTGTCAAAGCTGTGACTTCGCCGCACAAGGGGCCATGCAACATATTCAAACACTCCTTCTTTCGTCCGTTATCATGGGAGGCTTAGCAGCGTGTTCACCCCCTTCCACGGCGGAGGCCCCGCCGCCCACCCCGAGCTTCGATACGGCCGCCATGGACGCCATGCTGTCCGAAGCCGTGGAAAGCGGTGAAGTCATTGGCGTGCAGGCGCTCGTCTTTGATGAAGGGCAGACCGTCTATCGTGGGATGTATGGTCTCGGTGATCGGGAACGTAATGTGCCCGTTGCGGAAGATACGGTCTACCGCGTCTATTCCATGACCAAACCGATGACCTCGGCCCTCATCATGGACTTAGTCGAAGAGGGAAAGCTGAAGCTCTCTGACCCTGCCTCGAAATATGTTCCGCAACTCGCCAATATGAAAGTCGCGAGCCTCGACGCGAATGGTGTCCCGCAATATGCGGATCAAGCGCGACCCATGACGATTGAAGACCTCCTCCTCCACCGCGCAGGATTGGCGTATGGTATTTTCGGCGTCGGTCCGATTGAACAAGCCTATCAAAAGGCCGGATTATTTAACTCCAAGGAAACCGTCGCAGACCAGATGGATAAGCTCGGGGCCTTACCCCTCCTCGGGCAACCGGGGGAACAATGGTTTTATTCCTTCTCCATCGACGTCCTCGGAGTCATCGCGGAAATCGTCACAGAGCAGACATTGGGTGAGGCGTTGCAAGAGCGTTTCCTCGGTCCACTGGGTATGACGGAAACATCTTTCCAAGTCCGACCTGACCAAAAGCCGCGCTTTGTGTCTAATTATCTCTTGCAGGAAGATGGCAGTTATATCCTCGCCGATGATGGCCAAACATCTGACTATACGACGGGCCATAAATATGAATCCGGTGGCGGAGGCCTCGTTTCGACCACGGATGATTGGCTGAAATTCGCACGGATGTTGCTGAATGAGGGCGAGTATGAAGGCACGCGCATTCTGGAGCCCGAAACCGTGCGTCTCATGATGCAGGACCATGTTGGCTCTGACACGCCCTACCTCCTGCCGTGGTTGGGCGGCGAAACGGGCGCGGGCTTCGGCTATGGCGGGTCTGTACAAATGACGACAACGCCGGAACAGGAAGCGGAACGTGGACGCTATCCCGGCCAATTTGGTTGGGGCGGTGCCGCCCGCACAAATTTCTGGATCGACCCTGAAAACGACGCCATCGGCATCATCATGCTACAATTTTTCGGCGGAGATGATCCGGAGATACATGACCGCTTTCAGGCGATGGCCTTGGAAGAGACAAGGGATGACCGCTAGGCTTTGCATTTCTATGATGCGACTGTAAACCCTGTATAATTAAACTTCTCAACCTATTGGAACGTCAAATGGGTAAGCTTGTAAACACTGTTAAGGCGACGCTTTCTCCGTCGGACCATCCTTATCTAAACGGTGCGTGGACGCCGAATTTTGAGGAATATGATGATAATGCGATGGAAGTCATCGGGACGATTCCTGACGACATTGACGGCATTTATATTCGGAATACTGAAAACCCGGTTCACGATGCGATTGGCCGATATCATCCCTTTGATGGCGACGGTATGTTGCACATGATGCGTCTGTCCAATGGTCAGGCTGAATATAAAAACCGGTTCATCCGGACACGCGGGTTTGAAGCGGAACAAGAAGCCAATCGATCTCTCTGGATTGGCTGTATGGGCCGGCCGGATAAGTCTGAGCGACCCGGTCGGTGTGCCCATCCCTATATCAAGGATAGTTCGTCGACCGATG
This sequence comes from uncultured Caulobacterales bacterium, assembly GCA_947503715.1. GTDB lineage: Bacteria > Pseudomonadota > Alphaproteobacteria > Caulobacterales > Maricaulaceae > Litorimonas. The sequence continues at coordinate 17,721 of CANNER010000002.1, read as the reverse complement.
TCATTGTACATGCCGGTCAAATTCTCTCGACATTCTGGCAATGCGGCGAGGGCTATCGCTTGGACCCTGAAACGCTCGAAACTTTGGGCATAGAAGGCTGGACGCCGATTGACGGGATTTCCGCCCATCCAAAGCTGGACCCGCATACGGGCGAGCTGTTATTTTTTAATTATTCAACCCATGCGCCCTTCATGCATTACGGCGTTGTGGGGGCGGATAATAAATTAAAACACTATATTCCCGTGGACCTACCCGGTCCGCGCCTGCCGCATGATATGGCGTTTTCGAAAAACTATTCGATCCTGAATGACTTCCCGCAATTCTGGCCGGAAGCCATGATCGAACAGAATTTCTACATCCCCGTTTATGACGGCACAATGAAATCCCGCTTTGCCGTAGTGCCCCGTTACGGGTCGTCCGAAGAGGTACAGTGGTTCGAAGCAGACTCAACCTATGTCCTACATTTCATGAATGCCTATGAAGAGGGCGACGAAGTCATCATGGACGGATATTTCCAAGATAACCCACGTCCCGATGCATTGGAACATATGCCGGATAAATATAAGGTTATGGGCTCGAATGTCGATTTGCATTCCTTGCAAACCCACCTCCACCGCTGGCGTTTCAACCTGAAAACGGGCGAGACGATTGAAGAGCGTCTCTTCGATGATGAGATCGTTGAATTTGGAACTATCAATCCAAAAGTGGCCGGTGAAAAACATCGCTATATTTACAGTGTGCTGGGCGAGGATGGCTGGTTCCTCTTTACGGGATTGCTTAAACACGATTTGGAGACCGGTGAAACACAGCACTATGATTTCGGTCCCAACCGCTTTGGCTCAGAAGCACCCTTCATCCCGCGTCAGGGTGCCACGTCAGAGGATGATGGTTATATCATCAGCTTCATCACAGACATGACCTTAAATAGATCCGAATGCGTGATTTTGGACGCTAAGGATTTAGAGGCCGGACCCCTTTGCCAGATCATTCTGCCACACCGCATTTGCAGCGGCACACATGCCGTTTGGGCGGATGCGAGTGAATTAAAGGCGACCGCATAATGGCAGGGGATATCTATATTCTCGGCGGCCATCAGACTGATTTTTCGGTCAATTGGGCGCGGCAGGAGAAGACATTATTCGACATGTTTTCCGAGGCGGTTTTGAAAGGGTTGGAGACAAGCAAACTGGACGCGAAAGATGTCCAAGTCGGCCATGTCGGTAATTTTGTGGCGGAGCTTTTCACGGGTCAAGGCATGCTGGGCGGGTTTTTCGGTCATGTTCATCCGGACTTTTCCGGCATGCCGTCCTCCCGCCACGAAGGGGCCTGCGCGTCCGGTTCGCTGGCTATCCTCGGCGCGATGACGGATTTGGAAAGCGGGCGTTACGATTTGGCCTGTGTTGCGGGTATAGAATTAATGCGCAATGTGCCGGGAAAAATTGCGGCGAATAATTTAGGCGCGGCGATCTGGGTCGGGGAAGAAGCGCAAGATGCGTCCTATATCTGGCCGGCCATGTTCTCCGATCTCGCGGAAGAGTATGATCAACGCTATGGTTTGAAATATGATCATCTAGCCGAAATTTCGAAAATTAATTTTGCCAATGCGCGGCGTAATCCCAATGCGCAGGGACGGACATGGACATTTGAAGCCGAGAGTTTCACGGCCAATGATGAGTATAATCCCGTCATCGAAGGTTGGATGCGTCGCCAGGATTGCGGTCAAGTTTCTGACGGGGCGGCGGTTGTTTTTCTGGCGACGGAAACACGCGCGCAAGCCTATGCGGATACACACGGTATCGCACTTGAGACACTGCCGCGTATTCGCGGCTGGGGCCATACGACCGCGCCAATGTTGATGACGACGAAGCTGCAGGAAAGCGCGGCGCGAGAAGACGGGCAGGGTTACATGCTCCCTTGGACGCGCAAAGCCATTACGGACGCTTATCGCCGTGCGGGAATTTCCGGGCCGGATGATTTGGACGTGATCGAAACGCATGATTGTTTTTCCATCACAGAATATATGGCCATTGAACATTTTGGCCTCACGGCACCGGGTGAGGCGTGGAAAGCCATTGAAACGGGCCGTATCGGTTTTGACGGCGACCTGCCTGTCAATCCATCTGGCGGATTGATCGGTATGGGCCACCCCGTCGGCGCCACAGGTGTGCGCATGTTGTTAGATGCTGCCAAGCAAGCAACAGGCCGCGCCGGAGACTATCAAGTCGACGGCGCAAAGACCGTCGGGACTTTTAATGTCGGCGGCTCGGGTACGACAAATTGTTCCTTTGTCGTTGGTCTATAGGGTGGTGCGGCTGTGAATGGATAATCCATCACCGCTTTCATACGATGATGTCAGAGGGCGGCGCGGGAGTATCCTTAACCTCCGACAAGCGGCGTGAGCTTTAAGAACGTAATGCTCATATCCGGTAAAAGCGAAATTCTCTGTTCCAAACTTTCCGCTTGAACATCATTGATAAGAAGAATGTAACCGTTCGCAGTAAAGGCTTTTAGGGCTGTCTCAATTTGTTGGCCTGAATCAATTTTCCTGCGTGTCTTCATCGCATAACTATTCAGAACTTTTTCCGTTCCAGTGGGTTGAATGAGACCTGCAAAGCGGTCCTGTTTTTTTCGGTTATAAGCGTCGACTTCATAACGGACACGTTCGCGGATAATATCTGCAACACTGACGTCAGCCGTTAAAAACTCCAGTGCAAATTGGTTTAGGGTTTCGCCGCCCATGGTTTCATCTCGGATTATAACGTTTTGAAAACCCATCTTAGACTCCTATCTCAACTGGCTGAGAATTGTTGTATCAGTGATGTTATCATCTTCGGCCAAAAGGAAGGCCTTGGAAAGGACAATGGAAAGTCCCCGATCACCTTCAAAGGGCAGGTAGAGATTATCGAGTGACTTATTCTTACCTCGCCCGGGAACAATACAAAGGTAACGATCACCACGACTCGCAATTTGAATATTACCGCTACCGATATGGATGTTGTAGAGATGACGCTTTCCCTGAACTTGAAGGAACCGACCTTCGATTTTTGCAATATCTCTGATTTTTAAACGGGGTAATAGTTTCTCCAGAACGGCCTTGCGCGTTTTGGCCGTTTCATTGAGATTGCCAAAAGCAAAGCTTTGCCAATATTGTTGCGTCCGCGGGGCTCCGCCTCGGTCGGCCCAAGTCGGATCATTCCCTACGCTAGCTACACCCACAAAGAGATCCGCATCCCGCAGAATTTCAGAGAGGATAATCGGTGGAATATCTATAAGGTCGACGGGCGTATCATCTGCCTTGACGAAGCGCACCTGATCCGTCGCGACAAAATCCCAAATACCGGAATCGTTGAAACTATCCGCCTCGTCTAATATTTCATCAATCCAGAACTGCGCCGTCAAATCATAGGCGGGTAAAGGCTTTTGGGCAATTTCATTGTCCCGCCCATCATCATAGGCCCCCATCAGTGAATAAGACCATCCGCGTATGGCCGCCAATGCGTTGAGCTGATGCTGTTTAAGAATATGTGCCGCCATCCGATTTGAATAAACACGTGTAGTAATTTCCGCATCGGTGAGAATGTAAACTTCGCGATAGGCTTGCTTTAACGGTTGCTGAATTTGTAGTATTTCAAAACGGTCTCGCCAAGCCATGATTGTGTCAATGTCACTCATGACGGGGTGCCAAAGTCGTAAAGACGTAATGTCAGCATGAATGGTTTTCCCCGTGACATCTTCCCATTTTTCATTTTTGAAAAGAGCTGGAAGCGCGTCGCCGTTGATCTCTAATTGCCAAATTAAGGTTCGGGCCAAAGGTCCGACGAGACCGTGATTCAGGTAGGCTTTGCGATGCGCTTCGGGGGTCCAACTCATATCCTCGGTATAGAGACGGTCGATCCGGTCACGCTGGGCGGTCGACGCCTTCTTGATATTTTTGGCCGTTGCACGGATTGCGGTGAGTTGTTTTTTCAGCGTCTCACTTTCCTTGATAAAGCTCGGCACAGATTTTTGCGCTGAACCGTCAGGCTTAATCCAAGCCAGTTTTGCCTCGCCAATGCGTCGGGCATCCAGACGCAAGGTATAATCTTTAAAAGGATAATCACGCAGGCCCTGGGTCAAACCAAAATCTGGCGCAGCCATTTCTTCGATTTCTGCTGATTTCAGACCCAAGCGTTTTGCGTTTTCGTCAATTTTCTTTTGTATGAGTTTTTGGGTGTTGTTCTGCTTTACGCGGAGCTTAAGGCGTGAAAGATGCGCGACGCCGGATAGGCCTTTTGAGGTGGACAGTGTGTAAATACAGGCATTGCCAAGCGCAGGTGCGGCGGGGCCAATTCCGGGAAGGCGTTCGAAACATTTTTCTGCGAGCGCTGCGATTGAGGCAAGGCTCTTCTCATCATGAAATCTGGCCATACCCCAAACCAGGCCTTTTATCATGGTTTGCAACGTGCCGTGCAATTGACCACGACTATAATAGTGGCGCGCCTCTGCTTCTGGGTAATGAAAGGCATTGGATGTTTTGCCGGCCCAGCTCGCCCAATCCTGAAAAGCGGTCCGAAATTCATCTTTACCAAGACGTTCGATATCTGTCGTCAAAGCGGTTTGAAGCTTCTTCGTCGGCTTTGATCCGTTTGCAGATGCTGCTGAGTTGAAGAGGCGGTTCCAATTCTCTAATTGTTTTTCCGAAAGGCCATTTGTCCAATTCCGAATATGCTCAGCGAGATATGTATTTCCCAATTCAAAAACGGGCGTAGGCCCGTCCTCTCCAACGATTGCGGCAAGTTTTAGCTGAGCTTTTTGTAGGTTGGTACCATAACTGCGGGTTGCCCATTCCGGCCAAGTTAGCATGTCTTTCAGGCTAAGGAGCTCTGAATCTGTCAAACCTTCTCGCTTAACAGCCTTCTCAAGCTGAGAGACGATAAGTCCGATGGGCCATTGATAGAAGCGTCCCGATTTTCGAGCTTTTAAGATCGCCAGCAGATGAATAACCTGAGTCGGCGTAAACTCCGCCTTACGTCTGAGAAGAAGGCCATATGTTTCGCGGAGATTATACCCATAAGTCTCGTTCCCTTTCTGAGCAAAAGGCGGGTTTTCTGCGAAGAACAGGAGAAACTCTGCGCGTTCGGTCGGGCTCAGCTCGGTATACCCAATGTCAGCGGGAGAGCCTTTAAACGGTTGGTATCTGTGATAAGCTCCGTCTTTCACAAAGAGCTCAAAGAATTTTTTCATGAGTGGAGGGGCCGGTGTTAGATTTTCTTGTCCGGCTTGCCGTTGTTCAGATTCGGATGGTGTTGATTTTTTCTTGCGCTTCCAGAACATAAAAAATCCCCCTTCGGTTTATATGGCGAAGGGGGACTGTAATTCATCAATCCTAAGATTGTATTTTAACTACTCAATCGGGGACAGCAGTTCTGGTGCTGTGACGAGCTGGCGGACGCCGTGGCTTTCTGTCTCGTTAAAGACGTTACCGGACTTTGCCCACGCGTCGAGGGACGCGATGTCGAGCTTTTCACATTGTGGGCGGACCGACCATGTGACTTGTGCTGGCGAGCAGACGGACTGATTATAGCTCGGCCCTGTTGTGGAGCCACGGAAGACGACGGGTGTGCCGTTTCCTGTTGGGAGGGCTTTTGGCTGATACTTAAAGTTCAGACGATTGCCTTGGTAAGCATAGTCCATGAAGTCGGACGCATTGCGGTCATTGACGACGAGGAAGACTTGCGTCTCCACGCGCAGAACCGGATCCGTACAAGTGTCCGGCACACAGGCACCAAGGCCTTCGCCCGGTGTTGCGTCACAGGATGTGTGGACCCAGTGGACCTCGATCGTGTCGCCGGATTTAACTTTGCCGTAGCTGCCTTCATAAGGCGCGAGTTCTGCTGCCGTCAGATCAGCCGTTTCATTACAGGCATATCCACCGTAATCGCTATCATCGACAAACATCTCAAAACCCGGACCTTTATGTTCGGCATTTGTGTGGGTGTGAATATTGCAGAGATTCATCTGACCGCTGGACGGGGCCATTGTGAAGTCTGTCAGGTTAAGACCGACTTTGCTGGAAATATCGCGCGGTGTTTGCGGGCCCATTGTCGTGCAGAGCGGGCCATCGGCTGTCGCCATTTTCACGTCTGTTTTGGCCATTTCAGCCTCTTTGACCATCGGGTCGGTTTCACAGGCTGCGAGACCAAGTGCGGCGACGCCCATGACGAGTGTGGATTTCATAAATTTGGACAAGATAGTCTCCCCATTGAAGGTAATGCTATGCCGCCGGTCCGACGACTTGTCCTTACATACGCGATAGCAGGTGAAACGGTTGCTGACTCTCTTTCTATATTTTCAATAGTCTAAAGCTATAGTGTTCTGATATCATGATGCTGTAATTTATGAAGGTATGAAAATCCTATCTAGTTCTGCTTTCACAAGTTTCAGGCTTGGTGGGTGATAGCCAAAAGCTGTGTGGCTGCATTGGACCTCATGATGTCGGGCATGGGGTGTCCAGCGATCCAGACTGGCGGTCCAACTCACAATCGCATCTGTTTTTGAATAGATGGATGTAACGGGGCATTGGATGGGCGTGTCCTGCCGCGCGAGTATCCCTGCATCTATCCAATCAATATCATAGCCGCGCTTTTCATATTTGCGGCGCGTTAGGGTATATTTTGGGCCCCCGACAACAGGGGATCCGAGCGTGATGACGCCTGCCACATGAGCCGGATAATCCCGTGCGGCTTCGCGGGCGATGAAACCGCCAAGGCTCCACCCGACTAGCGCGACGGGGCGGCCCAGCTCTTCTGATATATTTTTCACTCGCGCGCCGAACCGATCACACAGGGCGGGAACTTCACCTTCGCCATTGTAATGTTTATCGGCTTTGTCTTTCTGCCAACCGTCGGACAAGTCTTCCAGATCACCGTCCCACCCTTCACCGGCCATATTTCGGCCGAGCCCCCAGCCTCGGGCATCATAACCCGCATTTTTGAGATATTGGCGCAGGAAGCGAAGGCTGCGGTCCGACGCCCAGAGACCGGGTACAACAATCACGGACGGAGAGCCGTCTACATCAGCTTCCACAGTCGCAATCGTGCGCCGCAATCCCCGCACTTCCAATGGGAGTAGCAAACTCCGTAAAAGGTCCCGCTTTCGCGGGCCTTTTAGAGGGATTTCAGACGTGTCCGGGCTCACAATTTTTCACGCATATATAATGTATGCTTATTCGGCCAGAAGGTCGGCGAGAATGCGTCCGATCTCGTCCTGTTCCATGACGCCGTTAAAGCGCTCTGCGCCGGGGCCCGTCGCGAAGAGGGCGACATCCTCTCCCGCATGGGTTTCACTCCGAAGGCGGACGGCCGTTTGCTGGCGGTAATCGGGGGCTTGGACCATGTTGTCGGTCAGCGTTTCTGAATCGGCTTCGCGCACATTTGGTCCGTTCTGATAGCCCAATGTCGTGTAGGTCTTGCCGTCATCGTCCAGCGCATATTCGAGATGGGCTATTCCGGTCTCCGGATCGACGGGGCGCGAAAGGCCGAGTATTGGATTCCCGCGGGCTGGATAGCCGGCCATTGTGAAGACATGGCTGTGGTCAGCAGTCACAAGGATGAGTGTGTCATCATCCGCTTTTGCAACGGCTGCTGAGACGGCCGCATCCATCGCTTGCAAATCCTTCAATGCGCGAAAGGCGTTCGTGCCGTGATGGGCGTGATCGATACGACCCGCCTCGACCATCAGGACATAGCCGTCGCCATTGGAGGCCAGGCGGTCCATGGCGAATGTTGTCATCTCCGCAATGGAAGGCTCTTCCGTCCCGGCACGGTCGGCTTCGAATGACATATGTGACGCATTGAACAGGCCGAGCAGGGGTTGGCTCGTATCTGCGGCCATCATATCGGCCTTTGTGCTTGCGGTAGCGCCCGGCCAAGCCGCGACTTGCGCATCTGTGAATTCTTTCCGCCCGCCTCCAAGCGCCAGATCAACCTCGCTTTCAATCAATTGCTGCGAAATGCTTTTACAGCCCTCCATGGCAAAGGGACCTTCTAGGTCTTTATCCGCTTCGATGTCGCGACTAGCGGAATGTGAGTACATAACGGCGGGTGTCGCGTGGGTCAGGCGGGCCGTGGAAATGACACCAACGGCCTTTCCATCGGCTTTCGCCTTGTCGGTCAGCGTAGGGGAGGTGTCGCCGCCACAGCCTTCGGCCAGCATATTTTCCAAATTCGCATCGGGCCGAACATTCACTGCGCCGATATTTGTCTTATATCCGGACAGGATCGCCGTTGCCGTTCCGGCCGAATCCGGCACCTGTGCATTTGTATTATAGGTCTTGATGAGGGCGAGCTGCTCAAATGTGTCCCAAGACAGCTCGTGCTCCTCCCCTTTTTTGCCCATTTCCTGCCCGACAAAGATTCGACCGGCGGTGATTGTCGAGATGCCCATCCCGTCCCCAATGAAGACAATGATGTTTTTCGGAGGCGAATCTGACATTTTTTGAGTCGCGACTGAATTTTTTTCGCCTGAATCAGTATTTTTTTTCATGGTGATTTGGGTCGACGACTCGCCCGAATTGCTATTTTCAGTGCTTTCTGCTATGCATGCTGTCTGAAAAAGAGCTGTTGAGATCAGTAAAAAAGCGGAAAAACGCTTCAGGTGCTGGAGTTTAGCGGCCATTTTGGGTGTTCCTGTGGATAAGTGGTTTATCAAAACCACGGTTTTATGGGGGTTTCCGTAGCACAAGGTGGATAAGCTGCAAGCAAAAGCATCTTTCTGCACTTTTAGCGAAAAAAGGTGTTGCGGAAAAAAAATCACCCCCCTATATAGCGCTCCTCGCTGAGAGACACACAGTCAACCGGCGGGAACGGGAGCCCCTCTCCTCGAGCGGGGCTTTTAATTTGGAAGCGGATTAAATTCGTAACCAGCTGTTTTACATCGTGAATATTGGGAAGAGAGACGCAGGCGGCGTTTGGCTGTGAGCAGATGTGGTAACACACTGCACATTAACTGAACGACTATGTCTGAAGTTTCTTTTCGAAAGTTATGACATTGCTTGGCCTATTTCGATAGGTTGAGGAACTCGTAATTTTCTTTGAACGCAAAACGTTGAAATGTATTTATGCATTTCAGACGTCAGTGGTTCTTGATTACTTCGGTGATCACGAACGATTAACAACGACATGGTCAGTTTCACTCTCAACCTGAGAGTTTGATTCTGGCTCAGAACGAACGCTGGCGGCGTGCTTAACACATGCAAGTCGAACGAGAAACTTACTTCGGTAAGTGGACAGTGGCAGACGGGTGAGTAACGCGTGGCAACCTACCTTTCAGTACGGGACAACAGTTGGAAACGACTGCTAATACCGTATACGTCCTCCGGGAGAAAGATTTATCGCTGATAGATGGGGCCGCGTTAGATTAGCTTGTTGGTGAGGTAATGGCTCACCAAGGCGACGATCTATAGCTGGTCTGAGAGGATGATCAGCCACACTGGGACTGAGACACGGCCCAGACTCCTACGGGAGGCAGCAGTGGGGAATATTGGACAATGGGCGAAAGCCTGATCCAGCAACGCCGCGTGAATGATGAAGGCCTTAGGGTTGTAAAATTCTTTCGCTAGGGAAGATAATGACTGTACCTAGTAAAGAAGCCCCGGCTAACTCCGTGCCAGCAGCCGCGGTAATACGGAGGGGGCTAGCGTTGTTCGGAATTACTGGGCGTAAAGCGTGCGTAGGCGGACTATTAAGTAAGGGGTGAAATCCCGAGGCTCAACCTCGGAACTGCCTCTTAAACTGGTAGTCTTGAGTTCTGGAGAGGTGAGTGGAATTGCTAGTGTAGAGGTGAAATTCGTAGATATTAGCAGGAACACCAGAGGCGAAGGCGGCTCACTGGACAGATACTGACGCTGAGGCACGAAAGTGTGGGGAGCAAACAGGATTAGATACCCTGGTAGTCCACACCGTAAACGATGAGAGCTAGTTGTCTGCAAGCATGCTTGTAGGTGACGCAGCTAACGCATTAAGCTCTCCGCCTGGGGAGTACGGTCGCAAGATTAAAACTCAAAGAAATTGACGGGGGCCCGCACAAGCGGTGGAGCATGTGGTTTAATTCGAAGCAACGCGCAGAACCTTACCTACCCTTGACATGCCGGTCGCGATTTCCAGAGATGGATTTCTTCAATTCGGTTGGACCGTGCACAGGTGCTGCATGGCCGTCGTCAGCTCGTGTCGTGAGATGTTGGGTTAAGTCCCGCAACGAGCGCAACCCTCACTGTTAGTTGCCAGCATTTAGTTGGGCACTCTAGCGGAACTGCCGGTGCTAAGCCGGAGGAAGGTGGGGATGACGTCAGGTCCTCATGGCCCTTACGGGTAGGGCTACACACGTGCTACAATGGCGCTGACAGAGGGTTAATCCCTAAAAGGCGTCTCAGTTCGGATTGTCCTCTGCAACTCGAGGGCATGAAGTTGGAATCGCTAGTAATCGTGGATCAGCATGCCACGGTGAATACGTTCCCGGGCCTTGTACACACCGCCCGTCACACCATGGGAGTTGGTTCTACCCGAAGGCGCTGCGCTAACTCGCAAGAGAGGCAGGCGACCACGGTAGGGTCAGCGACTGGGGTGAAGTCGTAACAAGGTAGCCGTAGGGGAACCTGCGGCTGGATCACCTCCTTTCTAAGGAAAGATTTGAGTGTCTTCCGCTATTTCGGTAGTGACGTACGCTTTTATCTTTTTAGAAAATATAACGGTCCATTGGCTCACGCCATATGGATCACATAGCGGTTAAACGCCGTCTTCGTTTTTCTTCCCATTCGTTTGCAGCCGTAGCGCTGTTGATTTCTTCGGAATTCAACTTGTCGCATGAGGTTGTAAATGTGTTGATATGGAGGCCGGTAGCTCAGCTGGTTAGAGCGCGCCCCTGATAAGGGCGAGGTCGGAAGTTCAAGTCTTCTTCGGCCTACCAGTTGCTTTTTCGCTTCGCGAAAAACAACGACCCCGCGAAAGCAATTGGCGTAGCCAAATGCGTGCGGGCCTGACCTTTGAATGCTCTCGGCATTTGCTTCGCAATTGCCTGCCGCATTTTCCGCGTTTTTGCTTCGCAAAATCGCTAGAGGGGCTTTAGCTCAGTTGGTAGAGCATCTGCTTTGCAAGCAGAGGGTCAGCGGTTCGAATCCGCTAAGCTCCACCATTTTCAACACACAAAGTTTTGTCACCGACATGAGTTCGCTCAGACAGGTTGGCAGATATTTGACATCGTATAAGGAGGGCTCATCCGCCCAGAGGCTTTGCGCTGATTTAATCAGGCAAGGACTTTAATCGACAAGGATGGGCTTTAAATAGTAAAGATATCGTCTGGCAGCTCATGTCAGTGAGGTTTGTTTATGCACTAAACATAGACATTTTATTCCTCGCGCATGGGCGCCAAACATTGACGGTTGTGGTCCTAACTCTTCTGGTCGGGACCATGACCATCTCAAGAATCTGAAGAATCAAGCGTTACAAGGGCGTTTAGTGGATGCCTTGGCGCACAGAGGCGACGAAAGACGTGATACGCTGCGATAAGCCTGGGCGAGGTGCGAATAACCTTCGACCCCAGGATTTCTGAATGGGGAAACCCACCTTTACAGACCCCGGTACTTTTCTCAGGCTTGCCTGAGATTGTTACCGAGGTTTGTGTTAGGTATTTTTAACTGAATACATAGGTTAAAAAAGCAAACCCGGGGAACTGAAACATCTCAGTACCCGGAGGAAAGGACATCAACCGAGACTCCGTTAGTAGTGGCGAGCGAACGCGGATCAGGCCAGTGGCAATTTACAACTAATCAGAACAAGCTGGGAAGCTTGACCATAGTGGGTGACAGTCCCGTATGAGTGTTGTTGTTTATTGTCCTCGAGTAGGGCGGGACACGTGAAATCCTGTCTGAACATGGGGGGACCACCCTCCAAGCCTAAGTACTCCTGTGCGACCGATAGTGAACAAGTACCGTGAGGGAAAGGTGAAAAGTACCCCGACGAGGGGAGTGAAACAGTTCCTGAAACTGAACGTCTACAAGCTGTCGAAGCTACCTTGCGTAGCGACGGCGTACCTTTTGTATAATGGGTCAGCGACTTAGTCTTACTAGCAAGCTTAAACCGTTAGGTGTAGGCGCAGCGAAAGCGAGTCTTAATAGGGCGACTGAGTTAGTAGGATTAGACCCGAAACCAAGTGATCTAGCTATGAGCAGGTTGAAGGTGAGGTAACACTCACTGGAGGACCGAACCCACTTATGTTGAAAAATGAGGGGATGACTTGTTGCTAGGGGTGAAAGGCCAATCAAACTTGGAGATAGCTGGTTCTCCGCGAAATCTATTTAGGTAGAGCGTCAAGTATTACCCTCGGGGGTAGAGCACTGGATGGGCTAGGGGGACTCACCGTCTTACCAAACCTAACCAAACTCCGAATACCGAGGAGTACAGCTTGGCAGACACACTACGGGTGCTAAGGTCCGTAGTGGAAAGGGAAACAGCCCTGACCGCCGTCTAAGGTCCCTAAGTAATGACTAAGTGGTAAAGAATGTGAGAATGCTTAGACAACCAGGAGGTTGGCTTAGAAGCAGCCATCCTTTAAAGATAGCGTAACAGCTCACTGGTCAAGCGTTCCTGCGTCGAAAATGTACCGGGGCTTAAGTCATTCACCGAAGACGCGGGTGCACATTTATGTGCGCGGTAGCGGAGCGTTCCGTAAGCCTGTGAAGGTCATCTGTCAGGATGGCTGGAGGTATCGGAAGTGAGAATGCTGACATGAGTAACGATAAAAGGGGTGAGAGACCCCTTCGCCGAAAGATCAAGGTTTCCTGCGCAATGCTAATCAGCGCAGGGTTAGCCGGCCCCTAAGACGAGGCAGAAATGCGTAGTCGATGGGAATCACGTTAATATTCGTGAGCCATTGGGTGGTGACGGATGCTGTATATAGTTCCTCCTTATTGGATTGGAGGGGCTGTGAAAGCGTTCCAGGAAATAGCCCCCATTTGAGACCGTACCCCAAACCGACACAGGTGATCAGGTAGAGCATACCAAGGCGCTTGAGAGAACTCTGCTGAAGGAACTCGGCAAATTACCTCCGTAACTTCGGGAGAAGGAGGCCCACCATCGAGGCAACTCTTTGGTGGGGGCACAGACCAGGGGGTGGCGACTGTTTATTAAAAACATAGGGCTCTGCGAAGTTGCAAAACGACGTATAGGGTCTGACGCCTGCCCGGTGCCTGAAGGTTAAAAGGAGGAGTGAAAGCTCCGAATTGAAGCCCAGGTAAACGGCGGCCGTAACTATAACGGTCCTAAGGTAGCGAAATTCCTTGTCGGGTAAGTTCCGACCTGCACGAATGGCGTAACGACTTCCCCACTGTCTCCAGCAGAGACTCAGTGAAATTGAATTCCTCGTGAAGATGCGAGGTACCCGCGGCTAGACGGAAAGACCCCATGCACCTTTACTACAGCTTCACAGTGATATTAGATAACATTTGTGTAGGATAGGCGGGAGACTTTGAACCGTGGGCGCCAGCTCGCGGGGAGTCGTCCTTGAAATACCGCCCTGATCTTATTTGATATCTAACCGCGGTCCGTTATCCGGATCCGGGACCCTGTGTGGTGGGTAGTTTGACTGGGGCGGTCGCCTCCCAAAGAGTAACGGAGGCGCGCGAAGGTTGGCTCAGACCGGTCGGAAATCGGTCGTTGAGTGCAATGGCATAAGCCAGCCTGACTGCGAGACTGACAAGTCGAGCAGAGACGAAAGTCGGTCATAGTGATCCGGTGGTCCCGCGTGGAAGGGCCATCGCTCAACGGATAAAAGGTACGCTGGGGATAACAGGCTGATGACGCCCAAGAGTCCATATCGACGGCGTTGTTTGGCACCTCGATGTCGGCTCATCGCATCCTGGGGCTGGAGAAGGTCCCAAGGGTATGGCTGTTCGCCATTTAAAGCGGTACGTGAGCTGGGTTTAGAACGTCGTGAGACAGTTCGGTCCCTATCTACCGTGGGAGTAGGAGTTTTGAGAGGATCTGCCCTTAGTACGAGAGGACCGGGGTGGACATTCCTCTGGTGGAGCTGTTGTCACGCCAGTGGCATTGCAGCGTAGCTATGAATGGACAGGATAACCGCTGAAAGCATCTAAGCGGGAAACCCCCCTCAATACGAGAACTCCCTTGAGAGTCGTTGTAGACTACAACGTTGATAGGCTGGGTGTGGAAGCATAGTAATATGTGGAGCTTACCAGTACTAATAACTCGATTGGCTTGATTCATTTCAGATTGTTTCTTGGCCAAGGTTGACTGCTCTTCGGAGTGATTAATCAAACAAGAAACGTTAGCGCCCATGCGCGTGGACTAAAATGTCCAAACGCTGGGGCTGTTCAGACGATATCTTTACTATTTAATCCGTTTATTCGTCTCGTGAGAGACGTTTAAACAACATAGCTTGCATTGACCGGGTGGTTATTGCGAGAGGTCCCCACCTGATCCCATCCCGAACTCAGTCGTTAAGCCTCTCAGCGCCGATGGTACTTTGTCTTAAGGCACGGGAGAGTAGGTCGCCGCCCGGTTTATCCAAGCTATAGTTTTTCCTCCTTATATTATACACAAGAGCCCCGTTTGGTTAACGCCAGCGGGGTTTTTTGCGTTTTTGATTTACATATATAGTCTGAAGATAGCCAGAAATTGCTTGGCGGGATTTAATTTGGATTGAAAAGGAACGCGATCTTGGATCAAACCTCCAATAAAGCAGATCCTCGTCAGTTCAATCATGGTGAGAAAGCACCTTATCTCGACCAAAGTCTCTTTTCGACGACAATTGGCAGAGACAACCCCGAAAGATCTTTCCATCTCAGAATTTTAACGGCGGCCTATAAGGCATTACCAAAGTCTTCCGATATAGAGATGTTGCTCGAAGATGCACAGGCTGCAGAGGCGCGCGGATATTATAATCCAGATGAAGATGAACGGCTGCGTGTGACCTATGCCCGCTACCTCGCGATCCGAGTGTCTCTATGGGAGGTTATAAAAGAATGTGAGGCCGGCGCAAAACGGGTACAGTCTGACCCTGATAGCGCTTCGCAGAGCGACATTTGTTATTTTGGCCTCGCCTTTTGCGCGGCTGAAATCATCGTTAGGACGGGTGAATATCTAATAGATCTCGCGCGCCAACGTAAGGCTGTATGGCAAAAGCTAGATGAAGCTGAAAAACGCTACGGCATCCCGAGAAAGAGTTTCACGCGCCTTTATCGACAACTCACTTCCGCGATACGCATGCATGGGTTTTATCGGGCGTGTGATTTTTTTGATGAATACCGTGGACAGGTCTTCGAGGCCCTAAAACTGTCGGGATATGAAACTGTAATAGACATTCTCATTGACTTAAACCTACCAACGGCCTCTCGCGGGAACCACCTTCGCCGTTACCGTCGGTTTTTACGGCACTCCCTCAAGCGCCGACATGGCTCAGCGCTACGAAATATTCTCTTTTCAGTTTTTGAAATGATGGGATCTGATATTGCGGACCTAAAGATCCCGCTCGTGAAGCCCTTAAAGGCAGAAAAGCGCGTGACGCCTGAACTTCGCCACACACTGAAGAGCATATTACAGCCGGGTGATGTATTCGTCACCCGGCATGACGATGCGATGAGCAACCTATTCCTTCCGGGATTCTGGCCCCATGCCGCACTCTGGCTCGGGGCAGAGGATGCCGATATTCTGGAGGCGAAGAAAGACGGGGTCCTACTGCGTAATCTTGAGGAGACCTTGCAGGTTGATGCTTTTGTGCTCTTGCGACCCAAGCTTAAACCTGCGCAAATTTCAGCAGCTCTCAGTCGGGCGCGCTCTCATACGGGCAAATTATATGACTTTATTTTCGATTTCAGCACGGCCGATCGGCTCGTTTGTACGGAAGTCATTTACCGTACCTATAATGGGGTCGGCGAAATTGATTTTAAGCTCGGTCGACAGGCCGGCCGCTATAGCTTATCTGCTGAGGACCTTTTGAACCAAAGCCTTCAGGCTGATTGGTTCGACGTGATTGCGGTCTACGGATTGGACGGAGATAATTTACAAAAAGGCGTTCCTGCAAGGAACCGCTTAAGGACCAGCTTTTCCGCCACTTTTTAAGAGTGCCAGATAGCGCAAATAGGTCATGGTCATCATATTCCGCTTCCGTCTATAAGGCTGACGTTAAATAGGGATTGCTCTGATTATGGCAGATCAAAAATCAGCAAAAACCACGTCGAAAAAGAAGCTATATCTTCATATTGGGCGACATAAAACGGGTACATCTTCGTTACAGAATTTCTTCACCCAGAAATCAGACCTCTTGGCAAGTCGGGGCATTTTATATCCTAAAACCGGTCGAAAAACACCGCACGGCACGGCGGCAACAGCCCATCATGAATTCAGTCATACCCTACATTATAAACCCGCTGAGGAGGTTGAGACACTTTTTCGAGATTTAGCGAAAGAGGCTGAGGGTTTTGATACCATTCTCCTCAGCAGTGAGGATTTTCAAAATCAAAAAGATTTCAAGCGTCTTGCCGTTCTTTTTGCTGATTATGACTTGACCGTCATTGCTTATATGCGTGAGGGCTTAGGGTATGGGCTGTCCGGATTTGCGCAGCGCATCCATTTTAGCGGAGAGATATTCAATATCCGCCAGTATATGGAGCGTCAGAATATAAGAATTACGGCCTTTATAAGAAATTGGAGTCGACTCTCGGAACGTTCGGTTTTCCGTCTCTATGAGCGGGATAAACTCAAAAACCGTGACATCGTGGAGGATTTTCTCGACATTATTGGTCTCGATGATGTTGAGGACACAAATGTCGTCATCGAATCCAACCCCTCCCTCTCAGGAAATCTTCTGGGCCTGAAAATGCTCCTGAATTTAATGGGGCAAAGTATGTTAATCCCCTATGTCGCGTTCGAGGCTGCCGCGCGATTGGCCCCGACTTTCAATGGAAAGATATTTGTAAGTGACCGCCTCGCGCAAGAATTGCGGGGTCTGGATGATTATAATGCCGTACTAAAAACTATGTTCCCTGATATGACGGAGCCTTCATTCGAAACGGGTTCAAAAGTTTTTGATCTCTCCCGTTGGGATGCAGATATGGACTTGATTGCGTCTATTCCCGAATTCTCATTCGCCAAAACGCTTCGGTTGGGCGCCCTGGGACAGGTTCTGGAAAATCATGGTGTTGCTGCTGACCTGGGTGAAACAGATTTCCTCACGCAGGATCTGATTGAATCCATCCAATTGCCTGGCGGCGCGCAAATTCAACAGGTTCGCGAACGTGCAGTCGCCGCTGCCAATGACGCAGTCCTCGCCCGTAAAGCCAGATCTGTCGCCGAACTTGCCGCTGCCAAAGCCTTAACAGATGCGAGGGCCGCATTTGCCAGTCGCGATGAGATGGCGGAGAAGTTGAAAGTCCGCACGAAAAAGCTCGAAAAGGATATGGCCGACGCCAGTCTAAAAATTGAAAAGATTAGACGTGAACGCAATGACGCAATTGCGACCTATAAATTATCCGCTGAGACAGCTTTGAAAGATCGCGACGCCGCGCGGGCTGAGCTAAAATCTCAAGGGGAGAAGTTGAAGTCTGACGCGGAAGCGACGCTCAAGATTTTCAATGAGAAGATTGAGAAATTAACGGCGGATCGTGATGCTCTTGCGGCGAAATTGAAAGAACAGGCTGAGAAATCCTCTGAGGATATAAATGTCCTGACGGAA
>CANNER010000001.1 GCA_947503715.1 uncultured Caulobacterales bacterium | reverse complement strand
TCGCCCAGTCGCCCAGTCGCCCAGTCGCCCAGTCGCCCAGTCGCCCAGTCGCCCAGTCGCCCAGTCGCCCAGTCGCCTAATTTCTTGTATAAATCAGAGCTTTAGAAGGTTGTCTTTTGCCAGAACCTCGGAAGAGGTGTAAGCTGTCTCATCTTCTCCAAGCTGAGCGTAGATCGGCCCAAAATCTTGCTGTGTGGCTTCGAAGAGTTGTTCGTATGATTCAATCACGAAATATGACTTCTGAAAATCGTCAATTTCATAATTCGTTCGCATAACGCGCTCGAGATCAAAGCCTATTCGGTTCGGTTTTTCATCTTCCAAGGCATAGCGACTCTCTCCCGCAGAAGAGACGATACCAGCACCGTAGATCCGCAATCCCGCTTCTGTTTGGATCAACCCGAATTCGACGGTGTACCAATAAAGCCTCGCAAGATTTTTCAATCGCCCTAGTTTTGCGGCCCTTAGGCCACCCTGCCCATAGGCTTGCATATAATCAGCGAAGACGGGATAGGCGAGCATCGGGACATGTCCAAAAATATCGTGAAATACATCCGGCTCTTGCAGGTAATCCAGCTGACTACGTTTGCGAATGAAACGACCCGCAGGAAAGCGACGATTGGCAAGATGGTCAAAAAACACCTCATCCGGGACGAGGTGAGGGACCATTACGACTTCCCATCCCGTCAGGGCTTTGAGGGCTTTATTCAGGCGCGCGAGATCAGGTATACCCGATCGGCTCAATTCTAAACGCTTGAGACCGTCTAAGAAGACGGGTGCTGCGCGATCCGCCAAAATTTCGATTTGACGATGATAGAGGATGTCCCAAACCTCATGCTCCTCTGCTGTATATTCGTCCCAGCATTGATCAATCGTGAAATCGGCCCTCGGGGTTTGCTTCGCAATCACCGGATCATCAATTTGAATATCGCTCATGCGTGTTACTTAGGGGGCCGTTTACACAATGTCATTGCGTATCCTCCTGTCAAAGCCGCGTTTTAGAAGGTGGATATTCCCCTGTTCAGCGAAGCGTCATTAAAAAAATCTATATGTAATCTCATAAGTTTCGGTTCAATCACGAGACTTAAACCGAAAATTCTATTGAACGCTTATGATAAATAGGCGTTAATAGAGAAGACAGGACTCTGGAACGTCCCGGTGTCATACTGATGCTGACGACAGTCCGGTTAAGCCACGGAGACAGATTATGTGTGACCATCATTCAACAGGCGAAACCGAAGCCCCTCATGAGAAATTTATGCCGCGCCGCCGTATGTTGCAGGCCCTCGCTGCAAGTGGGGCTGTTGCAGCTGGCGGCTCTCTCTCCAGCTGTTCGACCAACCCTGAAACAGGACGTAAGCAATTTGTAGGTTTGGCCCCGGGCAACCTCTCACAGGCCGCGGCCTCAAGTTGGGCCGAGATGAAGGCAAAAATCCCGACATCCAACGACCCGCGCTATACCTCGCGTTTGCGAAATATCGGTAATCGTATTTCTCGCGGGGCCGGTCGCGGTGATCAGGCTTGGGATTATGCCGTTTTCGATACGGATACGAAAAATGCTTTCGTTATGCCGGGTAATCGTGTCGGGTTTTACAAGGGCATGATGGATTTTGCGGAATCGGATGACGCGATTGCAGGGATCATGGGGCATGAAGTCGGGCACGTTTCTGGAAAGCACGCGCAGGAACGGATGTCCCTGCAAATGGTATCTCAATTAGCTGTTGTTGGCGGGACCGTTTTGGGCGGATCTCAAATGTCAAAAAAATGTGACCGCGTTCCGGCCAATCAACGCAATAGCTGTCTCAGAACGGCAAGTCAGAACACAGCGCGTTTGCAACAAGCTCTTGGCTTAGGCACATTATTGGGCGTGGTACTCCCTTATTCACGTCGTCATGAAGCGGAATCTGATCTTTTGGGTGCAAATTATATGTATCGTGCGGGATATGACACGCGGGCTTCTGTTGGGCTTTGGGAGAAAATGGCGGCCAATTCACCATCGCGTCAACCGACTTTCCTCTCAACGCATCCCGACCCGGCCTGGCGCGCGCAGAACTTGGCTGATTATATCACACGCCAAGAGAAAATGGGGTCGCAAGGATTCCGCAATATTAATACCTAGCGTATTAAGATATGCAGTTTGACGCGGGAAAAGGGTTGCACCTTTTTCCCGTCTGCCGTAATCGGCCACTTCTGATTAGGATGCCGCCTTAGCTCAGTTGGTTAGAGCGCTGGTTTGTGGAACCAGAGGTCCTTGGTTCGAGACCAAGAGGCGGTACCATCTCCCCAAAATTTGAGGCTTGCTAACCCGCAATTAACGACGTTCCGTCACAAGATGGATTAACGTTAAGCGGGTTTTCTTATGGCTGTGTCTCCAAGCATTATTGATAGATTGGGAAGAGGGACAATTCGTCAGGCCTTAAAGGGGGAAACGGCGGAACGTCGGGCCAATGCGGTGCAGAAAATCGGGCGCGATATTCGGGATGCCAGTCTCTCTGAGCCTGACCTTGCTTTTGCAACCACACTCATGGACCGTATTTGTAAGGATGTGTCCGACCTCGTGCGCCGCGCGCTGGCGGTTACATTGCGGAGCTCTCCGCACCTACCACCGCATCTTGCGCGTCAGTTAATCGCCGATATTGATTCGATTGCTGTTCCAATCTTGTCCAGTTCGCCCGTTCTGACGGATGCGGATTTGAGGTCCGTTTTAAAATCAAAAGCCGCCGAGAAGGTCAGGGCGATTGCACAGCGAAAAACACTCAGCCTCCATATCAGTCATGCCATTGTCAGCTTTGGGGATAGTGCAGCAACGGCGCGTCTCGCGGCGAATGACGGGGCGTTGATCTCGCCGGAAACGGCAGAACTGATCGGAACGCTGCATTCAGATAATGACCTCATTCGTGAAGCGGTTCTCTCTCGCGAAGACTTCCCACCGCAGGTGATTGCAAAGCTAATTGATCAAAGTGCGGCTAAAGTTGACGCCAATTTGAAAACCTACCCGGGTATGTCTGACCAACGGGCGGGGCTTGTCTCGCGGGATATGGCCGAACGGGCCAGATCATATGTGATCGGGGAGAGTTGGCCTCAGGATCGGTTGCGAGATTATGCGCGGTCCTTGGATCGGGCGGGGAAACTGACACCGCGGCTTGTTCTGCGGGCTGCCGGGCGCGGGGATATGCGCTTCGTCTTGACGGCGATGTCTTTGCTGGCGCAGCAAACGCTTGAAAAGACGAGTGTTCTGGTGCTCGCGGGAAATGGAATCGGGGCCAAAGCCGCCGCGATCAGAGCGCGTTTTGATGTTGGTCAAGTCGCCCTTTTCACAGCTTGTGTAGATGTTTGGCTGGCAGTTGAACGCGAGAATACGGCGCTAAGCCGCGCGCAATTTCAACGTAAAATCGCCGAGCGCCTTATCAGTCTTGAATTAGACCTGACCGATGAAATGGAGTCCGATCTTCTGGATTTGTTAGATTCAAATGCCGGATTGAGACTCGTGGCTTAGGTCGCGAATTGCTCCTGCAGGATTTTCTCATCCAGCCCGTGCTGCTCATCAAAGAGTAGCGTGAGAGTCGTTTCGCGGTCCTGTTCGATTTCGATCGACCTGACATCTCGGATGTCTGAGTTGTCCGCAGAGGCAGAGACGGGGCGCTTGACGGGATCGAGAACGTCAAATCGTACCTTTGCATGACCGGAGAGAAGGGCCCCCCTCCACCGTCGAGGACGAAATGCGCTGATCGGCGTGAGGGCCAAAATGTCTGAGCCAATAGGAATGACGGGGCCGTGGGCCGAGAGATTATAGGCGGTCGATCCCACCGGTGTGGACAACATCACGCCATCCGCAATCAGTTTTCCCAGCCGTTCGCGCCCATCGACGCTAATCTTGATATGGGCCGCCTGTTGGGATTGACGAAAAAGAGAGACTTCGTTGAAGGCTGTATCCGTGACCTGCCCACCTGCGGCTTGCGCCGTCATCTTTAGGGGGTGAACTTCGGTTTGTGTTGACTGGTCCAGTCGCTCATGCAGGCCCTCAATGACAAAACCATTCATCAAAAACCCGACGGTCCCTTGGTTCATGCCATAAACAGGAAGCCCCCGCTGGACGAGCGGAAGGTAGCGTCGGAGTGTTTCCAGCATGAAACCATCCCCGCCTAATGGAATGATCGCATCCGCCTCAGCGGCATCAACATTGCCGTATTTCGCAATTACAGCTGCTAGCGCAGTCTGTGCTTCGGGTCGCGCGGAGGCGACAAAGGCGAGTTTTCGGTAGGTTTCTTGTCCCATAATTTTATTGCTTTATATTTGACCGGGCCGCGTGGCAAAGCCTAATCCTATCAACAGGATGAGAGTGGCCTTTTTAATATTATTTGCAATGACTTGCGTCGGTTGGTTCACGCCCTCGGCCCAGGCTGGCGCGTGGAATCAAAAGGCAGGCGAGGGGCTTATCATCACGACGTCAGGCTGGTTCCATGCCGATGATCTGTTTCAGGATGATACCGTTCGTGTTGATTTTTTGGGATACACAAAGAGTGAAACGCGCATTTGGATTGAATCCGGCCTGACGAAAAAGCTCACATTTGTGGGTAACACCGCTTATCAAGACCTCGATTACCGCGATGATTTGAGCCGTATCACCTATCAGGGCTTGGACGATATTGAACTCGGCGTGCAGTGGCAGTTCAAACGTAAAGAGGGTTTGGCTGCAGCAATCCGCGCCAGTTACATCATCGATAGTGGTTTGGATAACCGCTTTCCCGATGTTCAGTCCAATGGTGATACGGTAGAGTTTCGCGCTCTTTTGGGGCAAAGCAAAGAAACCCTGATCGGGGACTTTTTCCACGACACGCAGGTCGCCATTCGTGTGGATACACTCGGTATATTCGACAGTATCCATGGGACCACGACCCTGGGATATAAGCCAACAGACAGGTGGTCAGTCATGGCGCAGGGTTTTGCGGATTATACTGAGAACCTCGCCACGGATGGCAGTCGAGATCAGGTTAGGTCTCAGATTTCAGGCCAGCTCTCGCTCGTCCATCAATTCAAACCTGGGCGATATGCGCAATTGGGCGGTAAACTCACATTAGACGGACGCAATGCCGTCAAAGAGCGCGCCCTGATTATTGGCGTTTGGACCGAATATTAAGGCGTTGTTTCCGCAAGCATATAGGCTTGGACGGCGTCGCGATCTTCCTGTTTCTTCAATCCAATGAAGCTCATCTTCGTGCCTTTAACATATTCCGCGGGCTTTTTCAGATAGGCATCCATCGTCTCTTGGTCCCAGACAATATTGCTGGCCAGCATGGCTTTGGAATAGGCATAGCCTTCTTTTTCACCGGCCTTCGCGCCGTAAATTCCCCAGAGGTTAGGCCCGACTTTATTGCGGCCATCTTGATCCAATGTGTGGCAAGCACGGCAGCGCTTATAGATTTTCGCACCGCGTTCTTCGAGTGACATGGCCGTGACAGGCGTCGTAACAACAGGAGTTGCAGGCGTGGACGCCGTTTGAGGTGTGGATGTCGAATCGGAACCCGAACAGGCGGTAGTCAGAAGTGCGAGGGGCAGGGCGAAGCGTAGAAGTAAGGTCATACGCTCTAGTGCTTCATCCGATAAGCCTTCGCAAGTCCGCTTTGTGCATTTTCGTATGTGATACGCGTCATCTTGGCGCTTAAAATCTGCATGGTGACATGCCATATCAACTAAGAAAAATTCGTGAGGCCAAAATGACTTTCCAAGCTCCCGTCAACGCTATGCAGTTTCTCCTCCGTCACGGAGTTGATATGGACAAAATTCTGGCCATGCCTGAATTTGCAGAAACCAATGATGAGTTGATTGGCGACGTTCTCAACGGGGCAGCCGTCTTTGCACGTGACGTGGTGGCCCCGACCAATTGGGCAGGGGATCAGAACCCGGCACAGCTTAATGGTAAAGACGTGACAGCCTCACCCGGGTTCAAAGAAGCTTATCAAGCCTTTGTCGAATCTGGTTGGCAGAGCCTGGCCATGAAACCGGAAATTGGCGGCATGGGCCTGCCGTCGGTCGTGTCTGTTGCGACGAATGAAATGATCTATGCGGCGAATATGGCCCTCGGCCTGTGCCCAATGCTGACGAGTTCTGCGACAAAAGCGATCGAGGCTCATGCCTCTGACGCTCTCAAAGATATGTATATTCCGAAAATGGTGACGGGTGAGTGGACGGGCGCGATGTGCCTGACCGAGCCGCAGGCGGGCTCCGACCTCGGACCTGTCCGCACGAAAGCTGAAGATAATGGCGACGGGACTTACTCCATCACAGGTCAGAAGATTTACATCACATGGGGTGATCATGATTGTGCGGATAACATCATCCATCTTGTCCTCGCGCGACTGCCTGACAGTCCGGAAGGATCCCGTGGGATAAGCCTGTTTATCTGCCCAAAAAATTTCGTGAATGAGGATGGCAGCCTCGGGGAGCGCAATGATTTCTACCCCATCGGGTTAGAACACAAGCTCGGTATTCACGGCAGTCCAACCTGCGTCATGGAATTTAATAAAGCCAAAGGCTGGCTCGTCGGTGACGTGAACCGGGGGCTCGCCTGTATGTTCACAATGATGAATGAAGCGCGTCTTTTTGTGGGAGTGCAGGGCGTAGCCATCGGCGAACGCGCCTATCAAGCCGCTCTACAATATGCGCATGACCGCGTGCAGGGAACGCCTCCGGGACAGGAAAAAGGGGCCCCGATTGTGCATCATCCTGATGTTCGCCGCATGCTCATCGATATGAAATCCCGTCTCATGGGCGCACGGGCTATTGCCATGGCGACGGCGGCAGCCGCGGATATGGGCGACCATGCGCGCGAAGGCCTGCTCACACCAATCACGAAATCCTATGGCTCCGACCTTGGTGTCGATGTGGCCTCAATCGGCGTACAAGTCCATGGCGGGATGGGCTTTGTCGAAGAAACAGGGGCGGCACAGCACTTGCGCGACTCCCGCATTGCACCGATTTATGAAGGTACAAATGGTATCCAAGCTATTGACCTCGTCGGACGCAAACTCCGCCGGGATGGGGGTGAGGAAATGCGCGCGTTGATCTCTGATTTGAGAGAGATTGAAACCCTCGCAAGGGAGAGTTCTGGCACAGGCGAGGCGGACTTGCAGGTCTGTGTTCGTGCTCTGTCTACGGGGATTGAAACCTTGTCGACGGCGACAGATATATTGCTGAATGCGAAGGAAGAAGACGCACTCTCCGTTGCGACACCTTATCTGACGCTTTGCGCCAATGTCCTATCGGGCTCATTATTGATCAAAGCCGTCGCAAACGGTTTGACTGCAGGTGATGCGTTATCGGCAAATATGGCGAGCCTTGCCCGATATCACGCACTTTCCGTGATGCCGCGCGCGGCAGCTCAACTCGACTTTATTCGGGCGGGCGCAGAGTATGTGTTTGAATTCCCGGTCGGGCAGTTGGCGGATCTGTAAGCGACCCATCAGAGCTCGTATTAGAAATTCGTAATATACCAACTTGTGAAGTGTGAATTTCTTTCAATCCTCATGCGCAAGGGACTGTAATTACATAGCTCTATAAGCGAGGTCTAAATGCTTAATTCCGTATCTTGATTAGTTTCACCTTACAGCTATGGACGGGATTTTTTGGCACCTCGCTCAATATTGATTTTCCTGATATTTAGTCCTCTTTGACAATTATCGTGACACGCCGGCCAGACTTCATTGTTGGTTAGTTCAGTAATGATCTTTTACGTGGCTCTGAAAGCGGTGATTTTACTGAGGGCGGAGTCGGGGATGATGTTATATTTGGACAGGACGGAACCGACGAGATTTTCGGTGGAGCCGGCGCAGACACATTACGGGGTGGTAGTGGCGTAGATATTATTTTAAGTGGCAGCGGAGACGATTTCCTGTCTGGCGGCGATGGCAATGATTTCATTTATGGGATACAGTTGTAATTGTTGAATTCGTCAGCTTCCTTAATAGGACTTCGAATTTTCAAGATTTGATAAACACTCTGACGGGTGGTACGTCTTTATCAGTATCTGATTTTGAAGATGTTTCATCGGAAGCAAGATCTGTCTGGGCTAATGTTGAAAATCTATCTCGCATGACTAAGGAAATAATTGGTCTCGACGTCTTAGCTTCGGAATTTGACGACTTTGAAATGCCGGACTTTGATATTTGGGTATAAACCATCGGCTGATTTGAATGAAGTTTTGGGGGCGATAAGATAGAACGCCTGTGAAAATTTTTATCGGCCTCTCATCAGAAAAGTGAAACTCATGTATCAAATTTACGATCTCAATCCGCTGGTTTCACCATTTGAAGGACTGGAATTAGAGTCCGTATTGTTGAACTACAATCGTCAGGCTTTATCGGTTGATCCCGTCTCCATAGCCCCGCCTCAATCTGAAATAACTATAGAGTTCAACGGCAGAAACGAAACTTTACAGGGCACTGAACGCCGTGACGTCATCACAGATACGGGTTTTCGGA
Source organism: uncultured Caulobacterales bacterium (assembly GCA_947503715.1). Taxonomy (GTDB): domain Bacteria; phylum Pseudomonadota; class Alphaproteobacteria; order Caulobacterales; family Maricaulaceae; genus Litorimonas. The sequence continues at coordinate 1,113,520 of CANNER010000001.1, read as the reverse complement.
ATATTATTTTTGCCAATGGCGGGAATGATGAGGTGATCTCAAATGCGTCCACGTTACAAGTCTATGGCGGTGAGGGTCACGATAGAATTTCGAGAGGAATTGAGATTTTCGGCGGTGCTGGGAATGACTGGCTTATTCCTAATGTCGGTGGCCGTGCTTATGGCGGCGATGGGGATGACACGATATTTATAGAGGCCGCGCCAAGATCCGATCCCGCCGATGCGTTAGCGGATGGCGGAGCTGGAAATGATCTCATCTATTTGCGGGGTGGCCCTTCGACGGTGATCGGCGGGGAGGGAGATGATACGTTTGATCTCACCTTTTTTGGGGATCGCGGTGGATTGACCATCATGGACGGGGGTGCTGGTCTTGATACATTCATCATTGCAAATGGGACACGCAGGAAGAGCGTCAAAGATGACCTTGTTGCCTCCATCACCGAACAGGGGGACGGCAGTTTTATTTTGGATTGGGCGCGTGGTGATACAGATATCCTAATTGATGTTGAATTTGTTCAATTTAGAGATTTCACGATAGATTTAAGGGAGGGGTCTCCCACGATCACGGCTCTTACCGACAGCCGGGTCGATGTTGATAATTATAGCGGGACAAAAGGCGTTGACATCATACAGGGATTTAATGGCGACGATGTTATCTACGGCCTCGGCGGATCGGATTACATCGAAGGCGGCCGCGGAAATGATACACTTTATGGAGGAGACGGGAACGATAAAATCAACACCACACGCGGTGCATCATTTAGCGAAGACGCAACGGACACCGTATTTGCGGGAAGTGGAGACGATATCATTCTGACCAACCGATACGGGACAGATATTGTCTCAGGCGGCGCAGGGGACGATACAATCGTCGCTTTGACGCGTCTAGATACGCCAACGTCCGACTCTTACGACGGTGGCGAAGGTTTCGACACTGTCGAATTTCAGAGAGTCAGTATTTTTGAGATGGAGTCATTTTCCCAAGATGGATCGACTGGCGTTATATCGCTTTCCCTCGGGAGGAAGGGAGTGACCCTATTGGAGAATATTGAGCAGATTGCCTTCGATGATTTCACGATTGATATGACGAACGGCTTGCCAAAATTCGGTGCAGCTATTGACGCCTTTGGTCGTGTCTCCGGTTCAAATGACTCCGAACTCATATTTTCCGGATCAAGTGCAGGGCAACGTATTCTCGGGCGTGATGGTAATGACTTCATAAATGGAGGTGGTGGAAATGATTCCATAACGGGCGGTGACGGAAATGATTATCTGTTGGGCGGGACAGGCAATAATGCACTGCGCGGCGGAGAGGGAGATGACTATCTTGATGTCGGCGAAAGCGGGAATGCTTTTGGTGGCAATGGTGATGATACAATTTATATTTCGACAAATTTCATCGTCAAAGCGTTTGGCGGAGACGGAGATGATCTTTTTATCATAGATGAATTCGGTCAGACTCTCACAAAACGTATCGTGGGTGGCGACGGATATGATGTTCTGGAATTTGACGGCGATAGATATTTCGACAGCGTTTATAGTTTCGAAGTCAGGGAAAATGGAAATTTTGTCATTTTCGAGCGTGCGGACGTGAGGGCGATTGTGTCTTCGGTTGAAGTCCTGAAATTTGATAATGCGACGATCTTCGTTCAGGATATTTTGGATAAGCTCGCAGAAGATGAATTGGGCTTGGAAAGCCCCGCATTAGAGATTGCATATAATGATCTTGAAGAGTCCCCAATACTCACCGATTTCGAAGATCTTTCATTGCAGTCAAATTCCGTTTGGGCAAGTGCAGGAAACATATCTCGGACCGCGACAGAGGCGTTCGATATCGATGCGCTGGAGGACATACTCATTGATTTGGAGGTACCAGAATTTGATATTTGGCTTTAGGGCTTTTGCGAGGCTAAATTTTCTAAGATTTACGGGTTATGAGGGTAACTATGTTTAATGTATTGACGCTTCATGAGTTCTATCAAGGAAAGTGGCAGCAGAGCTATTTTGATCTAGAACAAATTCTTGATGATCCTGGACTCTCAATCACGCTCCAAGGGGGAGACGGGAATGAGAGTTTAGACGGGTCCGAACAGGGTGATACGATCCGCGGCGGCGCTGGGCGTGACGTCATAAATGGCTTTGGCGGGAATGACAGTCTTTATGGCGAGGACGGCACCGACACGATTAATGGGGGCGATGGGAATGACTTCATTGACGCAGGTCGCGATGCCGTTCGTGATTTTGTAGATGGCGGTGCTGGACGCGATACGATTTACGATTGGGGCGGGAATGACGTCATTCGAGGTGGCGACGGCGATGATTTTATCGCTGTATTTAGCTCTGACGATGCCAATGATTATTATATTGGCGGAGAGGGCGAGGACCGCGTCAGTTATGTCTCTGGAGAGTCGTCTGACTTCCGTGTCAGCCGAAATGAACGTGGCCAAGTCGAAGTTCAGGATAGTCGTGGGAATGTCGATATCTTGCTCCAGATTGAAACGATATCTTTCTCTGATTTAGATATTGATTTGTCCCTACCGCTGCCTGTCTACACGGATTTGACGGATGGGGATGATATATTTGAAGGCACATCCTCCGCAGATATTGTTCAGGGTTTCGACGGGAGGGATACGCTCTCGGGGGATGCGGGCGATGACAGTTTGAATGGCGGAGCAGGTCGAGATAGCCTTTATGGAGGCGACGGTGACGATGCGCTTTTCGGCGGCAATGACACGGATATTTTGGATGGCGGCAACGGTGATGATTTCATCGATGCAGGCCGAGATGCCGTTCGTGATTTTGTAGATGGCGGTGCTGGACGCGACACGATTTACGATTGGGGTGGTAATGACGTCATTCGAGGTGGGGCGGGCGATGATTTTATTGCTGTGTTCAGTTCTGACGATGCGAATGATTACTATATTGGCGGGTTGGGAACGGACCGGGTGAGCTATGTCTCTGGTGACTCCGCCGATTATCAAGTCAGTCAAAATGCGCGCGGCCAAGTCGAAGTCCGGGACAGTCGCGGCAATGTCGATATTTTGATACAGGTTGAAACGATATCTTTCTCGGACTTAGATATCGACCTGTCACAACCTCTACCGATTTACACGGATTTGACGGATGGAGATGACGTTTTTGACGGGTCATCACTTGCAGATATTGTTCAAGGGTTTGCCGGTGATGATGTCCTTTCGGGCGGTGCGGGTAATGACAGTCTAAATGGCGGAGAAGGACGTGATCGGCTTGAAGGCGGGCTAGGCGATGATTCTCTATATGGGGGAAATGGTACAGACACTTTGAACGGAGGTGACGGCGATGATTTCATTGACGCGGGTCGTGATGCTGTCAGGGACTTTGTAAATGGTGGTGCGGGCCGTGATGTAATTTATGATTGGGGTGGAAATGACGTTATTCGGGGTGGAGACGGCAATGATTTCATCGGCGTTTTTCCGTCCGATGATGCGAATGATTATTATCTGGGGGGTGCCGGAACGGATACGGTCAATTACCTTGAAGAAATTGCCAATTTCACGCTTCAAATCAACGCGCGTGGACAAGTTGAAGTCGTAGATGAGGACGGAAATATTGATACTCTAATCGCAATTGAGTCTATCCGATTTTCCGATGTAATTATCGATACCGCTACTCTTGGACGCACAGATTTCAATGCGGTTTCTGATTTTGATGACCTGACTGTTCTGCAGGAGGTCTCTTGGTCTGAGGCGATGGATATGGTGCTCGCGGAGCCAGAAACCATGAATATTGATATTTGGCTTCAAGGCCTTGCAGATATTGAAATGGTTGATGCTAGCCTTTGGATTTAAAATCCCTAGATAGTGTTTGAAACGGGCAGGGCTAATCGCCTAGTTTCATTGCAATTCGTCTCGGAGGTTCCATGTCTGCTCAAACGTCAATCCGCCGTATCACCGCCCCGCAGATCACGGCGCGTAAAGGGGGGGAGCCTATCGTCTGTCTGACGGCCTATGATGCGCCGACGGCTGCGGTGCTCGATGAGCATTGTGATCTCCTCCTCGTCGGTGATTCTGTTGGTATGGTTGTGCATGGATTGACGTCTACTGTTGGCGTGACGCTGGATATGATGATTTTGCACGGACAAGCCGTGATGCGCGGGGCGCACCGGGCGCTGGTCGTCGTGGATCTGCCTTTCGGGTCTTATGAAGACAGCGTACAAACGGCTTTTCGCAATGCCTCCCGCGTGATGATGGAAACGGGGTGCCAAGCCGTGAAGATTGAGAGCGGGTCTTATGCTGCTGAGACCATCGCCTATCTGGTCGAGCGCGGCATTCCCGTCATGGCCCATGTTGGTCTTCGACCGCAGAGCATGCATGTCTTGGGCGGGTTTAAAGCGCGAGGCCGCAATGCCGCCGTCGCAGATGAAATCGTCGCGAATGCTAATGCCGCCGCAGAGGCTGGCGCGTTTGCGGTCGTGGTGGAAGGTGTTTCGGAAGAGCTCGCCAATATCGTAACCGACGCCGTTTCTATCCCAACGATTGGGATTGGGGCGTCCGCCAAATGTGACGGGCAAATCCTTGTGACTCCCGACATGTTGGGGCAATTTGCCCGCGTACCGAAATTCGTCAAGAAATATGGGGCGCAACTGGACGCCACGCGGGACGCTGTGGCGCAATATGCAGCGGATGTGAAAGACCGCACCTTCCCGACAGAGGCGAATCTCTACCGTTTCAAATCATCTGATTCCTGAGGAATCCGTAATGCCGTTAGCGGTTGTGTCGCACCTAATGCGGGGCTAGGTTCCGCGAAATTCTCAGGCCTTTGGCCGTCATGATTCAGGGACCTGACTGTGGTCGATTTCATTAATGAGGTGGAAGAGGAACTCCGCAAGGACGACTATAACCGCCTGCTCAAAAAATATGGCCCCATCATCGGTGTCATCCTTTTCCTCATTGTCGCGGGTGCGGCCTTCTTGGAATGGCAGGAATATGCGCAGGATAAGTCCGCGCAAAAAGTCGCGGCCGTCTACACTGCAGCTGACACGGCTTTGGAGGCGGGTGACCTCAACGATGCGACAGAGCAATTTATCGCGCTGGGCGAAACCGGACCGGAAGGCTATGCAGGGTTGTCCCTGATGCGCGCAGCGGCCATTCGCCATGAGCAAGGTGATCTTGCAAGTGCGATCCTATATTTTGATCAAGCGGCCGCGAAATTTTCCACACCCCGCCACAAACAACTGGCGCAATTAAAGTCGGCTTATCTCTTGGCGGATCAAGGGGCTTATTCCGATGTCGTGACCCGTATGACGCCGCTTATCGAAGAAAACGCGCCTTATGAGTTTTTGGCACGTGAACTTCTGGGTTTTGCTCAACAACAGTCCGGAAACGAATCTGCAGCGCGAGAACAATTTGCTTATCTCACCGCCATTCCCGGTGTTCCGCAAACGGTGAAACAGCGGGCAGAACAGTCCATGGCATTGATGAATGCAGAATCTGTGATCAATGCGCCTGAGCCCGTTTTAAATACGCCAACGGATGAACCCACGGAACCAACTGAGACGGATGCGACCGATGAAGACTAAGACCATTCTTCTGGCGTTCGGTGCGTCTTGGCTCCTCTCTGGCTGTGCCATTCTCGGTGGTGCTGTCGATGCGGTAAATCCTTTTGATAAAACGGATGCTGAAATTCGCGCTGAACAGGGCGAAGTTGCGGGCGATTCTGAGCGAATTTCAATTCTCGAACTGTCCGAAACATTGACGGTTGCAGCCGCAACAGCACCGGAAAATCTCTTCATTCCCGAGCCCTATGTGAACACGGACTGGCCGCAAGTGGGCGGTAACGTTGAACATGTTGTCCAGCATACAGGTGCCTCCGGCCCACTGGACCGCGCGTGGACAATTGATATTGGCGAAGGTTCAGGCCGCAAGGGACGTATTACCGCCCCGCCAATCGTGGCCAATGGCGTCATTTATACCGTGGATGCGCAATATAACGTAAGGGCCTTTAATGAGGCCACACAAGATCGTCTTTGGGAATTTAAGGTCGAAGCTGTTGAGCGTCAGTCAACCCGTGAAGGCAAAACGTCCTTCATTGACCGGATAAAAGACCCGCTGACCTTCACGGATGGCGATGGCAGCGATAGAGAAGGTGTCGGCGGCGGTCTCGCCTTTGCCGATGGAAAGATTTTTGTTTCCTCCGGTCTTGGTAAAGTCGTCGCGCTAGACGCCACAACGGGCGCGCTTGTCTGGGCGCGTCAAACACGTGTGCCGCTGAATTCTGCGCCAACCGTTAGCAATGGTCGCGTTTTTGTAGCCTCTGATGACAATGAGCTTTTCGCCCTGAATTCAAACACGGGTGAGGTCCTCTGGTCCTATCAGGGCATTATTGAGACGGCGCGTATGCTCACATCACCTGCGGCCGCCGTAAAAGATGATGTTGTGCTCGCTCCGTTCTCCTCAGGTGAATTGGTCGCGCTGCGTGTGCAAAATGGCGGTGTGCTTTGGCAAGATTCGCTGTCCTCCTCGGCCCGCCTGACACCACTTGCTTCCCTCAATGATATTGCGGGTGGTCCCGCCGTTGCAGACGGTTATGTGATTGCCTCTGCGCAAAGCGGCGTGATGACGGCTTTCGACTTGCGCACCGGACAGCGTGTGTGGTCACAGCCTGCGGGAACGCTCGGCATTCCGTTGATCACGGCTGACCTCATTTTTACGGTCACAACGGATGGTCAAGTCGCGGCGATGTCAAAGCTGGATGGCTCGGTGATTTGGTTGCAGCAGCTCGAGAACTTCAAAAATCTTGAAAAGCGTAAAGAACGGACGGTCTGGATTGGCCCCATCCTCGCGGGTAACCGTCTTGTGGTTGCCAGTTCACGCGGGAATGTCGTGACACTCGATCCGCGCTCCGGCAGTATCGTGAAAGAACTTGATCTTAAAAGCCCCATTTTCGTTCCGCCCGTCATCGCCAATGAAACCGTCTATCTTCTGACAGATGACGCTAAGCTTGTTGCGCTCAAGTAGTGGCCCGTAAGCGTCGCTACGAAGAGGATGAGGAAGACGGACCAGACGAATTAAGACGTCCGGCCCGTATTGCCGTGATAGGTCGCCCCAATGTCGGCAAATCGACGCTGTTCAATCGATTGGCGGGCAAGAAACTCGCCATTGTCAATGATACGCCGGGTGTAACGCGGGATGTCCGTGAAACAAAATCCCGCATGCGCGGTCACGATATGACCCTAATGGACACGGCGGGATTTGAGAACGCGACAGGCGACAAGCTTGAGGCCCGGATGCGGGCCCAGACAGAGGAAGCCGTGCGAAGCGCGGATGTGCTCCTTTTCGTCTATGATGCCCGCGAAGGCGTTACGCCACTCGACCGGATATTTGCGGATTTCGTTCGTAAAACGGGTAAGCCAATCGTACTGGTCGCCAATAAGTGCGAAAGCAGTGCCGCCGACGCAGGCATTAATGAGGGCTATTCCCTGGGTATGGGGGATCCCGTGGAAGTCGCGGCCGAACATAATATCGGCATGGTCGATTTAGATGATGAGATAGATTTGGCCTTGCGTGGGGTGAAGCTGGAGATTGACCCGGAACCTATTGATACATCAGAAGCGCCCGTACGCATCGCGATTGTGGGCCGGCCCAATGCGGGCAAGTCCACGTTGATCAACACGCTCATCGGGCAGGATCGCCTCTTAACCGGTCCGGAAGCGGGCGTGACGCGCGACAGTATCACAATCGACTATGTCTGGCAGGGTCGTCGCGTGCAATTCCACGATACGGCGGGTATGCGCAAGCGGGCTAAGGTTCAGGAAACGCTCGAAAAGATGAGCGTGCAGGACTCGCTCCGCGCGATTAAATTTGCGCAAGTCGTCGTGCTCCTCATGGATGCGACTTCGCCTTTTGATAAGCAGGACCTCCAAATTGCAGATCTCTGCGAACGGGAAGGGCGCGCGCTTGTCATTGGTGTGACCAAATGGGACCTCGTCGAGAATAAATCCGAGATGTCGAAAGCTTTGCGCGAAACCGCAGCGCGACTGCTCCCGCAGTTGAAAGGTGTTCCCGTCGTTATGTTCTCCGGCCTGACCGGAAAGTCTGTCGACCGTCTTCTACCCGCCATTGAACGTGTGCAGATTGATTGGTCGGTCAAGGTCAAGACATCCGAGTTGAATGACTGGCTCGGCGAGAAAGTCGTGCGCCACCCGCCGCCCGCCGTGAATGGGCGTCGGATCAAGCCGAAATATATCAGCCAGACCAAAACACGTCCGCCAACATTTGTCCTCAAATGTTCCCGCGCGACGAAACTGCCGGAGAGTTACAGCCGCTATCTCGTGAATGGCCTGCGCGAGGATTTCGACCTCTGGGGCATCCCGATCCGGCTTTATGTTAAATCGGATGACAACCCCTATGACCGGACCGTGCGTAAACAGGGTATGGAACCGCTCGGCAAATTGAAAAAAGGCCGTGAAAAAGCGGGCAAAGTCAAAAAACACCCCCGCCCCGACAAAGGGTGATTTTTTAAAGGATCCGCTATGTCCGATATCAATGCCTATGCTGCGCGAGAGGCCGGCGGAAAACTCGAACCTTATTCTTACGATCCGGGACCGCTTGGCGCAAATGATGTCGAAATAGACGTCGTCGCGTGCGGGCTCTGTCACTCTGACCTGTCCATGATTAATAATGATTGGCGCGCGAGCCGCTATCCGATCGTTCCCGGCCACGAAGCCGTCGGCACAATCCGCGCGAAGGGCAATGCCGTGACCTCTCTCGATATCGGGCAGATGGTCGGTGTGGGATGGAACGCGAAAAGCTGCCAGACGTGTCAGCCCTGCCTGTCGGGGACGCAGCAGCGTTGCAATACGGGTGTCACTACAATCGCCTCGCGCGGCGGGTTTGCGGATCGCGTTCGCGTGCAGGATATTTGGGCTGTGCCTATTCCGGATGGTATTGATCCCGTCACGGCTGGACCACTCTTTTGCGGTGGCATCACGGTCTTTGCGCCTTTCGTGAATTTTGGCCTGAAACCTACGGACCGGGTCGGCGTGATCGGCATTGGTGGTCTAGGTCATCTCGCTGTGCAATTTGCGAACGCTTGGGGATGTGAAGTCACGGCTTTCACAAGCTCTCAGGATAAAATGGACGAGCTCAAAACGCTGGGGGCGCATCGCGTCGTCAATAGCCGGGATCGTGGTGCGCTCAAGGCCCAGCGCGGCTATTTCGACTTCCTCATTTCGACTGTGAATGTAACACTGGACTGGCCCAGCTATATGGCGACACTCCGCTCAAACGGCCAGCTCATCACAGTTGGCGCTGCCCCCGAACCGATGGGTGTACCCGCCTTCAGCCTCATTAGCGGGGGTAAATCTGTTGGTGGGTCAGACACAGGCGCCCCACATGAAGTCGCCACAATGCTGGAATTCTGCGCCCGTCACGACATTAAACCCATGGTCGAAACTTTTGACATGGCCGACGTGAATGACGCGATTGCGCATCTGAAGTCTGGAAAAGCGCGGTACCGGGTGGTGCTGAAAACCTAAAATGTAAAAAATACTAGACATTATCGCGTTGCATCACTATGTAAAACATATCTTACATAGGAGTGAACGATGACACGTATTTCAGATATGAGTTCGACCCAGCGGAAAGCTTGGCTTATCGTTTTGGCGGATGGTGCTGTATTTCTTTGGTTTTGGCAGAAGATGACAGTGGGTCTCTCGCTCAACCCGATTGGTTATGACATTGGCGAGTTTGGGCGAATCATATTTGGCCTCGTCGTTTTGACCGTAATTCTTCACGTTGTCATTGCCGGAATTTTCGATCATCTTGCTAGAAAAGGTGAAAACGGACGAGATGAGCGCGATATCGAAATCGAACGCAGAGGCGCGTTTTGGGGCTATCGCGTTTTGCAGATAGGTGTCGGAATTATTACGATTGGCATTCTTATGAGTGCGAGTTTTGAGATTGGATTTCAACCTTCAGTGCTTTTTGAAACACCGGTTCAAATCATATTCTTCCTCATCGTCTTTAGTTACATTGCGGACCTCGTGAAACATGGCGTCATGATTTACGGATATGGTCGTTAGGTGCACCCGTGCCAGAGTAGATCAGCAGTTAAAATTCAATATTAACACAGAATTACACGGAGTCTCTTATGTCAGCTTTAAAGAAATTCGTGACCGCGCTATCATACAAAGAGGCGCAGGCTTGGGTGTTTATGATTGTGAACATTCTTGTGATCGCCATCTATTCCAAAGAGGTTTTCAGTGGTCCAGATGTGATGAATGAAGCAGGTCTTCCGGCTGTGGCCGGACTAATTATTGTGGGCGTTTGTACGACCATTTTTACAATCCTTCTCATTATCCCGACCGCCATCATTTTCAATCGCACGGCGAATGATCCCGCTGATGAGCGGGACAAAAAAATCCGAGCCGAGGGCGGTGCGGTTGCCTTCTGGACATTGTTAATACTAACGGCGTCGACTTTGATTTCCTATGTCGCCCACCAATCCGGGGATATGCTTTTCCATTCTGTGTTGATTGCGATTTTGGCCGCACAATTTATTTTCGCGTGCGTTTTAGCCATTAAATATAGACGGATAGGGGCGCCGCTAATCTCTCGTGAGCAGGTGTAATGGGCGGTAAGAAAACAACCATCACCAATCATATCAAGCGGGTCAGGTTGGCCCGTACTGATTTGTCACAAGCTGCACTTGCCGAGCGCGTCGGGGCGACGCGGCAAACAATTATCGCTGTCGAGGCACAGAAATATGCGCCCTCGCTAGAATTGGCATTCCGGATTGCGCATGTTTTGGAAGAGCGGGTTGACGAGCTTTTCGTCTTCGCACCGGATTGGGACTAGGCCGACCACTCGCGAAATCTAACGAGGCCGCGTGTTTCGCCATATTCTGCGCTCAACATTTCCTCGGCCAGTTTCGCAACGTCATCGGGTGAGGGCAGGTCTTTCGGATCTTCGCCCGGCATGGCTTTGGCGCGCATGGCTGTGCGCGTGCCGCCCGGGTCGAGGAGGTTGACCTTGATCTTTGTGATGGCGACTTCTTCCGCATAGATATTGGACATCGCTTCTAGTGCGGCTTTTGACGCGGCATAGGCACCCCAATAGGCGCGGTGACTTTGCGCGACGGAGGAGGTGACGAAGACCACGCGTCCCGCATCAGACTTACGGAGTAAGCCGTCCATAGATCGGATCAGGCGGAAATTCGCTGTGACGTTGATGGACATTACATTTTCAAAAATCGTCGGGGATGTATGCGGCAGGAGTACGATATCACCCAGCATGGCAGCATTGGCGAAGAGCCCGTCCAAGCGGCCATAGCGTTCGTGTATGACTTTGCCGAGACGGTCGATGCCGTCGAAATCTTTGATATCCATCGGAACGAGCGTGCATTGCCCGCCCACCGCTTTGATAGCGTCGTCCAGATCTTCGAGCCCGCCCTGTGTGCGCGCCGTCGCGATGACATGTCCGCCTTGGGCCGCAAGGCGCAAGGCTGTGGCGTAGCCAATACCGCGAGAGGCCCCAGTGACGAGGTAGATACGTCCATCATGTTTTGACATTATTTACGCCACTTCCACGAGGAATGAGAGTTGCTTCCCGCCCAATAATTTGCGGTCGCGATCAATCAGTGGCGTCGGATAGCAACCCGTGAAACAGTGATCCGTATATTGCGGCGCATCTTCCTCGCGGTACTCTTCACCCATCGCCCAATAGAGACCTTCGACGGAGAGGAAGCCGAGACTGTCCACTTCCAACATGGAGGTCATTTCCTCCAGTGAATAATTGGCCGCGATCAGTTTGTCCTTGGTTGGCATATCAATACCGTAATGATCCGGGAATTTGATGGGCGGAGAGGCGGAGCGGAAATGAACTTCCTTGGCACCCGCCGCCTTAATCATGCGGACAATCTTGGTCGAGGTCGTCCCGCGGACAATGGAGTCGTCGACGAGGAGGACGCGCTTGCCCTCAATCATGGCGCGATTGGCCGAATGTTTTAGCTTCACACCCATATCCCGGATTTGCTGCGTTGGCTGAATAAAAGTCCGACCGACATAGTGATTGCGAATAATACCGAGCTCGAATGGAATACCGAGCTGCTGAGCAAAGCCTAATGCGGCGGGGACGCCACTATCCGGGACGGGGATGATGACATCGACATCGGCGGGGGTTTCCTCGGCGAGGCGTTGGCCCATCCGTTTGCGGACCTCGTAAACGCTCTTGCCGCCCACAATGGAGTCGGGACGGGCGAAATAGACAAATTCGAAAATACAGGGGCGGGATTCGGCATTCGGGAAAGCCGTAAAGCTGCGGATGCCATCTTCATTTATCACGACGACTTCGCCGGGCTCGACTTCGCGAATAAATTCCGCGTCGATCATATCAAAAGCACATGTTTCAGAAGCGAGGACATAGCTATCGCCAATCCGTCCGATGAGGAGGGGGCGAATGCCGTACCGGTCTCTAGCCCCGATAAGCATGTTTTCCGTCATTCCGACAAAGGCATAACCGCCATCGACCTGACGAATAGCGCCGACAAGGCGATCAATGAATTCGCCTTCTTTCGCGCGGGCGATGAGATGCATGACGACCTCTGTATCGGAGGTAGACTGAAAAATGGCACCTTTCTTCACGAGTTTTTCTTTGATCGTATAGGCATTGGTGATGTGGCCGTTATGGGCGAGGGCGAAACCACCTGTGTGAAGCTCAGAGAAGAGCGGCTGGACATTCCGCAGAACGGTTTGTCCTGCCGTCGAGTAGCGCACATGTCCGATCGATATGTGCCCGCCGAGACGCTCCGACGGGTCATCGCCCGTGAAGTTATCGCCGACAAGGCCGAGATGGCGTTCCGTCCGGAATTGCTGCCCATCCGTTGCCGCGATACCGCAGGCTTCCTGTCCGCGATGTTGCAGAGCATGGAGTCCAAGCGCCGTTAATGAGGCCGCATTCTCGAGGCCGAAAATACCGAAAACCCCGCATTCCTCGCGGATTTTATCCTCATGGGGGTCGAAGACTGTCTCGAGATCGCTCATGATTCTACCCTTCGGATTGATTGAGAAGTTCATCGGAGAGGCCGTCAATATCGCCCTCCTTGATGCGGTCGGCATAACTCTTCATTTTCGTGAAGGGCAGGGCGCGAATGGCTGCCCCGATTTTGTCCAGCATCGGATAAAATACGGAGTTTTCCAGCATTGTCGGGAGCGGTTTGGGCTCGGCTTCCATTTGTTCCCGCATGGATTTCGGCATTTGGCTAATGACCTCATCATAAATGCCTTGGGCCTGTAATGTGGCCTTATAGGTTTGGGCTTCATTGGAGGCCCTATTTCCCGCTGTGAGAATCATAACGCCAAGAGCCGCGATGATGAGGCCGCGCGCAATGCCAAAGCCCGCACCCAAGACACGGTCCAAAAACCCGCTTTCCCGTCCGGCGATTGATTTTCCAATCTTAGACATGATCAAGACCATGACGAGATATGTCAGGGCGAAAACGCCCAGCACTAAGGCCCCGTCTGCCAACCATTGCGGAGAGATAAAGTCCTGCGCCGCGAATCGAAACTGACCCCACACGAACAGCGTGATTGTGGCTGCGACTAGGAGCGCCGCAATAGAGACGACTTCGCGTAATAGCCCACGTGAAGCGGCATAGAGCATTGAAATCAGGAGTATAATCAGGACGACAACGTCAAACCCGTTGAATTCCCAAGGTCCTATCGTGACAAAATTTAGGAGATTGGCAGAGGTCTGCAATGTCATGGCGGGCGTGGGCTCCTGCTAGGCGGCCCAACTCGACGGATGGTCAAGACCGCTTTCTGTGCTGGCTTCTACACGGCGGATGAGGTCGGGCAAAGCCTTGATTGCAATCAGGGGCAGGGCGGAATTGTCGTTTTCGTCTCTCTTCTGTGGACGGGCCGTAATCGCGCGGTGAAAGCCGAGCTTCGCGGCTTCCTTGAGCCTCGCATCTGACCGACCCACAGGACGGACATCACCGGAAAGGCTAATCTCGCCAAAGACAACAGAGTCTGACGGCAGCGGGACGTCAAAAGCGGAGGAGGCAATAGCGGCTGCAACGGCAAGGTCAGCGGCAGGTTCATTGATGCGCAATCCTCCCGCAACGTTAAGGTAAACATCTTTTCCCGCAAAGCTGACGCCGCACCGTGTTTCCAAAACGGCCAAGACCATGGCGAGACGACTATTATCCCATCCCACGACAGACCGCCGGGGCGTCCCAAAGGCTGCGGGGGCCACGAGGGCTTGGATTTCGGTCAGGACAGGGCGAGACCCCTCAAGCCCTGCGAAGACTGCCGCGCCGGAGGAGGTTTCGCCGCGCCCGTCAAGGAAGAGGGCAGAAGGATTGGGAACTTCTGACAAGCCGCTCTCACGCATCTCGAACACACCGATTTCGTCTGTTGGGCCAAAGCGGTTTTTATGCGCGCGCAAGATCCGGAACTGATGCGCACGATCGCCTTCGAAATAGAGCACGGCATCGACCATATGTTCGACGACGCGCGGGCCAGCGATCTGTCCATCTTTCGTCACGTGTCCGACGAGGATGACACAGGCTCCGCTCTTCTTGGCAAAGCGGGTCAGTTCCTGCGCGCAAGCCCGCACTTGCGCTACGGTGCCGGGGGCCGCACCCAGTTGGTCGGTCCAGAGCGTTTGAATAGAGTCGATAATCACAACATCCGGCTTCGCGGAAATGAGCCCGTCCAAAATTGGTCCCAGCGATGTTTCCGCGCCGAGGGACACAGGCTGTTCCGAAACGCCGAGACGTTTTGCGCGTCGCCTTACTTGTCCAGTTGATTCTTCGCCGGAAATATAGGCGGTATTAAACCCGCCCTCGGCCAGCTTACCTGTTGCTTGCAGGAGTAAGGTGGATTTCCCTATGCCCGGATCCCCGCCGACGAGAAGGGCGGAGCCTGGCACCAAACCACCTCCGGTGACGCGGTCCAATTCGGCAATGCCCGTCTTTAACCGCGCGACATCAGGCGACTCCCCGCCGAGATCAACAAATTCCATACCGCGCCCTTTGCGGCGTTTATGGGCGGGTTTTGCGTTTTGGCTCTGCGCTTCTTCGACAAGACTGTTCCACTCGCCACAGGAATCGCAACGTCCCGCCCATTTGCCGTGAACGGTCCCGCAGGATTGACAGACGAAGATGGAAGACGGCTTTGGCATAATTTGCTTTCCCACGCGGAACTGCATTTGTCAAAGAGTGTTTATGTTTTGTTCTGATTGCCGTGGAGGGAATATTAACCCTGCCTCTCTCATAATATGACAGATTTTGGGAAAGGGTTTGACGTGGGAACAGCCACACCATCAAAAATGAATGTTGTGCGAAAGCTTGCACTGGGCGCAATGAGTGCGCTGGCCTTAGTCGCCGTCGCGAATGCGGCCGTGAATGATCGCCCATTTTTCCGCGCGAATGCGGTCGTCATAGTTTTTTCCGGCGGTGATTTTGTCGAAAATAACGGTGTTGCACCACTCGTGCATGATTTCGTGCTATTGGACGATGTGACATCCGGTGAGGCGGGTAACGATCTGATCGCACAAGACGGTGTCCCCGTGAACTTTCCATTCGATCCGATAAGTGATGGGACCTCAGGCGGCTGGCCGTTTGAGATTACGGGCCAGACCTTTGGCGGGGCTTATCAGAACAACCCTTCCTTCCAGATGCTGGATGCCAATGACAGTTACACAGCCTTTGGTCTGGACAATAATACAGACATTGACCTGTTGGGAACAAATACACGCTTTGCCTGGTTTTTTGTGACGTCCAATACGGCCTTTGACATTTACGCGCAGGCGACAAATCTTGAAACGAGTGGTGATTTTAGCGGGCTGGGTTATGCAAATATCGGCTATCAATTGATTGAGTTTGCACCGGCCTCTGCATCGATTGGCCAACGCGCACAGCGACCTTCTGTGGGTGGGGACGGTATTGTGATTGGTCGCAACACAACAGGGTCAACATTGGATGATCTTTCAGCGGGAGACACGAAAGTCTTTGACGGCGGCCGTCGGACGGCGCGCATACCCGGCTCGATTGCACAACAAGCCGCAGGCTTTGCCAGCGTTTACCGCCTGCGGGCGTCACCCGTGACGGGCAATAGCTATGATTTCTCGCAGGGCATCGGCAAACTGTCTGCCGATGTGACCTATACGGTATTCGCGCCTTAGCCGTTAAGTGCATCTTCCAGAAGTTGCTCAAGACGACGCGTATCCGCACCGGACACATATTCATCACCAATCACAAAGAACGGTGTGCCCGTCAGAGCAGGTAAGCGATTGGCGAGTATAAGCGTATCTTCAATATGTTGTTCAATGGATGGATCCGCGAGGTCTGCATCGAATTTCCGCATATCCAGACCGACCTCTTCGGCCAGATCACGAATGCTGTCTGCCGTCAGGCTTTTCGATTCCATCAGGGCGAAATGCATGGCTGAATATTTACCCTGACGCGCGGCGGCGAGGGCGGCCTTCGCGGCTGGACGGGATGTCTTGGTCCGATTGTCAAGAATGGGGAGCTCTTTGAACACAACGCGGATATCATCGCCATGTTCTTCAATCGCCTCTTTGACCCAAGGTGTCGCGCGTTTGCAGAACCCACAATTATAATCGAAAAATTCGACGATGGTGACTTTGGCATCTTTCGGCCCGATGGAGACGTCGCGCGGATCATTTTCGAGGGCGTCTCTGGCCGCAACGATTGACGCGCGGTTGAGTTCTTCCTCCGCCGCCATTTCTTTGACTTGCAGGGCTTCAATGGCTTCGCGAATGATTTCGGGGTTTTCGAGGAGATAGCTTCGCACGATCTCTTCGATCTCGGTTTTATTCAGATCAGTCGTTGGGCCGGCTTCGGCGCAACCGGAAATCATCAGGCCAGCCGTCGCGATGGACGTCATTAAAAGGGTTCTCATGGCAATATCTTTCGTCAGGACGCGCGGACGCGGTTACGGACTCTATAAGGTATAAATATCAGCGGGTGGTTAAGGAGACGAGGGGTTTGCGCCCCGCCCGACGGCGGCCATCTTTGGTCGCTAACTGTGTCTCTGCGACGACAACTATATCCGAGGCCCGACGCCATTGCGGCAGTGTGCGGGGGAGGTCTTCCTGCGCACGTTGGGCAAAAGACCGGGCACTGACAATATCGCCGCGCGCATAGAACCGTTCCGCCGTTGCATATTTGGCCAGGGCGTCTTCACCTTGTGCGGCATAGACATCGGCCAGAAGACGCCAAGCATGGGCGTTATTCGGCTCATATTGCAGCGCAGCTTTCAGGAGTTCGACAGCGCGCGTGTAATCGCCCGTATCGCGGGTTTGCATTTTTGATTGGGCCAGCGCGATCATAAGGAGAGGCGCGTCAGGTTTGCGGTCCAACGCATCTTGGGCCGGCGCAATTGACGCTTCACCTTGGCCGGACTCATAAAGGATTTGCGCCTTCAACTCGTAGAAATACGGATTGCCGGGTTCTTCCTCAATCAAACTATCAATCTCTTTAATCGCCTGTTTTAGGTCGGCCTGTTTGAAGTTGGCCACGGCGCGGGCATAGCGGGCATATTGAGATTGGTCGGAGAGTGGGAAGCGGGAATAGACGAGCTGCGGCCCTTCGAGGAAGCCCCGCAATTTTGCCTGCATCATCTTGTGCTTATGAATTTCTTCGGGTGTGTCTGTTTTGCCCGTATGTTCAGAATCGCGAACTTTTTCACGCAGGGCGTCAATGCGGTCAGCCGAGAGTGGATGCCCACGAAAATAGGGATAGCGTCGTGCTTGGCTCAGCACTTCTTGCGCGCGGAAGTTTTCGAAAAATTCGATCAAGCCTTCACTGCTCTGACCCGTGCGGTCCATATATTCGAACGCATATTGATCAGCCGCTGCTTCATTTACGCGGGAATAGGCGAGAGCTTCGAGGACGCCGAATTGCTGCGACCCACCAATAACGAGTGCGCCCGCTTCAGCTTCCCCAGCGAGGATAGCGGCAAGGCCAAGACCCGCTGCGATGAGCATAGCGCCATAGGCGCTGCGATTGCCGTAATCTGATCGCACAATATGCCCGCCCGTAATATGGCCCGTCTCATGCGCGATCACGCCTTTGAGCTGGTTCGGATTGTCGGCTTCGAGTATGAGGCCGGAATGGAGAAATATGTTCTGTCCGCGCGTGACGAAAGCATTCAGGGACGGATCATTGACGAGATAGATATCGACGGAGGATGGGTTTAGCCCGCCTGCGCGTAAAATCGGATCCGTAAACTCCCGCAGCGTTTCTTCAATCTCGGTATCCCGCAGCAGGGATTGCGCATTGGCTTGCGCCGCACAAACACAGACCGAAAGGCATGCGATCAGAAATAGTCTCAGCCGTTTGGCGAGATGGAGAGGCCTGTGAGTCATAAGCATGATGTGAGACCTCTCCGTAAAACCGTCAAGTTACGCCGCCTCCATGTATCAGTGACATTTTCGTGACCACTGACCCTGGTTTGGCGACATAAGTTATATTCATCTGCCTATTTACGGCGTGACCACCACCCGCGTTTCTTCTTTTTCTCTGGCGCTTTTTCAGGTGCGGCCTTTGACGGCGCAACAGCCGGTTTAGGCGTAGCTGCGGCTTCGGCTTTCGGCGTTTCAGCAGCAGGTTTCGCTTTTGCCGGCGCTTTGCGGGTCCGCGTTGGTTTGGCTTCAGATGCAACCGGGTCTGCTTTCGCTTTTGGCGCTGCTTTCTTGGCGGGAGCTTTCTTCGCCGGAGCCTTTTTTGCAGCAGGAGCTTTTTTCGCCGGTGCTTTCCGCGTTGCTTTCGGCTTCGCCTCCGCTTGGGCTTCGGGCTCTGCTTTTTTGGCAGGGGCCTTCCGCTTACGTGCAGGCTTAGGCGCGTCCTCCGTCACCGCCGTTTCCGCGGCCTTTTTCGCCGGGGCTTTGCGAGTCCGTTTCGGCTTTGCGGGCGCGTCGTCTTTTGGCGCTTCCTCTTTAGCCTTCGCAGGCGCTTTCCGCGTCCGCTTTGGTGCAACCTTCGCTTCAGTTTCCGCGTCAGCTTTTTTCGAAGGTGCCCGACGTTTCCGTGCGGGTTTCGCCGGGGCTTCAGTTTCCGCCTCAGCCTTTTTCACAGGTGCTTTACGCGTCCGTTTCGGCTTGGGCGTCTCGGATGTTTCCGTGGTCTCAGCTTTTTTGGCTGGCGCACGGCGAGTCCGCTTAGGCTTATCTTCCGTGACTTCGGCAGTGTCCGCTTTAGCCTTAGCAGGCGCGCGACGCTTACGAGTTGGCTTCGGCTTATCCTCGGACGCGACCTCAGTGTCCGAACTGGACTTCCGGCTTGGCGCCTTGCGACGTGTGCCGGAACGTGGCTTTGGCTTGTCTTCCGCTTCCGGCGTTTCGGTTTTCGCTTCCGCCATATCAGACTTTGTCTCGGCAGATTTCGATGGCGCGCGACGACGGCGACGTTTTGGCTTGGTCTCAGCCTCGTCCTTCGCTGTGTCAGTTTTAGGCTCAATCACCTCAAGCGCGTCATCAGAGGATGAATTCTCAGATTCGTTATTCTGATTTTCTGTATTCCGCGAACGACCCCGTCCACCGCGACGCCCCCGACGGGACCGACGACGACCGGAACGACGATTATCATCGTTCTCTTCATCAGAGGAATCAGACTTAGCGGATTCGGATGAGTCGGACTCGTCTTCGTCTTTTTCTTTAGACTTTGGTTTCGGCTTGCGCTTGGACTGCTCGATCTCTTTCTTGAAGTCCTGCTCGATTTTCACAAGCGGGTCTTTGCGCTTATCACCACGCTTCTCTATGACTTCGAGTTCGAAATTCGGACGAATGAGATCATCATCGCCTACGACTTCGGTGAAGACATCTGCGACCTGATCGACTTGCGTCAGCAAATTGCGCTTCTCATTCAAGAGATAAAGCGCCACATCCTGCGACGTCTTCAGGCGAATGCGCTTGGCTTTCCCGCGCACGGCGAAATCTTCAACAGCGCGGATCGCGGCGAGGGCCGAGCTTTCAATTGTCCGCTTACGTCCAACACCACCACAATGTGGGCAGGAGGTTGTCGAGCCTTCGAGAAGGGAGCGACGACGACGCTGACGGCTGATTTCCATCAAACCGAATTGTGAAATGCGAGAGGTTTGGATGCGGGCACGATCCTGTGATAGGGCCTCCTTCATCTTGCGCTCAACGGCGCGGTTATTCTTGTTCTCGTCCATATCAATGAAATCGACAACGATGAGCCCTGCCAAGTCGCGCAGACGCATTTGACGCGCGAGCTCTTCGGCGGCTTCGATATTGGTTTTCAAAGCTGTGCGCTCAATATTGCGTTCTTTTGTTGAACGGCCTGAGTTCACATCGACGGAGATCAACGCTTCCGTCGGATGAATCACGAGATAGCCACCGGATTTCAGTTGGACCGTGGCATCGAGCGAGTTCTCGATCTGCTTCTCCGCGCCGTAGCGTAGGAAGAGCGGGATTTCATCATCATATTGTTTCACGAATTTCGCGTGACTCGGCATTAGCATATTGATGAAGGTGCTGGCCGTGTCATAGGCATCGTCGCCCTGAACAAGAATTTCCTCAATGTCTTTATTATAGAGATCGCGGATAGAGCGTTTAACGAGATTGCCTTCCTCATGGATGAGGGCAGGGGCACTGGAATTCATCGTCGTTTCGCGGATTTCAGACCAGAGACGGGAGAGATAGTCATAATCCCTTTCAATCTCGGCCTTGGTGCGTTTTGCCCCAGCGGTCCGGACAATCACGCCCATACCTTTGGGGACATCCAAGCCGCCCATGATGGATTTCAGACGTTTGCGATCTGACCCATTAGAAATCTTACGCGAAATACCGCCGCCACGCGGGGTGTTTGGCATCAACACGCAATAGCGTCCGGCGAGGGACAGGTAAGTTGTCATCGCTGCGCCTTTATTCCCGCGCTCTTCCTTTACGGCTTGGACGAGGAGAATTTGGCCACGTTTGATGACTTCTTGAATTTTGTACCGACGGCGCGAAATACGCTTACGGCGTTTGACGGCGACGTTGACCTGCTCATCCGCGATTTCGGCATCATTTTCATCTGTCGCGTCATCATCATCGGGGTCGAGGTTTTCGTCACGCTCTTCTTCCTCGTCATCGGAATCATCTTCGGATCCGTCGTCCTCATCCTCATCATCTTCAGGCTCGTCATCCTCGTCTGATTTTGTACGGGACTTGCGCTTGGCATGGGACGCCTTGCGCTTTTCCTCTTCCTCATCCGCGCGGCGCTGATCTTCCTCTTCCTGTTCTTTCAGGGCGAGTTTGTCAGCTTCCGGAATTTTATAATAATCCGGATGGATTTCGGAAAAGGCGAGGAAGCCGTGACGGTTTCCACCATATTCGATGAAAGCGGCCTGTAGGGAGGGTTCAACGCGTGTGACGCGGGCGAGATAGACATTGCCGCGGAGTTGCCGCTTGTGACGGCTCTCAAAGTCTAGTTCTTCAACACGGTTGGCATCGACGATGACCACGCGGGTTTCTTCCGGGTGGGCTGCATCGATAAGCATACGTTTTGTCATGGTGTTCTCCGGGGGTTCGCGCGTCTGCCCAACATTTGGGTCGCTGCGAAACAAAAAGGGTTGGAATGAGGTTCAGGGCCGCCAAGCGCAGGATGCGGACCGCGGGAGCGGTCTCTTTCGTCATCACTGTCTGTTGCAAGGCGTGCATAAAAACTTTCGAGATGCAGTCAGGCAAAGTGCCGAAAACTGCGTGCAAAAGGCGAGGGGGCATAAGGTTCAGCCAGCCGGACTCGCGTTTCAGTCGCGTCTGTGCCTCATTTTCGCCAAAAGGGCAAAGCATTTGTCAGTTTCATGACGGTCAGTTGGATTGTCCTGAAAAACAGTGGGAACGGAGCCTTCTTTTCGCACCACTCATTCGCCTTTGATAAGACTTTATTCACCATGAAATCTGCATAAGCCTGACCTGTGAAAGCTCTCTTTAAGATCGCTGTACCCATAATGCTGCTCAGTCCGGTGATGGCTTGGGCTGGTGTGCCCGTGCCGCGTATCAAGCCCAAGGGGGAGACGGCGCAGCCTGTTGTGGTCGTCGATCAGAATCGATTTGTAGGCATTCCCTATCCCATTCTTAAGCCCATTCGAAAGATTGTGCGCAAACCCGTTATCGTGATTGACCCAGGCCATGGCGGGCGCGACCCCGGCGCCGTTGGGGCCAAGGGGACATTGGAAAAGACGATTACGACGGCGGCTGCAAATGAACTGGCGGCGCTCTTACGATCCTCTGGAAAATATGATGTCATCATCACGCGGACATCCGATGTTTATGTCGATCATGATGACCGCCTTCGCATTGCGCGGACGGGGCAGGCTGACTTGTTCATTTCCATCCATGCCGACTCGACGGCGAGTAAATCCGCACGTGGGGCTTCGGTTTATACATTGGCTGATCGCGCAAAAGGCCGTCAGAAGCGGATCGTGAATAACCAGAACTGGATTTTGGACGTTGACCTCTCAAAGGAAAGCGACCCCGTCGGGGATATTCTCGTCGATTTGGCGCAACGCAAGACCGAGAGCCAATCCGACGAATTCGCGGAAATGTTGCTGGCGGAATTGGAAGGGAAGACAAAGCTGATCGGAAATTCCCATCGCCGCGCCGGATATTATGTTCTGTTAGCGCCAGATGTGCCTGCCGTGCTCTTGGAACTGGGGTTCTTGTCAAATCTTGAGGATGAGAAACTGCTCAAGAAAAAATCGCATCGTGATAAGATTACTAAGGCCGTTGCGAAGACGATTGACGACTATATGGCGAACCGCTGAAGTCTAAGCTGAAGCTAGGTCTTTATTATAGGCTTTCGCCTCTGTAACACCCCAATATGGCCGCATTCGGCCTCCAGATGATTCGAGCTATGACTGAAACACTCACGCCCCTAGATCAGCCTGACACACCCAAGAAACGGTCCCGTTTTTGGAATATCGTGAAATGGTTATTCATTGTCGGGCTTGTCGGCGGTCTGATTGCAGCGATTGTGATTTTCGTTTTCATCGTGCGATCTACGCGTGACTTGCCGAGTGTGCAGAGTCTCTCCGAATATAGTCCGCCCGTGATGAGCCGTGTTCATGCAGGTGACGGTAAACTCATCAGTGAATTCAGAACGGAAGCCCGCGTATTTGTCCCGATTGAGACGGTGCCGACAAATTTGCAGCGCGCTTTTGTTTCGTCCGAAGACCAGCGGTTTTACACACATAATGGCTGGGACCCGAAAGGGCTTTTGCGCGCGGCCCTCACTGGCGTCCCAAAATACCTACAAGGCAAACGAGTCGGCGGGACATCTACGATTACGCAGCAAGTCGCGAAAAACTTCCTCGTCGGGGATGATTATTCAATCCGTCGCAAAGTCCGCGAAATTGCGATTGCACGCCGGATGGAAGAGGCCTTGAGTAAGGACGAAATCCTCGAGCTCTATTTGAATGATAACTATTTCGGGCGTGGCGCTTATGGCGTGGCGACGGCGTCGCTGAACATATTTGGTAAGAATATGGATCAGTTAACGTTGGGCGAGATGGCCTATCTCGCGCTCGTCGTGAAGGGCCCATCCAATTATGAATTGGATGTTCCGGTCGAAAAAGATCGCGCTTTGGCCCGTCGTCGCTATGTCTTGGGACGTATGGTTGATGACGGTTACATCACGCAGGAACAAGCTGATGCGGCCAATGCCGAAGATCTGATCCCCGTCGACCGTCTACTCGGAGATGAATATCTTGCGGCGGAATATTTCGTCGAGGAAGCGCGGAAACAGATCTACACGATGTATGGTCAGGACGAGCTCTACGAGGGTGGCCTGTCCATCCGTACAACGCTCGACACGTCCATGCAGTTGGAGGGCCGTCGCGCCCTGCGCCGGGGTCTGGAGATGATGGACCGTCGCCATGGCTATCGTGGGCCGCTTGCGACGCTGGACTCGATGGATGATTGGAAGCTGAAACTGGCAGAGGTCGTAGCGCCAGCCGATATTGGCGATTGGCGCAAAGCCATTGTGCTGGAAGCTTCCGACACATCCGCGAAACTCGCTTTCATTCCAGAGGTTGAACTGAAGGAAGAAGAAGAATTTCCCGAAACCGACTCACGCGGAACATTGGCGCTGGCCGATATCGCGTGGGCGAAAAAAGCCCTCGCCAAAGGCGCTGTCGGGCCGGAGGTCACCTCCGTTAAATCCGTCGTGAAAACAGGCGATGTCATTCTCGTGCAACGCAAGCCTGTAAAAGAGGGCGAAGCGCCGTCGACCGAATATAATCTTCGCCAAGTGCCAAAAGCCAATGGCGGCCTTATCGCAATGGACCCGAATACAGGACGTGTCTTGGCGATGGTCGGCGGTTATAGTTTTGAACAGTCCCAGTTCAACCGCGTCACACAAGCCAAACGACAACCGGGTTCCGCCTTTAAGCCTTTTGTTTACGCGGCTGCATTGAATGAAGGTTTCACGCCCTCCAGCCAAATTCTGGACGCACCTTTCGTGATTGAGCGCAGTGACGCCGATTGCGAAGACGAACGGGGCGATCTGCAATTACGCGGGTCGCAAGAGGAGCGCGATGAAAGCGAGTTTACGTCGGAAGAAGAAGAGTGCGAACGCTTCTATAAGCCAGAAAACTATAATGCGGGAAATTTCTACGGGCTCTCAACGCTTCGCTTGGGCATTGAGAAATCGCGGAATGCGATGACCGTGCGTTTGGCCAATGAGATGGGCATGGCCCCCGTCATGCGCCTATCCAAAGATTTCGGCATTTATGACGAACCCCGCCCGGAACTCGCTTGGGCACTGGGGGCTGGCGAGACGACAGTCTTACGTATGGCGACGGCCTATTCCGCGATGATAAATGGCGGAAAGATGGTGGAGCCGCGCATCCTTGACCGTGTGCAGGATGGTGACGGGAAAACAGTTTTCAATGCGTTTGAAGTCGAGTGTGCGGATTGTCGTCAGGACGACTATCTCGGTGGGCCACCGCCCAACTTGCCCGACACGCGGGAACAGGTGATCGACCCCGTCACAGCCTATCAGATGACCTATATCATGCAGGGCGTTGTTGAGAACGGCACGGGTGCGCGTTTGCGGTCTCTAGGTCGTCCATTAGGCGGTAAGACCGGAACAACGAATGATAGTTTCGATAACTGGTTTATGGGTTTCTCACCCGACCTCGTTGTTGGGGTCTATGTTGGGGTTGATACGCCGGAACAGATGGGCCGCGAGACGGGATCATCCTCTGCAGCGCCAATTGTGAAAGATTTTCTTGAAACTGTCCTCGAAGGCCAGGCTAAAGTGCCGTTCCGCATTCCGGACGGTGTGACCCTCGCGCCCGTCAATCGTGCGACGGGAGAGCCTACCTATATCGGCGCGCCGGACTTTATTTTGGAAGCGTTCAAACCCGGTACGGAACCGACCGTTGGGAGTTTGAAGCGCACAATCCGTGTTGGCTCGGGTACAGATTCGCTGGGCGGATTTTTCGGCTCTGACCTTCCGTCCGCTACCGGGGACGACAAAGCGTCGGAAGGGGAGGAGGCGGAAGCTACAGATGAAGGTGTCGAGACGGATTTAGAGGCCGTCCTCGACCGCGCGACCAACGCTGTCAACGACACGGGGACCGAGGCGAGACCGGATATGCCGGATGAAACTAAATTACCCGAAGTCCAAACTGAGAAACCCGTCGAAAAGGCGCTGGACGACGGCTTGTACTAAGCCCGATTTAAAGCCATATCAGCTCTCGTTATGAGAGCTGATATTCTTCAAATGCAAACCGATATTGAGCAGTCCGTTGAA
The DNA here is from genome assembly GCA_947503715.1 of uncultured Caulobacterales bacterium. Lineage (GTDB taxonomy): Bacteria > Pseudomonadota > Alphaproteobacteria > Caulobacterales > Maricaulaceae > Litorimonas. Next base: position 1,087,757 of record CANNER010000001.1, on the reverse strand, counting down.
CTGCTGAGGAGGCGTCTTTGACTGGGATGTCGCTGAACGCCGCCTCGCGGAACTGAACAATCTCGCCGAAGATCCGACCCTGTGGGATAAGCCGCAGGAAGCCCAAAAGCTGATGCAGGAACGCTCCAAATTGGAAAATGCGTTCGAGGCGATCAACAAAATCCAGACCGAGCTGACGGATAATGTCGAACTCGCCGAGCTCGCCGAAATGGATGAGGATAATGAGCTTCTCAACGCTGCTGCGGAAGCCCTGACAAAAACCAAGAAAGCCGCCGACGCCGCAGAACTCATCGCCCTGATGAGCGGAGAGGCTGACGGCAATGACTGCTTCGTCGAAATCCATCCCGGTGCGGGCGGAACAGAGGCACAGGATTGGGCCGAAATGGTGCTGCGCATGTATATGCGCTGGGCGAATTCCAAAGGTATGAAAACCGAATTGCTGGAGGCGCAAGACGGCGACGGGGCAGGGATCAAATCCGCGACTTTGCGCATCAAGGGCGAGAATGCTTTTGGCTGGATGAAGACTGAATCTGGCGTCCATCGTCTCGTGCGGATTTCGCCCTATGATAGCTCCGCGCGTCGCCATACCAGCTTCGCCTCTGTCTGGGTCTACCCCGAAATTGACGACACAATAGATATTGAAATCAACGAGTCTGATTGCCGCGTAGACACCTACCGCGCGTCAGGGGCGGGCGGTCAGCACATCAACAAAACTGACTCCGCCGTGCGTATCACTCATGAACCGTCCGGCATTGTCGTGCAGTGTCAGTCTGACCGCAGCCAGCACAAGAACCGCTCCCAAGCGTGGGACATGCTCCGCGCGCGACTCTACGAGGAAGAACTCCGCAAGCGCGAGGAAGAAGCGCAAGCGCAAGCAGACAGCAAATCAGAAATCGGTTGGGGTCACCAAATCCGCTCTTACGTTTTGCAGCCCTACCAGATGGTCAAGGACCTCCGGACTGCGGTTGAAACTTCAGACACAAGCGGTGTTCTGGATGGTGATTTGGATCAATTTATGGCGGCAGCGCTCAGTGCACGGGTCGGGGCCGACGCGGAGACGTAAGTGAAGGTATTTCATACAGACGCCCATGTCTTACATGCACCCAAGGCCGAGTTGCATCGCGGACAGATGGTATCGCCCCATGAGTCACCACGCCGGATGGAGCAATTGATTGCGGGGATGGAACGCGCTGGGTTTTCGCGGGATAGCTTTCTGGGCCCGAGCGCTCATGATCTCTCAGCCATTACAGCCGTTCACACACCGGACTATATTGAGTTCCTCCAGACCGCTTGGCGGCGCTGGCAGGATGCGGGATATTCCGGTGATGTCCTGCCCATGAGTTATCCCATGAACCCGCGCCGTGCGAAGCCGCCCATAGATATTGACGGCGCTGCGGGTTTTTTCTGTAGCTCCTCCGACACCGTCATCACTGAGACTAGTTGGACAGCGCTGAGTGCGATTGCGGATTGTGCGTTAAGTGCCGCTGATGAGGCGGCTAAGGGTGGCTCAGCCTTCGCTCTCGTTCGTCCACCGGGGCATCATGCAGGTGCCGCCTATATGTCGGGCTATTGCCTGCTCAACACGCCCGCGATTGCGGCGCAGGCTTTGCGGGATGTAGGGGCAGAACGGGTTGCCATTTTGGATGTGGATTTCCATCACGGAAATGGGACGCAGGATATATTCTATGGCCGCGATGATGTGTTTTTTGCGTCCATCCACGGTCACCCCGATCATCATTTCCCCTATTTCTGGGGGCATAAGGACGAGACGGGAGACGGCGCGGGTGAGGGCTTCACGGTCAATTACCCGCTTGCGCCCGGAACGGCCTATGATCTCTGGTCGGAAGCCTTGGAGTCGGCCATGGACCGCATACGTCAATTTGGAGCCGATGCGCTGGTCGTGTCATTGGGTGTGGACACGTTTGAGCGTGATCCGATTTCATCCTTCAAACTGACAACGCCCGACTATGCCCGCTATGGCGAACGGATTGCGACATTGGGATTGCCGACGACCTTCATCATGGAAGGCGGCTATGGCGTGCCGGAAATAGGCGACAACACCGCCAATGTCCTGACGGGTTTTTTGGCTTAAGCCGCGTCGAGCAGGGGACGTAGTCCCGCATCGATTTCTGGACATTCCTCGCGGATAAAGTCGAGCAGGGCGCGTTCATTGGCGTCGATTTGTCCGTCCTTACGGATGGCATTGACGAGCCAACTGGCCTCTGTTTCGGTGATTTGAACGGCGTCCTTATGTGCGGCGTCATCCATCACAAAGGATCGGGGTGCATCAGACGATTTACGCCCAAAAACTTCGGCGAAAGCATTCAGGACATCTTTGAAACCCAAACTCGCCCAGCTGCCTTTCAGCGATTTCTCGCTGTTCAACCAGTCTTCCCGACGTAATAGTTCTTCCTTGGACGGCGTTGCGGGAGCAGCGACCATCATCAAATGGTTGGCAATCGCGCCGACGAAGAAACGCTGCCATTCGGGATCATTGTCCTTGCCGGATGTCGCCTCATTCAGGGCGAAAATTTCTTCGGCTTCCAGTTTCGTGATGCCCATGCCGCCCGCACTGCCGGCGGAATAGAAAACACGGCGGAGCAGTTCGATTTCAGCTTTACCGATCACCCCCGGTGTTAATTTCGAATGCCCGACATACCCACGACCCGTCATGACGGCCTCTTTGACTTGTTTCAGAGCATAGGCTTCCAACCGTTCACCCGGCGCTTCCGCGACTTTCAATACATTGAGGAGAAGGCGGAGTTCCGTTTCCGTTTCGACAACGCGGTCATGATCGATGCGCGCGATCAGCCAGCTTGCCATCGCTTCATTTATATGGCCTTCGGGCTGACCCTGATGGACGAGGTGCGTTGTCAGCACGAGGGTAAAGTAATCCGCCCAATCGGCGGGCTTGGTGTCTAGTGCATCCAGTTGGAACAGCGCGTCAGCCTCGCTCATGGAAATTTTCATATCCGCCCCAAATTCCCGTCGCAATTCCAGCAATTGCTCAGGTGTCATGGCATTCGCGGACAGCATGTCCTTGATGAGTTTTGCAGCGTTGTCAGACGGCATATCGGCCCCCAATCAGTTGGTTTGGGAGGAGGCTTTACGCGAAAATGCTGAAAAACCTGCTAACGCTTTGTACAAGGCTTGAAACTTTGCTTTGCAGTTATCAGCTCTGGTTCACGAAAAGGAGGACCATTTTATGGCCAAATTTTTGGAAAACCTCATCTAGAGCGGGTGAAGCACCGTTCGGAAATATTGTCCTGAGGTTTTGAGACTAACTTGGAATCAGACCTGTGGTAGCAGTGCTTTCATGGGCGATGAGCAGTAGCATGTCGTATAAATCTGGCCTCCTTTGGGTGCTTCCAAAGAGGTTATAAAGAGGAAAGGTCGGCAATATGCATTTGATGCGGATACCACCAGCTCTGCTGGACGCGTAGAAGCAGAAGAATGTCTCTAGAAAGCCTTTTGTCTCATTTTAATTTGACCCAACAAAAAAGCCGCCCCCGAGGGAACGGCTGCTTCGTTTGGCTTTTCGTCGCGACCTAGCGGCGCGCAGGTTTTTTCTTCGAAGGGATCAGACCTTCGATCTGGGCACGTTTACGGGCCAGTTTGCGGGCGCGACGGACGGCTTCCTGCGCTTCGCGAACGCGTTTCTCGGATGGCTTCTCGTAATGTTTACGCGCTTTGATTTCGCGCAAGATGCCTTCATTTTGCATCTTCTTTTTCAGGGCGCGGAGGGCCTGATCAACATTATTCTGACGGACGTAAATCTCAACCATGTTCGGTTATCTCGTTTCTATCTTCAAAAGCCAAAAGCCCCGCTACGGTCGCAGGGCCCTTCAAGTTGGGCGCTACCTACAGGGTTGCGGCGGCGTCGTAAAGGGCGGAATTGCACACATAAAAGCCCAAATTCGGGTGTCATGGACCGATTTCTGCGGCATATCCTACCCTATGAACTTTCAAAGCCCGCATTTCGTTCCCTCCGATTCCTTTCAGATCGCAACTTATGCGGACGGGCCGGAGGACGGATCGGCCATATTGCTTGTCCATGGTTGGCCGGAAGTTGCCTATAGCTGGAAAAATACGGTCCCCGCATTGGTCGCGGCGGGCTACCGCGTGATTGCTTATGATTTGCGCGGCTTTGGGCAGTCCTCCGCGCCCGCTGACCCTGTTCACTATGCCATGCCGCAACTCATCGCCGATATGGAAGCGGTCATGGACGCCTATGGCTTGGACAGCGCGATTATCTGCGGTCACGATTGGGGCGGGTCTATTGTCTGGCACGCCGCGCGGATGATTTCGCACCGCGTGGAGGCCGTCATCGGAATTTGCGTCCCGCATACGTCCCGTGCGCCCGTGCGCCCGCTGAAGATCATCGAAAAGCGGTTCGGCGCGAAGCATTATTTTATCGAATTCAGAGACCGAGGCCCCGACGTCGCGGAGATGTTTGCGCAGGACGCGGACGGGTTCTTCCGCCTTATGTTCCGCTCCACCCCTCCGGGTGCGAAGATGGACGAGACCTTTACCTTCATCCCGACAAAATTCGAAAAGTTCCTGAAATCGGGTTCGCCCAAGCTCAAGGGCGAAGTGTTGCAGGATGAGGACCGGAAGCATTTTGTCGAGGCTTACACGCGGACGGGGTTCGAGACAGGCATGAACCTCTACCGGAATATCGATGTGAATTGGGAATTAGCCGAAGGCATGAGTGACCGGATCACGCAGCCTGTTCTGATGATAAGTCCCGAGGGGGACCTGCTGCTGCCGCCGGAATTGACAGAACCGATGGTGAAGATGTGTCCGGATTTGGAACGGGTTAACATTCCGGACTGCGGGCACTGGGCCATGTGGGACGCGCCGGAAGCCCTGAACGGGGCAATGGTGGAGTGGTTGGGCCGGAGAGCATCAGTTTAAGCGATGACGTCACACCGTCGCGGGCAAAGCCCGCCCGGTGCCAATGCCGTGAAGGTGGCGGTTTAACGACCAAACTTATTTTATGTCATCATCCGACTTGATCGGATGATCCATTCGCATTCAGTCGCGGCTCAAACAAAACTCAACATTTAAACCGAAGTCGATGCGAATGGATTGCCCGATCAAGTCGGGCAATGACAACAATTAGGATTGGGTTCTTTACGTCACCTTTACGACATGGCTACCGGGCGGCCCTGCGGGTCGCGTCGGTATGACATCCGTTCAACCGCTTGGTATTTTGAAGTTGGCCTTCGGCCAAGCTTTAGAAATAAGTTTTTGATTCACTGGACCAAAAAATCACTTCTCCCAATAATATGGCAACCGTTCCTTATCCCCGGTGAATACCTCGTTCATGGTCGCGGCTTCATATAACCGCCCGCCAATCATGACATGCTCAATCTTATCCGTATTCCGAATATCGTCGAGCGGGTTGTCAGAGAGAATGACTAAATCCGCCAATTTCCCCTCTTCCAACGACCCAATGTCATCGGCGAACCCAAGATGACGCGCAGGTTCAGTGGTTGCGGTCATGAGGGCTTGAACGGGGCTCATCCCACCACGTGAGAAGCTCCACATTTCCCAATGGGCGGCGAGACCTTCGCGTTGACCATGCGCCCCGATGGAAACGGGCACACCCGCTTCCAGCAGTTTCTTGGACACGGCGGCAGAGGCTGCATCCGCGTAATCCGCATCCGGCGCGGTTTCACGACGGACAGATTGAGATCGCAGCAGGGCGGGCGGCGTATGGGCCGACAGGATCGGGTGTTTCCACACATCCTCACGCGCATAATAATAGGCTTCACCGCGCACGCCGCCATAGGTCACGGCGAGGGTGGGCGTATAGGCGACATTCGTCTGCGAATACATCTGCACAACATCATCATAGATAAATTCCTGCGGCAGATTATGTTCAACGGATGTGTTGCCATCCTGCACGAGGGACATGTCCATATGATAGAGTGAACCGCCTTCTGCGACGACGATCAGATTTTCGTCATGCGCCGCTTTCACGACTTGCTGACGCTGATCCCGACGCGGTTGGTTATAGTTTTTCACGCCGTGCGCGCCTTGCTCTTTCAGGCGGGAGACGTGCTCGCGGGCATCGTCCTCAGATTGGATATTGGCGAAGAAGCCGGGGGCTTTCGCACCGTAAATGACCTCACCTGTCGAATATGTGCGCGGCGCGAGGAGCATGCCGGCGCGTTGCATTTCTCCGGCGGCGAAGATTTCGCTGGCGCGGGAGGAGGGATCGAACACGGTTGTCACACCGAGGGCGAGGGTCGCGACGGCTTCCCAATTCTGCTGCGGAATCAACTCGTCTGTCCCCTGCGGGCCATGCGCGTGGGCGTCGATGAAGCCGGGGACAACCGTTTTGCCTTCCAGATCAATCACAACGCCATTGCCGGAGGGCCGTTTCAGATTCTGACCGATTTCAACAATCCGGTCGCCTTCAATCTTGATGTCCGTCTCTTCCATGACGCCGCCATCCTTGTCAGCCATGGTGACGAGACGGGCATTTTGGAGGAGGACGGTTGTATCCGGCACGTCCTTTTTGACTTTGTAGGAAATTGACGTGCCATCCGTGACGGGCTCGAAATCATCGCTCATCATTTCGTCAATCGTCGCGGAGAAGACGTTCGGGCCGAGCGACCAATTCAGCGTGCCGTCCTTTGACCAACTCGGATAGGTCGCGCCGCCTTCGCTGACTTTCACGACGGGCAGTTCACCCGTTGTCATACCCGTGCCGACATTTTGCGGACCCATGAGGAGCGGCATGACGAAGAGATTATAATTCTCGCGGAAGGCGACATAATCACCATTTGGTGAGATCAGATAGGTCTGCGCCATTTTTGAACTGGCATGTTCGCGCTGGTCATCGCCGAGCAGATTGGTCGAGACGAGCGTGCTTTTGCTATCGATATTTTTGGTGAAAAAGACGCGCAGATCATCTCCGTCAAAATGCGGGTCAGAGCCGGATTTTGAAATCCGGATGGGGTCGTTATCGCCAATGGCCTGAACGTAGAGACCTGGATCATCCGTATAGGTCGGCGCGGTCAGAGAAGAGCCACCCCCTTTTTCATAGGTTAGGAAGTCACCCGACGGGGACAGGCGCGGGCGCTTATAATGGCCGGGTTTATCCGTATGGGTCGTGATTTTACCGGTCGCGACATTGATCGTGTGGATTGCGCCAAGGTCAGCATCTGTCCATGTCGTAAAGGCAACGGATTTCCCGTCACGCGACCAGCTCGGATAAAGCTCGCGCACCTCTTTAGGCAGTTTGGTCAGCCCTTTCACACGACCATTGGCCATGTCGCGGATGTAGAGTTTGCCCAGCGATTCAAAGACGACGGATTTTCCGTCGGGGCTCATCTGGACAAAGCGGGGCATCTGTATGGAGAATTCATCCGGCGCGACGTCGACTTTGGGACGCGGGGCATCCATCACGGTGCGGGTATCGCGGACTTTAAACGGAATGGCTTTGAAATTGCCGCTGGTGACATTCAGCTTATGGATTTTACCTTTGGCCCAGAAATAGATCGACTCACCATCCGGCGACCAATCCATATTTGGATAGACGCCTTGGACGGCCCAGGTTTCCTGCATGTCCTGATCCAGATCGTCGAAAATCATGCGCTCCTCACCGGATTCGAGGTCTTTCAGAAACAGCTTGGACCTCGCTTCAACGCGTTTGACAAAGGCGAGGGACTTTCCGTCGGGTGAGGGTGCGCCGCGCACCGCGCCGCCATACCCGCCAGCGGCTGTGCTGATCTCGCCAGTCTCCAGATCATATTCCTTAATCTGGAACAGCTCCGTATGGCTGTTCTGGGCATAGATGAATTGCCCGCCCGGTGTCGTATTCTGCGTGTAATAAATCGATTTGCCATCCGGCGCGAAGATGGGCTCGCCGAGTTCTTTCTGATGCGTCTCGGACGGTTTCTTCACGAGCTGCACACCGCTGCCGCCCTTGGTGTGATAGAGCCAGATTTCACCCGTGCCGAGGGACCGCGAGGTCGTGAAATGTTTCTTCGCCGCGATATAGGTGCCGTCCGGTGACCAGGTCGGGTTATTCATCAGGCGGAAGGTCTCTTTCGTGATCTGACGCGCATTTTCGCCGTCCACATCCATCACCCAGATATTGTCACCGCCCGCACGGTCCGACGTAAAGGCGATTTCCTTGCCATCAGGAGAGAAGCGCGGCTGCATATCCCACGCCATGCCGGACGCGATATTTTTGGCGGTCCCGCCCGTGGCGGGCATCGTGTAAATGTCACCGAGGAGGTCGAAGGCGATCGTTTTGCCGTCGGGCGAAACGTCGAGGCTCATCCATGTGCCCTCATCGACATTGATGTCGATTTTGCGCTTATCTCCGGGCGGGTTTTGCACATCCCATTTTGCGTCTTCTTTGGCGTCATCAGGTTTTGAGTCGGCGAAAGCGGTCAGGGCAATGGCCGACGCTGCAGTAAGGGCGATAGTGGAGAGAAGGGCGGTTTTGAGAGTCATCAGGAAGCCTCGATTTTCAATTTAAATGTGTTGTGGGGGAAGGGCAGAGGTAAATCATGCCTTTTCGCGTGAGAGGGGAAAGAGCGGGTTAAGAGTAAGTTCAATTTTATTACGATGTCATCCCGTACAAGCCTGAAAGGCGCAGATGCGGGACCTATCGGTTACTCTAGCAAGCCTGCGTTCTGCAAACGGCAGGTCCCGCATCTTCGCTTCGCTGCGTGCGGGATGACACCTGTTTAATGACGCTAAAACCGCCCCGCAGCGCCCGGGAACACAACCGGAGTCTCACTTCCATCCTTCGCCACCGCACTCACGCCGAAAAAGTAATTATCAATCACCAAATTCTCGAAGGTCCATTCATTCACTTTCCCGACAAAGCGCGAATGCGTCCATTCCGGTTCTGTCGTCATACGCCAATGCACACGATATCCCGCGAGGTTCGAGCCATTGGGCGGCGTTTCCCATTCAAGTTTGGCGGAAGGCTGCACCGCGCCTGAGGCTTCGACATTAGCGGGGAAGGGCGGCGCACCCGCCATCCCTGCGAGGGTGATGGCGTTCAGGGCCGTGAGTTTGGCTGCATAGACAGAGTCGACGCCCTCCATCGTGTCGCCGTACTCAGTACCATTTTCTGTCCGCAAATCCTGATGCTGGCGGTCATAATGTTCGTGCGTTTCCATGATGCGGATGCCGGGGATGCCGACGACATTGAAGGGGCGGTGATGACCGCCGCGGCCGAAGCGGTCGAGGCGGTAGACCATCATGATGTCGAGATTAGTGAGATATTGGTCGCCCTGTGATTTAACATAGCGCGCGAGATTGCGGGACGGGCTGTCCACTTCGCCGCCCGTGAAACGGCGGGCGCGGGCTTCGGCTTCGGTTTCATTGGCGCGGGTGCCTTCGGAAAACACGCGGACGGTCGAATTATTCGTCACGCCGTCTATGCCCGTAATGTTGGAAATCATATCGTTGTTCAGGACGCCCTTAATCTCCCAGCCTTGCGCCAGCGCATAATCCGCGACGATTTTGCCGCCGAATAATCCCTGTTCTTCGCCGGACAAGCCCGCATAGATGATGCTGCCGGCATATTTGCGCTTGGACAGGATACGCGCGGCCTCAATCGTGCCGGCCATGCCGGACGCGTTATCATTCGCGCCGGGACTGTCATCCGTCCCGTCAAGCGGGTCCGTGACGCGGCTATCAATATCGCCGCTCATCATAACGTAACGGTTCGGGTCGAGGGAGCCGCGTTGAATGGCGAGGACGGAGACGACCTCAGTGGGGTTGGGAATACGTCTTTCCCCTTCAATAGTGTCGCTGACATAGATGACTTCCAGACAGCCGCCGCACTCTGCCGAGATTTTCTCGAACTCTGCGAATATCCAGCGCCGCGCCGCGCCAATGCCGCGCGTTTCGCTCTCGGTCTCGGACAGTGTGTGGCGTGTGCCGAAATCGACGAGGGTCTGGATGTCGGCTTGGATGCGGTCGGCAGAAGGCTCGACGGCAACGGAATAGAGGTCTTGGACTTCGGACGGTGGGCCGTAATTCTGCGCAGAAGCGGTGGAGACACCGAGCAAGAGTGTGGCGGCGAGTGCAAGACGTTTCATTCTATATCCTCTTAAGCAGAGGCAAGTTTGAGCACCGCCCCATAATCATTCTGAATTTCCATATCGGGCGCATGCCCGTTCGCGACCATCGCTTTGTGCAGGGCTTTCAGACGATAGCAAGGCACAAACATATAGGCGTGATGTTCCACGTGGTAATTGACCCAATAGGGCGCGAACAGGATGCGTTCTATCACATTGGCGTGTGTTGTCCGCGCATGGGTGAGCGGATTATCGTCATTGGTCGTCACCGCATGTTCGGCAATATTGCGCAGGCGCAGCACGGCAAACATCCACGTCCACATGGGGAGAAGCCAGAGTGTGAGATAAAGCCAAGGATGGCCGATCAAGATGAAAATGCCGAAGAGGATCGCATTACTGACGAAAAATGGAATGGGCGAGGATTTCTGAAACGCGTCAGAGCCTTCCACTTTCTCTCCCCCCTTGCGCATTTTCCAAGCCGCGATGCGTAATCTCAGGTAGGTGCGTCCTGTAATGTCCCGCAGGAACTTTCGTCTCAAACTGGCTTTTGTTGTCGGGAATTTGGCTGAAAGCGGGAGGTCCGGATCGTTTTCTGATTGTGTATGGCGATGATGTTTCAGGTGATAATGACGATAGGCGATCATGTCGCCGCCATAGGGCGCGGCGAGAAGGTATTTGCCGACAAATTCGTTCAGTTTCCGGTTTTGAAACATGACGCCATGCGCCGTATCATGGGCGAGGATAGACAAGCCATGTTGTCTCGAGCCAATGATGAGGAAACTTGCCGCAAAAACAAACGGATTGGGAAAGATGATATAGACGGTAACGGCCAGTGCAATAATGCCCCAAACGTGAAGTGTCAGCCAGGCGCCCCAGAGGTCGGACCGCTTCGCCAGGCGGCGGACCTCTTCCTTCGGAATATAATCAATGGCGTGTCCCATGACTGAAAGATGCGCCCGCGAGCCCCCATCTGTCAACGGCACATTCCCGCACATGGCTTGACGTTCCTGCATGGACGCGAAAAAAGCGGGTCATGGAACGACTCGTCAAAGGCTATCAGGCATTCAGGTCTGAGGGATATGTGGATCAGAAAGCGCTGTATGAGGAACTGGGACTTCATGGCCAGCATCCCGATATCATGCTGATCGGATGTGCGGATAGCCGTGTGGACCCGACCGATATTTTTCATGCCTATCCGGGGCAGATGTTTGTGGCGCGCAATGTCGCCAATCTCGTCCCGCCGGATGATCTGGGCGATGATTATTGCTGCACAATGGCGGCAGTCGAATATGCTGTGACCGTCATCGGCGTCGATATGATTGTCGTGATGGGGCACGAAAGCTGCGGCGGGATTGCGGGCTGCATCGCCGGATTGGGACGCGATCCAAAAGGCGGTTACGTCAATAAATGGCTGGGTCAAATCAATCACGTCCATGAACGCTTGATTGAAAGCGGCGAGTTTGAAACCGATATACAGGGCGCGATGGAGTTAGAATCCGTTCGCCAATCTCTGAAAAATTTGATGACCTATGATTTTATTCGAGAACGCGTCGAAAGGGGCACGCTGACTCTACAGGGGGCTTATTTTTCGATTACAAAAGCAGAGTTAAAACTCGCGGACGACACCGGTGAGTTCAAACTGATTGAGGCTTAGGCCGCGACGGGTTCCGCACCGATCACGCCGTAAGGGTCTATTCCGTTATCGCGCATCATGGCGTGGACTTCGTGATATTTCGTCGGCATTTCGATGCCCAGCTTTTCACGCACAGCATCCAACTGCATCGGCAGTAATTCCATCAGGTCATGATAGACGATATCTTGAGCGGCTTTGCCAATGCGGCGGGCTTCATGGATGGATTTCAACACGGGGGCACCCTTCGGGGCGGATTTCCTGACTTCCCACGCCGCACCATAAGCGATGAAGATGACGCCCGGACCGCCATGTTGGGCATAGCTATAGCCGAGGACAGAGGCTTCACCCAGAGCGTCACGGCCAAACCCCGTCAGGACATGCAGCATATCATGCGTATCACGCAAGCGGTCGCCGTAAAGATTCATATCCTCATCGCCGAAGTCACGGTCAATTTCCGACGTCGCATATTCATCGACGAGCCCTTGAGCCGTTAGACCTTCGCGCGACATAAACTCTACATAAGCGCGACCCAAGCTTCCATCGGGAAGGGAGCGCAACCAATTATGATCGTCGAGAAGCGGTGGAAGATAGCGACGCTCGGCCAAGCGCTGCTGGCCTCGCTCGGAATTCGCAAATTTCAGAAATGATTTCTGAAAACTATCGCCGTTCAGGGCTTCGATGACTTTGAAAACCTGCGACGTGTCTTCCTTATTCGCGATGAGTTTTCGGAAATGTTTGAACGCCTTGATCGGACGGCGGCGCTGTTTCAATTCCGGTTTATGGTGATAGGTCTTCTGGGTCATGCGATTTTGCTAGCACGGAATGGCTTCCCTCCCAACGTCCGAGACTGCATATGGTTTATGCGAATGCGCGGGGTCGAGGAGAGAGAATATGCGACATCTAATGATATGTGCGAGCCTGTTGGCGCTCTCGGCCTGTGCTGCCGAGACGCAAGACAGATCTGAGGTCGTCGCGATAAAAGGCAATATCATCACGATGAATGATGCGCAGCCGAGAGCGGCTGCGATGGTGTTGGGCGAGGATGGCGGCATTACGGCCATCGGCGATGTGGCCTTGCTGGATCAATATCCAGACGCACGCGTCATCGACCTGGCGGGTCGGACGATTGTGCCGGGATTCATCGACAGCCACGCCCATGTGCGGGAATTTGGGATGGACCGGATTAAGGCAGACCTGGTCGGTGCAGAAACGGTCGAGGAAATGGTCGCGCTGTTGCAGGCGCGCTTTCCCAATCCGAAAGCCGGAGTGTGGCTCATCGGGCAGGGCTGGGACGAGGGCGAGTTTGCCACTCGCGGTTATCCCGATCGCGCGGCGCTGGACGCGGCCTTTCCCGATAACCCGGTAGCACTGGAAAGCCTGCACGGCTTTGGCGGCTTTTATAACGGCAAAGCGCTGGAGATCGCGGGCCTCAATGCGGACACACCGGACCCAGAAGTCGGCGACATCCTCCGCCGCGAAGACGGGTCGCCCACAGGTGTCATGCTGACCCTCGCACAGGACCTCGTCGATCAACATATTCCTCAGCCCGATCAGGCGATGCGGGAGGAGGCGATTATCGCCGCGCTGGAAACGATGGCGGCGGCGGGTGTCACGTCTATTCACGAGGCGGGCATGGAGCCGCTCGACGTCGCGGCGTTTAAATCCCTGCGAGCAAAGGACGCGCTACCCGCCCGCGTTTATGGCCTGCTGGACGGAAATAATGATGCGCTGATAGCGGACTGGTTCGCAGCCGGTATTTCGGATGATCCGCAGGACTGGCTGGACATTCGCAGCATCAAGATTTTCTATGACGGTTCGCTCGGTTCCCGCACCGCGCTGATGGCGAAACCCTATTCGGACAAGCCGGACGCGGCCCGCCCGACGGAACGTATCTCGCCCGAAAAACTGCAAACCCTCGCGAATGAGGCGCAGGCGAAAGGCTTCCAAATGGCCGTTCATGCCATTGGCGATGAGGGAAATAACCGCACGCTCGATATTTACGAGTCCGCGCTGGACGGCGATGCATTTAGTCGCTGGCGGATTGAACATGCGCAAGTCGTCCTGCCCGATTACTACGACCGTGTTGCAGATTTGAAAATCCTCTCCTCCGTTCAATCCTCTCACGCCGTTGGTGACAGCGGTTGGGCCGAAGACCGCGTCGGGGCGGAACGTATCCAACACGCCTATGCGTGGCAGCGGATTTTGAATGCTGGCGGAGAGTTGATGCTAAATTCCGACATGCCGGGCGAGCCTTGGACACCCATGGAGACGCTTTATTTTGCTGTGACGCGCGCCAAACTGGACGGCACCCCGCCCGGTGGCTGGTATGCCGAGCAGGCCCTTTCCGTCGAAGAAGCGCTGAAAGCCATGACCCTAACCAACGCCTATGGCGCGTTTCAAGAGGACGCGCTGGGCTCGCTGGAAGCGGGGAAATGGGCGGACTTCGTCGTACTGGATGCGGACCCGACGGCGGTCGCGCCCGCTACTCTCAAAGATATCCAAGTCCTGCAGACCTGGATTAATGGTGAACCCGTCTATCAAGCGGAATAGCTTTTATGCTTTGTAGCTGGGCCGATCCTTCATCCGCGCATGCCAAGCGAGGAGGGCGGTCTGGTCCTCTTCCGGCGTGACTTTTACCCAGCGGCCAAAATCGACGACCACCGTCGCCGTAATATCCGCCACGGAATAGCTGTCACCCGCGACAAATTCATTCGCGGTAAGCTGACGGTCCAGCGTTTTAAAAAACCATCCGAGTTTCATCAATCCGCGTTCCGCCAATTCCGGAATTTGCGGGATGTTCTTCGGCCCCGGAAGCGCGCGGTCTTTCATCGCGGGGGAGCTATTGCGCAGGGCTTCCGCCGCCGACATCAATCCTCCCATCTCGCACCGCCAATTCCACGTCGCCACTTGCGCCTTCTCCATCGGCGTTGTGCCGAGAAGCGCAGGTTCGGGATGCAGCGCTTCCAGATAGGCGGCAATCCCCGCATTTTCCGTCAGGGTGTGACCGTCTTCTGTAACCAAAGCTGGAACGGTGCAGCCCGGATTGATCTCGCGGAATTCGGGGCTCATCTGCTCGCCCTTGGTCAGGTCGACCTGGATGTTCTCATACGCAATCCCTTTTTCCGCGAGAAACATACGCGTCCGTCTGGGGCTGGGGGCGGTTGTGCAATCGTATAATTTCAGCATAGTCAGGTCTCCATCTTCAAGAGGCACAGTATGACCACAGGCGTTGCAATCAAGTCCGTTCTCAACCCGCGCGCAAAAGATATTGGCGAATTCGAAGTGCGCCGCGCGCTGCCTTTCATTCAACAGCGGGCGATTGGCCCGTGGATATTCTTCGATCATTTCGGCCCTGTCGAGTTTGCACCGGGGGAAGGTATGAATGTCCGTCCGCATCCGCATATCAATCTGGCGACCGTGACCTATCTTTTTGAGGGCGAGATTTATCATCGCGACAGTCTTGGCAATTCACAGGCGATTTTGCCGGGCGGGATCAACCTGATGGTGGCGGGGAAGGGGATCGTCCATTCGGAACGCACACGTGATGAATTGCGGGCGACCGGCTATTCCATGCACGGGCTACAACTCTGGCACGCCCTGCCGGAAGAACATGAGGAAACGGACCCCGCCTTTTACCACCATCCGGCGGAAGACATTCCGCAGGTCGATGTGGAGGGCGTAAAGGTGCGCGTCATGATGGGCAGTGCTTACGGTGTGACCTCACCCGTCAAGACTTTCTCGCCCAATATTTATATAGAAGCGGACCTGAAAGCCGGGCAATCATTGGATTTACCCGAGGCCGAAGAACGCGGGATTTATGTCGTCAAAGGCGGCTTGGATATTCACGGCGAGGAAGCGCCCATTTTCGCCATGTCCGTCCTCACAGACGCCGCGAAAACCGTGACCGCGATGGAGGATACGCGCTTTGCAATGATCGGCGGCGATACTCTCGGCCAGCGATTCCTCGACTGGAATTTCGCGTCGAGTTCGAAGCAAAGGATCGAGCAGGCGAAAGAGGATTGGCGAGAAGGACGATTCCCGAAAGTGCCGGGGGATGAGGAAGAGTTTATTCCCCTGCCTTGAGGGTGGGAAAGGTGGCAATCCACGTTTATCGAAAACTAAACTCCACACTTTATGTAAATTAAAATTGTCTAAGCAACCTTAATTGTCACCCCGCACAAGGGCTTTGTCCGCAGATGCGGGGCCTAACGGTTACAGAACGTGGGCTCGGGTTTGCAGACGATAGGTCCCGCATCTTCGCTTCGCTACGTGCGGGATGACAGTGCGATGGGAGTCTCACAGTTTTGTGGTCAATCCCCATATATAAAAAACATAACCCCGCACTTATTCAACCCGCGCTATATTTAAGATGTTCTCTCAGACACGGGACAGGGTAGCGCTCTCTATCTGGTACTGAAAGACGGTGGGACTGAGCATCCGGCGGTGAGACGCCGGACTGTGCTGGGTCTTTTATGGCGAGCGGTGACCGCCGGGCCTTGAAAGGGAGCACGAGACTAACATCCTCGTGGCTTGTCCGAAGGCGCGACTGCGGGACTCGGTGCATTTCGCGTACGCGAATTGCACGGACCGTCATATCAAAAACCATCGCCGCGGGACGTTGATGTTTGGCCTGACACCCCAATCCTCACGGTCATTGCGTAAAACAACTCTACTCGTGGTCTCCATCGTGATGACCCTCCCGCGGACTGTCCCACCTTTAACGGGAAATTCGCCTCTGCCGCACGCTTTGATCGTCGGTCGTACATTTCCGCATGTCTGCCAACGTCTCGTCTGTATCTTGACCGCGCCGCATATCCCCGCCACCACTGCCGCAAATCAAAATAAGGCGAAATTCCCATGACCACATATCTTCAGATGCTTTCCACCGTCACAACGGACGGCCTGGAAATGAAACTCGTTAAGCAGAAAATGCCCGAGCCCAAACCCCATGAAATCGTCGTCAAAGTCGAAGCGACTCCGATCAATCCGTCTGATCACGGTGTCATGTTCGGCTGGGCCGATATTTCGAAAGCGACCTCATCCGGTGAAGGTGCGGACCGTGTGTTGAAGGCTCCACTGGCGCCCGCTGGATTGTCCCGCATGAAGGCCCGTCTGGACCAAGACCTTCCTGTCGGGAATGAAGGCGCGGGAACAGTCGTCGCGGCAGGGTCTGATGAATATGCACAATCTTTGATGGGCAAGCGTGTCGCCGTGATGGGCGGCGGCATGTATGCGGGTTACCGCGCGGTACCAGCCATGAGCGCGCTGCCTCTGCCCGAGGATGCGACGGCCCGTGACGGCGCATCCTGTTTCGTCAATCCGCTGACCGCGCTCTGCTTTATCGAGACGATGCGCGGTGAAGATCACTCCGCGATTGTTCACACGGCCGCCGCGTCGAATCTCGGCCAGATGCTCAACCGTATCTGTCAGGCGGATGGCGTCGACATCGTCAATATCGTGCGCCGTCAGGAACAGGTTGATATTCTAAAAGATCTCGGCGCGAAATATATCGTCAATTCCAGCGATGACGATTTCCACATGCAACTGACCGATGCGATCCACGAAACCGGGGCAACGCTCGGCTTTGACGCGATTGGCGGGGGCGATACAGCGTCCAATATTCTGCTCGCCATGGAAGCCGCCGCCGCGCGAACACCGGGGGCTTATTCCATTTATGGCTCGATAAAACATAAGCAGGTCTATTCCTATGGCAGCCTCGATTTCGGTCCGACGATCCTCAACCGTGCCTATGGTATGGCCTGGGGCGTGGGCGGCTGGTTGCTCCCGAACTTCCTCGCCAAGGCCGGTATGGAAACGGCTGTGCGCCTGCGCAAGCGTGTGGCGGATGAGTTGCACACGACGTTTAAAAGCCACTATACCGACGAGATTTCCCTCTCTGATGCCTTGGATGCGGATATTGTGAAGCGGTATAACGCGAAGAAAACGGGCGAGAAATTCCTGATTAATCCGCAGCTATAATATGGGTATCGGGTTCTCTGCAAAATCGTTTCAACTGCTTGAAGAGCTTCGCGATAATTGTAATCGCGAGTGGTATCTGGAGCATAAGCCGGAGATTTTGGAACATTGCGTGGACCCGTTCCGCTTTCTGCTGGAATGCGTAACGCGGGAACTCTCAGACCATTCCATCCGCCTGTCGGGTGGGAAACAGACGATGTTCCGCCTGAACCGCGATGTCCGGTTTTCGAAAGATAAGTCGCCCTATAATCATCATATCAGCGGAACGCTGACGCGCTCTGGATCAAAGAACGAGCAGGGCGGCTTGGTCTATCTCCGTCTTGACCCCACGGGTGGCATGTTGGGCGGCGGCTATTACGGACTGACGGCGAAACGCATGGGATCTATTCGGGACCGGATTTTGGCGGAGCCCGAGGCGTTTCAGGACATGGTTGATCATCTGGCCGAGCATGATTTGGTCTTTGGTAAGGAAGACAGCCTGACAAATATGCCGCGCGGCTATAGTCAGCAAAGCGAGCATGAGCTGGCGTGGGCGCTGCGGATGAAGAATTTCATCATACGCCGCGACATGAAACGTAATGACTGGAAGGGCGACGGCGTCGTGGAAATGATCGCGGATTTTGCAAAGGTCGTGACGCCCGTGCTGGATTTTGGATTGGTGAGCGTGGAGGGGACGTAATAAAAACTATGTCATCCTCGGGTGAAGATCGGTGATGACGTTCAGTTAAAAAATGCTCTAACTCGCGAAGACTTGGCTCATGTCTTTGAAACTCTTGAATTCCAGCGCATTGCCGCTGGGGTCCATGAAGAACATTGTGGCCTGTTCACCGATCTCGCCTTTGAACCGGATATAGGGCTCGATGACGAACTCTGTGCCCGCGGATTTTAGGCGCTCTGACATCTCTGTCCACGTGTTCCAATCCAGGATCGCCCCGAAATGACGGACGGGGACCTGCTTGCCATCCACGGCGTTAGTGGGTTCGACTATATCGCCCATATCCTTGACGTGAAAGCTGACCTGATGGCCGAAGAAATCGAAATCAATCCATGTGTCCGCTTCGCGACCCTGCGTGCAGCCGAGGAGGTCGCGGTAGAAAGTCCGCGTTTCCTCCTTGTCCCGCACAGGCGCAGCGAGGTGAAAAATAGACTTAGCTGTTGGGGCCGTAGGCATAACTTCCGCCTCTCTCAAGCGCCCGTTGATAGGCGGGCAATTTGTGAATGCGGTCAACATAGTCGAGACAGGCTTCATAACCTTTCAACCGTCCGCGCGCTTTGGCGGCCTCCAACGGGAAAATCATCTGGATGTCCGCGCCCGTCATCTCGTCGCCTGCAAACCATTCCTTGCTCGTCAATTGATATTCGCAATAGTCGAGAATGCCTTTAATTTCGGCCATAATCATCGGCTGGATCGGCGCGGCGGCCTCGCCGAGAAAACCCGTATAAAGCGCGAGGAGGAGCGGCAGCATGGCCGAACCTTCTGCGAAATGGAGGAAGTGAACATAATCGACATAATCCTGCGTGCCTTTGGCCGGACGCAATTTCCCGTCGCCATATTTATCAAGGAGGTAGACAATAATCGCACCGGTTTCAGCAACGATCAGACCGTCATCTTCAATCAGCGGGCTTTTGCCGAGCGGATGGACCGCTTTCAGTTCTTTCGGCGCGCGATTGGTCTCGGGGTCGCGCTTGTAATGTTTGATATCATATTCAACGCCCAGTTCTTCAAGGAGCCAGAGGATGCGTTGCGAGCGGGAATTATTGAGATGGTGTACAGTTAACATGACGCAGTGATGCGTTACGTGGGGGCGTAGGGCAAGACCTAAGAGGTCGAATTTATGGCATCGAGGTCCGAATTTTCGAACACAATTGTGCGAATGCCGTCTGACGTCGGAACATTGATCGTGTTGTCGAAGTGCGGGTTGAGATCGCGCAAGATCGCGTTTCGGGCCGACCATGTTTCGGGCAGGGCCGCAATTTCTCCGGTCTGGTAGACATAGACATGTCCACCCTCGATCTCTGCGCCGAGCAGGTTGAGCGGGACAGTCTCGCCATCCGCAATAAGCTCAAACCGCTCGGCTGTGTAAAGCGCGAGTTGTGCACGGGCTTTCAGGCCGGACAGGTCGTTCGTCTCAATAATGCCCGCCTTGTAGAGCAGACGCTGCGTTGTCGAGAGTTGGAGGACATGGGTGACTTCAAGAGTAGTGTCGTCGGATGTGACAACTTCCGTCTCCACGCGCGGGGCATCATGGGCGACGGCAGGGACCGTCGCCGCAAATGTCATCGCAATGGCGCTACAGATTGCGGCGCGACGGGACAGCATTAATCACGCTCCAACATGCGTTCGAGTGTGCGACGCAGGGACGATTTTTTCTTCTCGTCCTTGGCATCTTCAGCTTTGGCTTTGGTTGTTGGGGTTTCAGCCTCAGGCTCTTCCGCTGCGTCGCCCATTGGCACGGATTTTTCATCCGCAGCGTCGTCATCGTCCGAATGCAACTCGCGCAGCATATCGGCCATCATGTTCGAGGCTTGGTAGTTGGACTTATAAAGCTCCAAACGACTGCTGCGCATGACGGGCGGGTAGGCGTTGTTGGAATAATCCGCATCCGCCGTCTGATGGGCTTCGTCGAGTTTGAAGCCGGAAGCTTTGTTGTCGAGCACGAAGAGCTTGGTCACAAACTCCGCATTCCGACGCCAGATTTCAGCCGGGATCATATACTCTTCCGTCGAGCCATTGGCATATTCGATCGTGACGGGGAGTGGAGAAATCAGCCCGCCAATATTTTCAAAGTCGACGAAATAGAGATATTTTCCGTCTTCCATCGCGCGGTCATAGGCTTTGCGTTCCCAATCTTCGAGACCGTCATAAAATTTCTTGAACTTGTTTCGGTCAGCATTTGTGACCGTGAACTTGTCATTCTCATTGTAGAAATCATTGAGGTCGTCAAAGCGTTTCACACGCGGCGTGATGCCTTCTTCGCGGTTACGACGTTGCGTGATGTTCTCAGGATATTTGACGAGGTCTTCGTCACGTTGAATGTCCTTCTCAATATCAGGGTCACCTGTCGAGATTTGGTACTCACGCACATCGGTCATAGCCATATCGACATGGTCCGTGCCGTAATACCAACCGCGCCAAAACCAATCGAGATCGACAGCGGAAGCATCTTCCATCGTCCGGAAGAAGTCGGCGGGTGTCGGACGCTTGAATTTCCATCGTGTCGCATATTCGCGGAATGCAAAATCGAACAGCTCACGTCCCATCACGGTTTCGCGCAAGACAATCAGCGAAGCGGCGGGCTTGGAATAGGCATTCGGGCCGAACTGCAGGACTGAGTCGGACTGAGTCATGATCGGCACCTGATTGGACGACTGCATATAGCGCGAAATTTCGTCCAGCGGGTTCTGCATATTGCGGCGGATGGGAAAATTTTCTTCCCACTCATATTCCGCCATATATTCGAGGAAGGTGTTCAGACCTTCATCCATCCACGTATAGCGACGCTCATCAGAGTTGACGGTCATCGGGAAATAGATGTGACCGATTTCGTGAATAATCACGCCGATCAGGCCATATTTGATGTTTCGGGAATACACGACTTCGCCGGATTTCTCATCCTCTGATGGACGATAGCCGTTAAAGGTAATCATCGGATATTCCATCCCGCCACGTTCCCATGAGTTCACGGACTGCGCGGTCGGATAAGGATAGTTGAAGGCGAATTTGTTATAGACGTCCATCGTATGAACAACGGCCTGTGTCGAATATTTCGACCAGATCGGGTCCGCTTCCTTCGGGAAAAATGACATGGCGAGAACCGTGGGATTCGCTTCGTCATCCTGCTCAAATGTCATCGCATCCCAGATATATTTACGGGAGGAGGACCACGCAAAGTCGCGGACATTTTCAGCTTTGAACTTCCATGTCTTCTCTCCGTCGGCCTTGGTCTTCTCGTTTTCTTCCGCTTCTTCGGGTGTCACGATATAGATAGGTTCATCGGCTCCAGCATCGGCGAGACGCTGTCGCTGTTTCGCGGTCAGGACGTCGCGCGGATTTTGCAATTCGCCCGTTGCCGCAACAATGTGATCGCTCGGGACCGTCAGATTGACTTCATAATCGCCAAATTCGAGTGTGAACTCACCACGACCGAGGAACTGTTTATTCTGCCAGCCTGTGTAGTCGGTATAGGCGGCGAGGCGAGGGAACCACTGCGCCATGCCGAAGATGTAATTGTCTTCCTCTTCGAAATACTCATAGCCGCCACGGCCGCCGATGGAGACTTCGTCGAGGATATTATGTTCCCAATCGACCTGGATCGTGATGCTGTCACCGGACGCCAATGGTTCGGGAAGATCAATCCGCATCATGGAGTCGTTGATCGTGTAGGGCAGGGCGTCGCCGTCCAAATCCATGATGGCTTTAAATTCGAAACCGTAAGTCCGGTCTTCTTTGGCTTGTTGCTTGCGCAGGGCGGAGAAGGAGATGCGGTCCGCACCACCCGCGCCGTCACCCCGACGGGAGCCTGCGGCGGAGGCGGTGGCAGAACGCTCTTCGAGAGAGCCGTTCTTGAACCGGTTCTGATCCAGCGCGAGCCAGATATAGGTCAGATTGTCGGGAGAATTGTTTGTGTATTCAATATCGCTCTCGGCATAGATGCGGCGCTCTTCCTCATCCAGACGGATATCCATCACGTGACTGGCGCGTTGCTGCCAATAAGCTGGGCCGGGTGCGCCGGACGCGTTGCGGTAGATATTCGGCGTCGGAAGAACATGGTCGAGTTGTCGGAACTTGGACACCGTATCACCCGGGCTACCCGCAGGGCCTTTTGCGCCCTCATCGGCAAAGGCTTCGGTGGTCAAAACGAGCGCGGTAATCGCGCCGAGTGTTGTGACGCTGGCAAATTTCAGCGCGTTCTTAATTCCGGACATGTGTCCTCCCGGTGAGCATAAATCGTATTTTATAGTGGCTTATCGGGTCTCTGTGGCAAAATCCTACTAAATTCCCGTAAAGGACGAATTGTCCTGACCACTTCGCGTGGGTTTATAGTTACGAATGTATTTGCAGCGGGGAGGCCGCAGGATGCCGCCGCATTCCATTTCGGAATAATCCGTCGGCTATGGCTTTGACCGGGTGATGGCGTCGATATGCATGACGGCCATAGATTCGACCTGTGTCGGGAATGGACTGTGTGTAGCTTAAATCGGATTGAACGAATTCTGCGACACATTTTAGAACATTGTGATTTTCGAGAACGCGGCGTCGGGCTTCTTGAATCTGGGGCAGGCGTTTGGAATATTCATCATTCGCAATCGCATTTCTGATGGTCGTTTCTGCCGCCTCAATATCAAAAATATCTATCGGTATGACCGACCCTTCGGGGAACCAAGCCGCATAGTCAGGGTCGCCGAAATAGAAGGGCAGGCAACCTGCGAGAAAACAATCCGCGAGTTTTTCCGTCCAATGCCCGGACTCGACGTGATTTTCGATGGCAATGTGATAGCTATAGTCATCCATGGCTTCCGATTTTTCATCAATCGGTTGGATGCCGCGTCCGAAGACGTCGAGTTCTGGCAGTCGTTCACGCAATTGCATAACAAATTCCAACCGCGCAGCGTGAACCGTATGCGCCATTTTTTTGGTTGAACAGACAGTCGATAGGTCTTTGCTCTTACGCGGTATTCCCGACTGCATCATTTCATCGATAGTTTTATAATGTCCAGGCCCGCCCATGGGTCGGCCATAGAACCAGCGAAGGGGCGGCGTTGCGACGATATGGTTTGGGTGGTTCGTTAAAAGGGGAGACTTACTCGTCAAGACATGCCCGAATTGTTTCATAAAATTTGGACCGTCTATGCGAATGGATGACGGTTCAGTTGTGATGAGAAGCGTGTTGTTCTGCGGGCATGCGAGGTCCTCAATCCGGTTGATCTTCTTCTCACCCGGCAGAGGCGGCAGCCCTTCATAGAGAACAAGCCAGTCATAGTCCCGCGAGTCTAGGTCAAAGGTAAACGTGACCCCTTCAAATCCTACTTTCGGAATTAGGGACGTCCAGAGCGCTGGGTCCTGATCCGGCGTAGTTTTGGCGAGAAATTTGACGGTTACCAATGTTCCGAAATCCAAGGTGTTGGACGCACATGCTTATAGAGTTTCTTCCAGCCAGCTTTGACGGGCCATTCACCCCGCGCGGCTTCGTCCTGATCAGGCTTGCCCGTGAACGCGACGATTTTTGTTTCTCGTGGCAGGGTTGGAGTTTTGAAAAAATTGAGCGGCCAATTTGGCAGAAGCGTATGTTTGAAACTCGCACACCAAAGGCGCGGCCAGAACACCATGTCGTCAATCTCACGCGAGATATAGACT
The DNA here is from genome assembly GCA_947503715.1 of uncultured Caulobacterales bacterium. Classification (GTDB taxonomy): domain Bacteria; phylum Pseudomonadota; class Alphaproteobacteria; order Caulobacterales; family Maricaulaceae; genus Litorimonas. Next base: position 1,063,732 of record CANNER010000001.1, on the reverse strand, counting down.
TGTTCAATCCGATAGGTTGATAAAATACGTTCGCGTTCCGTCGTAAGTCTATCAAATATATGACTATATTTGCCGACGGGCCAGCGGAAACAGGAGGTGTTGCCAATGCCTTGACCCATTTGCGTCCAGTTCTCAATCACGCAAAAGCGGCCTTTTTCGAAATCGAAAAGCGGGTCAAGCGAACCCGTAATGACGAGGTCAAGATCAAGGAAGAGCACGTCGCCTGAAAGGCCCGCGATACTTTCTTTCCAGAGGACCAATTTCCGCCAAGGCGTCACGACGAGGTCTTCCGGCAGGTTGATGTCCGGTATTGCCTCACACCGTACATTCTCGTCTACATCCGTAGAGTCATCCGTGAGACAAACGAGTTGAGTCTCACGTTCCGTATTCCGCTGTATGGCGGCATAGAGACGATTGACGAAGTCCGCGCCGTAGCGCGTCCCCCATTTCATACAGATGACGGTTTGCATCGTCGTTGTCTGAGTTAGTCTTCGGGCCGCATCTCATCTCGCAAACCGCGGAATTCTGCCCCTTCATACCAATTCGGCCAGTCCTCGGAATTGGCGAGATCATAGCCCATATCCAACATAATTTCAGTCACTTGCGCGATACCGCTCAGGTCCCAACTATTGTCGAATTCATCTGCGGGTTTGTGATAACGGTCTTTCGTGTATTCCGCATCAAATTCCTCCCCATAGGTCAGGCCATTTGTGACGTGGTTATTTCCAGCATCCGCGTAGAGCATCGGCACACCGAGTTTTGCGAGGCTGATATGGTCGGAGCGATAGAAATACCCTGCTTCCGGCTTTTGATCGGGGACAATATACATGCCGCGCTTATCGAGTTGCTTCTTGAGCAGGTCTTCCAATTCAGACGAGCCAAAGCCGATGACTTTCATATCCTTGGTCTGACCCACGGGGAGGATAGCATCTATATTTATACCACCAACTGTCTGCGCGAGCGGGACGAGGGGCTTCTCACCGTAATAGGCAGAACCTAATAGACCTGACTCTTCCGCAGTCACCGCGACGAAGATAACGGACCGCTCCGGCGCGCCGCGTTCTACCATCGTTTCTGCAACTTCGATAATGGCGGCTGTGCCGGTGGCATTATCGACCGCGCCATTGAAGATTTTGTCATCGCCTTCGAGGTCTTCGCTCATACCGAGATGGTCCCAATGCGCCATATAGAGAACGTATTCTTCAGGACGTGTTGTGCCTTTGATGGCGCCCGCGACATTCGGGGATTGAGTTGTTTTCACGGTTTGATTGATTGTTGCGTCGAGTTTGAGGTCGCCCATCGAAACGGGCTTGAAGCCCTTCTGCGCAGCCGCAGACATTTGCGCCCGCAAATCTAAACCAGCGGTTTCAAACAGGGATTCTGCTGTGTCATAATGCAACCAGCCTTCCAGTGCTGCGCGGGAGGCGCCACCATCCGTACGCACGAGGTCATATTGTTCACCCGTCCAAGAGCCTGACACTACATCCCAGCCATAGGAGGCAGGCTCTGTTTCGTGTATCACTAGAACCGCCGCCGCGCCCTGACGCGCCGCTTCCTCATATTTATAAGTCCAACGCCCGTAATAAGTCATGGCGTTACCTTTGAAGAGGTTTTCATCCTTCGTCGCGAAGCCGGGGTCATTGACGAGCATGACGACAGTTTTGCCCGTAACATCTAGACCCGCGTAATCATTCCAATCATATTCCGGCGCATTGACGCCATAACCAACGAAAACAAGCTCCGAGTCAGCTACGCTTACGCTTTCATCCAAACGCTTTGTCCAGAAAACCGCATTTGTTTTTTGGTCAGCCTCGACCAGTGTTTCATCGCCGGAGATGATGGACATGGATGAGCTTGGGGCAACCGTCATAGCGGTTAACTCCACAGTCTGAAAGTAAGTCCCGTTATCGCCCATCGGCTCTAAGCCGGCCTTTTTCATCTCATCCGCAATATATTGTGAAGCCGCTTGTCCACCGGGTGTAGAAGGCGCGCGGCCTTCAAATTCATCGCTGGCAAGTTGTTCGATGCGACGGCTGAGGTCAGCTGTCGAAACTGAGGCGTCAGGGTTTCCGGTCGGTGTTGCGGGGGTTCCACCACCGCAAGCCGCCAAGAGTGCTGTGGACCCGAGCATTAGGGCCAGACGGGTCGTTTGTTTGATCGAGGGCATGAATTTCTCCGCATCGTGTGTGATGTATTTCGTCACATTCATAATTGGATATTGCAATGGTGCAATCGCTACTGTTGAAGCCAACGTAAGAATTGCATCACGAAGGGTCATCTCATGCGACGTATTTTCATTTTGGCGGCTGCCTTGTCTCTGGCGGCCTGTGCGGCGGAAACTGAGGCGCCTGCCAACGTTCCTAATGTCATCGCAACCGAAACCGTCAAAACAACAAACTCGCCGAACCTGTCCGCTCTGGGATCTCGCGCAGATCAGGCGAAAAGATTGATAGCGTCGGGGCTTAATGGAACGCAGGGTTACGATATTACCGAAAGTCTGACGACGGAAGTCGGGGCACGTCTCGCAGGCACCGAGGCGGAAGCTCGCGCACGGGATTGGGCTGTTGCTAAATTCAAAGAGATCGGTTTGGAGAATGTGCGTATCGAGCCATTCACCATTCCGGGCTGGGAGCGCGGTTTTGAAACGGCGTCTATCGTATCGCCTTACCCGCAGGATTTGACGATCACATCCCTTGGCTATTCGGTTGCAACGCCGGCTGAAGGGATTGAGGCAGAAGTTGTTTATTTTCCTGAATTGGATGCGCTCCAGAAAACAGACCAGGATTTGACGGGTAAGCTCGTCTTTATTTCGGGCTTGATGGAGAAAGCGCCAGATGGGGCAGGTTATGGTCCGGCAGGGATGAAGCGCCGCATTGGTGCTTCGGAAGCCGCGAAGCACGGCGCAATTGGCGTTTTGATTCGGTCTGTTGGAACAAGCTCCCACAGATTCGCGCATACAGGCGGCATGCGTTATGCGCCGGATGCGCCTAAGATACCGATCGCGGCTATGTCCGGGCCGGACGCCGATCAGATGGAACGTATCTTTGAACGCGGCGAAACAGTGACGGTGAAAATGACCCTCACTCCGATTGACACGGGCAGCAAACCTTCAGGAAATGTCATCGGTGAAATCGTTGGAACAGAAAACCCAGAAGAAATTGTTCTTATCAGTGGGCATCTTGATAGCTGGGACCTTGGCACGGGCGCGATTGATGATGGAGCCGGGATTGGAATTTCTGCCGGAGCTGCAAAAGTCATCATCGACTCGGGCTTGAAGCCGAAACGTACGATTCGCGTTGTTGCCTATGGCGCAGAGGAGATTGGCCTCCTAGGTGGATTTGCTTACCGCGACCAACATAAGGACGACCTCATCAATCATGTCATGGCGACCGAATCAGATTTCGGGGCCGTCGCGCCATACGAAGTTCACTATAATTGGGATAATGGCCGGAACGAGATGCAAGCCCTCGCTGACATGCTCGACCTTCCTCTGAAACGCGTCGATACATCCGGTGGTCCGGATATTGGTCCAATTAAACGCGAAGGGGTCCCAACTATGCGCTTCCAACAGGATGGGACGGATTATTTCGACCTCCATCATACGCCGGACGATACGTTCGACAAGATTGACCCTGATGATATGGCCAAAAACACAGCCGCATTCGCCGCAATGGCCTGGGTCACCGCCAATTCAGATAATGACTATCGCGATAATAAGGAAAACTAGATGTCACTCCCTCCCATTCTTCAAGATTTACCTCTTCCCGTCATTGGGTCGCCCATGTTTATTGTCTCCGGACCGGAACTCGTGATCGCTCAGTGCAAGGCTGGTATCGTCGGAACATTTCCTGCATTAAACGCGCGTCCGTCCGGCACGTTGGAAAAGTGGATTGTTCGTATCAAACTGGAATTGGACGAATATCAGAAAGCCAACCCGGATATAAAAGTCGCTCCATTTGGGGTGAATCAAATTTGCCATCCGTCAAATAATCGTCTGCAGGAGGACATGGAGGTTTGTGTTAAACACGAGGTTCCAATTATCATAACATCATTGCAGGCCAATCAGATGGTCTATGATGCTACCCATTCTTATGGCGGCATTATTTTGCACGATGTCACGAATATCCGTCATTCGAAAAAAGCGCTGTCTATGGGGGCAGATGGTTTGATTGCGGTCTGTTCAGGGGCGGGCGGTCATGCGGGGCGTCTCTCTCCCTTCGCGCTCATCCCGGAGATACGTCAATTCTTCGACGGGCCACTCCTTCTGTCCGGTTCCATTGCTACTGGTGGTGCAATTGCAGCCTCGCTCGCCATGGGCGCGGACATGGCTTATATCGGGACTCGGTTCATTGCGACGGCAGAGGCCAATGCTGACGAGGGATATAAAGATGAAATCGTCGAAAGCTCAGGTGAAGACATTGTTTATTCTTCTCTGTTTACTGGGGTTCACGGGAATTATCTCAGGGGTTCAATTGAGAAAGCCGGGCTTGATCCTGACAATCTTCCGGAAGCGGATAAGTCCTCAATGAATTTTGGGTCCGGCGGAAATACAGATGCTAAAGCCTGGAAAGACATTTGGGGTGCAGGGCAGGGTGTTGGCTCTGTTCATAACGCGCCACCTGTTGCAGACGTCATTTCCGAATTAAAAACGGAATATGATGCAGCCTGCAAAAAGTTAGCAGATCAAATCTAAATAAGTCGCCCTATAGGCGAGTCAAAAATATTTAATTATTGTCTCAGCAGCGTTGCATGCTGGGATATAATGGCCTAGACCGATTGCCGGATTCCGAGTCTTAAGACGAGCGGTCTGTTTGGGAGTGATTTATGTCAAAATGGTTTACTGCAGGAATAATAGTTGCGATTGTTGCGGCTATTCTCGCTTGGCTATTTGGAATTCCAAAAGTTCAGCAGCTTGAAAGAGACATTAAGTCCTCACTCTCCATTGCCGGATACGAAAATATTTCAGTTGAGATGGACGGATTTACTGCGCGGCTATCCGGAGAGCTTGAGACAAATGAAGCTAGTGATGCTGTAGCAACACTCGCGCAGACCACAACATGTACTGCTTGCTGGAATGATGGCTTGTGGCATAACATTGATAATCAAATTTCTGTGCCTGATCTGCCTCTACAAAATCCGTATACATTTAGCGGAGTTAAAAACGCATCTGGAAGTGTGACTTTATCTGGCTTTGTTCCATCGCAAACAGCCAAAGAAGACATTATCCTAAAGGCCAACCGCATCTTTAACACGAAGATTGTGGATCGGACGATACAAATTGCAAGAGGCGCACCAGATGGTGACTTTGTCAATGTCGTTGAGGCTTACATGGAAGAGCTCGCCTTGCTTGATAAAGGGCGATTTTCACAAGAAGGTTTTGATGGGTTGATCAGCGGGACGTCTACAGATCTCAATGTACGAAACAGAATTAATCAGATTGGAGCAAACCTTCCTGGTCAATACGCTAAGGGTTTTGCAGCAAATATTGACGTGCCCCAAACGGCGGCGGAAAATGTAGGTCAGGTAAGGTCGGAGGTCATCTGTCAAACGCTATTTAACGACCTTAAGGGCGATAACCGGATTTTATTTGAAACGGGACGCGCAAATATTAAGGGCGCTGCTAGCTTTGATTTGATGAATAAACTTGCTTCTGCCGTTAATCAGTGTTCGGCTTTTCGTGTAGAAATTGATGGGTACACAGATAATGTGGGCGATAGATCCTCAAATGAACGTCTTTCGCTTGCACGTGCGGAAGAAGTGAAGAATTACCTTGCTAATCAACAAGTCGAACCTAATCGCATGACGACGCGCGGTTTAGGTGAGTCAAACCCTCGAGCTTCCAATGAGACCGAGGAAGGACGTGCTTTAAATCGTCGTATTAATTTTACTGTGACACGCGCCCAATAGGAGTACTTTGCCATGTCCAATTTTTTCAACTTTCTGGTGGCCATGTGGCTACCCCTGCTTATTGCAGGTTTGATAGGTCTGTTCCTAGGCTGGCTATTTTTCAGAGGCCGTAAGGTCGAAGGTGACTTAAGTGTTGAAGGTGAAGGGGCTTTACGTTCTGAAGCTGATGCATTGCGTGCGCGCGTTCAGGAACTTGAAGGTCGTGTGTCTACACGAGATACAGAGATTTCTGATCTTAAAGGTAAGTTGACAGCGGGTGCTGTTGGCGCAGCAGCCGCAGGCGCTGCGGCGAGTGCGATTGCAGCAACAGGTGCTAAATCTGATGACGAAGGCGATGATACATATGCGTTGGAATGGCGGAACCGGTATCTTGCAGCGCGTGTTAAATACCTTGAGGGCCAAATCTCTGAAACTAGCGCGGCTGCACCGAAAGCCGTTGCTAAGAAAACGACAACGAAAAAGGCATCTGCGAAGAAGTCTGCAACAAAAGCGGTAGCTGGTGCGGCGACGCTTGCAGCTGCCGGTGCGGCAACTAAGAGCGCTTCCGCTCCAAAGAAAAAAGCAGCCCCTAAGAAAGCCTCTAAGCCTAAGGTTCTCTACACAGACGGCCCTACTGATGGTGCACCTGATGATCTCAAGAAGATTAAGGGTATCGGCCCGAAATTTGAGAAAGATCTCAATGGCAAAGGTATTTACTATTTCCGTCAAATTGCATCTTGGAAGAAAAAAGATGTCAAAATGGTTGAAGGTATCATCGACTCGATTCCCGGGCGGATTGAGCGTGACGACTGGGTGAAACAAGCCGGTGGTCTTTCCAAGATTTCGACGGGTCGTAAGAAACCTGGACCTAAACCCGGTACAAAACGTGGAGCTTTGACAGCTGCTGGTAAACCGCGTCAGAAGCCCGGACCGAAAAAAGGCTCTACACGTGGTAGTTCAAAGAAAATGAGTGAAGCTGATGCGGCATTCGAGAAGTATTATACCAATGTGAAAAAATATGACCCGAAAGCCCGTAAGCCTGTTGTTCAAGGCATTGTGAAACATTGCGGCATTGCCCTTTCAACACGTGACGGTCGTCTTGTGGCCTGTTCTGATGAGTCCGAGTTGCAAACTGTGGCTGATGGTTTCGTCACCAAGAAATTGGGCAAGACAGAAGGCCAGATGGACCTCGTCAAAGACATCTGTCAGCAAATGAAGGGCGAACGCTTCAAGCAACGTGTAACCTTCTATTATCTCGCCGCCAAGAAGGCGCGCAAACTGGGTCAGTTCACTTAGAAACTTAATCCTTGATAAAGATCTTCAAAAAGCCCGTCATTTGGCGGGCTTTTTCTTTTGCATCCCCGGTTATGAAAGCCGGGCTATTTTCAATCTGTGAAACACGACAGAAAAAGCTCCGACAATCTTATTATTCACAGACCTGAAGTCTGGCGATGGCCTAATTTTTCTGAAGCGGAAATGGCCTGCCGCCATTGTGGAGAGTCATATGGCTGGCCGGTTTTTATGGACCGGCTACAGCTCGCTCGGTATGATGTCGGTAAGCCATTTCAGATATTATCTGCCCATCGCTGCGCTTTGCATAATGCGAGAGTTGGCGGTGCCCCCTTATCCCAACACCTGAAACTGGCCGTGGATATTCGGGCCTCCGGTCATAATCGACAAGACTTGCTCCAAGCTTGCCGCAAAGCGGGTTTCACGGGCTTCGGCTTTTACACAACATTTTTACACATTGACCTCGGACGCCCCCGCCAATGGTGGTCGTCCCAAATTGCGAGAGACTTATGGCTGACATAATTGGACTTGGATTAGACGCCGTTGCGGGCGGTATTTTTGGTATTTTTGGAACAGCGCTTGGCCGTATCGCAGGGTTTTTTGAGCGCAAACAGACGTTTGAGCAAGAGCAGGCGAGATGGGGCCATGAGATAAAACTGCATGAACTGAATATGCATGCACAGGCCGTTGAGACGGAAATGGAACTGGCGCTTGCGGCTCAGGCTGGCTCTTGGGCGGGGTTAAGCGCTTCCATCATTGCGGAGGCCTCAATTGGACCTGCGAGCCGGTGGGTGATTAACACGTTGCGACTGGTGCGACCAATCCTAACACTGCTTTTGTGGTTCATCACGGCCTGGATATTCCTGAAAACCCAGACGCCCGCGATTGCGGAAGCGGCTGTGTTTGCGGCGACGGCCTCGACCCTCTGGTGGTTCGGGGATCGTGCGCCGAAACCGGACGTCCTATCCGTAAGAAAATGACCCGAGTTGGGCTTGGTCCATCACATTAATAAACGCCATGATCGTCAATGTTGTAATAATGATGGTCATGGTAATGAAATAGATGAACCCAATCGCATAACTGCTCCAGATCGTTTTAATGGGGCCCCGTTGGAACATACCACTCAGGCTCATCGGCAAATATAGCAGCATGTAGAGTGTGAGTAATCCCATCAACCAACTCGGCGGAATGGGGGTGTGCTGTCCTAAAACAAGGCCGATTAAGAGCAGGAAAAAGAAGACGGCGTGGATGTAAGCCGTATGTACGAGGTGATCATAGAGTAGGGCATTGCCCCTTCCGCGAATAAAGACAATGCCAATGAACATCGCGAATGGCATCATGAAAAACATCACGCGGGGCAGGTATGTCGAGAAATAATCATTAAAAATTTCGGGGCGAGACAATAAAAGCTTGAGTGCTGCAACACCCCTGCTGGAAGCTTCTTGCGGGCTCATTCGTTTCCCGTTGATAATGACATAGCTACCTTCACCCGTTTCAATAACGTCATTGGTTGTTGGTGGTTCAGAAGTAGAAGAGTTTTCAGTCTCGCCATCAGATTGATCGAATAGATCCTCAAAGAAATCCTCCGCCTCATCAAAGTCTTCCGTATTGATATTTACATTTCTTTTTGCGGGTGCATCATTCGGTCTCTCATAACCCTCTTCGACAAGTTTGAAGGATCCATTTACGTAATCAAACGCAAGTGGTTCTTCATAGTTCAGAAGAAAGTCAACAAGTTCAGAATTACTGTCTTCCCGCCTGTTTTCGAGTGATCGATTCGTCTCAAACATAAGAAGTTGAAAGTCAGCATTGAGTTGCGAAGGCTTCAATTCTGACAAAGCTTCGGGGACGCCTTCTTCCCTCTCAACATCCATCGTCAGGCTGAGGATTTGTGTGCCGGTGATGGCAATATAACCGAACAGTAGAATAGACATGGCGAGATAGGCGCGCACGGGGGATGTCCATTTCGTCCGGCTACCGTTTGCATATTCGCGGGCGACTTTACCTGGGCGTGTCAGAAGCTTTGCCCATGTGCGCCAAATACGAGAGTCGAACGCAGTAATATTCCCGAGCATATCGATGATGAGGCTGAAGAGAGATCGTCTCATATCATCGTTTTTTTGCCCACAGGCATGACAGAAAACGCCCATATAGGGTGTGTCGCAGGAGAAACATTTGAGGCGTTGGTTTTTATCGGGGATATTATCGCGCGATAGGAGGTCCTCACCCGCCAAGAGTAAGGCGGCTTCGCCTTCACCGGTTCCTGTTTCTGTGTTTGTCACGCCAAGTCTCCCTGTAAAGAGTTTGACACAATATTGATTGAATGGCGACATTCAAATTTGGGACTTGAACCCCTGTGTGGGCACTTTACACAATGCGCATGTTTAAAAATCAAATCGTCGCCATAACGGGCGCTTCAGGGGGAATCGGCAGGGGCCTAGCCGAGATGTTCATTGCAGAGGGGGCAACGGTTGCGATTAGCGACCTGACGCTCCCTACTGAAACAGCGAAAGAGATAGGCGCAGCGCCCTATGTCTGTGATGTGGGGGATGAAAAATCCGTTATCGCATTTATTGACTCGGTTCAGACCGATCACGGTCCTATCGACATTTACATTTCCAATGCAGGTATCGGGTCGGGTAATGGCCGCTACGTTGGCGGGGCGAGCAATGAGAGCTGGCAAGCCAATTGGCAAGTCAATGTTATGGGCTCTATCTATGCGGCGCGTGCGCTTGTGCCGTCTTGGGTGGAGCGTGGGTCAGGACGTTTTGTCATTACAGCCTCTGCCGCGGGTCTGTTGAATCAGATTGGCAGCGCTTCTTATTCTTGTACAAAACATGCCGCTGTGAGCTTTGCGGAGAGCATCGCGATTGAACACGGCGATCAGGGTATCAAGTCTCATTGTATCTGTCCGCAATATGTCCGCTCCAACATGACCAAAGGCATGCCAATGGCGGAGGGGTCAAAGGACGGATTGCTGGAACCAAAAGATGTTGCGAATGCGTTGAAAGCTGCGATTGAAGCCGATGAGTTTTACGTCTTCCCACATAAGGTCGTGAAGGATTACTTCATTAATCGCGCCCTTCATCCCGATGCCTACCTGTCCGGGATGCGAAAATTAAAAGCCAAAGTCGGCGAAGCCTTCAAGAATAAAGGGTAATCTCATGACAAAACGTTTTGATCTTTCGGGCCGCGTAGCCCTTGTCGCCGGTGCCTCCCGTGGTATTGGCGAAGCTGTTGCACATGGTTTGGCGCAGCACGGCGCGACCGTTATCTGTTCCAGCCGGAAACAGGCGGATTGCGAGAAGGTGGCGGAAGCCATTTGCGCGGATGGTGGTGAGGCAATTAGTGCAGAACTTCATCTCGGCGAGCTATCCCATCATGGCCGCACGGTCGAGATGATCGAAGAGAAATACGGACGTCTTGATATTCTGATCATTAACGGTGCAACCAATCCTTATTTCGGTCCTGCGCATAAGGCGGATGAGGGGGCATATGACAAGACATTCGAGGTCAACGTGAAGGGACCGTATTTCCTGTCCTCCGCTGCCATCCCCCTCATGCTGAAAAACGGTAAAGGCGCTATTGTGAACGTGGCGTCCATTGACGGTATCCAGCCAGGTAAGGGCCGCGTGATTTACGGCATGACGAAAGCCGCGCTCATCAACATGACCAAAGGTCTGGCCAAGGAGTATGGCAATCACGGCATTCGCGTGAACGCGCTCTTACCTGGTTTCACGGATACAAAGCTTGCTTCTGCCCTCAAAGAGCAACCAGGCATGCAGAAATATATGGATGAGCAACTCGCCATTTCCCGCATGGCACAGCCAGAGGAAATGGTTGGCTCTGTGCTTTATATGGTCAGCGACGAAGCCAGCTACTTCACGGGGCAGGGCATGGTTGTCGATGCTGGAGCGATTATCTAGTGAGCGAAGCCAATCCTACAATTGAAGTGCGTGAGGGCGAAGCCCTCGACATGTCCAAGGTCGATCCGATTTTGAAAGCCGCTATTCCGGGACTCACGGGAGAGGCGAAAGTCACACAATATCCGTCTGGTGCATCGAATCTGACTTATGCCGTGGACTATCCGGACCGACCACTTGTTCTCCGCCGTCCGCCCTTTGGAACAAAGCCGAAATCCGGTCATGACATGTTTCGCGAATATCGCATTATGCGTGATCTCAAACCCGTCTTTCCGGCCGTCCCGCCTTGTCTTTACTACACCGATGATGAGAGCATCATCGGCAGTGAGTTCTATGTCATGGACCGCGTGGACGGTCACATCCTTCACAAGATCCCAAAAGACTGGAATTGGGGCGAGACGGAAACGCGTCAGCTCTGCGAGAATTTCTGGTCGCGTCTTTGCGATCTCCATACGCTGGATGTTGAGGCCGCAGGGCTGTCTGACTTTGGCCGTCCCGAAGGCTATGTTGAGCGACAAATCAAGGGATGGAATAAGCGGTTCAAGAAAGCTTGGACCGAAGATATCCCGAAATATGACGATATTCAGGACTGGCTGGAAGAAAAAATGCCGGCTGATTCCGGCCTCGTCTCAGTCCTGCATGGGGATTACCGCATAGATAATTGTATCCTCAATGCCGAAGACCCAACGCAGGTCAGCGCGATTATTGACTGGGAAATCTCTGCGCTGGGCGACCCGCTCATGGATCTCGGCAATACGCTGGCCTATTGGGTGCAGGCGGACGATCCGCCACATATGAAACTGACTGTGCGTCAGCCCAGTATGGATGCGGGTATGATGACCCGCAAAGAGGTTTTGGACTTTTACGCGAAACGCACAGGCTATGACGTGTCAGATATGGCCTATTACTACGTCTACGGGATATGGCGCTTGGCCGTGATTATCCAACAGCTTTACTTCCGCTATGTTGATGGGTCGACGAAAGACCCGCGCTTTAAAAGTTACGGCCAAATGGTCATGGCCCTCGCAGAAACGGCCAGAGAAAAAATAAGAACAGGAGAGATATAAGATGGCAAATATGGATTTAGGGCGCACCGAGCGCGTCGAGAAATTATGTGACCAAGTGCGCGAGATTGTCCGCAATGACGTCATGCCCCACGAAAATGAGTGGCATGCGGAAACGGAAAATGCGGAAGACCGCTGGACTCATACTGTGCGTCAGATGGAACTTCTGAACGGTTGGAAGAAGAAAGCCCGTTCGAAAGATCTCTGGAATTTCTGGCTCACGAAAACAGGCCTGACGGCTTCTGACAAGGGCTACGGCCTTTCCACGGTTGAATATGCTTATCTCGCCGAAGAAATGGGTTGGTCCCATCTCGCACCGGAAGTCTTCAACTGTTCTGCGCCGGATACTGGCAATATGGAGGTCTTCGAAAAATATGGCACGGACGAGCATAAAGAACGTTGGTTGAAACCAATGCTTGAAGGCGAAGTCCGGTCTGCCTATTTGATGACAGAACCTGATGTGGCGTCTTCAGACGCGACAAATCTTGATTTCAGCGCCGTGAAAGACGGTGACGAATGGGTCTTTAATGGCGAGAAATATTGGTCGTCAGGCGCAGGGGACAGCCGGACGAAAGTCTATATACTCATGGCGCGGACCGCGCCGCGTGATGGCGAAAAGGGCCGTCATCAGCAACACTCCATGTTTGTTGTACCCGCTGACACGCCCGGCATCACCAAGCTTCGCGCCATGAAAGTCTTCGGACAGGATGATGCGCCGCATGGTCATCTTCACATGAAGTTCGAGAACGTACGTGTTCCTGCGGATGCGCTTCTGATTGGCGAGGGTCGGGGCTTCGAAGTCTCGCAAGGCCGTCTTGGACCGGGTCGTATCCATCATTGTATGCGCGCTGTTGGACAAGCCGAACGCGCCATGGAGCTGATGTGTCGCCGCGCTGTCTCCCGAACAGCCTTTGGTCGTCCGCTTGCAAAGTTGGGCGCGAATTATGACATCATCGCCGAATGTCGTATCGCGATAGAGCAGGCCAGACTGCTCTGCCTGAAAGCGGCTTGGATGATGGACCAGGGCGATCCGCGTGCCGCTGCGCCGCTCATCTCGCAAATCAAGGTTGCCGCGCCGAATATGGCGTTGAAAGTCATCGACGAAGCGATGCAGATGTATGGCGGTACGGGTATATCGCAGGATACACCACTGGCGGGCATGTATGCCCAAATGCGGACGCTCCGCTTCGCCGACGGACCCGACGCGGTCCACCGGATGCAGGTCGCGCGGAAAGAACTGCGCGCCTACACAAATCAGAAAGTCTAATTTAATTATATATGAGTGTCCCGGAACGATCCCGGGATACTCAATCATATTTTTGCTTGGACATTATTTGTCTGTCTTGAATAGGCTCCTTATCCCCAAGCAGTTATTCAACTAGGAGTCCCCTATGCCATCTTTTGATATCGTCTCTGAAGTTGACATGTCCGAAGTCGATAATGCGGTGCAAAATGTCACGCGTGAAATCTCCGTCCGTTATGATTTCAAAGGCTCGAACTCTTCTGTCGAAGTGAAAGACGGGGGGATGACGGTGCTCGCCGATGACGAGTTGAAGCTCAAACAGATGCAGGAAATTCTGCGCGGTAATCTTCACAAACGCGGAATTGAGCCGGGCCAATTGGATTACGGTAAAGAAGAAAAAGCCTCAGGTATGAGTGTCCGTCAACGCATCACCGTCAAAGAAGGTATTGATAAGGAAACCGCCAAGAAGATCGTTAAGGCCATCAAGGGTGAGAAAATCAAAGTCCAAGTCGCGATCCAGGGTGAGGAATTACGTGTCACTGGTAAAAAACGTGATGACCTTCAAGCCACCATGCAATTCGTGAAAGCGATGGGGCTGGAACAGCCGGTTCAGTTCAAAAACTTCCGCGATTGATCCGTTTAGACGGCGTGGGGGTAAGCTACCGCCCATCAAAGGCCAAGCGTCCATCCACCATTGTCATGACAGGTTTAGCAGTCAAAATATCTGGTCCGCTTGCCGTCATCATGTCGGTTGCGAAAACTGATATATCTGCTTTTTTTCCGACTTCCAGAGAGCCGATTTCGTCTTCTTGAAACGCGCCATAGGCTGGCCAGAGTGTGAACATTTTCAAGGCCTCTTCAGGTGTGACCTTCTGTTCCTCATTCCAGTCTTCATTGTTGAAACCCTTCAAATCTTTTCGCTGTGTTGCAGCATAAAACTCGATTCGCGGGTCTCCCACTTCGACGGGGGCGTCTGAGCCGCCCGCGATAATCGCACCGCTATCAATGAGGGCTCGCCACGCATAGGCACCCGCCAAACGATCTTTACCCAAACGATCCGGCGCAAAATGTAGATCTCCGATGGCATGGCTGGGCTGCATGGAAGGAATGACGCCAAGCGCCTTAAAGCGGGGAAGGTCTTCTAAATCGACGATTTGGGAGTGTTCAATCCGCCAGCGTGGGTCCTGCTCGGCCCATTGATTTTTGGGCACGCGGGCAAAGGCCTCCTCATACCAGTCGAGGACGCGTCGATTGGCACGATCGCCGATCGCGTGGGTGTTGATCTGTGTTCCGCTACGCAGGGCCGCGTCGAGGATTGATTTCGCTTGCGACTCCCGAAGTAACATCAGTCCTGTATTTTTCTCATCATCGGAATAGGGCGCGAGTAGGGCGGCACCGCGAGACCCTAGCGCACCATCTGAATAGAGTTTCACCGCCCGAGTGGTAACGAGCTTGTTCTGCACGTCCTTCATTTGGGTCACGCGCGTAAGGGTTTGTTCTGTACGTGTCGGGAACAGATCGACTGAATTATAGACCCTGATTTTTATATCACCGCTATTGGCGAGGGAGTTGATCATTGGAATATCGGCAGGATCAACGGACATGGAATGTATACCGGTCCAGCCGCGCGAGGCGTAGAGTTCTGCCCCTTTAATATAGGCTTCGCGTTTCCGGTCTTGTGTCAATTCAGGCATGAGTTTTTGAACAAGTGAGACGGCATTATCAATCAACATGCCTGTGGGTTGACCGTCAGCGTCCACATTAATAGCGCCGCCGAAGGGAGACTCAGTCGCACCCGTAATGCCAGCAGCCTGAAGGGCGCGTGTATTGACAACGCTGGCATGACCGTCTGCCCGTTCCAGAATGACGGGATTATTTGTGGCAACCGCGTCCAGGTCTTGACGCGTAGGGAAGCGACCTTCCGGCCAATGGGTTTCGATCCAGCCACGACCGTAAATCGTCTCACCGGGCGCGGCCTCTGTAACAGCCACACGCAATTTGTCCTGCAAGTCTGTAACGGAGCTTGTGTCTTCAAGATTTAGCGTCATCTCCCGAAGGCCGATACCGATCAAATGACCATGCGCATCGGTCAGCCCGGGATAGGCTGCCGCGCCGGCTAGATTGATCGTCTGACTGGATTTTCCGCCAAACTCAGCGCACCAATCACCAGCGTTTTCACCGACATAAGTGATCAGGCCTTTGCGAATGGCGACGGCTTCTGCGACAGGCATTTGATCATTGGCGGTGTGAATCGGACCACCCGATATACACCATGCGGCAGAAGCTTGATTGGATCCGCTTATAGTCTGAGTATTTTGACCGTCATTGCAGGCAACAAGTCCGATTGCGGCGCAAGTCAAAAGGGAAAATTTAGTGGCAGGTCGCATTGATTCCGTATCTCCAGTCAGAGTTATAGACTAACGTGACCGAGAGCGCTTGGCTAGGCTGCGATTTCAATACTCGACTGTTTCAATGCAAGGCGGTCAAAGGCTGCAAGGAGTTCGGTCAGCTTAATGGGCTTCGCCAAAGCATCATTCATCCCAATATTCTTGCAAAGCCGTTTCTGCTGATATTGCGGGTCTGCTGTCAGAGCGATGATGGCAATATCTGAATAAGCGCTCGGATTGCTCCGAATTGCGAGTGTTGCCTCTATGCCGTCCATTATCGGCATATGGATGTCCATTAGAACAACATCAAACTCCGCGGCGTTGAGTTTCGCTATGGCTTCAATCCCGTTTTCTGCCACCTCGATGCTTGCGACCAATGTGTCCAAGAGTGAGCACACAACCATGTGGTTCGTCGCGTTATCATCGACAACCAAAACGCGCAGGTTTTCATAGCCGGATTTTGGCGGAACGGCACTATCCAACATATCCGATACAAGTGTCTGGGTAGACTCACGACGATCTTCCACGCGGCGTTCCTCTTGGATGGGAAGTGTCATCGCGACAACGGTTCCTTCGCCACTCGTAGATTTTGCACTCACATTACCGCCCATAAGTTCGATGATTTGCTTTGTGATATTCATGCCAAGTCCAGTGCCGCCGAACTTTCCGGATATGGATTTATCCGCTTGGGTGAAAGCTTCGAAAAGTCCATTTAACTGGGCCTCATTCATGCCGATACCATTGTCTTTCACGGCTAGGACGAGCTTCCTATTTGGGCCTTCCCCTATCGTTGTCAGAATAACATTCACCGTACCCCCAGGTGAGAATTTTAGCGCATTAGAGAGTAAATTATTGATACATTGCTCGTAGCGATGCGGATCAAAAATAATTGTATCCGGGACAGAGGGGTCAATACGGCAATTCAAATCTACTTCGGTCTTAATCGCTTGTTGTTCCCAAAGCGCGCAAGCCGCTTCGACTACTTCACGTGGGGAGGCACTAACTGGGTCTAGTTCCATTTTTGCTTCTGATAATTTTGTATGCTGGAGACTTTCATCCACAATTTTGACGATTTTTTCAGCGGATGTTTGAATTAATTCCAGTTTCGGCATGATTTTCGGGTCGCCATTATGATGGATAAGGGCGTCTGCAATTCCGACGACTGCATTCATGGGGGTTCGGATCTCGTGAGAGAGCCGCCCCAGAAAATTATTTTTAGCACTTAAGGCCTTTTCCGCGACTTCTTTTGATTGACGCAGCTCATCCTGAATCCGCAATTGTGATGTGACCTCGGTATAGAAGAATATCACCATGTTTACTCTACCGCTTTCGGATAATTGCGGTGTTGCCTGTGATCTGATCCAACGAACCTGTCCTTCTGGGTCAATGACACGAAAAGTGGAGGTCCAAGATTCTTTGCTCGCTAATCCTTTTGCCCAAGTGTCGCGGACTTTCTCAATGTCTTTGGGGTGAAGAATACTTTCAATACCTTTATCCATCAAGCGTCGCGTGAGTACATCCCCCAAGGCTCTGCGTCCGGCCTCACCATGTATCTCAAACTTCTCAGTCTCGAGATTGTAAATCATATAGCCAGAAACACTGCTATCCAGTGCGACTTTTAGGGCGTGACGCTTAATATGGTCACTCGTGATATCTTTACAGGTCAGCAGGTAAATTCCGTCCAAATCCAAATCTTGACGAAAGAGGAGGCGTCTACCTTTTGGGGTAATGAGGGATAATGTTTTGGGTTTAACCTCGCCTTCGGATGGCACTCTGTTTATCTCAGCCCGCACGAGATCACAAAAAATTTGCTTATCCCCAGGTCCGAAATCACCGCGAACGGCCAGTTCAGATACAACACCCAGCAGTGAGGTTCCCGTTAGATCAACGCCGTGGTCAAATTCCAACATATCGAGAATACGGTCTTCATAATAGATGATTTCCATATCGGAATTTATGATCATGGAGGCGAGGCCGCTCATGCGACTCAATCTGGCCAGCCATTCAAATTGCAATTTCTGCATGACGTCTAAGGAAATAAGTCCCGCTTCCGCTTTTTGCGTCGCTTCGACATGGGAGTTCATGGCATATTTCCGGTCATTTTAATGCTAAGTTGTTAGAGTATAGGCAGAAAAAGACGAAAAAGCCGTTAAGCTCAAAAGTGGTGCAAAAGATTGAAGATTGGACTGGTGCCGCGGGAGAGAATTGAACTCTCGACCTGATCATATCCAAATCTATGCTAGAGTTTTTTTGGTGTTGTCTTGAGTTTTTCTAAATAGGGTAAGGTATTGAAAATAAACAGCGGTTGTTATCTCTCATTAGACCGAGTGAGTTGCTGGTTTCTGTCATCGTGCTTACTGGAACTAGAGGCGGAGAAGTCATATTGTTGTTATGAAACTGACTAAACGAATAGTAAATAAGTAGAAATCGAAAGATAAAACATATTACGTGTTGGACTCAGACCTGGCTTGTTTTGAGTGGAAAATTTTACCATCTGGCAAGAAGACTTATCTGATTCAATACCGAATGGTAGGTCGTTCTAAGCGCACCCGTAGAATAACCATACGCCTACACGGTGGCCTAACCACCGAACAGGCAAGGGAAAATAATCAAACAGCTATTTCGGATATCGTAGTCAAAACGGGTTTTTAGTTGGGCTTTTAAAAAATGGACAGGTGAAAGCCCTGCAGCCTATAGAGAGACCAGATAGCTTACCGACTCTGATGGCATCAAAAAATGATTAGTTAAATGACCTAATTGGTCATATAGCCTTTCTTGATAACCCTCTAAAAGAGATTGTCTAACGTCAGCGCTCATGGCACGGATTTAGGTCACAGCTAAGAGAGACTTTTCGCTCATCTTCAATCTCATGGAGAGAAGAATGAGAAAGACTAGAGAAACTTCTGGCGATCGCATCGTCAAAGATATCAAACTTAAGATACGTAAGCAGTACTCTGCTGAAGAGAAGATCCGCATTGTGCTAGATGGCTTTCGGGGTGAAGAGAGCGTTGCAAAACTTTGCTGCCGAGAGGGCATATACTGCAAACAGTCGAAGGTTTTTTTGGGAGCCGGCAAGAAACGGCTAGCAGGGGATATCGCCCGCTAAGCCAATACGGCTGAAGCCAAAGGGCTACGGTCTGAAGCGCGTGAGCTAAAGGAGTACTTGGCTGAATTTACACTCGAGAACGGCCTGCTAAAAAAGCATGATCGGGGATGGGGGCAACGAAGAATGAGATATCCCGCCTCAGAGAAGCCAGGGATGATCCGTTTGGTGGAACGCTCATCGCGACCTGCCAAATGGACTCTGGATAAGTTAGGCGTGCCTCGCGTACGTTTTATCGCCGCTCCAAATAAGATGACCAATTTATCGATATCCCGCCCTAGATATACCCTTAAACCCGGGCCCAATGAATAAGACATTCCCAGAGCCCTTTGCCGATGCTTTTCAAGGTTGAAGTGTTGCCTCTTTCGAGGCGTGCTAGACGAGTTGTCACTTTCAGTGCCGATTTTGTATCGAGCGCATTAAATCACAATCAGCAAAACGTCTCGATCCCTCTCCATCAAGATACTCTCTTATCTCAAACATGAGGTATCAAATATGGTGCAATCCTATCGGTCAATATGAAGGCTAATAATTATAGAATGGGTTTGATCATGTCCCAATCGACTATCTATCGTGTCCCATTGCCTGTCTCGCAATTCCATTCTGGAGTGACCTGCTATTCCTGTGAACTCTGACTTCATCCACAACTATTATCGGCAGCTTTTCGGTTTGAAGAGCGTAGATTTACCCTCATTGCGGACGTTAGAGTCCATTGTCGGAACGATCTTCATTTCCTCTGACACTCCGTTCATTGCCTATTTAGAATTGATGGATCATGCCATTCACTGGGCACACTAATCCGAAGTCGCGACTTTCCAGCTTATCAGCATCGTGTCCACGACAAGATATGGGTGGCTATATATAAGAAGTTCTCCACCGCCTTTTGCAATTACTATATTAAAGTTTACACCGATATCTTGAAGGCTTTTTGCTCGGTCAAACCTAGTATTTTTATCCTTATCACCAATGATTCCATAAATCGGAAATGGTAGCGGTTTCATCAAATCCACTGCGTCGAAAATCATGTGTGAGTAACCCGCGACATACCCCTTGTGGCCGTGAGCGGACCCGAATTGAAGTGTTCGAATGAGCGCTTCTTGGTTGACGGGATCGTTGATGATATCGACATCACATTCTAGATCGCCAAACACATGTCGTAGGAATCGAATGGGGCCGACACGCCGATAATATCCGCTGCCCGCGCGCGCGATAAAGTTCAGCAGTCTTGGTTGTCGTCGAACGACATCAGATATGAACCGATGAAGCTTAGGCATGCCTGTATTATGCTCTGTTTTGAGATGTGGCAGCATTGGCGTAATCATAACCATTCCGGCAACGCGGTCAGGGAAATCCCTAGTCAGGGCGAGCGCATACATGCCGCCCAAGGTTTGTCCAATTAGCAACGCCCGACGAATGTTAAGGTGGTCTAAGAGCGCTATAAAGTCTATTGCCGTCTGTGTTGGGTAATCGACATTCTTTGGATACCCATCACTTCTACCGTAAAATGGACGTGCCGGTACAATAATCCGTAAGCCCTTTACTGTCGCATAATCCACAATCTTTGCGGGCCAGATATTGCCAAGAAGCTCGCTGTGAAAAAACAAGCAAGGCTTACCGTTCGGAGCGCCAAAGACGGCATAATCCAAAATACGGCCATCCGGCAGCGTCATTGTATGTTCGTGCTCAAATCTTGGATAGGCGAGAGGTGTTCCGCCATCCACACGATTGGCAAAGCTGCGATAGCTCTCGCGCTCCATCATCTGCATGGTTGTTAGGCCGATTGCCATCCGAATGAATTCGGATTGATTGCGTGTAGCTGTCTTTGCGTAAATGGCCCTAATTTGAGCTCGGACAGTTGTGAGTTTGCTCTCCCGGGCCTTAGCTACATCTTGTACAGATTTCCCTTCCACGATGAGCTTTATGATGTCCGCTTCCGCGTCCGTCAGGCCAAAGGCTTCGGTAATAATGGGCGTCAAATAGTCGGGCCAGATGAAGTCAACTGTCTTCAATAAAACCAGTCGACTGCCATCAGAATTCATCCAGTCGGTAAGAGATATTAATAAAGGGGCATCTTCTTTTTCCCGAATTAAACGCTGCAAACTCGGCATACCTTCAACATGATCCACAGAAGACGCAAACCGTGACTTTACGGCAAAAGAGATCATGTCGATGGTTTCTCTTGGGAAATTTAAATTCTCAAGCGTGTCGCCTTTTTTGACCCCTAAAAGTGCCTGCCCGGCATTATTTACAGCTTCAAATACGCCTGTTTTATCAATCGCCAGAATAACTTGAGGGTCATGATTGATTTTTTCCAATAATCGCGGGGGAAGAATTGCGGTATTTGACTCCACCATGTCGAAAATCGCCTCAGCGCGCAGCAGATGGCTCTCTAATTTATTGAAATCCGTTTCCAGTGTCGATGTGGACTGACTATCCACTTTTTTGAGATAATCGCTCCAAATATCAGCGAGTTCTCTAAACCGTTCAGGCTCCATCGCCACGGTGTAAAGTCCGTCAACCAAGTCTACATTTTCGAATGCCGTCACGATTTCCCCCGTTTCGGTGACTTGCCCATAAATCATTTCTAAAGCGGCTTCATACTCAAAATTGAGTATGAAGCCGAGAAAATTGGCGTAAAATATAGATTTTATAGATCAAAATGATAACGCGTTGGACATAAGGGAGCCGAACGTGACGCAATCAGACGCTGATAGAATGCGCAGAGACGTGTCGCCAAAACTCTCGATTTGGCAGATTTTGTCCTATGGCAGTCTTATGCTCCCGCTCTCAATGGGGTGGGTCACCCTCATGATGATAGTCCCGACTTACTATGCGCTGGATCTTGGGTTGGGGCTAGGCCTGGTGGGCGTGCTTTTTGCGATTGGCCGGGGCTTTGATATTATCACGGACCCGACGGTTGGGATTTTAACAGATAGAACGCGGACTCGTTTTGGGCGTCGAAAGCCGTGGGTTATTCTGGGCCTGCCTCTGTTTTGTTGCGCGGTTTACTTACTATTGAAACAAACTGACTCCGTGACACCGCTTTACCTGCTCCTCGTAAGTTGTCTTTACTTTTTCAGCTTCACGATCTGCGAAATTCCGCAGGCGGCAATGGGCTTGGAAATGTCGGAAGATCCGCATGAACGGACGGTCTTAGCGTCAAGCAAAACGCTGTTCCTCATCCTTGGAGGTCTGATAGGGGCGGCGGCACCTCTGATTTGGACGGAGAGTACATCGCAGGCCTTGTCCAATGTTGTGACTTTAATTTTTATCGTCAGCATTATCGTGATGCCAATTTATCTCTGGCTTATGCCCAGTGATATCGCGTCAAACAGATTGCCACAGCCCAAGCTGAGAGCGGCCTTGAAAGCGTTGAGGGGGCATCACGAGATACAAAAAATTATCGGGACGTTTTTTATTCTAATTACCGCAAAATCGTTTGGTGGCGCCTTAAGCCTTTTATACATCACATATGTTTTGGAGATGCCGAAACTTGTAGGACTATTCTGGATCGGGTCCGGCCTCGGTATGCTTGTGGGTATTCCGCTTTGGATAATCCTCTCGCGTCATATCGGGAAGATACGGACTTGGCGGATTGCGACGCTGCTGGGTATTTGTGGTTATGTTGCCCTACTATTTTTGGGGGTGGGTGATAAAGTTCCGATGTTTATTGTCAGTCTGATTTTGGGTGTTTCAGGGGTCGCCGATAGTGTTTTATCCGTTTCACTGCTGGCGGATCAAATTGGACGCGGTCGACGTCAAGGGCAGCCTGAATTTGCAGGACTTGTAACGGCGATAAAAAACGCATCTTCAAAACTTTCTATAACATTCCCGATGCTGATTGCTTTTCCAATATTAGGGTTTATCGGATTGACGGAAGGGACTGCCAGTATAGGGACGAGTCTTCGTCCGGTGGAAACACATGACAGAGTGATATTGGTCGGATTCTACGCAGGTATTCCGCTGCTTTTGAAAATTGCCGCCTATTTCGCGATTGGCACGTTGGCCGCAGGCAAATCGAACAGTCACGAGTCTCTACAACCAAAGTCGTAACTCCCGCCTTCCCACTCATAAAAAATTTCGCCTTATACTCAATTTTGAGTATGCGCGCCATTTTCCACTTGGATAAAGGGGAAGAAATTTGACTGTATGAACAGTCATGGATGGGGCCATTCTAAATATAGACCGCTATGTTTCATGCCCCTACATATTGGAGTGAGATATGTTTAAATTATTGGAAAATATTGATTATTTTAACGATCTGGGTCTGGGATTAGAGGCGTTCTCGCGTATGCAAGACTCTGATTCCATCCTTACAAACACCGTCTCATTTGTGCCCGTTGCGTTTCATATGCCGAGCTTCAATATGACTGTTAACGCCCCTGTGACGCCGACACTCTGGCAGGAGAGTGCTTCTCTGGCGGGGCCGAAGGGAGATATGCTGGCGCTTTCAAATGGCAACATATTGATTGCGAGTGTTGGAAATAGTGTGGGCTATGTGACCGACAGTTTTGGGGGCTTCATCAACGCCACCACAGCTTTACCCGGGGACTCGATCCTGGTTGGCTCTGTTGCGCTTTCGGGTGGAGGATTTGCCATCCTTGGAGCAGATTTTGATACAAATACTCTTAGCATCTTCACTTACAGTCAAACGGCGACGCTCGTTTCGACGCAGTCACTCAGTCTAGGCTCTTTTTCTAACATTGGGCAAGATCTCTCCATGTCTATAAATGATGCGGGAACTATTTTTATTGTCGCAAGACTATTTAACACAGATAATTTTTCGCGTGACCAGCCCATTTATGGATGGACCGTAGATGATATGGGCACGACAACGGGGCCTTTTTTGGTTACAGAGGATAGCAGTCTTCTTACGGGTTCCAATAATGAAAATCCGTTCAACGAAGGTATTGTCTCCTTGGATAGTGGTCGATTCGCGACCGTCATTTTTGACAATGATACATTTGGACTAAATTTACGTAGAACAATAGATGTAGAAGTTACAAATCCTGATGGGTCAAGCCATCTAAGTATCAACTTAACATCTGCCAGTGATGGTTCGATCAGAGCAGTTCATGACGTCGCACATATGGGCGGGGGAAGCCTTGCGGTTCTCTATTCAGAATCATCGAATTCAGGTGGCGATGGTCTAATGCATATTGCTTTTGTTAATGCGGATACGGGCGTTTTAGGGTCAAACCTCATTGTTCCGATGGGCACGGCAACCAGTGGGGACGTACAACAATTGACCGCCTTGGAAAATTCTGCGGGTTCGCCTACGGGCGAATATCTTGTCAGTATTTTAGATCGGGCAACGAATACACTTCATATTCAACGCTATGATATGGGTGTAACGCCGGTCGGGTCTGAAATTCTCATTCAAAATTTGACAAACTCCTTTCTAAGGAGTGAGTTCGTGTATTACATTGAACCCATCTCTGTCTCACGCTTTGCCCTGATTTACACGGATGCCTCCGGTGATGAGCAATATGAGGTTTATTCCTATGCGTCTGAAGGGAATGTCGACGAGGCCGGAAACTATATCGGGACTGCGGGTGACGATACACTGACGAATACTAACGTGGCAACAACGGGCAACTTCTATCTATCGACCGGCAATGATACAGTCACGCAAACGACGGCTATCAATCTGATAGATTTGGGTGCGGGAAACGATGCCTTAATCTTTAATACGGCTCCAACGAACCTCTCGGGTAGGGTTGATGGCGGCTCAGGTATTGACAGCTTTAGTTATATGTCAACACTGCCGAACATATCCGTCACACTTGATATGAGAAGTGACGGCATTCTGCGGATACAGGACCTGGGCATAGAAACGGGTGGTGCCGCAACACTGATCGATTTTGAAAATATCACATCCGGCGACGGTGATGATGATATACGCGGCAGTGAAGACGCAAACATATTCACGGGCAATGGCGGCGACGACTTCCTCGTTGGATATGGCGGTGACGATGTTCTGTCAGGTGGTAGCGGAATAGATACGCTTGTTGGTGGTCTCGGCTCTGACCTGCTTTTAGGCGGAGCCAATGACGATATCATAGTGGGAGGCTCCCAGAATGATAATCTGCAAGGTTTCACCGGAAATGATACATTTTATCAATGGGATCACGGTGGCACAGCATCGGGTTTTACGGACACAATTGATGGCGGCGACGGTATTGATACGTTGAGAATGCAACTGTTTGGCATTCGTGTTGGCGATGTCGACCAAGGCGATTATGACTTCAATTTCGCGGCGGGCATCATCACCGGGAATGGCGAGACGATAAATATCAGCAATGTCGAAATCCTCTATGCGGGGGATGGAGATTCCACATATACCGGCACGGGCGCGGTTAACACGGTTTACGGTCAAGGCGGTGATGATGTCATTTTCGGCTTTGGCGGCGATGATATTCTGGACGGCGGTGATGGTGATGATGTCATCTCCGGCGGAACCGGCGCTGACCAGATTGACGGCGGGGACGGCAATGATACAGGCGATTACACCTACACAAATGGCAACCTGACTGTAAATTTAGACACAGGGCAGGCCTTTGGGACGAGCGCCGGTTTCGGCGGCGAAACATTAACCAGTATCGAAAACCTTATTTTGGGTGGTGGTGACGATAACATCACTGGCAATGATGACAATAACCGCATTGATGGCGGCAATGGCGATGATGTAATTTTTGCAGGTGACGGAGATGATGTTCTAATCGGCGGCGGCGGTGATGATGTTTTGGATGGGGGCAATGGTAATGACACGGCGGATTACAGCTATACCTCTGCCAATCTCACAATTGATCTGGCGAATGGAGAGGCTTTTCCGTCAAGCATTGGTAACTCTGTAGGGGACTCCCTGTTTTCAATCGAAAATGCCAATGGCGGCGGGGGTGACGACCTCATCCTTGATCGGTCCGATAACAACATCGTTTTTGGCGATGCTGGCGATGACCGCTTCAATTACATTGGCGGGAATGACAGGTTTGATGGTGGCGACGGCCAAGACACGCTTGATCTCAGTGCAAGCTCAGGTGTTGATATTCGTGTTGACAGTAGCTTTATTTCAGGAGCTGATTATGTCGTAACCAGTCAGGGTGGAGGCTTTCCTCTTGTTCAAGGTTTGGAGGTAGAAACCTTCATTGGGTCATTACTTTCGAATAATACTTTCAGAGTCTCAGGTGTTAATTTTGCTAATTTTACAGGAGGTGATGAAAACGACATTGCCCATCTGAGTGCCACAGGGTCTTTTTTTGATGGCAGAGCCGGTTCAGATCGGCTGAGCTATAACTTATCTGGCCTTGCAGATGGCGTAACGATTGATGCTGTGGAAGGCATAGCCTTTTCTAATATTACAGGCCAGTCCTCTGCCACCGATGATAGCTTTATGAATGTTGAGCGAATCTCAGGTTCATTTGGTAATGACACGATCTACGTGAGTGCAGATTTGACGGAAGCATCTGGCGCTTCCGGTGATGATACATTGATATTTCTAAGCGCCAGTGATGCGGTTGCAGGACAATTTATCAGCGGTGGTTTGGAGGGCACAGATCGACTAGCCATTGATATTGCTGATGGAGACGAGATTGATTTTAGAGACGTGAATCTTGTCTCATTCCAAGAGTTCCAGTTCGCAACATCCGCCCAAGGCGGAGAAGCGGGAGCCGTGTTCACTGCTAACCAATTTGGCGACGTCGGCAAATTGGCGAATGATCTCCACATCATCGGGTCCAGTCCGCAAAACCCGAACGCAAATGATCTTTTCACAATCTTCTTAGGGGTTGTCGATAATTTCAGTCTTTCGCAGTTCACTTTCACCGATTGGAATAACGCGAATAATGAAATCAACGTCATAGGCAATGGAGATAATGAAACGATTGTAGGCTCAACGCAGAATGACAGTATTCTCGGTAATGGCGGAAATGATGAAATTCTCGGGAGTTCGGGCGTTGATACGCTAAGCGGTGGAAGCGGCGATGACATATTCAGATATTTTAATGAGGATGACGCCGCCACGGGCGAAATTGTCAATGGCGGTGCGGATGTTGACATGCTTTCAGTCAATATTGCCGAGGGCTCCGAAATTGACTTGAGAGGTCTGATTATTGAGTCGATCGAAATTTTAGAGTTTGGCGCGAATGCGGTGAGTTCCAATGGGACAGAAAATATAATTATTATTGACGCCGCTCAAATTGGCGGAACAGGCTTCTCAGAAACTCTCGAAATTAAAGGTAGTCAATATGGAGCGAGCGCAGTTGATATTCTGGATATTACACTAGGCAATGCCGGTTTCCTGGACCTTTCCGGATTTGGTTTCACGAACTGGGGGGCGCAAAATCAAGAAATTAATGTTGCAGGAAGTGCTGGCGACGAAACAATTATAGGGTCCTCCCAAGACGATATTATATCAGGTGGGGATGGCGACGATCTGATTGTTGGCGGCGCAGGTGATGATATTTTGCGCGGTGGTGACGGCTCTGATACGCTTTCTTTTGAAACTTACGACAATGGAAACGGCAAAGGTGTGACGGTCGGATTGAATTCGACTTTCACAAATAATGCGGCTTCTGGTCGGGATGAAATTTCTGGCTTTGAGAACATTATTGGATCAGCTTTCGATGACAGACTTTTCGGCAACAGACAAAATAATACGATTGATGGAGGTGGCGGGAATGACCTTATCGCCATTGGTGGCGGTACGAACACGATCATAGGCGGCGAAGGGTCTGACCGTCTGGATGTGGATGCAACCGTCGATCATATCGAAGGTGATCTCGCCACGGGGACAATCACACTCTTTGATGATTTTGATAATATTATCGGGACCGCGTCTTTGGATAGCGTTGAAAACCTCCGGGGCGGCGCCGGAGATGACGTTTTGATCGCTGGCGGAGAAACGAACCGCCTCTTCGGTATGGGCGGAAATGATATAATCACGGGCAGTGACGGCGGAGATTTTCTAGCCGGCGGAAGTGGTGATGACATAATATCCGGCGGTTTGGCGCGGGACTTTATCTTTGGCGGCCTTGGCGATGATCAGATTTTTGGTGGCGAGGGCAGTGATGTCTTGCGCGGAAATGAAGGCGAAGACACAATTGATGGCGGCGGCGGAAATGACTCCATCGTCAGTGGTGATGAAAATGATACTGTCGATGGCGGGGCAGGAAACGATTTAATCTTAGCCGGACAGGGCGATGATATTCTTTTCGGCGGCGGGGACGTCGATGATATTCGTGGCGGCCGTGGTCATGATGAAATCAATGGTGGCGCCGGAAATGATCGACTGCAAGGCAATGAAGGTAATGATATCTTCATTTTCGAAGCGGGAACGGGCAGAGATCGAATTGTTGATTTCAACAAGAATGGCGATGATGCGATTGATCTAACAGATTTCGGTTTTGTCGAATTTTCTGATGTCGCGGATGCTATTCGAAGTTCCGGCAATCATGTCATTATTGACCTGAAGAACGGCGATGAGATCGTGCTTCTCAATACAGACATTGCAGATATTGATGATGGTGATTTCATTCTTTGAGGACAAACTTTGCAGCCACAACTCAAGTCATTAGCTGAAGTTACTTTCGTCTGCTGCGGGCTGTCTTTTATTTCGTGTCATGATTTATAAAATGCTGGAGATTTAATTGGGCTTTGTCGCGTTAACTCCAGTTCTCGTACATTGCTCTAAGAACTGTTGATGAAAACGTGTATGTAGTCTCATCATCGGTTTCATCCAGATGTCATTAAAGGTGTCGTCTGGATGTATTATTGCTTCAATCTCAGCTTTTGTGATTTCGAAGAATCACTGATCGAAAATGGTGTTAATGTGTTTTTTGAAACGATAAACACTTTTGTCGAAAAATTTGGGTCAACCTATGCAAAGTGGATGAGTTCAGGCCCGAACACTCTCGCCTGTCTAACAATAACTACGGTGACAAAATCTTTCGTACACTCAATTTGCTCGCTATATTGAGTAATAAAGACCTCACGCCACCACTAAGTTTCTCCAACATTGAGTTTATCTTGTGACACTGGATGAGCTCAATTGCGATATATTCTCGGTGAGGTTTTTTTCCTTTAAGTTTAATTGGCTGCCATACTACCTCTTCATGGTGGGCCCGCGTTTCACACCACTCCATGAGTAATTCTTTGTAGTCGTTTTACTTATCTGTCTCTTCCGATGAAAACGGTCCGCGTGCTTTGATCGTACCGCAGCTCATGTTTAATAAAACTTCATCAGGATGTTGGTTCAACCGTCCAGATACAAATATAGCTTAGGTCCGCTTTGCCCCAAAGCAGAAAAAGAGGCGTCATGTTTTAGCGTTGTTAGATTCTCGGGTATTGCCATTTTCCGAGGGCTGACGTGTCAAGACCATATGGAAGATTTAGTTAGTTTGACAGTATTAGTATTTGTTTGAAACTAGCCGTCTGACTGCCCTCTCCAGACAAGCCAGAGAGGTATCCATATCAACGTCAGCGTTGTCATACCTTTTATGGACTGATAGGCAATCCAGACCCAGAAAAGCTCTTTCTTGTGATCCTTAACACAGCTGATGGCTTTTTTTGGGCTCAGTCGTCTCATTGATACCCGCGCACTCATCTTATGTTCTCAAAACGAGCTTGATGAGGGTGCCAACGATGGTGATGGTGACGAAGCCCAATCCCCATAGTCCGACAAACCAAAGCAGCTCCTTTGGCCCTGTTTTCTCTATGTGCGTGTCTTTTTCTTGGAGAAATTTAAATTTGGGCATTAGTGGTACCCCGCTTCTGGATCAACTTTGCCTCTGAACACCCAATAGGAATAAGCTGTGTATGCCAAGATCATGGGCAATAGTATGAGCGCGCCGACCAACATGAACATCAGGCTTTTGTCGGGCGCCGCTGCCTCGGCAATCGTGATCGCGCGCGGGACGATATAAGGCGTGATGCCGATGCCAAGACCGATGAAGCAGAGAAGGAATATGCCAATTGTTGTAAAAAAAGGCAAATTATCCCGGCGTTTCAACAATCCGAATGCCAAGACTCCCGCGAGAATAAAGACGAGTGTTGGAACTGGCAGAACGAAAAGAAGCCGCGGGAATGTGAACCACCGCTCCGCGATTTCAGGGGACAAGAAAGGCGTCCAAAGGCTGACGATTCCCATAAAAGCCAATGTCGCGACCGCCGTGATTTTGGAGATGCGGTAGGCCTTCTCGCGCAGGATACCTTCCGTCTTCATCACAAGCCAAGTTGATCCTAGCAGAGCATATCCAGCTGTCAGAGCCACGCCGCACATCATGGAGAAAGGGGTCAACCAATCCCACCAACCGCCGCCATAGGCCCGGCCTTCAACCTCAATGCCTTGCACAAATGCGCCGAGGACAATGCCTTGTGAAAAAGTGGCAAGAAGCGATCCGAAAAAGAATGACTTATCCCATGTCTTCTCGTGCGCCTTATCTCTCCAGCGATATTCAAAAGCGACGCCCCGAAAGACGAGCGCCAAAATCATAACGATGAAAGGGGCGTAAAGCGCAGGGAGTACAACCGCATAAGCTAAAGGGAATGCCGCCAGCAAGCCGCCGCCGCCGAGGACTAGCCAAGTCTCATTACCATCCCAAACGGGGGCGACAGAGTTCATAGCGACATCGCGGCATTTATCCGTTTCCAAGAATGGGAAAACGAGACCAATGCCAAGGTCGAACCCGTCAAGAATTACATAGATGAAGATGGCAACGGCCAGAAGACCGGCCCAAATTGTTGGTAGATCAAACATTATGGCCTCCTATTCGGCGTGGTTCATGGCATCGGGATCAAGAGAGGCGGCGGGCGTTGTGCCCGCAGTCCTTGTGACTGTGCCTGGTAATTTGCCAAGCTCGCCCGGTGTCTTGTTCATCATTTTCAGAATGTAATAAGTTCCCGCGCCAAAGAGCGCGAAATAGACCACAACGAAGGCGAGAAGCGATGCTGCGACGGCGGGCGCCTCAACAGGCGCAATCGATTCTGTCGTCCGAAGCATGCCGTATACGGTGAAGGGTTGGCGTCCGACCTCCGTTGTGATCCAACCCGCGAGGACGGCGACAAATCCACTCGGCCCCATCACAAGCGCAAACTTGTGAAATAGGCTGGCCTCATAAAGGCGCTTTCGCCATCTCAGGAATAGGCTTGTCACGCCAACAAGTAGCATAAGCATCCCAATGCCAACCATGATGCGGAAGCTCCAGAAGACGATTGCGACGGGCGGCTGATCTTCGCGCGGAATTGTATCCAGCCCGGCAAGCGGTGCGTTTAAATCATGTTTGAGGATGAGCGACGAGGCTTTGGGAATGCCAATCGCATATTTCAGTTCTTGGTTTTCCTGATCCGGAATGCCGAACAGATAAAGCGGTGCACCGTGATCATGGCTCTCAAAATGACCTTCCATAGCCATCACTTTAGCGGGCTGATGCTCCAGCGTATTGATGCCGTGAAAGTCGCCCGCGATGATCTGAATGGGAGCGACAATCGCGGCCATCCACATTGCCATCGAGAACATTTTACGGGCCTCTTCATTGGTTCTATCCTTTAGCAAGTGCCACGCACCAACTGCGCCGACAACGAAAGCTGTCGTCAGATAGGCGGCTAAAACCATATGGACGAGACGGTAAGGGAAGCTCGGATTGAAAATAATCTCCATCCAGCTCTCAGGGATGAATTGCCCAGCCTCATTGATAGAGAAGCCTGCGGGTGTTTGCATCCAGCTATTCACGGAGAGGATCCAAGTCGCGGACAACAGTGTCCCAAAGGCCACCATTATGGTCGCAATAAAATGCAGCCGCTTGGACACCCGGCCCATGCCAAACAACATGATGCCAAGGAAACCCGCTTCGAGGAAGAAGGCCGTCAAAACCTCATAGGCCATGAGCGGTCCAATGACTGGCCCTGCCTTATCCGAAAAGACGCTCCAATTCGTACCAAATTGATAGGCCATGACGATGCCGGAAACGACGCCCATGCCAAACGCCACGGCAAAAATTTTACGCCAATATTTGAAGAGGCGAAGGTAGGTATCACTTCCCGTTTTCAGCCAAAGACCTTCAAGCACCATCAGGTAGCTCGCAAGGCCGATCGAAAAGGCTGGGAAAATAATATGAAAAGAGACGGTAAAGGCAAATTGCGCTCTTGCGAGGTTCACTGCCAGTTCGCTGACGATAGGTTCCATTAGAGGTAATATTCCACTTCTGTATCAAATGCATTTCCGCATATCTTTTTGATAGCGCTATGCTGACTTAAAAACACCTCCCCGGTGAGATCATGCGTCAAGTGGGATTTTTCCAACTTGTCTATGACCGGACCTTTCACCTCCGAGAGATGAAAGGTGATTTTTGCGGACTTCAGCCGCTCGTTTATAGATTCGAGACTCTCCAGTGCGGACAGGTCAATATCGTTGACGGCAGAGCACATGAGAATGACATGTTCGACCGTGTCAGAAGCGAGTGCTCGTTCGTAAATAGCGTCTTCAAGATAGCGCGCATTTGCAAAATAGAGGGACTCATCTACCCGCATTGTAACAACGCGGGGGCTTGTAATGACATCGTACCGATCAACATTTCTAAAGTGCTCTGTATCGCGAACTTGTCCGACAATCGCGTAATGCGGACGGGATGAACGATAGAGGAACATCGCAATTGAAATCACTACACCTGCCATGACGCCGGCTTCCACGCCTATAGTTAACGTGAGAAGGATTGTCGCCATCATCGCGGCAAAATCACTCTTCGAATAATTCGAAGCCTGTTTTATGTCCGGGAAATTTACAAGCGACAAGACCGCTACTATGATCGTCGCTGCAAGCGTCGCGATTGGTAGATTGTATAATAGAGGCGTCAGAAACAATGTTGCGAGCGCGATGCCGATGGCGGTGAACCCTCCCGCGGCCGGTGTCTCAGCTCCGGCGTCAAAATTGACAGCTGACCGCGCAAAACCGCCCGTAACTGAATAACCGCCAGAAAATGCAGAGGCAATATTGGAAGCGCCAAGTGCGATGAGTTCTTGGTCAGGTTCAATACGCTGGCGTTTCTTTGCGGCTAATGTTTGTGCGACAGAGACGGATTCCACGAAACCGATAATCGCAATAATTAAGGAAGAGCCAAGAAGACTTATCCAAAGCGTCATATCAAATTCCGGAGCGGCAATAGGCGGAAGGCCTTTGGGTATATCTCCAACAATTTTGACGCCTTTGTCTTCAAGGTCCAAAAATAGGACGGCTAAAATTGAGACGGCGACGGCGATGACAGGACCAACACGGGCTCCAATGCCTGCCAGCTTTTCGCTTAATCCCATATTTCTGAGCAAAGGTTTCAGGTTTCCGCGAACCCAAAATAGAAAGACTGTTGAGATGATGCCTATTATTAAAGTCGGCATGTTCGTTTCGGGTATTTTCGAGATGAGGGTTTGGCCGATTTCTAACAAGTTATGCCCGGTAACTTTTACCCCCAGAATATGTTTTAGCTGGCTTACAGCGATTAGTATTCCCGATGCTGTAATGAAACCCGAAATAACAGGGTGGCTTAGAAAGTTTGCGATGAAGCCAAGTTTAAAAAGCCCCATGACAAGAAGCATCGCACCTGAAATAAGCGCTAATAATATTGCAACGGCCAAATATTCGGGAGAGCCTTGCGCCGCTATCTTGCCTGCTGCCGCGGCCGTCATTAATGAGATGACAGCGACAGGGCCTACCGCCAGCGCTTTACTCGTTCCGAAAATGGCGTAGGCGACAAGCGGCAAAATACTGGCATAGAGTCCCACTTGGGGCGGTAATCCAGCCAAAAGAGCATAGGCCAATGATTGCGGAATGAGCATGATCGTTACAATAACGGCAGCGATGCCGTCATTTACGAAAGTCTCACCTTTGTAACGACGACCCCAATCTAGAATTGGGAAGTAACTTGAAAGTTTAATTGACATTATTCATTCCGCTAAGCGCATGTCTGAGGCCGATAGGTGCGCTACTTTAGAGTGATTTCCGGTTTCGCGAGAAATTCTTTACCCTTGAGCATTTGGTTCCAATAGACATTGGGAAGAAGGCTATCTTTCATAAACCAAGCGGCGCGCGTGGCCTTGGTACCATTGAGCACCCAAGTTGGGAGAGAGGGCAATAGCTTGCCGCCATATCCAAATTCAGCCAGCACGACTTTTCCTTTCTCAACCGTTAGCGGGCAAGCCCCGTAGCCATCATAGTTGGCGATTGCATTTGAGCCTTCCAGTTGCGCGAGGATGTTACTGGCCACAATTGGAGCTTGCTTTCGCGCTGCAGCCATTGTCTTGGCGTTAGGCGTAGAACCGGCGTCGCCGAGCCCATAAACATTTGGATAGTTATTGTGCTGTAGAGTGTGCTGATCAACGTCCACCCAACCTGCTTCATTGGCGAGTGGGCTGGCTTTGATAAAATCAGGCGCTGATTGAGGCGGGCACACATGTAGCATGTCAAACTTGCGCTCCACTTGGCTTTTATTGCCATCTGCATCTGTTTTTTCAAACCAAGCTGTCTTTTTTGGCCCATCGACTTTGACAAGTTGCTCGCCGAAATTTAGCTCTGCGTTATAGCGTTTCACATATTCCATGAGTGCGGGAACAAAAGCTTTAACGCCAAAGATGGCGCCGCCAGTGTTGCAAAATTTTATATTTATATTGTCCAATGTGCCGGCTCGAAGCCAGTGATCTCCTGAAAGGTACATGGCCTTCTGGGGCGCTCCGGCGCATTTGATGGGCATAGGCGGTTGTGTGAAAATGGCCGTTCCCGACTTCAGGCCTTGAACGAGCTTCCATGTATAAGGGGCAAGATCATATCTATAATTAGATGTGACACCATTTTGACCGAGAGTTTCCGTTAATCCCTCAATCTTATCAAAATCGAGTTGAAGGCCTGGCGCGGTCACAAGCATTTCATACCCGATTGTGCGCCCATCAGACAAAGTCACAGTGTTATTGTCAGGATCAAAAGTAGAAACGGCTGCTTTGATCCATTTTGCCGCCTTTGGCATTAAATCTTTCATGGAGCGCCGGGTTTTTTTATGAGAGAAAATGCCCCCGCCAACCATGGTCCAACCCGGTTGGTAAAAATGCTCGTCCTTTGGTTCAATAATGGCAATGTCGAGTGAAGGTTTTCTTTTCAGCAAACTTGCTGCTGTCGCGATGCCTGCTGACCCGCCCCCAATAATAACGATCTGATGTTTTTCTAACATGTTTTCCCCATTCACTATTTTTGTTTTTGGTTGATTTAAATTTAGTGCGGCATGATGTGCTGACAGATCATACCCTGCCGCCTTGCCGCGCGTGATGACGTCATCGGCGCTACGTTTGCCGACTTGTGTTTTGGCCCATAGGTTGCTTGAACGCGTTCCTGTTCTGCAAAAAGCGAGGATCTTCCCGCCGTTTTGCAATAGCGCTTTATCGAAATCGGAGATATTCGCAGCGCTCATATTGCCCGGGAAAACCGGAATATAATGATAGGTCAAACCTAACTCTTTTGAGCGTTTAGCTAATGTTTCAGATCGCGGTTGTCGCGGAGCTTCCCCATCAGGGCGATTATTAATCACGGTCGTAAAACCTGCCGCTTTGATGTCCTTCAGATCCGCAAGCTTTATTTGACCGCGCACAGATAGGTTTTCTGTCAATGATTTCGCTTCCATCCGAAAAGCCCCTAAACTGCGTTCAGCGGAATTTTGAGGTAGCGCTGTCCATTTTCCTCAGGTTCCGGAAATTCTCCCGCCCGCATATTGACTTGGACTGACGGCAGTATCAGGCGCGGCATATTGAGCGTTTTATCGCGGGTTGTACGCATTTCGATAAATTCATCACGGGTAACGGATGAGTTAAGATGAATGTTATTCGCCTTTTGTTCAGCAATCGTAGTTTCCCAAGCAAAGTAATCACGGCCTTTCGCTTTATAGTCGTGACAAAGATACACGCGTGTTTCATCCGGCAACGCATAGATTTTTTGCACAGAGTCGTAGAGCGTTCCTGCATCTCCACCTGGGAAATCACAACGCGCCGATCCATAGTCAGGCATAAAAAGGGTATCGCCGACAAAAACCGCATCACCGACGTGATAGGCGATGCAAGCCGGTGTGTGCCCCGGCACATAGATAACATCGGCGTCAAGACTTCCAATCTTGAAAGTCTCACCATCCTCGAACAAGTGATGGAATTGACTGCCATCCCGTTTGAAATCATCCCCTTCGTTGAAAAGGCTTCCAAAAACTTTTTGAATGTCAGGGATATGCGCACCAATAGCAATCTTACCGCCAAGCTCACGCTGAAGATATGGCGCAGCAGAGAAATGATCAGCGTGAGCGTGGGTTTCCAATATCCACTCAACATCCAATTCACCCTGCTTGATGAAGGCAATAACTTCGTCTGCAGAGTCTGTTTTTGTGCGTCCCGAGCTTGGGTCAAAATCTAAGACTGAGTCGATAATTCCACATTTTTTAGTCGCAAGGTCGGCTACAATATAAGTGACGGTAAAAGTGGCTTCATCAAAAAATGAGATGACTTCTGGTTTGTTGCTCATGTCTAGGCTCCTTTCTTGGCGGTGGTCGCAAAAATGCTATATCCGCGCTCATCAGATCACGACGGCCCTGATTTTGTAAATTTAGGCCTCGGGTTGAACGCGATGGGTGCGTTTGCGTCGGCACGCGGCGATACTGATGTCGCTTGGCAAGTCTTGCCGCCGCGACTTGCCTCACAAATGGCTTCAATCAAGACGCGCATTTTCTCATTCGTCAAAGTGTAGAAAACGACTTTGGATTGTCGGCGTGGAGAAATGATATTGGCTTCACGCAAATGCCCTAGCTCGCGCGAGAGGGTGGGCTGGCGAATGTCTAACTCTTCTTCAATATCACCAACGGACATTTCGCCGTCCAGCAGACGACAGACTATGAGGAGGCGGTTTGGATTGGCAAGTAGCTTAAGCTGCGCGGCAACATCAGGCGCTTTTTTAATCATGTCTTTCTGGAAGCTCATGATTGTGACTCGTCTGCTTCGCCTGTATCGTTGGCGACTTTTCGATAATACCAAGCTTTTTTGCCGGAATTATCCAGCGCGTCATTAAAAAGGCAGGGTGGATTATACAAAACGTCATCACCGGGCTGCCATTCTGCCGGAACCGCGACATCTTCTTTCGCTGACAGCTGCAGGCCTTTGAGCAGGCGCAATAACTCTTTGACGGAGCGGCCGACAGCGAGCGGGTAATGTGTGAGAGCCTTTAGCACGCCATCCGGGTCAATGACGAAAACGGAACGAACTGTAGCTGTGCTGGAGGATGTTTCGTGGATCATGCCGTAAGCTGTTGAAACAGCCATTGAGACATCTTCAATGACAGGGAATGTTACCTTCACGTCAAATTTTGTTTCAATGCTCTCAAGCCAGGCAATGTGAGAAAAAACACTATCTACAGACAGGCCAATAAGGCTGCAATTCAGAGCTTCAAAATCCGACATGGCGTTTTGAAGGCGATAAACTCCGATGTGCAGACAGGTGTAAAATCGGCAGGGTGCGAAAACAGGATCACCCATTGGCCTCGATAATCTTCAAGAGCACGCGTGCCTAGCGTTGTCCGCGCAGTGAAAAGAGGCGCTGGTTCGTCGAGCTTTGGCCCTCTCTGTGCGGTTCCGTCATATCCGTCAAAAGGGGCGCTATTTTCAGGTAATGTCACACTGTTCTCCGACAACTAGAATCTACGGAACGGTCTATAAATTATAATAATATATAAAATCAACAATAGAGTTAAGTAAATTGTATATTGACTCTGAGTTTCAGCGTTCTTAACTCAGGATAACAAACAGATTCATGAGGTTAAGAAAGGGCTTTGACATGAGCTTACGCATTGGCGACGTAGCGCCTGACTTCACAGTAGAAACAACGACCGGCAAAATTGATTTTCACAATTGGATCGGCGATGGCTGGTGTTTCTTCTTCTCTCACCCCGCTGACTTCACTCCCGTTTGCACAACAGAAATGGGGCGCACGGCACAACTCGTCGGAGAATTTCAAGCGCGGAATACAAAGCCGCTCGGGCTTTCAACAGATGGCGTTAAAGAGCATTTGGCGTGGATTGAAGATGTCAACGACACTCAAAATACAACGCTAACCTTCCCAATTGTTGCAGATGCTGACAAAAAAATCGCGCAGCTTTTTGATATGATCCACCCCAATGAGAGTGACACAGCGGCTGTCCGGTCTGTCTTCATTATTGGGCCTGATAAGAAGATCAGATTGACCATGACTTACCCCATGAGCGTTGGTCGTAATTTTGATGAAATTTTGCGGGTGATTGATGCTTTGCAAGCCGGAGATAAAAACGGCATTGCGACTCCCGCAGATTGGAAGGTTGGAGATAAAGTCATCATCCCGCCATCTGTGTCAAATGAGGACGCGGCTGCGAAGTTTCCTCAAGGCTTTGACGAGATACGTCCCTACCTTCGCTATACAAGTATTGGCTAAACCCCCTTTAGCCAGACGTCCCCTGGCATCCCTCTCTCTGTCAGGGGATTTTTTAGGATACTGAAATGGAAAACTTCACACCCATATCTGCAGCTCTTGGCGGCGCAATGATTGGCCTGTCAGCTGTTTGGTTGATGGCGAGTGCCGGACGGATCGCAGGCATTAGTGGCATTTTGGGGGGTGCTCTCAAGGCTCCCAAGACTGATAAGTTGTGGCGATGGACTTTTTTGCTGGGCCTCGGTCTGGGGCCATTGCTGGTTGGGCTTTTTAAGCCTTCGACACTTCAGGTGAGCTTTCCAACAACTGGGCCTTTATTAATCGTTGCGGCTGTCCTTGTCGGTATAGGCACTCAACTCGGAAATGGATGCACGAGTGGTCACGGCGTTTGCGGTAATGCGCGTCTCTCTATTCGATCGCTCATCGCCACACTAACATTTATGGTCACAGGCGTTCTGACCGTTTTCATATTACGCCTCGCGGGAGGCTTGTAAGATGAAACTACCTCTATCCACCTTCATTTCAGGCCTACTTTTTGGCGGCGGCCTAACCGTGTCTCAAATGGTGAAACCTTCAAAAGTGATTTCATTCTTGGACATTACCGGGAATTGGGACCCAAGCCTCGCTTTTGTCATGGGCGGGGCCTTAGTGGTCACATTTATCGGCTATCGTCTGGTGTTAAAAGGCGAGACACCCCTCTTTGAAGACCGTTTTCGTTTGCCCACCCGCAAAGATATTGACGCTCCCTTAATTGCTGGGGCGGCGCTATTTGGCATTGGGTGGGGCTTAGCGGGCCTATGCCCAGGCCCAGCGCTTGCAAGTGTCAGCTTTGCTGGCACAAATGCCCTGATATTTACAGCCACGATGATTTTGACAATCATGGCTTACAGATTGATGCGGGCGAGATCGTGAAGCGAGTCTTACATTTAGGTCTGACTTTGTGCGCGGGCGTTTCAGCCGTGGCCTGCTCGCAACAAGGCCGCGCCCCTGAAGTTTTTCAAAGTGAAAGCGCCAGCCTTACCGAAATTCCTACAAACTCTGACACGCGGATCGTTTTAACTCTTACAGCGCAGCAGCGTCTTCATGTTTTAGAGGAGATGAATCGATTCCTCCTCTCAACGCAGGAAATCGTAGAGGGCCTATCGTCAGATCACCCGGAATTAGTTCAAAGTGCCCTTGCTGACAGCTTGGGTCGCAATCAAGGTCAAAGCTATAGTCAAGGTTTAATGAAAGGGGCTTTGCCCCCTGAATATAGACAGATGAGGTCGGCCATGAAACAGGAGTTCAAAAAAGTTGAAACACTCTCCAAGAGTGGAGCGGATAGCACTGAAATACTGGTGCAATTGAGCTCAACCCTCATGTATTGCCAGTCTTGCCACGGAACTTATCAAATTTAGCTCACAGAGACCCCTTAATTCAAACGGAGAATAGAATGGACATCAATATCGGTATAGACACCACCTCAAGACAAGCTTCTGCTACCGCCTTGTCGAAACTGCTTGCGAGCACATATACGCTCTACTTAAAAACACATGGCTATCACTGGAATGTTGAAGGCCCTCATTTCCAACAATTACATATCCAGTTTATGGAGCAATATACGGAAATGTGGACGGCCGTTGATGAGCTTGCGGAGCGTATTCGAGCGTTGGGCCATTATGCACCCGCGTCTTACGCTGAAATGTCTAAATTGTCTGCTGTCACAGAAGAGACACAAAGGCCCGATTGGCAACAAATGGTGACAACATTAGCCGCTGGGCATGAACAGGTCGCAAAAATAGCGCGAGATGTCCTTCGTACAGCTGAAGAGGCCAATGATGACGCCACGGCGGATGTGGTTGCCCCTCGAATTACGCTCCATGAAAAAACGGCGTGGATGCTACGCGCGACTGCAGCTTAGAAAGGTCTTCTCATGCAAATTTCGAAAATCCTCATAGGCGCATTCGCGTTATCTGTGATCTCATCTTTCGCCTATGCCGATGATACTGCTTTTCACAACGGGACGGTGATTACAGATTTCGGCAAAATCGCGACCATCGACTCCGATATGCCGCTGCCAAAAAAATTGAAGTTAAAAGTGAGCTTTGACGTTGCTGCGGCAGGCCAGCCGGGAACTGCGAACCGGAAGTTCGATAGCCTCGCTCGTTTTATCAATATGCACGCTGATGCGGGCGTAGCCCTCAAGAATATGGATATTGCTTTGGTCGTACATGGCGGGGCATCAAAGGATTTAACGCGCAAAGACTATTACGCGGCGCAATATGCAGGCGCTGAGAATAAAAACGCGGAATTGATTAAGGCCCTCGTTGAGAATGGCGTCGAAATTTATCTCTGTGGGCAGTCCGCTGTTTATCACGACATTGATAAATCAGACCTGCTTCCGGGCGTTAAAATGGCATTGTCCGCCATGACCGCGCACGCTCTGCTTCAACAAGACGACTACACGTTAAACCCGTTTTGAGTGGGCCATTTTGAATATCAGACAACAACTCATTTGTGTGATGACTTTAGCCGTCGCGTAGAAAGGCTGTTCTCAAAGTAGCAGCCCTGCTCAGGTCTCGGTGCAGGCAACTGACAATTCCGCCCCTATATTGACGGTGATCACGGAGCAAGCGCCTGAAACGCAGCTTATGGCTTTGATTCTCTCTAAAGCCGCAGTTGATCAGGGAAGCCCTGTGCAAATCCTACTTTGCGATAAAGGGGGAGATTTGGCGTTAAAATCACCGCCGACTATATCACAACAACCTTTAGTGCCTAAAAACATTAGCCCTGCAGGTCTGCTCTCCAAATTTATTAATAGCGGCGTGAAAGTGGATGTCTGCGCTATTTATCTGCCGGATCGAGAGTTCGGAAAAGACGCGCTCATAGACGGTGTTGGCGTGGCAACGCCGCCGGAAATTGCCGGATATTTCACCCAAGCTGAGACGAAGGTTTAGTCGTTCTAAAAAATTAATTCAGTGAGGAATGCTTCTAGCTATGGATAATGAACAACAATCAAACTATTGGAATGGTACGGCGGGTCAGCTTTGGGTCACTTTCTCTGACCGCTTAGATGCCATGTTAAGCCCATTCGCAGGCCTCATCCTTGAGGCGTCAAATATTAAGCCTAATGAGACTGTTCTCGATATTGGCTGTGGCGGCGGGGCTTTATCTTTGCTCGCAGCACAAAGAGCTCAGTCCGTCCTCGGTGTAGACATTTCAAAACCATTGATTGGACTCGCGGGAAAGCGGGCAGCGGGACTCGCGCAAACGAATTTTCATTGTGAGGATGCCGCGGCGATTTCATTGGATGAAGAACGTGATGTTGTTATTTCACGGTTTGGCGTGATGTTCTTCTCTGACCCAGTCAGCGCTTTTGCGAATATTCGCAAGCAAGTAAAACCTGATGGCCGCATGGTGTTTGCCTGCTGGCAGTCCCCCATAAAAAACCTATGGGCGAATGCTCCGCTAGAAGCCGCGATGCCATTTTTTAAAGAACCGTCGCCGCCGCCGGTTCCTCATACGCCTGGGCCGTTTGCTTTTGCGGATTCTGAATATCTGACAGACACATTGATGGATGCAGGCTGGAAAACCGTAGAACTGACAGACTGGACAGGCAAAATAAGATTGCCGGGCGAAGATGTTGAACAGACGGCGGCTTTTATGATGGATATGGGCCCATTGTCCAAGATCATGAAAGACAAGGATTTGGACGAAAAACGCGTTCAATCGGCTTTAATCGAAAAACTGAGCGACGCTGCCAATGATGACGGGACTGTTGACATGCAAGCCTCAGTCTGGATCGTGAGAGCTGGCCTCGGATAGTTACGTCAGCTTTGTAAGTGTGACTTTCTCTCGCGACATCTGGATAAGTCCTGACTTTTCCAAAGCCTTGAGTTTGCAACTGCCGAATAAGCGGCTTGTAGCACTTATGCGGGAAGATCAGTGAGTTTAAATAATTTCCCTAACTAAAATGGAATAACGGTTAAAAGAATTGACCGGAATCTTAGTTACGTCGTCATTTGCATTACTCGCCACATCAGCACCAAACTGTAAAAGCTCATTTGCATTCCTAACCTCTACTAAAGTTGCGGTGTAAGATAAGGGATAGTTTGGTTTGAAATTTTCACCCGATTTTTCATAGAAAAGGTTTGGTAAAACTGGCAGTTTTTTGAAACTCGTTGATGGGGAAGGTTGTTTAAAGAGGAATTCCCTAGAGTTACTGTCCGGCTCACTCTTGTCTTTCTCATTCTTCACTCCAAGAGGATGAAGATGAGCCAAAAGTTTCTCTTAGCTCAGACCTAAATCTGTGCCATAGGCGCTGACGTTAGACAGGTGCGCTCCACCCTTAACAAGTAGAGATGTCATGGTGAGGGGCCTAGTTTCATCAAGATGGGGCGTGTTGTCCGATACCGAACAAGCGATTTAGAAGGCTTCCTAGAGAAAAGTGCGTCAAATTCTACTTCTGAATACTCAGAGTCGAAATTCTGGAAGCTGCACGATTTAAGCTATATGCCGACGACTTGCTATTATAGAGCTTGAAATAACAGTGATTTAAGCTGCTGTTGAAGCCGTTTTTTCATCACTTATTTTGGATGTGGAAATCAACAAAATTACGCCCCGTTCTTACTATATCGATTTTGCCCAATTTGACGTGCCTCGCCAATTCCGTGAAGTTGTTGATAGCATTGAGTGAAAACTGGTGCCGCGAGGGAGAATTGAACTCCCGACCTCATCATTACCAATGATGCGCTCTACCACTGAGCTACCGCGGCCTCTGGAATGAAGGGCGCTATAGACGAGCATCTATGACTTGAAAAGCCTTTAGCGCGGCTTATTCTAATTCCATGTCGGAAAAAGGTCTCACCGGAAAAAAGTCACGCGAAGAGCGTTTGGCGGAACAGTTGCGCGCGAATTTGCGGCGTCGGAAACAGGCCGTGCGAAAGGCGAAATCCGATACGGTTAAGCCTTCGCCCGAAGACTGACACGCCGCCGCCTTGATTCAGACGGACTTGCCCCCTAACACCCG
The DNA here is from genome assembly GCA_947503715.1 of uncultured Caulobacterales bacterium. GTDB lineage: Bacteria > Pseudomonadota > Alphaproteobacteria > Caulobacterales > Maricaulaceae > Litorimonas. The sequence goes on along the minus strand of CANNER010000001.1, from coordinate 1,020,370 downwards.
CGCAAATCACGGTTAAAAGCGGATCACATGGATAAGATAGTCATTGAGGGCGGGTTCCCGCTCAACGGGGAAATCAGGATTAGCGGGGCGAAAAACTCTGCGATTAAACTCATGGCCGTCTGCCTGCTGACGGATGAGCCCGTTACCCTGATCAATATGCCAAGATTGCGGGATACGCGGTCCATGGCAGGTCTGCTCCGTCATCTCGGTGTCGAGGTTGATGCGGGCGAGTCGGATGTGATGCGACTTCACGGACCAAAGTTGAGCAGCACGACGGCGCCCTATGATCTTGTGCGGAAAATGCGTGCGAGCTTTAACGTGTTAGGCCCCATTCTTGCCAGACATCACGCGGCGAAAGTGTCCCTACCGGGCGGCTGTGCCATCGGGGCGCGACCCGTTGATTTGCACCTGAAAGCTCTCGAGTCACTCGGCGCGAAAATTGAACTGGAAGAAGGCTACGTCATTGCTTCGGCCAAGGGCGGACTTGTCGGCGCGGAAATCACATTTCCCTTTGTGACCGTCGGAGCAACGGAACATGCCATGTTGGCGGCCGTCCTCGCCAAGGGCGAAACTGTCCTTTACAATGCCGCGCGCGAACCCGAAATCGTCGATCTTGCAAATTGTTTGAACGCGATGGGCGCGAAAATTTCGGGGGCAGGGCGGTCCGAGGTCCGGATTGAAGGCGTCAAATCCCTCTCGGGCGTCGAACATTCCGTCGTGCCTGACCGGATTGAAGCCGGAACCTATGCCTTAGCCGCCGCGACGGCTGGCGGTTCCGTGCGGCTTCGCAATATTCGCTCGGATCATCTCGGTGCGCTCTGGCCACTCATCGCGCAGGCGGGTGCGAAGGTCTCGCTGGACGAGACAACGGTTCTGATCGAACGTGGCGGCGGGCGGCCTAAGCCTGTCGACGTAGACACGATGGCCTATCCCGGTTTCCCGACGGACCTGCAGGCCCAATTCATGGCCTTCATGTGCCTCGCGGACGGTGTGTCCATTGTGCGAGAGAACATCTTCGAAAACCGCTTCATGCATTGTCCCGAACTCGCCCGGATGGGCGCGGACATTACCGTCACAGGGCGAGAGGCGATTGTGCGCGGCGTGAAAGAATTTCGCGGCGCACCCGTCATGGCGACGGATTTGCGCGCCTCTGCATGTTTAATCAATGCGGGGTTGGCAGCGCGGGGTGAGACGCATATCTCCCGTGTGTACCATCTCGACCGTGGGTTCGAGCAAATCGAAGTGAAGCTCGGCCAATGCGGCGCGAGGATATCAAGGCAGGCTGATGACTAAATTGCGTTTACTGGCGACCGAGACGTCCGATCTGGAAGTGATCGCGGGAGCTGTTCAGGACTCGATTTTCCAGATCGGTCAGACCCGCTATGACAGGAAGGGGCATAGTTTTACGCTGCGTCTCTCGCGTTACATGCGCGAAAAGCCTAAGCCGTATCGTATCGAAAGCGGCCTGCGGTTTGACGGCGTCATGAAAGTGCGGGCGCAGGGCGTTGATCTGTCGAAGGCGGATGCCTTTGCGGTCATATTGGGACTAACCTTCACCCCGACAGACGCGCCTGCAGGTTTGATTGAACTTACACTGGCAGGTGGTGGTATCATTCAAATTGATGCGGAAGCGCTAGACGTGACACTGGCAGATATCGGTGAACCCACACCGACAAAACGCATTCCAAAACACGATGACTGATCACTACATCGCCGAGCTCCATATTGACGAGGACAGCTTGCCTGTCACCTCAATTGAAATGCAACATGAGCGGCGTGTGGCTGTGTTTGATCTGCTGGAAGAAAACGAGTTCCGCCCGCTGGAAAGCGAGCGCGGGCCCTATGTCCTGACCTTGAAAATGCAGGATGGGCGGCGGCTCTTATTTGAAGTGGAGCGCACAAATGGCTCTCCGCGCGGGACCTATACAATCTCGCTCGTGCCTTTCCGTCGCGTCATCAAAGATTATTTCATGATTTGCGAGAGCTATCACAATGCGATTCGAACGGCGACATCGGCGCAAATCGAGGCGATTGATATGGGGCGGCGCGGTTTGCATAATGAGGGTTCGCGCATGTTGTCCGACGCGCTGCGCAATCAGGTCGAACTCGGCTTCAACACATCGCGCAGGCTTTTCACCCTGATTTGCGCATTGCACAGGCGGACAATCCGATGAAAGTCCTCTTCGTCTGCCAACTCAATTCCGTGCGCTCTCCTATGGCGGAAGGCCTCTTGCGCAAACGCGCAGGGGACAAAATTGATGTGCAGAGCTGCGGCCTCTCACCGATTGATCCGAATGAATTCATGCTGGGCGTGATGCAAGAAGTCGGCATTGATATGTCGGAGCATGAGCCCCTTGGCCTCGCAGAAGTTCAGGATGAGGATTTCGACCGCGTCATCGCCTTTACCGAATCCGCCAAGGCGGGGGCGGAAACCGCGTTTGAGGGGAGTGACATACAGGTCGAACTCTGGGCTGTTCCTGACCCGGGTGAGGGCTCACTGGATGTCCGTGCGATGCTGAATAATTACCGCGCCATTCGAAGTAATATTGACGCCCGTATCGCGCGGGAATTTCGTTTGCCGCAATAAGTCCTTTAAACCGCACAAAAACCGCCTATATACCGCTCAACAGTAACGCCATCCGAAGGAAAAATTTTGGCTAAAGAAGAACTCTTGGAATTTGAAGGCGAAGTCGTTGAACTTCTGCCAAATGCAACATTCCGCGTAAAGCTCGTGAACGATCACGAGATCATTGCTCACACCGCTGGTCGTATGCGGAAAAACCGTATTCGCGTCCTCGCGGGTGATCGTGTCACGGTCGAGATGACACCTTATGATCTGACCAAGGGTCGGATTACCTATCGCTTCAAATAACGCCTCCGGGATGAAACCTTTCATCCTGGCCAGTGCCAGCCCGCGCCGCCGCGACCTGCTCGCGCAAATCGGGCTTACACCTTCACAAATTATTCCCGCCGACATCAGCGAAGATCCCATCGAAGGTGAGTTGCCGCGCGGGCATGCCCTGCGTTTAGCTTGTGAAAAGGCGCAGAAAGTAGCCTCTGATCATGCGGGGCAGGTCGTTCTGGCGTCTGATACGGTCGTCGGTGTGGGGCGTCGTATCCTTCCGAAATCTGAAGATCGTCAAACAGCTGAAGAGTGTCTGAAATTACTCTCCGGACGCAGCCACCGTGTTTTCACCGGTGTGGCGGTCATTGATTCTGAAGGTTGTTTGCGCTCCCGCGTGTCCGAAACCCGCCTTAAAATGAAACGTCTAAGCGAGTCTGAGATGACCGAATATCTCGATAGTGGTGAATGGGACGGCAAAGCGGGTGGCTACGGTATCCAAGGTCTCGCGGGCGCTTATATCATAAACCTATCTGGCTCTTTCACGGGCGTTGTCGGTTTACCCGTCTATGAAACTCGAAATCTTTTAATGGCAGCTTGCGCATGAAACGTCGTGTTGTGATTGAACAGGCCATCGGTGAAACCCGCGCCGCTGTATATGAGGGCCGTCGTCTTGTCGAATTGTATGTCGACCGCGTCTGGACCACATCGCCGAGGGCGGGCGATACCTATATCGCGCAAGTCAAAACGGTCGATCCGTCTGTGGCCGGGGCTTGGGTGGACATAGGCGGCGCCTGCGCGCCTGCGCTCCTGCCATTTGCCGCACAACGTGACATGCCCCGGTTGACGGAGGGGCAAACGGTCGAAGTTAAAGTGCTTCGGTCACAGGTTGCGGGCAAGGGCGCAACTGTCCGTTTTATTGCTGAGTCGGACAGTAAAGTCGGTCTAGTAAAACGCCTGAGCTTACACGAGCGATTACTCGAAAAATTTCCTAATCTGACAAAAGACGATGCTTCCGTGAATGCCATGGACGAAGTCTGCGAAGCACATATCGGGCTGCCGGGTGGCGGGTCGATCATGATGGAACAGACCCAAGCCTTGATCGCGATTGATGTGGACAAGGGCGCATCCGAATCCGCTGCTGCGGCCGCGAATGAAGCCGCGAAAATGATCGCACATCAGCTGCGTCTTCGGGGTTTGGGCGGTTTGGTCGTCATTGATTTCCCGAATTTGCGTCAGCCCAAACAACGCAAAACGTTAGAGCGGACACTGGAAGACGCGTTCGAAGCCGATCCCGCCATGACAAAATTCAATACGCTTTCTCGCTTTGGTGTGATTGAGATGACCCGCGCGAAACCGGATATCTCGTTGGATGAGACCTTGAATGACAAATGGGGTGAACCGACGATTGCGACGCGGTCTTTGCGGGCCTTACGTCGACTGACTCGGGAGGCGAAAGTCTCTCCCGGCGCGAAACTGGAATTAATTGTGACGCAGGACATATCCGACTGGCTGAAGGATGCTCCATTTGACTGGAAAGCTGACCTGACTGACCGGATGGGCGCGCGTTATAATGTCAGTGTCGGTGAGGCCGTCGATGTGAAAGCTGACAGATGAAGCCGTGTACCTATTGCAAAAAGAAACAGGCCGTCGAGGCATTCAAACCGTTCTGCTCAAAGCGCTGCGCCGATCTTGACTTGGGGCAGTGGTTGACGGGCGGCTATGCGATTCCGACACTCGAGCCCGCGCCCAGCGCACATGAAAATCCGGAAGAATCGGATCCCTACCGTCCAGCCAATGATCACGAATAACTGTCGAACACGACCTTCGCGTCGATAAAGAAGTCGTCAATGCCAAATTCTGATTCCGCAGCTTCCAATGTGTCGCGCGTAACATATGAAAATGTGGAAACCGCAATGCCGTCACGGTGATAATCCTCAATGAGTTCAAGCGTGACCATATTCGCTGGCACGCAAACGCTCGACACCAAGTCCCGCATATCGCCGCGTAGAGGTCCGTCGACAAACCAACCGGAGCGTTCGCCGTGAACAATTGTACGGTAAGGGCGGGCAATGTGTCTTGCCTCGGCTTCAAAAACCTTGTGGATCTGTCGTGTCGGAGCGTCCGGTGACTTGCACCAGTGGGATAAGCAAATTTCCGCATCTGGAAGTAAATCTTTCACGGCATAAAGTGTTTCCGGTAACCAACTGACCCAGATGATCCGGTCCGTCAGGCGGTGGGCTTTAGCCAACGCCACCAACATATCCTCGAATCCCGCATCCTTCATATCGACGAGGAGGGCGGCTTTGTTTGGGTGTTTTGAGGCGGCTTTGAAGAGCGCATCCACCGATGGCATATGCGCGAATTTTCCGGCAAGGTTCCGGCGGTCACTCGCCATGATATCGCAAATCTTGCGTATCCGGCCTTTGCCATCCGGCGCGGCTTCATCGTGATAGATCAGGGGCGTCCCGCACCGCGTGACCCGTACATCAAACTCGACCTGCGCGACGCCCCAATTGAGGGCTGCGTTCAGACCGGCGATTGTATTTTCGTGTTCGGAAAAACCGCGGAAGCGGTGGGAAATCAATTGGGAGAGGTCAGCCATGCAACCCGTTTAAGTCATTCGACCTAGAGGTCAAATCCGCCCCAAAGGACGGTGAAGGCTTCGCAGTGAATGACAACGCTCTCATAATCCGCAAGATCGAGGTCGGCCGGCAAAATATAGGACTGTGCGCCTTTATTGGATTTCAACACACCAATCTTCGTCGCATCATTTTTAACATCTTGCCCAGTGAGAGATTCTATAGGTTTCTTGGTCAGGTAAACTTTGAGATCCGGCCCGTTCTTGGTTTTAAAATCCTCTGACAAAACCAGATGCGTTTCGCCGTCAACGTTTTCGATCTTCGCCGTGCCTTCGATTTTATAACGCTTCTGAACAAAAGTCCAATCAGCTGAGTCTTGAGCGAGTGCCGGAGACGTTAGAAGGAGGGCGATGGAAATAAGGGCTGTCTTTTTCATATCCGCACAATACAAAACTGCCGCCATCGCGCCAGTCACAAGGGCGTTATGAGCGCTGGTTCTAGAGGGGAGGGAGAAATGGTGCCCGAACCTGGGGTTGCCATCGTCCTGATAAGTCAATGAATACAATACCTTACTGGATAGCGCAATAGATTTGTGAGGCAAGAAGTTAGGATGCTCGTAAAGCAAATAAAGTTGAAGAAATAAGTAAAATCATCCCCAAAGCGGACTTCACGATAGGTCTAATTCATCGGCTCTAAGTCTTCCGTCGTTTTTATAATTTTAGAAATTGAGAATTGTAGCCATTCGAATGTTCTTTGAATTTTTGGGTCGTCAAAATTGCTCCGTCGACACACAAAATTATATTCTGCTACATGTCCCGTAGCAGCGTTTAAAATAGGAACAAAGTCTGATCCATAGCCTGGATATACGCGAATGAGCGGATCCATAGCCAGTGCAATACCATGCCCCGCTTTGACGGCGTCTAAAGCTCCAAGAATGGTGTCAAATGTCAGCGCTCGCTGACCTTCGAGATCACGTAAGCCATTTGAGTTTCCCCAACTATGCCAAGCGTTTTCATGCGCCCGTACGTGTATGAGCGTATGAGCTCGTAACTCGTCCAAATTGTTAAGCGGTGGAGCTGAGCAGAGATATTTTGGCGATACAACCGGCTGCCCAGCAATGGCGATTAAAGACTTGCAAACAAGGTTTTCGCTATGAGCTCCTCCAAACCGAATAGCGACGTCTGCTTCTCCATTTAAGATGTCTGCGTAAACACTCGATGTCTCTATGCGAAGATCATATTGCGGGTTGTCATTTTCAAAGCGACTGAGGTTGGGCAGTAGGATTGTACTTGTAAAGAACGGTAATGCGCTAATTCTGACAATGTGACCTTCCCGGCTACGACCCAACTGCCGCGTAGCCGCTCGCAGGGTCGTAAGTGCCTGTGAGACCGCTTCAAGATAATCCTCTCCCGTACGGGTTAGCATCACCGAGCGCCCAGCCCGCTGGAATAGTGTTTCTCCAAACCGTGTTTCCATATCCCTGATGGCATGTGAGACAGCCGATGGTGTACGCCCCAAATGTTCGGCTGCATCCGCATATGATCCATAATTTGCGGCGGCTTCAAAAGCCAACAGCGCCGATATAGAAGGTAACCGTTCTGACATCTTAATTGATGAGATATTCTCATGATTCATAAATCGAATTCTCTTTTGGTAACATAGAAATACGCTTAATTACTGTAAAAAACTACAGGAGTATAGCGTGCCAGCCTTCGAAAAGCATGAAGATAATTTTTGGAAAAGTATGCCGACGGCACAAGGGCCGTTTCGAGGTTTACAGGGAGGTGCAGTCGCAGGACTCATGGTATCTGAGTTGGAACAAATGGCGACTGAACTTGACTTGGGAGTCGCTGTTTCAGCATCAGTTGAATTCTTGCGGCCAACGCATGCCGGACTTTTGCAAACAGAACCTCATGTCGTTCGGCAGGGGCGCCGGGTGAGCTTTCTCTCAAATTACGTACAAGTTGGAGACAATCGCACGGCGCAAGCAACCGTTTGCTTTGTTCACTCAATTGCCATGCCGTATATCGAGCAGCCGCCAATAGCTCTCCAAAATCCGTCTAGTCTTCCAACACTGCCGCCCCGCAAGGCCATGCATGGTGCTCCATGGATGATGGACAATTTTGAAGTCCGTCAATCCGATAATGGCATTATTTGGTTTCGATATACCGATGTGATCGTGGATGGCATGACTTCTATGGCGAGCGTCTTGGGGCCTGCAGATTGGACCCATGGATTGGGAAGGCCCGAAAAGCCAAGGCTTGCCGACCCAAACATCAATCTGAATGTTGTTTTGGCACGTCATCCTTCTGGCGACCAGATCGGTATTCGGCCCAATGCAACTTGGACGCCTAATGGTATAGGCATGGGTGATGGGCAGCTATTGGATGAGCACGGGCCATTCGGCCGTGTGACCATGTCCGTTGCGCTCACCGAACTGGGTTAATGGCTAAGGAGGCGAGTGTGTTGAGACGTTTAGCGGCACAGTTAGAAAAACGCCAATGGCGGTCTCGTATTGAGGCAGTGCGAAACGGACTACCAGCTAGTAGTTGCGCAGGTCTCTCTTTCTACGAGGATGATACATCTTTCATTCGTTATCGCAAAATGGGAAACGGGCCGGCGATTGTATTCTTGTGCGACGGCCCAGCTACACTTGAGGCCTATGATCACTTATTCTCTGTTCTTGCCAAGTCTTATACCGTAATCGCTTTCGAGACACCCGGTAATGGCTTTTCAGTCGCAAAACCCGGTTTTAGTTTCAACTTTCAACATTGTAATGATGCTGTAGCGCGTTTCCTGAACGATGTCGCAGGTGAGCAATCCATACTCGCTTTCTCTTGTGGAGGGGCATATGCCGCGATCGATATTGCGGGGCGTTATCCCGAGCTGTGCAGCCAGCTTGTGATTATTCAAGCACCGTCTTGGAACGAGGAAATGCGTTGGAAGAAACATCGCGATCCGCGCGGTCTCCTCTCAACACCTTTTTTAGGTCAGATGGTTTTTCCGCGTATGATGAAGCCCCGAGCACCCGCATGGTACGAATTGAGCATGGCCGATACGCCTGCCGTCAAACATCTATGCAATTGCACAACGCAAGCATTTGAACTTGGTGCGACTTTCGCATTACCAACTCTCTTTCAAAATTACTTAATTGGTGAGCGACAGCCATTCGATATCGCACCGCAGCCAACATTGGCTATATGGGGTATGCAGGATGGCTCTCATGTTATGACGGATAAGCAGTCTTCGCGCTCCCTTGCGAAGCAGGTCCAACTGGTAAAGCTCGATCATGTTGGCCACTTCCCAGAATTGGAGGACCCAACTGGGTTCAGGCGACTGCTCGACGAATTTGTATCGTAGGTTAACGTACGCTAAGCCCCACTTAAGAAGTCATCGCCCAATCCCTCGGCTGCGATCCGCATCCCAATCAATACCACCGCCACCCAACACGCGGCCTTTGATGCGTTTACCCCACTTCTGCGCGTGATGGCTCTCCCAAGGTACGAGGTAGAAAGCCCGTTGCGTTTCAATCATCGCATGAGGGCCGTGAGGGAGTTCGTATTTCTGCGCCACGGTGCCTTCAATCAAACGTCCTGATTGCGCAGCAACGTGTGATTTTCCTGTCATGCTCTCCAGCTTTTGGGTCGCGGCGTTAAACCCCTCTGTCTCTAAGACCTTCATATAACCACGCTTGTAAATAACAGAGGTCTTCTGCCCATCTTGGCGTAGCTCTGCATAGCCGCGCTCAATTAGCCATGTGCGGCGCTGCTGGAACGCTGTGTCGAGTTCTTTCGCAAAAGCGCTCGACTTTGTGCTTATGCCTGCAATGCCGCCTCTGCCCCAGCTCACCTGTGCGCGGTCAAGCCAAGTCGCACCGGGACTCGCTAGTTGTTGCTCCAAGTCTTGAACGGAAAGCAGCTTCACGCCTGACGCGCGGCCTTGTCTCAAGTCCAGCGCGATAGCCCGCTCTTCAAAGTCCTCTGGCACGCGCCATTCATAGGGGTCACCGTCTTTGTCTTTGCTAACGACTTGCACCACGCCTGCTTTCACCAATGTCGCTAGGCGCAGTCTGTGCGCCCTGATATGCGCTGCGCCTCGGCTCCTGCTACCATCTGTCCAATCGTCTGGCCCGCTCGTCGCTATTGCATAATTCCCAATAAGCCCGCTACGTGGCTTGCCGTCAAAATCCTTACCCGTCGCAAGGGCCTGAATGTTGCGATCAACCTTGCGCAAGCTTGGCGGTGAGACCTCAATAGTTGAACCGACCTTCGCGGCTTCGCCCGCACGCGTGTCCATGCCCGTCTCAACCGTGCTGACATAGCCGTCCGTGCCGTCGATGATGAACCGCACTTTACCGCCGCCTTTTTGGCTCGCGTCCATGCCTTCATCGTAGCCATGAGTTTTCGCGATGACGCGGCCAATGGCGCGATGGGTAGAAAGGCTCCCTTCATAGCTCTGGCGGCCATCATGTAGGCGGACAGGTCTTTTGATGTTGGCCCGCTTCATCGCCGCGTGAATATCTTTGTTGAGCTGCTCGCGCTGCTCTATCTGTCCGAGGGTCTTGAGCGTATCGTTTTCTATGTGCCAGCGGCCAGACTCAATTTGCGTGGCAAGGCCCATAGACTTCAAATGTCTCATACGCCCAATCAGGATATGTCTGTTCATAGATGAGTTAGCGGGGAAGGTGGCGGCGGCTGATCCTACGCGTAGGTCGATTGTGTTGGTGAGTTTGTCCATACCGTCCGCGATATGCCTGTCTGCTGTCGTGACGCGCATGGCGCTCATCTCGCGTTTCATCTCCTGCTGGATGGCAAGCTCGGATTTCCAGCCCAGCTCGCGGGTCAGTTCTTCCTCCAGCCGTCCGCGAATACCGCGCGAGATATACTCACCTGCGATGTTCAATCCTTTACCGTCATGGGTAACGCCCCGCGCGATGATATGCGTGTGAGGGTGGGCGGTGTCGAAATGGTCAACCGCGACCCAATCCAGCCGCGTCCCTAAGTCCTCTTCCATCTGCGCCATGAGCGCTCGCGTTGTCTGTTTTAAGTTGGGCGTGCCGTCGCCATTCACACGGGCCAGCTCTGCCCCGTCTTCGGGCGAGATCATTATACGAAACTGGTGCGGGTCGCCGCGTCCGTCAAAGCTCTCTTGGGAGCGAGCCACAAAATCCCGCCCGTCAATCTCCACGCCGTCCTCTGGCCCGTAGAGCTGGCCTCGCGTCGGGGTCAGTTCCGCCGAGCCATCCAACCTCTCGGTTCGCTCCACGCCCGCGCCCTCGCGCTGAAGGTAAGCCAAGTGCCCGCGAGAGACAGAAGACTTGGCATTGCGAAGCTTTACAACGCGCACTTTCACTATAGCCCTGCGGGCGCGGTAGCGGTCACCCGTCGCGCGGTGGATGCGCCAGCCTTGCTTTGGGCCGATGCCGCGTTCCAAAGCTGCACGGCCTCTGCCGCGAGAGTTAAACCGTCCTGTGCGCGGCTTGGAGGGAACCTTCAGTGTCCGCCGCCCAGAAACGGCCTTGCCCCTCACAAGCGCAATGCGAGTCTCTTGGAAAAAGCCCTTGTAGTTGGCGGGGATATTGACCTCGGCAGAACGGCTAGACGTTTTGCGGGCTTTGGCTCTTAAGCTAAAATCATCTTCATCTGACATACCCCATAATCGAACAAAACTGGGGTGTTTGTCTCGGAGGAAGCCGATTGGAAATTGCAGGGGAAAGAGAGTTTCTAGGTCTTAGCGGGATAGAGCCATTTTGGGGGCACTACACACGAGCTAGCAAAATAGTGCCACCCCAAGTCGCGTAGCAAAAACAGAGCTTTAGCGTCGAAGTGCCCCCAAAAGGGCGGTTCGCTTTATCTTGCTAAAGCTCTTTTCTTTTCTAATCTCTCCCCAAGCGCCAACCCTATCTAATTAATTACGCTCTCTCAAAATAGTGCCGTCCGACGCGCCTGCCGGAGCCGCCCACACGAGCGGAGGCAGGGGCGTTGGACTCGCCGCAAAGCGGAGAAAAAATTGGACTTTTAGCTAAAACTCTTGATGCTTGGAAAATCACCTTACTGCTCAACATGAACTATGATAAGAAGTTGGTTATGAAACGAAGTCTGCATCGTAATAAAATTCAGTGGATGACAATTCTTGCTACGTCATTGCTTTCTAGTTGTGCAACTTTACCCAACTCAAATGATTCTATTTGCGCGAGAATAAACGCATTTGAAAAAGCACCTTTTGTAGATAAGCAAACACATCGGTCTGTTACCCTTAGCTGGATGGGTGATTGGATGGATTTCGAGAACGGTTTCGGGAAGAACTGTATGTTTAGTGAAAGTGATACAGCGTCAAAAGAGCTGTGCGAATGGTTGCCAGACAATACTTCTACAGAGTTTCCAAATCGTGTCCCCATGAGTATTTTGGAGTGTTATGGATATGATTTTCCTAGCGCTTCTACTTGGAGTGGCTGGCAAAGCAGCGTTGATATATGGACAAAGCGAGACGAGCCAATCTTACTTGAAATTGACTTTAGCGGTAAACCCCAAGCTATTCGTGTAACGGTATTCGCCAGTGAGCACGGAACGTATGACGATGAATTTATACCTCTTATGATACCAGAGAAGTAATGATCCTGCGTTGACCTTCAATGGATTTAGACATTGACGCCAACGGCATTTCATACACTCATTTACCCACTCATATGTAGAGTATTATTGGTTGCGCTTGGTAAGAACAAGCAATGTAATACGACGGCGCAAGGAGTTTAGATAATGAGTATCTTTGGAAGCCATCAACATAATTTTGAAGCCGATATAACGATTTTACCGCTCGGCCCAAAAACTAGAAACGGGCATCCCTTCAACGGTATTCGATGGGATTTTTGCTACGTTGAAGATATAGACGAGCGCGGCTTGGCCCCAACAGTTTCGATGATCTGGCCTGAGTTTGTTGATGATAAAAATGTGCCAATACCAACCGACGTTCCGCTTCAAGGTTCTTTTCGCGCTTTAATGCACATAGTAAGCGAAGAGATGGTGGAATGGCATCAGCAAAGGCTAGAGATTGGCTCTCGCTTTGTGTGCACAGAGGGAGCGCGGATAGTTGCTGAGGGAGTGGTTGTGTCTCTGTCGCCAATGAAGTGAGGTGACCTGATAGCAACCGATACGAAGATTTATAGAAGGGCCATTAAAAGCAGCTCCTGAACGATAGACCGAGTAGGCGTCTTCGCGCGACAGGCAGGCCATTCGTTTACGATTTCGCTACGAATAGCCTATAACTAGGCGGGTAAAATGTGCCTCTAAGGTCTCACTAGGTCTTTCTTTCCTTCAATTAATCGAGGGATAAACAAGCCCAAATTTGCTATAACAGTGAGGTGAAAAACCAGAAAAGCATATCCGATAGCGACCCAATACAAGCCCCGTCTCGCGCTAATATTAAGCGCGGCATGACTATCGCCGCGCAACTTGTTCAGCGTTACGGTCCAAAATATTGGCCTGTTTTAGAACGACTTAAACAAGAATATGATGCGCTGGATGACCGCGAGGCATTGCTTGCCTCGCTCCTATCGGATGCTGACAAAGCCGCATAAGCCGATAGGTTCAGCCCTTAAATGGATAGCTCTGCAATAGCGCGTCACTGACAGGGTGGGCGATTTTCAGCAGCTCATCACGACGGTATGCAAGAGAACCTCCATCACCATATTCAGGGCGTGGGTTGCGGTGTCCCATCAATGTGCAGCGCAGTCCAAAGTCTAATCCGGCCTCTAACATTCGGCTCTCAAAGCTGTGCCTAAAGCTGTAGATGCGGTGTTGCTTCGTCGGAAATAGACCTCTCGCCTTGAACGCTTTTGTAAGTGACGCGCTTAACAAATAGCTTCTGTCTCGATAGTGCGGGAACCCGTTTGGAGCCTGCCGCATGGCCTCCAGCGCCACCCCAACAAGCGGTATATCGCGAACGGATGCGCCTGATTTTAGCTCTCTATCTTTTGTAGGACGGATACGGATATGCGGAACCTCGGCGTCCAGTCTTATGTTCTCTGGCCTGATATTGGCCAATTCGCTTGGTCTACATCCTGTCTCAATAAGGGCCATGCAAAGGAGAGCGCCTTGGCGATTGAGGCCATCAAAAACATCTGGCGCGAGTATGCGTGACCTGACCCAATCGTCCTTAAACGGCATGACCTTCGTTAGAATTTTGTCTTTGAAACGCATATTGCGGAATGGGTTTTCACGCTCTTCTTCGCCAATATGCTCAAAGTATCGGCGGTAGAGTTTACGCAAACTGCCCAAGTCTTTGTTGCCGCTACTGCCGCTCATAGGCTTGGAGCCGTCCTTCGGATGGATGCGCTCATGCCAGAATTTACGCACGGTGTGGGCGTGCTCGCGGGTAATGTCTCGCATATCAATATCGCCGTTTATGCTGACAAAGTTCGCGACGGCACGACGTTTAATCTTAGAGAAGTTCGTAATTTGCTCAGGTGATTTACTGGATAGCTCGTCAGCGACGATCTCGGAAAGATATAAGTCCATGGCCTCTGTGATTGTCGCGGAAGGCGTTTGGACACTCCCAAGAAGGGCATCTGCGTCTCGCTCTTCCTTCTTTTGAGGGCTGTCTTTTAAAGGTTCCAAAGCAATAAGACGGTGCAGTAAATCCGTAACAGTGTTTTGAGAAACCAAGTTTTCCATCGGCTGATAGTTGAAACCTTTAGAGCGTGCTCGATGACTTGCATCGCGATAACTTGCGGCTTTCGGGGTCGATTGAAAACGGTTCGGCATTATCTCGTTCCAACGCTGGCTGTCTTCGTCGGCACAAATATCCCGTCGCTGGCGTGCAACCTTGCGGCTATCTGTGTCTAGTGAGCGGTATATCAAAGTCCTGTTATCAATATGTCTGACTGTTTTCGGAACGCGCCGCAATAGTGCCATGTATCGCCGCGTAATCGTAAGTATTGGTCGAGTCGTCTTATCGCTTTCATTTCGCCATCTCCGTGCAGCCCAATGTAGGGCAAAAAGTGAGGCAAATTGTGCGAGTTACCGTATGGAAAGTTAAGGAAAGAGAGGTTTTCCGTGACTTTTCAGATGCTTACGCAACTTGCTTTATCAGGGAAATGGTGCCCGAACCTGGATTTGAACCAGGGACACACGGATTTTCAATCCGTTGCTCTACCAACTGAGCTATTCGGGCACTCTTGAGTGTGGCGGGTGTATAGTCGCGAGGTTGGGTCCTGTCCACAGGCTTTTGGCAGGAAAATCATCTTGTTTTGAAAGCGCTGTATCTTGCGCCATTATGCTTTGCTTTTGCGAACCATTCGCACTATGTGGCGAGAATGGAACCGATTGAAAATCTCAGGCTGACAGACCTCAAGAAAAACGAATCCGCCCTTATCATTGGGTTTAGCGCGGAAGAGGGCGACCTGACCACGCGGTTGCGCGAGATCGGCTTTGCGGAAGGCGACAATGTCACGCCCTTGCATTTTGGCCTTTTCGGCAGAAATCCTATGTCCGTGCGTCTGAACGGTGCGCAGATTGCTATTCGGAAACAAGACGCGAAAGCCGTATTGGTGAGACGTGATGAGATTGGAGCCGCAGAATGAGCGGGACCTCAAACCTCCGACTCGCCCTCCTTGGAGCCCCCAATTGCGGGAAATCTTCGCTCTTTAACGCGTTGACAGGCGGCAAGGCAAAGGTCGCCAATTATCCCGGCGTGACGGTGGAGTATCGCAAGGGTGATTTTGAGCTGCCCTCGGGGCAGGCCGTGGAACTACTCGACCTTCCTGGCGTCTATGGTAATTGCGGGCATAGTATGGATGAGCGCGTCGCGATTGATGCCGTGCGCGGAAATTTGGAAGGTGAACGTGCGCCGGATGGCCTGATCTTCATGATGGATGCGAGCCATATTAACACGCATCTTCACAATGTTCTTCAAGCCAAGAATTACGGGCTGCCGATCGTTCTCGTCCTCAACATGATGGATATGGCAGCGCGGGACGGGATTACGATTGATCTGCCTGCGTTAGAACGCGAGCTCGGAATTCCTGTTATTTCTTGCGTGGCGGTCCGGGCCTCAGGTCGGGCTATGCTACTAGACCATTTGGAGGACTGGGGCGGCGACGTCTTGTTTGGGTCTGCTGCAAAACCTGAATTAGAGGGCGATGTTCTGAAGGACTTACAGGCTAAAGCCCGCTCTATTACGCGAAATGCCGTCACACGGGTTGAGCGGACGGAGACTTACTCCCAACGCATCGATAAATTTGTCCTACACCCTATTTTGGGGCTCGTGATCCTTTTCGGCATTCTATTTGTCATGTTTCAGGCCGTTTACACATGGTCCGGTCCCGCGATGGATTTGATTGAGACGGGTATAGGTCTGTTGCAACAGGGCGCGGCAGCGATTTTGCCGGAAGGTTTGATAACGTCTCTCGTCGTCGACGGCATGATTGCGGGTGTCGGGGCCGTGCTCGTGTTCCTCCCCCAGATCATCATTCTCTTTGCGTTTATTTTACTCTTGGAAGCGTCAGGCTACATGGCGCGTGCGGCATTTCTCGTTGACTCGCTTATGGCGAAAGTCGGCTTGAACGGTCGCGCCTTTATCCCTCTGCTGTCCAGTTTTGCTTGCGCTATTCCGGGGGTGATGTCGGCGCGGACGATTGAGAATGAACGCGATCGCCTGACCACGATTATGATCGCACCGCTGATGACTTGCGCCGCGCGCTGGCCCGTTTACTTCCTGATTATTGGCGCCTTTATTCCCCAAGCCAAAGTCGGGCCGTTTTCCCAACAAGGGCTGGTCGCTTTCGGTCTCGTTTTGATCGGCGTTATTTTCGCGCTCATTATGGCAGCAATTTTCAAACGCACCCTGACGCGCGGAGAGGCTTCCGGTCTGCTGATTGAATTGCCATCATATAAAACACCTGTTTTCAAAGACTATGTCGTTGGTCTTTATGACCGCGGCATGATTTTCGTCAGCCGTGCAGGCCGCATCATCCTTCCGGCATCCGTTATCATTTGGGTGCTGGCGACGTTTCCGACGAAACTGAACGGGATTGGCGGGACTTGGGCGGGGAAAATTGGTGGGGTGATCGAACCTGTCCTGCGCCCGATCGGATTTAACTTAGAAATCGCAATTTCCCTTATTCCCGCTATGGCGGCGCGGGAAGTGGCCGTCAGTTCACTGGCCACAATCTATTCGATTGCAGAGGAAGACGCAGATGCAAAGCTTAGCACTCTCATTTCTTCGCAATGGAGCCTGCCGACAGCTTTGGCTTTCCTTGCCTGGTTTATCTTTGCGCCGCAATGTCTCTCGACCTTCGCCATCATTAAGAAGGAAACCAATAGCTGGAAATGGCCGCTCTTCGCTTTTGGCTATCTCTTTGTGCTAGCCTATGTTGCTGCAGGGGTGACCTTTCATTCGGCCACAGCGTTCGGCCTTTAACCTGTGGACAGACAGTCTTTGACAACGTTGTCATTTCAGATTATCGACGCCATGTTTCTGGAGCTACCCGCGTTCATATGACAGGGTAGTAACGTCTTCTCGGATGTGCGAATCATCATGCATCCTTATCGTCACTGACACGCACATGACCGGGTAATTGCATGACTGATCACACTTTCTCCGCCAACCAACATCGCGATATGGCGAATGCGATTGCCGCGCTCTCTATGGACGCCGTACAAAAAGCAAATTCCGGACATCCCGGCATGCCGATGGGAATGGCGGACGCGGCAACGGTCCTGTTTTCACAATTCCTGAAATTTGATCCGAAAGCGCCGGATTGGGCGGATAGGGATCGCTTCATACTTTCCGCCGGACACGGCTCTATGCTGATCTACAGCATTCTTCATCTTACGGGCTATGAAGCGATGACGATGGAGCAGATTAAAAATTTCCGTCAACTTGGCTCCATCACTGCGGGCCATCCTGAATATGGTCACGTTCCCGGCGTAGAAACGACAACAGGTCCATTGGGGCAGGGTATCGCCAACGCCGTCGGTTTTGCACTGGCCGAGCGCCACCTGAACGCAAAATTTGGTGATGAACTTGTCGACCATTATACTTATGTCATCGCAGGCGACGGATGCCTGATGGAAGGCATCAGTCAGGAAGCGATTGGTCTCGCAGGGCATCTGGGCCTTAACCGCCTCATCGTTCTCTGGGATGATAATAATATTACGATTGACGGTCCGGTTTCTCTTTCGAGTTCGACGGACCAGATCGCGCGTTTCAAAGCCTGTAACTGGAACACGATTGCTGTTGACGGACATGACCGTGACCAGGTCGCTGACGCGCTTCGCCAAGCGAAAAAGTCAGACAAGCCGACCATGATTGCGTGTAAGACAACCATCGGTAAAGGCGCACCGACCAAAGCCGGATTGAACAAAGCCCATGGTTCGCCATTGGGTGATGACGAAATTGCGGGAACCCGCACAGCCCGTAGCTGGCATCACGGTCCATTTGAAATCCCGCAATCCGTTTATGAGGATTGGGCAAAGCCCGGCAAAGCGGGCGCGGACGCGCATGCGGCGTGGGCAAAACGTGTCGCCGCAAACGCAAAGGGCGAAGATTTTACACGCGCGATGTCCGGCGAGTTGAATGCGGGCTGGTTGGATGTCATGCAGGCGTATAAGGATGAGGTTGCGAAAGAACAGCCGACACTGGCGACCCGTGTTTCATCTAAAAATGCACTTACCCCCCTTACGGAAGCGCTCACGGATATGATCTCAGGTTCTGCTGATTTGGAAGGGTCGAATAAGACGAAGACACCTTCAACATCAGATGAAATTCAATCGGGATCTTATGCGGGACGTTATGTCAATTACGGCATCCGCGAACATGGTATGGCCGCCTGTATGAACGGTATGGCGCTGCATGGCGGGGTTATTCCTTATTCTGGCCTGTTTATGGTCTTTATGGATTATTGTCGTCCGTCGGTTCGCTTGGCAGCTTTGATGGGTGTGCAGACGATTTATGTAGCGACGCATGATTCTATCGGTGTCGGCGAAGACGGTCCGACCCATCAACCGGTCGAGCATTTGGCCTCGCTCCGCGCTATTCCAAATTGTTATACCTATCGCCCAGCGGATGCTGTCGAAGTTGCAGAATGTTACGAAATCGCGGTGCAAAAGAATGGCGCCCCCGCCGTCATGGCGCTAACCCGTCAGAACCTTCCGGCAGTACGAGATAGTGCGGCAAAGAATATGTCGGAGCGGGGTGGATATGTCCTGCGTCCGGGTAAGGGTGCGGATGATATTGTCCTTCTCGCGACGGGGTCGGAAGTCCATCTCGCCGTCGAAGCGGCGGATCGTTTGGAAGCGGATGATATTTCGGCGCGCGTTGTCTCTATCCCCTGTCTCGACATCTTCCTCGAGCAAGATGAAAACTATATCCGCTCGGTTCTCGGCAAAGACTTACCAAAGATCGCGATTGAGGCGGGTATTCGCCAAGGCTGGGACGGTTTGATTGGTCGCGAAGGCGGCTTTATCGGCATGGACGGGTTCGGGGCATCCGCGCCCGGTGCGAAATTGTTTCATCATTTCGGCATCACGGCAGACGCGATTGTTGAGATGGCAAAAACAAAGGTAGATTAAAATGCGTGAACTTCCCGGCGATGTCTTTGTAACGGGTCAGCTTCTCGCGGCCCAAATGCAGGCTTTGGCCGAGCAGGGCGTCATGGGGTTCATAAATAATCGTCCAGATATGGAAGCGCCGCTCCAGCCAAGTGCAGTTGACCTGGAGTCGACCGCTCTGGAACTTGGTATTGATTATTATCACATCCCCATGTCGGGTGGCATCTCCCCGGGTATGATCCAGGCAAGTGTCACCGCCTTTAAAACGATGCCGCGTCCCATCGTTGCATTCTGCGCGAGTGGTATGCGGTCTTCCGCGCTCTGGGGTTTCGCGCATGTTGATAAGCTTGGTGTGGACGGCGTATTGGACGCGATCAAAGAAATCGGTTTTGATTTGGAGCAGATCAGACATCCACTGACGCAATATATGGCGGAATTAAACGCCAAAGACGGTGAGTCGTGAGGCGGCTTCCGCCCCCTGTCATCACATTACTTGGCCTGCTGGCCATTTACGGGCTTAACTTGCTGCTCCCACAATTTCGTAGTGCAAGTTTGGGCGGCGGGTTGGCGGCATCGATATTCTTTACAATCGGGGCAGGGCTTCTGGTTTGGTCGGGACAGGCTTTTCGAAAACACCAGACGACGGTCAATCCTCTGCGTCCTGAACGGGCGACGTCATTGGTCACATCCGGGCCTTATCGTTTTACGCGTAACCCAATGTATTTGGCGATGGTCCTGTTTCTCTGGTCCGGCTTTACCTATGTCGGGAACTGGATGGGGGTGGCAGTCGTAATGGCGTGCCTCATCTATTTTGATATGGTACAGATTGCAGCAGAGGAAGCGGCGATGGAGTCTAACTTTGGTGAGGATTGGACAACCTACACGCAAAGAGTCCGGAAGTGGATTTGATTGAAGAATGAGCGTCAAAGGATTGATATCCAATCAATATAGCTGGCTCTCCGGCTATGGGCGCGGGATATTCACGGATGATCTTCTGGCCGCGATTGTTGTGACGATCCTGCTCGTGCCGCAATGTCTGGCCTATGCGCTCCTTGCGGGGTTGCCGCCGCAGGTCGGGATTTATGCGTCGATTTTCCCGCTCGTCGCTTACGCCTTACTGGGGTCATCAAATTACCTGAACGTTGGCCCAACCGCCGTGATCTCTCTCATGACGGCGGCCTGTATTGCGGCCTTGCCAGAAGGCACACGCATCGTCAGCGCTGGGGCATTGGCGCTCCTGACGGGCGGAATTCTTATGATTGCCGGGTTGCTCAAAGCCGGGTTCATCATGAATTTCGTCAGCCGCCCCGTAGTGTCCGCCTATATCACGGGCGCGGCTCTGCTGATCATCTTTAGTCAGACCAAACATATTCTTGGGGTGTCCGTGAACTCGCAAACGGCATCCGGCATGGTAAATGACCTGATCAGTCAGATTGGTGTCGCAAAGGGCTTGGCTGTCTTAACGGGCTTTCTGGCGATTATGGCTTTCGTCTCAGTCAGAAAATTGGTCCCCTTTCTTTTGGTGAAATCAGGTTTGCGCGCAAAAACGGCGAAGCTGATAGGGCGCATGGCCCCGATCCTAATCATCGCGATATTTGTTATAGTCAGTGCCTTGGCGGATTTTGGTGGACGTTATGGTCTCGCGATAGTCGGGGATGTGCCCGCCGGATTACCTCCGCTAGAGTTTCCTAATCTCTCGCGCGGAGCCTATGAGGATCTGCTCATCCCTGCCATCGTGATTGCTATCGTGGCCTTTGTGGACAGCACGTCCACGGCGCAGGAGCTGGCATCACGTAAACGGGGACGGGTTGATGCGAACCGCGAATTACTTGGCATTGGCGCGGCGAATGCCGTGGCGGGCTTGACGGCGGGCTATCCCCTTAACGGGTCGATGTCGCGGTCTGCTGTGAACTTCTCGGCAGGGGGCAAGACACCGATGGTCGGGCTTCTCGTGGCCATATTCATGGCGCTGACGGCTTTATTCCTCACGCCGGTTTTGCAGGCTCTGCCACTCTCTGTCCTCGCAGCCTTGATTATTGTCGCTTGTTTAAACCTCTTGGACTTTGGGTCGATCTGGCGGACCTGGACCTACTCCCGCGCCGACGGGATTACGGCCCTGGCAACATTTCTCGCGGTCCTCTTTCTGGGTGTTCAGTGGGGTGTGTTAGCAGGAGTCATCCTCGCTATGATACTGCACATCCGGATGAGCCTCAATCCTCGCATCCCGCTCGTTGGGCATTTCCCGGGCACGGAACATTATCGCGATGCTACGAAATATAATGTCGAAACCAATGATTTCGTCAAAACGCTGCGGATTGACGAAGGTCTCTATTATGCCAATGCGCGGGTGCTGGAGGACCGTGTTGCGACCGTCGTGTCTGAAAACGCAGAGATGACGGACCTCGTCCTCATGTGCACAGGTGTCAGTCACATAGATGCGAGCGCGCTGTCCAGCCTGCATGAAATAAACCGCCGCCTTAAAACGCTCGATATAAAACTCCACATTTCCTCTATGCAGGGCCCCGTGCGAGAGCGCATGTACCGCTCAGACTTCCTCGAAAATCTCACGGGCAGCGTCTTCCTCTCGCAGCATGATGCGATGACGGCGCTGCAACCCGAACCGGATTGGAGTCAGTTCTCGGACCACATGGATATTCATGGCTGAACGAAAAAGGTATTAAGTCCTTTACGACGTTCATCTTTTTAGCTTACGACGGAGGGGACGAAGCCCTGCGAGAGCGCGATCCCCGCGCCCCTTGGCCATGAAGAGAGACGACCATGCCGGACCTAAATCCGTCCGGCTCCGATGAGGCTGCACCATCCGGTCGCAGTTCACGGAGACGGGCAAGACATAAACGCGGGAGAGGCGGGGGCGGTGCCTCGCGCCACACCCATTCACCCACCTATGCCGCCATTGATTTGGGCACGAATAATTGTCGCCTCCTTATCGCGCGCGATGCGGGCGAGAGTTTCCGCATCGTCGACAGCTATTCCAAAGTCGTCCGTTTAGGACAGGGCCTCGCCAGCACGGGACGCCTCAGCCAGGAAAGCATGGACGCAGCCGTGGAAGCTATGCGTATCTGTGCGTCAAAGATGAAATCCCGCCGTGTCAAACGCTGGCGCTGCGTCGCGACGGAAGCCTGCCGCAAGGCGAGCAATGGCGAAGAATTCCTCGCCCGTGTTAAGGCGGAAACGGGGATTGCGTTGGAAGTCATCAGCCCCCGCGTGGAATCACGCCTTGCCGTTATGGGCTGTCTCAATCTCGTTGATACGACGAAGGACGTGTCGCTCGTCGTCGATATTGGTGGTGGGTCAACGGAACTGTCTTGGGTGGATGTCCGCAAATTGCGCGACGAAACGGCGGAACATCGCCTACACCGTCCACCGATCAGCGCGTGGGCGTCTCTGCCCATCGGTGTTGTCACACTGACCGAACAAGTCCCCGAGCATGATGACAAGACCGTCTGGTATCAGGAGATGTGCGATTTCGTACGCAAGACCATTAAAGAGCAGGGCTGCGAGACGCGCTTTACGAATGTTTTCCAACAGGGGCGGGGCCATATGATCGGGACGTCGGGGACGATTACGTCACTGGCGGGTATTCATCTCAAACTCCCTTATTATCAACGCGCCAAAGTTGACGGACTCTGGTTCCGCTCCGCCGATGCCGTGGCCGTCGCGCGCGATATGGGGTCGCGCACACCGGCCGAACGCGCGAAAGAACCCTGTATTGGTGAGGACCGCGCCCATCTCCTCGTGGCAGGGTGTGCTATCATAGATGTGTTGTGCGAAATGTGGCCGTCTAAGATGATCCGTGTGGCCGATCGGGGTCTGCGCGAAGGCATGCTAATCGGCCTAATGCGCAAAGGGCAAAAGCCACAAAAAGTGGCAACTGCCACTCTACCTACGGAGCCGTCCAATGGCGCGTAAACCTCCTTCCCATCGATCCCGTCCACCGCGCCGCCAGATGAGCGGGTCCAAGACCGAAGGCACGAAACGCGGTCGCGTGACGCCTAAATCCGAAGAAGATAATGCGACACGGATGTTGCATAAAAAGGTCAAAACGGCGGCGGGTCGAAAGATATCGTCAAAGCTCTGGATCGAGCGTCAGATCAATGACCCTTACGTCCGCAAGGCTAAGGAAAAAGGTTATCGCTCCCGCGCGGCTTTCAAAATTGAAGAATTGGACGATAAATTCGGCCTCATCAAACAGGGCTCGCTCGTCGTCGATCTCGGCTGTGCACCGGGGGGCTGGGTCCAGATAGCCTTAAAGCGCGGGGCGGACCGCGTGGTCGGGATTGATATTCTGCCCGTCGATCCAATACCGGGCGCGGATTTGATCGAGCTGGACTTTATGGATGAGACCGCGCCGGACCGTATCAAAGCCCTGCTGGGCGCGGAACCCGATCTCGTCATGTCGGATTTGGCCGCGAATACGACGGGGCATCGGCAGACGGATCATTTAAAGACGGTTGCGCTAGTCGAGGCTGCGGCAGAATTCGCTATGCAGACTCTGCGACCCGGCGGGCATTTCGTGACGAAGGTGTTTCAGGGCGGGGCGGAGAAAAAGCTATTGGACCGCCTCAAGCGGAATTTCCAGAAAGTGCAACACGCCAAACCTGAAAGTTCGCGAAAAGGCAGCCCGGAAATCTACCTCGTCGCCCTGAATTTGCAGGGTCGGGAAGAATAGCTGTTCAGGCGCAGGAATCCCTTTGCGCCGCCCGTTCAATCCTGATAGCTCCCGCTTGCAAAAGAGATGGAGATTTCCATGGAGATTCGGGAAGGCTTGACCTTTGACGATGTCCTTTTGCAGCCCAAGGCATCCGACATTCTACCCGCTGAGGCATCGTTGAAAACGCGACTGACACGCGGAATTACAATCAATGTGCCGCTCGTGAGTGCGGCGATGGATACAGTGACGGAAGCCAATCTCGCCATTGCGATGGCGCAAACGGGTGGTATCGGCGTGATCCACCGGAACCTTTCGATTGAGGAACAGGCCGAAGAAGTGCGCAAGGTAAAGCGTTACGAATCCGGCATGGTCGTCAATCCGATCACAATTGGACCGGATGCTACGCGCGCGGAACTCGGTGCGTTGGGCCGTCATCATAATATTTCCGGTATTCCGGTCGTAGAGACAGACGGGAAACTCGTCGGGATCGTCACAAACCGCGATGTGCGATTTGCGGATGACCCCGAAGAAAAAGTCTCCGCCCTGATGACGCGCGACCTAGTCACGGTCAAAGAGGGCGCGACAGAAGCAGAGGCCCGCGCGCTGCTTCATAAACACCGGATTGAACGCTTAATTGTCGTCGATGATGATTATCGTTGCGTCGGCCTGATCACCGTTAAGGATATGGATAAGGCCGAAAGTTTCCCGAATGCCTGTAAGGATGAGAAGGGACGTTTACGCGTTGCGGCGGCCTCGACTGTCGGGGATGCGGGCTATGACCGCGCGATTGCCCTGATTTCTGCGGGCGCGGATGCGGTTGTTATCGACACGGCGCATGGCCATTCCATCAAAGTTATTGAGCAGGTCAAACGCCTCAAAAAGAATTATCCTGACGCTCAAATCATCGCGGGCAATATTGCGACGGAAGCGGCGGCAAAAGCGCTCATTGATGCTGGCGCTGACGCCATAAAGGTCGGCATTGGACCCGGTTCTATCTGTACAACGCGCATCGTCGCGGGTGTTGGGGTGCCCCAGCTCACGGCCATCATGGATGCTTGTAAAGTGGCTCAGAAAGCCGGTGTGCCGGTCATTGCGGATGGCGGCATCAAATATTCCGGCGATATGGCGAAGGCTCTGGCGGCAGGTGCGGAATGCGCCATGGTCGGATCGCTCCTCGCGGGTGCGGAAGAAACACCGGGCGAAGTTTTTCTGTATCAAGGCCGTAGCTACAAATCCTATCGTGGAATGGGGTCCGTCTCTGCCATGGCGCGAGGGTCTGCGGATCGTTATTTCCAGAAGGAAGTCGATTCCATGAAACTCGTCCCCGAAGGAATTGAGGGTCGTATTGCTTATAAAGGTCCAGTCGGTCCAATCCTCCATCAATTGCTCGGCGGGATACGCGCAACGATGGGGTATACGGGCTCGAAGACGATTGCCGACCTCCACAAAAATGCGGAATTTGTGAAAATTACCGGTGCGGGTCTTCGCGAAAGCCATGTCCATGATGTGCATATCGCGCGCGAAGCGCCAAACTACTCGATGCCGAGTTAGATAGATGATCGATCTTCAACACCCCATGATTTTGCCGTTTTTTGTGCAAATCGGGCTGACTTTCATCGTTTTACTTCGTTTGGCTTATTGTCGTGTGTCGGCCTTCAGAGCTGAGGGTGGCATGGCCGAAATCCGAAAAAACGGCTTCCCGACCCGCGCAGTGAATGCGTCAGATAATCTCAAGAACCAATTCGAGATTCCTGTCTTATTCTATGCTCTTTGCCTCTTCTGTTTCATGAGTGGTATTAGTTGGGTCGTTCTAACCGTTCTTGCCTGGATTTATGTCGGCCTACGTATTTTTCACGCCATAATCCATTGTGGACCCAATATTATTTTCCCGTGGCGCTTCGGCAGCTTTGTTCTTAGCTGCAATGTGCTGCTGATTATGTTCGTCATGATCTGCTTGAGAGTATTCTAAGATGAGATTAGGTGGACGAATACAGGCTGCGGCGGAAGTCCTCGAGGATATTCTCGAGCGCCGGACGCCCGCTGCTATGGCGCTGCGGGATTGGGGCAAGTCCCATCGGTTTGCAGGGTCTAAAGACCGTTCTGCGATCGGTAATTTTGTCCATGACGCGTTGCGTCGGAAGTCTTCAATTGGTTATCGGATGAATGATAACAGCCCCAGAGCCTTAGCGCTCGGTGCGGCGGTTTTCTCCGGCGGTATTACTGTTGAGGAAATTTTAGAGCAAACTGAGGGCGATCAGCATTTCGGTGCGCCGCTGACGGAAGACCAAATCGCCAAACTTCGCGGGCAAATCGAACTCGATACCGCGCCCGAATGGGTCAGGGCGGATGTGCCCGAATGGATTTGGCCCGCCTTCGAGACGAATTTCGATGAAGAAGCGATTGTCGAGGGCGCGGCCCTGACAAACCGCCCACCCCTTGATATTCGCGTCAATGCGATCAAAGCCACGCGGGACAGCGTTGATGTCAAAGACGCAACCCCGACTGAGATTTCCCCCATAGGACTACGTCTCGCCCCCGTCGCAGGGCAGGGCCGTCATCCAAACGTTCAATCCGATCCCGACTTCATGACGGGTAAATTCGATATTCAAGATGAGGGGTCGCAAATCGTCAGCCTGCTCGTCGCGGCCAAAGCCGGAGAACAGGTGCTGGACTATTGCGCGGGCGGTGGCGGTAAATCGCTCGCCATGGCCGCAGATATGGAAAATGAGGGCGCGGTCTACGCCTTCGATATTGACAAGCGCCGCCTCGCACCGACCTATGACCGCTCCGCGCGGGCTGGGGCGTCCATCATCAAAGTCGTCCAGCCACCGGAAAAGAGCCTCAACAATCTGCGCGGCAATATGGACCGCGTCCTTGTCGATGCCCCTTGTACGGGCGTTGGCACATGGCGGCGCAAACCCGATGCGAAATGGCGTCTATCCGAGGACTCCCTTGTCAAGCGCGTCGCGGAGCAGAAGAAGGTTCTGGATAATGCCAAGGATTTTGTGAAACCGGGCGGGTACCTGTTCTATGTGACCTGCTCCATGCTCGCTGCGGAAAATGAACATCAGGTATATTCCTTCCTCGACCGGACGCCTGAATTTGCTTTACTATCTGCGGGCGAAGTCTGGGAAGACCGTTTCGGCGTCGACGTGCCAAAGCCTTGGTCGGCGGATGGCTGCACCCTGACGCTCACCCCCGCTTCCACGAATACAGACGGCTTTTTCTTTGCCGTGATGGAGAGAACGACTTGAACGATACGCACGAAGACATTGTAAACGCACATGAAAAGCTGCTGATTGTCGATTTTGGGTCGCAGGTGACGAAGCTGATCGCGCGTCGTGTGCGCGAAAGTGGTGTTTATTCGGAAGTGCATCCCTTCAATAAAGTAGATGCGGATTTCATCAAAACCTTCGACCCCAAAGCGATCATCCTTTCGGGTGGACCTAATTCGGTCGTGGGGACGGGTACCCCTCGCGCGGATGATGCCGTTTGGTCACAAGGTGTGCCCGTCCTCGGCATCTGTTACGGGCAGCAGACCATGTGCGCGCAGCTTGGCGGGGCGGTAGAAACGTCGGACGAGCAGGAATTTGGCCGCGCTTTTGTCGATACGTCCGGTTCCAGCCCACTTTTCAACGGCTTGTCAGACCGCGAAGAAGTCTGGATGAGTCACGGGGATCGCGTTAGCGCCTTGCCCGAAGGGTTTGAAATCATTGGTGTTTCACCAAATGCGCCTTATGCGGCCATTGCGGATGAAACGCGCAAATATTACGGTGTTCAATTTCAT
Source organism: uncultured Caulobacterales bacterium (assembly GCA_947503715.1). GTDB lineage: Bacteria > Pseudomonadota > Alphaproteobacteria > Caulobacterales > Maricaulaceae > Litorimonas. The sequence goes on along the minus strand of CANNER010000001.1, from coordinate 992,940 downwards.
CCGGAAGTTGTTCACACACCCAACGGCGCAACCATGCTCCGCAACTTCACTCACACAATCGCTGGGTTTAAGGGCGATTGGAGCATGGCGTCCTTCAAGGACGAGATGATCAAAGCCATTCAGGATCAAGTCGGTGACGGAAAGGTCATATGCGGCCTCTCAGGCGGCGTAGACAGCTCTGTGGCGGCCGTGCTGATCCATGAAGCCATTGGAGACCAACTGACCTGTGTCTACGTCGATACGGGCATGATGCGCAAAGGTGAGAGCGAGCAGGTCACAAAGCTCTTCCGCGACCACTACCAAATCAAGCTCATTCACGTGGATGCAGGCGATGAGTTCCTGAGTTTGTTGAACGGTGTCAGCGATCCGGAACGTAAGCGTAAGATCATCGGTGGGACCTTTATCGATATTTTTGAACGCGAGGCCAAAGCCATTGGCGGCGCAAAATTCCTCGCACAGGGCACGCTTTATCCTGATGTAATCGAGTCTGTGAGTTTTGACGGTGGGCCGTCTGTCACCATCAAATCCCATCACAATGTCGGCGGTTTGCCCGAGCGGATGGATATGGAACTTGTTGAGCCATTGCGGGAATTGTTCAAGGACGAGGTCAGGGCGCTAGGGCGTGAGCTGGGTCTGCATGCCGATTTCGTCGAAAGGCACCCGTTTCCGGGACCGGGTCTCGCCATTCGCTGCCCCGGCGAGATTACGAAAGCGCGTCTGGACATCTTGCGCGAAGCCGACGCGGTCTATCTTGACCAGATTAGAAAACATGGTCTTTACAATGAGATATGGCAGGCTTTCGCGGTGCTTTTACCTGTGCAAACTGTGGGCGTCATGGGCGACAGTCGCACCTATGACTTCGTCCTCGCATTACGAGCTGTAACGTCTACAGATGGCATGACCGCAGACTATTATCCTTACTCGCATGAGTTCCTCGGGGAAACGGCGACACGGATTATCAATGAAGTCCGCGGCGTAAACCGTGTGGTCTATGATGTAACGTCCAAGCCACCGGGAACCATTGAGTGGGAATAGGTCATTTCGCCTGTTGATTTCTTTCGTCGGCCTTCTATTCAGAATTCGGATATAGGGTTGGATTATAAGTCATGAACAAAAATTTTCTCTCTTCAAAAGTGTTGTCTGGTATAGATGGATTCCGCGATAGTTTCGTGAGTGCGTCGCCATTCAAACATCTCGTGCTGGACGGTTTCTTCACGGATGAAGTTGTCGAGGGGCTGCTCGCTGATTTCCCGAAGCCTGACCCATCCACAATGATAAATGAACATGGTCAGGCCAGCAAAAAACACGTTGTCAGCTGTGTTTCCGAGATTAGTGAATTTTACGCGCGTCTGGATAATTATATCGGATCAGAGTCGTTTATTAAGATCATGGAAGATCTTACAGGTATTAAAGGCCTTCTTTATGATCCTGGTTATTATGGTGGTGGAACACATAACAACCTTGCTGGGCAGGGAATGAACCCTCATGTCGATTTTAATCTCTTGGATATTCCAGAGGTCGGGCAAGTTCATCGTCGTATTAATGCAATCATATATTTGAACGAAGACTGGCAGGAAGACTGGGGCGGAAATTTAGAATTACACTCAAACCCTTGGAAACCTGATACGGATGAAGTTCTTACTGTTGTACCCAAGAAGAACCGGATGGTACTCTTTGAAACTAATGAGATTTCTTGGCATGGATTTAAGCCTGTGTCTGATAAAATTCCAGAGGGTGTAACGCGCAAGAGCTTTGCAATCTATATGTATACCAAAGAGCGACCTGCTGAGGAGGTTGTACCAAGCCACGGCACATTTTATGTCCCTGAATTTCCGCAATCGAGTGAGTTGGGACTGAAAACAAAGGTTGCGAAAGATGAATATCGCGATGCCGCAGAGCGCGCTCGCACGATGGTGTATAACCTCTATCAAAAAGAAAAAGCGTTGAACGGGAATATAGACGAGATCAGGCGGGAGCTTGATCAGATGAAAGAGCTTCTCCGCGCCCCAATTGGAGGCGGTTTTCGTCAGATTGGGCCTGTAAAAGGCTTTCATGCCGACGGCATCGTATCAAAGGATGTTTCTTTGAGAGTCATGGCGACGACTCCCGTAAATGAGATTAGGTTTCAGTTCTATTCAATTGATTTTATTGATAAACAATCCGTTGATATCTTGATTAATGGTGAGTTTGTGAAAACTATTGAGCTCGACCCTGATGTGCAGAGATATTCTGTACCTATCTCTCTGCAGGACGGTGATTGTGTTAATATTGATCTTAAATTTGCAAAATCGGCTATTCCGAGCGAACTCGGCATAGCCGAGGATGCACGAAATATTGCGGGAAATATAATATTGATAGAAGGCATGACGACCTTGCCAAGAGGACTACTAAAACGCCTATTTGCTTAGCCCTTCGTAAAATCGTTTATACTTTTTTCCGATAGGCTTCCGGGGCTTAATGCTCATAAAATTGTTGAGTCAATTGCAGCTTGTTAACTTTTAGAGCTTGAATCGTGGACTTTCGAGATGGTTTTACTACCTTAGGGTAAACCGCCCATAAACCATCCTTCGCTATATTCTCCGAATAAGCGGCAAAGACCGCGATTTATGGTGTGAATGGTAATATCTGACCGATTGTGATGCGAGTGCTAATACTCATATCCTGGCTGGGTCTCATCTTTGGATGGAACTCTGCCCTAGCGGCGACCTCGAAAAACGAGGCGCAGCACGCGGTCATGCTCGAAATTCTGGAGGGCGATACGTCTCTCTACATCGAGCCAAACAAGGACATGGCGTGGTGGATCGTTGGCGAATGCCGACGGGCTCTGCCGCTGATCGCCGATGCTCCGCTCAATAATCTGATGTCCCGACCTATCGTCGAAGACGTCACTTTGGGTTCACGCCAAATGGAAATGCGACAGCAATTCCGCTTTGACCTGGCGTCCACCCCACCCACACTTTCCGTCTACAGCTCCGTTCGGAGTGGATGGTCGCCAGTTCCTGTTAAGCGCGTCGACGCTTGCAGCCAATTGCCCGACTGCCACGCCCGTACGGAGCTGCCGGAGTGTTAGGGCGATCTTCATACAATAATTCTAAAAACCATGTTATTCAGGGGCTTATCCTGTGCCTCCTGATGTGGTTTGGCGGGGTCGCCCATGCCGAAGATGCAAAAGTCGCGGAAGTCTCCCTCCCACAGGCGACGAAAGACGTCCCTATTGAGGAAAAGCCTGAAAGCCTGCCCACGGTTAACACGACGCTGATTGCGGAAGTCGACAGCTCTATCATCGTCAAACTGGACGGCGAGACATTGGAGAGTACGGAAGTCCACCGGACGTCGGATGGTAATCTCTATGTCAATGCGATGCCGATTTTCGCCCATTACGGTAATGACGTCGAATATGACGATGTCAGCAAAGCCCTTATCGTACGCCGGAGCCAGGACGGCGTCGTCATGGAACTCTACACCGAGACGGGCATCGTCAAGGCGGATGGCAAGGCATTAGGGAAACTTGAACATTTCGGTCAGGTCACGGCTGAGCAATTCATTCTCACACCGAATGCGATTGCCGTTCTGGCGGGCACGATTGGACAGTTCGACGCCGACAGTAACGAGTTCAAATTCAAACTCGATCCGCGTTTACGTGTCGCGACGGGCTTTGATGTTTTTGTAGAAGGTATTCCATTGGGTGCGGTTCAACCTGAACCTAAATCTGTAGGACCTGTCCTCCTGCTACCCATTCGTCCTATTGCGGAATCCCTTGGGAATACGATCAATTTGACGGAGGGCGGCACTGTTATTGAAATCCGTCGTGTTCAGGACAGTGTAACCATGTCGCTCAATCTCTCGACAGGATTGGTTAGCGTCAACGGCACACCCGTCGGTCTGTCAAAGGACATCGCCTATATTGATCAGATCAACCTCCTCCTGCCTGTTTCTGCCGTCGAAGCCCTCACAGGCACCATTATTGAGGCGGAAGCGGGTACCGACCGGATCAATGTCGACCTGGATGAACGTCTGACGGGGGCTATTGCACCAATGGCGTCCGTGGATGACCTGACCAAAGACACGCCCTTCACACCGGAGTCCCTGCAATTCCAAATCTCACCCGATACGGGCGCGCGGGTGCAGTTTGATGCCCATGCCGGACGTGTGAATGGACGCTTAAGGTTGGAACTTCCGGACCTACCATCGAATGAGGACGAGTTGCGCCCCAGCTGGCTCTCCGTCGATCTCGCCCATACGAGCGGCGCAACGGGGTCTATCGGTGATTATTCTGCGCGGTTTAGGGAATTGGACGCAGTGGGAACCCGCCGCATTGTGGGAGTTGCCGCACAGAAAGAAACGGAGAATGGACGATGGTCCTTTGCGGCCGGGGCCCCTCAAACCGGAGTGGAACGCATTTCATCCGATCAGACACGCAACGAATTTGGCGGCTTTGCCGCCGGTTTGCGTTATGCAGATCGGGATGGTTGGGAGGCTGGCCTTGCCGCGACGCGGAATGAGCTATCGTCAGATCAACGCGTCGTGCTGGAAGCGATTTCCGGTAAGCTGGGCCGTCAGAAAGATGATAAGTTTCAATGGAATGCGGGCGGTGCTTTAGGTGTTTTTGACGGGGACTTACGCGAAAGTACGGTTGATCTACGTCTCAATGCGGATGGTCGCTATCAACTCAGTGAGTCATTTTCAGTCGACTCCCGTGTTGCCTATTCAGGGGCGGAATTCCTTGGAACCTCTTTACAGCAGGAACAACAAGATCGCGAAATTGCGGAAATCCTTGATCCGGATGCAGATTTTGAAGATTTCGAAACACCGCCTGACATCCGCCGTCGAGGCTCCGATCAAGTCTCTGTCAGTGCGTCTGCACGGTTCTTTGCGCGCGGAGAAACAGGGTTCTTGAATAATCCTGCCGCCTCCGTCTCTGTTCGTCACACGAAGACAGGATTCCTTAAATCTGGCATAACGACGGCTGACCAGACCGCAGTCTCGGCCGGGGCGAGCACGTCTATCGGCGAAACAGGTGTGAATGTCAGTGTGAATGGCAGCGTGTTTGAAACAACTCGCGATGTTCGCGACGTCGGGTCTGAAACCACGACGGGAAATTCCATCTCTGCGCAGGCCTATAAGCAATTCAATGATTACACGATCCGGGCGCAATATAACCGGTTTGAACAATCCGATGCGCCGACGCGCGAAAGCGCGGTTCTGAATGTGAACCGTACGGCATTTAACTTCGACCTCCCAAAAGCGTCGACATTGAGTGTGGGTCCTTCGGCGACGGGGATTTGGGATGGGTCGAATTTACGAGGCCGATTTGGTGTGAATGCATCGCTTAATTCCGGCGAAGTCTTTGGACGGAAGAACCGCGTCACCGCGTCATTCGGTATTCTGCAAAGCGTATCGACACGCGGTAGCGCCCAAAGCAATAAATTCCTGACAGTGTCTGCTGCGCGGAAATTGCCGATTGGTAAGAATATGTCTCTCGGTTTGGCTTACCGGAATGACCTGCGCGGTGAACACCGCCTTGGTTTGCAACTCTCCGGTAATTTTAACTTCAACGCCAAACGTGCGATAAAGAAGACCGAAGATGGGCGCGGTATCCTAAAAGGACAGGTCTTCCTTGATCGTAACCGCGACGGCATCCGTCAGCCGAGCGAACCGGGCATTCCACGCACCATCGTACGCGTGAAGGGCACGGCTCTCGCGTTGAGATCCGGGGCAGACGGCTTCTTCACAATTCAAAACGTGAAAGAAGGCCTCTACGAAGTGCAAATTGATGCGGGCAGCCTGCCCATTGGTTATGATTTATCGGAAGATATCCAGACGCGTGTCACGATTTCAGAGGGTCAGATCACCGATATCCCACTTCCCATAGTCCAACGCGGTCAGATTCGCGGCTTTGCCTTCGAAGATGATAATCGCAACGGTGTCTATGATCGCGGCGAGTCGCGGATTGAGGGCGCAAAATTGCGTCTTGAAGATGAAACAGGCGACATCACAGAGACGGTCATCACGACGAGTTTTGGACAATATGCTTTCGATGATCTGCCGCAGGGACAGTATAAAGTTCACGTCATGCCGTCCAAAGCCTCGAAAATCGTGGCGAGTGAAGCTTTCACCGTAGAGCTTCAGATTGAAGATGATCTCATGGCGCGGGAGAATGTCATCATCCGCCGGGTGAGCGATGTCGATGTCGATTACGAGCTGGAGATTGATCCCAAAAAACCAAAATTCAGAACGGGGACAGTTGTCATCGAGGACACACCCACCCCCTGGGACTTGTAGAACACACCACCTTGGCGGGCTGTTGGATTTCCAACGGTCCGCCTTTTTTTTTATGTGAACCTGCTCTATGCGGCGGGTATGAAATTGATCTGTCACCCCAATTCGCCCTATGCCCGCAAGGTCATGATCCTCGCCCGGATTTCCGGGATAGAGTTGGACGAAGTTCAGCCGGAAAAAGACGGGGCAAATGGGTATAAGGCGGGTGATAATCCGCTCGGAAAAATTCCGTCATTGGAATGGAAGCCAGGGCAGTTCCTTTTCGATAGCCCGGTTATTTGCGAATATCTGGATGCGCAACGCGATATTCCGCTTCTGCCGAATGAGGGTCACCCCCGTGTCTTGCAGCTCTGGCAGCACGCTTTGGGCGACGGCCTATCTGATGCTATTTATAGCTACCGATATGAGACGGTCCGACCCGTGGAGCTTCACTGGGACGAAATGATTGCGCGCCATGAAGCGTCTATCCGCAATAGCGTTATGACACTGGACCGTATTTGCGAATGGCTTCGCGGGCCGTGGACCTATGGAAATTTGGCGATTATTTGCGCTCTGGATTATGCGGATTATCGCGCCGCGCATATTGGCTGGCGAGAGCTCGCGCCGAAATTGTCAGACTGGCATACGACGTTTAAAAACGATCCGGCGTGGCAGGACACCTTTGCCTATGGAGACGTGGCATGATCAAGCGCGCGATATTCGTTATGTTCGGTTTGTTGGCCCTTTGCGTGCTGGCCTTTTTCGTTTGGCCGGAATCTCGCTATCAGCCCTATCAGGTTAGCGACGACTATCAGGCGCAGGTCGACGCCTTTAATGTACCAGAAATGCCGTCAGATTGGCAGTGGAGCGCCTTTGCCGGCGATGACGGTATTCGCATGCGCTGGGGTCAGACCGGAAATGCGGATGCCGCAAAAGCGACGGTTGTCATCGTACCGGGATATACGGCGACATTGGATATGTACGGGGAACATGTGCGCGATTTAGCGGCGCGTGGCTATCATGTTCTCGGGTTTGATCTGCGCGGGCAGGGCGGCTCGGAACGCCCGCGCGTTGGTCAGCCGGAAAAGCTATTGATTGATGATTTCTCTCGCTATTCCAACGAGTTATCTGACTTCATTCAATCCAGAAATCTACCGGAAGATCGTTCGGTTATCGTCATGGGGATGTCCTTTGGTGGGCATGTTGCGACACGTATGGCGGGCGATCATCCTGATACAGTTGATGGATTATTGCTCCTCGCACCCGCGCTGACACCCAAGGCAGGTGATATGACATTTGATGAAGCCGCGCGCCTCCTGACATGGGGACGGAGGCTCGGGAAGGACACACGCTACCTTCCGGGGGGATCAAATTGGACGCCTTATAATGAAGAGAATCTATTACAGGCCGGGATTGAGCACTGTTCATCCAACCCAAAACGCCTGCCACTTCGCGACGCTATTTTTACGCGCAAGCCGGAACAACGCGTCGGCGATGTCACCTTTAATTGGGGCGGCGAGTTTTATGAGAGCAGTCTTTATGTCCGCAAATCAGGATATCCGGAAGCCATCAATCTCCCTGTGACAATGATCCATGCAGAAATCGACAATTTCGTCGATACGGAAGAAAACAAGATGATCTGCGATACACGGATGCCGGATTGTCAGTCTCTGCCGATTGTGGGCACGGGCCATTGTCTGCCACAGGAAAGTGACGCGGTTCTGGAAGAAATTTTTGACGCGCTGGACGGGGTTCTCGTGCGCGTCGAAAATTCAGCGGGCTAGAATTTCAGGAAGTCCGGAACGTCATCACCAAAAGGCGTCTTGCCGGGTTTCGACTTCTGATTAGATTTCTTGCTATCTGAATTACGGTTCGAAGAAGATGTCCGAGAAGAGCTACGAGATTTTTCAGGCTCAGCCTCTTCTCTGGACCTGTTATTTGAGCGACTGCGTGAACGCGACTCTCGCTTTGGAGTCTGTTCTTGTTTCTCTTCAACCGTCTCAACAGGCGCTTTTTTCTTACCCGGCGCGGCCCGGCGACGGGAGCTGGAGCGTTCACGCTTTGGCTTTGGGTCTTCTTCTTCCGGCGCAGATTTCGCTTCGACGTCTTTTGATTTGTCCCGCCCGGGCGCAGGCTTTCGACGTGGGGCAGGGCGGCGACGTTCAGCAGGCTTTCGGGCCTCTTTTTTCTGAGGCGTTTCTGGTGTTTCTACGGCGTCGTCTGATTTTCTCTTGGAAGAATTTCGTTTTGATTTCGACACTTTATCTGTCGAACTTATTTTGTCGTGATAGCTGCCATCATCACGCTGACCGCGGTTACGGCCACCGCGTTTAACATCACGGCGTCCACGACCTCTGTCGCCATCGCGTCCACCGCGACGTTTGCGTCCGCCCGCATCTTTCGGGAAATCTTCAATTCCCGGAATTTCCAGCTCTTCAATCTCCTTCACCTTAATCAGGTTCAGGATGTCATTATAATTGCCCTCATCCAGACGCGCGACGAGCATGATAGCATCACCCTTACGGCCTGCACGACCTGTTCGCCCAATCCTATGAACATAATCCTCAGAATGGTTCGGAACATCATAGTTGAACACATGGCTGACTGTTGGGACGTCGAGACCCCGCGCCGCCACATCGGACGCAACAAGATATTTGATTTCGCCATTCCGGAAGCGATTCAATGTTTCCGTCCGCAGGCTTTGCGCCAAATCGCCATGGATCGGCGCGGCGTCATGCCCGTGAACGTTTAAGGATTTCGCGACAATGTCGACATCCCGTTTCCGGTTACAGAAAATAATCCCATTATCGACATCTTCTTTGTCGATAATCCAACGCAACGCTGTCCGCTTTTGTTTCGCGTCAGAGGAGGGCATGCGCACAATACGTTGTGTCACCGTCTTGGCCGTCATGTTCTTACGGGCGATCTGGATGGAAACCGGCTGATGCAGGAATTGATCGACGAGGCGTTTGATCTCGCTCGGCATCGTGGCTGAGAAGAATAGGACTTGACGCGTAAAGGGCGTCATATCGAAAATCTTTTCAATATCGGGAATGAAACCCATATCCAACATACGGTCAGCTTCATCCACGATTAACGTTTGCACGCCTGTCATCAGGATTTTACCGCGCTCGAACTGGTCAATCAGACGACCGGGCGTCGCGATGAGGATGTCGACACCCTTCATGAGTTTGCGGTCTTGTTCAGCAAATGAGACGCCGCCAATTAAGAGTGCCATTTCGAGCTTTAGATATTTCCCGTAAGCTTCAACATCCTTCGCAACCTGCGCCGCGAGTTCACGTGTTGGACAGACGATAACGCAACGTGGCATGCGGGCGCGCGCACGTCCCTTTGCCAATTTATGCATGGTCGGCAGCGTGAAGGCTCCCGTCTTACCCGTACCCGTTTGGGCAATGCCGAGCACGTCGCGTTGTTGCAGTGCGGCCGGTATGGCTTTGGCTTGGATCGGGGTCGGGTTGACATAGCCGAGGTCGTCCAAGGCTTTTAGGATTTTCAGGTCAAGGCCGAGCTCTTTAAAGGTCACGGTGACCTTTGCGTCGGCATCAATTTCTTCGGGCGTATTGTCGGTCAAGCTATAGTGCGCTTTTCGGGCTTGGCGCGCGGACGATCCGCGGGCCTTTGTGAATTTGCCGCAACATAGGGTTCAACGCCCGCAGGTCAAGCAAACACCTCGCTAGCGGTACTTATGCGGACGTTGATCCGTGTTGAGCGGATTATAACGATCACGCAGCGCGGTTATGCGTGAGTCCATCGACATGACTTCGCCGTCAATCGTGACAGCAATTGGAGCCGATGTCGCATTAAGCGGGTCCCCATCCCAAACGACAACTGTCTCCGACTCGACACCGAACCATGAGGCAGGAACCGAGCTGATAGCGGCAAAGGCCGTACCCCAGTCCAAGCCCTCGCCAACAGCATTCCCCGCATGTTGTGCCAGCGAAGCGGGTTTGACCACGCGGAATGAAGATAGATTCGCAATCGCGTAATCGACGCCCGCTTCTTCGAGGAAGAGAACATTGTCGATGCGCGCGCCAACAGCTTCGAAGGATGTAGGGAGATTGTGAAGCGGATCGATGATGACGCGGATATCTGCATCCGCCAATTCATCCGCCACATCCCACGCTTCTGTCGCCCCTACAACGATAATGTCGAGGTCCGGATTTTCATCTTTTAAGCGGATAATTGCAACAAGGTCTGATGCGCGGTCGGCCTGTATCATCATCGGGATGTCGCCATTGACCGCACTGCGCAGCGCATTGGCATCTTGACGCGAGAGGGCATCGCCCCCATCGGGCGCATCATTGTAACGGCGGAAGAACCCTTCCGCATCAGAAATGGCGGCGCGAAGTTGCGCCATAGCGGCCGCGCGGGATCCGCCTGCGCGTGCGCCGCCGGCTTCCCCAAGTGAGAGAAAGACAAAGGCGTCTTCGATCAGCACAGAGTCAAATTCACCTGTCAGAGAGATAACCGCTCCCGTTCCAGCAAAAATACTTCCACTTGATGTACCGGGCGCAACCACGGCATGGGTTACACCGCGTCCACGCGTATTGGCGATATAGGGTGAGCGAGGATTGAAACTGTCAGCGGCGCGTTCGGACACGGATGTCGGCGCATCTTCCGCGCTAATATCGTTTCCACGACCGGCAGATCCAAGATCGGTAAGACCGAGGGTCGACATGGGCGCAAACAGGCCGGGTGTGACCCAGGCACCGGAGACAGTCTCGGCACCTTGTGGAGCCGTGAGATTTGCGCCCTCTTGGACAATCGCGCCATCCGCCCAAATAATATCTGACGTGACGCGCTGACCTTTGGCATCAACGATGGTCGCGTCGTCCAAAAAAACTGTCTGCGCAGAGGCGGCAGGGGCGAAGAGTGCGATGGTACTGGCGAGTAGAAGCGTTCTCATCGGACACCCTCCGAAAGATCGGCATGGCCGAGGCGGAAATCACTTTTCGGTTTTAAGCCGGTTTCTCGGTCATATAGGATGGCCCCGTCAATCATGACCTTATCGGGTCTAGCGTAGGCACTGAACGGATCGCCATTCCACACAACAATATCGGCGCGTTTCCCGGCTTCCAGTGTGCCCGTTTCGTCGAGAATGCCAAGCGCTTTGGCGGGGTTTGTGGATAGCCACTGCCACGCTTCAGCTTTGGAAATATCCAGTCCCGCGCGGTTGCCATCAGACCATGTCTTCGCAACTTCCTGATTCAGGCGCTGCACATTATTTTCGTCATCAGAATGGATCATCGCGCAGGCCCCAGCCGCATGGACGAAGGGCACATTCTCGCGAATATAGTCATAGCTTTCCATTTTGAACGAACCCCAATCCGCCCACATCGCGGAGCAGACATCGTTATCAGCGAGGATGTCACCGATTTTATAGGATTCGACGGCGTGGTGGAATGTCGTGACCTTGTAATCAAACTCCTTCGCGATATCGAGAATTTGGACCATTTCATCCGCGCGGTAGCAATGCATGTTGACGAGGATTTTGCCGTCCAGAACATCGGCCAGCGTTTCGAGTTGCAGGTCGCGTTTATAGTCGCCGCCCTTATCCCGTTTGGCCTTATATTCCGCCGCCTTTATCCAGTTTTTGCGATAACCCGCCACATTACCCATACGTGAGGCAGGACCGCCTTTCGCACCGTAGACGCGTTTCGGATTTTCGCCGCAGGCCATTTTGAGTGTTTCCGGCGCATCCGGGAACTTCATCCCTTGCACAGTGCGTGAAGGGACATTGCGAAGGGTCACACCCTTGCCGCCAAAGAGGTTGGCCGAACCGGGTAGAATGTGAAGGGTCGTTACACCGCCTTGCAGCGCTTCGTCAAAGCCCGGATCCTGTGGCCAGACACCGTGTTCGGCATCGACTTCGGATGTGATCGGGCTGGTCGCTTCATTCCCGTCACCATGGGCGCGGACACTTGGTGTAGGGTAATTGCCGAGATGTGAATGGATATCAATAATACCGGGCGTTACGAAACGTCCCTCTACATCAATCTCCGTTGCGTCATCCGGAACCTCGCCCGTGCCGACAAAAGCAATTTTCCCATCTGCGACGAGCAGGTCACCCTCGCGAATTTCTTTGCTTACCCCGTCAATTAGTTTCGCGTTTTTCAGTAGAACCGTATTGGAGGGTTGCGGTGAATAAGTGCTAGGGAAGGCCAAGGCCTTATCAGAATTTTCAGCTGCCTTGTTTTCAGATGCCGGTTGACAGGCGGCCAATGCGGCGAGTGTGAGGGTCAGAGGAACGAGATAATTTTTCATGATTCCGTCATGTTCAATCAAAAGCCCCGCGTCAATCGAAACGCGCCTCAACTGCGAGCGCTTTTTTCAACTTTTCTTGATATGTGTCGCGCGGAATTTCAATTGCCCCGAGTGAGGCGAGGTGATCGGTGATGAATTGGGTGTCCAGAAGAACAAAACCTCGCTTATTGAGATGTTCGACGAGGTGTATCAGGGCGAATTTCGACGCATTGGTGGCGCGACTAAACATGCTCTCGCCGAAAAATGCGCCGCCCTGACTGACGCCGTAGAGCCCGCCGACGAGTTGCTTGCCCTGCCAGACTTCGACACTATGGGCTTCGCCGCGATGGTGAAGGATCGTGTAGAGGCCCTCAATGCCGTGACTGATCCATGTGTTCTCCCGTGCTTCGGCGCAGGCTTTGATCACGGCGGGAAAGTCAGTATTTAATGTGACGCGCAAATCTGTTTGCCGCCGGAATTTCCGCATGGATTTGGAAATGTGCAAAGCGTCCAGAGGGAGAATTCCGCGCATTTCAGGATCAACCAAGAAGAGCCTTTCATCCGTGCGGTCATCCGACATCGGGAAGATGCCGTGACGATAGCACTTGATGAGCGCGTCCGGCCCGAAGCCTTGTTCCATCTTATTCAGCTTGATCCGATTGCAGGGGCTGTCCGGTCTTCGCCATATTTGCCTTAAGCTTGGCTTTCAATTTCCGGACATCTTCGGCCCAGATGAACCCGAAACTGACGCAACCGTCTTTTGTATGCGCGGCATGGTGCAGACGATGGGCCTGCACGAGGCGTTTCATATATTTCCCGCGGGCTTTGCGCGGAAAGGGCAGACGGCGATGGACAAGGCCGTCATGCATAACGGCATAGAGAATGCCGTAAAGTGTCAGGCCAAGCCCGACATACCAGAGCCAGCTCACGCCCATGGACCCTGCGATAAAACACCCTGCGGCGATGAAACTGAAGACAACGGCATAGAGGTCATTCTTCTCGAAGTGCCCCTCCGTCTCGGTGTGGTGGCTCTCATGCCAGCCCCAACCCGGACCGTGCATCACATATTTATGGATGGCCCACGCGAAAATCTCCATGCCGATGACGGAGGCGATGACGATGCTAGAATTTATCAAAATACTCACGTTATGCGCTCCCGCTTGCGCGTCGGAAGACGCCACCACGGTTCATGCGGATAGAGATGATGTTCATGGTGATAACCGAAATGGAAACAGGAAAAGAGCGATGCGAGATAACTGAACTCATTCGTGCGAGCATTATGCTCGTCGGGGAAGTCTTCCGCATGGCGATGGGTCAGATATGTCCCGAAATAGAAAAGCTGCATGGAGGACAGAATGGCTGGCACAGCCCACATCACAATCGTATTGAGATAGCTCGCGCCCAGCAAAATATAGGCGACTGTAAATCCGACGAGGATCAGGACTTGCGGCCACCCAAAATAGGTCAGGAAGAACTTCGCGTACCAAGGCCAGAAAGCTCTCGGATTCGCTGCGTTAAAATCGGGGTCATCCTCTGTGCCAGAATAATCATGATGTGCGTGGTGCGCTTCTCTCATCTTGCGCCAGTTAAATCCGGCATAGACGAACAGAACGGATGTCCCGATGATCGCGTTTAGTTTTGGCCGTCCTGGCGCTAGGGAGCCATGCATCGTATCATGCGCAACAATAAACACGCCCGTGTAAAGCCAGCACTGTAGGGCGATGAGGCCAACGGTCTGCCAGATTGGGGCAGAAAGGTTATGCGCAAAGACGCTATAAATATGGACCGTTGCCCAGCCACCGACAATGATGACCGCCAGAGGCAAGCCCAGATTAAAAGCTGTCTTCTGTTCAACGGCAGAGGCCAATCAAACTCTCCTCATCTTGTGCGAGATAAATGCGGCAAGTGCGAGCAGTATTGCTGCACTTCCAAATAATACACACCAGACGACTAACAGGTCGATGACGGATTGTCCCCGTGCCAAAATGCCATAGAAGGCCTCAATCGACCAATAGTTTGGTGTGGCAATCCCGATTTGCTGCAACCAACCCGGCATCATAAAACGTGGGACCATCGATCCACCCACTGCAGAGAGCAATAACACGGTAAATGTACTCACCGCGTGCATCTGCGCCTGTGTCTTGCAAAGTGAGGCGACGAGGAGTGACAGTGCGGAGGCCAACATGGCCGTGCCAATACAGGCGAATAGCACGGGGCCGATATGCGACAGTATCGGAACTTCGAAAAAGATCTGTGCGACGCCGCAAATGATGGCGGCTTGGAGAAAGCCGATAAAGCTCAGAAAGACAAACTTCCCCATCAACATCCCCATCGCGCCGGAGGGCCCGACCATGAGGCGGTCGCTGATCCCGTTGCGCCGTTCCTCAATCGAAATGGCCGCGCCCTGCATGGCGGAGAAGAGCAGAAAGAGAATAGCTGTGCCCCCGATGTAATATGTGACGGATGGGTCTTTCATTACCGTTTTATCTGCGTTGCCAAGTGCGGAGACAGTTTCGAACAATTCAGATGTATCTCCGCCCCGAATGGAGGCGAGATTTTGTCTAATCTGACCTTTGAGAACATTCGCGGCAACCGTTCGGCTGGGGTCTTCGATGATGCGAATAGAGGGCGCGGACTTATCCATGATATTACCAATCAGGACGAGCCCCACATCTTCCTGCCCTAATCGAACGCGTTCTGTGACGTCCGCAGATGTCCAGTTCTCTTCATAAGCGACTGAAATCAGATCACTGTTTTTTAAATTATCAGCAAAAACACTGGAAGCCGGACTGTCGGTATCAACTGCCATGGCAATACGCATATCCAGATTTCCGCCTGATGCGTTAGAGAATATCGCCGCAAAAACGGCAAAGATAAATCCGGGCAGGACGAAGGCCAGCAATAGCGCGCCCTTGTCCCGCCAGAGACGGAGCCACATGATTTTGAAGACGGCGCCGATCATGCCGCCAGCTTTCCGGTTTTCTCGATTCTGTGCATCAAAGCGGTCAGGCCGGGACGGCGGACGCTGATTTCACGCACAAGATCGTCCTGCCCTTGTAAGGCGGTTAGGAAAGCGGAAACAAAACTGACCTCATTCGCATCGGTCATCGCAACCCAGATTGTCGGTAATTCGCCCTGCTTGAACTCGAAAGGTTTCATCGCCGACATCACGTCCGGCGCGGGCGGTGTGGCGTAGCGGACCATGACCTCGCGTTGTCCCTGAAAACTACGTTCCAGCAGACGGGCGGGTGGTTCGAAAGCAAGGCGTTTGCCGTCGCAGAGGACGAGGACTCTGTCACAGAGCGCTTCGGCCTGTTCTAATTCATGGGTGATGAGAATGACGGCCTTGTCCTGCTCGGCCAACGCGCGGGCAAGGCGGTGAACCGTATCCCGCGCGGGAGCGTCAACGCCCGCCGTGGGTTCGTCAAATATGATGAGGGCAGGGTCAGTCAGGATAGCCGCTGCCACATTGATACGGCGTTTCATCCCGCCCGACATAGCGGAAACGCGGGTCCTGGCATGTTTCGTCATTTCGACGGATTTCAGGGCTTTTGTGACGGCATCTTTATTTTTCAGGCCAAGCAACCGCCCCATAACCTGCAAGTTTTCCTGCGCGGTAAGGTGAGCGTAAAGCCCAATATCCTGCGGCACGAGGGCGATATGGCGGCGGCGGTCCGTGCCGCGGTGCAAGGCTGTGTCCGAGACGGAGAGTTGGCCTTTCACATCCACTCGCCCGCACAGTGCCTTGATAAAGCTTGTTTTTCCGGCTCCATTCGGGCCAATCACACCGACGAGTTCGCCTGGCGCTATGTCGACGCTCAACCCGTCCAAAGCCGTGTGTTTGCCATAGCGGACCGTCAGGTCTTTCGCTTGCAGGATGGGCGTTCTGGACTGAATATCAGGCGCGGAGAAAGGCAAACTGATGGTCCAGAATAGCGGTCAGCGTGTCGAGATTACTCAATTCCGCGCGTTTCAGCGCGGCTTTGGCAGAGGCGAGATAGTCGTTCAATTTTGCTTTGGATGCTTCTGATCCCGCCACAGCCAGAATGGTCGCCTTGCCAATATCGCGGCCCACAGATTTCTCGGCTTCGTCATCACTCATGACCGAGTCCTTCACATCATCCAGCAACTGGAAAGCGAGGCCGAGATGATAGGAAAAGTCTTTCAACGCCGCGCGTTGCGAGGCGTGCATGCCGGAGAGTATGGCCGCGGACTCAACGCTGAAATCGAACAATGCGCCCGTCTTCAATGTGTTCAACCGTTCAATCTCGGCAATGCTCGCGCTTTGGTCCGTATTGGCGAGGTCGGCCATTTGTCCGGCGATGAGGCCTTTGGACCCGACGGCGTAAGACAGCAGGTCGATCATCTCGACGCGGGCTTCCGGCGTGACGGCATCCAATCGCGAAAGTACGCCGAACGCGCGGTTGAGCAAGGCCGTCGCGGACAGGATCGCCGTGCTTTCATCAAAAGCAATATGCGTTGTGGGTTGGTTTCTGCGCAATTCCGCATCATCCATACAGGGCAAGTCGTCGAGAATGAGTGAGGCTGCATGGACCATTTCCGCGACACAGCCCGTCGAGATCGCCGCATCCAGCAGCGCGCTAGTTTCCGCGCCGCCGCCTTGGGCGATGAACACACAGAGGAGCGGGCGGAACCGCTTGCCGGGGGAGAGCAGGGCGTGGCGTTGCGCTTCATGCAATCGAGCGGGCCAAGTCTGTCCGGAGGGCACGACATCCGAAAGTCTTGCCTCGATCAACCGACGCATGGTTACGACGCTGTCTTCAATCGAATTCTGTGTGAGGGGTATGGCCAACGATTTGTCCCGAACGAAAAGAGTCGTGCATCTTTTGGCACACTCAAGGGGCGTGTGAAAGGCTTAGGCGCAATCCTCTTCAATTCGCTTTTCATTGACGAGTTTCAATAGTTCCGCCGCCGCCTGCGCATCGCAAAGCGCGCGATGGTGGCTGGTCAGGTCGATGTGAAATTCACGGCAGAGGTTTTTGAGCGAGTAGGATTTATAGCCCGGATAGAGCTTCCGCATGGAGGAACAGGTGCATATTTTCGGATGGCGGAAGTGGCGGTCCACCATCTGGAATTCCGCGCTAATAAATCCGTAATCGAAATTGACATTATGCGCGGCGAAAATGGCGTCGCCCATAAACGCGGCGAAGCTTTCCGCGACTTGCGCAAAGACGGGGGCGTCGGCGACCATGTCATTTGTGATACCCGTGATGCGCGTGATATTGGCGGGGATAGAACGCTGCGGATTAATGAGGGATGACCATTCATCAATGACCTCGCCGCCCTTCATTTTCACAGCGCCGATTTCCGTAACGCGGTGCAGACCGGGGCGACCACCCGTTGTCTCGACATCCACGACGACATAAGTCTGGTCCGGATCGACTTTCCACATGACTTGCAAAATATCCGCGCGGAAACCCGCCGCGCGAAGCTGGCGCAGCCGTGTGAGTTGGTTTCTACGGATAACATCGCCCGTCGCCTTGATTTCGATAAACCGCGCAACGCCGTCCTCCACTACCATCAGATCGGGAAAGCCGTCCTTCGTCCCGCGCCAATCCTGCGCCATGAGGCGGAGCATATGGGCTATTGCACCCTTTGGCGCATGTTCCACCATGGCCTGAACGCGGTCGAGTGATTTCGATCCCCAATGGACGAGGCTCTGATTCTCGCCGAAATGGACTGTCAGCGTTTTGAGCAGTTTAATCATGACGAGATGTGGTGTGTCGAGATCAGCCAGCTTGGCTTCAATCGCATCCGTATTTTCATCGTAGAATGTGCCGGCTTTCAACGCGGCTGGCATCCGTCGGGGAGAATCGACTTCAAATAGTTCATCCCAGAACAGCAGGCCAAACAGATTTCGCCACGGGCGGTTCTCGGTTCGGAAACAGATGAGGCCCTGATCCTTGAAATGACGCATGGCGGCGCGTTCAGGCTGGTTGCGGAAGGCCTCGTCCAGTTCCAGCGTCTCCGCCCCGCGCAGAATGTCTGTGACGGTGGAGGTGCGCTTTTTCTTGAACTTCCGCGCGTAGAAATCCTGCGCGAAGGCGTGTTCCTCATCAGACGCAGGATTTTCAATCATCGCTTCCAGCCGTGATTTCACCCAATCCTTGTCACCCTGTTTATAGCGCAGACGCACCACGCGTTCGTTACAGCGCGGCGTATCGGACCGCGCATAGACGGTGAGTGCGGTCTCCAGATCTCCGCGCCGTTCCGACAACCCGCCCAGTTTTTGCAGCAGCTTATCGCGGTCGCCCGTGCTCTGATGGCAGAGCGGGTCCGGCCATTCCGTGATGGATCGGACGAGCGAGTCTATGGCGGGGCCATCCTCATTGCGGAAACTTTGCAATCCGCGGGCATAGAAAAAGGCGGTTTTGGCTGTGTCCTGACAGTTAAACCGCGTCCCGTATTGCCCCTCATTTTTCGGCAGTTTCACAAGGCCCAGATCGCGCAGGGTCAGGCTCTGCAAACTCTGCTCAATCTTGCCGAAATAGAGGTAGAGGAGGTAGTCAAGACAGTCCGTTCTGCCTTGGACGAGGGTGGTGTCCGCGATCGTGAGGTCGTCGAAATCGACCTTGTTCAGCCCGACCTCGACCATCTGCGCCTTTTTCCAAGACTTCTTATACTCCGTCTCGCAAACATGATCCGACAGCAGAACCGTCAGGTCGGGCTTGCAGAGTGTATTGAGATAGTCGCGGAAATGACTGCGGCTAACCGGCTGCGTAAAACCGCGTTCGCGCAGCAGAACATATTGGTCCAGCAGGTTATCAATCTCATTATAATCGAATTTATCCACATGGAATACGCGGCCCTTGCGGCTGCAGAGACGGACATAGGCGCATTGGGCGGGAAAGGGTAGATCGCGGAAATCATTGATGAAGGCACTATCCGACTCGCCGAGAAGTTCGGCAAAGCTCGCCTCAATAGACTCCAGCAACCCGCTGAAATTCTTATGGTAATAGAATTGCGGCAAATCCTTCACCGACCATGCTGTGCCGGATCGCGCGCGGCGATAGCGTCTCTGTTCGGCACGGATATGACTGTGCGAGGCTAGAGGCGGCACGTCGCACCCATATCTCTATCCACAGAATTACTCACAATCTCATCCCCTGATGTCGAGTTGCGAACAAAGACGGAACGCAGCTTCTCGTCAAGAGACTTCGACGATTTTTACAGATGAAAGCAAGCGCGGGCTGCAGAGCTAAGTCAGTCTGTCGCGGTCAGTAGCCCTGCTGCCCAATCCGTAGATCACGTTCTAATTGGTTCGGCGCCGAATTATTATCCAGTCTTGCGCGGTAAACCTGCATATTTTCCAACACGCGCTGGACGTAATTTCGTGTCTCGGAGAAGGGGATTTTCTCGACCCAATCAATCGGGTCGACCTGACCGCTGCGCGGGTCTCCGTAATCTTTAATCCATGTCTTCGCGCGGTGCGGTCCGGCATTATAGCTGACGGCGGCGAGAATATAGGACCCGTCCCAGCGATCGAGCAGATCGTTAAGATGCAGCGCCCCCATCTTCGCGGCGTAATCCCCGTCAGACGCCAAGCGGTCACGGCTATATTTAATCCGGTGCTTCCGCGCCGTCGCCTTCGCCGTCGGGTCAATCATCTGCATCATGCCGTAAGCGCGGGCGGAACTGACTGCATTCGGCGCAAATTCAGACTCCTGTCTCGCAATCGCATAAACGAAGGCGTGTTCGAATGTGTCAACGGGCAGGGCGTCAATCGACGAGACCTTCGGATAACCGCTTTCCGTCAACATGGATTGGAACCGTCCCGCCTGTTTCGCAGCGCGCAAGGAGGGCCGCATGAAGCCGTAATCTTCGGACAGATCAGACAGAAGTGAGAGCTTGTCCAAGACATCTACGTCATCATCCAGATGATAGGCAAGTTGCGAGAAGAGACGTTCCTCGCCCGCTTCGCCGAGCAGATGCAGTGCTCTCACGCGATTGTCGGCCTGAAATTCGATTTTGGACGCTTCCGAGACGAATTCGGCGGGCAGGGTTACGCGATGCGTCGCACCCTGAACTTCCAAGCCTGCGAGCATACCGTAATAAGTGTTCGGATATTGCGCGGCTTCGAGATAATGCAGGTCCTGCTGCCCGTCTTGATACCCGTCCGGCGTCGCTTCGTGTGCACGACCCAACCAGTAATTAGCACGTGCCAGGGAAATCGGGGAGCCCACACCGTCGCGCAGCCGCGTAAAATGCCGAATGGCGCGATCCGGGTCTCGCAATTCCGTGAGGGCTAACCAACCCGCCAGAAATTCCGCTTCTGCAAATTCTGTCCCGCCATCAAATCCGTGATGCAGGGTCAGCTGATAGGCTTCCTCCATCTTACGCTCTTTGATCGCCCAATATGTCATGATCTTTTTCTCACGCCACATGGCTTTCTTGCCGAGCTCTGACTGAGGCGCTTCGCGGACTGACAGATAGACGGGCAGAGCGTATGTTTTCGTTTTCTTCCGCCGCCGCCAGCGCGCGCGCTCATAGACCAGTCCGGGGTCCGATTGCAGACTATTCGGCACGGCGCGAATAGCGGCATCCATGCCCGAGGCATTTCGGTGCAATTTCATCCGCGCATTCATCAGGGCCCGATCATTTCGTCCCATGTGAGAGAGCAGGGCATTCGCTTTCGCGTAATGTCGCGTGCCGAGCCAAATCAGATGATCCGCCCGCGCTGCATGGTCTTCTTTGGTGAGCTTGCTCTTATATTTTCCAAACACCGTTTTCTGCCGATCCCGCGTCAGGCGGCTTTCGCGCCAACCGAGTTGAAGATATTTGTCGCCCAAGGCGGTATTCCCGAGCGCGTAATGTGCCCCGGCGAGTGCAATGCGGCCTTCACCTGAAACGGGTTCCGTCCGCCCGAACCAGCCCATGATCTTCGGGGCTGACCAAGTTTCGTCAAACATCCGGCGCTCGGCTTCGGCACGAACTGCGACAAGGCGCGGCCAATCCGCCATATTCTTGTGAACATATTCAAGCGTGTCGAGCGGAGCATTCCGGTCCCGTGCCGCCCTGACCCAGCGTAATGTATCTTTGGCGACCGGATCGTTGAGGCGGGAAATCACGCGCGCCACCTCTGACCAACGATCTGCACGCGCCGCGGCCAAACCCTGGCGGAATAATGTTGCATCATTGGGTGTGAGATAGGTCGAAAGAGAAGCGGGCGCAGGTTTCAAACGGGGTGAGGGAATGGAGGCTGAAACAGGTCCTGAAACCGCAAGGGCTAAAATCACGCTAGAAATTGCCGCAATTGCAGTCCGTTTTCTGTCTTTTTTTTCCCACATGGACTTTCCTATGACTAATCGGGTTCCACATCGCAGAGACGTTATAAACCGTATCTTGAATCACTTACCGAAACAGCGTTATCAGGCGCTGATACGGGCCTACACAGAAAACCACGAAAGACAAACATGATTAAAGGGTCGATTACAGCGCTCGTCACGCCATTTAAAGATGGCGGATTGGATGAGCAGGCATTTCAGGATTTTGTCGAATGGCAAATTGCATCCGGCACGCATGGCCTCGTTCCCTGCGGGACAACGGGCGAAAGCGCGACACTCACCGATGCGGAACATCAACGCGTCATCCGTCTCTGTGCAGAGGCCGCCAATGGCCGCGTGCCTGTTGTGGCAGGCGCAGGCTCGAATGAAACACGCGTCTCCATCAAATATGCGCAACATGCCAAGGATATGGGCGCGGATGCGGCTCTCGTCGTGACGCCTTATTACAACAAGCCGAGCCAAGAGGGTATCTATCAGCACTTCAAAGCGATTTCAGAAGCCGTTGATATTCCGATTGTTGTTTACAATATCCCCGGCCGAAGCATTGTCGATATCACGCAGGACACGATGGAGCGTCTGTCCAAACTTCCAACTGTGATTGGGTGTAAAGACGCAACCGGTGAGGTCGAGCGTGTAGCGGGATTGACCGTTCGTTGTGGTGAGGATTTCATTCAATTGTCAGGTGATGATCCGACTTCGCTCGGGCATTCTGCGCATGGCGGGAAAGGCACTATTTCTGTCGGCTCGAATATCGCGCCAAAAGCTTATGCCGATTTTCACAATGCACTTCTTGCGGGCGAATATGCCAAGGCGCGTGAGATGAATGCCAAGCTAGATCGTCTGCACAAAGATCTCTTCGTCGACCCGAGTCCGGGCCCTGCAAAATATGCGCTGTCCCTCATGGGCAAGATGGAACCCACGGTCCGCCTGCCGATTACGGAATGCCGCGAGACCACGAAAGAGATCGTTAAAGCGGCCATGGCGCAAGCGGGAGTCACTTACTAGACATGTCCAGCAAGCATGGCGGCAGAAAGAAGAAGGCGGGTGTCAACGACACGGTGATCGCGGAAAACCGCAAGGCCCGCTATGACTATGCCGTCGAGGACACGATAGAGGCGGGTATCCAGCTCGTCGGGACAGAGGTCAAAGCCCTGCGGATGGGCAAAGCCAATATCGCCGAAAGCTACGTGTCCGTCGAAGGTAATGAAGCCTATCTCGTCAACGCGAATATTCCGATCTACGCGCCCGCCAGCCAGTTCAACCACCTGCCGACACGTCCGCGGAAGTTGCTATTGAAGCGCAAGCAGATCAATAATTTGATTGGTGAAACGCAGCGTAAAGGCCGCACGATCGTCGCACTAAAGCTCTATTTCAACGAACGCGGACAGGCTAAGGTCCTGATCGCTTCGGTGACAGGTAAGCAGAATTACGATAAACGTGACACGCAGAAGAAACGCGATTGGCAAAAACAAAAAGCGCGTTTGATGCGGGAGAAAGGTTAGGCGTTTCCAGTGTTGATTGTCCCATTGTGGATAAGAACACACTTTCCTACTTGTCACACAACTCCCGTGCCCGTGCGAAAATGTCGAAAAACATCTCTTCCGTCAGGCGCTTCGTGTTCGTGTTATAGCGGGAGCAGTGATAGCTGGAGAGGAGCGTTCGCCCTGACCAATCTGCATATTCTGTTCCATGTCCGAACTTATGCGTTGAGAGTTTTAAGCCCAGAGCCCGCGCCGTGCTGTCATGGCTGATCTTGCCGAGGCAGAGCATGACTTTCAGCTCGGGCAGGGCGTTGAGTTGAGGTTTGAGGAAATGTTCGCGGCAGGTGTTGATCTCCGCGCCGACGGGTTTGTTTTGCGGCGGGACGCAGCGGACGGCATTGGTGATGACCGCGTTGACGAGCTCCAACCCGTCATCCGCAACTTTGTCATACTCGCCCTTGGCGAAGCCATATTCTTTCATCGCGGCATAGAGGAGGTCACCCGCCCAATCACCCGTGAAGGGTCGTCCCGTTTGATTCGCACCGTGCAATCCCGGCGCGAGGCCGATGACCATGAGTTTAGGGTCAGGTGAGAAGAAATTCGGCACGGGGCCGTTAAAATATGTCGGCAGTTTCTCTTTCTGCTCGTCAATAAATGCCGCGAGCCGCGGACATTTCCGGCAATTATACGGGGCGTTGATATTGTTTTTACTCATCGTCGTCGTGGTTCGTGTATTCGCGTTTCGGACGGCCGATCAATTGGCCCATATCGGAGACTTCGATGACAGCATCGGCTTGGCGGCGGAGTTCATCGGACAGCATGGAGGGGCGTGATTTCATAGAGGACAATACAGAGACACGGGTGCCTTTTTTCTGCACGGCTTCCACGGCGGCGCGGAAATCGCCGTCACCCGTGCAGAGGATGAGATGGTCAATGTGATCTGCAATCTGGATCATATCGACGGTCATTTCGATATCCATATCGCCCTTAATCCGGTTGCGGCCTTCGCGGTCCGTGTAGGATTTGGCGGGTTTGGTTAGGACGTGATAGCCATTGTAATCCAACCAATCGATGAGCGGGCGAATGGGAGAGTAATCGTCATGCTCCAGAAGGGCGGTATAGTAATTCGCGCGGATGAGGCGGCCTTTTCCTTTGAAAAGCTCCAGCATCTTCTTGTAATCAATATCAAAATCGAGTGATTTACCGGTGGAGTAGAAATTTGCACCATCAATGAAAAGCGCAATGCGTTCGTCAGGATAGAAGGCCATATGTTACGGTCCATAAATAAAAATGAGTATGCAATATGACGAAAGCTCTTATCGGATTCGGTGCCAATTTGTCCAATCCGAAACAGACATTTCTGACGGCTTTGGATATGTTGGACGGGCATAGCGTAGAACTCCTGGCGCGCTCAAGCCTCTGGTCCTCTCCCGCTTGGCCTGCGGGGTCGTGTCAACCGGATTATATCAATGCGACGGTGAAGGTTGAGTTTGTGGGTGAGGCCGAAACGCTCTTGTCGATTTTACAGTCTGTTGAGATGGAGCTGGGGCGCGTCCGAAGCGTCAGAAATGCAGCACGGACTCTGGATCTTGACCTGCTGGTGTTTGGGAACACAGTGCAGGAAACTGACGCGCTTATTCTCCCGCATCCGCGCATGCTGGACCGCGCATTCGTTCTGCTTCCACTCTCTGAGATTGACGCGGTTTGGTTGCGGGATTTAGCGAAGCTTCCGAGCGCGCAAATTGACGAGATGCGCTATCTCGGCAACTGGTGATTTCGGTTGATTTTCACCGACATGCCGCCTAATGACGGCCCGAATAGACAGGCCGTTCTGATAGCGGCCTTTTTGTATTGGAGTTACCATGGCCCGCGTTACCGTTGAAGATTGCGTCGAAAAAGTCCCGAACCGTTTTGACCTCGTCCTGCTGGCGTCCCATCGCTCGCGTAATATTGCTTCCGGTTCGCCGCTGACAATTGACCGCGACAATGATAAAACGCCTGTTGTTGCGCTACGTGAGCTCGCAGACGAAACACTGGAACTCGACGAATTGCGCGAGTCACTTGTTGTTGGTCTGCAGCGCGTCATCCAAGACGATGATCTTCCGGAAGAGGAAGAGGCACCGGTCTTGGCGCTTGAGCACGGTGATGCGAAACAAACTGAGATGAACGAAGCTGACCTCCTTCGCGCCCTGCAAGGTGACCGTGATAACGACTCGTCCTCACGTTTCTAAGCGGATCAAAACTGCTTCAAAGAGCCGCCCTCGCAAAGATGCGATGAGGCGGCTTTTTTATTGGCCGAACCGGATTTGCGGCGTTATACGAAACGACCTGTGACTAACTTGGCCGACATACCGACACAGCCCGCATTAAACGGCGCGGCGGTCCCGCAGAAATTCCTGCGGCAGTTTGAGCTTGTCGAACTCGTCAAAGCCTATGACCCGTCTGCGGATGAGGCGCTTTTGAACAAGGCTTATGTTTTTTCCGTGCAGGCGCATGGGCAACAGCTTCGTCATTCCGGTGATCCCTATTACGCGCATCCCATAGAGGTGGCGGGCATCGTCGCCTCGCTCCATCTGGATGTGGCTACGATCTGTACAGCGCTGCTCCACGATGTGCTGGAGGATACGGATGCGACGGTTGAGGATTTGGCGCGTGAGTTCACGCCGGAAATCGCGGAACTTGTCGACGGTGTGACGAAACTCGGCAAGGTCGAGATGTCTCGCCCAAACCTGTCCCGTGAAAAGGCGCAGGCGGAAAACTTTCAGAAGTTCATTCTGGCCGTCTCGAAAGATGTTCGCGTTCTCCTCGTCAAACTCTGCGACCGTCTGCACAATATGCGGACACTGGAGTTCCATCCGAAACAGGCTTCACGCGAGAGGATCGCGCGGGAAACATTGGAAATCTACGCGCCTCTCGCGCGGAAGGTCGGGGTCGATAAAATCTGTTCCGAACTGGAAGATCTGTCCTTCCGCCACATCAATCCCGCCGCGTTTGAGGGTATCAGCAAGCGATTGGACGAATGGAGATCCAGCCAAGGAGAGGCGATTTCACAGATATTTATAGGCCTGAGATCGACACTGTCTAACGCAGGCATTGAGGCCCGCATTTATGGACGAGAGAAACGCGCCTATGCGATCTGGCGGAAACTTCAGCGCCAGAATATCAGCTTTGACGATGTCGCAGATATTTATGCGTTCCGGATTATTCTGGAAAAATGGCCGGACTGCTACAGGGCTATGGGTGTCTTGCATCATGATTATCGCGCTGTGCCATCCCGCTTCCGTGACTTTATTTCTGTCCCGAAACCGAATGGCTATCAATCGTTACACACGACTATCCGGACAGCTGAGAATCGCCGCGTCGAAATCCAAATCCGGACCGAGCGGATGGAAGATGTCGCGCAACGTGGCGTGGCCGCCCACTGGGCCTATAAAGATGAGAGCTACGCCTATGACCCGGCGAGCGCGAAAGCTGCCGGTGGCGACCCATTGAAACGATTCAGAGACCTGATTGAGATGATGGAACAATCCGGTGATGCGGATGAATTCCTCGATAATGTGAAACTGGAAATGTTCACGGATCAGGTCTTCACTTTTACGCCTAAGGGTGACCTGATTGCGCTCCCGCGAGGGGCCACGCCGATTGATTTTGCCTATGCGGTTCACACGAAAGTTGGTGATACCTGTATCGGGGCGGTGGTGAATGGCCGCGAAGTCCCGCTCCGCACACAACTGGACAATGGCGATGTCGTGAAAATTATCCGCGGGGGTACAGCCGAGCCGCAACCGGGCTGGGAGAATATCGTCGTCACGGGTCGGGCGAGACAAGCGCTGCGCCGTTTGACACGTGAGGGCGAAGCAGAAGAATTCCGAAATATCGGCGAAACACTCGCGCTCCATGCTTTCAAACGCGAAGGTCTTTCGCTGGATGAAACGGTTCTCACGGATGCATTGGGACGTTTACAAATCACGGATGAGGAGACCTTGTTTGAGACTTTGGGGCGCGGTGAGCTTTCCATGGCGGATTTCGTCTCAGCTGTTTTCCCTGGGCGGTCTGAAGAAAGTGAGCAGCACGCTATTCAGGATCTCGATCTGATTGATGATCAATCCATCGGGCTATACGTTCGGGGTGACGGTATGAACCCCGGTGCAGGATTACATCTGGCCGCCTGTTGTTCACCTATTCCGGGTGATAGAATTATCGGGCTGCAAGCGCCCGGAAAAGGCATCGTCATACATACGATTGATTGCGAAGAGCTCGTCTCCGTCGATCACGCCATGGACAATTGGATTGATTTAGGGTGGCGACGCGCTGCAAACTTAGCGGCTGCTGCCGGGCGTGTCGTGACGACGGTTCAACATGTCCCCGGTGCGCTAGCCGATGTGACAAAGATCATCGGTGAGTCACAGGGGAACCTCACCAACATTAAAACCGTCCGTCGCAGTCGCGCATTTTTCGACATGATTTTGGATATCGAAGTTCGGGATAATCGTCACCTGATGTCGATTATTGCGGCCCTTCGCGCATCCTCTTATGTCGTGAAAGTGGATCGCAGCCGCGCGCTGCCGCCGAAACTCAAATCTTCTAAATCTGAATCCGAGACCGCATGAACACCGAAGACGTCCTAGATATATTCCGCGAAGCGGGCGCTCTATTGGAGGGTCACTTCATTCTGTCCTCCGGTCGGCGGAGCCCTGTCTTTCTGCAGAAAGCCTTGATCTTCAAAAATCCGCGTTTGACCGAAATCGTCTGCAAGGCGCTGGCAGAGAAAATCACGGCGGCGGGAATTCAGCCGGATGTTATCATTGCGCCCGCTATGGGCGGTGTCATTCCGGGATATGAAACTGCGCGGCAAATGGGGCTCGAGAGCATGTTCGTTGAACGTGTCGACGGCGAATTTGCATTGCGCCGGGGATTTAGTTTGGAGCCAGGGACTAAGGTTCTCATGGTCGAAGATATCGTCACGACCGGTCTGTCTTCGCGCGAATGTATTGCGGCGATTTCAAAAGCGACAGGGGCAGAGATTGTCGCAGGTGCCTGTATCTTTGATCGCTCCAACGGCGAAGCCGATATTGGCGCGCCGCTCATTAGTCTCGCGGCGAAACGTTTCCCGGATTATGATCCGAATGACCTCCCACCCGAACTTGCGGATAAACCTGCGGTCAAACCAGGTAGCCGAGGCCTCTCATGACGGAGGCTAAATTGCCCCGTTTGGGCATCAATATTGATCATATTGCGACCGTCAGAAATGCACGGGGCGGTGAACATCCCGATCCTGTTGCGGGCGCTTGGGCGGCCATACAGGCGGGCGCGGACGGTATCACGGCACATCTGCGCGAAGATCGTCGGCATATGCGCGATGCGGATATGGTGCGGCTACAACTGCTCTGCGAGAGTGAGAATATCCCGCTCAATATGGAACTCGCAGCCACAGATGAAATGCTGAAAATCGCACTCGACCTGAAACCCAAAGCCGTCTGCGTCGTGCCGGAGCGCCGCGAAGAACGCACAACTGAGGGCGGGTTGGATGTCGTGGGTGGCCATAATCACATCGCGCCTATTGTGCGGGAACTCGCGGCAAACGGGTCACGCGTTTCCCTCTTTATCGAAGCGGTTGATGCGCAAATCCGCGCGGCGGCTTCCACGGATGCGCAAGTCGTGGAGTTCCATACAGGGGCCTACGCGCATGCCTTTGATGACGGAGATCAGGAAAAGGCGGATGCCTATTTAGAGACGTTCCGCTCCGGTGCGAAACTTGCCGATGAGTTGGGGCTGGAAGTGCATTTCGGTCACGGCCTGACATTCGAGAATGTCGCGCCCGTCGCCGCTATTCCCGAATGCATGGAATTAAATATCGGGCATTTCATTATTGGCGAAGCCATCTTCATGGGGCTGGAGCCCGCCATCAAGGAAATGCGTCGCATCGCAACGGAAGCCCGCGCCTAGATGATCCTCGGTATTGGCACAGATATTTGCGATATTCGCCGGATCGAGCAATCCATTGAAAAACATGGCGAGCGTTTTCTCGCGAAGACTTTCACGCAAATTGAACGCGATTATTGTAATTCGAAAGCGCGTCCCGCCATGTCTTATGCCAAGCGGTTTGCCGCCAAGGAGGCTGTCGCGAAAGCGCTGGCCGGGGCAGAGACGGGGGCTCTGCCTTGGCACGCAGTCGAGGTCAGAAACGATCCCTCAGGACGACCTGTCGTGACCCTGTCCGGTAAAGCGGAGTCCCGACTCCAATCATATCTTTCTGAAAATCAGAGTGGGCAAATCCACCTCTCGCTCTCTGATGATTACCCCTACGCCACTGCATTTGCGATTGCCGAAGCGGTTCCAGCCGTTAGAGAGACATCATGAGAAAATCTAAGTCAGAGAAGAAAGAGGACGGCAAAGGCACTTTCCGTGAAACTGTATCGACCGTTCTCTGGGCGCTTGCGATTGCGTTCGTACTCCGCACTTTCATCTTTCAACCCTTCCACATTCCGTCCGGCTCCATGTTGCCCGGATTGATGAAGGGTGATTACATTATCACGTCCAAATACTCGGTAGGGTATGGGCGCCACGCTGCGACACCTTTGCCGTTTCCAGTGAAAAAAGGACGCCTTTTTGAGCAGGAACCGAAACGTGGGGATGTGCTCGTCTTCCGACCCGAAGGCGGCAGGAACACATTTATTAAACGCCTCATCGGTCTGCCAGGTGACCAGATACAAATGCGGACGGGGCAGCTCTATATTAACGGCGAAAAGCTCCCGCTGGAGAAAGTCGGACTGGAGAGTTTCGTCAATCAATTCGGGAATGACGAAGCCGCAGACCTTTTCAGGGAGACTTTTCCGGAGGGGCATCAGCACCTCATCTATGATTCCCAGAAGAATAGCCCTTCCGACATAACCCAGATTTTTACCGTGCCCGCTGGTCATTATTTCATGATGGGTGATAACCGCGATAATTCAGGTGACAGCCGTGTGCCTGTCAATGCGGACGGCTCCGGTGGTGCGGGTTACGTGCCGCTCGAGAATATCATCGGACGCGCGGAAATCGTGTTGTTGTCCGTCGATGAGGACTTCGTGATTTACAAACCGTGGACTTGGTTGAACATGCGCAGTGATCGCTGGTTCAAGACCATCGAATGACCGCACTTTCCAAAGATGGACGCTATCCACGCCTGACCGCGTTGGAAAAGAGGATTGGATATTCGTTCAAGGATACGCAGCTCGCTGTACGTGCCATGACGCATAGTTCCTATGGCGACGGGCAGCGCAAGACGCCGGATAATGAACGGCTGGAATTTCTCGGGGACCGTGTTTTGGGACTGATGACGGCGGATGCCTTGTTTCATCATTCGACTGAGGCCGAAGGCACCTTGGCGCGCCGTCTGAATGCGCTCGTCCGCAAGGAAACCTGCGCGAACATTGCTCGGCAGATTGATCTGGGTGAGGTCATTCTGATGTCTTCGTCGGAGGCCAAACAGGGCGGGCGGGACAAGACCAGCATTCTCGGTGATGTGTGCGAAGCCCTGATCGCGGCGCTCTATCTGGATGGCGGCTACCCTGCGGCGCAAAGCTTTTTTGAGACCTATTGGCGGCCCGTGCTGAATGACATCGTTACGCGCTCTGCCAAAGACCCGAAAACCGAATTGCAGGAACGCGCCATGGCGGGACGGTACAGCTTGCCCTCTTATGATGTCATAGGTCGAACAGGCCCCGATCATAATCCTGACTTCATCATCGAAGTGAGTGTGGACGGCGTCGGCAAGGCTTCAGGGTCGGGCAAATCCAAACGTGTCGCCGAACGGGCTGCGGCCTCTGAAATGTTGAAAAGATGGCCGAAATCATGACGCAACTTCCTAATAGCCGCGCGGGTTTTGCCGCGATTGTCGGTGCGCCCAATGCGGGAAAGTCGACGCTAACCAATGCTTTGGTGGGGGAGAAAGTCTCCATCGTCACGCATAAAGTTCAGACCACACGGTTCCAAATTCGCGCCATCGCCATGTTGGAAACGGCAGATGGTCTGCCGTCGCAAGTCGTCCTGATTGACACACCGGGTATCTTCTCCCCTAATGAGAGTGACCGTCTTGCCAAGTCCATGGTCCACGCCGCATGGACGGGTGCGAATGACAGTCAACTCGTCGTTCACGTGGTCGATGCGCCCGCTTGGTTGCGGCAAGAGGCAGGGGATGGTTCTGCGCAGGACCGCCTTTCGGTTGATGATACGAAGAGCGTGCAATCGGGATTGAAAAAGCGCAAATCGAAAGCCTTCCTCGTCCTGAACAAGGTTGATGAAATCCCGCATGATGAATTGCTGCCATTGATCGCTGTGTTCAGCGAAATGGAAATCTATGCCGAGATTTTCATGACCTCCGCCAAGAACGGGGAGGGCGTTGAGTCGCTCTCCGCCGCGCTCGCCGAAGCCATGCCCGCAGGGCCATTTCTCTATCCCATCGATCAGGCTGCGGACATCCCGTCGCGCCTCATGGCGGCGGAGATTACGCGTGAGAAACTCTTTCTCCGTCTCCATGACGAACTGCCCTATATGAGCATGGTTGAGACGGAGAGCTGGAAGGAATTGAAATCCGGCGATGTCCGTATTCAGCAGGTTATCTATGTCCGTCGCAATTCGCAGAAACCGATTGTGCTCGGCAAGAATGGCAAGACCATCAAGGATATTGGTGCGGCCGCGCGGAAGGATATGAAGGATTGGCTCGGCCGGAATGTGCATCTCTTCCTCTTCGTGAAAGTCCGCGAGAATTGGCGCGAAGATAAAGCCCGTTATTCCGGCATGGGCTTGGAGTTTGACGTCTAGACCGTGGACTGGTCCGCCGACGGATATATCCTGAGCAGTCGCAAACACGGCGAAAGCTCGGCCATTATTGAAGTCTTCACGCGGGAGAAGGGCCGTCACCCCGGTCTCGTGCGCGGCGGTTCGGGGCGTCGAATGCGACCTGTTCTTCAGCCCGGAAATCATGTTACCGTTGAATGGCGGGCAAGGATGGAAGATCATCTCGGCTATTACACGCTCGAGGCCATCGATAGTCGCGCGGCGGAATTGATGGATGACCGCCTGAGCCTTGCGGCGCTGAATGCGCTCTGCGTGATGACGCGTGAATTGTTGCCGGAACGTGAAGCCTATCCCGCCTTGCATGACGTGTTCTCCATCGTCGTCTCCCAACTTGATAATCCCGAAGTCTGGCCCGCGCTCTATGTGCGGTGGGAGGCCGGATTGCTCTCCGCGCTCGGTTACGGCCTCGACCTGTCAGAATGTGCGGCGACGGGTGTGACGGATAATCTGACCCATGTATCGCCGCGCTCGGGACGCGCTGTTTGCGCGTCCTCTGCCGCGCCCTATGGCGAGAAGATGCTCCGCTTGCCAGGGTTCATGCGCGGTGAGGGAACTGCGACGCCCGAAGATATCTGGGCGGGTCTACGCCTGACGGAATATTTTCTGGAAACCCGTGTGCAGTGGGAGGTCAACCGCACACTCCCCGATGCGCGCGCCGCCATGGTCGACCGTCTTTTCGCGGAAGGGTATGCGAGCCGTCCCCAGTAAATCTGTACTTTCCCGCGCAATCTCCGTCCGGCTTTGATAGCGTGATATAACTGATTCGAATGAAATGTGAGTGAGATGGCGAAGCCACCCAAGACCAAGACACCGAAAGGTGAAATTCCAGAGAATGCGATTATCGAAGAACATTTCGATACCGCGCTCTCGACCCGCTATCTCGCCTATGCGCTGTCCACGATTACCCAACGGGCGCTGCCGGATGTGCGCGACGGGTTGAAACCCGTTCACCGCCGCATTCTCTACGCCATGCGACAGCTAAAATTGAACCCCGAGAACGCGCATAAGAAATGCGCGCGGATTGTCGGTGACGTGATGGGTCAATATCACCCGCATGGCGATGCCTCGATTTATGACGCGCTCGTCAAACTCTCGCAGTCCTTTTCCGCGCGCTATCCGCTTGTCGACGGGCAGGGGAATTTCGGCAATATTGACGGCGATAGCCCTGCCGCGATGCGCTATACCGAAGCCAAAATGACGGCAGCGGGTGTGGCGCTGCTCGAAGGACTTGATGAAGACGCGGTCGATTTTATCCCGACCTATAATGAGGAAGACGAGGAGCCGCTGGTTCTGCCAGCAGGTTTCCCGAACCTGCTGGCAAATGGCTCGCAGGGCATCGCGGTCGGCATGGCGACCTCCATTCCTCCTCACAATGCGGCGGAGCTCTGCAACGCGGCGCTGCACCTCATCAAGACGCCGAATGCGCGGATCGAGACTCTGATGAATTACGTGCTCGGCCCCGACCTCCCGACCGGCGGCATTATTGTCGAGCCGAAAGAGTCGATGCTGGACGCCTACACGACGGGCAAGGGCGGGTTCAAAGTCCGCGCACGCTGGCATGTCGAAGATGTCGGACGGGGCCAATACCAGATCATCATCACCGAAATTCCCTATCAGGTTCAGAAGTCCCGCCTGATCGAAAAACTGGCAGATATAATCGAGCAGAAGAAATCGCCCGGTCTCGTCGATGTCCGTGATGAATCCGCTGAAGATATCCGCATCGTGCTGGAACCGCGTAGCAAGAATATCGACGCGGCGCTCCTGATGGAAAGCCTGTTCAAGATTTCCGAACTGGAGAACCGCGTCAGCCTCAACATGAACGTCCTCGACGCGACTCGGACACCCCGCGTGATGGATCTGCGCGAGGTTTTGCAAAGCTGGCTCGACCATCGCCGTGAGGTCCTCCTGCGTCGTTCCCGTCAACGTCTCGCCAAGATTGCTGACCGTCTCGAGGTGCTCGACGGCTATATGATTGCCTTCCTCAATATTGACGAAGTCATCCGCATCATCCGGTTCGAGGATAAGCCCAAGCAGGAATTAATCGCGGCCTTTGGTCTGACGGAGCGTCAAGCCGAGGCCATCCTGAATATGCGCCTCCGCGCCCTGAACAAGTTGCAGGAAATCGAAATTAAGGGCGAGCATGACAAACTCTCCGCCGAGCGGGATAAGCTGAATGAACTCGTCTCGACTGACTCCCTGCAATGGGACGCCATCGCGGAACAGGTTAAATCCGCTCGCGATATGTATGGTCCGAAGACCGAGATTGGCAAACGTCGGACGACATTTGATGTCGCGCCGGAGATCGATGTCGACCTTTCCACCGCCTTCATCACCAAGGAACCAATCACGGTTGTCATGTCCGAAAAGGGCTGGATCCGCGCGATGAAGGGCAAGATGGATGATCTCTCCGGTCTCAAGTTTAAAGAGGGCGACAAGCTCGGTTTCGCCGTCCATGCGGAGACGACAGATAAAATTATCATCTTCGCCTCCAACGGAAAATTTTACACGCTCGGCGCGGATAAATTGCCGGGCGGGCGCGGCAATGGCGAACCTATCCGCTTGATTGTCGACCTCGAAAATGACCACACACCAATCGGGATGTTCGTCCATGATCCGACACGACAATTAATCGTTGCGAGTTCTGAAGGTTATGGATTCCGAGTGAATGAGAGCGATATCATTGCCTCGACGCGTGGTGGTCGGAAGACCCTGAATGTTAAAGGCGACTCGGAAGCCGTGCGCGTCATTCAGGTGAAAGGCGAGAAAATCGCAACGATTGGCGAAAACCGTAAAATCCTTGTTTTCAATGTTGAAGAGCTTCCCGAAATGGCGCGGGGCAAGGGTGTCCGCCTCCAGAAATATAA
The DNA here is from genome assembly GCA_947503715.1 of uncultured Caulobacterales bacterium. Classification (GTDB taxonomy): domain Bacteria; phylum Pseudomonadota; class Alphaproteobacteria; order Caulobacterales; family Maricaulaceae; genus Litorimonas. The sequence goes on along the minus strand of CANNER010000001.1, from coordinate 957,930 downwards.
GGATGGTGGGCTTGCCGATCTGACAACGTTTAAAGCGGAAGAAGGCCTGAGCTTCCTCGACACATCTGCCCGCAGAAACGAGGTGCCGGACTGGAACCTGTTGGAGGGCAAACGCGCCCAAGCGGGCCGCATGGCCCCCAGAGGATTTGCGAGGAAGCCAAGCTTTGATCCTGCGAAGGGTTTGTAAGGCCTCCTTTCCGACAAGCGAAAGCTGCGACCGACGATCTGCGCGTGCGGCGAGGGTACTCAATTCGTAAGCGGGACAGCCCGCAGGGTCAGTACCCACGATGGGATACCAAATATAATAACTGTGTTTTACGCGGGTGTGACCCTGCGGCGGTGGTTTGTATCACGACGGCCCGTATTATGCCCCCGGAGTCAGTGCCTGACCCAGCTCATCGTGTTGTCAATACGATGCACCAAGCCCGACCTGCCGGTCGGCTCTCGAACAGTGATAGGTCCGGCACAGGCTTGGGGCTTAAATCCAAGCTGCTCAACCCCACCGTCCTTCAGACCGATCAGAAAGCGCTAATCTGTCCCGTGTCTGAAAGAACAGCTTGAATATGACACAGGTTCAATAAGTGAGGATCATTCTCTTTATAAAAGAGGATTGGCCAGCGACATTGGCGCCGCACACCAATTGTCATCCCGACGTTGAGGCGGGACAGCAGTTTTATCGATTGACGCGAGTACACAGTATCACGGTGTCATTCCTCCAAGAGCCTCCGCTGGGCTGACCCAGGCTAAGCCCGGGGTGACAGATGGGTGGGAGTTGTCAAAAGCGTGGATTAATCTCCGCATAAACGTGGATTAAGTTTTAAACCAAAAAAAACCCGCCTCAAGGGGCGGGTTATTCCGGTCATTTATTGTCAGAACTAAGCAGATTTCGCCGCTTTAATCGGAGTCGGAGACGCCGATTTGCGTGCACATTTCCCATCAAAGAAGGCGCCATTGGCGATCATCAACTGATCCTGCACGAGATCGGCTTGAACATTCGCTGTTTCTGCGAGCTCAACCACATTGGCATCAACTTTTCCCGTGACTTTACCGCGGATATGACAGTTTTTTGCGATGATTTTTCCGTTCACGGCACCTTGCTCACCAATCGTGATATTGCCGGCATGGACATTGCCGTCGAGGCGCCCGTCAATCTGTACGTCTCCATCGGTTTTGATGTCGCCAGTAATAACGATGTCCCGTCCTAGAATGGATGGGATACCTGCAGCAGAGCTGGATTTTGTGGGAGAGGCCATGGGTGTCGCTTTCGGTTTAGCTGCACCGGAAGATTGGGCCGGTCCGTTGGTTTTATTGAACATAAAGTCCTGCTTTCAAGAATTTGCTGGGGTCATAGGCGCGACCCTGGAAATGAACTTCGTAATGGAGATGTGTTGCCGTACTTCGTCCCGTGTTTCCCATGCCGCCGATTTCAAAGCCTTCTTCAACAGTTTGGCCACGTTTGACAAATGTCTTATGCAGATGGGCATAACGTGTCTTAAACCCGTGCCCGTGATCAATTTCGACAACGCGGCCATAGGCACCGCGCCGTCCGACATAGGTAACAATCCCACCACCTGTTGCGACAATCGGCGTGAGCCGTTGTCCGCCAAAATCCAACCCGTGATGAAATGTAGGCCGCTTTGTGAAGGGGTCTGAGCGCACACCGAATGTCGAAGTTTGATAGGTTTCAACGCCAACAGGATGTCCCATCGGAAGGGATTTGACGGCGCTGTCCAAAGCGTCGACTTCGGCAACACGGGCTTGGATGGCACTCACGCGCGACACAAAACCCGTGTCCGTATTCGTAACCATTTCAAGCGGGACATAAGGACCGCCTTTTCCATAAGGTGATTCCGCTAAAACGGTCTCAATGTCCATCTCGGTTGAAAGGATGAGGGCGCGATTGCGTTCAATTCTATCGAGTGTTTCCTCCTCAGCCGTGAGTAGGAACTGATCCTGAGTCTGGCCCAACATGTTCAGGGAACTGTCAATATCCAAACCCGTGGCGAGGGAGGCCGTCTTGATTACATCACTTCGCGCTTCACGCGGGGCGGTGTCACGCGCCGTCGGGGCCATCAAGACACGGTTGGACGCATAGTCGATCTGCCCTGCACTTGTAATTGGCATGGCCGATGTAGAGCCCATGATTTGCGAAAGGGTTTGATGTTTTTCTTCCAGCGTGCGCGCCATCGCTTCGAAACTGGCGCGCTGTTCGGCGAGCATGAGTTTCGTATTATCTTCTTTGGCTTTGGAGTCGGCAAGCAGGCGTTCATATTGAGCTTTAACATGGCGGACTTCCTGTGCGGAGGACCGCAACGGGTTATTACCGACCAGCATGTTGATCATGGTGAAAAGGCACCACAGGGCCATTACGGAAATGGCCGAGACCACGGCGAGCTGCAGCTTCGTCGTCAGGACGTAATATTTTACTTCACCGCCGGAGCGGAGGTAAATCTGGCGTTCGGGGAAGTGGCGCAAAATGTTTGAGCGCACGTCACCAATAACGTCGTTTAGCATAAATCCCCGGTCATGTTCTCGTCCCCACGCCTATTAATCATAGTCACATCATCGTGTTCAAGGGTGATTGGGTGCCTTTACAGTTAAATTAATCTTAATTTATCAGCCACCACGCTAAATTAACGCATTATTTACAGTGTTTTGGCCGCTAATGGCATATAATAGGCGGTCGAGAGGCCCGCCAGCGTTCTAGCCTTTTCATTAAAAGGTGATTTTACCTGTCCGCGGAAGTGCTCCCGGACCAGCGTGTGGAACCACGATTCGGGGTGTTGCGCGTGTGTTTTGGCTAAATATTGAAACCATCTCGCACCCGTTGCGACGTGGCCGATTTCCTCATCATATATGATTTGGAGCAAGCGCGCGCTTTCGGTATCGCCGACACTTATCAAGCGTTTGATCATGCCCGGCGTGACGTCCAGTCCGCGTGCTTCCAACACGAGCGGCGCAATCGCGACACGGGCGGCAAAATTATCTCGCGTTGACTGTGCCGCTTCCCATAAGCCGTTATGCGCAGGGTAATCACCATAGGCGAGGCCGAGTTGGTCCAGACGATCTGCGAGCATAATGAAATGTCGTGCTTCGTCATCACAGACAGAGGACCAATCATCGATAAATGAGGCGCGGTCTTCATCTGCAATATCCGAATGGAGTGCGAACCGCGCAATCATATCCGCAGCCAGATCAATCGCGTTTAGCTCGATATGTGCAACAGCATGGAGGAGGGCACCTCGACCTTCCGGTGATCCCAATCGCCGACGCGGCACCTGCATGGGCGGGACGAGCTCAGGCTTGGCAGGACGTGCGGGTTGAACTGGCAGGTCTGCGATCGGTGCGCCAATATCTACATGCGCCCTCCATTCCGCCCGCATATGTCGGGCAGCGGCGGCTTTCTCCCTCGGATCAGCCGTCAGAAGGATATCACGGGCGAGGGAGAGAGCAGGCATCGCTTATGCGGCGTGTGCCGTCAGCGTTTCCAACACTTCGGCAACATGACCTTTTACACGCACCTTTGGCCATATATGCGCAATTTTACCATCCGGACCGATCAGGAAGGTCGCGCGCTGGATGCCCATATAAGTCTTGCCATACATGCTCTTCTCGACCCAGACGCCGTAATCCTCAGTCACTTTACCTTCGAGGTCCGCGCCAAGAATGATGTTGAGTTCTTGCTTTGCGATAAAATTGTCATGCTTTTTCACAGAATCGCGGGAGACACCGACGATCTCGGCATTCAGTGCAGCAAAGTCGGATTTATGCGCTGTGAATTCTTTACCTTCCGTCGTGCAGCCGGGCGTGTTGTCCTTTGGGTAAAAATACAAAACGAGATATTTCCCTGTGAAGTCGGACAAGCTGACGGTCTCGCCGCCGTCGCGGGGCATTGTGAAATCGGGGGCTGTATCACCTATGGCTGGCTGTGTCATATCTTCTCTCTCTACTTGTTAATGGCAGCATTTATGGATTTATACGGGCCATGCCTATAGTCGGGACGGGAATATGACAGTCTCTGATGACATAAAGCCCGAATCAAAGGGTTTGCGAGCCCTCTGGGCCTCGCCCGGCGGGTCCAAATTCCGTCGCGTCATAGCGCGTATTTGCTATCGTCTCTACAGATTGGGCGGGGAATTGACGGCGATTGTCCTTGGATTGGGGATCGCTCTCAGTTTTTTCCTAGCCTCTGCATTGGACCGCCAGACGACGGATGTCTCCTTCCTACAACCTAATTTGCAAATTTGGTTTGCTGAGGTGTTCAACGGAAAGAGCGCAGATTTTGGCCGCCTTGATGTCGCTTGGCTCCCCGCGCGGGATGCCTTTGTTATGACGGCCGAGGATGTGTCGGTTCTGGACACGAATGGTGATGTGCTTGAAAGTTTCGAATTGTTACGGGCAACGTTGAAGAGTGATGCCAGTGCCATTCTTCGCCCGAAACTCGTCAGTGCAGACATTCGCGGTGGCATTGTGAGTTACGTCGAAGATGCGGAAGGGGAGATTACGATTGGTCTCGGTCCGCCCGAAAATGTCGGACGGCTTGGCCCCGTTTATAAAAATACGGGGCAGACGGCACTGGGGCGTAAGATGGATATTGGCGCGCTCGAAACAATTAGCCTTTCGGATGTGACGCTGCATTATCAGAACGCCATTTCGGACATTGATATTGTTGCGCGATTGGACCGTTTGGCCACCTCATTCTCATCCGATGGGGCCGTTGTTTACACGGCTGCTGGGGAGGTCGCGCAGGACAGTAAGCCGGCAATCTTTTCCATCGGTGGAGTGACAGATGTCGAGCTTTCCGAAATCCGAACAAAGTTTGAAATCCTTCAGGCCCGTCCGGATCAAATCGCGCCCATACAAGGACGCTTTTGGGAATTCCGTGGCTTGGAGGCGCCTGTCGATTTGAAAGGCGAGATTGATTTCTCCCGCACAGAAAATTTACGCAGTGCGTCTCTCGATCTCGATATAGGTGCGGGCCAATTCCGAGTCCTTCGAAATGACGTGCCGCAAAATCTGACATTGCAGGATTTCCGGTTCAAATCGAATCTTGAGCCCGGCAAAGATCGCATGACGATTGAAGCCCTGAATTTACGATCCAAGTCGTTATCCTTTGACGCGACCGGGTTCTTTACAGAACTCGGCAATCTTAATGATGGCGATATTAACAGTTCGCCCGTTTTTGAGCTCTCAATGCGTAATATCAACATGCAAGCCGCGCCTACTTTCTCGAAGGATATAAAAATCGATCGCTTGGATCTGAAAGGTGAAGCGGATGCGGATAGTCGGACACTCGATATTGAACGGGGTCGTTTGGACATGTTTGATGCGCGCTTTGATTTCGAGACCCTTTTTCAACTCACGGATACAAATAAGCCGGCGGCTTTAGCTTTAAATGCAGAGATGACGGGTGAAATTGGGATACAGGAATTTGTCGCGCTCTGGCCTGTGAATGCTGTTGGCGGCGCGCGACGATGGTTTGAGCGGGCTGTTATAGAGGGTCAAATCAACGATTTGGATATTAACCTGAACCTTGATGGAGACTTTTTCGCGGACCCCGTCCTGACATCTGAACGGGTGCAGATCGCATTTGGAGTCGCCAATGCGGACGTCCGATATATGGAGACCATGCCGCCCATTTTCGGAGTGACGGGCACGGGAACTATAAATGGCAACAGTCTTTCCATGGACACACAGGGAGGGCGCGTTGAAAACCTCATTGCAGGCTCCGCGCGGATAGAAATTCCCGTTTTGCGTCCAAAAGGCGGTGATCTTATCATTACGGGCCGAGGCCGAGGTAATGCGCAGGATATGTTGCAGGTCCTCAATAATCCACCATTCGAATTGGCGACCCGTTACGGGATCGACCCAAATGACATTGCCGGAACCGGGGAAGTCGAGATGAAAATCATTCGCCCGCTTCTGGAATTCTTTCCACGCGAGCGGATCAGCTATGAGATTCAGGGCGAGTTTGAGGATGTGAAAGCGCCCTTCACCTTTGGGCGATACGATATCGAAAATGGTAACATTGCCATGGATGTCAACCGCGCCCGCATGCTCCTGTCTGGACCGATTGATGTTGGACCGTGGCGCGCCGACATGCAGTGGCAGGAAACATTCGGCGATAATCCGCCGCCGACACAATATTCAATTTCAGGCCAGATTAATGCGGACGTCTTGGACGGTCTCGGTATTGCCTCACGCGGTTGGTTTGACGGCGTTGCGGATGTCACGGTCAATGCAACGGGACGGGGCATGGATGTCGCACAGGCGCGCCTGGAGGCCAATCTGACAAATGCTGCGCTTTCTGCAGAAAAGGTCTGGATGAAACCCGAGGGCGAGGCGGCGCAACTGTCTGGCACCCTGACCCGCGATGTCGAAACGGGCTATGATTTCAACGATGTCAGTCTCGAAGGGGAAGGCATATCGATGCGCGGGGATGCCTCTATTGCGACGAATTTTAAACTTAACAGCCTTGATCTAAAATCGCTTCGTATTGATAGCTTGGTCGACGGTCAGTTGCGCGTGAACACGCAGAGTGGAAAATTGGATGTTGCGCTTGAGGGCGCGTTTTTGGACGTGAGTCCGTGGACGGAAGAGGCTTTTCAAACGCGTCAGAGCGGATTGGATGTTCCGCTGAATATCTCCGCAAAACTTGAACGGCTCGTCCTGGATCAGGAATACAGTTTGTCCGCTGCCGAATTTGCATTCTCGCATACAGGAAAGGTGATTGAGGCGGCACGCCTGACCGGCACGCGGGATGAGGGGCCGCTCTCTCTGGACATGACGACTTTAGAAAGTTCCAATCGACAAGCTGTCATTTCTATTCCCGACGCCTCAGATGCGCTCTCGGCCTTTCTCGGATTGTCCAATACTGAGGGCGGCACGTTGAGCATAACTATGGAATTGCCGCCCGCAGGTGAGGAGGGCGCCTATATCGGGGAAATGAAGGTCAAAGACTTCCGTCTAATCGAAGCCCCCGCTCTGGCTCAACTCCTCTCCTTGGCATCTCTGACGGGACTGGCGGACACACTCTCCGGTGGGTCTATGCAATTTGATCGATTTACAGTTCCGTTCACTCTGTTGGGGGATGATGTCGCTATCCGGGACGCGCGGCTCTACGGCCCGGCACTTGGAATGACAGGGGATGGTGATATTGATCTGGACCTGCGCGTGCTGGATTTCGACGGAACGATTGTCCCGTCCTATACGGCGAATTCTATACTCGGCGACATTCCGGTGCTGGGCGATCTCTTCGTGCGCGAGAAAGATGGCGGCCTATTCGCGCTAACTTACACTGTCAGCGGCCCGTTCGAGAAAACCCAGATTGCGGTCAACCCGCTCTCGGCCCTGACACCCGGTTTCCTGCGCCGTATATTTAAACCGGAACGCGACGATGTGCCGGAGGATGTGAGGACAAAAATTGAGGACGTTGCGCCGAAGCCCGAGGATGACGAGGGCGAGAACTAGGCGACTACGACTTTCAGAAGCGCATGTTTCTTCTTCCCGACCGAAATTTTCACAACGCCATCCAGAATATCAGCGGGAGTCAGAACCCGTTCATGCGTATCGACTTTTGTATCGTTCAGCTTCAATGCACCCTGTTTGATGTGACGCCGCGCTTCACCATTTGAACCTGCCAGCCCAACGGTCGTCGCTGCCGTCAGAATTCCCATTTCGTTCAACTCCGCCAGTGTTACATCAACCGAGGGCAGGTCTTTGGCTGTGCCGCCCGCGATGAATGTTTCCGTTGCAGTGGCTTCGGATGTTTTCGCAGCTGCCGCACCGTGCAGAAGTTCCGTCGCGGCATTCGCCAAGGCGATCTTGGCTTTGTTAATGTCAGCACCTTCCAACGCTTCGAGTTCAGCAACTTGTTCTAGTGACATATCGGTGAACAGACGCAGGAACTTCCCGACATCCGCGTCTTCTGTATTTCGCCAGAATTGCCAATATTCATAAGGGCTTCTGACGAAACCCTTACCTCGCGAAATATCATCATTCAGCCAGACGGCACCATCCGCCGTCTTACCCATCTTCCCGCCGGAGGCCGTCGTGATGAGGGGTGTCGTGAAGCCGTAAACCTCGCCACCTTCCATGCGGCGTGTCAGGTCGACACCCGTCGTAATATTGCCCCATTGGTCTGACCCGCCCAGTTGCAGGCGACATCCGTGGCGTTTGTAAAGCTCGACAAAATCATAGCTTTGCAAGAGCGGATAGTTGAACTCGAGGAAGGTCATCGGCTGCTCATTTTCCAACCGACGTTTCACAGTGTCCATCGTCACCATGCGGTTGATCGTAAATTCCGTCCCGACCAGACGCAGGAATTCGAGATAGCCGAGTCCGCTCAGCCAATCATCATTATCGACCATAATCGCCGCATTCGGCCCCTCAAAGGAGAGGAACTTCGCAAAGACTTGTTTGATCCCGTCCTTATTCGAATCGATTTTTTGCTGCGTCAGCATCTGACGCGACTTATCCTTGCCGGACGGATCGCCGATTTTTGTAGTGCCACCGCCCAATAGAACAATCGGCGTTCCGCCGGATTGTTGGAGATGGCGCAACATCATGATTTGGACGAGGGAGCCAACATGTAGGCTCGGCGCGGTGCAATCAAACCCGATATAACCGACAAGTTTGTCAGTCGCGGCCAGCTTATCCAAGCCGTCCTCATCCGTGCACTGATAGAGGAACCCGCGCGAGGTGAGGGTTTGCATAAATGTGGATTTATAATCGGTCATAATTTCGCGCTTCTAACGGGCAGGGGAAATGTGTCAAAGCCGAACTTATGGAGAAACTGATTTATACTGCACTTGGATTGATGAGCGGCACCTCGCTGGACGGCGTGGATGTGGCCGTGATTAAAACGGATGGTATCGATATTTTTGGGTTTGGCGCAGTGGCGGAGGCCGGATTTTTAGAAGAGGCAAAGACGGTTTTGCGCGATGCGACCCAGGATGCACTGAACTGGCGATTCTCCGGTCCGCCTCCCAATAGTTTTGCACAAGCCGAAGATGTGATTGATCGCGCCCATATCACCGCGATCGGTGATCTATCCGCTGATATTGTCGGCTATCACGGACAGACGATTTTGCATCATCCGCCCGTTGGGGGAGAAGGCGGGCAAACGCTGCAACTCGGTCGCGGTCAGCTTCTGGCGGATAAGCGCGGATTACCCGTGGTTTATGATTTCCGGACAGCGGATGTCGCCGCGGGTGGACAGGGTGCGCCTTTGGCTCCGATTTATCATGAAGCGCTTGTGAGGTATTCGAAACTTCCAGGGCGGGTCGCGGTTCTCAATCTCGGGGGCGTCGCAAATGTGACCGTGATAGTTGATGGAAAGCTGGCTTGGGCGACGGATTGTGGCCCTGCCAATGGGCCGTTGGATAGCTGGGTTCAGAAACAAGGCTCCGGGGATTATGATTCTGAAGGCACGTTGTCATTCAAGGGCGACGTCAATCATAAGCTGGTAAACCAATGGCTTAAGCGAGATTTCTTCACGCGCCCTATCCCAAGGAGCGCGGACCGTTACGATTTTGATATTCTGGATGAGATGGTCGGCATGAGCTTGGAAGACGGCGCGGCGACGCTCGCCTCATTCTGTGCTCAGGCTGTGGCCAGAGACCTTAAAATATTCAACGCCGATACCGTGATTGTCTGCGGGGGCGGCCGCAAAAACCCTGCAATCATGGCGATGTTGGATATGCATATATCAGGACAGGTCGTCACAGCCGAACATGTTGGCTGGAACGGGGATATACTGGAAGCGCAGGCTTTCGCTTATCTCGCCGTGAGAACGCTAAAGGATCTGCCGATTAGTTTTCCGGAAACGACGGGATGTCCGAAGCCTATGACAGGCGGGAGGGTTGTTTACCCTTCCAACAACTTCATCTCGCGCGGTGGCGAGTAACGCGGGTCGAGCGTATCGTCGAGATAGTCCTCGATCACTTCCAATGCACCCTCAAGGTGGTTTGTGTAGAAATGGTCTGCGCCTTCAATACGGTGCGTCAGGATTTCATGGCCCTTTTGCACGCGAATCTTTGACACAACACGATCCACATCATCGGCCGGAACAATCGGATCTTCCGTGCCGTAAGTCACCAAGCCAGAAGCCGGGCAGGGCGCGAGAAACGCAAAATCATAGGTATTGGTCGGCAGGCTCATGGAGATAAATCCGGCCACTTCCGGGCGACGCATCAAAAGCTGCATCCCGATCCATGCTCCAAAACTATAGCCGGAGACCCAGCTAAACGGCGCGTTCTGGTTAAAGCTCTGCATGTAATCAAGGGCATAGGCCGCGTCCTGCAATTCGCCCTGACCATTGTCATAGACGCCCATAGAGCGACCGACGCCGCGAAAGTTAAACCGCAGAACAGAAAACCCACGGCGCTTATATTGCTCATACATCGCCACAGGAATGCGGTGGTCCATATGGCCGCCGGCTTTGGGATGGGGCGGCAGGATCAGGGCGCAGGGCGCTTGGGGGTCATCAGACGGATGATAGCGGCCTTCGAGACGGCCTTCTGGGCCGTTGAAAATGACTTCGGGCATGGGTGCAGCCTCTTATTTGCGGTCGGATTGTCGCGCATTTCAGCGGCGATTCAATCTTGACTAAAATGGTCGGAATACTTACGTCCCCGCCCATGGATTGGTGTTTGAACGGCCCTCTAACAAGGGGTTCTCAAAAATGCCAACAAAACCTGCACTTTGGAGCCGTTTCTAACCATGAAACTGACCGCAAAAGGACGATATGCTGTGATGGCCGTGGCCGATTTAGCCGCGCAAGGTGTTGATGCCTGCGAGTCGCTCTCGGCGATTGGCGCGCGGCAAGGCATTTCCGTGACGTTTTTAGAGCAATTATTCGCGAAACTCCGTCGCGCCGAGATCGTTGAGTCGGTCCGTGGGGCGCAGGGTGGCTATCGCCTGGCGCGACCCGCAGCGAAGATCACACTCGACCGCATCATCCACGCCGTCGACGCGCAACCGAAAGCGCATGGCTGTACCCCCGAAGCCAAACTGGGCTGTACCGGAAAAACGGATCGCTGTCTCACCCACAGTCTTTGGGGGGCCTTGGAGGACCATATCGGGAATTTCCTGTCCGGCATTACGGTGCAGGATGTCGTGGATGAGCGTTTGCCCATTCTGGAGGCGGCAGAATGACGGACCGCACTTATCTCGACCACAATGCGACAACCTTCACTTGGCCGCCTGTTATCGACGCGATGACGGAAGCCATGCGTGTTCATGGTAATCCGACGGCGCAACATGCTGATGGACGGGCCGCCAACATGATCGTGAACAAGGCCCGCGACGCGGTCGGCCTCGCCATGTGCGTCTGCGCGCAGGATGTTATCTTCACGAGCGGTGGCACGGAAGGCTGCAACACGGCAATCTGGTCCGCCCTGCAAGCGGGATGTAAACGTCTGCTGACCTCCGCGATGGATCATCCCGCAACCATAAATGCCGCCGAGAATTTCGGCGCGACCTTTGAGGTCGTACCCGCCGACAGCGAAGGCCGCACGGATATGGTGTGGCTGAAGGCTCGCCTTGCCGATTGGGATGCAGAGGAGGGCCGTCCATTCCTCTCCCTCGTCGCCGCGAATAGCGAGACGGGCGTCATTCAGGATGTGGAGGCCGCAACAGACCTCGTCCACGCTGCAGGTGGTCTCATCCTCGTGGACGCTACACAAGCGCTCGGGAAAATACCGATGACATTCCAGCCGGATTATATGGCGGTGTCCGCGCATAAGGTTGGCGGGCCGAAAGGTATTGGCGCGCTCTATGTCTCGCCCGACGCGCCATATTCGCCACTACTAGCGGGCGGGGGGCAGGAACGCCGGCGTCGTTCCGGCACGCATAATGTGCCCGGCATTGCGGGATTTGGGGCGGCCTGTGAGAACCTGATAAATCTCGAACATACGCGCGAAGTGCGCGACATTCTTGAGAAAGAACTGAAAGCCATTGAGCCGAATATCGTGATATTCGGGGAGGGCGCAGATCGTCTGCCCAATACGAGCTTTTTCGCCGTGCCGGATGCGTCCTCCATGACGCTGATGATGGCGCTCGACCTCGAGGGTATCTCCGTTTCCACCGGAACGGCTTGCTCCTCCGGCAAGGTCGGCGAGAGTCGCGCCATTGTCGCAATGGGCCGCAGTGACCAAGCCCCGAAAGGCGCCATTCGCGTCAGTTTCGGCGATAATTGCACATTGAACGAAGTTGAAGATTTTATCACCGCCTGGGCGAAGATCAGACGTATCAAGCTCCAAGGAGTAGCCGCATGACCGAGACCGTAAAAATTGCCAAAGACAGTATCGAGGACAGCACCGTCGAAGGTGTCCGGTCTCTCGAAGCTGACAAATATAAATACGGGTTCGATTCTGACATCGAACAGGAATTCGCACCGAAGGGACTGAATGAGGATATTGTCCGTTTTATCAGCGAGAAGAAAGATGAACCGCAATGGCTCCTCGATTGGCGGCTGGAAGCTTATCGCCGTTGGCTGACGCTGGAAGAGCCGGAATGGGCCATGGTCGATTATCCGAAAATCGATTTTCAGGACATGTATTACTACGCCTCGCCGGTGAAGAAAAAGGAGTTGAACTCGTTGGACGAGGTCGATCCGGATATTCTCGAAGTCTATAATAAACTCGGAATTTCCTTGAAAGAACAAGAGGTTCTGGCGGGTGTTAAAGGTGCGCCTAAAGTCGCCGTCGATGCGGTATTCGATTCCGTGTCCGTCGTGACGACATTCAAGGCGGAACTCGCGAAACATGGCGTGATTTTCTGTTCCTTCTCGGAAGCTGTAAAAGAGCATCCGGAACTCGTGAAGAAATATATGGGCTCGGTCGTACCCGTCACCGACAATTATTACGCGACACTGAACAATGCCGTCTTCTCTGACGGATCCTTCGTCTACATCCCGCCCGGTGTGCGCTGCCCGATGGAACTCTCGACCTATTTCCGCATGAATGCGCAGGGCACGGGACAGTTTGAACGGACGCTGATCATCGCGGATAAGGGCTCCTATGTCTCCTATCTTGAGGGTTGTACGGCCCCGATGCGGGACGAAAATCAACTCCACGCCGCCATCGTTGAAATCATCGTCCATGATGATGCCGAAGTGAAATATTCCACCGTCCAGAACTGGTGGCCGGGCGATGCCGAGGGCAAAGGCGGCGTCTATAACTTCGTGACTAAACGCGCGGATTGCCGTGGCACGAATTCTAAAGTCTCCTGGACGCAGGTCGAAACGGGCTCCGCCGTGACGTGGAAATATCCGTCCTGCATTCTCCGCGGCGATGACAGTCAGGGCGAATTCTATTCCATCGCCATCACGAATGGGCATCAGCAAGCCGATACGGGCACAAAGATGATCCATCTCGGCAAGAATACGAAATCGCGTGTCATCTCCAAAGGGATCAGTGCGGGCAAATCCAACTCGACCTATCGCGGTCTGGTCACGGCGCATAAGAAAGCTACTGGTGCGCGGAATTTCACGCAGTGTGACTCGCTGCTGATCGGTGACCTCTGCGGTGCGCATACCGTGCCTTATATTGAGAGCAATACGCCGACCGCGCAGTTTGAGCATGAGGCGACGACCTCGAAACTCTCCGACGACCAACTCTTCTATTGTCGTCAACGCGGCCTGTCGGAAGAGGACGCCGTCGCGCTTCTCGTCAACGGGTTTTGCCGCGATGTCTTGCAGGAATTGCCGATGGAATTTGCGGTGGAGGCGCAGAAGCTCGTCGCGATTTCATTGGAAGGTAGCGTCGGGTAATGAAGCCGTATCTTTTCATATCAGCAATCTTTTTGGCCGCTTGCGGGCCATCGCAGGATGTAGAGGCGCCAACAGCGCCCACTACGCCTGTGGCTTCGACTGAAAGAGCGCAACCTGCCACGCCGCCAAGCCCGACTCTGTCCGAGAGTAATTTGGAAGATGTAGACTTTTCCGCATATTCAACGGACCTCGCGCGTTTTGTGGGCTTTGAACTGGGTGAGACGCGGTTGGAAACGATTGACAAAATCCGGCTCTATTACGCGCCGGAAACCGGCTCGACGATCATCACGACCGCGTCGCAAACTTACGAGCGTGATGACGGCTCCGTCTTCGTCTTTTCGCGCACGGGATTGCCGGATGACTCCGTTCAGGCGGAAGAAGTCTATGCGATATTCTCCGGCCCCGGCGGTGCGGATAAATTCAATCAAACCCTCGCGGCATATGGCATGCGTATCAAATGCTATCGCGGTGAAAACACAACGGAGTGGCAGACCGACCTCTGCCCATAAGGAACCAAACAATGGCTAAAAAACCAACACGTCAATTTATTCAACTCTCCGAAGGCGAACTCAACTACGCCATGTCCCGCGCCGTGGTGCAGGGCGACTGGTGCTTTGTCTCCGGCACGATGGGCTATGACTATAAGAAACAAGAACTGCCCGAAAGCGCGGCGCAGCAGACGATGAACACGTTCACAAATATCCGCCAAGCCCTCGACGCAGCAGGGTTCGAACTCGGCCATACGGTGCGGGTGCAATACACAGTCTCTGACCGCAAATATGTCAAAGAAGTTCTGCCAATTATTAAAGCGCATTTCGATAACATTCTCCCTGCCGCGACTATGGTGCTGGCTGAAATGGTTGACCCAAAAGGCAAGATCGAAATCGAAGTGACGGCTTATAAAGGATAATTCGATGTCATCCCGCACTTGATGCGGGACCTGACGGGTACAGAACCCAAGCTTGAGAGAGTAAACGATAGGCCCCGCATCAAGTGCGGGGTGACAATAGGAAATAAATGAACCAAGCCATCAACATAAACGAGAAATTCTCGAAATTCAGCGACCACTGGCGCCCCAAAGCCATTGCCGAGCTGAACGGACAAGAATTCAAACTCGCCAAAATCCAGGGCGAATATCCGTTTCATGCGCATGAGCATGAGGACGAGATGTTCTTCTGTTGGCGTGGTTCATTTGTGTTGGATTTTGAAGGCGGTGAGAGCGTGCCAGTCGGGGAAGGCGAATGTATCGTCGTCCCAAAAGGCGTCCGCCACCGCCCCCGCGCGGAAGAGGAATGCCACATCTTTCTGATCGAGCCGAAGGGCGTGAAGAATAATGGCGATGCGGAAGTGGACGCCGTTTATGACGCGCCGATGGGGGAGTGGGTGTGATGGATTTTGCTGGCTACACGTGGGACGTTGGAGTCATAGCTTCATTTTTTGCTGCTGGAGCTGCTTGGTATGCGGCCAGAAAAGCTAGAGATTCATCAGATAGGGCGAACAATATTTCAGAAAAAAATGTTGCGGCTTCCGTCGAACTTCAGATTATTCAATTTCGTCAAGAATGGATAAATGACCTAAGATCAGAATTGGTAGAATTTATTACAGTCATTCTTATGGGCGACAATACTAATTCATCACTTTTAAAGCTTAGCTCCCATCACATGGCTATCAATCTCATGCTTAATGAAACTGATGATTACGTAAAAGAGCTGCAAGAACAGCTTACGATACTTGCGCTACGCAAGGCGCGAAAAGTCGCAAAAGTGATTGATGGTCCAATTTTAGATATCAATGATGATCTCGCGACTAAACTCAAAGACAAAACGACTTTTAGTGCAAATGAATTCCAGAGACTTGCTCGCCTTATTCTCAAAAATGAGTGGGAGCGTTTAAAAAGAGATGTGAAAAGATATAATGCTTAAAATCGAAAACCTCCACGTCGCCGTAGATGACGGCCAGAAACCTATCCTGACGGGGCTTTCGCTCGAGGTTCCCAAGGGCGAGGTCCACGCGATTATGGGGCCGAATGGGGCCGGTAAATCGACGCTGTCCTATGTCCTGACGGGGCGGGAGGGCTATGACGTTACGGACGGCACGGTTAAATTGGACGGCGAAGATTTGCTGGAGATGGAACCGGAAGAACGCGCGGCAGCGGGTGTCTTTTTGTCCTTCCAATATCCGCTGGAAATTCCCGGCGTGCCGACCATGACCTTCCTGAAAACCGCGCTGAATGCGCAGCGCAAAGCGCGCGGTGAGGAAGAGATGAAAGCCCCGGAGTTCCTCAAGACGGCCCGGGCCCTCGCCAAAGACCTCAAGATGAAGCCGGAAATGCTCAAACGTCCGCTCAATGTCGGATTTTCCGGCGGAGAGAAGAAGCGCATGGAGATTTTCCAGATGATGATGTTGGAGCCCAATTTCATCGTGATGGATGAAACGGACTCCGGTCTTGATGTGGATGCCCTGCGCATTGTGGCAGACGGTGTGAACAAGCTGCGCTCTCCGGATCGCGGGATGCTGATCATCACCCATTATCAGCGGCTGCTTGACTATATCGTGCCGGATCGCGTGCACGTCCTCGCCAAAGGCGGAATTGCCGCCAGTGGCGATGCGGATTTCGCGAAGAAATTAGAGAGCGAAGGCTATGACGCATATGCCGCATAGTCTCCCCCATCGCGGTGTTGAGGCCTGGAAATGGTCTGACGTTAATCGCGCCGTCGCGGATGATATGCGCGGGCTGGATGCGGCTGCGCCCGTCCAGATTTTCGTGCCGGAAGGTGTGACGGTCACGCGCACGGATGTGCAGACCTCCGCCAATGATACGACACTCTACAAGCTCGCCTCCGACTATGCCGGACAAGTCTGGGACATCGTTGTGCCGGACGGGTTCACGTCCGAGAACCCCATTCAGATCGAAGGCCTGACCCACGGTCATGCGCAAATTTCACTGCGCTTGGGTAAGGGCGCGAAAGTCCAACTCGTCGAACATTATGACGGGCAGGCGGGGGCGTTCGTGAACTCGCATCTGAATATCAAACTGGCCGAGACTGCGGTTCTGGACCGCGTCATCGTGCAGACCGATCCGGAAGATTGCGTGCGTATCGCCACGACCCATGTGACGGCTTGGGCGACATCTGAACTCATCCAACATGCTCTGGCCTTTGGCGGGAAACTTTCCCGTCTGGAAACGCGCATGGCGGGGATGGGGCAGGGCGTGAAGGCGACCATAAACGCGGCTTATCTGCTCGACGGCAAACGCCATTGCGACATGACGAGCTATATCGATTTGGCCTGTCCGGACGGCCATATCCGCCAGAACGTCAAAGGCGTGACGGAAGATAAGGCACGCGGCGTTTTCCAAGGCAAATTCCACGTCCGTCGTCCGGCGCAACACACCGATGCGCGGATGCGTCATGACTGTATCATGCTGTCCGAGACGTCAGAAATCCGGTCAAAGCCGGAACTGGAAATCTACGCCGATGATGTTGTGTGCGAACATGGCAACACGATTGGCGCGCTTGATGAAAGCGCGCTCTTCTACATGCGCCAACGCGGGATACCTCTCTCGCAAGCGCGGGCGATGTTGACGGAAGCGTTTCTCGGCAGTGTGTTTGACACGCTCGAGGATGAGGTCATGCGCGAGAGTTTGTTGGAGAAGCTGCGTGGGTGGTTGGCGCGATCATGAGCAGTTCAAATCTCTTCGTAATTGTTCCTGGGGTTGCTTTAATAATGATTATTACGGCAGCTGTATTTGATGGTCGAAGAAAAGACTTGGTGAAAAAGAGAAGTCTGAGTTTCATATTATTGCACCCCAACTTGAACATGACTTTATCTTCCATACTCTTGGTTATTAGTTCAATAGTAGTGGTTTTACAGTATGTTTGACATTCAATCCATACGCAAACAATTCCCCGTCCTCTCGCGAGAGATCAACGGCTACCCGCTCGCTTATCTCGATAATGCGGCCTCGGCGCAGAAGCCGACAGCTGTCATGGATGCGATGAAAGCGCAGACCGAGCACGCCTATGCCAATGTCCATCGCGGGCTGCACACCATGGCGAATGAAGCGACTGAGGCGTTTGAGGCTGCGCGGGGCAAAGTCGCCAATTATCTTGGCGCGCCGTCTGAGAAAAACATCGTCTTCACACGCGGCGCGACGGAAGCTCTGAACCTCTGCGCTTACGGTCTGGCCGATATGATTGAGCCGGGCGATGAAATCATCATCACGCAAATGGAACACCATTCCAACATTGTGCCGTGGCATTTTCTGCGCGAGCGCAAGGGCGCGGTGATCCGCTATATTCCGGTCACGGAAGAGGGCGCGCTCGACCTCGACGCGTTTAAATCCATGCTGGGCGTAAAGACGAAAATCGTCTCCGTCGTCCATATGTCGAACGTCCTCGGCACCGTAAATCCGATCAAACAGATGGCCGAGTGGGCGCATGCGGCAGGTGCCGTCATGATTGCCGACGGGACACAGGCCGCCGTTCATATGGATGTTGATGTGCAGTATCTCGGCGTCGACCTCTACTGCATGACCGGCCACAAACTCTACGGCCCGACGGCGATTGGTGCGCTTTACGGAACCATAGATATTCTCGGAAAGATGCGCCCCTTTAACGGCGGCGGAGAGATGATTGAGGACGTGTTCGAAGACCGCGTCACCTATGCAGATCTGCCCTATAAATTCGAAGCGGGGACACCACCCATCTTAGAGGCCATCGGCCTTGGCGCGGCGATTGATTGGGTTCGCCAGTTCTCATCTGAGGATATACGTCAGCATGAAATGGCGCTTTATCATGCTGCGCGGGACGGATTGGCCGGCATGAATTCGGTTCGCATTATCGGCACGACAGCGGATAAGGGCCCCGTGCTGTCGTTCAATCTCGAAGGCGCTCATGCCCATGACGTCGCGCAGATATTGGATAAATACGGGATCGCTGTCCGCGCCGGACAACATTGTACCCAACCGCTCATGACGCGCTACGGCATTCACTCCACCGCCCGCGCGAGCTTTGGCATTTATAACACATTGGACGAGGTTGACCGCCTCGTGGAGGGTGTCAAAAAATGCGCCCTCTTTCTATCGTAACCCACAGGGACTATATTCAGACTATGGATAACACGATGACAGATCGACAGAGACAGGCCGAAGCGCTCGCCAATTCGCAAATTCCGGGTCTCACGCCTGAGAATGAGGCGGGCGAAACTGCGCCGAAACGTGACATCGTAGACGTGTCCGGCGCGCCGATTACGCCGCCGACAGACGAGGAAATTGAACGCATTACGGAAGACGTGATCGCGCAACTAAAATCCGTCTATGATCCGGAAATACCGACGGATATCTATGAGTTAGGCCTGATTTATAAAGTGGAATTGGAAGATGATCGCGTGTTGAAAGTCGACATGACGCTCACCGCGCCGGGCTGCCCCGTGGCCGGTGAAATGCCCGTCTGGGTACAGGAAGCCTGCGAAGTCGTGGCGGGTGTGCGCCGCTGCGAAGTCAGCATGACATTCGACCCGCCCTGGACGCCTGACCGCATGTCGGATGAAGCCCGTCTTGAGTTGAATATGCTATGACAGAAACAGTTACAAGAACCCGCCGTCCACGCCCAAAACTCGTCACTCTTACGGATGACGCGGCGAAACGTGTGCGGGAAATCCTCGATGAACGGGGCGAAGGCTACCTCCGTGTTGGCGTGAAAAATGGTGGCTGTGCAGGTATGGAATATCTGATGGACTATGTCGCCGAGCCTGAGAAATTTGACGAAGTCGTCGAAGATAAAGACGTGCAGATCGTCGTGGATGCGAAAGCTGTTCTCTTCATCCTCGGTTCAGTGGTGGATTACGAGACGACGCTGCTCCACAGCCGATTTACGTTTAAGAACCCTAATCAGACGGATGCTTGTGGCTGTGGTGAGAGTGTCACGATTGTTCCGGCAGCTTTATGAGAACTGACTATTTTCGGATGAGTATTCTGCACACTGTCTGTGCATTATTGAGTTTTGCTTTGATCTTGCTTGAAAATTTACCGCCATTATCATTACTTGGAATCGTTTTTCTTCATTTCGTTTTATCAGCATTAATCGTAAAATTTGGAAAAGGCCCAAAAGCACACAGACTGGCGCGACGTGGCGCGATTGACAGTAATGCAGGATTGGGGTGGGCAATTATCAGCCTGTCGTTTTTACTACCTCTCGGCGTTGGATTTGCGGTATATTTTCTAAATGTGTTGAACTTCGACCAATCCCTTTTGGCATTTTTAGGGACGTCTTACTTGGCGCAAATTTTGGTCAACCAGATGATATTGCCGAAAATAACATCGAACCTATCATCGACTTTCGACTGATCTAATCCTCGCGATAAAAATCAAACGCGACGTCAACGTTCAAACTTCCTGTTCCCATGGATAGATCATATTCCGGCATCTCGTAGAGGAAATCGAGGCGGATGGTTTGCGTGTCGATATCGCCGTTACGCTGACGAATACCCTGTCGCCGTCCAAAATTCATGATCTGTGTCGGTTGTCCGGTCAGGTCGCCGAGATCATCCACGCCGCTGACAATCTGGATATTCGCCGTATTCGCGCGGGAGCCGAACTGGAAGCCCTGATCATTCCCGGACTCTGAAAAACTCGGCGTGAGCTTTATATCGCCGAGTTGGAGTGTCTGCGCGAAATCACCCTTGGCATCATTAAGGGTGGCGAGTGCCCGCATTGAAAACCGCGTATTTCGGGAACTGATGAAGAAACTATGCGAATAAGACCGGCCTTTGCCGTCTAAGAGGATGTCCGTATTAGGATTGAGCGTGAAGAAACTAAACGCATCCCCCGCATCCAGATACCCATCACCATCATCCAGAAGAGATGCGTTGATCGTGCTGCCGTCTTGTGTGATGCCGAATAGCATACTCTCATCATCATTGGGGCCAATCACGCCATTGCCACCAATCTCGCCCGTCACATTTGTATTGCCCGCGCGGATGTAGAAATCGATCATCTGTTGACCAATAGGGACGCAGCAAGTTTGTGTCGCAAATTGGTAATTATCATAGATGTCGTAATTATCGCCATCATGGACGACAACGCAGCCATAGGTGCGGCACCAGAAGTCCGTATCCAGAAAACTGGCATGAGCGCCAGAGGCAAGACAGGCCAAGGCGACCCCCGCCATAATGATGCGTTTACTCGGCAACATATTCCAACGAGTCCACTTTGACGCTTGTCGAGCGGAATTTATTTTGCGGTGTGAATGTATTATTGAGGTCAAAATCAATTGTATATGTTCCGGCTTCTAAAGCCTCCATATTCACCATATTAACGTTATAGGTGCGTTTGCCACCATCCAATACAACGGCGTTCAGAGGCGTTTCTCCGACGACTTCGCCCGTTTCATCCTTAACCAAAGCCGTACCTTGAAGTCTAGCATGGGCGTCTCCGTCATTTTTGATCTGCATGGTCACCAAACCAGGTTTTTCGGGGCTCAGAACAACGCTCGTCACTTCGGGTAGGCTCTTGGACGGGGTGAGCGTAAGGTAGAAGAGAGAGGCGAGCTGATATCGGTTCCAGACACCGGATGTCTCGCCGCGCTCATCCAGTTCCGGCAGCATCGTCGTTGCGAGCAGGGCAAAGCGATGATCGCCCTTATGTTCAATCTTATAAGGGGCTGAGATTTCGACTGTAACATCCTGAGATGTTTCAGGTTTTAGCGTCACAGAAGCGGGTGAGAAACGTACCCATTCTGCTGCAGACCTGTCCGTATCACCGGGCGCGTCGAGAACAAGTTGACCTTTCTCGTCCAATGTCCAATCCGCCAGAGCCATGGTCAAGCTAATCGTTTTTTCCTTATGGACGTTGCCAACCGTAATGACTTGCCGTTGACGGTCACCGGGTTTGATTGTCATTTCAACAGTAGACGGCTGAACGCCCACGCCAAAAGCCCCGGCAAATGGCGCAGAGGCGACAGCTAGCGTCAAAAGCGACGCGCCCAATGCAAGGATAGAAAATTTACGGGACAGGATCATGGAATGGCCTAAACATAAGTCAAATTCGGTTGCCCAAATCTGACAAAAAAGGCTTTCTATGCCGTTAATTTACACATTGTCGCGACAGTCGATGAAATCCATTCATTTTTCGCTCAGGTGAGGATCGGGTATAAAAAACTCCTCCTGAGCGAAGTTTTGAGTGTCAATGAGAAGGCTGTCAGCCTTCCAAAAGGCCCGCAGGTTCTGCTGCCGCCAACATCGCCGCTTGCAGTTTCTCAAATGCGCGAGCTTCAATTTGTCGGATACGCTCCCGGGAGACGCTATAAACTTTGGCGAGTTCTTCCAGCGTCATGGGCTTTTCGGCCAAGCGACGTTTGGAAATAATATCCTGCTCACGTGCATTGAGGTCTGACATCGCATCGCGAAGGAGGTCCATCCTCGCATCATGCTCTTGCGCTTCGCCGAGGACTTCTTCCTGCGAGTCAGATTCGTCGGTCAGCCAGTCCTGCCATTGCGCAGAGCCGTCTTCGCCGCCAATTGTGACATTAAGCGAGCTGTCGCCGCCACCGGACATTCGGCGGTTCATGGAGGTGACTTCCGTCTCTTTCACGCCCAAATTCGTGGCAATTTTCGAAAGATGTTCCGGTTTCAGATCGCCGTCTTCCAGGGCTTTCATCTCGCCCTTCATGCGGCGAAGATTAAAGAACAGCTTCTTCTGCGCGGCTGTTGTCCCCATTTTGACAAGAGACCAAGAGCGCAGGACATATTCCTGAATGGCGGCACGGATCCACCACATGGCATAAGTCGAGACGCGGAAGCCTTTATCCGGATCAAATTTCTTCACGGCCTGCATCAGGCCGACATTGCCTTCGGAAATGACCTCACCAATTGGCAGGCCGTACCCTCGATAGCCCATCGCGATTTTTGCGACGAGGCGCAGGTGCGATGTCACCATCTTCTCTGCCGCAGCGGTATCGCCGTCTTCCACCCAGCGCTTGGCCAGACGAAACTCTTCTTCCTTTTCCAGCATCGGAAATTTACGAATTTCCTGCAGATAGGAATTCAGGCCCTGTTCCGGCGAAAGCGCAACTGACAATTTCATATTGCCGGTATAGGTCGCATCTTTCGTCGCGGTATTCGTGGTCAGTGTTTTTGTTTCAGCCATAATCAAGACCCTCCAGCGGTCTCATATAGGATACGTTTAGCGCGTTTAAAGGGTTCCGGGTCTGAACACTTTTTAACGAGAACGTGACGGGCCTAGTTTACGGGCAAATCGGAGAGGGCATTGAGGAGGTGCTGCATATCGGGTGGGACCGGGGCGTCGAAGCCCATCTCTTCTTTCGTGATGGGATGAATAAAACCGAGATGACGCGCGTGGAGTGCTTGGCGTTTGAAATCTGCAATTGCAGTCCGCACAAGCTCTTCCGCCGGATGTTGCGACGTCACAAAGGCGCGTTGCTTGCCATAAAGCGGATCGCCGAGGAGGGGGCAGCCGACATGCGCGAGGTGAACACGGATTTGATGGGTCCGCCCCGTTTCTAGACGACAATCCAATTGGCTGACTTTCGGAGTACCTATACTCGCATGTTGGGCGCGGCCGAAGCCTTTCAGGAACTGATAATGCGTCACGGCGTGCCGCCCGACATCTGAGGCTTCGATATCATTGACAGTCCCGCGCACAACCGCCTGTTTCTTCCGGTCATGGGGCGAACGCGCGATACGGGAAATGACGGAGCCTGAACGCGGTTTCGGTGCGCCGCGCACAAGGCAGGTATAGACTCGGTCAATGGAATGTTTAGCAAATTGTTTGGACAGGCCCCGATGTGCCGCATCCGTCTTTGCCGCGATCATCACACCCGTTGTATCCTTGTCCAACCGATGGACAATTCCCGGCCGCATGACACCGCCAATACCAGAGAGCGTGTCCGCACAGTGATAGAGCAGGGCATTGACAAGCGTGGCATTGCGGGACCCGGGTGCAGGATGAACCGTCATGCCGGAGGCTTTGTTTAACACGATCAAGTGGTCATCTTCGAATAGGATATCAATCGGAATATTTTCCGGTTGCGGTGTGTCATCGACGGGCGGTGGAATTTGAATCGCATATTCAATATCGGGCTGAATTTTCGTCGTGACTTTACTGACAACGTTGCCATCCGCGCGGACATGCCCGGACTCGACAAGGTCGCGAATACGCGCACGGGAGAGTTCGCTCCAATTCGCCAGCCATTTATCCAGCCGCTCGCCATTATCATCCGTCGTAGAGGTGCGGGTTTCCCAGCGTGAAAGGTCATCGGTCATGAGCGCGCCTTAGTCCCGTCTGCCGTGAAGGGCAAGAATGGGTCTTCATTTGCAAGCCCCTTTACTTTGACGCGACAGCGCTGTCATAGGTGGAGAAAAACATTGGGGATTACATGACACTCTCGCTCTTTATGGCGGCACTTGGCATTGCCTTGCTCTTATTTCTCGTTTTGCGACAGAAGATGCCGGCCTTTCTCGCGCTTTTGATTGTCTCACTGCTAGTGGGTTTGATGACGGGCATGTCGCCTCTGGATGTCATAGAGGCCATAAAGAACGGGATGGGGGGTACGCTTGGCTTTGTCGCTGTTGTCGTTGGGCTCGGCGCAATGTTCGGTGCAATGTTAGAACATGCGGGGGGATTGGAAGCGATTTCATCACGTCTGCTCAAGCGGTTCGGTGATGACAAAGCCGGTTGGGCTTTGGGACTTGTCGGCTTTCTCGTGGCGATTCCTGTTTTCTTTGACGTGGCCTTCATCATGTTGGTGCCGCTCATCCAGAAACTCAGCTTGAAAACCGGGAAGGCGCTTTTAACCTATGCCCTTCCACTCCTCGCGGGGCTGGCTGTGACCCATGCCTTTATCCCGCCGACGCCGGGACCGATTGCTGTCGCAGAATTGCTCTCAGCCGATATCGGCCTCGTCATATTTTTCGGGTTTATCGTGGGTTTGCCGACACTCATCATAGGCGGTCCTGTCCTTGCACGGTTTTATCGCAACACTCCCGCTATGACGGGAGAGATTTATGAGACACCGCCATCGGACAAGCCTTCGATTTCATTTGGCCATGCCGTTTTCGCCGTGGCCATGCCGCTCGTGCTGATCCTTCTCTCCACATTTCAAAGCCTTGACCCCGAAGGCCTGAAGCCGGGCGGGATATTAGACCGTCTTGTCGTCAAAGATTCGGATTGGCGGATGTGGTTTAAATTTATCGGACATCCGTTCACGGCACTCTCACTCGCCTGCCTCTATGTCTATGTCGCCTTTGGATTGGTGCGAAATGTTCCACGTGAAACAATTGGCAAGATCATGTCGAAGGCTTTGGAGCCTGCTGGTGTCGTCGTGCTCATCACCGGAGCCGGCGGCGTGTTTAAACAAGTCCTGATAGATAGCGGGATCGGCGCGGACCTCGCGGCGGCTGTGTCTTCCACCGGAATGCCAATCATCCTCTTTGCCTTTATCGTCGCGTTCTTGGTTCGCGTGGCGCAAGGCTCAGCGACAGTCGCAATGATTACAGCAGCGGGATTGACCGCGCCGGTAGCTTCCGTCGCAGGGCTATCATCCGCTGACACGGCCTTAGCTGTCATCTCAATCGCAGCGGGCGCAACGATGACATCCCATGTCAACGATAGCGGGTTTTGGCTTGTGAATCAGTATTTGGGTCAAACACCAAAAGAGACGCTGAAAAGTTGGACCGTCGCGACGACTGTACTCGGACTGACAGGATTAGCGGTGACTCTCATCCTCTCTCTTATCGTTTAAGCGCACCCGCACAGAGCAAGTAAGCCCGACCATTCGGAGACCCGAACACCGTCCGTAGTGCAGGTGCGGTCGGCGGGGTTGCGCCGACGCGTTCTGCGAAATCTGATGTGAATTGCGCAACGTCAGATGACAGTCCGGCGTCTTCATTCATCTTCGTTTGAAGATGTAAAATAGGGTCACTCAAACGCGCGGCGACAGCGTCAGCCAAGCCAGCTTCCCCACGGTTGATACGGGCCTGTGTGGCGTCAATGATTGTGCCGTCATCAACAATGGCCGCAGGTGAGAGTTGGATGGCGTCAAGTCGTTCGAGAATATTGATCGAGTCCTTTGGGGCCGCAGCAGTAGGACTTAAAGGGTTTATCTCTTTTTTGGTTTCCGGTGAGACAGTCTCCGGCTCTGCATCCGGGCGTTCCAGACCGCCCAACATATCACGCCAATGCCAGCCAGAGGATTTCTCCTTATTCTTAGACCGGCCAAATCCACTTTTGGGCGGTTGCACATCCCCGGGACGGCGGAGAACATCCGGATCGAAATTCGTGATTTCCGTATCCGGGGTCTCGAGTTGCATATCGGCCCCTAAATTCAGGGGCCGATCATCCGGGGTCACATCTTCCTTTGGTGCGTCGAATGTAAAGGCTGGACGCAGGGTCGAGGTTTTGCGCGGGGGCTCGACCGGCGGAAAATCGGTTTCCAGCGGGCGGAGCGAGAGCCGGGAACCGGGCGGCGGGGAGAGCGGTAGTTCCTCACTCGTCTCCCGCAGATTGTTCAACTTGGTTTGCAGCGTCTGGAGGTCCGTTTCCATTCGACCAAATTCACGCCGCATTTGGGCGAGATTGCCTTCGACCATCCGCGCCGTGCGGCCTTGTGAGGTTAGTGTATCGTCCTCTGACTTCTTCAGCTGATCAGATAGCGTGTCATAGAGTTTGCGTACATCCGTCGATCGTGTCGACGCCGCAGCCTCAAGATCGCGCAGCATGTCCTGACCCGCGGCGAGGGTTTCCTTCAACCCGCTAAGCTTTTCCTGTGTCTGAGCATTTGCTGTATCGAGAGCTTCCACGCGATCGGATAGGCCCGTTTTCATTAGCGACAATTCCTTTGCAGATGTCGTTAAGTCAGCTTTCAAGGCCTCGCTCACGCCGTCGATTTTGCGGGAGATTTCGCCCAGCTCTGCAACGCGGGCTTTCAATATTTCATTCGTAGACTGGCTCGCCGTCGATAATCCTGTTGTCGCGTCTGTCATTGAGGCTGTTACGGCCTCAAGACGCTCACGCGCAGTTTCTGACGAGCTTTCCAAACCTTTCCCCGTTTCCTCGATCTGTGCGGAGAGTGTTTCCATCTTCGCATCGAATGTCCCGGATATACTCTCAAGGGCTTGACGCTGTAAGGTAAGGTTCCGGCCGACATCCTCGGATCGGCTTGTCAATTGGAGACCCGCCGCATCCAAGGCTTGGCTCTCGCGCGTGATGGCAGTTTGCACGCCTTGCAGGGCTGTGACTGTATCGGCGAGCTGTCCATTCACTTTTGATATTTCTGCCCGAATGCCGGATGCCAATGTTTGTGTGCGGCCTAGAGCTTCGGTTTCCGGATTGACGAGGGCTTGCGCGGCTTTTGCCAAGTGTGCGTTTCGGTTCGTGAGATTGACCATTTTTCGCAAGGCGACCCAGAGGAGGGTAATGAGTATTGCAGGCAGAGCAAGAAGGACGATAAATCCTGCCATCTCCAAGAGCCCCGCATCGGATCCCGTAATCCGACTGGCAAACATTAAACCAGCGCCGGTCAACCAAAGAAGCGTAAAGGCGAGGCCTGTCCACATAATCCAACCGGACCGGACCTCTTCCAACTCAGGTCCTGCGCCCAGAACGATAGGTGCTTTTGCTTCGCGCGTTACGAAAGTCGGCACTTCTTCTTTTGCGGGCTTTGCCGTCTCAGGTTTTACCCCGACAGGGCGTAACACATCATCCGTATCCGGCTCTGCTGCGGGCTCAATGGAATAGATTTTTTTGGTGATGTCAGACAAGACGTCCCCCGACCTGCGCGTTTAACCGGATATTCTTTTATTTGCTCTATCAGACCCGAATGACCGGGGAAAGCGGCGAAGACCGCATCTGTTCCGGTGAAATGGTGGATGGGTTGATATGGCGTCTGGGCTGAATCGGGCGAGCGCAAAAGTGCGCTTGCGAGAACAAGAAATGATGGGATGGTTGCGCGACGGTATGGGCCGCGCAGATGGGCGGCTGGCCCTGTTCGACACATTTGGCGAACCCGTTGATAAAGCGATCATCCAGACCGCCATTGCGGCGGGGTTAGCCGAGCCGTGGTTTGCCAGTCCTATGCGTCCGCAATGGACGGTCTGTCGTCTGACCGCGAAGGGCCGCCGCGCCGCCACCAAATAATTGCGACAATAACCGCGAGAATGATGATCGTACTCATGGCGTCACTGACAGCATCTGGCACAGCCATGAACATAGACGGCGTGGGTAGGACTGAGCCTTCATAATTTACTACAATCGCGGCGAAACAATTATTGCCCGCATGCACGCCAATCGCGGTCTCAATCCCGTCATCCAGCCAGACCAGTAAACACATGGCAAAGCCAAAGAAGAAGTACCCGCTCATGACGATGGGCAGGGTGCCTGCCGCTGCGCCCTCCAGGGCTTCTGGGTTGGACAAATGCATGGCCATGAACGCAATGGATGTGAGGATGAAAGCCACCCACTTATTTCTTGTGAGATGAGTCAGGGCTTGGTTGAAATATCCGCGAAACACGATTTCTTCCGTCCCGGCTTGTAGCGGGATAAAAATGAGTGAGGCGAGGGCGAAGCTGAAAAAGACTTGCGCGTTAAAATTCAACCGAATTTCAAACAACCCTAATTTAGAGCCCAAGAACATAAAGGTTCCAATCACGAGCCAGCTCAGGACGAAGCCCTCGAATATCCAACCCCATCTGATTTTGCTGAGCGCATTATGGAGCGACATCACTGAGCGTTGGTGAATGACCTTTTGCATGAGATAGAGCCCGAGACAGCCGACCGGAAAGGTCAGTAAAAAGAGACTGTAAGTCAGCGGGCTTAATCCCATGGCGCGCTGCATTAGCGCCATATAATATGTGCCGTCGAGAAGACGTCCGGCCATTACAAATATGCTCGCCGAGATGATAATGGCGAGAGTAGTGAGGAGAGATAAGGCCAAGATCGCGTTGTTTCGGTCCTTAAAGTCTCCCCCTCCAAAAGCGTCTAAATGTGCTTTCTGGGCAAGATATTTATTGGAGAGCCAAACCGTCGCAACAACGCCCATGACTGACGCAATGGCAATGAGTGACGCCGTGCCAAACAGGGCCGTGTAAGTTTCCAACTCTCCCATATCGGCCATATTGACCGCCGCTTCTGCAAATTCAGATTTAAGTGTGGGATCCATGTCACCCGCAATTGTCGTCATAAGTTGGATCAGAATGGATTGCCCCAATGTCCAAATCACAATTGCGATCCACGTTGCGAATATCCATGACCACCAGACGGATCGACCTTGCTGAGTTGTTTCAAAATATTTCATGGAATGGCCGCTAACATATCATCGCTGAATGTCTAGTATGGGGTATGACCGACTCACCTGTTTCTGAAATCGATTTCGACCATCTCAACCGCTATGTTGGTGGGGACCGTGAATTGACCCGTGAAGTTTTCGGCCTGTTTCGCAATCAGGTCGACATGTGGGGGCGCAGTCTCGCCGCTGACGCCGATGATGATCTCTGGGCGAATGTGACGCATTCTCTAAAGGGCTCCGCCCGCGCTGTTGGCGCTATGAGTTTGGCCGAAGCCTGTGAACGTGCGGAGAGCCTCGTCGGAGATGACCGACGTCCCGGCGCGCGGGAAGTCGCCGTAGACACTCTCGAACAACGAATTGAACAAGTTCTCGCCGAAATTATTCGCTGGGAATATAACGATGATATGGCCCAGCTTCGGTCTTGATGGTTTCTAAAACTAAAAAGGGCCGCCCGTGAGGACGACCCTTTCGATCCAAGAGCGCGTGAAGCTCTTTATTTTATTGGCGTCAGCCTATGGTACGAAGACCGTGTAAGTGACGTCGGCAAAGACTGTACCGGCACCCTGGCTGAGGTCATATCCACCTGCGCCGCTATCCAATGTATAGACGCTGTTAAAGCGGACTGATTGCTCGGACAGTGATCCGACGGAGGCTGCTGTACGCTGTCCACCTTGGAAGACTTTTGTGGCTGCGCCGTTAATATCGCCGAGGTCGAGGACCGCTGTGTCAAAACCGTTGTTTGACGGCAGTGTTGCAAGACCAAGCGGGTCAGACGGGTCGAGCACGGTTGCGGAGCCTGTTGGATCCTGAGCTGCGGACCCGAAAGCCAAGCTGGCTGCATCGCCGTCAACAACGTTACCGGAAACTTCGATACCCATGGCAAGCTTGATGTCATCATATGTTGTGCCGTCGAACAATTCGCCGGATCCGCCCAGACCTGTTGCTTCGGCATAGATGTCGAAAGCAGCGTTGGACGCAACGTAGAAAGACGATGTGTGCGATGCCGGACCGACAAGGCCGTCAACATCTGTTGCACTATCAATTCCGAAAGCGGAGAGTGTATCGCCGGCGTCCAGAACGCCATTTGCATTATCGTCGGAATAGACACCGCCGCTTGTTGCGCCGGAAACGTCTGAACCCGCTCCGCCAACGCCTGTTGCGGAGATGGGTGTGAGCGAGCCTGTGACAACGGCTGTCACGTCACCTGAAATCAGGTCAGCACCGGCTGTACCGGAAGCCGGGGTAAGAAGCACAAAGTCGGAGACGACAGGGGCTGTTCCGGTGCTATCGGCACCCCAAACAACAACGACACCCAGGACTTGGAAGAAAGGACGGTCGATAACAGAGGCATAAGCTGTTCCGGCCATGAGCGAAGCGGCAACACCGCCTGCGAGAGCAAGTTTTTTCAAAGACATTTTACATTCCCAAAGTTTACAATTCGGGAGTCAGCCACCCGATTGAGAATGGAAATAGCAAAAATCTATTCTTATCCGGTTTAGGAACATCCTTAGCGACTGTTCAAAAATCAGGGTTAAGAAACTGTTTCTGAAAAGGCCCTGTCCGAAGACGGACGTAATCAAGCCCCATTCCCGACAAGAATCAGATATAAGTCAGAGTAGACATAATGATTTGAGGGGCGGGTATGACTTCCACGACATTAAAATTTGGGGCTGGTATCCTGCTTTTTTTATTGGCGGGATGTATTGGATATTACCTCTTTCCTGCCTCTTCCAGTTCAAGCTTGATCCAAGCAGACAAACGTCACCCTCTTGCGGTCGTCGAAACGCAGGTGGAAGCTTCACCCGAACCCATCACTATAGAAGACGAACCAACTGAACCCGCTATTGAGTTAGCTCAACCCGTCTTGCGCTATATAGGGTGGCAAACTGACGACACGAACGGCACGTCTGAGGCCTGTTTGGAATTCGATAAATCCTTTAGCGCGGCGCAGGAAACAGACTTGAAATCATATTTCAGACTTGACCCTGTCACCCCATTCTCGCTTCGCGCGACCGCAGAGCGTATTTGTGTGCTCGGGTTGGATTATGGTCAAACCTATCAGGTCGAAGTCCTGGAGGGTCTCACGGCGGATGACGGAACGATCCTTCCGCGTGACCGTCGTGTCAGTGTGAGCTTTGAGGATAAGCCATCTTTTGTCGGATTTGCAGGTGACGGTATTATCCTGCCTGAGACAAAGGGTGCGCGGCTGACTCTCAAAACGGTCAATGTGGAGAAACTCGACCTGACCCTCTACCGCATTAATGACCGTATCCTCTCGCAATATTCTCCTAACCAAGGCGAGCAGGGCACGGGTGATGATTATGTCAGCACTTATGAAGGCAATAATCGCCGCGTCGAAGTCTGGTCCGGTAAGTTAGATGTTGAAGCGGACCGCAATCAAGTTGTGCAAACACCTTTTGATCTTCAGGATAAAATCTCTGACCAAGGGCCGGGGGCCTATATCCTCATTGCGCGACATGCCGAGACGGGCAAACCGGACTACCAAATTGCGAAAGCCTTGCGATGGATTATCTCAACGGATCTGGCGCTCACGAGTTATCGCGGGTCCGATGCGCTACATGTCGCCGTGCGCTCTATAAAGACAGCAGGGTTACAGCCCGGCATTCGGCTCGATCTCATCGCGGGCAATAATGAACAACTCGCAGAGGTCATGACGGACGGGCAGGGACGAGCCGTTTTTGATAACGCCATCCTCTCCGGCAAAGGTCCGCTCGCACCGCGTATGATTATGGCTTACGGGCCAAACGGCGATTACGCTGTCCTAGACCTCTCCCGTACGCCGCTCGATTTAAGCACGATGGATGTACAGGGCCGTGAAGGGGCGGGGGCATTTGACCTCTATAGTTTCACAGACCGGGGTATTTATCGTCCCGGCGAGACGGTGCATTTAAACGTTCTTCTTCGCGATAGTTACGCAAATGCGATTGAGGGACGAACGTTAACATTAGACATCCTCCGTCCGGACGGATCAGAAGACTCCAGCCGCGAATTACCCGCGCAAGGACAGGCAGGAGGGTATGTCACCTCCGTTGATCTTCCGGCGGATGCAGCCCGGGGTATCTGGAAACTCCGCGTTGGTGTGGAAGGTACGGACGCCGTTAAGGTCCAGAAAATTTCCGTCGAGGATTTCGTACCGCAGCGACTGAAACTTGACCTTCTTCCTGAAGATCAACCCGTTCTCAAATCGGGTGAAACGCGACGTCTCTCTCTTGATGCGCAATTCTATTATGGTGCTCCGGGGTCAAATTTAGAGACCGAGGGCGAAATCCGTGTGCAACGTGATCCCAATCCGTTTCCAGAGTTTAGCAATTACAGTTTTGGCGATGTGACAGAGACTTATCAGGAACAGTTCATTCCTGTTGACGTCCCGATGACGGATGATGAGGGACAAGCGGGTCTCACATTTAAACTGGCTGAAACTGAAACCCGTTCAACCTATCCGCTTCGTGCATCTGTCATCGCGGGTGTCGCCGAACCGGGTGGTCGCTATGTTCGCGAAAATCGCTTCATCCCGGTGCGACCTCTCGATCTCTATACAGGGTTTGATCCAAAATTTGACGGACGTGCAGATCGTCAGCGCGCCGCCCAAATTGATCTCATCAGTCTGAATGCGGCGGGCGAACGGGTTGCGGCGGACCTGACTTGGACGCTTGTCAAAGAAGAACGCGATTACAATTGGTATCGCCAATATGACCGCTGGCAATATCGTGTCCGCACCTCGAATATTTTCATGGATAAAGGCGAGATACGCATTGAGACGTCCGCACCTACAACGTGGTCCAGAAAACTCGATTGGGGGAGTTATCGTCTCGAGACGACGGATGCGTCCGGCGCGAAAGCCTCTTTCCGATTTGGCGTGGGCTGGTCCAATTCTGACGGGTCCAGCGATGCGCCTGACAGAATACTGATCGGTGCAACCGAGCTGCCTGAAAAACCGGGCGGCGCGTTCACGCTAAACCTGAAAGCACCCTATGCGGGACGCGGCGATATCGTCATTGCCGACCACACGGTACGTACTATCCGTACAGTCGAAATTCCGGAAGGCGCATCATCTCTAAGATTACCTTATGACCCGGATTGGGGCCACGATGTCTATGCGATGGTGACGCTCTATACCGCATTTGATGACGCTAATAATAAGAGCGTGAAACGTGCCGTGGGCCTGACGCACATCGGTCTGGATCGCAGCGACCAGACTTTGGACATCGCGATTAATGCGCCAGACCGTATCGCACCTCGCGTGACACTCGAGGTCCCGATTGAAATCTCGGGCGCTGCCGCAAAGGAAAAAGCGTGGGTCAGTCTCGCGGCTGTCGATGAGGGTATCCTCGCGCTCACGAATTTCCGTTCACCCGATGCAGCGGAGGCGTTCTTCTCAAAGAAAGCCTTCACACTCGACATTCGCGATGATTATGCGCGCATTCTCAATCCATATCTGATGCAGGGCGCACAGCGTAGTGGCGGCGACTCCATTGGTGGTGCTGGCCTCTCCGTCGTGCCAACGCAGACCGTCGCACTGTTCCAAGGGCCGCTGATGCTTAAAAATGGCAAAGCGACCATCTCGCTCGACCTCCCGGACTTTAACGGGGAACTCCGCCTGATGGCGACGGCTTGGACAAAATCAGCCGTGGGCAGTGCCTCGCAACCGATCAAAGTCCGAGATTCCGTTCCGGCCAATCTTTCTCTGCCGCGTTTTCTGGCGCCCGGTGACACCGCCGTCGCGACTCTAGCGCTTGATAATATTGACGGCGCGTCCGGTGTTTATCGTGCGAACATCGCTGCGCCTGGATTGCTGGAGGCTATGAATACCCGTTTCGATCTGCAACCCGGCACACGTGATCAGACGGGCATCTATATCTCTGACGCGAAAGAAGGAATCTATAATTTCACGACCAAGATTTCCGGTCCCGGTGGGTATGCGATTGAAACGGATTATCCGATTGAAGTGCGCTCGCCCTATCGCCCCATCCTGCGGCGGTCGATTCATGCATTGGAACCGGGGGAGAGTTTTGCGCTCAATCCTGACCGGTTAGACGGCTATAATATTCTAAGTGCGGATGTGGATGTGTCCGTCGCGCGTTTGCCCGGTTTATCCGTCCAACCCTATCTCAGCAGCCTGTCGCGCTATCCCTATGGTTGTACCGAACAGACCGTGAGCAGCGCCATGCCGCTCCTCTTTGTTGAAAATCTGGGGGGCTTCTCGGACACGTCCAATGCGACGCTGAGACAGCGTATTCAGAGCGCCATTGCCAAAGTCTCCTCTCGACAAAGTCGATCCGGAGAATTTGGTCTCTGGTCCGAGGGCGACGGATATCTGTCGCCTTGGCTGCAACTCTATGTGTCCGAATTCTTGGTCGAGGCAGAGAAGAACGGATTTGAGGTGTCAGAGGCTGGCCTGTCTTCCGCATTGGATGCAGCCAAGAGCTTGTCTCTCATGGAAGATTATTCCAATCTCAATCTCGCCTTCCCGAATGAAAACAGCCGCAGACGTGCAGAACTACGCCGGGCGGAACAGGCGGCTTACGCGCATTATGTTCTAGCCCTTGCGGGTCGCCCGGATGCCTCCGGCGTCCGTTACGTCAATGACCGTTTTGGCAAGACGATCGACAGTCCGATAGCGCAGGCCTATCTCGGCGCGGCCCTGTCCCGCATCGGCGATGCCGCCAGAGCCGAAGCCGCCTTCACCCGCGCACAAGACCGCATTGGCGATGACATTCCTTATGATTATTACGACTCTGCCGAACGCGACGCAGCGGCGGTTCTTGCCATTGGGGGTAATGATCTCTCAGATGATATTGCGGAAGTTATTCTCTTGAGGTTGGCCGATCTCGATCCCGCAAAAACTTCAACTCAGGAAAAGAGTTATATCGTCAGGGCGATGTCGAAAATCACGCAAGGCGATGAGGCGGTTTCCATCTCATCAAAAGGCATTGATTTAGACGATGCGACGGCGTCGCTGCTCGGATCAGATATGTCCGCTGATAAATCTATTATGAATACTGGCGATAGTCGACTTTACGTCACATTGGATATTGATGCGACTCCTCTGACCGCGCCGGAGCCCATCTCCGCAGGTTTTGACGTCAAGAAGACGCTCTATTCGCCGAGGGGGGAAGTCTTGTCCGTTTCGCAACTCCAAAGGGGTGACCGCGTCGTCGTCCTTTTGGAAGCGCGGTCAAATTATACGGCGGAGACGATGATGGTCATGGCCGATCTTCTGCCCGCCGGGTTGGAGATTGAGACCGTTCTCAATCCACCCGATGCGAGCGAAGAAGGCGCGTTCAAATTTCTCGGCGAACTGTCAGAATTCGATATGCAGGAAGCGCGGGATGATCGGTTTATCGCCTCAGACCGTTGGATGAAATGGGAACGGGACCGCCGGACTTTCCGTGCGGCCTATATTGCGCGGGCGGTGACTGTCGGTGATTTCATCATGCCCGCCCTTATCGTGGAAGATATGTACCGCCCGACTCGTGTCGGAACATCTAAAGCCTCGCGCATTACTATTGATCCGGCGGGCTCAAACTAGGTGCGGAAACTCGCCGGATATCTGACCTTAGCAGGCAGCGCAGTTCTGAGCCTATGGTTTGCACAAGCGCCTGTATCAAAGTCTGACCTTTCCGCGACGTCCCCAATCCTGCTGGATCAGAATGAAACCTGGTTGAATGTTCGGACGGTTGAAGGCGGCACATGGCGCATTGGTGCTGATTTGGAGACGATTGATCCTGCGTTTCTAAAGGCGCTCATTGAGATTGAGGATAGTCGTTTCTACGCGCATTCAGGTGTGGATGGCGCGGCTATATTGCGGGCGCTGAAAAGCTGGCGGGAGGAGGGCGATATCGTCTCCGGTGCGTCGACGATTACGATGCAACTCGTGCGTCAATATAAGCCCCGACCACGGACGATACGGTCCAAGATGATTGAGAGTTTCGAGGCTTTGAGGTTCGAACTCCATTTCACAAAATCGGAAATTCTTGAGCAATATCTCACTCGTATTAGTTACGGTGGAAACATTGAGGGGATTGAAGCTGCCAGCCGTATCTATCTTGGCAAGTCCGCCAAATATTTGTCACCCGATGAAATTGCTTTGCTCATCGCGCTACCCCAAGCGCCGGAAGCCCGTCGTCCGGACCGGAACGCACAAGGTGCCAAAGGGGGGCGTGACCGGATTCTGAAACGACTGGCAGAGGCGGGATTAATTGAAGCTCAAACGCTGACCGAAAGTTTGGTAGCTCCGATTCCCCTCGCAAAAACGGATATTCCAAATGCTGCATGGCTGACGGCTGAGAGATTGGCGGGCGAGGGCCAGGTCGTTCACAGCTTCATCGAGCCAACTCTACAACGCTCTCTCCAAAACCGTCTTGCAGATTTTGTCGACACCTTACCCGAACCCGTCAACGCCTCGGCGATCATCGTCCACGCGCCCACACGTGAAGTCCGCGCCCATGCCGCGATTGGTCGACGTGATCATGATGGCGGGTGGCTGGATATGACGGCGGCTATTCGGTCCCCGGGGTCGACGTTGAAGCCCTTTGTCTATGGCCTCGGCATGGATGACGGCCTGATCGGGCAAGACACCCATTTACGGGATGCGCCTAGTCGGTTCGGGTCTTACCGCCCCGAGAATTTTGACCGTCGCTATTATGGTGATGTAACCATGGCGCAGGCGCTACAACACTCGCTAAATGTACCGGCAGTCGGTGTCTTGGACCGTGTGGGGGGGCGTCGGTTGGATGCGACATTACGCGCGGCAGGTGTGTCGCCAAGTCAGACAGGTCCTGGCGCGGATGGGGCGGATGCAGGGCTGGCACTGGCTTTGGGCGGGACAGGTTTATCTGCCAGAGATTTAGCGGTCCTTTATACAGCTATCGCAAATGACGGTATGGCTGCGTCTTTGAAATGGACGTCAGAAGATAGCGCATTTGATGAGTCTTTCACGCTCCTGCAAAAGGATACCGCAAAGACATTGCGCGACATCATGGCCGCCGCGCCGAGGCCTGCCGGGATCCTGCCAACATATCTTGGGTTCAAAGCACCTGATGTTGGTTACAAAACGGGGACCTCATACGGATTTCGGGATAGTTGGGCGGCGGGACTTTCCGGTGACTACGTTGTCATTGTCTGGGTCGGGCGGCCGGATGGAGGGCCACGACCCGGTGTGACAGGTCGGGATGCGGCCGCGCCGCTCCTCTTTGAGATTGCAAATGATCTCCCTTATAAATCGGCGAAGAAGTCGTTGCGTGTTGAAAACAGGACGACAGAGAAACTCGCCTCTGCGGATGAAGCGGCTCCCGTTATCCTCTTCCCCGCAGATGGAACAGAAATTGCCATTTCAGACTTTGGCGAAGACTCAGAGGGCGTCGATCTCGTCATACAGTCAGCCTATGAGAACCCGCGTCTCTATGTGGATGATAAGCCTGTTGAACGAACGCGTCACGGATTTCGGTTTTTACCGGATGCGCCCGGTTTCTATAATCTCGTGGTCGTCGATAAAAAGGGCCACAAGACACGGGGCACGTTTCGCGTACTCTCAACCGAGGATATCTCTCACCCGGGTTTTTAGAGCGTCGAGTTCTTCGCTGAACCAGTCATGTTTTTTGATCCAAGCATTATTTCGCCAGCTCGGATGTGGGAGGGGCATGAGGTTAGGGCCGTAATCTGGCCAATGTCGAACCGTCTCCGTCAGGTTGCGATGCGCACGCTCTCCCAAATGCCATTTCACAGCATACATCCCGATGATGAGCGTGAGTTGGATGTTGGGTAGAGCGGCCTCCAATTTCTCCTGCCAAAGCGGGCCGCATTCCTTGCGCGGGGGCAGGTCACTGCCATGTTTGTCATAGCCCGGAAAACAGAACCCCATTGGCGTAATGGCGAAATTATCCGGATTATAAAAACTCTCACGATCTACGCCCAGCCAATCCCGCAATCGATCTCCCGACGGATCATTAAAGGTGAGTGAGCTATCATGCGCTCGAATACCGGGGGCTTGTCCGATTATGCGAATGCGGCTGTCGCGCGACGCTTGCAGGACGGGGTTGGGCGTCACGGGCAGGGGCGGCACCACAGTCGCGCAGACGTTACAGTTTCTTATCTCGGCCAAAAGGCAAGATGTGCCGCATGAGGACGATATGCCGGAGTTGTTATTTCGCATTCTCTTTTGATAAGCGCATAGCTTTGGCGCGACCAGCGCGTTATGCCGTAAAAATTGAAAGGACGCGATTATGTCAGACAGTCTCTATTCCGATCTTGCGCAAGAGCTCGAGTCGATCCGTGAAGACGGCCTCTATAAAGAAGAGCGTCTGATCACAGGCGAGCAAACGGCCTCTATTGATGTCGGCGGTAAGAGCGTTCTGAATTTCTGTGCCAATAATTATCTCGGCTTGGCCGACAATGCGGACCTCATTGAAGCCGCGAAAGTCGCGCTCGATAATTACGGGTTTGGCATGGCTTCCGTCCGGTTTATTTGTGGAACACAGGGACAGCATAGGGAATTGGAACAAGCCCTCGCGAACTGGCTCGGCTTTGAGGATAGCATTCTTTATGCGGCCTGCTTTGACGCGAATGGCGGTGTGTTTGAACCGCTCTTGGGTCCGGAAGATGCGATTATCTCGGATTCGCTAAACCATGCTTCGATCATTGATGGCATCCGCCTCTGCAAGGCCAAACGCTATCGCTACGCCAATAATGACATGGCGGACCTCGAAGAAAAACTGAAAGCGGCCCGCGCAGACGGTGCGAAACAAGTTATGATCGCAACCGATGGGGTCTTCTCGATGGACGGAACTATCGCGAACCTGAAAGGGATTTGCGATCTCAAAGATAAATATAACGCCGTCCTGATGGTCGATGATTGTCACGCAACGGGTTTTCTCGGCAAGGGCGGACGCGGATCTGCGGAATATTGCGACGTTGAAGGCCGCGTTGATATTTTGACAGGGACACTCGGCAAAGCTCTCGGCGGTGCCATGGGAGGCTTTACCTGTGCGCGACAGGAAGTCGTGGATATGTTGCGTCAACGCTCGCGGCCTTATCTCTTCTCCAACAGCCTGGCCCCGCCGCTCGTCGGCGCGAGCTTGAAAGCCATTGAACTCGCGAAAGACGGAGACAATTTGCGCGGGAAGTTAGACTTTAATTCGCAACGGTTCCGCGCAGGCATGGAGGCGGCTGGCTTTGACCTCAAACCCGGCGAGCACCCAATTATTCCGGTGATGCTGGGCGATGCGAAACTCGCGCAGGATATGGCGGCAAAACTACTCGATGAAGGGATCTACGTCATCGGGTTCTTCTTCCCCGTCGTGCCCAAAGGGCAAGCCCGTATTCGCACGCAGATGAGCGCGGCGCACACGCCCGAACATATTGATCGCGCGATTGCAGCCTTCACAAAGGTCGGACGTGAATTGGGCGTCATCTCATGACGGAGATGATGAAAGCCCTGGTCAAGGCCAAACCTGAAAAAGGACTTTGGCTGCAGGATGTTCCGATACCCGAAATCGCACCGGATGAAGTCCTGATTAAAATTGAGCGCACCGCGATTTGCGGCACCGATATGCACATCTATGGCTGGGATGAATGGGCGCAGCAGAATGTGCCGGTCCCGTTGGTCGTCGGACATGAATATGGCGGGACGGTCGCCGCTGTCGGCTCAACTGTGAAACGGGTGAAAGTCGGAGACCGAGTGACCGGTGAGGGCCACGTCGTCGGACGGCGGTCTCGCAATGCCCGTGCGGGGCGGTTCCATCTTGACCCGGATACGAAAGGGATTGGCGTGAATTTACCCGGAGCTTTTGCGCAATATCTTGCCCTGCCGGAATTCAATGTCATTCCTCTGCCGGAATCTATTCCACTAGATATTGCTGCAATCATGGACCCGCTAGGTAACGCGGTTCATACGGCACTCGCTTTTGATCTGGTGGGGGAAGATGTCCTCATAACGGGAGCGGGACCTATCGGTATTATGGCCGCAGCTGTCGCAGAACGGGCAGGGGCAAGACGTATCGTCCTGACGGATATCGAAGACTGGCGTCTGGATTTTGCCAAGACGATCACGTCGCGCACGCGGATGGTGAACACGATGTCTGAAGACCTCAAAGGTGTGATGTCAGAGATCGGAATGTCTGAAGGCTTTGATGTCGGATTGGAAATGAGCGGCGCGAAACCCGCCTTTGAACAAATGCTCGACACGATGTTGATGGGTGGATCTATTGCTATGCTGGGGATTCCGGCAACGCCTTATCCCGTTGACCTGTCAAAAATCGTCGGGAAAGCTCTAACGATTAAAGGTATTTATGGCCGTCAGATGTATGAAACTTGGTATAAAATGCTCGCGCTGTTGGATAGCGGTCTTGATATGTCGAACATGATTACACACCGTTTTGCTGCGCGTGATTTCCAACAGGCGTTCGATTTGATGGAAACACGGAAGGCTGGGAAGGTCATTTTGGACTGGTCGCAAATATGAGTGAGGAACAGGTTCCTTTGACGGGTTATCGTTCTGTCTCAGATGAGGAGATGGCGGCGGTCTCGAAAGACATGCTGGCAATGCTTCGAAAGCGTCGGACGGTTCGGGATTTCTCTGATAAACCCGTTCCAAGAGATGTAATCGAAACAGCCATCAAAGCGGCTGCCACAGCGCCCAATGGTGCCAATCAACAACCTTGGCATTTCGCTGCTATCTCAAACTCTCATATGAAACGCCGCATTTGCGAAGCCGCCGAAGAAGAAGAGCGCGCCTTTTACGGCGGACGGGCTTCTGACGAATGGCTGGATGCGCTCGCGCCGCTCGGCACCGATGCGTCAAAGCCTTTCTTGGAAACTGCGCCATGGTTAATCGCGATATTTGCGCAGAAAAAAGGCCCGAATGGCGAAAAACATTACTATGTCACCGAAAGCGTCGGCATCGCGATTGGCATGTTGATTGCGACTCTTCATGCGGCGGGCCTTGCGACACTTACACACACGCCCGCGCCGATGAA
Source organism: uncultured Caulobacterales bacterium (assembly GCA_947503715.1). Classification (GTDB taxonomy): domain Bacteria; phylum Pseudomonadota; class Alphaproteobacteria; order Caulobacterales; family Maricaulaceae; genus Litorimonas. The sequence goes on along the minus strand of CANNER010000001.1, from coordinate 916,864 downwards.
TTTTTTGCGAGAGATTTGTGGGCGTCCGACTAGCGAGAAGCCTTTGGTCCTATTGGTTGTCGGACATCCGGCTGAAGATGCCACCGTTCCAGCTCACGCATTAGAGAAAAAGACATTTGATGAGATTGCGAAAGTCTGGGTTTAAATTCAATTACTCATTGCTTTTGCTAGGCTGCGTTCAATATCATCGGTTGAAGAGTTGATAAAGGTTTTATCGATCTCGGCTAACAGTTTGTTTTCAACTTCTTTGTGCAACAGGGGGGCGCATTTCGCCAAGTGTTTCCGGATCAGCACATAATATTAATTTATCGAACTTTTCTGCATGTGCGAGCTTGTAAAGCTTCTCTGCCATAATTTTTGAAAAGGTTGCCTCCATCGTTTCTTTGTCAGAGCGTTCTGGAGGCAATTTTCCGGACGGACCCTGATCAGCTAAATCTCCAGGTTCCCAATGGTCGTACTGTCTCACCCCATATTCTTTCATACGAAAAAGTTTTGCTTCTTCTCCGGTTGCGATAAAAACTAGCGTATTTTCCGATAATTTGAGGTCTGTCATATAAATTCTCTTCAGTTAGCTTATTAGGCAAACGTTCAAAGCTCATATGCGTTGCATCTTTCCTTTGGACTTGCGCAGAAAAACAACTGAGCGCATAGCGCGCGCTCAGGAGTATCTCGCGTGACACCATCCAAAGAAACGATCCAATCATCAATACCCCCAATGCCCATGCCGAGATGGGAATTTGTGGCGATGATGGCGTCGATATTCGGGCTACAAGCGCTTGGTATCGATGTTATGTTGCCGGCTCTGGAAATCGTGGGGGATTATTACGCAATTGAAAACCCAAATGACCAGCAACTGATTATCTTCGCGTTTATTTTGGGGTTCGGATTTCCACAGCTTATCTTCGGCCCGATATCTGACCGTTTTGGTCGAAAATTGCTGCTACAATTAAGTTTGATCGGTTATCTGATTACGGGTTTCCTCTGCATGATAGCACCATCTTTTGGGTCGCTCTTATTTCTAAGATTGTTACAGGGCGTCTGCTGCGCAGGGACGCGGGTCTCGGCGGGGGCCATCATTCGTGACCTGTCCAAAGGGCGGGCGATGGCGAGCATATTGAGCCTCGTTTACACCGTTTTTATGATCGTCCCGATTATTGCCCCTGCATTGGGCACGGCGATTATGGCCGTCACAGATTGGCGTTGGGTCTTTGGGGTGCTCGGCGTTTTCTCGGCTATCTTATTTATTTGGACCCAATTCCGGCTTCCTATGACACTCGACCCTGAGGACCGTCGCGAGATATCTTTCGGCAACATTATTAACGGGTTTTCTCAGGTACTATCTCACCGCATCACGGTGGGATATATGCTGGCCAGCGGCATCATATTCGGATGTCTTTTCGCCTTTATCGGCGCATCTGAACAAGTCTTTGATGAGGTTTTCGGACGTGGTGATAAATTCTATCTCTATTTTGCGGGAATAGCTGGTCTCTTGGCTGTTATGAATTATTCCAATAGTCGCGTTGTCGAGCGTTTTGGCATGCGTCGGATCAGCCATATTGTGGTCCTGACATTCATTGCACTCTCGGCCATAAACCTGATTTATATGCAATTTATCGGTCAGAACTTCTGGGTCTTTTACGTCTTATTTGTTCTCACTTTCGGATGTTTCGGAATGATGGGAGCCAACTTCTCTAGCTTAGCCCTTGAATATATGGGGAAAGTTGCGGGTACGGCCAATGCTGTCTACGGCTTCGTGACGATGACTCTCTCCAGTTTTTTGGGGTTTCTGGTTGCGCGGAGTTTTGACGGTACAGTTCGGCCATTGTTGATCGCTTACGTCTTATTGGGTGTCAGCAGTTTGCTCGTTATTCTCTGGACGGAATGTGGGAAGCTTTTCGCGGTGGGCGAAGGAAAGACCTAACTATACGTCTCAATCAGCGCTTTGATTTCGTCGACTGTTTCGACGTTGAAAAGATTAATATAGCCCTTTTTGTCAGGTCTTCCCGTTCTCGGAGACTCCAACATCCAGAGTTGACCGATATGCAAGCCCACGAGAGTGTCCCGATCATCAATACGGCGGGTTACAGGTGTGCCTGATTGTCCTGGTACCGATCGGCAATTGTGGGAAACGCGTCGTTCATTTTCACTGAAATCAAGAATTTCCAAATTACAGGACTGACGGTTTTCAGGTAAGCCTCTCGCCTGCGCAAATTCAACGCGCATATTGTCCAGAGCTGTTGTCTCGGTGAAAGGCACCAAATCATATCGAATGAGGCGGGGTGTGTTGATCTTCTCAAATCGTATCAAAGCCCAATCCGTTTGAGCGCCAATTTTATAATTCTGGGCAAGTGAGATAACACTCACAGGAGCAGAGCGTCCTTCAAAATCCAGAACTTGGCAGGGGCGATCCGGCGGTACGCCGTGACCTGTTATCAGCCCGTAATCATAAGACTCGAGACCAATATTTAAAACGGCGACGCGCGATAAGAGCTTGAAGTCATCCGCAGCCTTACATTGGAGACGCAACATATGCGTCTCCATCGGGTCTTCTCGTTCAACAGATTGGCAGCTCAGAACGACACAGGCACTCAGAGCCGCCAGAACTTTATGAAGCAGCTTCAAGATCGAAGTCTTTATATTGTTTCTTCAACTCGCGTTTCAGGATTTTGCCTGTCGCGCCGAGGGGGAGTTCGTCGACGAAGACAATTGCGTCCGGCATCCACCACTTTGCGCATTTCGCGCCGATACAATCCTTGATCTCGTCGATGGCAGGGGACTTACCCGGAACGGATTGCACGATGAGCATGGGGCGTTCCTGCCAACGTTCATGGCGCACGCCGATACAGGCCGCCATTTGTACGTCCGGATGATCGCAAGCCGCGTTTTCGACTTCGATGGAGGAGACCCATTCTCCACCGGATTTGATGACGTCTTTGGACCGGTCCGTAATTTCGAGATAGCCCCGCGGATGTAGCGCCGCTACGTCGCCCGTCGCGAACCAGCCATCATCGGTGAAGCTGTCAGAGCCCGCGCCTTTGAAATAGCCGGAGGCAACCCAAGGCCCGCGCACATGGAGGTGACCGGAAGCCTCACCGTCCTGCGGCAGGATTTCGCCTTCATCATCCACGATGCGCATATCGACACCAAAGATACGACGTCCGGCATAGAGTTTGTCCTGAACCGTATCGTCATAATTTGACATGTCCGCACCCGGGAAGGCGGCATATGTACTGCCCAGCGGAGATGTTTCCGTCATGCCCCAACCCTGTTGCATCGGAATGCCGAGATCTTGCTCATAAGCACGCAACAGACTTTCGGGGAGGGCCGAGCCACCGACGAGGGCTTTCTTCACAGATGGCAGTGCACCACCTGTAGATTTGACGTGATTATAGATGCCCAGCCAAACGGTCGGGACGCCCGCCATGATGGTCACACCTTCATCATTGATCATCTTCGTCAGGTTCGGGCCATCCAGTCCCGGCCCGGGCATGACGAGCTTTGCGCCGACCATTGCGGCAGAATAGACCAGGCCCCAGGCGGAGACGTGGAACATGGGAACAACGGCGAGGATCGTGTCATTCGACCCGCCACCAATAACGTCTTGAAAACTACCCGCCATAGCGTGCAGAATTGTCGAGCGGTGGGAGTAGAGAACACCTTTTGGATCGCCCGTTGTGCCGGAAGTGTAGCAGAGCGTACAGGCTGTATTCTCGTCAAAGCGTTCCCACTCTATACTCTCATCCGCATCTGCGATGAAGCTCTCATAATCCTGCACATCGGTCTTGTAATCCGGCAGTCCGGCCGCATCTGTCAGACAAATCCACTTCTCGACAGTCGGACACATCGCGCCTACGCCTTCAATGATGGGACCGAATGTTGTGTCGAACATGACATATTTGTCTTCGGCATGATTGACCATCCACGCGATTTGTTCCGGCTTCAGGCGTGGATTGATGGTGTGGACAATCGCGCCGATGGAGCTGACCGCGTAATAAATTTCGATATGGCGATAATTGTTCCATGCAATCGTCGCGATCCGGTCGCCGGTTTTCACGCCGGCTGCGATCAACGCATTGGCCAGCTTCCGCACGCGGACAGCACATTCGCTCCAACTATAGCGATGCTCTGACATATCCGTATTCAGCGTGTAGATTTCGCGATCCTTATGGACTGTGGCCGCGTGTTCGATCAGGTCGCTGATCATCAGCTCCTGCTTCATCATCAAACCTTGCATGATGTCTCCCGATTGTGAGTTTGTTCTTGTTTTATAGAGTGTATTTTCATTATTCCCGACGGGGGTCAACCGGGAGAACGCGTGACACATATACCGACATATGAAGATGTGGCCAAAGCTGTCAAAAGACTGGACGGCCATGCGGTCAGAACACCCTTGCTACGGTCCGATGCGATCGATGCACGGGTCGGAAAACAGGTCTGGTTTAAGGCGGAATGTTTGCAGAAGAAAAAGGCGTTCAAATATCGCGGGGCGTTTAATCGTCTCTCGGCTATGACGGTCGAGGAGAGGGCAGGGGGTGTTGTCGCTTTCTCCTCCGGCAATCATGCGCAGGGGGTTTCCTGTGCGGCGAAAGAGCTGGGCATCGACGCGATTATCGTGATGCCGACGGACGCGCCAAGGGTTAAAGTCGACGGCGTGTTGGCGGATGGTGCAACGATTGTGACGTATGATCGTCTGACAGAAAGTCGTGAGGAAATTGCAGCAAATATCGCCAAAAAAGACGGTCGCGTCCTCGTCCCGAGTTATGACGATCCTTACGTTATTTCAGGCCAGGGCACCATTGGCGTTGAACTGGCCGAAGCGGAACCGGATTTTGACGCAATGATTACGTGCCTAGGTGGCGGCGGCATGTGTGCGGGCATCAGTTTGGCCCTGCAGGAATTGTCACCGAAGACTCGCATCTTTGGTGCGGAACCGACAGATTATAACGATCATCAGATGTCTTTACGGACAGGAAAACGCATGCGGATTACAGATACACCCGCGACGCTTTGCGATGCGATTATGACGCCTATGCCGGGCGAGTTACCATGGGTGATTAACGGACAGTCTCTGGAGAATGTCTACACCGTGTCCGATCAGGAGTGTTTGCAGGCCATTCGCGTGGCCCATGAAGAGCTGGGCGTGACCTTGGAGCCAGGCGGAGCGGCGGCAATAGCGGCTACGCTTGGCAGAAATCTTCCAGATGATGTCAAAACCGTTGCGGTGATCCTATCCGGCGGAAATGTCGATCCGGATATATTGGAGCGCGCCCTCAATGGATAAGCGAAAACCAGAGCTCGGCGTTTGCTACTATCCCGAACATTGGCCCGAAGAGATTTGGGTCGAGGATGCGCGGCGCATGGTTGAGATGGGTCTGTCGTGGGTTCGTATCGGAGAGTTTGCGTGGAGTCGGATTGAGCCAAAGCCGGGCCAATTCAAATTTGGATGGCTGGACCGTGCCATCAAAATACTCGGCGATGCGGGTTTGAAAGTCGTGATGTGCACACCAACGGCGACACCGCCCCGTTGGATGTTGGATAAACATCCAGATATGCTGGCTTGGGATGTCGAAGGTCGGCCCAGAGGGTTTGGCTCCCGTCGACATTATGATTTCTCCCACGCGGGCTATATCGAAGAGTGCCGGAGGATAGCCGGAGTTTTGGGCGAACGATACGGTCAGAATTCTGCAGTACAAGCCTGGCAGATTGACAATGAATATGGGTGTCATGACACAACGCTCTCATACAGCCCTGTCTCGAAAGCTGCATTTCAGGTTTGGTTGTCGAAGAAATATAACGACATTTCCGACCTGAATTTGCGTTGGGGAAATGTCTTTTGGTCAATGGAATATGACAGGTTCGATCAAATCGACCTACCCAATTTGACTGTCACAGAACCCAATCCATCGCATGCGATGGATTTTCGCCGCTTTGCCTCTGATGCCGTTGTCTCGTTTAACTTGGCGCAGGCAGAAGTCCTTCGCGCGTATACGGACGCGCCACTGATCCATAATTATATGGGCCGGATTACGGATTTCGATCACTATACAGTCGGCGAAGATTTGGACATTGCGAGCTGGGACAGCTATCCGCTCGGGTTCTTAGAGGATCGGTCTGATCGCGACCAAGACTTCAAACGCCAGCACATGCGTTGTGGTGACCCGGACTTTCAAGCTTTCCATCACGACATTTACCGTCGCGTCGGAAAAGGTCGTTGGTGGGTGATGGAACAGCAACCCGGCCCTGTAAATTGGGCCCCGCATAATCCCATTCCGACCCCAGGCATGGTCCGCCTCTGGGCTTTAGAGGCTTTTGCGCATGGGGCTGAGGTTGTCTGTTTCTTTCGCTGGCGACAGGCGCCATTCGCGCAGGAGCAGATGCATGCTGGCCTCTTGCTGCCGGACGGTACGCTTTCAGCTGGGGGACGGGAGATTCAGTCACTCGCAGAAGAGCTCAACACCATGAACGGTATTGGAGAAGGGGCTCCACGCGTTGGCCTTGTCTTTGATTATCCGTCCCAATGGGCGTGGGACGTCCAGCCGCAAGACATTCAATTTGATTATTTCCGATTGGTTTATGACATCTATCGCGGGCTGAGGCGTCGAAACATTCCCGTTGATATTATAAATCCCAACGACACAAATATTGAAAAATATGCTACCGTCTTTGCACCGGGAATATTTTCAAATGTGGAGACTTTGAAAGCGGCCGCAGAGAAAAGTCAGACTCATCTGGTCATGGGGCCACGGTTTGGGTCGCGTACCGAAGATTTCACCATACCCCGCGAACTACCACCTCAATTAGAGGGTATAAGAATTACGGCTGTTGAAACTTTGCGCGATGATGCTCCTCTGAATTTGCAAAGTGCAGGGGCCATTAAAATTTGGTGGGAGGTCGTTGAGACGGACTGGAGTGTGATTAAACAAACGAGGTCTAAAGACCCCATCGTTTTACAGAGTGGGTATAAGACCTATTGGGCGGGTTGGCCGGATGATGCGGCCCTTGATGATTGGCTTGGCGACTTATTCACTCATCTTGAGTATGATGTCTCAGAACCGAGAGAGAAAAGTCGAAACTATGGCTTCAAAACGGGACAACTTGCTGTGTCCTATCTCGACGCGAAAGCCGACTGGTCGCAAGTGTCTTAAAATGTTCCGCTGAATTCGATGTCCAAAATTGGACCGAAGGCGCGGGACTGAAACTCAGTGAAGTCCAATACACCCCGATCTCTTCGATCTGTAAAAAACTCCCGTGTGAATTCCTCTTTTGAGTCGATCAAGTTTGTAAGTTCTACGCGGATACGCATTCCAAACACGTCCTTATGCTCAACAAACGCATAGGTAATGGGGCGTTCCAATGTTGGGTCGTCCGTTGTGAATAAGCGGAAACCTTTATAATCGGCAAATTCTCGAACACCGCCACCGATGGCCCACTCCGTTTTCGGAACGTCATAGCGCGCTCTTGCGTGCCAGAAGGTCTTCTTATCACGGCTGAGTTGACGCGATTCACCTGTAACAGGATCATCGACGCGGCTGTCACGCCATTCCAGATCTAGATCGAACTGTGTCCCAGTCCAGCCCCATCTATCGCCTTTGATACTTGTATTGAAATCAATACCGTAGCGTATGGCATTATCGACATTACCAACGGCATCTCCATCATCGCCGATTGGAATGCGGTCAACGAGGTCTGAGATAAGCTGAAAATATGGATTGATGTTGATTGTGAAGCCTTGTCCAAAATCACGATCATACTCTAAAGATCCAATCCAGCGCTGTGACGGGACGAGATTGGAGTTTCCGGCACGGTCAATGCCATCGACGACATCAATTGAAGCGATAATGTCAAAGAAGCTAAGTTGGCCGACCTCGCGTTCAGCTCTAAACCTTACAGCCGTTTTTTCATCTGGTTTATAAGTCGCGAGGAGGAAACCTTTTGGGCGAATATAGTCGCGGGCTTCTTCGCCTTCCTGTTGGATTTCAGAATATTCGACTCCTGCAGAGACTTGCAAATCCCATTTCGGAGAAAGCGCACGATTATGGGTGAGGGTGGCTTCTGTCCTACGTTCCTCAACGCGGGACGTTGCGCCATCAATAGCTTCCTCGATAAATTCGCCATCGTTGAAAACTTGAAGTTCGGATTCAATATCCAAGAAATTGAAGACACCTTCTGCGCCAAAAGTCCAATCCTGACCTTTTGCATTAGACCAGCTATATTCGCCGCGAAGAATGGCTTCGCCTTCATCTGCGACACGGTCAAAAATCGAACCTCCAATTTGTTCCCCGGTCAAATCGAAGACAGAAAACTTATTGCGGGTTGGGGAATGTTCGGCGCGGTAATATCCTATCGCTTTGAGCTTGCCCGGGCCAACTGGAAATTCATAATCTGCACCGATTTTGGCATTCCACTCATCCTCACCGCCCGTGAATACAGTTTCCAGATCACGACCGCGCGGGGTTAGGGCGCGACGGTTTGAGCGTTCGAGCGATGCAAAATTCTGTTTATTATATTCCAAGTTCAGATTGCCGACATGATCTTCTTTTGGTTTCCAGTTCAGGTCCAGCACAGCACCTGGCCCATCAAAATTATAGCGGCCCAATTCATCCCGGATTTCGAAAACGGTCCCATCAGCGGCCGTAAGTGTTTCCGGCCCCCAATCGCCATTTCGCTGTGCTTCATTTCGAATTTCCGCGCTATAGCTGAGATTACCTTTTTCTCCTGAAACGGTCAGGTGGATATGATTGAGGTTTATCCGCTGCCGTTCCCGAAATTGTGGCGCCCAACTCCATGTGCCTGTTACACCCGTGTTTTTGGTCACAATATTGGCGACCTGACCGGACAAGCCTGGAATATCGAGAGAGGCTCCATCTTTTATTTCAATCTTAACAACGTTATCAGCGACAATGCGCGAGAGCTGAGAGCCGACATCAGACTTGCCGGTCAAACGTTCGCCATTAATCAGAATATTTGCGCCGCCTTGACCCAAACCGCGGCGGTTATCAGCGACCTGAAGCTGAAACCCGGGAATTTGTTCAATCATATCCAAGGCGTTTTGGGGCGCATATTGTTCGAAAAATTCAGGCTCAAATACATCCTGAATTGTTTGTGCATAGACGGCAGGTGCGGTAAAAATAAGGCCGAGCGCAACCGTTGCCGCAAGATGCGGTTTTGAAAAATAGTTCATTTTAGAGTCCTTATTTGGGCGGAAAGACTTAGTCTTCCCAAGTTCCATAGGTCACGCGGGTGGTATGTTGACCGTTTTTATAATCGGCGAGAATTGTAAGAGATTTCGGGCTAATCGTGACTTGCGTATGGCCGTCTTTAAAGCCCGCCTTGTCCCACATCGCGCAGTATTTGCCGCGCAACTCTTTCGGCAAAGACTTCCCATTTAAAATCATTGTGTCTTCAGGATGTGAAAGCGCAACTGTTTCAGATTTTGAGCGAATGAGTCCGTCTTCTAAAAGCTCTTTCATAATATCATCACGGAACATTTCGTGTTTGTTTCGGGACTTCTCGTCATGCCTGGCATGAGCGCGCGCTTCTTTGCGGGCGATGTCGCGTTGCTTTGCAGCTTCTTTGCGCTGTTCTTTAGCTCTTTGAAAGTTTTCGGATTGTGCTTTTCGAATAGTTTCGCTGATCGTTTGCTCAGCTTGGCTAATAGCGCGCTCGACCTGATACTCGATTTCTTCTTCTATCGCGTCAGTCCAATCGTCGTTGGCTTCGGCGCGGTACTCAACATAGTCCTCGTATTGATCTTCAATCGACTCGCGGCGATCTTCGAAGAGTTCTTCGATGTCATCTGCATAGTCTTCGTAATGTTCTACGATATCTTCCATCTCATCTTCCGAAAGAGACGTGTTTTCCAGATAACTCTCCAGAGATTTTTCATATTGTCGCATTGCGATTTCGTAAGATTTCCAAATCGCTTTATCGGTTTCGATGAAACTCTGGAATACTCCCTCATCGACTTCACCATCGAAATGCGTGGGCGGTAGGACCGGAAGAATAGGTGGAGTGGGTTTTATGGCAGCGACATAAGGCTTAGCTACAATCACCGTATCGGACACCGCAGGGGGTTCAGGCGCCTCAACACTCAGCTTTGGCTTTATAGGGTGGGGGTGCGCGTCGGCTTTTGCCATTGCACCAACATAAATAGTACCAATCATGAGGGCGCTCAAGAGCGACATGAGAACGTGTTCTGGACGTCGTGGGGTCGTCTGATTTTGGCCCGCCAGACGTGAAAGGCGCTCTATCAAAGGGGTGTCTTCACCTTTTCCTGTCGCGGACATTGCGAGCCCCCCGCTTTGCAAACGCAAGGCCGCAAGGCCGCGTAAGAGAGCGCCGGCATCCTGACTTTTAGAGACAGCGATATCATCACAGGCCTGTTCCCGATCACGATCAATCCAGCGCGAGATGATATGAATGGCAGGGTGGTAGAACAGAACGGTCCGAACACCTGTTTGTACGAGATTAAAGAGGTAATCGTGACGACGGATATGTGCTAATTCATGCAGGAGGACCGCTTCGACCTGATCGGACGGGATACCGGTCAGAAAACGCGTCGGCACAAGCACAACTGGTTTCAGGAAGCCCATCGTCATAGGTCCATCAATATGCTGTGAGATATGGAGTTGGACTGTTTTTTTGATCCCGGAGGTTTCCATTAAGCTCAGAAAACGAAGCTTCCAATCCAGCGGAGCTTCGGAAACACCTAGAACGCGTAACTGTTGCACCTGACCGTAGGCGAATGCGTAACGTAGGCTCAACGCCATGAAGCCAATGACCCAGCTTAACGCGATAAAGGGTGTATAGGCCGAGACATCAGGCCAGTTAAACCCGGTGGTTCCACGGGAAGGGTCAAAAGCCGGTATGAGACCGCCAAATGACATGTCACCTCCACCTGCACCGCTGGCACGCAGTGTTTCAGGTGAGGTCGATCCTGCATATAAAGCGAATGTTGTTAAAAAGGCTGCCAAACAGCCCAGTAAGACGAGCATTTGCGCATTGTAACGGAGAGATGGCGAACCATTCCGCAAAAATGTTCGCAAGAATATAACGGCAATGAATGCCAATCCACCTTGCCATGTAGAATGCAAAACAGCCCATCCCAGACTATCTAACAGATGCGTAAATTCCGGTCCCATGATGCGTCCCCTTTCGACGTTCTATTCTTCTAACTTTGCAATAAAGGCTTTAATCGCATCAATTTCTGCGTCTGATGTCTTTTCATTGCCCAAAGCGTGCATAACGAGATCACTCACAGAATTGCCGAAAGTGTTTTCGACAAAACGATTAAAAAGTGCGGATTTCGTCTCCGTCTCGCTGTCCACGGCACTGTAGACATAAGACTTACCTTCGCCCGGCTGACGTTTGACTAAACCCTTATCATGCATGCGCTGAACCTGTTTCAATGTCGTCGTGTAGCCTACATCTTTGGTCTGACTCAGAATGGCATGGATATCTTTGACCGGGCAGGGCTGTTTCTCCCAAAGCACAGTCAGGATAGCCGTTTCAGCCGCAGAGGGTTTTGATCGTTTTGTCATAGGATGGCTATATACGACAATTGTCGTTACGCAAGCTTAAAACGACAATTGTCGTAATATTAGCGCTTTTTAATATTCGCAAGGCTTCGACAAGACATAGAATTCATTTGCGACTGGGACGGCTATCCCACAAAGCATAACCATGTTTACGAGTAGATTAGAGCCCGATGTTCGGCGTGATGATGACGTTTTCAGTTTCATGGTGCGCTCGATCCTGACTAAAACGCCTTTTGTTTATTCAAAAATCAATCACGGATTTTGGGAGCGCCTCGTCGCTATTGAAGCCGAAGGCTTTGATATTCGTGAGCCTGCCCCAGATACCAGACGTGAGATGGATCGTTTAGAAAAATTCCACCGGGTCACACCACACATGTTTGAAGGCGGATTTGTTGAGGAAATGCTTAGCCTTCTCGAAAATTCACCGAAGAGAAGGGCAAACTATATTTTTTCAGCAGGCTTATTAGGGTGGCCTGGAAGATTGGAAACTGCCGGAATAACCCACGATGAGGCTGTGTGCCTGAAGATGATCGAGAAATATGTCTCGGTCTCGATAAAACATCCCACAGCAAATGGAATGGAGTTTAAGCGCGCGATTATAAATAGCACATTTATAGAGTTTGTGAGGGCCGTGAGGACGCGTAAAACACTTCTCGTCGGAAATCAAAACCTATCCCGATATTTCGAATTCATTGGGCATTCGCAGGGAAAATTTTTGGAAATCCATCCGTCGCGGGCGCGGGAAGCTCGTTTTGCTCTCCTCCACGATATTGAAGCACGGCTTGATGGAGCGGCTGACTTGAAACTTATTCTGCTCCAAGCGGGGGGATCACTCTCAGCTTGGCTGATACATCACTTGTATCAGAAGAGGCCGGATGTGACATTGATCGATATTGGTCTTGGGTCCTTGATCTGTAATCCCGAAGCGCTTTTTCCAACGGCTTTTGGTCGGATATATCGCAAACAACTCCAAGACTGCATCGAGTCAGTTCATTCCGGTTGGCTTTCAAAATCTATGGCTAAGCCGATAAGTCGAACTATCCTTACAGGTCGATCTGATGAGGTTGTGAGTGTATTGGAAAAAGCCGGCATAGACGGCCCGACCCATTTTTTTGATCCGAAAGTTGCAGTCCAAAGACCAATACCGTTTCATCTAATTCATACGCAAGACGCTTTACGAATAAATCAAATACGAAAGGGGCAGATAGATCACCGACAATTAACGTCCGACATTTTGAAGGATGTTATGGGTTTGCCGGATGAGGATAAAATCATTCTCTGTCGTTCAAAAGCAGAGGCTCTACGACTGGCAGAGGTCGTCCTCTCAGGGGGCGAACAAGATAATCTAAACTGGGTGTCCAATGCGCTGTCGACTGCGCGTCTTATTCTGGATCCAGTCAGGTTGGATTGTGATAAAAATGGCAGTTTACTCGAGTCCAATTTAGAGATTCTATCTGATAAAAACCTGGGCATGATCTATAATCATGATGGCGCTAATATTTCATCATGGGCAAGATTGAGAAAATATTGCGAAAGATCCAAAACCCCGCTAATTATCGACAATGCACGTAGCCTATTAGATCGTCCTCTTACAAATCGCCCTTCAAATGAAATTGAAGTGTTGTCCTGCAATGGTTTTCTGCCTTGGGGTGTGAGTGATGCCACTGCAATCATTCTGTCCAGTGACCAAATGCGAGTTTTAGAGCAGAGCGTAAAAGATGAGCAGCTTTTACCAGTGCAGACCAGCTGTGAGCTTCTGGATGTTTTGGAGCGTTATGAACGGGTTTCGTTTTTTTATCAAAGACAAGCCCGGCGTATTCGGCAATTAGTGGCCCGAAACCTACCCGGTTTAAAACCGTGGCTTCATCAAAATAAGCAAAAGTCACCCATTGGACATTTGAAATTTATCTCTAACAGACCTCTGCAGGGGTCAAACTTAAGTCATGAGTTTTTTGAAATCCAAAGGCCTTATCAGGATATCCCATCTGAATACGTAAATGCTAAATTTTTAAGTGAACGTTTAATCAGCATCCCTTGCCATCCTATGATGCGTCATGTTTCCAATCACGATTTTATTGAAACCGTTAAAATGGCCGTCAGCTCTAATAATTTGGCCCTTCCAAGAGGGTCTTAACCGCTTTGCGTAAGACAACATGGCTATCGCGCTCGGTTTGACTGAGTTTTGCATAGCCAGGTTTTTCCCAGGGGGCGTTCTCTTGAAGGTCGAATGCGATTGAGGCTAAATTAAAGTTTTTTAAATTTAGGTCAGGCGCGTATCCAAGCTGCTCCATTTCTTGACCGCAAGTGAACTCTATATGGGCACGTTGTTCGAGCGTTAAGTCAGATTTATATTTCGCCTGATTTTGGCTCATGAGTGGCTTTGCAAGATTATTCCAGGCGTGCACATGACCTGCAATATTCTGCGTATCTGTTTTTTTGTAAAAATTCAGCATCCCGTCTTCAAACGCCACCCCCAAGGCTTTACAAAGCTCTTTCAAAACTTGCTTTGGCTGACTGAGAATATCCTCATATCGCACTCTATAAACGTCACGATCCATCGTCTTACTCAGCTTTAGAAGTTCTGCTTGTTCCTCTTTCCAAATTGCCGCCGCTCTCGCCACACCGCCCCTTAAGGCAGGGGTGTTCAGCCATGAGAGGGCCATATCGCGCGGATCCCGCGTTAAATGAATGAACCTTGCCTTTGGAAAGTCGGCTTGCAACATGTCAGCATATTCAAAGGCGCGGTGAGCCTTGATAGCAACCACATTTGCGTTTTTAGCTCTGGCTTCCGTATCAAATATTGTTCTCAAAATTACGCTGACAGAACGTTCTGTTTGGTGTGATAATATAGAGTGCAAGTCCGCGTAATTCGTCCATTCACCAAAACCCGCATGGTGCAAATTCTGCGCATTTTTAAGAAGGAACTCCCAATTTTTTTGGGAGGCTAATGGCGCGTATTTATCTACGGCCTTATAGAGATTTGGTAATAACTGGGATGTGGGTGGCGCAACAGTTTCAGAATGTGCCCCCAGCAGGCGTAACAGTAAGTTACTTCCGGATCGATCTGATGAGAACAGGAATATGTAGTCTTTATCGCTCATTGATCTGTATAAGCTGGAAAAAAATTAACATGACTTGTCGGATGCGCTTTCGAGAGGTTTTTGTACACATCTGGACGGAAAACCTTTCCACAAATGAATGATTGAGCCGTTTCATTTGTCCAAAGTTGTTTGAATTGTGCGATAGGGTGGCTCTGATCGTCTGACGTGCCCGGAACGCCGCCAAAATCAACGTAATCCATCGCATCTTGAAAACTATCTAAGGCGTAGCCGTATAATCCGTAAATCACGTTATTTGAACGCGCCTCATCAGTTGCCCCTATCATATAGGCATATGCACGTTTTTCAGTGACCATAAAAAAGGCTAAACCCTGAATACCATTTGAGTCAGATGCCCTGAATAGTCTCGCGCCGCTTAACCCCAATTGCTGTCTCAATATTGTCTCGGCTATAATTGAAGTGTTCGTACCTCGTTTGCGATTTAAAATAATACTGTTTAAGCGCCTTAAGTCACTTGCGTAGAAAGCCGGATTTAAAACCTCCGAGAAAGTGAAGGTCCTGCGCGCGCGTACTTCATAGCGCTTTGCGTTGCGGGCAGCTGTGTCTCTCCAGGATTTGGATAGATTCGTTATATGGTGGGTTTTGAATGGGCGAAACCAATCCCAGACAGCCTCTGTTTGGCTTACAGTTTTTTCAAAAAATGCATCCGATCTGATGGTCATTGAAACGGCATCTGATTGCGAAAGGGAACGAATATCTTGTCCTATGGCTGAAAAATTTCTACCCGCAAACATGGGGTAGGGGAATACAAGATCATAATGACCTGTTGTCCCAATCACGCGTTTATTCAGGTAACTGTCTGACTGCGTCAGAAGAATGTTTGGACCAAGAGATTCAGAAAACCCAGCTTGATAAAATCCGGACACGATCAGTTGCGTTGGATATTATAATGAGCGCCTGCGGCCAACGGTGTTTGGGTGCGCGTGACTTCCCCATCGGGCCAACGGATTTCTACAAAGTCAACTTGTTCTATGTCGCCTAAGCCAAAATGTGCCACTGGCTCGTCAAATGAAGCGAAGCCTCCACTCATCTGTATCTCGCGAATTTGGGCTCCACCAGCGTAACGAATAATGATCTCGGCCCCAATGGCGGAACTGTTGCCAGATTTATTTTCAAGCTGAAAACCAATAGAGTTTGAGCCCAATTGAGCGGCTGTATTTACAAAAACTTTGGCGGGACCCAGTAAGGGTAAGGTCATAATATCAAGGTCACCATCTTGATCAAAATCGACATAACTATAGGCCGTAGCGGGCAGGCCAGAAGCGAGTCCCGCTTCCTCTGGACGATTTACAAACTCTCCCGCGGAATTCTCAAAATATTTATCGTCATATCGGTTTACCGCCATCCCATGACCGTTTACAACATAGAGGTCTAAATCCGCATCATTATCCAAGTCGGCAAATCTTGCATTCCAGGTCCACCCTCCATTATCGACAGATGCACGCTCCGCAATATCGTTAAATATGCCATTTTTCGGATCGCGTTTGAGTAAAACATTGGTTTGTTTGAAGGAGGGCAGTGTCTCTTTGATTTCTTGCTCGGAGAGTTTGACCAGGACTTCATCGCGACGGGTTTCACACATACGTTTGAAGTCCAGCCATTTGTTCGGAATACGTTCACATAAATCGCCGACGGCCTCGGTCCCTGTGCCGCCTCTTCGCATAATGGCTTGTGTCATAGCAATCATGGCACATCCTTCCGCCATGATATTGTCTTCGATTGCGTTACAGCCTATTGCGTCTCCCTGACGTCTGGCCGGTTGCAGGGGGGTAAATGCAGAAAGTCTGTCTTCGCATTTTTGACGTTCCTGAGCGGTTTCATATCGACATTCAGAAGCAGGGTTTTTAGAGTCTGCGGCCGCTCGACCGCTAATATTGCCGGCATAGATTTCGGGGACGAGATCACCGTCTATATCGCCCGTGGCGAGGCTCATCGTCCAACGCGTTGTTCCGCCCCTTATCCGCCCTCGATTGGCGCGCTCGAGCGCTCCAAGTTCATTCGAAAAATACAGATGATCCGGCGGGCGGTAATCATTGCCAATCATCAAGTCCGGCCGACCATCACGGTTCAGGTCAGAGATCAAGATCGAAAGTGTTTCACCCTCCGGCCCGCTCAAGGGTTTAGATACCCACTGATCGTCTACGCGGGAGAGAATATAATTTTGCGCGACGGAAGATGTTCGGTTCAGCGTGTTATTGCCGATAGCCGATTTTCCAACCACAATTTCCAGCGTTCCGTCTTGATCCAGATCTCCGAATGCAAATGCGCTCGTGATGGCGCCTTCAACATGGCCGGGTAATTCAAAAGCAGGTGTTACAAAACGGCCATCCATATTCTCCAGAATATAGACACCGTCCCAATGAGACGCGGCCAGAATATCTAGATCTTTGTCGCCGTCGAGATCGACCAGCGCGGCGCGTACCAAACCCTTTAAATCAATCCCTGAGGCAGAAATGGATTGCCTTTCAAATTTTTTACCACCCATATTCGCAAATAAAGCTAAACCGTCATCCGAGGTTAGAACGACATCCGGCCACCCATCACCGTGAACATCTCCGGTGCTTATTGAATGGGTTCTTGCGATGGGTTCAAGGAAGCGCAAGGGGGATACACCGTCCGCCATATTGAGACCAATTTCAGGGCCATAAATACGGGAAAAGAGTTTGTCTGACGGTTCATCCGGGATGAATCCCTTTGCAAAAGGGATCTTGGTGATCGTGACGCCGTCACTTGCGGTGAAAACGTCTTTTGCCGCCACTGCCCGTCCGATCCCTAATGTATTAATTATGGTGACATCTGAACCAATTTTACTGTCGATACTGGAGGCTTCGACATCGGCTTGCCTCGCAAGACCTGAGGCAATGGCAGTCTGCTGACGTCGCTCTTCGAAAGCCTCCAACCCATTGGCCGCAAAACCCGTCGCAATTCCGGTCATTGCGACCATTGCGAATAGGCCTATGGCTAGTTTTCTAGAAATACTGTGCCCGATTTGTAGGGCCGGATAAATGCTGAACAGGCCGAGTGTGAGCAACAAGACGGCAACGTATGTTGGGTCGACACCAGCTGCGAGAAGGACGGCACATATCACGACATCAAACGCAATGGGTACCGGTAGAAAGGTTCCAAGAATAGCAACCAGTCCGATGCCCAACACCCAAGCCAATCCACCTGTTGGGACCAAGGCGGCGAGCGCTTCCCATGGCAAGAGAGTCACAACGATGGAGCCGAGTATGCCCGCCAAGATCATAAGTGGCACTGTAATTTTAAAGATATACCAAAGGTTTTCACCGAAACCCCGAACATACCAAATAAACGCCCTCAACCAATTCGTGCGCGCCAGCGGGTCATGCCTGTCGTAAATTCGCGTGGAGGGATTGCTCTTTTCACCCAAGCTTGGCGTAGTATCCAAAACATCGTCTATAACGCTTTCAGCGGGTGTAATCGATGGCCCAAAAAGTTTTACGGCGAGGGGTATGGCCAATATAATAAAGGCCAATGTAACCGAAACCTTTAGCGCCGCCAGCCAGAACGGAAATATGGCGAAGGTCATGCTCAACACGACCATGTTGAGGGATGGAGATGAAAGTAAAACGGCCAGCGATGTTTCCGTGCGCCCGCCGGACTTCTGAACGCCCATAGCGATAGGGACAGCGCAATTCACACAAACACCAAGCGGCGCGCCGATCGAAACACCCAACAGAGTATTGGCAAAACGGCCCTTAAATTGCTTTTGCACCAAAAGCTGTAAGAGTGTCATGATTGCGGCGGCGAATAAGATACCAAAGAACATACCTTGCTTGTTGGTATAGGCCCAGTTCAGCGCATTACCTGTGATTTTCCAGAGAACTGAGTCAGAGGATGAAACTTTAACAATCTGATCAAATGCTAATGCAGATATATCGTTGTCGCCGCCCAGTGAGGCTTTCTCATCTAGGGCAGGATATCGAGAAGAGGTCCAGAAAGTGAGCGCAATCGCGGCCACACCCAACGCGCCGAAGACGAGCCGTTTATCCAAACCTTTGTCTGAACGGTTCTCACTGTAAGTCTCGAGTGCGCTGACGTCACTGGTAGTCATGTAAACAAGGCCCCTTATCTCCCTTCGGTCTAACGCTCCACATATATCCTGTCCAGCCTGTCGGCTGACTCCCTTGCGATAATGTGATCTTTGGCATAGCCCCATTCCCATGATTAATATTTTGATGCTCTCGGGGCCGGCATTAGGGCATGTGGCGCGGCTCAGTCTGGCTGCAGAAGCACTCCTTAAAACCTCTGATATTAAAGTTGATTTTGTTGTTCCAGGTTTTTGCCAACACTTAACGCTTCCGGAGTCAGCAGGTTGTCGCGTTCAAACAATCCGAATCGAAGATGAGAGTCGAAAATTTCCGGCTCTGGCATATGCAGAACAGGTTGAGAGATTATTCGATACACTTAATCCCGATATCATCGTTCAGGATTGCAGCCCGTTGCGCTGGCTACCCGCGATTCGCTTTCCCGAGTGTCCGAGGGTGGTGATAACAAATGCATTTCTGATCGGTCCGCCCGAGTTTGAAACACATCAAGTCTCTGACTTTGCGGCACGCAAAACCCAACTCAATAAGATGCGAGCGGAGAGGGGGCTTTATTCGCTAAATAGCGCCTACGATCTCTATTTGGGGGCGAAGACTTTGTTGTCGGACCCGACGCCTCTCGTGGAAAGCCTTTCGCCTTGGCCGACAGACATAGAAAATTGTGGTCCGCTCTGTCTGGAGCAAGGAGCGGATTTGCCTGAGACTATACAGGATCTTTCAGACATCGCTTTATTTTCTATGGGCTCAACAGGTGGCTTAGAATCCTATCAAGCCATTGCAGGGACACTGCAAGCCTCACCCGATTTCGGCGCAACGGTCTATGTTGGCAGTCGTGCCGAAGAAGCTAAGGCGACCGGGTGTTATGACGTTTGCTTTGACTGGTTGCCGCTCTCGTCAGTTCTAAAAAAAGCGCGCGTGGTCATTACACATGGCGGCACCGGATCAACATATCTCGCGCTTTCAAACGGGGTCCCTGTTCTCATTTCGCCAAAACATAAAAACCATGCTGTGTTGGCGCAATGCCTTTCAGATTTAGGAGTTGGCGCGCGACTGGAAGATCAATCGAGCTTAGACCAGTTGCCGGATATGAAAGCCACTTTGAGGAGCTATGGCACTGCATTCGATCATAAGGACGCCCCGATGAAACATGCGAAAGCGATTTTAGAAGCCCTATCATGCTAGAAGGCATTAAATCCCTCATCGTGATCGTCGGCTGTCAACGTAGTGGCACGACGCTGTGTGGTCAGATACTCGGTGCGCATCCAAACTGCATTTTGTTAGACGAGCCTGATGGATTATACCCGTGGTTTGACAAGACAGATGACGGAAAGCTGGACGAAGGTCATGCGCTCAAAAAGCTGCTAAATAGAGCCGACCAGAAATATAAACCGGATTTTAAACGTAAGAGCGGCTCAGGCATGGAGGCGGTTTTTAAACCGAGCGTGCATCATCTCGTTCTGAAGGCACCAAACCTGACTTACGCCGCAGAGCAACTGGCTAATTTAGATTTGCCCGTCTCCATCATTTACCCTGTGCGGGACCCCAGAGCCGTAGTCGCGTCAATGCAAGGGTTGGATTTTATTGTTGAGATGGACCGTCGGCAGGTGGACTGGGCGCAACGTTTTCCAAAGGTTGCCGAGGCGAACGAACCACTTTTGCAGCGTATGAACTCTGAAACTGAACAACATACTAGATTGGCTTTGGTCTGGAAGCTGAAAACGGGATTATTGGATAGCTTTCACAGAGCCGGATTAAATCCGATGGTTTTTCGTTACGAGGATTTCGTCACAGAACCGGAGACATATCGAAAATCCATGTTCGCGCATTGTGGGCTGAGTTTCCATGCGTCGGACCCAATTCATCCAGAGGTTTTTCAGGGAAGAGGACCGGGCTTGACCGAACGCGGACGGCCCGTCGACGCCGTGTCACTGAACAAGTGGAAAGATCGTCTGAGCGAGGAGCAAGCTTTAGACATTTTGCGTGAGGCGGGGAGCCTTGCAGAAAAATATGACTATCATGTCGATGATGTTTTTGAAGACACAGAAGCGTTTCAAATCAAAAGTTTTAATGCTCCTATCGTCCTTCTGGGCAGAGGGGGCAGTGGAACAAGATTACTGTCTGAAATCGCGCAGTCGCAAGATATATTCCTTGGCAATCGCCTCAATCAATCCGGTGACTCTGTTGAGTGGGTCGATACGATTTATGAGATTGGCGCACGTCGCACGCTGCCGAGTCGTGGACATAGGATGGAAACATCAAAAGCCGTTGATCTGTTACGAGGTAAAGCCAAGACGATCTTGAAACAGGCTGAAATCAAACAGGGGCAAAGCTGGGGCTGGAAACTACCGGAAACGATGTTGATCGTACCAGATGTGATCGAAGCTTTTCCGGACGCAAAGTTTATTCACTTGGTCCGACACCCTGTGACGAGCAGTTTGCGCCGCACACATATGACGTCCCGTCCCGACAATCCCATAGGACTTTCCGTCCTAACAGCCGCTTATCGTGATGCTGGGCTGGATGTTGGACGGATTAAGACCGACCCGGAATATCTCAGAAATGCTTATACGTGGCTTTATCAGGTAAAGTCTGTTCACCAATATGCGGAAAGTTTCTTGACCTCTGATAGGTACAAACTCGTGAAATATGAAGATGTACTCTCGGATCCCCTAAAGGCGACGCATTCAGTTGGGAGATTTATTCGGGCTGATGTTACCCCACACACTTTGCCAATGATTGAGAATAATCGTGCGGCCTATCACAACCATAATGACCCGCGAGTCGAAGAAGCTTGGTCAATTTGCGGAGCCTTTGCTACGACCTTAGGTTACACAGAAAGCTTTAACATTTAATTCCAGATTATATTTCTTGGTCATTTTTTAAAACGTCCTTGCCGAAGTGTGTCTTGATGGTTAACCCTAAGGCATCGAAAAACGAAACGGGGCTTTCAAAATGAAAATCAAACACCTTCTTCTTTCTGCATCCATGGTGGCTGCGACAACATCAATCTCAACAACTGCGAGTGCCGGGACGGACGCATTTATCGCTGAAACGATGACGTTTGGCGGAAACTTCTGCCCTCGTAACTGGGCGGCCATGGACGGACAGTTATTGGCAATTAGTCAGAATAGCGCGTTATTCTCTTTAATTGGGACAACGTTTGGGGGTGACGGACGGACAACATTTGGACTACCAGACACACGTGGCCGCGCCATGATAGGTGAAGGTACGGGCGCGGGCCTACCGAACGTACGATGGGGTGAGAGAGGCGGGTCAACGTCCTTTACACTCACACAAGGTCAGATGCCTGTTCATACACATACGAATCGTACGGGTGTCCTAACCACACGCGCAATGGCAACAAGTACATCTCCGCAAGGTAATGTTTTTGCGAATGCGGCTGAAAATACTTATGCGGCGGGACCTGCACGTGGCAACTTTATGGATGAATCGACCCTTCGCGTTGACATTAATAATGCGGGCGGCAGTCAATCCGTGTCCAAGCGTTCGCCATATCTTGGTATGACACAGTGTATAGCTCTGTTCGGGATTTTCCCGTCGCGTAACTGATACCTTCCTTATATTGAAGCGTTTCTGGAAAGCCCGTCGCGTAAATGCGGCGGGTTTTTTTTGTTAAGATATCCACTCTAATTTTTCTTTGTAATTACAATAATTTGAGTAAGATTTGACACACTGGAAGAATTGTTGATGTTAGGGGTCTAACTAAAATGGGGCTTATTATGAAAATCAAAAACCTTTTGCTGTCGGCTGCATTCGTTTCGGGCACAGCCGCAATGTCTGTACCTGCCTATGCGGGTACTGACGTTTTTATGGGCGAAGTGCAGGCGGTTGGCTTTAACTTCTGTCCACGCGGATATGCAGGAACAGACGGGCAATTACTCGCAATTGCGCAAAATAGTGCGTTATTCTCGCTATTGGGCACGATGTATGGCGGTGATGGCCGCACAACTTTCGGCCTCCCCGATCTTAAAGGACGTGTCGCTATGGGCAGTGGTAACGGGGCAGGGCTTACGCCGCGGACGCAAGGTGCGAAAGGTGGCGCTGAAACAACGACGATGACGGTCGCTCAAATGCCAAATCACACGCATCGCGCTGGACTGCGAACGAAGAATGCCCCTGCGACTCTTAAAGACCCAACAGCCGCCGTTTTTGCGGACACCGCTTTGGATATTTATTCAACAGGTCCAGCCAATGGTAACTTCATGGCAGAAAGCACACTCCAGATTAATCCTGAGGGTGGGGGACAAGCGCAAACAAACGTCCAGCCATTCACCGTCCTGAAATACTGTATTGCGACACAAGGTATTTACCCATCGCGGAACTAAACCTCCTGCAGTTTTTAAGAGATGAAAGGAGCCTCAAGGCTCCTTTTTTTTATGTTCAAGGGGAGATGGGAAATAGAAGACTTGACGGTAACTCAATTGGCCGAAAAGAGCGTGACGGGACGTGGAAATAACAAAGCTGAGTGAGATCAGCGACCTTATGCCTGTAATTCAAACAATACCCCATCCTGATCAGGATCCGGGCACGTCGGACTTGCGTAGAAGGTGAAAACCTTTCAGCAAAACAGTTATTTACAGAACTTCGTTCAATCATTTTTTTACGTTGTAACAGATCTGCACGGCGGAAACCTCGTTCTCGGTGGTGATGGACGTTGTTACAATGATGTGGGGCCATTCAAATCATCTTTTCTATGGCGGCGGCGAATGGTGTGAGAAAATGCATTTTCGGGCAGGGCTGTTGGATTTGGACACGCAAGAGCCCTGGCGCATATCGTCCAAGTCGCAAAATGAGTGTCCGGTGTTGAGACTATCACAGGAAGATCAGAACCGAACCCGATCACATGAGCTATAACGATAAGAGAAGGTGATACGAGACCTAGTATAATTTAAAGCACCAGACACGAGCTTTGATACAAATCGCATAATGATTATTATGAGAAATATATCGTGGTCGTCTATAAGGAGGTCAACATATCCGTGACATTTGTCTCTGACCCTTTATCAGAATGTTCAATGACAACCGATAGTGATATCCTAGCTTATGGCCAGTCTGTTTTGGAAACAGAAATTAAGGGCCTCCGGCTGACTGCGGAAAGCCTTGATGAGACTTTCTCCAAAGCCGTCAGGCTTATTTTAGGCACACAAGGCCATGTCATCGTGATTGGTATGGGCAAATCCGGTCATATTAGCCGTAAGATTGCGGCGAGTTTTGCATCCACAGGAACACCTGCTTTTTTTCTTCATCCTGCTGAGGCCGCGCATGGCGACCTCGGCATGATAACGCCCGACTCAACGCTATTGGCGCTCTCATTTTCCGGCGAAAGCGCTGAGGTGAACGGTGTGGTGGATTATGTATTGGATCTCAAAAACCCGGTTATTTCTATCACGGGATCGGCTGAGTCCACTCTTTCGTCAAAATCTGATGTGGCCTTAGTTTTACCAATGATACCAGAGGCTTGTCCGAACAACCTCGCACCGACAACATCGACGACGGCCAGTTTGGCCTTGGGTGACGCCCTATGTGTAGCCGCAATGCGGGCCCGTGGGTTTTCCGCCGAGGATTTCGGCAAACGCCACCCTGCCGGAAAGCTGGGCTTTGGTTTGAAACGGGTCTCGCAATATCTGAGCGAGACGCCTTCTGACGTACCTCAGGTCGATAAAAAGGCCACAATGTCCGCCGTTATTTTAGAGATAACCAGCGGCGGCAAAGGGTGCGTCGCCGTGATGAACTCCGGGGTTCTCTGCGGCATTATAACGGATGGTGATCTGCGCCGCGCTATGTCCTCGGATATTATGACGAAATCCGCGCAGGATATTATGTCCGCCTCTCCTTTCACGCTGACCCCTGATATGCGGATAAAAGACGTGCTGACCGCCTTTACAGAGCGAAAAATCGGCAATGCGTTTGTTGTAGATAAGGATGAAGTTCTTGGACTTATAGATCTGAAATCATTGGTTTCTACAGGTTATGTCTAACCCGCTCATTGTCATACCCGCCCGTATGGGCTCTACACGATTTCCAGGAAAGCCATTGGCGGAGATTGCGGGAATATCCATGCTGCGGAGAACCGTGGACGTTGCGCGTCAGGTGCAAAAGGCAGACTATGTCGTCGCGACCGATAGCGTGGACATCCAGTCCCACTGCCAGTCATTTGAAATTCCCGTTGTCATGACATCACCAGATATTCAATCCGGCAGTGATCGCGCCCTCGCCGCGCTAGACACCGTGAACTCAGATGCTGACATCGTGGTGAACCTGCAAGGTGATGCGCCGTTCACAAATCCCTGTCATGTTAAGGCCGTTATTGATGGCCTGTCCGAGTCAGATGCAGATATCGCAACGCCATATATTCAACTGGATTGGGCAGCACTCGACATATTGCGCAATTCAAAAAAAGAGACGCCTTTTTCCGGGACAACTCTCATCGAAAATGGTGGTCGCGCAATTTGGTTTTCGAAGAATATCATACCGGCCATCAGGGATGAGCTTGCCATGAGGGAGGCCTCGCCCCTCTCCCCCGTCTGTCGTCATATCGGTCTCTATGCGTTCCGCCGCGATGCGCTCAAACGCTATACCACGCTACCCGTCAGCCCTTATGAAAAATTCGAGGGATTGGAACAATTGCGTGCGTTGGAAAACGGGATGTCCATTGCTGCCATCAAAGTCTTAGCCCCGCATATCTCTTCCCCCGGCATAGACACGCCGCAGGATTTAGTGCGCGCAGAAGAGCTCATCGCGGAGTTCGGCGACTCTTTCAAAGGTGCGCTGTAATGGGTCGCGTGTTCGTCGTGCGGCACGGCAATACATTTGATAAGGGTGATATCATCCGACGCGTCGGGGGTAAAACCGACCTCCCCCTCTCGCGTTCGGGCATAGAACAAGCAAAGCGATTAAAAACGCATTTTGAAACAGTGCAGTTTAATGCCGCCTTTTCATCTGATCTAAAACGGACACGCCAAACGGTGGAGGCTATTCTCGGCGGGCAAAGCTACGAAATCGCCGAGATGTTGACCGAGATCGATTATGGCCCTGATGAAGGGAAACCAGAGGATGAGGTTATCAACCGGCTTGGGCAGCAGGCATTGCGCGACTGGGATAGACACGCGGTCCCACCGGAAGGCTGGCATATTGACCCTCAAGCCCTGCGCAAGGACTGGGTCGCGTTTCTGGCTAGCTGTTCCCGATCGACGGATACACTTGTTGTCACGTCGAATGGCGTTGCGCGCTTCGTGTTGGATGTTGTCGAGCGCAATGGGTCTGAAGATCGCAAATTGCGGACGGGATCTTACGGGATCATAAATCTGTCAGACCGTGGCCCGAAATTAGAAGGCTGGAATATCAGGCCTGAAGATTAACGACCATTCCATCATAGGCCGGTCTGGCAATGGGCGGCAATTCTGATCCCAATGTTTCGTAATCCATATCAATATGAAGGTTTGTCAGAACCGCCGACTTAACCTGTGCTCTGGCCAACCAGGACAGCGTTTTATCCGCATGGGCATGGGTTGGATGCGAGCTATAGCGCAAGGCATCTACAATCCATGTATCCACTCCTGTCAGCGCCTCAATCTCTTCACCTCCAACACCCCAGACATCAGGGCTATAGGCTAATTGCTCGTCAAATATAAAGCCTAGAGACGGTGTGGGGCCGTGGCTGACCGCGAGTGTTTTTACTGCAATATCGCCACCCGAACCGCTGACCGTTCTAACGTCACCGCCCTCTATTAAGTCTTGTAAATCAAGAATGGGCGGATGCACGCGCCCTTCCGGCATTTCGAAACAATAGCTGAACCGGTCGTGGACATGGGTTTTTGTGTGCGCGTCCATATAGGTCGGAATTTGTTTTTGCATGCGATAAGCAATCGCACGCAAATCATCGATCCCATGGGATTGGTCGGCATGGTCGTGTGTGTAGAAGACGGCGTCCAGATGTTTTATCTCTTCACGCAGTAATTGAATGCGAAGGTCAGGCGACGTGTCGACGAGAATGTTTGTGCAGGCTTTCGAGTCCGGCGCACCACTGCCCTCCCATTTCTGGACGAGAATAGATGAGCGTGTGCGCGCGTTTTTCGGATTATCGGGATCGCAAACACCCCAATCGCCACCAATGCGCGGCACACCGCCGGAAGAACCACAGCCCAGTATGATGGCACGCAATCCCATCAGGCAGGCCTCGTCGCTTTTGTGAAGAGATCAAAAAACGCGTCCGTCGTTTTCTCCGCAGCCTCGTCAAATGACCAGTCAAATAAATCGGCTAGGGCCTGACAGACTTCCCGCACATAGGCCGGTTCATTCCGACGTCCACGATAGGGCACGGGCGCGAGATAAGGACAGTCAGTTTCTATCAGGATACGATCACGTGGCATGGTCTTGATACGGTCCCGGACGTCATGCGCGTTTTTAAATGTCATGATCCCAGAGACCGAAAAATAAAAGCCCATCTCAGCGGCCGCATCTGCGAGCTTTTGGCCGGAGGTGTAACAATGCATGATGGCCGAAAATTCCTGCTTGGCAAAAGCTGTCTGTAACATCTCCATCATGTCCTCATCCGCTTCCCGCGTATGTACGACGAGCGGCAGTCCCGTTTCCTGCACGGCTTCGATATGGGCTTGGAAATTGGCTTTCTGGACCTCCCTTGGGGACCAATCATAATGGTAATCCAAACCCGTCTCGCCAATCCCGACGATCTTTGTATGCTTGCTCAATTCGATGATGTCTTCCGCCGTAATACCGGGATTATCTTTGGCGTCATGAGGGTGTGTTCCGACGGTGGCCCATATATTTGAACTAAGATCGGCGACTCTTATAACCGCGTCCAAATCTCTGATGTTACAACAAATATTCAGTAGAGACCCAATGCCCGCCTCCCAGCTGCGTTGAATGACGGCGTCGAGATCTTCCGCGAATTTCTCGCCATGCAAATTGACGTGAGAATCGACCAACATCATGCCGCCCTTATCGAGGAGAGAAGTTCAAACATCGTGGCGGTTTTATCCATATTGATCGCGGCCTCTGCGCGTCTTGCGTCCCGTAACCGCGCATGGTTCTCCTGCCAGGTTTTGGGGGAGCGTTTAATCTGCGCCGGGCTAAATGGCCCTTCATAAGTCCCCGTTGCGGCGTGGAGTGCATTGGCGTGGAGTGTATCCCCTAATCCATCCCAGAACAGGCCACGCGCTGTCTCATTTTTCTTGCTGGCCATAATTTTAGCAATCGACATATCCATCGCATTATCCATACGGCTCAACGAGCCAATATAATCTGAGAGCGATCGCAAGACGGTATCCGCATTCTGAACGAGCGCGAGAGCTTTCCCCGGTGCGCCGCGTGAAAGCTTGACAGCCGCCGTCATCAATTCCGGCGACCCACATCCTTGTTCCGATAGCCAGCTTCCGATTTGGGCGTCAGGCACAGCGCGGAGTTCGAGGTTCAAACATCTCGACCTGATCGTAGGTAATAACCGTCCGGGTGCAGAAGAAATAAGGATAAACAATGTGTTGGAAGGCGGTTCTTCAAGTAATTTTAAGATCGCATTTTCGGAATTGCGGTTCAACTCATCCGCGCTATCAATGATGCAAACGCGCCACTGACCAGTCTCGGCGGCCGTTTCCTGAAAAAAACCCGACACTTCCCGCACGCGGTCCACGGGAATGTCCTGCCGGAACCGCTTCAGCTTCACATCATAAGGCCTACGCAAAACAAACAGATTGCCATGTGTGAGGGCCTCAACCCGCTGCGCAATCGGGTCGGATTTTGGGATATCCAGAGACGTCTTGAGCAGCGACTCACCGCCCAAAAGCTTGCGCGCCATACGATAGGCCAGAGTGGCTTTGCCGATACCTTTCGGCCCCGTGAGCAACCAAGCATGATGCATGCGACCCGAGCGATAGGCGGTCAGGAAACGATCTTCCGCACTTTCATGTCCGAGAAGCTGGTAGACCTCACGCGGATGGGCACATCCATCGGCGCAATCGGCCTCCGGCAGGTTTTCCGCGTTTTCAATCTGGCGCAATTACGCCCCCAACTTTCCCGCGAGGTCCGGATGCGCTTTGGTGAGCGCGAAGAGGATAGCATTGTGTACGTTTCCACGGGACCCATCCGCATCCACTGTGACGATACGGTCCGGATTATCTCCCGCGATCTCCAGAAAGGCCTCGCGGAGAGCTTTGTGGAAGTCCAAACTCTCGGCGTCGAAGCGGGTGAGGTCTTCACCGCGGGTTTCCACACGTTTCTGCGCCAGGACGGCATCCATATCGAACAAAATCGTCAGGTCAGGTTCAAACCCGCCCATCACAGATTCATGGACGGCTTTCACGCGGTCGCGTCCCAATCCGCGCGCATACCCCTGATAGGCCATGCTGGAATCCGCAAAACGGTCAGAGATCACCCAAACCCCCCGGTCCAAGGCGGGTTTTATCAATTTCTCCACGTGGTCAATCCTGGCCGCATACATCAGCAGGAGTTCGGTCATGCCAGACCAGCGATCTGACGTACCGGACAGGACGAGGTCGCGAATGGCTTCCGCGCCGAACGTACCACCGGGTTCGCGTGTCAATAGTGTTTCAATCCCGGCCTTTTCCAAAGCGCCTGCCAACATTTTGGCCTGGGTCGTCTTACCGGCACCTTCACCGCCCTCAAATGTCAGAAATTTTCCTTGTGCCATCGTTTTAGCCCCTCAACTTTATCATCAATCCGGACCAAGCTCGTGCAAACAGACCCTTACGCGCCACATCTTCTATGGCAACGAGGTCATATGTCTCGACGGGACGTCCGGGAATCTTCACTTCGAGTTCTGCAACTTTGTCGCCTTTTGTAATAGGCGCCGCAAGCGTGACATATTTAACAGACGTCGTGACAGAGTTACGGTCACTAATCGGCATACCTTTCCGAATGTCCTGAGTGAGGGCCACGCCGACTTTCTCAGAATTTCCCATGAAAATATCGACTTCCGCCAATGTCTCGCCTTGGCTGTGTAAGTCATAGACCCGAAATTGTAAGAATGCCGCCTCCATCAGTCGCGTTGCGACGTCGCGGCGGTCGGCAGCGCTTTCGAGGCCATTGATAACGATGATGCGCCGGTCATCCCCGCGCTTAGCTGACCCGACAAGGCCGTATCCGGCTTCGCTCGTGCTTCCCGTCTTAAGGCCATCTGCGCCCGTGACGCGGCCGAGAATCGGATTGCGGTTGAACTGTCGCACACCGTTCCACGTAAATTCTGTTTCCGCATAGATGGGATAATATTGCGGAAACTGTAAAATCTGTTTCTGTGCGAGTTTGGCGAGGTCGAGCGCACTAATCCGGTGTTCGGGATGCGGCCAACCCGTCGCATTGCGGAAGGTCGCGCTGTCCAAACCCATCTCGCGGGCACGCGCTGTCATTCGCTCGGCAAAAGCTGTTTCCGAGCCCACCATGCCTTCAGCGAGGACAATACAGGCATCATTTCCGGATTGGATAATAACGCCTTTGATAAGGTTTTCGACGGAGACTTTCGAATTCAAATCCAACGCCATGGTCGAGGAACCCGAGGCAAATCCGCCGCGACGCCAGGCATCTTCACTGACGACAAATTCGGTAGCAGGACTGAGTGTACCGGCTTCGAGTGCCTCAAACACCATTTGCGCGGTCATGATTTTCGTCATTGAGGCGGGTGGCATGGGTTGCCGCGCATCCTTCTCAAACAGGACTTCGCCGGAGGCTGCGTCGATAATAACAGCGTGGGGCGCTTCGGTTTGAAAGGAGGTTTGCGCATAGGCATGACCCGAAAAAGCCAGCGATAGGGTTAAGTATAAAAACGGTTTGAACACAGGAGCGGAAGACCTCGATTAGAATCAAAACGGAGCGCCCGGAAGGACGCTCCGTTCAATTTGCATGGAGGTGTGGCAATCGCAAGGCA
The DNA here is from genome assembly GCA_947503715.1 of uncultured Caulobacterales bacterium. Taxonomy (GTDB): domain Bacteria; phylum Pseudomonadota; class Alphaproteobacteria; order Caulobacterales; family Maricaulaceae; genus Litorimonas. The sequence goes on along the minus strand of CANNER010000001.1, from coordinate 886,227 downwards.
GAGCCCTGCGATAACTCTATTTCGTTTTAACGCGCTCACGTATGAGACGAGGCTGAGGACCCTTGTGGCTCGCAATGTGTATCGGACCTTTAATTGTCAGGGTCACGTTCCCTGTCGACGGATCAACCGTATCCGGTTGTACCGCTTGCGGGGCGGACGGCGCGACAGGCGCAGCAGGTGTGTAAGGCGCGGGTTCAGGCGGGGAAAATGGCATAGACGGCGCAGGTGTTGGGGCCGTGTAAGGCGCTTCAACAAAGTTCTCCTGCGGACGCTCAACTGGAACGGGCGCACGGACAGGCGCGCGGTTTGCCGCCATGGGGTCAGCAGGTCCGGCATATTGAACGCGTACTTGACCCAATCCGGTAATGCCAAGGGCTTTCGCAGACGCTTGGGATAGATCAATAATACGGTCGCCGACAAACGGACCACGGTCGTTCAACCGGACCATGAGGGTCTTGCCGTTTTCGACATTGGTCACGAAGAGCATAGAGTTCAGCGGGAGCGTTTTATGCGCCGCCGTTAAAGCGTTCTGGTCAAATGTCTCGCCCGTTGCCGTGGGCTTACCGTGAAATTTAGGGCCGTACCATGACGCGACACCTGTTACATCATAATCAGGTTGATGTTTCGGGGTGTAGCTCTTGCCGCGGATTTTATAGCGCTTGCCGAGGCGTTGATGTTTGTACAAATCTTTATCTACACTAGCCTGATCAAATGACTGTTGCGCCTGCGGGGCAGGCATGGGGCGGGCCGGAATGTAACTTTCCGGGACAGCGCGTTTCATTGGTGCGCGTGGTGTTGAGAGGGAGGCATATTTCGTCGCGCCGTCACCTATCTTGTAAGTAATCGGCGCCGCCTTCACGGATTTCGATATGCTCGTTGAAGCACACCCTGAGACGCTCAAACCCAGCGTTACCGCCAGAACACCCATCAAAACCTGCTTTGTGCTCACCATCACATTCACCTTTAACTACGCTTATCTCATTCGCCGAGTGACTCTTGTGACATGTGCCGGACATCTTTGTCCGAAACGCCCTTGGGTGTCTCCCGATGAGAAAGTAGATAAAACAGTAAGCTTAAATGCGCGTTCGAAATCAGGGTTGACGGTCTCTCAAATTTCAAGGTTGGCAAAGGGTTAACGGCAGAGAGGGTCTTGCGCCCTGCCCTGAATTGTCATATGCGCCGCAAACTCACATCCGGGCGGGTGGCAGAGTGGTTGAATGCACCGGTCTTGAAAACCGGCATAGGTGCAAATCTATCGGGGGTTCGAATCCCTCCCCGCCCGCCACTTCCCCTGAATTTTTTTTCTTGAAATGCTATTGGCGATTTTGCAACGCGTAATGGCGGGTGCATTTGGGTTATGGGGGATTTCTCGTGAGTGAATTCGTTTTTGGTATTTCGCAGGATCAAGTGGAGCCGGCAGTTCTGCTCGACTACGGGATAATTGACAGGCTCACAAATTCCAATTTACTGTTCCCATATGTTAGCGGCGCCCTTTTTTCCGGTCGTAACGATAACGAGTTCAATGTTTCCATCTTTGCTCAAAGCAATTTTTCAATCGTCCAGCTCTCATCGCCTTTCCGGAATATGGAAACTGATGATTTTGCGGGTGACGCCTCCACGACGGGCGTTGTTGACCGCAATGGCGGCACTATTACAGGTCAAATAGATTTCAGTGGAGACAGTGACTGGTTCGCCGTCGACCTTGCGGGCGGCGAAATCTTGAGGGTCGTAAACCCTGTCTTCAATTCAGACGTTGGTGTTGTGCTCAGAGATGCAGATGGAAACCTCGTTGATAGCAACTTTGGTCCGCCGACCAGCCTGGGAGGTGCCAGCTTTGGTAGAGGTATTGTTTTGAGAGCAGATCAGGCCGGGACATATTATCTTGATGTCAGTTCTTCTGCCAGTTCGGCAAATTATTCCCTAACGACGGAAGTCGTTACAGATGATTTTGCGGATGACGAAACAACACTAGGCGTCATTCCGACAGACGGCACAGTCGTTGAAGGCCGTATCGATTTTGAGGATGATACGGATTGGTTTGCGATTACGGTTGAGGCTAATCAAGTCATCAGATTGACCCTGAACCAGGGACAAATCTACGGTCTTAGATCGCAGTCCCCTGAACTGAATGTATACTCGGGCAATGACAGAGAATATGTTTTCGACGCCAGCGCCGCAGGGACCTATTTCTTTTCTGTCACGGATTTCGGGTCTACTCGCTCCCTTGATGATTACAATTTGACTTCTGTTACAATCGAAGATGATTTCGCAGCTAACACTTCAACTACAGGTGAAATTTCACTAGGAACACAGGTTCAGGGCCAGATCAATTTTCGTGACGACGAAGACTGGTTCCAAGTTGATCTACAATCAAACCAGTTTGGACGTTTCACTGTTAACCATCCGATTGAAGATGGATTTACGCAGAACCTCAGTCTTTCGCTTGTAGACAATAATGGTGACATCGTCGTATTTGAACGTCTAACATTTTCTCAATCCGGTCAAACCACATCTTACTTAGAAATAGATGATTCGCTTTCAGGCACCTATTATTTAGTTGTCTCTGGCACGGGCTTTACCGGAGAAAATTCTCAGCCAACTTACTTGATCGAATCTGAATTATTAGAGGACGATTTTGCTGGTGATACATCAACGACAGGCATCTTAACGGTCGGTGAAGACGTTTCTGGCGCAATTCAAGTGTCAGGCGAAGAAGATTGGTTCAGATTAACACTAAATGGTGAAAATCTTGTCGAGTTACGTTCCGACCCTGCTTTCCGAATGTCTTTCACACTTTACGATGAATCGGGGCAACAAGTAATTCTTTCCAGCATGGGAACAGACTCTGGCGGAAATCCCATTGCAGACATCTTACTGGATCAGTCGCTGGTTGGTACATTTTATCTCGCCATCTCTGGAGGGGTAACTGACTATACAATTTCAGCTGCAATAGTTGAGGATGATTATCTCGCGACCATCGATACAACTGCCAATCTCATAGTCGGAGGAGAAGTTTCAGGCGCTATCGATTTTCGTGGCGACGATGATTGGATACAAATCGACCTTGTTGAAGGTGAAACATATCGATTTGTTGTAGATAGTGGCGGCTTAGTCCCGGCACAACTAACTCTTTACGACGCTGATGGAGGCGTAATTAGTTTTGGTCAGGTTTTTAGAAATACTGACTTCACTCGTTCCAGAGAACTTATCACAGATATTGCACTGACGGGTACTTACTACATTTCAGTTAGTAGTCTCGATCGCACTGATTATACAGTTTCTGTGGAAGAATTCGACGATGACTACAGTGCCAATGCTGACACCACCGCTTTTCTAGGGTTTGACAGTTTTATTGCCGGATCCATAGACAGTAGATTAGATATCGATTGGATACGCGTTGAGCTAAATTCTGACGAACTTATCCGCTTTAGATCTCTCGATCCTGTTGATATCATTTTACTTGATGAGACTGGTTTCTTCGTCGAGTTTCCGTCTTTTTATACTAATGACAACGGACAAATTTTTTCAGAAATCCTAATTCAAGGTATTGCCGATGGCGTATTTTATATTCAGGTTTCCAGTTCATTCGATATCGTTACCGATTATAGCCTATCCAGTGAAATTGTTATCGATGATTATGACAATACAATAAATACGGTTGGAGAATTAAATCTTGGTTCCTCTATCGTAGCCTCAATCAATTATGCCTTTGATGAGGATTGGCTTGGAATTGATCTGATAGCCGGAAACAATCTCAACTTTCGTACGCAAAGTGATTTTGCGGACGGGTTAAATATAAGAATTTACGACGAAAACGGGGCCTTCATATCCGGAGCCCTCAACGAATTACCATTCTTTGTGAATGAATCGGGCCGATACTATATTTCTGTCAGTGCTGCTTCAGCGCGGGATGGTACTTTTGAGTTATTCGCAGACCTCGTTCCTTCAATTGAAGGAACAACAGGTGATGATATCTTACTCGGAACCTCCGCCATTGATGTAATTAACGGTCTTGATGGAGACGATGTCATTTTCACGTCTTCAGGCGAGGATAGAATTGACGGAGGGCTCGGATCGGACACATATGATGTTTCACAATACGAATTTTCCGATTCTGGGTTCATCATTGACCTTATACAAGGGACTTCCGCGACCCCGGGCCCTGAGGTAAATCAGGATATTCTAGTCAGCATCGAAAACATTATCTCTGGCTTGGGAGACGACCAACTCATCGCAGGAAATACCGGTAGTATTATTTTTGCGGGCGCTGGAGACGACATTATTACGGGCGGTATTGGTTCGGACACATTGAACGGTGAAGACGGCGATGATAGTGTCATTGCATCAGCCGGTGGTGACACGCTGGACGGTGGTGAGGGATTTGATTTCCTAACTTACCGGAATTCAGATGCTGCTGTTACTCTCAATTTCCTCACGGGTGAATTCACAGGCGGTTATGCCGAGGGAGATACTCTTTCCAACTTCCAAAGAATTAGTGGCAGTGGATTTGATGACGTTATTTTCGGAAATGGTACGACAGCTACCTTGCAAGGTGGTTTTGGCGATGACACAATATATGCATCCGAGCTCGACGATCCTGAATTCCGTAACTTCCTTATCGGGGGTGAGTTCGCCTTCGGGTCACAACTCGGTTCGAATTTAGTAAACACAGGTAATGACACACTCATCGGCAGCGCAGGTCGCGATGTCCTCATTGGCCTCGATGGCGCAGATTTCCTTGATGGCGGTGATGGCATTGATGAAGTTCGATATTTCTATGACCGCAGTGGTGAAGGAATCATCATTGACCTCGCTTTAGGAACGGCTTCCGGTGGCAATGCCACTGGTGATACAATCATAAATGTCGAGAACGTTATCGGCAGTATCTATGATGATGTCATCACAGGTGACGAGAATGACAACGTTCTGGATGGTTTCTTTGGTCGAGATATTCTCAATGGTGGAGCTGGTAACGACACACTGATTGGTGGCTTTAATGGCGACACTCTTACCGGTGGTGACGGCGCAGATACATTTGATTTTGTCAGCAGTCGGTTCGGATATACTGACGAAATTACAGACCTTGAGAACGCTGACAGAATTTCTTTCGGACAGGGCCGGGGGGATCCAAACGGAGAGCCAATTGACCTGATTTTTATTGGGGCAGCAGAATTTTCAGGCCGAGCAGGTGAACTGCGATATTACCATGAAGATGGCGTCACCTTCATTGAATATGATAATGAGGGGGACGGCGCTCTCAATGATCGTATGAGAATTACAAATGGTGAATTCGATCTATTCGCTGTGGACAATGAGTTCGGCAGTTTTGACTTGAGAATTGGTGTTGTTGGATCTGACTCACGTGACTTCCTCCGTGGAACGGCAGAGGATGACTTTATTGCCGGCGGCGCAGGCAGTGACCGTATTTTCGGTGAAGCGGGCAATGATCAACTCTTTGGCGATGCTGGAAATGACATCATCGTCGCTGGTGATGGGGATGACAGCATATTCGGTGGTGATGGAAATGATAGAATCCTGGCTGGAAGTGGCGATGACCAAGTTGATGGCGGAAATGGCGATGATAATATCTTGGGCGGTTCCGGCGATGACACCTTATCAGGCGGAGACGGTGCGGACCGTATTGAAGGCCAAGCGAATAATGACGTCATTGATGGCGGAAATGGAAATGACACTCTCCTCGGCGGAAATGGTCGCGACCTGATTTCCGGTGGTTTGGGTGATGACGTTCTTCGAGGTGAAGACGGAAATGATCTTATAGAGGGTAATGCCGGAGATGACTTCCTTGGCGGTGGTGCCGGCAATGACCTTCTGATCGGTGGGCGCGGTGCAGATAGACTGTATGGTGGTTCAGGTGAGGACAGACTCTTCGGTCAACAAGGCAATGACTTACTTTTCGGTGGCGGCGGAAATGATCGCCTGATCGGCGGCGGGGGTAACGATAGTCTCAACGGACAATCCGGCAATGACATTCTGGATGGCGGAAGTTCGAATGACATCCTTACGGGGGGTGGCGGAGCAGATATATTTATCTTCAATGCATCCGCTGCGACGACAATTGTCACTGACTTTACCGATGGTGTAGATCTACTTGACCTATCCGATTTCAGCGATGCTGACATACAGAGCGCGCTGGACAGTGCCGTGCAACAAGATGGTGATAGCGTTCTGACATTCTCCAACGGTGCCGTCTTGGTCTTGGAAGGTTTTGATCTCTCTGATCTCTCGGATGAGGACATCCTTGGGTTTGACGGCGTCGATATGATGGCCGCTATAGCATAATCTTCGATTTGGGGGCGTAAGGCCCCCTTTCCTCATCGGTCATAATTTCTTCGGAATATATGAAATAGCTGCTTGCTTTCCATTTGGGTCAATGTATTAGCACGCTGGCACAATGACCCAGACGTCTCGATATCTTGATCTCGCAAATGCGTTGACATCACTGAACACCGCAGAAGAGGCGGAGCGTTTCCTCGTGGACCTCTGCACGCCTGCTGAATTGCGCGCACTGTCTGAGCGTTGGCACGTCGCGCAGATGCTCGAAGCTGGTGGGATGAGTTACCGCGAAATTCAAGCAGAGACTGGCGTGTCTACCACCACAATTGGGCGCGTCGCCCGTTTCCTGCGTGATGAACCGCATGGCGGATACAGGGCCGTTCTGGAACAAATGAAAGAAGAATCATGACAGATCGTCTGAAAATCGCACTCCAAAAAAAGGGACGCTTGGCTGAAGACAGTTTCGCCCTGTTGAAGAAATGTGGTTTACGCTTTTCCATTCGGGGCGGCGGGTTGCTCGCGCGCGTGAAAAATATGCCGATTGATCTTCTGCTCGTGCGGGATGATGACATCCCCTCTTTCGTCGCGAATAATGCGGCGGATATTGGTATCGTTGGCGAAAATGTTCTCGTCGAAGAACAATTGGTGTCAAAGAACGAATTGGATGCTGCCATTGCTATGCGTCTCGGGTTCTCGCGCTGTAAACTCTGTTTGGCAGCGGCGGAGACTGGTAAGGTTCAATCCGCAAGTGATCTGAGCGGCACCCGTATCGCGACGACGTATCCCGGCGTCACAGGACGCTACCTTTCCGAAAATGGCATTGACGCGAAGTTGGTCGAAATGAAAGGCGCTGTCGAACTCGCGCCCTCCATTCAAATTGCGGAGAGCATTTGTGATCTCGTCTCCTCCGGCGCGACACTGGAGGCGAATGGTCTCACCGCTTTTGAAACCATTCTTGAAAGCGAAGCGGTTCTCATTCGCTCCGCTCGGGAATTATCAGCAAACAAATCTGACATCCTCGATAAGCTTATGAACCGCATCGACGGTGTTCTGAAATCCGCCGAGACCAAATATATTATGCTCAATGCACCAAAGTCTGCGGTTAAAGAGATCACGGACCTTCTGCCCGGTTCCGACTCTCCCACAATCATTCCATTGGGCGGACCGGAAGACCTTGTTGCCGTTCAGGCCGTATGTACTGAAACAGTGTTCTGGGAAACCCTTGAGGGTCTAAAGACCCTCGGTGCGCGGGCGATCCTCGTCCTCCCGATTGAGAAGATGATGAGCTGATGCAACGCTTTATCTGGTCAGATTTAAACGCGTCAGAGCGGCAAAGCGCCCTCGCCCGTCCGGCTGCGATTTCTGATGAGTCGTTGATGGACGGCGTGCGTGACATTCTCGCGGACGTGAAAGAAAACGGCGATGCGGCGCTCCTACGTTTAACGCAAAAATTTGACGGTGTTAGAATTGATGTACTAGAAGTTCCGAAGGCAGAGTTGAAAGCAGCATGGGATGCCCTGCCCCAAATCGATAAATCCGTGATCGAACGCGCCCGTCGGAACATTAAACGTTTCCACAAGGCGCAAATTCCGGCTCCCATTGAGGTTGAAACAGAACCAGGCGTCATTTGCCGCCGCGAATCCCGCGCGATTAAAACGGCAGGACTTTATGTACCCGGCGGCACAGCGCCTCTCGTTTCGACCCTCCTGATGCTGGCCGTTCCTGCGAAGGTGGCTGGCGTTAAAAACCGTGTCGTCGTGACCCCGCCCGGAAAAGACGGCAAAGTCGATCCCACGATTTTGGCCGCGGCTTATCGTTGTAAAGTCTCAGCGCTATACGTAATCGGCGGCGCACAAGCGATCGGCGCACTGGCTTACGGGACGGAAACCATACCAAAATGCGATAAAATCTTTGGCCCCGGTAATGCTTGGGTTGCAGCGGCAAAATCCCTCGTGGCACAGGCGGCAGGCGGTCCGGCAATCGATATGCCGGCTGGCCCGTCCGAAGCCATGGTGCTGGCTGACGAAGCCGCAGACCCGGCTTTTGTCGCCTCTGACCTGCTGAGCCAAGCTGAACATGATACGGTTGCGCAAGTCGTTTGCGTGGCCTCAACGACAGAGGTTGCTGACTGTGTTGAAGTGGAAATCGCCAAACAGTTGGAAACACTGCCCCGTAAAAATATCGCAACGGAGTCCCTGAAATTGGGACGGATGTTCATCGCTGAGGACCGCGCGGAGATCATCGATATCGTCAATCGTTACGCGCCTGAACACCTCATCGTGCAATTGCGCAAACCCGATACCTATGTAGGCGCCATCCGAAATGCGGGTTCAATCTTTCTCGGTCCTTGGACACCGGAAAGTGTGGGTGATTACGCCAGCGGGACGAACCACACGCTCCCCACTTATGGCGCAGCCCGCGCCTATTCCGGTGTCACGCTTGAGAGTTTTATTAAATATGTCAGCATCCAGAAGCTGACGAAAAAAGGCTTGAAACGACTCGGCCCCGTCGTAGAACGACTGGCTGAGATGGAAGGCCTCGACGCGCATAAACGTGCCGTCTCACTAAGATTGGAGGCTCTACAATGAGCAGCCCGAAACCAGCTTGGCCCGATAGTATCGCGCGGGCCTCCGTCGTTGCCATGTCCATCTATTCCGCCCGCGGGGGCGCGACGAACGCGCTGCACTTGGATGCAAATGAAAACCCCTATGCGCCGCCACCTGTGGTCGGTGCGTCAGATTATAATCGCTATCCCGCGCAACAACCCGAATCTCTGACCGCGCGTTTGGCGGGGCTTTACGGCGTGGACACCAATCAAGTTATGGTCGGGCGCGGCGCGGATGAAGGCATTGAATGTCTGCTGAGGGCGTTCTGCGAAGCGGGTCAGGACAGCATCCTCACCTGCCCTCCAACATTCGGGTATTATAAAACCTGCGCCGATATTCAGGGCGCGGGGAATGTCGAAGTGCCCCTGAGCGCGGCTTATGAATGGGACATTCCTGCAGTCATTGCAGCGGCGAAACCAAGCTCCGTTAAAATGGTTTTCCTCTGCTCTCCGAATAACCCTTCGGGGAACAGTCTGACACGTGAGGCTATCCTGAGTGTCTGTGACGCTTTGCCTGAAACGCTGATTGTTGTGGATGAGGCTTACATAGAGTTCTCAACAATTGAGAGCTTAGTTGATAAAGTCGGCACGGTCCCGAACCTTGTTGTGCTAAGAACGCTCTCGAAAGCATATGCTCTCGCAGGTGTGCGTGGCGGGGCGCTTCTTGCGGATGCTCGCGTTATAGAGCTCCTGCTCAAAGTTCTCCCGCCCTACCCGATCGCACGACCTGTCGAAGCGGCGGTTTTGGCTGCGCTTGCCCCGTCGGCGATGTCGGTTCACGCGCAACGTCTGGCGGAAACACTGGCCGAACGAAACCGCCTGGCAGATGGTCTGAGAAATTCCGATTTCGTTGAAACGGTCTATCCATCCGATGCAAACTTTCTGCTGCTGGCCATCAAGGATGAAGACAAGCTCTTCGCCCGTCTCCGTCAGTTCAATGTCAAAATCCGAGACTATCGCAGCACGACAGGCCGCGTGCGCGTTTCTATTGGGTCCCCCGATGAGAATACGATCGCCCTACAGGCTTTCGGCGTAACAGATATTGCGGAACGAGCCGACCGGATAGGTGAAACATTCCGCAAAACGAACGAGACAGATATTTCCGTTCGCGTGAATCTTGACGACGTTAAACAGACAAAAATCTCAACAGGTATAGGGTTTTACGACCATATGTTGGAGCAGATTGCGAAACACGGGAATATGGGTCTGACGATGTCCTGCGAAGGCGACCTTCACATTGACGCGCATCACACGGTCGAAGATACGGCCCTCGCCTTCGGCTCTGCGCTGAAACAAGCGCTCGGCGATAAGGCCGGTATTGGTCGTTATGGCTATGTTATCCCGATGGACGAAACACAGGCACAGGTCGCGATTGATTTGTCCGGTCGTCCGGCGGCCGTCTTCCGCGGAGAGTTTCCAACTGATCACGTCGGCGAGTTCCCGGTCGAGATGTGCCCGCATTTCTTTGAAAGCCTCGCCCAGACCCTCGGCGCGGCCATCCACATTGATGTGAAGGGCGACAATTCCCACCACATGATTGAGGCCTGTTTCAAAGGTGTCGGCCGCGCCTTGCGCCCCGCTTTTGCCATTTCAGGCAGTGATATTCCGTCCACCAAGGGAACCTTGTGACCCTCGTCATTGTCGATACAGGATGTGCCAACCTTGCCTCGGTCAAATATGCCTTTGAGCGGTTAGGTGTGGACGCTTTGGTCACGGATCAGGTGGACCGGATAAAGTCCGCTGATAAGGTTGTGATCCCGGGCGTCGGCTCAGCACCATTTGCTATGAAGTCGATTGAACTCAAAGGGCTACGCCCCGTTCTTCAGTCATTGGATCAACCTGTCATCGGCATTTGCCTAGGGATGCAGTTGCTTTTTGAGACACTCGAAGAAGGCGGCAAAACAGTTGAGGGTTTGGGGCTTGTGCCGGGTAAGGTCACATCTCTTGATACAAATGATTTGCCGACGCCACATATGGGATGGAACACGCTGTCTTCGGTCACGACAGACCCTTTACTGAAGACTGTTTCAAATGGCGATCATGCGTATTTCGTACACTCCTACGCGGCGGAGGTGTCCGATTACACGCTCGCCGCTTCAGAATATGGAACCACCTTTTCCGCCATCGTGCGCAATGGGAATGTCTGGGGCTGTCAATTTCACCCGGAACGCAGTTCCAAAACCGGTGCGCAAATCCTCAAAAACTTTATGGATCTCAGTCTATGATCTTCCCTGCTATGGACCTCATGGATGGCGGTTGTGTCCGCCTTCTCAAAGGTGATTTTTCCGCGCGTACGAATTACGCCGCTGACCCGGTTGAGGTCGCGCAGGGCTATGCGGCAGCAGGCGCTGAATGGATGCATATCGTAGATTTGGACGGCGCAAAGAACGGCGCGACGGCGCAGACTGAATTGATTCTGAAAGTCGCAAATTCCGCAAAAATAAAAGTGCAAACAGGTGGCGGCATCCGCGAATTAAGTCAGGTTCAAACCCTCCTTAATGGCGGCGTAGACCGTGTCGTGATCGGCTCGCTCGCCGTGACGAACCCGCAAATGGTGAAACATTGGCTGGAGACACTCGGCCCCGACGCCATCTGTCTGGCTTTGGATGTCAATCAGAGTGAAGACGGCGAATTTCGTCCCGCCATCAAAGGATGGACGGAGCCGTCCAAGAAAACGCTGTGGGATGTGTTGAGCGATTACCTCGGCTCCGGCCTAAAGACGATCCTCGTGACAGATATTGGCCGCGACGGGATGCAGACTGGCGGGAACCTCGATCTCTACAAACGTATACAATCTGACTTCCCGACGATTGATCTGATTACATCCGGCGGCGTTGGCACGCTTGATCATGTGCGCGATCTAAAAGCCCTCAATCCCCACGGAGTTATCATCGGCAAAGCGCTCTATGAAGGTGCGTTTACGCTGACTGAAGCCATCACATGCTAAAGCGGCGCATTATACCTTGCTTGGATGTCCGTGACGGGCGCGTTGTTAAAGGCGTGCAGTTTCGTAATCACGTCGATGTCGGCGACATTATTGATCTCGCCCTACGATACCGAGATGAAGGTGCGGATGAACTCGTTTTCTATGACATCACGGCCTCCGTCGATGATCGCACGGTCAGCCCTGATTGGGTCGGCAAAGTCAGTCGCGCCCTCGACATTCCGTTCTGCGTGGCCGGCGGTATCAAGAGTGTGGAAGCCGCAGGTGCGAGACTGGCGGCGGGTGCTGATAAGATCAGCATCAACTCTCCTGCTCTCCTCCGTCCTGATCTCGTGAATGAATTGAGCGAGGCCTACGGCGTGCAATGTATTGTCGTCGGGATTGACAGTTTCGATGACGGTACAACCTACCGCGTAAAATCCCATACGGGTGATCCGGATAAAATGCGGGAAACAGGGCGAGAGACGACGGAATGGGTCAAGGAAGTCGTGCAACGCGGCGCAGGCGAAATCGTCCTGAATTGCATGAACCAGGACGGCGTGCGCAAAGGCTATGACATCAAACAACTTCAAGCCGTTCGAGCCGTTTGCGACGTGCCCCTCATTGCGTCGGGTGGCGCGGGGGCCGTGTCTCATTTCGAAGATGTCTTTCAACAGGCCAATGTGGACGGCGCCCTCGCCGCAAGTGTCTTCCATAAATCCGTTATAGCGATTCCGGATTTAAAAACTGATTTAGACCGCGTGGGTATCAAGGTAAGATTATGAAAATCGATTTTGACAAAGGAAACGGCCTCGTCCCCGCCATCGTGCAGAATGCGGATACGCTGCAGGTTTTGATGCTCGGCTATATGAACGAAGCCTCTGTAGCTAAGACCCAATCTTCCGGCCTCGTGACCTTTTACAGCCGCTCTCGCAAAACGCTTTGGACGAAGGGCGAGACGAGCGGGAATATGCTCTCCCTCGTCGATATGACTGTCGATTGCGATCACGACACACTTCTCATTATGGCCCGTCCTGCAGGTCCTACTTGCCATGAAGGGACAGTTTCTTGTTTCGGAGATAAAGGCGCACAAGGCGTAGGATTCCTAAGCTATTTGGAACGGCTCATCATTGACCGCAAAACCGCCGATCCAGAATGCTCTTACACCGCAAAACTTCTACAAGGCCCATTACGCCGCGCCGCTCAAAAAGTGGGTGAGGAAGGCGTGGAGGTTGCCCTAGCCGCTGTGGCTGAAACGGAAGATAAACTAACAAACGAAGCCGCCGATTTGATCTATCATCTCACGGTTTTGCTCGCTGCGAAAAACGTACCTCTCTCGGACGTTATTTCAGAGCTTCAATCGCGGCACAGTTAAACGGCGCACATCTCTTCGGGGAGGCTGTCTAAAATAACGTCTGCAAGAGAGTCCAAGAGCTGTCGTTTCGGCGTACTTTTCCGGAAAGTCAGATTGATCTGTCGATAGGCATTGGGGTGGTTGAGAGTCCGCACGCAAACATCATCCCCCGCATTCCACCGACCGCCCAAGGCCATGGATGGAATTAGGGAAATCCCCTGCCCCGCCGCGACAAGACTAATGATCGTTTCCATGCTGGAAACATTCACCTCATGTAGCGCGGAAGGCTGTGCGAATTGGCAAAGGTCGACGGCCTGATCGCGGAAACAATGGCCTTCGGGGAGTAAGATTAATTCATTCAATGTCAGATCTTCGACATCCAAATCTTCCGTCTCGTTTAACGGATGTTCTTTCGGGAGGATGACGGAAAACGGTTCGCGATAAAGGTTGATGACCTCCAATCTCGGGTCCTCCGGTTCCGTGGCGAGTATGGCGACATCTAATGTGCCTTGAAGCAACGCTTCGTTCAGTCGTTCCGTGATGTCCTCTAAAAACCCAAGCTTCAATCTAGGGAACATAGCCTTTGACTGACGGATGGCCTGCGGGATGAGATAGGGCGAGATCGTTGGAATAGACCCGAGTTGCAATTGCCCTGAATAAGGATCGCGGGCTGTCTCCGCTGTTGAATAAATGTGATCGATTGAGGCCAGAGCGTCTTTTGCCAGAGCAAGTATATTCTGTCCAACATCTGTCAGAATGACCGTACGTCCGCTGCGCTCGACCAATTCAACGCCCAAATCCACTTCCATTTTCTTGATCTGTACGGAGAGCGTCGGTTGGCTGACATTGCAAATACGGGCGGCCCGTCCAAAATGTTGTTCTTCCGCTAGGGCTTGTAGATATCGTAGATCACGCAAGTTCATAGGCATTATCTATCATGCTCATGAAAACAATCAATTGGACGTATCGGTTTAAACAGGAGATATAAGTCCAGAATCGTGTTCTTACACGTATTAACCACACGGAAAACGCCAACATTTGGCATCCCGAATTTCAGGAGAGAGTTATGAATGATATGACCGTCAACACGAGCGGCAAATGCCCCGTCATGCATGGCAGCGCGACGAGCAGCCGCCCGACATCTACCAAAGACTGGTGGCCGGAAGCCCTGAATGTTGAAATCCTGCATCAGCATGATGCCCGCTCCAACCCGATGGACCCGGATTTCGATTATCAGGAAGCCGTCAAAGCTCTGGATTTCGACGCCCTGAAAGCCGACCTTCACGCCCTGATGACCGACAGCCAGGATTGGTGGCCGGCTGACTGGGGCACATATGCGGGTCTGATGGTGCGCATGGCTTGGCACGCAGCGGGCACATACCGAACATCTGACGGCCGCGGTGGCGGTGGTACAGGCAATCTGCGCTTTGCTCCGCTGAACAGCTGGCCCGATAATGGTAACCTCGACAAAGCCCGTCGCCTACTTTGGCCGATCAAGAAGAAATATGGCAACGCCGTCTCTTGGGCCGACCTGATGCTGCTTGCCGGTAATGTCGCCTATGAAAGCACGGGTCTGGAAACCTTCGGTTTCGGCTTTGGCCGCGAAGATATCTGGGCACCGGAATTGGACGTCAACTGGGGTGAAGAGAAAGAATGGCTTGCTCCATCTGAAAATCGCTACGCGAATTTGGAAGATGCCGACACGCTCGGTCCTAACCTCGCCGCCGTTCATATGGGTCTGATCTATGTGAACCCGGAAGGCGTAAACGGTAACCCTGATCCGGCGCGTACAGCCCAGCATATCCGCGTCACATTTGCTCGTATGGCGATGAATGATGAGGAAACGGCGGCTTTGACCGCGGGTGGCCACACGATTGGTAAAGCCCATGGTAATGGAGATGCCGACGCTTTGGGTCGCGAGCCTGAAGGGGCGGAGCTAGAAGCGCAGGGCTTTGGGTGGATGAACCCGAATGCGACCGGCAAACCGAGTAGCCATGTTACCTCCGGTGTCGAAGGCGCTTGGACATCAAATCCGACAAAGTTCGATATGGGTTATTTCGACATGTTATTCGGTCACGAGTGGGAGCTGACAACCTCTCCTGCTGGCGCGAAACAGTGGAAGCCCGTCAATATTGACGACGTCAACATGCCAATCGACACGGATGGCGGCACAACCAAAACCATGCCGGTCATGACCGATGCCGACATGGCCATGAAGGTCGATCCGATCTATCGCGAAATTTGCGAGAAGTTTATGGCGGATGAAGCCTATTTCCGCGACACATTTGCCCGTGCTTGGTTCAAGCTCTTGCACCGCGATATGGGTCCACGCATCAACTATCTCGGCCCATGGGTGCCGGATGAGGATTTGATCTGGCAGGACCCGATCCCCGCAGGCAGCACGTCCTATGACGTCGACGCCGTGAAAGCGAAAATCGCGGCGACGGACCTCACGCCGGTTGAGATGATCAACACAGCTTGGGACAGTGCCCGTACCTATCGTGACACGGATCGTCGTGGTGGCGCCAATGGTGCACGCATTCGCCTTGCCCCGCAAAACACATGGGAAGCCAACGAGCCTGAGCGCCTGAACAAGGTTTTGGCGGCGTTGGAGCCCATTGCAAATGACACAGGCGCTTCACTCGCCGATGTCATCGTTCTGGCCGGTAATGTCGGTCTGGAAGCCAGCCTGAAGGCCGGCGGACACAATATTGACGTGCCGTTCTCGCCCGGTCGTGGTGATGCCACCGACGAGATGACAGACGCCGAGAGCTTTGACGTGCTCGAGCCGTTGGCCGATGGTTTCCGCAATTTTGCGAAAGACCAATTTGCGACCGTCGCGGATGAGATGTTCCTCGACCGCGCGCAATTGCTCGGCCTGACAGCGTCGGAGATGACGGTTCTGCTCGGCGGAATGCGTGTTATGGGCACGAATTACGGCGGCACGTCACACGGTGTCTTCACCGATAATGTCGGCAGCCTGTCCAATGACTACTTCGTCAATCTGACGGATATGGGCTTCACATGGCATCCGTCTGGTGACGGTATGTATGAGTTACGTGATCGTTTGACGGGTGAAATCAGGTTCACGGCGACGAAAGCCGATCTGGTTTTTGGGTCCAATTCGATCCTTCGCTCTTTTGCGGAAGTCTATGCGCAGGACGATAATAACGGAAAGTTCGCCAAGGACTTCGTCGCAGCCTGGACAAAGGTCATGAACAATGACCGCTTCGATCTGAAATAGAGCAATCTGAACTGAGTAAGAGAACCCGGCCTCGAAAACGAGGTCGGGTTTTTTGTTGGTGGCGGGTCAATCCGCAATAATGGGCATATCTATCCTCGTTATCCAATCACCCACACATCTGTCATTTTGGTCTCGAAACTAGAGATCAAAATTTACCTACTTCCGTCATTAACGCCTGGTCGTTTGAAACCAAACGACTAAGTGGCGGTAATCTATACGATGCTTGAAACTTGGTTATGGATTACCGAGACAAGCCCGGTAATGACGGAGAGGTCGGATCTTTTGGCAACCAATCCCCGTTTATAAAAAACATACCCCCGCACTTATCCAAACCGCGCTATATTCAAGATGTTCTTTCAGACACGGGACAGATTAGCGCTTACTGATCGGTCTGGAGGACGGCGGGGTTGAGCAGCCTGGATTAAGCCCCGGGCCTGTGCCGGACCTTTAGAAACGAGAGCCGACCGGCTGTTCCAAGTGGGCAGACTCCGGGGTTTATCTGACCGGCCGTTTCTTCAAAAGCCGCTGCCGCGTGGCAGTACAATTGGCGTCAGCCATTTGTACAATGCGCAAACATCTGCCGTTTGACAAGCGGCTGATGTGAGAGATGATGTAAGTAACGGTTTCGCCGACCTCTGCGCATCCCTCACGCGCATGGCCCTTGCGTAAAACAAAGATGAAAGACCTACCCTTGGTACTCCATCGCGGAGGCCACCATGCGGACAGTCCTTCTTTCTAACTTCCGGCTGACCCCCACGTTGAAATCAAAATTTCAACCGGGGCAGCGAGCGATGGCGCTTGTTTGCAATTAATCACAAGCGTTCCAGTACTGATTATGCATGTCGGGAAATAAGCTTTCATAGGAAGGCTCATAAATGCCTACGCAGGTAATAAGATAAGTTTTATCCTCATCTCCAAAATCAAATTCCTGAAGAGAGACTCCATGACACTTAATTTCGACACCATCTGATGTGAAAGCTTTGATATTTTCCCACAATAAAACGTCAGGTTCTGTATGGTCAGGCGCACCTAAAGTCTTACTTATGTCAACGGCAGGTTTGAAATCTTCTCCAAGCGCAACGCACATTGGCGGATCTCCCATGGGAAGCATAGAGTGTCCGAGAACGACATCTTTATATTTGAATACGTATTTCAAAACGCCTCAAACGTCGCCTTCGTCTCAATACTCTCCCATTTTCCGTCAATGAAATGGATGCCGCATTCCGTTTTATCACTGTTCCGCCAACGGCCTGCGCGGGGGTCTTCGCCGTCTGCCACACGTGTTGTACAGGGCTGACAGCCAATTGAAAGATAGCCGAGCGCGAGGAGTGGATGTGGCGGGAGGTCGTGAATACGCATATATCGCGTCACGTCTTTGGCCGTCCAATAGGCGAGCGGATTGACTTTGGCCTGAACACCGCCCTCCTCCAATATTGGCATAGTCGCCCGATCCGGCGTCTGGTAACGCTTGCGTCCCGTGATGCGGGCGGCAAAGGTCTTAATCACGCGGTCGAGCGGACGCACTTTGCGCAGATCGCAACAAGCATCCGGATCAGTTTGGTTCAATGTCCCGTCATAATCTTCCGTAAATAACTCGTCCTGATTGGGACGGATGTTCTTGAAATTCGTCAGGCCAAACCGTTCAATTAATTCATCGCGATAGGCGAGCGTTTCCCGGAAATGCTTGCCCGTATCCAGAAAGATGATCGGCAAGTCCTTATCAATGCGCGACGCCATATGCAACAATACGGCGGAATCAACGCCGATACTCGTGGCCAGCACGAGGTCTCCGTCGAACCGTTTAATGGCTTTTCTAAGCGTTAACTCCGCCGAGTGGCCGAAAAAAGGGTCGGCCGCCTTTCGCTCGTCGAGCGCGGTTATGCGTGAGTCGAAAACGGAGGTCGCGGGTCCCGCTTTGATCGCGTAACCCCGCTGATAGGTGAGGTCGAAATCATCGAGCGCTTTCGCCCAGTCCCCACCCGTATGTCGGGACAAGGTCGTCTCATCCACACGCACACCATCAAAGCCGCATTGCAGAGCAAAGGCATATTGGTCGGGAATGAGAGGACCGTCGGCGATCAACAGACCTGTATAGCCATGATGGACGCGCAACTGTTTCGCGAGGGAAAATCCGCGCCCGTCTGTAAAGGCCGGAAAGTCGATCAGGATGGTTTCAATCCTGTCAAGGGATGGCGCAATCGTAGACAGGTCCGCATCATTCGGAATGTGCAGGACATCAACGGTTTCATTGCTATCAAGCGCGTCAACGTCGGACGGCTCGGCAAAGCGCGACGCATCGCGCTCCCGTCCGTCCTGTATAAGAATATGACTAGGCATAGAGAACTTCCTTGAACGGTTCGATACCGATCCGTCGATATGTGTCGAGGAAGCGTTCGCCCTCCTCGCGTTGTTTCAGATAGAGATCGACCATGTTTTCGATGCCGTCGATGAGCTCGGATTCAGAGAAACCCGGTCCGGTTACTTTGCCGATTTCGGCATGTTCCGAGGAGTCGCCACCCAGCTTGACCTGATAGAATTCGACGCCCGCTTTTTCGAGGCCGAGAATGCCGATATGCCCGACATGGTGATGTCCGCAGGCATTGATGCAGCCGGATATCTTGATTTGCATTTCACCGATTGTGCGCTGGCGCTCGGGGTCCGCGAACCGTTCCGCAATCGCCTGACTGATCGGGATAGACCGCGCCGTCGCGAGCGCGCAGAAATCCATCCCGGGGCAGCAGATGATGTCTGTGATAAGATTGATATTGTCAGAGGCCAGTTTTGCTGCCTGTAACTGTGCGAATAGCGCTGGCAAGTCAGCTTGTTTCACATGCGGTAGAACAAGATTTTGCTGATGCGTCGTTCGGAGTTCACCGAATGAATATTTATCCGCCAAGTCCGCGACAACGCGCATCTGCTCCGCAGTGATGTCTCCCGGCGCGAGGTCGAGCGGTTTCAGCGAGATATTGACGATGGAATAACCCGACGCTTTATGCGCGGCGACATTGTTCTTTGCCCAGAGGGAGAAGGCGCGATTATCGGCGATGGCAGATGTCAATTCGGACGGGTCGTCTTTGAGGTCTTCGAAATCGGGGGACGCAAAATAGGAACTGATGCGCTCTAATTCCGCCTCGGACACGGCAATATCACTGACGTCTATGATCTCATATTCATCTTCGACCTGATTGGTAAAGGCTTCAATTCCAGTCTCCTGGACCAGTATTTTGATACGCGCTTTGTACTTATTATCCCGACGGCCATAGCGGTTATAAACACGCAGAGCGGCGGTGAGATAAGGCAGCAATTCATCCTTGGGCAGGAACTCGCGCAGGGTCTGGCCGATGATCGGGGTCCGGCCCAAACCACCACCCACAATGATTTTATAGCCGACTTCACCCGCCTCATTTTTGACGACCTGAATGCCGATATCATGGGCTTTAATCAGCGCGCGATCCTTCTCTGCCGCTGTTACAGCGATCTTGAATTTGCGGGGCAGGAAAGAAAACTCGGGATGTAGCGTCGACCACTGGCGCAGCAATTCCGCGAGGGGTCGCGGGTCTTCAATCTCTTCCGCAGTCGCCCCCGCATAGGGGTCGCAGGTCACGTTCCGGATACAGTTACCCGACGTCTGGATGGCGTGCATTTGCACACTCGCGAGATCGTCCAACATGTCCGGTACATCCGGCAATTTCGGCCAGTTATACTGAATATTCTGGCGCGTCGTGATATGCCCGTACCCACGGTCATATTTTTCGGCCAAGTGCGCGAGCATGCGCATCTGCTCGCTGTTCAACGTGCCATAGGGAATCGCGACGCGCAGCATATAGGCGTGGAGTTGCAGATAGAGCCCGTTCATCAGGCGCAAGGGGCGGAACTCGGCTTCGCTCAACCGTCCGGCCAAACGCCGTTCGACCTGTCCGCGAAATTGCTTTGTACGCTCCGCGACCAGCTGCGCATCAAATTCGTCATAACGATACATTATTGTGACTCCAATAAATCGGCCGTGTCATAGGACGGGCCTTTGACGCGGAATTTTTCGCGGTAACGGACGGGTAGTCCCGTATCTGGTTCGATGTCGATAAAATAGGTGCCGACAACGATATTATTCTGTTCATCCGCATCGGCCTTGTCCTGCATTTTTTCCATCAGATCTTCGTCTTCCGTGCGCAGGGCATCCGCGAAAATACGGGTCCAATTTAGCGACGGGTCGAGCCAGACGGAGAATCCGTCCTGCAATTCATTCGCCGTCATGGCCTGCGGGCCTTTGCCCTTATGTTTGAGCGTGCTCATATCGCGAGCCTTTCATCTTTGACCGACATCCGTTCGGCATAGCCGATGAGGAGGATGGCGGGCCCCTTAATCCCTGCGGCGGCAATATCTTCCGGCAAGTTACGAAGGGTCGTGTAAGTAATGATCTGGTTCGGGCGGGACGCGTTTTCGACCACGGTCACGGGACGGTCAGCTTCTGCGCCGTGGAGCATGAGACGCCCCTGAATGAACCGCGCGGCCCCCACACCCATATACACGGCCGCACGTCCACCGGGTCTGGCAAGCGATACCCAATCCTGTTCGGCGAAGCCTTTGGCGTCATGACCCGTCAGGAGCGACACAGCCTTATTCGTGCCGCGCGTTGTCAGTGACGCATTTATCGCGGCGGCAGCAGCAGCAGCAGCGGTAATTCCGGGAATGATTTCGACGGGAATACCAACGGCTTGCAGCGCATCAATCTCCTCATCCGCCCGTCCAAAGATAAGCGGATCACCGGATTTTAAACGCACAACGGACAAGCCTTCAGACGCCTTCGCGACGAGAATATCGTTGATCGAGGGTTGCCCAATAGACGGCTCACCCGGCGTTTTGCCGACATAGATATATTCCGCCTCACGACGCCCCAATTCCATGACGCCGTCACTGACAAGGCGATCATAGACGATGACATCCGCAGCATGGAGCGCACGACGCGCGGCTGTTGTGAGCATATCCGGATCACCGGGCCCTGCCCCGACAAGGATAACTTTCCCCGCAATTTCGTCTTTATCCTGCAGATGGTTTTCAACTTGCGCGGTGAGGTCTTCGGGAGAGGTCCGGAGTTGTGCCGTCAAATCCTTGCCGCCGAATATACCCGCCCAGAAGCGCTGACGATCCGCGAGATCGGGCATGATGGCTTTCACTTTGTCGCGTAACGCCTTGGTCTTGATAGCAAAACGCCCCGTCTCAGGCGGGAGGCGTGTTTCGAGGTCAGCTTTAAGCGCCCGCGCCAAAGCGGGGCTCGTGCCTTCTGTGCCGATGGAGACGAGCACAGGCGCGCGGTCCACGAGTGCCGGCGTGATAAAGCGGCAGGCATCTTTTTGGTCAGCGGCATTGACCGGAATTTGTCGGGCCGTTGCAGCTTCTGCAATCTCGGAATTTAGCAGGTCATCTTCAGTCGCGGCATAGACAAGCGAAACACCGTCCAGATCACTGGCTTCATAATCGCGCTTGACACATTCCAGCTTTCCGGCTTCGGCCCATCTGGCGACTTCGGGGCCGACTTCAGTGTCAATCACGCGTAAATGCGCCTCGGTCTTCAGCAATGTCCGCAGCTTCGCTTCCGCCGCCGGACCGCCGCCCACCACAAGAATCGTGACCCCGCGCGTGTCGAAATGTATGGGTAGATACTGCATATCGTCTCTTAAACTCGGTATTCTCTGCTGACGCAAACCGTTCACTTGATTGAACGCTGGTGTTCTATATATAGAACGATAACGAGAAATCCACCACCCCACGAAAACTTTATGGCCCGTTCCAAAAGATTACCCTGCCCCGAAACAGAAGCGCTGTCGGAAAAACTGGGACAGACGATCCAACGGCTTCGCACGGCGGATCAGATGTCACTCGGCGACCTATCTGAACTGTCCGGCGTCGCCAAGTCCATGATTTCGCAAATCGAGAAGAATGAGAGCAATCCAACATTGGCGACACTTTCCCGCCTCTCGCAGGCTTTGGGGACAAGTGTTGAAGCGATGGTGTCGGACGCGCCGAGTAAGAGCACTCTCGTTCAGAAAGCCGTCATACAGGATATACCTAAATTGCAATCGGAGGACGGACTCTGTGAATTGCAAATCCTCGGCTCTCTGGACACAGTGGAATTTGTGCAGTGGTATGATTTCACGGCACAATCGGGCGGCGTCCTGGAAAGCTCACCACATCCACAGGGATCAATTGAAAACCTGAGTGTTTTGGAAGGTGAACTGACTGTCGTAATCGGGAGTGAAAGCTGGAACGCGGTAGCCGGAGAAACGCTCCGTTATCGCGCGGACCGTCCGCATCTCATCCGGAATACAGGATCAACGACCGCTCGCGCGACAATGGTCAACATCCTCGCGCATGCCGTGCGGGTCCGATAGAGATTTTTGAGGTAAAAACTTGCGCGAAACGTAGTCTAGGCTAAAGGGACGCGCATGAATTACCACTCCCACCTCGACCCCAAAACCTCAGCCAGTTTTGGCGATGCGCTTCTGGCCAGCCTTGCGCCGGATGGTGGCTTGTGGATGCCGGATACGCTTCCGCATTTTACTTCGGAAGAAACAGCGGTGCTGGGCGCGAAGTCCTTTGCGGATTGTGCGGCGGAACTTGCGCCGCATTTCACAGATGAGAGGTTCACGAAAACCGACTTATTGGCCCTCTGCCGCGATGCCTATAATTTCGATGTTCCGATGCGAACGCCAAAGGGTGATGTGCTGGACCCTGCACTCGCGCCCGTCGCAGAAGACTTCGTACTGGAACTCTTCCACGGCCCGACTCTCGCCTTTAAAGACTTTGCCGCGCGGTTCATGGGTCGTGCAGCCAGCCATCTTATGGGGACAACGAAGCAGAGACGCACAATCCTCGTCGCGACCTCCGGCGATACGGGCGGTGCGATTGGCGATGCTTTCCTCGACCAGAAGGGCATCAAAGTTTTTATCCTCTTCCCGAAAGGCGGCGTGAGCAAGGTTCAGGAACAACAGCTCACAACGATGGGAACGAAGCGATCCAATGTTCAAGCCATTTGCGTGGACGGAACATTTGATGATTGCCAGCAGCTGGTGAAACAGGCCTTTGGCGATAAGGCGCTAACCGCGAAACACGACTTGATGAGCGCGAATTCCATCAATGTCGGACGCGTGATTCCGCAGAGTTTCTATTATTTCTGGACGTCGCTACAGGCCAAAGCCGCCTATCCCAACCGTCCGCTCGTCTATTCTATTCCGTCAGGAAATCTGGGGAATCTTACGGGTGGCTTAATTGCGAAAAAGATGGGCGCGCCAATTGACCGCTTTGTGATCGGCAATAATGCGAATGATCCCTTTGTCGATTATCTGGCCTCTGGCGAATACACACCTCGCCCGAGTGTTCCGACACTCTCCAATGCCATGGACATTGGACGCCCGAATAACTTCCCGCGCATTCTCTCGCTCTATGACGAGGATTACGACAAGGTCCGCGACGTCTGCTGGGGCGCTTCATTTAGTGATGTGGAAACGGAACGTCATATCCGCCGCGTCTATACCGAGACCGGGTATATCATGTGTCCGCATACAGCGGTGGGACATCTCGCGATGGAAAAATTTGCGGAAGATGTGGACCGTCCGTTCACACGTATTACCGTGGGTACGGCCCATCCGGCAAAGTTTGCCGATAGTGTCGAGCGCATTCTCCACACTGATATTCCGCTGCCCGCGCCCCTCGCAAAAGCGATTAAGAAGAAAAAGCGCATGCATGTTATGGCGCCGACGCTTGATGCGCTATCCGATTATCTGGCTGATAACGCCTGATGAAATTGACGCGGGCAGAGTTCGAGCGCCGTTACGCGACCGGCGCATTACACATCGCCCTCGTCGGCATGTCCAATATTGGAAAAAGCTATACGGGCATGCGCCTCGCGACCGCTTTCGATTTTGATCTGATCGAAGTCGATAAGATCATCTGGGAAAATCTGGGCCACGACAGCATGGATGACTTTGCCGCTTGGCAGGGCCAGCCCTATTCGGACGGCTATGCGGAGCGGGAGGCGCACTCTATTTCGCTGGAAAACCAGGCAACGGCTCAGGCGCTAAAATATGAAGGACAGAACGCTATTCTTGATACGACGGGCAGCGTGATTTACACGACCAATGAGGTTTTGGAAACGCTCGCAAATCATTGGTATGTCATACATATTGCGGCGTCTGATAAGGCGGTCGAAAGGTTGAAAGTCCAGTATTTCAAACAGCCCAAACCCCTTATCTGGCACGGTCATTATCATTGCAGAGATGGGCAGGATAAAACCGAGGCCATTCTGGAATCCTATCCGAATTTACTAACCGAACGTGCAAAGGCCTATGACGCTTTAGCCGATGCCACAATCAGTTCGGATGTCATCCTTGATCACACATTATCAATCGAAGAGATTTTCCAGCGCCTAAAGCCAGCCATTTAACAGCCGCTCTTTCGCGAGATCGGCCAACAAATCGAGATGGAGTTCATCCGCATTCAAACAAGGGATGGTTGTGAAATGCGTTCCCCCATGTTCCTCGAAACTCTCCTTCGCTTCGATCGCGATTTCTTCCAATGTCTCCAAACAATCAGCGGAAAAGCCCGGCATCATCACGGCAACTTTCTTGACGCCCTGCGCAGGAATGGCTTCCAGCGTTTTATCCGTATAGGGCTGCAACCACGCCTTTGGTCCGAACCGTGATTGGAAGGTCGCGTAAAGCTCCTCTTCCGTTTTACCCATATGCTGACGTAACAGTTCCGTCGTTTCCAAACACTCTGACTGATAGGGATCGCCCTTATCGACGTAACTCTGCGGGAGACCGTGATAGGACGTCATGATGACATCCGGCGTCCAATCCAGAGGTTCCAAATGGGTTTCAATACTTTGCGCCAAAGCTTCAATGTAACGCGGGTCATCATAGTAATGGCGCAGGAAACGGAGTTCGGGAACGTCCATGCGCTCCTCTAAGGCCATCGCCACTCCGTCATAAACAGAGGCCGTCGTCGCACCGGCAAATTGCGGGTAGAGTGGCAGCACCGCTATCCGCGTGCAGCCTTTCTCTTTGAGACGATCAATGGCGGACCCGATGGACGGATTGCCGTAACGCATCGCAATTTCGACTTCTACGCCGTCGCCCAACCGTGCCTGAACGCCAGCTGCCTGTGCGCGGGTGATCCGGATGAGCGGAGCTTCGTCACCGGGGAACTCTGCGGGCTCATGCCAGATGGACTCATAGGCTTCAGCAGATTTCTTCGGCCGGGTACGCAATATAATCCCGTGGAGGACGGGACACCAAATCCACCGTGATGTGTCGATGACCCGATAGTCGTGCAAAAATTGCGCGAGATAACGCCGTGTATCCGATGCCGTTGGCGAATCGGGAGAGCCGAGATTGACCATTAAAAGGCCGGGGCGGGACTGTGCCGGATTTAAAGCCATGAAAATGTGTCCTTTTGGTCGCACTCATCAATGAAAGCGCTTGGAATCGCGCCTCGTTTTGACTGTGTTCTTGAACCGTTACTGCCCTCTGTTTACGACTAAGCAAAGACAAAAGGATTGCAGAACGTGCGTAAGACACGGACGCAGAATTTAGAGGATGCCATGAAAATTAAAGCCAACCTTCTTTCCGCATCGGCCCTGTGCCTCTCTGCGCTTTTCCTTGCAGGCTGTCCGGCTGCAACGGATGCCCCGGAAACGGTCACGACGGACCCGGATGCTATAGAAACGATTGTAACGGACGCAACCAAAACAGGCTCAGAATTAATGGAGGCCTCGAAACAGACAATGGGCGCGACGGCGCAATCCGCACCAACTGTGCAGGAAGCGAAAGAGTTTCTCGAAAATGCGGAGACCGAGATTTCAGAATTTGGAAAATTCGCCGCACAAACGGCTTGGGTAAAAGCCAACTTTATCACGCAGGATACAAATGCACTTGAAGCCCGCATGGCCGAGCAAGGTGCGAAACTGTCAACACGGCTTTCGAAAGAGGCCAAGCGTTTTAACAGTCTAAACCTTCCTGCGGATATGCGCCGGAAAATGAACGGACTATTGCGCGGATCAAACTTCCCTGCGCCGGATAATCCCGCGGCTGCAAAAGAACTGGCGCAGATCATGACGCGCTTGGACAGTGCTTACGGCACGGGAACGTTTGAGATGAATGGCAAGACGCTATCACTCTATGAGGCCTCTGACATCATTGCGACATCTGATGATCCGGCGGAATTGCAAGCCGTGTGGGAGGGCTGGCGGACTGTCTCGCCCAGCATGAAAAAAGATTACGCTCGCATGGTCGAAATCATCAATGAAGGCGCGCAAGAGCTTGGCTTTAAAGATGCGGGCGATCTCTGGCGCGCGGGTTACGATATGGATGCGGAGGCTTTTGCGGAAGAAGCTGATCGTCTCTGGGGACAGGTCAAACCGCTCTATGACGAGTTGCATTGCTATGTTCGGGCAGAACTCAACGGAAAATATGGCGACGAGATTGTACCATTGGATGAACCCATTCGTGCAGATGTTCTCGGCAATATGTGGGGTCAAAGCTGGGGTAATGTTTATGACGATGTCGCGCCCGAAGGCGGCGGTAAAGGGGTCGATGTCACAGAACTCCTCGTCGAAAATGATTATGACGCGCTGAAAATGGTCAAAACGGCTGAGCAGTTTTTCACCTCTATGGGATTTGAGCCTCTGCCTGACACATTTTATGAGCGGTCTTTGATCACTAAGCCGGAAGACCGCGAAGTCGTCTGCCATGCCTCAGCCTGGAATATCGACGCGCAAGATGATGTTCGCATTAAGATGTGCACGAAAGTGAACGGAGAAGATTTCTCAACGGTTCATCATGAACTCGGTCATAATTTCTATCAACGCGCCTATAAAGACCAATCGGCCTTTTTCCATGACGGGGCCAATGATGGCTTCCACGAAGCCATTGGCGATATGATTGCTCTATCGATCACACCGGAATACTTGGTGGAGATCGGTTTGCTCGACGCGGATGCCGTTCCGGGTGAAGACGCCGATCTTGCGCTACTCATGCGGCAGGCCATGGACAAAGTCGCGTTTCTGCCCTTCGGTCTGATGGTGGATCAATGGCGTTGGAAAGTCTTTGACGGGACCTATTCTCCGTCTGAGTATAATGATGGTTGGTGGGAATTGCGCGAGAAGTATCAGGGGCTCAAGCCGCCTGCAGACCGTCCCACGGATGCATTTGATCCCGGTGCGAAATATCACATTCCGGGCAACACGCCCTATATGCGCTACTTCCTCGCCCATATTTTACAGTTCCAGTTCCATCAGGCCGCATGTGAGCAGGCCGGCTTCGAGGGCCCGCTCCACCGATGTTCCGTTTACGGGAACAAAGAAGTCGGCGAAAAGTTCAACACGATGATGGAAATGGGCGCGTCAAAACCTTGGCCGGATGCGCTCGAAGCGTTCACGGGCACACGGGAAATGGACGGCTCTGCGATTCTCGAATATTTCGCCCCCGTGATGACTTACTTGCAAGAAGAAAACAAAGACCGAACCTGCGGGTGGTAAAACGTGACCACGTCTTCACAGACGTGGTTAACAAGCTGGTAGGAATTCGAACATAGGGTTTTCCCCATGTCCGCTCTTGCTCAAAAAGTGATTCCCGCCCGTCGCAAACTTCTCGGTTCGAAATCTCCGAAGACGCGGATATTGATTGTCTCAGACAATCCGGCCGCCAGTCGGTCCGTAGCAGTTTCTCTTCGGGGCTTGGATTTCGATGTTTTGCTCTGTTTGTTCGATGGCCGAACACTGACCTCCACGCCGGTCAAGGCGCCGGACGCGATACTCTGCCATCTCACGGATTATGTCGAGATGTCTCCTAAGATCGCGAAGGTCGTTCGGCAACATTACGCGCCCCGTCAATTACCCTTAATTGGAGCGCTCTCCAGACCTGCCAAAGGCCTGACCGACGAATTTGACTCGACGGTTTTTGCCCCGATGCATGCCTCGCAAATCGCCAACCGTGTGAGCAGCATGATCCGCTTGGGAACGATAGAGGCTGAAATTCATCGACGCGTCGCGACATTACGCGAAGATTTCAATGAAGACGTAGAATTGGGCGATATGTCCCCCGACCGTCCTTTCCGCGTTTTGTTTATCGGCAAAGCCTCTCCCGCCTTCATGGTCGTAATAAATGCCCTGCAGGATAAGGGTGTCGAGGTCGTGGCCGCCTTTACCAGTTTTTCCGCTTTTGATTATCTCCACGGCGATCCTTTTGATGCCGTCATAATGAATGCCTTAGAGCAACCGGAGCCCGCGCTGAGCATTTCCGAGACGATGCGCAAAAATACAAAACTCTACCACGTGCCAACTCTCTTCCTTGTCAATGACTCCTTTGAGGACCGCGATACCGCCTATGCACGGGGCGCCCGCGACATTGTCAGTGTGAAGGCTGAACCCGAGGAAATCAGAGGGCGTATTCTCGAGCTCGCGAATTACCACCGCGTGCATGAGCAAATGAAACGGGAATTGTTTGAACTCGTCTCAGATAAACATCGCGATGGCTCAGGGACTGTTTTCTCCCGCACCTTTTTTGATGCGCATCTTGTGAGATGTGTTGATTATGCTGCGAAAACACAGCAGAATCTATCTCTGATAGGTCTGAGTTTCACACCCGATAGTTTTGATACCATTGAGAATGACAGTATTGAAAATGCGCTCGTTGAAACCGGCGTAATGATTCAAGACATGGTCCGGATGCAGGATGTTGTCTGTCGCCATGAAGATGGTTTTCTCATGGCTTTGAATGAGACATCGGAATTAGATGCCCAGCATGTTTTAGACCGGATAAAACCGCTCCTCGAAACGTTTTCCTTCAAAACGACTAGCGCGGGCATTACGGCTCTAACCCTTTCCGCCTCCACAGCAATATTGGAAGTCAAGTCAGGCGAGACAGCGTCGCAAGCGCTCAGAAGCCTTCTTCACGAATTGGAACAGGCTTCGGTTTAGGCGACTTTACGTTTTGCTTCTGGTATAAGAGCCGCGACTGCCCGTTCTGTGCCGCGCAAGCGATGTTTCGGATCCTGAAAATTCCCCATCACAAGGATCGTTTGGTCTGGCCGTAACCGCCAGCCATTATTCGTAGTGATGGCGTTCATAATAATAGACGGGTCTTTGATATCCTCATGACGCATATGCATCACGACGCCTTTTGGCCCGGCATCGACCTTGGCAACATGTGATTTACGGCAGAGGCGCTTGATTTTCATGACTTTTAGAAGGTGGTCGACTTCTTCCGGTATCTTGCCAAATCTATCAATCAATTCCGCCGCCAAAGCATTTGATTGTTCATTATCCTCAATATCCGCAATCCGGCGATAGGTCGCGAGACGAAGATTGAGGTCAGGAATATAGGCTTCCGGGATCAGGACCGCGACACCGACATTGACTTGCGGCGTCCAAGTTTCGTCACGCACCATTTCCTCATCATCACGGAGTTCGGCGACGGCTTCTTCCAGCATATGTTGGTACAGTTCGACACCTAAATCCTTGATGTGACCGGATTGTTCCTCACCAAGTGGATTGCCGCCACCCCGCATATCCAGATCGTGACTAGCCAATGTAAAACCCGCACCGAGATTGTCGAGTGACTGCAAAATCTTGAGGCGTTTCAGCGCCCCTTCCGTCGCAATCTGCGCTTCCGGCATGGTTAGATAGGCATAGGCCCTGACCTTGGACCGACCCACCCGACCGCGCATCTGGTAAAGCTGTGCGAGGCCGAAACGATCAGAGCGATAAATAATCATTGTATTGGCGGACGGAATATCAATCCCGCTTTCGATGATCGAGGTGGAAATCAGCACATCATATTCGCCGTCGTAAAAGGCTGTCATGATGTCTTCCAACGCGCCCGCCGCCATCTGGCCGTGGGCGATGATATATTTTACTTCTGGCACGGCATTGCGCATGAATTCTTCGATACGGGGAATATCGGCGATACGCGGGCAGATGAAATAGGACTGCCCGCCGCGATATTTCTCCCGCAATAGAGCTTTGCGCAGAGACACTTCATCCCACGGTGTTACGTATGTGCGAATGGCGAGACGGTCGACGGGAGGCGTCGCGATGAGGGAGAGTTCACGAATACCGGAAAGCGCCATTTGCAAGGTACGCGGAATGGGCGTCGCCGTCAGAGTCAGGACGTGAACGTCCGCACGAAGGGACTTTAATCGCTCCTTATGTTGGACACCAAACCGTTGTTCTTCATCGACGATGACCAAGCCAAGTTGGGAAAACTTCACTGTTTTGGCTAGAAGCGCGTGGGTCCCGATGATGATATCAACTTTGCCGCTGGCGAGGTCTTCCTTCGTCTGCTTCGCCTCTTTCGCACTGACCAAGCGAGAGAGTTGACGCACTTCCACTGGCCAACCCCTGAACCTCGCGAGGAATGTTTTGAAATGCTGGCGAGAAAGAATGGTCGTTGGTGCAACAATCGCGACCTGTTGCCCGGCCATAGCGACGGCGAATGCGGCCCGCAGCGCGACTTCGGTTTTCCCAAAACCAACATCCCCGCAAATCAAACGGTCCATAGGACGACCGCTGGCAAGGTCTTTGTAAACATCATCAATTGCATGCAATTGGTCATCGGTCTCGATGTAAGGGAAACGGGCTGCGAATTCGTTATAGGTCGACTCATCCGGTGTTATCGGGTCGGCCCGACGCAAGGCACGTTTCGCCGCAATCTTGATGAGGCCTGCCGCCATTTCGCGGAGGCGACCTTTGGCTTTCGACTTCCGCGCCTGCCATGCAGCACTGCCGAGGCGGTCCAGAACGGCGCCGTCCCCTGCACTGCCATAACGCGAGAGAAGTTCGATGTTCTCGACGGGCAGATAGAGTTTCGCCTCGCCCGCATATTCCAGTTCAAGACAGTCATGCGGGGCGTCGCCAACCTGCAAAGTCTTGAGACCCAAATATCGTCCCAAGCCGTGATCGATATGGACAATAAGATCACCGGGCGAGAGTGAGGCGGCTTCCGCAATGAAGTTCTTCGCCTTTCGCTTTCGCCCGCGATTAATCAGGCGATCGCCGAGAATATCCTGCTCAGACAAGATAGACAGCGCACCGAGCGTAAACCCATTTTCAATCGGTAAAATCACCGCGCGAACAGAACCGGGCTTGCTGTCCCGCGCCGCTTGTGGCTCCACCTTGGGAACAATCAGATTCTGATCCTCAAAAACGCTTGCCAGTCGTTCGCGGGATCCATCCGTCCAACAGCCGAGCCAAACGCGTTGGCCAGCATCCTTCAATTCATTGATATGCTGTGCCGCGACTTCAAAGACATTCACGCCTTCGGTCCGACGTTCTGCGGAGAAATTACGGGACGGCTTACCGCCGAAATCGATGACGTTCTCATCGGGGCTATCGAATGGCGTATGCTGCCGTTGGCGCAGATTGGCGAGGGCTTCGTCCCAGTTCAACTCATCCAGATAGAGCGCATCCACAGGCAGTGGACGGTAAAGCCCCGCCATTTTGGACGGATCGCCACTGCCGCTATCGCGGGCATCGGCATGTTCCTTGCGGGAGGTGTAGAAGTCCTCAATCAGATCAATACGCTCTCGTTTGGCTTCCGTGAGCAATCCGTCCAAACCTACGAGGATGTCCGGACCAAGATAATCAAAGACGGTTTCGACATGATCGTAAAAAAGCGGGAGGTAATGTTCGATTCCCTGCGGACGAATGCCTTCGACCACGGCGGCATAGATCGGGTCACGGCTCACACCGCCCCCGAATGAGGCAATATAATTCCTACGGAAATTGCTGATAGACTCCTCGGTCATAAAGACCTCAGACACAGGGGCGAGCGTCAGTTCGGAGCGAGAAGCCGAGGTCCGCTGACTGTCCACATCAAACTCACGGATACTCTCGATCTCGTCGCCAAAGAAATCGAGGCGCAGTGGCACGCGTTCCGTAGGTGGGAAGATATCGACGATACCGCCTCGGACAGCGAAATCACCTGCCTCGACAACTGTGGATGCGCGACTATAGCCGTTATTTGTCAGGTAGGTCTCAATCCGCTCCCGCTCCATATCCTCGCCGACTTTGGCGTGGAGGCCCGCACTTGCGATGACCCCGCGCGGCGGGACATTCTGCATCGCGCCGCTAATCGTTGTGACGATAATGTAGGGCTTGGTTCGGTCTATTGTCGTGAGAAAGAACAGCGCCCCGGCCCGTCGCGCGGCCAATGTCCGGCTCGGCGACACTCGGTCATAGGGCAGACAATCCCAAGCTGGCAGAGACAGTACAGGAACATCCGGCGCAAAGAACCGACAGGCCGATGCAAAAGCGGCCGCCCGCGCATCATCCCGCGCAATAAAAAGCGCAGGTTTCTTGTCGCGTTTAACCGCGCGGGTGAAGGCCAGAGCATCCGCCCCCTCGGGTAATCCCGAAGCGGTTAATGTCTTTTCCGGCCCGATATATCGGGAGAGCTGAATTTGCATGTTTTTAAGCTATAGGATTGAACGTGCGTAAACGTTCCAAGAGCGGCGTGTCGTAATTGGCGGGCACGGGGAGTGTTTCCATAATCCACGCATAAATATCGTGGTCCTTCGCGCCGAGGAGGTCTTCGAACATGATAACTTCCGCATCCGTCATCGTCTCCATATGCGCTTTCGCGAAGCCTCCCAGAATCATATCAGCCTCTTTGAAGCCCCGATAATTGGCACGATAGACGAGTCTTTTGCGGCGTGTTTGCATATCAGTTTCGGTCATGTTGCGCCTCATATAGAGGTGAAACGCGGCTGTCACTTGTGCGGATGAGATTTTCCCGTCATCAGGGCGATATGTCCCGTTCACCCGCCGTCAGACCTGCTGCGCTCAACGCCTATTTCGCCGATGTAACGGCGTTGAAAGGCGTGGGCGAGAAAACGGCCGAGGCCCTGACGCGCGCCATGGGGCCGCGCGTGCGGGATCTTGTCCTGACGCCGCCATCCGGATTAATCGACCGCACGAACCGCCCGACGATTGCGGGCGCATTGGAAGGCGATATCGCGACCTTCGAAGTGACCGTCGGGAAACACATCGCGCCGAATGCCAAGAACCGCCCCTACCGCGTCCGCGTTTTTGACGACACGGGCGACATGACCCTGACATGGTTCAAAGCCTATCCGCAAAGTATGGAAAAGATGATGCCGGAGGGCTCGCGGCGTTTGATCTCCGGCAAATGCGAAGTCTTTAATGCCGAAATCCAAATGACCCACCCGGATTACGTCCTGCCCTTGGAAAAGGCGGAGGAATTGCCGGAGCTGGAGACGCTCTACCCGCTCACAGCAGGATTAGGTCAGAAAGTGGCGCGAAAGTCCGTCAATGCGGGGTTGGATAAAGTGTTGGACGGAGAGGAGCTTGGCGACTGGCTCGATCCCGCCTTTAAGGCACAACAGGATTGGCCGGATTATGACGAGGCACTGACCCTGCTTCATCGCCCGGAACATCCTGTCGATATCAGCCCCGACAGCCCCATCCGCCGCCGCCTCGCCTATGATGAAATCTTCGCCAAGCAACTGGCCATGGCCCTAGTCAGGGAACGGCATCGCGGTTTGGGTGGGCGCTCTTTGAAGTCTGCGGGCAATTATGTCGAGGATGTCCTAAAAGGTGCACCCTTCCCGCCAACGGGTGCACAGGCCCGGAGCTTTGAAGAAATCAAGATAGATATGTCCTCACCCGACCGTATGGCAAGGTTGCTTCAAGGGGATGTCGGAGCTGGCAAGACCTTCGTCGCCGCCCTCGCCTGCGCCTATGCGGCCGAGGCGGGTGTGCAGACCGCGCTCATGGCGCCGACAGAGATATTGGCCCGACAGCATGTTGAAACATTGCGAACCTTCCTCGAACCCGCAGGTCTTACCGTAGAAGCCGTCACGGGTCGCGATAAGGGCAAGGCAAGAGAAGCTCTCGCGACGGGTATGGTGGAGGGATATATTGACGTCATCGTTGGCACACACGCCCTATTCCAAGACAAGGCCGAGTTCAAAAATCTTGGCCTCGTGATTATTGATGAGCAGCACCGTTTCGGTGTTCGGGATCGTCTGCGCCTGACCGAGAAAGGACAAGCGACCGACCTGCTAGTCATGACGGCAACCCCCATTCCGCGGACACTGGCCCTGACAAGTTACGGTGATTTGGATATTTCAATCTTGGACGAAAAACCCGCAGGCCGAGTCCCGATTGAGACGGCTATCCTACCGCTCGAACGATTGGACAACGTCATTGATGGCGTTGGCCGCGCCCTGAAAGAGGGGAATCAAGTCTATTGGGTCTGCCCGTTGGTTGAGGATAGCGAAGTCCTAAACCTCTCTTCTGTTGAGGATCGGCACCGCCAACTCACGGCAATATTTGGAGAGCGCGTCGGACTGCTCCATGGCCGCCTCTCAGCGCAGGAAAAAGAGGCGATGAGCCAGAGATTTAAGGCGGGCGAATTTGATATTCTTGTCGCGACGACCGTGATTGAGGTCGGCGTGGACGCCCCCAATGCAACCATCATTGTCATAGAACATGCGGAACGGTTTGGCCTCGCGCAGCTTCATCAGCTTCGCGGACGGGTCGGACGATCGGATAAGAAATCCTCCTGTCTCCTCATGTATCAGGGGCCGCTCTCGGTAAATGGGAAAGCCCGTTTGGAAATTATGCGTCAATCCGAAGATGGGTTCCTAATCGCGGAGAAAGACTGGGAGTTACGGGGGTCAGGCGACCTATTGGGATCCGCACAATCAGGTGTCCCGAATTTCAAACTCGCCAATTTGGATCGTCATAAAGACTTGTTAGAAACTGCCACTCAAGACGCACGGCTGCTCGTACAAAAAGACCCGGGTTTGACTTCACCTAGAGGGCAAGCGGCGCGGACCCTCTTATATTTATTTGAACAGGATTACGGCATCGCGATGATGCGCGCGGGTTAGAGCGAGGGTATCGGAGTCTTATTTTCTTCCGTCTTGTTCATGTCGACACCGCCACCTGCGTCCAAAACGGAATCAGGACGGCTTGAGACCATCCCGCCGGAGATAATCATTTTCGCGCCCTCTTCCGGCGTCATATCCAGAATCTTGATGTCGCCTTTCTGTAAAAATAAAAGAAAGCCGGATGTCGGGTTGGGCGTCGTCGGGACAAACACACAAACCATATTATCGCCCAATTCCCGCTTGGCTTCGCCGCCTAGGTCAGCCGTAACAAAACCGAGCGCCCAGACACCTTTTCTCGGATATTCCAGCAGACAAACATCACGAAAAGCGCGATCCTTTTGCGCCGCGACCGTCTGAACGATTTGTTTCAGGGCGTTATAGACGGGACTGACAACAGGGACACGGTCCAACAGACTCTCGCCGGACCGAATGAGCGATTTCCCGATAAAATTAGAGGCTATGATCCCTAAGAGGAAAAGCAAGATAATTGATATAATCAATCCTAAGCCGGGGATAGCGAAGCCTAAGTAGGTCTCTGGATTGAGGGAGTCGGGGATGATTTTAAAAACGTTATTATCAACCTTTTGTACAACCCAGCTGACAACAAGAAGGGTCGTGACAATCGGAATGGCGACAACAACGCCTGTGAAAAAACGATTCCTAAGCCATTTCAAAAGTGAAAATTTTGAGACATCATCGGGTTTATAGAAAAAGCCCGACTTAGACAGAGACGGATCAGCGTCCACTTTTGTATCGTCTTTCATGCCATAGCCTTAAATTTCAGTACAAACTCGGCTCACAGCTACCCCATAGGGGAATGATGGGCTAGGGTACATTTTCGTGAACGGGTCATTCTATGTCGAAATCAAGAAATTTTGAGCGCTTACTAAGGGTCATGGCCGCATTGCTCGGTATTGCTTTTGTCCTTCTGATAATCGCCTATCTCTACCGCGATGATATTTTCCAGAGTATTCAAGACCCCGGACAACCGTTTCAAACTTATGAACCACCTATTGCCCCTGTTTACACCGAAGCCGAGAGTTGGTTGGCGCGCCCCGATTTAGGCGAAGACCCCTATACGCTAGAAGCCAAAGGCGATGTCTTTGTGGCTGTGCCGAGCGTCTATCGTGGCGGGGAACATTGGAACCTGCCGTGGCAGGACCGCAAGCGAAATAAAATGAAGAAGATCGTGCGACCTAATTACGTGTCGCCTTATGGTCAGGCGGGGCGGTTATTCGCGCCAAATTACCGCCAAGCCTCCCTCTATGCATTCATGACGAATCGTGAAGACGCGCAGCAGGCTCAGGATTTTGCCTATCAGGATATTAAACGGGCCTTTGAATATTTTCTCGAGAACTCTCCGCCGGAACGACCCATTGTTCTAGTCGGCCATAATCAGGGGGCCTCCCATGTTCAAAGATTACTGATGGACTTTTTTCAGGGCGACCTAAGAGATCGCTTGGCCGTCGCCTATGTCATTGACCACCCCCTGCCGCTAGAATTTTTCAAAGGTCCAATGTCTAATCTCCTTCCTTGCGAGACCCCGGAGCAGACCGGATGCGTGGTAGCCTTTGGGTCTTTTACCTCAAAGGATAAGGTGATCGCTGAACGGTTTTCTGAACGGTTACTGGTTCATAACGGTCAGGATTATGAGGCCATTGCGAACCGTCCGACACTCTGCACCAACCCCCTCCTCTGGACGTCTTCTGAGGATTATGCGCCTCCGCGTTTGCATCTTGGCGGCGTCGCGGCGGAAGGCCTGGACCCGGATATGGATCCCGCACCCATGACCAAACAATCCGGTGCGCAGTGCCAAGGTGGGTTACTCTTAGTAGATATTCCACGAAGTAAGAGCCTGCGCCGTCCCCTGAAAGTCGGAGGTAAATTTAGAACACTACCGTCCAACCTGTTCTATGAGGATTTAAAACAAGATGCGAAGAGACGGGTTGAGGCCCGCCTAAAATCCGGAGATTTGCCTGAACGCGCAGGCGCAATGTTGGATGATTTCGAGATGGAGGTCGTCGAAGACGCCCCCGTCACAATTCCTGATTAAGACTTCGCTAGATCATCGAAACGTTTGATATCCGTCAGCAGCGTTTCAAACTCATCCATGGGGACCATGTTAGGGCCGTCACTCGGTGCGTTTTCAGGATCGGGATGGGTCTCCATGAATATCGCCGCGACGCCAATGGCTGCGGCTGCCCGTGCGAGCACCGGAACAAATTCGCGTTGACCACCAGATGTACCGCCCTGCCCACCGGGCTGTTGGACGCTGTGCGTGGCATCGAAAACAACGGGTGCGCCAAAGCTCTTCATAATCGGGAGACCGCGGAAATCCGTGACGAGCGTGTTATAGCCAAAACTCGCCCCACGTTCGCAGGCCATGATGTTCGCATTCCCGGCTTCAACCAATTTATTCAGGACATTTTTCATATCCCAAGGTGCGAGGAACTGTCCCTTCTTCACATTTATCACACGACCCGTTTCCGCCGCCGCGACCAAGAGGTCCGTCTGACGACAGAGGAAGGCGGGTATTTGTAGAACGTCGACAATCTCTCCGACGCGTTTCGCCTGTTCCGCCGTGTGTATGTCTGTGACGCAGGGTAGGCCCAATTCAGATTGTATCTCTGCAAATATTGGAAGTGCGCCGTCCAGACCTATACCGCGCGGCGAATGGATACTGGTTCGGTTCGCTTTGTCATAGCTGGATTTATAGATCAGCTGAACACCGACACGCTCAGCAATCCCCTTCAACCGCTCCGCCGTCATCAGGGCATGATCCCGCGACTCCATCGCGCAGGGTCCGGCCAGAATGGTCAGCGTTTGGTCGTTCCCAATTCGGTATGTCCCGCCATCGGGTGTTGGTAATTCAATGAGACTGTTAGGTTTATCGGTCATGGACTGTGCACTATCACGTGACATCGCGAAAACATATGGATTTTGCGCAGTGAGTGCGGCAAACGGTCATCACATTTCCTGACACAGGTGAAGATTGATGAAAGCCCGTTCCGTACTCGACCTTATTGGCAATACGCCTTTGCTCTATTTGAAAGACGCGTCCGAGATGACGGGTTGCGAAATTTACGGCAAAGCCGAGTTTTTAAACCCTGGTCAATCCGTCAAAGACCGTGCCGCCCTCTCAATCATCCGTGCGGCTGAAAAGTCAGGTGCCTTGATGCCCGGCGGCATTGTTGTCGAAGGCACGGCAGGTAATACTGGAATCGGGCTGGCCATGGTCTGTTCCGCGCTCGGCTATCGTTGCAAGATCGTGATGCCCCGCACTCAGAGCCAAGAGAAGAAAGATGCGGTTAAACTCCTCGGGGCGGAATTGATTGAGGTGGATGCGGTTCCCTATGCAAATCCTGGAAACTACATCCATTTCTCTGAACGCCTGGCCAAGGAATTGAACGAGAAAGAGCCAAACACGGCCATCTGGGCGAACCAGTTTGACAACACGGCCAATCGGGATGCGCATATCTGCACAACAGGGCCTGAAATTTGGGACCAGACGGATGGTAAAGTCGATGGCTTTATCTGTGCCGTCGGGTCAGGTGGAACATTGGGCGGTGTGTCCATGGCGTTGAAGGCAAAAAATCCGGATGTACAAATCGGCTTGGCAGATCCTTATGGTTCCAAGATGTTCGCATATTACGATCACGGTGAGTTGGAAACGGAAGGCAACTCGATCACTGAAGGTATTGGTCAGGGCCGGATCACGGCCAACTTGAAAGATATTCAAGTGGACCGCCAATACCGGATTTCAGATACGGAAGCGCTACAGATCATTTTTGAACTCAACCAGCTGGAAGGTATCTGCCTAGGAGGATCATCGGGCATCAATATTGCCGGCGCCATCCACATGGCGCGGGAAATGGGTCCGGGTCACACGATCGTGACCATCCTCTGCGATTACGGGCAGCGTTACCAATCAAAAGTCTATAATCCGGACTTCCTTCGCGAGAAGGGCCTGCCCGTTCCAAACTGGCTCTGCTAATGTCCGCCGACGACCTGCAACTCGAGACAAAATTCACCCATATGGGGCGTCCACCCGCAGGATTGGGTACACCTGTCAGTCACCCTGTTACACGCGCATCCACTCTATTATTTGAGAAAGCCGAAGACCTCTACCGTAGTGATATTCGCGGATATGGACGGCATGGGACTGCGGTCCATGATGCCCTTGCAGACTTATTCACTGAGCTTGAAGGCGGTGTCGGTTCCCTACTCTATCCATCCGGTGTTGCGGCACTAACGGGGCCGATCTTAACGATTGTGAAGCCTGGCGATCATGTCTTGCTAACAGACTCTGCTTACGGGCCAACGCGTTATTTTTGTCAGACATTCCTCAAACGCTACGGCGTAGAGATGGAGCTTTATGATCCGCGTATAGGGTCAGGCATTTCAGATCTTATTCGCGAGAATACGAGCCTCATTCTCCTAGAGAGTCCCGGTTCTCTGACCTTCGAAATACAAGACCTACCCGCTATTGCGAAATCCGCAAAAGCGAAAGGCGTAGCGACCCTTATCGACAATACGTGGTCAGGTGGAATTACGCTGAACCCGCTTCAGTTCGGAATAGACATCTCCGTCCACGCCGCCACCAAATATTTTGGTGGTCATAGCGATGTCATGTATGGTGCGGCCGTTTTCGGGGATGAAGGACTATTCATTCGGGCCAAACTCACAGCCAAACAACTCGGCAATGCGAGTTCACCCGATGATGCCTATCAAATTTTGCGTGGTTTCCGGACCGTCCTGCCACGGTTCCGGCAATCCGAAGCAACGGCGCTGGCATTGGCGGAATGGTTGATGACCCGCGATGAAATTCAAACCGTTCTGCATCCTGCTGTGACAGATCATCCCGATCACGACCTTTGGAAGCGGGACTTTACGGGCGGAGCTTGCTTGTTTGCCTGCGTGTTCAAACCTTTGAACGAGGCTGATGTTCTCAAATTTATTGATAATCTAAAGCTCTTCGGTATCGGCTATTCCTATGGCGGCTTTGAGAGCCTCGCTATTCATTGCGATCCGCAACTCAAACGCAGTCATGCCTACAGATTGGGAGGCCCACTCATCCGTTTTGCCTGTGGCCTTGAAGCCATATCAGATCTGAAAGCCGATATAGAACAGTCTCTTGCATCTGTTTTCTAAGATAATTCGTTTCATTGTCTTTGCCGGGATTTTTTGGGCCGTCATAGTTTTAGGGTCTTGCGCGCCCGCTCGCACAATCCTGCAACAAGCTGACTTATCCCCTGACCCGATTAGAACGCAGACAGTAGACCCGCCGAGTGCGCGAGATTTTGAACAGTTTCAAACATTGCTTTTGGGCCCCTATTTGAAACCAACGCGCTTTGAGGTGGTTGAGCGCGACGTCATCACACCTGACTGGCTTGATAATCGCGCCACAGTCGAGCGCAGAAACTATGCCGTTTCTCACGGGCAAGCCGCTAATCCGTTCGAAATCATTCTCATTACGCCGAATGATCGACCCAATGCGCCTGTCATTATAACGCAGAATTTTTCAAGCAATCGAAGCGTTGTCGCGCGGGACGGCGAATCCCCACTGCCCGGTGAAGCCAGAAGCATGGGACCTTTGGGTTCAATTTTCGGTTATTTCTTTGGTCGATACATCGTCGAACACCCCTATGAAAATATTCTGGATAGAGGTTACGCCGTCGCTGTTATGCATCCGCCCGATTATGTTCCGGACCGCAAGGCGGCAGGTGTCGAAAGATTAAAATCTATTTTTCCGGATGCCGGAGAGAGCCGTCCGGGCGCACTCACGGTTTGGGCTTCACTTACAATTGCACTCGCGGATGAATTGAAAGCTGACGTCCCTGAGCGTTCCATCATTGCCTACGGACATTCCAGATATGGTAAGACGGCCCTTATCGCGGCAGCGCTCAGCGATAATATTGACTCCGCCGTCTCGCATCAATCCGGCACCGTTGGGGCTTCCATCATGCGAGACAAGACCGGAGAGAGCCTCAAGGATATCGTCACTAGCTACCCCCAATGGGTCACACCGCTCGCCTCGGACTATACAGATGATTATCGAAGTCTGCCTGTCGATGCACCCGCCCTGCTCGCTGCAATCGCTCCCAAACCCATCCTTCTCGGCAACGCCCGACGTGACGTCTGGTCTGATCCCGAAGGCGCTTACCGCGCTGCAAAGATTGCCGCGCCAGTTTGGGGCGCAGATAGTTTTACGGCTGAAAGGTTAGACGACTTTCAACCTGCTGACGATATCGCTTTCTGGATCAGGCCCGGAACACATGGAGTCGTCAAAGAGGACTGGCCAGCCTTCCTCGATTTCCTCGACGCACATTTTAAGTGAAAACGCGCGGGTTAGGCTGGTTGGCGATAACCCGCAGATAAAGAATGGCAGACCCAGTAGGACTCGAACCTACAACCTGCCGCTTAGAAGGCGGCTGCTCTATCCAGTTGAGCTATAGGTCCCCGAAATGGACGTTAATGCGTCCAGGGTAATTTGCGGTCATAATCGAAATTTTCCGAATAGGACCGTGGAATGCGTTTTGACTTTGGTCGGTCAATGACACGATGTGGAATATTGTTCGCCTTAGCATAAGCAACGGCATCTTCCAGCGTATCAAACGGCATCTTCAACTGTTCGCGCGTATCAACATTGCGGGTATTTCCCGTCAACGGATCAATCACACTGCGCTCTATCGATTGGTATTCGAGATACCATTTTTCAGAGTTTGCACGACCGGAGGTCATGGCAGAAGGTTGAGCTTTCGATATCTTTGCAAACATGAAAACGCGATAGCGCCGCGCCTCGCTCTGGTCAATGCGATGTTGCGTTAGATATCACGATGAAAGGCAGAATTCAGACGCGCTTTGACATCCGCTAAGGTTGACGATGCTTGTGAGGTGCTGCCCTGAGCGGCTTGTGCCAATAATTTTTCGCGCGCTTGAGCTGCCAATGTACCGGGCTGCGGGGTTGAGGCCTGACTGGACTGATGTGGTCTTTGTACCGGAGCACGTTCCGTGTTTCGGCGACGCAGGGCTGCACGGGTGTCCTGAACACTCGGCGTGACAGGCGCTGACGTCTGCTGCGGCTTTCCATCCGGGTGCAGACTGCGCGCCCGCCAACGGTTGAAAACTTGTTCCATCATTTGCGGTGTCGCATGATCACGCTGCCACAGTTCTGTAAATTGTGCACTGGAACTATGCGGTCGATATTCAGCCGGCAGATTATCCAGAATGACCCGCATGGGAAGATTGACGGATTCACCGAAAACCATAGTTTCCGCCGTACCGAGTGACGGCAGGAAAGAGAGCAGTTCCGCTGCGCCGTCCGGCACTGCTGCGCGAACGAAATTTTGATCCAATTCATTTGATAACCGCATAGAGAAGATCGTCGAGCATTGCGACAGTGTGGAGGGCTCCAATTCGGACGGACGCTGCGAAACAATGGCGAGAGACACTCCATATTTCCTACCCTCTTTCGCGATTCGCGAAATAATCCGGCGCGTGGAATGGAATCCAAGATTCCGGTCACGGGGAATATATCTATGCGCTTCTTCACACACCAGAAGTATGGGTAACTTCCGTTCCGACCACGTCGCAAGTTCGAAAGCGAGACGGCTGACAACGGAGACGACAATATTTAGGGCCTCCGAAGGAATACCAGAAAAATCGAGGCAAGAAATCGGTTTGTTATTCACGGGGAGACGGAAAATACGGCCCACGATATCTTCAATCGGACGCGGAGAGGCTTGGTTCTTGAAAATGAACGCATAGCGCGGATCGGATGTTAAGGTCGCAATACGGCGCTTTAAGCGCTTATAGGGCGCTAGATTTGAAGCATTCTCGAGCTTGCCCATGGCATGATCGACAAGCTTAGCAACATCACGAATGCGGTAGGGCACAGGACTATCCAGAGAGATATGTGTGGCGCGTTGGAGCTCGCCCTCGATATCATCCAATTTAAGTTGGGTGCTGACGTCACCGCGTTTAAGCGAGCGGTCATAAAGCTGTTTCGCGCGGAGGATAACATCATGCAGGATTTCCTGCTCTTCCCGTGCTTGATCCTCAATATCTGAGCAGAGAAGCTCACAGGTCTCGACAAAATCAAAAATCCAAATCGGCAGATCGAGGGACTCATTATCGATCACCTCCGCCCGATCTCCAAAACTCTTGGAATATTCATTATGCGGGTCGAAAAGAACGACATGACCCTGCGGGTTCGCATTCAGAATAGCCTGCAGAACTAAGGCCACAGTACAGGATTTACCGGAGCCCGTAGAACCAAGAATAGCAAAATGTTTGGACAGCAAATCATCCACGCGCACCTTCGCGACAATAGAATTGTCCTGCTGCAATCGCCCGACTTCGATACAGGCTTCGTTC
The DNA here is from genome assembly GCA_947503715.1 of uncultured Caulobacterales bacterium. Classification (GTDB taxonomy): domain Bacteria; phylum Pseudomonadota; class Alphaproteobacteria; order Caulobacterales; family Maricaulaceae; genus Litorimonas. The sequence goes on along the minus strand of CANNER010000001.1, from coordinate 842,522 downwards.
TCCCGGTTGAAAATCATCGTCAATTCGTCGGGCGACATGTTATAAACCGCCTCACCCAAAACAGGGAAAGACCGGACACCCCGGAAGAATTTTGTCTCGCGCGTTGTCTCATTGGTCGTGATTTCACCCATAATATTGAGCATGGCGAGGCAACCATCACTCATGCCCTCATCATCATCTCCGCCAATTTTGAGAGAGCCGACCATGGCCACAACGATAGATTTGCTCGTCACAATTTTTAGAATCGTACCGATCTGGGCAAGGTTCAGCTGATTATTCCGAATCACAGATTTATTGATTGAGATAACAGCACTACTGGAGCCAACCGTCCGAATGCGCCCGATCTCAACCTGTTTAAACGGAGTTTTTTTCCCCATCGGTGCGTTCTGAACCGAATTACGCGCAGTTTGCATAGCCATCTTTCCCTAAGCCCCAGGAAGAGACTAGCAGAAAGGGCTTATCAAAGCCTTACGGCGTCTTGCGCCAATATAAGGTGAAGATCCGTGGTCGGGGCGGCAAGATTCGAACTTGCGACCCCCTGTTCCCAAAACAGGTGCGCTACCAGGCTGCGCTACGCCCCGAACACGGTGGAGCGCTACTTACCCCGACTGGAATAAAAGGCAAGTGCCAATACGGGTTAAATTCAGTTGTCGAAGAAGGGATGTTCGATTGTATCGCCGGGCCGGATGCCGCGGGCCTTGGACTCTCCGCCCTTGAGCTCAACGACTGCGGCAATAACAGCCTCTGAGGAGGCGCTACGCAGTGTATAGGGCTGATGAGAGTGTTCGATTTTCAAAATTTTACCATTGGATCGCACGAAAAGGATATCCAGCGGAATGGATGTGTTCTTCATCCAGATCGTCGCCACTTTCGGCTCATCGAATTCGAAAATCATGCCTGTATCCGCGTCCATTGATTCGCGGAACATCATACCTCGCGCCTGTTGATCCAGCGTTTTGGCTTCTTCGACCTGGAAATTATGCTCTCCATCCGCCGTCAGAATGGTCAGCGGTTGCGGTTCGCCAAAATCAACAACATCATTTTTAGAGGTCTGGGCAAAGGCAGTCCCTGCAATAAACATCAGACCGAGTGTAAATGTAGCAATACGTTTCATGTGGCTGACATACAGCCCTGCGGGGCAGGATGTAAATCTGAAATGCAGGAGAAAACACTGACAGCGGGAAAAAACTGATTGGCAGTCCCTAGGGGAATCGAACCCCTCTTTCCAGGTTGAAAACCTGGCGTCCTAACCGATAGACGAAGGGACCGCATCAGTCAGTGTGGAGCGCGATATAGAGGCGGGTTTCAAACCTTGCAAGAGGCTTTTTACGCAAAAATACCACCTTATGCAGGTGCGAGGTCCATAAGATTGAAATCAATGGAGGTCCGGCCCTGCCAAACATTGGTTTTGAGGCGGCCAATCGCGTGGAAGCGCTGTTCCCCTGCCATAAGGAGGGCTTCATCCAATCCAGATTCGCCCGCTCGGAAGCAAATACCTTTTAGGTTGCCGCCATCTTGGTCGCTCAATGTAAACCGCACATGGTCACCCTTCGTGCGTTGCGCATAAGTTACGGAGAGATCCGCAAAAGCAAAAACGGGTTGTGGATTTCCTGCGCCATATGGTCCGACGGAGTCTATGACCCTCATGAGATCATCTGTCAGGCTGGATGGACTGAGAACGTAATCAACTTTGCTCGACTCGTTTTCGAGGGCTGTTGTGACGTCTTCCGCAAGGCGTTCACAAATGAAGGTTCGAAATGCGTCAATCTGATCAGGGTCGGCACTCAGACCGCCAGCCATGGCGTGGCCGCCACCCGAGAGGAGTAAGCCCGCCTCTTCCGCCGCTGATATAGCCCGGCCCAAATCCACTCCATTGATAGAGCGTCCCGACCCTTTCGCGATAGGCTCCGCTGCATCGCGGTCAATACCGATAACAATTGCGGGTTTCCGGAATCGGTCTTTCAATCGTCCAGCCACGATACCTATAATACCCGGGTGCCAGTCTTCCATGGCAACAATGATGACGGGCTCTTCGGATTGTGCTTGTGCGGCTTCTAATGCTTCTTCCAGAATCCGGTCCTGCATCTGGCGACGTTTCAAGTTCACGCGGTCCAACTCTGCAGCATAGCCATAGGCCTGTTGCGAATCCTCCGTTGAGAGCAGACGCGCCCCCATCTCTGCGCTGCCAATCCGTCCCCCCGCATTAATCCGAGGGCCGAGAACAAATCCGGCATGATAAGTTGTGTAAGGCGGATAGGCACTTGAGACATCCGCTAATGCCTGAACGCCTATGTTTTCATTAGACGATAAGACCTTAAGCCCCTGCCGGACAAAGGCCCGGTTTACGCCGCGTAGGGGCACGACATCGCACACTGTTCCTAACGCGGTGAGTCCTAGCAAACTCTTTAAATCAACGGTGTTCGTTAGATCTCTAGCCCGGGCTTCACGATGTAGTGCGACAAGCAACATAAAGGTTACGCCCGCTGCCGCCAGATGCCCCTGTTCAGATGTGTCATCCATCCGGTTCGGATTAACGAGTGCGAGTGCGGGTGGGGGCACCTCCCCCATCTGATGATGATCGACAACGATCACGGGCAACTCTATCGCGTCCGCATATTCCAATGCTGAATGCGCCGCCGCCCCGCAATCGAGTGTAATGACGAGGTCCACACCTTCGGCTTTTAATTGGCCAAATGCCGCTTCTGACGGACCGTAGCCTTCCTTCACACGGTCAGGAACGTAGAGGCCGAATTCATAGCCAAGTCCCCTGCCCCAACGGATGAGCTGTGCCGCCGACGTTCCACCGTCCACGTCATAATCAGAGAAAAGTGAAATCCGTTTGCCAGCGATGATGTGATCGAGAATTAGGCCTGCCGCTTTGTCCGCATCCTTCAAAGAAGATGGATCAGGAAGGCTGTTCCGCAATGTCGGCATGAGGAAATTGGCTGTCTCTGACAGCGCAACATCACGCCCCAACAGTAAGGCGGATTGCAAAAGCGGCAGCCCTGACTCTGTGCTATATTCCTCAAGTGCCGAAGGGTCATGCCGCAGACGCCAACGGCGTCCACGAATTGAAGATGTCACGCCAAGGCAGTCCGGGAAATCTGCCTCTGACATCACTAAGCGACGGGGCGCACAGAACGCAGTTTTTGAACGGAGCCGTCAACAGAGTTCATGATAAGCGTATGAGAGTGAACCTTGTCACCGATAAATTTCACGCCGTCGAGAAGCGACCCTTGCGTAACTCCCGTCGCAGAAAAAATCGTCGGGCCGGAAGCGAGGCCTTTGAGATCGTAGATCGTATCAAGATTATCAATCCCGACGCGGCGGGCGCGGCTGACTTCATCATCATTCCGGAATGTCAAACGGCCCAGCATCTGGCCACCAATACAGCGTAACGCTGCCGCCGCGAGAACACCTTCCGGTGCGCCGCCACTGCCGACATACATGTCGATCTGCGTATCGGGATCCGTCGTCGCAATCACGCCTTGGACATCGCCGTCTGTGATGAGGCTGACAGCGGCATCAATATCGCGCAGGGAATCGATGATCTTGCCATGCCGTGCACGGTCCAAAACACAGACCGTGATCTGGTTCGGTTTAACGCCTTTGGCCTTGGCGAGTTTTTTGACATTGTCAGCGGCGGACGCATCAATATCTAATATGCCCGCCGGATAGCCCGGCCCGCAGGCGATCTTGTCCATATAGGTGTCCGGCGCGTAGAGCAGCCCGCCCTTTGGCGCAAAAGCCATGACAGCCAAGGCATTGGCCATAGCCTTGGCGGTTAGAGTCGTACCTTCCAGTGGATCAAGCGCGATGTCGATTTCAGGGCCTTTGCCCTTGCCGACTTCCTCGCCAATATAGAGCATGGGCGCTTCGTCGCGCTCGCCCTCACCAATCACAATTCGACCGCGAATATCCATATTATTCAGGGCCTTGCGCATTGCGTCTACCGCAGCCTGATCCGCAGCTTTCTCGTCACCTCGCCCAACAAGCGCTGTCGCCGCAATCGCAGCTTTTTCCGTGACCAATGCCGCCTGCAGCGCGAGCGCTGCGTTAAAACCAATTTTACTCATTCGAGGACCCCATTCAGTCAATATTTTGAGCCTGCCGTTAACATGCCGGATAATAAAAGTACGATTATTCTAAGTCTATTCTGCGGCGAGGATATCAGTTGAAGCCAACAGACTTTTGATATTCCGAGCCGCCTGTCTAATGCGTTGCTCATTTTCGACGAGTGCAATCCGAACATAGCCTTCACCATGCTCGCCAAATCCGTTTCCGGGTGAGACCGCTACATTCGCTTTTTCCATCAGCATTTTACAGAATTCGACAGAGCCAAGATGCGCGAATTTTGACGGAAGTGGTGCCCAGGCAAACATGGAGGCTTCCGGCACCGGAATATCCCATCCCGCACGGCCAAAACTGTCAACAAGAACATCACGGCGGGCTTTATAGATATCGCGCGCATCCTGCACGACATCCTGCGGACCATCTAAGGCGGCGCAAGTGGCGACTTGAATGGGTGTAAAAGCTCCGTAATCCAGATAAGATTTCACACGGGTTAAGGCCGCAATAAGGCGACGGTTTCCAACAGCAAAGCCCATGCGCCAACCTGCCATAGAATAGGTCTTGGACATAGAAATTGTCTCAATACACATGATGTCCTCGGGGTCGACGACTTCGAATATGGACGGCGGTGGATCGCTGAAATAGATTTCGGAATAGGCGAGATCTGACAGGATAATGATATCATGTGCCTTTGCAATCGCGACGATCTCATCGTAGAAAGTCTTATCCGCGACCATCCCCGTTGGGTTGGACGGGAAGCAGACGACAATCGCCATGGGCGGCTTGTCTGCTTTTGCGAGCGCGTCTTTCACGCCGACCAAATATTCCTCCGCCGTAATGGCAGGAATGCCCTGAATTTTTGCCCCGGCAATGATGAAACCGTAAGCATGTAGCGGATAGGACGGATCGGGGGCATAAATCACGTCACCCGGTGCCGTGATGGCTTGCGCGAGGTTTGCGAACCCTTCCTTCGAGCCAATCGTGGCAATAATTTGATCTTCCGGATCAAGTTCAACATCGAACCGACGCGCGTAATAACGGGAGCAAGCTTGACGCAAGCCCTTGATACCCCGTGAGGCAGAATAGCCGGTCACGCGCGGTTTTTGCACCGTCTCAATGAGCTTATCGATCACATGTTTAGGTGTGGGCAGATCGGGATTGCCAAAACCAAAGTCGATAATATCCTGACCCTCAGCGCGAAGCTGCGCTTTCAGCTTATTGACCTCGGCAAAAACATAAGGTGGCAGGCGTTGAATGCGGTAGAATTCGTCCGTTGGAATGTCCGGATTGGTTTGCATCAGTTTCGTCTTCGTCTTGTATCTACTTCGGGGAAATCTGTTTCAGTCGCAGGATCATCGTCTTTATAGGCCTGCGCTTTATCTTTCAGGGCATTATAGCGGTCTTCGATATCCTTTTCCGAAAGAACCGGCTCTGGCTCCGCTTTGTCAGAGAGGTCGCGTAATCTCTGTAAGGCTATGGCGTCCTTATCCCATTGCGCGCCGGACCGAACATCTTGTGGCAGCACAGGCGCATCAACCGGTCGTGGATAGGAGCGTTCTATATTCGCGGCGTCTTCGCTAAATTCAGGGGATTTGATAACATCGAGATTGGGCATTTTCACAGTCTGACAGGCGGAAATAGATAGTACCGCCGTAAGCAAGACGATTCGGGTAGATGTGAAAACCTGTTTCATGTGAGCCTTATGAGACAAACCTCTGCGAGGGTCACCCTAATTATCGGACATTTATGGGAAGACGCCAACACCCGTCAGGCCGATTGTCTCATCCCAACCTTGTACAAGATTATAATTCTGAATGGCCTGGCCGGATGAGCCTTTGGTGAGGTTATCAATCACGGAGACAATCACCGCAGAATGAGGTGTACGATCCGCAAAGACACCAATCTGGCAATAATTACTGCCGCGCACATGGCGGGTTTGCGGGACTTGGCCTTCCGGCAGAACCTGAACAAAAGCACTGTCCGCATAACGAACAAGATAGGTTTTCCGTAGGTCCGATATGTCAGTGCCATCTTTCAAATTCACATGACACGTCGCGATCATCCCGCGATTCATCGGAACAAGATGAGGTGTAAAGCGGACCTTGGCATCTTTGCCCGCAAATTGCGCAATCGCCTGATCCATTTCGGGGGCATGGCGGTGATTACCGATACCATAGGCCTGTGCGCCGTCCGTTGTCTCGGAATAGGCAAAAGCGAGTGTCGCCTTCCGCCCGGCTCCCGTCACGCCAGTTTTAGCATCAATGATAATATTGGCTGGGTCTATTAGACCTGCTTCAAGACCAGGTACGAGCGCCAATATAGAACAAGTCGGATAGCAACCCGGACAGGCGACGAGTTTTGCGCCGCGCAGATCATCCTTCGCAAACTCGCTCAGCCCGTAGACCCGTTCGCCCAAAAGTTCAGTGAATTCATGGGGTCGCCCGTAAGTGCTCTCGTAAAGCTTGGGATCAGCGAGACGAAAATCAGCAGAGAGATCAATGACCGTTTCAACGCGGTCGTAAATCTTCGCAATCGTTTCCTGACTGGCACCATGCGGGAGGCAGGCAAAAACGACATCAATGTCATCCCAATTCACTTCGTCTGCTGTCATAAGATCCGGCAGGTCCTGCCCGATGAAATTGGGGAATACATCCGCATAATCCTCGCCTGCACGACTATACGCCGTCAGTGCAACAAGGTTGAGTTTGGGGTGACCGAGGATGAGTCGCACGGCTTCCGCGCCCGTATATCCGGACGCTCCGAGAACAGCTGCATTTTTCATAACTCATACCCCAACAAAAAAGGCGTCTCGGGAAACCCGAAACGCCTGAATAGTAATTCCTGTAAAAAAGAGTCTAACGTTTCGAGAACTCGAAACGCAATAGCGACTCTTTCCTTGAATACTGTCCTGAGATTAGCGTTTCGAGAACTGGAAGCTCTTACGCGCCTTGGCACGACCGTATTTCTTACGCTCCACAACACGCGAGTCGCGGGTGATAAAGCCGGCGGCTTTGAGTGGCGGACGCAAGGCCGGCTCGTAATATGTCAGCGCTTTTGTAATGCCGTGACGGACAGCACCGGCTTGACCTGAGAGACCGCCGCCTTTGACAGTCGCAACAACGTCGTAAGAATCGACGCGATCAGCAACTTGAAAAGCCTGAGCAATGATGAGACGCAGAACGGGACGCGCGAAATACACTTCCTGATCGCGGCCATTGACAGTGATCTTACCGTTGCCGGGCTTGATCCAAACACGGGCGACAGAGTTTTTCCGCTTGCCAGTCGCGTAAGAGCGACCGTGCTCGTCAATTTTTGGATCAGGCAATGTTGCCGGATCAATTGCGGCGGCTTCTGTGCCAACGGTTCCGTCAACAACGTCTTTCAAGTCTGCGAGAGACTGTGCAGTTTGTTCAGCCATGTTCTTAACCTCGCTTCACGTTCTTTTCAGACAAGGATTTGAAATCCACAGTCTCGGGCTTCAGGTTTTCATGCGGGTGATCGGCACCAGCATAAACACGGAGATTGGAGAGCTGCTTACGCGCCAACGGGCTCTCTTTCGGGAGCATACGCTGAACGGCTTTGCGCATCACGCGGTCGGGGAAACGTCCGTCGAGCACTTTGGCCGCTGTCGTTTCCTTGATACCGCCAACATAACCTGTGTGACGGTAATAGACCTTGTCTTTACGCTTATTGCCCGTGAAGTGGACCTTATCCGCATTGATGATGATGACGTTGTCACCGCAATCCATATGCGGTGTGTAGTCGGGGCGATGCTTTCCGCGCAGACGCATAGCAACAAATGATGCCAGACGTCCGACGACAGCATCTTCCGCGTCGATCAAGATCCATTTCTTCTCAATCTCGGCGGTTTTCAGAAACTTTGTCGTTTTCATGATAAACCTTAAACAGTGAGCGGCCCAGACGTGGACCGCTTTTCGATGGCGCTACCTACGGAGAGAGAACCAAGCCGTCAACAGTAGAAACCACCCACCTATTGAAGAATAAGCAATAAAATCAATAGCTTAAAAATTCGGTATTATTTTACCGCACTTCTGGACCGCCACATCAAGTTCAGCGCGGCAATGAAGACGAGGATGGAGGAGAATTGATGCAGTAATGACAGATTTAAAGGCGCAACAGCCAGTAACGTCCATATCCCCAGAAAGACCTGCCATAGTAAAAGCATCATTAGCATGATCGCTGCGGGCTTCATCGCGGATTTCTTACGAACACTCCAGATCACCCAGGCCGCAAAGATCAGAATGATATAGGCGAGCGTCCGGTGATTGAACTGAATGGCTGCCGGATTCTCGAAAATGTTGCGCCAGAACGGAGATTGCACGCCGTAACCTGACGGAATGAAATCGCCATCCATAAGCGGCCATTCATTATAGGTTCGACCGGAATGCGTTCCCGCCATAAAAGCCCCAGCAATAATCTGAATATAAATCAGAGCCGCAAGCAGAGCCGACCGCTTCACGCCAAAAGCATGCCGCATGGGAGCCCAGCCACTGCGCGCGCGTTTCCAAACCCAATAAAGCGCACCGAGGATGACAAAGGCTATGCCGAGATGTGTGGCGAGACGATATTGGCTCACATTGACCATACCTTCTTGTAGGCCGCTATGGACCATCCACCACCCAACGCCGCCTTGGACACCAATCAGGGCGGCAATGCCAAAGAACTTCCGACGTTTGCCTACGGGTAGGTATCCCTTAATCCAAAAATAAATCATGGGCAGGAAAAAGGCGAGGCCGATAAAGCGCCCGAGTTGTCGATGGCCCCATTCCCAGAAATAGATGAACTTAAAACCTTCCAGATCCATATCCGGATGCTCAGCTTCAAATTCGGGGATTTGCTTGTATTTCTCGAATTCAGACAGCCAAGCCTCTGTCGAGAGCGGCGGAAGTGCGCCACGGATCGGAGCCCATTCCGTGATGGACAAACCAGAATTTGTCAGGCGAGTCGCTCCGCCCACCACAATCATAACTGTTACAAGAAACAGCATGAACAAGAGCCAATAATCGACTGATTTGATACGTCCGCGTGTCATGGGCGCTCATATAATGTCTTATTTCAGAGAGTCGACGCGTCATTTCATCATCACGCGAATATTGGCTAATCGAATGAAAATTCGGGCAATTCTAGGAAAGCCTCTTTCAGCGCGTCGCCCCACCCATTGGACACCTGAAGGAAATAGGGATCGTCGGCTTCAATGCGCCCCTGCTTTTCCAGTTTGAAACTGTCAGTTTCGTAAATCTGATAATCCAACGGCAGGCCGACAGACAAGTTGGCTTTTATAGTTGAATCAAAGGATACGAGCAGCAGTTTCATCGCTGCCTTGTGGCTCATTTCCGGATCATAGGCCCGCACGAGGATCGGCTTGCCATATTTGTTTTCGCCAATTTGGAAAAACGGATTATCCGCACTGGCCTCAATAAAATTCCCTTCGGGATAGACGAGGAAGAGGCGCGGCGTCATGCCTTTAATCTGTCCGCCCACAATGACCGTCGCGTTAAAGGCGGAACTGGCCTCCTGCCCGCTTCCCGCATTGGATTGGATAACTTCGCGCAAGGTATCCCCGACCAGACGCGCGACCTGAAACATGGTCGGGGCTTTGAGGATCGAGGGATCGCGCTTCTTCGGCTTGACGGACCGCTCGGAGAGCAGGCTGATCAAAGACTGGGTCGTTGCAAGGTTGCCCGCCGTCATGATTGTAATGACGCGGTCTCCATCGACCGTCCATGTGTGCATCTTCTTCACGGACGCAATATCATCGACGCCCGCATTTGTGCGGGTATCGGACATGAAAACGATACCGGAATTGAGGGTCATACCCACGCAATAGGTCATTCGGCTCTTATCTTTTCAGTTTGCGGGCGGATTATTGTTGCTGCTGGACTTGAATGTCGACTTTCATCGATTCGCCAGCGCCGCCAATCGTCAGGCCGGAAATAGGCGCGGCCTGATTATAATCAAGCCCCACGGCCAGTCGCACATAACGATTATCCGGCGATATGCCGTTGGAGATATCAAAGCCTGTCCAGCCGAGATCCTCTATCCAGACCTCCGCCCAGGCATGCATGGCGTCCTGATCCACGCGATCGTCCATATGCAAATACCCGCTAATGTAGCGCGCGGGATGCCCCGCCCGTCGGCAGGCGGAGATAAAGATATGGGCGTGGTCCTGACACACACCCTGCCCGAGCGTCATGGCATCTTCCGCCGTTGTGGACGCGCCTGTCATACCCGTCACATAGGTGACGGAGCCGAGAATATCCGCCGAGAGCGCGTGGAAGTGCGAGACGTCATTGGACCCGTTTATGGTATGCGCCAGATTTTCGATTTTCTCACCGCTCCGCGTCAGGGGCGTTTCGCGTAAATAGAGCCAGAGCGGAGATCTGCCTTTATGAGACTGGGAGACAGACGCTCCCTCCCCGACATCGATCAAGCCTCTGGAGGATATGACGAGCTTATTCGACGATGGATCCAGACTGACCAGTTTGGTCGTATTGCCATGTTCATCCTCGAACCCCGCCTGAATCTCGGCCCCTTCAATCTCCAGATACCAGTCCAGAACGGTCTGTCCCACGCCTGATTTCGGTGACAACCTTATCTGCTGAAGGCCATAAGCGGGTGGCGTGTCGAAATTATATTCCGTTCGGTGTGAGACGTTCAATCTCACGCGCTACGCCACGAACTTGAAGTCGCGTTCGATCTGCGCGGCCAAGTCTCCGTTTTTAGATAGAAACTTTGCGATGAACTCATGCAAACCGGTTTCGAAAATGTCTTCAACCGTCGTGCTTTTCAAATCGGCCAGAAATCCGGATGCGAGGACACTGGCATCGGAGGTCTGGTCATATTCGCGGTCGAGATATCCAAGGGTTGAGACAAGCTCGCTGACGCTGAACACGAGAGATTGCGGCAGGCATTTATCGAGGATGAGGAAATGCGCGATGCCCTTTGGCGTAATCTCGTCGCGGTGATGCCACCGATAGGATTGTTCCGCAGACACAGACCTGAGAATGGTTTCCCATTGCTGATTATCCAACGGACTGCCGACATCGGTCACAGCGGGCAGCAAGATGTAATATTTCACATCCAGAATGCGGGCCGTATTATCCGCGCGCTCGACGAAAGTCCCCAGTCGCGCGAAGTCATAGATATCATTGCGTAGCATCGTACCGTGCAGCGCGCCCTGCACCTGTGTACTCTGTCGTCGGATGAGGCCAAGGACATCGGGCAGGTTCTTCTTTTCGATGGGGGCTTTCAAAATATCGGAGAGCATGATCCAGGATTCATTCACGGCCTCCCAGACGTCGCGCGTGAGGGCCGTGCGGCTGGCGCGGGCATTGTTACGGGCGGATTTCATGACCGAGATCACGCTGGACGGATTGTCAGAATCCCGCAGCAGGAAGTCGATGACTTTGCCGCTCTCATAATCCTCGTCATGTGCCGCCTCATAGCGTTGCTGCGCACCCGTCGTCGCGATGACGGAGGCCCATTCGGAATTGGCGGATTGCGATTGGGTCAGCGTAATCCGGAAGGCCGCGTCTATGAGACGGGCAAGGTTTTTGCTCCGCTCGAGATAGCGGAACATCCAGAAGAGGCTGCCGGCTGTTTTTCCTAACATATCCTACGCCTCCAGAACCCAGGTGTCCTTGGTTCCGCCCCCCTGACTTGAATTCACGACGAGTGACCCCTTCTCCATCGCGACACGTGTCAGCCCGCCGGGCGTAATATTCACGCCATTCGCCCCGACGAGGACGTAGGGCCGGAGATCAACATGGCGCGGGGAAAGCCCTGACTTCACAAAGACGGGCGTTGTCGAAAGCGCGAGTGTTGGCTGCGCAATATATTTGGCAGGATTATCGATCAGTTTCGCGCGGAAATCCGCCAGCTCTTTCTTGCTAGCGGCCGGGCCGATCAACATGCCATATCCGCCGGAGCCGTGGACTTCCTTTACAACCAAATCATGGAGATTATCCAATACATAAGTGAGCGAATCCGGTTCTGAACAGCGCCATGTCTCGACATTTTTGAGCAGTGCTTCCTTGCCCGTGTAATATTTTACGATATCCGGCATGTAGGAATAGATGGCCTTGTCATCGGCGATCCCTGCCCCCGGTGCATTGGCAATCGTAATGCCGCCTGACCGGTAGATATCGAAAATACCCGGCACACCGAGCATGGAGTCAGGATTGAAATTGAGCGGGTCCAGATATTCATCATCGACACGGCGGTAAATCACATCAATCGGGTCATAACCCCGCGTGGTGCGCATGCAGACGCGGCCATTCTCGATCTTCAGATCATGACCCTCGACCAGTTCCGCGCCCATTTGATCAGCCAGAAAAGCGTGTTCAAAATAGGCGGAGTTATGGATGCCGGGTGTCAGGACGGCGAGCGTCGGCTTACCCGTACAGGCATCAGGCGCGCAGCTGGATAAAGATTTGCGCAGGATATGCGGATAATCGCTGACGCGCCTGACGCGGTTTTCGGCGAAAACATCCGGAAACATTTTGAGCATCGTCTCGCGGTTTTCCAACATATAGGAAACGCCGGATGGCGTCCGCGCATTATCCTCCAGAACATAAAACTCGTTCTTGGCCGTCCGCACCAGATCGACGCCGACAATGTGGGTGTAAATTCCACCCGGCGGTTTCACACCGATCATTTTCTGCAAAAAGGCTTCATTATTTGCGACAAGATTAGCAGGCAGAATGCCGTCTTTGATGACGTTCTGTTCGTGATAGATATCGTGAAGGAAGAGATTGAGCGCTTCGACGCGCTGCTCGATTCCCTTGGTCAGTTCGTCCCATTCATCGGCCGCGATGATACGGGGAATGATATCGAAGGGTATCAGGCGCTCCTCGGCGTCTTTCTTGCCATATACGTTGAATGTAATACCGGTTCGCCGGAATACGGCTTCCGCTTCCCGCATTTTCTTTTGCAAGCTCTTCGAGTTTTGCGCGGCATACCATTTATAATACCGCTCATAAGCCTCGTGCGGGACAGCCTCATCGGCAAACATTTCATCATAGAATTTCAAAAGATACCTCCAGCATCCATAGAAGCGGGGATAGGGAGGCACTTCAAGGGCTTGAAGACATTCGTCTAACTTATTCTATTCCAGCACAGAATTTGGACATGGCTTGAGCGTTCGGGAGAGAAGAGATGGTCGGAGTAGCAGGATTCGAACCTGCGACCCCACGCCCCCCAGGCGTGTGCGCTACCGGACTGCGCCATACTCCGCCGTCCATCTCTAGGCGCGGGCTATAGAAGCCTAATGCGAGTTTCGCAAGACGGGATGTAAGGGATTTTAGGCTTCGTCAGGTCCGTCGCGGAATGCGCCCCATTTTGATTTAAGGGACTCGAGTTGGGCCAGCGCGTCTTGCAATCCGGATTTATCGACAGACGCAGGTGGTGGTGTAGGTTGAGGCGCCGGAGCCGTCGGTATGGATTGAACGACGGCTGTAACAATTTCGGGTTTAGCAATTGGTGTCGTCGCTCTCGGTTGCGTTTGAATAACGGACTCTACCGACTTGATCCGGTCCGGCAATAAATCCGTATCCGCAACAGGACGCTCCCGCGCAGCTTTCTCAACAGACCGCCCTAGCTCTGCGATACGAGCCGCCCCTTTTTTCTGAATGAGCTTTTGAACATCTTTGATGGGATGTTTCTCATCATGAAGGAGTGTTTTTATCCCGCGCAAAAACTCAATATCGTCGGGGCGATAGAAACGCCTTCCGCCACCGCGTTTGATCGGTTTAATTTGCGAAAACTTTGATTCCCAAAACCGCAGGACGTGAGGTTGCAGCCCCAACTCGTCTCCGGCCTCACTTATCGTTCGAAAGGCCCGTGTGGTTTTTGCCGCTGTTTTAGTCTGGCTCATGCTTGCCCATATCGAATAGCGCCGAATCGGGTCGGCTTCGATTTTAAGGCTAACACAATTAGGTGGATAATGCCGAATCGACGCGTTCGCGTAGGACTTGCGACGGCTTGAAGACCAAAACGCGGCGTGATGTGATAGGTACTTCCTCACCCGTTTTCGGGTTGCGGCCTATGCGTTCTTTCTTATCGCGAAGGGAAAATGTTCCAAAACCTGCGAGTTTGACATGCTCACCTTTTTCCAAAGAGCCCGCAATATGATCGATGACGGATTCAACGAGAGCCGAGCTTTCAGTGCGCGAAAGTCCGATTTCACGATAAACCGCTTCCGCCAGATCCTGGCGAGTTACGGTTTGGGAGCTGTCAGACGGAGCCGGCATAGCGACCTTAAAGCAAAAGTGAGTGGGTCAAAGCAAGCTAAGACTTTGGAAAAAGTCAAAAAATATAACCCCCTGCACATTAATAGCGCAGCAAGGCAGCGCCCCAAGTGAAGCCCCCGCCAAAGGCTTCCAGCATCACAAAATCGCCGCGCTTAATACGACCGTCCTTCACGGCTGCATTCATGGCAAGCGGAACGGAGGCCGCAGACGTGTTCGCATGTTGCGCGACGGTCGACACCACCTGCCCCGGGCGGAGTTTCAGTTTTTTAGCGACCGCATTGAGAATTCGTTGGTTTGCCTGATGCGGCACGAACCAGTCTATATCTGCGATCTCCACGCCCGCCTGTTCCGCACAATCGCGCATAACCTGGGATATGTCCGTCACCGCATGTTTAAAGACTTGGTTGCCGAGCATGCGTAAATGCCCAACGGTCTGCGTGCGGGACGGCCCGCCATCCACGTAGAGCATATCGCGATGACGCCCGTCAGAGCGGATGAATGTATGGAGGATGCCGTCTTTTGTATCCTCAACAGCTTCCACAACAATCGCCCCTGCCCCGTCACCGAACAAGACGCAGGTTCCGCGGTCTTCCCAATCGAGAATACGGGAAAATGTCTCTGCCCCGATCAGAAGCGCCCGTTTTGCCCCGCCGGATCGCAAAAGCGCGTTCACAACATGGGTGCCGTAGATAAAGCCGGAGCAGACAGCCTGAATATCAAAGGCCGCGCCATGATTCATACCGAGCTTTTCCTGAATAATTGTCGCGGTCGAGGGAAAGGTTAGGTCCGGCGTCGATGTCGCCACAATGATAAGGTCCAGATCATCAGCCGTCATATCCGCATCTGCAAGTGCGGCTTTCGCGGCTTCAAATCCAAGGTCGGATGTGAATTGACCTTCTGCCGCGATATGACGTTGATGAATACCCGTCCGTTCGCGAATCCATTCATCGGACGTCTCAACGCGTTCAGCCATTTCGGCATTGTGCATGATGTGTTCCGGCAGATAGCTGCCAATGCCCCGTATGACAGCTCTCATGAGATAAAACCTATATTGTCATCTTCATCATGAAGTGCGTCGAGCCGCAAATCCAAAGCCTGTTGGAAATCGCTTTCCGCCAAGCCAATCGCAATATTGAGGGCATTGGCAAAACCCACATTATCGGTTCCGCCGTGGCTTTTTACGGCAATTCCATTCAGTCCGAGAAAGACCGCACCATTGGCGCGCCTGGGGTCCAAACTGCGTCGCAAACCCCGAAGGGCCATGGCGTTTAGACCGGATGTAAATTTCGACCAAAGATTTCCGAGCAAAGCTTTTTTGACAAAACTATCGACGAGTTTCGCTGTGCCCTCTGCCGTTTTCAGGGCAATATTCCCTGTAAATCCGTCCGTGACAATCACATCAACTTCGCCTTTGGAGATATCGTAGCCCTCGACAAAGCCTTTATAATTCAGACCGAGTTGAGATTGCGCAAGACGCTCATGTGCGACTTTGACGACGGCATTGCCTTTACCCTCTTCGGTTCCAACGTTCAGCAGGCCGACGGAAGGGGCTTCAACGCCGTAAATCGCGCGGAAATAGGCTTCACCCAAGACTGCAAATTCTGTTAATTGCGACGCGTCACATTCGACATTTGCGCCCACATCCAGAACGACGGTCATCTTGCCGGACATATTCGGCCAGCTCGCGGCGAGCGCCGGGCGTTGGACGCCTTGTTTCGCGCGGAGTTGTAATTTCGACATCGCCATGAATGCGCCGGTATTTCCGGCAGAGACGACGACGCCCGCCTGCCCGCCTTTCACAGACGCCACGGCATTCCACATGCTTGAACCCTTGCCCTTCCGCAGGGCCTGAGATGGTTTATCCTCCATCTCCACGACTTTATCCGTGTGAAAGACCTCGGAACGCTCCCGCGTACGCGGGGCTTTTTCCATGAGTGGCGCGAGTTTTTCAGCGTCACCATGAAGCAGGAATCGCGCGCGGCGTCCCTCGCCCTGATGCGTGAGGAAATATTCTATTCCTTCTATGACGCTTTTCGGCGCAAAATCGCCGCCCATCGCATCAATTGATATGATCAAACCATCAAGCATTAAAACGTCCCATTGGAGACGCAGTATAAGGTGCAGGATTAAGCAAGCCCAGCTTTATCTAGCTTGATTCCGCAGCCGCTGGAAAAGAGAGTTCTGCAAGCGCAATTTCGCCAAGTGAAAGTGGTTTCACCAGCGCGTAAAACGTCATGAGATAACCCGCGAGGTCCGGCACGAAGCCTTGGCTTTGTGGGTCTAATGATTCGCGCAGAACAGTTTCCAAATCACTTTGACTCCCGCCGGTGTGAAGAACTTCGGAATATCCGCGGACACGATCATAAAAGAGCGAGATCATGGGTGTGATCCGTTTCTTCACGCTTGCATCGGATAAGCCCTCCTCCCGCAAGGCAATCTCAAAATCATCCTTCATTTCATCAAACAGGGCCTGACCCAGCTTCTCACCATTCGCACCATGTGTGTTCAAAACCGTCAAAATGGCTGAAATATGCAAGGTGAGCACGTCGATTCGGCCATCATAGCTGTCCGCAACACGTTCGGGGCCGTAAAACCAAGGCGAGCGCGATTGCGCCATGAGTTTGGAATAAAGCCGACGCGCGTCCCGCGTCAGAGCGTCTTCTTTTCCAAAAAGGCTGGATAAAAATCCCATAATTCGTCCTTTTAAGGCCTTGCCGTTGGTCAGTCTGACCAAATCTTCACACAGTTGTGGTCTTGCCCTTCATATGGTGGAGGGCTAGGTCAATCGCAATTGTTTAAGTTACGTGTGAACATCATGAACGTGCCAAGTAAAATCATCTGTCTTATTGCCGCAGCCGCCCTGTCGACCGCGTGTAACCCCATACTTCGAACGCATGGATATGTTCCGACGGCGGATAAGCCACAGGCCGTCAATCCGGATACTGATACGAAGACCTCTGTTCTCGCACGGCTCGGCAATCCTTCCGTCAAGACAACCTTCGACGAAGAGCTGGAAGAAGACACGTGGTATTACATCAATTCTGTCCGACAGCGTTACGCCTATCTGCGCCCGCAATTGGAAGACCGAACTATTACGGCGATTGAATTCAATGCCGACGGGCAAGTCATGAAAGTCGCTGAATATGGGTTGGAAGATGGCGTTCCCGTCAATTACGTTGATCGCAAAACCCCGACACGTGGGCGCGAACTCTCTGTCCTCGAGCAAATCTTCGGAACGATTGGTCGGTTGCCAACAGACCGTCTTGGTGGCGGCAATCAGAACACGCCCGGCGGAAGCGGTGGCGGAGGTGGCGGGCCATAGGCCTCTGCTGTCCTAAAAGTGGGTATAGCCTTTGTCGGACCAGTCCATGTCTTCACCATTCACGTCCAGACAGCGAACCCCCTCGCCTGATGTGACATTCCCGATGAGGGATAATTTCAACCCAGTTTTGTGTGCCGACTCAAACCAGCTTTGGCGGTGTTCAGGTGCCGATGTGAACAGAATCTGGTAATCATCGCCGAACCCGAAAAGCGCCTGTTTAGCTTTTAAGACATCATCCTGTTCCTCCGCCCAAAGCTCTGCGCCGTTAGAGAGCGGCAAGGCGTCAAAGTTCAAGCTCATCGCGACGTGACTGGCGCGACAAATATGCCCTGCGTCCCGTAAGATACCATCTGAGACATCTGCGGCCGCAGATGCCTTTTCACGTAATACCTTGCGTATGAAGAGATGAATATCCGGACGCCAATATGCTGCCTCAAACGCCCATGCATCATCCGCCGCGGGTTTTGGTGCGATGGTTTTTGAGAGCGCAATGTCGCAACCCAGTTTTGCATCGCCCAAACATCCCGTGACCCAGATATCATCTCCGGCCGCAGCGCCGTTACGCTGAACCATTTCACCCGTCGGCACTGCGCCAATGAGGGTTGCGGAGACGACCATGGGGCCATCTGTGGAGACGGTGTCGCCTCCCAAAAGGTGAAAATCAAAACTCTGCTGAATATCCCTTAGCCCGACGGCAAATCCCGCCATCCATTTTGTCTCAACGGATTTCGGCCAAGCCACTGATAAAAGGTATCCGATAGGACGGGCCCCTTTGGCGGCCAGATCAGACAGATTCGTCCGCATCAAACGTTCCGCCGTGTCACCGCCATAATGACCGGACGGAAAATGGACACCCTCAACAAAACTGTCCATCGTTAGAACTAGGTCATGTCCTGCGGGCGGCGTCATCTGCGCCGCGTCGTCCAAGAGTTGTAAACCCCCCGGCCCCGCAAGGGGCGCGAAATGCGTTCGGATTAAACCGTGCTCATCCATCTTCTTCGGGAGCGTCAACAGGTTCAGCGGGCACTTCTGAAACGGGGGCTGCCTCTGCGTGAGACGGCGTCAAACCGAACTCTGCCGCGCGAACATGTTTCGCGATCTTATCCAAAACACCATTGACGATTCCGGGCTCTTTGCCTGAGAAGAAATCCGTCGCAATCGCCATATATTCATTGATGACCACAAGGGCCGGAACATCAGGGCGGCGCATAATCTCATAAGTCGCAGACCGGAGCAGCGCCCGCAGAGTCGCATCCAAACGCCGCAACGGCCATTTATCCGAGAGCTTACCCTCTATCGCGGCGTCAATATCGGCCTGATAAGTCACGACGCCTGTCATGATATCTTCGAAATAGGGCTCATCCGCGTGAACCATGCCCGGTTCATCATCATAGCCAAAACGGTGATCGAGAAATTGTTTGACAACTGTCTTATGCGGCTCGCCGGAGACGTCCATCTGGTAGAGCGCTTGGACCGCACTCACGCGGGACACACGACGGAGTTTTGGGTTCGCACCGCTCATGTGTTATTCAACTCATCACGTAATTGTATCATGCGCAGAACCGCTGATGCAGCGAAACCGCCCTTGTCTTTCTGGTCCGGCTTTGAGCGCGCAATGGCCTGCGCTTCGTTTTCAACGGTAATAATGCCGTTCCCGATGGCGAGCTGGTGATTTACGGCGAGGTCCATCAACGCACGGGCCGATTCTTCACAAACATAATCATAATGGGTCGTTTCACCGCGAATGACACAGCCCAAGGCGACATAACCGTCATATCCGGCCTTCGCTTTCTCAGCGTAGGAGATCACATGCGGAATTTCGAGCGCACCCGGCACATTCACTTTCACGACTTCTGCGCCAGCGGCTTGCAATTTAGCGAGCGCACCTTGCAACAGGTCTTCGGAAATTGACTCGTAATAGCGAGCTTCAATAACGAGAATTTTCATAGGATTAGGCCCGTGTATTCTTGAGTGGTGTGATACCGGCGAGTTCGAGGTCATAGGCCTCAAGGCCGATGATTTTCGGCATGACATTTGTAATCAAACGCATTTTCGTCACGCCCTGATGGGACAGAATTTGCGCGCCGACCCCATATTCGCGAATGGTCTGCGTCTTCCGATCAACTGTCGATTTATGTGCGCCTAGCCGCTCTAAGAGCGAGTCGATTGATCCCTCGCGGATAAGCACGAGAACGCTATGCCCATCATGCGCGGCAAGTTGTTTCATCGCGTCCCAGATCAGGCCGGAGCGCGGGCTGTCCTCTGAAAGGACATCGCCGGCGAAATCGATTTTGTGGACACGGATTAGGCTCTCTTCACCCGCTTTCGCTTCGCCTTTGGATAAAGCAACATGTTCCTTACCATCGAGGAAATTCCGATAGACATGAATTTTAAATTCATCGCCATTTTGGGACCGGAAATCGCTCGTCGCGATATGTTTGACGAAATGGTCTTTCTGTAACCGGTAAGCGACCAGGTCCTCAATCGTCCCGATTTTCATGCCGTGAATTTGTGCAAATTTAACGAGATCCGGCAGACGCGCCATAGTTCCGTCATCATTCATGATTTCACAAATAACGGCAGACGGGTTGAGCCCAGCCATGCGGGAAATATCGACACTGGCCTCCGTATGACCTGTGCGGACTAGGACACCGCCATCCTTGGCGATAAGGGGGAACATGTGCCCCGGCGTAACAATATCATCCGGGCGGCTGTCAGGGTCAATGGCGACTTGGATGGTCAGTGCGCGGTCGGCGGCGCTGATCCCTGTTGTCACGCCTTCGCGCGCTTCAATACTCTGCGTGAAGGCCGTTTCAAAACGTGAGCCGTTATTTTTGTTCTGCGGCTCGAGGCCGAGGTCATCCGCCTTTTGTTCTTCAAGCGACAGACAGATCAGACCCCGACCATATTTAGCCATGAAGTTCACGGCATCGGGGGTCGCAAATTGTGCGGGTATGATGAGGTCACCCTCATTTTCTCGGTCTTCCGCATCGACAAGGATATACATCTGACCATTGCGGGCGTCGTCGATAATTTCTTCGGGCGTCGCAAGTTGGTAGACGTCGTCAAAAGTCGCTGTATTCAGGTCTGTCAAAACTTACTTTCTATTTGCGCCCTACGCGCCGGAGGCCTTCATGTGACCCAAGTACCGCGCGACATAGCGGGCGATGAGGTCAATTTCCAGATTTACTTCATCCCCAACCTGTAATCCACCCAATGTCGTCGCCTGCGCGGTATGCGGAATAATATTGACGGAAAAGGTTGAGCCCGATGCGTCATTGACCGTCAGCGAAACGCCATCCACCGTGATCGAGCCCTTGGGCGCAATCCCAAACGCAATGTGATCGGGCGCAGAGAAGTCCAATTTAATCGAGCCTGCGATTTCCTCACGGGATGTCAGTGTCCCGACGCCGTCAACATGACCCGTGACTAGATGTCCGCCCAATTCATCCGCGCCTGTCAGAGCGCGTTCGAGATTAATCTTCCGCCCCTCTTTCCAGTCCCCCATGGTCGTCTTGGACAGACTCTCGTCAGAGACCTCGAATGCATACCAGTCAGGGCCTTTTTCGATGACGGTCATACAGGCGCCGGCATGGGAAATGGACGCACCGATATCGATTGTGGAGGTGTCATAGATGCAGGACACGTCCATGCGTGTATCACCCCATTCGCCGCCCGTATCGCGCGTGACGGATTTTAAAGTCCCGATATCTGTGATTATGCCTGTAAACATTAGTCCTTCTTCACGTAAATTTCATGCAGGTCCTGACCGACCGTGCTGACCTTCATACGGTGCAAGCGTACGGCTTGGCCCATATTTGTCAGACTTAATGTACCCACGCAGTCGCGACCATCTCCGCCCAACAGGACCGGCGCGCGGTACCAATGAATAGTGTCGAACAATCCTGCGCGGACAAAGCTAGCAATCAACATGCCGCCGCCCTCAACGAGGAGGGAGCGTATACCGCCCTGCCCCATAATATCGAGGGACTCTGTCAGGCTTAGTCCATCCTGATCGGTGACAGCGTGGACTTTAACGCCAACAGCCCGTAGCGCTTCGGATTTCTCGCACTCTGCGCCCCGCGTAAAAACCCAGCTAGGCGTTTCATTGGCTGAGGTCACAATGTTTGAACTCATAGAGAGTCGAAGTGTCGTATCGTAAACAATACGCGTTGGATTTTTCTGACCCGGCACGCGGGATGTCAGTCTGGGATTATCCAGCTCCGCCGTATTCGCCCCAACAGCAATCGCGTCATTTTCCGCGCGAAGGTAACGGCCATGCGCACGGGACGCTTCGCTGGTCACCCACTGGGAGTCACCATTGGAGAGCGCAATTTTACCGTCGAGCGACGTTGCCAATTTGAGTGTAATTTTCGGACGCGACAAAGCTACTCGTCCTCACTGCCAAGACGCTCATCCGTGATAAAGGACGCGAAATCATCCGTCTCTTTAAAATCTTTATAGACCGAGGCGTAGCGCACATAGGCGATTTTGTCGAGGTTTGAGAGCCCCTCCATGACGAGTTGCCCGATGCGGTCCGATTGAATGTCGGAGGTTCCACCCGCTTCCAACTGGCGCACAACGCCGGAGATCATCTGCTCAATGCGTTCAGGCTCAACAGGTCGTTTCTGCAGGGAAATCAGAACAGATCGCGCTAACTTATCCCGATCAAAGGGTGTGCGCCGACCTGATTTCTTTATGACCATCAATTCACGCAACTGGACGCGCTCAAATGTCGTGAAGCGGCCCGCACATTTCCCGCACTGGCGTCGACGCCGCACGGCGGTATTATCCTCCGCCTGACGGGAGTCTTTGACTTGAGTGTCTTCGGATGAACAAAAGGGACAGCGCATTGTGGGGATATAGGAGGTTTACTCGAAAAGGCCAATTTTAATCAGACCCAACTGGGGCTGTACAGTCTCAGTCTTTCAAAACCAGAGCGGCCTCCCAACCATCATAATCTCCCGAAAATTTTTCCGCTAATTGTCGAATGGTCGAAAGACGTTTGCTTATATCACCCTCGATCAGCGTTCCGTCATGATGGGCCCGTATGACATATCCCGTATCTCCATCAGACAGACCCGGTTGACCGAGTGCAACATCGTGAAACCCCTGCGCCAAGACTGCCCTCGCAAAACTACGCGCTTCGGCTTCTTCCTCAAAATAGGTGTAATGAATGACATCTCGAATAGCCGATTTATCATCGCCGTGCCCGGCAATGGTTTTCAACGTTTCCGCATCCATAGGCTCAAGCGAAGACATAGGGTTTTCAAAGTCTGTCTTAGCTGTAAATCGGGAAACGCGATGTCAGGGCGATCACGCGTTCTTTGACGCTTTCCTCGACCTCTGAATTGCCTTCCGGATTTTCTGCAAGACCGTCCAGAACCTCGACCATCAATTGCCCAATTTCACGGAATTCCGCAACGCCGAACCCCCTTGTGGTACCTGCAGGAGAACCGACACGGATACCTGACGTGATTGTGAACTTCTCTTTATCGAAAGGAATGCCGTTCTTGTTACACGTGATGTAAGCCCGTCCGAGTGCGGCTTCGGCGGCATTGCCTTTGACACCTTTGGGCGAGAGATCGATAAGCGCCAGATGCACATCCGTTCCACCTGAGACCACAGCATAGCCGCCTTCGACGAGTGCAGACGCCATGGCGCGGCAATTATCGATGACCTGTTGCGAATAGGCTTTAAATTCCGGCTTCAGCGCATCACCAAACGCTACAGCCTTACCCGCAATGACGTGCATGAGCGGTCCGCCCTGCATGCCCGGGAAAATCGCGGAATTGAACTTCTTCGCCAATTTCGCATCATCCGTCAGGATCATCCCGCCGCGCGGTCCACGAAGTGTCTTATGCGTTGTCGTTGTCGCGACATGCGCATGGGGAAATGGGGAAGGATGGGTTCCGCCCGCCACGAGTCCGGCAAAATGCGCCATATCACAGTGGAGATAGGCGCCAACCGCATCAGCTATCTCGCGGAAGCGTTTGAAATCTATCTGTCTTGGGTAAGCTGACCCGCCGCAGATGATGAGTTTCGGCTTATGCTCTTTTGCCAGCGCTTCAACCTGATCATAGTCAATCAAATGCGTATCTTCGAGAACGCCGTAAGTTACAGCATTGAACCATTTGCCGGACATGTTTGGCGGCGCACCATGTGTCAGATGACCACCTGCCGCGAGGTCCATACCAAGAATTGTGTCCCCCGGCTGTAGCAGTGCTAGGAAGACGCCTTGATTAGCTTGCGAGCCTGAATTGGGCTGCACATTGGCAAAGCCCACACCGAATAACTCACACGCCCGGTCAATCGCCAATTGCTCGGCGACGTCAACGTGTTCGCATCCACCATAATAACGTTTGCCCGGATAACCTTCGGCATATTTATTCGTGAGGACGGAGCCCTGCGCTTCGAGAATAGCCTTGGAGACAATATTCTCGGACGCGATCAGCTCAATCTCATGCTGCTGACGGTGAAGTTCTGCCTCCATGCTCGCGAAGAGTTCAGGGTCACGCTCAGCGAGGCTTTCGGAGAAATATTTATCGAGATGGGCAAAGCCCTGATCGTTTGCGGCGGCGGTCATAACCGGCTCCCTAGTGGGTGTTTTGTGAAATGCGGATAGGAAATTTCGTTAACTGCCGCAATGGCAAGAAACGTCACATCTGTGGGCTATGCCACCTTCTCGCGCTTCAGTTCGAATTCTGCCCAAACTTCGTCCAACGCCGACATTAATTCATCCATCATCTGGTCCGTGTGGAACGGGCCTGGAGTGAAGCGGAGGCGTTCTGTTCCACGTGGAACCGTTGGGAAATTGATGGGCTGAGCGTAAATCCCGAAATCCTCAATCAGGCGGTCAGAAATAGCCTGGCATTTCACAGGATCACCGACCATGAGCGGCACAATATGCGTTTCGCCGTCGATGAAGTCATATCCCCCTGCTCGCAAACGGGATTTCAATGTGTTGGCGCGTTCCTGCTGCGACACGCGTTTTTCCGGTGTGACCTTTAGAACTTTAACAGAGCGTAGTGCACCCGCAGCCGTGGATGGCGGAATGGAGGTCGTAAAGATAAAGCCGGACGCCATCGAGCGTACGGCATCAATAATGACAGAGTCTGCCGCGATATATCCGCCGACCATGCCGTAGGCTTTTGCGAGTGTGCCTTGGATAATATCAATCCGATCCATCAGGCCGCGTTCTTCGCAGACACCGCCACCTGTAGGGCCGTACATGCCAACCGCATGGACCTCGTCAATATAGGTCAGCGCATTATATCTATCCGCTAGATCGCAAATTTCCTCAATCGGCGCGATATCCGCATCCATGGAGTAGACCGACTCAAACGCGATAAGCTTGGGCGCATCATGCGGGATATCTTTGAGTTTGGCTTCAAGGTCGGCGAGATCATTATGTTTGAAAATCCGCTTCTCGCACCGCGCCCGCTGAATACCAGAGATCATAGAGGCATGGTTCATTTCGTCAGAAAGAATGATGAGCCCAGGAAGAATTTTACTCATGACACCCAAAGTGGCTTCATTCGCGACATAGCCGGAGGTCAGGACGAGTGCGGCATCTTTTTGATGTAACCCCGCTAATTCCTGCTCTAACTGAACGTGATAACGTGTTGTTCCGGATATATTTCTTGTTCCGCCGGACCCTGTTCCCGCAGCATCCACTGCAGACTTCACCGCTTCAACGACACAAGGGTTTTGGCCCATGCCGAGATAGTCATTGGAACACCAGACGGTGATATCTTTTTCGGTATTATCGTCCTTGAACCATGTCGCCCGTGGAAAAGCACCGGCTTTGCGACGGATATCGCGGAAGATGCGGTAACGTCCTTCATCCCGCACCGTGTTCACGGCTTTGGCAAAAGCATTTCTGAATTTCGTATCGGACATTATATCGCCAGTCATTTAGTCTCGCTCCACATAAGACATATCCATCAGATTTCCAATGGAAAAACCCGAACCGACTGTCTATGTCGCAGGGTAGAGTTTATTGAAGGTCAATTATGTCGAACTACCCGCAAATGCGTCTGAGACGCCTTCGCAAAACGGACTGGATGCGGCGTATGGTGGCGGAAACGCGGCTGGACGTGTCCGACCTGATCTGGACCTGCATTGTTTCCGACTCAGGACTGGACCGCGTGGACGTGCCGAGCCTGCCCGGGGTTCAGAGATTATCTGTGAAAGCACTTGTAGAAGAGGCCCGCAAGGCCTCCGATCTCGGTATCCCTGCCCTCGCGATCTTCCCGAATATCTCGCCGGAATTCAAAAGTGAGGATGCGACGGAAGCGGCTAATCCCAAAGGTATCGTGCCCGATGCCGTCCGCGCGATCAAAAAGGCCGTGCCGGAGATCGGCATCATCGTCGATGTCGCGCTCGACCCCTATACCAGCCACGGCCATGACGGCTTGATGAGAGGTGAAACGATCCTGAATGACCCCACCGTCGAAGCCCTAGCAAAGGTTGGCGTTATGCTGGCGGAAGCGGGCGCAGATATCGTCGCGCCATCCGATATGATGGACGGCCGTATCGGCGCGGTCCGCGATGCATTAGATGATGCGGGACATTCGGATATTTCGATTATGTCCTACGCCGCGAAATTCGCGTCCGGTTTTTACGGCCCATACCGCGATGCTATTGGCACCTCGACCGCCCTAAAAGGCGACAAACGGACCTATCAAATGAACCCCGCCAATATGGATGTCGCCTTGAGAGAAGTCGAATTGGACCTTTCCGAGGGCGCGGATATGGTCATGGTCAAACCCGGCTTGCCCTATTTAGACGTGATTTCAGCGATCAAACAGGAATTCGCCCGCCCGACCTTCGCATTTCAGGTTTCCGGCGAATATGCGATGATGAAAGCGGCCGGCGCGAATGGCTGGCTGGATTACGACCGCATCATGATGGAAACCCTGATGAGTTTTAAGCGCGCAGGCTGTGACGGAATTCTGACTTATGCGGCCTTGGAAGTTGCTGAGAAGTTGAAGTCAGCGTAGATTCGAGTGAAAATATAGACTTAACTAGATAGGCATATAAATTTATGAAAAGTTTTATGAATGGCGATAGTCGGTTTCAACACGCCCTGATTATAGGTGCTGGCGCAGCATTGGGAATGTTAATTGCCTGTTTTATCATTAATTGGGTGATTGCAAATTTCATTCCCTCGCACAGACCGATTTCATATTATATGGTTGCAGTTGTGTTTTTTTGCGGGTCTATAGGTGGATACTACCTCAAGAAATAACAGGTACTGAGAAGACGTCGATCTTAGAAAAAAGAATCAATTTTTAGACTTTAACCGCGCCAATAAACTACTTGTATCCCAACGGCTTCCGCCAATCTGTTGAATGTCTGCGTAATACCCATCGACAAGTTTCGTCACGGGTAGGTCCACACCCAAATCACTTGCCGCGTCTAAGACAATTCCCAAATCCTTGCGCATCCAGTCGACGGCAAAACCGAACTCATACTCGCCCTTCGCCATAGTCGAGGCACGGTTATCCATCTGCCAACTCTGCGCTGCGCCCTTGCCGATAGCGCCGACAACTTCGTCCACATCCAATCCGGCAGACTGCGCAAAATGAACGGCCTCGGAAAGGCCTTGCAGCAATCCGGCAATGCAAATCTGATTGACCATTTTTGTTAGCTGTCCTGACCCGACGGGTCCCATCAATTTTACTGCTTTGGCATAGGCGTCAATCACGGGCTTGGCGGTATCGAAATGGGTCTGATTTCCGCCGCACATGACGGTCAATTGACCGTTCACCGCGCCAGCTTCTCCGCCGGAAATGGGCGCATCGAGAAAGCCGATCTGTTTGGCGACGCACATCTCGCCAACCTCTCTCGCGCATTGTGCAGATGCCGTTGTGTGATCAACGAGGACAGCCCCTTTTTTCATCGCGGGTACGGCTTTTCCGGCAACGGCCAGAACATCCGCATCGCGGCCGACGCACATCATGACGAAATCCGCCTCTGTCACCGCGGCTGCGATGTCGGAGACCGCCTCGCCCTCATATTCAGCCGCCCACTTTTCAGCTACAGACATCGTACGGTTCCAGACTTTGACGGAATGCCCTGCGTCTACGAGGTGCCCCGCCATGGGATAGCCCATCACACCGAGCCCGAGAAAAGCGACGTTTGCCATTGAAAATCCTAACTCTTGTCTTGTCTTACCCGTGTCTATGCCGTTCATAGAAGTCATGACAACCCACCCGCATATGAATCGGCTCCGATAAGCCCGATGTTGGCGCTTCCTGAAATCTGGCAGATGTGGGCCGTTTTCGCGATTGTCGCGGTGGGCGTCTATTTCTATGTCCGCGAGACATTCACGATTGAGTCGATTAGTGTCGGCATTATCGTCGCCCTCATGCTGTTCTTCCACGTCTTCGCGCGGGAATCGACGCTTGATACAGGGACGCTTCTCTCAGGATTTGCAGCCCCTGCCCTCGTCACAATCATGGCGCTGCTGGTGGTTGGACAAGGTATGTTCCAGACAGGGGCGCTGGAAGGCCCGATTGTTCAGGTGAACTCGTCGCTGGACAAGTCGCCGCGACTGACGCTTCTGGTCGTTTTCGCCGTCGCGTTCGCCGTCTCAATGTTCATGAATAACACGCCCGTCGTCGTCATGTTCATTCCCGTTATGGCGGCCATGGCGACGCGGTTGGGTAAGAAAGCGTCGCGTTACATGATGCCGCTCTCATTCATTTCAATTCTGGCAGGCATGACGACCCTGATTGGTTCATCAACGAACTTACTTGTAAATGATGTCCTCGTCAGAACCACTGATTTTGAGCTGTCCTTCTTTACGCAATTCGTGCCGGGCATCTGCCTCGCGGTCGTGGGCGCAGCCTATATCATTATCATGGCCCCCATCCTCCTGCCGGAACGTGAAGGATTGGAGACTGAAATCAATGCAACGGGCCATCAATATATCGCGCAAATCAGGGTGACACAGAACCATCCGCTTGTTGGCGCGCGGCCCGTCGCAGGCCTCTTCCCAACGCTGCGCGATGTCACCGTTCGTATGGTGCAACGCGGCGAAATTTCTAAGCTTCCGCCCTTTGAGGATCCGTTAGAAGCGGGTGATGTTCTGATTGTCGCGGCGACACGGAACAGTCTCTCAAAGCTTCTTTCCTCTCAGCCGGAATATCTCAAAGGGATGCTGGATATTGCGGGGTTCAATAATGGCGGCGATGTCAGTGCGGATACAATTGTCATTTCCGAAGCCGTCATTGCGCCGGGTTCACGTATGATTGGCCGCAATATTGAGCAGATCGGTTTCCGGCGTCAGACCGGAACGCTCGTCCTCGGCATACAAAGGCGCTCCCGCATGATCCGGAAACGAATGTTGGATATTCGCTTGGAAGCCGGCGATGTCCTGCTGCTATTCGGATATGACAGGGATATGCGCGCGCTCAGGAATGATCGAGATCTTCTCCTGCTGGATTGGTCCATGGTCGAAATCCCTGATATTCGGAAATCGATGCTGGCAAGAATTATATTCATCGCAACAATCGTCTGCGCGGCAACATCCATAGTCCCGATTGAGATTGCTGCATTAGGCGGTGCTTTGGGTATGATTGCCACGGGATGTTTAAATATACGCCAAGCCGTTCGCGCTTTGGACATGCGGATATTCCTCCTCATCGGTGCGGCCTTCGCCATGGGACTTTCGCTCGAACAAACGGGCGGTGCGGCCTTTATCGGCGAAGGCGTGGTCAATGCGTTTATGCCCTATGGCAACCAAATCCTGATTGCCGCCGTCTTCCTCGTCATTGCCTTTTTCACCAATGTCATCAGTAACAGTGCTGCTGCGCTGCTCTTCGCGCCCATAGCGTTAGAGATCAGCGCACAGACGGGCATAGACCCTATCGCCATGGTCCTGACGGTCATCTTCGCGGCCAATTGCTGTTTCGCGACACCCATTGCCTATCAGACCAATCTTCTCGTCCTCGGTCCAGGTCATTACAAGTTCAGTGACTTCATCCGCTTTGGTGGACCGCTTATCGTCCTACTCTGGATTACATATACCCTGCTTGCGCCCGTCTTTTTCCAGCTTTAGACCTAAGCCATGAGTCATCTTTTCGACCCGAACCAGTTGCAATTCTATCTGACCATCCCGTCGCCCTGCCCCTATCTGCCGGACCGGATGGAGCGGAAGATATTCACACAGTTAGATCCGTTGGACGGTCCGCACTTAAACAACTACCTGACCCATGCTGGTTTCCGGCGATCACAGAATGTTATCTACCGCCCGGCCTGCGAGAGCTGCCGTGAATGTCGAAGCCTGCGCGTCGATGTCGACGCTTTCCGTCCAACCAAGAGTTTCAAACGCACGATCAAGAAAAATACCGATCTCGTCATCACGTCGAAATATGCGGCGGCAACGGATGAGCAATTCGACCTGCTCAAGCGCTATCTCAACTCCCGTCACGTCGGTGGCGGCATGACGGATATGGACTTTGAACGCTATGAAATGATGGTGGAGGAATGCGCTTCCGAGACCGAGATTACCGAATTCCGGATGCAGGACGGGAAACTCATTGCCGCGATGATCATTGATCGCCTGTCTGATGGTATGTCGCTCGTCTATAGTTTTTTCGATCCCGACTATTCAGATCGTTCACTCGGCAATTTCATGATCCTGACCCATATCGCGATGTGTGCAGAAGAAAATATGCCCTATCTCTATCTCGGCTATTGGGTGCCGGACAGTCCGAAAATGGCCTATAAAGCGCGGTTCCGGCCCTGTGAAACCCTCACCCATATTGGCTGGAAAACCCTGCCGAAATCCAACACCGCATGAGCGTCCGTAGGCGGGATATCGTAGTCGGCGCTGCGGCTTTGGCGACAGGCGCGGGTGTCGTCGGCGCATTGCGACCGAAGGATAAAGCCAAATCAGAGGCAAAGCGCAGCGACACGCTCTCCGCGCCAAACCTCTCACAAAATCGTCGAGAATTAAAAATGGCGACGAGCTGGCCAAAGGATTTTCCCGGTCTCGGCCAAATGCCAAACCGTTTCGCCGATGCCATGCGCCTGATGAGTGATGGCCGTATCGAAGTGAAAGTCTTCGCGGCGGGCGAACTCGTGGGTGCAACAGAATGTTTCGACGCGACCAGTACGGGCGCAGCGGATATGTACCATGCCGCTGAATATTACTGGCAGGGCAAGTCGCGGGGCTTCTCATTTTTCACCGCAATTCCGATGGGCATGACGGCGGCGGAGATTATGGGCTGGATCGATTTTGGCGGCGGACAAGAATTGTGGGACGAATTGTCCAAACGATTTAACATCAAAGCCTTCCAAGCCGGAAATACGGGGCACCAAACGGGTGGATGGTTCAAGCGGCGCATGGAAACGCTGGACGATTTCAAAGGCCTGCGGATGCGCATGCCGGGACTGGGCGGCGAAGTCCTGAAAGAACTGGGCGGCACATCAGTTCTGCTGCCGGGCGGAGAAATTTATCAGGCGCTGCAATCCGGTTCCATTGACGCAACCGAATGGGTTGGCCCTTGGAATGATCTCGCGCTCGGCTTCTACCGCGAAGCGCCGTATTATTATGCACCAGGCTTTCACGAACCCGGCGCGTCCCTGTCGCTCGGCGTCAATCTGGATGTTTGGAACAGCCTAACCTCCAGCGAGCAGAATATGGTTCGTTTTTCCTGCAAGGCGGCCAATGACGCGGCGATTGGGGAATATACTTATAAGAACGCACAAGCGCTCGAAACTTTGAAAACGGTCCATGGTATCGAGCCGCAATTTTTCAGCACGGAAATTCTGAAACGTGTGGGTGAGGTTGCCGATCAGGTTGTCGATGATTTCGCGAATTCCGATGCTCTGACGCGTCGTATCGCCGATGCCTATTTTAAGACCCGCAATCAAATGCGCTATTGGACCGAAATGTCGGATGGGCGTTTCATTGCGGCCCGCGAAGCCGCGCTCGGGCAATAGACTGTGATGGGGGGGATCATACAGGCGATAGGGTGGGCCTTTCTGCCCCTCATCGCATGGCCCGTGGTGCATTTAATTTTCGGTGTTAATCGCTTCGTACGAGGTTTCAGCGAAAGCTTTATTTCTCTCATAGACACAGTCACATTTCAGATTGGCGAATGGACGAAATGGCTTCTTCCTTTCCTAGTTCTCTCCGTCGCAGGGTCAGTCTTCGCCCTCTCCATCTTTGGCGTCACGACGACAAAGCTCCTCGAATCCGCCAAATATTTCCAAGCCCTCATCATAATGCTCGGTGCGGCGGCAACGCTTCTGGCGGGGCAACACGTGCGCGTCGATATTTTCCACACGCGTATGTCGGATAAGGCGAAAGCGCGTGTCGACCTGATCGGGTTTTTCCTCCTGCTTATGCCGGCCTGTATCCTACTCACTTGGAAGTCACAGAGCTTTGTAAGTTTTGCCTGGGCGATCCGCGAAGGGTCGAGCGAAGCGGACGGCATTCGCGGTATCTACCTGCTCAAAACACTCATTCCCGTTTTCGCAGTGACCATGGTCATACAAGGCCTATCTATAGCAACCCGCGCGGCCATGTGCCTCTGCGGGCATGACAGACCTGCCAGACCCGCAGGGGTGCCGCCCTTCTTCCGCACAGCAGGTGAGGAAACATTATGAGCGGCGCGGAAATCCTCGCCGCGATGATGTTCCTCTCCGTCTGCGGCGCGTTGATGGCGGGCTATAATGTGGCTTTCACATTGGCGGGCACATCCCTGATTTTTGCCGGGATAGGCGTGCTGACGGGAACATTTGATCCCGTCTATCTGCTCTCCATGCCCGGCCGGATATTCCCGTTGATGACGCGGGAAATCCTGATCGCCGTCCCGCTCTTCGTGTTCATGGGGGTGATGTTGGAGAAATCCCGCATTGCCGAAGACTTGCTGGAAAATATGGGCACATTGTTCGGCCCCATGCGGGGCGGGCTTGGCATTTCCGTGATTTTTGTGGGGGCATTGCTGGCCGCGAGTACGGGCATTGTTGGTGCGACAGTCGTCACGATGGGGTTACTATCGCTGCCCACCATGTTGAACCGCGGTTATGCGCCCTCCCTAGCCTCCGCCTCGATTGCGGCCTCGGGGACGTTAGGTCAGATCATCCCGCCTTCTATTGTGCTCGTCATTCTCGCCGACCAAATATCGAATGCGTTTCAAGAAGCTCAGCGGAGTTATGGTTTGGAAACAAACGGTGTTGTCTCTGTCGGAGATTTATTCGCGGGGGCTCTCCTTCCAGGCCTCATCCTCGTCCTCTTCTACGCGCTCTATATCTTTTTTGTCGCGGTGATCCGTCCCGCAGATGCGCCCGCGCAGGATTGGCCGGAAGATGCGGATGTGCGGCGCCTGCTCTGGACATCCTTCCGCGCGATGTTGCCGCCCATCTTTCTGATTATTGCCGTCCTCGGATCGATCCTGTCAGGCTATGCCACGCCGACGCGCGGCGCAGCCTTGGGGGCGCTGGGCGCAATTCTGCTGGCATGTTACAAAATCGAAACCGTGACGGCCTTCGGAATACTGGCGCGAAGATTCGCTTTCATCGCGGCGGCAGCTTTACTCGCCCTCGTCTTGCTAGACCTCACGGGCGTCGATTTGCGTCTTGGTCAGACGGAAAGAACTCAAACCGAAAGTCTCGCCCTCATCGCGGGTGGTATCTTGGCTGTGCTTGGCGGCATAGGCGCTTTGCTCGCAACCTTTAGATTGGGCCGCACGGGCGCGCTTGGCGACGTCTCACGCTCGACCCTTCACATCACGGCCATGGTCTTCGTCATCCTCATCGGCGCCACAATTTTCTCCCTCATTTTTCGAGGCTTTGGTGGAGACGAGATGGTCGCCGAATTATTGGAAGCCGCACCTGGCGGGAAATGGGGCGCATTTACAATCGTCATGGTGATGATGTTTATACTGGGTTTCTTTCTCGATTTTATTGAGATTACATTCGTCGTCGTGCCCCTCGTTGCACCACCACTCCTCGCCTCGGGCATGGATCCCGTCTGGCTCGGCATTGTTATGGCGTTGAACTTACAGACCAGTTTCCTGACCCCGCCCTTCGGATTCGCGCTATTCTACCTGCGCGGCGTCGCCCCCCCCGAAGTCACGACGACCGCGCTCTATCGCGGCGTCCTCCCCTTCATCGCGATACAAATCGCGGTCATCGCGCTTGTCATCGCCGTACCAACTCTCGCAACAGGCTTACCAAGCTCGCTTCTCAATTAACAAGCGCTTGCGCTGATAGGGCTTTCCGCCCTATCCTAGCGTCAGCATATTAAGGGGACCGTCCATGACCACGCTACTTATCATTCTCGGCATTATTGTCGTACTCGCCGTCTTTATCATCGGCATTTATAACCGCCTTGTCGCCTTACGTCAGACGACCAATCAAGCCTGGTCGGATATCGAAGTCCAACTCAAGCAACGCCAGGACCTCGTCCCGCAACTGGTCAATACCGTGAAGGGCTATGCCAAACACGAAAAGTCCACCTTTGAAGAAGTTGTGCAAGCCCGCGCCGCCGCGATGGGCGCGAATTCCGTTCAGGGGCAGGCCCAAGCAGAAGGCATGCTCTCCGCCGCGCTTGGGAAAATGTTCGCCCTCGCCGAAGCCTATCCGGAGCTGAAGGCCAATACGAATTTCCTTCAATTACAGGACGAACTGTCAGACGTGGAGAATAAAATTTCTGCCGCGCGCCGTTTCTACAATAACTCGGTGCAGGAATATAATACCGGTCGCGAACAATTCCCAGCCGTCCTGATTGCAGGTCCATTCGGCTTTAAAGAGCGTGACTTCTTCGAAGCACCCGAAGGTCGCACCGCATTGCAGACTCCACCGGAAGTCAATTTCGACACATAAAGGCCGCATCTCATGATGGAAGCCTATGGGTTAAAGACCCATATTTGGAATAATAACCTGCGCAGCGTGTTCCTGCTCGTTGCGTTTCCGGTTCTATTGCTGGTTTTGGCCTATGGTCTGATCCTCCTCTATCTCGGCTTTGCCGAAGATATGCGGTTTGAGCAGGGCCTATTCTACGCGGCGGAGCGTTTACCCGTCATCGGCCCTATGGCCCTCGCAGGCGCAGGCACATGGTTCACGATTGCTTTTTTCGGGCATCAGAAAATCATCAGCGCGTCCGTCAAATCCAAAGCGCTGACAGAATCCCAAGAGCCCCGCGCCTATAAAATGCTGGAAAATCTCTGCATCTCTCGCGGGATGACTATGCCGCGCCTCATGGTGATTGAAACAGATCAGATGAACGCCTTCGCCAGCGGTATTCGCGATAAGAATTATCAGATTACCCTGACGCGCGGCCTCATGAATAATCTGGACGATGCGGAACTCAACGCCGTCATTGCGCATGAACTGTCGCATATTCGGCACAAAGATGTTCGGATGCTCATCATCGCCGTCATATTTGTCGGCATCTTTGCCTTTGTCGGAGAAGGTGTTGTGCGCGGTGTCTTTCGCACGAATCTGGGCCGCACGAATAATCACCGTCGGAGTGGGGGCGGCAATGCAGGCGCGCTAATTGTCTTTGCTTTCGCGCTCATCGCCCTCGCCTATCTCTTTGCCGTGCTCATCCGTTTCACATTATCGAGGAAGCGCGAATATATGGCCGATGCGGGTGCGGTTGAGCTCACAAAAGATCCGGACGCCATGATCCGGGCCTTGGAGAAAATCTCCGGTAAAGCCGCGCTGAAAGGCGTGCCGGACGAAATCCGCGAGATGGCACTGCATAATCCAAAGATCGGCCTCGCAGGAGCCTTCGCAACACATCCCCCAATCGAAAAGCGCATCGACGCTATCGTTAAATTTGGTGGCGGACGTCGCGGCACGCAAAGTCAGCCCATATCGCGTTCGGACAGAATGACGCAATCCCGTTCCACAAATCCGCCGCAGCGCGGCACAAGGCCGCGCGGACCTTGGCAAAGATAGGCGTATTTTCGCCTTTACTCTCTGTCGTCTTATTGTAAAACGATATGAAGAGGAGACAGCCATGACATCACAATTCAAAACATTATTAGCGTCCGCCGCCATAGGATTAGCGCTTGCCGCCTGTACGGGCGGAACATCCGATACGTCTGCGGATACGCTCAAGGCAGAAAACATCAACTTACCCAGTGGCATCACAGTCGTTGAACGGGTTGGCCCCGCCCAAGGCGACGAAGTTGTCATTCCTTACACGAAATATAAGTTGGACAATGGCCTGACCGTAGTCCTGCATGAAGACAAATCCGACCCGCTCGTCCATGTTGACGTGACATATCATGTCGGCTCGGGCCGCGAAGAAGTCGGCCGCTCCGGCTTTGCTCATTTCTTCGAACATATGATGTTCCAAGGCTCCGAAAATGTTGCCGATGAAGAGCACTTCAAAATTATCACCGAAGCCGGTGGTACACTCAACGGTACCACAAACTCGGACCGAACAAATTACTTCGAGACTGTGCCGTCCAATCAGCTCGAGAAAATGCTTTGGTTGGAAGCTGACCGGATGGGCTTCTTCCTCGACTCGGTCACACAGGAAAAATTCGAAGTCCAACGTGAAACAGTGAAAAACGAACGCGGGCAGCGTGTCGATAATCGTCCTTACGGCTTGCTTTTCGAGCGGGTCGGCGAAGCCATGTATCCCGAAGGTCACCCCTACAGTTGGTCCACAATCGGCTATCTGGAAGATCTCGACCGTGCGAACCTGAACGACCTCAAGAAATTCTTCCTCGAATGGTACGGCCCGAATAATGCCGTCCTGACCATTGGTGGCGACCTCGACACAGAACAAACACTGGAATGGGTCAAAACCTATTTCGGCACGATCCCCGCCGGTCCAGAACAGGCGGATCCGGTCTATGAAGAAATCACACTGGATGAAGACCGCTACATTTCCCTAGAAGATAATGTGCAGCTTCCCCTGCTTTATATGGCTTGGCCTACAGTTCATGCAAACCACCCCGACGAAGCGCCGCTGGACGTGCTCGCCAATATTATCGGTCAGGGTCAAAC
The DNA here is from genome assembly GCA_947503715.1 of uncultured Caulobacterales bacterium. GTDB lineage: Bacteria > Pseudomonadota > Alphaproteobacteria > Caulobacterales > Maricaulaceae > Litorimonas. The sequence goes on along the minus strand of CANNER010000001.1, from coordinate 805,868 downwards.
TTCGATTATGTATAAAAACGTTCAGAAGCCGGGACTGACGGTTCAAACGTCTTCAGGTCATGGATGCCGCGAAATCGGCTGTACCTTTACCGTCTTCACCCTCGCCAATCCGGCCAAAGTGCAGCAGCTCGGCGATCTGGAAACAGAAATCCGCGGCGCCTTTGACGAGTTCGAGGAGCGCGGCGTCATGGATGATGACCTCACACGCGTGAAATCCTCTATTGTCTCCGGCTTAATCTACGGTCTGGAATCTGTGCAGGGCAAGGTCAGCCAATTGGCGGCCTACGAGACCTATCGTGACAATCCAAATGGTATTGGGGACGATATTGCGCGCTATGAAGGCGTGACAAAGGCCGACGTCATGCGTGTCTATAACCAATATATCAAAGACAACTCCGCCGTCATCATGTCCATCGTGCCAAAGGGTGCGGGCGCCATGATTGCAAAAGAGGACACATGGGAGCGCTATGAGCGCACAATTCCCGAAGATATGTCCAGTTCGGACGATTTCTCTTGGACCCGTCCGGAAGATCCCGAAGGATTAGATCGGAGCCAGGTCCCACCCGCGGGTGACAATAACCCGCAAGTTAAAGCCCCCGACACATATACATTCGCGACGGGTAACGGCATTGACGTCCTCGGCGCTCAAAATACCGAGGTCCCAACCACGACCATTAATGTGCGGATTAAAGCCGGACAGAGCCATGAGAGCCTCGACAAACTGGGTCTCGCCAGCCTGACAGCCGGATTGCTCAATGAAGCCACCACGGAACGCACAGGCGAAGAGCTCTCAAATGAGCTCGCAAAACTCGGCTCATCCGTCTCATTTAGTTCCGGCGACACATTCACAACGATGAGTGTTCGCAGTCTAACAAAGAATATCGACGCGACCATGGCGATTGCGATGGAAAAGCTGCTCAAGCCGGCCTTTGCTGAAGCGGATTTTGACCGGGATAAGGCCAATCAATTGCAGGGTATATTGGCCAATAAAAAAGAAGCGTCTGTCACAGCGTCGAACCTATTCAACAAAATGATGTATGGCACTGATAACCCAACAGCTTTTGCCAATACAGGTACGGAAGAGACTGTCGCCAATATCACATTGGAAGATGTCAAAGCGTTCTACGCGACGCATTTCTCGCCTAGTATTGCCTCTGTCATTGCCGTCAGCGATTTGGATGAGGCTGCGATGAAAAAGGTCCTTGCCCCGCTTTCCGATTGGACGGGCGGTGAGGTGCCGACGACATCTATGGCAGCCTTCCCGGAACTGGATACCGGAACCATCTATTTTGTGGACAAGCCGGATGCCGCACAGAGTGAAATCCGCATCGGCAAACGCGCCCTACCCTATGACGCAACGGGCGAATATTTCCGTGCGGACATCATGAACTATCCGCTGGGCGGCGCGTTTAACAGCCGGATCAATCTGAACCTCCGTGAGGATAAGGGCTACACTTATGGTGCGCGATCCTTCTTTAGCGGGAATGAAAAAGCGGGTTGGTACCGCGCCAGTGCGGGTGTCCGTGCTGACGCGACAGCCGCCTCAATCGTGGAATTTGTCAACGAGATTGAGAGCTATCACGCCGACGGTATCACCGCCGAAGAACTCGCCTTTACGAAATCCTCCCGCGGTCAATCTGATGCCCGCGCTTATGAGACGCCGCGCCAAAAGCTTGGCTTCCTCTCGCGCATGGCCACCTATGATCTGGAACCCGATTTCGTGGATGAGCAGGCCGACATTCTCGAAGCCATGACGAAAGCCGAAATCGACGCCCTCGCCGCAAAACATCTCGACCTCGACGAGATGATTATGGTGGTCGTCGGTGATAAAGCGACCGTCTATGACGAAATCGCGGAACTCGGCTATAAAATGGTCGAAATCGACGCGGACGGAAACCCGATTTAAGTTTGGGTAAAATAGAAATGAAAGCCCGCCCTTTAAGGCGGGCTTTTTTTGGGTGGGGGCTAAAATGATCCCCAATTTCCAAGCCTATGTCATACTCATCGCGTTCGTTCAGACACGAGATAGGATCGCGCTCTCCATCTGGGACTGAAGGATGGTGAGGTAACGAAGACCGTCAATTATTAACGATTGCAGGCGTTTTGCGTCCAGTCGCGAATACTGACCCTGCGGCCTGTTCCGCTACTAATTTGAATGCCTTGCCGTTGCCCAAGATGTACGGTCACAGCTTCCGCTTACCTAGTCGATATCCGGTTCACCCGGCCAAATCACAATCCTTGTAGGGACTTCATTTTCATCGACCAACTCTTCGCTCGTCACTGCGTCCTGCACGCTCATCCCGACGTCGTGGATGGAGTCGCGAGACCCTGTGACGAGGTGATGATAATCAGGTAGGTCCTTGCCTTCAGCCACAAGACGATAGGCACAGGTCTGCGGCATCCAGTGGAGTTGGCTGACATTGACGGGGCTGAGGGTCACGCAATCGGGTACAAGCGCTGAACGATTAACGTAATCCCCGCACTGGCAGGTTTCGGGATTAAACAGCTTACAAGCGACATCGGTGATGTAGACCTGTCCCGTATCCTCGTCTTCCAAGCGGATGCAACAGCACTTGCCGCAGCCGTCACAGAGGCTTTCCCACTCGGTGCGGCTCATTTCGGCCATATTTTTGGTTTTCCAGAAGGGAGAGTCTGTCGTAGAGGCTTTCATAAGAGGCCACTTAAGGCCAAGAGGAGAGAATGCCAACCTATCGTGCCGATATCAATGTCGCGAATGACAACCGCAAGCGCAAGCGGCGGACGATTACGCTCATCATTTTGGCGGTCCTATCGGGCTTGATCGCGTTCGGATATTTTCAGACCCGCTACTACCTGATGAATGACCTCCCGTCCCTGCCGGATAAGCGGACAATGTGGCAGCTAAACCTGCAACCAAATATGACGCTTTTGGATAACCAAGGCCGGGAGATCGGGCACCGTGGCCCGTATATTGGCAAGCCGATGAAACTGGGCCAAATGCCGAGCTATGTCGGGGATGCTTTCCTCGCGATTGAAGACGAGCGGTTTTACGAACATGCTGGGGTCGATAATAAGGCGATCCTACGCGCCCTGTTCGAGAACACGCGGGCGGGTGAGAAAACACAGGGCGGCTCGACCCTGACGCAGCAACTCGTCAAGAACATCGTCCTGTCGCCTGAGAAATCCTACCGCCGGAAGTTCCAAGAGGCGGTCCTCGCCCGCGATATGGAGGCCGTGCTGTCCAAGCCGGAAATCCTCGAGCTTTACATCAACCGCATCCCGATGGGCCCGCGCGTCTTCGGCGTGGAAGCCGCCGCGCAACGTTATTTCGGGAAGTCTGCGGCGGATATTAATCTCGCCGAAGCCGCCCTCCTCGCCGGTCTGCCGCAGGCGCCGTCGCGTTATAATCCGACGGAACATTATGACCGGGCTGTGGAACGCTCCCGCCTCGTCCTGCAACGCATGGTCGTCAATGATATGATAACGCTGGAGCAGCAACGCGAAGCGCTGGCAAATCCACCGGTCATTGCGGAGCCGGCCGAGGCCATTATTTCCGAAGCCACGCTCGGCTACATCTTTGACATGATTGCAGAGGAAGCGCCGACCCTTGTCGGCGCGGGACAGGAAGACCTCATCATCCGCACGACCATTGATGTGGAGAAGCAGAAACTGGCACAAGCCGCCCTCGAGAAAATTCTCGCCAAATCGGGCGACAGCAAGAAGGTCAGCGAAGGCTCTCTCGTCTCTCTCGATAATCAAACGGGGGCTATCCTCGCCCTCGTCGGGGGGCGGGATTACAATGCGTCGAAATTCAACCGCGCGGCGCAGGCCAAGCGTCAGCCAGGATCGAGTTTTAAGACATTTTCCTATGCTGCCGCATTAGAAGCCGGATTCACACCCGCAACCGTCCGTATTGATCAACCGACGACGATTGGGAATTGGTCACCCGAGAATTACACCCGACGCTATCGCGGGCCGATGACGGTGCGCGAAGCCCTGAAGCTCTCCATAAATACAATTGCCGCGCAGATCACGGCAGAGGTCGGGCCGTCAACAGTGGCTTCCCTCGCCAACCGCTTTGGCATCGAGTCGGAAATGCGGCCGGAATATTCGCTGGCGCTGGGATCGTCGGAAACGACCTTGCTGGAAATGACACGCGCTTATTCCGTCTTCGCAAATGAAGGCCTCTTAAGGTCCACTCATATGATTTCAGAAATTCGGAATACGGCGGGTGAGCCGCTTTATAAAAGACGGACAACGGCCGGAAAACGCGTTTATTCCGTGCCCTATTCGCGGCAGATGACGTCCATTCTGCAGGATGTGATTGAGACAGGCACGGCGCGCGGCGCGCAATTAGGGCGTCGTCAGGCGGCAGGCAAAACGGGCACGTCGCAGGACTACCGCGATGGCTGGTTCATCGGCTTCACTGCGCAAATGACGACAGGGGTCTGGCTGGGAAATGATGATAATTCCCCGATGCGGAAAATCACGGGCGGATTACTGCCCGTGGATGTCTGGAAGGATTACATGCTGAAAGCGCATAAAGGCGCATCCTATGCCGCCCTCTCCGCGCCGGACCCGAATATTGACGATGACCGCGCACAGACACTCTCGCAATTTTACACGACAATGGCGGATGCTTTTGTCGAAGAACGGGACATGGCGTCGGGCCAAGGCGGACCGGGGTAAAACGCCGGATGGGGCCTTCGGACGACATTGTAATTCTCGCGGACTGGGGGAACAGTTCAGGACGCTTATTCTGCGTTCGGGGTACGGATTTAGAGCCCGAATTTCTTGATGAGGTTCGGATATCCGGAGCGAAAGACACTGAGGACTGTGCCAAAGAATTTGAAACTGCGACGGAAGGTTGGCGTCAGACATATGATGTCAAGGAAGCCTGGCTCTGCGGGGCGGTCACATCAAATATTGGCTGGACGACAACAACATATGCGCCAACGCCAACGCGAATAGAACATATCAAATCCAAAGTCTTAGACACACGTTCTGGTCTGGCCTGCCATTTCCTGCAAGGCACCTCCATTCTCAAAAACGTGCAGGGTTATTTCGACACAGTTCGCGGGGAAGACATGCAGGCCTTTGGGTGGGTGGCACTGACCGGACTCCGAAATGGCCTCCTCTGCTTTCCCGGCACGCATACGAAATGGATGACAATCAAGGACGGTGCGATTGAGACCATTTCGACAGGTGTGACTGGCGAGACATTCGAGGTCTTGGACCGCCATTCCATTCTGACGCGTGGCGGAAAGAACGAGACTGGGTCGGAGGCGGCTTTCCTGCGCGGGGTCGATGTGATGAAAGCTCGGGCGCGACCCGCCCTCACCCACATGCTGATGTCCGTCCGGAACTTGCAATTATCGGGAGAGATGACTGCGGGTGAATCCCGCGATTATCTCTCTGGGCTTCTGATTGGAGAAAACTGCGCCGCCTCATTATCGCAGAGACCCGCATCCGATATTCACATTATCGGAGACGGAGCTTTAGCGGAAAGGTACGAATTAGCGCTGAAACATCTGGGATGCAGCACGCGTCGTCACGATGGAAAGGCCTGCGTCATCTCAGGCTTGCAATCTGTGAGGACCAGTAGACATTAGAATCGCATCGCCCGCACATCATCAATGCTCTGCTTCATCGACGCGCGGAAAGGCTTGGGCGGACTGTCATGTTCAATCACGAAATATTCCATGCCGGAGACATCATTCAGGGCGAAATAGTCTTCGAACGGAATATTGCCTTCGCCAACATTGACCATCAATGCTGCGCCGATCGCGCCGTAATCCCGACTGTCACGATATTGCGCGGGCGAGCCGTTCATATCCTTGATGTGGCAAAGCTTGAACCGTCCGGGATGAGCGCGGAACAGGGCCGGAATATCAACGTCGCCGAGTCGCGCCCAGAAGAGGTCCAATTCAAAATCAAACAGATCAGGGTCCGTCTCTTCTAACATAATATCCATACCGGTCACACCGCCGCCCAGATCATCAAACTCGAATTGATGATTGTGATAGGCCAGCTTAAAGCCTGCATCCCGCGCCTGACGCCCGCGTTCGTTAAACATCGCGGCATTGCGTTTGTAACCCTCAACCGTCCGCTGCGGCTCATCCGTCCAAGGCATGATAACATAATTAACGCCGAGCGCCTGTGCATCACGGGTCGTTTGTCCGAAGTCACTGCGGATTTTTTCCATGTTATAATGCGTGGCGGGCGCATAAAGCCCTGCATCCTTCACGAGACTGATCAGCTCTTCAGCCGTTCTGTCTGTGAAATTCCGCTCGTTCAATTCGACATAGTCATAGCCTAGCTCTTTCAGCATCGCCAAAGTCCCCGCCGGATCCGGTTCGAAAATTTCACGCAAGGTGTAAGTCTGTAGCCCCAACGTCTTAAGCTGCCGCGTCCCGACTTTCGAAACCGCAGGTGAACCACATGCCGCAAGGCCCATCGCAGCGGCGGCACCGCCCATAAATAAACGTCGTGAATACATCAGAGCTCTCCTCTTTCCAGTAAGTCAGCGGCATGGTTCGCCGCTCGCGCGGATAGCGCCATATAGGTGATGGACGGATTTTGAATGGCCGAAGAAGTCATACAAGCGCCATCCGTGATAAACAGGTTCGGGACATCATGCGCTTGGTTCCATTTGTTGAGAACCGACGTCTCGCGGTCGAATCCCATGCGCGCCGTGCCCATTTCATGGATGCGATTACCGGGCTTCGTTGCCTTGACTTCGCCGCGCACAATATCCCGGAAACCCGCTTTTGTCAGAATATCGACAGCATCGTCAGATCCCGCCTGTAAAAGCGCGAGTTCATTCGGGCCGTGGCTGGCATTCATATGCGGCACGGCGAGGCCCCATTGATCCTTGGTATTGGACAAGGTCACGCGGTTTTCAGGATTGGGGAGGACTTCGGCATAGGTATCCAGCGTGATATTCCACCCGCCCGGCTTGGCCTGTTGCGCTTTATAAGCCGCGCCAATCCCCGCATTATTCGGGTTCCAGCTGCCGCGATTTGTGTAGACCTGAAAGGCAAAGCCCCGTTTGTAATCCTCGCTATATTCCGGATAGTTCCGGTAGCGCGGGATGTACCCGCAAGCCGGTCTGCGCCCGTAATAATATTTATCTTCCAGCCCATCGATATTGGCATAGACCTGCGCGCCCGCGACATGGTCCATGAGGTTTCGTCCGACCTGATCGGAACTATTCGCCAGACCATTCGGGAATTTCTCAGACTTGGAGTTCAGCAGAATTGTCGCCGTCGGGATAGCCGACGCGTTCAGGAAAACAACTTTCGCCGTATAGGTCTTAGTAGCTTTCTTCATACGGTCAATCACGCGAACGCCTGTCACGCGGTTGGTAGCATCGTCATAGACGAGACTATGAACGATGGAGTCGGGCTTCAGCGTTAGATTTCCGGTATTTCGTGCTGCAGGCAGCGTCGCGGAATTGGAACTGAAATAGGCGCCGAAACTACATCCGCGGAAACAATGGTTGCGGGACTGGCAGGGCCCACGGCCCAGAGCGATATGCTCCTCTGTAGCTCTTTTCAAATTCGCGACACGCGCGACCATCATCGTTCGGTCCGGAAAATGTTCCGCCATTTTGGATTTCAAGAGTTTCTCCGCGCAGTCCATTTCAAACGGCGGCAGGAACTTTCCGTCCGGCAATTGACCGAGGCCTTCCATGGAACCGGACACGCCGACAAATTCCTCGACTTTGTCATACCAAGGATCGAGGTCGGCATAGCGAATGGGCCAATCCACGCCAACACCGTCCGCTTTATTGGCCTTAAAATCGTGATCAGAAAAGCGGAACGACATCCGCGCCCAGAGCAGGCTGCGGCCGCCGACATGATGACCGCGCAACCACTCATAGCCCGTGCCCGGCGCAGTCGTATAAGGATAGATGCGGTCATTCGCCCAGAGATGTTTCGTGCTCTCGAAGAACACATAGACATCCTTCTGAATTTTATAATCGCGGTTCGCTTCTTCAGGTCGGACACGGTCGAGATATTTTTTATCCCAGGGGTCCAGCATGTCGGTGTAGTCTTCGGCCGGATCAATATCAGGGCCGCGTTCTAGGACCAGCGTCTTCAACCCACGCTCGCAGAGTTCCTTGGCGGACCACCCGCCCGACATGCCGGAGCCGACAACAATGGCGTCAAAGTCAGCCACTAAATTTCGCCCGCTTCATAGAAGTCAGCCGCATGTTTTGCCGCTTTCGCGGATAGCGCCATATAAGTCAGGGACGGATTCTGACAGGCCGAAGATGTCATGGCCGACCCATCACTAATGAATAGGTTTGGGATATCATGGGTTTGCAAATATTTATTCAGAACGGATGTCTTCGGGTCACGCCCCATTCGCGCCGTTCCCATTTCGTGGATGGCGTTGCCGGGTCGGGAGGGCTGAACCTCGTAATCCTCGGAACTACGGATATCGACGGCCCCTGCCGCTTTCAGCATGGCGACCGCATCCGTAGAAGCCTGTTTGATCAGGTTAATTTCATTCTGCCGCATCTTCGCATCAAAGAGCGGAAGCGGGAGCCCCCATTGATCTTTCTTCGTCGGATGCGGTGTGACGCGGTTGCGTTCATCCGGCAGGATTTCTCCGAACGCGCCCATGGAAATGTACCAGTCGCCGGGGGAGCGATTGGAGGCCTTGTAATCTTTGCCAACGCCCGATTTCTCACCTGACCAACCGCCGCGATGGACACCTCCCTGATAACCGAAGCCGCGCACATAGCCATCACCCTCTTCCGTGTGATTACGGAATCGCGGGATGTAAAAGCCGTTCGGGCGGCGGCCATAGGTATATTTATCTGCGAGTTCAGGCGTCATCGGAATACGACCACTGCCCCACGCGCCACCGACATGATCCATGAGATTCCGCCCGACCATACCGGAGCTGTTGGCGAGACCATTCGGGTTTTCGGCGGATTTTGAATTTTGCAAAATGAGCGACGACGCGATGGCCGAAGCATTGAGGAACACAATATTCGCCGTGACCGTCTTCGTCGCTTTCGTATTCCGGTCAATGACACGCACACCCGTCACGCGATTTGTCTCGGCATCATGCTCCAACTCGGCGACGATCTGATCGGTCATCAGCGTCAGATTACCCGTGCGTTCTGCAGCAGGTAGTGTGGCGGAAACGGAACTGAAATAGGCGCCAAAGGAGCAACCCTTGTGGCACTTATTGCGCACCTGACAGCTCCCCCGACCAAGTGCTTGTTGCTCAGGTGTCGCGCGGCGAAGATTGGCGCAGCGACCATGAATCATACGTCGAGTTGGAAAATTTTCTTCGATGCGATCGCGTGCAAGTTCTTCACCGCAGGTAAATTCAAAGACGGGCAGGAATTTGCTGTCGGGTAGAATATCCAGACCTTCGGCCTGTCCCGAAATCCCAGCAAACTCTTCGACATAATCATACCATGGCGCGAGATCTTCATATCGAATTGGCCAATCCACGCCGTGTCCGTCGGTCTTATTGGCCAGAATATCGATGGCTGAGAGGCGATAGCTCTGCCGCGCCCACATCAGCGACCGACCGCCGACATGGTAGCCGCGCCGCCATGTGTAATCTGTACCTTCGGCGGTCTCGTAAGGATGCTCGCTATCCTTGACCCACCAATGTTTCGTGTCCGCTGACCAATTGTAAATGGAGGATTGGATCGCGTAATGTTCTTGTTCTTCCGCTTTGGACACACGGTTCAGGTTTGGATATTCCCACGGGTCCATCATATCCGTGTAGTCCTCAGTGGGCTTCGTGCTCTTCCCGCGCTCGAGAACGCAGACTTTCAAACCACGTTCGCAAAGCTCCTTCGCGACCCATCCTCCGGACATGCCGGAGCCGACAACAATCGCATCAAAATCTGCCATTAGAGGTCTCCTTCTTGCAGCAGGTCCGCCGCGTGATTGGCCGCCCGCGCGGAGAATGCCATGTAAGTGAGAGATGGGTTCTGAACCGCGGAAGATGTCATAAAAGACCCGTCCGTAATAAACAGGTTCGGAATATCATGCGATTGGTTCCACCCGTTCAGGACCGACGTCTTCGGGTCCCGCCCCATCCGCGCCGTTCCCATTTCGTGAATTCGCCCAAGGACACCATTTAAATAATCATCGGGCTTACGGGCTTCATAAAAGCCATTAAATCCGGCGGCTTTCAAAATCTCAAAAGCGTCCTGATGCGCGGCCCGCATGAGGGCTTCCTCATTCGGGCCGAGTTTGAGATCGACCACGGCAATGGGCTGCCCCCATTTATCCGTCTTTGTTTTATGTGCCCTGATCGTATTGTTGGGATTGGGCAGGCACTCACCAAAGGCGTCGAGCATAATGCCCCAAGGACCGGGCGTGCGGTTCTTGGTTTTGAAACCTTCGCCAACGCCCGCAGGTGCGCCCCATCCCCCGCGCCAAGAATAGACTTGATAACCCCAACCGCGTTTATAGCTTTCTTCCTGTTTCGGGTAATTTCGATAGCGCGGGATGTAAGCGCCAATCGCACGACGTCCGGAGAAATAGCGATCCAGATGTCCCGGAACATGCGCTACAACTTGCGACCCACCAATATGATCCATCAGGTTCCGACCGAGTTGATCGGAGCTATTGGCTAATCCAGTCGGATGCGCTTCTGTCGCCGAGTTCAGCAAAATCAAGCTTGTCCCGATTGTGGAGGCATTGACGAAGACAATTTTAGCCGTGTGCGTCGTTCCGACGCCTGTATCGGCATCGAGAACCTGCACACCCGAGATTCGATTGTTGACGGGGTTATGGACGAGTTTCGAAACAACACTATTAGGGATTAATGTCAGATTTCCCGTGCGTTCAGCCGCAGGTAATGTTGCAGCGTTCGAGCTAAAATACGCACCGTAAGAACAGCCATGCGCGCACCGGTTTCGCGCCTGACAACGGCCACGCCCGAGAGCCGTTTGTTCTTCGGTCGGCTTTGTGAGATGCGCGACACGCCCCATAATCAGCTTGCGTTCGGGAAAGCTCGTTTTCAGCTTTTCTTTCAGATCAAGCTCCGCGCAGGTATGTTCAAACGCGGGCTGAAAATGTTTGCCGTCGGGCAGTTGATCCAAACCGTCGCGATTGCCCGCAATGCCTGCGAATTTTTCGACATGATCATACCACGGCGCGATATCATTATAGCGAACGGGCCAATCGACCCCTTCACCGTCAGCCTTATTGACTTCGAAATCATAGGCGGAGAAGCGGTAACTCGCCCTGCCCCATAGCAATGACCGTCCACCAACGTGAGCACCCCGACGCCAATTAAAACTTTGCTCCGGAGCGCGTTCATAAGGCTGCGCACGGTCCGTCATCCAGAGGTGACGGTTGCTCTGCTTCATAGCATAATTAATGCCCGTGATCGGGAAATCGCGCTTAACATCCTCATCAGAAATTTTATCGAAATGTTGGGTTTCCCAAGGTTCGAGAAAGTCCGAATAATCTTTGACCGGGTCTGTCGGCTTCCCCCGCTCTAAAACGCAAACTTTCAATCCGCGCTCGCACAGCTCTTTGGCCACCCATCCACCGGAAATGCCGGAGCCGACGACAATGGCGTCAAACTCCGCCACTAGATCTCATTGGCTTTCATCAATTTCGCGGCATGATCCGCCGCACGGGCGGAAAACGCCATGTAGGAGATGGACGGATTCTGGCAGCCGCCGGACGTCATGAAAGACCCATCCGTGATGAAGAGGTTCGGGACATCCCAGCTCTGATTCCATTTGTTGAGAACGGATGTCTTAGGGTCGCGGCCCATTCGCGCCGTGCCCATCTCGTGGATACCCTCGCCCGGGGGTGTGCCGATATCGGTTTCAGGGTCAGCGCCTGTCACCTCTTCACACCCGGCCTTGCGGAGCATATCCATACCATCCCGCGCGGCTTGGCGGACGAGTTTCAGCTCGTTCTCACCATGTTTCGCGTCGAGGATTGGGATGGGAAAGCCCCACTTATCCGTCTTTGACGCGTGAAGTCGCACGTGGTTATCGAAATTTGGGAGAATTTCCGCGAAACCAACGAGGCTGACCCACCATGCGCCGGGCGTGCGGTTATTGGCTTTATAAGCTTCACCAACACCTGCGGCATCAGCGCTATCGCGCCAGTTGCTACGATAAGCACGGCCTTGATAACCAAACCCACGGACGAAACCTTCACCCTCTTCCGTATGGTTTCGGAAGCGCGGAATATAGATGCCATTCGCACGACGCCCGTAATGATATTTATCTTCCATCCCGGGCAAGCGACCACTGGCACGTCCACAGATGATGTGATCCATGAGGTTGTGACCGACCTGACCCGAACTATTCGCCAAACCGTTTGGCATCGCGTCAGATTTCGAATTCATCAAGATCATGGCGGTCGGAATGGTCGATGCATTGAGGAAGACCGTGCGGGCGGTGACAGAAACAGGCGCGTTCGTTTCGGTATTCACGCCTTTGATGCCCGTCACGCGTTTCGTCGCCGGATCATAATCCAGTTCATGAACGGCCACATTATGCATCATCGTCAGATTGCCCGTGCGTTTGGCGGCAGGTAGTGTCGCGGAATTCGAGCTAAAATAGGCCCCGTAGGAACACCCGCGAAAGCAATGATCGCGATTCTGGCATTGACCTCGGCCTAGCGCGATTTGTTCTTCCGTCGGCTGGGTTAGATTGGCGACGCGACCGGGTATCAGTTTCCGGCCGGGAAAAGCGGTCTCGATCCGAGTTTTCAATTCGGCTTCCGCGCAGGATAATTCATGCGGGGGTTGGAACACGCCATCGGGCAGAATATCGAGGCCTTCCATTGAACCGGAAATCCCCGCGAACTTTTCGACATAATCATACCAAGGTTTGATGTCATCATAGCGCACGGGCCAGTCGACACCGTGGCCGTCTTTTTTATTCGCCGCGAAATCGGTTTCACTCATGCGGTAGGATTGACGCCCCCACATGATGGACCGTCCACCCGTATGGTGACCCCGACGCCAGTTATAGCGCTGTCCGTCCGGCACTTCATAGGGATGGTCTTTATCCTTTACCCAGAACTGTTTGGTGTAATTATGGAAGGCGTAGACTTGCGACTGTATCGGGTACTCTTCCTTCGTCTTCTCACTCGTTAAATTGAGGTGTTCGTGCTGCCACGGGTCTTCGAAATCGGTGTAATCTTTTTCGGGAACAATCTCACGACCGCGTTCAATCACGCAGACTTTAAAGCCCTTCTCGCACATTTCCTTCGCGACCCAGCCGCCGGACATGCCGGAGCCGATAACGATGACGTCAAAATCCGCCATGACTTAAGTCGCCCAGGTTTTTGGCTGATCGGAAAGGGGCACACATCCGCGCCACTCACCGGGGACGGCTTCATAGGCCAGTTCTTCCGTCGCACCCGGCTCGCTCATGTAGTAGGCTGTCGCGATGGTCGATTTCATATCCTTGTAGAACGGGTCAAAATCATTATCTGCGAAGGCTTTCTCGTCATATCTGCCAAGAAGATTCGCCTGTTGAGACGCGGACATAGCAGCGAATTTTTGCCCGCCCTCTTTCACAAAGTGCTTTTCAAGCTTATCGAGTCCCGCCCGCCAATAGGTGCGGTAATTCTCATCGCCCCACTCCGTGAAGAGCGTTTGAACGACCGCTGGAACGCCCGCTTCCACTGCGCCCGCCGTATCCGTCATCGGGATTATTGTTTGTCCAAGAGCCGAAACGAGCGCCATTTCAGCGGTTGAGAGAGATGGAGCCGATGACAGTTTCGGCGCAGATGCACCGTCCGCTTTACCCTCACCAATACAAGCCGTCAGAGCCCCCGCAGCAGAAATTGCAAGCAAACTCTTCAGCGCATCCCGTCGCTGCATCATAAGAAAATCAGTCATGTGCGACCTCCATATCTCCTGCGCTTGAGACAATCATCTTCCGCAGGAGGAAAAGAACGAGAAAAAATCCAATCAACACCATCGGGAACATAACGAGCTTTGACAAAGCAGCCTGACCTGCGATGACATCAACTTCTGCGCCTTCAAGACCGGAGCTTTCAGCAGTTTTGCGAGCGCTATCAATCCAACCGCCAATGATTGGGTTCCAAATCGTCAGTGCAAACATCCCTGCCGCACCGACAAGGCTCATCCCAAGCGCACCTGAACGCGGCACATATTGTGCTGTGACGCCAATCATGGTCGGCCAGAAATAACAGACCCCAAAAGCAAACACGACGGCAGAGACGTAGACCATCGCACCTGAAGCGGTACTCATTAGGAACAATCCAAGCGTCGTAAGAAGCGCGGACATCAATAGAACGCCGAGCGGGTTAAAGGCATGGATAAGTGGCCCGGCAAAAAACCGTCCGATAGCCATAATGCCTGTGACCATTCCCAGAACGATCATAGGCTGCCCCGGAATACCGCCCAATTGAGCACCAAGAATACGGTCAACCCATTGCTGTGTTCCAAGCTCTGATGTTGCGGTCAGACTCATGATGACCATGAGGACAAGTGCAAGTACTGCGTCTCTGTGGCTTTTAGTCCACCTAAGAACTAAGACGTAAGTTAGAGCTGCTGCCGCTAAAAGGGGTAACAAAATCCCTCCCGGTAAAGTTCCGATAATACCGTTGGGCGTACCAACCAAAATAAGTAAGCCAAAGACTGCTGTCATTAGTGCGATGTTGAATGAATCTAACTTAACGGCTTTCTCAACAACTGGAAGCTCAGGAAAAACTGTCGTGAAGACCATGAAGCCGTATATGGCAGTAGGTATAAGCATGATAGCGATCTGAGCTTGCCATCCAATTCCGGCGTTCGTCATGAAGTAAGATATAGCCGCGCCAATCACGATCCCACCCGGGAACCATACATGAAAACGATTCAACCACTTGGTCTTTTCATCCTTATACAAATCGGCAACGAGTGGATTACACGCCGCTTCAACTGAACCATTCGCAAAGCCGATAAAGAAGGTCGAAATCAAAAGACCAAGAAAACCACCTGCAAAAATGGTAAGAACCAGCCCCAAAATATGCCCTGCAAATGCAAGGATCATGATCAAACGTGGCCCTAATTTATTATATAAAAACCCGAACAGCACCATGGCGAGAGGAAAACCAAGGAACGCCATGCCGTTGACCCAGCCAAGTTGACCGTCCGTCAGAGCAAACTCGTCAGAAAGCTGACTGAGTATGCCAGCCCGAATACCGAATGTCATCGCAGTCACGATTAGCGACAAACAACTTAATAAAAACAGTCGATTTCGATTGATTGCGAGCGTTGATCCACTCTCCAATGTCGATGCTACCATTTTATTCCCCTTTGCTTTGTCCCGAATATTTCCGGTGACGATAAATTTTCTAAGTTATGCCCAGCATGCGGCGGTTGCTGTCCCTGTCCGCCGTACCGCCCGCGAAATCATCAAAGGCTTTGTCTGTGACGCGGATGATGTGGTCTTTGACGAATTGTGCGCCTTCGCGCGCGCCGTCCTGATTGTGTTTCAACGCGCATTCCCATTCGACGACGGCCCAGCCATCGAAATCATTGGCCGCCATTTTCGCGAAGATCGCACCGAAATCGATTTGCCCGTCACCGAGGCTTCGGAATCGACCCGGACGATCCACCCAGCCCTGATAGCCGCCATAAACGCCGGAACGGCCATTCGGACGGAATTCCGCATCTTTCACGTGGAACATGCGGATGCGGTCTTTGTAGATGTCGATGAAGTCGAGATAGTCGAGCTGTTGCAGGATGAAATGCGAGGGGTCGTAGAGAATGTTACAGCGCGGATGATTGTCGACCTGCTCCAAGAACATCTCAAACGTTATTCCGTCATGTAGGTCTTCACCCGGATGGATTTCGTAACAGACGTCGACGCCTTCGTCTTCATAGTGATCGAGGATCGGACGCCAGCGGCGGGCGAGTTCTTTGAACCCTTCCTCCACCAATCCGGCAGGACGTTGCGGCCACGGGTACATAAATGGCCAGACCAGCGCGCCCGGGAAACTGACCGATCGATCCAGGCCAAGTCGGCGAGACGCCGTGGCGGCATATTTGACTTGCTGCACCGCCCATTCCTGACGGTCGGACGGTTTGCCATGCAAATGCGCAGGCGCGAACGCATCAAAAGCTTCGTCATAGGCGGGATGGACGGCGACAAGCTGACCCTGAATATGCGTCGAGAGCTCAGTGATTTCCAAACCATGTTCGGCGATGCGGCCTTTCAGTTCATCCGCGTAAGTCTGGCTCTCCGCGCATTTTTTCAGGTCCATGACCACTGGCATATCGGAGGGCAGTTGCACGCCCTTATAGCCTGCATCCGCCATAAAGGCGCAGGCATTGTCCAGCGTATCAAACGGCGCATCCCCCATAAATTGGGCTAAGAAAATTCCGGGACCCTTGAGCGTTTTCATGATTTGATCTCTACCCATTTAGAATTTTTAGAGGATGATTTCAGAAGCGCCTCGACAAAGGCCATACCGCGTACCCCGCCTTCTATACCCGTCGTGACGGGCGTATCGGATTTCAGCGAGTTCGCGAAGTCGAGATAGACATTTGCAAAGGCTTCCAAATAGCCTTCCGGATGACCGGGCGGCGTGCGGAACCCCTCTTGCGCTGACACTGGCAAATAGCCTTGCGCAGACCGGATAATTTCAGTCGGGCGGTCCGCATAAGTCCGCAGCAAAGTGTTCGGTTCTTCCTGATTCCAGATGAGGCCGCCCATTTCGCCATAGACACGAATAGACAGACTGTTTTCCTGCCCGACACAGATTTGCGAGGCCGACAACGTGCCCTTCACGCCGTCCTCCATCCGGAACAGCGCGGAGCCGTCATCATCAAGACGGCGACTATCCACGAAAATAGAGAGATCAGCGGCGACATGCGTCATCCGCTTCCCCGTGACAAATTCCGCTAGGTTGTGCGCGTGTGTACCAATATCGCCCATACAACCGGAGCCCCCGGATTTGGATGGGTCCGTGCGCCAATCCGCTTGTTTGTTTTCAACCTCGGTCGCAAGCCATCCCTGGATATACTCAACAAAGACTTTTCGGACTTGCCCAATACCACCCGTATTGACGATATGTTTCGCGACACTCACGAGCGGGTAGCCAAGGTAAGTATGGGTCAGACCGTAATTCAGCCCAGTCTTCTCAACAATTTTCTGAAGCGCTTTCGCTTCCTTCAAATTCAATGTTGCAGGTTTGTCCGACAGCACATGAAAGCCCGCCTCAAGCGCAACTTTTGCAACGGGAAAGTGAACGTGGTTGGGCGTTACAATTGAGACGAATTGCATCCGTTGGTCTGCGGGTAAAGCCGCCTCGGCCTGCATCATGGCTTCAAAATCTGAGTAGCAGCGCGACGCATCGAGCCCGAGTCCCGCACCTGTACGCTTCGTATTTTCCGCATCGCGGGAGAAGGCGCCGCAGACGAGTTCGATCTTCCCATCTAACCGCGCGGCCAGCCGATGAACTTCACCGATAAAAGCGCCCTCACCCCCGCCAACCATGCCCATGCGGATGGGCGCACGAGCTTCACTTTCTATGTCGGCAGTCACTTGGCTCATGGGCAGGGTCCCTTTATGCGGTCGGATTTTATCCGATCTCGTTGCTAATACACACCCAATTTAACGGGTATGACATCGCTGTCATATAGAGGACGCAATATCTCTCATGTCAAGACCAGCTATTTCCACACTACGTTTTAATTTCTCAGTCAAATCACTTGCCAGATGCCATTGACAAGCAGACCGCCCCGTTTCGATAAGGAAACCTGGGAACTCTTCCTCTAATTTAGCTATGAGAACTTTCGCTTCGTCAATGCGATCCAGATATACGAGCGCGGACAACCCAAATGCTTGGAAAGCCGCGGGTAAATTCAAAGGATCACGCCCCAACCACGCGGCAACGGCATCATATTGGCCTTCCCGATAATCGACAATCATCTGCGGCACATAAAACCACGGCGGCGCACGACCAATGAGCCGAAGAGCCGCTGCCTGCATCGTCAAGGCCTCCTTGTTATAACCGCGTAAAGCCAAACAGACAGCATGGTAAGCAAGAATCGAATAATTATTAGGATTGAGAGCCATAGCTCGTCGAATCATACGGTTGGCATTTTCAAACTCGCCGCGGTGATAATAAGTCTGATAGAGCGCAAAATAGCCGAGCGCATTTTGATTATCCAGTTCAATGGCCAATCGCCCGCACCGGTCAGCTTCTTTCAAATGTTTGACCGGATCCGCGACAGGAAAACATTGCGACACCAAGAATGCATGCATCAAACTTTGGATTGCCCAACCGGACGAGAACCCCGGATTTTCTGAAGTAGCGGCTTCAACCGTTTTTAGCAACTCATTCGCTTTATTTCGGGTAGGCCGAAGTTGAATATCGTAGAACCGCAAGACGCATTCATAAGCTTGAATAGACGCATCCTGACGAATGAGCCGTCGCCGATTATATCTATTCACAGCCCCAAAAGGAGCGGCAACGGCCGCCGCCGTATATGAGGCTATATCCTCTTGTAAGTTGAAAAGACTGCCCGGTGAATATTCCCTATCAAAGACGCGCGACATCAAATGCTCATTTGTATCGGCCCGTATGAGTTGCACCATAACGCGAAAAACATCGCCGTCCCGACGCACATTTCCGGATAAGACAAACTCCGCCCCGGACTCTTCCGCGACTTCTCGAACGGATCGCTCCTTCAAATGCGTCGCGACACTCGCCGTCATTGTAACAATTCGCATTGATCGGAACTGGACAAGCGCATTTACAATTTCTGCGGTCAAACCATCGGTGAAGTAGGCTCCCTCGCCTTCATTTGGGGTTAAATCATCGAGAGACAGGACGGCAATTGACGGACGCGGATCAGTCTTTATATCCGTCACAGCCTTAGCAACATCCCCGGCCTCAAGCGTCGCATCATCGGGTATATTTTGACGCATCTCAAAAATCGGTGAATAACGCCCCTTTGGGATCAATATCCTGACCTGGCTGTCTTTCGCATGTTCCGCATAATAAAGATCCAGACGGCGGCGTAATTGTCCGGCCTGCACACGAACAATGGTGTCAGCCTGCGGATCAAAATCGTCAGGCCTGTCAAAGACCTCCACTCCAATTGTATAGCCTTTCAAACGATCGCCGCGTCCTTCCAATGTTTCCTCGACGACAAAGCGCAGGAAACGTTTCATGCGGGTTGTATCTCGGAAAAGGGCGTCTTCGCAGATAAGTTCTAAGGCCTGCCTGACGAGAACCGCTTGCGCATCTTCATCAGGACCGGGCATGGCAGTCATAGCTGACATTGCAGCAGACATAGCGCTCCTAAATCCCACATTATTTGAATGGAGGCCTACGCGTGTAATCTCCGACTTGCAACAGATCGACTGGGTAAAATTGTCCCGATTCTGATTTGTTGTTCAATATCGTGGGCTTGCTACGTCGGCATGTCCGACATAACAGAGCGTTATGAACTCTATTTCGAAAATTGCCGCGCTCTCGATCCTGCCGATTATGATCTCGGCCTGTGCCTCGACGCCCAATCCGGCCAAGGTCTGCACGGCGGAATGGATTGCCCCGCGCGCCGACCGCGCCGTCGAGCGAATCGAGAAGAGAGCGTCTCGGGCCATCAAGACTTTGGCGGCGGCCTCCCAAACGCTAGCAGAGGGCAAAACGCCCGGCTTGTTCCAATCGCTTGCGGCGTCCCGCGCATTGGGGAGCCTTGAGAAAGAATTGAAAAACGGCAAGGGTATTCAGGATCTTCGAACAGTTGCGAAAACCTGCAATGATCCGGAAATTATCTCCGATGGCATGCGGAGCTTGCTTGAGCGTCAGGGCGTGTCCGACAGTTTTATCTCGCAAATCGAATCCTTCGGAATATATCAGGACCTGATCTCCGGGATCGCCGAACCAGAGACGTCTTCATAAAGCCTCGCGACAGTGTCCTCGCCTTGACCGCGGGGCGCTCTGAAATTAGGTCGCGCTCATGACCTATCACGTCGCAGCCCTGTACCAATTTACGTCTCTCCCCGATTACGTCGCCTTGCGCCCGATCTTACAGGATATGTGCGACCTGTTGGAGATCAAGGGGACAATCCTTTTGGCCTCTGAGGGCATAAACGGTACGGTTGCTGGCTCAGAAAAATCCATCACGGATATGCTCGCATTCCTGCGCGCCGATCCGAGACTCGCTGATCTCGAAGCCAAATTCTCCACGGCCAAGGACCAACCCTTTCATCGGATGAAAGTGCGTTTGAAGAAAGAGATCGTGACGATGGGCGTGGACGGGATTGACCCGAACGAGACCGTCGGGACCTATGTCGATCCTGCCGATTGGAACGCGCTGATAAGCGATCCCAACACTATCTTGATCGACACACGCAATGATTATGAAGTCGAGATCGGCACATTTAAAGGCGCCGTCAATCCTGAAACAGAAACCTTCCGCGAGTTCCCCGCTTGGGTCGAAGCCAATCGCGACAACCTAAACAAGCCTAAAGTCGCCATGTTCTGCACGGGCGGTATCCGTTGCGAGAAGGCCTCGTCCTTTATGAAACAAAACGGCTTTGACGATGTCTATCATCTCAAGGGCGGCATCCTGAAATATCTTGAAACCCAGCCACAATCCGAAAGCCTGTGGGAAGGCGATTGTTTCGTGTTCGACCAGCGAGTCGCCGTTACACATGGCTTGGAAGAGAGCGAATATAACCAGTGCTTTGCCTGCCGCCGCCCGCTCCTGCCCGAAGATATGGACCGTCCCGAGTATCTTCTCGGCGTATCGTGCCATCGCTGTCACGCAGAGATGAGCGACGACCAGAAAGCCCGCTTTGCAGAGCGGCAAAAGCAGATTGCCCTCGCCAAATCGCGCGGGGAAGACCATATCGGGCGCAAGGCATGAGCGGACATATTCTCTATTCTTTCCGCCGCTGCCCCTATGCGATGCGGGCGCGGATGGCGCTCTATCTCGCGGGAACGGAATATGAGCACCGCGAAGTCAGCCTGCGCGACAAGCCCGAGGCCATGTTGGAGGCCTCACCCAAAGGGTCTGTTCCTGTTTTCATGACGTCCAATGAAGAGGTCATTGATCAAAGCCTCGATATTCTCCGCTGGGCAATACCTGATGCCGCCCTGAAGATGGAATTTGTCGCGCAAATAGACGGCCCGTTCAAACACCATCTGGACCGTTATAAATATGCATCGCGCTATGACGAAACAGCGAAACGCGGCGATGTCGACCTCGGCCACCGCGCGGAAGCTGTTGAAATATTGCAACCTTTCGAACGGACTTTGGAAATACAGACCTTTCTCTCGGGCGCCGATATGGGTCCCACAGACATCGCGACATTTCCCTTCATCCGCCAATTTGCAGCTGTCGAGCCCGATTGGTGGGCGAACGAGTCAGGACTTCCCAAGATGCGGGATTGGCTGAAAAACTGCATCACATCCGATCTGTTCAAAGCGATCATGGAGAAATATCCCCTCTGGTCGCCGCCGGAATGACACGGTCTCTCCCGTCAGCCTGTTGAGATTAAGAGTATAGTCACTGATAAGCGGACCGATTTGCGGTTATCAACACGCAGGGACACAATCCATCTTGCCAGCCCCCACCACATCCATAGCCTATCCTTAAAGAGACAAGTGATTCATTGGACCCTGATGTCATACGCTGACCAACGTCAAATTCGCCCCAACCCGACATTGTCGAGTGCTGTGGGCCTGCGCCAAAATCCGCTGGATGTGTTTACACGCATCTGCCTGGCCGAAGGTTATGACAATGAGCGTATGGATATAAACGAGCTTCACATCACCCTGCCCGGCCTGTGGTGCGAGCATGATGTGTCCCTGAGCTGGAATCCGGCCACAGAGCAGGTTCAGGTCTTTCTTGTTTTTGATGGTAAACTTCCGGGTGGACGGTCTGATGATATTTGTCGTCTGATGAGCTTGTTGAATGAACGGCTCGTCTCCGGACACTTTGATTATTGGGACAAGACACGCTGCCTCGTTTATCGCGATTCGGTCTCCCTGCGTGGCGGTGCGAAACTTGGGCTAGAACAAGGTTTAGACCTTCTCTCTCTCGCCCTGGATGCGGCGGAGCGCGGCTATCCAGCTTGCCAATATGTGACATGGGCGGGCAAGTCACCGGAAGATGCCCTCACCTCTGCCCTCGTTGACTTGGCGGCAAATCCGTAATGGCGCAGACACACCTTCTCATCGGCGCGGGGAAGATGGGCGGCGCACTGCTTAAGGGCTGGCTTGAATCCGGATTGGTGTCCCGACGCAATCTCTGCATCCTTGACCCAAACCCCGGGACGGAGGCCGTTTACGCAATTGAGAAAGGCGCGAAGCATCTTCACGCGCCCCAAGATATCCCGAAATCTGTCAGGACTGTCCTGCTTGGGATTAAGCCGCAAATATTTGAACAGCTAGGCCCTGAACTCGGCGAAAGCTTGCCTGAGAAAGCGATTATTGTTTCGATTCTTGCGGGAACAAGCCTTCGGACCCTCCGCAAACACCTGGGTAAGCGTACAATTATCCGTGTCATGCCCAATACACCCGCCGCGATTGGCGCCGGTATAAGCGCTATGTTCGCCGATCCAACTGTTTCGGAAGAACATCTGGATCTCACTGAAGCCCTTCTCACCGCAGGTGGCAAGGTCGTACGCGTTGAAAGCGAATCCGCACTCAATGCCGTTACAGCCGTGTCCGGTTCCGGTCCTGCTTATGTTTTTCACCTCGTCGAAACACTCGAAGCCGCCGCCCGCGATCTGGGATTGCCCAAAGAAATCGCCGCAGAACTGGCGCGCGAGACGATCATCGGCTCCGCCAAATTACTGGAGGACAGCTCTGAAACGCCGGGCACGCTTCGAAAGAACGTCACCTCCCCTAATGGCACGACACAGGCAGCCTTGGACGAGCTTATGTCGGAAAACGGCCTTTCCCGTTTGATGCTGCAGGCCGTGCGCGCCGCCTTTGCGCGGGCGAAGGAATTGGCAGGCTGATTAAAGCGGTAATCGCAGCGTCGCCCGAAGCCCACCTTTCGGACTATCCGCCAACAGGATCGTCCCGCCATGCAATTGAGCGATATCCTGCGCGATGGACAGGCCCAGACCGATGCCCTCGATATTCTGGTTCCGCGCTCCGTCCAATCGCTGGAAAGCCTTGAAGACCTCACTACGTTGTTCAATAGGAATTCCTGGACCGTCATCCTCGACGTGAAACATCAGGAAATCTTCCGTGTCTTCAATGCGTAAATCCACATTCGACCCATATTTCCGCGCATTATTGATGAGATTCCCGAGCGACCGCCGCAACATAACTGGACGAATTGAAATATCCCGATCTTCAAAATCAGACACCTCAACATCGTCCCTTCCTTTCATTGTTTGCGTAACGAAATCAGCTAATCGCACAGTGTCTGGCTTTTCCGTCCCCATGCCCCGCGCAAAGTCGAGATAGCCCGTCAGCATGGCCTCCATCTCGTCGACATCCCGCCGAGCTGCGCGCGTATCTTCCGTATCATCCTGCATGGCGAGTTGGAGTTTGAGCCGCGTCAGAGGCGTCCTTAGGTCATGCGACACGCCTGCCAGCATGAGGGTCCGCTGCTCTAAATGCCGTCTGATCCGGCTTCGCATTTTGAGGAAAGACTGTCCTGCCATACGCACCTCTGACGCTCCACGCGGCTTAAAATCGGAAATATCCTGCCCCTTACCAAAGCTCGTCGCAGCATCCGCGAGTTCTTTAATCGGGTCTGACTGCCGCCGAATGAATAAAATTGAGATGAGCGAGAGTAGGACCGTCGCGGTAATCAGCCAGAAGATGAAGACGTATCCCGTCGGCGCAAAGACCCGTTCCCGCGCCGCAATAAATCGCAAGACACCTTGATCGACCTTCACCTGAATATCGACGTGATTGGGATAACGCGTCGTGTCGAACCAGAACGGTTCATCCAATGTCTCGTTCAGGGATCGGCGGAGCGTCTTATCCAGCGTGGAGAAAAACGCATTTCGATTAGATGTTGGCAGAAGCTCATCCGGGCGAAGCACCACGGAGAGCTCCATATCCGGCCGCAGCAGCGCGTCCAGTGACTTCGCATTTTCATCTGTCGGGTCTTGCTGGAATAGCTGCACCGCCACCGCGACATCCGCCGCGACAGAATCGGACAGGTTCGATGTCACCCGCGCCCAATGCGCGTTGAAGAAGAACCAGGCCACCGCCATTTGCATGACGACAATCGGCAGGATGATAATCAGAAAAGCGCGCCAGAAGATCGACTTTGGCAGGATATTTCGTAAGCTCGGTTTCACAACTTACGCAACATCAGAGACGAGGCGATACCCCTCGCCCCGCACTGTGAGAAGATACTGCGGCTCGGACGGATCATTTTCCAGTTTCCGGCGCAGGCGTGTCATCTGCACATCAACGGCTCGTTCCGATTGCGCTTTTATATTCTCGGACAGAATGTAGCGCGAAACGACCGCTCCCGATTGCCCAGCCAGCAAAGCGAGCAAGGTCTGTTCCCCCGTCGTCAGCCGCATTTGCTTTCCATTTTTGCGCAGCAATCCCTTCGCAAGATCAAATTCATACGGCCCAAAAACGACCTTATCCGTTGTCAGTTCTCTCCCCGTTCGGCGGAAAATATTATCGATGCGCAGTAGCAATTCCTCCGGCTCGAACGGCTTGGGCAGATAATCATCCGCGCCGGACCGCAGACCTGCAATCCGCTGTTCTGCCTCGCCCAAAGCCGTCAGCAGGATAATCGGCACATCGTGATGTTCCCGCAATGATTTGGTCAGGGACAAGCCGTCCTCCCCCGGCATCATAATATCCAAAATCAGCAGGTCATATTTCAGACCCTGCATTTTCAATCGCGCTTCATCGGCACTGCCGGCTGTACTCGCACGGTAACCCTGCTTGATGAGGTAGCGGGACAGCAAGTCACGGATCCGGTCATCATCATCGACAATCAGGACATGCGTGTCGGAACGATCCAAATATGTGGTACTCATCCGTGCAACTCCCCAAAATTCGCATATATTTTTCTTGGCATAGACGATAGATGACTTGTAACGAAGACGCTTGCAAGACTGGCGGGCTTCACGGCTTGCTTCATGTTGGAAAGACGAGAGAGACAATGATCGAGAAAGCTTATCATGACCGCGACGGCGAAATTTGGCTGGACGGGAATTTTGTGGATTGGCGCGAGACAAAAATTCACGTCTTGACGCATTCGCTGCATTATGGGTCCTGCGTATTTGAAGGCAATCGCGCATATGGCGGGAAGATTTTCCGCCTGTCTGACCATAGCCAGCGCCTCATCAATTCGGCCAATCTCCTCGGCTATGAAATTCCTTATACGCGGGATGAAATTGACCAAGCCTGTCTCGACACATTGGCGAAGACGGGGTTGGACGATGCCTATCTCCGCCCCTTTGCGTGGCGTGGATCGAATATGATGGGTGTCGCCTCCAAAAACAATCAGATCCATTTCGGCGTGGCCGCTTGGCATTGGGGTAGTTATTTTGAGGACAAGATGAAGGGCATCCGTCTCTGTATTTCGGATTGGATTCGTCCTGACCCGCGCTCTGCACCCTGTAAATCCAAGGCCGCCGGCCTCTATATGATCTGCACCCTTGCCAAGGATAAGGCCGCCGCCACGGGCTGGGATGACGCCCTGATGTATGATTTCAAAGGCCGTGTTGCCGAATGTACAGGTGCGCATATTTTCTTTGTCCGAAACGGCGAATTGCATACCCCGACCAATGATATCCTCCTTGAAGGTATCACCCATGACACGGTCATCAAACTGGCCGAAAAGCGGGGCATTAAAGTGCATAAGCGCGATATCCATCCGTCTGAAATGCCGCATTTCGAAGAGTGTTTCGTCGTCGGCACCGCCGCCGAAGTAACGCCCGTGCGCGAAATTGACGGGATGCATTACGTGGTTGGCGAGACCACAAAGACCCTTGCCACGGATTATGATGATTGCGTCCGAGGTAAGATAGCGATTTAACCAAGCGGAACCTGCGACCGCCCATCTTGGAGTCAGCATTGGCGTATTTTCCCTGAAAATGGGACTGTCCGCGCGGTGGCATCCGGAATGGAGACCAAAGTTCTAAGTGTTTTATCCGAATGCCCAGCGCATGAGAGCGGGAAAGAGGTCGGCGATACCGTTACGTTTCCAAATCTCGAACCCCACCATTTCCAAGCGGCGAAGTCCTGACGCTGCACGTAATCGACAAATGCCAATCACATGACCACGCGGCGGTGCGGCTCCAACGGCGGCCTTACTTGACTGCGGGTGTCACAACCCGTCAGGCGCTCGCGGCTGGGCCCCTCAACTCGGATGTCAAACCGAGCCAATAGGCACACCCTCTCTCAAACCGGCAGATGACGTCCTACCTGTCCCGTGTCTGAAAGAACGAGTGTTAATATGACACGGGTTTTATAAGTGGGGATTATGTTTTTTATAAATGCGGGGTTGGGGCATATTTCACTCCTTAAAACCCACAACAACACTGCTGTTCTACAAATTTAAAATGCAGGTCGCTTGCATATAATATGTATGCATATTAAATGATCGATATGATTACAAAGCATAATGATTTGCTGGGAACCCTTATTCATGATGTGGCGCATCTTTTGCGTCTCAATATTGATAGACGTCTCGAAAGCCATAACCTGACACGCGTGAAATGGCTCGCATTGGGCGTACTCTACCATAAGGACGCAACGACACAGTCTGAACTCGCAAGTGCGATGGAACTGGGGACGGCCTCAGTTGGGCGGCTCGTCGATAGGCTTGTCGTCAGGGGATTCGTTGAACGTCGGCAGGATCCAGAAGATCGTCGGGCCTATCGCCTCTTTCTTACCCAAACAGCCTTGGCTCTCTTAGAAGAACTTGAGGATATTGGGGTAGAGCTAAGGGAAGAAACGCTGCAATCCTTATCTGATCAGGATATCGGAACGCTCAACTCAGGTCTTTTGAAAATAAAATCGAACCTTCAATCCCTGTCTACAACTCTGATTGTTGCCACCGGATTCTTCGTTCACAAAACATCAACTTATTCTTATGCGGTCACAGATTTGGCCGGATCAATCTAAAGGGCGCACCACAGGAATTAAGAGACCTCATCGTCACGCCTATCAATTAACTCGCTTCGGCGATCTATCAATCAGGAATACAAAATGAAAATTTACATTAGCGCTTTTGTGGGTGCCCTCTTTTTAATGCTCATGGCCGGTTTATTGGTAGAGGGCGTCGTCTGGGCTATTTTGTCAGCCTTCCATGCCTCTAAAACGGTATTGTTGACGGCCGAGGCTTTCATGCTCGCCCCTCTTCTCGTCATGTTTGGATTTACGTTTAAATCCACACTCTCCACAGAAAGAGAACTGGCCGAACAGGGATATTAGATTGGGCAGAGGAGAATTTCTGGCAGCACATATTTATTAACAGCGCTGACGCGACGTTGATAAATATCAAATCAAACTCAATAAGACTGACACCCACGCACTGTAAAAGCGCGTGGGAGATTACAGATCAGGTCAGATCGCATTGCCCTGAGAAGTTCGGCTCCATCAACTTAACCCGATTATACAGGCTGAACTTATCCCTATTCGGATCTGTTTCAGCTTGTTTTTTCGCCGTTTTAAAATACTCGCAGGCGCGAATTGTTTTACCGGATTTCATGAGAATATTTGAGAGATCCAGGGTCCCGCTGACACTGTTAGAGTCCCAATAAACGTCCTCATACACTTCCGCCGCATAGGTCGCCACAGGCGTGACAGGAATGTCGGACGCGCCGTAAATCGACATCATGTGAGAGACCGCTGTGTAATCCTCGTCATTCTCAAGTAATGCAGCCTCAAAATATTGGATGGATTTTTTCATGTCATCATTCAATTCGAAAATGCGCGGTTCCGTGTCTTCCAAATCTTCGAATTTCAAATCATGGGATTTATGAAAATAGACATCCCCCATAACGCGTAGAGGCTCAATTCCGTCCGGGTCCTGCGACAGCGCGGCTTGTGAGTATAAGACCGCTTGATCAAAGTCCTGTGCGTTGATGAAATAAGTGGCCCGCGCCGCAAGAGACTCCGCCGTCTGGCCGTTCTTTTTCTCAAATACGTTCAGCTTTTTACCATAGTCATTCATAGTCTTTTTATTGACAAATGAGCGCTGCCCCAATGCCATTTGCAAATTGAGCTCGGCTTTTGACAAGCGTGTCGACTTCATATTCACAGCCATAAATTCAGCCTTGGGCTGGAATTGTTGCACATTAAATCGATCATCCTCGAAATAATCACGCGCCGCTTCGTGGAATTCCTGAGGGGTTATTCCAAATCCTTCCTCAAAAGCTTTGATAGGTTCTTCGCCGGAATTTATAAGTTCGAGATAGTAACCCAAACGACTTGATAGCTCTTTTTCAGAATGCAGGTAATGCACGTAGAGCCAGCTTTGCGCATAAAATTGGTTAAGTAATAGACCGCGTTTGGAGCCTTTATCAGCAAAAGGATAAACGCGAATGGCGCTGATTACATCTTCAACATCTACCCAATCCGGCCCGCCCCGCATCAAACCTCTGGCATGTTTTGCCGCCGCTCGGCCAACCATCAATGTGCCGTCCCGCATCGTAAAGGTTGAAAGATAATTGGCATGACCTTCATCATACCAACGCGGATAGGCCGTATCCATGTAACCATGCAAAACGTGATGGCTATATTCATGAAGCGCGACTTGGTTTGTGAAACTATTCTGCTTTTTACTATCGGCCAATGGCGTCAACATGATTGGGCCGTCATAACCCTGTGTGTAGAGTCCTGCGATGCCACGCGTTCCCGTAAATTTGCTTAAGCCAGAATCGGAATCAAATGCATAAATCGTGAGTTTCTTGCGGTCCGGTGTTGGCTTCACACCCCCAAGTGTCATGATAAGTTTGCGGTAAACTTCCATCTTCTCGACGGTCTGCTTCGCCTGGTTCAGTTTGACGTCGCCATATAAGACGATATTTTCAGACTCGACCTTTAACGGGTCCGCATGAGCCGTTGAGGCCATCAACAAAATCGAACTGCTAATCCCAACTAAAAGCTTTTTCATCATGACAGGTCCCTTAAATAATCTTTAGAGAAGCTTCAAACGTTGAGCGTGCTTGGTCAAGAGTGATTTCCCGGATGTTCCTGAGAAAATACATCTCGGTGAACAGACTATAATGTTTAATGAACGTATTGAATGATCACGCACAGCCGTTCAAAACGCCGAATTCTACGGCCTGATAAAGCTGTTTAAAAAAGCGAATCTACTCAAATTTATATGGGCGCAGTTAATCCTTGCGCGCCGTCCCCCGCCCCTTCGCCAAAGCTTTCACAATGCCACGAAACGTGCGCACCTCCTGCTCACTCATCTTCGCACGGGTTAGCGGCGCGCGGATATTTTGTTGCATTAAGTTCCGCTTTGTTGCGGGAAAGAAGAATCCCGCATTGTCGAGTTCCTCTTCCAGATGCTCGAATAGGCGCGTCAGGTCTTCGCGCGGGGCGACCTCGCTGCGCACGCCTTCGAAAATATCCGGCACCTGCACATCTCCCGCCTGCGCCCAGAGAAAGGCAAAGAGGTTCACGGCTTGGGCGAGGTTCAAGGATTGAAATGCCGGATTGACGGGATAGGTCAGGATGGCATCCGCCATCACGACATCAGCATTGGTCAGGCCCGCTTTTTCAGGACCGAACAGCACACCGACCCCTGCCCCGATTTGCGCGCGCATTTCACCGCCGACCACATCAGTCCCAACCACAGGAATTTCGAGTTCACGGCGACGCGCCGTTGCCGCAAGGACATAGGAGAGATCGGCCACGGCCTCTTCCACCGTCTTGTAGAGTTTCGCATTTTGCAGAACGGGCAGCGCACCCGACGCCATCGCATCCGCATCCGGATTGGGCCAACCATCCCGCGGCGCGACGAGGCGGAGTTCCGTCAACCCGAAATTAAGCATACCCCGCGCGCAAGCCCCGATATTCTGACCCAGTTGCGGCCGCACGAGAATCACGACGGGCGCGGGCGCAGCATCCGGCGTCACAACGCGCCCCAATTGGTCTTTCCGGGCTTTCCCAACTTTGTTGTACATATATTCGGCTTTAAGTTTACAGGGTCGGATGTTATGGGCCGCCCAACAGAATTAACGTCCGTTTAATGAGGAAAACATGGCTAAAATCAAGGTGACAAACCCCGTCGTTGACATGAACGGGGACGAGATGACCCGCATCATCTGGGACATGATCAAGGATCGCCTGATCCATCCCTATCTGGATATCGACCTGCTGGACTATGATCTCTCTATCCAATCGCGCGACGCGACTGACGACCAGATCACTGTCGATGCGGCCAATGCGATCAAAAAACATAATGTCGGCATTAAATGCGCAACGATCACGCCGGATGAGCAACGCGTCGAAGAATTCGATTTGAAGAAGATGTGGCGCTCTCCGAATGGCACAATCCGTAACATCCTTGGTGGTGTTGTCTTCCGAGAGCCGATTATCTGTAACAATGTCCCGCGCCTCGTGCCGGGCTGGACACAGCCTATCGTCATTGGCCGTCACGCTTTTGGCGATCAGTACAAAGCGACAGACTTCCTCGTCCCCGGCGAAGGTAAGCTGACCATGAAATGGGAAGGCACAAATGGCGAAACGATCGAGCGCGAAGTGTTCGACTTCCCTGAAGCCGGTGTGGCTATGGGGATGTATAATCTCGACGCCTCGATTCGCGACTTCGCCCGCGCCTGTTTTAATTACGGCACGCAGCGCCGATGGCCGGTCTATCTGTCGACGAAGAACACTATCCTCAAAAAATATGACGGACGGTTCAAAGATATCTTCCAAGAGGTTTACGATACGGAATTTGCGGAGAAGTTCGAAGAGTTTGGCGGCGAATACCAACATCGCCTGATCGACGATATGGTCGCGGCGGCGATGAAATGGTCCGGTGGCTATATCTGGGCCTGTAAAAATTATGACGGCGATGTGCAGTCCGACACCGTCGCGCAAGGGTTCGGGTCGCTCGGCCTGATGACATCCTTCCTGCTGACGCCGGATGGAAAGACGATGGAAGCCGAAGCCGCGCACGGTACGGTGACACGTCACTATCGTAACCACCAGAAGGGCGAAGCGACCTCGACCAACTCCACCGCATCGATCTTCGCCTGGACACGCGGTCTCGCCCATCGTGCGAAACTGGATGATAACGAGGCCCTCGCAAAATTTGCGGGCGGGCTGGAATCCACAGTGATTGAAACCATTGAAGGCGGTCAAATGACGAAAGACCTCGCGCTCCTTGTTGGGGACCAGCAAGGTTGGCTGACGACGGAGGGCTATCTCGAAGCGATTGCCGAGAATTTCGAACGGAAGATGACGTAAGTCAGACTGATATTAAAACAGAAATACCCGCCGCGAGACCCTCGCGGCGGGTTTTTATTTGGGAGCGTCGTTACGCCCTCGCTTGTGGAAAGCGCCTAACCAATAATCGCATTCAACGTTTTTGACGGACGCATTATCGCGGACACTTTTTCCGCATCTGCATGATAATATCCGCCCATATCAGCAGGCTTGCCTTCATCAGCCTTTAGTTCACTCAATATTCTTTCTTCATTCTGAACGAGTTGCTGACGAATCTTCGCGAAGTGAGCCTTTAGGCCTTCATCCTCATATTGCAGCGAGATGGCTTCCGCCCAATAGCGCGCGAACCAGTAATGGGAGGAACGGTTATCATTATCGCCGACCTTACGGCCCGGAGAATGGCCTTCTACCAACAGGAACTCCGTCGCCCGTTCAACGGCCTCACCAAGAATGGCGGCTTTTGGACGGTTCTTTGTCGCGAGGAAGTTGAAGCTTTCGCCGAGTGCGCAGAACTCCCCGAGGCTGTCCCAACGCAGATGGTTCTCCTCTTGCAACTGCTCCACATGTTTTGGCGCGGAACCGCCTGCTCCTGTTTCGAACAAGCCACCCCCATTCATGAGTTTAACGATGGAGAGCATTTTAGCCGATGTGCCAAGCTCAAGAATCGGGAACAAATCCGTCAAGTAATCGCGCAAGACGTTACCCGTAATGGTCACGACATCATGGCCTTTGGTCATTTCTTCGAGTGTGTAGCTGGTCGCTTCACGCGGGGCGAGAATTGGAATGTCTTTTCCAGCCTCCTCCAAAGCCGGCTTTACATATTTAATGAGTTCCGCATCATGAGCGCGATTGGCATCCAGCCAGAACGCGGCCAAGCCGGTTGCATCAAAACGCTCAATGCCGAGCTTAATCCAATCGAGGATCGGCGCTTTTTTGGCTGTACAGGACCGCCAAATATCACCCGCTTCGACTTCATGGCTGATAATCGTTTCACCGTTCTCAAGAACGATCGACATTATCCCGTCAGAGGGTGCCGTAAAAGTTGTTGGATGGGACCCATATTCTTCGGCCTTTTGCGCCATCAGGCCGACATTGGACACAGCGCCACAGGTCGTGACGTCGAGTTTGCCGTTTTTCTTAAAGAACTCAACGGTCTCATCATAAACGGGCGCATAGCAATTATCAGGGATGCAGCATTTCGTATTAGCGGGTTCACCGTCCGGTCCCCAACCAATACCGCCGGCCTTGATAACGGCTGGCATAGACGCATCAATAATGACGTCGGACGAGACGTGAAGGTTGGTAATCCCCTTATCGGAATTGACCATATAGAGCGGCGGCTTGGCGGCAAGCGCGGCCTTTAAATCCGCTTCCATTTCGGCATTGCCCGCAATTAATTTTTCCAACGTGCCAATGCCTGAATTCGGATTAAAATCGAGTGCGTCACCATGTTTGGCGAGGAAGTCTTCGAGGTAGACCGAGACAAAATGTCCAAAGATAATCGGGTCAGAGACCTTCATCATCGTAGCCTTGAGATGGACCGAGAACAGCACGCCCGGCTCCATTGAGGCGACTTCTTCTTTTATGTAGGCGCGCAAGGCTTTCGCGGACATGTATGTGCCGTCAACAATTGTGCCTTCTTCATAGGACAAGCCGTCTTTCAGAACTGTTTCCTCGCCCGCTTTATTCGTGAAGATAATTTTAGCACCACCCGCTTGCGCGGCTGAAATCGTGACAGACTTTTCGTTCGCGTAGAAATCATTGCCCGGCATTGAGGCCACAGTCGTCTTATTATCCGCTGTCCACTCACCCATACGGTGCGGGTTCAGCTTAGCATAGGCCTTGACCGCTTTCGCAGAACGGCGATCAGAATTACCCTCGCGCAAAACGGGGTTCACGGCAGAGCCTTTGATTTTGTCATATTTCGCACGCACTGCTTTTTCAGCATCGGATTGTGGGTCCGTTGGATAATCAGGGATCGGATAGCCTTGCGACTGAAGTTCACTAATCGCCTCTTGCAACTGCGGGACTGATGCCGAAATATTCGGCAATTTGATGACATTCGCATCCGGAGTTTTTACGAGCCGTCCGAGTTCCGCCAGATCGTCAGAGACCCGCTGATCATTGGAAAGGAGATCCGGGAACAGCGACAGGATACGTCCTGCGAGTGAGATATCCCGTGTTTCAACCTCAATATCCGCAGCCTTAGCAAAGGCCGTGATGATGGGCAGCAAGGAATTACGGGCCAGCTCGGGCGCTTCGTCGACGATTGTGTAAATAATATCAGGTGTCGTTTTTGTCATATGTCTCGGTCTTCCAGGCATTTCAAAAGGATGTCGTTCTTCTTGACCTCTATCCATCCGGAACCCCGGCGGAAGAGATATTCGCTCGCCTTCCTATAGGAATGTTCGGCTTTTTAAAGGTCTATCAAATGGCCCACACGATATATTCATCAATGCATATTGTGGTCCCGCTGCCTGATTTGTGTCACAATAAGGTATGACAGATATTTCAAAATGGCTGGGCCCGGAAAGCTTTGAAGACGCGAAAGTGCGTTACGACACAGAAGGCTATCTCGTTTTCGAGAACGTCCTTTCGCAAGACAAACTCACGGCGATCAAAACGGCCCTCGCGCCTCATCTTGACACCCCGCTGAAAGGTCGGAATGATTTCGAAGGGACGCGGACAAACCGTGTCTATGCTTTATTGGCCAAGCATCCCATTTTCGCGGAACTCGCGACGCATCCCCTGGCCCTCAGCTTTGCGGAGGCCGAGCTCGGCGAGTCGATGTTACTCTCGGCCTGCCTCGCCATTCAATTGCATCGGGATGAAACGGTGCAGCCCTGGCATCATGATGATGCGCATATGCTTGCCGCACGTCCTCGCCACGCTTGGGGACTGTCGGCCTTCTGGGCGATTGACGCGACAACGGTAGAAAATGGGGCGACGCAATTCATTCGCGGGAGTCATGAATGGGGCGACGCCGAAAACCCACTGGACGTCACGGGCGAAGTCTTCGAACGCCATGATCGAGATTACAGCAGGGATGACGCCAAGTTCGATATTGTGACGCCGGAACTGCCGGCTGGCTCTCTCATGATTGCCAAAAGCACGCTTTGGCATCGCGGCGGCGCGAACCGGACGGATCAATCTCGAACCATTATCACACCACAATATTGCGTGGGGTGGGCGCGACAATTGGAAAACATGTCGCTTGCCGTACCGCCGGAAATTGCAAGTAAGCTCCCAAAACGTGCGCGGGAACTCTTAGGCTATTCCATCCACTCGCCCTTCATGGGCTATGTGGACGGGATGCATCCTGCAAAAAAACTCAA
This sequence comes from uncultured Caulobacterales bacterium, assembly GCA_947503715.1. Lineage (GTDB taxonomy): Bacteria > Pseudomonadota > Alphaproteobacteria > Caulobacterales > Maricaulaceae > Litorimonas. Next base: position 771,208 of record CANNER010000001.1, on the reverse strand, counting down.
CATATAAAGACGAAAAAGTCTTTGGTCGCGCCATCATCGTATGAAATCTGTGACCCGTAAAATACTCTCCATTCTTCTCCTCGCCTTTGGATTTCCACTCGGTGCATTTGCCGATGATAAAGCTGAGAGTGAGAGCTATATTGATCTGGGCGGTGCCGTTCTGACGCGCCCCGCCTATGTCTGATCTGAGGATTATCAGACTAACCTCCTGCCCTATATCGGCTTTCAAGACCTTTACGGCTTTGACCTGTCCGGGCTGCGACTGTCCCGAACTGTTTTTGAAGCGGGGACAGGTCAAGGCCCCGGGACCTGGTCCCTTCAGGCCGGCCCAAGTCTGGGTTTCGACTTTGGGCGTGATAGCAATGACGGTCCGACCTTGGAAGGATTAGACGACATAGACCCGAGTGCGGTTTTGGGTGGATATGTGAAGTCCACAATCGGCATTATCGGATTTGATATGTCAGCGAGACAGGACATCATTGGCGATCACGATGGGTTCGTCACGGATCTGTCAGTTGGCACGCGCTACCCCGGAAAAGGCTGGTATATACAGCCCATCGCGACGCTCAGTTAGGCGGACGCAAATTATACGCAATCTATTTACGGTATTACATCGGATCAGGCTGCGGCCTCAAACCTATCCGCATTTGATGTAAAGAGCGGGTTTCACCAAGCTTCCGTCACAGTTTTAGGCGGGGTGGACATTGATGTAAATTGGAGTTTAACAGGCGTCATATCTTACCGCGAAGCGTTGGGCGATTATCGCGACAGTCCGATTATGACAGCCCCTGACGGTTCAGCGTCAGGCTTATTTGCAACACTCGGCATCACACGCCGATATAACTTGAACTAAAATATAAACACCCCGCCATCTGGCGAGGAGCTTTATTTGATTAGAACGCAATCAGGCAACGAAATCGTCTATCGTAATATCGCCGTCCATGACATTCGCGATGCGGAGTTGATCTCCATTCCCGAAATCAAGGATGAGGTAGATTGAGGCCATGAAAGCGTTATCAATGGCAGTCTGAATCTCAGCTGTCGTATAGCCCGTCGCTTGGAGCTCGTCGATACCATCTTCAAAATCTTGAATAATATCGACACCATAGCCGACACCAAAGACGAATAAGTCCCCTCCGGTTCCGCCGTTCAGACGATCATTGCCCGTTCCGCCATCCAAGATGTCGGGCCCTTCACCGCCGAATAGACGATCATCATCAGCGCCGCCGAGCAAGATATCAGATCCGTCGCCGCCGAGCAGCGTATCATCGCCAGTGCCGCCAAAGAGTTCGTCATTGTCGATACCCCCACCGAGCGTATCATTTCCAGCATCCCCATTCAGGATATCTTCACCCTCATTTCCGATCACGCGGTCATTATCATCACCACCATTAATCGTATCGTTACCCTCGCCACCAAAAAGACGGTCACGACCTGCGCCGCCGGTAATCTCATCATTTCCTAACTCACCATAGATCAGATCATCATCGGCTTCCCCGAAGAGAAAATCGCCATCGTCACCACCAAAGATGCGATCATCGCCATCACCACCAGTGATGGTATCCGTACCCTCGCCGCCAAATAGACGGTCAAGGCCAGCTTCACCATTTATGATATCATCGCCGCCTTCGCCGCGGATTGTATCGCCCTGCGCACCACCAAAAATTGTGTCACCGCCAGCGTCACCATCAATATTATCCACCCCATCTCCGCCAAGAATGGTGTCTGAACCTTCCCCGCCAAAGATCCGGTCATTCCCGGCACCACCTTCGATATAGTCGTCATCTAGATCACCGAAAATTGTATCGCGATCCGCACCGCCAAAGATGGAGTCTACCCCATCACCGCCGCGCAGCGTATCACGGCCACCATTTCCATAGAGACGATCAAAGCCTTCATCGCCCCGAATAGTATCATTGCCCGTGCCGCCATAAGCATGGTCATCGCCTAAACCCAAGACTATGAAATCGCTCCCACGTCCTCCGAGTGCAACGTCGTCACTGTCAAATGTTCTGAGTTCATCATTGCCGGCACCACCGACAAGGCGATCACTATCGGCTGTCCCATTAATGACATCATTACCCGTTGTGGCGGGTTGCGTCTCAAAAGTGACCGTAAAGTTTTCTTCGATCTGCCCACTCGTTAAGGCGGCATTCGCACCATAAAAAGCGCGCATATCAATATCGCCGCCTCCTGCTTCTCCAATGGCAAACAGGAAATCATCCAAGAACGTAAATAAGGCGAAGGGTTCAGCATCAGTCAAACGCACACGCCCGGATTGAACGGTCCCGTCGGCCAGTGTTGCGGAGACACCGAGACTCACCAAACCTTGGCCTGTGTTTGTAGCAGAGCGTGATACGAACAAGCCCGTCGAACTAAATGTCGTTGAGAGATCTGCAGCAACATCCAAAGTGACATTATTAGCCAATGAATCGCGCCGGTTGACGAGTTCCACCGTCGCATCATTCTGCACATCATATCCAAGGTCGCGGAATACAGCGAGTTCGATAGCGCCAATTGTTGTGACATCGCCCAAAACAACGCTCGGGTTCATGAGAGCAAACCGTAGATCTGTTTCCTGGCCAAAAGCATCAAACCGCCCGAAATGAGACACGTCTGACCCAGCGCTGTTAAAGAGATACTCCGCCAGGACGTCCTCGCCGTAAACATCCAGAACATTATCGCCGCTATAGCGGGGTACGAGTGTGCCGAACCCTTCAACACCAAAATCAACATTTACACCGTAGGTGGACTCAATGTTTGGTGGATTGCTTGGGTTTGAAGCATTGCCGGAATTATCGCGGAATGAGAAAAACCCCAAACCATGCATAATTTCATGAGTGAGAACGGAAACATAATCGATCTGATTTGCACCCGGCATTCTGTTCGCACCCGTTTCCAAGAATGCACTGGCACTCGTCAGGAAATCGGTATTCACCGTCACAACGATATCAGCGCCTGTCCCATTTGGGTCATTACCCGTGACAAATTCAAGTTGTGACGCTGTCACAATTTCAGAAAACCCGTTAATCGTTTCACCGCTAAAATAGAGTGCCCCCGCACCTGCGGACGCAACCGTACTCGGCCCTTGCTGGGCTAAAGTGATGGCAACATCCAATGATGCGCCGGCGGCAGCTTGAATATATTGCGCAATATTATTGAGCGCGGCCTGTGCCAAATCTGTCACCTGTTGAACATATTGATCCAGGTCGGAATTGCCGCCTGTCGAGACGGAAATCGTGGACCCGAAGAGATTTGACATAGGCGCGGTCAACCCCGGAATGGCCATGAAATTCGAGGCATTCCCAAAATTAAAATTGTCAGGGTCGTAATCAGCCCAAGCCGAGTCAGCACCGTAGAGATTATCCATAATCTCATCACCAACATAGCTATAGCCCGGGGGAAGAATAGCGCCGTCAAAAGGCGAAAAGATCAAAGACGAATATATCGAGACGGGATTAAGTGTGAAAACTGGAGGCTCAAAGGTGAAATCAACTTCAAATTCGTCCGGCATCTCCAACATGTCGGGTACCCATTCAAGGTCAAATGAGCTGAAGTTTTCGAGTGTTTCAATGCGATATGCCATAGCGTCGCCCCTTAAATTTAATGATCGTTTTTCTGCATTTTCATACGGGTCAATGATCACTCTTACGCTTTTTAGGCGAATTCGCTAGGGTTTTTCTGGAGTCTAAAAATACCAGAGCATAAAGCCCATTGAAAACAGTGAGTTACGACAAAACCCACAGACATTTTTAAATTCAACCTAAGGTTTTTGGTCACATATTTTTACTTAGATAAAGAAAAACCCGCCCCACCGAGTGGTGAAGCGGGTTGAATATTTCAGTAGGAAATTAAATTAGACGAGCATCATGCCGTCATCAGCATCCAACCCGATGATATCGTCGGCTGTAATATCAGCAATATCGACACCTTCGAGGACGACAGCAACGCCGCCGCCGAGAGCCAGGATGAGATTTCCATCAAGAACGAAAGCACCGTCAAGTGCGCCCTGAATTTCAGCTTCTGTAAAGTCTGAGAGGTCGATCATATCCGTGCCATCCTCAAAGTCGGTAATGATATCAACACCATTGCCTTGAGATGCGACAAACACATCGGCGCCAGCTCCGCCCGTCAGTGTGTCCTGTCCTGCACCACCGTTAAGCGTGTCATTTCCAGACTGACCATTCAGAAGGTCATCACCCTCACCACCGGTCAAGCTGTCATCACGACCGCCACCGAGCAGAATGTCATCACCAGTTCCACCATCGAGAATGTCGTTACCGGAACCACCGTTCAAACGATCAGCTCCGTCGCCGCCAGACAAGCTGTCATCACCAAGACCACCCTGAATGAAGTCGTCTCCATCATCACCGGATAGGGTATCATTGCCGCTGCCGCCGCCGAGCGTATCATCGCCGTCGCCGCCAGACGCAAAGTCATCGCCGTCCTCACCAAGAATCATATCATTCCCGGCTTCGCCAAAGAGTGAATCATCACCGACTTGACCATTGAGCATGTCATCGCCGTCACCGCCGGCAAGCGTATCGTCGCCGTTTCCGCCGAGAAGTGAGTCGTCTCCGGCTTCGCCAAAGAGCGAGTCATCACCGGCTTGGCCGTCCATCTCGTCATTGCCGTCCCCACCAACGACTGTGTCATTGCCGGAGCCGCCGAGAAGATCATCATCGCCAGCGCCACCATCAACGAAATCATCGCCTGCGCCGCCACTAACGAAATCGTCGCCATCACCGCCAAGGGCTGTATCATTACCAGTTCCGCCTCTCACAACATCGTCACCGGCACCGCCGTCAACAAAATCATCAAAGCCGCCCCCGTCAACAACATCATCGCCTTCGCCGCCAAAGGCCGTGTCATTACCAGATCCTGCAAACAAGCGATCATCACCAGCACCACCATTGAGTGTGTCGTCTCCGCCACCTCCGCCGAGATAGTCATCGCCAGCGCCGCCATTAAGACCATCATCACCGCCACGACCAACTAGCGTATCATCGCCGTCTTCACCGTAGAAAATATCTACACCCGTGCTGCCGCGCATGATGTCGTTACCTGTGCCGGCAAAGTAAATGGAAGGTAGATTGAATGTGTTCTCCATGACATCATCACCATCAGTTCCCATATCGAGATCAGCGATGAAAGTCAGGCGTGTTGTTTCATTAGAGTCTACATCGAGCTGCGCACCGTTAAAGAGGCGTACGTCAACGGCTGCAATATCTGTTTCAACAATTGCTCGAAGCATCTCTTCAGTGAAGGCAAACCCGACGGCACTAGCGTCAGCTGGAACTTGAATACGGTCTGTAATACTTGTGCCGTCCAAAGTTGTCACTTCAATGCCAACAGAACCAGGCAACGAGAAGAAGAGCGATTCCGCGTCCAAAACAACATTGATCCCGGCTGATCCGCCGCCAAAGCCAATAAATGTCGGACTAGCAACAGTCGGCGTGAATGGAAGACCATCAAACTCGTTCACGAGTGGAGTATCCTCGGGAATAATGACTGTATAGAAAAGGTCTTGAAGAACTGCGAGTTCAAGAAGGCCTATTTCAGCGACATCGCCACGGTTTGAGGCCGGATTCATCAGTGCAATCGCTGTGTCAGCAATTGATCCATCAGGATTGAATAATGCGAAATGCGAGACGTCTGAACCACCGCTGTTAAAGGTCGTCTCTAACTGAACTTCTGTTCCGTAAACGTCGACGACATTGGCGCCATCATATGTGGCAGAGAGGAAATCTTCGCCGATGTCTTCAAAATCAACGCTTAAGCCATAAGTTGACTCAATTGGTCCACCATTGAATATCACATCCTCTCCCGAATTATCCCGGAAAGAGAAAAAGCCGAAACCATGCAGGAGCTCATGCACAAGAATTGAAACATAGTCCAAAGAACCTGCCGGAACAACGCGGTCAGGGTCTGTACCAAAGAAGGCAGACGGCTGTGTGAGGAAATCTGTGTTGATGTTTACAAAAATATCAACCGCATCGCCATTCGGGTCCTGTCCAGTCACCATTTCGATCTGCGTACCCGTCAGAATTTCCTGAACGCCATCAACTTGTCCACCAAAGAACAAAGCCGCCGCACCAGCAGACGCAAGAACACTTGGGCCTTGTTGTACGAGGCTAATCCCAACTTCGATGGAAGCGCCATCCGCACCAACAAGGAATTGACCCAGATATTCCATTGCGGCCGTTGCGACTTCGACCACGAGTGGGATAAAGTCGTTCAGCTCATCATTGCCACCATTATCGACGAAGAAGTCGAAACCGAAATTTGAGGCCGGAGCCGTCAGGCCAGGCACAGCATTCGTTGCGAAAACGCCTGGCTGTCCCGTAAAGGCAGAGGCCGAACCTTCACCAACCGGAATACCACGGTCGAGCATAGCTTCAACAAAAGAGCTGTCGAGTTGAACGAGCTCCAAACTATCAAATGGATTGCGGGTCGCATTTGGGTTCAAAGTCGACGTCATATTGAAATTAGACCCGAAGTCCATTTCAACGCCCGCGCCGCCATCAATCAGGACATTGTCCTCATACAAATCGTTCAAATCGAAAATAAAGCTCATCGTCCCACCCTTTGGATACAGTTATAGTTGTTAACACTTTGATAACCTTTTTCAGGCGGGTCAAAGAAAAAATACTAAAAGGCGAGTATATGGGGGGCTTTACGTCTTATAATTCAGTAAATTGATTTAGGTTAAGATGCTGCCTCAACCCAAACGCCCAATTCGTTACCGCTAGGGTCCATAAAGTGGAATCTTTTCCCGCCAGGGAAATTATAGGTCGGCACTTTGATCGTTCCGCCTGCTGTCACAATGGCGGATTCGGTGGCGGCAAGGTCGTCAGAGTAAAGTATAACAAAGGCGCCTGCAGGTTGCGGCGAGATATAGGTTTTATCCGCATCAAATCCGCCCTCAATTCCGGCTCCGTGAAAGGCGGCATAAGTCGGACCGTAATCCGTAAATGTCCAGCCGAAGACCGTGCCGTAAAACGCCTTCATATCAGTGACACTCAGCGCAGGCAGTTCGATATAATGGATTTTATGGTGATTATCCGACACGGCTTGCCCTCTCTATAATGTCCGCGATTTTCCCGCTTCGACCATATCGAGATCAAGCGGCATCAAGTCCGTCGTTGCGACTTTCGTGCGCGGTTTCTCGAATAGGGTCAATGTCCCGTCAATCACGGCGAGGAGCTTTCCGCCGGGCGCGAGTTGTTCGAGCAGGGTTTCGGGTTCGGCCCTGAGCGCATAACCCAGAATAATCCGATCAAAGGGCGCCTGCCCCGGCCACCCATAACGTCCGTCCCCGTGCCGCGTGACAACATTATGGATACCCAAAAGCTTAAACCGCGCATCTGCCTCCCGGATGAGCGTCTTATACCGCTCGACCGTGTAGATGCGGGTCGTCATATGAGACAGCAGCGCAGCAAGATAACCCGTTCCCAATCCCGTCGTTAGGACCTTCTGATCCGGTTGTACGTCCAAGAGCTGTACCATCAGGGCAGAGGTCATGGGCGGCGGCAGGGTCTGCCCGCAGGCAATCGGAATATTGACCGCATCATAGGCGAGTTTGCGTTTGTCCATCGGCACAAAATGTCGACGCGGCGCGAGTTCGACCGCGCGGAGGACGGCATTCGAAGAAATCCCGCGACTGCGCAGCCGCATAATCATGTCTATCAATCCGGGATCAATGCTCACGTGAGGAGTTTGGCCAAACTGTCTTCATGCGTCAAATCCGTATGAAGCGGCGTGATACTGACATAGCCGTCATAGATCGCGCGGAGGTCAGTGCCTTGCGGGGGATCAGATTTCTTCGCGCCGTAAGTCAGCCAGAAATAGTCGCCCCCGCGCGGATGATCCCGACGATCCACACCCGTCATTTGAAAATCCCGATGGCCTTGGCGGGTGAATTGAACGCCTTTGACTCCGTCAACGGGCGTATCCGGAAAGTTAACATTCGGGACGACGTTTTTCGCCCAGCCTTTATCCAGTAAATCGCGCAAGACCTGCGGACCATGCGCCAATGCTGTCTCCCACGGCAGGCTAGACGCGCCTTGAAATCCGCGCGCGAGGGAGAGCGCGACGGATGGAACGCCCATCTGCATGCCTTGTAGCGCGCCCGCGACCGTGCCGGAAAACGTGACATCCTCGGCCAGGTTCTGCCCACGATTGACGCCCGAGAGGATGAGGTCGGGCGGAGAGTCGGGCATTAGGGCTTTCATCGCAACAATAACGGAATCAGTTGGCGTCCCTGTGACCGAGTAAATCCGCTCATCAATTTTCTTGAGCCGGACAGGGTTATGAAGAGATACCCCACGCGACGCCGCAGACTGTTCCGTATCCGGCGCGCAGGTCCAAACATCACCCGAGATTTGCAGCGCGATTTCTCGTAGAACAGAAATGCCCCGCGCATTTACGCCATCATCATTAGTAAGGAGGATTTTCATCCAACAATTTCCAAACCACCCATATAGGGCACCAACGCGTCGGGCACGGTCACAGTCCCGTCTTCATTCTGATAATTTTCCAGCACCGCGACGAGAGTCCGCCCCACGGCCAAACCACTGCCGTTTAGGGTATGGACGAAGCGGTTATCCTTCTCCGCGAATTTATAGCGGGCATTCATGCGGCGGGCTTGGAAGTCTCCGCAATTGGAGATGGAACTGATCTCGCGGTACGTATTCTGGCTCGGCAACCAGACTTCGATGTCATAGGTCTTGCGCGCCCCAAAGCCGAGGTCACCCGTACAAAGCTCGACGACGCGATAAGGCAGGTCCAGTTTTTGCAGCACGAGTTCTGCACAGCGCAACATATTCTTATGCTCGTCCTCGCCGTCTTCCGGTTTACAGATGGTGACGAGTTCGACCTTATTGAACTGATGCTGACGGATCATGCCCGTCGTATCGCGACCCGCAGATCCGGCTTCAGACCGGAAACAAGGCGTATGCGCTGTCATCCGACGCGGGAGCGTGTCGGCGTCGAGGATGGACTCGCGAACGGTGTTGGTTAGGGAGACTTCGGCGGTTGGAATGAGGTAGTGATCCTCTCCGGCGGGGTAGAGATCCTCCGCAAATTTAGGGAGTTGGCTCGTGCCGTAAAGCGCCTTCGGCCAAACTAGGAATGGCGGGCTCGTCTCCTCAAACCCCTCCGCCGTTTGCATATCCAACATCAACGCAGCGAGCGCGCGGTCCATCCGGCTCAACGCGCCTCGCAGGATGACAAATCTGGAGCCGCTCATCTTCGCCGCCGTCTCAAAATCCATCAGGCCGAGCGGGACGCCAATATCTTCGTGAGATTTCGGCTCGAAATCGAACGCGCGGGGCTCACCCCACTTGCTTACCTCAAGATTCTCTTCTTCGCCCTCACCGTCTGGAACTTCGTGAAACGGCAAGTTGGGCAGGCTGGAGAGCAGATCGTGCAGCATCGCCTTCTCACTATCGACCTGTGCGCCCATTGCCGCGATAACGTTCTTCGCGCCCGCGACTTCGGTTTTCAAACGTTCGGCCTCTTCCTTATCGCCCTTGGCCATCGCTGCGCCGATCAGTTTGGAACTTTTATTTCGAGCGGCTTCGGCCTCTTGCACAACTTGCATGGCTTTGCGGATCAGTTTGTCCTGATCGATGATTTTCTTTGTCTGCGGTTCCAATCCGCGCTTCGCCCATAAACGGTCGAATTCCTCGGGATTTTCGCGGATGGCTTTGATGTCGAACATGGGAGTACCTGTTTCGATAAGGGTTATTTTGCGCCGCTATAGACAGGGCTTGCCGCGCGGTAAAGTGCGCGGCGCGTAAGCTCTGATTAACCAAGAATTCCTATGAAGATTTTGAAATTCTCACAGCTGATTTTCGAAAGACTGTAACATGTTCTCCCGCCTCGCCATTCCGCTCGTCTTGTTATTCGTGCCGCTGACGGCACACGCGCAGGAAGACGCCGGATGGACGGGCGAATTTGCCCTGAATGGGTCCGCGACAACGGGCAATAATAAGACCACAGATGTCGGCTTTGCCACGAAAATTTCCAATCGTGGCAGCGACTGGCGGCATAATTTCAAAGCCAGCGCAGATTATGGCCGCAATAGCGGGAACACAAATAAGCGTCGCTACCGTCTCGGCTATAAAATCGGACGTGACCTCGCCTCGCGTGTCTATGGCTTTGCCAATGCTGATTATTATAGCGATGATTTTGGCGCCTATAAACATGGCCGTTTTCTTGGCGCGGGTGTCGGTTATTCCGTTCTCGTCGACGGTCCGACACTTTGGCGATTGGAAAGCGGTGCAGGTTACCGTTCGCAGAAAGCGCGCCTCGCAGCCGGCACACCCGGCGGTGAAGCCAGCCGGGAGGAGGAATTTGCCTCCGCCAGACTCTTCTCTGATTTTGAGCATCTTTTTCATGAAAATTTCAAAGTCACAAACGATACGGAACTCTTCTATTCTGACATTGACACGTTCTTCATCAATGAAGTCGCGGCCACCTCCAAAATGTTTGATCGCCTCGCCCTGCGTGTCAGTTTCCGCGTTGAAACGCATACAGATGTCCCTGAGGGTCGTGAAAAGACCGACACGATCAGTCGCATCGGGATTGTCTACACCATGAAATAGGCGCAGAATGGGAACATGTTGTCCCACTTGCTCCTGATGCGTCACGCAAAATCCTCTTGGTCGGACGGAAGCCTAAGCGATCACGAGCGCCCATTGAATGAACGTGGCAAAACCGCGGCGACCAATGTTGGCGCGGCGCTCACGGCCAGAGGCTACGCACTCGATACAATATGGAGCTCTGACTCTAAACGCACGCGCGAAACGGCGATGCGCCTTATCCGCGCTACACCGGGGGCGCAGACCGTCAATTATACGCCGGACTTCTACCATGCGGGCGTCCAAGATGTTCTGCGGGTTTGCGGCATCACGCCGGAACCTGACGGCGCATTAATGCTACTGGGGCATAATCCGGGTTGGTCGGACCTCCACCAGTATTTCACAGGGCAGCCCCATGATTATCCGACGGGGGCTTGCACAGTTCTGAAACGCGTCCCGAAAGGCCCGAGCGACTGGCTAGACCCGAAAGCGTGGCGATTTGTCGCTCTTATTTTACCGCGAGATCTGGAAGCATGAGGTCCGGCAAGACGTCGGCTATTATCCGGCTCGCTCTCTCAATCTTTTTCTACCCCGCCGTCTTTGGCATCATGATCTGGCTCTGGATGACCGGGCAGCATTGGGTATGGGGTGTTTTAGTGATTGCAGCCGTCTTAATCTTTGATCCGATCTACCGGATTATCGGAGGCTCAATTTTAAGCTGGCGACCACATCCACGCGACAAATAAAAAAAGACCCTGCGCCTGGGGAAGACACAGGGTCTATAAAAATTTCGGGCCAAGGGGATAGACCCGAATAGCGTCAACTAACAAGGGACCTGCAGTCGGTTAACAACATAGTTACGCAATACCTTAGCAAGTCAGATTTATCCGCAGTTAAAATTTTGCGGGTTTTTAACCCAGCTTTCCACCGACGCTCAGCAGCGTGTCCTCGCGCCGCAGCATCCAGAGCAAGCCCATCGCAGCCGCAGCGGGAATAGCGGCGAGGAAGAGTTGGTTAAAGCCTTCGGTGCCCATGATGTAGGCCGGCAAAGCAATCAGAATTGCGCCCGCATGAAGAATAAAGACGAGGCCGTAGCTCACGGATTTCTTCAATCCGATAAGAAACGCAATGAGCAAAGCCATCCAGAATACGCCAATCACAAGCCCCAAGGAGTCGGACAGGCCGGAGACGTGGTAGTATTTTTTGGCAATCCCGCTCGCGGATTCAGGACTCGTAAATCGCATGATCTGCCAAGGCAGCAGGAAGTAGAAAATAGAAAGCCGCGTCAGGAAAAGCGCAGGTTTCAGGAATTTAGTTTCAGTCATAGCAAGTCTCTCAATTGATTTGCGCGCCCCCTAACAGGAACGTGCATCAACTGGGAGACACGAAAACGAGAGCCTAAGCCGTTTCGCCGTGCAGACGCGCTTTCGCTTTTTCCGCACCGAGCAGGACCAGCATATCATCCATGGACGGACCATGCGCTTGCGCGGTTAGAGCGAGGCGGAGCGGCATGAACAGCCCCTTTCCCTTACGACCTGTCTCAGTCTTCAAATAACCGATGAGTTCGGACCATGTTTCCGGCAGGACCGTGTCGGGCAGAAAATCCGCTGCGGCGTGACAAAAGTCTTTGTCTTCCTCCGCAATCTCACCCGCCATGGGTTTCAGGACGATATCGGCCCAGTCATCAACGTCGGAGATTTTCTCGATATTCGCGCGAACGATATTCCAGAACGCGGCATCACCCGGCACGCGGTCCGCGACGGCGTCATAATGCGTTTCATGGAGGAGTTTGGCGTTGAGAGCTGTCAGGTCTCTTTCATCAAATCGCGCGGGCGCACGGCCAATCTTGTCGAATGAAAATTCTGAGGCCAGCGCCTCAAGACTGTGACGAATTTCAACCGAATCCGACGTTCCGATTTTTGCGAGGAGCGACGCAATCGACATCGGTTCAATCCCCTGCTCCCGCAGTTCCAACATGGAGAGCGAGCCGAGGCGTTTGGAGAGTGATTTTCCATCCGCACCAACGAGGAGCGGCGTATGCGCGAATTGCGGTAGATGGTCTGAGAGCGCTCGAAAAATTTCAATCTGCGCGCCACTATTCGTGACGTGATCTTCGCCGCGAATGACATGCGTGATCTTGGCCTCAATATCGTCGACAACACTGGGTAATGTGTAGAGATAGGACCCGTCGCCGCGAATAAGGACCGGGTCAGAGAGCGAAGACATGTCTATCGTCTGATCACCGCGCACCATATCCGTCCACGTCACCGTCCCGCCGGAAAGTTTAAACCGCCAATGCGGGGTCCGCCCTTCCGCTTCATAGGCGGACTTTTGTTCATCCGTCAGCTCCAGCGCCGCGCGATTATAGACAGGCGGTTTGCCCGCAACGCGCAGGAGTTTCCTCTGGCGGTCGAGTTCGTCTGAAGTTTCATAACAGGCATAGAGCAGACCGTCGGCTTTCAACTTCGCTGCCGCTGCGTCATACATGCCGAAACGCTCGGATTGTTTGAACGTCCTGCCCCATGTCACGCCGAGCCATGACAGGTCATCTTTGATGCCCTGCTCAAATTCCGCCGTAGACCGTTCCAGATCCGTGTCATCAATGCGTAGGATGAAGGTCCCCTGCTCTGCCTGCGCGAATAGCGCATTCATCAGGGCGGTACGGACATTGCCGACATGGAGGCGACCCGTCGGGGACGGCGCAAAACGAACAATAGGAGTGGACATTAAATCTCACCTTCAGGAATCTTATCGCGATAGCGATTTGTGATCGGGTAGCGGCGGTCGCGCCCGAAATTCTTTGTGCCGATTTTCACACCCGGTGGCGCTTGGCGGCGTTTATATTCAGCGATGTAGAGCAGATTTTGAATCCGTTTCACATCCGCCTCGCTATGGCCGCGCAGCAATATCTCTTCAATCGGCAATTCCAGTTCGATGAGGCACAGCAATAGATCATCCAGCACGTCATATTCGGGCAAGCTGTCACTGTCTTTCTGGTCATCGCGGAGTTCTGCAGAGGGTGGTTTTGTAATGATACGTAACGGAATGGGGGCATCCGCGCCGAGTAGGTCTTCCGGTGTATTCGCATTCCGCCAATGGGCGAGTTGGAAGACTTCGGTCTTATAAACGTCTTTCAACGGATTATATCCACCGCACATATCACCATAGAGCGTGGCGTATCCCACGGCCATTTCGGACTTGTTCCCGGTCGTCACAAGCATCGGTCCGAACTTGTTGGACAGTGCCATGAGGGTCAGGGCGCGGCTGCGGGATTGGATATTTTCTTCCGCCGTTGAGGGTTCAAGATCACCAAAAAATGGCGCCAACATTTCATCAAATGCGTCAATCGCGGGCTTAATCGGGATGGAATCGTAACGACATCCTAGACGTTCACAGCACTGTTCCGCGTCAGTAAGTGAGTCGCCGGATGTGTATTTCGTCGGCATCATAACCGCCCAAACCCGGTCGGGGCCGAGTGCATCAACGGCAATCGTTGCCGCCATGGCACTATCTATACCGCCGCTCATGCCCAAAATAATTTGCTTGAAACCGTTCTTATTGACGTAATCGCCGAGGCCTAAACACATAGCCCGCCAGTCCGCTTCATGACCAGAAAGTTGAACCTCTTGTTTGGCCTCAACACAAGTCCAAACGTCGTCGATTTTCTCCCATGTCGCGATATCATAATCGTCGACGAAACTCTTCAGAGATTGAACGATTGACCCGTCTGCGGCCATTGAAAAACTTGACCCGTCAAAGACTAACTCGTCCTGCCCGCCGACCTGATTGACATAGACGAGCGGCAGGCCTTCCGTGATGACTTTTTCACCCAAAGCTGCGACTCGTTCCGTCAGCGCAGTGCGCCGCCAAGGGGATCCATTTGGGGAGATCATTAGCTCTGCGCCCGCGTCTTCCAAATGCGCTGCAACCGTGTCCTGCCAGAGGTCTTCACAGATTGGCAGGCCGATAGAGATACTTTTAAAATCAATAGGCTGAGGTAGTGGACCTCGCGTGAAAACACGGGCCTCATCGAACACGCCGTAATTCGGAAGATGATGCTTATAGCGGATGTCAGAGATCACGCCGTCGCGCATCATCAGGGCCGCATTGTAAAGCTTTCCATCCTCATCTTTCCAAGGTGCGGAGAAAACAATTGCGGGGCCGTTTTTCGTCGCTTTCGCGAGACGCTCACAGGCCGTTTTGCAATCCGTCACAGCCGATGGACGGAGCACCAAATCCTCAGGCGCATAGCCGATGATAAACAGCTCGGAAAAGACGACAATATCCGCGCCGTCGGACTTCGCTTTGGCGTAATGAATTTCCGCTTTTTTCAAATTGCCGGGGATATCCCCGACTACCGGATTAGCTTGAATGGAGGCGATTTTGAGACGTGTTGTCATAGGCTTCACGCCATAGCCCTGCCCGCCCGCTTTGGCAAACAACGCTCAAAAGTTTTTTTATTTTTTCGCTTGCCAAAAAATAAAACCGCTACTAGAGGCCGCCTCCCGCTGCTTCGGTAGCTGAACATCTACGGTCCGGATTGTTTGAATTCCGGCCAGTGCGGTCCGTCCCTGACGCGTTCGTATGCTGTGAGTCGGTCGTCGTGTTGCGGGTGTTTGTGTAGCCAAACGGTAAGGCAACAGATTTAGATTCTGCAAATGTGGGTTCGATTCCCACCACAAAATGATTGTAGCTCAAAGGAAGAGCACCGACTTCACACGTCGACTGTCGCGGGTTCGATTCCCGCCGTCAAACCAAGGCCTCCACGGCCAAGCGACTGTAAATCGCTTTCCATAACGGCGTTCCGGGTGGACGTCAGGAAGGTAGATACGGTTGGTAATTTTGGATGAGCTTTCCCTTGGGCGAGCCATGTCTGACTGCGCCTGCCTCTCTACCCTCCTTACAGATTAGACCGACCTCGCGGTGGCCCGCTTTGCGCGCCCCTCGTGTCGGGCATAGCCATGGTTCGGCCCGTATGTGGGTGTGTCGCGCCAGACCTGTGTCCAAACTTGCGGCCCGCATCTGCGCTCCCCGTGGGTCCGTCGCGTCTGCGTCAGCGTCCGCCCGGACGTCACAGATTTACCCCGCAGCCCTCATGGGGAGGGCTGCCTTCACCGGGACATCCGTCCCCTCAACCCAACCGGACAATTCCGTCCAAACCGAAAGGAACGTCACACGTGCAATAATTGCGAAGGAGAAATGCTATGACCAAAGTGACACATAAAATACTCGGCCTCGAAGCCATCGTCCCCGAAACCGAACGGGCCATCGTCCTGAAAGACGGTGTGTTCGATTCCGTCCTGACACCCGGACGGCACATGATCGGACGCTTTGGAAATCAAACCAAGTTCGAGGTTAAAGCCTATACTTTGAGCAAGGACGCGATCCATAGCGACCTCCTGAGCACATTGTTCCGGAATCACCCTGATGCGTTGGGCACAATTCTGACAACTGTCGAAACGGGCGAAGATGAAATGGCGATCCTGTCTTTGGACGGAACGCCCCGGTTCATCGTTGCGCCTCTGTCCCGGACCATGGTCTGGACGGATGCAGGTCTCTGGTCTGCCGAACGGGTCAATCTCGCCGATGGGTTCGTCATGACGGACGCGATGTCGAAGCGGTTGATGCGGGTCTCCTCGGACTTCATCAAACGGTTCAAAGTTGAGCACGGTCAAGTCGGATTGCTGCATGTTGACGGAAAGCTGGTGGGAGACCTCTCCCCCGGTGGTCACGCACTCTGGTCCTACGGTAAGGTCATCTCGGTCAAACTCGTCGATACGCGGGAACACGCGCTCGATGTCACAGGCCAAGAAGTCTTGACCAAAGACCGGGTTTCGATCCGGGTGAACCTGTCGGCGACATACCGGGTGACCGACCCTGTGAAAGCCGTCACGGAAGTCAAAGACTTCCACGATGCGCTTTACCGGGCGCTCGGCGCGGCTTTCCGGTCCTCCCTGGCGACCAAAACGCTGGACGCGGTTCTGGCCGAAAAAGGCGCGGTGGATGCGGAAGCGTCAGCCACGGTTGTCTCGGACATGGCCAAAGCCGGTATCGCGGTTTCGGGCATCACGCTGAAGGATATCATCCTGCCCGGCGAGATGCGGGACATCCTAAACACGGTTGTATTGGCCGAAAAGGAAGCCGAAGCCAACGTCATCCGGCGTCGGGAAGATGCGTCCGCGACGCGGGCGCTGCTCAACACCGCCAAAGTCATGTCGGATAACCCCGCCATGATGCGGCTGAAAGAGCTCGAAGCGCTGGAAGGCATCGCCGAAAAAGTCGGCACGCTGACCGTTCACTCAGGCACAAAAGGCCTGATGACGGAAATTGCTTCGCTGTCGGCGGAGTGATGGAAGCGAATCAAGAGTGACCCATCCCTGCGATTGTGGGGGCGGGTTTATTTTATTTTCAATTTTCATTGTCCGGCTTGACCGGACAATCCATTCCCATTCAATAACTAACTGTAACGACTGTTAGTGGCGCTACCCATTCGAATGGATCATCCGATCAAGTCGGATGATGACAGTCTTTTGTCTTTATATCATTTAGAGAGAGAGGAGCTCCAATTTCTCCAAGTCCGACACTGATTTGTAGAACCTGTATTGTTCACAATCATAGCAGTGAGTTCGCTGTATGAGCGCCCCGCTGTTTCTACAGGTTTACTCATTAGTTCAGCCATCTGTTCAGCAGTCATATCGCTTAAGCAAATAAGTTTCTCCTGTCGCATCTGATCCGCCAAGCTCCGGAACATATCGATGTTCATGTTCACACTATGCTGACCATTGCTCTGCGGTTGCGTGAATTCGCGGTCTGCCGCATTTTTCGCAATCACGATATTCGCGCTTGGATTGACATATATATATTGACCGTAAATCCCGATGGCGAAGAAATCGCCTTTATTCGGGCCTTCCTGCGGCATCGGGACCCACCATTGATAGCCATAGCCCGTGCCGCGGATGGGATGGACATTCGGAGAATGATTGGTCGTAGACTCCGCGACCCAGTCCGCAGGAATGATTTGCTCGCCCTTCCACGCCCCGCCCTGCAGGAATAACTGGCCGAATTTCGCATAATCCCGTGTGCGGAGGTTCAGCCCACCCAGTGCAAAAGCCACATCTTTCCCGTCCGTCAGATAAAAGGGCGAACGACCCATGCCGAGATTTTCTCCATATGTCTCTTCCCAAAGTTGGTGCAGCGTCTTCCCCGTCACACGTCGCAGGGCCATCGCCGCGACGTGGGTGTCTATAGAGACATATTGCCAGACCGTGCCGGGCTCATATTGGCGCTCGGTCAGCGTTTCCGTATATTTATCCATCGACCCGCCCAGGCCGAGAACACGGCCCATATCATTGATGTCGGATTTTGGGTCCATATAGTCTTCATTGAATCGCACCCCGCTGGTCATATTCAGGATATTCGCGACTGTCGCACCCTCATAAGCCGTCCCAAGAAGTTCGGGGAGATAGGTCTCAATTGGCTGTTCAATATCCATCAGACCCTCTTCAATCGCCTGACCGTAAAGGCCGGACATAAAGGACTTCGCGACCGACCAACTTATCCGCAGGTCGTCTTTCTCAGTGCCGAGATAATAGCTCTCATGGATAAGCTTGCCGTCCTTAATGATGACGAGCGCCGTTGTATCCAGTTCTTTCAGAACATCGGAGAGTTGTAACGCTTCACCCTGTATCGTCACGGTTTCGGGGATTGGTCGAATGTCTTCTTCCCACGGTTCAGGCGTTCCGATTTTTAAATCATGATGGAGAAAGGCGGAGTCCATGGACGAGAAGTTCGTCACGATTTTATCCGAGTCGAACAAGGTATTCACAGTCTTCAACCGGTTAATCGTCGACCAGTTTAACGTGATCAGAATGCCCGCCACCAAAAATAAGAGCAGAATGCCAATTCCGATTTTCTTCATCAAACTCATGCTTGATCCCCATCTATTTGCGCGGCCACACTCACCGCAATTACTCCATCCGCAGCAGACACCAGAACGGGCGCCCCTTCCAGCACGGCCTCGACAAAGATATTCGTTGCCGCGCCGAGACTGTCTTTTGCACGCGGGTCATCCCCAAAATTTGCGTTCAGATCGAATGGCGTATCATGTGTGAGTGTCTTTGCATTGAAATCAATCTCAACCGCGCCGGATGGATAGGTCAGAACCATGCGACGCTGCGGCGTTTCCGTCACGCGACTGGCCCGCAGAACAGCCTTCGCTTCGCTATAGATTAGCGTCACGTCTGCCTCATCCGGTGTTTTTGATTTTACCGCTTTCGACTGGCCGGAAACATCATCAGGCGCTGCACCGAAGAGAGCCGTACAAAGATCAATATCATGCGTCATAAGATCCATTGTGACCGATGTATCAGTCCCGCGTTGTGAATAACCATTGGCACGGATAGCCTCGACACGAAGTGGTGTCTCTTTGACCTTATCCAAACCAATCGCGCGAAGGACCATCCGCTCTTGATGACCGACCTGGACGATGAGGTTACTCCGTTGGGATAACTCTAAAATCCGTTCCGCTGCACTCACACCTACCGCCAGTGGTTTTTCAATGAGGCAATGGCACCCCGCCTCTAACGCTTGGATTGCCATGCCTCCATGGAAACTCGCAGGGCAAGCAATGACCATGGCGTCGCACTGAGAGACTAGCGCCTCTGCATCCATTGCGCCAACCTTGTGTTTCTTAGCGAGCGCCGCCGCGCGACCCTGATCAGGGTCATGGACCCCGACAAACTCCAAACGCGGGTGCACAGCGAGTTTATTCGCGTGATATCCCGCAAAGACGCCAGCACCAATAAGGCCAATTTTTAAACGTTGTGTCATAGGGTCTTAACGCCCTCTGACCACGATTTTGCAAGAAAAAAGGGAGAATCACTTGCGACAATCCGTCCAATAAGGGGCTGTAATTTCGGACGTTTCAGCTTTTCATGGATGCTCCAGCTACGATTTGGACGGGTTTTAAACAGAAAAACGGTCCAAAACCTCTCTAAAACCCAATAAAACCGTAGTTTTTAGTGACTCATTAACTCCAATCGCTAGGGTCAGCATCAACTATCCGGCAAAAGATTCGGAAGTCTCATCACTAGGGAGATCCAAGATGAACAAAAAAGAACTCATTAGCGCAATCGCAGACCACACAGGTTCCACACAAGCGGTTGCCGGTGACATGCTCAGCGCATTCATCGAAACTGTCACAAACGAAATGAAGCAAGGCGACGGGTCCAAAGTTGTCATTCCCGGCTTTGGTCAGTTCATCGCAAAGCATCGCGAATCCCGCGAAATGCGCAACCCAGCCACAGGCAAAATGATGATGTCAAAAGCCAAGACATCCGCATCATTCAAGCCGGCGGCGGCGCTGAAAGACCTCTAGGGCTTCGTTAGATAGATATGAAAAAGCCGCCTCTAGGGCGGCTTTTTTTTGATTTAATTTGGAATAATTTAGCCTGCAAGACGCGCGGCCTCTTCCTTCCGGTAACTACCGAGTTCCTCAGAGATCAAAAACGCCAGCTCCAAAGCCTGGTTTGCGTTCAAACGCGGGTCGCAATGCGTGTGATAACGGGAGGACAGATCCTCTTCGCGCACGGCCATGGCCGAACCGCCCAGACATTCCGTCACGTTCTGTCCTGTCATCTCGAAATGTACGCCGCCTGGCCAGCAGTTTTCGCTATGGAGGACCTGCATAAATTGACGGACTTCAGTTAGGATGTAGTCAAACGGGCGTGTCTTGAACCCACTATCCGTTTTAATTGTGTTGCCATGCATCGGGTCGCAAGACCAGACGACGTGACGGCCCGCGGCTTTCACAGCCCGCGCGAGGCTCGGCAGGCCTTTCGCGACTTTGTCGTGGCCATAACGGGCAATCAAAGTCATACGACCTGGGATATTTTCGGGATTGAGAACATCGAGAAGTCGCAGGAGTTCATCCGATTCCAACCCTTCCCCGATCTTCATCGCAATCGGGTTTTCAATCCCGCGCATGAATTCGACATGAGCATGGTCCAGTTGACGCGTACGGTTCCCGATCCAAAGCATGTGCGCAGAGGTGTCATACCAACGGCCCGTCGTACTATCGATACGGGTCATGGCTTCCTCATAGCCCAGCAGCAAGCCTTCATGGGATGTATAATAATCCGTCGCGGCCATTTGCGGCGTAGAGTCCGGAGTCACGCCACAGGCTTCCATGAAGTCCAGCGCGTCTTCGATTTTCTCGCAGAGTTCCTTATATTTTTTCGTCTGCTCTGACCCGTCGACAAAGCCGAGTGTCCATTTATGGATATTACGAAGGTTGGCGTAACCGCCCGTTGAGAAAGCCCGCAGTAGGTTCAGCGTCGAGGCGGACTGTCCATAGGCTTTGAGCAACCGTTTCGGGTTCGGCGTCCGTGATTTTGGATCAAAGGCCATCGCGTTGATATTATCCCCGCGATAGGACGGGAGTGTCACACCGTCGCGAACTTCGACGGGCGAACTACGTGGTTTGCCAAATTGTCCGGCAATGCGACCCACTTTGACAACAGGCTGACCCGCGCCGTAGGTCAGCACGACAGCCATTTGCATCATAACGCGAAACATATCGCGTAAGTTATCAGGATGAAATTCCTTGAAGCTCTCAGCGCAGTCCCCGCCCTGCAGCAAAAAGGCTTTACCCATGGCCACATCACCGAGACGGTCACGCAGACGACGCGCTTCCCCCGCGAAAACGAGTGGCGGATAGCCCTTCAATGTTGTCTCGACTTCCGCAAGCTTATCCAGATCCGGGTAATCTTCCGGAATATGTTTGGCAGGTAAGGCTCGCCAGCTGGAGGGGGTCCATTTTGTCATGTCTTCAATTCCTTCGCGCGAAAACGTTTCGCGACAGACCTTTATCTATAACGATATTGGCAAAAAATGCCTAGACTCCATGTCAGTCTAATCAAACCACTAGGAGACGACAGTCGTTTTGTTAATTTCACGGGGCTTCAGTGTGACAATCTCTTCTGAAATTGTTGGATGCACGGCACAGGTCGCGTCAAAATCGGCCTTTGTCAGGCCCGCCTTCACACAGATACCAAGAATTTGGATCAGCTCACCACTGTGATCGCCGACAAGGTGAACCCCAATAACGGTTTCCTCATCGCCCTTGGTGATCAATTTCATAAAGACGCCTTGCGGATCACCCGACAAGATATTCTTCATCGGACGAAATTTTGTCGAATAAACCGTGACAGCGTCGCCATGTTTCTTACGGGCTTGCGCTTCAGTCAAGCCAACAGTCCCGACCGGTGGTCGTGTGAAGACCGCACTCGCAATCTGCTCATGATCATAAGCGGTCGGATTGTCTTTATAACGTGTCTCGATGAAGGCCATACCCTCGCGAATGGCGACGGGCGTTAAGTTCATACGGTTGGTCACATCGCCAACGGCATAGATGTTATCCGCTGTTGTCTTAGAAAATTTATCGACTTTGACAGCGCCGCCATCCTCAACTTCGACACCCGCATTTTCTAAGCCGAGACCGGAGGTGTGCGGCTTACGGCCCGTCGCCATAAAGACGAGGTCTGTGCCGATTTTGGAACCATCATCAAAGGTTACGATATATCCGCCCTGCGTTTCCTTGATCTCTGTCGGACTGATATTGAATTTTAGATCAATTCCGTTGTTTTCTTGGACAAGCGCGACCTTATCGCGAACTTCCGCATCAAAACCGTTCAGCAGGCGTCCCCCGCGATAGGCCTGCACGGTCTTCACGCCAAGGCCCGCATAAATGCCCGCAAATTCACAAGCAATATAACCGCCACCAATGATCAGAACACGTTCCGGCAATTTATCGAGCGTGAAGGAATCGTCAGAGACGATCGCATGTTCGATCCCCTTAATCTCGGGTGCCCAAGGCCGGCCACCAACAGCGATGAGAATTGTCTCTGCCGTAATCAGCTTTCCGCTTTTGGTTAGACGCACGGTGTGATTGTCGACAAATTCCGCGCGCTCACGGAACACCGTCGCGCCGTTCTTCTCAAGTATTGTTGAGTATATACCAGACAGGCGAGAAACTTCTTTCTGAATGGCATCCCGTAGTGTTGGCCAATCGAAAGACGTCTCGCCGAAGCTCCAGCCATAGCCCTTCGCTTCCTCCAAACTCGCACCGTAATCCGCACCATAGACAAGGAATTTTTTCGGAACACAGCCGCGAACAACGCAGGTTCCGCCAGGCAAGCTTTCCTCTGCCACGCCGACACGTTTACCAAGCTGCGCCGCCATGCGACCAGAGCGGACGCCACCGGAGCCCGCACCGATGACGAAAAGGTCAAAGTCATATTTTTGATCGGTCATGAGGGCTTAATCCTGTTATTTGTTTTCTACCGTCGACGACGTCGGCGTCTTTGTGAGCTGTTCGTTGAGGAGATAGGAACGCCTTCTCCATTTAACAATTCAAGAATGCGTGCTGTCCGCGCTTTTACGAACCGCATCGTGATATTATTCACGTTCATCATGTGAGATGAGGTTGGATTATTCAGACCTTGCCGAAAATCGTTAACGGTGCTTTCCAACATCCATTTTGGTAGCGCCTCTTGAAAATTATATGCGAGCCGTTTTTCGGCGCCCGCATCCAATGCCTGGCTAACGCGCTTATACGCGTCTTCTTCGGGCATTTTATCCCCAAATGAAAAATGGCCATGATAGTCTTCATCAAAGAGAGTTGAGAGATCAAAGCTCTCCGCGATTTCACGTGCATATTTAAGGCGCTTATCATGATCGCGATCTTGAACAAATCTCACGATTGCGACGATGATGATGCCTATGAATATCCAGACTAACATCTGAACACTTAATCCCGAGCAAGCTCAATGACGCGAGCATGATCGGCTTCGCCAACGACGATAACATCCGCGAGGTCAATAAATAGGCCATGTTCCATCACCCCCGGAATTTGACTGAGCGCTAAAGCTGTATCCGCTGGATTTGGAATTTTACGACACTTGCTGTCTAGGATGTAGTTCCCACCATCTGTAATAAGTGGGCCTGAGCCGTCTTTCATTTGACGCAGGACAGTCTGCGCTTCCTCACACCCCGTCGTCTTCAAAGCATCGAAGACCTGTTCCGCCGTCAAGGCCATACCAAAGGGGTCAACTTCGATAGGCAATGGGAATGCGCCCAGCATCTCTACCATTTTTGTGCCGTCGACGATAACGATCATACGGTCAGACGCGTGGGCGATAATCTTCTCCCGCAGGAGACAGGCGCCTCCTCCTTTAATAAGATTAAAGGCCGGATCGACTTCATCCGCGCCATCAATTGTCAGGTTAATCCGGTCAACCTTATCCGGTTCCGCTAAAGGAACGCCTGCCTCTATCGCACATTCAGCGGTCCGTTTGGATGTTGGAACAGCCACAATTTTCATGCCACCCGCAACGCGGTCACCCAAGGCTTCGATAAAAATTTCAGCTGTTGAACCGGAGCCCAGTCCCAAAGTCATGCCGGATTCGACGAACTCCAAAGCAGCCATGGCTGCATTTTCTTTAACGACACTCATGACTTTTTCTTCTGTTTTAGCTTTTCTTGAACAGCGCGGAAACGTGCGCCCCAGCCATCCTTATTAACTTGTTTCGACCGCGCGAGCGCAAGCGCATCATCAGGTACATTCTCGGTCACGACTCCGCCGGAGCCGAGAAATGCGCCAGCACCGATTGTAACGGGCGCGACAAGCGAACTGTTCGAACCGACAAAGGCCCCGTCTCCAATGATGGTCTTATGCTTGTTATATCCATCATAATTGCAAGTAATCGTGCCTGCGCCGACATTGACACCCTCGCCCAATTCCGCATCACCAACATAGGAAAGGTGATTGATTTTACTGCCTTTTCCGACAATAGCTTTCTTCGTTTCCACGAAGTTTCCAACTTTCGTATTTTCCGCCAAATGCGTTCCGGGACGGAGGCGGGCAAATGGTCCGATCTGCGCATTCTCTCCAATGTCTGTACCTTCAATATGGCAGAAACTATGGATTGTCGCGCCCGAATGGACGGTAACACCCGGACCAAAGACGACATTCGCATCAATGCTGACATCCGGTTCAATCATTGTATCATAGGCGAAGAAGACGGTCTCAGGATGTTTCAAACTCACACCACTACGCATAGCGTTCTCGCGCATAACGGTTTGAAATGCTGCCTCTGCACGCGCGAGATCAGTCCGGTCATTGACACCGAGCACTTCGGTTTCCGGCGCATGAACGACTGTGGCGGCTTTTTTTTCTCCGCGCAGAATTTCTACGATATCTGTGAGATAATATTCGCCCTTGGCATTGTCATTTGTGACACGGTCACAAGCCCCAAAAAGATCAGCGGCAGACGCCGCCAAAACGCCCGAATTACAAATCCCTATCTTTAATTGCTCAGGTGAAGCCTCTTTCGCCTCAACGATGGCGTGGAGGTCATTTCCGTCCACGACCAAACGGCCATAGGCGGCAGGATCTTCCGGTTCAAACCCAAGGACGGCGAGAGAATGAGTCTCAAACGCTTTGAACACGCCCTCTAGGGTCGGAACAGAAATTAACGGCGTATCCGCATAGAGCACGACAACATGACCGTCGAAATCCCGCAGGGCCTCCTTCGCACATTGCACGGCGTGGCCCGTCCCCATTTGCGGTTCCTGAATAGCAATATCGAGACCGAGGTCGCGTGCGGCGGCTTGGACATCCACATTGTCCTCCCCGACAACACAGACAATCCGTTCAATCCCCGCATCACGGGCCAGCGATGTCACCCAGTTCAACATGGGGCGCCCGCCCACAGGATGTAGGACTTTCGAGCGAGCGGATTTCATCCGCGTGCTTTTCCCAGCGGCAAGAATGATGGCGGCGCGTTTAGTTGCAGTGTTCATAGGACTCATCTAATCGGAATTTCTTAGTGGAGCTAGCGTATCGCGCGACAGACCGCACGGATTTTCGAAAGCTAAATATGCAAAAACTGCCTGCGCCCCTTTTATCAGGTCTCAGCATCGCTTTTGATCTCGACGGGACTCTTGTCGAAACAGCGCCAGACCTCGTTCGGGTGACGAGTGAAGTCATTGCGACACGTGGACACGGATCTGTTGACTACAAACTCGCCCGGGCAGAAGTCGGATATGGTTCACGTAAAATGCTGCGCACGGCTTTGAACGCCGTTGGCGATCAGGTGAACGAAGCCGATATGGATGATTTGCAAGCGCTGTTCCTAAAACTCTACGCCGACAGCCTCGACCACCTCTCGCATCCTTTTCCCGGCGTTGAAGAGACGCTCATCACATTAAATGCGCTGGGCGCAGAACTCTCAGTCTGTACAAACAAACCCGGCTGCCTCGCCCGACCCTTAATTGAAAAGCTCAACCTAAGTCGTCACTTCGTAAGAATTATTGGGGGAGATGATGTCCCACGCAAGAAACCGGATGCGGATCATATTTTCGCGGCCGTGGGGCACCGCAACAGTTGTCGCATCATCATGGTCGGGGATAGTTGGCCGGATATGCGGTCCGCGCAAAATGCTAAGGCTTTTCCGATCCTTATGACCTATGGCTATACGCCCTTACCCCAAATACGATTAAGGGCCGGATCACGATTATCGCGGTTTCGCGATATCGTGCCGACCCTTCAAGCCCGCATATCTGCAGGCCGAATTTAGTTCGATTTAACCGAAATTTTCAGTCGAATTCGTTGGAACGCCGTTCACGAGGTTAGAGCGAACATCTGTCCGCGCGGAGCGCATGGAGGCTAAAAATCCGCCTTGTATCAGATTCACACGGACATCATGTCCACGTTCCGCCCAATAGGCTTCGATTTGCTCTTTCAAGCGTTCTGCGCCTTCGCGCGTGCAATAATCACCTTTCATAACAAGGCCCTTTTTTATGTTAGCAGCGGGTCAATCTGACCGCGCCCGCGTTTGTTACTTCCCTTACCAATAAAGTAAGAAGCCTCAGTTCGTATTCAATCCGAATTATAGGGTTTTCTTATAAAAATTGGTAATCTTCGCGGAAACTGCGTTTAACATGCAAGTCCGCATTGACATGCGGGGCTATAACTCTGGCGGGCTTTTTTGCAAGTGAATAACAGTGAATATTGTCATTCAAACCTAAACAAATTTGAATATTAATAAATAACTTTTTCTGAATTCTAGCCCAAGATTATCGAGATAAAAGCGCAAGAATTTAACGGGCGATCATATCTTTATCGAACGGATTATCGAAAAGACGCAATCCAAATTTTCGAAAAATCGATTGGCCACATTACTGCCCTTATTGACCCGCCTTAACTCGCCGGGTCGCTCATCGCTTCCATATTGGCATCGGCTTGTTTGATTGCCGCTTCCAGGCGTTCTTCAGCCGTTTGTAGGTTCTTCTTCGGATCCTGATAAAAGGCCGTGAGCTTCATAATGTTGAGAAACGTCTTGTTCAGTACGCGACCGCCTAGCTTCATTGGACGGTCGAAATCGAATAAGAGAATGACGCGCTCTTCGTCGGTGTCGTTCCAGACCTCGTGCTCATAGGTGTCGTCAAACACAAAAATCTCCCCCTCTTTCCACGGCGTGATCGTATCATCGACGCGAATGCGACACTGCTCACGATCCTTTGGGATGATGAGCCCGAGATGGGAGCGCAGAATACCCTTGGTCACACCTTTATGGGCGGGAATATGATATCCGGGCGCGAGGATAGAGAACATGGCCGTCTGAAGATTCGGCACTTTTTCGAGAATATCAGAGGTTTTCGGCGCTAGTGCCGCATTTTTCTCCAACCGTTGACCAAATCCGAACAGCACGAATGTTTTCCAGTTATTCTCTGTTGAGAGACGGTACTGGTCCGGCGAGACTTCGTGAAATGTCGGAATGGCATCGCGGAATTTCAGGACCTCACGCGCTTCCGCCTGAATGGTTTCCCAATTCTCAGTGAAATCCTTCAGGAATGGGAAGTGATCATTCGCGATCTTGGGCGTGTCGGGCACTTTAGATTGTCCACTTTGAAACTTCGCAATTTTGCGCACGAGTTTCTTGCCATTCCGTTTGACGAAAGCCCGGCGTGGGTTGGTCAGATGTTTGGGTTTCTCAACAGGTGTAGCCATAATTTGGCGCTTTACCCCTGCGCGCGTTCTTCGTCCACCATGTAATCCCGCGTGACGGGCAGCGCATGCACATCCTTTGTCAGCTGGATTTGGAAATTCATATGTTTGCCGAGTTGGAATGAGAGCTCCGAGATGGAGAGGTAAAATTCCCACATGCGGAAGAATTCTTCCCCCATCATCTCAACGATTTCGGCCTTTTGCGCCTGACAGCGCTTATTCCACTCAGCCAGCGTGTAGGCGTAATGAAGGCGCAGGATTTCACAATCCGAGACCCAGAGTCCCGCCTTCTCAATTTCAGCAAATGTTTCGGATAAGGCAGGAGAATATCCACCCGGGAAAATATATTTTCGGATCCACGCACCGGTCGTGCCGGGACCACCCTTCCGGCCAATCGAATGCACAAGAGCGACGCCCTCATCCGTTAGCAATTCACGTATCGTCTCAAAATATTCGGCAAAATGCCCGATCCCAACATGTTCGAACATTCCGACAGACACGATGCGGTCAAAAGGGCCTTCAACATCGCGGTAATCCTGCAATCGGATATCGACGAGATCTTCGAGGCCAGCGTCTTTCACCCGCTCTATTGCGAGGCTGTGCTGTTGAGTCGACAGTGTAACGCCCACGACTTTGACGCCGTGTTCTTTCGCAAGATGCATTGCCATGCCGCCCCAGCCACACCCGATATCCAATACGCGCTGCCCGGCTTTCAGGTCCAATTTCGCCGCGATATGGCGCTTCTTGGCGAGTTGCGCCTCTTCCAGTGTCATGTCTGGGTCAGAGAAATAGGCGCAGCTATATTGCATGTCCTCGTCGAGGAACATTTTATACAGCTCGTTCGAAATATCGTAATGCGCCTTGACATTGGCCGAGCTGGCCGCGCGCGGATTGCGTTGATGCCAGCGTTTGATTTTCTTATTCCACGCTTTGACTTTCGACCGAATAGGCCCTTTGCGGAGGCCGTCACGATTATTTGCGAAGACAGTCAGGAAATCATGGATCGTACAGTCGACCATTTCCAAACGGCCATCCATATAGGCTTCGCCCGCCACAAGTTCTGGGTTCTTCACTAACGCCATTGGAAGCGCAGTATCATTGATTTTGATTGTGGCCGATGGCTCTCCGCCTGACCCATAGGTGGTGGACGTGCCGTCAGGCAATATAACGGTCAATGCACCCTTCGATACGAAGCGCTGCATGACTTTATCTAATAGAGTAGTACCGAGTCCCATCTGAACGCTTTAGCCGAGTCTAGAGCTGACTCCAATCACGTTTTAGATAACAGCGAAGCGTTGACGCGCCATTTCGGAATTTCCAAACAGCGAACGGCAGATTTCGTAATCTTCCGGCGTATCCAATTCGGACCAATCGGCACCTTTAATGTTGATTGTATCGATACGTTGTCCGGCCTGTGCCAGTCCGTGGATCGCAGACAAGAACCAGCTTTTCGTGCCGTCACGTGTCTTCATCAGGCGTTTGAGCTCATTGCGGAATGTCTTGGTACCCTCACTCATAAAGCGAAGCATGCCGATGGATTCGCCGTCAGTTTCAGTCAATGGTAACGTCTTACCAATCGCCGTCAGACGCGGCCCATCGAGCGTGACCTTCATGTCGTCGCCGTCATAATAACCCTTCTGGTCAATCGTGACGGCAATATGTGTTTTCGGTGCCGCAAGAATCGTTTGGAGCAATTCCGGTGAGAACAGCGTATCGCCGTTAATGAGAAGGAAATCTTTCTTCATCGACTTTCGTGCCATCCAGCAAGAGGCCAGATTATCTGCAACTTGGAAGAAAGGGTTATAAAGCGTTTTGACCTTCGGCCCGGATTCACGCGCATCAATTTCGGCTTTGACCATGTGGCTATTAAAGCCCGTAATGACGGTCGCTGTTTTGACCCCATGTGCGAAAAGTGTGTCCAATTGCATACCCAAAACGGTCGTATTCCCGATGGGGAGAAGACATTTCGGCAAATTTGTTGTCAGCGGCAGGAGGCGTGATCCGCGGCCTGCGGCGAGAATAATAGCGTGCATTGAAAATCCAGCCTGTATCTTTGTCTTTTCTACTTAGACCAATCAACGGTTTCAAAACCATGAATGGCCGCCTCGCGAGTGAGTTTCGCATCAGCATTAACGGCCACGCCTTTGTCCGCAAATTTTAAAACGGGCAAGTCGGAATAACTGTCTGAGTACATAGTGATATGCGCTGCCTCACGTTGGAAATCATCAAATGTTTCCAAACGTTTCGCCAGCATGTCCAATTTTCCGGGGCCATAGCAATTCTCGGAGCCAAAATAACGGGCGCATTTCCCGTCTTTCCACGCGAGTTTTGTACAGATCACCTCGTCAATGCCCAAGCGTTTGGCGATGGCTTCAACAACAATATCGGCTCCGGCGGAAGCTATGATAATTTTATCCCCGGCTGCACGATGAATATCAAGCTGTCGGACAGCCCCGGGGCGGAGGCCATTTGCAATTTCATTATCTGCAAACTTGTCGGCTAAAGCCTCCAAAGCGTCACGGCTTTGCCCAGACAGACTCCACCGTAACATACCCCGTTTGACGGAAATGCGCTCCGTTGAACAGACCTTGTAAATCAACTGTCCAAATCCGGCTCGCGCCCATAATCCAACTAGTTTCCAAGGCTTTCCTTTGACAGAAAGCGAGACATACCGCCCCCACGTCCCACGGGTCGTGATCGTCTCATCCAGATCAAAAATCGCGTAACACTTCACCTACGCGTCCATCCAGCTCGCGAGGGGGCGTTTGGCGAGAAGGCCCGCGATCAATGTACAGAAATTGGCGAAAATACAGATCCAAGTCCACGCCGCAATCAGGAGGAACGCCCAATAACCTGCACCCGCAAAGACCACTGTAAGCATTATCCCGATCATCATAATGAACGTATTCGGGTTTCTTCGTGCGATGAAGAACCGAAGACCGGAATTAAAACGCGTCCAGACGTGAATATGAAATCCGTGCTGGCGCATAAAGATACCTTCAATCACGCGGTCCACGACATAGCCCACCCAAATCGCAAGCAGCGCGATAAAGAGCGGGTCGGACATTTGATACGTTCCGCCCAAACCGATCATCCACGCCCAGTACCAGAAGGGTGGATGGACGAGATCAATCCCGTGGTCATAAATATTGCCCCAATAGGAATAGGTCATGGTCGTCCGCGCCAGCTTCCCATCAACCGTGTCCAAGAAGGTCATCGTCCAGCCACACAGGAAACCCAGCGCCCAGAATTCATTCCAGAAGAACCATGTCGCCGCCAGCATCAGGAAGAAACCAACAGTCGTCACCTGATTGGGAGAAAGGCGCAGCCAAGCGCAGAACCGCGTGACATAAAAAGCCGGAACCGGCCAAAACCACTTC
Source organism: uncultured Caulobacterales bacterium (assembly GCA_947503715.1). GTDB lineage: Bacteria > Pseudomonadota > Alphaproteobacteria > Caulobacterales > Maricaulaceae > Litorimonas. The sequence continues at coordinate 740,174 of CANNER010000001.1, read as the reverse complement.
GTCACGAAATCGGTAATGCCTTTGTAAGAGGACTTAAACTGACGCCGCATAATATCGAGGATAGGCGTCTCGTTCGTATCCAACACATAGGGCGCCTCCTGCTTGCGCAGGGATTTGATATAACCGTCATTCACGTCGGAGGGGGCCGCGACAACGAAGTCTTCCCCTGCAAGTGCGTCAACCGTATTGCCGATGAAGCGCTCTGCCTCTGCCTGCGTAGCTGTAGAGAGACTGACGATCACACCGTTCTCTACGAGGGCCGTTCGTTCCGTCTTCGCAAAAGACTTGGACAGTTCTGCGGACATAATCCAGTCGACATGGTGCCAAATGCCTTGATCATTCACCTCAAGTGGAAGCGTGACATCCGCACCCGCTTTCTTGAACGCCCTGACCTGCCATTCCTTCAGGGGCAACCCCCAAATCTTGGCATCGGTTTCACCGATCAGGCCGAATCCCGGCGCTGTATTTTCCATTGCTGTTTCCGCTCCATGTGTTCGGGCTACGACTTTATCTAAAGCTTGTTTGGCAAGGAAGAGCAGAAGCCCGACCGCCACAAGATTTCCGGCAATCGCCGCCCATCCCGGTGCCATATGACCGATTGTAAAACTCAGGATGAAAAACGAAACAATATAAACGAAAACCCCTGCCCCGCGCGCGTAAATCGCGCGTTCGGGATGATCCGTTGCATAAAGGACCGGATAGAGAGGCGCCGCCATACCTAAGAGAGCTGCCGCAGGAACCAGTAAACTCGCAAGCGGCGCAGACTCGATATAATCCTGTGGTAGGAAAGACCCCAATAAACCACCCAAGAAGAGCCATATGAACAGGGAAACTGTGAGGCCGAAAACCAGTAATATAACGGCTGTTTTAATGACCAGCCGCCAAATCTTGGCCGCCTCTCCCATCGTGACCATTTTCGCCAATTCCGGATAAATAACTTGATCGAGGAGCTTAAACCCTTCGGAAAGAAGCTTCGCAATCTCTTCTGCAATGCGGTAAATCGAAACCCAACCCGCCCCGAACACTGCCATAACAAGCAGCACTGGAAGGTGAACATTTGAAGCGGCGAGTGTCGAGTCGATATTTGCCTTAATCACGAAGGGCCAAACGCCCTTGCGCGGATTCAGAATATTCGATTTCGCCCTTAGAACAGGTTTCAACAATCGCCGTTTCCGCAGCTCAATCGCGGCGAGAAGCGGCATCGTCAGATAATCTGCCAGTGAGCCGATGAACCAAGCAAGTAAGAAACCTTCCAGGCCCGCGCCTAATTGCGCAGCAATAACGACGCCGACAAAGCGAACCGCCGGCATAATAACGCCGTGCCATGCCAGAACGTCAAAACGGTCAAAAAGACGGAAGACACCTATCGATGTGCCGCGATGGCGCAGGAGTAGCAGTAAGGAGTAGAAAATAACAAGTGTCTGCAATGTGCGAATATCAACGGACTGCCCGTCACGCTGGAACAGAGCGGGGAAACTTTCCGCGATGAAAACAACAAGCCAGAAACAGCCGACAGCCCCGATAAAGGCAACGATCGCCGACAATATATCAAGCTTATAACCAAATTGCAGAAGCCGCGCGAGGCCCGTCGCATCATCATTTTTGACATCATCCATGCCAAACCGAATGATCGTTTGCCATGCCTGAAACGTCGCGAGTTGTGCGAAGAAAAGGTGATAGGCGTGAATAAAAAGGATAACACCCAAGGCCGCCACACTGAGGGATTTTGCCGCAATCAAAAGACTGCCAAGACCCAATAAGACTGACAGCACTTTTGAACCGACCATCAGCCCCGTATTGGCGGCGATACGCTTGCCAACGGAGTCAGTTGAAGCAACGGTCAGATTAGGCGATGTCATCACTGACGGTCTGCCAAAATCTGCTCAACCAGTTCGAGGTCGGACGGTTTATCAACGTCAATCGCAGCTTCGGCAAATGGGATCAGAACTGGGGCCGCCGTAATGCCGATGCGGCCTGCGGCATATTCAAAGGCGCCGCCCAAAGACAACCGCCCCGCCGCGAATTTGATCCCGATACCGACCCCGACTTTTTTGGCCAGTTTGAGCGGGTTTTTGCGCAAATGCTGAACCGACTGCCAGAATGCGATGGCTTTTAGGCCGTCCTCATTCGCAATATAAAAGAGGTTGCACCCCGATACGGCGTAGTCAGAAAAGCGGAGATAGGTCCGTTTCGTCGTTGGATATTCAGCTTGAATAACCTCTTCTGTCGCGAGACCAACACAAATATCTGTCCCTTCGGCCACGGCTCCGGAAACAAACGCTTCAACCATTTCGGGTGCCAGAAGCGCATGATCACAAGTCGTCACAAGGCAGGGATAGGTATCAATGTCTTCTAACCCCAAAAGGACACTATCGGCAGGTCCCTCGCCGCTGGGCACTTCTGTCAAGTCACTGCCCGAATAGCCGGAGATATGAGGTGTCGGCATATTTGCGTCGGACAGCGCCGTACGAACACGGTCCAACATAGAAATGCCCGCCACAGAAATTTCCGCCTTGTGCGATACGCCCGTCGCCTCACAAAGCGGATCTACCAAGCCTGCACGCTGCCCTGCCAAAATGAGAACGCTTGCGACCATGTCAGCCGATCCGTTTTTCATACATGCGGTAAGTTTTATAAGGCACGGCGCTGGCTTGCTCACAAATTGAAATCATGCCGTCATTATCCTCGAGAATCCAAGACAGCTCGCAATAGGTATAGCCCTTTTGGCGCGCGGCTTCGAACACAGTTTCGCACAGAGCTGCAACAAGTCCGAGCCCCTTGCGCGTGCCGTGATGTTTTGTACGGAGCCCCATCAACGGCACCCGCGCCTGTTTCGCCTTCCCAGACTTTAGACGGTAAATTAGCTTGGCCCAATTGAACGGCAGGAGCTTCCCATCAAAGCCCTTTGCCAATTCGTTCAAGTCCGGAATCAGGCAGATAAAAGCGGCGGGCTCCCCGTCAATCTCGCCTATATAAAAACAATCCGAAGCAATGAGCGGTTTCATCTCTTTGGCGAGGTGCTGGATAGCGTCATCCGGGAATTCTAGGAATCCCCAATTATTGCCCCACGCATCGTTGAAGATGCTCATGGCCAATTCGATATCGCGCGTGAAATTCTTTGGATCAAGTTTCCGCCAGCTTACGGCTTTGGACTTGGTCGCATAATCAACCATCATGCGTGTCATTTTCGGGCGCGGATATCCGGCGTGTAAATCCGCTTGAAAGGCGTACATATCAATCGCTTTGGCATAACCAGCCGTCTCGACCATGTCTTGATAATAGGGTTTGCCATACGACATCAGGACGACATTGGGACTATCAAACCCTTCAACAAGGAGGCCGACCTCCTCATTCACGCCCCATTGCGCAGGGCCGACCAATCGCTTTCGGCCTTTGTCTTTGGCCCATTCATCGGCCCTATTGAGGAGCATTTTGCCGAGTTCCGGATCATTTTCGCAATCAAAATAGCCAAAAAAGGCTGTTTCAACATCGTGCTGTCGATCATGGGCGGGATTTGTAAAAACCGCAATCCGGCCAATAATCGCGTCCCCTCTAACCGCTAGAAATAACGAGCGGTCCAAGTCTTTCGCAGCTGGATTCTTTACAGGGTCTAGCTGCTCTTTGCGCTCCAACCTTAATGGCGGCGCCCAACTCGGATCCCCCCGATAAAGATCATAGGGCAAGTCTAGGAATTGCTGGACCTGCGCCTTCGTTTGAACGGAGACGATTTTGATGTCGGCATTGGTCGGCAATGCGATTCCCCCGCATCATTAAAAGTCCTGCAGGTATCGAATCCCTGTCAGGAAAGGTCAACCAGATGGATGTCGATGTCGACGCCCTCCATCGGGACGTCAAATCCTGTCTCAGAGAATTTTGGAAGCCTTAGGGATTTGATTTCAGGGTTGTTTGACAAACCATAAGGCTCTTTGGGCTTAAAATTCCAAGCCTTTTTCAACCGGCGATCTCCGTCCTTATCGTGATAGCCGACGAGTGCATACTCGCCGGGCAGAGGCAGATTGATACAGACTTTGACGGAACCGTCCTCTGCTGGAACACGAATACGGCGAAGTTTTCCTTTTTTCTTGAGAAAATCGCGCTCGCCAAACAGTTCTACCTTCACCATTCCAACTTTGGAGACATTGTGAATGGTGGCCCGAATCTGCAGAGCGCCCGGCACGCACGTGTCGGCTTTGTCTCGAGGATAGAGTTCTAAGCCGCGCTCCACACCTATTTCAGATAAGGTTTCTCGGAACTCATCATTGTCATCAGACCCATTATCCTGCGCGACCGCAAAACCGGCCGAGCCCATCATGCTCAAGATGACGAAAGCTTTAGACAGTTTTCTCATGTAGGCATTTGATTTCACGACGGTGTTTCCTTAAGCCTCACTGAACCCAAAAAAGGTCCTTAACAGCCATATGGGAAACGATTCCTCTGTCGTAAAGGCGTAATCACAGACCTGTCATATGGGCCGATTGAACCGATATATCCTGAAAAAAGCCTCGACAAGTGTCGGTGGGCTGGTCGTTTTCGCCTGTTGCGTTCTGCTAATGGAACGCCTGTTACGTATTTTCGAAATTGTTACAAATTCGACAAATCCTGCTTCTGACGCGACAAATATGATCGTGAACCTCCTGCCCTATTATCTCGGCATGGCGGTTCCGATGGCGTTGCTACTTGGCACAATCATCACGGTGGACCGCTTGTCAAAGTCGTCTGAATTGACCGCGGCTCTTGGTGCAGGCGTATCTCTTTTCCATATGACAAAGCCGTTCTTATGGCTCGCAATTTTCCTTGCAGGCCTGACCATGTTTATCGAAGGCTATATGCAGCCTGTTGGACGGTATAATTATCGTCAGGTCCTCCATGTCGTCAAACAACAGAGTTTTACGGCTGCGTTGCGTGAGGGCACATTTACGGAGGTGGGAGATCGCACATTTTTCGCTGGAACGGACTCGCCAGACGGTTCGATTGGCCCGATCTTCATTTACGAAATCATTGAAGATGTGAATGGTAAGGGTGAGCCCGTCAAAGGGTACCGATTCACCAGCGCAAATAAGGGCGAGATCACGATCAGGGATAATGCCCAAACTGGCGCGCCCGTACTAAATCTAGCAGAAGGCATCAACTTCAACGTTTTGAACGGCACACTTTCCGGGCAGTTAAGCGTGGAAAAAACAATTATATCTGCGCCGACCAGTCAAACGGAATACCGTGCGCGTGGTGATGATGAGCGTGAAATGACATCTCTTGAGCTTTTTGCAAATCGCAAAGGCACAGATACAACTAAGATTGACAAGAATACAAATAATGCAGCTCTACATTTGCGTCTCTCCAAAGCTGCGTTGATTTTGCTCCTTCCCTTCATCGCCGTGCCCTTCGGCCTGAACTACGGCCGAAACCCCTCCTCTGCCGGAATTTTTGTTGGCGTGGTCTTTCTAGTCTCACTTCAAAAAGCACTGGAATTTGGACAGTCATTGGGGGCGGCTGGAAAAGTCCCGCCTTGGCTCGGCATTTGGGGGATTATTGGTGTAGTCGCGGTCTTCGCCTTCGTTCTGTTTTGGAAAAGCGCTTATAAAATGGGACAGCCACCGCTCACCTCATTCTCGCATTGGGTGGGACACATCAAAGGCGAGCTGCTTGGTGCGCTTAAGAAACTGACACGCGACCGAAGGATCCCACAGGATGTATAGGTTTGGCCTCTACATATCGAAGACTTTTCTCTTCACATGGCTGACCGTCGTCTTTGGGTTTCTAACATTGATCGGCCTGCTCGACAGTCTCGCGAATGGCGGAGATATTGTCGCCGATGGCAGTGGTTTTGCAGGAACGTTCAAATATATGTTTCTGCGCGCCCCTGTGATTTTTGACCGTATCTTTGTCTTCACCCTCGTCGTCGCAATCCTATTGACCTTCGTTAAACTCATCCGGCAACATGAGTTGGTCGCCCTGCTTGGCTTTGGCATATCCGCCACAAAGCAAGTCTGGCTGATGACGCCCGCCGTTGTCGGTGCGGCTATAATGTCGGTCATCTTTATCGACCTCGCCATGGCCCCCGCCGTTCGTTCATTACAAGCTTGGGGGATTGGCGAATATAAGGTGAAAAATATAACGGCGGAAAACCCGCTCTGGCTGGAAGATCGTGGTCGTATCGTGCGGGCCACAGACCGCCTTGGTTATAATAGTCTTGGTAATCTCAAGTTCTTCTTCCGAAGCGAAACCGGAGAAGTCGAACGCATTTGGCATGCCGAAAAGGCGGATTATCAAGACCCCAACTGGCTGTTGACTAATGTCGAGCAACTGGATGTCAAAGACGCGGACGGGGAGTCGCGAGAGCTTCGACCCGTCGCAGGAACGCGGGTTTGGGAAACGCGACAAACACCCACATCAATCGCCCGCCTCGCCGCAGAGCCGCGGGACCTCTCATTGTCCGAAATGCGGAATTTCTCCAAACGCGGCAATAGCGGGTCAAAACCAAGCTTTGCTTATAAATTCTGGCACGCACACCGTCTCACACGTCCCCTCGCCGCTTTCATATTGCTCATTGCCTGTGCTGCTCTCATGCAGCGGACAGGCCGTGAAGATACGGGCGACAAGACACTCATCATCGGCATTACGATGGGTTTTGTATTCCTCATCATTGACGGCGCGATGGCGACCTTTGCGGCGTCGGGCGGGATGGGTGTCCTACCCGCGATTGCGATACCACTGCTTCTCTTTGGAGTTACGGGCGCATATCTTCTGTTGAAAACAGAAAGTCTGTAAACTTCGCTATGAGACGGCTCTTCATAGTCAATTCTTTGTCAGAGCGCGTCGCACGTAAGGGCTCCGTTCTGCATGAACTCTACGGCGATACAGACGATATTTTTTATCTGGATCCTTTCGACTACCTCCCATCCACTGTTGAGAGAGCAGCGATAGACAAGGTCGAACATGTCATCATTGAAGGCGGAGACGGGACTGTTCAGGGCGTCATATCCGAATTTCTCCGACAAGAAGACAGGTTCGCAAATTTTCCAAAATTCTCCATCATCCCGGGTGGCATGACAAACCAGGTTGCCAAGAATATAGGTTTTGCGTCGGCGAGCCCACATAGAGTTAAAACAAAACTCGCGTCAGAACTCTCACCAACTAACAACCCACTTCTCATCGCGTCTGAACTGGACGGCCCTGATTATTCCGGTTTTCTCTTCTCGACTGGCGCGATTCCGCAGATCACACGCTATACGACCGGCCAATTGCACCGCAAAGGGATTGGCGGATCATTGGCCGTGTTTGGCGGTATTCTCAAAGGTATTCGTGGCGACGACGCGACGCTGATGCAACTGACGTCTGTTCATCTTGATGATCTCTATGAAGGTGAACATCTGGGCACAGTTATCACGACCCTTCCCGGTCTCATCTTGGGTCTCGACCCGTTTTGGGGAGAAGAAGAGGCTCCGCTTCGCCTGACTTGGGTGACGTCAGGTTATAAAAAACTGGGCCGCAATATTCTTGGCTTATGGCTGGGTCGCAAATCAGTTGATCGCCGCAAAGACGGCATCTTCTCAGTCTGTCGTAACGAAATTAATTACAGCTATTCCGGCCCCGTCGTGTTGGACGGCGAATTTCTTTCATTCCCGTCAGGCAAATTTACTGTCCGCGCCAGCCGTCCTGTGACATTCCTACGATAGATGAGCACGGTTCTGGATATCATAAAGGGTGAAACACTCGACCCGCCGGCGCGCGTCACTGCTGTTATGGACGCGATTCGCGCCCGTCACACCGATCGTGTTCAGGCCATGGTGTATTATGGCAGCTCATTACGAGAGCTGGATAACTCGGAAAAAATGCTCGATTTCTATGTGCTAGTAGATAGCTACCGTAAAACCCATGGTACCGGACCACGCGCCCTCATAAATCGCCTCATACCTCCCGCCGTTTATTACCTCGAAAGAGAGAATGAGGACGGCACGCTAAGCACATGCAAATATTCAATTTTAAGCCTGTCGGAATTTGAAAGGCGCTGTAGTTCCAAGGCCTTCCTCTCACAGGTATGGGGACGCTTTTCGCAACCCTGCGCAGTCCTCTGGTCTAAGGAAGAGACCGTCTTGGATCGTGTCTGGGCGGGACGCGTTAAAGCTGTTGAAACGATGGCAGCGGAAACAGCGCCACTTCTCAAAGGACGCGCAACTGCCGCAGTATTTTGGGGGCGCGGATTTTACGAGAGCTACCAAACTGAGCTTCGCCCCGAAAGCTCTACCGGACGCGCAGAGGAAATCGTCGCCCGATTTGCGGAACGCTATGAAGCGATCACGACAGCTCTTTACGGCGCACCGGATGAAAACGGTAATTATGAAATTCCGCAGAAACCTATCGGAAAAGCCAAGCGCAGATGGTTCTTGCGACGTCTCTTAGGCAAGCCTGCCGCCGCGATCCGCGTGCTGCTCGGAGCAGCGACATTTGATGGTGGGATTGATTATGTCGCCCGAAAGGTAGAGAATCACTCCGGAGTCAAATTGGACCCCACACCTGCGCAACGTCGTCATCCGGTGCTACATTCACCGTTTTTGTTCTGGAAACTATGGCGAAAAGGCGCTTTTCGGGCAAATTAGGCGAAAATGTGACAATATTGAGGCGCGTCTTTATTGAAACTTCATTTTCATATGCCTAGCCTTGACATATCCGGGGCGCCCTGGAGACGCCGATGAGAGACTTTACCAGTTACGCCAATCATATCACCTTAACGGTGTTGATTTCAGTCCTATTAATCGGGTCATGGATAGCTGGGCAAACATCTCGTGCTGGTGGAGATACCGACACAATCCTCATTGCAACATTTATGTTATTAATCCCTTGCGCATTAGCAGCGCTTTATCTGCAAACCCGCGCAGAAGAAGAAGAGGGCTAACCTATTCCGCGGCCTGCATCCGGATCATCATACCGGACATAATTTCGGCCTGACTGGCCTTCATTCGCCCAAATGCATCAATGATAATATTCACATCGCTTTCCGTATGCGCCGCAGAGAGTGAGATGCGGAGCAAAGACGAGCTCTGCGGTGTTCCGGGTGGAACAGCGAGGTTCACGTAAACGCCGTTTTCCATCAGCCAATTCCATTCCATCGCTGCAATGCCTTCATTAGGACGACGCACAGCGATGACGGGACTCGGGTCAGCGCAGAGGTCGAAATCCAAAGCCTTCAACCCGGCATGAAGCTGTTGCGCCCGCGCTTTCAAATTCTCGCGCAAGTACCCACCAGTCTTGACCTTCTCAACGGCGACACGCGCCGCGCAAATATTGGCGGGCGTGGCAGACGCCGTAAACATATAGGGGCGCATAACTTTGCGTGTAATTTCAAATTGAGGATGTTTGGACGCACAAAATCCACCGACAGAAGCAAGGGATTTTGAGAATGTGCCCGATATAAAGTCAACCTGATCCAAAACGCCCTGCTCTTCCGCAATGCCGCAGCCAGTGGGGCCGAACACACCGTAGGAATGCGCTTCATCGATAAAGAGATAGCCGCCATGACGGTGCGTCACATCGAGAAATTCATCCACGGGCGCAATATCACCGAACATGGAATACATACCTTCAATCACAACAAGGGCATTGCCGCCCTCAATCTCACCTTGTCGGCGGAGACGTTTATCCAGATCTTCCGGGTTATTATGGCGGAAACGAATGGTCGACGCATTGGTCAGGCGCGATCCATCAATGATACAGGCATGCGCATCTGCATCCATAAAGATGACATCTTTATCACCGGCCAGCCCCGAAATCGCGGCAAGGTTCGTCTGATAGCCCGTCGTAAACACGATACAGGACGGCATTCCGAAATGTTCTGCCAAGGCCTGTTCCAAATCTGTGTGTTCTGCATATGTTCCGTTTGCAACGCGGGATCCCGTCGTACCCGTACCGTGATCATCAACAGCAGTTTTCGCGGCGGCGCGACAATCCTCATCGAATGTCAGGCCGAGATAGTTATTCGTACCAGCCAGAAGAATTTCGCGGTTACCGATACGCCCGCGGGTCGCGGACAAAATATCATCGAATTTCACGCCCAGCGCATCGGCGCCGATCTTCATCATCATATCAACGCGCGTTTGAAGCGGTGCGTATTTGTCAAACAAAGCCGTCATCAGGACATCAATCCTTTTGCGGCCAGTGAAAGTTCGCCAACGGTTTTAATGTCGGACACCATCTCCATCGGAATTGAGATATCGTAATGATCTTCCAACTCCATAATAAAATCGAAAACGGCCACCGAATCGACCTCCAGATCCGACATAATGCCAGAAGACCGCTCAATCGGCAGGCCCTTGGGATTATACGGCTTCAAAAGCTCACAAATCTTATCGTAAATCTCTGACTCAGTGGGGGCGGTCATGGCAGTCTTTCATTTCAAACGTGCTCGTCGCTATCAAAGACAGCGCACGGCGTAAAGCCGTGCCCTCAGACCTATTTTGACGCGCTATCTGCAACAACTCTTAAAGTTTCATCCGATTGCAAGTCGATGATCGCGCCTTCGAGGAACTTTGCCTTCACACGGGCACGGGAAAGCTTGCCGGAGCTGGTGATAATCATCGTTGATTTTGGCACCAACATCAGGCGGACGGGCACACCAACCTCCAGGCGAATCGCCGCCGTGACAGCCGTATAAATTTCTTCCAATAGCTTCGGGTTACGCGTTCGACATTCAAGCAATAGCATAATGTCTTTTTCATCACCCGCACCCCCAATGGCAAACGCACAGGCCCGACCACACCGATGTGGCGCGGCAGCTTGTGCGGCCCATTCAATATCCTGTGGCCAAATATTCCGGCCATGCCAGAGAATCAGGTCCTTAAAACGTCCTGTGACAACCAATTGGCCTTCATGCCAATATCCGGCATCGCCTGTGTCCAACCACCCGTCTTTTGAGAAAGAAGCTTCCGTCGCCTGCGTATTTCGGAAATAGCCGGGAGACACGGACGGTCCACGGAGACAAACACGGCCAACTTGCTTTTCAGACAAAACGTTATCGTCAAAATCACGAATTTCGATTTCATGATCCGGTAGGACATGTCCGCAAGCCACAAAAGACCTTCGGCTTTCCTCGCGCGTGACCTCAGACGCTTCAACAGCCTCAGACGTACGCGCGTAGCGCTCCATATCGATTGTGTGTGTCTTTAGCCCCTGCCCCAATGGCGCAAAAGTTGCGGCCAATGTTGTTTCTGCCAAACCGTATGACGGTGTAAAAACGCCCTGCCCAAAACCCATATCTGCGAATAGGTTTTGAAAATCTGTCAGAGGTTCAGGACGCACCATATCACCGCCAATCCCGGCCACACGCCAACTCGACAAATCAAGCTCACGATCTTCACGCCAACGCCGCACGCAGAGTTCGTAGCCAAATGTGGGTGAGTAAGAGAGCGTGCCCTTATGATCAGAGATCAATTGCAGCCATGTAATAGGCCGGCGCGTAAAGTCCTGTGGATCAATGTAATCAACGGACATTTGTGCCGTCATCGGCGCGATCAAAAACCCGATCAAACCCATATCATGATAGAGCGGGAGCCAAGAGGTCCCCCGGTCTGTCTCGGTCATTTTCATACCGTGTTTCGTAATCGCCAAGCAATTGGCACAGACGGATTTCTGCGTTCCAATAATACCCTTTGGCGAAGAAGAGGAACCAGAAGAATATTGAATATAACAGAGATCATCCTTACCAAATGGTCGCAAAACATCTCCCTCTGGCAAATTCCCAACAGCCTCAAATGTCATCACTGGAATCGCCTGATCATTTAAGGCCGAACGCATAATGCCGTCCATTGATTCCGGGCATAAAAGTGCGTGAAAATCACCCGTATCAGCCAACCGTTGCAATTGCCGTTCATACGAACTCCGCCCGCCCAGCGTAACAGGCAGCGGTACAGGGGCAGCGACAAGACCTGCATATTGGCAGGCGAAAAACATAACCGCGAATTCGGGAGTCGAAACGGCCGCAATTCCAATACGTGAATTTTTCTTGGCGAATGGAACAAGGCGCTTTGCCATCTCAATAGCTTGGCTATGAAGATCAGCATAAGAAAGCGCCGCCTTTGGACGTGCTTTACCATCGAAATATGACAGTCCCGTCTTTGCTGTTGCGGCATAGTCGAGTGCATCACACAGGGTTTCAAAATCACCATGTCGAATGGGGACACCCCGTTCAGTCGGCAGAACCTGGATGGTTTCGGCTTCAGTCATACTCATATCTCGCTCAGTCACGTCGACTTGACGTACTTTTACAAAAACAGGGTCAATAGGACGTTAACCCTATTTGTAAATGCCCCCGAACATACATCCCACAACTCGAAACGCATATCATATAAGATGAAATATGAGTCTCACGCGATGTTACGCAATGTGACAGTTCTGTTGCAGTTTATGACAGTGAAGTCGAGTCTAGGGTATCTGCGCAACTAACTGAAAAATCATTACATCAATCGCAATTGATTTACCTACGCTAGCGCTACAGCGAGATAGCCTTAACCGTTATACTTGAGAGAGATTAGATGTAACGGTCTGACATACCAAACCAAAGCTCCCATCAGGATCTAAGACTGGTGGGCGATACTGGGATTGAACCAGTGACCCCTGCCGTGTGAAGGCAGTGCTCTCCCGCTGAGCTAATCGCCCGTCAGTTCTGACGCGAAAGGCCTCTTAAGGACTGGGGCTGGACTGTCAACCATTTGGCCTCAGTCGGATAATCCGAGTCGAGCTCTCGCCATGGAGTCGGCAACGACGGTCGTCGCAACCTGATGTTCTGCCGCCTCATCGAAAATCGATTTCAATGTTGTTTCAAGACCTTCCAGCTTTCCCCTCACCCAATTCGGGTCATAGGTGCCACTGACTTCTGCGGCGACATTGATTATGCCGCCTGCATTGATGACGTAATCCGGCGCATAGAGAATGCCGCGTTGCCGGCACGCCTCCCCCATCTCCGGCGTGGCGAGTTGATTATTGGCCGCGCCGGCAATGATACCCGCCCGGATATGCGGGAGAGTTTTTTCCGACACCGCGCCGCCCAAGGCGCAGGGGGCGTAGATATCGACGGTTTCTTTATGAATGTCCTGCGGGTCAACGAGCATAGCACCCAGCTCATCTTGCGCCTTATCCAAAACAGCGCGGTTGATATCTGTCACGACAAGTTGACAGCCCGCGCCGTGGAGATGCTCACAAAGCGCATAGCCAACGTGACCGAGCCCCTGCACGGCAACGCGAAGGCCTCTTAAAGATTCGAGACCAAATTTGTGGCGCACCGCAACCTTTATGCCGCGAAACACACCTTCTGCGGTGACTGGGGACGGGTCACCCGAAGCCGCGGGCCCGGTATCAAGACCAGCCACATAATCCGTTTGCGTCTTAATTATCCGCATATCATCCGGAGACACGCCTACATCTTCCGCTGTGATATAAGCACCACCAACGGCCTCGACGGCCCGACCATAAGCGGCGAATAAGGCGTCCCGATCAAACATGGTTTCCGGGCGCAAAATCACGGCTTTTCCGCCGCCTAATTCCAATCCCGCCATCGCATTTTTATAGCTCATAGCTTTTGACAGACGGAGCGCATCCGTCAGGGCGTCATCCTGATTGATGTAAGACCAGAGCCGCGTACCACCCGCAGACGGACCGAGCGTCATATTGTGCACGGCGATGATAGCGCGCAATCCTGTTGCCTTATCGGTGAAGACATGCACGCCTTCATGGTCATCATAATCGGGATGGTCGAACATGGTCAGCCGTCTTTCAATGTGGTCAGGCCTGCCGCAGCCGTCTTAAGGAGGGAAAGCGCCATCGCGCCACCTGTACCATCACCAATGTTTATGCCGAGGTCCAAAATTGGCGACAGTTGCAGACGCGAGAGCAAGGCATCATGGGCAGGTTCGGCAGAGCAATGCGACGCGATACAATGGGCGACAGATTTTGGGTCAATTGCGTGAAGAACTGCCGCCGCCGCACAACTGACATAGCCGTCCAGTAGAACGGGTATGCGCTGATGTCCCGCCGCCAGAATCGCGCCGATCATCCCCGCAATATCACGCCCGCCAAAGATACGAAGCGTATCGAGTGGATCATCAAGATGGCCGCTATGCGCCTCTATTCCGGCTTCCACCGAAGAAATACGCGCCTTCGCCGCCTGTCCACCGGCCCAGTAATTAGCCGCACCCCCATAGAGAGACATTGCGATTCCGGCGGCTGCCGTCGCTGCGCCGTACCCTGCATTGCCCAATATAATGACGTCCGCGCCTTCGGCGACGACTTCCATTCCGAAAGCAATTGCGGCGGCGCAATCCCGTTCTGACAAGCTGGGCTCACGTGTGAAATCCGCGCTCGGATATTCTAAACCGAATTCGTAGACTTTGAACGCCGCGCCCAAATCGGATGACATGCCGCGAACGGCCGCCGCACCTTCGGTCAAGCTTACGACACGGGCTTTTGAGGCTTCGATGATATCCGCATCTGACATTTGCGACGCCACGCCATGTGTTCCCGCAAAGACGGCGATGAGCGGTCTGGACAGGCGGGGTAGCTGTCCGCCCTGAATGCGGGCAATCTCCGTCAAGGCCCCCTCCAAAGTGCCGAGTGGACGCAAACCCCGCCCTAATGTCTTGAAGATTGCGCCGAGATCATCGGCCGACACACCGTCCACGGGCGGCATTGTCCGCACGAGGTCGCGGATATCGTCAAAAGGACGGCCCTGTTTGTTAGCTTCGGTCATGTCTGTCTCGCGTGAATCACTTTGTTAACTGTGAATTCAATACGTCAAATATTGGCACATAGCCTTAAAGTCTTTTCAAATATTTCCAGATAAAGAAAGATCATGCTGACAAAGACCGCAATTAACGCAGTAACCATTATCGCCGTCTGTGCGGCGGGGGTGTTCTATCTGAATAACCGCTCAGCTGACATTCCGGTTCCAGCCCCTGCACCTGTTGTCGAAGCGCCTGTGAAAGCCGCGCCGAAAGTTCGTCAATCAGCATCTGTTCTCTCTATCCCCAAGGACCCGCGTTCCGGGCAATATCATTTTACGGGGCGTGTAAATTCCGGGTCTGTAAAATTTCTAGTCGATACTGGAGCTTCGGCCATCGCCCTCACGCTCAATGATGCCCGGAAGGCGGGAATTGATCTCAATCGTTTACAATATAATGTTCCCGTCTCAACAGCAGGCGGCATAAATTATGCGGCGGCTGTTCGACTGGACCGCGTGAGCTTGGGTGGAATTACTTTGCGCGATGTCGATGCACTCGTGCTTCGAGAGGGACTTGATATATCCCTTCTCGGCATGACGTGGTTGGGGCAATTGCAGGAAGTAAAAGCAACGCCCAGCGCGTTACTCTTGCGGCTTTAAAACAAGCCGGCCTTTCGCGCCATATTCAGCGCCACCAACGCAAGGCATATCCCGAAAACCCGCCTCAAGACTATAGCATCTAAACGATGGGCGAGCTTCGCGCCTAACGGTACAAATGGCCAAGCCGCCAGAGTGATGAGTGCAAATCCCAAGAGATTGACATAGCCGAGCGATCCCGCCGGACGATCAGAAATGCCCCATCCGCTGACAATAAAGCCCAGTGTTGCCGGAACCGCGATGAACAAGCCAAAGGCCGCCGCCGTGCCAATCGCGCGATGAATGGATGTTCCGCAGATTGCAAGGAGCGGAACCGACAGCGATCCACCGCCAATCCCCATGAGGGATGAGAGAATGCCAACACCGCCGCCTGCAATCAGAGGGGCTGGTCCTTTGGGCACTGAGTCGCGAAGTTGAAAGCTTGGGCGTCCAAAGATGAACTGCAACGCGACGACGAAGGCAATGACGGCGAACAATATTGTCAACGCAGCGCTGGATAATTTCGGCGCGATCCAAACGGCGGCGATAAAGGCGCCAACACCAATCCAGAGTGCGTAACTTTGCCACCACCGCCTACCCGGCCAAACGAGTGACATATCGACGGCACCGCGAGCATGGTGGGCGCGCGTTGAACGGGTCGCATTCAGGATGATCACAGCCGCCGAGGTCGCGACGGCGCAATGCATGACAACTGACTCAGGTACACCTAATTCTGTAA
The DNA here is from genome assembly GCA_947503715.1 of uncultured Caulobacterales bacterium. Taxonomy (GTDB): domain Bacteria; phylum Pseudomonadota; class Alphaproteobacteria; order Caulobacterales; family Maricaulaceae; genus Litorimonas. The sequence continues at coordinate 724,098 of CANNER010000001.1, read as the reverse complement.
AAGCGTAGAATAATGCCGGTACCATGACGGCTCCACCGCCAATCCCGAACAGCCCCGACGTCAGTCCTGCAACGACCCCGACAGCTGTCAGCGCGAGCATTAATGGCCAGAATTGCAGAAGCTCTGTCAATTAAGCGGCTTGCGCGGCAGTGTGCATGGCGGTCAAGCCTTCGCGTAACACATCTGAGGGCTTTAGCTTTTGCCCTAAACCCTCGGAGAGCGTTCGCCGCCAAAGCCGTGCGCCGGGCTGTCCCGCAAAAAGCCCCATCACGTGTCGGATAAGGGCTTTGGTGGACCGGTCTGTCTCCTCTTGGCTTTCGGCGTAACGGATGAGTCGGTCTGCGATATCCAGACGGGACACATTAAATGCGGGACCGTCGAACCACTGCTGATCCACCTCTGTCAAAATCCACGGCGTGTTGTAGGCCGCCCGCCCAAACATGACACCGTCTAGCGTATCGCCAGCAATCTCTGCCGCATGGGAGACATCGGTCAATTGACCATTCACGATGATCTCCAAGTCTGGAAACTTCACTTTCATGGCGTGGACGAGGTCATAATCAATGGGAGGGATGGTGCGGTTATCTTTCGGAGACAGACCTTTCAGCCAAGCCTTACGCGCATGGATAATGAAAGTTTTGCACCCCGCACCCGCGACCGTTTCAATGAAGCCCGGCAATGTCGCGTGGACATCCTGATCATCAATCCCCAATCGACATTTGACCGTGATCTCTGTCTCACTCGCGCTGGACATCGCTGTGAAACACTCCGCGACCAAACCCGGCTCCGCCATCAGGCACGCACCGAATCGTCCGGCCTGCACGCGGTCAGAGGGGCAACCCACATTCAGGTTTATTTCATCATAGCCATAACCCGCGCCAATCTCCGTCGCTTTTGCAAGCTTCTGCGGATCACTCCCGCCAATTTGAAGGGCAACAGGATGTTCTTCGGGGTTATAGCCGAGCAACCAATCGCGATGACCATGAATCATGGCATCCGCGACCACCATTTCAGTGTAAAGACGCGTCTGGACGGATAATTGACGGTGGAACCACCGGCAATGCCGGTCCGTCCAATCCATCATAGGCGCAACGCTGACGTGATAATCTCTCATATTCACAGGCCTTAAACGCAAAACGCCCCGAACAAAAGTCCGAGGCGTTTGAGTATCTATTTCCATTTCCGGAGAAATGGCGCGAGTGACGGGACTCGAACCCGCGGCCTCTGGCGTGACAGGCCAGCGCTCTAACCAACTGAGCTACACCCGCTAAGATGTGAGGGGCTATTAGCGATGGGTTTTCGTAGCGTCAACGCGCAATCCACCTGATTTCAAAATTTTATCAGCCTTTTTTTGGGGCCTGCTCCAATGCTTCCCTCACGCGCTTGGGCAGAGTCGGAAAAACTGTGTCATAGGAGTCACGGAGGCGCTCCAAAACATCGTCCGATTCGAGGGTACCCAGCTGCAACTCCATCCAGTTGCCGCGCTTCAAATGGCAGGGCTGGCGTGCAACGCCGACTTCAATCAGCATCGCATAAGTCTCCGGTGTTGGGGCTTTAACCGTGAGACGGTCATCGCCAGGACGAAGAATCGCAAACATCTTGAAACTATCCGGCGTGCCAACCTTGAATACATGCGCACCCCTCCATTGCTCGGTCATAAATCCGCCCGGCAGTGAGCGTGCATATTGAGAGATAAGAGCGTCCATGTATTTTCTCTCCTTTTGAAGGCATAGACGAATTGCAACGCGGTAGAAAAGCCGTATAAGCCTCATCAGTTCGCAAATGCGACGGGCGGTTAGCTCAGCTGGTAGAGCATCTCGTTTACACCGAGAGGGTCAGCGGTTCGAACCCGTTACCGCCCACCATTTCTTGATCCATCACATGCTTTCATTCTGTCCACGGGTGTTTTTCCCGTTTTAACACAACTGCCGAATGAATCCTTCTGGTTTTCATAACTCAAGAGCGCGGTTTGGAGAACTGCTTCAACAAGTGACCTAAGTAACAGACTTGGAGTCTGAATTTTTGCTAAGCCTAATTTGTCAATTAGACACACGCATACTGCGACCCAGACCTAAGGAGACCACCATGGCAGACTTTTCAGACAATTTGTTTTTAGCGCTCGCTAAAACTGCAGACGACCATAACCTGCTTACCACCGATGAATTTAGCCTAAAGGGTACGGAGTTCGAAAATGCAGATTTTGGTGACGGAGTGAAAGATATCGAAGGGTTTAAAAACGCTCTCTTTATGATTTTCATGCTCAGAGCCCGCAGGCACATGCAAAGTCCGGAATATTCTGCGCAGAGTAAAAAATATAAACGAACGCATACATGTTTTGGTATGACAATTATCGATGATGACTTTCATGGCTCAGGTCAAAGCTTCGTGCCTTCTTTCGAGAACAAAACAATATTGGGGGGCATTGGTGAGAGATTAGATGGGTATTACTTAGAAAATGAGTCCCTTTCAAAAATCGCCAATGCACTCTTCACCCAAGGACCGGACGGAGAAGCGCCCTTGGCCAGACTTGCCTGCACTCAACCTCGACAAAACTAGGTCTAATCGGGACAGGTCGATGATCGAGGGGACTGTGGTTTATAAACGAAGCCGCAGTTCAAATCCGTAATCTTGGCTCTGGTTTTTGGACCAATACCAGAGTCAATTTTCTCATTGTAAATACCTTGCGCAGACGAGACATAGTCGCAGGCCTGCATATCATTTCCTTCGGCTTTTTCCGCCATCGCCAATCCGAGTGTGTTGAGAAACTGGATGTTTACAATACCTTCCCGATTGGCAACGTCCAAGCCTTCACGAAACGACATCTTAGCCGCATCCCAGTCCTCCAATGCAAGGAATACCTGCCCCAAGTAATAGTCCGCCTCAGGTATAGAGTGATTGCGTTCCAACTCCACATCAATGCGTCGTTGTTCTTTAAAATGGTCTCTCGCCGAAGGGAGATGATATTTCGCTAATTTAGGATCGTCCTGCGCCTCGCGTAGAGCAATAAGTCCCAGAACATTTCGACTACGGGAAAGATTGGCTAGGTCTTCAATCTGCTTTTGCCCGTCAATGATTGAGGACAGAACCGCTTTAGATTTAAGTAGCTCTGCATTCCCCTCCAATACAATTCCAAGTTCCGTATGATATTGGGACCAGAGCGCATCCCTGTCCCGACCTTGCATGTCCGTTTCATAGAACTCTAGAATATTTAGAGCCGACCCAATTTCGCGTTTGAGATAGTGATTAAAGGCCAAATCCATTTCCAGACGCATATATTGTTCCGTTCCAGGTGGAACATTTTGCAGAGCCATCTTATATCGTGCCCTTGCATCACAAACACGCCCGACTGTGTCATAGGATTTTCCCAGATTTCGCTGTGCGAATACATCTTTCGGAGACAATGCGACAATTCTCTCATAGACCTCAACGGATCGCTGCGGATTCATCTTGAATGAAAGCGCCCCAATCTGGTTGAGTATATTCAGGTGATCGGGGTTAGTTTTGTCCAGCGTCGCTAATTCCTCCTCCAGCGCAGATATGGCATCCTCGACATTACCAGCCTCAATCATTGCAAAAACCGCTTTGTCAGAGCTTTGGTTGGAGGCAGCAATATCCTTCAAGACTTGATAGAGATAGGATGCGCCGATCTCGTTTTCGTAGGCGCTTCGTTTTTGATCGTAAAAGATCCTATTTTGAACGGTTTCTACTTTCCGCGACAGCGATTGATCATTCGCTATCATGATGCCTGAGGTCAGAGCCGCCGCGACAGCAAGTCCGACCACACTCACCAAAGCTGTCCGGCCCTGAATCATCCTTCGCATGTGATATAAACGCTGAAATGTCTTTGGCGTTTCGGAATCAATATCAAACGCAAGGATGGATTCGCTAATGTTCTTGAGGGTTAAGTTGCGACGACGGATCTTTCTAAAACTTGTATCTTGGCCCAACATGTTGATCGTTTGAGCGGACGCCAAGATACCATTTCGTCGCGCATTTTCCTGCAAGCGCGCGGCAATATTTACGCCATGACCGAGAATATCTCCGTCGGGCCTGTCAATCACATCGCCAATATGAATACCAATTCTAACGGCCAAATCATTGGCGTGTCCCAAGGTTTTTTGATGGGCGGAAAATGAGGTTTTAAAATCAATTGCAGCCTGAATACCTGACCGCGCACTGGGGAGTTCCGCCAGAAACCCATCTGCTATTCTCTTAAAAACACGCCCCTTATATTGCTCAACAATATTTGCGAAAATTTCAAAGGTCGTATCCGCGAGGTTAATTGTCGAGACTTCATCTATTTCTGATAAAGAGGCGTAATCGCAAATATCCGCGACAATGATTGTCGTGAGTCGTCGATCATCCTGATGCGTTTTTTGATTACCCGTGCTGTCCATCGCGTTTGATGTGCCCCCTGCACATAAGTATCGCCCGCCTCGACTGAATGAGACGACTAGCCGTCTATGTCGCTTAGTTTTTTAAGAGTGTCCAGATTAACAATTTCAACGCGGCCACGAGTTTTCAGAATGGCTCCCCGCGCCTCAAAGACTTGGAGCTTCTCATTCACTTTCTCCCGTGATGCAAAGAGGCGGTCGCTCAACTGTTTTTGCGTCACTTTAATCACGTCTCCCTTCTGCGCCTGAAGCAAGCACAGTAATCGCGCCGTTCTCTGTGACAGGGATTGAGAGACAAGGCTTTCAACCTGATGATTGGAATGCCGGAGCCGGTTGACCAAAACACGCAACAGGCGTTGGCTGAATTCAATATCAGACTTCATGATATTTTGAAAAACGGAACGATTGAGCGCGGCCACCTCTGTCGGTTTCATTACGACAGCATTGGCACTCCGCGGACCATCATCAATCAGTGCAAATTCGCCAAAAATATCACCGTCAATGAGGTGTTTGATCTTTATGACTTTACCGGCGAGGCTGTGCGTCTCAATGGACACCTCCCCCCGGATTATAATGTAGAGCTTTTGCGGATCATCCATTTGATGAAACACATATTGCCCTGCCTCATAAGTTTGCATGTGGACAGCAGCGACACAGGCGGATAGTTTTTCATCCGTTAAAGCACTGAAGAGCCAATGGTTTTTGAGTATATCCAATAACATAGATTGCATCACATGACATGCTGGCCACGGCTTGGCAAACAATCGCAGAATATGAAAATCTCTGATCAGCGCGAGCGCGCTCAGGGACGATCTGCCTTTTTGCGAATTATTCTCAACTTTATACTTGCACATCATTCTCAATCTTCTTAGTGAAAGTTTGTAATTGAGAATAATTCGCAAGAGAGCATACATGATTTTACAAACGCAGGCTTCAATACTCACTCGGCTGATGACGACAGATTGTCGAACGGATCGGGCTGAATTTATTGATGCTGTGCAGGATGCACTCGTCATGGCGCGTGAATCCTCCCTCAAACCAATTGACCCCGCTACGATCAGTAATGACCGCACAACCCTGAAACACCACCGCTGAAGATCAGCTAAAAAGACAAATAATTAAAAGACAAATAAAATGAAACACACCAACTCGACCAGCATCGCGACACTCATACTGGCGCTCTCCACCCCTTTTATGGCCCAAGCCGAAGACCTGCCGCCTGAGGACATCGTAATTGCAACGGCGCAATATCTTCAATCTGACCGCGTGAACGCCCTGAAAACGCCGACACCGATTATCGACGTCCCGCAGAGCCTCTCCATCATTACGGCAGACGAAATCGCGGTTCGCGGCTTTAACTCCATCGGCCAGATCATAGATTACACGCCGGGCGTGAATACATCACAAGGTGAAGGTCACCGTGATGCGATCGTCTTTCGTGGGGTCCGCTCCACGGCAGACTTCTTCATCGATGGTGTCCGGGATGATGTTCAATATTACCGCCCGCTCTATAATCTGGAACAGGTCGAAGTCCTGCGCGGACCGAACGCATTACTCTTCGGTCGGGGCGGCACAGGTGGCGTGCTAAACCGTGTCACAAAAAAAGGCGTCCTCGGCGAGAGCTTCACCGGATATCAAGCCAGCATCGACACATTCGGTGCTATTGCCGGACAGATCGACACGAATTTTGACGTCAGTGATACAGCCGCCATTCGCGTGAATGCACTCTATGAAAATCTCAGCAATCACCGCGATTTCTTTGATGGGGATCGTTACGGCTTTAATCCGACAGCACGAGTCGAACTTACGCCCGATACGGTGCTGGACCTGTCCTATGAATATGCGGACCATTCGCGCTTCATTGATCGTGGTATCCCGACGGCGAATGGGAATCTGGATAATAGCCTCAACAATCCCGGCCGCCCCGTTGAAGCGTTTGAAGACATTACATTCGGAGATGATCAGGAGAATTTCCTGGACCTTGAAGCTCATTTGTTCCGGGCCTCTGTTCAGCATCAATTCAGTGAAAGCTTGAAAGGTAATTTCAGCGCATTTTACGGGGACTATGACAAAGTCTATTCAAACTTCTACGCCTCTGGCTACAGCCCTGAAACGGACCCGAATGTCGTGACCTTAGACGGCTATATTGACACGACAGAGCGCCAGAACTTCATCCTCTCCAGCAACTTGATTGGCGAATTCGATACGGGCAATTTCCACCACACAATTGTGACCGGTGCGGAATATATCGACACGTCATCCGACCAAAACCGTTTCAATTCGTTTTTTGACACGACAGAAGATGACAATGAGATATTCAACATCGCGCGCCCCCTTAATTTACGAAACGGCGTTGGCGTAAATGCATCAGGCGTAACAACGACGAATGATTTCACGGCTGACCTGAATGATGACACACGCGTCGGCGTTGAAGTCTTCTCGGCCTATATCCAAGACGAGATCGCGATTTCAGATATGCTCGATATTATCGTTGGCGCCCGATTTGATAGCTTTGATATTGATGTCTTCAATGTTCCTGCCAATGAAACACGGACGCGAAAGGATGAAGAGTTCTCACCCCGCCTCGGCCTCGTCTTCAAACCGCAGGAAAATATCTCACTTTACGGTAGCTATAGCGAGAGCTTCCAGCCCCGCAGTGGTGAGCAATTTGCCAATATTAATGGTGACAATAATCAGCTTGATCCGAACGTCTTCACAAACTTGGAAGCCGGCCTGAAATGGGATTTCATTCGCGGCCTCAGCTTCACAGCCGCCATCTTCGATATTGAGCAGGAATCCCCAAGTCTGGCCGAAGACGGAGAAAGTTTCGATATCGTCGAAACGAGTGTGAACGGATTTGAAGTGCAGCTTCAGGGTCAACTGACAGAGGATTGGTTCGTCACAGCTGGCTATAGTTACCTGGACGGCGAACAGGCCGGCGGTGATCTACGTCCGCGCGAATTGCCTGAGAACACATTCTCACTCTGGAGCAATTACCAGGTCACAGAACAATTCGGCCTCGGAGCTGGCCTGACCTATCAGGATGAAAGCTTCATCAATAATGGAAATACGGCCATTCTGCCGAGTTATACCCGTTTCGACGCGGCGGCCTATTACGACGTCTCAGACGCACTCCGCCTTCAGGTGAACATCGAAAATCTGACGGATGAACTCTATTTTCCAAATGCCCACGCCACACATCAGGCGACAGTCGGGGCACCGCTCAATGCGAAATTCACAGTCAGTGGACGCTTCTAAAGCACTGGGGAGTCGATCAAAAATGTGAGAACTCGTTAAGACGTTCGCCCTACCCTCCCGTTAAACGGTAGGGACGATCGCGTGACGACCAAGAAAGCTATCCTTTTCATTCTGCTTTGGTCAATCCTACCGCTTATGGCGGTCAGTGATCTGGGCGGGATTGTTGGCTTTATCCTCATCTGGGTCGTCATCATGTTCGCCATTCCGGTCATGGCATTTGTCCAATTGGTCGGACCTGAATCAATATGGGCAAAAGTGGTTCCAGCGACGATTGGCGGCCTCATCGCCGCCTTTATTCTCTATGCCTTATTGAAACAGATCATTGGCACCATTATCGCTTTCTCACGCAAGGATATGATGCGGGCGCGGCGTAAATTCGTTTACGGCTACGCGATGGCCACCTGTATTGCCACATCACTGCTCTGCCTCGTCTCACTCGCGAGGCAGTGGCCCTAATGTGCCGCTGACCCACCCTCCGGCATTTGCACGCCTGACGTTCCCATGATGAGGCCGGCTAATTGGGCCTCATCAGATGAGGTCCATTTAACTGGCTTAATCTTAGCCGTGAGCGCATGTTCGAGGACTTCACTGACATGGGTCACTGGAATGATTTCGAGCGCGTTTTTCACATTATCCGGAATATCAGCGAGGTCTTTTTTATTGTCGATTGGGATGAGGACTGTTTTCACACCGCCGCGCAGTGCCGCGAGGAGTTTCTCCTTCAATCCGCCAATCGGCATTACCCGCCCGCGTAGAGTCACCTCACCCGTCATGGCGATGTCATTCCGCACAGGAATTTGAGTGAGTACAGAGACCATAGCCGTCACCATGGCGATACCCGCACTGGGGCCGTCTTTTGGCGTGGCGCCGTCCGGAACATGGACATGGATATCGTTGGAACGGAATTTACGCGGGGAAATGCCGAGTTCCGGAGCCTTGGCCTGAACGTATGAATTCGCCGCAGAAATCGACTCTTTCATCACGTCTTTCAAATTGCCTGTGACCTTCACCTTGCCCTTGCCGGGCATGGAGAGCGCCTCAATCGTCAGCAGGTCCCCGCCGACAGAGGTCCAAGCCAACCCCGTCACAACGCCGACCTGATCGTCCGCATCTGTCTTGCCAAAGCGGAATTTCTTCACGCCGAGCAGATCGTCCAGCATATCCGCCGTCACGTCAATCTTATCTGTTTCTTTAGACACAATCCGCTTGAGCACTTTCCGCGCCAATGACGCGATCTCGCGTTTCAATCCGCGCACACCAGCCTCGCGGGTATAATAGCGGATGACGTCGCGCAGCGCCTCTTCAGACAGCGAAAACTCGTAATCTTTCAGACCATGTCCTTTCGTCTGCTCAGGAATAAGATGCCGCTTAGCGATCTCGACTTTTTCGTCTTCCGTATATCCCGGAATGCGAATGATCTCCATCCGGTCGAGGAGCGGTTGCGCCATATTCAGGCTGTTGGCCGTTGTTATGAACATGACATCGGACAGATCGTAATCCACGTCCAGATAGTGATCATTGAACGTATCATTCTGTTCAGGGTCAAGCACTTCGAGGAGCGCCGCTGACGGGTCGCCGCGATGGTCTTGTCCCATCTTGTCGATCTCATCAAACAGGAAGAGTGGGTTGTTATATTTCGCTTTTTTCATCGACTGGATGATACGGCCCGGCATGGAGCCGATATAGGTCCGGCGATGACCACGAATCTCAGATTCGTCCCGCACACCGCCCAAGGAGACACGCACGAACTCACGCCCCGTTGCACGGGCGACGGATTTACCGAGTGATGTTTTACCCACACCAGGCGGCCCAACAAGACAGAGGATCGGCCCCTTTACCTTCTTCGTGCGCGTTTGCACGGCCAGGAATTCAATGATGCGGTCTTTGACCTTGTCGAGACCGTAATGATCCGCGTCGAGAATTTCCTGCGCCTTGGCGAGATCACGCTGAACGCGCTTTTTCTTGCCCCACGGGACAGACAGCATCCAATCGATATAGTTGCGCGAGACATTCGCCTCGGCGCTCATGGGTGACATTTTCTGGAGACGGGAGAGTTCTTTATCGACTTTCTCGCGCGCCTGTTTTGTCAGCTTCGTCTTCTCAACCGTTTCGCGGATTTCAGCCATCTCATCGGGCGTGTCATTTCCCAACTCTTTGTTGATCGCCTTCATCTGCTCATTGAGATAATATTCGCGCTGCGTTTTCTCCATCTGGCGTTTGACGCGCCCGCGGATTTTCTTCTCAACTTTCAGCACAGAGGCCTCGCCGTCGAGCAGCTCTAGAATCTGCGCGAGTCGGTCGCCGATTTCCGTGGAGTCGAGCAAGGCCTGCTTCCGCTCAATATCTGCACCCAAATGTACGGCGACAATATCGGAGAGTTTGGACGGGTCGGTTGTTTCGGTCACAGAGGTAATGACCTCATCCGCGACTTTTTTGTTCAACTTGCCATAAGAGGCAAAACCCTCGCGGACCTGTTTCGCCATCGCGGTAACATGGTCTTTATCCGCAGACTCGCTAGGATTAACGGTCACAACGGCGTCCATGAACACGTCAGATTTCACATCAGAAACAGACGCGCGGTCCTGCCCTTCGACGAGCACACGAACCGTTCCATCGGGGAGTTTCAGGAGTTGCAGGATCTTTGCGACACAGCCGCGCTCATGCAAATCCTCAACCGTCGGGTCATCCGTGGCGGAATCGCGTTGCGTCAACAGAAGAATACGCTTCTCCGCCCGCATAACCTCTTCCAGCGCCGCAATAGACTTTTCACGCCCGACAAAGAGCGGGACGACCATATGCGGGAACACAACAATGTCGCGCAGCGGCAAAATAGGAAGGCGGGTCTGATCAGTCATTTAAAACAATACCTTAAATCTGTGTTCACTCCAGATGTGGGAAGTCGCGAAGGTTACAACAACCCCGAATGTGATGTGAATACGAACAAAAACGGGGACCAAGAGGCCCCCGCGTCATTTTGTTCAGATTTTGTGCAGCTTAAGCGGATTTATCGGCCGGCTTTGAAGTTTTCGCGTGAACCAGTAACGGCTCCGCATTCCCCTCAACAACTTCCTCATTGATCACAACTTCTTCCACACCTTCATAGGTTGGCAGGTCAAACATAGAATCCAGCAGGATGCCTTCCATAATAGATCGAAGTCCCCGCGCACCAGTTTTACGCGCGAGCGCCTTCTTCGCGATAGCTTTCAGCGCATCATCCGTGAAGGTCAGCTTCACATTCTCCATATCAAACAGCGTCTGATATTGCTTCACCAGCGCGTTGCGCGGCTGGGTCAGGATTGTCACGAGTGCATCCGCATCCAAATCAGTCAACGTTGCGATGACCGGCAAACGACCAACAAATTCAGGGATCAGGCCAAAACGCGTCAAATCCGCAGGTTCAACACCTTGTAGGATGTCACCCACACCGCGTTCATCCAGTTCCTTCACTTCACCGCCAAAACCGATGGAGGCCTTATCGTCACGGCTGGAAATCACCTTATCCAATCCGGCAAAGGCACCACCGACAACAAAGAGAATGTTCGTGGTATCGACTTGGAGAAATTCCTGTTGTGGATGTTTCCGGCCACCCTGAGGCGGCACAGACGCAACCGTACCCTCCATAATTTTCAGAAGCGCTTGCTGCACGCCCTCACCCGACACATCGCGTGTGATGGACGGATTATCGGACTTGCGAGAAATCTTATCGACCTCATCAATATAGACAATTCCGCGCTGCGCCCGTTCGACATTATAATCAGACGCTTGGAGCAATTTCAGAATGATGTTCTCAACATCCTCACCGACATATCCCGCCTCTGTCAATGTCGTCGCATCCGCCATTGTGAATGGGACGTCCAGAATACGAGCCAGTGTCTGCGCGAGAAGCGTTTTACCGCAACCCGTCGGCCCGACGAGTAGGATATTGGACTTTGCCAATTCCACATCGGGATTAGACGTCGCGTGGTTCAGACGCTTGTAATGGTTGTGGACGGCGACGGACAAGACACGTTTCGCATAAGCCTGACCGATAACGTAATCGTCGAGGGTCTGCGTAATTTCCTGTGGTGTCGGCACACCTTCTTGAGTCTTCGCAAGAGAGCCTTTGCCCTCTTCCTTGATAATATCCATGCAGAGTTCGACGCATTCATCGCAGATGAACACGGTCGGACCCGCGATGAGTTTGCGAACTTCGTGCTGGGACTTACCGCAGAAAGAGCAGTAGAGCGTATTTTTGCTGTCGCCACCTGTCGTCTTGCTCATAGTCTTATCTTTTAACCTTCGTTCCCTTCGGGCCGAATGCAGGACCGAAAATGGTCATTGCAAGTCGGATGCCGTTTTGTCCCCGTCTTATGCGGGAGTCGAAACCTGACTCTCGCATAAAATTCTTAAGGTCAGGCTTACACACGTTTTCTTTTATGTGGAAAGCCTGACTTACAGTTAAGCTTAGGCTTCACCGCGCTTGCTGTAAACATGGTCGACAATGCCGAAATCTTTAGCTTCTTCGGCGCTCATGAAATGGTCACGGTCAAGTGTCTTCTCAATCGTCGCGTATTTATTGCCCGTATGTTTGACATAGATTTCATTAAGGCGCTTTTTCATCGCGAGGATATCCTTGGCGTGACGCTCAATATCGGACGCCTGACCGCGGAAACCGCCAGATGGCTGATGCACCATGACGCGTGCATTTGGCAGGGCGACGCGCATGTCGGCTTCGCCTGCGGCCAGCAGGAGTGAGCCCATGGAACAGGCTTGACCGATACAAACGGTGGAAACCGGGCATTTGATATATTGCATCGTATCGTAAATCGCCATGCCAGCCGTCACAACGCCGCCGGGGGAGTTGATATACATGCTGATTTCTTTCTTCGGATTCTCGGATTCAAGGAACAAAAGCTGTGAGGTAATCAGCGACGCCATGCCATCTTCGACAACGCCCGTCAGAAAGATGATACGATCTTTCAAAAGGCGGGAGAAAATATCAAAGGCGCGTTCACCACGGGACGTCTGTTCGACGACCATCGGAACGAGGTTCATAAGAGTATCTTGGGGGTCGTGCATCATGTGCGGGTCCTTAAGCGGAGGGTGAGCGGCGAATCAGTGAGAATACACTGCGCCGGAAAACATTGACGCTATATTGAGATTGCAGGCGAATGTTTCAAGTTGCGTGTTGGAAATGGTATGTGGTTGGGTGGCGGCAAAAGGAAGCGAGTGGAGGCAATCCACGTTTATGAACAGATGTATCCTCGTTTTCGTAATTTTTTGCTCTTCTTGAATCATAAACCAATGTCACCCCGCACCAGCCCATAGGGCGCAGATGCGGGGCCTAACGTTTTCAGGGCTTTAGGTTAGGTTTGCAGACGGTAGGTCCCGCATCTGCGCTCCGCTGCGTGCGGGATGACATTGAGTTTGTAGCGCTAAGTAATGGTGGCCAATTCCCGTTAATGAAGAGAATGATCCCCACTTATCGAACCTGCGCTATATTCATCTCGTTCTTTCAGACACGGGACAGATTAGCGCTTTCTGATCGGTCTGAAAGACGGTGGGGTTGAGCAGCTTGGATTTAAGCCCCAAGCCTGTGCCGGACCTATCACTGTTCGAGAGCCGACCGGCAGGTCGGGCTTGGTGCATCGTATTGACAACACGATGAGCTGGGTCAGGCACTGACTTCGGGGGCATAATACGGGCCGTCGTGATACAAACCACCGCCGCAGGGTCACACCCGCGTAAAACAGAGTTATTATCTTCGGTATTCCGTCGCGAGTATCGACCCTGCGGGCTGTCCCGCTTATTATTAGAGTGTCTCGCTGACCCCAAGATGGGCAGTCGCAGCCTTCGCTTGGTTTAAGCCCACACCCCTAACCTAAAATTTGTCATCGTCCGACCTGATCGGACGATCCATGCGCATGACTATCGTTTCAAACGGATTTCCAAGTATCATCCGCCACCCGAATGCGAATTGATCCCCCGGTCGAGCCGGAGGATGACATCACTCAAGAAAGGAAGACCTAGTTAGACTTCGGATTACGTGGCAATTTCCGGTTCGCCAGCAATTCCGCGATCTGCACCGTGTTCAGGGCCGCGCCCTTTCGTAGGTTGTCGGACACACACCACAGGTTCAGCGTATTGTCCTGCGTGCTGTCTTCGCGGATGCGGGAGATATAAGTCGCGTAATCGCCGACACATTCGATGGGCGTGACGTAGACTTCCTCTTCCGGTTTATCGACGACCATGATGCCAGGGCTTTCGCGCAGGAGTGCGCGAGCTTCGTCGGCGGAAATTTCGTTTTCAAACTCAATATTCAAGCTCTCGGAATGACCGACGAAAACGGGCACACGGACACAGGTGGCGGAGACCTTGATCTTCGGGTCGAGGATTTTCTTCGTCTCGGCCTTCATCTTCCATTCTTCCTTCGTGTCACCACCGTCCATGAAGACGTCAATTTGCGGGATCACGTTAAAGGCGATTTGTTTTGTGAAGTTCACAGGCGGGAATTCATCGTTGGAATAAATGCCCTTAGTCTGCAGCCAAAGCTCATCCATCGCCTTCTTCCCACCACCGGAGACGGATTGATAGGTCGAGACAACGACACGTTTGATCTTGGCACGATCGTGCAAGGGCTTCAGCGCGACGACCATTTGAATGGTGGAGCAGTTCGGATTGGCGATGATGCCTTTTTTAAAATCCATAACCTGATCGGCATTCACTTCCGGGACGATCAATGGAACGTCTGGGTCCATCCGCCAAGCAGAGGAATTATCAATGACGATACAGCCCGCCTCCGCAATCTTTGGCGACCAGACTTTGGAGACGTCACCGCCCGCGCTCATCAATGCGATGTCGACTGTTGTGAAGTCAAATGTATCGAGGTCTTCGCATTTGATGTCCTTGTCACCAAAGCTCAGCTCTCGACCCACGGATTTGCGGGAGGCCAACGCGTGAACCGCATCAATTTCAATATCGCTCTCGGCCAGAATCGTGAGCATTTCAGTCCCCACATTGCCAGTGGCGCCGACGACGGCAAAACGATAGCCCATGATAATCTCCTGATCTCTATTCTGGAAAAGCGTGCGGCCTTTACGCCGTTAATGGGCCGTTCGCAAGCACTAGGAACGCTTGCGCATTCGCAGCCAGACGGAGAACGCGATCAGGGCAACAAAGCCAACGCCCGCAACTTCCAATTTGGTCCAGCCAAAGAGCCACGGCACCGTCCAACTCTGCATCCCCTCGCCCATATCCGGCGCGCCGTTAATCATCACGGCGCCTATGAACACGGCGAACAGTGCGAGCAGGCCCATCATGGCGAACATGCCATTATAAAAGCGAGAATCCGCGCGTTGCTTTGCCGCGCGGCGGTCTTGGATTCGTTGATAGCGAGAAACACGACGCTCCCGCGGGATGTAAGGTTTATGATCGTCTGGCGTCTCGGTCATGGAGAAATCCTAACATGGAAAAAACGGATTTCCATGTTAAAGCACATTCATGAGGTCAAACATCACAAAATTGTTTCTACTCGCCGGACTGGTCTTCGCCTTGCCGGCTTATGGATTTGGACCCGACGACTATATGCCGGATGTCTCCGTCGAAGACCCGCTAGCCGAGGCGGAATTGATAGATGTGTTTAGCGGTCAGACCCATCGCGGAACGTACACATTCCTCAGCCGCGACATCACGACATTTGCATTTCAGGAAACAACTAAAGCCGATGGCGGCGTGGTCCACGTGCAACAGAATAAAACGGATACGGGACAATGGTCAATTTCCGGCAATATCATCTGCTATGATTATGATGACCCGCGACTTCTCCAAGCCTGTTTCAATATTTATGCGCGAGGCAATTGCTACTATCACTATCAGGTCAGTGTTCAGGGGCGGTCGAAATATGGATTCACCGCACGTTCCGTCATTGCGGGAGAAACACCGAGTTGCGAGCCGAGCCTTGTTTAGGGCCGCCCTCCTCTCGCTCGTCCTACTCATGCCGGCCCTCGCCACCGCGCAATCGCAGGATACGGATATCCGTCCCTTTGCCAATCAACTGGACGGAGAGCAGATCAAAACCGTGTTCTCCGATGTCACGATGGACGGCGCTTATAATTTTGGTCGAAACGGGAAAGCGCAATCTTTTTATATTGAAAAACACAGGCCTGACGGGACGCTGACATATGAGGAAGACGGCGATGTTCAACCCGGGCGATGGTTTGTTCGCAAAAATACGCTTTGCTTTATGTACCCGTCTGAGCGGATGTCCGGCGGCTGTTTCCGGGTCTATCAGGTCAAGAACTGCTTCTATTTCTACTCTGATCGCCTCCGCCTCAGAGCGGACGAACTGAATACGGATTTCTGGACAGCCCGTGCCGTACGCGAGGGTGAGCCCCCGAATTGCGAAGCCGCCATTAGCTAATAGGGCGAGGTTTGAAGCTGGCGCTTCGGCCACCCCTCCACCCGTTCAAAAGCGCGCACATCAATCCGCGCGTCGTCCAATTCCCGCGACAGGCGCTTCCGTTTCTTCCGCAAACGCTTGGCCTCATCAGCTGGAAGCGTTTCATCGAGGAGGCGCTCACTCACATTATCAAAGGCTTTCAGAATGTCGTCATATTCCTCAATCAGGCTCTCATATTCGGACCGAATAATATAGCTCGCATAGCCATCCCGATGACCGTCAACATAATCATCCGCTCCAATCGCCAGACATTCTTCCTTCGGGGAATTGCCATTATCGCCCGTCGAAAACCCTTTATCATAAGAGCAATAGAGCGGCAGCCCCTGATCATATCCGAGGCGATATTCGCTCGCATTCGCCGCAATTCCGTATTTCGCGCAGGTTTCGGCGATGTCCGCAAAATGCCCGCGCGACTTTCCGTTGCGCCCGTCCTTGTAGCCCAGCGCTTCCCAGCTTCCCGCGATACAGGTTTCCTCTGAGACCGTAGCACAGCCGGATATCGCGGTCATCGCCAAGCTTGCTGCGACTGCCAGTAAGATCGATTTACGTGTCATATTGCCCTCCAATTTTTGCCTACCCTACATTTGCAGGCTGAGCCACGCCTGAAAATTACGTTCATTCTCGGCTCATAATCTGTCGGGCTTGCGAAAGGTCACGCGATTGTCCAAGACAAAACCATGAGAATTGAACCCGGAAAACTTGGAACTGGCCAGCGCGCCCCCCTCGGCCTTGCGCTTGGCGGCGGCGTGGCGCGGGGTTGGGCGCATATCGGCGCAATGCGAGCTTTGATAGAAGCAGGTATTCGCCCGGATATTATCGCGGGCACCTCCATCGGCGCGATTGTTGGCGCAGCTTATCTCGCGGGGAAACTAGATGTTCTGGAGAAATGGGCGCGATCGCTCAACCGTCGCAAAATGATGGGTTACATGGATGTCCGCTGGGGCGGGTCCGGATTTATGCGCGGGGAAAGGCTGGCCCGTGTGCTGAACCATTATATGGGGGATGTGAATATTGAGGATTTGGACCGAAAATTCGCCGCCGTCGCCTGTGACCTGCGAACAGGTTACGAGGTTTGGCTGCAACGCGGCCCCGTCGTGCCCGCCATACGCGCCTCCTACGCCCTGCCCGGTGCGTTCGAGCCGGTGAAAGTTGACGGGCGGTTCATGATTGACGGTGCGCTCGTCAATCCCGTTCCCGTTTCCGCTTGCAGAGCATTAGGCGCTCACATGGTCATCGCGATCAGTCTAAACGGGGACGCCTTCGGGCCAATGGGCTCCAGCCATGAGATCGATATGGATGAAGTCGACGGGGAGATGGATCATGCCGATCCGTTCGAGCTCGCCTCGCAAAGTCTGAACAAATTACGGCCGGACCGCCTACTTCTGAAATCCATGGTCGGCGAAGTGAAACCCGGCAAGTCGCCGAAAATCGGCTCCGTCATGATGGGTACGTTGAACATCGTCATGGACCGGATCTCACGCTCACGCCTCGCAGGTGACCCGCCGGATGTCTTCGTTGCGCCGCGTATCGGCCATATCGGCATGTTGGAATTCACGAAAGCGGACGAATTAATCGAGCGTGGCTACGCCGCAATGCAGCACGAAATCCCGCTTATCCGGTCTGTCATGGACGTCTTGTCGCAAATGCCGTCTGCCACAGCTGTTGAGCAGAACGATAGGCCGAGTAAAATCTAAAGGCGTTTGATTCTCGCCAGTTGAGTCTGTTGCGGGCCCACTCTACCCCTCAGGGGTGTACGCAATCGCGATTATGGCAGTTTCATGACAATCGTTATTTTATGCCGAATCCGCATCAAAATGCGCCTCAATATATGGGGGCCAATGACAATTCCCCCGCTTGGGTGATGGAACCGAGGGCGCGTGCGGCTGCACCGAACCCGTTTCAGCGTCAAAAGACAAAATCGATAAAACCGGGAAAATTCGCACCACTCTACCCACTTCTTACCGTGCTCGCTCTTACAGGCCTGTTCTTCTGGGAAGCTCCAACAGATACTCTGAGATCAGCAGCAGGTTTGATGAGCTTCATTGGGTTAGTCTGGGCCGGATTTTGCAAGCGCGTGGAGGCTTGGCGAAGCCGGGAGTTCACATTACTCACCGTGATTGGGGCGGGTTTCCTCGCACTTTTCGGGACAGCGGCTCTTGCTGGCATATCTCTCAACACAATTGACATGGCCATGATTGTAGCGTGTCTGAGCTTGGCAATCGCGGTCATGTATAAATCTGCGCCCGCTCTACTGACCAGCGTCTTTGCCACAACGCTTTGGCTTTTCGCGTTTATTCCGGCCCTAAATATGATGTTTGGATTGGGAGAATCCAACTCCTTCGGCTGGACAATGCTCTTACCCATATTGCTAGTCGGACAAATCATACTCTCATCGAAATTACAAAATACGGCCTGCCTCGCCGTCAGCTTATTGGCGTCATATGGTTGGATTGCGTGGCTGGGCGTGACCGCCAATATCCCGGTCACAGCCTTGGCAGGATTGGGCTTTGCCATCGGTGTTGCGCATCATCGCATTGGAAAATCACTCGAGGATGAAAATCGCTTCGGCGCGGCTTGGCAGAGTTGGCTCGGCGTCATCGCAGCTTTAGGCGCCGCACTCTTCCTCCAATCTATCTGGCTAAACCCTGACATGGGCCAAGCTATTCCAGGGTGGATGCCAACGCAGATTTGGTGGGCCGGTTTAGGTGTCGCGACACTCGCGTTGTTCATCGCCTCGCTCCAGCGATATAAGAATTCCCGTATCACGCTGTCCGGAATATTTATTCTCAGCGCCGCAACACTCATCCTACCGATTGTTTCCATCAGACCTGATTTAGTACGGGACGTTTTTGCAGCCATTCCCGGCCTCGGGGCTGCACCTGGATTCGGTTTAATCATTGGCGCAGCGATCATGGCCGCAGGTTTGGCCTGGATTACAAATGGGCTTCGACGCTTGAAATTATTCAATGTGATAATCGGGGCCGCCCTCGTCGGTATCCAAGGTATCGTTTTACTCGCGCCCGGACGGGCAAATTTGGACCTCGGCATCGTCTTCATCTGCAGCCTAATTGCAGCACTCTGTATTGGTGGCTTGGTTGCGGGCGCGTCACTCGACCATTCACGACCTGCACGACGGTCCAGCTAGGCGACGACAAGCACTAGGGGAAATAGTCGAATCAGCGCTAAGAGAGCGCATGCAGACCGACACAAGACAGCCGCAGCCAAATTCTTCCGCCCGCCAATGGTTTGTGCAAGTCGATGATCAACCTTACGGGCCTTTTGATGATCAAATGCTCTGGTCATTTATGTGCGAAGGCCGAGTCAATCCGCAATCTCTTATCAGTCAAACCGCGAGTTCGGGGTTTCGACCGGTTTCCGCCGATCCAGCCTTGATGAATTGGTTGTCGCAAGTTCCCTCAGCTGCACCTGCAGAACTGAACCCGGAACCAAAGCCAAAGCCCGCCCCGACTGTTTTCATGATTATGGCCGAGGTCCGGTCAGGTCGAGGGATGGACCTCATCCAAACGCTACAAGGGCTTGGACACGTTCAGCGCATCGGCGATGCGGTCTGGCTCCTCCGTGCAGAAGCAACAGCAGAGGACGTGCGAAATGTGCTGAGCCAGCCGCTCGGCTCGAATGACCGTCTCTTCGTCTTGGATAGTTTTGCCAACGAAACGGCATGGTTCAATCTCTCGCCCGATATGGACGGACAGATCGCCGCACTTTGGAACATAAAGCGGGATTAGTCGACGCGTTTCAAACCTTCGCGGAACCGTTTGGAATTCGCGACATAGACTTGCGAGCCCATCATCACATGCGCGGCTTGCTCATCCGTCAAAGTTTTCACGACTTTTCCGGGTGATCCCATCACGACGGAATTATCAGGAATAACTTTGCCTTCTGTGATGAGCGCATGCGCGCCGATCAGGCAATTATTCCCGATGGTCGCACCGTTCAAAATCGTCGCGCCAATCCCGACCAGACTCCCATTGCCAATCGTACATCCGTGAATCATTGCGAGATGTCCGACTGTCACGTCCTCGCCAATCGTCAGCGGTGAACCGGGGTCCGAATGGCAGACGGCGCCGTCCTGAATATTGGACCGCAAGCCGATCGTGATCGTCTCATTATCGCCGCGCACGGTCGCCCCGAACCAGACGGAACTGCCCTCCGCCATAACCACATTCCCGACAACTGCCGCGTTCTCAGCGACCCATGCGCTTTCGTGCAAGTCGGGTGTTTTATCGTCGAGGGAATAGACAGCCATTAAGCTTCGTCCAAATCCACTTGCAGGATCGAGATATTCAGGTCGTAGGAGATATCGTCCTTGTCCTCATCATCGATGTAAAGAAGACCGAGAATCTCGTCATCCAGATAGACCTCGACGCTATCTTGGACTTTACGAGGCTTGATTGTGAGGTTTTCCGTCGAAAACCGTTTACGCAAATAGGCTTGCACCTGTGAAATCTGTTGAGCTGTCATGTCTAATTATCCTCTAAAGTCTGGTCCATTGAACTGGCGGGGTTGCCACAGCAAGGGCCGCCAACGGGTTTGGCGGGGACACCCGCCACTGTGCAATTATCATCCACGGGTTTAAGCACGACGGAGCCCGCCGCGATTTTCGCGCCATCACCAATCCTGATATTTCCGAGAACAGACGCATTTGCACCGATGAGCACGCGGTCACCGATTTTCGGGTGGCGGTCTTCCTCGGCCTTGCCGGTCCCGCCGAGCGTGACACCCTGCAGAATCGAACAGTCATCGCCGACAGTCGCCGTCTCACCCATGACGAAACCCGTCGCATGGTCGAGCATAACGCCGCAGCCAATTTTCGCCGCTGGGTTGATGTCAACACCGAACAATTCCGAACTACGATTTTGTAGATGGAACGCGACGAGATCACGACCTTCATTGAGTAGGGCATGCGCAAAGCGGTGTGTTTGGATGGCCATGAAACCTTTGAAATAAAGAAAACATTGCAGATGGCTGTGACAGGCCGGGTCACGATCTTTCACCGCTTCCAAGTCCCGTGCGACGCAAGCAATGAGGCCTGCATCCGTATCCAAGGCCTCGCTGAGAACATTTCGCATTTTCAGTGCAGAAAAATCAGATGTGGCGAGTTTTTCTGAAAGGTGATTGATCAACGCACCTCCGAGATTATCTTGATCCAAGATGGTCGCGTGCAGCAAGGAAGACATCGCAACTTCGCGCGCAGCATAGGCCGTCGCTTCCTGTTGCAAGGCCGTCCAGACACAGACGTCTTTCGTGTCTGTGCAATCGTCCATATTGCTAAAAATCAAGCTGGGCATGAGCAGGCTTTCGGTTCGTTAGATTTACAATGTAGGGGGCAGAGCGCCCGAACCCAAGCAAAAACCCTGAACAGTCGTCTTACAAAATTTTGATTACCCGCGCCCGCGATAGGGCGGCACGCCCTGATCCGGTATCCAAAGACCTTCCGGAGCTTTGCCGAATTGATAGAATACATCAATCGGAATACCGCCACGTGGATACCAATAGCCGCCAATACGAAGCCATGTTGGTGAAATTTCCTTGACCAAACGTTGGCCAATACCCGTCGTGCAGGCTTCGTGAAAATCCCCGTGATTGCGAAAGCTACCCAAGAAAAGTTTAAACGCCTTGCTCTCGACAATCCATTCATCGGGGCAATAATCCACGACCAGGTGGGCGAAATCCGGTTGTCCTGTGACGGGGCAGATTGATGTGAATTCCGGCGCAACAAGACGCACCATATAAGGCTCATTACACGGGTTTTTCACGCGTTCCAGCACAGCCTCATCCGGGCTTTGCGGCAGGCCTTTCATTTGGCCGAGTTGGTCGAGCTTATCGTAACGGTCTGACATGGCGCGGCGATTAAACCGAAGGCTCCGTCTTCGCAACCCGCTTCTGCGGTAACTGAAGGGCCCGAATCCACCGACCGCCGGGTTTTTCGACAAATCGCCATGTCAGGTGAGAAACAACCAAAACAACGCAGAGATATATACCCAGCCAAAAATCTCCCGCCCAACCCGTTGGCAACTCTCCCAACCCGCGTTTCAAAACTATCCCGAATGCGAAGGCGATAATGACATGCGTCATGTAAACGGAATAGGAAATCTTCGCGAGATAGAGGAAAATCGGCCGAGACATAAAACGAGATATCAAGCCGCCATCAAAGGCGAAGAGAAGGATGAAACTAAAAATAATTGGTCCGACCAAGAACTGAAGCTTCCCCCCGCAATAAATCACAAAAGCCGTACCCAGCAGGACCATCGTAATCTCCAGGGCCGTGAAACCTTTCACTGATAATTTCCTAAGATAGGGCCGCAAATACGCAAAACTGGCTGCCGCCAACACGCCCGAAAAGAAGCCCGCCAGACAGCGCCAGAATCCCAGATCATAAGTGATATTCAAATTGGGCCGAACACGCGAAAGCGCGAAATAAATCAGGGAAACCAGAAGCGCCATGATAACGAAATGCCAGAACTTGCTCGGCCGACACCATAAAACCACGCCGACGAAAACAAGATAGGTCCAGAACTCTGCACCAATCGTCCAGCTGGGGGGATTAAAAGTGAGCGCCTCCTCAAACCCGAACGCATGGGTCAGGGTAAGGTGCTGCAACAGCGACCCCCAGTTCTCAATACTGCCTGTCTCAAATGGCAGAACTTCTCCGGGTGTCGTCTCCGCAATGCCGATTTTATGCGCGACGAGACGTAAAATCGCAAACCCGACGAAAACTGCCAGCATAAAAACATGCAATGGATAGAGTCGCGCAAACCGCCGCTTCATAAATTGTAAAGCACCGGCAGGACCCTGCAACTTTTTAGAATAGAGACGCCACATCAGGAACCCTGAGAGGGCGAAGAAGAGGTCGATAATCACGGGGCCATTTTCAAAAAACGCCCAACGCTGCGGATGGCTCAACCAGATTGTGTGATAAACCGCGACAAACACGGCCAGCAGCCCACGGAAGCCGTCCAGCGCGGCGTAATATTCCGGTTGTCCGGACTGTGGCTTTATTTCGGCAGGACCGCTCATGCGCGGGACCCTACAAAATTTACGCCAATATCCGGTTAATTCGATCTCACAAAATCGAGATCAGATATAGCGGTGAGCCCACGCCGCGAGAACATGGGCAACATATTCTGCATCTGCCGGATTTTTGAGCAGAAGATGGTCTGCGCCGTCAAGGCTGACAAAGCTCTTTGGGTGGCGGGCGTGGCCGTAAATATGCGATGCGTTTTCAATGCCGACAACCCTGTCCTGCGGCGAATGGAAGATGAGAAGACCTCGCTCCAGAGAACTGATTTCCATAGCAATATCGTGATTTTCAATATCTTCCAGGAATTGCTCTTTAATGATGAAGGGTCGCCCGCCAAGGAGGACTTTCGCCTCACCCTCTTCTTCAATTTCCTCAATCTGATCCGCAAATTGATGGACGATGTGGGTCGTGTCGCAGGGACTGCCGATTGTTGCGACGGCTTTCACCTCCGGTATTTCATCTGCAACTTTCAGGGCCGCCGTTCCACCGAAACTATGGCCGATGAGCACGCAAGGTGGACCCTTATGCTCACGAAGATAGCCTGCGGCTTTGCGCAAGTCTTCGCAATTTGAGCTGAAATTCGTGTCGGAAAAATTGCCTTCGCTCTCACCCAGCCCCGTAAAATCGAACCGCAACATACCAAATCCGTCTTCGACGAGGCTTTTTGAAATTGTGCGGATCGGCTTGAGATCTTTGCCAATGGAAAAACCATGCGCGAACAGGACCCAACTTTTGACCTTCCCGTCATCGGGATAGTCAATTTTGGCCGAGAGCGTGTCGCCAAAGGCGCCTTTAAATGTAATTTTTTCCGTGGCCATGCAACTGACCTAACAGACTAAAACGATGTACGGAAGGCTTCGATGAAACGGTCGAGATCACTTTCAGGTAAGTGATTGATCCCAGCGGCGGCAGCCCGACCTCCCCCAGTTTCGAATTGGAGCGCCAAAGTGTCCGCCCCAGCCCGTTTTGAAATCGGCGCACGGATAGAGACGAGGAAGCCACCTTCCTGTTCTGTTAGGATTGCGTGAGCACGGTTAGGATTGTCTTGCGCCAGTTGATTGCCAAACATACCCGAAACACGTCGCGACCCGGCTGCATCCGGAAGAACGCGGGCTTCACAATCGTCACTTGCGAAGACAACTTTTGACTGATCGGCAAGATCGAAATCATTGTGATAGCCCTCTGTCAGAGTCTCAATCACATCTGGTTTCGCCGCGAGGAACGCCATGGGTGTCTCAAACCCAGCCATGGAGTTGTAGAGGTCAGCCGGATGGTAATGAAGATCAGCTTCCGATCCGCCATAACCGTTATAATTCACCATTTCGCCCAGTTCACGAAGGATGGAGAGCGGGAGGTCCGTCCCATTGGCTAGACGCTCCGCCATCGCTGGAAAATTATCGCCATAGGCGGCAGCAACAGCCCAGCCGCGATAAGCGCCCTTCAGCCGTTGATCAACGAGAACAGCCGTGCAGATTTCACCCGCCGTGTTGATTGTCGCGTCCAGATTGGGATGATCGGGAATATCGCCCGGATTATGATGGTCAAAATAAACGACCTCTGCCCCATCCGCGAGGATACGGTTGAGGTCGTCCGTATTAGATCGCATCGCGATATCGAGTACTGTGACGCGATCTCCCTCACCTGCTGGAACACGTGAGAGTAATTTCACATCACGCTTCCGACCCGTGACCAACACCGCATCTTCACGCGGGTCAGCCAATCGCATTTGAACGAGACTGAGGATGCCGTCGGCATCCCCATTAAAGACATCATAATCCATCGGTTTATTCGCCGATGTTAAAGAAGCCGCGCTCGGTCATGTAACCGACAATGTGGTCAGCGGCTTCTTCTGCCGTCATGGCTGTCGTATCGATAACGATTTCAGCGTTTTCAGGCGCTTGATATTCAGAGTCGATACCCGTGAAGTTCTTAATCTCACCCGCGCGAGCGCGAGCATAGAGACCTTTGACATCACGTTTTTCGGCGACCTCCAGCGGCGTATTCACGTGGATTTCAATGAACTCGCCTTCTTCCAATAGATCACGCGCCATCTGACGCTCTGCCCGGTAAGGGGAGATGAAGCTGGCCATCGTGATGAGGCCGGCATCCGTCATCAGCTTACAGACTTCACCGATCCGGCGGATATTCTCAATCCGGTCCGCTTTGGAAAAGTTGAGATCGCGGTTGAGGCCGTGACGGACATTATCACCATCCAACGTATAGCTATGACGACCCATATCCATCAGGCGTTTATCGACCAAGTTCGCAATTGTGGATTTGCCCGAACCGGACAGACCCGTGAACCAGAGTAGCGCAGGTTTTTGCGCCTTCTGCGCAGCACGAGCGGCCTTGTTCACATCCAGATCTTGCCAGACGACATTCTTCGCCCGACGAAGCGAGAAGTCGAGCATACCCGCGCCCATTGTGGCGTTGGTCTGCTTGTCGATGATAATGAACGCACCCGTATTACGATTGTTCGTATAGGCATCAAACGCGATAGGCGCTGTTGTCGAGATTGTCGCAACACCGATTTCATTTAGTTCCAGCGTATTGGCCGCGACTTCGGAAAAGTCATTAATATCAATGCGGTGTTTCAGCTTACTAATGCTGGCCGGAACCGTCTTATTCGCTGTCTTGATCAAATATTGACGTCCCGGGAAGAGACGGTTTTCGCTCATCCAGATGATACGGGCTTGGAACTGATCAGACTGTTCGGCGGGCGCATCTGTTTTACAGATGATGTCACCGCGAGAGATGTCAATTTCCGTGTTGAGGGTCAACGTGATCGCCATATCTTCACGCGCAATCTCGCGATTACCGTCCATCGTGACGATCTCTTTGACGGTGGAACGTTTACCTGATGGGACGACGATAATTTCGTCACCGACGGAAACAGTGCCGGACGCGATAGTACCGGAGAAACCGCGGAAATCGAGGTTCGGACGGTTCACCCATTGTACGGGTAGACGGAACGGCGCATCCATTGACACGCTGTCCACATCAACCGTTTCCAAATGGCCGAGCAATGTCGGGCCATTATACCATTCGGATTTCTCGGACCGGTTGATGACATTGTCGCCGTCAAGCGCGGACATCGGGATGCAGGTAATATCGGAAAAGCCGAGATCTTTGGCAAATTCACGGAACTCGACATCGATCTTGTTATAAACGGACTGATCAAAATCGACGATGTCCATCTTGTTCACGGCCACAACGACATGTTTAATACCGACAGTCGACGCGATGAACGCGTGACGACGGGTTTGTTCCTGCACACCGTAACGCGCATCGATAAGCAGAACGGCAACGTCAGCTGTCGAAGCCCCTGTCGCCATGTTTCTTGTGTATTGAAGGTGACCTGGTGTATCCGCGACAATAAATTTACGTTTATCTGTGGAGAAGAAACGGTAGGCCACGTCAATCGTAATGCCCTGTTCGCGTTCCGCCGCGAGGCCGTCAACGAGCAATGCGAGGTCGATTTTATCTCCCTGGGTGCCGGATTTTTTACTGTCTTTCTCGATACTTGCGAGCTGGTCTTCATAGATCAGCTTTGAATCATAGAGCAATCGCCCGATGAGAGTCGATTTCCCATCATCCACGGAACCGCAGGTAATGAAGCGAAGATAGGACTTATTTTCCTGTGCCCGCAAATAGGCATGGATGTCAGTCGCTATGAGGTCGTCAAGATGCGCCATTAGAAGTACCCCTCCTCTTTCTTCTGTTCCATGGATGCACCCGCATCCGAATCAATCACGCGGCCTTGGCGTTCCGATGTTGTGGTCAGGAGCATTTCCTGAATAACCTCTGGAAGTGTGTCAGCCTCAGACTCGACTGCACCCGTGAGCGGGTAACATCCCAGTGTCCGGAAACGAACCATCTTCTCTTCGACAACTTCACCTTCTGCGATGGGCATACGCTCATCATCGACCATGAAGTACACGCCGTCTTTTTTCACGACAGGGCGTTTTTTGGAAAGGTAGAGATCAGGAATTTGAATTTTCTCACGCTCAATATATTGCCATATATCCAGCTCGGTCCAATTCGAGATCGGGAAGACCCGCATGCTTTCGCCTTTTTGAACGCGCGTATTGTAGATGTTCCAAAGCTCTGGTCGCTGGTTCTTAGCGTCCCAACGGTGATTCTCGGATCGGAAAGAGAAGATACGCTCTTTCGCGCGTGACTTCTCTTCATCACGACGTGCGCCACCGAAAGCAGCATCGAAACCGTATTTGTCGAGGGCCTGTTTCAGACCTTGCGTCTTCATCACATCGGTGTGGACGGCAGAGCCATATGTGAAGGGGTTCATGTCCTGCTCGACACCATCCGGATTGATATGAACGAGGAGTTCCATGCCAACTTCTTTCGCGCGGCGATCACGGAATTCGTACATTTCCTTGAACTTCCAGCGCGTATCCACATGCATGAGCGGGAATGGTGGAGGTGACGGGTAGAAAGCTTTTTCGGCCAAGTGCAACATGACAGAGCTATCTTTACCCACGGAGTAAAGCATGACGGGGTTTTCGCACTGCGATGCAACTTCACGCATGATGTGGATGCTTTCCGCTTCCAGACGATCCAAATGGGTCATCCGCAGGGCGTTTTCTGGATCAGACTCGTCTTCGAGACCAAGCAATTTTTCCATCGCGGCGTCCAGCGTTTTGATGGTCATCTGACCCCCTTCACGTAAGCGAGCAATACCCTTGCCGTCATTGAATAGTTTGCGCGACAGGGTCGAGACAGATTGTCCCGTCGTGTCGGCGAGCGCGTCAACGCGCTTCAAAAAATCTTCGATCATGCTCATAATAAGCGCCTCATATCCATCGTGGGATTTGTCCCACAGGCAGCCTGATATAAAATCACTCAAACAGAGTCAAGGCAAAGTGGGAAACATCCCATACATGTGGGGGGCATGTAGAAGGGGGTTCACGAAAGGCTTGCGTCATCAAACGGTTTTGCTATGTGCAGGGTCCACTGCGGGCGTGGTGGAATTGGTAGACACGCAAGACTTAAAATCTTGTTCTGGCAACGGAGTGCGGGTTCGATTCCCGCCGCCCGCACCAACATTAGAGTTCAGCTAAACTGACGTTGCGGTCTCAACCAACGCTCTATCTTTCGTTCAATTTCGAAGCCGTTTCTATCAACTCCAAAAACTCAGCGCGGTATCCATAACGATCCCGTCCCTTCGCCCGCTTCGCGATGTCCGATAGTTCCGCCAAATCCAAATCTTCCGCAAACCCATCATCGCGCAAGCCCAAAGCATATCCACCAACAGCGGCAGCCAATTGCGTCGCGTCCGGCGCACGGCGCAGTGACGCATATTCATCATCGGATCGAATGGCTTTTGAGATGAGTGTAGACGTCGCCTCACCCGGTTTCTTATATCGCAGTTTCAAGAAACCATATTCGTTGGAAAATAAGTCCTCAGAGGTTTCAACCTCCGCCTGCCCATAGCGTAACGGGTCAACAAATCTACTCACGGCA
The DNA here is from genome assembly GCA_947503715.1 of uncultured Caulobacterales bacterium. Lineage (GTDB taxonomy): Bacteria > Pseudomonadota > Alphaproteobacteria > Caulobacterales > Maricaulaceae > Litorimonas. The sequence continues at coordinate 695,486 of CANNER010000001.1, read as the reverse complement.
CCAACGGGTAAAATCTCGTAAATCGCTGTCACAGAATGACCAGAACCAATATCTCCGGCATCGACTTTATCATTGTTAAAGTCCTGCCGACGCAGCGCGCGGGTTTCATACCCTAACAAGCGGTATTCAGAGACGAGCGTCGGATTAAATTCGACTTGCAGTTTCAGGTCATCCGCAATTGGGATGAGGTTTTTGGCAAAATCAGTCCCGAAGACTTTCCGCGCCTCCTGCAGCGTGTCGATATAATAGGCCGTCCCATTTCCGTTCTGCGCCAAAGCCTGCATACGATTATCTTTTAGGTCGCCCTGCCCAAAGCCCAAAACCGAGAGATAAACACCCGTTTCGCGCTTCTCCTCTACGAATTGTTTCAAGTCAGCAGGGTCAGAAATGCCAATATTGAAATCTCCGTCCGTAGCCAAAATGACGCGGTTCACACCGTCCTCCATGAAACTCTGTTCAGCCACACGGTAGGCCTGCTGCAGTCCGGCCTCTCCATTCGTCCCGCCTTTCGCAACGAGAGGCGCCAGCGCAGCCCGAATAGCTGCGCGTCGGTTACCGGGTGTCGGCACCAAAATCGTTTCCATGCGCGGACCGTAAGTCACGATTGAGACCCGGTCTTCGGACTCTAACTCCTCCAAAAGCGGTTCAAAGGAGCGCTTTAGCAAGGCCAGTTTATTCTCCGCGTCCATCGAGCCGGAAATATCGACGAGAAAGACGAGGTTCATAGGCGGGCGTTTAGATTTTGGCGGTGCATAACCCTGTACGCCAATGTGAATTAATTTGGTCTCCGCATTCCACGGCGACGGCACAATTGCGACACTGGGTTTAAATGGCTCACGCTGAGAGCGCGGCTTGTCATAATCATAATCGAAATAATTTAGAATTTCCTCAATCCGTATCGCGTCCTTCGGCGGGCGCTGGCCCCGCTTTAGGAAACTCCGCGCTACAGAATAGCTGGCCGTGTCAACATCAGATGAAAATGTCGACACGGGCGAATCCGCGACATGTTTATATGGGTTCGATGTAAATGCCTCAAACTCATCGCGGCTTGGAAACTCACGAATAACCTGCCCGACTTCATCCCGAATGACATATGTCGAATTGCCCTCTGGGCTCTCAATGATGTCGACAATCTGCCCATTCCCAATTGCGAAACTATTCTGGAAAACCGGCTCCGCCGCAACTTGGCTTGGGCTGAAAACAAGAGACCCATCCCACGCTTGGTAAGAGGCAACCGGTGCAGGCGGCGCTGGCTTTACCGCCCGCGTGCCAGATGTCACGACAATCTCCGCATCAACAGGTCCAGTGGCGGGCTCCCCCACAGTCTCACAGGCCGCCAGTCCTAAAATAGCGGCACTTATCAAAAATTTTCTCATGAGGCGTTCCCCAGCTATGGAATGACGACTCTAAATCGCCGTAATATTTCCATATGCATTCCATAATCCGACCAAATTAGGGCCGGAAAATGGAGACAATCAGACCTCTAGAGAGATCACTAATCGCTGAAGCTCTTCCTCAACAGCAGCCAGCATGCCCTCATCTTGTGATCTGGCAACGAAATTGACGCCGCGAAGATCATCATTGAACCAAGGATAACTACCAATGGACACGCCGGGATGCGCGGCTTCAATTTCGGCCAGACGTGCAGCGGCATCGCCCTCCCCTATACCACCTGCACTGACCGTAATCTGATGAACTTTTGCGCCGCCCTCAATCCGGTGCGTGATATCTGCCAACATACCGCGCATAATTTGCGGCACACCGGCCAGAGTGAAGACATTACGCGTCTGAAACCCTGGCGCTTGACTGACAGGATTCGCGATAAGTGACGCCCCGTCGGGAATACGCGCCATACGGCGGCGGGCGGGATTCAATTCGTCCAAGCTATACCGCTCCCGCAAAGCTTCAATCGCATCCGCTCTCTCAGAAATATCCAGCTCAAAAGCCGCAGCAATACAATCTGCCGTAATATCGTCATGCGTCGGACCAATGCCACCCGTTGTAAAGACGTAATCAAAACGATCTGAAAAGGCGCGGACTGTGTCTCTAATGACTTCGGCATTATCGGGAAGAATACGGGCTTCGCCGACCTGAACACCTAAGGTTTCAAGAAATTTCGCAATCACACCTAAATTCGTATCTTGCGTTCTACCGGAGAGGAGTTCGTCACCGATAAGCAAAACGCCCGCTCTGACATCACTCATTTCGCTGAACTCGTATGATCGGAGACAATCACCCAGTCCCCGTCAATCCGCTGGAAATGCAGCGTGAATAATCCGTTGGGGCGATCATCTTTACGCTCCAGTGCCCAACGACCAAATACGAGCGCATTATCCTCGCCTAGCACCTGAACCTCCAAATCAGTGAAGGCTAATTCACCCATCGTGGCGCGGTCGGGATAACGCGACAGATAGCCGTCCAAGGTCGCCTGCCAGCCCATATTGATTTTTCCGCCAGAGGCGAAACGCAGAGCCTCGCTGCGGTGATAGCCCGCCATAAAAGTCTCAATATCGCCGGAATTCCAAGCCTGTTCTTGGTCATCCATGACGGTCACAATATCTACGGGATCAAACGCAGTTGACGCTTTCGATATCAGGCCGTGGAGAGTCCACCCGACCCCTGTTCCAACAATGCCGCCCAGCACGGCGAAAATGAGTAGGTTCCTCGGGGACTTCATCATGCGACGGCTCCATTGGATTTGCGGCGGTGTAGGCCCAGAATACGGCTCACGGCGCTGGCGATTTCCGCCCGGTTGAGTGTGTAGAGGTGGAAATGATCAACGCCCCGATCGCGGAGTTCCGCCGTCAGTTCCGCAGCTAATGTTGCGGTCAGCATATCGCGCTGCACCGCATCATCATCTAATCCATCGAATAAATCCGCATACCAATCGGGCACAGCGACGCCGCACATTTTCGACATGCGGGCCAGTCCCTTAAAATTGGGTTGCAGCATAAGGCCGGGGACAATCGGAATATCTATGCCTGCATCGAGGACGCGGTCCTGAAACCGCCAGAAGATATCGGGCGAGAAAAAGAATTGCGTAATGGCCCGCGTCGCGCCCGCATCGACCTTGCGTTTCAGATTATCTATTTCCGTGCGCCAGTCGGAACTTTCGGGATGCCGTTCGGGATAGGCGGAGACACTGACTTCAAAATCCTCAATCTTTTTAAGACCTTCAATCAAATCATTCGCGTAAGCATAGCCATTGGGATGCGGGGTATAGGCCTCACCAATCCCGTCAGACGGGTCCCCGCGCAAGGCCACAATATGGCGGACGCCAGCGTCCCAATATTCACGGGCAACCATATCAATTTCATTCCGCGTGGCATCGACGCAGGTCAAATGCGCGGCGGGGGCGAAGTCAGTTTCTTCCACCATCCGTGCAACGGTGCGGTGCGTGCGCTCTCGCGTCGAGCCGCCCGCCCCGTAGGTCACGGAAACAAAATTGGGCTGTAGCGGCGCGAGTTTTTCTATCGAGCTCCAGAGTTTGTCTTCCATCTTCTGGTTCTTTGGCGGGAAGAATTCGAAACTGACTTTCAGGTCGGGCTGTTCAGCGGCCGCGCGCGCAATCGCGCCGACAGGTGCGTTGGGGTCACGGTGAGGAAGCGGAGCTTTCATGGCTTATCCAGTTGCAAGTTTTGCGGCAGGCTTTCGCGCGTGCCAGATTTTGACGGTGGGTGTGTCGGCTTTCCCGGACGGAACAGCGGAGACGGATTGCAGGTCTAGACCCGTCTCGGACAGATAACGCGCGATCTCCGTCTCTTCAAAGCCGAGGCGGCGATGGGCATAATCCTCACGGTAATTTTCCAGCGTATGATGTTCGAAGTCCGTGAGTAAAAGATGACCCTCCGGCGCGAGCAGACGCGCGGCCTCTCGAATGGCGAGGATGGGATCGTCGAGGAAGTGCAGGACCTGATGCAGGGTTACGAGATCGGCACTGCCCGCCGATAGCTTCGTTTGCGTCAAATCGGCCTGTTGGACGGATAAATGGTCAAACGCCGTTTCCGCGAGCGTGTGGCGCGCCACGCGGAGCATATCCGCGCTGGCATCCACCCCTGCCCCGCGGTCAATATGTGGCGCGAAGACTTCTAGCATCCTGCCCGTTCCCGTGCCGAGATCGACCATGAAACCGAGGACGGCTTCCGGCAGGAGTGCCAACATAGCGGCCTCAATATCCGCTTGCGGAAGATATTCATGGCCCAATTGCTCACGGTCATTCGCAACCGAGGCGAAGAAGGCTTCGGCTTGGCGGGACCGTTCCGCGCGCACATCCGAGAGGCGCGCGCGGTCTGCAGCGAGGTCTGCATCATTATAGGGCAGCGTTGCCAAGGCCGTCGCGACGACGGCAGAGACACCTGCATTGTCCTGGCGCAGGCGGGAGAAGACCCAGCTCCCCTCGCGCATCCGTTCAATTATCCCCGCCTCTTCGAGGGACTTTATATATTGCGTGACGCGCGGTTGGGAGAGATCGAGGATTTTGACGAGCTCGCTGACCGTCAACTCGCCCTGGCTCAACAGGGCCAAGAGCCGTAACCGATCGGGATGACCGAGAGTTTTCAGAGCTGTCGCAATCCGCTTCATGCGATGCGTCTAAAACAGAACGCATAAAGAGTATATAAGAAAATCTTTATATGACTATCTGGCGAATTTCGACAGCAGGCGAAGATAGGCAATCTGGTAGCTGTTGGAGTTTTCCGTCACCTCCCAACTATTGATCGGCCAGCCCTCGTTGAAATCCGCATAGGACTTGGCGGGCGGTTGTCCGCTGGGCGGGATTTTCGCCGGAATTTTGCACATCTTCGCGCCATATCCACCGCAAACAGTGTCGCAGCAATCATCGCGGGAATAGCTGTCATTCGGCCCTCCGACCAAGAAGCCCGGTGCGGGTCCGATTTTAGACACACCAACTTTGTCCCATTTCGTTCCGTCCTTGAACCACGCATGGTAGAACTCTGTGACGGAATTTTCCGCACCGTACCCACCCATATTGGACAGATAGACCTTGTTCAGCGGGTTCACGCCGTGAATATAATGGAGATAGCCCGACGCCGCGTTGAGATAATCCGTCTTGGATTGCGAGCCGAGGTCCGCCGCAATCGCTTGCGTGTAAACCATACCGCGACGGGATTTCGTGGAATTGCTGCCCCACCAATAGCCGTCGACATAGGACCGATAAGCATCCTCATTCGACCTGATTTTGGGCCAGCCATTATAGGCATTCAGGATTTTCGCCTCATAATCACGCTTGATACGGGCTGCGAATTTTGGCGGCGTGTTGGCCTGTCGCGCGTGGAACAGTAGGTCATAGGCCATCATGCCCTCGAACCCGTCCGGTGTGTTAGATTGCATTGGGTCGATTTCGTCATAGACCTCCTGAATAACTTTATCGAAATAGCCGTCCCCGCGCATCGCCTTCATCTGGATAGCGGAGATCAGGATTTTCTTGGCTAGACGGTCGGCCTCGACCTCCTGTTGTCCGGCGGCGAGACCCTCGGAATTTGATCGCGGATCATTATTGTAGAACTTCACGTTCGGGTTTGCTTCGAACCACTGCCACGCCTTATCCGCGCGGGCCGCATAGCGTTTCCCGTCCTCCCCGCCATAAACACGCGCCGCTATGGCGAACGCCCCAGCAGAGGTGACAGTCGCGGAACTATTGGGCGGACCGTAACGGGACGGGCCTTTGGATTTTGACGGCGGAGACCCTTCGGCCAAACTCATCACGGACAGCATCGCGCCGTCCTCATTCTGCATCCGTTCCAGCCAATCGAGCCCCCATTTCACCTCGTCCAGAATATCGGGCGTGCCGTTGCCGGATTCCGGAATACCGAAATCATCCGTCCAGACGGTTGGGTTCTCTAGGTAAGCACCGAGAAGCCATGTCACATAATTCGCGGTCCAACTCGTATATTTATTGTAATCGCCGGCGTCATACCACCCGCCCCGCAGATCGCGTTCGGTCGAGCGGTCCTTCATCCGGTTGAACAGCCGTGCCTGCGGGTCCTGCCCCTTGCCGAGATGGCTCGCCTTATCCGCCCACGGACCTGCAAATTTCGCCGTCTTCTCGAACCCTGCACGTTGCAGGTACATCGTCTTGAAGGCGGCTTTCAGAATGGGCGTATAGACATCCGGCGCAATTTCGAAACCATAGCTTTCCACGCCCCGATCCAGATCGCGCACAACATATTGGCCTGACGCCGTGACGGCAGAAAAGTCGAAATGCCAGACGCGGTCCCCGGAATTCTCGTCCACCTGCCCGTTTTTCCATTGAGTCGGCGTTCCGGAAAACAGAGCCCGGCCCGTCGCCGTGTCAATCACGGCATATCGATTACCCGGCTTGTTCGAACGGGCGCCATCAAAGCCTATCTGCGGATCCTTGATGATGGCCACTTTTTCGAGGTTCGGGAGATAGCCGAATTGGTCAACGATGATGTGGGGAACGCCCACGTCCTGCGCGCGGGCAACTGAAAGCGGCAACGCAGAAAGCAATAACCAAGAAAATAGAAATACGGGGAGAAACTTCAACATGGCTTTAGACAAGTCGCTGACGGGCATTTTGTCAATGTTATATGGCTGGCAAGCGGTGTGGTGGATTTTTCGAAGGAATTATGCGAGCAGTATGAGTATGATCCTGAAAACACTTCCCTCTCTCTTTATAACTCTCGCGCTCATATCGGGATGCCAGAAACCGGATGAGTCCAACACTGAGTCAAGCGCAGAACCCCTGCAGACCGTCATTCAATATTCCGATTTCGACCCCGACATGACGGAAACGCTCACACGTTGTGGTGTGGATGCTGCGGAATTTGATCGCCTCCTGGCTCTGGATCAAAAAGCCTTCGATCAGGACTTTCAGGGCGGTTGGCGCACAGTTGGCTATCAGGATAATTGCGATGGCGCGGCCGCGCAGCTGCTAATCTCCTACATCGCCAAATATGATATCGCGCCGCATAACGGCAATAATGTGATGTTCTGGCATGTGGGACAAATGCTGGCTTCGGAAGGGCAAACTGAACGTGCTATCGACTATTTCGAACTGGCCCATGATAAAGAGACCGTGGACCGAAGTCACGAGCGCCAATGGAGCATCTATGCCGAGGGCACGATTGCGTTTCTCAATAAGGATAAAGCCGGATTAAATGCCGCAATTGCAGAACTCTCGACCTATGAGGTTTCCGAGGATGAAAAGACCAAAGTCAAAAAAATGCTTGCCGAAAACCCGAATATGTCATTCCCCGAGGGCTATCCCGAAAAACCGCTTAACCTGATTGCTTTGGAAGGGTTGATGCGCTGTTTCGACCAACCCTACTCACAAGCTTATGGGAAATGTTCGACGGATTAAAATAAAAAGCCCGCCAGGAGACGGGCTAATTTTAAATTGAGACAACTTCTCGTTAAATCACCGCGCAAATTTCACGAATTTCAGTTTCTTCGGCATATCCGCATCCGGACCCAGACGACGTTTCTTATCTTCGATATAGTCCGCGAAGTTCCCTTCGAACCATTCGACATGGCTGTCCCCTTCATAGGCGAGGATATGTGTGGCGACGCGGTCGAGGAAGAAGCGATCATGGGAGATGACCACGGCACAGCCCGGGAATTTCTCCAGCGCAATTTCGAGCGATGACAGCGTTTCACGGTCCAAATCGTTGGTTGGCTCATCGAGGAGAAGCAGGTTGGCGGGTTTCGTCAACATCTTCGCGAGGTTGACGCGGTTGCGTTCCCCACCCGACAATTGTCCGACATTCTTCTGCTGGTCCGTTCCCTTGAAGTTGAACGACCCAACATAAGCCCTTGATGGAACTTCCCTTTTACCCATCACAATGATGTCCAAACCATCAGAAATGGCTTCCCAGATATTCTTGCTGGGGTCGAGGGCGGCGCGGTTCTGATCGACATAGCCAAGCTCGACGGTTTCGCCGACTTTGAACGTGCCTTCATCCGGCTGCTCTTCACCCGTGATCATTTTGAACAAAGTGGTTTTACCCGCTCCGTTCGGGCCGATCACGCCAACAATACCACCGCGTGGCAGCTTGAACGACAGGTCTTTAATGAGGAGTTTATCGCCAAAGCCCTTGGAGACATTATTCGCTTCGACCACAATATTGCCGAGACGCTCACCCATCGGGATGCGGATTTCGGCATGGGAGACGACTTCATTATCTGCAGCATTTTTGAGATCTTCATAGGCGCTGATCCGCGCTTTGGATTTTGTCTGACGCGCTTTTGGATTGGACCGGATCCATTCCAATTCACGCTTCAATGCCTTGGTCTTGGAATCGCTCTCGCGCCCTTCCTGATCCATGCGTTTGGCTTTTGCAGCCAACCAAGAGGAGTAATTCCCCTCATGTGGGTAGGTTTTACCGCGATCCACTTCGAGCGTCCAATTCGTGATATTGTCAAGGAAGTAGCGATCATGGGTAATCAGAATAATCGCGCCTTTATAACTGACGAGATAATTCTCAAGCCAAGCGACAGTTTCGGCATCCAAATGGTTGGTCGGCTCATCAAGCAATAGCAGGTCGGGTTTGGACAGCAACAACTGACAAAGCGCGACACGACGCGCCTCCCCGCCGGAGAGAGATGTGACCGGATCATCTTTCGGCGGGCAGCGTAGAGCCTGCATCGCCATTTCGATCTTGGAATCAATATCCCACGCATCGCGGGCATCAACCTGCTCTTGCAGAGCCGTCATTTCTTCCATGATTTCGTCGGTATACTCTTCGGCCATTTTCATGGCGACGGCGTTGTATTCGTCGAAGATTTGTTTGTCTTCACAGCCGACGATCACGTTTTCCCAAACGGTCTTGTCCTGATCCAACTTTGGTTCCTGCGGCAGATAACCAACTTTGACGCCTTCAGCGGCCCAGTGTTCGCCTGTGACTTCGGTATCGACACCCGCCATGACTTTCATAAGGGTCGATTTACCGGCCCCGTTCACCCCGATCAGGCCGATTTTGGCATCAGGGTAAAAGGATAGATGGACGTTATCGAGGATGGTCTTATTGCCGAATTTCTTCGTCAGACCTTGCATGTGGTAGCAGAATTGACGGGCCATATCGCGCTCTTTATATCAAGTATGAATTTGGGCGCGATATGTGGGGATAGGACCTGAATTGCAAGAGGTTTGGGCGGTAGGCTGCCTCTAATACTCGCCCACTAAATCCTCGTCCTCAAATTCATCGATCGGGCGGATTTTCCACAGCGCATAGAAGATTTGAATATACATTCCCAGAAGAAGGAATACGAACAAACCCGTCGTTGCTTCATAAAGGCTGTTAATTGACAAATCCACATCAAGGTATTTGCCGAAAAGCATTGCTCCTAGAACCAAAGTAAAACCGATATAAAGCAACGTCTGAAAAGCGAAGGCCATCGACTCATGCTTTAGTCTAATCTCCCATTCATCCAGATATTTATCTCGACCGTAAAAGCGATTGGCGAGCGGCGTAAAGGCGAAGCAAAGAACGGAGATAAAGCTGATCAACAAGATGGGTGTCGCAACGACTTTTGGAATGATGTCATAGCTCACCAATATTCCCACGGGAATGGCTGGCAGAGAGAGTATCGCAAACCACTTGACGCGGTTCAAAGACGTCCGCTTCATGCTCCCCTCTCTAAATTGGAATAAATCAGCATACCATTTCATCATATCTCTCTCCTTAAGTTCCCAACAGGAGTGCCAAGAGCACATCCAGTACCGCGAGCCATAGCTCGCCAATCATCTGTAATATTGAAGCCATCATACGCCCCTATTCCGCTGCTCTAATTTCGGCCAGTTGCTCGGCCATGGATTTGAAGGGTCGCGGGCTGAACGCCATGTCGATGGGGACATTGAAAAACTCAGCCAGTTTAAAGGCCAGCTCCAAAGAGGCGTTATAGTCCCCCCGCTCCAGATAGCCGATGGTCTGGAAATTCACGCCGACGGCCTCTGCCAGATCTTTGCGAGACAAACCCTTCTCAATGCGCAATATTTTAATACGGTTATAAATCATATTATTGCATATACACAACATTTTGATATTCTCAACAACTTTATTTTCATTCCTCAATAAATCCAGACTTCCGCTCACATGGCTGTGAAAACACGTGATTGGCATAATTGACCATTCGGTTTATATAGATCCCATCAATAAGGAGAACACAATGTTCAACATGATGAAGACTATATCCGTTTCGACCCTGACCGCGATTGCGCTGGCTGGAGCCGTTTCAACGCCTGCCTTTGCCGACCACAAAAATGACCGCCACGCGCATCAGCATGACACACGCGGCGATAATGACGCCCTTGTCGGCGGGGCCATCGGCGCCCTGCTTGGCGGTGTCGTCGGATCAGAAATTGCAGGATCAGGCAATGGGACCGAAGGCGCAATACTTGGCGCGCTCGTCGGCGGCGCAGCCGGTGTCGCAATCGCAGATGATGGTCGTGACCGTCGTTTTGATGACAGACGTTTCAACGATAGGCGTTTCGACAGACGGTCCGATTTCAGACGCGGTTCGGATTATTACGACTATGATTATAACTATCGGCGAAATCGCCACAGTACCTATCGTGGGCGGTCTTTTGACCGGTACTCACATGATCGCTTTGGCAGCCGCTCTTCGATTCATAGAGGCGGGTTTAACTCACACCGTGGGAATTCGTTTCGCAAGTTGAAGAAACTTAAGAAACATCACTAAAATAAAAAAAAGGCCCCGATTGGGGCCTTTTTGTTTAATCCGGCAGATGTCCGGTCTTCACGTAAATGAGACACCCCTCTTCGCTGAACGGATTATGCTGGGACAAATGCGGGCTGCGCATCCATGTTCCTTTCGGATAATCACCCATCTCGTCTTGGAAAGTACCTTCCAGAACAAGGATTTCTTCCCCGCCCCAATGGCGGTGCGGTGCGAAATGCGTGCCGGGGGCCCAACGGACCAGCGCACAGCTCTCGCCCTCAAAACTGTGTAGCGGAAATACGCTAAGACCGGGCACTTGCCCCGGCATGAATTGCGCTTTTTTTGTGTCGATGGAAAACTGTTCCGTGTCTCTTTCGTCAAACTGATGCAGTTTCACAAAAATCTCACAGCCCTCTTTCGAATGCGGCTTATGCGACGTACCAATCGGGTTACGGAAATAGCTCCCCGCGGGATAATCACCGTGTTCATCCGAGAAGACACCGCTAAGGACGAGGATTTCTTCGCCCCCGCTATGTGTGTGCGGACTGAAATATGATTCCGGCGCGTATCTGACGATGGTCGTAGCGCGGGCCACTTCATCGCCGATACGGTCCAATTTACGCCGCTCAACTCCCGCCATAGGAGACGGCTCCCATGCCAGGGTATTCGTGTCGATGACGACGCGCTGACTAAAATCATCATTGAGATTCATGGTTAGACCTTAACCTGAAACACTTGGCCTTGCCGAGACTTTTTCGCGCCAAGCTTTAAGGTTTGAAAGATCGGATGGAATCTCAACTTTCGCGAAGTCGGCAAAGCCTAAACCTGCAAAAGCGGTAATATCGGCCACGCTGAACTGATCACCTGCGAGATATTCCGCTTCGGCCAGAACAGAGTCCAAGTATCGCATCGTGCTCACGGCGCGAAGTTTCTGCATCTCGCCCCAATCGGCATTCTGATTCGTCTCTAAATCAGGTCCAAGGCCGGGAGTTGCATGATGGAAGTAGGCTCCAACCGAATCGACCAATCCGCTTTCCGCGCGGAGGTTCATCATCTGGGTTTTTGCGCGTTGTGTCGGGGTATCGCCTATCAGAGACGGGCCATCAAAATGACCGTCAATATATTCCGTAATCGCCGTACATTGTGATATACAAGTGCCACACGGTAATTCCGCATATGGCACCGTTGCATCAGGGTTTCTCGCCTTAAAAGCCTCTGTCCTGTGTTCACCGCCCATCACATCCACAGTGCAAAACTCAACCTGATCCATCGCTCCCTTCTCCGCCAATGCGATCCTCACACGGGCGGGGTTAGGGAAACCCTCTACATCATAAATCTTCATCATAAACTCCATTATCTACCTAGTGATAGATAGCCTTAACTCTCTATCTCCTGATAGGCAAGCCTTGATATTTGACCTTTTTCTGTGCACATGTTCCCCATGAACCAGCGCGAACATATATTGGATGCAGCCGAACGCAGGATGCGCGGCGCGGGATATAATGCCGTGTCATTTCGTGATATTGCAGGCGATATCGGCATAAAGAGCGCGAGCCTGCACTACCATTTCCCGAAGAAGGAGGATCTCGGCCTCGCCCTTGTCCAACGCTATTCCGACGACTTCCACGAGGCTCTGACCAATCGCATCACGGACAACATGACCGCGAAAGAGCGGATCGGCGTTTTCGTGGACTTGCACCGCGATGCTCTGGTCCGGCAGAAACTCCTCTGCCTCTGCGTTGTCTTTGGCGCGGAAGCTCGTGGCTTGCCCGAGCCGGTTAATGCAGCCGTTGCCGCCTTTTTCACACGCAATATCAACTGGATGAGCAAAGCCTATACTGATGCAGGGTACCGTACGGCATCGTCTCGCGCGAAATCAGCTGTCGCCATGCTGGAAGGTGGCCTCGTCGTCGCAGATAGCGTGAAAGATGAGAGTGTTTTTGAAGCCGCTGCGGAATTCGTATTGCGGGATTGACCCTCCCGTTGACGGCCCTCATTACAGGCGGGACTAACATCTAATAATAGACTCATGGACCCCCTATGGCACTTGTCGGCATTGACCTCGGCACCACAAATTCCCTGATTTCCGTGTTCACGGATGACGGGCCGCAACTGATCAAAAACGGTGTGGGAGCATTCCTGACGCCGTCCGTGGTGGGGGTGAATGATACGGGCGACATTATCGTGGGTGACGCCGCGAAATACCGCCTCGTCACGCATCCTGACAAAACGGTCGCGCGGTTCAAACGCGCCATGGGGACGACGAAAACGCATAAAGTTGGCAAGAAAGATTATAAGGCGGAGGAACTCTCCGCCCTCGTCCTCCGGGCGTTGAAAGCCGATGCGGAAGCGGAATTGGGTGTGCCCGTCGAGAGCGCGATTATCTCCGTGCCCGCCTATTTCAACGATATCCAGCGGAAGGCGACTTATGCGGCGGGGAAGATGGCGGGCCTGAAAGTTGAACGTCTCATCAATGAACCAACCGCCGCCGCCCTCGCCTATGGTCTGAACGCCAAAGATGATGAGAATACGTTTCTCGTCATAGACCTCGGTGGCGGGACTTTTGACGTGTCCATCTTGGAAATTTTTGACGGCGTGATGGAAGTCCGCTCCAGCGCCGGCGACGCGTTTCTGGGCGGCGAGGATTTCACAACAGCGGTCGAGGACAACTTCCTCGAACAGCTTGGCAAGACGCGGGATAAGGTGAAGCCGAAAGAACTGGGACGTCTGCGGGACCTCGCGAATAAGGCCAAGCTCGGCCTGTCGGAAAAGCCTGACATCACGGTCAAGTATCTGGACGGCACGAAAGAAGTGGAACTCACACTCACCCGCGAAAAATTCGAAAAACTGACGGAAAAACTCCAGTCACGGATGCGGATGCCCTTGCAACGCGCGATTTCCGATGCGGGGCTGCGGAGTTCGGATATTGAGCGGATCATCCTCGTTGGCGGCGCGACGCGTATGCCGGTCATCCGCGCGATGGTGACGCGCTTGCTCAAGAAATTCCCGGAACATAGCCTTGACCCCGATGAAGTCATCGCCCTCGGCACGGGTGTGCAGGCAGGCCTTCTCGCACGGCATGAGGCGTTGGAAGATATCGTTATGACCGATGTATGCCCCTTTACCCTCGGTACAGATATTGCCCGCGAAGTCGGGCCGAACCAGTATGAGAGCGGTTATTTCCAGCCTATTATTGAACGCAATACGGTCATCCCCGCCTCCCGCGTCGTCCGCAATTCCACCATCCGTCCGGGGCAGGATCATGTCAGCATTTCCGTCTATCAGGGCGAAAGCCCGCGCGTCGAAGACAATGTCCCGCTGGGCGATTTGAAAGTCTGGTTCCCCAAGGAAAAAGACAAACATCAGGATTTCGATATCCGCTTTACCTATGATGTGTCCGGCGTACTGGAAGTCCTCGTCACCGTCATTTCGACGGGCAAGACGGAGCAACTCATCCTCGAGGGCAATCCCGGCAGCCTGTCACAGGCCGACATCGCAAAACGCCTCAAGGAACTCGACAAGCTGAAAATTCATCCGAAAGATGTCGCGGAAAATGCCGCGATCATAAACCGCCTGAAAGCGGCCTATGAAAACCATCTCGGCGATATCCGCAACGCGATTGAACATAATCTTGTGCAGTTCGAGGCCGTCCTCGCCAAACAAAACGACACCGATATTAAACTCGCCCGCGAGAGCGTCATCAAATTCCTCGACGATCTCGACGCCATGGATGTGTTCTAAGGTGGCGCGACAATCCTATTACGAAGTCCTCGGCTTGGACGCGCCGCCAAAAGACCGGCGGGAGATCAAGAAAGCCTATTCCAAACAGCTGAAACTGACGCGTCCGGAAGAAGACCCGGAAGGCTTCATGCGCTTGCGTGATGCGCATGACCAAGCCTTGAATATGCTGGCCTACGCCGCGCAGGAAGCTGCCTATGTGGCCGAGGAAGAGGCTGTCCAAGCGGAAGCCATACCCAGCGTCACATTCGCTGATATGGTTGACGATGATACACAGGAAGAGGGCCCGTCCGCTTATGCAACGGGTCGGACACAATCCCTCGACGCCCCTGCACCAGACGCGGAAATTGAGAGCCCGACGAGCTATGCCATCGGCGCAACGCCGAGCCTCGACGCCCCTGTCCAATCGCGAGCCGAGCCGCCGCCGCCGCCGCTGAACCAAGATATTCTCGACATCCTAAATACGCCTGCAAAACGGAATGACCGGGGGAATTGGAATCAACTCTTCCAAAAAGCTCGCGCACTCGACATCGACGATTATGTCGATTTCGAAAATCTGCTGCTCCACCGCATCTTGGAAATTCACGGCTTTTATGAGGAAAATAATCCGCATTTTGACGAGCCGCAGAAAATGCCGAAACTCTTCTCCGCGCCGATCACCGCCTCTCTGTTTAAAACGATGAGCTGGGATCAGGTCGGCAAGTTCAACAACCACCAAGCCTACCGCATTGAATGGCTGGAACGCCGGATGGGATTGCGGTTGAATCAGCCTGTACAACAGCCGATGGACACGTCATCAGAGTCAGGTGGTATGAGTCTTCAATGGCTTTGGGGATTCTTGCTCATCGCCTTCGTATTCGCCAAATTCGTACAATTCATTGCCAACGCAGCCTGAGACCGAAACATGAAAATCGCCACATGGAATGTGAATTCGATCAAAGCACGGATGCACGCGGTCACAGCGTGGCTAGAATCCGCGCAGCCTGACATTGCCTGTCTGCAGGAAATCAAAACTGTCGACGAGGGCTTTCCCCGCATGGAAATCGAATCGCTCGGTTATAATATCATCACCCACGGCCAAAAATCCTATAATGGCGTGGCGATCCTCTCCAAACTCCCGCTGGAAGATATCCGCAGAGGCCTGCCGGGACAGGATCTGTTGGAAGGCGCGGAGGAAGATCAGGCGCGCTACCTCGAAGCCGTCGTCAGCACAAAGCGCGGCGCTGTGCGAGTTGCGTCCATCTATCTTCCCAACGGTAATCCGGTCGGTGAAAATCCGATGGAGAGCCCGAAATATACTTATAAACTCGACTGGATGAAACGGCTCAAGGCCCATGCGGAAACGCTGCTGCCGCTAGAAGAACGCCTCATCCTTGCAGGGGATTACAATGTCATCCCTCGCCCCGGCGACACCCATGACCCAAAGGGGTGGTGGGGCGATGCGCTGTTCCGGCAGGAAACGCTGGATGCCTTTCACGCGCTCCGCAATATCGGGCTGTACGATATGTTCGATCAATTTGACGGACGCGACGGGCAATATACATTTTGGGATTATCAGGGCGGCGCGTGGCAAAATAATCTCGGCATTCGTATCGATCACCTGCTCTGCTCCCCGCAAGCCATAGACCGCGCGACGGGTATTCAGATCGACAAACATGTGCGCGAGGGCGAGAAGCCGTCCGACCATGTGCCCGTCATCGGGATGTTTGATTTTTGAGTCTCGGCTGGAAAATTGCGATTGGAGTCGCGGTCGTCCTCCTCATCGCGGTGTTCGGATATGGCTGGCATATTCGCACCGTTTATGCGGGCTATGTCGCGTCCACCGATTCCGGCGACCCCCTCTTCCCGCGCGACACGCTGGAAGATTACGGGCAGCAAATTCTGGATGAGTTAAACGACAAAGACGTGAAACTCGCCGTCATTTCCCGCTCCGGCCAAGCCCGCGAAAAGCTCCCCGAAGGCGTGATGTTTACCCATAGCGCCTTTTTCCGGCGCAATGCGAATGGCGGCTATGACGTCTATAATCTCTATCACGGCGAGGAGAACCGCCTGCGCTCCACGCTCGTCACGGACACGCCTGCGGATTTCCTGCGCCTGTTACAGGAACGCGATGCGGGGATTTTAATTCCCGATGCCGCGACCCAATACCTGCTTTATGACTTTCTCGAAAGTCCGGAATATGACGCCGTGCATCAGCCGGACTATTCCCTGATTTCTAATCCGTTCGATCTACGCTGGCAGAATTGTAACGAATTGATGCTCTACGCGATTGCCGCCGCGATTTGGGAAACGACAGATCGGCAGGTTCTGCTGGAGAAATTGATGACAACCATCACACCGACAGAATTAAAAGTTTCGCCCCTCCGCCGTCATTACGGCCCGATGATTGATGAGCGCCTGATTTTGGATGACCATGGAGAGAAAGTGCTCACGACAACATTCGGGACGCTGACGCAATTATTCGAGACAACAGAGCGGCTGGATGAGAGTTACGTTCTGGCGTTTGAAAACTAGACCCGCCGTTCCGCCGGTTTCATCACGCCGTCAATCACATCGTAAATCGCGCCGATTTCATCCAGAATTTTCTGCGTCCGCGCGGTCTCTATCAACGGCTTGAACATCGACCCCGCCTCATAGCGATTGACCGTTTCCACCGCGATGAGGAGTTGCCCGCCCGTAAAGCCAAACCGGATTTCCTTACCATCGACAGATGTTTCCAAATCCACCAATCGCTGCATGAATGTCGGCGTGAGGAGGTATCGCGCCTCGACCTGATCCGTGCTGTAAGCTTCAAAGATTTTCTCAAAGACCGGATCGACGAGGCCGACACGTTTCATATCGCCCTTCTTCTTGCGGTTAAACATCCCTTTGTCGCGCAGGACCACAGTCTGGCCGAGGAACTTCCGATCAAAGTCCAAGACGAGGAGTTGCCCCCGAAACCTTGTTTCCCAACGGTGGCCATTTTTCGTTTTCACGCGCTTTTCAAGATGCGCCTCATAGAATTCAAACTCCGCACCATGGGCAGCGCCTGTGACGCGGTCCTCGTAATGTACGCGGTCATAGCTTCGCGGAAGAAGGTCTAATCCTATGTAAGTTTCAAGATGCGCCGAATGCTCAACCTTTTCAGTAAATGTCCAACCGAGAAATTGACATATCCCCCCCATGATATTGTCTTTTGTTGCGGATTTGACTCCTTTGAGAAAATATTGCGACGCAGCAACCATGAAGCCGCCGGCCCCAACGACGATAAAAATATAGATCGGCAATGTCGCGCCGAGCAGAAATGCGATAACTGCAATCGCGGCCGCTCCTGCTGCAATCAAGGGCCATGACATTTTGGCTTTCTTCACCGCCGCCAATCGCGCAGTTTCATCCCGTTCTAAACCGGGAAGAATATTAGCTTCATAATAATCGCTGAACCCTTTGAGTTCTTTATGATGTTCGTTGAATTCAATCATAATGTAGCGCCCCCTTAATTTCAGTTTATGCCAATCCGTCCAGTGCGGCCTGCAAGGTTTCAACCTCGGCGACGTAACCCGCGCGGCGTTCCTTTTGCAGGTTCACAACCTTTTCCGGCGCTTTCGCGACAAAGGCTTCATTGCCGAGCTTGCGGTCGATTTTCTCGATCTCGCTTTGGGCTTTCTCGATCTCCTTGGAGAGGCGTTTGCGTTCGGCCTCCATATCGATCAGGCCCGCCAGCGGGATGGCGAATTGCACGCCGTCCACGACGGTTTGCAGCGACGCTTCAGGTGCTGTGTCGGCGAGTTCGACACGCTCCACCCGCGCCATGGGCGACAGTTGCGGGGCGTAGGTTGCGAGCCGTGGGTCAAGCGTTTTGGCGCACATGAGGAGCGGTGCTTTCTTGCTCGGCGGGATGTTCATATCGGCGCGGACCGAGCGGATGTTTGTGATGAGCGTTTGCAGCCATGTGAGTTCAGTAACCGCATCGGCATCTACGAGGTCTTCGCCATAGGTCGGCCAATCGGCCACGATCAAATGTGTTTCGCGCGTGCCTCCAATCTTGCCCCACAACTCTTCTGTGATGAACGGCATGAACGGGTGGAGGAGTTTCAGGATTTGGTCGAGCACCCAGGCAAAGGTCGCTTTTGTCTCGTCTTTCTCAGCCCCGTCTTCGCCGGAGAGCAGCGGTTTGGACAGCTCCAGATACCAGCTACAGAATGTGTCCCATGTGAATTTATAGGCAGCATCCGCCGCGTCGTTGAAACGATAGGAGTCGATGCAACGGGAAATCTCCGCCGCCGTTTTCGCCGTCTCGGAAATAATCCATTTATTGAGGTTCAGAGTCGCACTTTCTGGCGTGAAATCCGTTGGAACACAGCCATTCATCTGACCGAAATTCGCGGCAGACCAGAGCTTTGTTCCGAAATTCCGGTAGCCCGCAATGCGGTCCACGGACAGACGAATATTGCGCCCCTGCCCGGCCTGACTCGCGAGGGAGAAGCGCAGCGCGTCCGCGCCAAAGGCTTCGAACCCGTCGGGATAGGCTTTCTTCGTCGCCTTGGCGACTTGCGGGGCTTTCTCGGGGTTTTTTAATCCGCGTGTGCGTTTCTCGACGAGTTCGTCAATCGACACGCCGTCGATAAGGTCGAGTGGGTCGAGCGTATTGCCGATGGATTTCGACATTTTCTTGCCGTTCTCGTCCAAAACCAGCGCATGGATATAGACATCCTCAAACGGCACCTCATCCATGAAATGCAAGCCCTGCATCATCATTCGCGCCACCCAGAAGAAGATGATGTCGAACGCCGTGACGAGGGTGGAGGTCGGGTAGAAACGGGAGAGTTCCTCCGTGTTGTCCGGCCAACCGAGCGTGGAGAATGGCCAGAGACCGGAGGAGAACCAGGTGTCAAGGACGTCGGGGTCTCTGCGAAAACGAACTCTGATTTCTGCATCTCTAAAGTATTGAGCTATCTTGCCCTTAATTTTGAAAATCGCATTTATATCAAATTCGCCCGAGGAATTATCATCAACTTCATAATATTCTGAAAATTCCCAAAATTCGTTGTCGAGGAAACGATTGTGAAAACCTCGCTCTTTTGCATCAGTTATGCTTTCACCAGCCAGTGTGAGCTTCCAAACTCGTTCCGACACTTCACGCTGCGCTAGTTTACTTTCTACTGTTTCAGACGAAAGGTTTCCTTTTGACCAACCTGAAACAGTCCAAGCCGGAATTTGATGGCCCCACCACAATTGCCGCGAGATGCACCACGGTTGGATATTCTCCATCCAGTGGTCATAGGTTTTTGTCCAGTTTTCGGGGATGAAGCGGGTTTTGGTTACATCTCCGCTGTCACCCCGCACGGAACGCAGTGGAGATGCGGGGCCTGACGTCTGCTCTCCATCGCCGGCGTTTTCGCGTTTCGATAGGTCCCGCATCTGCGGGCTATCGCCCTTGTGCGGGATGACATTTGGAGAAGAACGAGATATCGCCCCCATCGCCTCACCGGCGAGCTTTTCTGCATCCACAAACCACTGATCCGTCAACATCGGTTCAATCACCACGCCGGAGCGGTCCCCATAGGGCTGCATAATCTTTTTGTCTTCGACGCGAATGAGCAGCCCTTCGGCGTCGATATCCGCAACAACCTCTTTCCGCGCCTTGAACCGGTCCATGCCGACATATTTTGCGGGCATGATTTCGCTCTCAATCATCTCGCCGCGTGGGCCCATCAGGGAGTACATCGGAATGTCATTCCGTTTCGCGACTTCATAATCGTTGAAGTCATGCGCGCCCGTGATCTTCACCGCGCCACTGCCGAAATCCATATCCGGATATTCATCCGTGATGATCGGGATAAGCCGGTCGGCGAGTGGCAGACGCACCATTTTCCCGACAATCGGAGCATAGCGTTCATCATCGGGATGAACCGCCACCGCGCCGTCACCCAGCATGGTTTCTGGACGAGTCGTGGCGATGGAAATATAGTCCCGCTCTTCTGACAGAGTGACATTGCCGTCCTCGTCCTTCTCGACATAGGTATAGGTTTCCCCGCCTGCGAGCGGATATTTGAAGTGCCAGAAATGGCCGTCCTTCTCGATATTCTCGACTTCCAGATCGGAAATCGCGGTCTGGAAATGCGGGTCCCAGTTCACGAGGCGCTTGTCGCGATAGATGAGGCCCGCCTCATACATCTCGACAAAGGCCTTGGTCACGGCATCGGCCATCTGCCCGCCTTCGCGCTCGCCCAGCGTAAATTTGGAGCGCGACCAGTCACAGGAGGAGCCAAGACGGCGGAGTTGTTTCTCGATCATGCCACCGGATTCCTCTTTCCACGACCAGACATGGTTCAGAAACTCCTCACGGCTCATATCCTTGCGGGCGCGATTCCCTTCAGCGGCCAATTTGCGCTCGACCACCATCTGCGTCGCGATTCCGGCATGGTCCATGCCCGGCTGCCAGAGCGTCGCCTTCCCCTTCATCCGGTTATAGCGGATCAGGATATCCATGATCGTGTTGTTGAGCGCATGACCCATATGCAGGCTGCCCGTCACATTGGGCGGCGGAATCACGATGGAGTAATTATCATCTTTTGTGTCACCCGGCTTGGCGGCACGCGGTTTGAAATAGCCGTTGCTCTCCCACATCTCATAGAGACGTTGTTCCGCCGATTGAGGATCGAAGTTCTTGTCGAGCATGATATAATTCCAAAGCAAAACCCGCCCCTGTAATAGGAACGGGTAGTATTTCGGCGGGCTTAGCCCACCTCAGCAGAAAATTGAAGGGGTGGCTTTCCCCTACTTCCCCGACGAGATGCGTTTGACCTCTTTGGCCACCGCGCGCTCGACAATGCCTTTCAGATTAGCGTCGAGCCAATCTTTGAGCATAGGGCGAAGGGCTTCCTGTACGAGGTCGCCGATGCGCGGGCCGCGCTCGTTAAAGACGGCCTTTTCTTCGACGACGGAATTGAGTTCCGCGAAAGCGCCAGCGGCGGCGGATTCAGTTACGTCGTCGAGGATAGTATCAGTATTTACGGCTTGAACGGGCATGGAAGGCTCCTTTGAGGGCGGCACGGGTTCTGGTGTTTCAGTTTGAGTCGAAAGGGTTGGCGTAATATCTTGAGGGTCAGCGGCATTTTCGGAAACGGGCTCATTGCCCAACGCCGTTGCACCCAAAGCTGCAAGACCTGCCCCTGCGGCCGCCAGACCAGCGGTCGCAGCCAAGGGGTTAGGCGCAGATACGGCAGCTGTTTCAGCTTCAACCGCATCGGCTTGGGCCGCCGCGGCAATATCAGCAAGAGATGGAAGCTCGTCCGCCGTCTCGGCTGTTTCAATCTGCTCAGCAATATCATTGGCTTCAAGATTAGCCAATTCATCCGCCGCAACAGTGTCGGGCGTCACGAGATCAGTGGCAATGTCCAGATCTTCGGGATGGGACTTTATCTCGTCATCCAGCGTCATATTCAGAATATCGCTGAGAATATCTTCTTCAATTTCCTCTGCGACCTCAGGTTCATCTGACTCTACAAGCTCTTGCACAGCTTCAGCTTCGATTTCCGGAATAGCGAGAAGCGAATCGAGGTCATCATCTGTCTCGAGACCGAGCCCTTGATCATCGGATAGATCCGCCATCAGCGTTTTGACCAATTCAAGATCTGGATCATTGTCAACAGTTGCGGCCTGTGGCGCTGTCTCTTCAACATCGCCCAGATCTTCATCCGGCGCGAGGAGGATACCGTCGAGTAAGGCATCCATCTCATCCGTATCAGACTTATCTGACATAGGTGGCGCTAAGTCTTCGGACCGGGCTGTGTAAGTTTCGATCTCCGCCTCCGGTGCATCGGCTTCCAGCGGAATTTCCATACCAAGCATATCGAGGATGTTTTCGTCAGGTTTCACATCCTCTGACGCGTCGGCAAGATTCATATCTGAGAGAACCGCTTCTACATCTAAATCAACAAGCGTTTGTTCTGCGTCAACAGTCTCGGCCACGGCAAGCGGATCATCGACTGTATTCAGATCTTCAAAATCCACCTCCACGGTCTCAATTTCCGCATCGGATTTCAGGTCCACAAATACATCTTCCGGCGACTCCATGGCAACGGGTTCGTCCTCAGATATAATTTTCCGAATAGAGGCCAGAATATCTTCCATGCTCGGCTCACCCGAAGACACGCCGTTATCCTGAAGATTATCCGGTGAACTTGGCGTCTGTTCAGACATAAACCCTCATATTCCTGCATTTTAGGCTGATTTGCCCGTCAAGGCAGTCCCCCGACAACCTCATTTATCTCTAAATGGTTAAGACAACACGTCTGACTTGTCCAGACGGGCCTCGACTCAATTCAGTGGAGAATTTTGAAAAGTTTAAAAATCAGTCTTTAACTTTAAACTCAGGATCCACGACGCCGTCCGCATCCCCGTCTAAGAGCGGATCGTAAGGCGGTGCCGATGCCGGCTCAATCGGTTCAATGATGATCTCAGGATTATCCGTGCGCAGGCGCGGGTCATATTCGGGATCCTGATTACTGATATAATCCAGCGCTTCCTTGGCATCCGTACCAATACCGCCAAGCCTATCACCCAAATTATCCAGAGATTCACCGAGGTCCGATTTTCCAATCAAAGTCACCGGCACACCAACCGCATCATTCACAATATTCGGGACCTGGCGTCCGATCTTTTGAACGAATTCCGGCACATAAGCATCAGCCGCTTCGGCCAAACCGTCATAGGAAATGGCATCTAAATTCTGTTCCGGCTGATAACGGTCAACGTCCAAGCGAATGCCCTCAGCATCGAATACGCCAATTGTGGAAAGCAGGCTGTAAGTCGCGGAATTCAGTTCACGCTGTGCATTCACAACAGAAAGCCGCGCATTCAGCACTTCCTGCTCCGCATCCAAAACATCCAGTTGTGTCCGCGTCCCGACCGTTTGTTCTAGTGTCACACCCTCAAAAGCAACTTCGGCAGCGCGCTGTTGACGCTCTGACGTGTCAAGAACGATACGCGCGGCTTCCAATTGCGCCCAAATTTGCGTGATAGTTTGATCCACCGCGAGTTCCGTATCACGCGTCTCAAATGCCAGCCGTGTCTTGGCGTGTTTGGCCTGTCTGACGCGAGACTGGTTCTGCCCGCCGGAATAAATCGGAATCGTTATATTCGCTGTAAGGGCTGCATTATCCGACTCATTAAATCCTAAGAGCTGATCACGGCTGCGTGATAAGCTACCATTCAAAGAGACCACTGGACGACCCGCTGCTTTGGCGACGTCAATCGCTGCCCGGGACGACGCTTCATTGTAATAAGCGGCCATCAGCTGCGGGTTATTATCGCGGGCGGCTGTTATGGCGTCCTGCAAGGTAGGCGGTATAATAAATTCTGGAGGTTGAGACAAATCACGCGGCAAACGTCCGACAATCCGAAAATAAGAGGCACGTGACGCGGCGAGTTGTGCATCGGCCTGCGCAAGGCCCGCTTCGGACAGCGCGAGTCGTGATTCGGATTGCGCAATATCGGTCCGCGTTCCCTCACCCACATCGAAACGATCCGTGGCGGCCTGTAACTGGCGGGACAAAACGCGGACATTGTTTCGACGGATACGGGCGGCCTCTTCGTCCCGCAAAACATCCACATAGGCATTGGCGGCAGCGGTAAAAATATTATTTTCCTGTGCCCGCAAACCTTCGCGGGCGGATAAAATACCCAGTTTCGCCTGACGCTTCAGGGCTTTAACCCGCCCGCCTTGATAAAGCGGTTGAACGACCTGAACGGCCCCCTGTTTTGGCGCGCCATATTCAGTATTTGTCCCCTCCGCTGGCGGACCGAAAAAACTGTCCTGCGCCGGAGTTTCGATCCAGGCCTTAGAATAAGAGCCACTTCCAGAAATCGTAAAACGCCCCTGCGCGCGGGCCTGAATATAATTTTCATCGACCTCGCGCAGGCGTGCCCGTTCGGCCAGAAGTCGCGGGTTTTTATTATATACCGAGACCAATGCGGATTGCAGATCTTCGGCAGAGGCCGTCTCAGGGATAGCAACCAAAGCGCAAGTGCTGATAAGAAGAGTAGAAAGACAGATTTTTAAGGACACGAGAGAGCTTTCGACACACAGACGGGATTTAAAGCCTCTATAATCGTATCACGGTTAAATTGTACCTAATGACTGCAGCAATACACCTATGCAGTCCTGAAGGGGTCAAATCAAAACGTAAAGGCGGGCTTAGGCTCAAAACCTGGCAGGAAAGAGGCGTTGGAGTCGAACACAACGCGCTCGCCAACGGCTTCACCTGACTTGCGGAAAACTGTTGCATGACCAACTGGCCCGTTCTGTATGATACAAACCAATCGTCCCCCATCCGCGAGTTGCGAGAACCACGGTTGATGAACAACTGGCAGGGCGCCATTTACGAAAATAACGTTGAAAGGCCCATGTTCGGTGGCACCGGATTTCAAATCACCTTTAACAATGGCGGCATTAGAAATATCAATATCCACAAGAAGCTCTGTCGCGCGGTCAACCGCTTCATCCGTGGATTCTAGGCCAACAACTGTATCGGCCAGCTGTGCCAGGATGGCCGTCGAATATCCACGCCCGCAGGCGATATCGAGAACGACATCTGTGGCCTCAATATCCGCAGCCTGTACCAATTTCGCCAGATCACGCGGGGCCAACATGATACGCCCCTCATCCGTTTCAATATTGCGGTCAGCATAGGCGAGCGCTTTTTTGGAGGTCGGCACAAACAGCTCCCGCGGCGTCTGGCGAAACGCGCGCAAGATATCCAGCTCTGTCACATCGGCCACGCGAATCTGAGATTCAATCATGGCGTCCCGCATCGGGTTTCTGGGAAGAACGGCATCAGTCATGTTAAAGGGACTCGCTTGGGTCAATATTTGACAGCGCTATAGCCCCCACCGTCAAAGGCCGCAATCAGCTATTGCGGACGACGGGCGGTTTGATTATAGGCTGGCCTCCCACCACGCGAGGTACCATGGCGGAGTGGTTACGCACCGGATTGCAAATCCGTGTACCCCGGTTCGATTCCGGGTGGTACCTCCAATTTTCTTAATGACATAATTGATCGCGAGCCCCAAAGGCCGTGCGATGCCACGTGAGATTGGGCATAAGCACCCGAATAATTCGCGGTTTTCTTATATGGGGTTTTAAAAAAGCTGATATTTGATCAGCGTCCTTATTTAAGCGATTTTAAGCCGCTCAACTTTGCGCAGTTAACTCACAAAACTGGCGGACACATACTTTGGCCAATATTCAAGACTTCAAACACTCAGACCTCGACAATCTGATGCCTTGGAACTATGTCGAGGAAGGTGAAACGGTTAAAATTTAGGGGCTAACATGTTTCGTAAAATCTCTATTCTGTCGGGCTTGGCCATCATGGCGGTGGCTATTTCGCCTGTTAGAGCGCCTGCGCAAGTCACCGATAATTGTCCGGTCACCGTCGAGCAAATCGCCTATAACATGACCTTACAAATTGATGCGGGCCAGCAGCTCGATCCAAACCAAGTCTTTGCAGTCGGGCGCGATGCGAGCGTGTATTGCCCTGACCGTTACAATGCGCAGGGGCTGGCGGCAGGGTTACTCTTGCGGGTCTATGCCGCTGCGCAAACCCCAAAACAGAAAAAAGACATCTTGCAATATGTCATGAGGGCCGTGTCCTTGAACGATCTCAACTATGATAAATCAAAGGAAACACTGATTAAACAACCGGATGGCAGCACAAAACCTCTTTATACCCATTTCAGGGTGACCGGATATTTAGAGGATGTTATCGCGCCGGCTTTTGTTAAATTGGCCGCCTCTGGCGAGGACATGTCAGCTTTAATCGCGCCGGATATGACAAGCTGTCCCTATGCCCAAGATCAGCAAGAGCGCGCAGCAAATGAGGCCGATTTCCTAGAAGATTCCGCAGATGGTATGAAACCTAAGGAGATCACAGCCGTCGCGGATAGGATTAAGGCCCTTAAAAAAGTCTGTACCGAGCAAAATGCGCGTCTGACATCTGCGCTTGGAGAGCTATACAAAAAAGCCGCCACGCAACTGATCTCAGCGGGCAATGATGCCCAAAAGTATCGAGGAGACCTGGCGAGTATGCCGATCTTTGAAAAGGCCGCCGCCAGCGTAGAGCGGGCCAAGCCTTATATGCAGGCTCAATTGGCTTTGCCAGATGACGGGACGATTACCGATATTGACGACATTCAGTCCCATACGGAGTTGCAATTGTTACAATTTGAGCGCTTTTTAACGCGCTATGAGATAGCCATGACTTGCCGTAAGACGCAGGGAAGCTTCATACAAATTACCGATCCATGCCCAACACCTTAAATCCTATACTCCTAGTTGATCACGGATGCGTTTCGTTAGGGAGCGGAGGTGGATTATTTTGGCTTCCTATGCTGAAGAATGCCTTCGTAGATATCCCGATTGGAGAATGTCAATGTTCTGCATCCATAACTCGACGAATTACTTCCCCGCAGGTAATTGCCACAGCGCTCTGTGTCTGGCGTCAGCGCGTTGGAGGTGTATTGAATAGTCAATTCTGAGAGAATCAAGGGTAGCAGCAAACCTTACCAGCGGCGTATTTTGGGTGTTTTAAGACACTCAGCTTAGATCTGCTTTTACTATACAATGGGAACCTGGAAAATAAGCCTAAGCTCACCTTGAACACAAAAGTTGACTCCCTTCCCGTCGGATAGCACTTCACTCCCATGGAAACTCTCATCGCAATTGTCATCGGCTATCTCGCAGGTTCTATCCCCTTCGGCCTCCTCCTCGCTATGGCATCCGGTCAGGGCGATATTCGTAAGATTGGGTCCGGAAATATCGGTGCGACGAATGTTTTGCGGACGGGGCGTAAAGATATTGCGGCGATTACGCTCTTGCTGGACGCGGCGAAGGCCGGACTGACAGGATGGCTGGTTCAGCATTATATGGGTGCACCGCTGGGCTATATCGCGGCGGCGGCAGCGTTAGTTGGACACTGCTATCCCGTCTGGTTGAAGTTCAAAGGCGGTAAGGGTGTTGCGACATTCTTCGGCGGTCTCTTTGCGCTGGCTTGGCCCGTAGCCATTGTCGCCGCGATTGTCTGGTTGGGCACGGCTGTCATCACGCGTCTCTCCTCACTCGGTGCTTTACTGGCCTGTGTGATTGCAAGTGCGGCTGCTTGGTTCCTCGTGCCAAATGCGGCCGCAATCATGTCCAGTTTTATGGCGGTCGTTATTCTCTGGCGGCACCGCGAAAATATGGGACGTCTCATCCGCGGTGAGGAAAGCAAGATTGGCCAGAAGAAGACAAAAGAGCAAAGCTAAGTCGTGCCTGAGCTTTCCTTTACCGAACGCCGTGACTGGCTGCGCCTGATCCGGACTCGCAATGTCGGCCCCGTCGCGTTTCGGGACCTCATCAACCGCTATGGCGATGCGGCGACAGCGATTGACGCCCTGCCCTCACTCATCCGTAAGAAACCACTTTCCGTGCCGACAAATGAGCAGGTTGATCGGGAAATGATGTATTCCGATCAAATGGGCGTGCGCCTGATTTGCGCCGTGGAGCCGGATTTTCCGCGATATTTACGCGCGCTCGACCCGCCGCCGCCCGTAATTTCTGTCTTGGGCGATGCATCCCTCCTCAACAAACCTTGCGTTGCTATCATCGGGTCTCGAAATGCCTCCGCGATTGGACAACGCTTTGCAGGTACACTGGCGGGGGAGTTAGGCCGCGCGGGACAGACGGTCGTTTCCGGCCTCGCGCGCGGTATTGATGCGGCGGCACATGCCGCGTCGATTGAAACGGGGACCGCCGCCGTTCTGGGTGGGGGCGTCGACCACATCTATCCCCGCGACAATACGGACCTCTACCACGCCATTCGCGAAAACGGCGCGATCGTCAGTGAAAGTCCGCTCGGCTACCGCGCGACAGCCCGCGATTTCCCGCGTCGCAACAGAATTATCTCCGGCCTCTCACGCGGGGTCGTGGTGATTGAAGCGGCGGAACGGTCGGGCACACTCATCACGGCGCGCTATGCGCTGGAACAAAACCGCGAAGTCATGGCGGCCCCCGGCTCCCCACTAGACCCGCGCACAAAGGGCTGTAACCGCCTCATCCGGCAGGGCGCGCATTTGATTGAGAGCGCGGAGGATGTGCTCAATATTCTTAGTGGACTAAGAACATTGGAGATGGAGGAGCCGCGCAACGGATTCGATGCGCCGCGCTTTGATGTGCAAGCCGCCGCAGCCGATATTCGCAAAGCCGGTCCGGTCATTCGCGCCCTGCTCTCACCCACACCGACGCCGCGAGATGATATTGTCAGGGCGTCAGGATTGCCGACACCCATCGTCAATGCCGTGCTCTTGGAAATGGACTTGAACGGCGAGATTGTTGTGGAGCCGGATGGTCGCGTCGCGCTGGGTTAATCCTCAGCGATATTATTAATCTTTTTGGAGCCCATAAGCTTCAGCGTCGTATTCCGACCAAATCGCAAAAACGGATAGAGGAACTTGCTCCTCGTCGGACTCTCAAACACCCATTTCCCCAATGTGCGAAACGCCCCACGTTCATCCGTCAGGATCGCCAGACGGTTCACCGCGTCACCGCCATAGAAATACTGTCCGTCCAATTTCACGACCATGCCTTCGTCCAAGTCGAGTTTCCGCGCCGTTATCTCGGCAATAATCGGATGATCGCCGCGCGCGTCTATCAGGTCGACATCATAGGATTCCCTGAGACGAAGCATCTTCGCATAGCGGGTACAGAACGGGCATTCTCCGTCATAAACGATCTGGATGGGCGTTTTGTTTGACATATTTTCCGTGTCGTCATTTGTGACGCAGATACCCCGCGTAACGTCTTGACGGAATACATACACACAGCAGACTTAACGGGCAGCCACATAAATGCATATCAGATATCAGTAATCCTCGACACTGTGACCGGACAGAACGTCTTCAATATCGCTGGCCAATTGCGTATGTCCGGCCATGTCCGACATTGTGGCGAGACCCGAGAGCAGGTTCAGCACATATTCGGCCACTTCCTTGCTGGTCTTACCCGCAGCGGCCGCCGGCTCTGCGGCATGGGTTGTCTGAGTATTGTCCTGTCCGACCATGGTTTTCCCCTCAACTTAATCACGTTCAAAAGTTGTATAAATGAGGATTGCATCTATGCAAGCGAGAACTGTACGAATGTAGGGGGTCACGACATCTCCCATTTTCGCGTCGGTTGACATTATATTGTCCCTCCCCCAAATGCCGCGACGCTCCTAAATCAAGAAGACTGTTATGAATCTCGTCATCGTCGAGTCGCCCGCCAAGGCCAAGACCATCGAAAAATATCTCGGCAAGGATTACAAAGTCCTCGCCAGTTTCGGCCATGTCCGCGACCTGCCGTCCAAAAATGGATCCGTGGACCCCGAAAACGATTTCGCGATGAGCTGGTCCGTCGATACGCAGTCCAAGAAGCGCATCAAGGATATTGAAGTTGCGCTCGGCAATGCCGACAAACTCATCCTCGCGACCGACCCGGATAGGGAAGGTGAAGCGATTTCGTGGCATTTGCTGGAAGTGCTGTCCAAGAAGAAAGCGTTTAAGGGCAAGCCTGTCGAGCGCGTCGTGTTCAACGCTATCACGAAAACTTCCGTCACCAATGCCATCGCGAACCCGCGTCAATTGGATCAGGAACTTGTGGATGCCTATCTCGCGCGTCGGGCCTTGGATTATCTCGTCGGCTTTACGCTGTCCCCCGTTCTGTGGCGGAAATTGCCAGGCGCACGCTCTGCCGGACGCGTGCAATCTGTTGCGCTGAAACTCATCACGGAACGCGAGACGGAGATCGAGAAATTCGATCCGCGCGAATATTGGACCGTCCAAGGCCTGATGACCGCGAAAGGCGGGAACTTCCCAGCACGTCTCGTAACGCTGAACGGTGATAAGCTCGATAAATTCTCACTGAATAATGAAACGCTGGCGATGAAAGCGAAAACCGCCGTCGACACGGCGACTCTCTCGATTACCAATGTCGAAGCGCGCCCCCTCACCCGCAATCCGTCCGCGCCGTTCATGACATCTACCCTGCAACAGGAAGCCTCACGCAAGCTCGGCTTCTCTGCCACGCAGACCATGCGCACAGCGCAGAAACTCTATGAGGGTGTGGATATTGGCGGCGAGACGACGGGTCTCATCACCTATATGCGAACCGACGGGATCTCCATGATCGGCGAAGCCATTAGCGATTGCCGCGCGACCATCAAGAATGAATATGGCGAACCGTACCTGCCCGGTCAGCACCGCGTTTATAAAACCAAAGCCAAGAATGCACAGGAGGCCCATGAGGCCATCCGCCCGACCAGATTTGCCCGCACACCGGATTCGCTAAAACTCTCCGGCGATATGGCCAAACTCTATGACCTGATCTGGAAACGCGCCATGTCGTCCCAGATGAGTTCTGCCAAGTTGGAACGCACGACGGTCACGATTGAGGACAGCGCCAAAACCGTGGGCCTGCGCGCGACGGGCCAAGTCGTCCGCTTTGACGGGTTTCTGAAAGTCTATGAAGAAACCCAGGCCAAGAAGGACGACGGCGACGAGACGGATAATGATCTGCCCGCCGTTGAGGCCGGACAATCCGTTAAACAATCCGACGTCGCAGCGAACCAGCATTTCACGCAGCCCCCGCCCCGCTATTCAGAAGCCAGCCTCGTCAAGCGGATGGAAGAACTCGGCATTGGCCGTCCGTCGACCTATGCGTCTATCCTGAAAGTTCTGCAGGACCGGGGCTATGTCACACTCGACAAGCGCCGCTTCACACCCGTAGACAAGGGACGCCTGCTGACGGCCTTCCTCGAAGAATTTTTCAACAAATATGTGCAGTATAATTATACCGCCGATCTCGAAGAACAGCTAGATAAAGTCTCCGCCGGTGACCTCGACTGGCTGACCTTGCTCAATAATTTTTGGACCGAGTTCTCCGCGACTGTGGACGGCACGAAAGAATTGCGCGTGACGCATGTGCTCGACGCGCTGAATGACTCGCTGAAAGATATTGTCTTCCCCGAGAAGGAAGATGGTACCCCCGCCCGAAAATGTCCGAAATGCGAGACGGGCGAATTGTCGCTAAAACTCGGCAAATTCGGCGCCTTTGTCGGCTGTTCCAACTATCCCGAATGTAAAATGACCCGTCCTTTTGGCGGAGAGGAGCAGGAAACGATTGAGGACATCGTCCTCGGCCAGCATCCCGAAACGGAAAAAGATATCGTCCTGAAATCCGGTCGTTTCGGACCCTATGTCGAGATGGAAACCGAGAAAAAGCCGAAGCGCACGAGCCTTCCCAAGACTTGGCCACCCGACGCGATGGACCTCGAAAAAGGGATCATGCTCATCAATCTGCCGCGCAAAATCGGGCAACATCCCGAAGACGGCAACCAGATTATCACCGCCCTCGGTCGCTTTGGTCCCTATATTAAACATAACACGACCTATGTCAGTTTGAAGGACCCGGACGAGATGTTCACGGTCGGGATGAATGACGCCGTGTCGCGCATCGCCGATAAAATCGCCAATCCGGGCCGTGGCCGCAGTGCCGCCAAAGTCCTCAAAGACCTCGGCAAACACCCGTCAACAGAGAAGCCCGTCCAGATCATGGAAGGCCGTTATGGTCCTTACGTAAAATACGAAAAGATCAACGCGACCATCCCGAAGGGCCAAGACCCGCAGGATGTGAATATCGATATGGCGCTGGAATATATCGCGGAGAAAGAGGCGAAGTCGCCGAAGAAAAAACCAGCGCGGAAGAAAGCAGCGGCGAAAAAGAAGCCCGCTGCAAAGAAGAAAGCGCCTGCTAAGAAAAAGTCTCCGGCAAAGAAACCTGCCGTGAAAAAGTAATAATTGATTTCCATTTTCCGTCATTACCGCCCTTGTCCCGGTAATCCACACTGAACTTTCGAGCATCTCATGGATTACCGGGACAAGCCCGGTAATGACGATAAATAGTATATTATGGCATAGCGGCGCACTCCGCCTCCCTTGACCTTTTCCCCCGCACCGCCGACATGCAGGCCATGAAATTAACGAAAAAAACAATACTCGACACGGTTCGAGAACGCCCTGACTTTTACGATAACAAGAAACTGGCCCGTGCCCTTGGCGTGAAGGGCGATGACCGCCGCGAATTGCGGCAGCTCCTGCGCACGCTTGTCGAGGACGGCGCACTGAAAAAATCCGACCGCAAGACATTTCGTGAGGCTGATGCCTTGCCCGGTGTTATGGTCATTAAGGCCACCTATCTGGATGATGGGGACCTTTTCGGGGAGCCTGAGAGTTGGAAGGGCGACGGCGCGGCGCCGAAACTCCTTATTCGGGATTCCGGTCCCGCAGGGGGCAAGCGCGGTAAGCGGGACCAACGCGACACGTTGAGCGTCGGCGACCGCGCGCTCTGCCGGATCAAGGTTCGTGAGAACGGCGATATCATCGCCTCAGTTATGAAAAAGCTCGGCGCGGGTCCGACTGAAAATCTTGGCGTTCTTTACAAGGGCGGACGCGGGTGGCGCATTCAGCCCGTTTCAAAGAAAGCGCGCCACGATTACAAACCCGTTCGCGTACAGGATGATGCGGAAGATCAGGACCTCGTCAAATTCCGGTCGAGCCGGAAAAATCAAGGCGATCTCCGTCTGGCAGAAATCACGGAAATTATCGGCTCGGCTCTCGGCGGAAAATCCGCGAGCATTATCAGCCTCCACGAAAACGATATTGAAACCGTATTCCCGGATGCCGTGATTGAGGAAGCCAAATCCCTCACCCTGCCCGAAATCGGTGGCCCGCGCGAAGACCTGCGCGATCTGCCCCTTGTCACGATTGACCCCGTTGATGCGAAGGACTTTGACGACGCCATTTTCGCGCGGCCTGATGAGAGCGGCAAGAATAAGGGCGGTTGGATTTGCTGGGTCGCGATTGCCGATGTGTCGGCCTTTGTTACGACGGGCAGCGAGTTGGACAAGACCGCACGGCGGCGCGGGAACTCCGTCTACCTCCCCGATGCGGTCGTGCCGATGCTCCCGCATGAACTCTCATCAGACCTCTGCTCCCTCCGCCCGCATGAGGACCGCGCGTGCCTCGCCGTGCGGATGGTGTTTGATAAGACGGGCGTGAAGCTACGCCACACGTTCAAACGCGGCATCATGCGCAGTCATGCCCGCCTGACCTATCGACAGGCACAGGACGCGTTTGAAGGGCGTGCAGGCGATGAGGCGGAACCCGTGCTGGACATCCTCCAAAATATCTATGCGGCTTATGCAACACTCAAAAAAGGCCGTGACACCCGCGCGCCGCTCGCAATTGAATTGCCCGAACGTCGCGTCCACGTGAATGATAAGGGCGAAGTCACCAAGATCACGCTGCGCGATCGTTTCGACGCGCATAAACTGATTGAGGAATTTATGGTGCAGGCTAATGTCTGCGCGGCGGAAAGCCTGTCGGAGAAGAAGACGCCGAGCATTGTACGATTGCACGAAGAACCCTCCCGCGAAAAACTCGGCGGGTTAGTGGATTTCCTGCCCGCACTCGGCTTGAAATTCTCACTTGGCGAACGGACGACCACGGCGCGGTTTAATAAATTGCTGGAACAGGCTGAACAGAAAGACTTGTCTGAGACGGTCAGTATGGCGGTCCTGCGGAGCCAATCCCAAGCCAATTATAGTGTCGGCAAAGGTGGGCATTTCGGCCTGAACCTGACGCATTATACGCATTTTACTTCGCCCATCCGGCGCTATGCCGACCTGATCGTTCACCGCGCCCTGATTGATGCATTCGATCTCGGCGAGGACGGGATGGACAAAGAAAGCCAATCTCGCTTGCAGGAAATTGCCGAACATATCTCCGCGACGGAACGCAAAGCGATGGTGGCGGAACGCGACGCGAAAGACCGTTATGTCGCCGCTTATCTCGCGGACCGTGTCGGGGCAGAATTTGACGCACGGATTACGGGCGCGACAAAATTCGGCCTATTCATCACGCTGAAGGAAACAGGCGCAGACGGCCTCATCCCCGCTCGCTCACTCGGTCATGAATATTTTGCCTTTAACGAGAAAACCAAAGCTCTCGTCGGCGTGGAGAGTGGCGACACTTATAAATTCGGTCGCGCGATAAAGGTGAAACTCGAAGAAGCAACTCCGGTTACCGGCGGATTGATTTTCGAAATGGTCAGCAAGCCCGAAAAAGGTAAACCGCCAAAACGCAATCATCGTTCCGCCAGTTCAGGTCGGTCACGCGGGGCGAAACATAAACGCAAGCGGCGTTAGGTTTGCGGGTTTTGAAACGATCAGGGCGTTATCTTGTCGGGTAGAGGCGTGCTCATACGGTCTGCCGTGGCAGGTTTTATCGCCGGGGCGCTCCTCGCGACCCTCATAGGCATATTGGGGTATCGTCTTTTCACAGATGACGCAGCCTTCATGGCATCGTCCGTTGGGTTGGGCATTGGTAATATTGTCGGCGGAAACGTCGCGGTTCACTTCGGGAAATCCAAATATCTGGGCCTTATTATGGGAGCGCTTTTTGTGGGGCTGATGCTCATCAATGTTCTGTCTTTCCAACACCCCGGCTGGTTTATTCCTATCACATTCGTCTGCTTGGCGATTGGTACGGCTTTGGTTTATACAATGGAACAATCTAAATCGACCTAATCCACATTCGGCAAAGCAGGCGTGATATGACAGTTTTATCCAAACGAGAGCTTCTCATCGGCGCGGGCGCTGTTGGTCTAAGCGGATTACTTGGATGTCAGCAAGCAGCGCAACCCGCAAGCGCGACCCCTGCCGTGACTACGCTCAAATCTCTCACAACCAACGCGCAACCCATCTCAGTTACGGAACGTCAAGCCCGTATCGCGAAAGCACAAGCTCTCATGCGCGACCGTGGCATCGGCGCATTAATCATTGAGGCAGGTTCTGCCCTCATCTATTTCACGGGCGTTCGTTGGTGGCGGTCCGAACGATTTACAGGCGCGGTCATTCTTGCCGATGGTGGCTTCGCGATCATCACACCCTATTTCGAGGAACCGTCCATCCGCGAAAGTATGAGCTTCGGCGACGATGTCCGCACATGGCATGAGGACGAGTCCCCCTTCAAACGGATTGTTAATTATTTGCGTGAAAACAAGGTGTTGGACAAACCTGTTGCTGTGGAAGAGACGGTTCGGAACTTTATTCCTACGGGCATTAAATCTGAAAATGCTGACATTAAACTCGTCTCCGGTCAGCCCATTACACGCGGCTGTCGCATGTTTAAATCCCCCGCCGAACTCGCCCTGATGCAGACTGCTAATAACGTGACCTTGGCCGCCTATCGCCATATCTATCCGAAGGTCGAAGTCGGGATGACCCGCCGCGACATCTCCGCGATGATGAGCCAAGCGACGACGGAACTCGGCGGCTCAGTGCAATTTTCAATGGCCCTCGTCGGCCCGTCCAGTTCCTTCCCGCATGGCAGCGAAATCGAATATACGGTCAAAGAGGGCGAAGTCATCCTGATGGATTGCGGGGCCAGCGTGCATGATTATGAATCAGATATTTCCCGCACATGGGTCATGGGCGAAGCCAATGCGGAACAACGGCGCGTCTGGAACATTGTCAAACGTGGACAGGAATTGGCGCTGGAAACGGCGCAAATCGGAACGCCTGCGGGCCGTGTGGATGAGGTTGTGCGAGAGTATTACACCAAAGAAGGCTTTGGCCCCGACTATGCGACACCGGGACTTACCCATCGTTTGGGCCACGGTATCGGGATAGATGGCCATGAGCCCGTCAATTTCGTGCGTGGAGAAACGACGCCGCTGGCGCAGGGTATGTGTTTCTCAAATGAGCCCGGCATTTATCTTCCGGGTAAATTTGGCATCCGGTTGGAAGACTGTCTCTATATGAGTGAGGACGGACCCGTCCTGTTTTCACCACTCTCCAAATCTATCGACGACCCGTTTGCGCTCTAAGCAGGCTCAATAATTCCCAGTGCTTCCTTGGCTGTGCGGGTGACAGCGACATAATCCAGCTTGCCCGTGCCTAAAACCGGCACAGTGGGAACCGAGACGATTTTCTTTGGTACCGCCAATTCTGCGACCCCATGCGTTTGCGCCCAGCGGAGAAGTTCGCCGCGGTCCGGGTCCTGATGATCGGTGATAAGGACAATCTGCTCACCCTTGCGCTTATCCGGCACAATCGCGGCGGCATGCATATGGTCGGGCCAAACGGCGGAGGCGCAATTTTCAACCACAGTCAGTGACACCATTTCGCCGCCGATTTTGGCAAATCGTTTCAATCGCCCGCGAATGACGTAATAGCCCTCCGCATCGACGGAGACGACATCGCCCGTATCGTGCCAACCTTCGTTCAATTCTTCAATCTGGCCCGGATTTTCAGGGCGGATATAACCCTTCATGATGTTCGGACCGCGCACCCAGAGACGTCCGCCCTCACTCAGACCTTCAACAGGTTCGATGCGGGTCTCAATCCCAGGCAGCATTTTGCCGATAGTCCCCGCGCGAATGTCGCCCGGTTGGTTCGCGGCGAGGACAGGTGCACATTCCGTCACGCCGTAACCCTCCAAGACCTCGAAGGAGAAACGCTCCTCCGCCGTCTTGCGCGTCTCCTCGCGCACGCGTTCCGCCCCGCACACGGCGATTCTCAACGAGCTAAGGCCACCATCCGCACTGGCCCGCATATATTGCTGGAGGAATGTGTCCGTCGCGAAAAGCACCGTCGATTTCGTCTTGAAAATCCTTTTCGCAATCGTCTTTGTCTGTAAGGGTGACGGATGCAACACAACGGGATGACCGCTGAAAATCGGCCAGAGCGTCCCTGCCGTCAGGCCGTAACAGTGAAAGGTCGGCAGCGGGTTGAAGAAAATATCCGTCGGCTCCAATTTAACATGTTCTTCGATCTGCTCAATATTGGCGAGGATATTGGCATGGCTCAACACGACGCCTTTCGGATTGCCCTCCGTGCCGGATGTAAACAATACGACGCCGGGATCATCAGGCGAATCGTGCGTCATAAAGAGTTGCGGCATTATGGGGCCAATGACTGCCCGCATTTTACCTTTAGCGCCAATCTGCTCCTTGAGATCTTCCAAATAGATAATCTCTGCAACTTCTCCCAATTCTGTAATAAGAGCGGATAAGCCAGCAATATCGATAAATTTCTTTGCGGTTAAAATCGTTTTTACGGGAGCCGTAGTCGCCGCAGCTTTCAGGTTCTTAATCCCGGCTGAGAAATTGAGCATGGCCGGATTTCGGTCTGCCGCATGTATCGCCAAAAACGCAATGACGGACCCTGCCCCCGTCGGCAGGAAAATTCCGATATTATCATTGTCATTGGTCCGGTCGCGCAGCGGCGCAGAGAGCGCAAAGGCCGCCTGCCGCAATTGCGCATAGGTGAACTTCGTCCCGTCTCCATCCGTGACAATCTCAGTCTTCGCCCCATGCGTTTTGCAAGCGGAGAGAAAGGCTTCAAACAGGCTTCGCCGTGTTCGCTTTTGCCCTTTTTTCGAGAACGCCTCGGAATGTAGAATCTCGGTGTTCAAGCCGTTTCCCCTTCTATGCGCGACTCTTTGGCCGCATTTTAGAAGACGCTAGCGCAGTTTCTCAGCCAGCGCAAAAAAACGGTTCAAATCATCCCTTTCTGTAAGAATCCCGAAGCCGCTGTTTGAAAATTTTTCCACTGTCTTCACGCGGCAATTGCGCATGAACATCAACCTGTCGTGGACATTTAAACCGATCAATTCGACCGTCTAGAAAAGCCTGCACATCTGCGAGATCAACGTTTTCTCCGGGAACAGTTTGCACGGCAGCGACAACCATTTCTCCGAATTCCTCATGTGGCACACCAAAGATCGCACAATCGAAAATTTCCGGCATATCGATGAGGATCGCTTCAATCTCGGCCGGGAAGATATTCGCGCCGCCGGATATGATCATATCCTTTTTTCGGTCGCTAATATAAAGATAATCGTCCTCATCAAGGTAGCCAATATCACCAACGGTTGCATGCGCGCCCTTGCGCTGCCCCTTCAAATCACCCTCCGTATTGGAATAGGTGAAATCTCCGAACTGAGGCAGGTCAATATAGATCGCCCCTGGTTCACCAACGGGCAATTCATTCATGTCATCATCTAAAATTTTGATCGAGCCGCCTTCGAGGACTTTTCCAACAGAACCCGGCTTCTCCAAGGCTTCCGCAGATGAAATCAGCGTGATGAAACCGATCTCGCTCGCGCCGTAAGATTCATAAAAAATCGGTCCAAACCAATCAATCATCGCGCGTTTCACATCTTGTGGCCACGCCGAGCCCGTCGATATACTGAACCGCCATGTGGACGTATCATATTTATTGCGTATCTCTTCCGGAAGTTTGAGTAATCGCACCATCATCGTCGGCACAATATAGCAATGCGTGATGCCGAACCGTTCAATATCTCTCAGGAATCCCTCGGCATCGAATTTCGCCGCGATATATAACTCCGCATATCCACTCGCGATTGACATTGTCGAAAGTGCATTGGGCGCACTATGATATAGGGGCGCAGAGGTGTAGAAGCGGTCCCCGGGCGTCAGTTGCAATAGAGCCGCCGCCAAGCCCTTATAGACCTGATACGGGTCCGGTTTTGCCAGATCGACCTCTCGCCGTATTCCTTTCGGACGGCCTGTACTCCCGGATGTATAGGCCAGCATCCCGCGAAATCTGAGCGCATCTGTTTCTATGGGGGACGCCAAATCGATTAATTCATTCAGGTTTGTCTGCCCCTCCAGAGACAAGGATTCGAGCTTATAAGCCGTCATGATTTCAGACGGCGTTGGGACCGCAAGAATCGGGATCATAAGTCCAACATCCGGCGTCAATTTTGCCGTAAGGTCACTATGACCAATCAGGATTTTAGCCTTTGCGTCTTTTACAATTTCCACAATGCCGGACGCAGCACCGTGCCAGTTCAGCGTTACAAAACGCGCCCCGACATGTCGACACGCTTCTATAACCTCCATGTAAAAGACATCATTTCGGAGCAAAACGGCAACGGAGTCATCTTCTCCGACACCATGGTCTTTCAAGACCGTCGCGAGACATTTGGCACGATGCAAGAACTGGCCTCGCTCTAGTTTTTGTCCCTCATAATATAGGTCGTTGCGCATCGTCAGGTCCCGTCTTGTTTTTGAAACCGTAGATGACTTTCATCTAGCAATCAAAGGCACCTTTCTTCTCGTGACCATTACTTCTCCGACAATCTCGCCTCCAAAACTTCAAGCCGTGATAAAATAGCTTCGCGGCTCTGGCGATCGGTCTCCAAGGCCTGTGCTAGTGCCTTCTTATCCTCGTTCAGCTCAGCGATGTAGATATGCGCTTTTTCCAACTCATTGAGCATGGTCAGCATTTTTTGTGTGACGTCGATTTGCCCGGTTTGTGTCGGATTGAAAATAGAAATCGTCGTGCTGCCATTCATCTAATCAGATAGTCCTGCGAAAATGAAAATCGCGCCGGAATTCGTAGTCGGCGAGGCCGAGGATGACGCGGTATAAATCGAGCAAATATCGCCCTGAAGAATGGCGTTACCATTACCATCAATCGCGCCTGAGGCAGTGGGGTTTAACGCATAAACGCAGTAAATATCATTGCGGACAATTTTAGAGACGGAGGAAACACTTATACGCGGATTGGAATCCATAATGATTCCTGCAAAAATTCTTGGAACTTCAACAGATAAATTAACCTGAACAGTTTCCGCTTCCGCATCTACGGTCGCTTCACTCTTAAAAACCATTCAAAGTTCTTTCAATTACATCTTCAGCGAATGTCCGGGCTTGAGCTTTTGAGCTTTTCTCAACATTGCGCCCACCACTGCCCAGCATGATCGCACCGCTGATTGATGCACTATCGGCGGCATCTTGAAGTTTACTTTGCTGTGATTTCCAGAGTGTATTGTCTGCGCCCGCCGCAAGCGCGACAATGATCGCAAAAGAACAAATGACGAGCGGCGCAGCAACGGAACCTGCCTCATTTTTTATAAAACTATCTAACACTTTCTTCCCGCCCCAACTCAAACATGCTGGGGCCATGGAAAATCAATGTTGAAATAAGACTTTGAAATAGGGTTAAAAACCAGCAGGCAAACCACAATCTTGAGCCATAAAAATTCAGAAAGAAGAACAAGAATTGTAGTTCTCACAGCCAATAAGGGGGACTAGGCCAAGCGCTAGCACTATGGTCTGGACCTCTCTAGTTTCTTATATCTCCGCTTACTTTCGAAGTGACTTTATGGGCAGAATTTTCAGTTAAACACAGTCTTACGCCATTGCGAAAACAGGCGTCTTTGCTTAGGTCACGCCCATGGCAAATAAATCCGATATCAAACCCGTTCACATCATCGGCGCGGGCCTCGCCGGCTCGGAAGCTGCTTGGCAATGTGTGTCGCGCGGTGTGCCTGTAGTGCTCCATGAAATGCGACCGACGCGCATGACGGATGCGCATGAGACGGGTGGGTTTGCGGAACTCGTTTGCTCCAATTCCTTCCGGTCAGATGACAAAACGGGGAATGCGGTCGGGGTTTTGCATGAAGAAATGCGGATGGCCGGTTCCCTCATCATGGGGATGGGCGATATGACAAAACTGCCCGCGGGCGGCGCATTGGCCGTCGACCGAAATGCGTTTTCCGAGGCCGTCACGACGATTCTTCATGCGCACCCGCTCGTCACGATTGAATATGGCGAGGTTAAAGGCCTGCCGCCGAAGCATTGGGAAAACACGATTATAGCGACGGGACCGCTGACTGCGCCATCCCTCGCCGAAGCCATTCTGGCCGAAACGGGCGAAGACTCCCTCGCCTTCTTCGACGCCATCGCGCCGATCATTTACAAGGACTCCATCGACTTCGATAAAGCCTGGATGCAATCGCGCTATGACAAAAAAGGTCCGGGCGGCGACGGGGCGGATTATATCAACTGCCCGCTCGACAAAGATCAATATGAGGCCTTTATCGAAGCACTCGTGAATTCGGAAAAAACTGAGTTCAAGGAATTTGAGAAGAACACGCCTTATTTCGAGAGCTGCCTGCCCATCGAAGTCATGGCCGAACGCGGCTCAGAGACTTTGCGTTGGGGTCCGATGAAGCCTGTCGGCCTGACCAACCCGCATAATCCGACGGTGAAAGCCCATGCGATTGTTCAACTGCGTCAGGATAATGCGCTCGGCACGCTCTATAATATGGTCGGATTCCAGACGAAGATGAAATATGGCGCGCAGACAGAAATACTGCGCACTATTCCCGGATTGGAGAAGGCTGTCTTCGCAAGACTTGGCGGTATTCACCGAAATACATTCATTAATTCACCAGTCCTGCTGAACAAGGACCTGCAACTCAAATCCCGTCCTGACATCCGTTTTGCCGGTCAGATCATGGGCGTTGAGGGTTATGTCGAAAGTGCCGCGCTCGGTATGATTACAGGCCGTATGGCGGCGGCACAGGCGCGCGGTGAAAAGGTTGCGGCCCCGCCCCTGACGACGGCACTCGGCTCCCTCGTGGAACATGTTACGGGCGGATACATGACGGGACCGAAAGCCAAGTTCCAACCGATGAATGTCAATTTCGGCCTCTTCCCGCCAATTGAGGGCGAGATCGTCTATCCGAAGCTCAACGGCAAGCGGCGTCGCGGCAAGGACAAGACGCGATACCGCAAGAGCCTCCTCGCCGCGCGGGCGTTGGAGGATATAAAGCCCTGGGTGAAAGCGGCCTAGTTTGGAACGATGAGGGCGATTTCCACATTCGCATCCCGAATATTATCCTCCCTGTAATCTGCAAAATATCCGCTCAGGATGAGCAGTGCCGCCTCCGTCCCATCAGTCGCCCTGACGGGTTGCACCGGAATTTGAATATTCTCGCTGGAACTATTTCCACCCCGAAGATCGGCGCTGTCGAAAATCCCTCCGAAATCCACGATATATGTCCGCTCCCCGACGTCAAATGTAGCTTCAAACCCGTTCTTCACCTGAATGATGCTATCTTCGAAAATGCGGTCATTATTCTCTGACAGGGTGATTTTGTAGGGTCCAAAGAAGCGGTTATTTTCTGGAATATCCAACGGCCCTTCGAAACGGATGGAATAGGCGGTCCTGTAAGGGAGCTCTTCTCCGACTTCATTAAGCCCAAGTTCCGTTTTGATCGTCCGCCACTCGTCAGAATAAATCCATTTCGGCATGTCGTAATTTGGCAGGAGAGTTTTGAACCTTGCCTCGTCTTCAGCCTTGATCAGATATTCGACACCGCCCAGAAATTGCTTCGCAACGTCCGGATTGTTTTTCAAATTCTCTGCCGTGAATTCAGGAAGCTTCTGCTTCGCCTCCATTGCGCTGTTAAACTGGCTGCGCACAGAGAGCGGCTCTGCAATGACCGCCCCGATGGCCAATAAAATAGCTGCAAAGCCTGTCGGAATTCGAATGTCACGCGCGGCACGTGGCATAACCGTGAAGGACAGACCTTGGATAAGGGCCCACACGAAAACGAGCATCAGGAACAGGCGGTCGACCGTATATCCGTAAGCTCCCACTCGCACGAAAACAGCAAGGCCGAGCATAATGGCCGCAGGAATCATGACCCAATGCCAGACCTTGCGATAGAACCTCACAAAACCGTTCTTGTTCAATATTTCCGGCGTCAACATCAACCAGACCAGCATTCCAATACCAAGAAATGGCGTGACGAGCGTCGCGATTTCGCCTTTTGGAAAATCCCATTGCACCAGGATTTTGATGCCATAGGCCAGCACAATCAGCGCGTAGATACAGAGCAAGGGCGCGAGCATCCAAGTCCCGAGAAAAGACAGCGCCCGTGCTTCGAAAGATAACGCCTCGATCCCTTCCGGCGCATCCGTCTTCGGCAAAGTGCCCAGCCAGTAGAGCGGGGCGAGGAAACCCAGCCCAATCGGGATAATAATATCCTCGGTCAGATTATCGACTCTGATATCGAACAGAATACTTAGCGCGGAGGTGATGGCGAACACGCCCGCCACAAATATAATCGACCCCACAGTCGCAAAAATCGCGCCGGTCCAGAGTTTCTGCGTGAAATTCCAGACCCGCATATCATCGCGAGACAACCGCCAGAGGCTAGCATTGCCGAGAAAGAGAATCGCTGCGGCCACAGCCATGGGAATGTTGAACCCCAACCTCTCTCCGAATGCCGCGAGACCGAAAGCTATGCCGGCCAGAACAATCTGGATCAGGGTTGTCTTGGCAAAAGCCCACGCCCGAACCTCTCCGATGAGACGGAGAATAACCGCGACATAGCCGGACAGGATGAAAGCGCCGAAAATGTAATCGTCGTCAAACCATGTGGACCGAAAATTCTCATAAATCAGCCAGAGCGTGAACAATGCCATGATGACTGTCGCGACAGGAAACCGTTTCACGACCTCGCCGAAATCCGGCAACCGTCCGCCCAGTCGTTTCAGAAAACTCATATCTTCCCCCGCAATCCCGCCATCATGAGGCGAGCCTGCTTGGCGACCGGGCTGTAGTCAACTTTTTCAACCTTTGGGTCGAAACCGGATTTTGACAGGCGTTTCACAAATCCGGGTATCAGGGCGGCATAGGCGATGGCGGGAAATATCTCCGCCGGACTCTGCGCAAGTTGTGCCCTCGCCTCACC
This sequence comes from uncultured Caulobacterales bacterium, assembly GCA_947503715.1. Taxonomy (GTDB): domain Bacteria; phylum Pseudomonadota; class Alphaproteobacteria; order Caulobacterales; family Maricaulaceae; genus Litorimonas. The sequence continues at coordinate 651,452 of CANNER010000001.1, read as the reverse complement.
ATGAGCGTTCCCCGCCACCTTCACCAAATCTTCGAACTTCAATTCAGACAGCATCCGGTCATGATAATATCCATAGGCCCGCGCCAATCCGGTCAGGCCCCACGCCTCGCCCGCTTTCAACACGCCCTCACCCGCATCCGCGCCGAGTGTCTTCGCCGCGATCTGTATCAAGATGCCGGAGGTCTGACGGCAATATTCACGCGCTTCCTCCAGATCGGCAAAAGGACGCGGGTCGAGATCCCGCGCACGCCCGTCAATCAACCGGTCTATCCAGAATCGGGGAATATCTCGGCGCTTGACCATTTCAGACAACAGGGTCGAGACCTCGTGCCGCCTGACCTCTCCCTCGCCGTAAATCTCGTCCACGGCATCCCGCCACCATTGATAGCGGATTTCGCCCAGCATCGGCTCCGTTGTCACATCCGGCACCTTCGCCAACTCGTAATGAAAAGCATATAGCGTCAACAAATCCCGACGTCCCTGTTCCTCCGCCATTAAGGCGGCACGGTACCTATCGGGGTCAGCGGATTTGAGGGCCTGTAAAGTTGTAGGGAGTAAGTCTGTCATAACCAAGAACAAGTTTCTACGCGCCAACCCTTTGCGCGGCTTGATGCGGTTTGGCAATCTGCTTATGCCTGTTCATAAGAGGAATACTCTTCATTGGTTCACGAAAGGACGTTTTATGACACGTACACTTCTCACAGGGTTGGCAGCCGTCGCCCTCGCAACGCCCGCCGCGGCGCATACCGGCGCACATGGCAAAAGCGTTATGACTGAAATCACGCACTGGCTCAGCAGCCCGATTCACAGCGGCGGAACGATTCTCGCGCTCGTCGCGCTTGTCACTGTTGCCTACATCATCAAACGCCGCAAAGCGTAAGGAGAGCCGATCATGTTGCACAATATTATTTCAAAATTTGACTCACAGCTCGACACAGCCGACGCGCATTGCGATATTCCCTGCGGTATTTATGACGCCCGCATCGTTACCTATTACGCTGTCTCCGCTCTACGCCAAATCGACATCCTTCTCGGCCTGAAAGACAAAGGTCTGTCCGAGACAGCCTTCACTATGCAAGTTGCCCGTAACACGGCAAAAAAAGAAGAAATGGCTGAAAACTGCAAGCACCAGACACGCATCATCTGGGGCGATTTCATGAAGCCAAAAAATCAGGAAGACATGGTGAAATGTCACGAAGCCGCGCATGCCATCATGCTGGCCGGTTCCGCCGTCAAACAAGACCTTCACCGCGAAGATGGCGAGAAACTTGTTGCGGCTGCGAATACGTTCTCGGAAATCTTCTGGGCCTCCAAAGGCGTGAAGACCAAGATGGTCACAACGCCTTATGCGCCGAATGTCGAAGTTGTCGAACCTGATCTCTAGGCCGTCATGCCTCGCCTGATCCGTGTTCGGGGGCAATCAATGTCCCCCACTTTGGAAGACGGCGACTATATTCTAACGTTAAAACCCCGGCGCTTGCGACCGGGGTTTATTTATGTCCTGAAACATGAGCGGTTAGGCCGGATCGTCAAGCGCCTGTCTGTTTTGGAGAATGATTCTTGCCAGTGGTCCGGCGATAACTCTGCGAGCACGTCATCAGACCGGATAGGCGCAACGCCGACATCATGCATATCAGGACGCGCCATATGGCGCATCAGTCCGTCAGGGATAAAGCGCCTTTAAACTGTTGCGACTTCGCCGCCTGTATTTGCACCGCGCTTGAGCTTCAGCAAAAGCAGCAATGGCGAGGCGACGAAAATAGACGAGTATGTCCCGACAAAGACACCCCAGATCATCGCGAAAGCAAAGCCGCGAAGACCCGACCCGCCGAGAATATAGAGCGCGAGCAATGCGAGGAGTGTTGTCAATGACGTGATAATCGTCCGAGACAGCGTGTCATTGATGGAAACATTCAGAACCTCGGGCAATGGCATCTTTTTGAACTTGCGCAAATTCTCGCGGATTCGGTCATAGACAATCACCGTATCATTGAGCGAGTAACCGACAATGGTCAGGATCGCCGCGATGATGGACAGGTTAAACTCGATTTGCGTCAGGCTGAAAACACCGATGGTCAGGATGACGTCATGGAACAGAGCCATGACCGCGCCAAGGCCAAACTGCCACTCAAACCGGAACCAGATATAGGCGAGGACGAGGAGCAGCGCGATACCGACAGCCATGAGGCCCTTTTGGCGCAATTCACCGGAAACCTGCGACCCAACGGACTCCTGATTTCGGATTTCGAACGCACCGATTTCAGCTTCCAACCCCTCGGTTACAACGACCATGGCCAATTGCTGAGCCTGCGCGCCGGCTTCGCCCTCTTCCGATTGAAGCGGAATACCAACACGGACATAATTATGCGGATTGGGTTGCCCCGCCGCAGGCTCGATTCCCTGGACTGTCGCGCCGGGATAGCCGAGATCGCTCATAACGGATCGGATAAGGTCCATGTCAGGGTCCGCCCCTGTATCCAATTCGATGACTGTACCGCCCGTAAAGTCGATGCCATAATTCAAGCCCTTTGTCGAAAACAGAACGACGGATGCAATAATCGCTAAAACGGAGAGCACGGCTGCAATCATGCGCACCTTAATAAAAGGTACTCTTGGCACCATGGGCAGGAACCGGACGAGGGAAATATCTTTCATCGGACGTATCCTAAATCGGGAGTGACTTGGGCCGCTTACCGCGCAACCAAGTTGCAGTCAGCAGACGGGCGAAGATAACAGCGGTGAAGACCGACATAACGATACCAATGGCAAGCGTCACGGCGAAGCCGCGCACAGGTCCGGAACCGACGAAGTAAAGGGTGATCGCCGCAATCAGCGTTGTAATATTGGCGTCCAGGATCGGCGCAAGGGACCGCTTATAGCCAGTCTCAATCGCATTAATCGGGGTTTTCCCGTTATAGGTTTCCTCGCGTATGCGTTCAAAAATTAGCACGTTCGCGTCCACCGCCATACCAATGGTCAGGATAATACCCGCAATCCCCGGCAATGTCAGCGTTGAACCAAAGAGCGAGAGCGCACCCGCAATAAGAATAATATTCGTCGCCAGAGCAATATTCGCAATCGTGCCGAAGCGCAGGCCATAAGAGAGCCACATAAAGAGCGCGACACCGGCCAAACCGATAATCGAAGCAATCTTACCGGCATTAATCGAGTCCTGTCCAAGACCCGGACCGACCGTCCGTTCTTCGACAATAATCAGCTTGGCCGGTAGGGCACCTGCATTAAGGAGAAGCGACAGATCACGCGCGGATTCCATTGTGAACCCACCTTCAATAAAGCCCGACCCGCCCGTGATGGGAGAACGGATATTCGGCGCGGTAATGATCTTTCCATCTAGCACGACAGCAAAGCGTTTGTTGATGTTCTTTGCCGTCATCGTCCCGAACTCACGTGCACAAGCCACGTTGAAAGAGAAATTAACAACCGCACCGCCACTTTCGGGATGCGGGCCCGCCGCAGAATTCTTCAGACAATCACCAGTGATCCGCGTCCGCTTATTCACGATCAATCCACCAGCCCCTTCACTCTCGGAGTAAGGGTAATAGACGTCCCCGATACCAACACGATTATTTTGAACCGCATCTGTCAGGGCGGCCTGATTCGTACTGTCCTGCTCATTGACGAGATGGAAAGAGAGGTTTGCAGATTGGTTTATCCGTGATTTGATCGTATCGATATCTTTCGCGCCTGGAACCTGAAGCAGGATGCGCTCGTCACCTTCGGGAGCAAGTGTAAGCTCAGTATTCCCCTGCGGGTCAATCCTCCGCCTTAGAACGCCGATTGATTTATCAATCGTCTGTTTCCGAATATATTCAATATTCGCATCTGTAATCTCAACAGAGATCACACGGTCCGCTTCCCGCGTCACACGTGTTGTTTTTGCCGTATTCAAGTTTGCCGGATCAATCGGTTGTGAGAGCTCCTGCAAGAGCGGCATGGCCTTGTCTGCATCCTCTGCAGACCGCATTTGCAGTGTAATTTTATTCCCGCTGACCGTTGGTGCGCTGGCCGTACGAAGGCGGTCCTCCGAATTCCGGAACGCATCAATAATGGCCGTCCGTTCATTTTGCAGCGCTTGGTCCAAGACTGATGTCAGGTCGACTTCCAACAGCATATGCGCCCCGCCCTGAAGATCGAGACCCAGGTTCATCGTGCGTTGGAACATACCCGGCAGGCTCTCCCGCGTGTCCGAATTGAGGGCATTCGGGATGGCAAATAAAAGCCCGAGAAGCACGGCTCCGCAAATCATCAAAATCTTGGAGCGGGAGAAAAATAACATGATGTCAGTCCTTTACGACCGAGTTTTGATGAACTTAGTCGTTGGCTGCCGCTTTGGGATTGCGAACATCGGCGATCATGGAGCGGGCAACTTTAAATTCGGATGTGCCGGATGTGATCGTCAATTCTTCGTCGCTGACCTTTTTGACTTTGCCAATAATACCGCCATTTGTGACGACCACATCATTTCGCTGAACATTCGCCACAAGCTCTTTATGTGCCTTCATCCGCTTATTTTGTGGACGCAAAATCAGGAAGTAAAAGATGAGAATGAGGGGACCGAAAAGCAGGAGAGAGTTTAAGAATCCACCGGCTGCACCGCCGCCGCCTGCTGTCTGTTGAATCAAAGAAATCATTCTAACGTCCCCACGTTATGCTGGTCACATGGCGAGACCATCTTTTTGAGTTAAATTGCTATATAGGGCGCGAAACCGCCATTGCAACGCGCAAAGGCGGGATGAATTTTTATCTTTACAGCTAGGTCTGCTTATTTTGCGAGACAGTGACCCGCCGGCAAGTTCAAACGCTGCCCTGGGGTCAAGGCGTTCGGATTTGTAATCCCGTTCGTTGCGATCAAATCTTTCACACCGACGCAGGTCCGACGGGAGATGGAATAAAGCGTATCCTTTGGCAGCACCGCATAGACCTGTGTCCCGGAATTGATGACAGGTTTCACAATCATCGGGGCATTCTGCACGACGCGTCGGGTAACAACACCGTCACGCGTTGGTGTGCTGGCAAAGATGGGCTGAACAATTGTTGAATTCAGGCTGGAGGATACAACCCCTGGAATCCGGATTTGCTGCCCGATTGACAGGGCATTGGAGTTCAGTCCGTTCTCGGATTTGATATCCGCAATCTTCGCATCATAGCGTTTCGAGATATTATAGAGTGTGTCGCCCTTCGCCACAGTATGAATTTTCGCAGTAGTCGGCGCGCTCGTCGCAGGCTCAGAAGAATAAAGCTCAACTTGATAGGTGTCTGTAGACTCGTAGCCATAAGAAGACGGTGCATCATATGTAGTCGTTGATTGCGGCACGTCCACAATCACGGTCTCCGTCCCGTTCGCAGCTTGGTAAGCGCGAATACGGTCCGCCTCTTCCAAGAGCGCTTGATATTCTGCCTCTGATAAATCATCAGCCTTGAAATATTGCGCCTTCACAACGCCGTTCTCGTCATACTCGACGGGCGCATTGATGATGTCTTGGACGGTCGGCGCGACGGGCTCAACAACTACATTATAGCTGGATTGGGCGAAAGCCGGGGTCGCCATGAGTGTGAAAGCAGCAGCGGAAAGAAGAATTTTGGCGCGCATGGTCATATCCTGTCGCAAGTCTAAAAGTTGCGTGATTATGAACCATCGTGATTAATGAAAGCCTAAGCCGATTGGGTTTCTTCCTCGGGCTTTGGACGCTGCAGTACGGCGACAGAGAGGATCGAGATTTCGTAGAGACAGTAAATCGCCCCACCAAGAATGAACTGCGTGATCGGGTCGGGGGGCGTCGCAAAGGCTGCGAAAACTGCGATGCCGAGCACGGCGTATTTCCGCTTCCCGCGTAATCCGTCCGCCGTGACGATCCCGGCGCGCCCCAAGAGCGAGAGAATGACGGGCAATTGAAAGGCCAGGCCAAAAGCGAGGAACAGCGTCATGGCGAGGGACAGATAGTCGCTAATCTTCGTCATCAGATCTATGGTCTCGCCCTGCCCCAAACTCTGCTGGTTCAGCGCGAACTCCATGACGAAAGGGAAGACGAACATGAAGACCATGCCTGCGCCCAGGATGAATAAGATAGGCGACATGATGAGATAAGGGACAAAAGCTGATTTCTCTGACTTGTAAAGTCCCGGCGCGACGAAACGGTAGATTTGATAGGCGATGATGGGAAAGGCGAGAATTATCCCGCCGAAAAGCGCAATTTTCATTTTCACGAAAAACGTCTCCAACGGATGTGTCGCGATCAGGCCCAAATCAATCGGTTCCAATCCCTTCTCAACCAGTCCCGCATTATATTTGACCATCGCCACTTCAAAAGGCCGCATGAGAAAGGCGATAATCTGGCGGAGGAATGGCGCGCAGATGATACAGCCCAGCGCCAGAGCCGCGCACATCTTGATGAGCCGCGAGCGCAGTTCCAGCAGATGATCCAGCAAAGGGGCCTCGCTGGCCGCGACTTCGTCCTGTTCAATCCGCTCAGTCATCTGACTTAACTTCCGGATCGCTTTTCTCGGGTGTGTGCGGCGAAGACATGTCTGTACCCATGCGCAGCTCCGCGTCCAATTCGCGCATTTCGCCGTCGAGCTCGGGATCGAGTTCTTGCAGGTCGAGCTTACCGATCTTCTTCAGTTCTTCGATTTCCTTGCGGATTGCGGCAACTTCGCCGTCGGCATCCATATCGTCAAAGGCGGCTTTGAACTCATTGCCCATGGCGCGGATACGCGCTGTCCACTGGCCCAGCGTCCGCATGAGCTTGGGCAGATCCTTGGGACCAACGACGATAATGGCCAGCAGGGCCAGAACCATCATTTCCATAAATCCAATGGAAGGGAGCATGGGCGAAAAGCCCTCTCTTACAGTCGCTTAGCGCTTTTCTTTAACTTTTTCAGCCTTATTCGGCGTGACATCCAACGCGTCATCGGCGGCGTCTTTCATGTCCTCAACATTATCCTTTAACCCCTTGCGGAAGGATGAAATCCCCTTCCCCATATCGCCCATAATAGACGAGATTTTTCCGCGTCCACCAAAGATGACGAGGACAATAACGGCGATGATAAGAAGACCGGACCAATGTGGCATGGGACATATTCCTGAATTAGCGTTCGAAGTTAGAGATAGAGAGCGAAAGCGGCGGCGACAAGCACCTTATACGCCTAGCGTTAAGAGTCTTCATCCCCGTCTTCGAGGAAGTCTTCGAAGAAATTCGGATCATCCTCGTCATCCAGCGGGTCTTCGCCAATGGAGAGATCATCCATCTGCATCGGTTCCGGCATTTCGAAATCTTTCGGCAGGCGAGGATCGAGCAGGCCTGCAGCTTTCAAATCCTCACGCCCCGGCAGGTCGGAAATCGTTTCCAGATTGAAATGGGCGAGAAAACCATCCGTGGTCCCATAGGTCACAGGCCGCCCCGGCGTGCGGCGGCGACCGCGCAGGCGTAGCCAACCGAGTTCCATCAGAACATCGAGCGTCCCCTTGGACACCGCGACACCGCGCACATCCTCAATTTCCGCCCGCGTGACGGGTTGGTGATAGGCGACAATGGCGAGTGTTTCCAACGCCGCATTGGACAATTTCCGCCGCGCCTCTTTCACATCGACGAGATTATCCGACAGATCAGGCGCGGTCTGAAACCGCCACTTATCCGCAACGCGCACGAGATTCACGCCGCGTCCGTCATAATCTCGTGCGAGCCGCGCAAGGAGTGCACCGACATCCGCATCTTCCGGCAGACGTTCCCGCAAGGTCTGAACATCAATCGGTTCAACAGCGGCGAAGAGCAGCGCCTCCAACAGACGGAGATTCCCGTCAATATCGCCGCTCGTCTTCAAACGTTCGGTCAGATTGACGACGCCCGCTTCAATACCAGCGGCGGCTTTATTGATCCGGTCGGATGTCTTGCTCATTCTGCCTTATCCTTGCTCTCATCTTGTTCCACACCGCGCAGGAAGATCGGGGCAAACGCCTTTAACTGCCGCAATTCGATATGACCTTCCTTGGCCAATTCCAATCCGGCCAAGAGCGAACTCGCGCGAACGGACGCTTGCGGCACGCCGTCCGCGCCAATCTCTGCGCCGTCCGGCAGTAACATATCCAATTGGACCCAATCGGCGATATCTATCCCTGTTGCGGTCAAGGCCCGTCTAAGGCGATTGCGGGCATCATCCAGGCTCATCACGCGCGGGCGCGGGAGTTTGTGATTGCGGATCGCGGCACGACTGCGCGATGTACCGTAAGCTTTTAGGAGGTCGAAAATCTCGGCTTCGAAAATCGGCGAGGTTCGACTGCGTAAACCTTCCGGCGCACCGCGTGCAAAGATATCTTCGCCCATTTGCGGTAGACGCATCAACCCGTCCACGGCGCGGCGCATCGCTTCCAATCGTTCCAGACGAAACGCCAGATGCGCGGCGATTTCTTCGACTTCGGGTTCACCCTCGCCCTGCTCTCGCGGGATGATGAGTTTGGATTTCAGGTAAGCCAGCCACGCCGCCATGACGAGGTAATCCGCTGCGAGTTCAATGCGCAGGTCCTGCGCCTGTTTGATAAAGGCGATATATTGTTCTGCTAGGTCGAGAATGGACAGCCGCGCGAGGTCAACTTTCTGTTTCCGCGCGAGTTCGAGCAGGAGATGGAGCGGGCCCTCATAGCCGTCCAGATCAAGGACGAGCGACTCGCCCTCATCCGCCGCGTCCATCACGGCGTCGAATTTCAGATCTTCCTGAAACTCCTCATTCATTGCGACATCAATTCCGTAAATTCACCACGGGCGGCTTGGATATCAAAATCTGTGATATGGTCGGAACAAAAATCCGCGACCGTGGCACGGCGCAATGCTTCACCGGAGAGACGCATCGCCCCTTTCGCGACCTGAACACTATCAGTCAGCACGCCAGAACATTGCAGCGCGATATCGCACCCCGCCGCCAGTGCGCGTTCCGTTTTCCGTGTCAAATCACCCGCGAGGGCTTTCATATCCAGATCATCACTCATCAACAGGCCGTCAAATCCGATGGTTTTACGAATAATATCGGTGAGAGATTTCTTCGACACCGTCACGGCGGATTTGGAACTGTGCGAGTAAACAGCATGGGCCGTCATCGCCATGGGGGCGTCATTGAGTTTACGGAACGGGACGAAATCTGTGGCCTCAAGCGTTTCGCGACTCGCGTCAATTTTTGGCAGGGCTATGTGACTGTCCACCGTTGCACGACCATGTCCTGGGATATGTTTCACGACGGGCGCCACACCGCCGGACATCAAGCCCGCCATGGCAGAATGAGCCATATTGATTATGTCTTCGACGGAGTTCCCCAGCGCTCGGTCCGAGATAATCGGGTCCGCATCGGGTTGCGGCAGGTCGAGCACGGGCGCACAATCCGCCGTAATACCCACAGCACGAAGATCATGAGCAATCAAGCGATGGCCGAGATAGCAGGCACGCAAGCCCTGCCCTCTATCCTGCCGAAACAGTGACGCATATTTATCGCCACTAGGATAGGCGGGCCAATGCGGGGCCTTTAACCGTTGAACACGTCCACCCTCCTGATCAACAAAGATCAACGTCTCCCGCCCCATAGCATCGCGAATATCGCCCGTCAGCTTTCGCAATTGATCAGGCGTGTCCACATTCCGCCCAAAAAGGATAACGCCCCACGGATTGGCATCGCGCAGAAAAACGGATTCGGATTTTTTCAGCCGCAGGCCCGAAACCCCGAGAATGCAGGAGAGCGGCGTGGACACCCTATTTCTTCGTGACGAGGCAATCCTGCCCGCCCGCTTTCAAACTTGTGCACATACTCTGCGCCGCGGATTTATCGGCCAGTCCTGCCACGCGCAGACGGTAGTAAATACCCTTATCGCCCAAATCGACGCGTTTCACATCGGAGGACGCGCCGCTGACCAATGTCGGGAATTTCTGCTGAATACGCGACCAAATATTCGCGGCATCGCTTTCCGCACGGACAGAGGCGACCTGCACAACCCAATCGGAATTGCCGGAGGCCGGAGCCGTTACAGTCGGCCGGGTCACGACTGGCCGTTGCGGTACGGGATCAGGCTTGACTTCGGGCACAGGTTCAACGGGTTTTAACTCAACCGGATCAGGCGCTTCGATCTTGATTGGGTCTTCCGGAAGAGGCTTTGGGTCAGCCTCCGTCGTCGGCGACTGACCGTCCATGACGTCAAACACGACCTTGTCCTGATTGGGCGTCTGCGTGCCGCCCGCGTCTTTTGGCGGGATTTTGAACGGCGTATTATCCGCCGTGATGCGCGGCGGGTCGGAACGGTCCCGCACACCCGGCTGATAGAGCTTCATCACAATAAAGGCTATCACAAGCAGACCAATCGCGACCAGCGCGAGTTTAATCATGGGCGGCAGACCCTCCCGCTCCCGCGCGTCATAGGGTTGCAACACATCTTCGCCCGCTTGGAGATGCGGCGAGAATTCTTCATGTGGGGGCGTATCTGACATTAGAAACTCTTCGAACTTTATTAGGTGCTATCGCAATTCCGGAGGCGAAAAAACCCCGTCACACAGGAACATGGCCCACAAGATCAAAAAATGAGGTTAATAAACGCTTACAGATATCCCGTGGGCTGGAACAGCTTCTTATGTTCCGTAATCGCGAAGATATCCGTCATCCCCGCAATATGGTCGCAGACGACCCGCGCCGTGACATCGTTTTCTGGCCCCTCCGTCATCACAAACAGATCATCCGGCAGGAGTTCAGGCTCTTTGATGAACAACTCAAACAGCTCCGTCACAACCCGACTCGCCTGACTCATCATGCGGTTCACCTTGTAATGTTTATACATGTTCTTGAACAGGAAATCGCGAAGCGGCTTTTCCTTTGCGCGAAACTCTTCCGAGAAGTCGACGACCGCGTGGTCCAACCCGCGAATATCATCCGCACTTTGGGGATTGGCAGCGGCGATGCGTTTGCGCGTCTCGGTCAGGACATCTGCCACCATATAGCCGATCATATCCCGCACAGCCTCATGGATCAGGCGATCCTCTGAAATATCGGGATAGCGTCGGCGGACATCGGCAAACATCTCGCCCACAAACGGAATTTGCGTCACTTCGTCGACGGTGAAGAGCCCGGCTCGCAACCCATCATCCAGATCATGATTATTATAGGCAATATCATCGGCCAGCGCCGCGACCTGTGCCTCCGGCCCGGCAAAGGTTTCCAGTTCCAGCGCCTGCCAGTTATCTATCGCTTTCAGGGCCCAAGGCAGCGCCGCGACATCGGACGGTTTTTCGACCAACGGCCCATTATGTTTCGCAATCCCCTCCAGCGTCTCCCAGGTCAGGTTCAACCCGTCAAATTCGGCATAGCGCCCTTCCAGATGCGTCACGATTCGCAGGGTCTGCGCATTATGGTCAAACCCGCCATAACCTTCCATACAGGCCGCCAGCGCATATTCGCCACTATGACCAAAAGGCGGATGGCCGAGATCATGGGCCAAAGCGAGACATTCTGCCAAATCCTCATCCAGTCCCAGCACCCGCGCGATGGACCGTGCGATTTGGCTGACCTCGAGACTGTGCGTCAGGCGCGTGCGGTAATAATCACCTTCATGCGCGACAAAAACCTGTGTCTTGCCTTTCAGGCGGCGAAAGGCGGAGGAATGGATGATCCGGTCCTTATCCCGTTGAAACGGGCTGCGCTCTGACGCGCTGGGCTGAGGGATTTTTCGCCCCCGCGCCGTATTCGGGTTGGACGCATAAATCGCGAGGGGACGCACGGAAGGGTATTTGACCACGTTAGAATCTTTCCAAATCAGGGCTGCGCCCCTATATAGATTCCATGACCGAGATTACCACCGAAACTCCCGTAACATTGAGCGCCTCCGCCGCGACGCAAATCAACGCGATCATGGCCAAGATGGGCAAGCAGGATTACCTACGCGTTGCCGTCGAAGGCGGCGGCTGTTCCGGCTTTTCCTATAAGTTCGATTTCGCGGAAAGCGCCAATGACGACGACCTGCTCATCGAACGCGACGGCGCACGGGTTTTGATTGACGAAATGAGTTTGGAGTTCCTAACGGGGTCGGAAATTGACTACACAAATGAGCTGATTGGTTCAGCGTTTAAAATCACGAACCCGAACGCGACGGCAAATTGCGGCTGCGGGACGAGTTTTGGGATTTAATTAGACACCATCCTCACTTCATCCCAACGAACCTTCCAGTCTATATTGAGCGTAATTTGAGACTTTTCACTGCCATCCCAATTGGTTCTCAAACCTTGTTCTTGCAATACAAAGTTTAGGTCATTCGCAATTTTTATGTTTTCGGCAGCTGATGACCTTTTTCTTACAGACCCATACCAAAATTCTATGGGCGATCCAGACATAGCATCTTCCGCATTTTCGCAAGTAAAGAAGACGTATCCAAGAATACTGAGACCATGAAGCTTTGTACTTTTAGCAGCTTTACGAGCCAAGGATATTTCATAACTTGGATCTTCGACTATACCTGTTCCTGTATGATACCCCATCTTTTTCAATTCAGTAAATGCGGCTTCCAGATGATCATTATCTGTTACAGGTGGCCAATTAACTTGTTCGGACTTTAAGTTTGATATTTCTGTATCAAGAATTGACTTAGCAAGCACTCTGTTAACGCCGCTGTCGAGTGCAGCGTCTTCAATAGAATCCCACATAATTTCGTAAGTATCCTATCCAAGTCGAACCACTTGCCGTGCCCGTTCTTTGACGTAAGACACCTCCTCATCTGATATTTGGGCCGACTTATTTTTTAAAGAGAAACGATATTTAAAATTCTGAAAAAGAGCACTTAAAAAGAACGCCAAGACCAAAAACAAGGCTGTGAATATGAAACTTGGAATGCTTTTGACCCATTCAGGTATAGTAAGAAAAATCATCCCTCACCAATAACGATCAAAAGATTGACAAAATGAAAAGCCTGTCAGGTATCAATACCTACACTTAGCGATCTGATAGCAATAGAGTAGCCAAGAGGTTTTCCTTGAAACAAACCTACTCAGCAACCCGCGCCAAATCCCCCAAATTCTCATCCAGAATATGCGCAGCATTCACGACCGTTTGCACGCTGCTCGCATAAAACTCCTGCGGGATTGTCTCGAACTCGTCCGTATCGCGGTGATAATGCGGATGATCTTCCACCCCGAAATAGCCGAACGGGATGCCTACTGCGTGGAACGGGCCGTGGTCGGATTGCATTGTCCAATCATCGCTACCGTCTTCCGGCGCGTCATGGCCGAAGGAGAGGGTCAGGCCGGAGGCTGCGGGGGCGATAAGGTCTTTTAGCGCTGGCGTGTGATAAGCGCCTGCGAAATAGAGCTCATTCTCATTCTGGCTAATCATATCCAGATTGAGGTTAAAGACCGCGCGGCCCTCAAAATTCTTCTCCGCCTCGAGCAAAGCCTTGGCCCCACTCAGACCCATTTCCTCGGCATCCAGCCAGACGACCAAGACGTCATGTTTCGGAGGCTTGGCTTCAAAGCTCTCAGCAATCGCGAAGAGCGCCGCACTGCCCGACGCATTATCATCCGCACCGTTCCAGATTTTTCCGTCCCTCTCACCAAGATGATCATAATGCGCCGTGATAACGAGCAGTGGGCCGCTATCCGGCGTCTCGCCCACAATAAGACCCTCAATATTGTAACCATCGAGGCGTTCTGATCCCGTGACTTCCCGCTCTGCATTTCGGATCGGGCGTTCAAAACTAAAGCGGTCGATTATGACGCTTTTGAACGAGTCCACATAGCTGGCCTCCTGATACAAAAACTCGCGCGCTTTCCGATTACCATCCGTCCCCGTCCGACGCCCCTCCATTTCGTCAGAGGCTAGCGTTTCGAATATCCCAAGAGGTGTATCGACATCAGGGGTGACACTCGGAACAGTCTGGCAGGCGGATAAAGCGAAACAAGCCCCCGCAAAAATAAGAGAATAGCGCATTAGACTAGCCGACTCCGCTCAACCGCCGCCTTCACAAATCCGCTAAAGAGTGGATGCGGATCAAAAGGCCTACTCTTTAACTCAGGATGATATTGCACGCCTATAAACCACGGGTGGCCCGGAATTTCTACGATTTCCGGCAAGACCCCATCCGGTGACAGGCCGGAGAATTTCAGGCCTGCCTCTTCCAGTTTCTGGCGGTATTCGATGTTCACCTCATAGCGGTGACGGTGGCGTTCGCTGATCTCAGTCGTGCCGTATTCTTCGGCGACGAGGCTACCCGCTTCCAATGTCGCGGGATAGGCGCCGAGGCGCATCGTGCCGCCCAAATCAGTATTTGCCGTGCGTTCCAGACGTTCATTGCCCTTGGTCCATTCCGTCATCAGGCCGACAACATTCTCGCCTTCCTCGCCAAACTCGGACGAACTCGCCGCGTCCAGTCCCGCGAGGTTTCTCGCCGCTTCGACCACGGCCATCTGCATGCCGAGGCAAATTCCGAAATAAGGAATATCGTTTTCCCGCGCATAGCGGACGGCCTTGATTTTGCCTTCCGTCCCACGTTCGCCGAACCCGCCCGGGACGAGGATCGCGTTCATACCCTTCATGACATCGACGGCTTCTGCGGTTTCAAATTCTTCCGCCTCGAACCAATTGATTTTCACCTTCACATCATTGGCAATCCCGCCATGGACGAGCGCTTCTGTAATGGATTTATAGGCATCGGGCAGAACGGTATATTTCCCGACAACGGCAATATTGACCGTACCATTTTCCGGATTGTGCAATGTTTCGGAAATCTCCTGCCATTTGGACAGGTCCGCTTCCGGCGGGTTTTCAATATCGAAATGGGCGAGCACCTCGCGGTCCAAGCCTTCATTGTAATAGGCCAGCGGCACGTCATAGATGGACCGCGCATCCAGACCCTGAATGACGGAGCTTTCGCGGACATTTGTAAAGCGCGCGATTTTCCGACGGTCCGACGGATCAATCTCGCGGTCCGCACGGCAGAGCAGAATATCCGGTTGAATCCCGATGGAGCGAAGCTCTTTCACACTATGCTGGGTCGGCTTCGTCTTCATCTCACCCGCCGCTTTGATAAAAGGCATAAGAGTTACGTGGAGGAAGCAAGTATTATTGCGCGGCTGTTCCTGACTGAACTGACGCAGGGCCTCGAAAAAGGGCAGGCCCTCAATATCGCCGACAGTCCCGCCAACTTCGCAGAGGACGAAGTCGACATTGCCCGCGTCGGAACCGATAAAGTCCTTAATCTCATTCGTGACATGCGGAATCACCTGCACGGTCGCGCCAAGATAGTCGCCGCGACGTTCCTTGGCGATAATGTTGGAATAGATTCGGCCTGTCGTAATATTATCAGACTGCGCCGCGCTGACGCCCGTAAACCGCTCATAATGGCCGAGATCGAGATCGGTTTCTGCCCCGTCATCGGTGACGTAAACTTCGCCGTGCTGATACGGGCTCATCGTGCCCGGATCGACGTTCAGATAAGGGTCGAGCTTACGCAGGCGAACTTTATAGCCACGCGATTGCAGCAATGCGCCAAGCGCGGCCGAGGCCAAACCCTTGCCAAGCGACGAAACAACACCGCCGGTGATAAATATGTATCTGGGCATGAATCCCGCCTTAAGTCTTGGCGGGCGTCGTCGGAGTTTTACAGCTCCGGCGTGTCCGCATCTGGTGTTGAGTCCGCTTCGGAGTCAGTGTTTTCCACTGCCGGAGTTTCATCAACCAACGGGACCGTTCCTTCGGGTGAATCGGTCGGGGCCGTCAAGGGCTGCGAGACAGTTACATCATCGATAATCAAGTTATCCCGTGTTTCGATCTGATAGACGACGGAAAGCGCCAAGCAATTGACCACGAAAACCGCGCCGATAATCCCGGTCATGCGGGCGATAGATGTTGTCGCGGACCGACCGGACATTAGCCCACCGCCGCCCCCGCCGCCAATACCGAGCGCGCCGCCTTCAGAGCGTTGAATCAGAATCAAACCCGTCAAAATGACGGAGATGATGAGTTGGATAATGAGCAGAACGGTCGACATGAGGTATTTCCGGTAATTTCAAGCGCGGCGGATAGACGAAATAGGTTGGGATGGGAAGAGCGGATTGCAAGTGGTGTGGCTGTGAAGCCCATCTTACTTTTTTATGCCGTCATTACCGCCCTTGTGGCGGTAATCCATACGATATCGAAAATTCAGTATGGATTACCGGGACTAGCCCGGTAATGGCGAAAACTTCTAAATCTAAATCTTACTCAATCATCCCGCTCATCGGACTACTCGGAACCGCATATTGTTTCCGCTCTATCCGTCCCGCCAAATACGCTTCTCTGCCCGCAATCACCGCATGTTTAAACGCCCGCGCCATGCGGATAGGGTCTTTTGCGCCCGCTATGGCCGTATTCGCGATGATGCCGTCCACACCGAGTTCCATCGCGGCTGCGGCTTCGGACGCTGTGCCTAATCCCGCATCGACTATGACGGGAACCGTGACGGCTTCGCGCACGAGGCGGATATTTGTCGGATTGAGCAGGCCCAGCCCCGACCCAATCGGCGCGGCGAGCGGCATGATCGCGGCGGCGCCTGCGTCTTGTAGCTTCTGGCAATAGACAGGGTCATCCGTGCAGTAGACCATGACATCGAAACCATCCGCGACGAGGAGTTTTAGGCTGGCCAGTGTTTCCGCCATATCCGGGTAAAGATGCACATCGGAGAGCACTTCGAGTTTCACGAGGTTCCATCCGCCCAGTTCCCGGGCCAATCGCAATGTCCGCACGGCATCTTCGCCCGTGAAACATCCCGCCGTATTGGGCAGGTAAGTCGTCGTCTTCGGGTCGATTGAGTCGGTCAGCAGCGGGGCATCCGGCTGGTCCAGATTCACACGACGAATGGCAACCGTGACCATATCCGCGCCGGACGCTTCCAATGCGGCAGCGTTCTCTTCGTAATCTTTGAACTTCCCCGTCCCGATAATCAGGCGGGAGTTAAAGCTGCGGCCGGCTATGACCATAGGATCGGACATACTAGCCGCCTCCGATAAAATGTATGATTTCGAGGACGTCGTGATTGTTCAGCGGCGTCTCGGAATAGGTGGATTTCGGGATGACTTCGCGATTGCGTTCAACCGCGATCTTGCGTTCCGGCAATTCCAGACGCGCGATCAATCCCGCGACGGTCAGTCCGTCCGGCAGGTCATCGTGATCTTTGCCATTAATGATGAGATGCACGGGTCATCCTCTTGTTGAAGTCCGCTTCACCGCGCGTTACCACGGCGTGAAGAGAGAGTGCAATGACGAAGCCCATTTACATCATCAATGGTCCCAACCTGAACCTGCTCGGCACGCGGGAGCCTGAGACTTACGGGACGCAGACCTTGGCTGATATTGAGGTCATTTGCGAAGAGGTGGCAGAAGCTTTGGACCACGCCATCGTCTTTAAACAGTCGAACATAGAGGGCGAACTCGTTGATTTCATTCAGGAAGCCGGACGGGACGGCGCGGGCATTGTGATCAACCCCGCCGCCTACACGCACACATCCATCGCCCTACATGACGCGTTAAAAGCCGTGTCCGTGCCGAGTGTGGAAATCCATCTCTCGCAACCTGCCAAACGCGAAAGTTTTCGCCGCCGATCCTATGTTTCAGAGGCCGTTCATGGCACGATTAGCGGATTCGGCGCAGACTCTTATGTTTTAGGGCTGCAAGCGCTGTCAAATCTGCTAGAAACAGACAATTAACCGATTCACCGGTCGGATGAGGGAGAGACCATGTCAAAGGACAATAGCGAGCCAACCGCAAAAGATTTGAAGTTCGTCAAGGAACTCATGTCACTGCTCGAAGACTCAAACTTGATGGAAATTGATTTCCAAAAGGGTGATTTGGGAATCAGCCTGTCCAAATCCGGTCCCGCTGCCGCGCCGATGCAACATGTCATGGCCGCTGCGCCTGCTGCTGCGCCCGCCCCCGCCGTGCCGTCACAACCCGTGGCAACGAAAGAATCGCCCGCCGATGCGGCTGCCCATCCGGGCGCGGTCAAATCCCCGATGGTCGGAACGGCCTATACCCGTCCCTCGCCCGATGCGGACGTTTTCGTCAAAGTCGGCGATAAGGTCAAAGAGGGCGACACGGTCATGCTGATTGAGGCCATGAAGACCTTCAACCCGATTGTCGCGCCGAAATCCGGCAAGATCGAAGACATGCTAGTCGAAGATGCCTCCGCCGTCGAATTCGGCGAAGCGCTGTTCATCATCGTCTAATGCCTAAATCCGGTAAATCGAATTCGAGCAATCAAGGACTTTTCAAAAAGGTCCTAATTGCCAATCGCGGCGAGATCGCCCTGCGCATCCATCGCGCCTGTAAGGAAATGGGCATCAATACGGTGGCCGTGCATTCAGAGGCTGACCGGGACGCCATGCATGTCAAACTCGCGGATGAGAGCGTGTGTATCGGGCCGAATAGCGCCACGGATTCCTATCTCAACATTCCCGCCATTATCGCGGCCTGTGAAATCACGGACGCCGATGCCGTCCATCCGGGATATGGTTTCCTGTCCGAGAACGCCCGTTTCGCGGAAATTGTCGAAGCCCACGGCATGGCCTTTATCGGCCCGACGGCGGAACATATCCGCATCATGGGCGATAAAATCACGGCCAAGGAAACCGTCATGGCGGCGGGCATTCCCGTCGTTCCGGGCTCTGACGGGTCGGTCACGACTTACGCAGAAGCCAAAGACGTCGCCAAGACAGTCGGCTTCCCCCTCCTCGTCAAAGCCGCCGCGGGTGGCGGCGGACGCGGCATGCGTCTGGCCGAAACGGCGGACAAATTGGAAAGCGCGCTGTCTGCCGCGCAACAGGAAGCGATTGCGGCATTTGGCAATGGCGAGGTCTATCTGGAACGCTACCTCACGGGTGGCCGTCATATCGAAATCCAGGTCCTCGCCGATACGCATGGCAATGTCGTCCATTTGGGCGAGCGGGATTGCTCGCTGCAACGGCGAAACCAGAAAGTCCTCGAAGAAGCCCCCTCACCGACCCTCACCGCGAAAGAGCGCGAAGATATTGGCGAGATCGTCGCGACCGCCATCCGTAAGATCGGCTATCGCGGCGCGGGCACGATTGAGTTCCTCTATGAGAACGGCGAGTTTTTCTTCATCGAAATGAACACCCGCCTACAGGTTGAACATCCCGTGACCGAGGAGATCACAGGCATAGATCTCGTCCGCGAACAAATCCGCGTCGCGGCGGGACTCGAGTTGAATTACGAACAAAAGGATATTGAGTTTAAAGGCCACGCCATTGAATGCCGGATCAATGCCGAAAACCCGCGTACTTTCGCCCCAAGCCCGGGCAAAGTCACAGACTTTCACGCGCCGGGCGGCATGAATACCCGTTTGGATTCAGCGCTCTACGCCGGATACTCAATCCCGCCTTATTATGACAGCCTCATCGGCAAACTCATCGTCTGGGGCCATACGCGCGAAGGCGCAATCCTACGCCTGCGCCGCGCGCTGGGCGAGATGGTGATTGAGGGCGTGCAAACGACCATGCCGCTGCACCGGGAATTGATTGAGAATGAGGATTTTAAGGCAGGGGAGTATAATATCCACTGGCTGGAGAAGTGGTTGGCGGAGAAGGATTAGTTTTGGATGCAAGTCAGATAGATAAAGCTCTACAAGAAGCAGGTTCAAAAGGTGGTTTTTGTACGAGATTGACGGGGGACGCGCTTCTCAAAAAATATGGCAGATCTCTCTCTGCCAAAACATTTGCTGATGCTGTTTTATATGCCGAAGGACTCAGTGTTAAATATTCAGATCATAGAAACTACCTAGAGAAGATTTTTTCGAAATATTGTTGAAAATCTCAGCGACTTCAAAATGAACATCTTAATTCCGTCATTACCGGGCTTGTCCCGGTAATCCACTCCACACTATCGACATCGCATGGATTACCGCCACAAGGGCGGCAATGACGATATGATATGATTTATTCCAAAAACGCACCCGTTACAGGATCAATATCTTTCCAATCTGGATTCAATTCCTCAATCAAATTGATTTTCCACTGACGGTGATATTTTTTCATCGACTTCTCCCGCTGTATTGCGTCGACTATTAGGTCGTAATCTTCGAACCAGACGAGTTTGTATACTGAGTGTTGGGCTGTAAAACTCTTCGGATCATGATTGGTTTTATGTTCAAAAACACGACGCGGGAGGTCGCTCGTGATGCCGAGATAAATCGTGCCGTTCTTCTTTGATGCCATGAGATAGACGTAGCCTTTTCTCATTTCCCATTCTCCCCTTCTTCGTCATTACCGGGCTTGTCCCGGTAATCCATGCGATGGCGCAACTTGGGTGTGGATTACCGCCAAAAGGACGGTAATGACGGAGAGAAAATACTAAGGCCTCTCATAAAACCCATCTCTCCCCGTCACCTCCACACGTTTCCGCCCCATCGCAGGCCCCATCGCTCCCAAGGCCAACCTTAGCTTCCGTCCCGTCCCGGCCCCCACGCGGCCTTCCCAAGCCGCCGGTCCGCCCGCTCGCAGAACCTCGCCAATCTCACGATAAACCGAGAGGGCCGCCGTAATCGCCCAAGCACAACGGAAATCGAGCTCTTTGATCCCGACTTTTGCACTCGCATAATACTGCTCCGCGATGTCCAACTGCTCACAGGCGGCGGCATGAATGGCGGGCCAGTTTTCGCGGTGGGTCATTTTTTCCGCCTCTATCGGCGCGTTGTGTTTCAGCAGGAAATCTTTCGGGACAAACACGCGGTCGGCGCGGGCGTCCTCTATCACGTCCCGCGCGATATTCGTGAGTTGGAAGGCCAGCCCCAGATCGCTTGCGCGGTCCAAGGTCGCCTCATCGCGCACGCCCATAATATTGGCCATCATCACGCCCACGACCCCCGCAACATGATAGGAATAATCGAGCAAATCCTCGACCGTTTCATAGACACGCTCTTCGGCATCCATTTGAAAGCCCATGAGCAAATCAAACGGATGCCGGTGATCGATCTCATGCGTTTTAATGACACGTGCAAGGCCCGCAAAAACCGGATTATCGGTCTGTTTCCCGGCCAACGCATTGGAGGTCTTTTCGCGCAGCATTTCCAGCCGTTCGCCCTGCCCGTCTTTATAATCCGCAATCTGGCCATGGCCCATTTCCTGCCCATCGATGACGTCATCGCAATAGCGGCACCACGCATAGAGCATGGACGCATCATCGCGTAGGCTGGGCGGCAAAACACGGCTGGCCAGCGCGAAAGATTTGGAGCCTTTTTTGATCGAGGCATGGCCGTGGGCGGTGACAGTATCCATGAGGCGGGGTTAGGGTGAAACGCGGCGCGAGGGAAGGTTTGAAAACTTAATCCTCGGGAAAGACGATTTTAATCCGCGCTTTCGCATCGTCAGACTGTAGCAATGCTTACATCCGATGTCATCCCGCACAAGGGCAAAGCCCGCTGATGCGGGACCTAACGTTTTCAGAGCTTTAGCTTGGGTTGGCAGCCGATAGGTCCCGCATCTCCACTGCGTTACGTGCGGGATGACAGTTGGAGAAATACGCTACCCGCCACGCGCAATCCCCCATTATAAACAATCGTATCCCCACCTTCCCTACCCCATGCCATATTCCTCCCGTTCTTTCAGACACAGGACAGATTAGCGCTTACTGATTGGTCTGAGGGACAGCGGGGTTGAGCAGTTTGGATGAAGTCCCAAACCTGTGCCGGAGCTTTGAGAGTGAGAGCCGACCGGCCATTCCAAGTGGGTGGACTCCGGGGTTTATTCGACCGGCCGCTCTCTCAAAAACCGTTGCCGCGTGGATACCATTATGCGCGGTTGGTGCGGGTGTAAAACGTACTGACAGAGAGATGTGAGGGTAACGGTATCGCCGACCTTCAACTATCATCTTTCACGCATATGGCCCCTGCGTAAAACATTTTTCTACTTTGGTACTCCATCGCGGAGGGCCACCACGCGGACAGTCCTGCCTTTTTAACGGACAATGCCGAGATGCCGTTCCCATGATGGGCGGTCGCACCTGTCCCCCTGCCGCGAGATCATATGCCCCGACGTAAAACTTCAAAGCCTCAATCAATTGAGTCTCTCAAAACCCAACTTCTTGCGGTAAAACTCCGCGCGGAACAGGTGAAACTTCGAATGGCGGAATGGAAAGCCCCCATTCACGTCATTGGCAGCTTCACACCCCTGCCTGATGATACGCTCGTTCATCTGCGCGTGCCGCCGGAGCTCGATATTGAGGGCAATGCATATCATCGGAAGAAGTTGGACTATGCCCGTCGGATAGGGCTCGCGCCACCTGCTGAGGATATGGAGGATGCGGAGGCAGAGACAGCGCAGGAACCCCCACCCGTATTTGTCCCGGAGCCGCCACATCCGAATGAAGCAACGGATCCTGAATATAAGGCGCTGATGGACCGCGCACGGAAAGCTATAGCCGATTATCATGGGGATTAGAGCCATGTAAGAAACGCATGACAGCTCTTGCGTGACATACATTTGTCACCCCGGCCTTGAGCCGGGGCCTATCGTTTGTGAACGCAGGTTTGAGAAAGCAGACGATAGGTCCCGCATCTCCGGCTTCGCCTGCGTGCGGGATGACGAAGATATTTGATTATCAATCAAATAGCTGAGGAACCGAAGGGCATAACCCTTCGGCGCTACACTACAATCCACTCGCAGGGTCGATTGCGGGCATTCCGCGCATAAAAAAAACCCGACTGCATCGCTGCAATCGGGCTTCAAATTCAAATCTCGAAGGAGATGCTTAGATCATCCCGTCATCTTCATAGAGTGTGTCCTTATCGACCTTTTTATCCTTCATGGTCGCTTTCTCGACGATCAGGTCGACGACCTTTTCCTCATAGATCGGCGCGCGAAGTTGGGCGATGGCTTGCGGGTTCTTTTGATAGAATTCGATGACCTGCTGCTCTTGACCCGGATATTGACGCGCTTCTGCGATCATGCCCTGCTGCAGCTCTTCATTCGTGATCTGGATTTCGTGTTTCTGACCCATCTCGGCCAGAACGAGGCCAAGGCGCACGCGACGTTCCGCAATTTTGCGGTAGTCTTTTTCGAGTTGTTTGTCGGATTTCTTGGCATCATCTTCGTCAAGATTTCCAGCTTCCTTCTCGGACTGAACCTGTTGCCAGATATTGCCAAATTCAGCTTCAACCATGCCAGGCGGCAGATCGAATTTATGTTTGCTGTCCAGTTCGTCCAGAATTGCGCGCTTGAGGCGGAGGCGGGATTGACCTTCCAACTCGGCTTCATATTGCTCTTTAACAGCAGTTTTGAGCGCTTCCGCGTCTTCCATGCCGAATTTCTTGGCGAAGTCATCGTCGATTTCGCTGTCTTTCGCACCCTGAACTTCGACAACTTTCGTCGCGAAGACGGCGTCTTTACCCGCGAGGTCTGCGGATTGATACGGGTCGGGGAATGTGACTTTGACGTCGATTTCGTCACCGGCTTTCGCGCCGATCAACTGGTCTTCAAAGCCTGGAATGAATGTGCCAGAGCCGAGGACGAGCTGATGGCCTTCCATTGTGCCGCCGTCAAAGGCGACGCCGTCAACTGTGCCGACGAAATCGATCAGGACCGCATCGTCTTTCTTGGCTTTGGCCGTCTTGGCTTTCTTCTTGTAAGTCTTCTGCGAGGACGCGAGCTCTTTCAGACGCTCTTCCAATTCAGCATCCGTGGCTTCATGGACGAGACGTGTGAATTTGAGCGTTTCTGGGTCGACCGGATCGAAATCAGGAATCGATTCGACGGTCAACGTGTATTCCAGGTCAGCTTCGCCCTTGGTGACCTCTTCGCCATTGGCGCGCAGGTCGATCTTTGGCTGACCCGCCGGACGGATTTTATTGTCATTGATCGCCTTTTGGGAGCTCTCATTGATTTCCGCTTCGACGACATCTTTCATGATGGACTGGCCGAACATCTTGCGGATATGGCCCACGGGCACTTTACCGGGGCGGAAGCCTTTGAGGGAGACTTGCGGCTGCATCTCTTTGATTTTCGCCTCAAGCTTCGTGGCCAAATCCTCTTTCGGGATAGTCACGGCGTAAGTCTTGGACAGGCCTTCGGCCTTGAGCTCTTTGATCTGCATGATGAAGTCACCAATGTTAGGACAAGCGAAAAACACCCGTCCGCGGGTTTGAAAATTTCGCGCCTTATGTCACGGCAGACGGACAAGAGCAACGGGGAGATATGGGTTATTTCAGTGCAGTTGACCTGCCCTCAACCCTGTGGTGGAAGCTAAAACTCTATGGATATGATGGACCCAATCTGGCTGCTCTATCTCGGCATATTTGTCGGGCCATTCGTGCAGGAAGACGCCGCCGTGATTGCGGCCGCATCATTGAGTGCGGCGGACCCGAAACATTTTCCGGTCGTCTTCTTTGTGATTCTGTTCGGCCTCTTTGCCTCGGATATATGGAAATATTGGATCGGCTATCACGCACATAAACATCCGCGTCTGAAACGCTGGGCGGAAAAAGATAAGGTCATCGCGATGCAGGACAAGGTCGAGCGCAATCCGCTCAAGACACTCCTACTCGCGCGGTTTATCCCCCTCGCCCGTGTTCCGGTCTATATTGCCTGCGGCTATTTCAAGATTCACTACGGGAAGTTCTGCGCAATCATGTTCGGGACGGCCCTGCTCTATTGCGCGATCCTGTTTGCGATCATCCATTGGCTGGGCGAGATGTTTGGCGAGCGGATCGAGATTGTCGTCTTCATCCTCGCAGCGATTGTCGTCGTCATTGGCGGGCTCGCGTTGGGGTGGAAGAGGTGGAGGAACCGAGACGAGGATTAGGACGGGGCTGCAGCGCTTTGGCCTTCCAACCAGGTCACAATGTCGGACATCGCCGCATCATTGGCCATCTCTATGGCTGCAACGATGGATGGGACTGCAATCGAGTCTGCGCGTGTCGTCTTGCGCACCACATGCGTACCCAGCAATTTGCGGTCATCTGCGCGGGCATATGTCACACGATATTGCACGACGGCCAGCGGAGCAGACTCAGCGCCGCGATCAAAGCTGGCCTCAAAATTCTGAATAGAGAGATGCAAGCGCGTTTCGGTTCGCGCACCCGATGTGGGCAGCAGACCGATAAAACTGCGAGACCCAGAGATGGCATCAATCATTGCGTTCTGAATGATAATGGGTGTTGCATCGGACCAGTTGGCCTGCGCCACGGCGGACAGTTTCTGACCGTCCATTGTCACAACGATATCATTGGCGTTGAAAATCTGCGGCGAACCGGGACGGTCCACGCGAATAATTTCCGGGTTAGCGACCTTGTCCATCACCGTTGCGCTTGTCTCCAGACGGTAGACGGAAGGCGGCGGCGCAGGATCGGGCAGGATGGATACACATCCGGTGGCCAGAGCCGCCGTGAGGAGTGCGGAAATTATCAGCTTCGATGTCATTGCGGCAGCACCACTTCTTCGCGTTCGGCACCGGCTATGAACTGGGCCGGACTCTGTTCAAGATTATCCGCCACACGGCCTAATGTCGTGACGAGCCGACGGATAGCATCCACGGTTTCCTCGAGGTCGGTCAGGCCTGAATTGGACAGACGATTCACAGCATCGCGGGCATCCACGATGAGGTCGTCCACGCCTTCTGCCGTTTCGCCGAAACTCGAAATGGTCGTATCCACACCGCCCAATGTCTCTTCAGCACTGGTCAGTAAGGATGAAAGGTCCTTGGCAACGACAGAGTCAATTGTTGCGGATGTTCCCTCAATTGACCGCGCCGTCTCCGCGATGGCATCTGCCGCGTTCGTGAAACTATCCATCATATCATTAAGCTTCGTCGCATCGAGTTCCGACACATCAACAGAGGCCGTAATCGTTTCAACATTCTTCAAGATACCGGCAAAGGTCTTCAGATTCTCATCCGAGAGGAGAAGGTTCGCCCGCCGTAACGCTGTCTGCGCTTCTACAACGACGTCGCCACTGCCCATCAGAAGTTCATCAACCGCACTGGCCTCCCCGACAATGCGTTTGGTCCGGCCCGGCATATCGTCCAACATAACCGGATCAATCGCCGTACCGGGCGTGATTTCGATATAGTTCAATCCCGTCAGGCCGAGTGGAGCGAGCTGCGCCGTCGCACCCGTATCAATGGGCGTATTCTCAATAACCTGTATGCCTGCGAGAACGAGATTGGGGTCATCTTCGTCATAGCGAAGATCAGAGACTTCACCAACCGGCAGACCGTTAAAGCGTACTTCGCTCCCCTTGCTCAAGCCGCTGACACCGCCCTGAAATGAGATTTCATAATTATCAAACTGCTTGTTCAGTTGCGCACCCGACAGCCACAACAAAAAGCCCGCGAAAGCCGTGAAAACCACGAGGACGAAAATCCCGATTAAAGCGTAATTAGCTCTATTTTCCATCTAATCGCTCTTCTTGCCGCCAGCAGACAATGCTGCACGAGACCGCGGACCACCAAAATATTCCTGCACCCAAGGGTGATCATATTCGCTCACCACGGCCAAACTATCGGCGATAGCAATGCGTTTATCAACCAAAACAGCAATCCGGTCGCAGATGGCATAAAGACTGTCGAGATCATGGGTGACCATCAGGACAGTCAGATCCATGGCTTCCCGCAGGCCGAGGATCAATTCATCGAAAGCATTGGCCCCGATCGGATCCAATCCTGCGGTGGGTTCGTCCAAGAATAAAAGTTTCGGGTCCAGCGCCAAAGCCCGCGCCAGCCCCGCCCGTTTCTTCATCCCGCCCGACAAGTCAGAGGGGTAGAGAATGGCGGATTCGGGTGGCAACCCCACCATGTGGATCTTCATATCCGCAAGCTCGCGCATCAGGGCCGGAGAAATATCCGTATGCTCCCGCATGGGCACCATAATATTCTCGCGGACAGTCATGGAGGAGAAAAGCGCTCCGCCCTGAAACAACACGCCCATTTCATTATTGATTGCGCGTCGGGTCTCCGGGTCAAGCTCATCCCGGTTCTGCCCGAAATATCTTACGACCCCGCCTTCCGGTTCTTTCAATCCTAACATCGTATTCAGCAGCACGGATTTACCCGACCCCGACCCTCCGACCAGGCCGACAATCTCGCCCGTATGAACCATGAAATCCAAGTTTTCGTGAATGACGTTCGGACCAAATTGAGTCAGGATGCCCCTGGCCTCCATAGGTGGTGCGTCGGAATTGATGTGAGCGTCTGGCATAATGTCTTAGATTCCCAACTGATAGAAGAGAATTGCGAACATGGCATTCACGAAAATCACGGCGAAGATCGCCTGTACGACCGCCGTCGTTGTTCGCTGACCGAGGCTCTCAACACTGCCGCTTACAGCCAAGCCTTGGCGACAGCCAATGACAGCGATGATTAATCCGAAGAACGGTGTCTTAACCAAGCCAACCCACATATTCTCGACACCAACCGCATAATTCAAACGGTTGAGAAAGAGTATCGGCGAAATATCCGCCGTCGCCCAAGCCACGATCAGACCTCCGGCAAGACCGCTCATCATGGCGAGGAACGTCAGGATTGGCATTGCGACGAGACAGGCAATCGCACGCGGCACGACGAGAACTTCGTAGGTATCAAGCCCCATGACAGTCATCGCATCGATTTCCTGACGCATTTTCATCGATCCAATGGAAGCGGTAAAGGCCGAGTCAGACCGTCCCGCCAGTAATATAGCGGTTATGATCACAGCCAGCTCTCGCAAAACAGAGAACCCGACAAGATCGACCATAAAGACACTTGCGCCAAAACTCGCCAGCAGATTCGCCCCCATATAGGCGATAACCGCGCCGATGAAGAAGGAGAGAGTCATGACAATGGGGGCGGCATCCAATCCAACCTGTTCAATTAAACTGACGATGGCCTTGCCGCGCAATCGCTTCGGTTTGACCAGGACCTTGGCAAAGACAACGAAGAAATGGCCAAGAAAGGCCATTGTCTCCACGAGCTCATTCCAAAAACGAAGGGTCGCTTGGCCAACGCGTGCGAAAGCGTCATACCATTGACGTCCGGCAACGGGCTCCTGCCCGAGAACGGCTGAGGTCGCAGCGCTCATGAGCGTTTTCTGACCCTGGCTTCCCGTACAAACATTCCAGCTTTCGGCCTCTGTCACACCATATCGAATGGCCCGCGCGAGGAGATAAGCGCCGGAGGTATCGAGTTCCTCCACACGCGACATATCATAATCGACGTGCCGATAGGTGAGCTTCGAAACCTCCTTGGCCAGACGACCATCCAGCTGCCCGGCTTCTTCAATTGTCCAGCGACCGCAGGGATGCACGATGAGCGTTTCGCCCTTCATCTCCAAACTATATTCTGCGGTGGTTGCCAACATGGGGACACGGTGCAAAGCTAAGACCGGAAGGTCAAGCGGCTTCGTCTTCATTGGGTAAGGAAAAACACTTTAGCATGAAAATGGATATTCAAGCCAAGAGCTATCCCACGCGCGGTGAATTCAAAATATCCCGCAGCACGGTCAGCCAAGTCGAGGTCGTCGAGCTACATCTATCTGACGGGCAATATCTGGGTCGCGGAGAATGCCGGCCTTATGCTAGATATAACGACACCGTCGAGAGCGTCACGGCCGAACTGGAAGCGCTCAAGCATTGGGTTACAGCTGGAAATATAGAAGCCGCCTATGAGAGCTTACCGCCCGGGCCCGCGCGGAATGTTCTCGACGCGGCCTGGTTGGATTTCGCGGCTAAAAAAACGGGCGTGCCAGTTTGGCAACAGCTCGGCCTTATACAACCTACCGCGCGGGAAACGGCTTTCACCCTCTCATGGGACAAACCGCAAATCATGGCGGATGCCGCACGTGAGGCGGCCGCTTACCCTTGGCTGAAGCTGAAAATTGGTGAAGGCGGTTTGGATCGGGTTCTGGCCGTAGCAAATGCGAGACCGGAGGCGAGGCTCATTCTGGATGCGAATGAAGCCCTGACCTTGAACGCGTTACCAGATTTTCTGGACGCCCTCACCGGTCTGAATATTGCGCTGATCGAACAGCCCCTGCCCGCCGGTCATACGGGGCGACTCCCCGAAAGCCTGTTTCCAATCTGCGCGGATGAGGGACTTCATACGGCGGATGATCTGACAACCCTTTGGGAACAGGGCTACCGTGCGGTGAATGTAAAGCTGGATAAATGCGGAGGATTACGCGCGGGTGTATCCTTGATGCGCGAGGCCAAAGAGATGGGCTTCCGCGTTATGGCGGGCTGTATGGTCGGCAGTTCATTGGCCATGGCCCCGATGATGGTGGCCGAGAGCCTCTGCGATGTGATCGACTTGGACGGGCCGCTCTTGCTCAAGGAGGATATTACGAATGGCCTAAAATATGAAGGTCCAACGGTTCATCCGCCGACGCCTGACCTCTGGAGTTAGGAGCGCTCTTCCGCCCGGCGTGCTGCCATATCCTTGGCAGCGGATAAGCGAACGCGTTCGCCGAAACGATCCGTGACGCGCGTGAGAGCCGCTATTTCTGTCTCAAGTACCTGAAAGTCAGATCCCTCACGCTCTGTCGATTTCGAAAAAGCATCAGAGGCTTCGCGGGCCGCCAAAAGTGCCTGTTCAAGGCTTTCAAGCTCCTCGCGCATGTTGCGGTCTATATCGGCCATCTCGAGGAATACTTCGGCCGCCTTTGTCGTCTGACGGACATGTTTGGACGCGAACCGAATGTCAGCTTCAACAACAGACTCTGGCAGATCTTGGTTGGCGTAAACCACTTCGGTGTCCGTCAGGTCACGGTCTTCCAAACCATTCAGCAAGACTGAGGCTGCGGATTGAACACGTTTGCCGGAAGACTTTGCGACAAAACCGCGATTTGTGAAAGCGGCATAGAGTTTGGCTGCCGCGCGTTGAACAATATTCTTCTCCGCAGGCGCTTCGGCCTTGGACGCCATTGGCGTTGCCATATCGGTCATATCCACGGTCGCGCAACCTGTAGCGAGCGATGCAGCAATAACGCTAGTCAAACACATTCCGTGTAGACGCATAAATTGATTCCCCGAAAGAAACCCCCATCACCCCTATGGCATGGCGGTCCCGACACACCCCTTAGATATGTCGAACATGTTGAATAAACCCTGAACGCCCCATTCAGATCAACATCTCTATACTTTGATTAACAACCCCACAGTCCGTTGCAAGCGATAGACTGCAGCTTGCATGTTAAAAGACTGTGAGATTTGAAACTCGGATTTAGCCCGCGAAGAGCGGCGCAATCCACTTACCATAGATGCCCAATATAAGAACGAGCCCCATAAAGATCGGTGCGACATATTTCACGAAGATCATGATGAACTGACCCAAAGCCCGACCCGGTCCATCAAGTTCCTGCGCAAGAATCGCCTTATTCAAGCGCCACCCCGTGAAGAGTACGATAAGCAGAGCCGAGAGCGGCGCCAAAATAGGCCCAGTCAATCCAGTGTCAATGAAATCGAAGAAGCTACTGTAATATAGCGAAACGAGCCCCAATAGTGCGATTGCACCACCCGTGACCCAAGCGGCCTTGGCTTTCTTCCAGCCCGTTTTCTCCGCCAGATAGGCCACAGACGGCTCTAACAGTGACACGGAAGACGTGATGGCGGCAAAGAAGGCGAGGAAGAAGAACGCCGCACCAACAATCATGCCGCCCGGCACATTGGCCAAAGCGGTTGGCAGCGCCTTGAAAAATAGGCCTGTGCCGGATTCGACAACGATCTCTCCAGCTTCATTATAAGACTGCAGATTATTGCCGAAATAAATAGGGAAGATCATTAGACCCGCCGAAATCGCAACGAGCGTATCAACGAGACTCACCGTCACCGCCGACTTTGGAATACTTACATTACGAGGCAAATAGGACCCGTAAGTGATCATGATAGCATTCCCGATACCGATGGAGAAACAGGCCTGACCCAGTGCGGACTGCGCCACTTGCGGTGTGATTTTCGAGAAATCAGGGGTAAACATAAAGCCAAGCGCCTCAGATGTACCGCCGGATTCGATGGAACTGAACACTGAATAGGCTGCTATACAGAGCAATAAAATAAAGAAAATCGGCATTAGCAGGCGTGCTGCCAGCTCAATCCCTTTATTGACGCCACGTGCGACAAGCCATGCTGTAATACCCGCAAAAATGAAGAAATAGACGATGACGGAACTTGGATTGGGCGCGATTCCTGCGTCCGCATTGCCAACAATACCATCCCAAACACCTTTTACGCCCTGCGCGTCCATACCCGCAAATTCGCCAAAGACGAATTTTGGGATGTAGGCTAGCACCCACGCCGCGACGACGCAGTAGAAGCTGACAATCAGGAAGGAGGCCGTCATCCCAAACCAAGCACCGGAACTCCACAATTTCGAAACACCGGAGCGGTCCGCAAGATCATTGCTTGACCCTACCGCAGACGCGGCATTACCGGCTCGACCAATAATATACTCACTCATCAAAACCGGAATGCCGACAAAAACAATACAGGCGATGTAGATAACGAGGAAAGCTGCGCCGCCATTCGTTCCTAATTCAGATGAAAACCGCCAAAGGTTTCCGAGACCAACGGAGCTCCCCACTGCCGCCATGATAAATGCAAAACGGGAAGACCATTGTGCGGTCCCGCGTTCGATAGGTGTTGAAGCCATTCTCTGTATCCCCTGATATTTATGACTGGTGATAAGCCCTCATTCAGTCGGGTCAAGCGCATGAAATGTAATTGGCAAATACTTACTATATTTTAGGTTGTTGGCCTTATTACACCCTCATGACGATTTCCGCCCCCACTCCGAATTTGCGAATATTACTGGCAGAGGACAACTCGGCCAACCGGCTCGTTGCCAGTGCGCTTTTGCAACAAGAAGGTCATACGGTCTTCACGGCAGAGGACGGCGCTTCGGCTTTGGACAGTCTGGAAAGGAATATATTTGATCTCGTATTATTGGACGTGATGATGCCCGTCTTGGATGGATTGCGGACGCTCCGCCGTATTCGGCGTCATTATCCTGACAGGACGGCTATGCCCATATTTGCTCTGACCGCGCATACGGGGACTCAGGATCAACAGCGGTATCGACTGGCGGGATTCGACGCGGTTGTGTCAAAACCTCTCTATCAAGGTGACATCGAAATGGCCTGGAAACTCCATCACGCGCCGCGACGCCTGCCAGATATGATTATTGAGAAGAACAAAGAGATGGAAGCAAAGCCGACGCTAGACCTCACGATGATCAACCAGATTAAGTCCGCCACGAATACAGAACGCCGCGCCGCAATATTGGCGTCTTATTGGGCTTCAACCGAAGCGCTCTGTTTAGAGCTCAAGAACACGCTACCAGCAGCCATTCAGGGGGAAACCAGAACCCTAACGGAATTCCGGCGCACCGTTCATACTTTAAAAGGGGCAAGCTTGTCGGTCGGTGCCTCTCAGGTCGCGGAACTCTGTCGCATTCTCAGAAATGCACCACCCGCCGATATTCCAAACCTACTCAATGATCTGATCCGAGCCCTGTTGGAAAGCCGGTCAACGCTAAGCGAAGCCTATTCAGATGACGGATTAACTCTCCGAACGGGGTAGTTCCACATTCCGATGCAAATGCGCGGAAAGAACCAGTCCGAAACCGCCCATGACAGCGAGGATGACAGTCCCACCATATGAAATAAGCGGCAACGGCACCCCGACGACAGGTGCCAGCCCCATAACCATCCCCAGATTAATAAAAATATAGAGCGTGAACGTCGTTGTGAGGCCGAGCACTAATAATTTGGAAAACAAGGCTTTACACTGAAGCGATAGCCATATGCACACGGCAATGACGGCCATATAAAGCCCCATGGTAAAAAGCCCCCCGACCAAACCAAATTCCTCTCCGATGACCGTGAAAATAAAGTCGGTTCTATTTTCCGGCACATATTCGCCCTGCCTCTGCGTGCCTTGCATAAAGCCCTTCCCGTTCACGCCGCCACTGCCCAAGGCGATTTTTGACTGCGTAATATGGTAGCTTGCCCCCGCAGGGTCGCGCGATGGATCGAGAAAGGTAAGAATGCGTTCCTGCTGATAGGGCTTTAAGCCGAACTTGAAGAAGACGGGGATAGCGACGGCAGCAAAAACTGAAGCCAGTCCAATAACCCGCCAGCTAATGCCTGCCAGGAAGATCATGGTCACACCCGTTGCGCCCAAGAGTAGCGTCGTCCCCAAATCCGGCTGTTTCAGGATGAGCGCCATGGGAAGCGTTAGTAGGATCAATGCCCCTGCCAAGCCGGAAATATGGCTGACCCGCCAATCCGGAAGATCGTGATAATAGCGTGCCATGGCGAGGACGATTGCGGGCTTCATAACCTCGGAAGGCTGTAGACGCATAAAGCCGAGATCCAACCACCGCTGCGAGCCGTTAACGATCACGCCAAAAAACTCAACGCCAATCAGAAGCACGAGCGCGGCAGCATAAATTGGATAGGCGAGACGATACCAAAAACGGATATCAATCATGGCAATGGCGAGCATTGCGATGCCGCCAACACCGATCCTGACAATGTGCTGAAAGGCGCCGTAGCGCCAGACGCCTTCTGTCGCCGCATAAATCATGGCGACACCCACAAGGCCGACTAAGCCGACAAGAGTCGGAAGCAGCCAATTGATTTCATATAATTTATTCGTCAACGCCCCCTTCATGCGGGGCGAATTCATCTGCCGCGTGACCATTAGTTCAGCGCCTCTTGCGAGACTGGGCCTTCTGCCGTGCCCAATCCGTCACGCCGCAAGGCTTCGGCCAAAACCGCACGTGTAATATTGGCAGCCCGTTTCGCGCCTGAGCCACCATGTTCAACAATCGTCCCGACGGCAAAGCGTGGCTTATCATAAGGCGCGAAACCGACGAAAATAGAGTGATCGCGTAGCTTCCAGGGCAATTTCGAGTTCTTACGCACCCCTGCATTTCGTTCGGATTGGCTAATCCCTCTGACTTGTCCAGTCCCTGTCTTACCTGCCATCTCGACGCCCTCAATCCCGAGGGAGTCATATCTGAAAGCCGTACCGCCCTCTTCTGAAGTAACGGACCACATGGCGTCCCGCACATAGGCCAAATGAGCCGGGTTAAAGTCCATCTTTCCAAAGGGTGTGATGTCGCCTCCAATCACGAGTCGGGGGGAGACGGCCTCAGTCATATTTGCCAAACGCGCTGTCATAACCGCGAGTTGGATGGGCGTGGCGAGAACAAATCCCTGCCCGATGGACGCATTCAGCGTATCGCCCGTCCGCCAACCGGTTCCGAGCCGCGCTTGTTTCCAATCCGGTGTCGGAACGATACCGGAAATACCGCCACCGACGCCAATCTCGTAGCTTTCGCCCAGGCCCAACCGCCGCGCGACATTTGCGATTTTCTCCATGCCGACGACTTGCGCGATATCGTAGAAATAGGTATCGCAGCTCTGCTTTAAGGCATCGCGCATATCGACGCGACCATGACCCTGTCGTTTCCAGCAATGGAAGTTGCGATTGCCTAAACGGACCTTGCCCAAACATAGAATTTTGTCATTCGGGTCAATTAGACCACTTTCCAATGCCGCCAGCATGACGACCATTTTAAACGTCGAGGCCGGCGGATAGCCCCCTGCTATCGCCTTATTATATTGCGGGCGTTTGGGGTCGCTATTCAGTGCGTCCATATCGGCTTGCGTCAATCCGGACACAAAAAGATTGGCATCAAAGGTCGGCATGGACAGCAATGTCCGCAACTCCCCCGTCATCACATCTATAACGCAAATGCCGCCACTATCATCGCCTTCATCCTCTGTTGCGAATTGCTTCGCCGCGAATTCTTGTAGTCCGGCGTCAAGTGTCAGCCAGACATCCTGTCCCGAGACGGCTTCGGTCTTCGGATCGGGCCATTCGCGAACGATACGGCCCCGCGCATTGACCTCGACCTTCAAGCGACCGGAACTGCCGCGTAGGGTCTTTTCCTGCGACGCCTCTACGCCCGTTTTTCCAATCCGGAATGTGGGCTGCTTCAAAAGCGGGTCTTCATCCCTCGCAATATCAGAATCCCCCGCCCGTCCAACATAACCGAGAATGTGGGAAAAAACACCGGACTCAGGGTAAGCCCGTCCCTGCCCGGCCTCTGATACTATGCCGGGCAGCGCATGAAGGCGCATATTCAGCGCGGAGAATGTCGCCCAATCAATATTATCCTTCACGAGGATCGGCACAAATTTGGGGTTTTGTCGAATATCTTTCTGAATGCGATCCCGCTGACGTGACGAGAGCGCACTGATTTGATCGACGCGGTCCAGTGTCTTCTCAATCTCCGGCGTCCGTTCGGGTATCATCACGAGACGAAAATTCTGACGGTTTCGCGCAAGGGGCAAACCAAAACGATCCCGGATTTCCCCGCGTTCCGGTAGGAGCATGCTGAAGTTAAACCGGTTATCCTCTGAGAGGGCTTGGTAATTTTCCGCCTGCAGCACCTGCAATTGATAGAGCCGCGCGCCCAGCACACCAAATACACTTAACCCGCCTGCACCGAGCATAGCCGTACGACGCGTAATCGTATTCTTATCCGTTTTCTGTGTCGGTGCGAGAGCCATATTACCGCCTCCACTCATCCGCATCTCCAAAGAGATGCGCAAGCCAGCGGCGCAGTAACAGGACAAGAGGTAGCAGTAGCGTTGCCATCAAAATTTGAAGGGCAAAGGATGTTGGGTCAGGGAGAATTCGGTAAACGACCCATCCTGAAATACTCAATAGGAGAACAGCGAACCCGCAGATCAAACCCCAAACCAGCATGAGCTTAACTGCCGCATAAGGCTGCTCGCGCAGCTCTGGCCGGAATAACATCCAGACGAGCGTAAAGGTCAGCGCCCATTGCCCCACAACACCGCCCGTCGCCCAATCCGTGAAAATACCTGCCAGGAAAACCAGTATGACAGAGGCGACCTCACTCGCACGTCTCGGCCAAATCGCTAGAATTGTGAGGGGAAGGAAACCAAATCCGGCTGTTAACCCGAACACCCGCACGGAAAGGATGGACAGCGCGCCCGACAAAAGCAAAGCAAAGCCAGCAAAGATTGCAGGCCAGACGCTTCGGATTGGCGCAGCTGATTCCCGAAAGGTCATGAGGGCTCCCCTTCCGGTGAGTCCGTTTCAGACGGCGCTGAAATCGGTTGAAAAGGCGACACCCAGACCCAATCCAGCGGATGTGCCCGCGACGCCAACCTGACACGCAAGCCGCCCTCCTCACCTCTGACAACCTCGCCGACAGCCAAGCCGCGCGGCAGCGCGCCGTCATCACCGGATGAAATTACGCGATCTCCGATCTCCCAATCCACCCTTTGACTGATAAAGGATAATTTTGGCCGGATATTATTATCCCCGGCCAGAATAGCGGTTGCGCCCGACCGCGCGGAGGCGACAGGAATGCGGCTATTCAAATCAGAGAGGCGCAAAACGCGGGCGGAGTCGGGGCCGAGATTAATGATATGACCTATGAGGCCATCCGCGGACATAACGGGATTTCCGATCGAGACACCGTCATCCCGTCCCACATTAATCAGCAAAGACCGCACAAATGGGCCGTCTGTTTCAGCGACGGCGCGGGCCGCAATTTTCTTGAGAGGAATATCGGTCTGCGTATCTACGCCCAGAATAGATTCGTAACGCGCCACTTTCATTGCTAGATTTTCGTAGCGTGCCTGCCGTTCACGCAATAGCGCGAGCTCTTCTTTCAACGCCTGATTATCTTCATAGGCAGAGGCTCTATCCGATAAACCACCGAAGAAACTTTCAACCGACCGCAAAGGAATTGAAACGATTGCGGCCAACGGTGTCACCCCCGCTTCCGTCACTGTTCGAGGAGCAGACCCATCGCGAATATCAGAACGACCTACGGCGATAAGAAAACAGGATAAGGCCACAGACACGAGAAGTGCGACCCGGGTCCAACCGCTATTGGGACGCTCCTTGCGGGTCATGTCGGGCTCTCCTCACGAAAGCGCCTCGAGCTTTAGATACCAGCTTCGAGAACGGCTTTCCATTTCTTGAGATTTTCAACAACAGTGCCTGAGCCGCGCACGACGCAAGAGAGCGGATCATCAGCGATGGAGACAGGCAAGCCCGTGCGTTCGCGAAGTTCTGTATCGAGATTACGAAGAAGTGCTCCGCCGCCCGTGAGCATAATGCCCTTATCGACGATATCGGCCGCCAGTTCTGGTGGTGTCGCTTCAAGCGCCAATTTCACCGCCTCAACGATTTGTTCAACAGGCTCTTCCAAGCTCTCAGCAATCATTGCCTCATTGATATTGATTTCGCGCGGCACGCCATTCATCAGGTCACGGCCCTTAATCTGAACGGTCATCCCTTCACCGTCTTCCGGCATCATGGCGGAACCGATTTCTTTCTTCACACGCTCTGCACTCATCTCGCCGAGGAGCAAGTTCGTTGTGCGGCGGACATATTGGATAATTGCGTCATCCATCTTGTCACCGCCCACACGCACGGAACGGGAATAAACAACGCCGTCCAATGACAGCACCGCAATCTCAGTTGTACCTCCACCTATATCGACAACCATGGAGCCGGACGGCTCATGTACAGGGAGGCCTGCACCGAGTGCGGCTGCCATGGGTTCGGGAATGAGGAAAACTTTCGATGCGCCGGCCTGTTCCGCGGATTGATAAATCGCGCGCTTCTCCACCGCTGTTGCGCCCGCGGGCACGCAAATCACGACTGTCGGACCCCGACGGAAGAGTTTGCGCGGCGCTGCCTTCTTGATGAAATGACTGATCATTTCTTCGGCCACTTCGAAGTCTGCAATGACGCCGTCCTTCATCGGGCGGACGGCTTCGATATTTCCGGGCGTCCGGCCCAGCATCATGCGAGCATCTTCGCCTACTGCGTGGACAACTTTACGACCATTGCGGATAGAATAAGCTACAACGGACGGCTCGTTCAAAACGATATCGCGCCCCTTGGCATAAATGAGCGTGTTGGCCGTGCCGAGGTCAATGGCGATGTCTGATGAAAATCTGTCGAAAAAGGACATTGTCGTTCCGGGTCTGTCGGGCACTGGGTCTTCGCGAAAGAGGCCGCCCGAATTATTATGGTGAATCAGCTCTTACCGATAAACCTTTGTCGAAGGTGATGATTAACCTTTAACTAATTTGCAAGCAAACTTCCGCGTAATTCCCGAAAATCACTGCGATTTTTCGCATTAAAGCGGTGAACGCGCTTCCAACCGTTTTCGTGCAACCCATGATAGTCCGATGGCAACCAATGCGAGTGCAGCAAATCCGATCGCCATCAGGCTTCCTGACAGACCGGAAATGACGCCCTGGCTGATGAGGGCAACGACAATAATTTTCGGGATTATGCCGATCGCCGTACCGGACAGAAAATGGATATAGTTCATCCGCGACACACCCGCCGCGAGATTGACAAGAATGGCGGGACCCGTCGGGACAAGTCGTACGACAAGGCTCGTCATGAACCCATTGCGCCGCACGGCGTGGGACAGTTTCCGGATCAGCTTCGCATCAATACGGGACAGCCGTTCCGCCCCCGCCAGGCGCCCGATATAAAAACCGAGTGAAGCGGAGGTCAGGCTGGCCACCCATGACACGACACCGCCTTCTATCGGGCCAAAGGCAATGACCGCCGCCGTGACGAGCATCCATTGCGGCGCGCCAACAAACGCCAAAGCGCAGAAAAGAAAAATCGTGATCGGAATAGCCCAAGGCGAGTTGTCGAGCGATGTCATCCACGCCGTGATATCCGCCTGCGTCACCCCGAAAAGGGTCTCTGCAAAGAGGAGCAAGAGGATTGGAACGACAATACTCGCCGCCAACCAGAGAGCCGTTTTTACGTTCAAAACGAAACTCCGGTCATGGATTCCAGAAATGCGTCTTTATCAGCATCTGTCAAAAGCAATTTCCCCTTGGGCGGTTGATTGCGGAACCACGTCATTTGTCGTTTCGCGAATCTGCGGCTCTCGCGTTTTGCGTCTTCAATCGCTTCATCCAATGAGGACAGCCCTTTGAAATAGCTTCGGAGTTGACGCAAACCGATGGCTTTCATCATCGGCAGACTTGGATCATAGTTTAAATCAAACACACGCCTCGCCTCCTCCAACCCGCCGCCGCGTAACATCTCGTCATAACGGGCATTGATACGGGCATAGAGCGTTTCGCGTGGCGGTGTCAGAACACAATATCTTGCGAAACGTAACGGCACGACAGACCGCGTATTGGCTTGCCATGCCGTAAGCGCACGCGATGTTCCACGTGCAACATTCACGATACGCTGCAGACGTTGCGGGTCATCGCCGAGGACACGCGCGGTCGCGGTCGGGTCTAGCCTTTCAGCCAAGGCGCGCAACGCACCAATCCCGTCCTCATCCAAAAGTTGGGCGGTCTCACGCTGTGTTTGGTCATCAATAGGTGGAATATCCGCAATGCCCTGCAACAGCGCACGGAAATAAAGCCCCGTTCCACCGACAAGAACGGGCACCACGTCTCGGGCCAGACACGCCAGAATGAGCGGCTCCACATCTCGCAACCATTCGCCTGTCGAGTAGCGAACATCTCCCGCAACATGTCCGAAGAGATGATGCGGTACGCGCGACTCCTCATCTTCTGTGGGACGTGCTGAGAGGATGTGGAGATCGGAATAGACCTGCAACGCATCGACATTGATGATCTCTCCGCCCACAGCCTTGGCCACGCGAACCGCATAGGCGCTCTTGCCGCTGGCGGTTGGGCCTGCGATACAAATCACGGGTTTCATTACAGAGTAGTTTCCATGTCAGATTCGGTCATAGACACCATTACAACGCTTGTCCTGAAAAACTCGGATGAAGACGCATTACGATTGGCACAGGAAGCCGTTGGATTGAAGGTCTCGCGCGTCTTATCCAAAGGCAAAGCCGTTGAGGGACAATCCGAGCTCACAACATCGCAAGACGGCGCAAAACGCTTAGATGCTGAAGGCATCGAAGTCGACATTTGCGTCATGCCAGTCGAGGGCCGACGAAAATCACTCCTCATCTGCGATATGGACTCCACGCTTATTGGACAGGAATGCATTGACGAACTCGCGGATTATGCAGGCGTAAAAGACCGCGTGAGCGCGATCACAGAACGCGCCATGCGCGGCGAAATCGGATTTGACGGCGCTTTGCGGGAACGTGTCGGATTGTTGGAAGACCTTCCCCTCTCCATGCTGCAACTCTGTTTCGATGAACGCATCCATCTGAACGCGGGGGCGAGGACACTTTGTCAGACCATGAAGGCGGCGGGCGCGAAGACTGTTATCGTCTCGGGCGGGTTTACCTTCTTCTCAGGCCGCGTGGCAGAGGCCTGTGGCTTTGAACATCATCAGGCGAATATCCTGTTGGATGATGGCACAAATCTGACCGGGCAAGTTGCTAAGCCGATATTGGGGCGTGAGGCAAAATTGGAAGCCATGCGGTCCCATATCACTGACACATCTAATGCGATTGCAATTGGCGACGGGGCGAATGATTTGGCCATGATCACAGCGGCGGGATTAGGGCTCGCCTATTACGCCAAACCCGCAGTCGCAGAAGCCGCGCATTCCGCAATCAGGTTTACCGACTTGCGTACTGCCCTGTATTATCAAGGGTTTTCAGACGCAGAGTTTATTGAAGAATAAGGGACTTTATTCACCAGTCTCAATACTATGTCATCCTCCGGCCTGACCGGAGGATCCATGGTGCAAGATTTCTACGAAGTACGATTATTGATCTTTACTCAAAATCCGCGCCGTGGACCGTCCGATCAAGTCGGACGATGACATGATGTGATGATGCTAGCTATTCGGCGCGAGCGCGTAGAATATGTAATTTCCGTTGCGGTTGATAAGCAGTGTCACGGGATCATTACTCTCTCCCGCTGCCGTCATCGCTTCCTCAAATTCCGCCGGAGTCGCAATCTGCTCAAAGCCGACTTCTTCGATGATGTCGCCCTTTAGAATTTTACCGCTGGCCTCTGCGCGCTTATTGACCTTCACGACTCGAACGCCTTTGACATCCGATGGAATACGGTTCCGGTCGCGCACATCCTCTGAGAGTGCTTCGACGGATATCCCCGCAATAGAGCGTTCGGCATTGCCAGACGCCACTTCACGGCGGACTTTCTCTTCATCCGTGACCTGTTCTTTCAGCCGTTCAATTTCGACGGTGATGGTGCGTTTCTTTTTCTTCCGCAGAATTTCAATTTCCAGCGGTTTGCCGATTTCAGCTTCGGCCACCCGACGGGAAAGTAAGCGGGACGCTTCCAGCGGTTCACCGCCCAATGACAGAATGAGGTCGCCGCGTTGCAATCCACCCTTATCTGCAGGACTACCCTCAACAACGGATTTCACGAGTGCGCCTTGCGCGGAGTCCAAGCCGTAACTTTTTGCAA
Source organism: uncultured Caulobacterales bacterium (assembly GCA_947503715.1). Lineage (GTDB taxonomy): Bacteria > Pseudomonadota > Alphaproteobacteria > Caulobacterales > Maricaulaceae > Litorimonas. The sequence goes on along the minus strand of CANNER010000001.1, from coordinate 610,063 downwards.
TCGCATTAGACACGGCCTGAGGACGCACCCCAAGATAGCCTCGGCGCGTTTCGCCAAATTCAATGAGCTGTGAGGCGATGGATTGCGCAAGTTCAGAAGGGACCGAGAAGCTAATCCCGACGCTATACCCTGTTGGAGAAAGAATGGCGGTGTTCACCCCAATCACTTCGCCGTCCATATTGAACAATGGTCCACCGGAATTACCGCGGTTGATCGCGACATCGGTCTGGATGAAATCGTCATAATTGCCGGAGGAGATATCGCGGTTCCGCGCCGAAATGATTCCCGCTGCGACGGATCCTGAATATCCGAACGGGTTACCAATCGCGATGACCCATTCGCCGACCTCCGAAGAATCGCTATCGCCCCATGGCACAGCAGGAATGTCAGCACCTGTTTCAATCTTGAGCACAGCAATATCTGTCGCCGGATCACGCCCGACGAGTTCGGCTTCATAAGTATCACCATTCGGAAATGTGACTTCGATCAGGTCAGCATCCTCAATGACGTGATTATTCGTGACGATATGGCCTTCATCATCAATGACGAAGCCGGAACCGAGAGATTTGCTGACCCGACCATCACGGTCATTCCGGCCGCCGAAGAAATCGTTGAATCTTTCGAGCGGTGAACCTTCGGGGAACGCAGGTGCTTCTGACGTGTCCACCTCAATCGTTTGCGCTGTCGAAATATTCACAACAGAGGGCGAGAGACGTTTCGAGAGTTCGGTAAACCCATCCGGCGTCGGCGCGGCATAGGTGACTTGCGGCGTCATAATCGCAACAGAAGCCGCGAGCGCCAGACCAAGGGAAAGAGAGCGTAAAGTTTTCATATCACCACCCTAGCGATATGATCCGCCCTGCCAAGGGGCGGAGCGCCGCATCCCGCTTACAATTGCGTCATCCATTAATGAGTTTAACGCCGTAAACCAACATGGCCGCGCCGATAAATACGCTTACCAGCCCAACGACATGGAGGTCACGATCCGCGACCTCCTCCATCATCCGGCGATACATCTCGCGCATTTGCGCCGGGAAACAGGCCCAAATGACCCCTTCCAGTAGAACAAAGCCGCCAAAGGCAATCAGCGCGATGCCCATGGTCCAGTCCTAGCGGCGACGCGGACCCTGCTGGTTATCAAGGTAACCGAGGAAATCGCTATTCGGGGACAGAACGTAGGTTGTGCCTGTACCGAGACCTTTCTTATAGGCCTCCATAGAGCGATAAAACGCGTAGAATTCCGGATCCTTTTCAAACGCTTCCGCGAAGATTCGTGTCCGCTCACCGTCACCCTCACCCCGCGTAATCTCAGCCTGACGCTGCGCTTCGGCGCGAATGATAGTCGCTTCTTTTTCCGCAGTCGCACTAATCTCACGCGCCCGTTCCTGACCTTCGGCCCGGATCAGATTGGCTTCCAGTTTCCGTTGAGATACCATCCGGTCAAACACACGGCTATAGTTTTCCTGCGGCAGGTCGGCGCGTTTGATGCGCACATCGATAATATCAATGCCAAGGTCCTCATTTTCAGCGACTGTGTCGGCGACGGATTGGATTTCTGCCATCAGTTCGGACCGACGGCCAGAAATGATTTCAGGCGTATCAACACGACCCAGAACGTCACGCAGTGTCGAATCAAAGATAGCCTGTAACTGATCCTGCGCACCGCGCTCATTCCGAAGTTTTTCGTAAAAACGGATCGGGTCCGTAATCCGGTAGCGCACGAAAGCATCAACGATAAGGCGTTCCTGATCAGAGGCCAGCAACTCAACGGGACGCAAGTCAACTTCTAGATTCCGTCGAGAAACCATTACAACATTCTGGAATGGTGGAGGAAGTTTAAACTTTAGACCCGCATCAGCTTCCTCACCCCAAGGATTTTCAACGCGTTTGGCTTCACCAAATTGGAAGACAATCGCTTGATCATGTTCTTGTACAGTAAAAAGCGAGCTGAAAATCAGGATGGCCGCAGCAACAGCCGCGACTGCGATAATGATAAGACGGTTAGACATTACTGACCTCCTGCTGTGCGGGGACTTCCATTAAGCTGATTAAGTGGCAAATAAGGCACAACACCTTGGCCACCTTCAGAGTCAAGAATGACCTTCTCGGCGGGGGCGTAAACTTCCTCAATCGTTTCGAGATAGAGGCGCTGACGCGTGACCTGAGGCGCTTTCGCGTATTCTTCATAAATTTTATTGAACCGTTCGGCCTCACCTTGGGCTTCGGCAATCACACGGTCACGATAGGCTTCCGCATCCTGTAGGATTTGCGCGGCTTCACCCCGGGCTTCCGGAACGATAGTATTCTGCTTGGCAATCGCTTGGTTGATGCTTGTCTCACGCTCTTGCGCGGCATCCACGACATCGCGGAAGGCCGCAACAACGCCGCCTTGATCCGGTGCATCCGCTTTTTGCAACTGCACCTCAACAACGCGAACGCCGGCTTTATATTCATCCAAGGTCGTTTGCATCAAATCACGAACAGCCGTTGTAATCGCGAGACGGTCTGTTGTGATGATTTTCTGCAATTCGTTTTTACCGATGACTTCGCGCATCGCACTCTCAGCAACAGCTTTGACGGCGACTTCCGGATCATCAATCTCGAAATAGTAATCGGCGAGATTGTTGATCCGCCACAATACGGTAAAATCAATATCCACGATATTCTCGTCGCCTGTCAGCATTAGAGACTTTGTGTCGTTTCCGCCAATATCGTCTTTGCGGATAATCTCGGTTTCCTGACGATAGAGAGTCTCAACCGGATTTGGAAATTTAAAGTGAAGCCCGGGACCGGATGTCCGCTCATAATCGCCAAAGCGCATAACAAGCGCTCGCTCTGTCTGGTCGACTGTATAGACCATTGTGCTCAGTAAGAAGACGACTAAAGCACCCAAAACAATTGCAACGGGGCCAAAGGGTCCGATTTTGAAATCCGGCATTTGGCCATTTCCGCCACCATTGCCCCCACCGCCTGTGCGGGTCCGGTTTTTAAACCCTTCGATTACATTATCGCGATTGGGTCTTTGCGGGCGGGTTGGCTTTGGTCCGTTACCCCAAGGCGAATTCCCGCCATTTCCGTTGGGTCCTTTTCCGCCGCCGGGCTTTGAGCCCCACGGACTATTATTATCTGGCATGTCATCTCCGAAAATCAGTTAACGCACATGTGGAGCGGGTTCACCGCAGTTTCAAGGTTCTTACGTGCGAGAAAGCGCTTTAGGTCTGCGGTCATATATCGTTATACTGAAGGCGTGGTCATCTTTTGGCGCTTGGATAGGACCTTGTGTCGAAACGGCCTCCCAAATTCCGGGATCAATCATCGGGAAATGCGCGTCGCCACCGGACACCTCTGCGTCAACATGTGTCACGTAAAGTCGGTCACAATGGCGAAGCAATGATCCGTAAAGCTGGGCTCCGCCGATCAGCATGACTTCGTCAAAGCCACTCGCGCCTGCAAGTTCAAACCCACGTCCAACTATGTCCCTCATATCAGTAAAGATTTGAGCTTTTGGCGCGTCATAATTTTGGTCCCGCGTTAGGACGAGATTTGGACGACCCTGCAGAGGGAATGGCAGGCTTTCCCACGTCTTGCGGCCCATCAGGCACGGTTTGCCTAAAGTCACACGTTTGAAATGCTTGAGATCTGACGGCAGACGCCACGGCAGATCGCCATCACGGCCAATGACGCGATTGCGGTCCATCGCAACGACCGCGCAGAGTTTGGGATTCGTAGACATGACGGGAGGCCTAGCCTAAGCCCTTGCCTTATGTCGACCTATTCCGAAAAGCCCCGAAGCAAATTCGCCCTGCCCATCATGACAGTCATCTATGTGCTGCTGATTCCCTTTATCAATTGGTCTTTCACATGGGCCCCGATGTGGGAAGTCCTGCCGGGATGGGCGTTCAATCCTGTGACGATTGTGACGGGTCTCGTGCTCGTCGTGCGGGATTTTGCCCAGCGGGAAGTTGGGCATTATGTCTTGATCGCCATGGCGATCGCGCTTGCCTTGACGGCATGGGCGGCCGGACCGGAACTAGCACTGGCGAGTGGCGGAGCCTTTGCGATTGCGGAGATGGTGGACTGGGCGCTGTTCACCTTCACGAAATACCGCCTGTCCACGCGCGTCCTGCTCTCTTCCGCAATTGCCGCGCCTTTGGACACGACCATCTTTCTCTACGGCGCAGAAATAATCCGCCCTGACCAACTAACCGGCCCCAACATTACGATGAGCATTATCGGAAAGATGTTCGGCGCGGTCGTGATATGGTGGATCGTTCGGTCACGGTTCGAGCGCAAGAATGTGAACCCACGTGATTTCCAAAATAACGAGTGACGCATTAGCTAACAGGTATGACCCGTACCGCATTTTTTCTCCTCTCCCTCATGCTGCCGACCTCTGCTCTGGCTTTTGACAAGCCTGACTTAACACCCCCGGAAATTCAGCAACTCGAACAAGGCAAGGCCATTATTTCCGTCTGGAAGGACAAGACACGGGAGCACTCACCAAGTATTTCTCAAGGCGGTATAGATATCATGGTTCCCGCCTACCGCATTTGGGAGATCATGCTGGACTGTGACCGGATGTATGAAATATCTAGCGATATTCGCGAATGCGACGTCTTAGAAGAAGCGGAAGATAAAACTTGGGACATCCGCAAACAGAAATTTGCCGTCAGCCCCTACCTCCCCAAATTCAATTCCACCTTCCGCACGGACTATTCCGGCAATGAGCGCGACGGCCTTGTGATGACAATTACGAAAATATCCGGAGATTTGAAAGTCCAAGAGGGCCGTTGGGACATTATTCCTCTCTCCCTGACCGATACGCGCGTCATTTATCAAGCGGCCATTGAGCCTAACTTTCCTATTCCTGACCGGGTTATTCGCAAACAAGTCGGCATCGGTATTCCAGAAATCTTGCGAAATTTGCGCGACGTCGCAGAGGCCGACCAGGCCATGAGCCTGCAGAAAAATGTCGCCATGCCGGATGATCCGGCTTTGTAATGACGGATGCAGAGATCAGTGTCGTTATTCCAACCTATGAGGATGATCCTGCCCTCGCCAATTTGCTCCTGTCGCTGTCTTTTCTAGACGTGGCAGAGATCATCGTGAGTGATGGCGTCGTTCGAGAACCGCCGCAGAACACGCTCTCCAATTCTGGTTCAATCCCGCTGACTTACATCCCCGCCTCAAGAGGCCGGGGGTCACAGATTGCGGCAGGAATAGATCAAGCCAACCAGAATACGATTTGGGTTCTTCACACCGATAGCGTTCCACACACTCAGAGTGTCGCCGAAATACGGCGTCTCCTCGCCAACCAAAACATAACTCTGGGCTGTTTCCCGCTTCGTTTCAAAGATCGTTCCTTCTGGCTGAAACTTTTTTCAGTTTTCAGTCGATTTGAGAGTGCCTTGACGACATTTGGGGATCAGGGATATTTTTTTCGTTTGAGAAACTACAAAGCCCTAGACTTAAACCTCTGCACCTATCCACTCTTGGAGGATGTCGCCCTTCGAAGCGCTTTAAAAGCGAAAGGGAAAGTCCGTAAATCGAGCTTAGCCCTTACGACATCGGCCAGACGATTCAAAAAATACGGCTATCTTCGCACACAAGTTCGAAACCTGAACATCCTCTTACGATATAAATTGGGCGAACATCCCGCCCAACTCTATCGCCGTTATTACGGGACTATTCCTCAAACAGCTCCAACGCACCCGCCGTCATCGACTGCACACCCAGTGTAAGAGATGCCTCCGGTTCGGGGGCAAAGAAAGGTGAATGGTTTGCGGGTGGCAAATCGCCCTTGCCCGACATCGCTGCTTTCATCGCTTTGGCATCCGCCCCGCCCGTCCAGAAGATGAAGGTTGGGATATCACGGTCATAGCGATGGAATTGCGAGAAATCCTCGCCGCCCATACTCGGAGGACGTTCTACAAGTTTTTCCGTCCCGATAGACTCACCAATAGCTTTCATGACGCGGGTTGTCATTTCGGGATCGTTGAAGGTGGAAGGCGTATAGTCGCTCTCCATCTCAACAATTGGCATCAGGTCTTCCGGCAAACCCGCAGACAGCGCCTGTGCAATCGCAATACGTTCTATCCCGTCCAGTAAAGTCTTTCGTACACCGTCGTCATAGGACCGCACGGTGATGAGCAGTTTCGCCTCATCCGGAATGATGTTGTGCTTATAACCCGCTTGGAAAGAACCGACCGTCACAACGCCGGCCTCGAGCGGGTTGACTTCGCGCGACACAAGCGTCTGCAGCGCATTCACAATTTGCGACCCAATCACAATCGGGTCCTTACCCATATGCGGCGCGGAGCCATGTGCGCCGACGCCCTTGATCGTTATGTCTACGCTATCAACATTGGCGAGCGCATAGCCGGACGTATAGGCGATCGTGCCCGCAGCATCCCAACCCGACGTATGGGTCGCGAGGACATAGTCCGGCTTCGGATGTTCTTTATAGAGGCCGTCTTCCAACATCGCCAAAGCGCCGAGCCCGATTTCCTCGGCGGGCTGTCCGATTATGACCAGCGTTCCCGACCACTCGTCTTTCATCTCGACAAGCTGGCGCGCGGCGCCGACAGCGATTGCCATGTGGCTGTCGTGGGCGCAGGCATGCATGACGGGCGCCTCGTTGCCTTTATGATCCGTACCGATAGCTTTGGAGGTGTAGGGCAGTCCCGTTTTTTCGAGGAGCGGCAGCGCGTCGATATCCGCGCGCAGCATAACCGTCGGCCCGTCACCATTTTTCATCACGGCGACAACGCCGTAACCGCCGACGCCGGGCAAAACTTCACCGACATCCTTTTTGACCTTCTCGCGCACCCAATCATCGCCGACATTCTCGGTCACATCAAAGCCAAGCGATTTCAACTCGCTCGCAAACCGCGCTGACGTTTCCTTTTCCATGAGGGACAACTCAGGGTTCTCGTGAAAATGCTTATAAAGGTCGAGGACGTAATCATAATCATCGACAACCGCCGTCGTTAGATCATCGGCAGAGGCCGCGTAAGATGTGCCTAAGGCAAGAATGGCCGCTGTGGTTGCTAGAATACGTTTCATAATGTCCTCTTTTCTCTTAAATTTCTGATGACGCGGAATGGCGCTTGATGCAAGGCGTGAGACCTAACTGAAAGTCTTGCGATGTCTGAAACCCCGCCCTGCCCCGAATGTGATTGCGCCTATACCTATGAAGACGGTGCGCTACTCGTCTGTCCCGAATGCGCCCATGAATGGAACCCCGAACTGCCCGCTCCTGGTGCCCGGGTCTATAAAGATGCCAACGGAAACGTCCTGCAGGACGGCGACATGGTCACGATTATCAAAGACCTGAAGGTCAAAGGCACGTCGAAAGTCGCAAAGGTCGGAACGAAGGTCCGGATCAACCGCCTGATTGACGAAGACCACGATATTGATTGTAAAATTGACGGGATTGGAGCGATGAAATTGAAGACAGAGTTTGTGAAGAAGGCTTAAAATACTGCATATAATCAAACAATTACTGCCGCTTTATCCCAAAGTTCATTATAGAGATTTTGTTTCTCGGCAACTAGATGCGGGTGCATGGGAATAATGTAAGACGGTTTCTTTCCGCCGTCACTAATCGAACCTCCAGTTATCCATCCGTCAGTACCATCAACGAAAAAAACTCTGTCATGCGCCTTTTGCTTGTTCGTAAATTTATCGATGAGGAAAATTGTTTCTTGTGTTTGTCTGCGTAAGGTTGAAGTTGCTTGGCTTGTGAACCTTGCGATAAGATACTCAGTTCGTATTCGCCTTTGAAATCAGAAAAATAATCTCGAAAAGCGTCTTCTCCAAAATAGGGATCAATCAAAAAAATTTTCCGTTTCGCTTGACTAAAAATCACCTTCAAGTCTTTGAAATAGTCGAATTCTGAGCCAGCTTTATATATGTTTCCAATCTCGTCTCGTCCCTCAAGTTCAAGCTCTAATTTAAGGTCCTCAATAACATCTCTTACGCTAGACAAAGCACTTCTTAATCCGTCAACCCACATATAGGAGTTAAACATAGTCTCTGTTGAAGCCTTGAAACCCGCTCCGTTAGAGAGACTAACCTTTCTTATCATAGCTCCAACTCTTGCGAGCCACAATATCTGGGGAGCTTTGGGGTCATAAATTGGATTATCGCCAAAATCTGGCAAATTTTCAAACTCATCTGACAATTTCAACAAAATTAGTTGTTTTTGAGGGATAGAAAGCTTCAAACCGCAACCTTCCCGGCAATATGCGGATGCGCTTTGTACCCCAAAATCTTCACGTCCTCATACGTAAAACCGTCAATTTCCGTCACATCGGGATTCAACTTCAACTTCGGCAACGCCATAGGTTCGCGCGTTAACTGCAACTCCACCTGCTCGAAATGGTTCGCGTATATATGCGCGTCGCCGAATGTATGCACAAAATCGCCAACTTCCAACTCACATACCTGCGCCATCATATGTGTAAGCAACGCGTAGCTCGCGATGTTGAACGGGACGCCTAGGAAAATATCCGCGCTGCGCTGATAGAGCTGACAACTCAGCTTCCCATCCGCGACGAAGAATTGGAACAGGCAGTGGCACGGCGGCAGCGCCATATCATCGACATCGGCAGGGTTCCATGCGCTGACAATGTGACGGCGTGAGGCAGGATTGATCTTGATCGCCTCGACCACATTTTTGACCTGATCGATCACCGTGCCGTCAGGTCCAACCCAACGCCGCCATTGTTTCCCATAGACCGGACCGAGATCGCCGCTCTCGTCCGCCCACGCATCCCAGATCTTGACACCATTCTCCTGCAAATACCGGATATTCGTATCACCCGCGAGGAACCAGATAAGCTCATGCACGATGGACTTTTTGTGCAGCTTCTTCGTCGTAACCATAGGGAAACCGTCCGCCAGATCAAACCGCATCTGATGCCCGAACACGCCGCGCGTGCCCGTACCCGTCCGGTCCATCCGGTCCGTTCCGTTTTCCATAACGTGGCGAAGAAGGTCGAGATATTGCTGCATGAAATTTATCTAACCCGTCTCTACCGAGTCGGCGAGTCAGCTTGTGGACAAATCTGGTTTTCAGTGTGACGCGCGTTACAGACCAACTCTGCAACGGGTCTTAGACACAGAACAGAGGATCGGTTTCCCATCTATCCTCTATCCACGGCGGTAACTGACGGGGCGTTCATTCCGGCGTAGGGGTTGCGGCGAAAGCCGTGACCCCAAAATTTTCTAAAGCTGGCCTATTACATCCGCCATTGCATCCAACACGGCCGCACCCAATTCCGCGCAGCGATCCGGGCTCCAGCCAACCGACTCATCCGGTGCATCCGCATTATCTTTGAACGGCATTTCCAGTGTCATGGCGAGACAGTCATAACGTTGCGCGGTGAAATTCGTGCACATGGTCAGGTTGCCCGTGCCGGGCGCGGAGAGACCGTAACCAACCTTCGTCTGGAAATCAGGTGACGCTTTTTTATAAGCCGTGAGAAACGCGGCCAAGTCTGTCGCCTGTTTCTGCGTATATCCTGGAATGCCTTCTGCACCCGCGATGAAATTATAGGGCAACGCTTCGTCGCCGTGGACATCAAGGCAAAGGACAGGCTTATCCGCATCCATGGCGGCAATCACGCAATGCACTTCCGGTGATTTTTCCGGCGTCGAGACGCCCCACTCGCGGTTCAGGTTCGCCCCCGCAGCATTCGTGCGGAGGTTCCCGTGACGGCTACCATCCGGGTTCATATTTGGGACGATGCGGAATGTAATATCTTTGCGCAGCTGTTTTGCGACAGCATCTTCGCTGTCCAGCAGGCGTGCGAGAAAACCTTCCATCCACCATTCGGCCATGCTCTCACCCGGATGCTGACGCGCAATGACCCAGATCGTTTTGTCTCCCTCTCCGACGGAGAGACAATCCATAGCTTGCCCTTCGACAGTCGTCCCGAGAACCTCCAGCGAGACACCGTCATGTTGGAGACAATCCGCGATCAGGTCGGCATGACGTTCCATGCTATAAGGCGCAAAGTAAGCGTAATAAACGGAGTCCGTTTCCGGCGTGTGGTCCCAGACGAGATGACCGTTTTCATAGCGCGTATCGGCGACGCGGAACCATTCCTCGCGGTCATAACTCGCGACGACTTTATAGTCTTCCCAACCGCCCTTAAACGCCGCATCCGCCGCATTGGTCAGGCGCAGCGTGCAGGGCGTGTCTTTGCCACCCGTTAGGCGGAAATAGAACCATTGGTAGAAATGCGAATTCGTATCCTTACGGATGGACAGGCGGATATCCGAAGCATTATCCGCATTTTCAACAATGATATTACCAGAGTCAAAAGCGGCATTAATGTGAACGGTCATTGTAAAATCCTATCAGGAAAAATCATCGGGAGCGGATGTGACGGCGGCGATGGCATCCGGTACGAGCGCGGCGTCTAACCCTTTCCAGAACACACGCCAAGCCCCGCCGTCATTCTCGGACAGTTGCATACCGTCGCATTGTTTCATGTACCAGAAATTGAACGGATTTTCGAGACGGGAACGCCAGACAAAGGCGGGAATATCCGCACAGGCCGCATCCCAAATATCGCGGGCAATTCCTTCACCCCGCGCTTCTCGTGTAACGAAGAACTTTGAAAGATAAGTCAGCTCGCCTGAGTCGGTCGCCAGCGTCTTAAACAGTGCCCCACCGCGATAATTGGATTCAATGAAACCTTTTAGGAGCGGCGTGTCGAAAAAAGCGGGATTGAGGCGTTTGCCGAATGCTTCATCCATAGCTTTGGACAGGCCAGGTTTTGAATAAGCATCGAAACTCTCCCCCCTTAAAATTTCCGCACCACGGCGGATGAGCGTGCCTGACCCGCGCACGGTGAACAGCTCGCTTAACAGGTTTAGAGGCGAAGCAATAATATAGCTACGACCAGACTCTGCCGTCTTATCTAGATCTAAGACGCAATCCAAAAATCGCACTTGTCCGGCGGAGAAGTTCTCGGTCTCCATGAAATCCGGCAAATCCGCAATCGTCAACGTTTCGCGGCGGATACCGTTATGGTTCAGTCCGCCGGATGGTTGCAGAAAGATGATCTTGTTCGGTTTCAATTCAGAGACCAATTTGGACAAGTTCATCTGCCCGCGCCGTTCTGTCATTTCCAGAATCGGCACAATGCCTTTCCGCGCTTTCCGCCGGACTTCGGCAATCAGGCCATAGCTCGCCGTATTGAGTTTCGCGCTTTTTACACCCGAACGGTCCAAGTCACGCGACAGGCGTTGCGCCTGAAACTTCACGGAAGTCGGATTATCTTCCATCGCGCCGATGACGAGAATAGGACTGAGTTGGAGGTTGGAGAGAATGCGCAGGGCGGACGTCATCGCCTCCAGCAGCGGATTATTGAGACAACGCGGGTCGAGGACGAGCATGGCAAATGTCTCGGCATCCTGCTGCGCAAACAATTCCGCATAATATTGCGCGTCGCGTTGAGCCCCGACGGCGGAGAGGCTTTGCAGGACGGTTTCGCGAACACTCATGACAGCACACCTTGCAGCGCAACGGCGTAACGCCGCGCGGCCGTTTCCAGTTGCGCGATCTCGACATATTCATTCGGCTTATGAGCCTGTTCCAGATTACCGGGACCGTAGACAACGGTGTTGATGCCCGCCTCGCTCGTCATCGCCGCCTCGGTCCAATAGGGTAGATCGACAATTTCGGTGTCACCAAAGACTTTGGAGAAAACGGAAATGTCTTTCGTTGCGAAGGGTTCAAATGCAACAATTGTGTCCAGTGTCGCATCTTTCGCCAATGCGTAAATATCCGCCTCCCGCTGCCGCACATTATCGCCGGGTGGCGGGCGGAGGGAGAGCCAGAGTTTTGCGAGGGTCGGGATGACATTATATGCACCGTCACTCTCAATCTCGCCAATATTCACGCAGAGGCCCTTGAAGGGGTCGACACCAAAATCGAGATTTGCGTCCGCATAATCGCCGACCTTTGCGGCCAGACGCGCAGCTTCCAGCAGAGGCCTCGCAGTGACATCTGCAAGTGAACTATGCCCACCAACCCCCTGAAACTCTGCGCTAATCGCTAACATTCCACGATGGGTTCGCCCAACATGACAGGAGGTTGGTTCGCAAACGATAGCGGTTTCAATACCGGTCAGACGTCCATCCGCGATGACGGCAGGCATAACCTCGCTGCCATGCTCTTCATCGCCAGAAAACAGGATGGCGACATCTTTGGGTGTCACCGCTTCCAACGCACCGAGAATACAGGCCGCCGCGCCTTTAATATCACTCGTCCCTAGGCCGACGACGCGGTCACCCTCATGACGGAGGGTTAGAGGATCGCCCGTCCACCCCGCCCCGCTCGGCACGGTGTCGATATGAACATTCAGAACCGTTTTCGGTTGCCCCCAGCTTGCCAGCACATAACCGGAATTTGATTTCCCCCGGGAACGCCCAACCTCTCCGACATGAAGACTATCGGGCGAAAAAGCTTTCAGGGCTTCTTCCAGATACCGGACACAGACCATCTCGTTGCCCGATCCGTTGCGCGTATCAAACGCGACAAGATGTTCGAGGTAAGTCAAAATGGATGTCGTGCGAATATCAGGGATTGGATTCTCCTTACTAACGAAGACTTACCCCTCGCAATCGCCTGTGACAATCCTACGGTCAGACCTTGAAATCAAAGCCTTATCGGCGCATATGTTAAGGGCTGGCTTGCCAGATATGACGATAAACGCGCATGTAATAAGCGGACTGGACCCGGGGGCGGTACCCGGCGACTCCACCATTAAGCTCTCCCCCGTCTCCACGGATGGGAGAGGGCTTTTCAGTGGGGTCGAAATAGGATCGACAGACGTCTAAAGATGTTAGCTTTCGTTCGTGTGAGCACCGATAAATGCTCAACTATTATAATTGCTAATGACAATTATTCTGAGGATTTTGCCCTAGCAGCGTAAGCTGTTCGGACAATCCGACTTAACTCCTAGGGCATCAGACCCCTAGGCGGGCTCCGGGGAGTAGCTGGCAACAGGAACTCCCCACTTTTCAATTCAATATGCCTAATCGGAATATTATTTTTGACTGAAGATCACGACAAACCTTGTGAAGAAACAAGCTTCAAGCAGTTTTTGAGGGAGCGCGAACAATACCAGAGATACGCAGACACTTGGTTTCCAGGTCGAAAACAGACAGATCAAGACAATGTAAAGTGGATCAACGAAAAAATTTGCGTCCAGTATTTTCAGAACGAAAAGCTTGAATTTGCCGGAGCCATACATAAACTCGATGACGACCCACCTGACGTTGGAATAAGAATTGACTGCGAAACTCTTTTAGGAGTCGAGGTAACAGAGCTTGTCAACACTGACACAATTATCGAAAATATTCCGTACTATAAGAACGGCAGAAAATTACACGATTGGAGATATACTAACTACTACTCTCGAGATGGTGAAAAACTGTTTCTTGAGCAGCTATCAGAGCTAATTTCTAAGAAAGATAGAAAGTTTGAGAAAAGAACATCTTCTGTAGAATTCGATAGAAAAGTACTTCTCGTTGTTTCCGATGAATCGTTTTTACGAAAAGAACTCGTTGAGAAATTCTTGTTGTCGTCTGACTTTAGTTCAGCGCAATTTGACGAAGTGTATTTGATGCTCAGCTATCATCCAAGATTGGATCAAAAAGGGAACTATCCTGTTTTCAAGATTTGCTGATTAAGTTGCCCTAAACATCCGAGCAGGTACCCCGCCCTCCGGTCTTAACGTCACCGTCATAAGCGGCTTCGGATAACAATCACTTGGTATCGCAATGTCATAATCCCGCACCAACCTCGCCAAACTCATTACCGCTTCCATTGTGGCAAAGGCCGCACCCACACATATCCTCGGCCCCGCTCCGAATGGCATGTATGGCGCGCCTTTGGCCTTGAGCGACGGGTCGCGGAGGAAACGGTCGGGATCGAAGGCCAGCGGATTATCCCAGAGCCGGTCTGTCCGATGCATGACGTAATTGCAGAGCAGGAAACTGTCGCCCGCTTTAATCTCCCGCCCCGATACAACTGTATCCTCTTGGCAGAGGCGATTGAGCATGGGCGCGGGTGGATAGAGGCGCATGGTTTCATCAATGACCGCCTGCGTGAATTTCAACTCAACCATTTGGTCATAAGCAATGTTTCCTTCAGGACAGACCACCAAAACCTCTTCACGAATACGGTCCGCCGTCGGTTTATGCATCCCGATGAGATAGAGCGCCCATGTCAACGTCAGGGCTGTAGTCTCATGCCCCGCAATGAAGAACCCGATTAAGTTATCCCGCTGTTCACGCGCAGAAAGCCCTTCCCCCGTTTTCGGATCGCGCGCAGCGATGAGGAGGCTCACGAGATCATCTTCAACAGGCTCAATTTTTCGCTGTGCAATCAATTCATCCGCGGCCTTTTTCAACTTTTTCAACGCCCGCGACCCTTTTGGCGAAATTGGACGCGGGACCCAGGCGGGAAACGGGATAAGGTCATCTGGACGCAATGTCCCCGCGCTCGTGACCATATTGCGCGTCGCATATTTCAACCGTTCGCCGTCGAGCCCCTGCGGGTCGCCGAGCAGGGCCTTCGCCAAGACGTCAAAGGTCAGTTCCGCCATCGCCGCGTTCAACTCGACGTCCGGCTCTGCGTCCAACCCCTCGCAGAACGAATCGAGTGTTTCCGCAATGAGCGGCGCGAGGTCTTCCATATGGCGTTTACGAAACATCGGCGCGACGGCTTTGCGTTGGCGCTTCCACTGCTCGCCGTGGACCGAGAGCAAGCCCTCTTTCGTGGCAGGGCCGAGAATGCGGGCATCAATCGCGGTTTTCGTAAATTTCTGCGACTCATGTTGCAGGACCTGCATCATGCCTTCGGGGTCGGTGATGACGTGGAGTTTCTTGCCAAAATTGGGGACACTTACGATGGGTTGATTATAGGCGAGCGGGCCGAATCCCTCGACCGGATTCCGAAGGAACTTCCACGTCGCATGGATAAATCCCTCATCGCCTTTCAACGGCTTGGCGTGCGGTGGATAGAAGAACCCGTCCATTTTCACGGCGGGTGATTGAGTTGCGGTTGGGGTGCTCATGCCTTTTCATACGCCTGAACACGGAAGGATGAACTAAAAAACACGCAATCGCGGCTTTATGACTGTTGATATCCGCTTTGGGCGGGTTACTGTATGTGCATGAGTTCAGACCTGATGAATTACGAGCAAATGACGCAACTCGCCCTGCGGGGTGTCGTCCGCGATGCGATACGCCGCGTTATTCGCGAAGACGGATTGCCGGGCGCACATCATTTCTACATCACTTTTTTGACCCGCTATCCCGGCGTTGAAATCGACGAAGGACTGTCCAAGAAATATCCCGAAGAAATCACGATTGTTCTGGAACATCAATATTGGGATCTGAACGCTTATGCGGATGAGTTCGAAGTCACGCTGAAATTTGGCGGCATCCCGAAATATCTGAAAGTCCCCTATCACGCGATTTCCCGCTTCCACGATCCGAGTGTTGGCTTCGCCCTGCAATTCGATCCACCCCCAGAAATGGATGGATCTGACTCCAAGGGCAGCGAGACCGTTGCCCAGCTCGCCCCTGTCAAGCCGACAGCGGCTAACCCTTCAACAGCCCTAGGTGCGCCGATGACGAAATCACTGGGGAAAGCTAAACCTGCGAAAGCGGATAAGGATGATGACGGGGACAAGCCGGATAATGATGGCGAAAAAGTTGTGAGCTTGGATAGCTTTCGGAAGAAGTAAGCTATGCTGAAGCCGTTTTTGTTTGCAAAAGCGCCCTATTGGCAAGTCTATGAGCGCAACCCTTGGTTTGTTGCTCGTAACGAAAAACCAAATTGGACAAATAAGCTGGCGAAATGGGTTTGCTTCGGCAGTTTTGTTTCAGTTATTCCAATCGTGTACTTAACTATGTGGCTGACGAATAATGGCTATCTCGGCTTAGTGGCATTTTTCCTTTGCCTCGGACCTTCTATCTATCTCTTTTTCCGAAAGACCGCTTATTATGACCAACCTCCGTACTGAATCCGACTCCTTCGGCGAACTCACCGTACCTGCTGATAAATATTACGGTGCGCAGACAGCCCGCTCGCTTATTAACTTCCCCATCGGGATAGAGACAATGCCGCCTGCACTCATCAGGGCGCTTGGCATCATCAAACGCTCCGCCGCGATTGCGAACCACAAGGCAGATAATCTGGAAGCCGACATCAAGGATGCAATCGTTCAAGCCGCGTCGGACGTGGCCGAAGGCAAACTGGACGATAACTTCCCGCTCTCAGTTTGGCAGACCGGGTCAGGCACACAGTCCAATATGAACACGAATGAAGTCGTCTCGAACAAGGCCATCGAAATTCTCGGCGGCGTCATCGGCTCCAAAACGCCCGTTCACCCCAATGACCATGTGAACCGCAGCCAGTCGTCCAATGACACATTCCCAACCGCCATGCACATTTCTGCGGCGGAGCAGATCACGCATGAACTCCTCCCGCAGCTTCAAGTTCTACGAAATGCGCTGAACGATAAGGCGGAAAGTTTCGCAAAGATCATCAAGATCGGGCGCACTCACACGCAGGACGCGACACCCGTCACATTGGGACAAGAATTTTCCGGCTATGTAGCGCAACTCGACCTCGGCATTGCGCGAGTGGAACGCGGGCTGGAAGAACTCTACCCCCTCGCCCAAGGCGGCACGGCCGTCGGCACAGGCCTAAACGCCAAGCCCGGTTTTGCCGAAGACTTTGCGTCTGAAGTCGCCAGCTATACGGGCCTACCCTTCCGCACGGCAGAGAATAAATTCGAAGCCCTCGCCGCGCATGACGCTTTTGTCTCCGCCCATGGTGCGCTGAACACGGTCGCCGCGTCGCTGTTTAAAATCGCGAATGACATCCGTTTCCTCGCCTCGGGCCCGCGTTCAGGCCTCGGTGAAATCTCGCTTCCCGCGAATGAGCCAGGCAGTTCCATCATGCCGGGCAAGGTTAATCCGACGCAGTGCGAAGCCCTGACCATGGTCTGCGCACAGGTTATGGGAAACAATACGACCATGACGATTTCGGGTAGTCAGGGTCATTTCGAATTGAACGTCTATAAGCCGGTCATGGCGTATAACATGCTCCAATCCATTACGCTCCTCGCCGACTCGTCCCGCAGTTTTGCGGATAAATGCGTTATCGGCATTACAGCGAATGAAGACCGGATTGCGGACCTCATGGGCCGTTCCCTCATGCTCGTCACGGCGCTGGCTCCGACAATTGGCTATGACAATGCCACAAAAGTCGCCAAGACCGCGCATAAGAACGGCACAACCCTTCGCGAAGAGGCCGTCGCATTGGGATTTGTGACGGAAGCGGAATTTGACGAAGTCGTTCGCCCCGAACTCATGATCGCGCCACGGTAATGACTGGCAATGTCGTCAATTTCAACAAGGCCAAAAAGGCCGCGGCACGTCATTCTAAAGTTAAACGCGCGGCGACGAACCGTGTGAAACATGGCGCGTCAAAATCACAAAAAGAGCGCGCAGCGGAGCTCACTAAAAAACTCCAAGACAAACTGGACGCGCATAAACGCGAAATAGACCCACAAGATGAGACATAGGCTATTATAGTCTAACGAACCTGCTATGGCTGGAGTTGAAGTCAATGCGGGACACTTACCTCGCCGAGCTTTACAACTCAGGCGTTTGATAAAACCGCGCCTCTCTAGCAAAAGCGAGTCAAAATCATGGGCGACAACTCTACACCGGATGCCTCTAAATTCAGCAAGGGCGGCGGAAATAACGCTAGTTTCGGCGCCCCCAAAAAGTCCCTTTCACGAGGAGCCAAGGACCAGCGCGCGGCGGAAAATAAAGCCGTCAGCGGCGTAACGGACACCGAGAAAAGTCGCAAGGCCAAGATGCTGGAAAAACTTCAAGCTAATCTCGACTCAAATAAAACGGCATCCAACAAAGACTAATGAAGAAACGCTCCATCTCGCTTTACGGACACCAGACATCCGTCGCGCTGGAACCCGAATTCTGGGCTGTGATAGATGCCGCTGTTGAAAGAGACGGCGGTAGTTTCGCAAGCTTTATCCGCGCCCGCGATGATGAGCGGATGGCAGGAGGCCCAACACGAAACCTCGCGAGCCACTTGCGGGTCTGGTGTTTGGAGCGTGTTGCCGCACAACAGGCGGGCAAGGTTTAAGGCCTGGTTTAATCACGTTCATTTTTCTTGGCGCACGGCCTGGAACGCGGCATATCATATCCATGGCCATGAGTGACAGATTGAAATTCCGCACACGTAAAGTCGTCAAACCCGGCGATCTGAATTCCCGTAATACGCTTTTCGGAGGACGGCTGCTCGAATGGATTGACGAGGAATGTGGGGTATATGCCGCCTGTCAAATGGAGACGCAAACCCTTGTCACGAAATCCATGTCGGCACTCAATTTTCTCGCACCTGCGGTGCAAGGGGATGTTGTGGAGATCGGCGTCGAGACCGTAAACGTTGGAAGATCCACCATTACAGTCGAGTGTCATGTCCGCATCAAACACACGAAACAGGAAATTGTCAGTATTGATGAAATCGTTTTCGTCAATGTCGATGATAACGGACGTCCCGTCCGTCACGGCAAATATGCGACTTGGAAGAGTGGTTCTGACGCCAGTTAACCCTGACCTTCTAATGCCCCCAACGGGCGCGGTACCCTCTGCTATCAATATGGACAAACGGACCGTGGGCTGAATTCGCGCCGTAAACCCCGACACCGCCGGACGGCCAATTGCGACCGCCTTTTGAAGCCAATTTCTCCGCCAGTTTCGCGAGCGTACGCGCGTCATCTTTATTGACCAAGCCGTCGCCGTTCAAATCATCCATTCGGCCATCGCCGTCGCCGTCCAACCAGATATCCGCCGCCCCGCCATAAAGGTGACGTGAGGATGTCGTCTTATTGCCAATTGAACGGTTATAATGCGGCGTTCTAAATCCGCTCATAATATGAAGCGTGTCCGCCTTCCAGCCTTTCGCATCCGCAGCCTCAAGAAGCGTTTCCAGCTTGATGAGGGTCGCGGGATTAACGAGCAGATAGGTCGGGTCATGACCGGGCTGTTGTTTGCAGATAAACTGCCCCAGCGTAAAATGCGGTGAGATTTTCAAATCCGCCGGACCGTGGGACAGGTCAATAAAGCCCATGGGCTCTGCGTAACTTTGCATTCCGCGGAACAGTGTTTTGCGATATTCGCCGATTTTATAGCCGTTCAGAGAGACATCGGTGCCGTTCTTAAATGGCGTGAGAACAAATACATGGAGCGTGATTGCCTCGCCATTTTGCCGGAATGTCAGTTCATGGCGTCCGGGCGTGGCAGGCGCTTTCCACGTCACGGTTTTGCCTGAACGCGTCACAGTTCCAATAGAAGCCTCGACATCGGCCTGTGTTTCCACGACAAAATTGGAAGACGGCATAACCGTTGCCATCATCACGGTCAGGTCGCTCTTCACTCCCTGGAAGCCGATCGTGAAAGACGCGCGCATGTCAGAAGACTGCGCGGCGGCGGGCGAGCTTATACAGGTCGCAATTGCAACAGAGGCGTAAAGGAGAGACAGTTTAACGCACTGAAACATGCTGTTTAAAATCCTTAGAACAAACCTCAACGGGTCCGGGGTTTCGCGTTCAATCCCGCCAGAACGGCAGAATCACGATCATAAATATCATCCAGATACCGGATGCCCGCCTTGCCCTCGCTTACCACAGTGAAATAGAGGATGTGCACATCGACCTTTTCGCTCAGGTTCACGCGTGTTTCCTTGCCCGTTGCGACAGTCTTATTGATCCGGTCAAGATTCCAATCCGGTGTCCCTTCGAGTAACCATGCGGAGAGCTCCAACGGTTTTTCCGTCCGCAGGCAACCGGAAGAAAAAGCGCGTTGACGCTGGGCGAATAAGCCACGCGTCGGTGTATCGTGCAGATAGACATTGTGCTTATTTGGAAACATGATTTTGACCTGCCCCAATGCGTTTAGCGGACCGGGGGCTTGCCGGATCCGATAGGGGAAATTGGAAGGACTGACCGCGTTCCAATCGATGGATGAGCCTTTCACAACTGACCCGTCGCGGTCCAATATTTGAAAGCCGAGCCGTTCCACAGCTGCGGGATCTTTACGGAATGTGGGCAATTTATCGCGTGTCGCCAATGAGCGCGGTGTTTCCCACCAAGGGTTGAGAACGATGTAACTGACTTTATCCGAGAAGACGGGTGTCTTGCGATAAGGCTTTCCGACAATTGTCAGATGAGACCGTTGCTGCACGCCGTCTTCCCAAGCCGTCACGTTAAAGCCGGCGATATTCGCGCGCAGATGTCTACGGCCCAAATCGTCCGGCAACCAACGCCAGCGTTCCAGATTGACTCGAAGCTGGTTCATTTTCTCAATGAAACCCCGATTGAGAGCCCTTACGGTCGCGGCCCCGGCCACGCCGTCATCGTCCAAATCGGACGCCGCTTGAAAATTCTTTAAAGCCGTCACTGTTTCCGAATCCATGACACCTTCGAAAACAGTTCTGTCGAGGTGACCCAATTCTGCGAGGCGCTGTTGGAGCAATTTTATGCGTGGACCTGACATGCCGGGTTTGAGGGCTTCGCCGGGCGTAACAGTCGTTTGCGGCATTGCGGCTTGCAGCGTGACCGATTTATATTCGGCCATGAGGGCCGCATATCCAGCCTGTTTCGGGGCTAGCGCGTTCAAACTGTCGCCGACGTTTCGCGTCTCAAGGGCTTGCGCCAGAATGCTCTGTAGGTCCGCAGACCGCTTTACCGCCGTCCAGTCCGGTTCAACAGAAACGGCATCCAGTTTGCCGGACAGCATATGTGCCGCCGCGGAGAACCAGGCATCCGTCGCCATGCGGTCGCGATCCAGACCTGCGGATAAAGACAAAGCGTCGAGATGATAATCGGACGGCGTCAGGCCGTGTGCGGCCAAGCCCTCCAGCGCCAAACGAAGGGCTGCAATGCGGTCGTCGTCCCAAACAACCTGCCCCTGGCGACTGGCGAGAAACCCGGATGTCGCCTTCGGGGCCAGCAAGGCCGTAGCTGGTGTTGCAGCGCTTTGCGCCGCCGCGTCCGGTGCAAATTGCGGACTTGCCATCACGCAAGAGAGCAAGGCGGCGGGGAGTAAAAACTGTTTCATGTCAGGCCCAATTTTCGCATTCAGGACACACCCTGAACTTTCGCTATACAGAGAAACGCGCTGCGCGGAACAGGATTTTACACGTCCCAATTTGGCGTCACATCGCCCCTAGCCGTGCCCCCGCGACATCGCTATATGCGGGTTATGAATTATATTGATGCAGCAGACGCGCCCGAACTCCGTGACGGGGCGATTAAACTCCACGGGGCCGATGGGTTCGCGGGCATGCGCAGAGCTGGACATCTGGCGGCGCAGTGCCTCGACATGCTGGCAGGTCTGGTAAAGCCGGGCGTAACCACCGGAAAATTGGACCGCGCGGCCTATGAATTTATCGTGGATAATGGGGCCCTGCCCGCCACACTCGGCTATCGCGGCTATCAGCATTCGCTCTGCACCTCGATCAATCACGTGGTTTGCCACGGTATTCCAAATGACAAAGCCCTGAAAGACGGCGACATTATCAATATCGATGTAACCGTCATTGTCGATGGCTGGCATGGAGACACGTCGCGTATGTATGCCGTGGGCGAGATAAACCGCCGCGCGGAACGCCTGATAAACATTACTTATGATTCGCTGATGCTCGGCATTGCGGCCGTGAAACCCGGTGCGACAACGGGCGATATTGGTCATGCCATCCAGACATTTGCCGAAGGCGAACGTTGTTCCGTTGTCACCGATTTCTGCGGGCATGGCTTGGGCAAGCTGTTCCATGACAGCCCGAATATCCTACATTACGGTCGCAAGGGCGAAGGCGAAACCTTGCGCGAAGGCATGTTCTTCACGATTGAGCCGATGATTAATCTGGGGCGTCCGGATGTAAAAATCCTTTCCGATGGATGGACGGCTGTGACGCGCGACCGGAAACTGACCGCGCAGTTTGAACATTCGATTGGCGTCACGAAAGACGGTTGCGAAATTTTCACAACTTCGCCTACCGGCTTGCATCGCCCTCCTTATTCCTAAGACGTGACGGAAAAGCCGCATTATCTTGACCATCGCGACCGCTTACGGGCGCGGTTTAAATCTGGCGGGTCTGAGGCCTTGCAGGACTACGAGTTGCTGGAACTCTTCCTGTTCAATTCCATTCCGCGTCGTGACGTCAAACCCATCGCGAAAGATCTCATCCGGACCTTCGGTAATTTATCCGAAGTTTGCGCGGCGGATTTCCACCGCCTGACCTCCGTCAAAGGTATCGGTGAGAAGACTGCGCTGGACCTCAAATTGCTTCATGCCGCTTCTATCCATATGGGGCGGAAAAGCCTGCTCAATCGCCCTATTTTGTCAAGTTGGCCTGCCCTGCTCGATTACTGCCGCACGGCGATGCAGTTCGAATCCGTTGAGCAATTTCGTGTCCTCTTCCTCGACCGTAAAAACCGTCTCATTGCAGATGAAGTCCTCGGCCAAGGTACAGTTGACCGCGCCCCCGTCTATCCACGTGAAATCGTGAAACGCGGTCTGGCGCTGGAAGCCACCGCCATCATCATCGCGCATAACCACCCGAGCGGCGACCCCACACCCAGCCACGCCGACATTGAGATGACAAACCTCGTCATCGACACGGCCAAAGCTGTGGGGATTACAGTCCACGATCATCTGATTATCGGGCGTGAGGATATTGCGAGTTTTAAAATGCTGGGGTTAATGTGAACGAGTTTAATCCTGGCAAGGCTTGACCCCCTCACCCCTTTCCTGTCCTGTAGCAAAAAATTAGGGGAATGAGATGAACGACGAATCTGTTGTGACATCGGTACCGGACACACCGGCTAAACCGAAAAAAGGTTATCGGACTCTCGTCCTCCTGCTGCTCACCCTTGTTTACGGGTTCAACTTCATTGATCGCCAAATCGTGGGTATACTTGCCCCGTTCATTCAAGCGGACCTGGACCTCACAAATACACAACTTGGCCTGCTGATCGGATTGGCATTTGCAGCGTTTTACACAATTCTGGGGATTCCTTTGGCCTTCCTCGCCGACCGGATGAACCGTGTGACTCTGCTCTCTCTCGCACTGGCAACATGGAGTGGGTTCACGGCGCTAACGGGTTTCGCACAGAACTTCATGCATATCGCCCTCGCCCGTGTTGGCGTCGGGATTGGTGAAGCCGGTGGCAGTCCACCGTCTCACTCCATGATTTCAGATTTTTATTCGAAGACAGAACGCGCTGGAGCCCTTGGAATATACTCGCTCGGCATTCCGCTTGGGATTATGTCGGCCTATTTCCTGACGGCTAGT
Organism: uncultured Caulobacterales bacterium; assembly: GCA_947503715.1. Taxonomy (GTDB): domain Bacteria; phylum Pseudomonadota; class Alphaproteobacteria; order Caulobacterales; family Maricaulaceae; genus Litorimonas. The sequence continues at coordinate 586,641 of CANNER010000001.1, read as the reverse complement.
TTGCTCGGCGCCGACCCGAATGAGGTGAACTGGCGTCGCATCTTTATCATTCTCGGTGTGACGGGCGTAGTGCTGGCATTTATTGTGAAGCTCGTCATTCGTGAGCCGCGGCGCGGCGCGATGGAGTCGGCGAATACGCTACCATCCGGCTATATCGGCTTGAAAGCCTCATGGGATCAGGCCTTATTGATGCCGCGTTTCGCGATTTTTGGCGGGTTTTTCGCCACGCTCTGGCTGGGTTTTGCATTCGGTATTGTTCCTGCGATATTCGCTGCTTTGTTCTCATTCTTCATCCTGATGATGTTTGTTCTCAGCCTCCAGCCAGGCGTGATGACGATATTGAAAATCAAGAGCTGGTGGTGGATGGCGCTGGGCATCGCCTTTGCGAGTTTTGCCAGTTACGCCGTCTCCGGCTTTCAGACGAAATATCTTCGCCTCCTCGATCCGGAGTTCAATTTCCGAACGATCATTATCTGGATCGGGATAATTAACGGGACCTTCTACGTGGCAGGGACCTATTTCGGGGCAAAGCTCGTCGATTGGCGGTCCAAGACGGATATCCGCGCCTATGGCACCATTCCCGCGATTTCGATCCTGTTGGCCTTTCCGCTCGCAATCGCAACCTTTTGGGCGCCAACCGTCGTCATGCATCTCGTCATAGGCGCAGCGCTGCAACTCTGCCTCGGCGTCTATCTGGGACCGAGCTTTGCGATTGCGCAGACCCTCGCGCCGATCAAACTCCGCGCAATGTCGACGGCGCTCTTTTTCTTTGTGCTGAACATGATCGCACTGGGCGGCGGACCGACATTTGCGGGCGCGATGATCGATGTCTTTCTGGGTGCGGGCAATGTGGAGTTGGAGGCTACACGCCTTGCCATGTATGTTACATTCGGCGCCTATATCTTGGCTTTCATCTTCTACATGCTGGTCCGCGTGACCTTGCCAAAGGACTGGGCGGCCTCAGAAGCCCGCAACGAAAGCTAGTCGACACCTTGACCTGACCCGCCGCCTGATGTCCAAGGCGGCGCATATATATAGGTGAGTCTCAGAAAGTTTTTTGGCATGATCGAACGTTACGCCCGCCCCGAAATGACGGCCATCTGGTCGGCGGCCACGAAATACCGGATTTGGTTCGAAATCGAAGCGCATGGCTGCGACGCGTTGGCCGAATTGGGCGTAATCCCAAAGGAAGCTGCAGAAAACATCTGGAAGCGCGGCGGGTCGGCCAAATTCGATGTCGCCAAAATCGACGAGATCGAGCGTGAGGTCAAACATGACGTCATCGCATTCCTGACCCATCTCGCCAGTTTCATCGGAGAGGATGCGCGGTTCGTGCATCAGGGTTTCACCTCATCCGATATTCTCGACACGACGCTGTCCGTGCAGATGGCCCGCGCGACAGACCTGCTCCTCATCGGGATAGATCGCGTTCTGGCCGCGCTGGAAAAGCGGGCCAAGGAACATAAAGAGACGATCACGATTGGCCGCAGTCACGGCATCCATGCCGAGCCGACGACATTTGGCGTCAAGCTCGCACGTTTTCATGCAGAATTTGCGCGAGGCCGTGAACGCCTCGTCCAAGCGCGGAAGGAAATCGCGGTTTGCGCCATTTCCGGCGCGATCGGCACTTTCGCGAATATCGATCCGGCCGTCGAAGAGCATGTTGCAAAGGAAATGGGCCTCGCGATTGAACCTGTCTCCAGCCAGGTCATCCCGCGCGACCGTCACGCGGCCTATTTCGCGACGCTGGGCGTTATCGCCTCTTCTATTGAGAACATCGCAGTTGAAATTCGTCACTTGCAACGGACCGAAGTCTTAGAAGCCGAAGAGTTCTTCTCCAAGGGCCAAAAAGGTTCCTCTGCCATGCCGCATAAGCGCAATCCCGTTCTGACGGAAAATCTGACGGGTCTTGCGCGCCTCGTCCGTATGGCGGTCATGCCGGCGATGGAAAATGTCGCGCTTTGGCATGAACGCGATATTTCGCACAGTTCTGTCGAGCGCGGGATCGGGCCGGACTCGACCGTTCATCTCGACTTCGCCCTGCACCGTTTGGCGGGCGTGATCGAAAATCTCGTCGTCTATCCGGATCAAATGCGCAAGAATATGGACCGCCTCGGTGGGCTACACAATTCGCAACGCTTTCTCCTCGCGCTGACACAGGCCGGAGAACAACGCGAGAGCGCCTACCGTCTCGTCCAACGTAATGCCATGAAGGTGTGGGAGATGTTCAGGACTTCCGGTGATGCGGGTGACGGGGCGTTCCTCAATCTCCTCCTGCAGGATGAAGAGGTGACGGCCCTCCTTTCAGAGGATCAAATCCGCGATATGTTTGATGATGCGTACCACCTCAAACATGTCGACACGATTTTCAGTCGTGTTTTCGGCGAATAGAACGCGATTTCTGCTTACCTTTGGTTAAACACTCTGACCAATTCGTCAGAGTCCGGTCATTATGACCTTAAAATTTGCTGAAGCCTCATGGCAGCCTGCGCACTTTAACCGCAGGGTAACCATATCTGATTTCGACTGAAAAAAATATTCAGCTTATATTTCAGCACCCTAACACTCATCTTAACAGTTTCAGCAACCATCCTAAACCGTCTCTTAACGCGGAATTTGGGGAACGTTTACCAATGGTCGTTACACATCGGCCCATAACAAAAATAAACGCGAACCCTAGAAACAAACAACCTGAGACAAAGGATCAGATCATGAAACTTCTCACTACAGTCTTGGCCGCAGCCGTGGTCACAACAGCTTTCGCCGCACCAGCTTTCGCGGCTAACCCTGACGTTTACGTCGTCAATTTCCGTAATGCACAGGATAACAACTCTGCCCGTCTGGACGGACAGCTCGCCGCTGCGCTTTCCATGTCCGGCGTCAATGCAGAGGAAGTCGTCATCGACACATCCAATGCAGCAAAATGGGAAAAAGGCGCACATGACGCTTTTGACCGCGACATCGTTCCAGTCTTTAACCAGTGGGTCGGCCTGCCCGGTTTCGCCGCTGTTGTTGACGCCGAGTCAAAGCGTGTCATCGGTTGTGTCAACTCGACATTCTCCGCCAATGAAATGGCTGAAAAAATCCGTCAGATGGCCGCAACATCTACAGGTTCTGCATACATGAGCCGTGCGTCGATCTCGACAAAAACAACGCAGTGCCCCGCACCGCATAATGTCGATCCTTTCGGAAAGTAAGTTTCGATAACGATGTCTAGGGAGAGGCCCGGAACCTATGGTTTCGGGCTTTTCTTATGTTTGACAGCCTTATCCCCTCACCCAATCGTGAGTGAAATTTTCAGGTCATATTCATAGCCACATGTTAGAGCACCCGCATGAAACATCTTCTGAAAACCGTTCTACCCGCCGCGTTTCTTGCGCTTGGTTTAGGTGGCAATAGCCAAGCTTATCCGGTGCAAACGCCCGACGTCTATGTGGTGATGTTCCACGCCGATTGGTGTGCGCCGTGCAAGGTCGTCAATCCGCTTCTGGATGAAGCCCTCAACCGCCTGCGCGATCCCCGTATCGAATATTTACGCATCGATATTTCCGGTGGGTCGGGCGACTATAATGCCAATGCCGTTTTTGATCGCGGGATTGTCCAGCAATATAATATGTGGCTGGGTGTGACGGGATTTGCGGCCATTATTGACGGCGATACAAAGCAAACGCTCGGTTGCGTGAACATGAATTATGACGCCGAGTCGATGGCGATGCACATCCGTAATTTACAAGGTGCAGCACAGCAGAATGCGCAAACCTTTGATCTGACCTGTCCGGAACCGAATAATCCGATATAACATATTTATGGTGTGAATTTTGCCTTTACAGACTGGATGTCATTTTTAAAAAAGTGAGTGGCGGCGCAAGATTTTTAATATGAATGTCGCCTTGTTTTAAAAAGGGCGATCATGAAACATTTATCTATTCTCTCAGGACTTTTAGCTTCGGCAGCTATGCTTAATGCGCCGACGAGCCTATCTATAGACACATTCAAATCCGGCTGGATACCGAGTGCAAATGCGCAGGAAGTGAAGATTGGCTATACAAATATAGAATTAATCTTCGCCATAAAATCCCCTACTGGAGAGGATCAAACGATTGCATCAACAATCTCCGAACCGTCTGCGACACGACTTACAATACTTCTCCCTGCCGAAAGTATGAATGGTGCTGATCGGCTAAGTTTCAAGTCACCCTGTGGAAGAACTCAGGTCAATATTCGTCAATCGGGGGAAAGCGGGGAAGCTGTCAAAATAGGTGAAACAGATATTCGCGCGAGAGCCTTCATGCAAAATGATGGTGATGTATTGCTGAGGTTCAAAGCCAATGACGGAGCACAGAACGATCTAAACACTTGCATTGAAGGTCTTATATTCGAAGAACCGTTTGAAGGTCCCGCGCCGGACACACTCGATCTGGAGTCTGAGTACTCTGAAAGAACTGCTGAATCAGGTGGTGACGAAACATCCGGCTTCGAGCTTGCTGACGGTTCGATATTGCGGCTGATTGGCCTCAAGACAAATTCCATTCAGGGGCCTCTGGCCGGAACGCAAACGACTTCCTCCTCGAATACGCAATTTGGTGGAAAGGAACCTACGCTGCAAATCGGACGTCTTCGCTTCGCAGAGACCAATCGTGGGGATATCAGACTCGTTGCAAATGCAAGCACAACAGACCCCGATGCCAAATTAACGCTTAACGGGGTAGTTACGGATCGGGCCAACGCAATGCCGCTCGTTGTCCTAAGTGCAGAAACACCAAAATTTCTGGGCCGCACATTCAAATCGCTTGTCACCTTCGCTGATCCTGAAAGTGTTGCGGGTATGGAATATCATGTGGAGGCTACGCTTTTAAACACATCCGGCGAGGAAGTAGGCTTTATCGAAAAGCTGATACGCGCAGGCGTAAATCTGGATGAAGATCAGTCCGGAGACCTACTTTCGAATGGCGGTGTGACAACATTTTCCAATGTTGAAACTATTGAACTCGCGCTCGACTTGACGCCAAACGGGACCGGCGAAGACTTCACACTCAATGCGAATGTTTTTCAGTCAGAAAGTGACGAGGTGGCGCAGCTCATCGTTGCCATTTCTCCGCAAGATGGGGGCTCAGATGCCGATCCCGCAGACCTTAAACTGGATTTTGTCGAGAGCTGCGCGCGCTGGGTTGTCAGGGGAAATGCCGGAACAGCCGACGTGAAAGAAACGGGTATAAGCTACAATTTGGCCGTCTCTGATGGAATGCAAGACGTCATTTCGCTTGGTGGAGATTTGGGCGATTTTCCCGCTGATATTCAAGAGGGTAAAGGGAAAGGAACGAAACGCAGTACGACAACGTGTAGAGCACGTCCGGAACTCCAGTAAAGGACCGGAACTCTGTGATTAAAACTGGCGCAATTTTGCGCCAGTCTAGAGCTATTACCCTATCTTGATATAATTCTTTAATCTCCGAAGCCTTGCATGCTTAAACGCCATACACCTCTTCACGTGCGGCTTTCAACTCCATCGCCATACGATCCCGAATAGCTTTATCAGACATATCGCAATTTGCCGCTGTTAGATCCTTGCGCAGCTTGCGGAAGACATCGTCATCTCCGGCCTCTTCCATATCAGCCATGATGACTTCCAGCGCGTATTTATCGGCTTCCGCATCGGATTTTCCCATCAGGCCGGCCGCCCAGTGACCGAGGGCTTTGTTGCGTTTGGCTTCGGCCTTGAATTCTTTCCCGGCGTCGAGAACGAATTTGGTTTCCTGTGCATTGCTGCGTTCATCAAAAGTGCTCATGTTCATGTCCTTATAGGCAGGCGTATCTGTTACCTCTCATCTATGGTCGACGACGGCCCTCTTCAAGCTGTTAAATCCCCAAATAGTGCGCTTGCGTGCATTGTCGCCACGTCAAGCAAAGGTTAAGGGGAAGCATAACTGGCGCGGGGTCACGACTCGGTGTCGCAGTCGGAGTCAAATGATGAGCCGCCGCAAGCAGATTTACGAAGGCAAGGCCAAGATCCTCTATGAAGGACCTGAACCGGGTACACTCGTCCAATATTTCAAGGATGATGCGACAGCTTTTAACGCGCAGAAAAAGGCTGTTCTTGACGGCAAAGGCGTGTTGAACAACCGCATCAGCGAATTCGTCATGATGCGCCTCGCGGAAATTGGTATCCCCACCCATTTCATCAAACGCCTGAATATGCGCGAGCAGTTGATCAAGAAGGTGGAAATCATCCCGCTGGAAGTTATTTGCCGCAATGTTGCAGCTGGAACGATGGCTAAACGGCTTGGCATGGAAGAAGGTACAAAACTCCCCCGCTCTGTTGTTGAATTCTGCCTGAAGCGTGATGACCTTGGCGACCCGTTGATTTCGGAGGATCACATCCACACATTCGGTTGGGCCACACCCGGTGAATTGGACGAGATGATCGCCATGACACTTCGTATCAATGATTACCTTCAAGGTATGTTTGGCGGGATCGGGATTAAGCTTATAGACTTCAAAATCGAATTTGGCCGCTTGGACGTTCAAATGGACAATGGCGTCACCGCGCATCAGGTGATCCTTGCCGATGAAATCAGCCCGGATAGTTGCCGCCTGTGGGACCGCGAGACGGATAGAAAACTCGACAAAGACCGCTTCCGCCGCGACCTCGGCGAAGTGACTGAAGCCTATACCGAAGTCGCCACACGCCTCGGCATCCTGAAAGAAGCCAATAATAAATCCGCGCCGAAACTCTCGGTCGTCTCGAATGATGATTAGGAACTAGACCCATGAAAGCACTCGTATATGTCGGCCTGAAACCCGGCGTCCTTGACCCACAGGGCCGGACCATTGCCCGCTCCCTCAACGATCTCGGCTTTGATGAAGTCACGAATGCGTTGCAGGGTAAAGTCATCGAACTCACGCTGAACGGCGAAGATGCAGAGGCCGCAGAAGCCCGCGTGACGGAAATGTGTGAAAAACTCCTCGCCAATACGGTGATCGAGAATTACCGCATCGAGATGCAACTATAATGCAAACCGCCGTCATCCGCTTCCCCGCTTCGAATTGCGACCGCGACGCTGCAGTGGCCCTCGAAAAAGTCACGGGCCGTGCGCCCATCATGGTCTGGCATCGCGAGACCGAGCTACCCGACGGGATAGATTTCGTCGTCATGCCCGGTGGGTTTTCCTATGGTGATTATCTGCGCTCCGGCGCGATTGCCTCCCGCTCGCCCATAGTCCGCGACATTAAGGCCAAGTCTGAGGCGGGTCTGCCCGTTGCAGGTTTCTGCAATGGCTTTCAGGTTCTGACCGAAGCCGGAATGTTACCGGGTGCATTGATGAGGAATAAAAATCTGAAATTTGTCTGTCGTCCGGAACGCCTGACAGTGGCAAATGCAAATACGCGTTATACGAAACACTATGCGCCAAAATCCGAAGTCACCTTCCCTGTCGCCCATCATGACGGGAACTATTTCGCGGATAAGGACACCCTTAACCGGATTGAAAAAGAAGGCCGTGTGACCTTCCGCTATGTCAGTAACCCGAACGGGTCGCTGAATGACATCGCGGGTATCGTCAACAAGGCTGGCAATGTCTTCGGCATGATGCCCCACCCCGAACGCGCCATAGACGACATGCATGGCGGCACAGACGGGCTAGGCCTGTTCAAATCTATTATTGAGTCAATCTGATGGCCAAGAAAAGTGAAATTACGCCCGAGATTGTGGCCGAGCATGGCCTATCCGAGAGTGAATATGCCATTATTTTGGACCGTTTGGGGCGGGAGCCGAACCTGACGGAACTGGGTATTTTCTCTGTTATGTGGTCGGAGCATTGTTCTTACAAATCTTCCCGCCGACACCTCGCGAAATTCCTGACGACGGGTGACCGCGTTATTCAGGGCCCGGGTGAGAATGCGGGTGTCATTGATATTAATGATGGCGACGCGATTATTTTCAAAATGGAGTCGCACAATCATCCGTCTTACATCGAGCCTTATCAAGGCGCGGCGACGGGTGTTGGCGGCATCATGCGCGATGTCTTTACTATGGGCGCGCGTCCGATTGCTTTGATGAACGCGCTGCGTTTTGGTGAACCGACACATTGGAAGACAAAACAGCTCGTCTCAGGCGTTGTTGCGGGTATTGGTGGTTACGGTAACTGCGTCGGCGTTCCGACCGTTGGTGGTGAGACGAACTTCCACAAAGGCTATAACGGCAACATCCTCGTCAATGCGATGTGCGTTGGCCTCGCGAAAGCTGATAATATTTTCTTGTCTGCCGCGAAAGGCGTTGGCAATCCGATTTTCTATGTCGGGTCCAAGACGGGCCGTGACGGGATCCACGGTGCAACCATGGCCTCCGCCGAATTTGACGATGATAGCGACGAGAAGCGTCCTACCGTTCAGGTTGGAGATCCGTTCACGGAAAAACTCCTGATTGAGGCCTGTCTCGAACTCATGGCCACAGACGCCATCATCGCGATTCAGGATATGGGCGCGGCTGGTCTGACCTCTTCCTCCATTGAGATGGCGGATAAGGGCGGTGTCGGCATCCAAATCAATCTCGACAAAGTGCCGCAGCGTGAGCCGAATATGACAGCTTACGAAATGATGCTCTCGGAGTCGCAGGAACGGATGTTGATGGTCATCCAGCCCGGCAAGGAAAAGCTGGCTTACGACATTTTTGAGAAATGGGAATTGGATGTCGCCCTGATCGGCAAAACGACCGATACAGGTAATCTCGTCTTGAAACATAAGCGCAAGAAAGTCTGCGATATTCCAATTGCGCCGCTCGCCGATGACGCCCCGAATTATGACCGCCCGCATGTAAAGACTGAGGCGCGCGAGGTGCTGGAAGCTCGCGATATTCACGAAACGCAGGACTATAATGACGCCCTGCTCCGCATTATGACCTCGCCGGACATCGCATCCAAACGCTGGATTTGGGAGCAGTATGATCGCCACGTCATGACCGACACGGTCGATAGTAGCCAGTCCGGTGGGGACGCCGCGATTGTCCGCGTTCACGGCACCAAGAAAGCCGTCGCCATCACGACGGATTGTACACCCCGTTATGTTTATGCAGACCCTTATGAAGGCGGAAAACAATGCGTAGCCGAGACGTGGCGCAACCTGACCTGCGTTGGCGCAGACCCGATTGCGATCACAGACTGCCTGAACTTCGGCAATCCCGAACGGCCCGAAATCATGGGCCAATTTGTCGGCGCGATTGAGGGTATGAACGAAGCGTGCCACGCTTTTGACTATCCCGTCGTGTCCGGAAATGTCTCGCTCTATAATGAAACCAATGGTCAAGCCATTCCGCCAACCCCGGCTGTGGGTGGCGTCGGACTTATCCCCGATCTCGAAAAACACATGACGCTCAAGGGCGCCAAAGACGGCGATACGCTGATCCTTATCGGAGATACGACAGGCTGGCTCGGCTCTTCTATCTATCTCTCGGAAATCCTATCCCGTGAAGACGGCGCGCCGCCGCCGGTCAATTTGTCGACAGAAAAGTTGAACGGTGATTATGTGCGCAAGCTCATTCGTGGCCGTCGCGTCAACGCAGTCCACGACTGTTCTGATGGTGGCTTAGCAGTAACAGCCTGCGAAATGGCTTTTGCCTCAGGACAAGGGATGCACATCGTCGCGCCGACCAATGGCAAGACTCATGGTTGGTTGTTTGGTGAAGATCAGGCCCGCTACCTCCTCGCTGTGGAAGAAAACTCGGTAAACCCCGTTATTGCGACCGCCAAAGCTAAGGGCATTGAGGCCCAAATCGTCGGCTCCGTCGGGGGGGACCGGATCAAAGCTGACGGCGCGTTCGACGTCTCGCTGGAAAAGCTCCGCGCGGCTAATGAGGCATGGCTCCCCAATCTCATGAACGGAGACGCGTAATGGCAATGGCAGGCGATAAGATCGCAGCTATGATCAAAGAGGCCATGCCCGATGCCGAAGTCGAGATGATCGATTTGGCGGGAGACAATAATCACTGGAAAGCCGTAATCGTCAGCTCCGAATTTGAAGGCCTCAACCGCGTTAAACAGCACCAACTCGTCTATGCCGCCCTGAAGGGCAAGATGGACGGCGCGGATGGTGAGTTACATGCACTGGCTTTGGAAACGCGCACCCCGTAACGGGGTTGAACTCCCCTCGCCCCACCCCCACATCCCGATTGAAACAACAGGGAAACCGATATGTCTGCCAAAGAGCAAATTCAGAAAACCGTCAGCGAGAATGACGTCGTGCTTTATATGAAGGGCACACCCGTTTTTCCGCAATGCGGCTTTTCTTCCACCGTCGTCCAGGTCTTTGACTATCTCGGCGTCAACTACGCGAGTGTGAATGTCCTGGAAGACATGGAGATTCGTCAGGGCATCAAAGAGTTTAATAATTGGCCGACAATCCCGCAGGTCTTCGTCAAAGGTGAGTTCATTGGCGGCTGTGACATCGTCCGCGAGATGTTCGAAAATGGTGAGTTGAAGACAATGCTCACAGAAAAAGGTGTTGAAACAGCCGCTTAGACGGTAAACCAAACGCTAATCCTCATTTAAACCGACGCTAACCCGTCTCTGCTATTACCTTCGCATCAAGTTGTGCCGGGGGGGCATGGCAGAAGGAGGACGGACGATGGCGCGGTTCGGAATTAACCACAAATCAAAACGAAAAGCCGGTATCGGAGGGTTTCACGCGGAATACCTCAATGACCGGACTGCGGCGCGACAGCGGAAGCAGATGGGATATCTGCGGTCAATCTTCTCGGGTCTATCATTACTGTTTGGCGGCCTGATGATCTATGTCGGGCTGCATTATATTCCCGCCTTCTTTAATCCGTCTCAAATCATCAAACTCGCCTCCAGTGACACAGCGCGACCCGCAAAAGCCGGATTGGAACGCGACAGTATTTTCGGGTCTATAATCGGCCCTTATATCGATATGTTCCAGCTGGAGCGCGCCTATATGCAAGCCGGTCAGAGCGTCGAAGTTCGGTATAATCTACCAAAAGGCGCGAAAATGGATGTGGCGATCCGACAATGTCGACGGCTTTGGATTGTTGAAATTTTCGAGTGCCAAGTCGTGAGCGAGAAAATCATCCGTATTGACGGAACGCGTGGGACGCAGAGCTTTATGCTCCCCAATACCGGTTTTTACTATTTTCAGGAACGTGTTCAACTTCCCAATCCAAATGAGAATTATCGTATCATATGGGCACGAAGCTGAGCCCGCATGATTAACAAACCCACTCATTAAGGGTTTACAATTTAATAGAGTAATTTTCATAACAATTACAGCGAAAACTGTGACCATCATGCAGGGACAAGCGGGTGTGCGCGAGTTTGCCTTCCCACAAAACGGCTTTTACCATTTCGAAGATACAGTGACCTTACCGGGGCCAGAGATTACGTACCGCGTCGTTTGGTCCAGACAATAAAAAGCCCGCCAACGCTTTCGCGCAGCGGGCTTTGAATTTGGTCTGAGGTGAGCTCCCTAGCGGGAGTAGAATTCCACCGTCAGATTTGGTTCCATTTGGACCGGATAAGGCACTTCGTCGAAAGACGGCGTGCGAACGAATGTCGCCTGCATACCCTTTGGATCAACAGAAATGTAGTCCGGAATTTCACGCTCGGACGACTCGAGAGCTTCCAAGACCAGTGCCATTGTGCGGGACTTTTCGCGAACTTCGACAACGTCACCTTCTTTACAACGGTAGGACGGGATGTTGACCTTCTTACCATTGACCAAGACGTGACCGTGATTGACGAACTGACGTGCGGCAAAGACAGTTGGGACAAATTTGGACCGGTATACAACGGCGTCCAAACGACGCTCCAGCAGGCCGATCAGGTTCTCGGACGCATCGCCCTTCATCCGTGTGGCTTGGTCATAAGTCTTGCGGAACTGTTTTTCCGTGATGTTACCGTAATAGCCTTTGAGCTTCTGCTTGGCGCGGAGCTGCGTACCGAAATCAGACATTTTACCGCGACGGGCATTCGCACCGTGCTGTCCCGGAGGATAGCTACGCTTGTTCACGGGCGATTTTGGACGTCCCCAGATATTTTCGCCCATACGGCGGTCGATTTTATATTTTGCACTCTGACGCTTTGACATAGTGTCGCGTCCTTTCTGTTTGACGTGGCCCGGCTCACCTCACCTTGAGGTAGCGATTACAACGACGGGACCACCCCTGCTCGTAATAGACGAGCTATCTAGCGGATCTCCGTTTCAAGTCAACATCCTGTTTTCAGTTGGCAAAGCGGCCAGACCGTGACAAGGCGCGAGCATGGCCGGACCAACCCCACAGCCCGAAACAAATGAAGGCAGAGCCGGCCTGATTGCAGGACTGACTGCCTATACGATCTGGGGCCTGTTTCCCATCTATTTCGTCGCGACGAAACATGTGCCCGCGCTTGAAATCCTCGCCCACCGTATTGTTTGGTCCTTGCCCTTCGGTCTTCTGATTCTCCTGTTTCGGAAGCAGATTGCGGAAACGATAAAAGCACTCGTCACGCCCAAAACCGTTATCCTTCTGGCGATTGCCGCCATCGCTCTCGCGATCAATTGGGGCGTCTATATATGGGCTATTCAACAGGAGCAAATTTTCCAAGGCAGTCTCGGCTATTATATCAATCCCCTCCTATACGTGCTGGTCGGCGTGCTGTTCTTCAAGGAAAAACTGAGCGCGTTGCAAGGGCTCGCCATTACCTTTGCCTGTATCGGCGTCGCCATTCTGACCTTCAAGGGCGGCGTCTTTCCGGCCATCTCGCTCATCCTCGCCGTGACCTTTACGACCTATGGCGTCTTGCGGAAATATATCGTCGTGGGCGCGATGCCCGGGCTTTTCATCGAAGTGACGGTTCTGCTACTCCCAGCGATCGGAACGCTCTATTATCTGTCGCAACAGAACGGTCTGGCGTGGAATAATGCGGGGCTTGAGACGGATATTCTACTCGTTCTGGCGGGGCCACTGACCGTGCTGCCCCTTCTCGCTTTCGCCTTTGCCGCGCGGCGGATCAAACTCTCAACGCTAGGGATCCTGCAATATTTGGGCCCGACGATGCAATTCGGCTGCGCCCTTTATTTCGGCGAACCCTTCACCCTCGCCCATGCGCTCTGTTTCGGCTTTATCTGGCTCGGCGTCGGGGTATTTGCCTATGACGCTATTCGGTCATCCCGGCGTCAGGTCCGACCCGTTTCCCGGTAAGGAAATCCGCGAAGAGGTCCCCGCCCGGACTCGCGATGAACACGCCCAGCAGATAGACGGCGAACAGCACGAGGATTTGCGAGAAGAACAGAAACATCCCGTCTAGTACCATATTCTTGTCCGGCGCTTGCGGCGTGTTCTGGAGAACATTGCGCCGCGCCGAGGCAAAGGCGAAAGTCGACAGGAACGCCAGAACGAAGACAAGCCAGACGCGAAGACCCAGATAGCCCGCCAAGACACCCGCCAGAAGAATGAGATAACCAAGATATTTCATAGGAGCCTCCTGTCGGAGATTGAAATGCGAGTAAAGAGCGCAAAGCTCAAAACCTTATTCATTTGTTAGACTGTAAGACCACGATTGCGATACATACCGCCCATAGCCAAACTCACATGTTGCACCTATGTTCACTGCGATGTCCAAACCTGATTCCTTTCGTCCCGCGCCCCCGCCGCCCAGCTCGCGCAGTATTTCGCAAATGGCGATGCCAACGCGTCCCGGGGCGGCTGAACCTGCAGACTACCTTGCAGGGTTAAATCCGGAACAAGCGGATGCTGTGAAAACAACGGAAGGCCCGCTCTTGGTCTTGGCGGGAGCGGGTACGGGGAAAACTCGAGTCCTTACCTGTCGCCTCGCCCATATCCTAAACCAAAAACTGGCCTATCCGTCGCAAATTCTGTCCGTGACTTTCACGAATAAAGCCGCGCGGGAAATGCGCCACCGTGTGTCAGGACTGTTGGGTCAGACAACGGAAGGCCTGCCTTGGCTTGGTACATTTCATTCCATTGCTGCGAAGATTTTGCGCATCCATGCGGAGCTCGTTGGGCTGAAATCCAACTTCACCATTTTAGACACAGATGATCAAATCCGTCTGCTGAAGCAAATCATCAAAGCGGAAGGGATTGATGATAAGAAATGGACCGCCCGCTATATGGCGTCACTCATTGATGGGTGGAAAAACAAAGGTCTGACACCGGGCAAGTTAGGTCCCGGCCACAAACAGCAATTTGCCGAGGGCAAGGGACAACTCATCTACAAGACATATCAGGATCGGTTGAAAGTTTTGAACGCGGCGGATTTTGGTGATCTGCTGTTGCACAATTTGACGATTTTTCAGAACAATCCTGATGTCCTATCCCGTTACCACTCCAAATTCCGTTACATCCTCGTCGACGAGTATCAGGACACGAATGTCTGCCAATATCTCTGGCTCCGCTTGTTGGCCCAAGGGTCGAATAATGTCTGCGTGGTCGGGGATGACGATCAGTCGATCTATGGCTGGCGCGGCGCGGAAGTGGACAATATTCTGCGTTTTGAAACGGACTTCCCCGGTGCGAAAGTCATCCGGCTGGAACGCAATTACCGGTCGACAGAACATATCCTCGCGGCCGCCTCCGGCCTGATTTCTGCGAATGAAGACCGTCTCGGCAAAACGCTTTGGACCGAAGACTCTGGCGGCCATAAAGTCTCGGTCGTGGGCGTATGGGATGCCCCGGCCGAAGCCCGCATCATCAGCACAGAAATTGAAAATTGGCGGTCGCAAGGTCGTAAGTACAAGGATGTAGCCATTCTCGTTCGCGCCTCCCGCCAAATGCGTAGTTTCGAAGAACGCTTCATTCAAATCGGCCTACCTTACAAAGTCATTGGCGGCCCCCGCTTTTTCGAGCGGCAAGAAATCCGTGACGCACATGCTTACTTGCGCCTGCTCGTCTCGAACACGGATGACCTCGCCTTTGAACGCGTCGTCAACACGCCCAAGCGCGGGATTGGCGCAACCTCGATCCAGAAACTGCAACGCGCCGCACGGTCCATGGGCGTGCCGCTTGAAGCCGCCACGCGTGAACTCACCAAGACAGATGAAATCCGCGGGAAAGCCCGCACGTCCCTGCGGTCCTTCTGCCTCGACCTCGACCGTTGGCGGGCCCGGCTTGGCGATCTAAAACATACGGATTTAGCTGAACAAATTCTCGACGAGTCCGGTTACACCCAAATGTGGCGGGATAATAAAGACGCCAAATCCGCAGGGCGTTTGGAAAATCTAAAAGAGCTCATTCAGGCCATGGGTGAGTTTGATACGCTCCCCGCCTATCTTGAACATGTCAGCCTTGTACTGGATGTCGATAAGGGCACGGGCGCGCAAGAAGATGAAGTCTCTCTGATGACACTCCACTCTGCCAAAGGCCTCGAATTCCCGCTCGTCTTCCTGCCCGGTTGGGAAGAAGGCATGTTCCCGTCGCAGAAATCATTGGACGAGTCCGGTATGGCCGGCCTAGAAGAAGAACGCCGCCTCGCCTATGTCGGGATTACGCGCGCCCGTGAACAGGCGAAGATATATTTCGCCGCCAATCGCCAAGTCTATGGCAGTTGGCAGTCCTCACTCCCGTCGCGGTTTATAGACGAACTCCCGCCCGCGCACGTTGAAGCGCAAAGTGACTCCGGCTTACATGATAGTGGCGCAGTCGCCGAACGAGTTGCGAGCAATTTCTCGCGCAGTTTCTCAGACGCGCAAAACAGCCGCGTCTCACCGGGCTGGCAGCGTTTCCAACAGAATAAGAGCAAGAGCTTCGGACGCGCGCCGAAAGATATAGAGGGCCATGCCGTCCGGCGTCCGGCCAAGGGTAAATCCTCGAATTACAAAATCGGCGAGCGCGTTTTTCACCAGAAATTTGGCTATGGTGATGTCACAGCCGCAGACGGGACGAAACTCACCGTTAGCTTTGACAAGGCCGGAGAGAAAAAGGTGTTGGACGGCTTTGTGGAACGGGCCTAACACGTCGAAATGTTACGCTCACTCTTTATCGTTCTTATCGCCCTTTGCCTCACGGGATGCGCCTCAACAAAATTCGAGGTTCTGGACATCAATGCGCTATCCTCTGACCGGGACAATAACGGCGCTTTTGTCGGGCTGGAACGATTAGCCCAAAGTGCCCCGAACAGTCGGAAAAAACGCGTCAATATTATGTATCTTCATGGGATCGGATATGTCGAAAACCCGGAAGACGCACCTCTCGCTAATGCGTTCATTACGGGTGTGGCGGATGCTTACGGGCAGACCGTCGAAGAAAAAGCCGTCGCGAGTCAATGTGGACGAGCCAGAAAAGACGAAGATGTCGAGCTGTCTAACTCCATCACTATCACGGAAGTCAAAAAACGGACTTACAAAACAACGCTCCCCGGTTCGACGCTCAGCTTGGATGAGCTCGTCTGCATGGACCGTCAGGTTTTGCCCGTGGACAGCGATATCGAATATGTCATTTACCGCGTGTTTTGGGACGATATTTTCTGGGAGGCCTTACAACGCCCACATGTGGGACAAGACGCAATTGGCCAGAATGAGACGGGCATGTTCGCCTCTTTGCGCACAAAATATAATGGCCGCCTGAAGGATAAACTCGTTAACTACGGCTTTTCTGACGCCGTCCTCTATCTCGGCCCTGCGGGAGAGCAAATTCGCAATGCGGTTCGCGGTGCGATGTGTAGTGCCGCACTGGACGCCTCAGGCTTTGGATTTGAACAGCAAGGCGACCGTGTAAATCACATCGACATCTGTCAAATTGCGTCTTTGCGTGATATTGAAACGGATCCCTTTGCCTTTGTCACAGAATCGCTAGGCTCGAAAATCGCCTTTGACATTATGCGGGATGCCATGACGGACGGGCGAGGCAATGTTTATGATGATATGATTAAGGGCACGCAATTCTTTATGCTGGCCAATCAGGTACCGCTCCTGTCCCTGTCTGATATATCACTCAATGATCGTGTCGTCCCGGAACCTTATGCGGATGAGGAACGCCCGACGATTATTGCCATGTCGGAAATCAATGATTTCCTGAGTTACGAACTCGTTCCGTTTTACAAACAGCTATTAGAGCGCAGTGACCGCGGTGATAGCAATGCTCTGGACATGTCGGTTGAGACCGAGCGCAACCGCCTCATTGATCTCTTGGGGTTTAATATTGTAGATATGCGCGTTCAATTTTCAGGGCCCGTTTTCCCGTTCGTAGGCGGCTTTGTAGACCCGCTCTTCGCGCATAACGGCCATGTCAAACAACCGGAACTCGTCGCTTATATGCTCTGCGGTGCGAAGTCAGGACAGCTTCATGTCGAGAATTGCCGCGGCTTGAGCAGTGATGCGCTTCGCGGGAAAAACTTACGGCGCAAAATCCCAATCAATGAAAATATTGGCGGTGAGCCCCTAAAAGGCGAAGCCGCAAAGAGGCAGGGGAAATGACCCTTACCACACCTTTTGCGTTGGACATTATCACAACGCCGGACATTGCCTTTGACCTTGCCGATGCGCTCGGCATGGAGGGCGAGATGTCGGCGCTGGGCGTGACGATATTTGATGCACCCTCTGGCAAAATGCTGGTTCAGGCGCTCTTTCAATCACAAACAGACGCAGAGACGGTACTAGCTTCTTTGGATGCGTTCTCAGGGTTCGACAGCAAAATACATCAGTTACCGGAAACGGATTGGGTCAGTGAAACCCAATCAGGACTACCACCCGTCATAGCCGGACGGTTTTTCGTCCACGGCGCACATGATAGTGACAAAATTCCAGAGGATAAAATAGCTATCCACGTTGAAGCCGGCCTTGCATTTGGGACAGGACATCACGGGACCACAGCGGGTTGTCTTCAAATATTCAGCGAACGCCTCGACAGAGGTTTCGCCCCTAACCGAATCTTAGATTTAGGTTGCGGCGCAGGCATTCTGGCCATTGCAGCCGCTAAAACACTGTCGGCAGCTAATATCATCGCAACAGATATTGATCACGACGCCATTATGGTAACGGAACAGAACGCGACAGAGAACGCAGTTCCTGGACGGATATCCGCACATGTTGCGGATGGGTTTGACAGTCCAGCGCTTAAAAGCCGTCAATTCGATTTAATCTTCGCCAATATTCTCGCAGGGCCGCTAATGGGATTGGCCGAAGATATCGTGTCTGCCACCGCGCCGGATGGGACGGTTGTCCTCTCAGGCATTCTGGATGAGAAAGCAGAGGAAGTTGCCAGGTGTTTTGAGAAGGCTGGATTAAAGGTCACGCCGCAATCCAGTATTGAAGGCTGGACGTCCCTCCTCGCTATAAAGGCTCAATAAAAAAGCCGCCTCGTAACCACGAGACGGCTTTTAAATCAGAATATCTGATGCTCTAGATCGCGCGGTTAGCGCGACGAACGCGGCGCTGATCACGGCGGAGAGCGATTGTTGTACGGACCGGTGACGGCGTTGCGCGGCGCGCAGCTGTGTCAGTCAGGGTTACAAATTCTGTTCCGTTTAATTGTGTTGTCATTGTCTTTCTCATCTCGCGAGGATTGGGCTTATTCCCATCCTGATTTCGATGAAGGCTATTTAGGGTCGAATGAAAAATGCGGAACCACCACTTGGTTCTTTGAGCTATGCAAAATTGCTGTGACTGAAAAGCAAACTTTTTAACGTTTCGTCAATTCACTAATATCCGTGGCAAATAGATCGGGTCAGGAAACCGTTTGCCTTGAATCCACCCGATGCCTAACCTGTCTTTGAGATTTCAAGACGCCGCGAACGCAAATCAGGCCCAATCCTATGAACCATATCCCAGACAGCTTTCAGACATTTGACGTGACAGGAGGTCCGGAATTTGGACGTAAGAACCTGCCAAAACTGCGCGCGCAGATGGAGACGTTGGGTCTGGATGCATTTCTGGTCCCGCATGAAGACGAGTATCAAAATGAATATCTGCCGGATTGTAACGAACGCCTCATGTGGGTGAGTGGTTTCACCGGGTCCGCAGGTGCGGCCATTATTCTCAAAGATGCAGCCATTATGTTCGTAGACGGGCGCTATACATTGCAGGTCCGCCAGCAAGTGGAGGAGAGCCTCTTCACCTTCACAAAATTAGAAGGCGGCGGCATGGCCACTTGGTTACGCGCAAATATTAAAAAGGGTCAGACCGTCGGATTTGACCCGCGACTCCACAGTCCTGCAGCTCTGGCTCGAATTAAGGATGCGGTTAAATTTGCGGGCGGTGAAACCCACGCCTTGTCGGACAACCCTATTGATACGGCGTGGGACGACCGCCCATCCGTTCCCCTAACGCAAGTCAGCATTCAGCCACAAGAATTTGCGGGAAAATCACATCACGAGAAACGCGCTGAAATTGGACGCTCTATAGCAGCCTCAGGCGCAGACGCAGCACTTATCACCGCGCCGTCCTCTATCGCATGGCTGCTCAATATTCGTGGTGGCGACGTGAAATGCACGCCCCTTCCCCTCTCGACCGCCATCATTGATAAATCCGGACAAACGCAACTCTTCATTGCGCCGGAAAAACTCTCAGATCCTGTTCGTCAGCATTTAGGGAATGAAGTCAGTCTCCAATCTGAGAAGGCACTGGAGGACGCGATGAGCGCCCTCTCCGGAAAAACCGTGATCGCGGACCCCAACACGGCTTCCGCTTGGCATGTGGAAACCCTGAAAGCCAAAGGCGCGACGGTAAAATCCATTCAAGACCCGGTCGCCCTGCCAAAAGCGAAAAAGAACGCAGCCGAAATAGCCAGCACATCTGCTGCTCATATCCGTGATGGCATAGCGCTCGCGAAATTTCTCCACTGGCTCGACACAAAGGCGCAATCCGGTGACGTGGACGAGATCGACGCCGCCATGCAGTTGGAACAATTCCGTCGCCACGACAATTCCATCCGCGATATCTCATTTGAAACGATTTCAGGCGCGGGCAGTAATGGGGCCGTTGTCCATTACCGCGCCAGCACGAAAACCGTTCAAACGCTCAAACGCGGGTCGCTCTTCCTCGTCGATAGTGGCGGACAATATCCGGACGGCACGACGGACGTCACGCGCACAGTCCCGATTGGTGAACCCACGCAGGAAATGCGGGAACGGTTCACACTCGTTCTAAAAGGCCATATTGCACTGGCGACTGTCCGCTTCCCAAAGGGGACGACAGGCAGTAATCTTGACGCGCTCGCCCGCCACCCCCTTTGGCAGGCCGGGTTGGATTACGACCACGGCACAGGTCACGGCGTTGGCGTATTCCTTGGCGTGCATGAAGGCCCGCAACGCATATCAAAAGCGCCGAACAAAGTCGCGCTCGAACCCGGCATGATTGTGTCGAACGAACCCGGCTATTACAAAACGGGCGAATACGGCATTCGGATTGAAAACTTGCAATATGTCACAGAAGCCGCGCCGATTTCAGGCGGCGAACGGGACATGCTGGGCTTTGCCAATCTGACATGGGCACCGCTGCACAAAACCCTGATCGATACGGATATGCTCACACGAGCCGAGCGGGATTACATCAATGACTACCACGCACAGGTTATGGCAAAGATTGGGCCTTTGGTTGAGGGAGATATGAAGGCGTGGTTGCAAGCCGCGTGTCAGGCGCTTTAGAGCATGAATATCGCAGAGACTGTTTTGGAAGCCTGGTCGTGGATTGGGTTACAAAGTCCTATCTCTGTATTGCATCGCAACGCTTTCGGAAATCTCATTTTTAAAGATCCTTCAAATCAGTATTGGAGGTTATGTCCAGAAGAACTCAGTTGCGAAATTATTGCGAAATCTACTTCCAAAGCTAAATCAGTTTTTTTGACTCAGATTTCATACTCGATTGGAACATGAACGCTTTAGTGGAGAAAGCAGAAGAAAAATTTGGACAACTCTCTTCAGAACAATCGTACGGCTTAATCATACCCTGTCCATTAGGCGGAAAATATACTCAAGATAACTTTATGAAAGTAACTCTTGCAGAGGTCATAAGGCTTAGCGGACACATTGCTTTACAAATTCAAGACTTACCTGATGGCGCGCAAATAGAACTAAAAGTGACTGACTAACTATTCAATCAGCGCCAACCACTCATCTTCGGTCAGCACTTTCACGCCAGCCGCTTCGGCCTTTTTCAGCTTCGATCCCGCGCCCGGACCTGCCACCAGATAGTCCGTTTTACCCGATACGCTCCCCGAGACTTTCGCGCCGAGCGACTGCGCGCGGGCTTTGGCTTCATCGCGGGAGAACCGTTCGAGCTTGCCTGTGAAGACGACGGTCTTACCGCTGACGGGACTGTCAGACGTCGGGACTTCTGCGTCGAGAATATTGAGTTGCGCCGCGAGGTCATCCAGCAGTTTCAAATTGGCGTCTGATGCAAAGAAATCAGCCAGCGCAGAAACCGCCGCCTGCCCTAATCCGTCAACATTCAAGAGTCCTACTACAGTTTGGCTTTCACCATTTTCCAATTCAGGAATAGCCGCCCGGAATCTTTCCCACGACACAAAAAAGCGGGAGATTAAGCGGGAGTTTCCCTGACCAATATGGCGGATACCGAGCGATCGGAGAACCCGTTCAAATTCGATGGTCCGACGTGAGTCGATGGCGTCAAACAGTTTTGCCGCACTCGTCTCTCCAAACCCTTCCCAAGTCTCCAGTTTAATCTCGGCGTTCCGATCCCGCAGCGTAAAAATATCGGCTGGGCTTGTGACGAGACCTTTCTCGTAAAAGGCTTCAATCTGTTTTTCACCAAGGCCGTCAATATCGAAACTCGGACGGGACACGAAATAGATGAGGCCCTGAACGGCCTGTGCCGGACAAGACAGACCATTTGTACATCGGCGCACGACATCTTGCCGTCCCGTCTTCTCGTCCATATCGGCGGAAACGGGGGCGTCGCAAACCGGGCAGTTCGTCGGAAATTTGAAGGGTTCCCCTCCGCAAGTTTCGACGACTCGTAAAATCTGCGGGATGACATCCCCGGCCCGTTGTATCTCGACCGTATCGCCTTCTTTCACGCCCAAGCGTTCGATTTCATCGGCATTATGTAGCGTCGCATTGGACACAACGACCCCGCCGACCGTAATCGGCACCAAGCGTGCCACGGGCGTGAGGGAGCCTGTGCGTCCGACCTGAATATCAATCGACTCAATCGTGGTGATAGCTTTTTCAGCCGGGAATTTATGCGCGATAGCCCAGCGCGGTGCACGGGAGACAAAGCCAAGGCGCTCCTGGAGGGCCAAATCGTCAACCTTGTAAACAACACCGTCAATATCATAAGCCAAGCTCGCACGCTCTATTAGGATGTTCTGGTAATGCGCAACCATCTCTTGCGGGCTATTATGTTTTTGCATTTGAGAATTAATAGAAAACCCCCATTCGCCAAAAGCCTCTACGGCTTCCATTTGGGTCGCGGCAAAGGGCTCACTCACTTCCCCCCACGTATAGGCGAAGAATTTGAGCGGACGCGACGCTGTCACACTCGGGTCGATTTGTCGGAGACTCCCCGCCGCCGCATTGCGTGGGTTCTTATATTCAGATTTACCTACTGACAGTTGTTCTGCATTCATGTCTGCGAAATCCGCGTGAGAAATATAAACCTCACCGCGCACTTCCAAAATATCAGGCCACCCCTCCCCGGAGAGTGTCTTTGGTACATCACTCAAAGTCGATAGATTTGCAGTCACATCCTCGCCCACACGCCCATCCCCGCGCGTGGCACCGGAGACGAGTTTACCGCCTTCATATCGTAATGCCGCTGACAGGCCGTCAATTTTTGGCTCTGCTGTAAAGGCCATTTCCGCATCATCCGGCAGGTTCAGGAAACGTTTCAAGCGAGCCACGAAACCAACAACGTCTTCGTCAGAAAACGCGTTATCGAGACTGAGCATCGGGACGCTATGTTTGATTTTCCCGAATTTACCGGACGGCTTTGCGCCCACTGATTTTGATGGGCTGTCTTTCCGAATGAGATGCGGAAATTGAGTCTCAAGTTCCATATTTTCGCGCCGCAACGCGTCATATTGCGCATCGGTCAGCGCGGGATTATCATCTTGATAATAGAACGCATCAGCGGCTTTGATTTCCCGTGCGAGGAAAGCCAGCCGTTTTTTGACATCATCCTCCGTCACGACGCCATCAACTGACGCGCGGCCGCCCTCGCCTCTTGCGTGATGGTTTCGCCTGCCAGCATCCGTGCGATTTCTTCCTCGCGCTCACTGTCTAGGATAGGTGTCACGCTCGTGGTTGTCGTCTCGCCGATTGAGGTTTTCTCGATCCGAAACTGACTATTGGCACAGGCAGCAACCTGGGGACTATGCGTGACCGTGAAGACCTGCGCATGTTCAGACAACCGCGCGAGCCGTTTACCGACGGCTGCCGCGACCGCACCGCCAACGCCCTGATCAACTTCGTCGAACACCATGACGGCGTCGTTCTTTCCCGCTAGCGCGACTTTGATCGCCAGCGCAAATCGCGCCATTTCACCGCCTGATGCGATCTTGTCCAACGGACCGATCGCTGTTCCGGGATTTGTCGAGACGAGAAAGCGGACCTGATCTACGCCGTTTGCGCTCTCGCTCGTTGGCTGAATATCCGTCCGGAATTGTGCGCGCTCCATCTTCAGGGGCGGCAGTTCGACCGCTACCGCTGCATCCAGCGTTTTAGCAGCTTTTTGACGGGCTTTTGTGAGGGCTGACGCCGCTTTGTCATAGGCTGTCTTCGCAATTATTGCTCTTTGTCGGGTCTTCTCAATATTTAGGACAACATTATCCACCGCTTCCATTTCTGCTGCAAATTCTGCGCGTTTTGCGGCGAGTGTCTCAACGGGGACCCCATATTTACGCGCGGCCGCCCGAAGCGCGAAAAGCCGCTTTTCACTCTCTTCCAAACGTCCGGGCTCCACATCAAAGCTCTGTGCTGCCATCGTCACGGCCTCCCGGGCTTCCTGTGTCTCCAACATCGCGCGTTCCAAGGCCTCTGCCGCAATATGTAAGGATTTAGCGGCAGAAAGTTCGCCTTCCCCGAATTTAGTCCGAAGACGTTCTATGCCTGCCAAAGCCGTGGAAAGGCGATCCTCAAACGCGCCGTCCTCACCCAATGCGTCCTGCGCAGCCGTCAATTCGGTCAATGCGCCCTCTGCCCCTTGCAGAAACTTGCGTTCCTCTGCGAGTTTGGCTTCCTCACCTTCACGTGGGTCAAGACGGTCTAGCTCCGCGATGGCGTGTTCGAGGAACTCACGATCTTCCCCCGCTTTAGCCTGCAACGCAATGAGCGCGTCTAATTCGCGTTTCGTCTCCTGACGAACAGTGTGCGCTTTGCGCAATTCAGCTAAATCAGTCGAATACCCACCAAATTGGTCCAACATCGTGATATGCGTCGTCGCATCCAACAGGCCACGCCCGTCATGCTGTCCGTGGACTTCGAGCAGTTTGCCACCCAATTGCGAAAGGAGTTTCACACTGACGGGCTGATCATTAACAAACGCGCGACTGCGCCCATCAACATTGACCGTCCGACGCAGTGTCAGGTCTTCATTCAGATTAAAGTCAATATCCTGGTCTGACAGGATCGACCAAACGGCATGCTCAGTGTTTAAAGTAAAGCTCGCCGTACATTGCGCTTTATCCGTGCCGGAACGCACAAGACCCCGGTCTGACCGCGCCCCGGTTGCCATGCCGAGCGAGTCTAGAAGGATAGATTTACCCGCGCCTGTTTCACCCGTCAGGGCCGTTAGCCCTTTCGAAAAATCCAGATCGAGCTGTTCGATCAGGACGACATTGCGTACCGACAGCCCGCTCAGCACGACTTAGAACAAACGCTCTTTCAAGCGGGTCCAATATCCCTGCTTGCGTGGTTTTGTGATTTCATCATCCAGATTGACGCCGTAACTCTCAAGGAGATCATAGCTGTCTTTATACCATTCACTGTTTGGATAATTATAGCCCAGAACAGAACCGACGAGCTTGGCCTCTTGGATAATTCCCAAAGAAACATAGCTCTCCACCAAGCGGTGAAGAGCCTCTTCTGTTTGAGAGGTTGTCTCATAATTCTGGACAACATTCTTAAACCGATTAATCGCTGCAAGTTGTTGATTTTCCTTGAGATAGTAACGCCCAATGGACATTTCCTTACCCGCCAAATGGTCCTGCGTGAGTTCCAGTTTTAGGCGCGCATCCCGTGCATAATCGCTATCTGGATAGCGGCGAACAATTTGCTGAAGGGCCGCTTCGGCGGCAACTGTGGTCGCTTGATCCCGGCCAACATCATAGATTTGGTCATAATAGTTAATCGCGATCAGGTAATAGGCATAAGGCGCGGAGTCAGAGCCGGGATGAAGGCTGATGAAACGCTGTGCTGTCGCGACGCTCTCATCATAATCGGCGGAGCGGTAAGACGTGTATGCGCTCATCAACATGGCGCGACGCGCCCATTTCGAGAATGGATGCTGACGCTCGACCTCTTGGAAAAGCAGCTTGGCATCGGACCAATCACGACGTTCCAATTGGTCGACGGCCTGATTATAAATCAGTTCTGCCGGACGTTCGATATAGGCCAGCGTCTCCTTCTTATTGCCACCCAGCGAGCCGCAAGCCGTCAGGGTGAGCGCTAGGCCAAGGAAGGCTGCACGTTTGAGAGTTTTCGCATTGAACATGGACGGACCTGTCGAGCTTATTCCAAAATTGGTCCCTGACGAGTCAGGTTCCTCTTCATTTCTGAAATGTCTTAGAGACTTCGTAACACGGGTGAAAGTGAGAAAAGCGTTAGGCCGGGATGGATTTCAGCTCTGGAACAGTGCCCACCTCCGCATTTTCCATTGGTACGGATATGAAGGTCCAGGCGTCTGGGGTCCCATAAAGCTTCATCAAAAGGTCATGGTTGAGGCCATGTCCCGGCTTCACCGTCGTCACGCGCCCGAGGATAGGCCCGCCGAGATAGAGATCACCCAGAAGGTCCAAGGCTTTGTGGCGTACAAATTCATCCTCAAACCTTAAACCTGATGGATTTAGAATCTTATCTTCGTCCACAACGATAGCATTATCATATGATCCGCCCTTTGACAGGCCTGCGGCCTGCAGAGCTGCCACTTCGTGTAATCTGGCAAATGTCCGTGCGCCCGCGATGCGCTCGCGAAAGCATCGAACATTCGGTACAATTTCCAGACGTTGACGGCCTATTGCCGCTTCTTGAAAATCAATCGTCACGTCGAGCTCTAACTGCTCACAAGGTTCAATTCGCGCAAAACTATCACCGGACGATACCTCTAGCGTCTTCAAGACCTTCACATATCGGCGCGGTGCAGGTTGACGATGAACGCCGACTTGCTCAATCAGTTGCAAGAATGGTTCCGCAGACCCATCCAGTGCGGGCAATTCAGGCCCGTCTAATTCAATATCAAGATTATCAATACCTGCGGCAGAAAGTGCCGCCAAAAGATGCTCAATTGTCGAAACGCATACACCGGCAGCATTGGATAAAGTCGTGCAATTCCGAACACCCGTGACAAGATCAGGTCTAACCGGAACTACGTTGTCACGGTCTGTGATATCCGTTCGGACGAAATTCAGGCCTGATCCAACAGGTGCGGGTTTTAACGCCAATCGCGTATGTTCACCACTATGTAGAGCAACGCTCGCTGTCAGAGCGGGGGATTTGAGGGTCGATTGCCGACGAATATGTGAGGTGGGATGGGGAGGCATGGGGATATTCATATTGCGCATCTGAATGTCCTTTCTGTCCGTTTTATGACGAATGTTACGTTAACAAGCTATATGTGCGAACGAATTGCAACAAGAAACGCTCTATGTCGGATTGTTTCACAACATGACAAAAAGGCCACCCCCATGAAAGAGGCGGCCTTCTTAAAGTTGCTTAATTTTTGTGCAAGCCTTGCGGCCTGACATTTCCCTATCGGTTTTGGCGGCGAAGGAAGCTTGGGATTTCCAACTCATCATCCTGATCATTCCCGAAAAGGTCACCCGAAGGTTTAGGGCGAGTCTCAACTTGCGGGCGCGGTGCAGGCGCAGCCTTGCGACGACCAAAGAAACCGAACGGACTACGCGCCGGGCTGGCAGGTGCCGCCTCAGGAATTGGCGCTGGGCCCGGGGCGACGGGTGCCGGTGCATAGGCGGCTGTTTCTTCAGGCTGAATTTTTGGCGGATATGGCTTCGGCGCAACATAAGGCGGCGGCGCATTCACGGCGACACGCGCTTCTTCTTCGTCAAACTCATACTCTTGATAAGCCCGACGCGCTTCCGCTTCGGCAGCAGCGGCTTCTTGTGCACGCTCATGAACACCAAGTTCAACAACCTTTGTTGGAGCGGTAACGGGTTCAGGGCGGGCTGTCGCAAATGGAACAGGTGGCGTTGCTGACTTTTCCACGGCGTCGACGCCAGTCGCGACAACGGAAACACGGACAATGCCGTTCAGATCATGGTCGAGCGCCGACCCAACGATGATATTGGCGTTTTCATCAACTTGGTTGCGAATTAATTGTGCCGCTTCGTCAACTTCGTAAAGTGTGAGGTCGCTTCCGCCCGTAATGTTAATCAGCACGCCCTTCGCACCTTTAAGGGATACATCGTCAAGAAGCGGGTTGTTAATGGCAGACTCAGCGGCCTCTACAGCCCGACGGTCACCCGTGGCCTCACCTGTGCCCATCATGGCCTTACCCATTTCGTCCATAACTGTGCGAACATCGTTAAAGTCAAGATTTATAAGACCCGGCACAACCATCAGGTCCGTGACGCCACGAACACCGGAATGCAAGACTTCATCTGCCATCGCAAACGCATCGGACATTGTCGTTTGCTCTGTCGCAACGCGGAACAGGTTCTGGTTCGGAATTGTAATCATTGTGTCGACAGAAGCATAGAGGTTTTCAATACCTTGCTCCGCCAGCTTCATACGGCGGGAGCCTTCGAACATGAACGGTTTCGTGACGATGCCAACAGTCAAAATACCGCGTTCGCGGGCCGCACGCGCGATCACAGGTGCAGCACCTGTTCCTGTACCACCGCCCATACCGGCGGCGACAAAGAGCATGTGCGCGCCGTCGAGATGTTCCAGAATTTCATCAAGGGATTCTTCCGCAGATTGCTCACCCACTTCAGGGCGCATGCCAGCACCAAGGCCTTGAGTGATACCACCGCCCATTTGGACTTTACGATCTGCTGCATTGAGCGCGAGTGCTTGTGCGTCCGTATTGGCCACAACGAAATCGACACCGTCGAGACCCGCTTCGATCATGTTGTTGACGGCATTGCCGCCTGCCCCGCCGACACCGATAACGACAATACGTGGCTTGAGTTCAACAGACTCTGGAAGTGTAAAGTTAATCGGCATGGCGGCACCCAAATTATGGTCAATGATGTGTGAATCGGACCATCGCGGGAAAGGTTTAAGAGCTTGTTAACCGCGTTAACTTTTAGCGCAGTTTGGCCTAAAAATTCTCACGAAGCCACTGAACGGACCGCCCGAGCGCGTTGCCGGTATAGCGCTGCGTCCGGATACGACGCCCCGAGAGGTCGGGCGGGCCGGTGACAACTTCGGGCCGGTCATCGAAAACATTCTTGAGAAGCCCCGTCGCAACGGCGAAATCCGGCTGGCTTAATTCTTCGGACAATCCGAACACGCCATGCGGATGACCGATGCGGACGCGCTTGCCGAGAACATGTGTGGCAAGTTCGCGGATACCGTTCAGATGCGCCCCTCCCCCCGTCAGGACGACTTGCCGTCCTGAATAGGTTTCGAGGCCCGCTTTGTGGATCCGCTCCCGCAATAACTCCAAAGTCTCCTCGACCCGTGACCGAATAATATTTGTGACGAGGGAACGCGGTTCGTGATGCAACTCGTCCTGCGCCGCAATCGGTGGGCAAGGAACCTGGTGATGGTCATCATTTGCCCCGTGCAGACAGGAGCCGTAAATCATCTTGATCCGTTCCGCCGCCTCAAAAGGAGTGGAGAGTCCTCGTGCGAGATCGGACGTAATATTCCGTCCACCGACACTTAGCGCGTCGACATGGACCAGCGTATTATCACGGAACACGGCGGCAGAGGTAATGCCCGACCCGAGATCAATGAGAGTCACGCCGAGGTCACGCTCATCTTCTGTCAGGACCGACAGGGCCGCCGCATAAGGACTAACCGTCACAGACCGGATGGTCAGATGACAGCGTTCAATACAGTGTGCGAGGTTTCGCAAGGGGCCGATACCTGCCATGACGAAGTGCATATCCACGCCCAGCTTTTGACCATACATACCACGTGGATCCCGAATGCCGTCCTCATCATCGACCTGCCAGTTCAATGGGATCGCATGAAGGATTGCGTTTTCAGCTTGATCCAAGCCCGACATGGACGAATTTAGGACACGTTTCAGATCACGGTCGGCGACAGCGCCGCTCGCAAATTCAGTCTGTACCGTCATATGCTTCGATCGCAGGGACCGCAGGGCCACATTCACGCAGACATCCTGCACAGTGACGCCCGCTGCACGTTCGGCTTTTTCAACAGCGGAGCGGATTCCGATCTCAGCGGCCTCGAGGTCGACAACCGCCCCGCCTTTTAACCCGGCAGACACACCAAAGCCCGACCCAATGAGACGCACACCCAATCCGGGTTCTTCGCGCCCAATCAGGCACACGACTTTGTTCGACCCAATGTCGAGAACGCAGACCGTTTCCGGTTGTCTTTTCGTGGGTCCCCCAAACACGTTTAGGAGGACTGCGCTTCGGCTTCAGGCTTGGCCAGCAAGCCAATGCGATCCTTTAGACGCATATCAATCGTGCCGACTTCACGTGACAAAATGAAAGTCTCGCGATCCAGAGCGACAAGGCGTGAGAGCGCGGTTTCGATCTCGGTTTCCGGCAAGCGAACAACCGTCGCGTTCTTCATATGCAGATCCCATCTACCTGAGGGGAAACGCACGAGACTTTCGACACGGGTCCAGATACCGTCATGCGGCTGTATAAGAGCTTCAATTGTTTTGACTTCGGCAGGTGCCGCTTTTCCGACATAAGTTTTCAAACCCGTCGGAACGGACGCAACTTGAGAAACGGGAACAATCGCCTCACCGGAATCCGAGAGCAGGTGCAACTGCCCCTCATCCTGCCAGAGCGCATAGGGAGTTGTTTCAACGACCTGTACGACAATCCGGTTCGGCCAGAGACGGCGCACAACGGCACGGTCAACCCAAGGCAGGCTTTCCGTGCGGGCACGGGCGGCCTCAAGGTCTACGCCAAAGAAATAGCTGCCGCGATTGATCTGCACCGCGGTGCGGATATCGCGTTCGTTCAAACGCCCCTCGCCCATCACATCAACTTGCTCAACCACGAACCCCATCGCCATCAGGCGTTCGATTTTCCAGTCATTCGTGTTTTTCTTGACGGCGGGCAGAAATCCACCGAGCCAGAGCGCGATAAAGATCAGAACAAGAAATGTTCCAATCACGCGTATCAGAAAGCGCATCATCGCTTTGGGAGAATGTTTCGCGGCGCGCACTTTCGCGGCCATCCAGTTCTGCGATCCGCGCAAGCCCGGCTTGAGCGGGCTCACGCGCCGCATCGTGGCGAATTTAGAATTTCCTTTGCTCACCTTGGCCATGAAGCGTCCTCAACCATCCAGCGACAAAGCTGGTCAAAATCGATCCCGACATGGGCGGCCTGTTCAGGCACGAGCGATGTCGGGGTCATTCCGGGTTGAGTATTCACTTCAAGCATTACGATTTTGTTTACCACATTGGCCGGCGTGCAATTTTCATCATTAAATCTGAAATCGGCGCGGGACACGCCGCGGCAGCCGAGCCCTTTATGCGCTTTAGCCGCCCAGTCGAGGCAGAGTTGCGTGACAAAGTCGGGTAAATCGGCGGGACATTGGTGAGTCGCGGCACCTTCGCCATATTTGGCATCATAGTCATACCAACCATTTTCCGATTCTGCGGCAATTATCTCAGTGACGCAAATCGCTTCGCCGTCTTTGACCGCAACGGTGAGTTCGCGTCCGGCGATGTAGCTCTCAACGACAACCTGCTCCCCCATTTCGATATCGGCTCTGATCGCGGCGCGATGGTTATCCTGTTCCCCGTGGATGATATAAACAGATTTAGAAGACCCCTGCCCGTTGGGTTTCACGACATAAGGTGTGGCAATAGGATGGGCTTCGGCAACTTTGAGACGGTCAAACAATCCACCCCCCGGCACCGTAATCCCAACGGATTTCAAGACATGTTTCGCGCGGTGTTTATCCATAGCCAGCGCCGACGCCATGACTCCGGAATGTGTGTAAGGTTTGCCATACATATCCAGTACACCCTGTACGCGACCATCCTCACCCCAATCTCCGTGAAGGGCGTTGAATATGACGTCAGGGTCAGCGAATTTAAGCTGCTCCCACAACGCATGCGTCACGTCGATTTCAGTAACGTCATATCCGCAATTTCGAAGGGCGATGGCGCAGGCGGTGCCGGAGACAAGAGAGACTTCCCGTTCAGAAGACAGACCACCCATGAGGACCGCGACTTTTAGCATGACCGCTCTCCAATCCGGCGGACTTCCCAGTCCAGTTCCACACCTTGTGTTTCCAGCACTTTCGCCCGCACAGTCTCACCGAGCGTTTCCAAATCCGTCGCCGTCGCGCCGTCCGCATTGATCATGAAGTTACAATGCTGCTCGCTCATCTGCGCGCCGCCAATGCGCAAACCTCTGCACCCCGCTGCGTCGATTAATTTCCAAGAGGAGTGACCTTCGGGATTTTTGAATGTGGAACCGCCCGTTTTCTCACGTATCGGCTGGCTGCTTTCCCGTTTCGTCGTGATGTCATCCATCCGCGCTTTGATCGCTTCAGGCTTGTCGGCATGACCCTCAAATGTCGCTTCCGTAAATATCAGGTCCTTCGGGGCACCACTGTGACGATAGCTATAGTCCATCTCTGCGAGATCCATAACCTGACGACGGCCCGTCCGGTCTAGCGCGACGACGCTAACCAGAACATCCCGCGTCTCGCCGCCATAGCACCCCGCGTTCATCCGAAGCGCGCCGCCAATTGTGCCGGGGACACCGGCATAGAATTCCAATCCGGCGATGCCAGCTTCTGCGGCTTTCTTAGCAACGGTTTTGTCAAGGACTGCCGTGCCTGCGGTTACGCGCAAACCCTGCGTTTCGACTTTCCCAAAAGCGGGTCCCAAGCGAATGACAACACCTTTTACGCCGCCGTCACGAACCAGCGTATTGGAGGCCACACCCAACACCTGCACCGGAATATCGTCAGGCGTGGAACTCAGAAAATGCGCGAGATCGGCTTCATCTTTCGGCATGAACAGCGCTTCTACCGCGCCGCCAACCCGCAACCATGTGTAGGGGGCCAACGGAACATCCGCCCGCAAACTCCCCCGTACGTCAGGCAGGCGGTCGAGCAGGCTCACAGCTTACCCAAATTATCGGCGAGTTCGGCGGCCCAGTAAGTAATATCGCCCGCACCGAGGCAGACGACGAGATCGCCCTGTTCCAGATGTGGGTGGAGGTCTTTGGCGAGCGTTGCCTTGGACGTCAGACCGACATCGCGATGACCGTGACTGCGCAGAGACTCTGCGAGCGCGGGAGAACTAATGCCCTCAATTGGCTGTTCGCCAGCCGCGTAAACATCCGCGAGATAAACATTATCAGCATCATTGAAACAGGTCGAAAAATCATCGAACAAATCGCGCAGGCGGGAATAGCGATGCGGTTGCATGACAGCATGGACTTTACCCTTTGCGACCTGACGGGCGGCCTGCAGCACGGCGGCAATTTCGACGGGATGATGGCCGTAATCATCGATGATGGTCACGCCATTCCAGTCGCCGACATGGGTGAAGCGGCGCTTGACCCCCGCAAAACTATCGAGGCCAGCACGGACCTTCTCGACGCCCAAGCCGAGTTCGCGGGAGACGGCAATCGCGGAGAGGACATTCTGCGCATTATGTTTGCCCGCCATGGGGAGAAACAAATCAGGCCAGCGATCTTCTTCACCGTCCGGTCCACGGAAGACGACATCAAAACGTGAACCTGTGGCTTCCAAGCGCAAATTCTCTGCGCGGACATCTGCCTGTGGGTTGAACCCATAAGTGATAACACGACGGTCACTGATACGCGAGACGAGCGCCTGTACTTCGGGATGGTCAATGCAGAGAACGGCAAACCCGTAGAATGGGAGATTCTCAACGAATTGATCAAAGGCAGCGCGGAGTGTGTCGAACTCGCCGTAATGTTCCATATGTTCGGGGTCGATATTTGTCACGACGGCCACGGTGGGGAGCAGTTTCAGGAACGTCCCGTCACTCTCATCCGCCTCGACTACCATCCAATCGCCCAATCCCAATTTCGCATTGGATGCATAGGCGTTGATGATCCCTCCATTGATAACAGTCGGGTCGAGATCGCCGCCTTCCAGCAGCGCAGCAATCATCGTCGTCGTCGTCGTCTTGCCATGCGTGCCGCCGACAGCAACGGTCCACTTCAGGCGCATTAACTCGGCCAGCATTTCGGCCCGTCGCACAACGGGAATGGCGCGGGCGCGGGCTTCCATCAATTCGGGATTATCGGCTTTGATAGCAGAGGACATGACAATTGCCCCTGCCCCGTGAACCTGTTCGGCTTTCTGGCCGATGAAAATCGTCGCGCCGAGCCGTTTGAGCCGTTCCGTATTGATACTCTCCCGCGCATCAGAGCCCTGAACCTGATAGCCCAAATTGAGCATGACCTCCGCGATGCCGGACATACCAATGCCGCCAATGCCGACAAAATGTATCGGGCCGAGATCGAATGGGACCTTGGTGGCCAGAGCCGCCTGCTTCAAATTTGTATCGGGCATTTTAGTCCTAATTGACGGCGCGGATGACCAGCTGTGCAAGATCGTGGGCCGCATTCGGACGCCCGAGGGTACGGGCAGAAGCGGCGGCGGAGTTAAGCCAGTTCGAATCATTTAATCGGTCCTGCAAAATATCGGTGACAGCCTTTGGCGTAAACTCCGATTCGGGCAGAATATCGGCAGCGCCAAGGCGCTCCAGTGACCTTGCATTGGCGGTCTGATGATCATCCATCGCAATGGCGAGCGGGATAAGGAGGGACGGTTTTCCCATTAGCGCGATTTCCGAAACGGAAGATGCGCCTGCCCGTGCAATAACAAAATGCGCGGCAGCGAGGTGGGTTTCGATGTTGGAGAAGAAGGTTTCGCAGTTATAAGAAACCCAAAAAGTATTATACGCGCGTCGGGCGTTCAGTATCTCGTCAGATGTGACTTGTTGAGTTACATGCAACTGCTCTCTCAATTCAATCGGGAGAGAACAAATAGCTTTCGGTAACACTTTTGACAAACTACGCGCACCTAGACTGCCCCCAACTATCAGTAAGTTTATTTTGCTTATCGGAGCTTCATATTTTTCCGGAACCGCCTGAACAATCTGCTCACGCAGCGGATTACCGAGACAGATAACATTGGCCTTGGGATGAACACGGGCGAGGTCCTCGAAACCGGAGACGACGTGTTTCGCCTTGGCCGCAAAGACCCGATTGACCCGTCCCAGCACCGCATTTTGCTCATGCAGAATGGTGGGCAATTTCAATGACTGTGCGGCGCGCATAGCGGGGAATGCGGGATAGCCGCCAAAACCAACGACCACATCCGGCTTCCAGTCGCGAATAAAGGCTTTGGCTTGTCGTACACCTTTGGCAAGTTGCAACACGCCGCCTACGGCCTTGATTGGTCGGCGCGGAGAAATGGAGGCGGCTTGAACTTCAATTATGGGATCAGCGGGAATGCGCGTGCTGTGCTTTCGCCCCCGCGCATCCGTCATCATCGCGATATCCCAGCCCTCGGTCTTCAGGATTTCGGCGAGGGCTTGCGCGGGAAACATATGTCCGCCCGTCCCGCCGGCCGCGAGCAACAACCTACCGGCCATATTGGTATGCTCCGGGGCGACGGCGTGTCAGTGCAAGGATAAGCCCCGCTGTAAAGCAAAGCGCCAACATGGAAGAGCCGCCATTCGAAATGAATGGCAGCGTCATCCCCTTAGACGGAGCCATATTCAGATTGACGAAGAGATTGATGATGGCCTGCATCCCGATAAGTGTCGCGAGGCCCGCCGTCGCGAGTTGGCAGAAATAATCATTGAGGCGCAGGGCATTGCGGAAAGTTTGAATGACGAGCGCGGCCAGCAGAAAAATCAGAATGACGGAGATCAGAAAACCGAACTCTTCAACCGTGACCGCGAAAATGAAATCCGTGTTCCCGTCAGGCAGTGAGTATTTCACCGTCCCCTCACCCGGTCCGCGGCCAAAAAATCCACCGCTCGAAATGGCTTCCAGCGCCTTATCCGTCTGGTAGCTATCCGCAGTATTCGGAGACGTAAATGCGCTCACCCGCGCCCGCACATGCGGCAGGGTCAGATAGGCCGCGACGACACCGACAACTGAAATGCCCAGCATCACGAGCAACCAACCCAATGAAAGCCCTGCAAAGAAAAACACGGCGGCAAAGCCGAGCGTCAGCAGAAAGGATTGTCCGAAATCGGGTTGAGAAATCAGCAACCCGATCAGGGCAATATAGGCCGCAAAAACAATCGCAACCGCTGGAACATTCGGGTCACGCTTGCGGATGGAGAACATCCAGGCAGCAAAAACAATAAAAGCAGGCTTAGCAAATTCGGAGGGCTGGAGACCCAGCGGCCCGATGCGAACCCAGCGCGTTGCACCCTTCACCTCATACCCGATAATGGGCAGGGCCAGCATAATCAGAAACGACCCGACCAGCGTCAGCACCGCAATCCGCCGCGCATTGACCGCATCAAAAAGCGACACAATAAACATACCAAACACGCCCATTCCGACAAAAATTGCGTGCTTATACAGAAAATAAAACGGGTTGGCGTAATCCAGCCGCGCTGCCGCAGCAGGACTGGACGCCATGGACAGGATGAGGCCTGCACCCAGCAAGCAAATCAAAATGGAGAGCGTGACCTGATCGACGCTGCGCCACCATTCCCCGATAAGGGTACGGCGCGAGCGCGAGGTGATAAGACTGGGGAGCGCGCCGATCATGCCGCCTCTTCCTCTTGCGGCGCGGGAACGTCAGATGTTTCGATACCCATCAATGTTTCGACCTGCGTCCGGAAAGCATCGCCGCGAACTTCAAAATTCTTGAACTGATCAAAGCTGGCGCAGGCGGGTGAGAGTAGGACAATCGGGTTTTCAACGCCCGACTCTAGCGCGTCTTTTGTCGCGCAGAGCAAAGCCATTTGAAGCGTTTTCTTGTCGTGCCATTTTTTCTTCGACTCGTCCAAAGTCGCGCCAAAATCGTCTGCGGCCTCGCCGATGAGATAAGCCGTGCGGACATTTCCGAACAGATCAGCCAGCGGTTCAATGCCGCCCTCTTTCGCAACGCCGCCTGCGATCCAAAATATATTCTCATAGCTGGCGAGCGCCTGTCGCGCGGCATCCGCGTTGGTCGCTTTGCTGTCATTCACGAAACGGACATTGCGGAGTGTGCCGACGGTTTCCATGCGATGCGCCAATCCAGGGAAGGACAAGATGGCTTCGCCGATCTCTCTGGCGTCCAAACCCAATGAACTGACCGCGGCATAAGCGGCGGCGGCGTTCTGCCAATTATGGCGACCTTCCAAGGCTTTTGCCTCTTGCAGGTCGCAGATTTCATGCGCCTTGCGGGACATGTTGCAGAACAATTTACCCCCCAGAACACTCACGCCGTGCCCAAGCGAACGACGCGCGGAAACGGGCACGATGCTGCGTCCGTTTTTGACTTTCATCTGCGTGCAGAGCGCCTTGCCATAATCATCATCCACCCCGATAACCGCGGTATCCTCATGGGTTTGATTGACGAAAATCGCTTGTTTCGCCAGACCGTAATTCTCCAGCGTCCCATGACGATCAAGATGATCCGGCGAGAGATTGAGGAAAATTGCGGCATTGGCGCGGAGGCTCTGCGTGCGTTCCAACTGATAGCTGGAGAGTTCAATCACGTAATATGTACCACTATGCATGCGGTCGAGATCCAGCACGCCGCGGCCAATATTCCCGCCAATCTGCGCATCCTTGCCGCAGCTTTTCAAAATATGCCCGATCAAAGACGTGGTCGTCGATTTGCCGTTCGTCCCCGTGATGGCAATGATCTTCGGACGCTGCCGTTCGGCTCGCGCCGCGACTTCGCGAGCAAGAATCTCGATGTCGCAGATGACGGGAACATTCGCAGCTTTTGCTTTTTTCGCTGACCAATGCGGTTTCGGCAGATGATGCGGCACACCGGGTGACAGGACGAAATCATCGACCTGCAACCAGTCTGCTGTTTTCAAATCCTTCAGCGTAACGCCTTGCGCTTCTGCGGCTTCGCGGCTGTCGGCATTATCGTCCCACGCCCAAACGGTCGCGCCACCGGCAGCCAGCGACAGAGCCGCCGTCACGCCCGTGCGGCCCAGTCCGAAGACGGCGACCGTCCGGCCGCGGAATGTCTCTGCCTTGATCAACGCAGCTTCAACGTGGAAAGCCCGATGAGGGCGAGGATGATGGCGATAATCCAGAAGCGAATGACGATGGTTGGTTCCTGCCAGCCCTTCTTCTCGAAATGATGATGGATCGGCGCCATGCGGAAGACACGCTTACCTGTCAGCTTGAAGGACGCGACCTGCACAATGACGGACACGGCTTCGAGGACAAATAACCCGCCGATAATGGCGAGCACAATTTCGTGCTTCGTGGCAACAGCCGTCACACCCAAAGCCCCGCCAAGTGCCAACGATCCCGTATCACCCATGAAGACCATGGCGGGTGGCGCATTGAACCATAGAAAGCCGAGAGACGCCCCGATAATCGCGCCGAGGAAAATCGTAACTTCCGCACTGCCCGGCACAAAGGGAACCCCGAGATAGTTCGAGAAAATCGCATTCCCGACGAGATAGGCGATAAAGGCGAGCGACATACAGGCGATCATGACGGGGACGATGGCGAGGCCATCCAGACCATCCGTCAGGTTCACGGCATTGGCTGTGCCGACGACCACGAGACACCCAAATGGGATAAAAAATACACCGAGATTGATTGTGAAATTCTTGAGCAGCGGAATGGCGAGGCCGGTTGCAAAATCGCCTTGTTGTGGGAACGCCGTCGTCAAAACCCAAACGGCAATCGCGGCGATGAGAAACTCCAAGAACAAACGTATCTTACCGGAAAACCCCTTATGCGACTGGCGCGAGACTTTGAGATAGTCGTCATAAAAACCAATCGCGCCAAAACCGACTGTGACAAAAAACACGGTCCACAGAAACGGACTATGTAAATTCCCCCAGAGAAGCGTGGAGACAACGACTGCAAACAGGATCATTAACCCGCCCATGGTTGGCGTTCCAGCTTTTTTTATAATGTGACCTTCCGGTCCGTCTTCGCGAATGGGTTGCCCCTTGCCCTGTCTTGCCCGTAGCGCATTGATCATGCGCGGGCCGAAGATGAAGCAGATGATGAGCGACGTCATCAGCGCGCCGCCGACGCGGAATGTAATGTAATTAAACAGGTTGAAGAGCTGGAATTCATCCCCCAGCGGCGCGAGCCATTCATAGAGCATGAGAGCCCTCCCCCTTGAGTTGCTCAGCCACCCGCCCAACGCCCGACGCATTGGACCCCTTGATGAGCAATATATCTCCGTCAATGAGTTCGCCTTTCAATTTGGTTAACAGAGTCTGAGGTTTTGACGACCAGCCTCCGCGCATGGCTTGCGGCATTGCGCCCATGAGCATGCGCATACATTCGCCCGCGACGAAAACGCGCTCGAACCCCGCCTCAATCAAAGGCTCCGCGAGCGCGCGGTGCAACTCCAATTCATCTGCGCCGAGCTCGAACATATCGCCAAGCAAGGCCAATTTTCGTCCCGGGCGAAGGGCCGCTGCAGAAAACGCTGCCCGCATGGAGGTCGGATTCGCGTTGTAGCTTTCGTCAATCAATGTGATGGACTTACTATCAATCGTCAGCTCATGCGCATCCCCTCGACCCGGCGGGGGAACAATCTTGCGGAGAGCCGTAGCGCATTTATGTAAATCCAGATCCGCCGCGAGGCCAATGGCCAGACACGCCGCTGAGTTCATAAACCAATGCTCGCCCGGGACCATCAGGGTCACATCGATCTGTTCCGTTCCAATCCGCAGCCGCGCAGTCCCGCCCGCGGCGTGAGAGTCTGCGCTGACAATGCAGACATCATCCGTGTCGGAATGACCGAAGGTCAAAATATTTAATTGCGCGGCTTCCGCCTTTGCGCGGATACGCGGCGTGTATTCATTGTCGCCGTTCAGGATAATTGTGTCACCTGCCGTCATGCCGTCGATGATTTCCGCTTTGGCATCCGCAATGCCCTCCACATTGTCAAAATGGGCGAGATGCGCACCGACGACGTTATTGATGAGGGCGATCTGCGGTTTGGCGAGTTTCGACAATGCGGACATTTCACCCGCGTGGTTCATACCCATTTCCAGCACGGCATAATCCATGTCTTTCGGTAAAGTGGAGAGCGTGATGGGGACACCGAGATGATTATTGAATGATTTGATAGACTTATGCGTGGGTCCGAAGGCTGTCAGCATCACGGCAAGCGCATCCTTTACGGAGGTTTTACCGACGCTACCCGTTACCCCTATCCGGAGAGCCTTTCGGGTTTTCGCGGCATAGACACCAAGCGCTTCGAGCGCATTTGCACTATCTGGCACGACGACTGCGGGCACATCTTCGGGAGCTTTTTGGCACAAGACGCCCGCCGCGCCAGCATTCATCGCCGCCGTAATAAAATCATGCCCGTCGCGGACATCGTTAATCGCAACAAATAGATCACCTTTTTGCAGCGTCCGGGTGTCGATAGACAGGCCGGAAACAGAAAATTCTGCCGTGACTTGACCGCCCGTCGCCTCTGCAATTTGTGATGAAGTCCAGAGCGTCATGACAACCACTCCCGTGCGACTTCAACGTCCGAGAACGGGATGACTTTGTCGCCGACAATTTGTCCCTGCTCGTGCCCTTTGCCCGCTATGACGAGGCAGTCTTTTGAGCCGAGGCGGCGGATGCCTTCGGAAATGGCGAGGGCGCGATCTCCGATTTCGGTGGCATCGGGACATCCTTTTAGAACCGCCTTCCGAATGGTCGCCGCGTCTTCTGTGCGGGGATTGTCGTCTGTCACAATGACCTGATCGGCCAGCTTGGCCGCGACCGCGCCCATCTTCGCGCGCTTATCCGGGTCACGATCTCCGCCACATCCAAAGACAATCACGATATCTCCCATCGTATGCGGACGCACGGAGCGGAGGAGTTTGTCGAGGCCATCTTCGGTATGCGCGAAATCGACATAGACGGGCGCCCCGTCTTTAGTTCCCGCGAGTTCGAGACGCCCTGCGACACCCTTTAAATGGTTCAAGGCTTCCACAGCTTTATTCTTATTCACGCCCGTTTTCATGGCGAGACCAAGGGCCGCGACAGCGTTCAGGACTTGGAACTCTCCGGCTAACGGAAGATCAACTTTATGACGCTGACCTTTGATAACGAGCGTCAGTTTCTGACCCGCCGCATGGGGCATGACTTCGTCAATGCGGATATCCGCGCCCGTCCAACCGACTTGCAATACATCCTGCCCCAGACCCTGACAGACCTCCACGAGGTGCTGCCCATATTTATCATTGGTATTGATGACGACGGGTGCATCGAGCGGCGTCAGGTCGATGAATAATCGCGCCTTGGCCCGAAAGTAATCTTCCATCGTTGGGTGATAATCGAAATGGTCCTGCGTGAGGTTCGAGAACCCCGACGCCGTAATTTTCACCGCGTCCATACGGTATTGTTTCAACCCGTGGGAACTGGCTTCCATCGCGGCGTGGGTCACGCCTTCTGCGGCGAGTTCCGAGAGCGTCTTATGCAACGCCAGTGCATCGGGTGTCGTATGCGTCATGGGTTTATAGCCCGCAGATGACGTCACGCCGAGCGTTCCAAAACAGGCGGCATTCAATCCTGCATAGGCCCAAATTTGGCGTAGGAAATCTACAGTCGAAGACTTTCCATTCGTCCCCGTCATCGCGACGAGAGTCTTGGGCTGACCCGGAAAAAGTTTTGCGGCGAGTTGAGAATAGACGAGGCGTGGACTGCTGTCCGCGATCACGGGAACATCCGCAACGGTTCCTGTGACAGAGAGAATAGCGACCGCGCCCTGCTCTATCGCCTTCGGAATAAAATCACGTCCGTCCATGGCTGTTCCCGGCAGAGCCGCGAAAACCATGCCTTCTGTGACTTGCCGACTATCCGCCGTGAGACCCGTCACTGGCGTATCATCATCGAGACCAAACAGCGTGCGAAGCGTGTGGGTCATGGCGTCACCTCTATCTCGCTCTGGGCATATTTATTTGTATCACGTGCCCCGACCAGCATCGGCCCGATACGACGAATAACATCGCCAGCCACGGGCGCTGCGTTCCAGCCCGCCGTCGCGTAACCATATGTTCCCTCAATAGCTTTCGGCTCATCAAGCGTGACGATCATGGCGTAGGTCGGATCAGAATGCGGGAAAGCCGCAACGAAAGAGGTCACCAAACGATTGCGATCATAGCCGCCCGTCGCAGACGGTTTTTCCGCCGTCCCAGTTTTTCCCATGACACCATAACCCGGAATATCAGCTTTTCCGCCCGTCCCGTCTGTCACGACATAGCGCATCATATCGGCCATATCTCTCGAAACCTCGGACCGGAAAACACGGCGAGATTTTGCGGGACTGACGACCGAATTTCGCTGCACCGTTGGAGAAACATAAACACCGTCATTCAGCATTCCGCCAATCGCCGCCGTCAACGCAAGCGGTGTGACCGACAAACCGTGGCCGTATGACACCGTCACTGTCGCCATCTCACCCCAGCGCTTTTGCACTTGCGGCTTTGCACTTTCGGCCAATTCATAATCGACACGGTTGAGGAGCCCGAGGCCGCGCAAATGATATTGCTGACGCTCCGCACCAATACGTTGTGCAATCATGGCCGTGCCGCGGTTCGAACTCTCGCCTAAGACACCCGTCATGTTGAGAGGCACATCAGACGGATGATCATCCCTGATATATTTATTTAAAACCTTATAGGGTTTTTGCACCTCGAATAACTCCACTTGATCGGCCACCCCGTCCTCCAGCGCCATCGCCATGGTCAGAGGTTTGAACACACTGCCCAAGTCATAGGTGGACATTGCGGCGTGATTAAAGCGGGTTTCGGGCGATGTCGCGCCGGGATCATTCGGGTTGAAATTCGGTACAGACGCCATGGCGATGATTTCGCCCGTCTTGAGGTTCATCACGACACCCGACGCATCCAGCGCATCGAACTTCTCCCGCGCTTTCGCGAGCTCATCCATAACCGCATATTGCACCCGCAAATCGACAGATAGCGCAACGGAGGGCGCATTTTCTGCGGTCAACTCGGCATTAAACGCCCGCTCCGCCCCAGCGACACCCGCCATATCGACATCCGTAAATCCGACGAGATGCGAGGCAAGATTTTCACGCGGATAAACACGCTTGGGCTCTTTGCGGAAATCCAACCCGGGCAAACCCAGATCAAAAACGGCCTGCCGTTCTTTCGGGGTTAACCCGCGTTCCAACCAAACGAAACTGCGATCCTTTTCCAATTTCCGGCGTAATTTGTTGCGATCTAGATGCGGGCGGATACGGACGATTTCATTTGCTGTCTCTGCCGGATTCCAGACACGCCTCGGCTCCGCATAGAGCGAATAGGTTTCCAACGTGGTTGCGAGTAATTCCCCATTACGGTCCGTCAAATCCGCCCGCGTCATCTGAATAGCTTGCGGCAGATTACGCTGATGATCGCCGCCCGAGAACAGCGAGATTTCCGCCAATCGCACGACGGCGATGACGAGCATGAAGGCGAAAGCCACAACGCCAATGCGAATTCGAATACGCCCTTCGGATACGGCGCGATATTCTTCATCCGCGATAGTGACGGTTTGCTGATTTTGGAATGTGTGGTGATCATTCATGGCGCGACCTCCTCACCCAATTCAGATACCAGTGGAAACATGGCAATGATATCTGCCGCTTCACGCTCCTGCTCCGGCGTGATGGGCGCGAGCTTCAGATGCTCATCATTTAATTCGGACAACCGTGTCGGGCTCTGCAGATAAGCCAGCTCTGCCCTCAGCACACGGATGGCCGCCTCTTCTGCCGCGATGGATTGTGTCAGTTGACGCACCTCGCGTTTGGCGGATTGCGCATGGGTTTTCACGAAATAGAGCGTCACAGTCAGCGCTACCCCGACGAGGAAGAGAAGGAACCAAGACATACGACGCGCGGCGCGTCCGGTTGTGGCGTAAGAGGCACTCATAACCGCGCCTCCAATTCCGCCAGCGACATGACACTCGGCAAGAGACGATCATCGCGCGGAAAGACATCCGCGTCCGTTCGTACAGCCAGCCTCAATTTCGCAGAGCGTGAGCGGGCGTTTTCTTCGACTTCGGTTTTAGACGGTTTTGTCACACTGCGCTTCGGCAGGTCGAAACTGGCCGCCGGACCGTCATTTACGACGGCAGGCGCATAGCGTGACCCCCCCTCAACCTCACCCGCGCGACGGCGGAAGAAAGATTTGACGATTCGGTCTTCGAGCGAATGGAAGGTCACAACAACCAGCCGCCCGCCCGGTTTGAGAATTTTCTCCGCCGCGCAGAGACCATTATAGAGTTCGCCCAATTCGTCATTCACGAAGATGCGCAGCGCCTGAAATACGCGCGTTGCGGGATGGGTTTTACCGCGACGCCCTAAGGCGCTTTCGAGAATGGTCGCGAGATCGGCCGTTGTGACAATATCGCCCTCTGCCCGCGCAGACGCGATGCAATTGGCAACGTGTCTTGCGCGCTTTTCTTCGCCATAAACCTGGAAAATACGTGTAAGTTCAGAAACACTAAGATTGAGCACCGCATCCCGCGCTGTCGGCCCGCCGCCTTGCTGCATCCGCATGTCCAACGGCCCTTCGCGCATGAAGGAAAACCCCCGCTCCGCCTCATCCAGCTGCATAGAGGACACGCCAATATCGAGCACGACTGCATCGACAGAATCAAGGCCAAGCTCGTCCATTTTGGAAAACGGGGTTTGAATGAGTTTGAATTTATTTGGGTGAGTCGCAGATAATTCTTCAGCACGCGGCATCACATTCGGATCACGGTCCAGACCGATGACGGAACATTTGGCGCTGTTCAGAA
Source organism: uncultured Caulobacterales bacterium (assembly GCA_947503715.1). Taxonomy (GTDB): domain Bacteria; phylum Pseudomonadota; class Alphaproteobacteria; order Caulobacterales; family Maricaulaceae; genus Litorimonas. Next base: position 542,432 of record CANNER010000001.1, on the reverse strand, counting down.
TGGCCTCACTATACCCACCATTGCCAAAAGTGCCGTCCACGCAAGTCTCTCCGTCCTGCATCTTCAGCGCAGTCAGAACCTCTGGCAGCATGACGGGGTAATGCTTCATGATGCTACAGATGGGTTTTGGGGCGGCTTCATACGGTGACGGTTGGCGCGGGCGCGCTCTCGCAATTCCGCCTTGCGCGCTTCATGCGCGTCAGGGTTCCAGATTTCGAATTTCCGGCCCCGCCCGATAAATGTGACTTTACCGTCCAGTCCCGCATAGTCGCGAAACTCGGCGGGAAGGCTCACGCGACCTGTGGAGTCAAAGCCGACCTTCTGGCTCTCGCCAAAAATGACGAGCTCCAGCGCCTCGCGTCCCTCATCATACATATCCATCCGGTCGAGCGCGCCTTGGTAATAGTCGAGCACGGACAAATCACCGCCCTCCAGATATTGCCCATCCAAAGACGGCCACAGGACAATCCCTTCAAAACCGGAGGCCGTGCATGTCGTCCGAAAACTAGCCGGCACAGAGACCCGTCCTTTCGCATCCAGCGTATTTGTGGTGTTGGATAAAAACACGTTCCGACACGACCTCCCGACGGGTCATGCCCGACGCTTGACCCAAATATGGGATAGCGTGGGAATTGATGGGAAACAATGCCATTTTACCGTTCTGTTAACTATACATGGGACTTACCCCACCCCTGTGAGTCCTGTGGGTAAGTCATAAAATGACACTAGAATCAGCGAGTTAAGCTGTGGTTAACCATGACGCTACAGGCGGATTAATCTCGAAGAAAATATGTCAGGGGGCCTGTAAGCCGGGTTTTGTACTCTCCCGAAAGAAAGTGACGACCATTCATCTAGGATGGGCCTTGCGACACATCTCATGCAACCAACCCGGACGACAATGACGCGACTCACGGCGTCGTCCCTATTTGGTTTTGCTCCGGATGGGGTTTACCGTGACGGGAGATGTTGCCATCCCCCCGGTGCGCTCTTACCGCACCCTTTCATCCTTACCCTTGCGAACAAAGGCGGTTTGCTTTCTGTGGCACTGTCCCTGGGGTCACCCCCGCCGGGCGTTACCCGGCATCCTGTACGCGTTGGAGCCCGGACTTTCCTCACATCCTAAAACGTGCGGCCGTCCGGCCCCCTGACAACGCGTCTTTGACAGAAAAAAGACGGGTTTTAAACGAGAAAAACCACCCTTGCCAATAAAGGCAAGGATGGTTCTCTCCCCTAGCCCTACTTACCCAAAGGTTTGTCAGGCTTCTTTAGTCTGTCTTACGCGGCACGTTTCAAGTGTTCGCGATCATGGTCACCTTCGCGGATTTCCTCTGCGATTTTGTTGCAAAATGCGGGGATGTCTGCGGGCTTCCGGCTGGTTACAATCGCATTGTCACAGACCACTTCGCTGTCTGTCCAACGTGCACCGGCATTTTCCAGATCGGTTTTAATTGACGGATAGGACGTCATTTCCCGACCCTTCGTCAATCCGGCTTCTGCGAGTAGCCACGGACCGTGGCAGATTGCACCGATTGTTTTACCCTGTTCGCCGAAATCGCGGATCAAGCTGATCGCTCTGTCGTTCTGACGCAGTGTATCCGGGTTTACCAATCCACCGGGTAGAATGAGGGCATCGTAGTCGCTGACGTTGACATCTTCCAGTTTCAGATCGGGTTTAATTCGACGGTCATCGCCTTCACCTGCGCTAATCTCATTTAGTTCCGGTGAGGCGAGATGCACTGTGGCGTCACGATCCCGAAAATATGAGAGTGGTTCAAAGAGTTCGTCTTCTTGAAACCCATTGGTTGCGAGAATGAGAATATTCGAATTGTTTAAGTTGGACATGAGTCCTCCTTCGTGTTTGGTGTGAAAGCCGCGGCGAAATTGGCTCAACCCGTAAAAGGGAGCGAGTTCGCTATTGTCTTCATTCGCGACGCCAGACATGAGTGTCGGCGTGTTACATCTATACAATGGTCCAACCCGGGAATTCGTTCCGAGAAAGATTGAGAAATCCCAGTGAACGGGGAAGCCCTCGATAGTTTCCAGCTTGATCTGGACGGGGCGTCAGAGTTCGGCATGATGGTCGTTCTGGCCGCCATGATGTTTTCCGTCGCCCTCGGATTGCGGCCTGCGAGTTTTGCATTTTTCAAAACGGAACCCCGCCTCTATTTCACGGGTGTGATCGCGCAGATGATCGCATTGCCACTGCTGACACTCGTCATGTGCTTTGTCATCAATCCACACCCCAGTGTTGCGCTGGGTATGATTTTGATTGCCTGCTGCCCGGGTGGGAATACGTCAAATCTCATCGCGCTTTTCGCTCGCGCGAATACGGCCCTGTCGGTCAGTCTGACCGCGACGTCTTCGGTCTTCGCCGCGTTCGTCACGCCTGTCTCCATCCTGTTTTGGAGCGGGCTCTACCTGCCAACGCGGGCGCTGCTGACGGACATCAATATTGATATTCTGAGTTTTCTCGCCAACACACTTCTCATTCTCGCCTTGCCGCTTCTGCTCGGCATGACCTTCCGCCACCTCGCGCCAAAAATCGCCAAGCGCATTCAGACACCTCTCGCCATTCTATCAGGCATTGCCTTACTCGCAATTATCGTCATCGCCAGCATCCGGTTGCTGCCAGTTTTCATGGCGCTCGGAATCGGGATCTTTATTCTTGTGATATCGCATAACTGCCTCGCCTTCGCGCTCGGCAATCTCGCGGGTCGCGCGATCAAGACCGACACGGCCAGCCGCCGCGCGCTGACCATCGAAGTCGGCATTCAAAATTCCGGTCTTGGCATTGTCATCCTGCTGACCCAGCTTGGCGGTGTGGGCGGCGCGGGTGCGGTTGCAGGATTATGGGGTGTCTGGCATCTTATCGGCGGAAGCGGACTGGCCCTGTTTTGGAGATGGAAAGATGCACGATCTACTGATTAAGAACGGCACAGTCTTTGACGGGTCCGGCGCAGAAGGCCAAGTCGCAGATATTGCCGTGAAAGACGGCGTGATCATTGCCATAGGGTCCGACCTTGGCCAAGCCGCTAAGACCCTCGACGCCACAGGCCACATCGTGACCCCCGGTTTTATTGACCTGCACACCCATTATGATGGGCAGGTCAGTTGGGATGCGGAACTCCAACCCAGCGTCAATCACGGCGTCACCACAGCCGTCATGGGCAATTGCGGCGTCGGTTTCGCGCCCTGCCGCAAGGAAGACCGCGACAAACTCATTCGACTGATGGAGGGTGTCGAGGACATTCCCGGGACTGCCCTTCATGAAGGTTTGCAATGGAATTGGGAGAGCTTTCCCGAATATCTCGACGCGCTCGACGCCATGCCGCGCACGATAGATGTCGCCGCAATGATCCCGCATGACCCGTTGCGCGTCTTCGCGATGGGTGACCGCGCGGTTTTCAACCAACCCGCCAATGACGCTGATATTGCGGAAATGGAGCGACTGGTTTCGGAAGCGATGGAGGCTGGCGCTATCGGCCTCTCTACAGGCCGCAGTGATTTCCACAAATCCAGTGATGGCGATTGGACGCCCGCATCAGAAGCCGGAAAAGACGAGTTGGAAGGCCTCGCTCGCGCGGTAGCCGCTTCGGGTCACGGCGTCCTGCAAGCCGTGAATGATTTCGACATGGTCCGTCCGGGCGAAACTTTCGATACAGAATTCGCCCTCATGGAAGCTTTCTTCCGCGCGGGCGCAGGTCGCCCGGGCTCGATGAGCCTGATGGAACGTGACTTCGCGCCGGATGATTGGAAGAATATTATCAAACGGACCGAAGAGTTGAACGCGGACGGGTTGGATATCTCCTTCCAAGTTGCTCCACGTGCGATTGGCGCGATTAACGGGCTGAATTGTACCTTCCACCCGATTATGGGACATCCGAGTTATATCGCAATTGCGCATCTATCCTTGGCAGAGCGGGTGGAACGGATGCGCAACCCCGCCTTCAAGGCGAAACTTCTCTCTGAGGCGCCCGTCCAACTCTCCGGCGATGACAGTCCCGTTCCGCCCCTAGTCGATATGATGATTGCGACCTTCCCGAAACTGGCCGAAAAAGTCTTCCCGATGAACCGCCATGAAGGCAGCGTCGATTACGAGCCGTCCTCGGAAAGCTCCATCGCGGGACTGGCGCGAGACGCTGGTGTGAGCGTTTGGGAAATGGCATATGACCTCCTGCTCGAAGATGACGGCCACGCCCTCTTCTACTTCCCGGTCTACAATTACACACACATGAATTACGATAATGTCCTGACCATGATGCGGCATCCAAAAGCTCTGCCCGGATTATCCGATGGAGGAGCACATGTCGGCACGATTTGCGATGCGAGTTTTCCGACCTATCTCCTCGCCCATTGGACGCGGGATCGTCTGCAGCGCGGAAAGCCCGGCATCACACTGCCCCGCGCCATTCAAATGCTGACAGCGGATGCAGCGGATTATCTCGGCCTGTCCGATCGTGGACGGATTAAAATCGGTCAACGCGCCGACCTCAACATCATTAATTACGAGGCCCTGAGCCTCGGCGTGCCCGTCATGGTCAAGGACTTGCCAGCAGGTGGACAGCGCCTTCTACAACCCGTGGAAGGCTATATGGCGACCTTCGTGAAGGGTGAGCAAGTCATCGCAAATGATAAAGTGACAGAGGCCCGTCCGGGACGCCTTGTCCGCAGCGGAGTGAACCCATGAAAGCCTTAGCGAAAATTCTCACGGCTTTGGTTGCCTTGCAGCACGTCTTCTTTCTAGTCGTCGAAATGTTTCTTTGGGAGCATGAGGTCGGACGGATGATGTTCGATATAACGGCAGAATTTGCCGCCTCAACAGCATTCATGGCTCAGAACCAAGGACTCTATAACGGTTTCCTCGCAGCTGGATTGATCTGGAGTTTGGTTGCCGCAAAGCGAGACGTGCGGATATTTTTCCTGCTCTGCGTAATAGTCGCGGGTGTTTTTGCGTCGCTCACCGTGAGCCCGTCCATCATCGTCGTACAGGCGCTCCCAGCTCTGCTAGCTTTGGTTTTTACGCTGCTGAAACGGTAGTCCGGCTGAGTTCGCTCAACCTTTTTATCACTTCCAAAATCTGCATGTCGATCACGCCATCAATTCTCAATGGGCGGTAGCGACGTTGCAGCGCGCGAATGACGGCTTGAGTCTGGTCATCCAATTGTCCCGACACGCTGATACCATAACCGAGATCGGCCAGCCCGCGCTGCAAGATGGAAATACCGCGATCGCGATCTCCGAGCTCAAATAAGACACGCTCATCCTCTAGCAACTCACCCGGCCAAAGCCCGACCCCTGCCGCTGCCAAACCCGCCCACGGGAAATGCTCGCCCGGATCCTCTTTGCGCTCCGGCGCAATGTCGGAATGGCCAACAATATTTCGTGGCTGGATGTCATGCCGTGCAATAATCTCCTTAGAGAGTTTGATGACGGACAGGATTTGCGCATCGGGATAAGGCGGCAGGCTGCCATCTTCCAGTGGCACATTATGCCCGCCATTGACGATCTCGATTCCGATACTCGCAGAATTCACATCCGTGATGCCGTTCCAACTGCCGACGCCGGCATGCCAGGCGCGTTTGTCTTCCTCGACCAAATTATCGACGCGTCCATCTTCCCGCACGAGATAATGCGCGCTAACTTCCGCGGCCGGATCGCAGAGACGGTCATAGGCGGCTTCGGCGCTGTCCATGCCTGTGTAATGCAGGACCAGGATGGAGATCGGGAGTTTCCGATCATTGAAGTTCGGGCTCATCATCTGGGGTATTTTTCATCCATCTGTCGCAAACCTTCGACCATGATTTCCCGGAGGACATCTTCATCAACATCGCTAAGGCGTTTGATGTAAAGACAGGCTTTACCAATCTTATGCTTACCCAAACGCGCGAGTTGATCGGAGAAATCCTGATAGCCCGGCATGATATAAATCGAAATGCTCTGCGCACGATTGGCAAAACCAAGGCGGAGCGCATCCCCCTCGCGACCACTGTCATATTTGTAGTGATATTCCCCAAACCCGACAATCCCGCTGGAAAGTTTACTGCCCCAAATCTTTGGGCTCTCTCCACTGATCTCGAACATCATATCGTGGATATGGCGACAATCCGCTTGGCGTTGGGAGTCCTCGATTTGATTCAAATAGTCTTCGACTTTCAGGCCTGTCGGCACAGTTTTATTCGCCATAACCTCTCTCCCTCAATCCACATCCAGTGGCGCGGGCGTGCCCCGCCTTGCGATGACCCAGACACAGGGCAGGATCAACAGCGCCCCGAAGATATAGCGCGGATAGAGCGTCTCGTCCAACAACGCGACACCCAACACTGTCGCGAAGACCGTCGTCATGATGCCGAGGGGCACAACGCGGTTGACGGGATAGGCCTGTAAGAGACGGAAATACTGCCCATGCGCGAAAACCGACACGCAGAGCGCGGCATAGCCAGCCGCGATGAGGAGCGGGACTTTATCGACCTCCCAGACCTGCACCTGCCCACTTTCAAACAGGAATGATGCAAGACCTCCAAAGAGGAAGACGATCACCGCCGTCCACGCCACATAAACGCGCCAATCCACATCCGGTACGCGCCGCATTGCGACGGTTCCAACGGCCATCGCGACATAGGCACCCATGATGTAGACGAGGCCGATATCAGGGCGAAGCGCGCCGGGCTCGTAAATCATGACGAAGACACCGACCATCGCCACGGCAATCGCGAGACCGCGTTTCCAACCCACCGATTCCTTTAACCAGAACACGGAAAGAATCGTCGCCATGGGAATCATGGATTGCGAGAGGATGGAGGTCGCCGATGCCGACGCCGTCTGAAGCCCCGTGTAAAGAAAGCCGAGATGAAGCGGGCCAACGCAGAGACAGACAAACATCATCCGCCAGAACTGTTTCGGCAATGGACTGAATAAAAATACGCCCATTAGCAGCAAGACCAAAGCCGCCCGTGCGGTCGCGAGCATGAAGGGCGGCACGGACGTCCCGCCTAAGGCCCAAGCTGCCATCACGAAATTACCGCCCCAGAAGAGGCAGCAAATCATCATTATCCAAAAATCAAAAGCCCGCATGAGGCGGGCTTATCAAGGGCAGCGATGATTGAAAGCGTTTAGTCGTCAACCGACCAACCATCAGGGGTGCGGTGCGCATCGACGACAGGGCCATCACTCTGGCTTCGCATGTTGGACTGACCGTTCAGCGAGCCCATTTGCGATTCCATATCCTTGCGCATCTGCTCGAACTGCGCTTTCGGGCCAAACGGTTTGCCCGTGATTTTCGCTTTCGTCCAAAAGAATGCGAAGACGAGAAAGCCAATCACGGCAATTCCTGCGACCGCGAAAAACGCAAAGGCCGTCGCAAAGATGAGCATGAAAATCCCGCCAATAGCCGCCACCGCGAGGAAGGCCGCGCGAGCGATGGTTGACAAAAGGCCGGGTCTGCGACCTTGAACATAAAAAGTCTGTGTCATGTTTCCAATGTCGGGGGAGATTCACGTTTCGTCAAGACTTACTTATGTGTCAAATTCGCAAGGCTCAGAGACGCAAAGGTGCGCGGGACTTCCGTTCCTCCAATATCTGCGCATAGGCGCGGTTGATAATCGCCATTTTATGCGTGGCGAGGCCCACCATTTCGCGCGGCAATCCCCGTGCCACGAGACGGTCGGGATGATTTGCTGCGGCCTGACGGCGATAGGCCCGTTTCAGATCTTTATCCGAAATATCCGGATCGACACCTAGAATCAGATAAGGGTCATCCGCATCCTGGCCCAAATGGGAATTACGAATCCGTCGATATTCCCGCTCGGAAAAGCCGAAAACATTGGAGACCGTTTCAAGGAACTCCGCTTCCTCCGCTGTGACGATTCCGTCCGCGAGGGCGATATGAAACAGACCGTCCAAGACATCTTCCAAAACCGCAGGTTGCGCCCGAAACGCCTTCGCAATAATCCGGGCATAGCGCTGATAACCCAGCGTCGTCTGACGCGCGAGATTGAAAAACCGCCCAATGGTCTCTTCGGTTTTGGCGTCCGCGCGGAAGACCTGCCGAAACGCCGCAACATCTTCCGGCCTCACCTGCCCATCCGCTTTCGCCATTTTAGCGCCGAGCGCCACGAGCGCCGCGACCAGTTTTGATTCGTTGACAGACTTCGCCCGACCATCCGCATTCTCGCGGGAGGGCGGACCAAAAAGACGCGCCGCTGCGCCGGAGATATCTGTCCAAATGCTCACGCGACGCGACCTAGCGCGACTCGCGCGTGGAGGCCATGCGCGAAATGCGACGGGATTAAGAACACGCACATGCTGTCACCCCGCACGTGATGCGTGACGAAGCTATTTGATCATCAATCAAATAGCTTAGGAACCGAACCGCACGGTACCGCGCAAGCGCGTGCCCGGCGCAAGACCCCCTTGTCACGCCGCACAAGAGCGAAGCTCGCAGATGCGGTGCCCACCATTTATGAACGCAGGTTTGAGAGCACAGCCGATAGGTCCCGCATCTCCACTCCGTTGCGTGCGGGATGACAGCGGAGTTAAACCGTTAGCTTTCGCAGTCCTCAGAACCACCCGGCTCCTGTATCTCTTGCTCCTGTATCTCTTAGTGTTTCCGTTTATCTGATTTATTCAAAAAAACGGGATGTCCGCGTGGGTATTCAGGGTTCTGGTCGCAAACCAGGGTTAAAGCTAAGTTTTCGAACCCCAACGGGCCCACGCGGCGGCGCCTTTTCGCACTAACGGCCGAACTATTCAGTCGGGGAACAATCAGCTCTCGTCAGGCCACCCAAGCAACCGGGACATTACGCCCTTCGCTCCAATGACAAGCACCGCTTCTTTCCGATTAAGCCAATGTGCACCTGACCGCCCTGTGAAAGAAGACAGGTTTAAAATGACACAGGTTTCAGAGGGTGGGGACGCAGTTTTTGAAATAAATCTCAATCCCCCCCCTTATCCCGTCCACCCCAGCGAAAGCTGGATCCAGAGCGTCAAGCACAGAATGGCGTTTAACTCACTGGAATCACACACGACTCTGGATTCCAGCTCATCTTGTTTGCAAGCAAACAACGGGCTGGAATAATCGGAGATTAGGGAGAGGTTGGATAATCAATCCGCACTTATAAAAACGGCATAAGCGTGGATTATCTTTTTCGATGACGATATTTTATCTTTCAGTAGAGAGGTTCTCGCGCCGAAACGTTTCACGGTTCGGTTCCTTGACATTTGATTATCAATCAAATGGCTGCGTCACCCCGCACTTGATGCAGACCCAAACGTTTACAGAACGTAAGTTTGAGAGAGCAACCGATATGTCCCTCATCTCCACTGCGTTGCGTGCGGGATGACAATATGAAGAAACTTCTATATTTTTCGCAGTCTCAAAACGGCGTCAAAGCAATCAGGTTACACCTGCACTCAATCCCGCACCGCCGCCCGCAGATATAAACTGCCCGTATAAACCGAGAGCGTCGCGGCCAGCCAGAGCAGCACCAAGCCAATCATCTTCGCCGCCGATGTTATCGACGGAACCATATCATCAATCGGCAGGGACGCGCGTCCGAAAACCCAAACGATTAGTGCGGCAATCGAGGCCATCTCGCAGGCTGTCTTCCACTTGGCGAGTTTCGTCGGTGGCATAACCTTTCCCGTCAGGGCCGCATGTTCACGCGCACCGGAGACGAGGACATCGCGGAATATCACGGCGACGGCGGGCACCGTGAACAGCCAGTCCCCTCTTGCGACGATCATCAGTGCGATGAGGCAACCGGCGACCAAGAGCTTATCCGCTATCGGGTCGATCATCCGTCCAAAGCCGGAGACGACTTTCCAGCGGCGCGCCAGAAATCCGTCAAGCCAATCCGTCGCCGTCGCCGCGATAAAAACGCCCGCGACAATCGGGAAGCTGGCAAAGACGCTTTCCGTCCGCAAACCGAGCGCGAGAATACCTGCCATGATAATCGGAATCACAAGGATACGTCCGACGGTCAGCGCATTCGGCACCCACCATAATTTGTGACGGTCCGAAGGGTCCGTTATGAGCGTTTCAGCCATTATTCCCCGTCTTCCAAAGAAACGTCTTCTAAGAGCGTGTCATCCAGTTCCGTGCGGAACAAAATCACAGCTGTAATGATAGAAAGAATGGCGGCAATCCAAAGAATAACCGTGCCCGCGATCCAGACCCAAGGCGACGTCGTCGCGAAGACCTCCGCGACATTGTCGGTCCCGGCCCGCATCTGATCTATCCAGTTTTGCAACCAGGGCGAAGCCAGAAGGAGGCATGTCGCCAACATCGCCAACCCTGCTTTCGCATTGGACAGTTTCGTGTCCGGCCAGATATAGCGGGAAAGTTCATAGCCCTTGAACAGGCCGACGAAAATCTCGCGCCCGATGAAAATCAGGGCCGGAAGTGCGAAGGTCCAGGTCAGCATATCCGCACGATGGATGACAAAGAGCAGTGCCGCGAGCGTCCCAATGACGAGGATATTATCCGCAATATCGTCGAGATAGCCGAAGCGGCGGTAGATCGACCGCTCATTCCCGCCGAGAAAATCATCGAAAATATCGGTCAAGGCTGCGACAAAGAACAGGACGGAGGCCAAAACGGTCAGGCCGATATCAATTCCGCCTTCCGCAACGGGCTGCCAGCCCTTCCAGATCAGGTAGACGATGATCGGCATCATCGCGATGCGCAGGACCGTCAGGGCATCTGCGAAAGCGCCGCCCGCCTCTTCCGGCGTGTCGATGAGGTCATTTTCATTCGTGGAAGTAGTCATGGATCACCTGTGCCAGCTTTTGACTGACCCCTTCTACCGATGCCAGATCGTCGACCGTGGCACCTTTGACGGCTTTGGCCGAGCCGAAATGACTCAATAGGGCTTTCTTGCGCCCCGGGCCGATGCCGTCAATCCCATCCAGAGGATTTGCGATCATGGATTTCTTCCGCCGCGCGCGATGTGTGCCAATCGCAAAGCGATGGGCCTCATCGCGCAGGCGCTGCAAATAATAGAGCGCGGGCGTCCGCATGGGCAGCGTGAACATGTCCCGCCCGTTCATGTGGAACGTTTCGCGCCCCGCATTTCTATCCGGTCCCTTGGCAATCGCGACCAAGGTGATGCGACCCAGCACATTCAGCTTTTCCAGCGTTTCGGTCACGGCGGAGAGTTGCCCCTTGCCCCCGTCGATAATGACGAGGTCGGGCCATTCCAATTTCGGGTCTTTACTTAGCCGCGCAAAACGCCTTTGCAGCACTTCGCGCATCATGCCGAAATCATCGCCGGGGGTGATGGTCGCGTCTTTGATATTGAAGGTCCGGTAATCGCGTTTGCGAAACCCCTCCGGCCCCGCGACGATGAAGGCTCCAATCGCATTTGTGCCTTGGATATGGCTGTTATCATAGACTTCAATCCGTTGTGGAATGTCTTCCATCCCGAACAAATCCTGCACTTCTTTCAGGATTTTTGCCTGCGCGCCGGTCTCCGCCATTTTGCGGCCCAGTGCCTCTTCCGCATTGCGGACGGCCTGCCCGACGATCTTTTTCTTCTCCCCACGCTGCGGGATGAGGACGTCGATTTTGCGGTCTGCCTTTTCGGACAAGGCGTCCGTGATAAGGTCAATCCGCTCGGGCGGGTGGGAGAGCAGGACCTGTTTTGGGACGGGTTTATTCGTGTAAAATTGCGCGATGAAGGCTTCGATAATCTGCTCCGGCGTGTCCTCTGCGGACCGACGCGGGAAATGGGAACTGTTCCCCCAATTCTGCCCCGCGCGAAAGAAGAAGACCTGAATACAGGTCTGGCCGCCCGCATTGTACATACCGATGACATCCGCATCGGAGAAAGTCGTCGGATTGATATTGGCCGCACCGGATTTGGTGCTGACCTGCGCCATGGCGCGGATGCGGTCACGCAGTTCGGCGGCCTTTTCGAAATTCATCTCTTTAGACGCGGCCTCCATCTGGCCCTGCAGTCGCTGGCGCAATTTATCCGATTTCCCGCAGAGAAAGTCCTCCGCATCGCCAATCAGATTGCTGTACTCTTTCAACGAGATTTCACCCGTGCAGGGCGCGGAGCAGCGTTTGATCTGATATTGCAGACAGGGGCGCGTGCGGCTCTCATAAATACTGTCGGAACAATTGCGCAGGCGAAAGGCGCGTTGCAGCGTGTCCAGCGTGCGGTTCACCGCACCCGCACTTGCAAAGGGGCCGTAATAATCGCCCTTAATCTTGCGCGCGCCGCGATGTTTTGTGACCTGCGCGGCCGGGTGATCCTTGCGCACGAGGATATAGGGAAAGCTCTTATCGTCGCGTAGCAGGATATTATAGCGCGGTTTGAGCCGTTTGATGAGCGAGGCCTCAAGGATGAGCGCTTCGGTCTCGCTCTCGGTAATCACAAATTCCATCGCCGTCGTCGCACGGATCATCCGCCGCAGACGCGTCGGGTGGCGGTCATAGGACGTATAGGCCGTGACCCGTTTTTTCAGGTCCTTCGCCTTGCCGACATAAAGTACCGTACCAAACTCATCGAACATGCGATACACGCCCGGCTTCCCCGGCAGGCGTTTCACATAATCGGCGATGAGTTTCGGGCCGTATTTCGGCTTTTTCTCTGTGGGTTTCGAGTCAGACACGACCCTTAGTTAGGGTGTCTCAACCGGATGCGCAAACTGTTGAAACGTCTCAAGCGGCACGCGTTCCAGCGCCATTTGATGCGTGGCTTCGAGAACAACCTTCGGGGCCTTGCCCACAGCATAGGCTTCCTTCCACCGCTCCAAGCAGAGACACCAACGGTCCCCGGCCTTCAATCCGGGAAAGCGATATTCAGGACGCGGCGTTGACAGATCATTGCCTTTGGCTTTGGAGAAAGCGAGAAAGTCATTCGTCATAATCGCGCAAACCAAATGTCGCCCGCGATCCGCGGATTGCGTCTCACAACACCCATCCCGAAACCACCCCGTCATCGGATCTGTCGAACAGGTCTGCAGCGGCGTGCCGAGGATATTGAGGGAGTTGAGGCGGGAGGTCATGTCTGTTCACTCTTACCTATTAATAAAGGTTCTAAAACTTCGAGAAGCTGAGACGCATTATTTCTAAGCTTTTTCCATTCTGGGCTATCTATCAACGAAAGCAATTGTTCTGCATTTGATTTCCGAGACCGAAACAACTTACGTTCATGCTTAATAGGCGCCTTATCTACGAGTCCCTCAAAATCCGCCCAAAGTTTACAAAAATCGTTATCATTCAACAGCCCCATATATTTGAAGAGCGCTTCCGGATTCCGATCATATACGGAATTAATAAATTTGGCAGGATCACCAATGTATTTTGGATGCTCCCCTAACCAGATAGTTTGGGCTTGTTCCCGCGACGCAAGTGTTCGTAAGTTTTCCTTCAGATAATAAAGGTCCAAGTTGTATAGTTCCTGTGGACTAGGCTTACCCTTCATCGCGTCTTCACGACCTCAACACCTGCTGTATCTGCCTTCAGTAGCGCTTGCGGTTTTGCGATGCGGACCGCGACGGATTGAACGCGTTTGTCAGCGGCCAGCGCCCAGTCGGCGATGCGCTCGGCGAGGGTTTCGACGAGTTGGACATGGGCTTCGAGGGCGAGTTCTTCGCATTTTTCTGCGACCAAACCGTAATCGAGTGTTTCGGCGAGACGGTCCTCTTTGGGCAGGTTCATATCCGCCATGTCGAGTTCGACGTCGATGATGATGGGTTGGGTCGATTCATATTCATGGGGATGCACACCGATACTGGCCTGTATCAGCAGGCCGCGCACAAAGATGCGCGTCGAGACGGGCAGTGCTTTGCGCGAGCGGAAACGTTGCAACATAGTTTTACGGTCGCTCATGAGACGGCTCCTCCAAAGGCGAGATCGGGTGTTTGCCAGACGAGATGCTGGCCCCCATCCACAGCGATCATCTGTCCCGTGACGACTTTTGCGCCCAGCAAATAGCGTGCAGCGTGGAGGATTGTGTCCGGCGGACTGCCCTCACCCAGCAATGTTGCTTTGGCTTCGGCGGAGAATTCGCCCTCTTCCTGTTCGGTATTTTCCAATGTCGGACCAGGCCCGATGCCATTGACGCGCACATGTGGTGCAAAACTCTGCGCCATCGTTTTCGTCGCCCAGTACAGCCCTGCCTTGGCGATACTATAGGTGAAGAATTGCGGATTGGGTTTTAGGACGCGTTGATCGATCATATTAATGATACAACCGCCTGCCTCCGCTTGCGCCGCGAAATCCGCAGAGAGACGCAGCGGTGCGTCGAGATTGACCACGCGGTGGTAATCCAATGTCGCGGTCGTGAAATCCTCCGCGCTATCCTGTGCGAAGGTCGAGGCATTATTGATGAGCGCGTGAAGCGGACGTCCGCAACGCGCGATCAACGTATTGACCTCCTGCGGGACGGACAGATTGGCTTTGACGATAGAGGCGGACCCACCCGCTTTTATGATCTCATCCGCAAGAGATTGCGCCCCTGCCTCACTGCGCAGATAATGAATACAAATGTGCCAGCCATCTTCCGCGAGGCCCCGTGCGATGTGCGAACCGACCCTCGCCCCAGCGCCTGTTATGAGGACTGCTTTACGCACGCACCCGCGCCCGTTCACCACAGCTTGGGCGGCCGACTTCGACGCAGGATAACCCGGGGAGTTTCGGGGCGAGCCGCTCAAAAATCCACGCCGCGATCTGTTCCAGCGCGGGTTGGTCCAGCCCGTCAATCTCGTTCAATAGCGAGTGATCGAGAGGTTCGACAACAGAGTTTATAATTTGCTCAATCTTCCAGAGATCGCGGATCCAACCCTTCTCATCCTGCGGATCGCCGGAGATCGTCACTGTGCCCTTGAAGCTGTGACCGTGGATTTTCTTGAACAGGTCATTCGCGTCCGCATGGCCGAAATAATGGGCCGCTTCGAACTGGAAATCTTTTTCAATCTCGAACCGCATCACATCATGCGGGCGGCAACCGCCAGAATATAGAGGATGTAAGCGACGGTGAAGATAACACCTGTTTTACGCCCAATCGGCTTGCGCGTCAGGACGAAGGCCAGCAGGACAAAGGACGAGACGAGCATAACCCAGAAATCGAAAACCTTCAGCGTATCATCAATCATGATCGGCCCCGCCAGAGCCGACGCACCGAGCACGGCAAAGACATTGAATACATTCGACCCCAACACACCGCCAATGGCGACTTCCGGATGTCCGCGATAGGTTGCGATCACAACGGTCGCGATTTCCGGCAGAGAAGTCCCGATTGCAACAATTGTCAGACCGACGATTGTTTCTGAAACGCCAAAACCTTCGGCAATAATCACAGCGTTATTGACAATCAGCGATCCCCCACCAATCAGACCGATGAGACCGAGAATAAGGTAAATTACCGATTTCCAAACATTGGTCGGAAGTCCGTCTTCGCCCTCATCAATCTCGGTCATCTCCTCAAGAATGGGGTCATCCGCGCCTGCTTTTGCGAGGCGGAACATATAGCCAAGATAAAAGATTATTCCGCCAAAAAGGATCGCGCCCTGCCACAGAACCATTGGGTTTCCGAGGAATGCGAGTACAATAAAAAGGATTGACGCAAAAAGCGCTATAAAGCTGTTCCGCGCCACGCCCGCCATGTTTGTCGGTATGGCGAGAATTAACGCGGGCAGACCCAACGCCAGAAGAACATTGGCGATGTTCGATCCGACGACATTACCCGCCGCCAAATCCCCCTGCCCCATCAGAGCAGCCTGTACACCCACCACCATTTCCGGTGCGGACGTACCAAACGCCACAATTGTGAGCCCGACGATAAGTGCAGGCACACCCCAGTGCCGCGCCAGCGCCGCAGCGCCGCGTACCATGATATCCCCGGCCACAATCAAAATGACCAAGCCAATGGTAAGAAGAAGAAAAGCGGTTAGCATGAGCAAATGCCCTGAAAATCAGGCTTAATCGAAACGCTTATATTCTAAGAGATTCAGACCGCCAAATGCGAGGGCAATAAATGCGAATGCAAAGAGTGCCGGATCCATGTTGAACAAACCGAAAATGGAAATGCCCGCTTGAATGAGTGCCATAACGTGACCCTTAAAATTATCTGCCCGTCCAAACCGGGTATATTCCGCCGTGCTATAGCGAGGTCGAGGCCAAACGCCAAGCCTTGTTACGGGTCGGATGCAGGGTCATTCACCGCGCTGTCAGGGAATAAATTGGAACTTTCCATTAGTGTCAATTGTTGTAGCATCACTGCAAGACTGGGACGGAATGTCTCAGCTAAATGAAAAGGACCTAATATGTTTGGAATGATTCCGTTTGCAAAAGCCGCCGGTAAGGCGATGGGTGGACTTTTCGGAGGCAAAGACGCCAAGGAAAAGTTGAAGAAAGAAGTTGAAGATTACGGCCTGAATACAGACGGCGTTGACATTGACGTCGCCGAAGACGGTGTAGTGACCGTCAAAGGCGAAGCCGTTTCGCAGGAAATGAAAGAAAAAATCATCCTTGCTGTCGGCAATGTCGAAGGTGTGGGCGGCGTGAAAGACGAAGCCAAATCCGGTCTGGGCGGTCGCGAATCGCAATTCCACACGGTTGTATCCGGCGACTCCCTCTCCGCGATCTCCAAGAAATATTACGGCACGTGGAAACTCTATCCGGAAATTTTTGAGGCGAATAAGCCAATGCTCTCTGATCCGGACAAAATCTATCCGGGCCAAGTGCTTCGCATTCCGGCCATCAGCACGGCCAGCGCATAAGAGTAAAGGCGGACGCTTCGGCGTCCGTTTTCATTTGAGGGCCTAGAAAAGACAAAGCCGCACTGTCTGGTCAAGAGAGAGAAAAACCAGACAGCCACGGCCTTGCTGCGCGTTACCGTTGACCTTTACGCCAGATCTCGTGCCAGAGTTCTGCAGCGGTCAATCCGGACAAGGAGAGAGAGTGTCGCCGGACGGTATGCACGGCTGTTACCGCGCATATGTGTTATTAAGTTACGTTGGTTGAATGCAATCTGAACAGCGAGCGTAATTTCGCTCACTTTTCCGTGACGGGAGGCTGGTCCTCAGCGTCCTCATTCCACCTGTAAATCGCATGGACAGGACAAGTATCAATCCTTTGCGGAACACCGGAAAGAGGCGCTGACACCGTGTCACTCACGAAAATATTTCCCATATCGCGGAGGCAGCCCCGGTTACCCGTTCGAATGCTCTGCGCGCGACTTAAAAGCGGGCAGCCCCGGATCATCAGGAGAAATTCATCCGATGCCCCGCGTGTCAGAACCACGCTATCGCGGCCATTCTCTCGAAATCGGTCAATCTGGCGAGAGAAGCAAATCTCTTCAACCTGTTCTCCAACGCGGACATCTTCCAGTAATATCGCCCGACGCGCATCTGCTTTTGAAGGCCCCGAACTGGCGCAACTCATTAACAACAACCCCGACAAAATAATCAGTGTCTTTTGCATTGCACTCTCCTGTTTCTGTGGCCGCACAAACAGTCTAAGGGCGCTCTATGTCAAACAACAAATCATTTTCTCATCAGCCCAGCTACTCCACCCGTCCAACCCTACGGGTCGATCTCGCGCAGATTCGTGCGAATTATGATGCGTTAAAAAACAAAGTTGGCGCGGCGAAGATTGGCGCATCCGTGAAAGCGGATGCTTATGGCCTAGGCGCTGTACCTGTCGCAAAGGCACTTTACGGCGCGGGCTGTCGGATTTTCTTTGTCGCAACGGCGGGCGAAGGCAAATTACTGCGCGACGGTGTCGGACCGAATGCCGCAATCTATATTCTCAATGGCCCTGCCCCGCGCGACAAAGGCGTCTTACTGGGTGCGAAGCTCAAACCTGTCATCAACTCGATGGAACAGGCCCGCTTCTGGGGCGAGGTCGCGGAAAGCGTGAATGAGCCGCCCTACACGGCCATTCACATCGATACAGGGATGAACCGCCTCGGCCTCTCGCATGAGGACGCGGTTGAGTTGGGCCGTGATAAACGGCTTTGGAAAGCCCTCAATCCGGAATGGGTGATGAGCCATCTGGCCTGCGCTTCGGATGCAGCTCATCCGATGAATAAGACTCAGTTGCAAAAATTCCGCAAAGCCGCGGCGCAACTCCCCCTCACCCCGCTCAGCCTCGCCAATACGGCGGGAATCTATCTCGGCAAGCCCTATCATTTCCAAATGGTCCGGCCTGGGATTGGGCTTTACGGCGGAGTCGCGACGAATAAGCCGGGGCAGGAAGTCTCCAACCCCGTCGCCACGCTCCTCGCGCCTATCCTGCAAGTCCGTTGGGTTAAGGCGGGTGAGACACTAGGATATAATGCGACCTTCACCGCACCGCGCGACATGCGGATTGCGATTGTCGGGGCAGGCTATGCGGATGGCATACCCGTTAATGAAAGCAATCGCGGCACGGCGATACTGCATGACGAGGAGGTGCCGATTGTCGGCCGCGTCAGTATGGACCTGACGATGATCGACGCAACCAATGCCAATCTGGCCGTCGAAGTCGGCGGGGTCGTCATCTTCCGCGGCAAACATCTGGAGGTCGAAGCCAAAAGCGCGGGCACAATCAATTATGAATTGCTCGTTCGCATGGGCCAGCGCTGCCGCCGCGATTATTGGAAGCCGAAAAAAACGGATGAGGGTAAAAAGCCCGGCAAGCCAATGGAACGATTCACAAACTGACAGGTTAGATTTCCTGCGACGGTGCACGCTGGCGCAAGCCTTGTAACCGTGTCAAAGACTGTCTTATGAACGCTCGCCTTATTAAACTCTGGAACGATCTTCAGAGCAGTTATTATTTTATTCCTGGCCTAATGGTGCTGGGTGCCATCCTTCTTGCGGTTATCACAACACATATCGACCGCATCTGGGATTATGCGCTCGCAAAAAACCTAGGCTGGTTTTACTCCAATAAAGCTGATGGGGCGCGCGCGATCCTTACAACGATTGCGGGCTCCATGATGACCGTCGCCGCCGTCACATTCTCCATCACCATGGTCGCGGTAACGAGCGCCGCCGGACAATACGGCCCGCGCCTAATCGGGAATTTCATGCGGGACCGCGCCAATCAGGTGACGCTCGGCACGTTTACCTCGACCTTTGTCTATTGCCTGCTCATCCTACGCGTGGCGCGGACGGGAGATAGTACGGGCGCAGAAGACGCCATTACCGAATTTGTGCCCAATGTCTCGCTGCTAGTGGCGATGGTGCTGACAATTTTTAGCGTCGGTGTCATGATTTTCTTCATTCACCACATCCCTGAAACGCTCAACGTTGGGAATATAACGGGCAATGTCGGGCGTAAATTGCGCAAGGAAATTCACGCAAGGTTTCCAAGCCATATTGGCGAAGCCGAGGACGATATACCGACAAAAGACGAGATAAACGCGCTATTCGAAAATAAAATCCGTCACGATGTTTATGGTGAAGCCGAAGGCTATATTCAGGCCGTGAATGAGAATGCCATCCTGAACTGGGCGAAAGAGCATAAAGCGATCGTGCGGCTTCAATACCGACCGGGAGATTTCACCGTCAAAGGCAATAGTCTGATGCATGTCTGGTTTGACAAAGAAGATGATATTGAACTCAAAGACCAAGCGCTGAAATCATTGCGCGGCACCTATGCCATGGGACAGGATCGGAATTCGCACCAGAACATCCTTTTCCTCGCCGATGAATTGGTGGAAATTCTGGCGCGCGCACTCTCGCCCGGCATCAACGATCCTTTCACCGCGATCAATTGCATTAATTGGTTTCACAGCGCGATGAACGCCCTACAATCCGTTGCACCGCCCAACCCCATTCGACGGGATGATGACGGCTCACCCCGCGTTGTGGCCTTCCCCGTGTCGTTTGAGCGTTTCGTCAGTGTCATGTTCGATCAGAGCCGCCCCTATGTCGCCGCAGACCGGAATGTTTGCGTGAAAATGCTGACCGTGCTGACCGAAATTACCGCCAACTGTAAAACGCCAGAACAGCGTGAGATCATGATGGATCAGATCGAGAAACTGAAACTCGCGATAAAAGACCGGCTTCTCTCGAAAGAAGAACGGGACGATCTCGGAAAACGGTTCGACACATCTGCACGGATGATTTCTGATCGCGCCTATTATGACGAAATGATTGCATCTGAATCTTGGGGTGGCGGTCGGGCTTAGTCGGCCGTCCCTTGTCCCGGGCGATAATCCCGTGTCGCCTCTTTCAGTACAGCCTCCAGCGTCATCGCGACAGGTTTATATCCCCCATTAGCAAAGAGTTCGACCTGATCAGCATAATGCGGCGAGGTCTCGTCCAGCGTTGCACTGCCATAATTATGGATGGAGTCGACACGTAGACTGCCATCGGGTGCCCAATCGGCGATGAAAATATGGCTGTCCCCGGCAAACGCATTCATGACGCCGTCCTTGGCAACGCCGTCCCGGTCCGCATAGATGGCGCGCAAAACGTCCGGGGCACCGTCCAGTGGCGCGCTGACATCCCCGCGCACAATGCGGTTGACCTCACCCCATTCGGGATCAAGCCGTCCGAATTTGTCCATGAGATCATTGGCTGTCTGGCCCAGCACCTCCATCGGGTCGGCTTCGGTTTCAGTATATTCGTAACCCAGCGCCCGCGTTCCCGTGATGACAGCGAGTGCCGCGCCTCGACTAAATTTATTTGTATCCCCGTCCCAATTTCGCAAAATTTCCTGCGCTTGCCTGACGCGCGGGTCCTCTGTTTCCGTTGTCACGAGTTCGACAACGAATTTCATCAACGTACTTTCCGGCGCATATTTCGTGTCGGCGCGGAAAGACAGCAACTCCTCACGCGTGATGGATTTATCATCCTCAATCAGAGTCAGAGCGCGACGGGACCGATTCGTCACTCGGTCCTCTATACCGAAAGTTGCCGAGAACGCGGCACGCTCATTATTGCAGGCCGCATCCGTAATCGCGAAGGGCGTGGCATTGGCGGAAAACACCCAGCCGCAGTCCGGATTCCAGAGTTGCGGCAGATCGGATGTCGGACGAAAATCGTCCCAGATCAGCTCAGACTTATCGCCGGGCAGAATTTCCTCCCATTCCGGCCCCTCAATCCGTCGCGGCATGCGGGCATTGTAGACGCTGCCAATATTGCCCTCTTTATCGCCGTAAACGATATTGAACGAGAGGACACCGCGGGCTTCTACCGCCTCGCGCCACTCCCCCATATTCGTCGCTTTATTCATCGCCAGCCATTGGTCCAGCGCACCCAGATTCTGGACGGGACCGCCCTCTTCCAGCCGCGCCATACCTGCATAACGCAGCGCATAATGACCGCTTGGCGTCGAGAGAACCGGACCATGTTCAGACCAGAGCACATCCCGCGTCACAGGCAGAGAAAACGGTCCTGCCAGTTTCACGCGAAATTTGGATTTGGAACGGTCAAAATCCGCCCATTCACCGTCCAACATATATTTGGCCGGCTTGTCCTCATCATCCACTTCGAGGGCGTAAATATCGATCAGGTCCGGGCGATTGACCGTATGTGTCCATGCCAGATTGGGCGTCACGCCCTGCGCCATAATTGGCACACCCGGAAATGTCGCGCCCAGCGTATTCATGCCCTGCTCGCTGACGAGATGCGCTTCATACCACGCATAGGGTCCCACCAGCGGTTGATGGGAATTCCCGACGAGACGCGTATGACCATCGGCAGAGCGCGAGGGCGCAACCGCAAAAGCATTTGAGCCGCGTACAGCCTCCGGCAATCCCAGTTCAGAAGATTGCTGCGCCCAAGGCGAGACATTGGGCCTATCTTCCGCGGCGAAGAGGTCCTGTAAATATCCGTCAAGACGGTAGAAAAACGGCGTCGCCCACGCAAACCCTGCGAGAACGTCCTGTTCCGTAACAGGCATCACACCGGGTAGAACTTCATCCGGGTGTTCGGCACCATAAAGGTTCATGGCCGCCGCATAGGCTCGCGCTATGGTCTGCGCGTCCGCACTAACTTCGGTCTCATATCCTGCCGCGACGCTCTCTTTCACTTTGAAAAGGTCGTATAGATAGTCCTGCGGTGCGGTCTCCTTCCCTTTATATTGCGAGGTCATACCCCTGGCGGCGATGAGCGTATCCTGTATCGTCGCGAAATCATCCTCGGCATGGGCGTAGCCAAATCCGAAGGCCGTATCCGCGTCCGTCACACCAAATATATGCGGCACGCCATAGGCATCACGGATAATCCGCGCATCATAGGACTCCGCCGCCTCTTTCGCGGCCGCCGCATTGAAATGCGGACCCGCCGGCGTACGCAGATAAAGCGCCCCGCCAATTGCGGTGAGAAGAACCAGCGCACCCGCGCCATAAAGCCATTTTTTCATGGGACAGCCATTCCGCTCTTACGGTTAAAAATCAAGGGACTTGCACGTCAAAAGCCACCGTCATGCGCTTGCCGATATTGAAGGGCCGCGTCCCGTGATAGAGCGTGCTGGGAAAGAGCGCGAGATGACCGACTTGCGGTTTTAATTCATGCAAGGATGGAAGATCGAGCCGCATATCCGGCGAAGCCTGCCCAAGTTCGAGCCAGCCTTCTTTTGAGTTTCCTCCTGCGCCCAAATCGTCAGGGAGGATGAGGTAGCATGCGGATGACAGCAAACCTTCCGGATGAAGATGCGGTGCATGATGGGCGGAGCCTATCAGAAAACGAACGGACCACGACCCAAAAAGCGTCCAATCCGCATCGCGGTGCCGCAAAAGGGGATGTGTTTCATCCGCAGGCGGCAATGCATTACGATAGGTCTCAAGCGTCGCGAGGATCGCTTTGTGCAGGGCTGTTAACTCCGGCTCATACCGGTCAAATAATCGGCCCCGCGTCTGTGTGCCGCCTTTTCGCAAGGACTGTCCAAGCGGGTGACGCGACGTGTCATGTATCTTGTTCAGGACCTTCATCGCCTTTGGGAGAACCCGATCAACATTATGCAGGGGCAGGAATTGCACGAGACCTTCTTGACCGTGCAACCAGTCATGCCGCGCATCCGCCGTCTTACGCCAAATTATGTCACGCAGCGCCCAAGCGTCTATATTCCAAGGCTGCAAGGCGAAAGCCTTGTTGAGCACGTTATCTGCGCGGGAAAAGTCTTTTTGTCGGACCCAATGGGTGGCTTCCAAACTGTGGCGGGTGGCGTGGTCATATTCCAGCGTTGCCCAGATAGCCTCTGCACGTGCGTCTTGCCCCGCGATGCCCGCCTGCATAGCTTCCAGCATGGCAAAATAGGGATCGTCCGGAAACCGCTTACGGGCTTTAGCGGCGATGTCTGCGGCCTCCTCTGCCACGCCAAGCGCCCCAAGCTGACGGCAATGCTCCCTCGGAATATTTGGATCATCAGGCAAACGTTCAGCGGCCATATGAAAGGGCGCGTCAAAACTCTCGACACCTTCGCCAAGGTTTAATTGCGCTAGAAATTTCAACCCCTCGATCCAGTGCGGAAATTGTTTCACCAATCCTTCGGCGATGTCACGGGCCTCTGCCGACCTGCCTTCTACATCCAGCGCCTGCGCTTTACCCAGCCAGAGTTGGGGGTCGCTCTGGACGGTTAAAGCCTTCTCAAACCGTTTGACGGCATCGGGCTCACCCCGTTCCAAGGCAACACTGGCGCGACCACTCAAGGCTTTGGGCCGCGTCGGTTCGATTGAAAGCGCCCGATTATACCACCGCGCGGCATTATCGCGGTCGCCCGCACCCCGTGCCGCATTCGCGCGGGTGGACCAGTAATGCGCATGGCGACGCGCTTTTTTCTCTATGCCTGCCAGTATCCTCAGCGCGTCGTGATATTTTTCCAGCGTTGTCAGCGCGATGGCTTGATCAATGGCGAAATCAAACTCGGCAGGTGCGAGTGCGAAGGCCTGCCCAAAATGCTCAGAGGCGCCCTCTCCATTCCCGGATTGTAGCATAAGGCCGCCCGTATGATGCCACAGACTCGGCTCTTTAGGGTAGGTTTTCAACGCCTGCGCCAGAACGGCCAATGCGCCAACACTATCGCCGCGCTGGTAAGCCTCAGACGCCTTTGCGGTATAGCCCTGTACGGAAAATCCGATCATTTGTGATGTCGCCCTGTTTCCATGTAACAGCCATTTCGTTACTCTCGCTAAAAATCAAGAGGCGTTTGTCACCGCCCCGCCACGCCGCTATGAATAATCACGCATAGGAGACTCGCATGACCACACCGACCACCGCACAATCGCTCTTGGACCAAATTCTTGGGACAGGGTCAGACCTCGTCAAAAAAGCCAAGACGGCTGACACAGCGGAGCTGACCGCCAAAGGTAAGGCTATGTATAAACAAGCCGAAGATGCGCTCGCGGATAAGCTGGGCGTCGAGGATGATGGAGAGTCACGCAAAAAGCTTCGTATTGGTGCGGCAGCCACGGCAGGCGCATTGGCGCTCCTACTCGGCAATCGGTCCAAGCGGAAATTCGCGGCACTGGGCGGTCTCGGCGCGCTCGGCTTTATTGCCTATAAAGCGCAACAGGCGGGGACGATGCCGAAGAATTTTCAGGATGTCGTTGACCTGTTGAATAATAAGGCACCGTCCAATCGCGCCGATGTTCTCCTCCTCGCCATGGTGCATGCCGCGAAAGCCGATGGCGAAATATCAGACGAGGAAGCCCTGATGCTGGACAGTATTGAAGGTGTGAATGCAGAAGATATCCGAGCCGTCCTCGCAGGCGATGCCGACCCTAAAGCCGTCGCTGCGCAGGTGAAAGACGACCAGACGGCGTTTGAAGTTTATGCCGCGTCCTGTCGGATTGCGAACGGGCTGAACCCACGCGAACGGGACTATCTCGACCGTCTCGCGATGGAACTCAGGCTAGATCCGGAAATCGCAGCGCGGGTTGAGACAGATGTGAGAACGGGCTGATGCGGTTTCTCCTCGTAACCTTTATTGCGCTCTTCCTAGCGGCATGCGCGGCCTCAGAGCCACCCGTCACCGACGTCAACCAACCTCACTTGCCGCCACCCGCCTTCCCGGTAAGTAGCCCAACAGAGGGTCAAAGCTGTGGCGGAATGGTTGCTACTCCCGGACCGGAATGCGACGACGGCGAATATTGCCACCGGACAATGGCGGACCAATGCGGCGCGGCCGATGCGCCGGGCATTTGTCGCCCAATGCCCGAAATGTGCACCATGGATTACAATCCCGTCTGTGGCTGCGACGGACAGACCTATTCCAATGAATGCGCCGCCAATGCCAAAGGTGTTAGCGCGGCCTATGCCGGAGAATGTACATCATGAAATATCTCGTTCTGACGGGCGCACTCGCCCTCACCGCCTGCGCGCCTGCCGCCCATGATCACGACCATGACAACATTGAGAATATGGCGGGCGAGTCCGCCATCCTCTCCCAATCCGATGTATCGGAAGATATCGCGTCTTGGGGCAGTTTCTTCCCTTATTTCACAGAAGAAACGCACGTATTGAAACCCGTGCTCGTCGGCGTGGCCAAGATAGATGCCGGACAGGAAATCCATCCCCCTCACCGTCACGCGGATGAGGAATATCTCATGGTCACGAAAGGCCGGGGGACATGGTATCTCAATGGCGAGGAAAGCCCTGCCAATGAAGGCGACATCCTCTTTGCCCGTGCCTGGGATTATCACGGCGTAAAAGCTGCGCCGGACAGTCCACTGGAATTTGTCGTGTTTAAATATTCGGGGCAGGACGGGCATGCGCCGAAAGACCCGAACCCGGAATTGCCGGAAGAGTTGGGCGGGGAGTAGAGCCGCAATTCCTCGTTTCGTTTCCAATCGAACCTGTTAGACAAAGCTCATGTTCCATCATTTCTTTTCCGAGCTCCGCCGCGCCAAAGTCCCCGTTTCCATTCGGGAATATCTGACGCTTTTGGAAGGTATTGAGAAAGATGTGCCGAGCGAAAGCCTCGACGGCTTTTACTACCTCTCCCGCACGGCGTTGGTCAAAGATGAGCGGGATTTGGATAAGTTTGATCAGGTCTTCTCTCACGTCTTTCGCGGCGTCGATTATCTCGGAGATATTTTCGGGCAGGATGATGCCAACATTCCCGCCGACTGGCTCAAGAAAATGGCGGAGCTTCATCTCACACCTGAAGAGATGGCAGAAATCGAAGCGCTGGGTGATTTCGACAAGATCATGGAAGCCCTGAAAGAAAGGCTCGACAATCAGGACAAGCGCCATGAGGGCGGGAATAAGAATATCGGCACAGCGGGGAAATCCCCCTTCGGCGCTTATGGCTATAATCCCGAAGGCGTCCGTATCGGCCAGAAGGAAGGCCGCCACGGCAAAGCCGTGAAAGTCTGGGACAAGCGGGTCTTCAAAAACCTTGACGGAGACCGGGAAATCGGGACGCGCAATATCAAGGTCGCTCTGCGCCGTCTGCGCAAATTTGCCCGGGACGGGGCTGCGGATGAATTGGATCTTGCTGGGACTATTAAAGGCACGGCAAAACAGGGCTGGCTCGACATCAAAATGCGGCCCGAACGTCGTAACGCCGTTAAAGTCATGGCCTTTTTCGATATTGGCGGTTCGATGGACGGTCATATCAAACAGGTCGAGGAACTCTTCTCCGCCGCACGGTCAGAATTCAAACGACTCGAATATTTCTACTTCCACAACTGTCTCTATGAGCAGGTCTGGAAAGATAATGTTCGCCGCATGAGTGAGGTCACGCCGACTTGGGATGTGTTCCACAAATTCGGCAGCGACCACCGCGTCGTCCTCGTCGGCGACGCCGCGATGAGCCCTTACGAGATCGCGATGCGCGGTGGCTCGGTTGAGCATTGGAACGAGGAGGCCGGCGCGGTCTGGCTGCAACGGCTCGTCGATATTTACCCGCATCTCGTCTGGATCAATCCGACGGAAGAAAAATACTGGGCCTATTCGCAATCGACCAAAATGATACAGGATATTATCGGCCCGGACCGGATGTATCCCATGACCCTGACCGGCCTTGAGGCCGCGATGAAGGAACTCGCGCGCTAGGTCGCGTGTTTAAAATACAGATTATCAAAGGAGATTTTGAATGAGACAGTATTTACTGATCGGGGCCGCCGCCGCCCTCGCCGCCTGTTCCGGTGCGAGCGACGGTCCTGTGGACCCCGCCCAAGCCGTCTATGAATGCCCGAAAGACCAATGGCTGGCCAATGCCGATTATGTCGATATCGACAGAATTGAAGCCTCAAATGATTTCGCCGCCTATCACACCGCCAATGCCCAGCGCGAAGGCGTTGTGACGACAGAAAGCGGGTTGCAGTACAAAGTCATTCAGGAAGGCCTGAAAAAAGGCGCAACACCCGTTGGCAGCCAAAAGGTCGAAATGCATTATCACGGATTCTTCCCGGACGGATCTGTCTTTGACAGCTCCATTGAGCGTGACGTCACTATGAACCACAATGCGAATGGTTTTATCGCGGGTTGGAATGAGAGCCTCGCCGATATGAAAGTCTGCGAAGCGCGTATTCTCTATATCCCGGGTGATATCGCCTATGGCCCACGCGGTCGTGGTCAAATTCCACCCAATGCGACGCTGTTATTCCACATGCAGCTCTTGGGCGTCGAACAGTAAAAAAACAAAGGCCGGGACATTTATCCCGGCCTTTTTACTTTGAATAGGAGTGAGCGTTACGCGGTAATGCGAAGTTCGCTGAGGCTCTCACCGATGGATTTGAAAGCATCATTCAAATCACCTGCATTCTTGGCGTCAAAGAATTTGGAACCGTCCGTTGCACAACGATTGAGCATTTTCTTTGTCGTCGCATCCTTCACATCATAGGCAATCGTGTAGATTGTGACGTCATCCGCTTTCGCTTTCTTACACAGTGTATCCGTCTTTGTGTTGGCCGCGTTAGCGTTGTTTCCATTGTGAAGAATACCCTTCTTGGAC
The DNA here is from genome assembly GCA_947503715.1 of uncultured Caulobacterales bacterium. Classification (GTDB taxonomy): domain Bacteria; phylum Pseudomonadota; class Alphaproteobacteria; order Caulobacterales; family Maricaulaceae; genus Litorimonas. The sequence continues at coordinate 514,588 of CANNER010000001.1, read as the reverse complement.
AGCGTGTTTTCACCATCTGTCATGACAATCATGATTTTCTCGCGTTTCTTAGCAGGGTTACCAGCATTTGAGCTCAACGGAACTGTTGTGTCCAATGTCCGCCATCCCCAGAGAATACCAGCAGGAAGATATGTCTCGCCTTGGGCTTTTAATCCGGAGATAGAAGACTTCGCCTGTGTCATATTGCTGGACAGGGTTTGCAGTTCAGCTCCGCATGTTACGTTCATGAGGCCGGGAATTTTACGGCTGTCATAGGCCGGACGCTCATCATAGCCATTCTCACGAGATCCGACGCAACCTTTCCAAGTCGCTTTGGATGTTGGTGTGTAACAACTCTTATAGGGCTGACCATATGTGTTATCACATTTGGTGTAGGAGCAATCATAGGACACGCCGTCATTTTTGCAGGTGCGTTGCACGCGCCGACAATTCGAGCGCGACACGACTTCGCGTTTCATCTTACAGACTTGTGGACCCGTCGTGCTGGAATCCTGCGGGACATCCAGCCACTTGGCATTTCGACGGGATAAACCGACATTCACATATTGCGAAAACGGGACGACGGAGACGCGAAGATTCTCATTATCGAGCTCGTCAAACGTTTTGACGAGGTTTCCTGCTGCGGATTTCAAGTTTGAAAGCTTGCTGCCATTCATTGAGAATGTCGTATCGAGGACGAATGCAACATCCATCGCTTTATCCGCAAATACGGCGCTGGACGTGACGCCCACATCCATATTGTTAGTCTTGAAAATGCCTGTGAAGTAAGTGTCGATATTATTTTTTGACTGAACGATCACACGGTCCCCGTCACGCTTAATACTCTCAATAACGATCCGCTCGCCTGTCTTACTCGGATATGTCGCGTCAAAAAGGGCTTGGGCCGTGGCTTGTAACTTGGCCTCGCTATCCAAGGATTTATCTTTCGCCGCCATAAGCGCGATAGCATCGGTCGTATCCTGCAAACGCTGTTTTGCGAAATAGGCGTTCGATACATCAACCGAAATAGCCAAGCCCGCGACAATCGCAAAAACTGTCATGGCAAACATAATGGCAACATTTCCGTCCTTTTTAGAACGGTAGTCGGCCGCGATATGATTAAGGGTCCGTTTCATCATCCACATCCTTATTTGACCTCTTTGCCCAAAATGGGACGGTGAGGTCGCGATATGGGAGGGGTGTTGCACCCACTCTGCCAAGAGGGGAAGTTGTAGCAGGATGAAACAGATTGGTATTTTTTATGGTTAAAATCAGGTTAAAAACTAAGAGAAGGTGACTAAAAAGGGTTATTTTTCCGTCACTTCTTCAATCTTGCAAAGGTTAAGCCAGATTTTACCTTTGACTCATTCTTCCGGTAAAATCTGGATCTCTATGGAATTGGCATCAACAAAGACCTGTTTCGCAACAGGTTTTAGATCCGCCAGTGTCATGGATTGATACACCTCGTCCCGCGTCCGGAAACGGGCGATATCTTCCGGATCGGTTTGAGCTTGTGAGAGCACGCTCATCCATAGGGAATTGCTCTCAAGACTCGTTTCCAAGGACTCCAGAACGGGTTTTATGGCGCGGTCAAAGACATCTTGCTCAATTTCACCACGTTCAAACTCGGCCGCCACTTCCCGGATTTTCTCGGCCATGAGATCAATCTTATCCGGCGAGACTTCGATTTGTGCGCCGATATATCCGAAGCCCTTATAAAGGCGCGAGCCGGTCTGGGACACGCCTGGGGAATAGGTCGCCCCCTCCTCTTCGCGTAGAACTTCCGTCAGGCGAAGATCGAACATATTAGAGACCATCTGAGTGTGTCGCAAGAGCACCACATCCGTCGCGTCTGCTGCGGGCCAGTAGATATAAAGCCGCGCCGTCTGGGCATCTCCCGCATGGGAGAGCAAGATCGGGCGTTTCGAGCCGTCCGGGAAAGAAACTTTGGTCAAAGCCGGGTCAGGTTCAAAGACGGTAAGCGGGCGCTCCGGCAGGGCGCCAAAACTTGCCGCGACGGCCTCAATCAATTCGTCTTCATCAATATCCCCGACAGCTGTAATTTCGATAGAGCCACCCAAGACATTGGCCTCCATCCAGTTCCGGATGAGATCCATATCGACATCCAAGAGGTCCGCCTCGGACGGGAAACCCCAACGTTTATCCCCACTGCGCAGGATACGCCCAATATCGCGGCTCGCCACGCCGCCCGGTGTGCTATCCAGAGTCGGATACCAAGACCGGATATATTTATCATATTGCGCTTGCGCTTCCGGACGGTAGCCCGGATCAGTTGCGTAAGCCGCCATGAGCTTCATCTGTAAATCCAGGTCATCCGGCGTTGTAGAGCCTGAAAGTGTCATCGCCGTATCAGAAAATCCGCGACGCACGCCGACCGAACGGCCTGCCATGAGGGTCGAGATATCATCGACTTTGTGCTGCCCCAAACCGGAGAGCGAGAGCATGTTTTGCGTGTAGACTTCAAATCCCGGTGCAATGTCCGTGGGTGCGGAGAGCATCCCTGCCCCGATACGGGCCGACAGACGGATGACATTGTCCTCATAGGGCGTTTTTTTGATATTCAGACGGACATTATTGTCGAATGTGATGAGTGTCGCATCAATGTCGTCAATTCGGGAGCGCTTAGCGACTGTTCCGGGCGTGCCGAAATCATCATAGGCAAATTCAAGCTTCGCTTCTTCCGCACGCGGGGCAACATCCACAGCCCGGGTCGCGGCGAAAGCGGCTTCCAGTTTGGTTTCGCCGTCTTCAATCAAGTCCGAAGTCTGGAGGTAGAGTTGCGGCGCATCTGCCAAGCCGTCCCACGCCTCGCGGAAGGCCGCTTCAACGGCCTCTAATGTGATCTCTGACTTATACCCCAAGAATCGCTCCAGATTACTCTCGGGTGTCGTGACAACGCGCTCACTGGAAAAAGACCCTAGAATAGACCGCGCGAGACTTGGCGTCCGGCGCGTAGGTGAGGTCTGAACTGAGACTTTCAGAGAATTTTCGAGATTGGCGAGCTGCTCGTCCAATTCCGCCTGCGTGAACCCATGTTGCAGGGCACGCCGAAGTGCCTGTTCCCCCTGTGCGAGTCCCGCTTCCCAGTTTTCAGGTTGCGTGCTGATGCTCAAAGACGAAATCTCTCCGGCATCGAAGAAATTCGATGTCCCAACACCCGCGCCGATAAAGGCGGCGTCCTCTGTCCGGGCGAGCTTGCCCAAACGGCGGTTGAGAATGGAATTTCCGAGGCTTTCGATCAGTCCTTCCTTGCGTGTCGTCAGTAAATCGGCCTCAGGCGTGAAAGGTTTGACCAAATTGACAGAAACACTCGTCTGGATTTCCGGATCGGAATAAACGCGACTGCGAGGGGCAGTTAGAGCCGCAGAGTCGATTTCGACGCTGACCCCGGGTTCCACGCCCTCCGGTGCTCGCCAGTCGCCGAAAAATTCTTCAATCTTTTGAACGGCATAGTCAGATTCAAAATCGCCCACTAATGTGACAAATGTGTTTTCAGGGCGATACCAAGCAGAGTAAAACTCGCGGAACTGTTCAGGCGTGACGGTCTGGATGGTTTCCTCTGTCCCAATGGGCAAGCGATCCGGCAGGATTGTATGTCCGGCGAGGAAATCGAGTTGATCCAGAAAAGCGCGGAAGCCGGGATTGGACCGCGCGCGTCGCTCCGCCTGAATGACACCCCGCTCCCGCTCAATCGCGTCGGGGGCAAGCGTCAGGCGTTCCGCTGTTTCGCGCATAATTCCTAATGTTACGTCCAACATTTCTTCGGAGACATCCGGCAGTTCAAGCGAGTAAATGGTTTCATCGAAACTGGTGGAGGCATTTGTGTCTGCGCCGAAGGCCAAACCGAAGCGCTCTAACTGCTTGGTCATCTCGCCCTCTTCTATATTTTCCGAACCGTTAAAGGCCATGTGCTCTAAGAAATGGGCGAGACCGCGCGTTTCTTCAGTCTCGTTCAGTGACCCCGTATCAATCCGCATCAGCAGGGTCGCGGTTTTGGTGGGGGTTGCATTGGACCGGACGGCATAGCGCAATCCATTGGGCAATTTACCATATGTGACGGCCTCATCCACGGCGAGGTCTGATGCCTCTTGCGCGAAATCAGGATTTTCCACTCTCACGGGTGCATCTCTCGCACCGGAACAGGCGATCAGGGTCAAAGAGGCGATAAGAGAAACCGTTCGAAGTAATCCTGTGCGCATGAGGCATCCTATTCTTAAATGCGGTAAATAAGATGACCGCTCTGACCTGCGTTGCGGGTGGGGGCAAGATGGAAATCACAGCCCTTCTCCACAGGCATCCTAAAGGAGGGCGTGGAACTTCCGGATGTTTTAGGTCTTTATAAAGGACGAGACCCGCGCCGCCTTGAACTGTGTGTCCGGTTCCCGCAACCTATAATCGACAGAGATGAAAAGGCCCAAATGTCCGAATCCCCTACAAATGTAGTGTCACAGAAAAACGCTGACCACGAGATTGTCGCCTTCGATTTTGACGGCACAATTACGACGAAAGACACGTTTGCACTGTTTTTACGCTATTATGCAGGGACACCGCGATGGCTAGGGAATATCGCACGACTGATGCCGACATTTATCTCTTACAAGCTGGGCCGTATTGATCGCCATGCCGTGAAAGCTGCCGTTGTGCACCGGTTTTTCGCGGGTAGATCAATTGAAAGAATCGAATCAATGGCGGAAAGTTTCGCGAGAGACGTGATACCTCGCTATATTCGTCCCGCCGCACTAGCGCATGTGAAGGCGAAATTAGCAGATGCGAATATAGGCCCTGATTCATTATATATGTGCAGTGCTTCTATCGGTCCGTATTTACGATACTGGGCGCGTTCAACTGGCATTCATCCTGCACACGTCATGGCAACTGAGTTAGAATCGGACGGAGCTACGGCTTCCGGGGGGCTAAAAGGATATAATGTATGGGGAGCCAACAAGGTTCGCCGCATTTTTGACCAATTTGCGCCTCAATCCGTGAAAATATTGGAGGCTTACGGAGATACTAGGGGAGATTGGGAGATGTTACACGCCGCAGAGGCGTCTTACTTCCGACCTTTTCGCGTGTCGCCAATTAGCAATTGAATTACTTTCTCGAGAGTTTAAGAGGAAGTTAACGTCCTGAATCCGTCGTCCGGCGGAGAATGAGACAATCTGGAGGGTTCGCATGTCGCGACTAAACAAAACTGAAGACTTTGGGGGTTTTCGTAATATGAAACGTACACTTTTAATGGCCGCATCGGCCGCAGTTCTTGCTGCACCATCATTCGCGCAGGAATTGCCCCCGGGTAATCCGCTTCCAGGCGAATGTTTCGCACGGGTCATCGTGCCCGCGCAGTACACGACATCGACAGAGCAAGTTGTTCTGCGTCAGGCTGGCGAAGAGATTCGTAAAATTCCTGCAACAATGGAAACCGTCACTGAGCGCGTTCTTGTTCAAGAAGAAAGCTATGAGCTTGTTGTTGCGGGCGGTGGTTCCATCATCCCGGGTCGTGGCACAGTCACCGTTACGATTAACGGCACACCTTACACAATCGACTCCGCCAGAACCGTCACAAATGCTTCCGGCCAACGCATCGGCTCTGTTGATGCCTCCGGCAACATCGTCGGCACGAACGGAAACGTTCTGGCAGCAAATGCTGTTAACCCGCTGACATTGATCGGCACAGGCTCTTCGCGGACGCGTCTCGTGGTTGGCGGAACGACTTATTCAGTCGCCTCCAACGGAACCGTTTATAACGCCTCCGGATCTTCAATCGGCTCGCTCGACAATTCAGGCAACATCGTCGCCTCCGGCGGTCGAGTTGTTTCCCGCTCCGCGGTCAACGCTTACGGTCCCGGTTCAACATCCGGCGCACCAACATTCCGCACAGTCACAGAGACTGTCGTGGTTCAGGAAGCGTCGACAGAACTCGTCGCAGTTCCAGCCGTCTACGAAACAGTCTCCGAGACTGTCGTTGTTCAGCCTGCATCTGTTGAATATGTGACAATCCCACCTGTCTATGAGGATTACACAGAAACAGTCGTCGTTCAGGAAGCCGCTACAGAGTTGGTCACAATCCCGGCGACGTTTGAAACTGTCACCGAAACAGTTGTCGTTAAAGATGCGGTCAAAGAGCTCGTCACAATCCCGGCGACATTTGAAACTGTCACTGAAACAGTTGTCGTTCAGCCAGCGGGTGTTGAGTACACAACAATTCCGGCGACATTCGAGACTGTGACTGAGCAAGTTGTTGTTCAGGATGCGTCTACAGAGCTCGTCACAATCCCAGCGACATATGAAACCGTCACAGAGACAGTTGTTGTCCAAGAGGCCTCAACAGAACTCGTTACAATCCCTGCGACTTTCGAGACAGTCAACGAGACAATCGTTGTTCAGGAAGCGTCTACAGAGCTGGTCACTATTCCGGCGACATTTGAGACTGTGACTGAAACAGTCGTCGTTCAGCCGGCTTCTGTTGAATATACAACTGTCCCAGCCGTCTTTGAGACCGTGTCCGAGACAATCGTTGTTCAAGAAGCTGCGACTGAGCTCGTCACGATCCCGGCGACTTTCGAGAACGTGACAGAAACTGTCGTTGTTCAAGAAGCAACAACAGAACTTGTTACAGTCCCACCTGTTTTTGAAACTGTCAGTGAAACAGTCGTTGTTCAGGAAGCGTCCACACAATTGGTGACGATCCCTGCGACATTCGAAACGGTCACAGAAACAGTCGTCGTTCAGCCGGCCTCCGTTGATTACACAGTTATCCCTGCTGAATATGAAACTTACAACGAGACAATCGTTGTTCAGGAAGCCAGCACAGAGCTTGTTTCCATCCCTGCAACTTTCGAGACTGTCTCCGAGACTGTCGTGGTTCAGCCTGCAACGGTTGAATATGTTGTTGTGCCGCCTGTTTATGACACAGTCACAGAGACAGTTGTTGTTCAGGAAGCCTCCACAGAGCTCGTCACAATCCCGGCGACATTCGAAACTGTCTCTGAAACTGTCGTCGTAACACCTGCGACTGTCGAATATGTTGCGGTTCCAGCGGTTTATGAAACCGTTCAGGAGCCCATCATTGTTCAGGAAGCATCAACAGAGATGGTGACAATTCCAGCGACATTCGAAACGGTCACTGAAACAGTCGTCGTTCAGCCCGCTGGCGTCGAATACGTGTCCGTTCCTGCGGAATTCGAGACATATAACGAAACAATCGTTGTCCAAGAGGCGTCAACAGAACTGGTCACAATTCCGGCCACATTTGAGACTGTCACAGAAACAGTCGTTGTTCAGCCTGCAACGGTTGAATATGCGGCCGTTCCTGCCGTCTATGAGACTGTATCCGAGCCTGTTATCGTTCAGGAAGCGTCCACAGAACTCGTCACAATCCCTGCCACGTTTGAGACTGTGACTGAAACAGTCGTCGTTCAGCCGGCATCTGTGACTTATGAAACTGTCCCGGCCGTGTTTGAGACTGTGTCCGAGACAATCGTCGTTCAGGAAGCGTCGACTGAAATGGTCACGATCCCTGCGACATTCGAAACAGTGAATGAAACTGTTGTCGTCCAGCCTGCTTCCGTCACTTATGAAGTCATCCCGGCTGTCTATGAGACAGTTCAAGAAGCCGTTGTCGTGCAAGAGGCCTCTTCCGAGATGGTGTCTATTCCAGCGACATTCGAAACGGTCACTGAAACAGTCGTCGTCCAACCTGAAACAGTTGAGTATGTGACTGTTCCAGCCAAGTTCGAGACCTATGAGGAAACGATCGTTGTTCAGGAAGCGTCCACAGAGCTGGTCACAATCCCTGCAACATTCGAGACTGTGACTGAAACTGTCGTCGTCCAGCCTGCTGGCGTCGAATATGTCACCGTACCGGCTGTTTTCGAAACAGTCCAAGAAGCGGTCGTCGTTCAGGAAGCGTCTACAGAGCTCGTCACGATCCCGGCGACATTCGAAACTGTGACTGAAACTGTCGTCGTCCAGCCTGCAACAGTCGAATATGTGACTGTCCCGGCTGTCTATGAGACCGTTCAGGAAGCGGTTGTTGTTCAGGAAGCGTCCTCTGAAATGGTCGCAATCCCAGCAACATTCGAAACCGTCACAGAAACAGTTGTCGTCCAGCCCGCTGGCGTCGAATATGTGACGGTTCCAGCCGAATATGAAACTGTCACAGAGAACGTCATCGTTCAGGAAGCGTCCACAGAACTGGTCGCTATCCCGGCAACATTCGAGACGGTCACTGAAACAGTTGTCGTTCAGCCTGCCTCTGTCACTTACGAAACAGTCCCGGCTGTGTTCGAAACAGTGAACGAGACCATCGTTGTTCAGGAAGCCAGCACAGAGTTGGTGACTATCCCGGCAACATTCGAGACTGTGTCTGAAACAGTCGTCGTTCAGCCTGCCTCCGTGACTTACGAGACAATCCCAGCTGTCTTCGAGACTGTTCAGGAAACTATCGTCGTTCAGGAAGCGTCCACAGAGCTTGTCACTATTCCAGCGACATTCCGTGATGTGACAGAAACAGTCGTCGTTCAGGAAGCGTCCACAGAGCTCGTCTCTATCCCGGCAACTTTCGAGAACGTGACTGAGACTTACGTCGTTCAGGAAGCCACTACAGAGCTCGTCTCCGTTCCGGCCACTTATGAGACTGTCACAGAGACAGTCGTCGTTCAGCCTGAAACCGTTGAATATGTTTCCGTTCCTGCCGTCTATGAGACTTACAACGAAACCATCGTTGTTCAGGAAGCCTCCAGTGAGCTTGTCTCTATCCCGGCTACGTTCGAAAACGTGACGGAAACAGTCGTCGTTCAGCCTGCAACAACAGAGCTCGTCGCGGTTCCGGCCACGTTTGAAACTGTCTCCGAGACTGTCGTTGTGAAAGAAGCCACAACAGAGCTTGTCTCCGTTCCGGCGACATTCAAAAACGTTACAGAGACTGTCGTTGTTCAGCCTGAAACGGTTGAATATGTCACTATTCCTGCGGAATATGAGACTTACAACGAGACCATCGTTGTTCAGGAAGCCTCCACAGAGCTCGTCTCTGTTCCAGCGACTTTCCGCAACGTCACTGAAACTGTCGTCGTTCAGGAAGCCAGCACGGAGCTTGTCTCCATTCCGGCGACTTACGAGACCGTCACTGAGACTGTCGTTGTTCAGCCTGAAACCGTTGAATATGTCGCTGTCCCTGCGAAATTCCGCACGGAAAGCCAGACATATATCCAACAGGAAGCTGCCAACCAGCTGACAATCATCCCTGCGACATATGAAACCGTCACAGAGACTATCGTTGTTCAGGAAGCGTCAACACGCGTTGAAGTCGTTCCGGCCACGTACCGTACTGTCACTGAGACAGTTGTTGTGACCGAAGCACGGACTGAAATCGACGTCATCCCGGCCAAATATGAAACACGTTCTGAGCGCGTTCTCATCGAGCCGGCACGTGAAGAGTGGAAGCCTGGTAGCCAAGCGATCAACTCCGGTGCCTTTACCGGCGGACGGGTTAATACGGCGACACGCGGACAGTTCACTGTCTTTAACGGCGTCTCCGAGCAGGTTGTTGAATCAACTGAAACGATCGTGAACCAGACGGGTGAAATCCTCTGTCGTGTTCTGATCCCGGCCAAGTACAAGACGATCACGAAACAGGTTATCGTCTCTCCGGCCCGTGCCGTTGAGCGCACAATTCCTGCCGTGACCCGTCAGATCACACGTCGTGTCGTTGACCAGGAAGCCACAACTCGTGAAATTCCGGTTCCAGCAGTCACGGAAACACTCACACGTCGTGTTGTGAAGACACCGGCCCGCGTCGTTGATGCAGGTGGTTCAACCTTCGCAGGCGGAACACGGATCAGCGGTTTTGTTGATGCCAACCGCGATGGTCGTGATGACCGTGATGGCTTGAACGCCGGCGATGCTTCCAGTGCAGACCGTGCGGCAGGCGGATCACGCCTCGTCGGTGGCAATGGTTCGGCTAACATCAATGGCGGTCAGTTCGGCCAGCGCGTTGGTTCGGTCGAGACACGTGTTGTTGCTGAAGAGGCTAAAGTTGTTGAGCGTCGTATCCCGGCGGTCACGAAGACTCTGACCCGTCGTGTTGTGAAGACACCAGCGTCAACAACTCAGCGTCAAATCCCGGCTGTTACTGACACGGTTACACGTCGTGTCGTTGCAACACCTGCTTCGACACAAGAGCGTCGTATTCCTGCGGTCACGAAGACGGAAACACGCCGTCGTGTGAAAACACCGGCCCGTACATCTGAGCGTCGTATCCCGGCGGTCACGAAGCAGGTCACACGTCGTGTTGTGGATCGCCCAGCGTCCACAACAGAGCGTCGTATCCCGGCGGTCACGAAAGTTGAGACACGCCGCGTCGTGAAGACACCGGCCTCAACAATCGAGCGTCAGGTGCCAGCGGTTACGCAACAAGTCACACGTCGCGTCGTCAAAACGCCAGCGTCCACGACACAGCGTGCTGTGCCAGCGGTTACGAAGGTGGAAACACGTCGTCGGATTAAGACACCTGCCTCAACAGCAGAACGTCGCATCCCAGCTGTTACGAAGACTGTCTCCCGCCGTGTTGTGAAGACACCGGCTTCGACAATTGAGCGTAACGTTCCAGCGGTCACGAAAACACGCACACGCCGTGTTGTGAAAACGCCAGCGGCCACGACAGAGCGTCGTATCCCAGCTGTGACACAGACTGTGACACGCAAGGTCGTCGATCGTCCGGCGTCTACGCAAGAGCGTACCATCCCGGCTGTCACGAAGACGGAAGCCCGTCGCGTCGTCAAGACCCCTGCCCGTACGGTTGAGCGCACAGTTCCTGCCGTCACGAAGCAAGTGTCCCGTCGTGTTGTGAAGACACCGGCCTCTACGTCCGAGCGTCGTATCCCGGCTGTGACAAAAACTGAGGCGCGTCGTGTTGTGAAGACACCGGCCCGCACAATTGAGCGCACAATCCCGGCTGTCACGAAGCAAGTGTCACGTCGCGTCGTCAAGACGCCAGCGGCCACAACACAGCGTGCTGTGCCTGCGATCAGCAAGCCACAGACCCGTCGCGTCATCAAAACACCGGCCCGCACGATTGAACGTGCAACGCCGGCGGTCACGAAACAGGTCACACGTCGTGTTGTAAAAACACCGGCTGCGACAACTGAGCGTCGTATCCCGGCCGTCACGAAGATGGAAACACGCCGCGTCGTCAAAACACCGGCGTCGACTATCGAACGTAACGTTCCAGCGGTCACGAAGCAGGTTTCGCGTCGTGTCGTGAAAACGCCAGCCGCGACAACTGAGCGTCGTATCCCGGCCGTCACGAAGATGGAAACACGTCGTGTCGTCAAGACACCGGCGTCAACTGTCGAACGGACCGTCCCGGCGATTACGAAGCAAGTGTCCCGTCGTGTCGTGAAAACACCGGCGGCGACAACTGAGCGTCGTGTTCCGGCGATCACGAAGACGGAAACACGTCGTCGTATCGCAACGCCAGCCGCTACGGTTGAGCGTCGTGTACCAGCGGTCACGAAGCAAGTGTCCCGTCGTGTCGTCAAGACACCGGCTGCGACAACTGAGCGTCGTATCCCGGCTGTCACGAAGATGGAAACACGCCGCGTCGTCAAGACCCCTGCCCGTACGGTGGAGCGCACAGTTCCTGCCGTCACGAAGCAAGTGTCCCGTCGTATCGTGAAAACGCCAGCGTCCACACAAGAACGTCGTATTCCGGCTGTCACAAAGCAGGAAACACGTCGTGTCGTGAAAACGCCAGCGGCAACCATTGAACGTGCCGTTCCAGCCGTGACGAAACAGGTCTCCCGTCGTGTTGTGAAAACACCGGCGGCGACAACTGAGCGTCGCATCCCGGCTGTCACAAAGATGGAAACACGTCGTGTCCTCAAGACACCGGCGGCAACTGTTGAGCGGACCGTACCAGCGGTCACGAAGCAAGTGTCCCGTCGTGTCGTGAAAACGCCAGCGGCCACGACAGAGCGTCGCGTCCCTGCGATCACGAAAACGGAAGCCCGTCGTCGCGTCAAAACACCGGCTCGCACAATTGAACGTGCAACACCGGCTGTGACGAAGACTGTCTCCCGTCGTGTTGTGAAAACACCGGCGGCGACAACTGAGCGTCGCATTCCAGCAGTCACGAAGATGGAAACACGTCGTGTTGTCAAAACACCGGCGTCGACTGTCGAGCGCACAATCCCGGCGGTCACCCGCCAGGTTGAGCGTCGTGTCGTGAAAACACCGGCCTCTACAACAGAGCGTCGTATCCCGGCTGTGACTAAGCAGGAAACACGTCGTGTTGTGAAAACGCCGGCGGCAACGATTGAACGGACTGTTCCAGCCGTCACGAAGACTGTCTCCCGCCGTGTCGTCAAGACACCGGCAGCGACGACACAACGTGCCGTGCCAGCAATCACGAAGACTGAGACACGTCGTCGGATTAAGACACCAGCCCGTACAGTCGAGCGCACAATCCCGGCGGTCACGAAAGCTGTTACACGTCGTGTCGTGAAGACACCGGCGGCAACAACTGAGCGTCGTGTCCCGGCGATCACGAAGCAGGTTCAACGTCGTGTCGTGAAGACACCGGCTGTGACAACTGAGCGTCGTATCCCGGCGGTTACGAAGCAGGAAACACGTCGTGTTGTGAAGACGCCTGCGTCTACAACAGAGCGTCGTATCCCGGCCGTGACCAAGCAGGAAACACGCCGCGTCGTGAAGACACCGGCCCGTACGGTGGAACGCACAGTTCCAGCGGTCACGAAGCAAGTGTCCCGTCGTGTTGTGAAGACACCAGCCTCTACGACAGAGCGTCGTATCCCGGCTGTGACCAAGCAACAGCAGCGTCGTGTTGTGAAGACACCGGCGTCGACAACAGAGCGTCGTATCCCGGCTGTGACCAAGCAAGTGACCCGTCAGGTCGTGAAAACACCTGCACGGACAACGGAACGGGCTATCCCGGCTCGGACACAGACTGTTGAGCGTCGTGTTGTGAAGACACCGGCCCGGACAGTTGAGCGTGCAACGCCAGCCGTCACGAAGCAGGTCACGCGTCGCGTCGTCAAGACACCGGCTGCGACGACTGAGCGGACAATCCCGGCCGTGACAGATACTGTCACACGTCGCGTGATGAAGACGCCAGCGTCCACAACGGAACGTCGTATCCCGGCCGTCACGAAAACGGAAACACGTCGCCGCGTCAAAACACCGGCTACAACGCAAGAGCGTCGTATCCCGGCGGTTACACGTGAAGTCACGCGCCGCGTCGTCAAGACACCGGCGACAACGACTGAGCGTCGTATTCCGGCGGTCACGAAGACGGTAACACGTCGCGTCGTTGATGGTGCACCGCGGATTGAGCGTCGTGTCATCCCGGCCCGCTATGAGACAATCCAGGTTCAGCGCGTTGCCACACCGGCCCGCACGGAAACGATTGCCATACCGGCTCAGTTCGGCACGATTGAACGTCGGACACAGACATCCCCTGAGAAAGCCGAATGGCGTCAGGTCCTCTGTGAAGCGAATGCCAATGTGACAGTCATCCGCGCCATCCAACGTGCCCTGCAAACGCAAGGTTACTATAATGGTGCACTTGACGGACAGCTGGGTCGCCAGACTTATGCGGCGGTTGAGGCGTTCCAGACAGCTCGTGGCTTGTCCACAGGTGGTCTGACACTCCGTACTGTTGATGCTCTGGGTGTTGATTGGCGCTCCATGGTCTCCGGCACAAATGTCGGTATCAATGGCGGCTTCACAACAGGCGGAACGACGACCGGTACGACAGGTGGCTTCACCACCGGGACCACGGTCACGACAACAACATCCGGCTATACAGTCGGCTCTGACAATGTTGTCCGCACCGGCGCCGGCCAAGTTCTTGGAACGCTTCGCGCCAACGGCGACGTTGTGAACTCTGCCGGACAAGTCGTCCTTCGCGGCTTCTCCGCAGGTGGCGGATCGACAACCGGTTACACAATCGGTTCTGATAACTCCGTCCGCGATGCGAGCGGTAATCTTATCGGAACGCTCCGTACAAATGGAGATGTTGTGAACTCTTCCGGACAAGTCGTCATCAGCGGTCTGTCCACAACAGCTGCAACATCCGGAAGTAACCTTCTGAATGGCGGTACTGTTGGATCAGCAGTGACCAGCGTCACGTCCGGCGATTACACGGTCCGCGCTGACGGTACGGTCGTTGACACTTCCGGAAATGTCATCGGTCAGGTCAATGCGAATGGCGAAATCATCGCCAATGGCCAAGTCATTGGTCGGGTTCGCCCGCGTAACTAAGCCCTCGCGCTTATAACAAAATTTGCCCCGTCGGCTTTCAGTCGGCGGGGCTTTTTGCTGTCAAAACATCGCTTTTCAAAGCTGAGGCCAAAGTCATCCTATGATTGACAGAGGGGCTCCGGTCTTTATAAGGGCGACGAATTGGCCGCCGCGGGATTCGCCCAGCGCGGCTTTTATGTATTTAGGACCGTGTACCCTCGTAGGAGGATCACTTAGAAGAACAGGAAAATGCCATGTTCGCAGTCATACAGACCGGCGGTAAGCAATATAAGGTCGCCAAAGACGACATCATCATCGTCGAAAAGCTCGACGCCGAAACCGGAAAGAAAGTCTCTTTCGATGACGTGCTGATGCACGGCGCGGGCGGCGACGTTAAAGTTGGCGAGCCTCTCGTCAAAGGCGCTTCCGTCACTGGCGAAGTTCTTGAGCAACGCAAAGGTGACAAAGTCATCGTGTTCAAGAAAAAGCGTCGTCAGAACTATCGCCGCAAGAAAGGACACCGTCAGCTCGAGACAGTCGTCCGCATCACAGGCATTAAGGGCTAAGGCCCCCTCACAACAATTCGCAGGAGTTAGACATGGCACATAAAAAAGCTGGTGGTTCATCCAATAACGGTCGCGACAGTGCAGGCCGTCGCCTTGGCGTCAAAAAATCCGGCGGCCAGGCCGTCATTCCAGGTAACATCATCATTCGTCAGCGCGGCACTAAATATTATCCGGGCGCAAATGTTGGCATGGGTAAAGATCATACACTTTTCGCCCTGACCGAAGGTCGCGTCTCGTTCACAACGAAACGCAATGCGCGCACATATGTGTCCGTCGACCTCCCGGCAGCCGCAGAATAAAGACCTGAATATTTTCGGGTCACCGCTAAACAGGCGACCCGATTAAAGAACAGCAGGGAAATCGGGCTCGCTCGATTTCCTTTTTTTATGCCGCAAATAAAGACAAGCGGTCCCCTGCTGACAATTCCGGGAGGATTGTCATGCGTGATGTTTTGAAAACCGAAAGACTGGTTTTACGCCAGATCGAAAATAGCGATGCCGAGAGTTTTGCCGAACTCGCGAATGATCGCGATATCGCGCGCATGACGGGCAGCTTCCCCTACCCTTTCCCGCGCCTTTCCGTCGAATTCAAAGTCATGTATCTGCGCGCACAGAAACGCCGCGGCATTGGCAATGCCTATGCCGTGACAGAAATCGGACAGGATAAATTAATCGGCGTTGCGGACCTCTTCCGCGCAGATACGGCTCAGCCTTGGGAACTCGGCTATTGGATCGGACGTCCCTATTGGGGCAAAGGCTATATCACAGAGGCCTGTGCGGTTTTACTAGCGGAACTCGAAACACAACACGGTCCGCAGAGGGTCGCAGCAGGTGTTTTCACGGACAATCCGGGAAGCCAACGCGTGCTGGAAAAGCTGGGCTTTCAGAAAGACGGGGCGACGGACATGTTCTTCTCCATGGCGAGACTGAAGAAGGCACCATCACACAATTACATCAGGTCTGCAAAGACCTCTGTTCTAGCCAAGTCGGACATGGACGCGTAAGGACCTCTCATGAAATTCCTCGATCAAGCCAAGATATTCGTGAAGTCCGGTAATGGGGGCGGCGGATCTGTCTCCTTTCACCGGGAGAAGTTCGTCGCCTTTGGTGGCCCCAATGGCGGGGATGGCGGACGCGGCGGTCACGTTTGGCTGGAAGCGACCCGCAGCCTGAACACGCTCATTGATTATCGTTTCAAACAGCATTTCAAGGCCAAGACTGGGATGCATGGGATGGGTCGGGATCGTCACGGTGCGGCCGCAGACGATATCGTCCTGAAAGTTCCCGTCGGCACGCAGGTCATTGAGGCCGAAACGGATGAAGTCCTCGTCGATCTGACGGAAGACGGCGAACGCGTGCTCCTCGCCAAGGGCGGGAATGGTGGCTGGGGCAATGCCCGCTTCAAAAGCTCCACCAACCAAGCACCGCGCAAGGCCAACCCGGGCGAAGAAGGCGAAGAAAAATGGATTTGGCTTCGCCTGAAACTCATCGCGGATGCAGGCCTCATCGGCCTTCCCAATGCGGGAAAATCAACATTCCTCTCCACTGTGACCGCGGCCAAACCAAAGACCGCGGATTATCCGTTCACCACGCTTCATCCGCATTTGGGTGTCGTCAGTATGGGCGCGGCGGAACGGTTTGTCATAGCCGACCTGCCCGGATTAATCGAAGGCGCGGCAGAAGGCGCAGGTCTTGGACATCGTTTCCTCGGCCATGCGGAACGGTGCGCGGCGATCCTGCACTTGGTCGCGGGCACCTCGGAAGACCCGGTTGGCGATTACCTGGCGATCCGTAAAGAGTTGGAAGAGTATGATGAGAGCTTCGAGGACAAACCCGAAGTCATCGCCCTGTCCAAATGCGACGCGTTAAGCGCGGACAGGATTGCGGAATTACAGGACGAGATGGAGGCCAAATGTGGCCAACGCCCTCTCCCGATGTCCTCCGTTGCGCAACAAGGGCTCACCCCTGTCCTCGCGGCCCTCTATCAGCATGTCGAAATTCGGCGAGCGGACGAAGAAGATGAACGCGCGGAAAAACGCCGCCTTCAAGCCGTCGCGAGTGGTGAAATCGAAGATGTCAAAGGCTGGACGCCATAAATGCTGACGGATGTCGAGACACTCGTCATCAAAATTGGCTCTGCCATCCTTGTGGACGCGGAGACAAGCCGTTTGCGAGAAGACTGGCTGGAGGCCCTCGCGCTTGACCTCTCCGCTTTACAGGATAAGCGCATCATCCTCGTGTCTTCAGGTGCCATTGCCTTAGGACGGCAGAGGCTCGGACTATTTGGAAAATCTCTCACACTGGCACAAAAACAAGCTTGCGCGGCAGCGGGGCAATCTCGGCTCACACGCGCCTATGAGGATGCGTTAGGCGCGCGTGGGATTGTCACGGCGCAAGCCCTGCTGACGCTGAATGATACGGAACATCGCCGCCGCTGGCTGAACGCGCGGTCCACCTTGGAAACATTGCTGGACTTGAAAGCCATCCCGATCATCAATGAAAACGATACCGTTGCGACGGATGAGATTAGGTATGGCGATAATGATCGCCTCGCCGCGCGGACGGCGCAGATGATTGGCGCGGACATGCTGATTTTGCTCTCCGATATTGACGGCCTCTACACGGCGGACCCGCGCAAGGATGCGGGGGCAAAACATCTCCCGGTCATCACGTCTCTCACGGATGAGATCAAAGCCATGGGCGGCGAACCCAATGCCGCAACAGGCATGGGCACGGGCGGCATGGCCACAAAACTCGCGGCGGCTGACATCGCAACCTCCGCCGGATCTGACATGGTGATTTGTGACGGGCGAGAGCCCGGTGCGCTGGCAAAGCTTTGGTCTGGTGGGCGCCATTCACTGTTCAAAGCCAAAGACAACCCAAGGAAAGCCCGCGCACAATGGATTGGCGGGACGTTGAAGCCCTGTGGTTGCGTCACGATTGATAAAGGTGCGCTGAAAGCCTTGCGCGACGGAAGCAGTCTTCTGCCCGCCGGTGTGACCTCGGTCTCAGGCACGTTTGAAAAAGGTGACGCCGTCTCTATTCTATCCGATGGACAGGAAATCGCACGCGGGCTCATCGCCTATGATCATCCGCAAGCCGACCGGATTAAAGGGCTGAAATCGGGTGAAATCTCCGCCGTTCTTGGATATGAAAATGGAGCGGCGCTCATCCACCGCGATAATTTGGTAATGCTCTGATGACTGATCTTCAAAAATATATGGGTGAGCTCGGCACGCAGGCGAAAGCCGCGTCGGCTACGTTACGACTCGCGAGTGAAGCCCAACGTAATATGGCCCTAAACGCAATGGCAGAAGAAATTCGCGCTTATGAGGCGGATATTCTCTCGGCCAATACGGCAGATATGAGCGCTGCGGAAAGCAAAGGTCTCTCGGCGGCCATGCTTGACCGCCTTAAACTCGACGCGGATAGAGTTGCCGGTATTGCCAAAGGGCTCGACGACATTGCCGCCCTATCGGACCCCGTTGGCGCAGTCGAAAAAAGCTGGACACAGCCCAATGGCCTCATTTTTCACAAGGTCCGCGTCCCCATCGGTGTGATCGGCATGATCTATGAGTCGCGTCCAAATGTGACGGCGGATGCGGGCGGGCTCTGCGTGAAATCCGGCAATGCCTGTGTTCTGCGCGGTGGGTCGGAAAGCGCAAGGTCCAACGCCGCCATTCACGCGGCCCTGCAAGCTGGATTAACACAAGCCAGGCTCCCCGAAACGTCAATTAATCTCGTCAACACAACGGACCGCGCGGCTGTCGGCGAAATGTTGCGTGGCCTGAATGAGACGATCGATATTATCATCCCACGCGGCGGGAAAGGCCTTGTAGCCCGTGTGCAGGAAGATGCCCGCGTCCCGGTCCTCGCGCATTTGGAAGGATTGAATCACAGTTATGTCCATACCGACGCAAACATGAAGATGGCATTGCAACTCATTGAAAATGCTAAACTTCGCCGCACAGGTGTTTGCGGTTCGACCGAAACACTCTTAGTCGATTATTTAATTGCTGACTCTTTTTTACCGCTGCTGAAAGGTCAAATTGGCGAACACTGTGAATTGCGCGGTGACAGTCGCGCACAGAAGGTTTTGCCCGGAATCACCCCCGCAACAGACGCAGATTTTGCGACGGAGCATCTGGCGGCTATCCTTAACATCGCGGTTGTCGACGGCCTGAACGACGCCCTCGCCCATATCGCAAAATATGGCAGCGGGCACACGGATGCGATCATCACAGAAGACGCCGGTGCCGCGCAAACCTTCCTCGATTCCGTTGATAGCGCCATCGTCCTCCACAATGCCTCCACGCAATATGCAGATGGCGGCGAATTTGGGTTTGGCGCTGAAATCGGCATTGCGACGGGCCGCCTTCATGCGCGCGGGCCTGTGGGCGCGGAACATTTGACGACTTATAAATATCAGGTGCGCGGGACTGGCCAAGCCAGACCATGAGGGTCAGACTATAACTATCTCGGTCGGACTTTTCGGCGGGTCCTTCAACCCGGCTCATGGCGGACATCTTCATGTCGCGCGGGCGGGTCTGCGCGAGCTTCAGTTGGACGAAATCTGGTGGCTCGTCAGTCCGCAAAATCCGCTCAAGCCTGAACAGCCCAGTTGGGAGAGTCGCGCACAAACAGTCGGTAACCTGCCTCTGCCGCCACGCATGAAGGTTAGTGATGTCGAACGCCAATATGAGACGCAATATACGGTCGACCTGCTGCGAACCCTAAAAACACGCCAGCCCGATAAACGCTTCGTGTTTATGATGGGCGCGGATAATTTAGCGCAATTGCCAAAATGGAAAGGCTGGCGAGAGATTGTGGAAACCATCCCGATTGCGGTGATTGCCAGACCGGGCTCCCCCATCAAAGCCCGCTTGAGCCAAGCGGCCCGTAAATATGACTTTGCGCGTCTACCGGAAGATCAGGCCCACGCACTAAAAGACTGCACAGCGCCCGCTTGGACCTACCTGACTCTACCGCTGGATAAACGCAGTTCTTCCGCTATACGCGCCCGCAGAGCATAGCTGCGTTTAAAATTGCAGAGTTGGCCACAGGCCACTATCTATGCTAGCCAATATTAAGACCATGATTTCATCTCCAGGAGAGACCTCTGACCACCTCTAATTCCAAGCCATTCGTGCCCGAAACGCCTGCGACCGTCACGGTCAAAGACAATCCGGACTCACGGGCGCTCTCCGACTTTATTCAAAGCGTGCTGGATGAAAATTCCGCACAGGATGTCATTGAAATTGATGTTCGCGGAAAGTCCTCCATTGCGGATTATCTCATTGTCGCCTCCGGTCGGTCCAATCGTCATGTCTCGGCTTTGGCTGACTATGTTCAGCGCGGACTGAAAGAACGCGGTCTGAAAGATCTCGGCGTTGAGGGGCAACAAGCCAGCGACTGGGTCCTGATCGATGCCGGTGACGTCATTTTGCACGTCTTCCGCCCCGAAGTCCGCGTCTTCTATAATCTCGAGAAAATCTGGTCCGTTCCCCTCCCCGAAGGGCTGCAGAATGTGAGACAGGAAGCGCCCGACGACACGCCTCTGCCTCAAGGCTAATCATGAAGATCATCCTTCGCGCGGGCGGCGTTTTACGGAACGGTCCCGAATATGACCTCGTGAAGGATTACATCACGCGGGCCCAGGGCCTTGCGAGAGGCACAGGGTTCCTCGCCGTCGAAGAACAGGGTGTTGACTTAAAAGGTCAGCATGACCGCGCGGCGGAAACTGCAAAACTCCTCTCCGGTATTGGCCCGTCTGACGAACTGATAATACTCGACGAACGCGGCAGGAGTCCGAAATCCAGAGAGATTGCGAAACATTTCTCCAACCTCCGCGATGACGGGATTGGGTCAACCTATATCCTCATTGGCGGCGCGGATGGGTTTGATCCTGCGACGATCAAGGATTTACGCCCCGGTCGCATCACACGTTGGAGCTTTGGGTCACAAACTTGGCCCCATAAAATGGTCCGCGTTATGGCGGCAGAACAAATTTACCGCGCCCTCTCAATCCTCGCAGGGACGCCCTATCATCGGGACTGATCGCATCGCGGTTAACGCCAAGTAAAGCCTATCGCGCGATAGGAGCTTATGCGCTTTGCCCTCGCCATATGCTTTGTCCTGCTCTTCACGCCTGCCGCTATCGCGCAGAGCGCGAGCGATCTGGATGTTCTGACCAAGAAGGAACAAGCGGCACGGGATAAAACGAAACAGTTGGAAGCGGAGCGTCAAGAGGTTCGGAAAGATATTTCAAGCCTCAAACAACAACTCTCAAAGACAGCCAGAGAAGCCCAGTCTGTCGAAGCGGAGCTGAGCGCATTGGAAAGCCAGACAGAAGAGCTGACATCCCGCGCCGCGTCTCTACAGTCTCGTATATCGGCGGATAAAGCCAAATATACCGAGCTCCTTGCGGCCCTCCAGCGCTTGGAAGCCACCCCCCCGCCAACCCTCGCTCTCTCCCCGCGCGATGCGAGAGAGGCCGCTATGGCCGGGCGGCTGATGGCTAATTTATCGGCTCAGTTAAAAGAGAGAGCGGAAGCACTAGCTCTGAACCTAACAGCTTTGGACGTGACGCAATCGCAACTCGCAATCAAACAGGCAGAACTTGGCACGGTACAGGATCGCCTCGCACGGCGTCAGGCCGAGGTTGAGACGGGACTGAAATCCAAAGGGCAATTGGAGGCCAAACTTTCCGATGAACGCTCCGCCGCGGCGAAAGAAGCGGACCGGTTGGCCGCAGAGTCAAAATCCCTCCTCGACCTCATTGCAAAACTGGAAGCCGAGGCCATGCGCGTGGTCCCCCGTGCGAAGCCGGGGCGTGGCGCAGCGCCTGCTGCCCCCGTGACCCTGCCCAAAGGCACAAAGCGCTTTGCGGAAGCCAAGGGCGGGATGATCCGTCCGGTTTCGGGACAGATTATCAAAAAATACGGTCGCGGGGAAAAAGGGCTCACCATTGCGGGTCGCGCCAATGGACAGGTCCTTGCACCCTATGCCGGACGCGTGGAATTTTCCGGACCTTTTAAGAATTATGATAATGTCATCATCCTGAATGTCGGGGATGGTTATTTCGTCCTTCTAACGGGGCTGGAACGCCTAAATGTCGGTGCGGGCGATGATGTGCGGCGTGGTGAACCCGTGGGTGCCCTACCCGGCGACAGCCAAGCCGAGATCTATATCGAACTCCGCAAAAACGGCTCCCCCGTTGATCCAGCGCCCTGGCTCGCCCCGAATGACGTTAAATCTGGTTAAGCATGTCACTTAATCGCAGTAATTTGACTGGCAAAGCGCAAATCGCCTGTCTAAGTGTTGAGGACTAGCTGGAGTAATCGTGTGAAATTTGTTCTACCCGCCCTTGGTTCTGTCGCCGCAGTGGCCCTGTTTGCCTTTTCGACAACGCAGCAATCCGCTGTTGCCGTTGAACGCCCCGCCTATGACGACACATTCGAGCAGTTGGAACTCTTCGCTGATGTCCTCGCCCGCGTCCGCAGTCAATATGTTGTTGATGTCGATGATAGCGAGCTGATTGAGGATGCGATGAACGGGATGCTGGCCTCGCTAGATCCGCATTCCTCCTATATCAACGCGGAAGCCTTTCGCGATATGCGCATGGACACCAAAGGTGAATATGGCGGCCTCGGCATGGAAGTCACAATGGAAGACGGCTTTGTCAAAGTCATCTCACCGATTGACAATACCCCCGCCAAAGAAGCCGGCATTTTAGCCGGAGATTTCATCACGGAAATCGAAGGCAAGTCCTTGCTTGGCGCGACACTCTCTGAAGCCGTGGGTCAGATGCGCGGCAAACCAGGTGAGCCAATAAACATCACAATTGTCCGCGAAGGCGAAGACCCGATCACGCTCGACATCACCCGCGAAGTTATCAAACGCCAGATTGTGAAATTCGAAGACAAAGACGGTATCGGCTATATCCGCATTTCCCAATTTAACGAAAAAGCGGCAAACGGCCTGAAAGACGCGATTGCGTCACTTCAGCAGGAATATGGCGGGAAGATTCCCGGCCTCGTCCTGGACTTGCGCGGAAACCCCGGCGGCCTCCTGACTCAGTCTGTACAAGTCTCCTCCGTCTTTCTGGATGGCGGAGAAGTTGTCTCGACCCGCGGACGTCGTGCCGATGATGTAAACGTTTATAATGGCGAAAAAGGTCAGATGGCGAAGGGCGTTCCCCTCGTCGTTCTCGTGGACGGTGCGTCTGCGTCCGCCTCTGAAATCGTGGCTGGTGCGGTCCAAGATCGTGGGCGTGGTATCCTGATGGGTATGACGACGTTCGGCAAAGGCTCTGTCCAAGACGTCATTCCCCTTCGTGGCGGTCGAGACGGTGCATTGAAAATCACGACACAGCGTTATTATACGCCGCAGGGTCGCAGTATCCAGGGCGGCGGTATCGCGCCAGATATTGCTGTTTCTGCCATTCCGGATGATGGAGAGGAACGCCAGCGTTTTTCAGAATCCAGCCTCCCCAATGCGATTGCCAATGAGGATGACGAAGCCAATCTCGCAGAAGAGCTAACGATTGATTATCCGCCGGAAGATTTTGACGTGTCTGATGATTATCAGCTTCAAAAAGCGATCGAGCTTCTGAAATCCGGCACTTATGCAGAAAAACTGGCAGAGGTTCAGGGTTAGACATGCATAAGGCCCTGAAAGGGATATTGCTGGCAACCTGTTTGGCACTACCGCTCTCTGCGACTGCGGATGATGAGAAAAAGCCTGAAGCTATTTACGATCAAATGGAGGTTTTCGCGAACGTCCTATCGATTGTTCAGGAGAATTATGTCGAGGAGGTCGATACGGCGTCCTTGATTGAAAACGCCTTAAACGGGGCGCTGTCATCGCTGGATCCGCATTCCTCCTACGTCCCGCCCGTTCAATTTGTCGAACAGCGCGAATCTGCCCGCCGTGAATATGGCGGATTGGGGATCGAGGTCGTGTCCGAGGATGGATATGTCAAAGTCAATCATGCGCTTGAAGATGGTCCTGCCTATGAAGCCGGTATTCGGTCGGGCGACCTCATTTCTGCGGTCGACGGAGTCGTTATCAAGGACAAATCACTGGATGAAGCCGTCTCCGGCATGCGCGGACCAGAAGGTGAACCCGTGACGGTCACGGTCCTCTCCCCGGGTGAAATCCAGCGCGATGTGGTCGTCACACGCGCGATTGTGCGCGGCCGTGCCGTACGTCACCGTGTCGAACAAGGCGTTGGCTATATCCAGATCGAAACCTTCACAAATGATAATCTGACACGCGACACGAAACGTGCGCTCGCGGATATAGAACGTCAACTCGGCGGTGATATTCCGGCCCTTGTGATCGACCTAAGGGGCAATCGGGGTGGACTGCTGACAGAAAGCGTGAGCATTTCCGGCCTCTTCCTCGATGGTGGTGAGGTCCTCTCCGCCCGTGGTCGGGATGGAAGCGATCATCAACGCTACAACGCCGAACGCGGCGAGCTTTATCCCGATATGAAAATCGCCGTGCTGATGAGCCCTGGCTCCGCCTCTGCCGCTGAAATCGTGGCGGGCGCATTGCAGGACCGTGGACGCGCGATTGTGGTGGGCCGCCGCAGTTTCGGGAAAGGGTCGGTTCAATCCGTCATCCCGTTGGGCCAGAGTGAAGGCGCACTCCGTCTGACAACGCAGAAATATTACACACCCTCAGGCAAATCCATTCAGGGACGAGGCATCTTGCCGGATGTTCTCGTCGCCTTTGTCGAGGATACAGGCGAGATCCGGTCCCGCTTCCGCGAAGACAGTCTCCGCAATTTCCTCATCAATCCTGATGAAACTGATTATGAGGAGAAATACGAGGACATCATCTATCCGCCAGAAGATCATCCGGATGATGAGGATTTTCAACTCAATAAGACGATCGAAATCCTCAAGACATCGCAATATCAAACAATATTAGACGCGCAGGATGAGCGGTTTTAATTGATCGCGGGTCGCGCGTTTACGCCGCCCCTTTTTCCCCATAAGAGCGAGTCATGCCGACCTCGTCCCCGACTCGCCGCGCCCCGCTAAAGCTGCCCTCCCGCCGCAATCACCTTGTATTGGCAGGAACTGTTTTACTGCTTGGTTTTGCCATTCCCGTTTTAGCCGCCCGTTTATTGGGTGACCCCATGGACGCCGTTGCAGGCGGCACAGTGGCTGTCGTCCAATTACCGCCTGCTGAACCTGTTTCGGCCTTGGATAACGAAACACTGGACACGCCGGACCTACTGGCGGGAGAAGTTCCTGACGGGGCAAATCCGACGGAAACCTTGTCGCCTGAACCCGCAACCCCCGCAGCAGATACACCATCCCCAGCATTACCCAAGGTCGTCTCTGCGGCCCTGCCTCCTGCCCCAATTGCGGGCCTGACGCGACAGGGACGGTTTGGTCCGGTCCCGAAATCCGGCGCGAGATCCGCACTGACAGAATATAAACGCCCATTCCGTGCGAAGTCTAACCGCGAACCCGTCTCCCTCATCATTGGTGGGCTTGGCCTGAACCGCATCCTGACGCAACGCGCCATTGATGAATTACCCCCCGATGTGACCCTGTCTTTCGCCGCCCATGCCACAGGCTTGCAGCGCTGGGTCGATGCGGCCAGACGGGCCGGTCATGAAGTCCTGATCGAAATTCCACTCGAGTCGACAAACTTTAATCCGCTCGAGCCCGGCGCAGATCGCGCGCTGCGGCTGGAGGCGACAGCGCAGGAAAATGCGCGCAATCTCGATTGGCTGCTCTCCCGATCGCAAGGTTATTTCGGTGTCACCAATTTTAACGGCGATGCCTTCCTGACCCGCACAGATGTGGCCGCGCCGTTTATGGACGCCCTCGCCGCGACGGGTCTGGGCTTTATTACAGACGGAGACTTCGAGACGCCGACACTTGGCGCGCTGGCGATCTCTGTCAATCAACCCTTCAAAGCCGGTCACGGATTGATCGACCCCAGCCCGGTTGAACCCGTTATCCAAGCGCGACTGACTGAGCTGGCGGGTGCAGCGAAATCGGGGGGGCATCCGGTTGGCGTCGGCTATGCCTATGCCGAAACGTTACAGGAAGCACAGGCATGGATTGCGAGCCTCGACGGGCAAGGCCTTCAACTCACGCCAGCCTCTGCCGCTCTAAAGTAACGATATGTCCCGCAACAAAAAAGACTATCGCCGCAATGTCGGCGTCGTAATTTTCAACCCGCAAGGCCAAGTCTGGCTGGGCAAACGTTTCGGAGAAGACGGCCCTCATTGCTGGCAATTCCCGCAGGGCGGTATGGATAAGGGCGAAAAACCCAAAGCTGCCGCCAAAAGAGAGTTATTCGAAGAAACGGGCCTAAAAGCTGACAGGATGGACTATCTCGGTCGGATTAAAGGGTGGCTCTATTACGATTTCCCACCGGAACTGCTGGCGCAGAAACGGAAGCGATTTAATAATATTGGACAGCGTCAGAAATGGTTTGCCTTTCGATATCACGGGGATGGCGCGGACGTGGACCTGACCGCGCATGGCGAACAGGAATTCTCTGACTGGCGCTGGGCAGACCTCAATACAATTGCGGATACAATCGTGCCGTTTAAGCGCGAGGTTTATGAACGACTCATCGTCGAATTTGCTCCCTTCGCAAAGCCTATCCAATAGCTTAGGTCCGACGCATGGCTGGGACAGCTCCAAATTCAAAGAACGCATTGATATTCGTTCTGATCACGGTGATGATCAATTCCGTCGGCTTCGGGATCATGATTCCCGTACTGCCAAACCTCATCAAAGAACTGACGGGGTTAGAAAATAGCGAGGCCGTTTGGCATAGTGGCTATCTCACCCTGACATATGCGTTCCTGCAATTCATCTGCATGCCGATTGTTGGCGGATTATCAGATCGATTTGGGCGCAAACCCATCATGCTGATTTCCCTCGCCGGATTAGCATTCGACTATTTCCTCATCGCCCTCGCCCCAACAATCGCGTGGCTCTATCTGGGCCGCGCCTTTTCAGGCATGTTCGGCGCAACCTTCTCGACCGCCAATGCCTATGTCGCGGATGTAAGCCCGCCTGAAAAACGCGCGCAGAACTTTGGTCTAATCGGTGCGAGCTTTGGCGTTGGCTTCCTCCTTGGTCCCGTCATTGGCGGAATATTGGGCGAATATGGCACGCGGGTCCCGTTCTACGCCGCAGGTATCATCTCGCTCATCAACGTCATTTACGGCCTGTTTTTTCTGCCGGAAACACTGGCCAAAACCAAGCGTCGTGCCTTCTCCATGAAACGCTCCAACCCGATTGGATCGCTGGTATCACTCGGGCGAATTAAAGGCGTGAAGAGCCTCATCTTTGTAATGTTCGTTTTAGCAACAGCTCACACAGTTTACCCAACGACCTATACATTTTCGACGATGGAAGGATTGGGCTGGACGCCCGGCGATGTCGGCTTCTCCCTAGGCGCATTTGCGGTTGCCTCTATGATTGTGCAAGGCGGATTGATTCGAATTATCATTCCGAAGATTGGCCTATTCTGGGCGGGCTTCATTGGCATCGTCTCTGCGGTTATAGGGTATACAATGATGGGCAGCGCGGATGCGGGCTGGATCATTTATGCGGCCGGCCCATTCGCAGCACTGGCCGGACTATACGGCCCCGCCCTGACCAATATGATGAGCAGCCGCGTCAGCGAGAGCGAACAGGGCGAGTTACAGGGGGCCATCGGTGCAGCGCAGGGTCTTGCCCTGATGGCGGGGCCACTCGCCATGACCGGGGCTTTCTCAATCTTTGGCGAAACCGCCAATCGCGCCCTGCGTCAGATGCAGGGCTTTCCAGAGAACCTAATTGGCGTCGGACGATATATGTTTGGCATGACGCAGACGCCCTATATTCCGGGGTCGCCCTTCCTCCTAGCGGCAGGACTATCCCTGCTGGCACTCATCACCTTCTTACTCGTGACCAATAAAACAGATCGCGACGCGCGCTACGCGCCGGACAACGCGGACTCAGATATTCAGGAAGACGGCTCTATTCCGGTGCCGGCTGTAGTGTAATCAAAACGATCTCAGGCGGACTGCGAAAGCGGACAGGCAGGATGGATGTCCCTACTCCTGCACTCACAAAAACATCGACTCCACGGAGTTCTGAGAAACCATAACTATGTTCCGCGCTTAATCGTGTTGAATTCACCCGTCGCCCGATGAGCGGCAGGTTGACCTGCCCGCCATGCGTATGGCCTGCGACGGCAAGTACAGTATCAGACCGAAAACTCTCATAGGCTTGTGGTGAGTGCGTGAAAACGAGCGGATGTACATCTTGCGGACACTCTAAAAACGCGGATTTATCCGGCGTGGCCGTGTCATAATCGGCCAATCCGACGAGGCAAAGCCCCTCAAATATCGCGACGCTATTCTCAAGAATTGAGATGTCTGCATCCGCTAAAAGTTCTTGGACCTTTGCGGCCCCATACCAAGCATCGTGATTACCGAGAGTCGCAAAAGCCGGGGCTTGTAACGCCCCCAGATGGGACATACCGCTCATCACGACGTCATTAAACGCGTCTGACTTATCTTCATGAGGGATGTGCCCATCGATGAAATCACCGGGCAGGAGAACAATGTCGGGATTGAGGGCATTCATATCCCGCACCAATTTCGCGACGCGGTCCGGCGGAACATGCATCCCGCCAATATGGATATCGGTGATGAGCCCTATCCTGACTTCAGGGCCGGAATATTTATCAGAAACAAACGCGACCTGCCGGATTTTCAACTGGCGGGGTTCAATAAGGAGACCGTAAAGCACACAGGCCAGCGAAATTACGGCTAGCGCGACTATGGATTTAAAAATGACGCGCTTCATAAGCTCTGCTTAGACAGGTCTGAGCCGTTCATGCGGCGTATCAGGGAGAATAACCTCTATCGCATCACACGCTTTCACCTCTCCGCCCGTTAAAATAACGCCCATCACACCAGACTTTGGGAAAGGCTGACCCGATTCGTCTTTCGACAGGGTCGCTTTCATTAAGCCCGGCGCGATCCGGTTTAAGTATTTGCAAGGGTTACGCAGCCCGGTCACTTCAATAACCGCATCGCCAATTTTGAGATGGGTCCCACGCGGAAGATGTAAAATATTGAGACCTCGCGTTGTAATATTCTCGCCCATCTGTCCGGGTTCGACATTCATACCGTGCTCCGCGACCTCATCAAAGAGCTCCGCATGCATGAGATGCACCTGCCGCAAGTTCGGTGCGTCAGGGTTGCGGCGCTTGTCATAGCGATGCTGCACCGTCTTACCCGCATGCGCGTCGCCTTCAACACCCCACCCTGCGATGAGTTTAATATGTTCGCGAACGGGTTTGACGATATTGTGCTTATCATCTGCGGCAACGGCGATAACTTTGGGTGAGGACATTCATCAGCTATAGACGCTTCGCGTCTTAAGTGAAGGCTTGCCCTTGAGGTGTTGTGGCTTCAACTTTCATTGAGCACGCCCTCACAAAGGCATCTTTCTCAAGAAAACCGGGAAAGCATCCAGCTGGTATCACACAGTGAATTGTATCGGAGATAAATATGACATTTTTCTCCGTATCCCGCACAGCATAAAACGCATCCCAAGAATAACTTATCTCCCGGGCACGGTCAGAGACTTTGATACCGGTATCATCAACTTCGATAATTGATGAGAATTTTTGCGGAAGCTCATTTCCAGACTTGCGGTCAAGATGGGCTGAAAGCTTAGAGAAAATAAAAGTCTCATAAAAGCGCCCCGCCAAGACCAGAGCTCCGAAAAGCAAGATCGTTTGAAGAGCAAACGGGATATCCAAGGTCAAAAGGAAATACGAGATCGGGGCCCAAAGGCAAAATTGAACAACGTAAGCCGCCCAAATCAGTTGTGGTCCGCTACCCGCAGAATTGAGAATATTTCTAACCTCTAAGCCCCAACTGACAAAATCAGCATATGTGTAAGTATTTTCGAAACGGTAATTCATGCTTTGCGACTAGCAAAACTTTGTTACGGTTTTACAGTCGTTCAAAGTTAACGCTATTGATTAGGCTAAACTAAAACGGCCCCTCACCCGAAGGTAAGAGGCCATTCTAAAGT
Source organism: uncultured Caulobacterales bacterium (assembly GCA_947503715.1). Taxonomy (GTDB): domain Bacteria; phylum Pseudomonadota; class Alphaproteobacteria; order Caulobacterales; family Maricaulaceae; genus Litorimonas. The sequence goes on along the minus strand of CANNER010000001.1, from coordinate 484,678 downwards.
CAAATGATTGTGAGATTAAGCCGCTTTCCCGCCCAAAATACGGAGCATCGCATCGATATCGCGGGACAAGGCGACATGCGCGTCACCTTCGAGACTCGCGACCTGTTTTTGGGCACGTTCGATCCGTGATCTCAAATCATCATGATCAAGCTCGTCCATGTGAACGGATCGTTCCGCCAATATCGTCAAACCCGCAGGCGTTACATCGGCAAAGCCGCCTTGGACAAAATATTGATCCTCGACACCGTCCTTATAGACCGTAATCAAACCCGTGCTCAGTGCCGCCATGAGCGGGCTGTGGTTCGGCAAAATGCCAAGATCACCCTCTGTACCCGGCATATCGACTTGGTCAACATCACCGGAATAGAGTTCACGTTCCGGAGAAACGAGAGAGAATTTGAGTTTGTCAGCCATGATTGCCTAACCCTTAAGTGGCTCTAAGCCGCTTCCGCTGCCATTTTGGCCGCTTTTTCGAGGACGTCTTCGATGCCGCCGACCATGTAAAACGCTTGTTCCGGCAGGTGATCATATTCACCCTCAACCAGACCTTTAAAGGACTTGATTGTGTCGGCGAGTGGGACCTGAATGCCCGGGGAACCTGTGAAGATTTCGGCCACGTCGAATGGCTGTGAGAGGAACTTCTCAACCTTACGCGCACGGGAGACGACCATTTTATCCTCTTCGGACAGCTCGTCCATGCCGAGAATGGCGATGATATCTTGTAGAGCTTTATAGCGCTGCAGAATTTCCTGAACGCGACGGGCAACCATATAGTGATCTTCACCAACTGTCCGTGGCTCGAGAATACGAGACGTCGAATCGAGTGGGTCAACGGCGGGGTAAATACCCTTTTCCGAAATCGCACGGTTCAAAACGGTCGTCGCATCCAAATGGGCAAAGGATGTGGCTGGCGCCGGGTCGGTCAAGTCATCGGCCGGGACGTAAATCGCCTGCACGGATGTAATGGAACCCTTGTTTGTGGAGGTAATGCGTTCCTGCATCTGACCCATTTCTGTGGCCAATGTCGGCTGATAACCCACAGCGGACGGGATACGGCCCAGAAGCGCGGACACTTCGGAACCGGCCTGTGTGAAGCGGAAGATGTTATCGACGAAGAACAACACGTCTTTGCCTTCTTCATCGCGGAAATATTCAGCCTGTGACAGACCTGTCAGGGCAACCCGCGCGCGCGCTCCCGGAGGTTCATTCATCTGACCGTAAACGAGGGTCGCACGGCTTTCACCGTCGAGGTTGATCACATTGGATTCGATCATCTCGTGATAGAGGTCATTCCCTTCGCGTGTCCGCTCGCCCACACCAGCAAAAACGGAGTAACCACCGAACAGTTTCGCGATATTGTTGATAAGTTCCATAATCAGAACGGTTTTACCAACACCGGCACCGCCGAAGAGACCAATTTTACCACCCTTAGAGTAAGGGCAAAGCAGATCGATAACTTTGATACCTGTGACGAGGACTTCTGTATCTGTCGCTTGGTCAACAAAGGCCGGTGCGGATTTATGAATTGAAGCGGACATTTTCGCCTTTAGCGGCCCACGTTCGTCAATCGGCTCACCGATAACGTTCATGATGCGGCCCAGTGTTTCCGGTCCAACTGGAACGGTGATTGGCTGACCCAAATCTGTGACAGCCTGTCCGCGGACGAGACCTTCTGTTGCGTCCATCGCAATGGTCCGGACTGTATTCTGACCAAGATGCTGCGCCACTTCGAGGACGAGACGGTTGCCGTTATTATCGGTTTCCAGCGCGTTCAGGATGGAGGGTAAGTTTCCGCCTTCAAATTCCACGTCAACGACCGCGCCGATGACCTGGCTGATGCGGCCCGCGCCGAGCTTATTCGTGTTTGCCGCATTGGACATTTTCACGACTTTTTTCGCGGCGGGCTTGCGCTTCGCGGCGGTTTTCTTTGCAGCAGGCTTTTTAGCCGCCGTCTTCTTAGCAGGTGCTTTTGCCATGAGTGTGTTCCTCTAGCCTTCTAAAGTCTCTTACAACGCTTCCGCGCCGGAAATAATCTCGATAAGTTCGGACGTGATCTGTGCCTGACGCGTCCGGTTGAATGTCATTGTCAGCTTGTCGATCATCTCGCCCGCATTGCGCGTCGCATTATCCATGGCCGACATTTTAGAGCCCATCTCGCCCGCTTGATTTTCCAGCAGAGCCGAAAAGATTTGCGTATTGATATTACGCGGGAGGAGAACGCGAAGGATACCCGCCTCGTCCGGCTCATAGGTGTAGATTGCACCGTCAAGATCTTGGGTCGTCTCGCCGCCCTCCGGTAGGTCGGTCATGCCTTCCATCGCGGGGATAAGTGTCTTAGCGACAGCATCCTGCTGCATCACATTGACGAATTCAGAGAAGACAAGTTTACAGATATCAAAATCGCCAGCTTCAAACATGCCGGTAATTTCTTCGCCAATATTCTGCGCGATACCCGCATGAAGTTTACGCTCTTCTTTGAGCGAGATGAATTTCACAATCTGGTCAGCGTAAAGGCGCTTGAGCTGGTCATAGCCTTTTTTACCAATCAGGTAGAGTTTGACCGTCTTGCCTTCACGTTCCAGCGCAACAATTTCCTCGCGCGCCTTGCGCACAATATTGGTGTTGAAACCACCGCAAAGACCGCGATCCGCCGTCGCAATGACGAGCAGAACTGTATCAGATTGGCCATTCCCGACAAGCAGTTCGGGTCCGCCAGCAGACCCAACCATAGATGTCGCCAGATTACTGATAATCGACCCCAAACGCTCAGAATATGGACGTGACGCTTCGGCAGCCTCTTGGGCTTTCCGCAGCTTTGCTGCAGCAACCATCTGCATGGCCTTCGTGATCTTCTGCGTGTTCTTAACGCTGCCGATCCGGTTTTTTAGCTCTTTCAAAGACGCCATGAGACGAGTTCCTTAAGCCGCGAAATTATCCGTGAAGGATTTCAGCACTGTTTTGATCTTCTCTTCGATCTCGTCAGTCAATTTCTTACCTGTCGCGATCTCAGAGAGGAGTGCTTTCTGCTCACCGCGAAGATGCGTCAGAAGCTGTTCTTCATAGGCCTGAACCGATTTCGCAGGAATGCCGTCGAGATAGCCACGCGTACCCGCATAGAGAACGACAACCTGCTCTTCCACTTGGAGTGGAGAGAATTGCGGCTGTTTCAGAAGCTCTGTCAGACGCTCACCACGAGCCAGAAGAGCCTGTGTGGACGCATCCAGATCGGAACCAAACTGCGCAAAGGCCGCCATTTCGCGGTATTGCGCCAGCTCACCTTTAATCGGACCCGCGACCTGCTTCATCGCCTTGATCTGGGCCGATGAGCCCACACGCGAGACGGAGAGGCCGACGTTCAGCGCCGGACGGATGCCTTGGAAGAACAAATCAGTTTCGAGGAAGATTTGGCCATCCGTAATGGAAATCACGTTGGTCGGGATAAAGGCCGAGACATCGTTACCCTGTGTCTCAATGATAGGCAGAGCCGTCAGAGAGCCGGAGCCATTATCTTCATTCAGCTTCGCCGCACGTTCGAGCAGACGGGAGTGAAGATAGAAAACGTCACCCGGATAAGCTTCGCGGCCCGGAGGACGACGCAGCAGGAGGGACATCTGACGATAAGCAACCGCTTGCTTGGAAAGATCATCATAGATGATAAGGCCGTGCATGCCGTTATCGCGGAAATATTCGCCCATCGCGCAACCGGCAAAAGGTGCAAGATATTGCAGTGGCGCAGGCTCGGATGCGGAAGCCACAACGATGATGGAGTAATCCATTGCACCGTTCTCTTCGAGGGTCTTGACGAGGCCCGCAACAGTGGAGCGCTTCTGGCCGATCACGACATAGATACAATAGAGCTTGTCGTTCTCACGGTCCTCATCAAAGGCCGCTTTCTGGTTCAGGATGGCGTCTACGGCGACGGCTGTCTTACCCGTCTGACGGTCACCAATGATGAGTTCGCGCTGGCCACGGCCAACTGGGATCAGGGCGTCAATCGCTTTAATACCTGTCTGGACCGGCTCGTGCACACCTTTACGCGGCATGATGCCCGGCGCTTTGACGTCAACACGACGACGCTCTGTCGCTTCAATCGGGCCCTTGCCGTCAATCGGCTCACCCAGCGGGTTCACGACGCGGCCGAGAAGACCTTTACCGACAGGAACGTCAACGATTTCGCCGAGACGCTTAACTGTGTCGCCTTCTTTAATACCGCGGTCATCACCAAAGATAACGACACCGACATTGTCGGTTTCGAGGTTCAGGGCCATACCCTTAATACCACCCGGGAATTCAACCATCTCACCGGCGCGGACATTGTCCAGACCATAGATACGGGCGATACCATCACCGACGGACAGGACTTGCCCGACGTCGGAGACTTTGGCTTCTTTACCAAAGCCCTTGATTTGTTTTTTGAGGATCGTGGAGATCTCTGCTGCGCGAATGTCCATAATAGGGTCCTCTATGCTTCTTTGAGCGCGAGACGCATGTCTTCGAGTTTTGTCTTGAGTGAGCTGTCATAAAGACGCGAGCCGATCCGCACGACGAATCCACCGAGCAAGTCGGGGTCGACAGACGTTTCAACATCGACCGTGCGGCCGAGCGTCTTTTTCAGATTTGATTTGATGGATGTGACCTGAGCGGCGGTCAGTTTTGACGCGCTCGTCACTTTAGCGACCTGAGTGCCACGACGGCGGGCGAGCATTTCAGTGAAGGCAGAAATGATTCCCGGCAGCTCATCTGCGCGACGATTGCCCGCGACAGTCCCAATAAATTGCGTTGTGAGTACGGAGAGCTTTGCCTTTTTCGCGACGGCGGTCAGAGCTGCAACCTTATCCTCAGTCGCAAAAACGGGGCTCTCGGCGAGATGCTTTAAATCCGCGCTGGATTCATATATCGCTTTGAAAGATTTAAGATCTTTTTCAACCCGGGGAATGGATTTCGCCTCTTCCGCCAGATCGAGAAGAGCAAGCGCATAGCGCGTGGGGGCTTCACCTGTGATGACGTCGGTATCGGACAAAACGGGTCGATCCTAATCTGCTGAAACGGCGGTAAAACCGTTGTGAATGGGTGTTATAGAGCAGGTGAAAACACACCCCTGCCCTCAGTCGCGCGGGCCATAGCAGGGAAAAAACAGGATGCCAAGGTTAGAATCCCGACAGCGTGCAGTCGCGATGTCGCGGCAACTGGCGCGACCGGATTACGCTTGACAGACGTCGAAATGAGACGCCTTTTATAGATATGTTCAACACAGCTATAAAACTTTTCAAAGCCCGCAATGATCGGGCGCTTGCCTCTCAAATCGCGGGAGAATTTGCCGTAGATGGCGCCGTCGAATATGCAAGCTGGCCAATCAGGATTGCGAAATTCTGGATGGCGGTCGCCCTTATCGTCCTGACGCTTTTCACACTCCTATTTCTGTGGCTCGCCTCCGTCTCACATTGGAGCGTGGCCCTCCCAACAGTGCTCTCGGGCGGGCTGATTTACGGAATCATTCGGATTTGGCGAGGTATCAATGCGGGCGTGGAGCGCGTGAGCGAGATGACAAAACTAAGCGTGAGCAACCAATTGAACCGGTTTCAAAAACCTGACGCTCAGTCAGAGATATAAGCGTAAGTCACCTTCAGCAGAGGGCATAAAAAAAGCGGCCCCGAAGGACCGCTTTCTGAAACTTATGTAATCAAGCCTTACAGCTTCAGCTTCGCACCAACGAAGAGGTAAGAACCAGCCGAGTCATATGTCGACGGGAATGTGTTACCGTTCGCAGTGAAGCGGAAGTCAGTGATTGGCGGATCATTATCAAAGATATTGTTCGCACCGGCATTGATTGTGAGGTTTTCACGCACATCATAGCTCATAAAGAGATCAAAGAAGTTCTCATCACCGAATGTGAAGCCACGAGCTTCTTCACCAGTATCGAGAGATTCAGTGGATCCGATATAACGCCATGTCGCTGTGACATTCAGACCGTCAAGCGGTGAGAAGCCCATTGAAGCATTATGCGCATATTCTGGGTTTGGCTCGCCTGTGAAACAAGCACCACCCCAGAAGCCCAAACAATCATCAACATCCGCACCCGGGAAGCTTTGCTGCTCAAGTTCTGTGTAGATTGTGGAGATGTAGTTCACATCAACGTCACCCAAGAAAGGTACATCATTGATACCGTAGTTCACGGCCAAATCGAAACCTTTGGAGGAGCGTTGCGCGATATTCTGGATTGTTGCTTCGATGAAACCATCGACCTGCAGCGTACCCAAAGCGTCACGATTAATGAAACCACAGAAATCAGGCTGAGTTCCATCAACACATCCACTCAAAATCGCTGTCGAAGGAATGTTTGTGATGAAGTCATCAATCTGGATGTCAAAATAGTCAACAGAGACAGACAAACCTGGCACTGCTGTTGGGCGAATAACGGCACCCAATGTGAACGTATCTGACTTCTCAGGTGACAATGTCGTGTTACCACCACCGAACTGCTGAAGCTGACCGGCATCTTCTGCAACAAAACCGAAGAGTGAGGCAGGAAGACCTGTCGCCGCACACTGCGCTTGTGTCGCTGTCAAGTTGTCACTTCCAACCGCACCGGAACAAGGGTCTGACGCACTAAAGAGGCTGAAGCCCTGTGGATCAAAGAGTTCAAACACGTTTGGTGCGCGAACAGCACGCTGATACTGACCACGGAGACGGATATCATCGATTGGCGTCCAAGAAAGGCCTACCGAGTAGGCTGTGGAAGACGTTCCATCCGCCTGAAGACCACCCGCAACATCGTTGGTGTAATCATAGTCGGAATAACGAATTTGACCTGTCAGTGTCAGATCCTGAGCAAAGGCCTGCTCTGTTGCCAAAGGCAAAGCGATCTCGCCGTAAACTTCCTGAACAGTTGTAGACGCTTCAACAGGAAGAGCCGCGCCACCCAGACCTGTTGCGCCGCCGACTGACAAGATTGAGTCAGGCTGACTGCGCAGTGAGTCTTTACGAACTTCGAAACCAAAGAGGAGGTTTGCAGCTGTATCTGACATCGGGGACTTCAGGAATGAAAGCTCACCCTGTGTTGTACCACCGAGAATTTGCTGTGTGACTTCACCTGCCAGAATAGTTGGCGTCAGGATCGCAGCCAGTGCTGTTGTGTCAACAGGCGTTGTTCCAAGAAGGTTAAGTGGCAAACAGCCATCACGACCGGATGTACAAGCGAGGGTACCATCAGCCAACTCTTCAACAAGCAGAGCTTCCTGAAGCAGGTTGATGTTACCATCATTTGTGTTCGTGTCAGTTTGGGATGTTGTGGAATACTGACCAAAGACGTCATAGGACCAGCTATTTTCACCAGTTGTGAAATCACCGCGAACACCACCCACCAAACGGATATTATCCAGTTCGATAAAGCTGTTACGACCACCGGCCTCAACAAAACGACGGTTGATTTGAACCTGGGCTTCATCCGCACCAGTGAAACCGCGCTGCGTACAAATAACGTCGACGAGTTCGTCTGTCAGGAACGGGTTGTTACAGTTAATGCTTTGAACTTCACCAAACGTAGCAGATGGCGCAATTTGCGCATCAGTTGTGTTCCGGAAGAACAAACCATCCAAATAGACTTCCATTTGGTTCGTGATATCATAATTCGCGAGGAAACCACCCTGAATACGCTCTGTTGGGCGCTGGAAGAAGTTTGTTGGGTTAAAGTTAAAGGCGTTGGAACTACCTGTGACGATATCATCGCCTGCGCGCGGGATGTTACCGTTTGCGTCTAGCGAGATAACACCTGTGATACCTGGCTGAGGATCCAAAGGCAGGCCATCTGCGCCGCGGATAGCACCGAGCGTAAGAGTTGTTGGGTTAGGACCGAAGTTCGAACCGACACAGAAGTTATCGTCGCCCGCCAATGGTCCAAAGTCAACAATCGCACAACGTGAGATATCGCGTGTCCCCTGCAGGACTTCGCCCTGATTTACGTAACGAACATAACCTGTGACGTTACCGCGATCATTGGCGAAATTTGTACCGAAAACAGCGGAGATGTCGATTGTCTCACCATCAAACTGTGTATCGCTTGGTGTGATACCGTCTGTTGAGGAGAGGTCCGTGACGTCCTGAGCGAAATCGTTCGTGTTCTTATCCAAGAAAGCGCCAAACTGCGCATTGATTTCAAGACCTTCAAAGTCACGCTTGAGAATGAAGTTGGCAACACCGGCAATCGCATCGGAACCGTACACGGCGGATGCACCACCTGTCACAACTTCTGCGCGCTCGATGAGCGGTGTCGGGATCTGGTTCAAGTCAGCAGACGCGATGTCTGGACGACCAGGGCCGAGACGTTTGCCGTCGATGAGAACGAGGTTCCGGATTGTACCCAAACCACGAAGGTTCAGCGAAGATGTACCTGTTGCACCGTTGGAGACATTAGAGTCCTGAGCCGCAGTAACGGATGGCAGACGATTAAGAACGTCAACCGCATCAATCACACCAACACGCTCAAATGCGTCGGCGTCCAATGTGGTGACAGGGGATGAAGAAACGATGTTGGCGTTCTGAATACGCGAACCCGTTGTGACGACGACGTCGCCTTCAAAATCGTCATTATCTTGCGCAAAAGTCGGCGCAGCTGTTGCCGCGATCGAAGCCGCAGTGACAGCTGACAGTAGCAGTCTGGATTTTGTGGACATTCTCATGTTTGAAAGATTCCCTTTAAATTGGCGTCTGCGAATTGCAGACATCTACGTCTAGGCTTCTCTACCTGACGTAATTAGCGAAGGGAGCTATGACAGTCTTTTAACCTGTTCAATTTGAAAACGCTGTGAGATGGACAAAAATCAATATTTTTTACGCAAGTGTGTTAAATCTGCACCACAATTGTGCATTTATGCCATGAAGATGAAGCGGGCCTTGCTGAAATTACATGAAACTTTGCGGGTCGATGTCGATTTGAATCTTATATTTTGTAGGCGGACGGACCTTTTGGCGCCAGATCGACATATATTTTGAGAGATTCACCCCTGATTCCGCCTGAATGAAGAGGCGGCGGCGGTATAGGCCACGTAATCTGCCAATTGGGGCTTCTGATGGCCCCAGAATGTCAATGCCATCTGCACGTGGCGCGGCGGACAGGAATTTTTTGGCCAGCGCGTCAACTTTCTTTGGGTCCGGACCCCAGAAAATGACGGCCGCGAGTTTTCCAAAAGGCGGCAGGCCCAGCATTTCGCGCATGGCCAGTTCGACACTGATAAACATCTCGCGATCCCCCGCAGCGAGGGCTTGAAGCGCTTCATGTTCGGGCTGATGCGTTTGGATGAGGGCATGCCCAGGTTTATCCGCCCGCCCGGCACGGCCCGCGACCTGTACCAATGTCTGATAGGTCCGCTCCCCCGCTCGCGGGTCGCCGCCTGCCAGCCCCAGATCTCCGTCAACAACACCAACAAATGTAAGTCGCGGGAAGTTATGACCCTTCACGACCATCTGCGTCCCGACGAGAATATCAATCTCGCCCTGCTCCATTCGCCGCATCCGCTCGGCGAGTTCCGCCGGATTGCCCGCCGTGTCGGAAGACAGGATTTCCACGCGGGCGTCCGGGAAGGCGTCTTGCGCTTCTTCGGCAATCCGTTCCACGCCGGGGCCGACACTTGTCAGACTGTCGTCGGCTTTGCAATTCGGACACTCGCGCGGCATCCGCATGGAGAACCCCGTCAGATGGCACATCGCCCGTCCCGTTCGCTTATGTTGGACCAGCCAGCTGTCTGTATCCGGCGATTTCAACTTCTCCCCGCAATTCCGGCATATAATGAGGGGCGCATAGCCACGTCTGTTGAGATAGAGTAGCGCCTGCTCCCTCCGTGAGGTAACTTCCCCCACGGCATCCAACAGGGGTTGCGAGAGGAACTTCCCCTTCTCAGGAATGTTATCTTTCAAATCGACCAATGCGATGTCGGGCAGGACCGCCGCGCCCGGACGTTCGGGCAATATAATATGCGCGAACTTCCCCGTCCGCGCGTTATGAAGGGACTCAAGGCTTGGCGTGGCCGAGGCGAGAATGACGCTATGACCGCTCAAATGTCCCCGCACGACAGACATATCGCGGGCATTATATATGACACCCTCTTCCTGCTTATAGGATGTGTCATGTTCCTCATCGACAACAATTAAGCCGAGGTTGGGAAAGGGCAGATAAAGCGCCGACCGGGCTCCGACGACAAGTTTGCACCGTCCCTGCGCCACTTCGCGCCAGACCCGACGCCGCGCCGCTTCGCCCATCTGCGAATGCCAGCTTGCGGGTTCTGCGCCGAACCGTTCCTTGAATCGCCGCAAGCCCGCTTGGGTCAGTGCGATTTCCGGCACGAGGATGAGGCATTGCTGCCCGCGCCGCAGCGCTTCGGCGACAGCTTCGAAATAGACTTCGGTTTTACCTGATCCCGTCACCCCGTCGAGGAGTGAGACATTGAACGACCCTGCCCGCACCTGCGCGACAAGGTCCTGCGCGGCTTCGTCCTGACCCGCCGTCAAGTCGCGTCCGGGATGGTCAGGGTCGGGCCTGTCAAAGGGCGGGTCAACAGGACCTTCCTGCGCAATCAATCCACCCGCTTTGACCAAACCCTTCACAACGCCGGATGACACGCCCGCCCGCGCCGCCGCCTCACTCGCCCGAGCAGGCCAAGGCCCGCCTTCGCGCAGGACCGCCGCCCGAGACGGTGTCAGGTTTTTCGGCGTTTCGCCACTCGGCTTATATAAAGTTACAATCGCAGACGGATCGAGCGCCTTGTAATTCCGAATGACCATACGCAGCACATTGCCCGGTGACGCCCCATTATAGCGCGCGGTCCAATCGACGAAATCCAGCATGTCCGTCGAGAGCGGCCGCGTCGCCTTCACATCGACAATCTCTTTCAGCGTCTTCTCCGTCTGCGCGGCCCCCACCGACCAGACAACGCCCAGTTTCATCTGCTTGCCAACCGGCGCATAGACGAAATCCCCGCGCGAGACGGACAGGCCCGCGGGCACGGCATAGTCAAAGGCCGTCGGCACATTCACAGGGAATAGAATTTGGGCGGTTTGATTCACGATAGGGACGTGATAGCAGACGCATGACTTCAACACCTCATGCATCTGCTAAATATCAGGGGACATAACCGCCATGAAATTCTTCATTGACAGCGCTGACATCGACGCCATTTCCGAACTCGCCGATATCGGCCTCGTGGACGGGGTGACGACGAACCCCTCCATCATCGCCAAATCCGGACGCGATTTCAAAGAAGTCATCGCGGAAATCTGCAAACTCACACCCGGTCACGTCTCCGCCGAAGTCGTCGCGACAAAAGCGGACGATATGATCAACGAAGGCCGCATCCTTCGCAAGATCGCCGATAATGTCTGCGTAAAGCTTCCGCTGACAATGGATGGGCTGAAAGCCTGTAACACGCTGTCCAAAGAAGAAGTACCGACAAATGTCACGCTCTGCTTCTCCCCGAACCAAGCTCTCCTCGCCGCGAAAGTCGGCGCAACTTACATCTCACCCTTCATCGGACGTCTGGACGACATCACGCTGGACGGGTTGGAGCTGATTGAGGATATCCGCACGATCTATGACAATTACGGGTTCGAGACGGAAATTCTCGCCGCCTCCATCCGTAATGTGAACCACGTCAAAGACTGCGCACTGGTCGGTGCGGATGTGATCACCGCACCGCCGGGTGTCGTGAAATCGCTAGCGAACCACGTGCTCACGGATAAAGGCTTGGCAGCATTCATGAAGGACTGGGCGGCGACAGGTCAGAGCATTTAGGAAATCTGGCCCATGCCAAAAGTCATTCTGATCACGGGCGCGTCGTCCGGCATGGGCAAAGTAACGGCCAAGACTCTCATCACTGAGAGTCACATCGTTTACGGGGCGACCCGCCGCGTCGAAAGATGCAAGACCTCGTGGAGATGGGCGGACACGCCATCGCCATGGACATCACGGATGAAGCGCAAGTCCAGAGCACTGTCGACAGAATATTATCAGAGCACGGCCATATTGACGTCTTGGTCAATAATGCGGGCTACGCGGTTTACGGCGCGGTAGAGCAAGTTTCGCTCGACGATGCGCGACGACAATTTGACGTTAACCTCTTTGGCCTCGCCTCCCTGACCCAGAAAATTCTGCCGCATATGCGGACGCGAGGCTCAGGCCACATTATTAATTTCACATCCATCGGCGGCAAAGTCTACACACCGCTTGGCGCATGGTATCACGCTACAAAACATGCGCTTGGAGGCTGGGCGACTCGCTTCGCGTTGAGACAGCAGGCTTTGGCATTAAAGTCAGCATTATTGAACCTGGCGCCATCCAGACCGAGTTTAGCGATGTCATGACAGGTCCAATGTTGGAACTCTCCAAAGGCGGCCCCTATGAAGACATCGCCAAAGGTGTCGATAGTGGAAACAGTAAATATTACACAAATGCGCCGTCCAATTCACCGCAAGTCATCGCGAACGTTATCTCAAAGGCGATAAATGCCAAAAACCCAAAGACACGCTATGCCGCCGGAAAATTGGCGAAAATGACTTTGTTCATGCGGCGTTGGTTGAATGATAAAGCCTTCGACAAAGCTGTTATGAATATGCTGAAATAGGCTCAGATTTTGGCGAGCGCTCTTCGCCGCCGCGGTCGTCCCAAAAGCCGGAACCACAACAGCCCTACCCCACTCAGCGCGAACAACAACGCTGCACCGCTAGCCAATCTCAGCCACCAGCTGTTGAAATTATCCTCGCCCGTGACGTCCATGATGTGGAATTTCCATGCGAGATCGAAGACGCGCCAGAGCCGTGTGCGTGTCGACCGAATGGCCGCCGTGTCGGGGTCGATATAGAGGCGGGTGCGGGCTTTATCGTCAAAGCGAACCTGCCAGACGAGGAGCGGCCCTGCATAATCTTTTGGTTTTACGTCCAGTTTCGTCATCGTCGAAATGACGCCCTCACCCTTATAACTCGACACGGCGACCTGCCGGATATCCGTCTCGCCCACGCCGTCCCAACCCTCCCCCGTGCGTGCATCCAGCATGATCGTGCCGTTTCCACCCAAGAGGATATAAGCAGGCCGCCCCGCAATATTGGCGAGACGCGCCCCCGTCAGCGGACCCTCATAGGCGGTCATCGCAATTTCAATTGGAATCAGGTCCTCATCCGTCAGGGAAAACACCTGTTGATCCACCAAATGCCGCCCGCGCACTTCATCAATGGGGAAGAGCGTCATGAAGAAGCCCGACCCGAACCACGGCAATATCTGGAACGCCAGAACCAGCCCCGCCCATTTATGCGCCCGCGTCAGATATTTATTCAAAACCCGTCTCATCCCCGCGCTTTAAAGGTTAATTTAAGGCTTTGCTAACCCTGTTCATGCCAGTTTGCAGTCAATTCTCTCAAGGGCTGAGACCATGAAACGCATTTTTATTCTGATAAGTACCGCCGCCCTGCTCGCAGGCTGTGGTTCTGTATCTGAAAGCATTCCGACCGTTAAGATTGAGAAACGCAAATCTGTTCAATCCGCCAGCTATGTCATGGACGAAATGCCGAGTGAGGCCTCCATGATCTGCGAGAATGACGATATGCGGACCAAAGCCCTCGACCGCGATGTCGATAATGACATGGCCCGCGTGATGATCGTCCAGGACGAGGAAAGCGGCAGTCGCGTGCTCCACGAAGTTGAAGTCAATTGCCGCGACTATTTCCTGCGCAAATCCGTCTATCCGACAGAGCCCAAAGTCATCCGCAGTTCCACCCGCTATGTCGAACCGGAACCTGAAAAGAAAACCCGCACGCGCAAACGCAATCTCACCTATGTGGTCCAACGCGGCGACACGGTTTGGGATATCGCGCGCGAGCATTGCACGAGTGTGAAGGCGATTTCGCGGCTGAACGGTTTGGGACGTGCGAATATGATTGATGTTGGCGACCGGTTGGAACTGCCCGATGCGGAGTGTGATTGAGGCTGTAAATTATCCTTAGCAGAGACCGGGTCATCTCAGGATCTAGGGCTAATTATCGAACTTCACTCAATACCTCCAAAGTCATCCCGCACGCAGCGTAGCGGAGATGCAGGGTGACAAATAGGGATTGTAGCGAGACTTTCGTGAAAATCTAAATTCCAACCCTCTCTCGATGTCATCCCGGGCTTGATCCGGGACCTGTCGGCCACTCTCTTAGGCTGGCGTTCACAAATGACGGGCCCCGCATCACGTGCGGGGTGACATACGGGGCATTTTGCAATCTTCAAAACTATATCCCCGTTTAAGCGTCTGTCAGACCTCAATGATTTCAATGGTATAAGCTAAATTTCGACAATCGTATCCACACCCCCTTGGACATGTGTCATTTTAAAGCTGTCTTCTTTCACGGGCGGTCATGTGCACATTGACTTGATTGGAAAGAAGAGGTGCTTGTCATTGGACGGAACTGGGTAATGTCAGTCGAGTTGGGTGGCCTATCGAGAGCTGATCGTTCCCAGACTGAATGGTTCGGCCGGTAGCGCAGAAAGGCATCGCCGCGTGGGACCGGAAGGTTCGAAAACATAGCTTATATTTGGTTTGCGACCAGAACCCAGACGACCACGCGGACACCCCGTTTTATTTTGAATGAAACAAAACGGAAAACTAAGAGATACAGGAGGTAAGAGCCTCCGAGGCGCGGAACGCCCACAATCGACCCGGTGAGTCGATTGCAGTGTCGCGCCGAACCGCCATGCGGTTCGGTTCCTCAGCATTTGATTATCAATCAAATGCTTTCGTCATCCCGCACGTGATGCGGGACCTATCGGCTGCGGTCTCAACCTGCGTTCACAAACGTCAGGCCCTGCAACAAGTGCGGGGTCACAGCGGCATTTAATTGTCATTCAAATATCGAGGAATCGAAACGCATGGCGTTTCGGCGCTGCACTGCATTTGACCCACTGGGTCAAATGCAAGCGTTTCGCCCTTGCAATTTCCCGTACAATTCTCCACGTCCCGCGCCAACACTCACACTTCCTTCCGGAGCCAATCTCATGGGTTTCAAATGCGGTATTGTCGGTCTTCCCAATGTCGGGAAATCGACGCTTTTCAACGCGCTGACCAAGACGGCAAATGCGCAAGCGGCGAATTATCCGTTCTGCACGATTGAGCCCAATGTCGGCGATGTCGCCGTGCCGGAAGCCCGTCTTGACGTCATTGCCGATATCGGAAAATCCGCCACGCGCATCCCCGCTCGGATGAACTTCGTTGATATTGCGGGCCTCGTGAAGGGCGCGTCAAAGGGCGAAGGCATGGGCAATCAATTCCTCGCCAATATCCGCGAGACGGATGCTATCGTCTATGTCCTGCGCTGTTTCGAGGATGAGGACATCACCCATGTCGAAGGTCGGATTGATCCGATGGCGGATTACGAGACCATCGAGACGGAGCTGATGCTGGCCGATTTGGAGAGCTTAGAGAAGCGCAAGCCGGGACTGGAAAAGAAGATCAAGCAGAAGGATGCCGACGCGCTGCAAACCATGCGCCTGATCGAAACAGCCATCGCCCTGCTCGAAGAAGGCCAACCTGCCCGCGTCGCCGAGATTGATGAGGACGACAAGAAAGCGTGGCGCATGCTTCAGCTCCTGACCTCCAAACCCGTCCTCTATGTCGCCAATGTCGATGAAGACAGCGCGGCGGAGGGCAATGATTTCTCCGCCAAAGTTCTGGAACATGCCAAATCCGAGGGTGCGCAGGCCGTCGTCATTTCCGCGCAGATCGAGTCGGAAATGGCCGTGCTGGAAGACGAAGAACAGGCGGAATATCTGGACGCGATTGGCTTGGAAGAGCCCGGGCTCAACCGCCTCATCCGGGCGGGCTATGCCCTGCTGGGTCTACAGACCTATTTCACCGTTGGCCCGAAAGAGGCCCGGGCTTGGACCTTCCGCGACGGGTGGACCGCGCCGAAATGTGCGGGCGTCATTCACGGCGATTTCGAAAAAGGCTTCATCCGTGCCGAAACCACAGCCTATGACGACTATGTCGCCAATGGCGGCGAATCCGGGGCCAAAGAGGCCGGAAAAGTCCGGCAGGAGGGCAAGGACTATCTCGTCAAGGACGGCGATATCATGTTGTTCAAATTCAACGTCTGAACGCGCTATGAACAGAATTTCGTCGCGAGGCGGGATTCTGACTCTATTAACATTAGTCGACGACAGTGCGCCTTCAGTTTAACACCGGAGGCCGCATGTCTGGCTCTACATTCAAAGCCGCAATCATAGCGGCTGTTTTACTCGGTACCGCGTCAACGGCCTCTGCCGCTGATGTCTTCACAGAGGCCCTCGCCCTGACCGAAGGTCAATCGCGGGCTGTCAGCGATAGCCGCTATATCAAGCTCTCTGAGAGTTTGGATATGGCAACGGCAAAGGAAATTGATGCCGCGATCACATCAAGATTTGGTGATCCGGAAATCCAGCGAAGTGGCCTGAAAGTCTGGGAAATCGCTAATCCGGATCACGGTCCGAATACCGCTGATAAAATCACAATTACTTGCGGGATTGAAGATGGAAAAATTCAAATTTCGATTGATGGCAGACTGCCCGCAAATGCACCGGATATAGAGAGAAAGGCACAGACACCTGTGCCCATCGGGGTGCAATTTCGCAGTTCTCGCCTGTCGCCAACACCTGAGGCCTCTACGTCAGACAGTCGTTTGAAATTACGCCCCCAAAACTCTGACCGCTAAGGAAAATTAACCAATTCAAAATCCGTCCCTTTTACTGTGGCGAAAGATTGTGGGAACGACAAATGGGTCTCCTGAAGAGATTATCGATATTCAAAAGCGCCTGTCTTGCAACGGGCTTATTTGCGCTGGCCAGTACAGCCCAAGCCCAGAGCTTTGTTGATACGGCGACAATTGCAATTGGCGATGCCACTCTCTGCCCGGGTGCAACGGGCACAGGCACGACCGCGAATGTATCGCGGACCTTCAATGTGACAGGTCTATCGGCTGTCAGCGACGTTAATTTGGGGTTGATTGCTGACCATTCTTGGCGGGGCGATATGCGTGTCACCCTGACTCCGCCAGCGGGAACGGGTGTGGGACCGATTGTTCTCATTAATGAGGACACATCCAATGCCGGGAATGTTGATAATTACAATATCGAGTTGGACGATGAAGGCCCGATTGACGTCAATACAGGCACCACGGATTCCGGCGGGCCGCATGATGTCAATGACGCCCCCTATGTATGGCGTGTGCGTCCGGATGGGAATTTAGACAATTTTGATGGCATTAATCCGAACGGCACTTGGACCTTGGATATTTGTGATGATTTTCAAGGTCAAAGCGGCGTTTACCGTCGATCAGAATTGATTTTTCAGGCTGCTAACGCTGCCGACCTTTCTCTCGCCATGACGGCGGGAACAAATTTCCCGGAGGCTGGCACCATCGTTCCCTTGACGGTCACGTTGACGAATGGTGGTGCCCTCTCCGCGACCAGCACGGTCTCGATCCCACTCCCCGCGGGCGTCACCTATGACGCGCAATCCGGAGACGGCACTTATGATGACGCCACTGGGATTTGGACGCCGCCAGCAAATATCGCAGATGGGGCCAGCGCAACGATTATTCTGGATGTGATTGTCACAACTCAGACGAGCTACACGATCGAGGCTGAAGTTCTGACGTCTAATCGCCCGGACCCGGACTCGACCCCCGGCAATAGCTCGACGACAGAAGATGACGATGCGACGGTGACCGTAATAGGACAATCTTCTCCTATTAAACCCAGCCTGACTTGCTCGATGACGGATCAATTTGTTTTTGAGTGGGCAGCGACAGGCACCAATAGCTGGCCGACCGGGGTATCCGGCGCAGCCAATCCGCAATCTTATCCGCCGACAGGGACTGCTGTACCGGCAGGCGAAGAACGGCTCGTCTTTACCCTAACAGGCGATACGGCGCGATTGGGGGCTTCTGCCGGGACGAATACACCCGTCGTGCAAAGCAATGTCACGGGAGGCATATCGCCTGCTGACCCGAGTTTACATATTGCAGTGGATTACGCCTTACAGTCTCAATCACTCACCATGGCGATTGATGTCGGAGAGCCGGGGGTGGGCGTTGATTCCTTACAGTTTTCAATTTTCGATGTTGATCTTGGCGGATGGATTGACCGTATCACCGTTACCGGGTCGCTGGATGGGACGAACCAACCTGTTACACTTACGCGGAGCGGCGCAAACTTCATTAGCGGCAATGCCGCCATTGGCAATGTGACAGCTGATAACACCACAGCTAACGGCAATGTGGACGTTACTTTTTTGAACCCCATAGACAGCCTGCAATTCGTTTATGACAATCATCCCGATGTTGGTACTAATCCGGCTTTCCAAATCATTTCCGTTCATGATTTTGCAATGTGCCCGCGCACGGCAGCAGAATTGTCAGCCGTCAAAACGGTTGAGGTGAATGACCCGGGCGGGCTTGGTCTTTACATGACGCCCGGAAATGAAGTGCTTTACAAAATTACGGCGACAAATGCCGCAACCGCAACGGCCAGCGCACAAGATGTCGATATTCAGGACACGCTCCCGCCCAATCTGAAATTCATTTCCGCTTCAACAACCGGATTTACGGGCGGCAGTTTTGGCACGCCCGACCTCCCCGCGACCAATCAGGATTGCGGCGTCACGCCTTGCGTCGTGCGGTTCAGTGGCGGTGACGTGCCGATTGGTGGCGTTGCCGAAGTCATCGTCATCGCGGAGATCAAATAGGCCTAAGCGTTCACCGCGTCCGTTTCCGGCAGGATATGCGTTTCCGTAAAGGCCAACGCTTCCCATTCGAGGAAATGATAATCCGCCATGAGTTCCGAAATATAAGTGTCGGAACGGACGGAACGCGGGAGGCCATAACTCGCAAATCGTGTCGCGACGGGCGTGTAAAACGCATCCGCAATTGTCCAGTCATCGAAGAGGAACGGACCATTATGACGACCTAAAAGCTCATCCCACATCGCGGAAATTTCTTCCGCTTCCTTCAAGCAATCATCAGGCATAGGGCCTTCCGTCCGACGGCGTAGATTCATCGGGGCTTCGCGGCGGATGGCGTCAAACCCTTCGTGCATTTTTCGGACGATACGTTTGGCCTCAGCAAAGTCTTTCGGGTCTTTCGGCCAGAGGTTTGGGACGGCTTTCGCACAGAATTCCGCGATGGCGAGACTATCCGGAATAACATCGCCATTGACGTTCAAAACAGGAACTGTTCCGGCGTCGCTGACTTGAAGAAGCTTCTGCTTGTAACCCGGAATATCGAGATCGATCATCACGGATTCAAACGGCAATTCCGTCTTCCGCAGGATTTGCCACGCGCGGAGCGACCAGCTCGAATAATTGTAATTGCCAATGTAGAGCGTGAGGTTGGACATCTAATAACCCATCAATTTTAGAGCCGCGAGGAGCTGCGGTTTTTCTGTTGCGAAGCCGGAACGTATCCATAACGCCTCCAGCGCTTTCAAGGCCTTTCCCATGCCGGGGCCTTTGGGAACACCCGCTTTGGCGAGGTCCTTGCCCGTAACCGGAAAGTCCGGCGGTTGCCAGCCCATGGCGAGGTCGGCGAGCACCATCCAGCGGGAGCTTTGGATGGGGTCCGCCTCACCCGCCGCCCGCAATCTGGCGCGGTCGAGAATAGTTTGCTTTCCGGAGCGGTAAATCGCAGCGAGGCGCTCACGCTCCGGCATATCGGTGGAGAGCTGTGCATCATCATCCGACCAGTTGCGCAGGCGCATGGTTTCGGCCTTGCTCATTTTCAACCGCTTCGTCAGCAGCGCCATTTGCAACGGTTCCCGCGCACTCATCGCCATGAGACGGAGGAGCGGGTCGGGTTTGATCCCCTCACGGGCTTCCAAGCGGACAATCGCGTCCAGACCGTCAACATTGCTGGCCTCCGGTAGGAGCGTATCGAGGATTTCGTTGGTCAGCATGATGCGGGTCGCACGGACCGGGTTGCGGGCGGAGAGGAGTTTCTTGATCTCTGACCAAACCCTTTCAGCGGAGAGTTGTTTCAAACCACGACGATGTTCCCGACACGCGCGAAGCGAAGCCGCATCCACTTTCTCCTGCCCGCCATAATGGGCGAGGAATCGGAAAAATCGCAGGATACGCAGATAATCCTCCTGAACGCGCATTGCGGCGTCCCCGACGAAACGAAATTTACGGGATTTGATATCATCCAAGCCCTGCCCCGTCGGGTCATAAATCACACCGTCAAAATCGGCGTAAAGCGCATTAATCGTAAGATCGCGACGCTGCGCATCTTCCGCCCAATCCGTGGTATAGGCAACCGTCGCACGACGGCCATCAGTTTCGACATCGCGGCGCAGACTGGTGACCTCGTAAGGCTGCCCGTCAATCACAGCGGTCACAGTCCCGTGGTCAATGCCCGTTGGGACGAAGCGGATATCCGCCGCTTTCAAGGCCGCAATCACGGCTTCCGGTTCCAACTGGCAGGCCAGATCAATATCGCTGACAGGTTCACCCCAGAGCGCATTGCGGACACAGCCGCCGACGAAACGAAGCGAGCCTTCCGGCAAAGCTGCGAAGAGTTGCGTCACAGCCTCACTTCGCATCCACGGAAATTGTTGAGGGTTGAGATCGGTCATAATCCGCGTGCATCCATTCCCGGCTTACCGAATTGCAGGTAATCCTGCGGATAAGGCAGGGCCTCTATTCCCATCTCACGCCGTTTCAAGGTCAGCCAATTTCGGCCCATTGTGGGTTCCGGTGGCAGGTCGTGATAGGCAGTCATGTCCAGCGCATCCGCCGCATCCACAAAGGCCCAACCGTCGGCTTTCAAAGCCAGCAAAACATCCTTCAGGAAATGCCCGTTGAGGACATTATGATGCATTAGCGTCAGATGCGGCAGACCGATATTTCCCAACATGCGCGACGTCTCTTCCCAGTAATTGGCAAGGGTCACACACATGTCGACGTAATATTCGCGATAGGGCGCGAGATCGGTTTGTGGGTTATCGCGAAGGCGGGCTTCCATCCGGCTCGTCGTGTACCAATCGACTGTATCGAACGTCACGGGCGCATTGAGAAGTCCTTGTTCATTCAGGCCTTCAAATAGAGCAACCTGCTGTGCGCGGTCCCGCCCGTCATCCAAAAATGGGAAACGGAAATAGTCTGTGCGATGACCGAGCGAACGCAGATAATCGCTATTTCGCTTTATGTCAGCGAGATAATCCTGTGTCGGTGTTTCATTCGCATGAGGGTGGGTCCATGTGTGATTTCCAATTAGATGACCGCGAGATGTCCAGCTCTCGACGACCTGCTCTCCCCATTCGCTCTCGACGAAACTGCCCGTGACAAAGCCTGCCGCTTTGTGACCGACGGCGTCAAAAGCGTCGAGAATATTGGCATTACGCTGTTCGAGGCTGAGGCCGATATCGAAAGTTTGTGTGAAATCGTCCATGGTAATCGCCATGCGCTTTTGATCGATCGCAGATCCCTGCGGTTTCACAGAACAAGCGGTCAAGCCAGCGACCGCCGCTGCCCCCATCAGAAATCCGCGTCGATCCATCATGCCGCTTTTGCCTCAAATCCGCGCTGCCACATCCGGTAAATCGTCATCGCCGTCATACCCCAGATATTGCGATGCGTCCCGTCAGGCTCGTCATAAGGCATGTCGAAGAGGACATGCGTTTTTTCGTCGAAAAAGACTTCGCGGCGGATGTGATTGTCCGGGTTCATCAGGAAGGACATCGGCACTTCAAACACGCTTTCCACTTCGCGCGGGTCGGGCGTGATGGTCGCGTGAGAAGAGACGACTCCGACATAGGGCGTGACGCGGAATTTGCTGACCGCGTCGAAGCTGGGCAAGCGCCCGATAAGCTGGATATCCTTCGCCCCCACGCCGATTTCTTCTTCCGTCTCCCGCAGGGCCGTCTGCGCAATCGTCTCGCCCGCTTCCGCCTTACCGCCGGGAAAGGAGATTTGCCCGGGGTGGGACGGCATGGTTTCAGGACGCTGTGTCAGGATAACATGCCAGTCATCCCGCATGACGAGCGGAAACAGAACGGCCGCCTTTCGCTGTCCTTCCCGCGTGACCTTGTCCGTCCCGTCGAGAATCGGCAGGGGCAAAACCGCGCGTTTGATGGATGTCATCATTTTATCAGACATTATGACTGCCCGCCGGGCCAAGCGGGAAAAACTCACCCCCGCCCCAAACGCCGAGCTGCGCTCCGTCCGGCGTTTGACGTTCCACGGCCAAATCAACTAACTCGTAAAAAACGGGACGGGAGAGCGACGCTTCCAACCGCCCCCACACATTAACGTAAGGGTCGGGTTCGCCCGTCTCTGCATCCGTCTCAATCCGTAAACGGTTTTCCGGTCCAGCCTCGACAACATCGCCGAGATTGGTCGTGAAGAACAAACGCTGGTCTTGCCCCTCTCCTTTCGCATCCAGGCGTATGGCGACGAAATGCCCGCGCTCCACCGTGATGGACAGTTTCTCAACAGGCGTGACGAGATAGGTCACACCGTCCTCGTCCTTGCGTAACACGGATGCGAACAATTCGACCATGCCCTTGCGGTTGATCTTCCCGCCCTCATGCCACCAGGATCCGTCCGCTTTGATGACGATGTCGATTTCCCCGCAGTGATCAGGCTTCCAGCGTTCTACGGGCCGCCGATCATCGGATGTATCCGCCAAAGCCGTCATCAAATCTTCGAGAGAGAACTGCGACTTACCGCCATTTAAGGTGTTTGGACTGGACAAGGTGTTTATCAACTTTCATGCGGAGTGAACGAACGACTCCCTGACAGTATTCCACAGGCCAAGAAATTGATGCAAGACATTCCCGCCAATATCGAAAAAGCCGCAGGCGCGGCCAGCGAAAAACTCAGCACCGCCCGAGCCAATATCGGCAGAGTGGTTTACGGACAGGATGCCGTGGTCGAGCTCGCCCTCGCCGCGATCCTGTCGGGCGGTCATGCGCTGCTGGTTGGCGTGCCGGGTTTGGCGAAGACATTGTTGGTTGAAACACTCGGCACGGTTTTAGGACTGGATGATAAACGCGTGCAGTTTACGCCGGACCTGATGCCGGGAGACATTCTAGGGTCTGAGGTTCTGGAAGAAAACGCGAAGGGCAAACGCGAATTCCGGTTCATTCCGGGTCCGGTCTTCACGCAACTTCTCATGGCGGATGAAATCAACCGTGCCTCGCCGCGTACACAATCCGCGCTTCTGCAGGCGATGCAGGAGAAATTCGTAACCGTTGCGGGTGTGCGCCACGATCTGCCCAAACCGTTCCACGTCCTCGCGACGCAAAACCCGATTGAACAGGAAGGGACTTACCCCCTGCCCGAGGCACAGCTTGACCGTTTCCTCCTGCGCATTGATGTCGATTTTCCAACGCTGGAAACGGAGCGCAACATCCTCGTCCGCACGACGGGGACCGAGACGGCCGGCGCGAAGAAAGCGATCACGCCTAAGCAGCTGATGGATATGCAGGCTCTCGTCCGGAAATTACCCGTCGGGGAGAATGTGCTCGACGCCATTCTAACCCTCGTCCGAAATGCGCGTCCCGCGCAGAGCGAGATCGAGAGCGTGCGCGAATCAGTCTCTTGGGGACCGGGACCACGGGCTGGCCAAGCCCTGATGCTGGCCAGCCGTGCGAGAGCGCTAATTGATGGTCGCCTCTCGCCCTCTATTGATGATGTCCTCGCTCTGGCAGAACCCGTCTTGAAACACCGTATGGCCCTGAACTTCGCCGCACGCGCGGATGGGCAAACGGTAGGCTCTGTGATTGAAACCCTGAAAGACCGCATCCGGTAGGAATGGCTCTTCTCTCCCGCAAACGCGATATTCGCCGCGAGGCCCTTTCCCTCAGCCAAGGCTATCCGGCGCTCCTTGCCGAGGCGGAGCGCGTGGCTGCTGTTGTCGCGTCGGGCGTCCATGGTCGCCGCCGGGCGGGTCAGGGCGAAACGTTCTGGCAATATCGGAATTATCAAACCACAGATGCGGCGAACCAGATTGACTGGCGGCGCTCGGCCCGTGGCGATCAGATCTTTGTCCGCGACAATGAATGGGAAGCTGCCAATACGGTCTATCTCTGGCCCGATACCCGTGCGGGTATGGAATGGGGTAGCGATAAAAGCCTCCCGACAAAAGCAGATCGAGGGCGCGTGCTCACCCTTGCTATCGCCAATCTCCTGATGAAAGCGGGCGAGCGCTGCGCCCTTGTCGGCGCACAGGACCGCGCGCGGTCGGGACGGGTCGGATATGAACGACTGGCCGAGACAATGATGCGTGGCACGCCGGATGTCGACGCGTTGAACGCAGATATTGCCGCCCATGCAAGATTTGTGATTACATCGGACTTTCTGGATCCCGTGGAGGATTGGCGGGTCCGACTTTCCCGTCTGTCAGGCCGTCCGGTGACAGGTGTCATGATGCAAATCATTGATCCGGCAGAGGAGAGTTTCCCCTTCAAAGGCCGCCTTGATATGCGCTTGCCCGGCGGGGCGAAAAAATTCCTGCTTGGTCGCGCCGAGACCGCCCGCGAAGAATACCAAGCCCGCTTGGCTGCACATAATGAGCGGATTGCGAACACGGCCGCCCGACTGGGCTGGACCCTCATCCGCCACCGCACGGATGAACCTGCAACGACGGCGCTGAACGCGTTATACCAAACATTGGCAGGTGAGCGATGAGTTTCGCAGGGCTCACATTCCTGACACCGCTCGTCTTGTTGGGCTTGCTGACCCTGCCCATCGTCTGGTGGATATTGCGCATCAGCCCGCCCAAACCCCGCGAACAAATTTTCCCGCCCTTGCGGATTTTGGAAGGCGTACAGGCCGAAGAAGAAACACCTGCAGGGACTCCGCTCTGGCTGCTGCTCTTCCGCCTGCTCATGGTTGCCCTCGTGGCCATTGCTCTGGCCCGTCCGATCATTCAGGCCGCAGAAGGTGTGACGGCGCAACGTCCGACGATCATCATAGACCAGAGCGTTTTGAGCGCTCCGATCTGGGAGGACATGATTGACGAGGCCGAAGTCATCGCCCGCGAAGCCCAGCGCAATAATTTGGAGGTCCAACTCATCCCGACGGCCAGTGATGAAACACCGATGTTCAAACCCGCTCGGGAAGCGATTGAGATCTTGAAAACGCTGCAACCCGTCAATTATCTGATTGAGGATTTTACGCTCGACCCTGACCTCATTGAAAACTCTGATATCGCCTTTCTAACTTCAGGTATTTCCAACAACGAGACGGCACTGGTCGAACGCGGTGACATCTTTATCCCCGCCGTCCAAACGATCCTCATACCCGGAGATGTCCGCGAGACGGCACAAGGCTTCGACTCTGACTGGTTCCGTCCCTCCAGCCGTGGCGCGGGCACGCAGACGATTGAAGCGCTCGGCCAAGGCGGCGGCGTGATTGCGGCGGAAGATATTAGCTTCGCCCCCGGTGCGGACCTCGCGACCGTCAGCTTCACGCTTCCCGCGCAACTCCGGTCTCGTGTGGCACGGCTCCGCGTGGCGGGTGTACGCTCTGCGGTGTCAGTTAAATTGCTCGATGACAGTTTCGGACGCCCGCTTGTCGCCGTCCTCCGCGCCACAGCCGATACGTCCAGCCCGCTTCTGTCAGAGCCCTTCTACGCCAAGCAAGCCTTGGAACCCTTCGCCGATGTCTTTGAAGGCGACCTCGACTCTATGCTAGCCGTGCAACCCTCCATCCTCGTTATGCCGGACTCGCAACGCGATGATGGCGACGCCGTGCGTGAATTTGTCGAGTCGGGCGGCGTGTTGATCCGCTTTGCCGGACCGCGCCTCGCGAAACGCAATGACAGTCTTCTGCCTGTCACCCTACGCGACGGCGAGCGCGGGATTGGCGGCGCTTTGGCATGGGAAGATCCACAAATGCTGGCCGAATTTTCCGGTGACAGTCCATTTTCAGGGTTGGCTGTGCCGGAAGATGTGACCGTGTCCAAACAGGTCATGGCCGAACCCGGTATCGAAACGGATACGCGCACCTGGGCGCGGCTAGAAGATGGTAGTCCCATCGTGACGAGTGCACCATTCGGTCAGGGTCGCGTCGTCCTGTTTCACGTCACGGCTGGACCCGATTGGTCAAATCTCGCCCTATCCGGTCTCTATGTCGATATGTTGCAACGCATCCTTCCCCTCGCCAAGGGTCGTGCGGTTGAACCCACAGAGAGCGCCGCCGACTGGCAGTTGGACCGCGAGTTGGACGCCTTTGGCCGTTTGCAGAGCCCAACTCCCGGCCTCGCGCCTGTCTCTGACATCGCCTTTGCGACGGTGACAGCCTCCGCCGACACGCCGCCAGGATATTATCGCCAAGGGACACGACAAAGCGCCCTACCCGTCATCCGCGATGCGGGATCTGTCAAGGATATCCCAATTTCTTCTGCCTCCACGCGACGCAGTTACGGCGAGACAGCGGATCGCTCCCTGACGGGGAAACTGCTCGGCTTTGCCCTCGCCGCCCTCGCGCTGGATGCGCTCTTTGCTCTTATGGCGTCCGGACGTCTCGCCTATCTCAAACCGCAAAGCGTAGCACCGCTTCTGCTGGCAGGATTACTCTTCTTTCCCGTCGACAGTTTTGCGCAGGATGAGACACGCATCTTGGAAGCTGCCAACGGTCTCCACCTCGCCTATATAGAAACAGGGGATGTCCAACGGGATGAACTCTCCCGCGTCGCGCTGGAGGGTCTGAAAGAACAATTAAACGGCCGCACGACAATTGAACCCGCAGGCGTCCACGGCGTTACACCGGACGCGAAAGGTTTGGAAATGTACCCATTCCTATACTGGCCTATCCGCCGCGACAGCGCCGCCCTGACACCGGAAGCCCGCGCGAATATCAACGCCTATATGAATGCGGGCGGGACCGTTGTGTTTGACACCGGCGATGAAGGTGACCGTGCCCTGCGTGCAGGACAGCCCCATCCCGGATTGCAGCGTGTCTCCGAAGGTCTGGACATCCCGCGCCTCGCCGAAGTTCCAACCGATCACGTGCTGACGAAATCCTTCTACCTCCTCCAGGTCTATCCCGGTCGTTGGGCTAATGGCCCCGTTTATGTCCAAGCCGCCGAGAATAGTGCGGGCGGACGGGACGGTGTCTCCCCCGTGATTATTGGGTCCAATGATTGGGCGGCGGGTTGGGCCGTGACCTATGCGGAGGGCGCGCTGGTCGATCTTGAAAAAGACATTCCACGCCAACGCGAAATGGCCATCCGGTTTGGCGTGAATGTCGCGATGTATACACTCTCCGGCAATTACAAAGCCGATCAGGTTCATGCCGCTGCCCTTGTCGAACGTCTGGGTCAGGGCAATCAACCGCTCCCGACAGAGATTGATTAATGGACGCGCTATTCGGAAATATCGCCTTTGACCCGCTGCTGCCGATGCCATGGGTCTATGTCCTTGGTGCGGCAGTCTTCATCGCTTCACTGGCCGCAGGAGCAGGACGTCTGCGTAGTCAGTTCACGCGTCTAACGGCAGGGCTATTTCTGCTACTCGGCCTCCTCAATCCGCAAATTGTGGAAGAAGCACGCCAGACGCTCCCTGACACAGTTATCGTCATAGAAGACCGCTCTGATAGTATGAGTTTTGGCGGGCGGACCGAAGCGTTGGACGCCATGTCTGCTGCACTAAAAGCTGAATTCCGCGCAAGCGAAGATCTCGACATTATCACGGTCAATGTCCCGCAAGCGGGTGACGGTACACTTCTAGCCGCTGCATTAAGTGATGCCCTCGCCGCAGCACCGTCCGGTCGTTTAGCAGGCGTTGTCGCGCTCACGGATGGGCGGGCGCATGATGTGGCCGAAGCAACCGCAGCTCTCTTACCTGAAGACATCCCATTCCACAGCCTGATCATTGGCAAACCCAATGCCCGCGACCGCCGTATCCTCGCGACAAAAGCGCCGAAATTTGGTGTTGTCGGTGAACAGGCGGAGTTCGAAATCCTCGTCGAAGACCTCGGCTTTGAAGGTGAGCGCGCCCGTATCGAGTTGAAATTGAACGGCACGGTGAAAGCCCGTTTCCCTATCACTATCGGACGCCCGCTCTCGGTCCCACTGGAAATTGAACAACGCGGCAGCAATACGGTCGAACTCGTGGTGGAGGGCGTCGCCGGAGAACTCACGCTCAACAATAATCTCTTCGTCTCAGAGATACAGGGTGTGCGGGATCGCCTTCGCGTTCTTCTCGTGACGGGAGAACCCCATTCCGGCGGGCGGGCTTGGCGAAACCTCCTGAAATCCGATCCGGCGCTGGACCTCGTTCAATTCACCATTCTGACCAGCCGCGCGAAATATGTAAATGCGGGTGAGCGAGAGCTTTCCCTCATCCAATTCCCGACTCGCCAACTCTTCGAGGAAAAACTGGACGAATTCGATCTCGTGATTTTCGATCAATATGAACGTCGGTCCCTCTCCCGCCGCGCAGGCCGGTCCAGCCCGACAATTCCGCCACAATATTTCCAGAATATCGCAAATTATGTCGAGGATGGTGGTGCCCTGCTCCTCGCCACCGGTCCCGCATTTGCGACCAATGCCAGCCTCTACCGCACACCACTCGTCACCATCCTCCCCTCACGCCCGACGGGAGATGTTTTGACGGGTGCGTTCAAGCCGGAGTTGAACACCAAAGGCCGCCGCCATCCCATTACATCGGATTTCGTCGGCGAAACGTCGGAAAGCTGGGGGCCCTGGTACCGCGCGATTGATAATGATCCCGTAGATGGAGACGTGTTGATGGACGGACCGGAAGGCGTCCCGCTCTTCGTCATCGACAAGGTCGGCCAAGGTCGCGTCGCCATGTTGATGAGTGACCACGCTTGGCTCTGGGCGAAAGGCCATGAAGGCGGCGGCCCCTATCGCGAAATGTTCCGCCGGACCGCCCATTGGTTGATGGGCGAGCCGGAACTGGATGCGGATACCTTGTCTGCTGTGAGAAATGGCGACCAACTCGTCATCACACGGCGTTCGCTCGATGATGTCGACACACCCGTCGAAATTATTGCCCCGGACGGCACACGCAGTCGCGCATCGCTGGACCGTATCTCGGACGGTCTCTACCGCGCTGTTGTCCCACTCGCCGGACAGGGCGCATATCGGCTCTCGAATGAGGATATCTCCGCTGTTACAGCGGTGGGTGCGCTAAACCCACGCGAATATTCGAACCTCCTCCCGACAGAAGAGACGCTCGGTCCGGTCTCAGACGCGACAGGCGGGTTTGTCAAAAGTGTTGAACTGGACGCGACCAATCTGCCCAATCTCCGCAGGACGAAATTGGGTCGCACGGCGAGCGGATCAAATTGGATAGGTTTAGTCGCGCATGAGGCCTATACCGTCACGCAAAGCCGCAGAACACCCCTTGCGCCTGGTATCTTTATCTTCGGGCTGTTCTTCCTCTTTATCGCTTGGGGCTGGCGTCGCGAGGGACGTTAATGAAGGCCTGCCCTGTCATTTAAGCTTTGTTCAATGACGGTGTTGTATAGATTGAGCTCAAATCATCGCGACGTTTAGGAACATTCGCCATGCGGACTACAAAACTCATCCTTTCCACATGCCTCGCGGCCACGGTTTTATCCGGTTGTGGCGTCCATAAAGTCGTCACCGTTCCCGCCAAAGGCGTCTATGAAACGACGAAATTTGCGGGCAAAACCGCAGTCGGAGCCACGAAACTCACGGGGAAAGCGGCTGTTGGGACCACGAAAATGGTCGGCAAAGGTGTCTGGGCCACGGGCAAAGGCGTTTATTATATTGGGTCTGTTCCCGTCAAAATTACGGATGCGGCGCTGGATACAACTTCAAAAATGCTCACAATCACAACGCAAATGGTCGACCTGACCGGTAAGGTCGTGACCGTTTCCCGTGACATTTCCGCCATGCAGTTGGATGCGGAGTTAAAAAATGTGAAGCGCGCAAGGAACATTCTGTCAGTCGTTGTGGACGTTGCCAGAGGTTAAGTTCACCTTGATTTTAGAGTGAACACAGCGTCGTGTTTTGGCGTTGGGGCAAATTTGTGTTATACAATTCCAAAAGATGGAGTGATGACATGCGTAAACTGACCCCTATTTTAGCGACTGCCTTGGCTTTGAGCCTGCCAGCCTTTGCAAATGCAAACGGCTTCGACTCTAATCTCGCGAGCACAATTACAGGCCCAATTAAAGTTGAAGTCCTTGTTTCTGAGGACCTTGCCCATCGTGCGGAAAACCTGCCGAAAAAACTCTCAGATCGCGGCTCGGGTCGATTGAACGGCTCCTTCTCGAATAATGGGCACTATGGGCAGAAAGACATAGATCGCCTCGTCGAAGAGATGAATGAAGAACTCGCCGATGATTTCGAAAAATATGGTATTGCAAGCGCGGACAATGCGCCGACCTTGTTACGCGTCACGCTCGAAATGGCCAAACCGAACCGTCCCACTTTCAATCAATTATCAGAAGATGTCAGCCTGTCCTTCCAGAGCTTCGGCATTGGCGGTGCGGAAATTACGGCGGAAGTTATTAGTGCGGGCGGAGACGTTCTCGGCACAATGGAATATGATTATTATTCGAGCTTAGCCAATCGTCCAATTGCGCCAAACGCTGTTGGAACTTGGACGGATGCGGATCGGTCAATTTCACGTTTTTCTAAAAAGGCGTCCAAAAAGCTCGCCGCGCTCGGCGCAGGTGGAAATAGCTAAGGTACATTAATCGTCTTATGCGTCTGCACAGATAGACGCCAAAGCGGATTTTTGAGGCAATATTGAAAGGCGGCGTCGGAATGCGTCGCCTTTTCTTTTGCACCGAGATAGCTATCATCGCGGGGCTGTAGGCAGAAATGCGTGAAGTCCAGATCAATGAAATCAGACGGTTCATTTTCGACCTGAGGATAGACGAGTTTCAACTCGTCACCGGATGTTTGAACGACTTCAGCATTCGCTTTTGGTGAAACGCAGAGCCAATCTATGCCCTTCGGCGCGAAGACAGTCCCATTCGTTTCGACGGCGATTTTGAAGCCATTCGCGTGTAGCGCAGCAATCATGTCATCATCAAGTTGGAGCAGCGGCTCACCACCCGTGCAGACAACCCAGCGTTCACCTTCACCGATCCAAAGACTCGCAACCTTATCTGCGAGCGCTTTCGCCGTCGCGAATTTGCCGCCATTCAAGCCATCTGTTTTAACAAAATCTGTATCACAAAATTTGCAAACGGCACTGGCGCGATCCTTCTCAAGTCCGCTCCAGAGATTACATCCCGCAAAACGCAGGAAGACCGCTACCGTTCCGGCGCGCACGCCTTCACCTTGAACAGTCAGAAATATTTCTTTGACGGCATAGGTCATTACGCGCTGTATTCCGTCCAACCATTGGCGCGTAATTCACAGGCCGGACAGGTTCCACACCCGTAGCCCCATGCGTGAAGTCTATCATGTATCCCTTTGTAACATGTATGACTTTTTGTTCGGATTATCTCGATAAGGGTATTACCCCCTAAGTCTTCGGCCAAGTTCCAAGCTCCCGCTTTTGATAAATGCATCAGCGGTGTGTGAAGTTTAAAGGGCTTGTCCAAGCCCAGCGAGATCGCCTTCATCTGCGTGTCCAAAGTTTCCTTGCGACAATCGGGATAGCCGGAAAAATCAGCCTCGCACATGCCTGCGACGAGATCGGTATAACCGCGTCGCCATCCCAGCGCCGCCGCGTAATTTAGAAAAATCAGATTGCGTCCCGGCACAAATGTCGTCGGCAATCCGTTCTCATGCACACCGATTTCAACATCGCGCGTGAGGGAAGTTTCACTGATCTGTCCCAACCCTGCGAGATTAATCACGTGGTCTTCGCCGAGCTTTTCTGCCCACTGCGGAAAGGCGTCACGGACAGCCTCTCGTACCTCTAACCGACATCGCATCTCGACATCATGGCGCTGACCATAATCAAACCCAATCGTCTCAACACGGTCAAACCGGTCCAGCGCCCAAGCTAAACATGTGGCCGAGTCCTGCCCCCCCGAAAAAAGGAGACCTGCAATATGTGAGCTTTGCGTCATGGCGGGGCGCATAGCGGATTGTCCCGCCGTCGCCAAGTCGCGAACCCATTTGACCCCCGCCATCCGGCCTCTGTTATCCGGCATGAGGTTTGCACCTATTCCCTGATGAAGAATCGTCTCAAATCATTAACCATGTTGAACGGCAAGAAACGCTATATCGCGATGGCGATTATCGGTGTGGAACTTCTCTCCCTTCCCGCCGCTGCGCAAATCGTCCATCGGGCCGTGTTCGAGATCAAGCCAAGGGTTGTTGCGGTAGAAATTCCGACAGACGAAGCGGGACTGTCACGCTTCCTCGTCACGTCCAATGACGGTTTCGGTGTTGACGCGATCGACCTCATTGGGGTCATCAATATTGAAGTCCGAAAAAGCGGATCCCTCTCAGACGTGAGTCGATTTGGCGAGGCCGCACAACTTCCCGGTAAAGCATCCCTCTGTGCGGAGAGTTATAGCGCCTTGGGCAGCCCGATTTATGCCGCCACCCGCAAAACAGCAATGGAACCGGGAGAGGTGGTCGATCAGGCCGTGATTTTTGAATTTCGGTATGACGCAAGCGCAGCGCCGACTTTCGTCTTCAAACCCGGAACGGAAGGAGCCTTGCCGCCAAAAAACTGCAACTTGAATATTGGCTAACCCGCAATCTCTGCGAGGAACGCTTCTCCAAACCGCTCATATTTGCTGGGCCCGACACCACTCACATCCATCATGCCGTCGCGCGTTTGCGGACGCTTCATGACCATATCCATCAGGGTCGCATCAGAGAATACGACAAAGGCAGGCTTTCCGAGTTCCCGCGCAAAATCCATGCGCAGGGATTTGAGACGGGTTAGAAGATCGGTATCATCCGAGCTTAATGACGCGCTCTTTATTTGTCTCTGCCGCGTGGTGGTTTTTGTCTTCGTCTTTTTTACCGTGGGGTCTTTGCACATGAAGGCCTCTCCGCCTTGCAAAACCTCTAAGGCTTTGGGCAGCAATTCCAGCCGACCGTAATTTTCCATATCCACGTGGATATATTGCAGTGCCACAGCCTGTCTGAGGAGACCTTGGAAATAAGGTTTAGGTAAATCCGCAGCCCCGAATGACGGGACTTTATCGTGGTTGAATTGCAGGATGCGCGGCGTCTCCTCTCCCCTCGCCACGGCAATGACATGGGTCGCGCCGAAACGTTGCCCCGTTTCCTCAATCGCGCCGAATAGCGCCGTCGCTGTGTCCGTTACATCAATCAGGACGGGCGGGTTTTCGCAAACATCGCAATTTCCACAGACCGGCGCATCTTCACCGAAATAAGACATCAGGATTTGACGGCGGCATTGTGCGGCTTCGCAATAGCCGAGCAACGCGTCGAGCCGTTTATGTTCGCGGAGTTGGTGGTCCGCATCAGAGCCATCATCACTGATGAATTGTCGACGCATTCTGATATCGTCGAGACCATAGACCATGGCGGTCTCTGACTCCGCGCCGTCCCGTCCCGCGCGGCCGATTTCCTGATAATAAGCTTCTAATGAGCTGGGTAGGTTCAGGTGATAGACAAAGCGTACATCGGATTTATCGATCCCCATCCCGAACGCAATTGTCGCAACGATGATAGTGGCGGGTTCGGCCAGAAATCGTTCCTGGTTTTCGAACCGGACATCCGCAGATAAACCCGCGTGATAGGGCAGCGCTTTATAGCCAGCATCGCAGAGGACTTGCGCATATTTCTCAGTATTCTTCCGCGACAGGCAGTACACGATTCCCGAATTGCCACGCTGGTTTTCCATCCACCCCAAAAGTTGCTGCGTGCGGTTTGTCAGCGGCGCGACGTTGAGCGAGAGGTTAGGTCGGTCAAAGCCGTGCACGATAACCTCGCCCTGCCCCGCGAATAATCGCTGCGCAATATCTTTCCGCGTCGCATCGTCCGCCGTCGCGGTGAAGGCCGCGATTCTCGCCTCCGGGAACATATCGCGCAAACGTGTCAGGTCCGCATATTCTGGCCGGAAGGCCGGCCCCCATTTGGAAACGCAATGCGCCTCATCCACGACGAAGAGCGCGGGGTCGAGCGCTTTCATCGCGGCCAGCATGCGCCCCGTCATCAACCGTTCCGGTGAGAGATAGACGAGTTTGGCCCGACCCGACGCGATATCCCGCCACTGCGCGACATTCTCCTCACGCGATTGTCCGGAATGAATACAAGCGACGGGCACACCGTTGGCGCGCAGGCCTGCCGCTTGGTTATCCATGAGAGCCACGAGCGGACTGACAACGACGGTGGGACGGTCCAGAAGTTGGCTCGGCACTTGGTAGCACAATGATTTACCGGCACCCGTTGGCATGACCGCCAAGACATTCCGGCCCGCCATGATATGGTCGATAATATCGGCCTGTCCCGGACGGAATGCCTTATGGCCGAACTGTTGTTCGAGGACTGTATGAGGACTCGTCATAGCCGTCATCTGACGCGGTTCGCGGATGACTGCAAGCCATGCGCTCTGCGTCATAAACAGGCTTTTACAGGTGGCTCGCAAAATGTCATAACGCGGCAATTATGGCTGACGTTTCAACAGACCCTTCCCGCAGTTCCGGTGCGGCCTTTGCCGCGCAAATGGACCAAGACAAAGCCGGGCGGAGCAAAGCCCGCTCACTACGTCCCCTCGCTAAACTCTGGCCCTTTATCGGACGTTATCCGGGCCAGTTAATTGCCTTTCTGATTTTCCTGACGCTATCGGCCCTAGGCAGCTTGGCTATGCCCTGGATCGTCAAACTCATCATTGATTGCGGCTTTGGTGACGGAACAACGTCAATTGCGATATGTGAGTCAATTGATGTTGAGGGAGATGGCAATCTCAATCGCTACTTCCTTTTCGCGGCCGTTTTCGCAATTCTCTTCGCGATTACGGGCGCGTTGCGGTTCTTTTTCATCACGCGACTGGGGCAGCGCGTTATTGCGGATATTCGTAAGGCTGTTTTTGATCGCCTAACCCTGCTCTCGCCCGCCTATTTTGAACGCGTGCGGACGGGTGAAGTTCTCTCGCGCCTGACGACAGACACGACGTTGGTCGAAACCGTCATTACAGGATCCGTCAGTTTCGCCCTGCGGTCACTGGCGACAATTACGGGCTCCATCATCATGATGTTTTTCCTGTCATGGAAACTTGCACTGATGGTGGTTGCAATTGCGCCCGCGATGATTTTGCCGCTCATCCTGACGGGCAAGAAAATCAAACGCTTTTCCCGTGACGGACAGGACCGTCTGGCGGACGCATCCGCCCGCGCCGGCGAAGCCATTGGCGGCATACAAACAGTCCAAGCCTATACGCAGGAAGACGGAGAACGCAGGCGGTTCGGCGAAGATATTGAAGCCAGCTATACTGCGCAGCGTAAACGCATTCTGGTCCAGTCCATGCTGACGGCCCTCATGTTCATGATCGCCTTTGTCGGTATCATTGGTATTCTAAACTTTGGGGCGTGGTCAGTTCTCAATGGCCGGATGACAGGTGGGGATATTACGGCCTTTGTCTTCTTCTCCTTCCTAGCAATTGGCGGCGCGAGTTCGCTAACCGAAACCTTCACCAACCTCCTGCGCGCGGCAGGTGCGGCAGACCGTTTGGTCGACATTCTGGACGAAACACCCATCATTACGGCCGCAGATAATGCTGTCTCACTCACCCGTGCGACGGGCGAAATTAGCTTTGACTCCGTCAGTTTCACCTATCCCACGCGGCAAGATGCTCCCGCTCTGACCGATGTGTCCTTTCAGGTTCACCCCGGTGAGAGCGTGGCCTTGGTCGGACCGTCCGGCGCGGGCAAAACGACGGTCTTCCAACTCCTGCTCCGCTTCTACGATATCCAATCCGGCGTTATTTCGGTGGATGACAACCCTATTCGCGATCTCAACCCACAGAGCCTGCGGCAGCAAATCGCGGTTGTGCAGCAGAACACGCCGCTCTTCTCCGGCTCCCCCGCTGAGAACATCGCTTATGGCAAAGACAGTGCGACACAAGCTGAGATCGAAGCTGCCGCGAAAGCAGCCTATGCGCATGATTTCATCATGGCCTTGCCCGATGGATATGACAGTGATTTAGGCGAACAGGGCGCAACGCTGTCCGGGGGGCAGAAACAGCGCATCGCCATAGCACGGGCTATTTTACGCGATGCCCCCATTCTCCTGCTGGATGAGGCGACCTCCGCCCTCGACTCTGAGAGCGAGCAAGCCGTGCAAAAAGCCTTTGAGGGCGCGTCAGATGGTCGGACGACACTCGTTATCGCGCATCGCCTCTCGACTGTCCTGAAAGCCGACCGCATTCTCGTGTTGGAAAACGGGCGCATTGTGGAGACGGGCACACATGGTGAGCTCATAGAAAAAGGCGGACTCTATGCCCGCCTCGCCAAAATTCAGTTCGATCAATCGAATGGATTATCAGTAGACTAAAAGCCGTGGCCTTTTACCTCGGTGCGTGTCCGCGCGAGGAATGTGTGCGATGTCATATAGAGATCGCGTCCGTCCTCACCGCCAAAAGTGACGTTCGCAATGGCAGTTCCAGTTGAGATGAGGCCCAGTTTTTCTCCGGTTGGCGATAAGATCAGCACACCGCCCGGCCCCGTGGCAAAAATTGTTCCATCCGCGGCCATGGCCATACCATCCGGATTACCGCGCAGTCCCGCTTGTAAATCCTGAAACGCTTCAGCAATCACGCGGCGGTTAGACACTTCACCTGATGGCGACACATCATAAGCAATCCAATTCGCTGTCGCCGGATCGGAATTCGCGACATAGAGTGTCCGCTCATCCGGCGAGAGAATGACACCGTTGGGACGGACGATAGTGTCATCTATGAGTGTCATAGCCCCGTCAGGTGCAAGAGCGAAAACACCATTAAAATCCAATTCCTTGACCGGGTTTTCATCCTGCCCCTTTAGACCATAAGGCGGATCTGTGAAAAAGATGAGGCCGGAACTGTGCAGGGCCGCATCATTCGGGCTGTTCAAGCGCTTGCCCTCAAAATTATCAGCCAAGACGGTTCGCTCTAGAGTCTCAATATTCTGTTTCCAGAGGGTTCGACTGCCGTGATCGGGCACAATGATGTGGTCTGCGTCAAACATGATGAGGCCATTCGCACCGGGACTGGACGTGTAATCCGGCAGAGGCGGGACCGCGCCGGAGGGCTTCATCCAGACGGACAAACCCTCACCGTCTTTGAACTTATGGATCGTGTTACCGGGCACATCTGTAAAGAGAACGGCTCCCAACTTCTCCACCCAGACCGGACCTTCGGACCAGCCATATTCTCCCCCGAGTTTTTCGATCTTCGTCCGCGGTGAAATTAAGTCCGTGCGCGTCGTCGTAATGGCACCAACCGTTTCATAGACTGGTGCCTCAAAACTCTCCCCGGCCGCGCAAGCCGTGAGCATTAACACCGCGAGGGTCGAGAGAGCATAACGCATAATAGAACCTTTTAATTCGGCTTTTGAAGCACCATCGCGGCGGCACCGTAAAGCGGCACAAAATCCGCCTGGATAAGGCGGACGGGGATGTCTTTAACATACCAACTGCCCGGGCCACGATCTTTGAAGCGGGAAACAAAGTCAGATGCGCCGATAAAGGGCGCAATGTGTCGGGACACTCCGCCGCCCACAACAACGCCGCCGGATGCGCCTTGGGTGACCGCCGC
The DNA here is from genome assembly GCA_947503715.1 of uncultured Caulobacterales bacterium. Classification (GTDB taxonomy): domain Bacteria; phylum Pseudomonadota; class Alphaproteobacteria; order Caulobacterales; family Maricaulaceae; genus Litorimonas. Next base: position 447,009 of record CANNER010000001.1, on the reverse strand, counting down.
GTTCCCGGCAAAGCCACCCAGCATGGAACAGAATTGATTGACCGTTTTCCTCGCGAGTGATCTGGCCGAAAGCTCCGCCGCCGCAACGATTTCGGGCGCTGTGAGATCGTTGCAAGCCTCTCCGTGGATCGCGCAGATTGCAGTATAAAGGCGAACGAGGCCCGGTCCTGACAGTAATGCTTCAGCAGAGACAAATGGTAATCGCTCTGACCAATAGGCCAGAATATCGCGTTCCAGCGCATCCATCGGAGCAAACCCTGTATGGCCACCTTCTGTCGGCACGATTTGTAAAGGCGTTCCGGGCAGGATACATGACAAACCCATCCCTGTTCCCGGTCCAAGCACCGCAACAGGTTTGTTATAATTAACTTTACCCGGAATCAGGACATCAAATCCATCATCTGGGATCACTGTCGCGCCATTGGCCATGGCGACAAAATCATTGAGCACGACTGCGGTTTCCAGATGGAAGGTTTTCCGCAGCTCATCTTCTGAGACAATCCAGTTAATATTCGTCATCCGGATTTCATCATCAAATTTTGGGCCTGCAAAAGCGAAGGCGCCCTGACGTGCACTAATGGAATGTTTGTCGAGATAGCTGGCGACGACATCGTTAAAATGTTTGAACTTCGCGACCGCGTAACGCTCGGAATGATGCAGTTCGATCTCGCCGGACGCGTTGCGTTCTGCCAAAGCCAAACGACAATTCGTCCCGCCGACATCGCCAACAAGCGTCAACCCGTTTGCTCCCCCATTTAAAGCCATTAGCTACACTCCCGATTCGCCGGCATCCACGGCATTTCGCCGAGTGTGGACGCGCCGCTTTCGGCGTCAGTTGCAATCGCGCGCTGGGCCGCAAACATATTCATACCCAGCGCCGCATGCTGTGGCTGCGATGGTTGTTGCGAAGGCGTGCGCGTTGAAAGATCAACATCTAGAACTTCAACCGAGCCGTTTTCCGGATCAACACAGACAATGTCGCCTGTCTGAACCCGCGCGATAGCACCGCCCATGAGGGCTTCCGGATGCATGTGAATAGCCGCCGGAATTTTACCGGATGCGCCGGACATACGACCGTCCGTGACCATTGCAACACGGAAACCTTTATCCTGTAACAAGCCCAAAATCGGCGTGAGCTTATGAAGTTCCGGCATACCATTCGCGCGCGGCCCCTGGAAGCGTAGCACGACAACAAAGTCACGCTCCAACTCTCCGGCTTTGTGCATCGCAATCAATTCGTTCTGATCCTCGATGACAATGGCAGGCGCTTCTACCAGCCAGTTCTCGCGTTTCACGGCGGAGACCTTCATGACGGCTCGACCCAAATTTCCAGTCAGGAGAGCCAGTCCACCATCAGGGCGCATGGGATTATTAACGGTCGTCAGAATCTCTTTATCAAGGCTCTCCGTTGGGCCGTCGCGCCAGAGCACAGTATCGGCTTCGGCATGGAGGTTCTTCATGGGCTCTTTTGTATACTCACGAAGCCCGTTTCCGCCTGCGACGGTAACGACATCCTCTTGCAGCAAACCACCGTCCAGCAATTCGCGAATGAGATAGGCCATCCCCCCCGCCGCGTGGAAATGGTTCACATCCATGATACCATTCGGATAGATTTTGCAGATCAGCGGGACGGCTTTGGAAATTTCCGCGTAGTCATCCCAATCAATGATGATGCCCGCGGCCCGCGCAATTGCCGCCATGTGAATGGTGAGATTGGTGGAGCCGCCCGTCGCCATCAGGCCAACGAGTCCGTTGACGATGCTCTTTTCCGAAATGACGTTGCAGGCCGGGGTAAAGGCGGCATTGTCACCTTTAGCAAGGCTGGTGATTTGTGTCGCACGGCGCGTTGTTTGCGCCGTCAAAGCGTCTCGAAGCGGCGTATTGGGATGGACAAAGCTGGACCCCGGGAGTTGCATTCCCATGACTTCCATCAGCATCTGGTTCGTATTGGCCGTGCCGTAAAATGTGCATGTACCCGGTGCGTGATAGCTGGCAGCTTCAGCTGCAAGGAGCTCAGCGCGGGTCGCTTCGCCCGCCGCAAAAGCCTGACGCACGCGCGCTTTTTCGGGATTTGTAATGCCAGATGGCATTGGCCCCGCAGGTGCGAAAATCTGTGGGATCCAGCCAAAGCGGAGCGCCGCAATAAGCTGGCCCGGTACGATTTTGTCACAGACACCCAAATAAATCGCAGCATCAAACATATCGTGAGACAGTGCAATCGCGGCCCCCTGCGCAATATTATCACGGGAGAATAGCGAGAGTTCCATCCCCTCACGTCCCTGAGTCACACCATCGCACATGGCGGGTACTCCGCCTGCGACCTGCGCCGTCGCACCGTTGCGACGCGCGGCATGGCGGATCAGTTCGGGAAAACGCTCAAACGGCTGATGCGCCGAAAGCATATCGTTATAAGCCGTCACAATGCCGATATTTGGCCATTTCGCGCCGAGCAGTTCGGTCTTCTCAAGCACAGCACAGCCTGCTGAGGCATGAGCGATATTACCTTCGGACAAACGCTTGCGTCGCGGGCCTTCACGCATCTGCGCTTCGCACGCGGCGAGATAGCCTTGGCGTGACGCTTTGGACCGTTCAATGACACGGTCCGTGACTTTTTTAATGACAGAATGGGTCATGATGCAGGACTCGCATAGACATGGAGTTTAGATCCCGCGCGAAGAAGCGCTTGCACAGGAGCCTCTGAAAGAGGTTTATCCGTCGCTTTGTCAAAGACTTTGCGCTTTGCCTCACCCGGGATGAACAGGATAATATTATGGGACTCTAAGACAGCCTTCAGGGTCAAACTGATCCGGTCTGTATGGTCGCCCGCGACAGGACAGCCTGTGGCGTCAACATAACAGAGCGTTTTCTCATTCGTCAGGGAGAGAGCTGCATCCAAACCGCCTGCATTCGGGAACCAGGAGGCCGTATGACCGTCCGTCCCCATCCCCATGACGCAAATATCGAAAGGACTTGCGAAACTGGCGAGACGGTTTTCAGCCTCTTTCAGACCTGCTTCAACCGTCTTAGCGGATGTTTTCAACCCGACATATTTTGCATCACTGGCAGCATTTTGAATGAGTGTCTCACGGATAAAATCCTCATTTGAACCTGCCTGCCCCGGATCGACCCAACGTTCATCGACGAGGCCTACGGATACTTTTGACCAGCCCAAATCCGCGTTTGATAGTCTCTCATAGACCGGTCGTGGAGAGCTTCCACCCGACACCATAAGTGACGCTTTACCTCTTTCAGCCAGGGCAGTGCGCAGGGCCGTCTCAATCGCCTCCGCAGCGGCAGCAACAGGGTCGCCGCAATCGTTCATAACGTAAGTGTCAATCATCAGATGGCCGACCATTCATCGCCCTGCTCTGCGAGCATGCGGTCGGCAGCATCAGGTCCATCAGACCCCGCGGGATAATAGGAGACAGGCTGTCCTGTGGACTCCCAAGCTTCCAAAATACCGTCACACCAGCGCCAAGCGGCGTCAACTTCGTCCCGTCGCATGAAGAGCGAGAGATTACCCCGCACAACATCCATGAGAAGACGTTCATAGGCATCGGGATAACGCACGGTGAAATTATCGGCGTAAGACAGGTTTAGTGGCAGCGTTTTCAACCGCAAACCACCCGCCCCCGGCTCTTTAATCTCCATCCAGAGATTTACCGCTTCATCGGGCTGCAAGCGAATGACGAGCTTGTTCGGATTGACCTTGATTTCAGGGCCAAAAATAGAATGCGGCACGGGTTTGAACTGGATGATAATTTCGGAGCGTCTCGCGCTCATGCGTTTGCCCGTTCGGATATAGATCGGAACACCCGCCCAGCGCCAATTATTCACCTCGGCATGCAGGGCAACATAGGTCTCGGTCGTGCTCTCATCAAATTCAACATCGCTGAGATAATCGGGAACAGATGCATCTTTGACGCGACCCTTAACATATTGTCCGCGAACCGTTTTCTCTTTGACATTTGATGCGTCAATCGGGCTTAACGCCCTGAGGACTTTGATTTTTTCTAACCGTAAATCATCCGCATCCGTTGATCCCGGTGCTTCCATCATCGTCAGGCAGAGCAGTTGGAGCAGATGGTTCTGAACCATGTCGCGCAGCGCCCCGGATTTGTCGTAATAGGCCCCGCGTCCGCCTGCCCCGATATCCTCGGCAACCGTAATCTCGATATGTTCAATACTGTTTTTATCCCAGAGCGGTTCTAGCAGGACGTTGCCGAAACGTAAGACGAGCAAATTCTGAACAGTTTCCTTTCCGAGGAAATGATCAATCCGGTAAATCCGGTTTTCAGAGAACACGCGCCCAACGGCCTCATTAATTTCATTCGCAGACTCAAAGTCCCGCCCCAATGGTTTTTCGAGAACAACACGGCTCTGCTTATGTGCCAATTTCGCTTTTTTCAGCCCCTGACAAATATCGGAAAACAGTCCTGGCGGCATGGCCAGATAGAAGACCCGAATGAGCTTATTTGACTTATCCAAGGCTTTACCCAGATCGGCCCAGTCATCATCTTTCGTGACGTCAACGGAGACATAATCAACCAAATTACAAAAACTCGCCCATTTTTCTTCCGAGAATTGGTCATCATTGCTGAATTGCAGATAAGCTGTCTGGATCATCTCAAGATAATCGTCGCGTGACATAACTGAACGGGACGCCCCGATAATTTTTGATTGCGCCGGGATCTGACCATCACAAAATCTGTGGTAAAGTGAGGGTATTAGCTTGCGTCTCGCCAAGTCACCCGTCCCCCCGAAAACAACGATTTCGAAGGGCTCAACGGGGACAAAAGTCGAACTCATTTCTCCGGCACTTTCGCCAGCGGCACTCTCAATATGTTCAGCTTTATCGGCGGATTCGATATTCATATCTTCCACAACGGGTTCCCTTTTATCAGACGCGATCCCCGCCTGTCGTTTAAAGTCACCGTCTCATGCGGTTTTCTAACAGGTAAGTCTACGTGACAGCGCTGTCAATCATCACAGTAGGTTTGAGGCTGAAAACTTGGGCATTAAGATGCAGGCGACGCCACAGAATCCCGGATCATAATCTCAAAGTCGAGAATCTGTTCCGGCTCTAGGCCGACCTTTTTTGACGCCACAAGTTGTCTGGCGGCCTCATACCCCATTTTATATATCGGCTGACGCACAGTCGTGAGTGCAGGAAAGATAACTTGCGCCAATGGCGTATCATCAAAACCACAAACGGAAAGTTCACGCGGGACATCAATACCAAATTGCCCGGCTACAGAAAAAATCGCCGCCGCCATATCGTCATTTGATGCAAAAATTGCTGTTGGCCGCTCTTTCGCGTCCAAGGATAAAAGGTCCCGCGCAGCGGTCGCACCGGACTCAAACGAGAAATCGCCCTGCGCGACAATTTTCGGTGAAGCCTCAACTCCAGCTTCTTCCATCGCCTTCATATAACCTTGATAGCGCCAAACGGTGGCAGAATGGCCAACATGACCTTTAACAAAACCAATCCGTTTATGGCCTTGTTGAATCAAATATTGAGTCATTTGATAGGCCGCAGCTTCGTCATCCATGGCCACAAAAGGCTGCAAACCCCCGTTTTTAGGGGCAACGCGCACACAATCAATTCGGAGTTCAGAAAGCGTTTCGAGCACTGTGGCACTATCACAGAGCGGCGGTGTCAAAATGACACCGTCGACCGGAAGTTGGTCTAACACCGTCCGTATCGCTTGTGCTTTCTCATCCTGAGTTTTTGCTGAACCGAGCGACAGAGGCTCTACGACGAGATGATACCCAACCTCACGGCAGGCATCGATGGCACCACGTTGCATATGGGCTATATAATTTGGCGACGGATTGTCATACATCAGCGCGACAAGATAGGATTTTGAGGTCGCCAAGCCTCTGGCCGCCAGATTAGGGGAATAACGCAGTTCCAGCGCAATCGCTTTTACACGCTCCCGCGTTTTCTCCGCTACATTTGGTTCATTGTTTAGAACACGGGAAACCGTTTTCATTGAGACGCCTGCGCGTTTCGCAACATCTGTTATCGTAGCTTTCATGCGATACCTCGCGTCCCCTTCTCAGCCGCGATCTCCGTCGCAGTCATACAAGACACCCATATGAAATGGTGTGACAAAAAGCCATATTTTTATGAAATAAACCCAATGAAGCTTATTTAAATCAAAGATTAAGCTGTAAAATACACAGGCAGGAGGCGCTGCCCGCCCCCGGATTTAAAAACCCGTCCGGTTTTCACTGGACGGGCGTATTTTTAGCATCCGGTAGACTTAATCCAGACAGACAGCCTGTCCTTCATTAGAAACAAGACGAATATCTGAGAGACTGAACTTTGCAGGGCCATCCGTTTCAATGACAATCGGGGACCTGACATATTCCATATTTGCAGCGGGTGCGACGCAGGAGAGTTTCACAGAAACTTCGCTCCACTCACCGGCTTTACCCGCCAAAAGAACGCTTGAGAGATTTTGGTCAACCGCACAGCTATCGCCGCCGCAATCCAGTCCCATACGGACACCCTCAACCGCTCCGTCTTCCGGACGGAGGCGCATATAAATCGCCATATCGCCTGTATTTTGACGTCGCAAATCAATTGGCGTGCCGCGCACCTCGAAACGTCCGGGACCCTTAAACGACAAAGTTCGGATATTTTCCTGAACACCATCATCGGCAGAGATAATTTCTACTGTCCCGGCCGGGCTGGTCGCTCTGGATGTGTTAACTGTCGTTCTTCCCTCCGCGTCCCCAACACTCATGGACCACGGGAAAACGGCTTTACCGGCTTTGAAGAACTCACTCTCATTCTTCTGCGAAAGCTCAATGCCCGCCTCTTCGGGCAATACGCCTAGAATGTTCTCAGCCGCATAGGTCATGCCATAACCATATGCGAAGAGCGGATCATAATCCTCGTCATCATAATTTAGCGGTGTCTGGATGGCCGTGCGTGGCCAACTATAAGGCAGTGTACCTTTAAAATCTGCATCGCCAAATAAGACATCCATCGCATAGCCGCCCTCGGAGCCCGGCAACCATGCCGCGACAAATGCGTTAGACGCATTAATCTCGCGGTTCATCCACATAGGACGACCGGACAGGAACACCGCGACAGTTGGAATGCCATCCGCTTGGAATTTCTTGAGCAAATTCAGATCACTATCATCACCCGGCTTGTAAGCCAGCGTATCAATATCGCCTTTGAATTCGGCATAAGGGTCTTCACCGAAAACGACAACGGCAACCGTGGGGTTCCCTGTATAGATACCGTCATCATCTGCCTGAATGACCGTGCCGGATCCAGACGCCAAATGACGTTCAATTCCGTCCAGCATCGAGGAGCCTCCGGGGAAGTCTGAGTTCTCATTCCCCGTGCCCTGCCAAGAGAGTGTCCAACCCCCGGATTGTTTCCCGATATTGTCGACGCCATCGCCCGCAACCACAATCGTTGCGTCTTTTGATAATGGCAGAACACCGTCATTTTTAAGAAGCACGAGCGATTCGCGGACAGCCTGACGAGCGACCTCTTTCGATTTCGGGTCTTGCAAGAGGTCGTACTTTCCCGCAACGCCGCGTGTAGATGGTTTGCCCGCTTCAAAGAGACCGGATCGTAACTTCACGCGGAGAATACGACGGACCGCATCATCCAAACGGTCCATTTGGATTTCGCCATTTTCCGCCTGTTTCAGAGTCGTTTCGAACAACCCTTTCCAACTGTCCGGCGCCATATACATGTCGAGCCCGGCATGGAGGGCTTCGGGACAATCCGTATTCGTACAGCTATCGAGCTGTCCATGCGCATTCCAATCGCCAACGATGAAACCGTCAAAACCCATTTGACCCTTGAGAACATCCGTCAAAAGCCCCTTATGCCCCGTCAGTTTACGGCCCTGCCAGCTGGAGAAACTCGCCATGACCGTTTGCACGCCAGCTTCCAATGCAGGTGGGTAACCCGCACCATGAATGTCGCGGATTTCTTCCTCAGATTCGATGGAATTACCCTGATCGCGGCCCTGCTCCGTCCCGCCATCCGCAAGAAAATGTTTTGCCGTCGCAATCACGTGATCGCCCTTCAACCAGTCATCACTGCCGACCTCGCCCTGAATGCCGCGAATAAGTTCGCCCGCATAAGACGCTGTCACATCCGGGTTTTCAGAGTAACCCTCATAAGTCCGGCCCCAGCGATCATCACGCACAACGGCGATGGTCGGGGCAAATGTCCATTCCTGCCCACCGACACGAATTTCCTGCGCTGTGATCGCGCCGATTTGGCCGAGCAATGACGGGTTTCGTGTCGCGCCAAGCCCGATATTATGCGGAAAAACCGTCGCGCCGGGGATGTTGTTATGACCGTGAACCGCATCCGTGCCCCAGATCATTGGGATAAACAGATTATCTCCATAGGCTTCTTTTGACGCTTCATAAAATTCATCGGCAAGCTCAACCCAAGCCGAAGCCGGCGAGCGGTTATCGCCATTTGGCGCAGAGTTTCCGCCGTTCAGAATTGAACCCAAGGGATAAATTTTCACATCTTCCGGTGAAATGGAGCCTACATCGGCCTGAATAATCTGCCCCACCTTTTGACGAAGCGTCATCTGCGCCATGATATTTGTGATGCGTTGCTCCATCGCCGGATCGAGGCCAACAGGACTTTCTACCTTTGGCCAAATTGCGGGATTAACCGTACCCGGCACACGCGCATCCGATGTCGTGCTTGCAGCTTCATTCACAGCCTCTCCACCACAGGCGACGAGCGCGAGGGATAAAGCGGCAAGAGAGACTGTTTTCAAGGAAAGGGAGCGGATCATGTAAAAGCCTTTTGTGAGCTGAGGGTTCAAAAAAGGGGCCCAAAGGCCCCTTTTTCATTGTCTAAGAAAATCTGGACTAGATTTAGAATGCGTAACGCGCACCAATCCGAATACGACGGTCACCAACAAAACTTGTTCGACCAAAGCGCGTTCCATCAGCATCGATTTGCTGTTCGGAATTGGCTTTCTCATCCGTGATGTTTGCGATCTGAGCCCGAATTTGGAAATTTTCTGTCAAATCATACTTGATTGATCCATCGAGGTAACCTGTCGGTTGCTGGAAGATCGGGTTTCCAGAGACAAAATCACGATAGGACCCCAAATATTCTGAGCGCCAATTGTAAGCGAGACGCATCTCCAATCTATCATCTTGATAAATACCGATCAGGTTAGCCGCATGCTCGGAAAGACCGAGAAAGTCAGTTACACCGAAACGTAAGACATCCTGTGGCCCATCCGGATTACCATCTTGGTCCGAGTCAAGAAACGGAATTGGCGCATTCGTATCAGCATCGATATAGGTATAGTTAGCTTGAACACCCAAGTTCCCCAAGAACCCCGGCAACCCGTCATAAAATTGCTGATATGCCAGCTCAAGACCTCGGATAGTCGCCTCATCCTGATTCAAATCACCTGCAAAGCGAATGGAAATATCGTCACCGTCAAGACTGACTGTATCGAGTGTAATCGCACCATTCACGATATTGTTGCGTATATCTTTATTAAACAGAGACAAAGTCAGTGAGTTATTATCACCAAAGTAATGCTCAAAAGAGAGGTCCAGGTTTGTTGATTCAATCGGCTGCAGATCTGGATTGCCACCACTGATTACAATCTGTTGTGTCGTGATGTCAATAATCCGCTCATCTTCGGGCACATCGAGATCATCAGTGGAGATAAAGAGATTTTGAACATTGGCAAACTGAGCTCCATTGAGTTGGTCAATTCGAGGTCGGGTAATAGTTTCGCTTGCCGCAAATCGAATTAAGCTGCTGTCATTCAAGTTCCATTTTACATTCAAAGATGGAAGCCAGAAATCGGTTGAACTGAAGGTACCTTCCCTCACAGTGCTTTCTTGTTGCGAAAACGCTACCGCATCCGGAATAAAGTTGAGCAACCTCAGATCATTCGCCGTAAGATTACCAGCTTGCCCCTCGGCGGAGAGTAGATTTCCGAAGTTCAACCCCCCAACACCGCTCACATCTGATTTTGTGTAACGGACACCGACATTTCCTTCGATTGACATACCGTTGTTAAACTCGTTGCCAAAATCAAGCCTGGCATAATAATTCTGTGTTTTCTCGGTAACATCACCGATAGACCCCCGATCACTACTATATGGGGTCACGCCGTCACCACCAAACGCCGTATTAGCCGCTACTACTCCGTTAGTGTCGCGCAATGGATTCCAGTCAGGATTCAAACCCTCGTCGGGATTGGAGATGTTAATATCACTAAAGATAGCAGCGACGAAGGCATCGTAATCTTGAATGAGTTCACGATCGGCAAAAACAACGGAAGAATTAGCGCCTTGAACGACTCCACCTCTGAAGAAACCGGCAAAGTCAACCACTTCAAAACCGGGAGTATTAAGCTCTGTGTAAGGTAGATATCCACCTTGGAAGCCATTACTTTCCACTGCACCCGTCCAAGGCGGAGCTACACCCGCCCAATTCAAGCCAGCCTGACGATTGACCTGATCACGTTCGGCATATCGAGCGCCGAACTTCACAGAGTCAAACCAACCATCATTGTCGAATTCATACTCAATATCACCACGAAGTGCATACATGTCGCCTTCGTTATCGCGGAATTCATCAGCCGCAAAAAGAAGGAAAGAGTTTGATGGATCCGAAAGAATGCCGCTCGTCGGAGCACCGCCACCAGCACGGCGGATAGGATTACTGTCCGTTCTGGGAAGAAGCCCGACACTCGGGTTGTCGAGGTCTGCATTAATTGTAAAATCTGAGAAGAAACGTGATCCGGCCCACAGACGTTCCCGGGTTGATTCAGCTGTGGTTCTATGCCCATCAAGTTGAACATACCATTGATCGGATGGGCGCCACTTCAGATTCAAACTAATGTCATCTGTTGTGGATTTATCAACCTGATTAATCCCCAAATTCGTAAAGTTAGCACCGCGTGCACCCGTCCAGTCTCTGAGGCTGTTATTGATAACACCCGTTTCGTAGAGACCCGTTACAGGGACAGTAATTTCGCAAGTCGGGTTTGTAGGGGAAGGATCGTTGGACCCATTGCATTGCGCAATACCCGATGAAGAAAATGGCGTCGTCGTGAGGCCATCAACACTGTATGCTCCGAAGCTCTCACCATCCCCAAAGAATTCAAGTGTTCGCTCATTCCCTTCTGTCTCGTTGTCGATACGGGAATATTTTGCCGTCAACCTGAGATCACCCGACGGGTCCTGCCACTGACCGGCTATATAGTAACTTTCACGCTCACGGTCGACCTCATTGGTCCGCAATTGAAAACCATTGGGCAAGGCGATTATCTGGTCGCCTGTATTGAAAGGAATGACCTGACCGATTTGAAAACCGTGCAACTCAGATTGAAGCTCTGAGGATGAGAACGAACCCAGGAGGCCAAACTCGCCCGCACTTGTGTCCCAACGGTTGCCGAGGACAGCACTGAAATCTGGGCTCCATTCTTTTCTGAGGTCTGTATAAGTGCCATCAATTGATGCGACAGCAACCAACCCTTGACGATCAAATGGCTCAAGCGTGCGAAGATTGATTGTACCGCCAATACCACCTTCAATCATGTCCGCCGTGGTGTTTTTGAAAACATCAACAGCACCGATAAGTTCAGGCGGAATTGTGCCAAAATCAAGCGCGCGCCCTCCATTTGCGGAGAAAGCATCTCGACCATTAAACTCGGTTCTCACCAATGTCAGACCACGAATCAGGTTACCCCCACCTTCGGGGGACGGAAAATCCCCTCCATTATCATTGTTGATATCAAAACGCTGGGCCACAACACCCGGGATGCGAGACAGAGCTTCAGCGACAGAAAGATCCGGTAGAGCACCGACATCAGATGCCGTGATCGAGTCAACAGCCGTATCTGCATCGCGCTTCAGATCACGAGCCTCCTTGAGAGACTGACGAATACCGGTTGAAACGACGACATCTTCGTCATCAACAGATGTTGTATTGTCCTGCGCAAAGGCCATTGGCGCAAAGCCAAAACTGGCAATCAATGCTGTCGTTCCCAACAGTGATAATTTGCTAAGCCGATCTACAGCTGTGCTCGAGTGTGATTTCACGATCGTATCCCCTTTTTTGCCAATTTTGGCATGTTACTGCCCATTATGAGCTATTATTGTAGTGTTACGGAATCGTCATAAGCGGAGTTTGACAGCGCTGTCAAACACGATCTAACATTCATATAACGTTTTTATCAGTACAGGTTTTTCTGAGCTCCTCCCAATCACAATGTTCGAAAGCCTAGGCCGCACTAAACGTCGCAGGATGGAGAGAAGCCTTGTCTCGACATAGCATATGACACACATGATTTTGCATGAGTTCAGGGGAATTTATGAGACTTCGAAAAATATGCATACTCGGCGGCGGGACGAGCGGCTGGATGACAGCTGCCGGATTATCCAATAAATACAAAAGCTTGGGTATAGAGATAGAGTTGGTGGAGTCAGAGCAAATCGGCACTGTGGGCGTCGGCGAGGCCACCCTGCCGCATATTCGTTTTTTCAATCAAAGCCTCGGAATCGATGAGCGGGAATTTATGAAAGCGACCCGCGCAACTTTCAAATTAGGGATCGAGTTTTGCGATTGGGGCCGTCAGGGTGATCGTTATATCCACCCGTTCGGTGATTATGGCGAGCCAATTGACGGTGTGGACTTCCATCATTTTTGGCTGCGACTGTTGCAGAATGGACACAATTCCAGACTGGATGATTACTCCTATCCGATTCTCGCCGCAGAAGCCGGGAAGTTCCAACTTCCAGGCAAGGATGTCAGTAAAATCGGCTCTAATTTCGGATATGCCTATCAATTTGACTCCAGCCGCTATGCGGTGTTGCTTCGCCAATATTCTGAGAAAAACGGCGTCACGCGTACGGAAGGGAAAGCCGTCAAAGCGTCACGCGACCCTGAAAGTGGCTTCATAAGTTCCATTACTTTGGAAAGCGGACAGACGATTGAAGCCGATCTCTTTGTTGATTGCTCCGGCTTTCGGGGCGTCCTGATCGAACAAGAGCTGGAAACAGGCTATGACGATTGGAGCGAATGGCTCCCCTGTAACCGGGCCATCGCCGTCGCTTGCGAAACCAAAGGGCCCAGCGTGCCGTTTACACGAGCAACAGCCCGAAAGGCTGGCTGGCAATGGCGCATTCCCCTCCAACACCGCGTTGGTAATGGACACGTCTATTGCAGCGAGTTTATTTCAGATGACGCGGCCAGAGAGCAATTATTGAGCACGTTAGAAGGCCAGCCCCTCTCAGAGCCCAAACAGCTTTACTTTAAAACGGGCAAAAGACGGAAGCTTTGGAATAAGAATGTTGTCGCGATTGGATTGTCCGGTGGGTTTCTAGAGCCCTTAGAATCAACGTCTATTCACCTCATCCAAGAGGGCATAACGGCCCTGATTGAATTATTTCCCGGAAAGTCGTTCGAAACGTCAGACGCGGAGGAGTATAACCGCCGCATGGACCTAAACTTTGACCGCGTGCGGGATTTCCTCCTCCTACATTATGTCGCCACGCAGCGCGATGACAGTGAGATGTGGCGATATTTCCGCAACATGACGCTACCGGAGAGTTTGCAGGAAAAAATGGAGGCTTGGAAAAGCCGCGGGTACCTCCTCCGCTATGAACAGGGCGTCTTCCTGCCACCGAGCTGGGTCGCGGTGATGGCGGGACAGAACCTCATTCCCGATGGATATGATCTGCGGGTTAATCGCAAAACACTGGACGAGGTTATCTCAGTAACCGACACAATCAAACAGCAGAGTAAAATTGCGGTTACGCAAACACCCGACCACGCGGCCTTCCTCGCGCAATATGGCGCCGCGGCAGAGATGGGAGCGGGCTAGGGCCATGGCGTCGGCGCCCCTCACAACTATCGTCATCTATGGCGGCGGGTTGGCAGGCTATGTCTGTGCCTGTGCCTTAGACCGGACATTGCCCGGGGACATTCAACTTATCCTGATCGAAACCGATGCTGCCAAAGCCACGGATATTTTCTTCGGGACCCTCACCTCGCCCACAACTTACGACTTTCTCTTAGACAAAGCGTTCACCGAACCGGACCTCTTTCTGAACACGCAAACAGGTGTCTCATTGGGGACGAAATTTGAGAATTGGGGGCCCACACGTCAAAATTGGATACAGAGTTTTTACAAACCTCTGCCTGTTCTGAATGGTGTAGAATTTCAGCATTACCTGACACGATTTCGCCAAACCACGCCGGAAAAAGCCTCTCTCGAAGACTATGTAATATCAACCCAAGCGGCCAAGTCCGGCGGGTTTGCGCACCCCCCGGAAGACCGAAAAACGCCGCTTGCAGATATGGATTATGGATATCAGTTTTCACCCAAAGACTGGCAAGGGTATTTCTCAGGCAAGCTGTCATCGAAACGGGTGACCCGCCTTCAATCCGACGTGACGAAAGTTGAGCGCAGCGGTGAGACAGTGACGGGCCTAACCCTGAATAATGCGCAGATCATTAAGGCAGATTTCTTTATTGATGCGTCAGGCCCAAACTCGAAATTGAAATCGCCAAGCGACACATCCTGGGTTGGAACACGGGAAATCTGCGCGGCCGAAACGCATAACATTGAAACGGGCAAGCGACACCCCTACCGGACTGTAAGGGCAGCCGATTATGGCTGGCAGTCGGAAACGACACTTCAAAATCAGGTTCATCGATTGACGGTTTATGATCCAAACTCAGAGCGTGCGGCATTGAAAGCTCATGGCACACCTGATCATACACCTTTTAAAGTGCAATTAGGTCGAACAGAGACGCCCTGGATCGGGAATTGTCTGACATTCGGTCATGGGGCGGCCAGCCTTGAACCCCTCACCTCTGCACCAATGCGGTTGCTCGAACGTGATATTGATAGGCTTATCGAACTCATCCCTGTCTCAAAAAATATGACGGTTGAGCGTCGCGAATATAACCGACGTTTCAATGATGATTATAGCCACGCGGATCTATTCCAACGCGCGTTTTTCAGCACATCGAAAACAGGTGCTCATCCCTACTGGGTCGCTGCAAGTTCAACCCCGCTTACGAAACGCTTGCAGGACAAGGTCGAGCAATTCGAAAGCCGCGGTGTGCTGGTGCAATATGATTATGAGCCTTTCAGCCGCGAAGACTGGACCCTGCTCCATATAGGCATGGGACGTTTGCCGAGACGTTATGATCCGCTGGCCGACCGCGTGTCCCTGCCCGGACTGACGCAGAAACTTGAACAAATGCGCCATGCGATTGATGTGATGGCAAAAAAATTACCCCCTCATGATGTCTATATGTCCCGCCTGATAAAATATTTGGAAGACCAAAATGTCTGATACACAACATGCGCCTCTCAAACATATCGTCATTCTCGGCGGCGGGTCTGCAGGTTGGATGGCGGCGGCAGCCCTTTCGAGTCTGCTCTCCCCCGATGTGACACGAATTACTCTAATCGAATCCGACCAAATCGGCACAGTCGGTGTGGGCGAGGCCACGATTCCTGACATGATCAATTTCAATCGCATGTTGGGCATTAATGAAGCGGAATTCCTGAAAGCGACGAATGGCACATTTAAACTCGGTATTGAGTTCAAGGATTGGGGAAAATTAGGCGACAGCTATATACATCCGTTCGGCAGTATCGGCGTGGATATGCAGGGTATCGATTTCCATCATTATTGGCTGCATAATCGGTCCTCCGGCAATTCCGCACCGCTGCAGAATTACAGCATGTGCGCCGTTGCAGCGGAAAACGGAAAGTTCACCCTGCCCGACCCGAACCCCAGATCGCCCCTGTCTCACCTCCGCTACGCCTATCACATCGATGCAACAGCTTACGCGAGATATTTACGCAATTATGCGGAAAAGCGGGGCGTGACACGCGTTGAAGGCAAGGTGACACGGGTCGATCAGCAAAATGAGACCGGCGATATCACAACACTGACATTGGAAAATGGCCAAACAATCACGGGCGATTTTTTCTTTGACTGCACGGGCTTTCGATCTCTTCTAACGGAAAAAATACTGGATGTTCCTTTTGAAGACTGGAGCCATTGGCTACCCTGTGACAGTGCGCAAACGGTCGCGACAGAGCGGGTTGGCAGCCTTATTCCTTACACAAAAGCGACGGCGAAAACGGCGGGCTGGCAATGGCGTATTCCGACCCAACACCGCACGGGGAACGGGCATATTTATTCCAGTAAATTCATGGATGATGCGGAAGCCAAAGACATCCTGATGGCAGGGCTGGATAGCCAGCCTCTGAGCGAGCCTCGCAAGATTTCGTTTAAAACAGGCTGTCGTGAAACGTTATGGAATAAGAACTGTATCGCGCTGGGTCTCTCAGCAGGATTCCTGGAACCGTTGGAATCGACCTCCCTCTTCCTCATCCAACAGGGAATTAGTCGCTTTATCAGCCTATTCCCCAGCGCGGACGTCTCTGACGTCGTTCGGACCGAGTATAACAAGCAAATGCGTAAAGAGTTTCATCAGGTTCGGGATTTCATTATCCTGCATTATGTCGCGACAGAGCGTGACGACAGTCCGTTCTGGAATTATTGCCGGACGATGGACATCCCGGAAAGTCTTAAAAGCAAAATGGACTTATTTGACAAGGCCGGACGGATCTTCCGCTATGATGACGAACTCTTTTCCAAAGAAAGCTGGATCGCAGTCTTTCTTGGCCAGAATATTATTCCGGACGTCACAGACCCCATCGTCTCGTCACTGCCAAAAGCGCAAGTCGATCACAGCTTAAAATCCATGAGCGGAGCTATGCAGCAAGTCGCGCAAAATATGCCGACTCACGAAGAATTCCTCCAACGCTATGGCGCGGCGGTTTAAATGTCCGATCAGAAAATTAAAAATATCGTCATTGTCGGCGGCGGGACTGCGGGCTGGATGGTCGCGGCGGGCTTATCACGGCTTATCAATGACGAGACGGTGAATATCCGCCTGATTGAGTCTGAGGCGATTGGCACAGTGGGTGTCGGCGAAGCGACGATCCCCCATATTAATTACTTCAATCGTCTGTTGGGTTTGGATGAAAACGACTTCGTCAAGAAAACGAATGCGACATTTAAACTGGGCATTGAATTCGTAAATTGGGGAAAACTGGGCGAGAGCTACATTCACCCGTTTGGGGATTACGGTGTGAATATGGAGGGGCTTCGCTTCCACCATTTCTGGCACCGCTATAACGCGCTGGGCAAAGCGCCCTCTGTTGATGAGTACTGCCTGCAAATCCTCGCCGCGCAACAGGGGAAATTCCAGCGCCCGGATATGAGCCTCAAAAACTCTCCTCTAAATTCAATTGTCTATGCGTTTCAATTCGATGCCTCGCTCTACGCCAAATTTATGCGGGAGTTTGCGGAAAGCCGTGGTGTTAAACGCATTGAGGGCAAAATTACGAAAGCTGGTCAACATCCTGAAACCGGTCATATTGAGTCTGTAACGCTCGAAAATGGCGAGAGTTATGAAGGTGATCTGTTCATCGACTGCTCCGGCTTTCGCGGCCTCCTCATCGAGCAAACCTTGAAGACGGGCTATGAGGATTGGAGCGCCATGCTGCCCTGTGACCGCGCCGTTGCACGCGGCTGCGAGTCCGTTGGCGAGCCCGCCCCCTATACACGCGCCACAGCCAAAGACGCAGGCTGGCAATGGCGCATTCCACTTCAATCTCGCATCGGCAACGGCCACGTTTATTGCTCTGAATATATCAGTGATGACGACGCACTGGCGAGCCTAAATTCAGGTCTAGACGGAGAGCCGATCTCGGACCCTAACTTCTTGCGGTTCAAGACGGGTATTCGAAAGAAGACTTGGAATAAGAATGTTATTTCCCTTGGACTGGCTGCAGGCTTTTTGGAGCCGCTTGAATCGACCTCTATTCACCTGATCCAAACGGCAGTTGCCCGACTGATGCAGTGTTTCCCGGATAAGGATTTCGCACAGTCCAATATTGATTATTTCAATACAAAGACCCGTCAGGAATATCTACAAGTCCGGGATTTCCTCATCCTGCATTATTATGCAACAGAACGCGAAGACACACCGTTCTGGCGCTATTGTAAGAATATGGACATCCCTGACACGCTGAAAGAGCGGATCGCGATTTATAAGGATACCGCCCGCCTTTATCGTCATGACAATGAAATTTTCGGAGAAACGAGCTGGTTCGCAGTCATGCATGGTCAAGGCATTATGCCTGAGCGTTACCACCCTATGGCGAATTCTCTGCCAGAGGCGACGCTTTTAGATCGTATGGATCAGTTAGAACGGGTTACGCAGGCTTGCCTCGATAAGATGCCCAAGCATCAATCTTTCATCAATGCGAATTGTAAAGCGGATATGAATTAGGTGATTTTCTAAATATCCTGTATGTACGTTCGTGTGCGTAGTTTCTCGGTGACCCTATGAAATATTTGTTCCAGGCTCTTGTAACATCAATTCTGATCTTATCTGCGCCTGCTGGTGCGCAAGATGCAGCTGAAGAAGACACTGTCGTTGCGAACGCTACCAAAAGGGTCGACCCGGCCCTCGCCGCTTTTTTCGCCGGAGATTTTGAGACAGCGGAAATTGAGTTCGAGAAGAACGCCGTCTGCGCCCACCGTGTAGAACGCAATTTCGAAGCCGGTCTGGAAGCTGCCCGTGACAGTTCCATTCAGGCCGATGTCGCGGGCGATATAAACACGGCGCCACAACCCAGTGGCGGCGCGGGAGGAAATGTTTCGGTTTCAACAACGCCTGCGATTACGCCCTCTTTTTCGGTAAATACATCAGGGTTTGAAAAAGAGAATTATACAAAAAAGCGGACTTGCGCAGATCGCGGCTACCAAATCTACATGATGGGCATGTCACAGTTGCAACTCGGCAAAACAGAGGACGCTAAGAAAGCCTTCTCCCGCGCGACGAAGATCAAGCGAACACTCTATGACGCCCATTTTCGTTTGAGCCTGCTTGAATATCAAGCCGGCAATGTCGATGAAGCGAAGAAACAGTTCAAATCCCTGACAAAAATCGCAAATCGCTGTAGAAGATGTGAAGCCAAGAAAGAGATTGAGGGGCAAGTCAGTTATCTCACAAACCTATTGGGAGAACCGAATTAGGCCATAATTCAAACTGACTGTTGGTCCAATTTGACAACGCTGTCTTTTACGTTTTAAATTTCCATAATTATAAAATTTGGGGATCTAAATCATGTTTAAACGCGCCTTTATCACAACGTCCTGCGCAGCTTTTGTCGCCATTGCGACAACACCTTCTGCAATGGCGCAAGACGACGCCGCTATCCAAGAAGCTCTTGTCGCCCTTGATGCACAATTGCCGGGGAAACTGATCAATAACCCCTATGATATTCAATGGCGCACGGATGGGTCTGATAAAAAGGATGCTGTTGTCAAATCCGAAGGCGCGCCAGGTGGTATGGCTTATCAAGTCAGAGTCAAGAAGGCGAAGCGAAACGCTTGGGACACAGCCACACGCATCCCGATGACTGAAAACGTCGAAAAAGGTGATGTTATCCTCATGTCATTCTGGGCTAGAACAGAGAAACCGCCAAAGGGTAGCGAGACAGGCGATATTCTCGTCGCGATCCAGCGAAATGTTGAACCCTATGACTCCATCCTTGAGAAAAGATTTGATCTGGGAACAGAGTGGAAACTCCATCATATTTCCGGCACTGCGAGCCGTGATTATTCTGCGGAAAAAAGTCAAATCGTCTTCAACCTCGCAAAGGCCAAACAGACACTTGAATTCGGACAGTTCTATGTGATGAATTTGGGTGAAGGCGCGGATGCATCACCCTACATGAAATAGACAGACCATGTGAACGCACTCGAATGGATGCGTTTCACCTGTTCAGGTAAACTAGAAAAGATCGTCTGTTTAAAGGCCTAGAAGTGCCAGCATGAACATGACGATCGCCAATAGGAACTGTTTTACAATAGCGATCATACTACTTTCCTAATCGTAAAGGGAAATTTTCGCCAGTCTTATTTTGTATCAATTTGGAGAAGCTCGACTAGCGGTTAAAATAGGGTTTTAACGCCTCAGCCCAAACAGCGTAGCCTTCATTGGTCAAATGCAAGCCGTCATATGTGAGATCAGGCCGTAATGTTCCATCCTGTGCGGCAAACCTATCCGTCAGGTCGATGTATATCGCGCCTGTTGCCGCAGCAATCTGAGCATATTTCTGATTGACCGCCGCAACTCGTTCCAACTTATCAGCTTCGCGCGGCAGAACGGATTGCAAATAGATATCTGTTTTGGGATGCCTGTCCCTAATCGCCTGCACCACTGCGCTGACATCTTGAGCAATCTCTTCAACCGTCCGACCTAATGAGATGTCATTCGTCCCTATTTTTAGAAAGACGCGGTCAGGTTCATTGGTGAGGATTTGCGGAAGGCGTCTGATAACGCCGCTGGACGTGTCCCAACTCACACCATGATTACTCAGGTCCTGCGGCAGCAGTGATTGCCGAAAAGGCGTATCGCGCCAAGCTTCTGTAATACTATCCCCGATGAGGAGTGTTCCGCCGTCCTGTTGCGGAAAATCGGCGATTTCCGCCACGCGTGTGTTGAAATGCATTTTTCCATCTACGGGAAGAATATCTGGCGGGTTTATTAAGACTTGAGTCTCAATTGGCTCGAAGTCCCATTCCGTCACAGTCTTAATATGACGCATCAAATCATTCGCCATGACCTTCATGGAGGTCTGCCCTGGATGGCTGTTACAGCTCCAGACATAGCCGAAATCCGCGAGTTTAAGGTCCAGTGTCGAGATATTCTCATCCGACAAATCAGACATCGCCCAGTCAATACCGTCGCGTATCGCCGCGCCCTGCTCTCCGTCCAATAGCGGACCGGACACCGTCACAATATGAGCATTGGGAAAGCGCTCCCGCAGACCGGAGAGCATATCGCGGTAACCCGCGCGAAATTTATCCCGCCCCGGGTCGATCACGGACCAATCATTTGTGCCGAGCAGTGTCACGATGACATCCGGCATAAATTGCGCATGGTCCCAAGATGTATCGGGACTGTCGGGCAAGGCAAAATCGAGTTGCGCAGGCATGACGGGAGCGGGGTTAGCGTCCCAGTTATGAACCACCCCTCGCCCCGAAATTGCGATCAATTGCGGCTCGGCATTTAGGCCGTCTGCCGCGAGCATGGCATAACTCTCCAATGGCGCATGAAGTGCGGGCGTGTTGCCGCAAGATTTAGTAAATCCGCCGACCCCGAAGCCCGCTGTGATGGAGTCGCCGAGAAAGAGTATTTTTCGCTCAGAGTATTTTGTCGAAAGAAAACCCTTACCTTCATCACCTCCGAATGAAATTGGGGTGGGGCTGGAAATCCCAAAATATCCAGTATCATAGAATTCTGATCGCCTCGTTAGGCGTGCATGATACGTTCCGAATGTGCCATCACCAACTTGAACAGTGTTTTTTCCTGGCTCCAGTTTGATGACGCTATGTTCACCATTCACAACAAGATCCATTAACCCCGCACCACCATCTGTGACAGCAATCGTCGCGTAATTTCCTTCAAAACTGAAGGCGACACCGCTTCCGGGCCACCCCACTAATCTCTCTCCGTCGACGGTTAAGGTAAGGCTATCGTTTTTATAGAGTTCATTCTTCTCGACAGGTCCATGACGACCAAGCCATTGGACATTTATGGTCCCACTGTCATCAAAAGAAACCTTTCCACAGCCCGAAACGCAAAAGGCCAGCCCGATGAGGCTGGCCTTGATTAGGTTTAAACATCGCACGGGGTTTAACCGACCATGTCTTCGAGTTCTTTCCCTTTTGTCTCTTTGACAAGCCAGAGGACAAAGAAGACAGAGATCAGGGCAAAGGCCGCATAGATGCTGTAAGCCGCCGCAAGACCAATCCCTGCGAGAAAGATTGGGAATGTGAATGTGATGGCGAAGTTGGTTAGCCATTGCGCCAAACCTGCAATTGCAAGGCCGGAGCCACGGATCTGGTTCGGGAACATTTCGCCGAGCATAACCCACATGACGGGACCCCAACTCATGTTGAAACAGACAACATAAGCATTCGCCGCGATTAGAGCGACGAGGCCCATATTCCCGGGCAATACAAGTGTTCCGTCAACGAGCGTCCCTTTCGAGAAGGCAAAGGCAACTACCGCCAATGTAATCGCCATACCGACGGAGCCCCAGAGGAGGAAGGGCTTCCGGCCAATGCGATCAATTGTCATTAACGTGATCATCACCGCCGCAATGGACAGCCCACCGGACAACACGTTGATAAGGAGCGCATCATTTTCCGTAAAGCCAACAGCCTGCCAAAGAACCGCTCCGTAATAGAAGACCACGTTAATCCCGACGAGTTGTTGGAACATGGCAAGGCCAATCCCGACCCAAACGATTGTCCGGAAAACGAAGCCCTTATCGCCAGCCTTAGCAAGCGTATCGCTCAGAGCAGGCTTGTGGTCATTCGCGAGGGACTCACGGATTTCTTCGACCTTGTTGGACGCTTTTGGGTCACCGAATAGTTTCAGAAGAGTTGCCTTTGCACCGGCCTCGTCATCTTTAAACATAGAGAAGCGTGGAGACTTTGGAATGAAGAACAAAAGTCCAAGGAACAAGAATGCCGGAATGAGTTCCATCCAGAACATCCACCGCCACGTCTGGAAACCGCCCCAGAATTCCGCCGTCGACCCGCCCGCCGTTTTGGCGAGGAAGTAGTTGGAAAGGAAAGACAGGAACAGACCCGCAATAATTGCAACCTGTTGAATGGATGTCAGGCGCCCGCGCGTTTCCGCAGGAGCAATCTCTGAAATGTAAGCCGGAGCCATAACGGAGGCCGCACCCACTGCTAGACCACCGATGATACGGTAGATGATGAACGACGTCGGATCACCTGCGATACCTGACCCGAAAGCTGAGATAATGAACAGCACCGCGGCGACAATAAGCATATTTCGGCGACCGAATTTGTCAGCCAACCAACCTGCTGTGAATGCGCCAACTGCAGAACCGAGAAGCATGGAGGAGACAGAAAAACCCGTACCAACGCTATCTGAATCAAACGCTTGTTGCAGGCCATCAACAGTTCCGTTGATGACGCCTGAGTCGTAACCGAACAGGAAGCCACCAAGCGTAGCGACAATCGTGATTAGGAAGATAAAACTCGAATTGACTTTCGTCGCTGCCCCATCGGCAGTTTGTGTGTCGGCCATGGCCGTCCCCTTTATATATATCGTCCGTGTACCCAGACTCGTTATGTCGTCTTTGCCGCGAGACTGACAGCGTTGTCAATTACTCCCTCAATTTTATTCCGGCGGCGGACCCGCAGAATCTCTCACAATGACCTCATGCGCATGGATAATATCATGAGCAGGGCGCGTATCGCCACTCATTCGACCCGAGAGAATATCGACGGAAGCGGAGAGCAAATCGCGGACGCCCTGCCGCACGGTCGTAATAGCCGGATAGACCGCGCGGGAGACAGGCGAATCGTCAAACCCGACGACGGAGAGTTCGTCCGGCACGCGCAGGTTCATTTTATAGGCTGCCGCGAGGCAGGCCGAAGCCATCTCGTCATTCGCGGCGAAAATGGCGGTAGGCCTATTGTCTTTAGAGAGGAGGTCTTCCGCTGCCAGCAATCCGGACGCATATGAGAAATCTCCAGAAGCTGTGATGGATTGAACCGCGCCGGAGCTTCTATGGATCGCATCATTAAATCCTGCGAGCCTGCGGCGGGAGACATCATAAATCGCTGCACCTTCAATAAAACCAATCCGGCGGTGTCCAAGTTTGATAAGATAGTCCGTCATCTCCCGCGCAGCGGCGCGGTCGTCAATGCCCACCTTGTCGCCGATCTGACTCACACGTTCCGCCCCGACGCGCACGAAGGGCAAATGAGACTCGCCCAGAGCGTCCAGAATATCAGGATCATTCGCGAGCGGTGGACAAGCGACTACTCCCGCTAACCCCTCTTCCGCATGGAACGCGGTCAAGCCGTCCAGCATGACGAGTTGATAGCCCTCTGACTGCATCGCGAGCAATGCGCCGATCTGGACAGTCTCCGAGTAGGACAGGCTTGGGTTATTCAGGAGCAAGCCAATCTTCCTAGAGGCTTTGGAGCGAAGTGCCCGTGCCGCAGGATTGACCGAATAGCCAATGCGCCGCGCAGCTTCCCGCACTTTTTCACGTGTGACAGGCCGCACAGTATCTTCGCCGTTGAATACACGGCTCACGGTTTTGAAAGAGACACCGGCTTCGCGGGCAACGTCGATAATTGTCGGCATGCTCACCCCTCCTACGCCAAGTTCGCGTCTCTCTATGAGATTCTGCACTCCATGACTAGCAGCCTATTTTCAATTTGACAACGTTGTCATAATTTGACAAATCCAACAAAAAAACCGGGTAAGACTCGGTTACAAAATATCGTTCGGGACATTTACCATGAAAAAGCTCACCCTCTGCGTTTCCGCGCTGGCCTTGCTCACGGCTTCGGCCTGTCAGCCTGCAGCACAATTGACGTCTGACAACAGCGCTCCGGTCTCCACCGCTGACTCGTTCAAACGTCAAACTTTCAGTCCCCGCGTTGAAGATATGATCGCGGAAATGACGCTGGACGAGAAACTCGCGCAAATCTCCTGTGTCTGGCTCAAAAAGGGCGACTTTCTTGACGATCAGGGCAATTTCCAACCGGAGGAAATGGAGAAGATTCACCCGCACGGCATTGGCTGTTTCGCCCGTCCACAAGACACGCAGGGCATGGAGCGCGAGATTGAGCGCAAGGGTGTGAATGACGCGACCGTCGTGCGCTCCATGACGGGTCGTAATCCGGCGGGAACCGTGGCGCTCGTCAATGATATTCAAAAATGGCATATTGAGAATACTCGTCTCGGCATTCCGACGCTGTTCCACGAGGAAGGCCTGCACGGCTATCAGGCCTTTGAAGCCACAAGCTTCCCGCAATCCATCGCCCTCGCCGCGACATTCGATGATGAACTGGCCGAGCGGATTTATTCCATCACCGCCCGCGAAATCCGCGCTCGCGGTGTGCATCACGTCCTCTCCCCCGTTGTTGATGTCGCGCTGGACCCGCGCTGGGGTCGGATCGAGGAAACCTTTGGCGAAGACCCCTATCTCGTGAGCCGCATGGGCGTCGCCGCCGTGAAAGGCTTTCAAGGTTTGGGCGAAGGTGATGATTTCCCTATTGCGGATGACAAAGTCCTGACGACCCTCAAACATATGACGGGTCACGGACAGCCCGAAGCCGGCATGAATGTCGGCCCGGCCAATGTGTCGGACCGCACCCTATACGAAGTGTTCTTCCCGCCATTCGAGGCCGCTGTCCAAGAAGCCAAAGCCGCCTCTGTTATGGCGTCTTATAACGAAATTGATGGCGTGCCCTCCCATGCGAATAGCTGGCTGCTCAACGATGTCCTGCGCGATGAATGGGGCTTTGATGGCGCCGTTGTCGCCGATTACTTTGCAATCAATGAATTGCAGGGCCGTCACGGGATTGTCGACAATATCGGCGATGCGGGGGCGCTATCCCTGCGCTCGGGCGTCGACATGGAACTGCCTGATGGTGTGGCATTCTATGAGTTGAAAGAGCGGATTGAGGCGGACGATTACAGCGTCGATTATGTGGACCAAGCTGTCGGCCGTGTGCTGACGATGAAAGAACGCGGTCGGGTTTTTGAGACGCCTTATGCCGATGCGGATTATGCGACGGAGATTACAGGCAACGCAGAAGCCCGTGCCGTTGCGCTGGAAGCCGCGCAGAAAGCGCCCGTCCTCCTCAAAAATGATGGCATTCTCCCACTGGACCGGTCCAAATATAAGCGCATCGCCGTGATTGGTCCGAATGCGGCCATCACAGTTCTCGGCGGATATTCGGATGAACCAAAACAAACCATCTCCATCCTTGACGGAATTGAGGCCGAAGTCGGCGACGAGATTGATGTGGTCAATGCGCAGGGCGTTACACTGACCGATAACCGCTCGTGGTGGGATGATGAAGTCAACCTGATCGACCCGGAACAGAATATGCGCGATATCGGCATTGCTGTGTCTGTCGCCAGAGGGGCCGACCTCGTCATTCTCGCGATTGGCGGCGACGAGTCGACGTCTCGCGAAGCCTGGTCGGAAACCCATCCCGGTGACCGGAACGAGATCACGCTCATCGGGCAACAGAAAGACCTCGTCGATGCGATTGGCGCGCTCGACATCCCGACGGTCGGAGTCGTGATTTCGGGGCGTCCCTTGGCCCTGAGCAATGTCGAAGAAGACCTCGACGCCATTCTCTATGGCTGGATTTTGGGACAGGAAACGGGAACGGCGGTCGCGGATATTCTCTTCGGCAAAGTGAACCCGTCGGGCAAAATGCCCGTCTCGGTCCCGCGCACAGTCGGGCAGATTCCGGCCTTCTATTATCACAAGCCAACAGCCCGCCGCGGTTACGCCTTTGGCGATGCCTCCCCGCTTTATGCGTTCGGGCATGGGTTGAGCTATACAAGTTTTGAAATGTCAGAACCGACACTCTCCAACGCGACAATTGGCACCGATGGCACAACGACCGTTTCTATCGATGTCACAAATTCCGGTGATGTCGCAGGAGATGAAATCGTGCAGATGTATATTCGCGATAAAATTTCTTCCGTCACGCGCCCTGTCAAAGAGTTGAAAGGCTTTGAACGTGTGTCCTTGGAGGCGGGCGAAACAAAAACTGTGAGTTTCGACATCGGACCAAAAGCACTGCGTTTCTACGATATCAATATGAACCGCGTTGTGGAGCCTGGTGCGTTTGACGTGATGGTGGGAAACAGTTCGCAGAATTTGCAGACCGTGACACTCGAAGTTAAATAGTCATGTATCTAGGCATTGATATCGGGACGTCCGGCGTAAAAGCCGTCATCGTGGATGATGCGCAGACCGTCGTGGACCAAGCCTCCGCGCCGCTCTCCGTCTCGCGCCCGCAACCCCTCTGGTCCGAACAGGATCCCGCCTCCTGGTGGACGGCCACGGATGCGGCTGTGCGCAAATTAGACACCCGTGCTCGCCGTGCCGTGAGAGCCATAGGCTTGTCCGGTCAAATGCACGGCGCGACGTGTCTGGATGAAGACAATCAAATTATCCGCCCCGCCATTCTCTGGAATGACGGCCGCGCTGGTGATGTTTGCCAGCAAATGATGGGGGATATGCCGTCCCTGACCAGCATTACGGGCAACCTTGCCATGCCGGGCTTCACTGCGCCAAAACTGCAATGGATGCGCGAGAATGAGCCGGAGAATTTCGGGCGCGTTGCCAAAGTCCTCCTGCCAAAAGACTACGTCCGCTTCCTGATGAGCGGCGATTTCGCGTCTGACATGTCCGACAGTGCGGGCACGCTCTGGATGGATGTGGCCGGGCGCGATTGGTCGGATGAGGTTTTGGCGCTGACGGGACTGACCCGCGACCACATGCCAAAACTCTATGAAGGGTCCGAGGCGACAGGCACGCTTAGCCAATCCGTCGCGGATGATTGGGGCATGTCCTGCGTTCCTATCGCAGCGGGTGGCGGTGATAATGCGGCAGGCGCGGTCGGATCCGGCGTGGTCAAGGCGGGCGAAGGCTTTGTCTCGCTCGGCACGTCAGGCGTCGTCTTCCTCGCGGATGACCAATACCGCCCGAATACGGACGGGGCCGTCCATACATTCTGCCACGCCCTACCCAAACTCTGGCACCAAATGAGCGTCATTCTCTCCGCCGCAAGTGCCGTCGATTTCGTTGCGCGCATTGCGGGTTTTGAGACCGAAGGCGACCTCTATGACCAAACGGCGGATGCACGGACGCCCGGAAAGGGCGCGATCTTCCTCCCCTATCTCTCCGGTGAACGCACACCCCATAATGACCCCCATGCCAAAGGCGCGTTCTTTGGTCTGGGCCATGACGACACGCCGCTTTCCATGGCGCAGGCAGCGTTGGAAGGCGTCGCTTTCGCGCTGGCCGACGGTGTGGACGTGTTGAAAGAGACGGGTGCGAAAATTGACAGCCTCTCCGTCATTGGCGGCGGATCACGGTCCAAATGGTGGGGCGAAGTCATCGCCTCGGCGATGAACCTGCCCCTCACCTACCGAACCGCATCAGCCGTGGGCCCGGCTTTTGGCGCGGCGCGTTTGGCACGACTCTGTCTGAATGAGCACAGTCTTGGCGATATCTGCACACCACCGCCAATTGACCACATTATTCAACCCAATTCCAATCTCGTTGACCTCTATGCAGAGCGTCGGGAGACATTTTCCAAACTTTATAACGTTACCAAGGACCTGACCTCATGAGCGGCTATTTCGACCATATTGATCCGATTAAATTTGAGGGCGCGGAGAGTGAAAACGACCTCGCTTTTAAATATTACGACGCCAAGAAAAAGGTCATGGGCAAGACGATGGAAGACCATCTCCGTGTCGCCGCTTGTTACTGGCACACTTTTTGTTGGGACGGGTTTGACGTGTTTGGCGGCGGGACGTTTAACCGTCCGTGGCATGGCGGGCAGAATGACCAAGCCGCAGCCGAAGCCAAACTCGACGCCGCCTTCGACTTCTTTGACCGTTTGGGTCAGCCTTTTTTCTGCTTCCACGATGTTGATATCATGGCTGCTGCGGAAACGCCGAAAGAGCATGTCGAGAGCCTCGCCAAGATTATCGATAAGGTCGAAGCCAAGATTGAGAAACACGGCACGAAACTCCTCTGGGGCACGGCGAATAATTTCTCTCATCCTCGCTATATGGCGGGTGCCGCGACCAACCCCAATCCGGATGTCGCCGCCTTTGCCGCGCTGCAGGTCCGCGAATGTATGAATGCGACGCACCGCCTCGGCGGGTCGGGCTATGTGCTCTGGGGTGGTCGTGAAGGTTATGACACCATTCTGAACACCAATGTCGGGCAGGAAATGGAACAACTCGGTCGCTTCCTGACCATGGCCGTCGAGCATAAGCACAAGATCGGCTTTAAGGGCGATATCTGGATCGAACCCAAACCGCATGAGCCGACAAAACACCAATATGACCGCGATGTCGGGACCGTTTACGGCTTTCTGAAACAATATGGTCTGGAGAACGAAGTTGGCGTCAATATAGAGCCCAACCATGCGACCCTCGCCGGAAACAGTTTCGAACATGAAGTTGAAATGGCCAACGCTTTTGGTATTTTCGGCTCCATCGATTTTAACCGTGGCGACCCGCAAAATGGATGGGATACCGACCAATTCCCGAATGACCTGCGCGAGACGACCACGGCAATGTATTACATCCTCAAGGGAGGTGGATTTAAAAATGGCGGGTCAAATTTCGATGCGAAAGTCCGGCGTCAATCCAATGACGCCGCCGATCTGTTCCACGGTCATATTGGCGGGATGGACCTCCTCGCCCGCGCGCTGATGAACGCGGCGGCAATGATCGAAAAAGACCGTCTGCAAGCGTTTAAAGATGAGCGTTATGCCGGATGGAGATCCGGCCTCGGTGCAAAAATGCTCTCTGGCGAAGCGTCGCTGGATGAGGTCGCAGATCATGCGCTCTCGGAAAACACCTCCCCGGCCCCTGTTTCAGGTCGTCAGGAGATGTTGGAGAACTATATCACCAATGCCGTGAAATAGGCGAAACTGTCACGGAACTGTCAGAAAACCGCTCTTAAAGCGTCACAGGAGTCGGGCATAGGACGCCCGACTCGACTTCCATAGCCGGGTCCTTATTTTCTGATGATAGAAGAGGATGATTCGGATGTCGGGTCGGGTTTGGACATTTGCAGTGGGAGCGGCGCTTGCGCTATCCGCCTGCGCGGATGGCGGACCGGAAAGCGTCGAGACGGAAAACAGCATCCGCGTCGTCGGCTCATCCACCGTTTATCCGTTCTCCACCAAAGTCGCGCAGGAATTTCGAAACAAAACCGGATGGAATGTCGTCGTGGAGTCGACCGGCTCTGGCGGCGGACATCGTGCCTTTTGTGAAGGTATCGGCCCCAACACACCGGATGTCACCAGCTCGTCCCGTCCGCAAAAACCCTCCGAGTCCAAACTCTGCCAAAGTAACGGCATTGAGAATGTGGTTGAAATTAAAATCGGCTATGACGGGATTGTCGTCGCCAATGCGATTGATTCACCCTCAATGGATATGAATTTGTCGACGCTCTATCTCGGCCTCGCGAAACTTGTTCCCAATGCGAATTGCGAGATGGTAGAGAACCCATACGAGACTTGGAACGAGATCGATCCGTCCCTTCCCGATACGAAAATCGAAGTTTACGGCCCGTCCCCGACCTCCGGCACACGCGACGCCTTTGTCGAGATTTCCATGGAAGGCGGTGCCAAAACGTTGGATTGCCTCGCCAATTTAGGCTCTGACGATTTCCGCGTCGCCGCGCACACATTGCGCGAAGACGGTCACTGGATCGACTCCGGTGAAAATGACAACGCCCTCGTTCAGACCCTCATAAATACGCCCACCGCGATTGGCGTCTTCGGCTACTCCTTCCTCGACCAGAACACGGACAAGGTGAAAGGCGCGCGGATTAACGGGGCGGAGCCGACATTCGAAAATATCGCCACGGGCCATTATCCCGTCGCGCGGTCGCTCTACGTCTATGTCAAAGGCGACAAGATGGGCAGCGTGCCCGGCCTGCATGATTTTGCGATGGAATTCGTCTCTGATGAAGCGTCCGCACCCGGCGGCTATCTCGAAAAGATTGGTCTTGTTCCTCTCATGCCGAGTGAACGCCTGGATATGCGCGAGGCCGTCGCACACCTTTCGGCGTCCAATCTTTGACGTGAGACTCTTGAGGCGCACCTGGCTTTAACCTACACGGTTGAGGCGAAGGGGAAGTGAACACATCGTGGAAATTATCCAACTCTATACCCTCCTGCTGATCGGTGTTTTGAGCATTGGCGGTTTTGCTTATAATCGCAATGTCGCGCGTGCCAGTGTAAGAGCGTTGCGACAGAGCGGGCCAGCAGAAACACGGTGGCATTCCCATCCCAATTATCACGGATATCTGACGGGTTGGTCAGTGGCACTGGTCGGCTTCGGCTTGTTCATAATCTTTAATTTGGTTTTCCCAAACCAAGTTGCGCTGCAAACTGTTTCGATTTTGCTGGGAACGAGCTTGGCCGGCTTGCTTGTTTTTAAGAAAATTGCACCCGCCTTCCCGGCGCGGATTTACACGGAACGGTTCATCAAAACCACACTCTTGGCGCTCTCCGGGCTAGCCATATTGACGACATTCGGAATCGTCTTTTCCCTGATATTTGAATCGCTTCGCTTTTTCGCCGATGTGCCGCTTTTTGACTTCCTGACAGGTTTGAAATGGTCACCGCAGACGGCTGTTCGGTCTGATCAAATCGGCAGTTCAGGCGCATTCGGAGCCGTGCCCGTCCTGCTGGGAACCTTCATAATTATGGCGATTGCAATAGGTGTTGCCGGACCCGTCGGCCTTATGATCGCGATCTATCTCTCCGAATATGCGTCACGGCGCATGCGGGCAATTGTGAAACCGATCATCGAAATATTGGCCGGAATTCCAACGGTGGTCTTCGGCTTTTTCGCGTTGTTGACAGTCGGCCCTGCCATTCGCAATCTGACCGATGCGCTGGGCATTGCCGTGCCAACACAATCCGCGCTTTCCGCAGGCGTCGTGATGGGCGTGATGATCATTCCGTTGATCTCGTCGCTATCGGACGATGTTATTAATGCTGTACCTCGATCCCTACGCGACGGCGCTTATGCGCTGGGCGCGACGAAATCGGAGACAATGAAACAGGTCATTTTTCCCAGCGCCCTCCCCGGTATCATGGCGGCCTTTCTGCTGGCCATATCCCGTGCGATTGGTGAAACTATGATTGTCGTCATGGCGGCAGGACGGGCCGCGAACCTAACGGGCAATCCGTTTGAATCTGTGACGACTGTGACCGTGCAAATCGTGGCCCTGCTGACGGGAGGTCCGGAATTTGATAGCACGAAGACACTCGCCGCTTTCGCACTCGGTCTCGTCCTCTTTGCCATCACGCTCATCCTGAATATTATCGCGCTGCGCACCGTGCGAAAATATCGTGAGGTCTCCCTCGCATGAACGTGTCGCAGCACATGTCGGACAAGGCCCGCAAGCACCTCAAGTCGCGTTATGCGAAGGAAAGACGGTTCCGCTTTTACGGATTGTCCGCAGTCCTGTTCGCCATTGCCTCATTAGGGTGGCTGCTTCTGTCTCTCTTCGCGACGGGCCTGACGGCCTTTCAGGAACATTACGTCACGCTGGAAGCCGAGATGACCGTGAGTGCTTTTGCGCCGCCCGACCAACGCAGTGTCGAGACCCTTCGTATCGCGGACTACAAGTCCATCGTTGAAAATGCCATTGAAGCAAAGTTTCCAGACGTGAGGACAGCAGGCGAAAAAGACCTCCTCTTTGCGCTGATTTCCGAATCCGGTGCGACCGACCATCTCCGGAAACGCGTTGTACGAAATCCTGATATTATCGGCTCAAAAATAGTGATGACTGTGCCGACCTCCGATCAAGTGGACCAACTCCTGAAAGGTCATATTGACCGGAATGTCCCCGAAGCCCGCCGCCAAATCAGCGATCAACAAATCCTCTGGCTGGATGATTTGAGAGCCCGCGGCGCGATAAAAAAGAAATTTAACTCCATCCTGTTTTTCAACCCCGACAGTCGCGATCCAGAACTGGCGGGCATCGCGTCTGCCGCTGTGGGGTCGGTGATGATCGTCATCATCGCCTTTATCCTCGCCCTGCCCATCGGTGTCGGGGCCGCGATTTATCTGGATGAATTTGCGCCGCGCAATCGACTCCGCGATTGGGTCGAAATCAATATCAATAATTTGGCAGCAGTACCGTCTATCATCTTCGGGCTTCTCGGCCTCGCCGTCTTTATCAATATTTTCGGCTTCCAGCGCTCCATCCCACTCGTGGGTGGTATGGTCCTCGCCTTACGCGCTTTCCCGACCATCGTCATCGCCACCCGCGCCGCCCTACGCAGTGTCTCGCCTGCCATGGTGGACGGAGCGCTCTCCCTCGGCGCATCGCATGTGCAGGCGGTCTTTCAGCAGAAAGTCCCGCAAGCCATGCCAGGCATTCTGACGGGGTCGATCGTGTCTATGGCCCTCGTCCTTGGCGAGACGGCGCCGCTGCTGATGATCGGGATGGTCGCCTTTGTGACGGAAATTCCAACAACGGTGACCGACCCTGCAACCGCCCTGCCCGTGCAAATTTTTCTTTGGTCGGAAAGCCCGGAACGCGCATGGTCAGAGCGGACGGCTGCGGCTATCCTAATTCTCCTCGCCATTCTTATGACGATGAATGCCTTGGCGATTTGGTTGCGTTCACGCCTTGGAAAACGACGTTAGGATGTGAGATGACGGATAAGATCAAATTCAAATGCCGCAATGTGCGCGTCCAATATGGCGACCTGGAAGCCCTGCACGGGATTGATATCGACATTGCAGATCGCGGCGTCACGGCCTTTATCGGTCCGTCCGGCTGCGGAAAATCGACTTTTCTCCGCGCATTTAACCGGATGAATGAGACGATTGGCGGCGCTAAATTTTCGGGTCAGATTTTGATGGATGGTGAGGATATTTACGACCCATCACTTGACCCTGTCCTGCTGCGCGCACGGGTCGGGATGGTCTTTCAAAAACCCAATCCCTTTCCGAAATCCATCTATGACAATGTCGCCTATGGCCCGCGCATTCACGGCCTCACGGAAACACAGGCGGAGCTGGATTCCCTCGTCGAAAAATCCCTCCGCCGCGCCGGATTATGGGAAGAGGTCAAGGACCGCCTCACGGAACAGGGGACGGACCTATCGGGCGGGCAGCAACAGCGCCTCGTCATCGCGCGAGCCATTGCTATTTCGCCAGAGGTTATCCTGATGGACGAACCGGCTTCCGCCCTAGACCCCATTGCGACCGCGCGATTGGAAGCCCTGATTGAGGAATTAAAAACCCGCTACTGCATCATTATTGTCACCCATTCCATGGCACAGGCCGCGCGGGTCTCCGACAAGACGGCCTTCTTCTATGAAGGTGATCTGATCGAATATGATGATACGGAGAAGATTTTTACGAATCCTGATAATCAGCGGACACAGGATTACATTACCGGACGGACGGGGTAGGAGACAGTATGAGAGACCAGAGCACCCATATCGTATCCGGCTATGACAATGACCTGAAAAGCCTGACCCACGCCTTGACCGAACTTGGCACCCTCGTCTCCGAAATGGTAGACGGCGCGATGCGGGCGTTTAAAAAACGCGACAGTGTCCTTGCAGAAAAAATTATTGCCCGCGACAGTGATGCCAATAAGCGCCAGCACAAAATCGATGAAGACGTCCAACGTATCATCGCGCTGCGCAATCCCGTCGCGCAAGACCTGCGCCGGATTATCGGGGCGACACGGATTGCCGCCGACCTTGAACGTGTCGGTGACCTCGCGGAAGGCATCGCCAAACGCGCCCTGCTCCTGAATGAGGAACCGCGCATTGATATGTCGAAATCGGTCTACCGGATGGGAAAACAGGTGCGCAAACAACTTTCCGGTGCGCTCGACACGCTGTTGAAAGAAGACGCGATTTCTGCGCTGCATTATTGGCAAGCCGATAGCGATATTGACGATCTCTATAACTCGATTTTCCGCGAACTCGTCACCGTGATGATGGGCGATCCGCGCACCATACCCGCCTGTGCGGAATTGCTTTTCGTCGCGAAAAATCTGGAACGAATTGGCGATCACGCTACGAATATTTGCGAAGCGATTTATTTCACCGCTAAAGCCGACCAACTCATAAACGACCCCAGCCTCGCCCCGATGATGCAGGACCCCGGCGTACGGAAAACGCTTTAGGTTTTCAGCGCGGCCTCAACCGCCGCTAGGGCATGTATTTTGGCCGTATCATAAAGCGGGACATCACAATCCTCAGGCCGCAATAATAAGCCTATCTCTGTACAGCCAAGAATGACGCCCTGCGCGCCGCGCGCAACCAATCGCGCAACACTCTCTTGATAGTTTTGACGGGAGGTTTCAGAAATTGTCCCTCTGACCAGCTCTTCATAAATAATAGTGTGAACACTGTCTCTATCCGCTGCGTTCGGGATGATAACATCGAGGTCGTAATTCTCCTCGATACGGTCCCGATAAAATCCCTGTTCCATTGTGAAAGATGTACCGAGCAATCCCACTGTCTTAAGGCCATCTGACTTGACGGCCGCGGCCGCGGCATCCGCAATGTGAATAAGTGGAATATTGACCGTCTCTGCAATCTCATCGGCCAAACAATGCATCGTATTCGTGCAAATGACGATCATATCCGCGCCTGCCTTTTCAAGTGATAAGGCGGCATGAGACAGGATTGACGAGAGCTCGTCCCAGTGCCCCTCATGTTGAAGGTCAGCTATCGGCGCGAAATCGACCGACCACATGATGATCTTTGCAGAGTGCGACCCGTCCAAACGCGATTGAACTGTTTCGTTGCAGATACGATAATATTCGGCAGAGCTTTCCCAGCTCATGCCGCCAATCAGGCCGATCGTTTTCATCGGCTAGAGTAGGAACCCTACGAGTATGAAAATAGCCGTACCTGCAATCGTCGCGATGATCGTTTGACGGCGATAGGCTTTGGCTAGCAGTCCAACCAAGATACCACCCAACACCACAAGTAAGAGCATGACCGCTACGATTTTTTGATATGTCTTAAACGCGGTCGGCCCGTGCCCTTTATGGAGTTCCATAAAGGCGGCTACCGTATCCGGCGTCACTGTCGACGCAGCCAGACCTTCGGGCGTCTGACGAAATTCGATATATTCCCGCGAGGTTGGCCGGAGTTGGATGACTGAGCCGCGATTGCGAATATATTCAAAATTATAATCAACATCCGCGCGGACAAGAAGATCACGGACCTCCGTTTCCAGCGTCTCGGATTTAAAATCTAAAGTCGCCCCTGCCGGAAGGACCAGCTCCTGTTTGGCAAAGTCACCCTTTATATTCATGAGATAAAGCCCGCCGGAAATCGCATGAAGCGCAAAGGCGGGGGCCATGAAGCCAGCCGCCCAGAGGTGAGCCAGAATGAGATATTTGCGAAGTTTCGGAGACATTTTGACAGGTCCTTTTTATATGCCGTCTCTCTGCCAAAGCGGAAGACGCAGGTCAATCCTAAACGCTTATAATAATCATTCGCAACTAAAGCCGGGTGTTACCCAGTGAACCGCAAGATATGATTGATATAAAGTCAGCGATTGGAGCTTGCCTGGTAAATGTGCTATTGGAATTGCGGGACGACGGATTTGGAGAGAGACTTATGGCGATTGAACTGACTGTAAATGGGAAGAGCGTCAAAACTGATGTCGACCCTGACACGCCCCTACTCTGGGTCATCCGTGATGAGATGAAACTCACAGGCACGAAATTCGGTTGCGGCATGGCGCAATGCGGGGCCTGTACTGTGCATGTAAACGGCGAGACCCGCCGCTCCTGCGTGACTCCCGTAAAATTCATGGAAGGCAGCGAGGTTACAACGATTGAAGGACTTGAGGGCAAGGAAGCCAGCGCCGTGCAAAAGGCCTGGACCGGCATAGATGTCCCGCAATGCGGCTATTGCCAATCCGGTCAGGTCATGAGCGCCGTCGCCCTGCTCAAGAAAGTCCCGAACCCATCTGATGAGGATATCGACACCGCGATGAATGGCAATATTTGCCGCTGCGCGACCTATGTCCGTATTCGCCAAGCGATCAAAAACGCGGCGAAGGAGGTTTAAGATGGGAACCGTATTTAATCCCTCCCGTCGCGGCGTTCTTGCAGGCAGTGGCGCTCTTGTGCTCGGTCTCGCCCTTCCCCTAAAGGGCAAGAAAGTCCTCGCGCAAACCTCCAGCAATCCTTTCGCGCCCAATGCTTTCATCCGCATCGCGCCGGACAATACCGTGACCATTCTGTCGAAACATATCGAATTCGGCCAAGGGCCCTGGACCGGACTCGCCACACTTGTTGCCGAAGAGTTGGATGCGGATTGGGATCAAATGCGCGTCGAACATGCGCCCGCCGATGTCACGAAATATGCCAACGTCCTGTTCGGAGTCCAAGGCACGGGCGGATCCACCGCTATGGCCAGCAGTTACACCCAAATGCGTCAAGCGGGCGCGACGGCCCGCGCCATGCTCGTCCAAGCGGCGGCGGAAAAATGGGGCATGAAGCCTTCCGCCATTACGGTATCCGACGGGATCGTTCGCGGCAGTAGCAACTCGGCGACATTCGGCGAACTCGCCGAAGCGGCATCCAAAATTGAACCGCCCGTCGAGCCAACGCTCAAAGCCAAAAAGGACTTCAAATTTATCGGCACGGATAGGCCGAAAATTGACAGTCTCAGGAAGTCCACCGGAACGGCGGAATTCACAATCGATCTCTACCGCCCGAATATGTTGGTGGCCGTTGCCGCGCATCCGCCCGCTTTTGGCGGCACACTCGCCTCTATGGACGATAGGGAAGCCCGAAACGTCAAAGGTGTCGTCGATATCGTCACCGTCCCACAGGGCGTCGCCGTCCTGGCTGAGAACACGTTTGCTGCACTTAAGGCCCGCGACAAGCTTGTCCTGAATTGGTCGGATGACGGTGCGGAGACGCGCGACTCTGCCGCCCTGCGTCAACTCTTCGTCGACGCGGCCCGCACGGACGGGATTGAGGCCGCAAAAACGGGTGATGCCGCCGTCGCCCTCGCCGCTGCAGAAGAAGACGGCACATTTATCCACGAGGCGGAGTTTTACTTCCCCTTCCTCGCCCATGCCACGATGGAACCGCTCGATGCCGTCTTGGAACGCGCGGAAGACGGGTCCGTCGATGTCTGGATGGGCTCACAGATACAGACGATTGACCACGGCACGCTCGCGGCTGTGCTGGGCATGGATCAATCAAATATCCGGCTTAACACGATGCTGGCAGGCGGAAGCTTTGGCCGGCTCGCGACGCCGACAGCACATTTCGCCGCCGAAGCCGCCGCTATATTCAAAGCGTCCGGCATGGACCGCCCTGTGAAATTCATGTGGACGCGGACCAATGATATTAAAGGCGGCTATTACCGCCCCATCGCAACCCACAAGGTTCGCGCGGCCATGGACAGATCCGGGGACATCCTCGGCTGGGAACAGACAGTCGCCTCACAATCCCTGACCAAAGGCACACCTTTCGACACGGGCGCAGAGGTCGATGCGACCATGATCGAAGGCATTAAGGAGCCCTATTACGAGATGCCGGATCATCGCCTGACCGCGCATATGGTCGATATCGGCGTCCCGCCGCTCTGGTGGCGCTCTGTCGGGCACACCCATACGGCCTATGTCATGGAAACAATGATTGACGAGATGTTGGAGAAACAGGGCCTTCATCCTGTATCGGGCCGGATGCGTCTGCTCAAAGATCCACGTGAGAAAGCCGTTCTGGCGCGTGTCGCGGAAATGGCAAATTTCAATCGCAAAATGAACCCGGAGCGCAAACTGGGCGTCGCCGTGCATAAGAGCTTTGGCACATATTGCGCACAGGTCGCAGAGGTCTCTATGAAAAACGGGAAGCCGAAAGTGCATAAAGTCTGGTGTGCCGTAGATTGCGGGCAACCGATTAATCCGAACGTCATCCGCGCGCAGATTGAAGGGGGCATTGGTTACGGCCTCGGCGCGGTTCTCTTTGACGAGATCACGCTGGGCCAAGGCGGCAAAGTCGACCAATCCAATTTCCACGATTATCGCTCACTGCGCATTCACGAAATGCCGCAGATTGAGGTTGCGATTATCGACAGTGACGAAAACCCGACAGGGATCGGCGAACCCGGCACGCCGCCCATCGGCCCCGCCATTGCCAATGCTCTGCGTCGCTTGGACGGTACACGTCATCACAATCTGCCCATTATTGGCCTGAACGATCCGGTAGGTGTGTAATCATGCGACATTTATTTATCTTCACGGCAGCCGCCGCTCTCTTGACCGCTTGTGGCGACACAGCCTCAACAGGGACGTTAGAAACAGTTTCAACCCCTGCCCCACGCGTGCAAGTTTCCGGTGAAACTCTCGCCGCCCCTGCTTCATTTAATTCGATCACGAATGAGAGTGAGCGGTCCGCCGCATTATTCGACGAGATGTTCAAAGTCATCGGCCACCCGCGCTGTATGAATTGTCATCCGCGCGAAGGCTCGATCACGCAAGGCGATGACATGACCCCGCATCAGCCAATGATCGTGCGCGGCGAAGACACATTCGGCGCGCCCGCCATGGAATGCTCGACCTGTCACGGCTCGGAAAATGTCAGCTATGTCGGCATGGAAGGCTCCATCCCCGGTCACGCGCCCTGGCACGTCGCCCCACTTGAAATGGGCTGGCAGGGCCTCAGCGTCCGCGAAATTTGCGAGCAATTAAAAGATGAAGACCGCAATGGTGGTCGTACACTTGAAGATTTGCACGAACATAATGCCGAAGACGGCCTGGTCGGCTGGGGATGGAACCCCGGCGAAGGCCGTGAACCCGCACCGGGCACGCAGGCGGAGTTCGGGGCATTAACGCAGGCGTGGATTGATACCGGGGCGGTTTGTCCGGCTTAGAGCGCATTTTGAGTTTAACGCCAAAATACGACTCTCGCCCCCTGAGACTCTCATTGACTGCCCTCAAATATGAAAGCCATTTCGTTAAATAGAGACTAGAGTTAGTCGCATCTTGCAATGCGTATCGAGGAATTGACGTGAGCCAATATGAAAGCCCGGAACATTTAAAAGCGGCAGCCTCGCGCGGAAATATAGCCGCGATGACCACGCTGGGACAACAAATGGTCGCCAAACCCACATCGCGCAAAGCATTTGAGGACGGTCAAATATTCTTAAAACAAGCGCATGAGGCGGGGAGTGGTGAGGCCGCCCAATTCATCGCGATTATCCATGCCGCAGGCCTGCGCGGCCAGCAAGACTGGCCCAAAGCGCTAGATTATTTGGCGGAAGCGGCGCTTCTGGGTTGGGAGCCGGCCTCTCAACAGCTTGCAGTTTTTGCTGACCAAATGGATAAAGATGGCACTTGGAATGCGAGCCAAGCCGACCTGATCGCGTTACGAAAACAAATCGATATTGAGGCTTTATTGCGCCTGCCCGAAAAACAAATCCTCAGTCAAAACCCCCGTATTCGAAAATGTGAAAACTTTTTGCCGCCCCGGTTTTGCGACTGGATGATCGCGAGAGCCCGTCCTAATCTTGTCCGCGCGCGCACCTATGACGCGACCGTGGCGGACGGACGAGAGAGTGAGAGTCGCACGAATTCATCCGTGAGTTTCGGTCTCTTGGAACTCGACCTCATTTTGCTTTTAATCCAAACGCGGATTTCGAAACTCACGGACATGCCCGTGTTCCTCATGGAAAATTCGAGTGTCCTTCACTACAAAGTCGGACAGCAATTTCGACCGCACCACGATTATCTTGATCCCAATAAACCCGCCCATGCTGCGGATATACGCCGATTTGGCCAACGTTTGGCAACCTGTCTCGTCTATCTGAATGACGACTTTGAAGGTGCCGAAACGGCATTTCCCAAGATCAGCCAGAAATTCCGGTGCCAGAAAGGAGGAGCGCTCCTCTTTGCGAATGTGGATCATCAGGGTCAGCCTGATCCAAATACGCTCCATGCCGGGTTGCCACCAATCTCCGGCGAAAAATGGCTCTTCTCGCAGTGGATTCGCACCGGTCCGCCGCCGCAAAGCGCTTAGACGGGGCCACGACATAATCCAATTTATCATCCCGTAGGCTACCAAGTGGAGGTGTGGGACCTGTCGACTGTTTTCTCAAACTTGCGTTTTGTTACGATAGACACCGCATCAAGTGCGGGATGACGTAGGCATTTGATTGACAATCAAATGACAAGGAACCGAACCGTGTAACGGTTCGGCGCGAGAACCTCTCTACGGTGAGATAAAATATCTTCATCGAAAAAGATAATCCTCGCTTATGCCAATTTTGAAAGCGTGGATTGGCAAAGAACTTTCTCCTCAATTTCCGTACATTCCAGCGAAAGCTGGAATCCAGAGTTAATCATGATTTCAGTGAGTTAGTTGCCGTTATGCGATTAACGCTCTGGACCCCAGCTTTCGCTGGGTTGGACGGGATAAACGGGGATTGAGATTTATTTCAAAAACTGCGTCCACACCCCCTGAGAGTTGTGCAATCTTTACAGTGTCTTCTTTCAAAGGGCAGTCAAGCGTACGTTGGCTTTTCTGGAAAGGAGCGGTGCTTGTCATTGGGTGAAACCGGGTAACGTCGGTGGAGCTGGGTGGCCTATCGAGAGCTGATCGTTCCCAGACTGAATGGTTCGGCCGGTAGCGGAAAAAGGCGCCGTCGCGTGGGGCTTTCTGACAATAAGCGTCGGGAGGGCTCGAAAACTATATATTAATTTGGGTTTCCGACCCGAGCCTGACCACCCACGCGAACATCCCGTTTTATTAGAAGTGAAACGGAAACAACTAAAAGATACAGGAAGCAGAGGCTTCCGAGGATAACAAAACCAACGGTTTCACTCCGCTGTCATCCCGCACTTGATGCGGGACCTATCGGCTGCGGTCTCAAACCTGCGTTTGTAAACGTTAGGCCCCGCATCTTCGGCTACGCCTCCGTGCGGGGTGACAATGTGATCTTGCGTTGAAAGCTACCTATTTAACAGCCTTCAAAATCACTTGATCCTCATTGCGGACCAGCGGCGCGTAATCGCGTTCGCGCTTCGGCGCGGGGGCTTTGTTCAGGTCCGCATAGCGTTCCAGCTTTTGCGCCTGCACGCGATTGACCTGACGCAGGGCATCGAGGTCTTTCATGGCGTCGACGAATTTCGCATTGAGCGCATCAAACTCGGCTTTGCTTTGCGAGAGCGCCCGCGATTGGCGGCTTTCAGTCTCGGCCTGATTGCGGATGCGTTGCTCATTGACGGCATTGCGCTCACGCTCGGTTTCCAGCGCTTGACGCAGACCTGAGGTCTCCTCGTCAAAATGCGCGCCCATCGTGTCCTTGATGCGGAGTTGAGTTGTCAATTGTTCGATCTGGGTTTTCAGCGCGAGAATTTCATCCGCGCGGCGTTTTAATGTATCTTCATGGAGGGACTTTTGGCTCGTCTGCTCATATTCAATAGATTGCAAACGCGAGGTCGCGGCGACGAGTTGTTCCTTCGCGGCGTGATGATCGAGGCGCAAATCGCGGAGGGCCGCAATCGCGGCGTCGGCGGATTTTGTTTTCTCGTCCAAGCGAACAGTCAGTTCCTCAACCGCATTTTCCACTTCCCGCAATTTATGTGTTTTCGCGGAAACTGCCGTATTCGCTTGCGCCAATTCGTCCTGCAAACGTTGCTGTGTGAGCGCGAGATCTTCGAGCCGTTCGGTGCGTTGTGTCAGTTCCCGCGTCAGGGAATCCGTCTCGCGACGCAATCCGATTTCCGTTTCACGGGCGGCGGCGGCGCGGTCTTTGGCCTGTGTGATTTCAGCTTTATTTGTTTCGACTTCGCGGCGAAGGGCGTCGCGATCTTTCTGAACGGTCGCGAGTTTCGCCCCCTGCTCCTGCGCCCAAGCGCGTTTCTTATCAAGGTCGGCCCGGACCTTGACCAATTCCGTGTTCAGGCGTTCCGTCTCGGCTTCCAGTCGTGTTGCATGGCGGACGCTGGCATCCATTTTCGTCATAGCTTTTGTCAGGCCGGAGAGACGTTTTGCAGCTTGGTCCTGTGCATCCGCGCCGGATTTCAAGGCGGCGGCAATCGCTTGGACCGTGTCTTGTGCGGCCTTGATGTCTTCCGCGCCGGCTGTGCCCTTTGTGACTTTGGCGACCAAAGGCGAGCTCGTGCGGCGAACATCCGTTTTCGGTGCCACAGTTTCTTTCTTGAACAGACGCATATCAACCCTCAGCATAATCTTCGAATCGCCCAGCCCGGGTGATCCCACATAAGGTTTTGGTAACCATGACGTGGTTAAGCGGGTCTTAACAAAGCAGGCAAAACGTTAATGAATTCGGGAATTTTGATAATAGTCACGGCAGGGTTGTGTGCCGTGATTTCCGGCTTGTTCGGTATGGCTGGCGGGCTCGTCTTTATGGGCGTCATCGCCAGCCTGATGAGTGTGTCGGCGGCGATGGTGGTCCACGGCGTCGTGCAGTCGGTCTCGAACGGGTCACGCTCCGCCATTTTGCGTGAACATATCCGCTGGGATATTCTGGGCTGGCAATTGGTCGGTGCTGTGCCCGCGGTCGGGATTATGCTGATGCTGGCCTTTAAACCGGACAAGGCGCAGCTCTTTCTCGCGCTGGGCTTTCTCCCGCTCCTGCTCTGGCTGCCGCGTGGCTGGCTGGCCGGGGATGCGGAGAAACCGTCCCATGCGATACTCTGCGGGGCCATGGTCATGGGATTGAATTTGAGTGCGGGCGTGGCCGGTCCGGCGCTGGATGTCTTCTACGTCAAAACCGCCCTCACCCGTAAGGCGATTGTCGCAACGAAAGCCGTTACGATGTTTGCAAGCCATCTGGTCAAGATCGGATATTTCGGGATTCCGCTTTTCCTCCTCGGAGATTTCGCGGGCCTTCCGCCGTGGTGGGTTTTCGCAGCGGCTGTGCCTGCGGTCATCCTCGGCACGAAGATCGGGACGTCATTGCTGGAGCATTTCTCGGATGTCGGCTTCCGAAAATACACGCGAATCCTCGTGACTGTGGTCGGGGCGATTTATGTCTGGCGCGGCTTTGATTTACTGACGCGCATGTAGAGCGCAATCCCCGCAATCGTGACGAGCGTCCCGACACCGTCCCAAATTCCGAAAGGTTCATCCAGAATTATGATCGCCGCAATAATCGTCGCCAGCGGTCCGAACATGCCGAGCATGGCAACTTTCTGCGCCCCAATCCTGCCAATCGCGATGTTCATAAAGAAACTGGGCAGGAGCGTCGAGAAGACGGCAATCGTCAGGCCCAAGGCGTAAATACGCGGCGGCAGGTCGAAGGCCGCGACAATGCCATCCGTCGTCAGGGCCGCGATCGTGAAATGCAAGAAAATCGCCGTCGCCGCACCCGGCATGGCGAGGCAGGTAAAAAGAGAGGAGCCAATCCGGTCGATGAAGGACTTCGCGATGAGTTGGAACAACGCAAACAACATGGCGCACGCCAG
This sequence comes from uncultured Caulobacterales bacterium, assembly GCA_947503715.1. GTDB lineage: Bacteria > Pseudomonadota > Alphaproteobacteria > Caulobacterales > Maricaulaceae > Litorimonas. The sequence continues at coordinate 402,839 of CANNER010000001.1, read as the reverse complement.
CACCAAACCGCTACCCAACCAAAGGTTCGAACTTTCGGTAATATCTCCGCCGAGAAACACGACGGCCAATCCGCTATAGGCCAGCGCCACGGCGGCAATGCCCGCCCCCGTCAACCGCCCGCCAAAGAACAGTGCGCCGAACAGGATGACAAAAGCGGGATAGGTGAAGAGCAGCAACCGTTCCAACTGTGCGGTGATGTATTGCAATCCGGAGAAATCGAGGAAGGTGCAAATGTAGTAAGCCAACACGCCCGCAAGCATGGCTAAGGCGATCTGCTTGCCGGTCGGTTTGTTCTCTGTGCGTCGCCAGACCCACCAGAGTATCGCGAGGTAAACGGGAAAGGAAAATCCGAGGCGCAACATCATCAAGGTAATCGGCGGAACCTGTTCGACACCCTCCGTCGGCAGATAGGCGAGTTTCACAAAGACGGCTTTCAGCGAGTAGAGCACAGCCGCAATCGTCCCGAGGACTATGCCAACCCAGACTGTGCCCTCGCCCTGCTCTGGGTCAGAGAGCACAGGCGCGGACATCGTTTCCCGAAGGTTCGTTTTCATGTTCGCCGTCTTTCGCGGAAGAAGGATTTCAACAGATCAGAACAGTCCTCCGCCAAAACCCCGCCCGTTACGTCCGGCCTGTGGTGACAGGTTGGCTGTTCAAAGAACTGCACACCATTTTCCACCGCGCCACCTTTCACGTCACGCGCACCGTAGACCACCCGCGCAATCCGCGCATTGGAAATCGCACCTGCGCACATCGTGCAGGGTTCCAGCGTCACATAGAGCGTCATCCCGCCGAGACGGTAATTTCCGGTCTGAAAGGCCCCGTCACGCAGTGCCAGCACTTCCGCATGAGCTGTCGGATCACAAATCGAAATCGGCGCATTTCCTGTCCGCGCCACGACCGCGCCTTCCGCGTTGACAAGCACCGCGCCGACGGGCACTTCGCCGCGACGGGCTGCGCCCTTGGCTTCCGCCAGCGCAAGCCGCATATAGTGGATATCATCGGTCATAATTTTGCCTATCGACCGACCCGACCTCGCCGTCAAGAAAGCCCTTATGACTGACACGGTTCAAACAGAACGTATCGCAAAATTCCTCTCCCGCGCCGGGGTCGCCTCACGCCGGGATTCGGAAAAACTCGTCGCGGAAGGCCGTATCAAAGTGAACGGCAAGGTCATCGACACGCCCGCCACAAAAGTCGGCCCGAAGGACAGGATCGAATTTGACGACGCAGAGGTTGGCGGCAAGGTCCACACGAAACTCTGGCGCTATCACAAACCCGACGGATTAGTGACATCGCACAAGGATGAGAAAGGCCGGACGACCGTCTTTGACAGTCTGCCGAAAGAACTGGGCCGTGTCATCTCGGTCGGGCGTTTGGACATCACATCCGAAGGCTTGCTGCTGCTGACAAATGACGGCGAGCTCGCGCGGCATTTGGAACATCCCTCCACCGGGTTTTCACGCCGCTACCGCGCCCGCGCCTACGGCAAGGTCACGCAGGCGGAGCTCAGTTCCCTGATTAACGGCATCAAGATTGACGGCATCATGACCGGCCCGATTGAAGCGGTTCTCGACAGCACGAGTGGCGATAACAGCTGGATCACGGTCACCCTGCGCGAGGGTAAAAACCGCGAAGTGCGCCGTGCGATGGAACATCTCGGCCTGAAAGTGAACCGCCTCATCCGTGTGAGCTATGGGCCGTTTATGCTCGGCGAGTTAAATCCGGGCGAGGTGGATGAGGTGAAATATAGCGTCATCCAAACACAGCTCGGTCACCTGATGGACTTCCCGGACCTACCCGAACCAAAGACCCGCGCCCCGAAACGCGGCAGCCATGCGAGTGCGAAACGGTTCCAGAAAAAACCGGGCGAGAAAAAAACTTCCGGCGCGAAAAAGGCCGAACCCAAAGTACGCGGGAAATTCGCGAAATCCAAAGGCAAGCCGCGCGTCAAAGCGACCGGTAAACCGGGCGGAAAGTTCCAAGGCAAATACGCGCCACGCGGTCAGGGACGGGGGAAGAAGTGAGAATTGTCTCCGGCTCTTTACGCGGACGAAATATCGAGTCCCCGCCCACAAAAACCACCCGCCCGACCAGCGATCAAACGCGCGAGTCGATCTTTAACATCCTCAAACACGCGACATGGTCGCCCTCCCTCGACGGTGCGATTGTCGCCGATATTTTCGCAGGGTCAGGCGCACTCGGACTGGAGGCCATTTCACGCGGGGCAGACTTCTGCCTCTTCGCGGAAACGGAGCCCAAAGCCCGCGCTGCCATTCGCAAGAATATTGACAAAATGGGTCTGTCAGAGATCGCCCGCCTCCACCGCTATGACGCCACTCGCCTGAAAATCGCCCCTGGAAACCTGCGCGGGAAATTCACCCACATCTTCATGGACCCGCCCTATAATAAAGGCCTCTGGCGCCCAGTATTGGAACGGATCAGAACGCAAGCCTTACTGGCCGAGGGCGGCGTCGTGATTCTGGAAGAAGGCGCGGAAGCCGAGATTGACCCACGCGGCTATGAGGTGCTGGACGACAAGACCTGGGGCGCCGCGCGGGTTTTGTTTTTGGCATTGACGAATTAATAATACACACATATATACACACTAAGAGTTATCGAAACGGTTCGTCCCCCGGTGATTCGATGTCGCCAAACTTAAAGCTTCACATCGAGATCACTCATGGAAACGAATAGCAGAAAACTAATCAAACGTCTCAAGGAGAACGGTTGGACATTAGATAGGATTTCAGGATCGCATCATATTTTTACGCATCCCGATTTTGACCGCCCGATTCCGGTACCTCATCCCAAAAAGGATTTACCGACCGGCACGGTCAGAGCCATTCTTCGCCAAGCCAAATTAAAATGAGCATTTATTACGGCATCGTTCATAAAGACACGGATAGCGCCTACGGCATTCATTTTCCGGATGTGCCGCTCTGCTTTAGCGCGGCGGATGAACTGGAAGACTTGCTTCCCAATGCAATGGAAGCCCTCGCCATTTCCGCCGAATATGAAGCCCTGCCCGAACCTTCAAAAATAGAATCTATTCGCGACCTTGCGGAAGAAGATATTTCCGAAGGCGCTTTCATTTTGGCTGTTCCACTCGTGTCAATCTTGGGCCGTACGGTCCGAGCGAACGTGACTATGGATGCAGGATTATTGGAGAGCTTGGATGACGCGGCAAAGCAGAGGAAACTGACGCGGTCCGCCTTTATCGCGCAAGCTGTACGTAAAGAAATTGAGCAGCGACCCTGACGCTAAGCTTTAGGGCGAACACACTTATTTTGCCGAATTAGGATAGGCCAAAATCATAGATAAAAGGAGATCTCCGATTAACGCAGCTCATTTATTGATGGCCGCTATAGCCTTGGCTGGATGCTCACAAGTTTCCGAAGGAGATGCGTGGGCGCTGAAACAATCAGAGGTCATATCAATGACTCCAACTTTACCGCCTTGTGGTGTTCTCTACACTTATGTGGACATGGAATTAAGAGATGAGCGCAATCAAAGCATAGTAATTCGCCTTCCCTGCGTTGAAGTTATCAAAGAGCCACTCCCAGCGGTTGGATCAATATGTACGGCCAAAGGTAAGATGACCATTGAGAAGAAGTTGAGTCCTAAAGGATTGATTGTCGATAGTGAACCTATACGATTAACGCGAGAGTTGACATGTAGTGGAAAAAATTACGTTTTTGGTCTCTAGTTTACATTCAAACAACTTATTTGGTCTCTAGTTTACATTCAAACAACTTAGCACGATTTCATGGTCAACAAAACCACAACCCTCAAAACAAATCATTCACCCCGGACATATTCAAATCAGTCTCAAACGCCGCCACCTCTTCCGGCGTGAAGTCTTCGAATAATCTTTCATAGGCGGGTTGGGCTTTTCGGTAGCCTTTTTTCGCGGCCTTGTCATAAAATCTCGCGGCCTTTACGCGGTCTAAGTCTCGACCGTTCCCGTGTTCATGGGCGTGGCCGATGAGGTAGAGACTTTTCATGTGGCCGCGTTTTGCGGAGTGTTCGAGATGCAGAAACGCCTGCTCATACTGACCCGCCATGTAGAGATCACGACCGGGGCGGTAGTGCCGATCCGCGCCATTGCTCAACATGCGGTAACCCATCCCCATGGAGAGTTTGCCGAGGAGCCATGCGGGGAGCATAGCCAGAATCGCAAACACGACTAATCCGCCAAAGAGTGACTCGATATCAAAAATATAGATAAAAACGCCGTTTATCAGGATCATCGCCGGAATGGCCCGGACATAGATTTTTCGGAAGGTTCGGTTTCGTTCCGCGAAATAAAAAGCCAGCGCGATAAGAAAAAGGACCGTCAGGAAAACCTGCCAGCCATTCATCTCGAACTTCAGGACATTCCGCGCGAAACTGGAAACTGTGAATAATCCGATGACGAAAGGCGCGAGAAACAGGACCGCCCAGACGAAAGGATTTCCGAAAATGTAACGGATGTGAATGCGGATAAATCCGGGAATGCGGAGGCCGAACAGCATCGGCCCATAATCAGTGATGGCGAGTTTCAAATTCTTTCTTGAAAACAGCCCCATAATCTTACCGCCGCCCGAATAACCGCTCAATATCGGCCAGTTTCAGTTCCACATAAGTCGGACGCCCGTGATTGCATTGCCCGCTATGCGGGGTCGCTTCCATCTGGCGGAGGAGTGCGTTCATTTCGTCGCCGTTTAGTCTCCGCCCTGCCCGCACGCTGCCATGACAGGCCATCGTGCCGCAGACATGTTCGAACCGTTCTTTCAGACTGAGCGCTTCGTCATATTCGGCGAGGTCGTCGGCCATGTCGCGCAGTAATCCCTGGACATTGACTTCGCCGAGCAGTGCCGGGGTTTCGCGGACGCAAATCGCGCCGTGCCCGAAGGGTTCGATGATTAATCCCATTTCGGCGAGTTCGTCTTTGCGCGCCAAAATTCGCGCGGAGTCTGTTTCGCCGAGTTCCACGATATCGGGGATGAGGAGCGCCTGACGCGGGACGCCCTGCCCCTCCATTTTTTTCTTCATCTCTTCATAGACGAGCCGTTCATGGGCGGCGTGTTGATCGACGATGACGATGCCGTCCTGCGTCTGCGCGACAACATAAGTTTCGTGGAGTTGTGCTCTCGCCGTGCCGAGCGGGTAATTGGGTGGCGGTGTTGACGGGTCGCCATAGGGGGCTGGCGCGAAGGGATCGGGCGCCTCTTCGACGCGGCCTGACATGCCATCGACAAGCGGCTGGAGCGACGGATCATTTGTGAAGGGCGGCGGAGTATATCCTCTCCCTATTCCTCTGGGCGGACCTCCATATCGCCCTTGATAGGCGTAATTCTGCTGCTCCGTTTGGATGCGGCCCAGCGCGTAATCGCTCACCGTTGTGCTAGCGCGGTGACCGGCATCCGAGAGGGCATTGCGCAGGGCGCTGACAATCATCCCGCGCACAAGGCCGGGATTGCGGAAACGGACTTCGGATTTTGCCGGATGGACGTTCACATCGACCTGCTCATGCGGGAGGTCGAGATAGAGCGCGACGACGGGGTGACGGTCTCGCGCGAGAAAATCCTGATAAGCGCCCCGCACGGCGCCGTGGAGGAGTTTATCCCTCACAGGACGGCCATTCACAAAGAGATATTGATGCGCACTATTCCCGCGCGAAAATGTTGGCAGGCCGGCAAAACCCGACAGGATGACTCCTTCGCGTTCCGCATCGACAGAGACCGCATTTGCACCGAAGTCATCGCCGAGTATTTTGGACAGACGGACTAATCGGCCATCCTCTGACAGCGGCGTACCTGTCATCCGGAGGCTCGTCCTGTTGCCATTGGACAGGGTGAAGCCTGCATGGGGATTGGCCATAGCGAGGCGTTTCACGACATCGGAAATTGCCATCGACTCGGACCGTTCGGATTTCAAAAATTTCAAGCGAGCGGGCGTGGCGTAGAAAAGGTCCCGCACATCGACCCGCGTGCCGTGCAGGCCGAACCTTGGCGCGGGACGTGGCTCCGCTTTTGCGCCACCTTCGACCCGCAACTCCCACGCGCTGTCATCCGCTTCAGTCTGCGAGGTCAGGGAGAGCCGCGCGACAGAGCCGATCGAGGGTAAGGCCTCGCCCCGAAATCCCATGGTCGCAATATTCAGGAGGTCTGCATCATCGGGCAATTTCGACGTCGCATGGCGTTCTACCGCGAGGGAGAGATTGGCCGTATCCATCCCCTTCCCGTCATCGGTCACGGTGATGACCGTGCGGCCCCCGTCTTCATAACGAATATCGATTTGCGTCGCGCCTGCGTCGAGCGCGTTCTCAACGAGTTCTTTGATGACAGAAGCCGGACGCTCAATGACTTCGCCCGCCGCGATGCGGTTGACGGTCTGCGCCGGCAGGCGGCGAATCATGTGGGGGACGGCTGTCATGGCCTATAAATGTAAAAGCCCGCTTCTCAGCGGGCTAGTGGAGCAACTGCGATTTGTTGAGGGCTTAGAGACCCGGCAATTTCGCCCCGCCCGGACGGCGTGTGATTTCAGCCTGACCGCCGCCTGTCGCGGAATTGACCGACTCGAGACGACGCGCTTCCTGTTCAGGGTCCAGCGGTGCGGGATTGCCCTGCGCGTCCACGACCTGACCATTCTGCCAGAAGAGAATGCGGTTCGCGAATCCGCCGCTCTTACGTTCAACGGAATTCGCTCCGTCAATTTCAAGGCGAATTTCAGGGTTTGCGCGGTTCACACCAGCTTTCGCCATGAGCGCAATTTCACCCCGGCTGGGTTCCGCGTCATCAATATCACCCAGCAATGCTTCACGTGCAGACCGTTGGCTGTAATTATTCTCAGCCGAAGATGCCCCAACTGCGGGCGGGCGGAGGTTAAATTCCGGCGGCACGACGAGCGGCGCTTTGGTCAGGATGTTAAACTCGTTCGGCGCGGATTTCTGGAGACCCAACGCGCGGGAGGTGGAAGTACAACCCGTCGCGATAAGAGCGGTCGCAGCAAGCGATGTCAGAACTGTGGTAGTGCGCATAGCAACAAATCCCGTATTTAAACTTTCAAGCGGTCTAGCCCGCAAAATCCCTGACGCCAAGTCACCAAAACAGGATGTGACCAAATCTTTAGGCTGGCGCCAGCCTAGTCTTTCGCGGCGGCTTTCTCTGCCTGCCATTCGAGAAACATGCTGAGGAACAGCATCATCACCCCGATCGTGATGAAACTATCCGCGACATTGAAAACATAATTGAAGCCGATATCGCTGAAATCGATCATATCCGTGACGGCCCCGAAAAACAGACGATCAATCGCATTACCAATTGCGCCGCCCACAAAGAATGAGAGCGCCAAACGCCCGATACGGTCATGAGTTTGTCGCAGAATGCTCAAAAGGAGAATAACCATCACGAAAGCGAAAATTGTAAGGCCCCAGCGCTTAATTGAGGAATCACCCTGCATCAGCCCCCAACTGATGCCGCGATTGCAAAGTAGTGATAAATCCATGACCGGAGAGAGTTCATGCGTGAAATTGGGGTTTGAAATCTCACATACATTTAACGGTTGATCGAAAAAGCGCGTCGTCGCCCATTTAGAGAGCTGATCAAGCGCCACCATAATGGCGGGTAAAACTCCGCCGAAAATGGCAAATGTTTTGGCCGGAATAGCCTTTTTGGGCGCATTTTTATCAGCATCAGTCATGATCGCGCCTGTGCCAGTTTCACCCGTTGAAGGCAATCCATGTGTCTGACTGTAAAATTGCCATGTTTTCATTGGCCCCCACGCCCCTTTTCGTTAAACCCAATCTGAAACTTCGTGCCGCGACAGCTGTGCGAGGCCTATAGATTCGCGGGAAACGACACGCATGCGCCATTTTAAGCTCCTCGCCCTGCAGGGTACAGCGACACTCGCCCTGATCGGGGCGCTGTCCACAACTGCCCACGCGCAGGTCGTTATCGAAGACGATACGGACCAGCAAATCCGCACTTCGACCGCCGGGCCTGACGGCGGACCGTCTGACGTCATTCTTGGTGATGACCCCGCCACCGAAGATGTGACTGAAGGCAGACCTACAATCACGGGCACAGGTGCCGTGGATGCTGATAACCGCAATCCCGCTGTCGTTCTTGATTCCTCCAACGCCCTGCGCAATGGCGGCGATGTCGTTATCGAAGAGGGTGCGGCAGGTTCCGTTGGGGTCGAATTACAGGGCGGTGAAGATCGCAGCTATATCCAAACGGGGTCTGTCTCTTTGACGGAGGATTTTACCCCCACGGACACGGATGATGACCCGTTTACGGATGGCGGTGTCGCCGAAGGCTCTGGTCGCACGGGTATTTTGATCTCGGGCGCGTCACCTTTTCAGGGCAATATAGAATTCACGGGAACGTCTAGTATTCTTGTCGAAGGGAATGACAGCTACGCCATCAATCTCGAAAACACGCCGATGATGATGCAGGGCCTGACGGGCAATCTTGCGACAAACGGATCCATTAATATCGTGGGTGATCGCTCTGTCGGTGTGAATATCGGGTCCGGCGTGACAGGCGACCTTATCAATGACGCGGTAATCACAGCGCGCGGTGAAGATGCGCAAGGTTATGCGGTGAATGCAGATATTCAGGGCGGCTTTGTCAATGCAGGCAGCATTTCGGCAACGGGCTTCCGCTTCAACACGCGCCCCGGATTTAGCGGCAGCGATACAACATCCGGCCGCGAAGACCTGGGCGCAGAAGATCTCACACAAGCTGGTTCCGCCCTCAGCATTAGCGGCGACGTCTCCGAAGGTATCTTCCTGCGTCAGCGTCAGTCAGCAGTCGTCGATGCCGCAGGTGACCCCGTCCTTGATGATGATGGAAACCAGCTTTTTACAACGACGTCCAGCAGCTCCATTTCACAATTTGGCGGCGCACCCGCTGTTATTATCGGACGCGATGGTGATCCAATAGGTGTTGGATTGATCGCAGAGATCACCAATCCGGAAGATGCGGATTTTGACGAAGACTTACAATTCGCCTTCATCAATCAAGGCACCATCGCGGCGAATGGACTTTTCGATGATATTGACGCCTCGGCTGTTTCTATTTCGAATGCGACTCTGACGGGTGGGCTCAGCAACTCCGGAAGCCTGACAGCTTCGTCCTTCCGGGCCGCAACTGAACGCGAGGGCACAGAGGGTGATGGTACGGCACGTGTCCTCGTTCTTGGAGACAACGCAATTGTTGAACGGATCAATAATAGCGGCGTCATTGTCGCAACCGCCTCTGAAGCAATCGATGAAGTCTTTTTTGATCGTGACAATATTCTCGCCCCGCGCGAACTTTTAGCTGTCGGCATTGATATCGGTGAAAATGCGTCCGTTACAGATTTAGTCAATAGCGGGACAATTACGGCTGTTGTGGTTGGACGGGACGGACAAGCCGTTGCCATCCGCGATGCGTCAGGTACGCTACGATCTGTCACAAATAATGGTATTATCGCGTCTTTAGGATCCTCCTCTGATCAAGCTGACTTGGAAGAAACAAATTTCGACCTCATCGCCTTAGATGTCAGTGCCCTAACCGAGGATTTTACTTTTACGCAGACGGCCTCTGACATTGAAGGCGTCACATCCCGCGTGGCCGGGGATATTTATCTCGGCTCCGGGAATGACTCGCTGATCGCCGATGCGGGAATCATTGAAGGTAATCTCGACTTTGGCGGTGGTAATGATACGCTGACACTGTCGGGCAATGCCTTTTTCTCCGGCGAGGTGACGAACACGGACAGCCTGACACTATCGGTCACAGACACGGCGACGCTTGCGCTCGGATCTGCGGAAGACATCAATATTGAAAGCGCGACATTCGGCGATGGGTCAACCTATCGGCCCGTGGTCGACGGTGCATTAGGCCGGGCTTCTACGCTGATCTCCGATGGCGAGATTACGTTCGAGTCGGGCGCGACCATTAATCCGATCCTGAGCTCCATTTTGAACAATGATGCGGGTGGCGACACCCAGCGTTTTGAGCTCGCAACAGGAGGCAACATCACGATTGGTGATTTGGCTGGCTTGAGCGGTGGTGTCTCGCCGTTCCTTTTTGACTCTCAATTGAGTTTGGATGGCACAGATACATTGGTCATCACCTTGGATTTGCGCGATCCGAATGCGTCTCTCGAAAATGGTGGCCTTGGCTTAGATTCGGTCCAAGCTGCGGCCTTTGGTCAATTTGTTGGTGAAGGAGCTAATCGTAGTTTTGAGGCCGGCGCCGCCTTCCAAGCTCTCGCTGCAACGCCTGAGCTGGGTAATGCTTTTGCCAATATTACAGAATCCGCAGAGTTCTACGCCGCGATCAATCAAGTACTTCCTGAGTTTTCGGGCGCGTCAAAACAATTCGTTCTCGCCAATGTTGACGGCGCTGTGGGGGCCGTCGGCTCTCACTTGGACACCACCCGTCGCTCCCCTGATAAATCTGGTGGCGCTTGGCTGGAGGAGTTCTTCTATTTCGCGGACCGTGAACTTGCCGGCTTGTCAGAGCAATATCGCGGGGAAGGTTTCGGCTTTACCGCAGGTCTGGATACCGCCCTTGGGCCCTTCCACGCCGTGGGTGTGAGTGCAGGTTTTTCCAGCACGGAAGTTGAAGATGTCGTTGGCATTGATGATCCATTGGACGTCCGCACCTACACGCTCGGCACCTATGCCGGGTTCGAAAGCGGTGGCTTAAGCATCGATGCCTATGGCGGTATCGGTTATAACCAGTTCGAACAAAACCGCCGGATTTCCGTCGGAGATTTCTTGGGTGTTGCACAGGGCGACTGGGACGGGTTCCTCGCCAATGCCAGTCTGAGGGCGGGTTATATGATCCCTCTTTCAGAGAAATATTGGGTCAGACCCCGTGCCTCGCTCGATTACCTATATCTCAATGAATATGGTCATACAGAAACAGGAACACAGGGTTTCCGGACTCGTGTTGATGGCCGCAGAACAGATACGGCGTCGGCAACGGCGATGATTGATTTCGGGGCCAACTTCCAGGGTAAGCGAACATGGATTCGTCCATCTGTGCGCGTCGGCTACCGTAACGAGTTCATCTCTGATCCGGTAGAAACGGCATTCCGTTTCCAGGGTTTGCAAAACGTAGATGGCGAAGTGTTTGACTCTGAGCTTGCACGTTTGCGCAGTCTTGCCTTCCCGGATGAAGGGATTCTCCTCGGCTTCACAGTTGCGGCAGGGTCCGAATACTCATCTATCGGGTTCGATTTCGACAGCGACATTCGGGACGGATTTATTCGTCATACGGGCCGCATCGTTATCCGTCTGCTGTTCTAGCGTGTCGGCGCATCTGCGCCACAGCGACTACCTCTCCGGTCTCGCAACCCGTTTCGCGAGGCCCGGAACTTGCGCGGATATTTTAGCTGAAGTCGCGCAGGCTTCTGCTGATGACCTAACCGAGTTAAAAGCCCGATTTGCACTGGCTTTTGCAAAGACTAAATTTGAGGGTTTCGATGAGGCAGGTCGCATCTGGAGCGGCTTTGCCGATGCCACGATTGACCGGGCATCCGTTCTGGCCTGGCAGATCGCCTCAAAACGACATCGCCTAAGTCTAACCAAGGGCACACCATCAGGGTTTTTCATTCTGGGTCTGGGCAAACTGGGCGGGCTAGATCTGAACTTTTCCTCCGATGTCGACCTCCTCGCCTTTTACGATCCCGAAACGCTGCCCGTACCGGCCACAAAAGGTCAGGCCTATATTGCGTCTGAAGTTTGCAAGAACCTGACGCAAATCCTGCAGCCTCGCCACGCGCCGGATTTTGTCTGGCGGGTGGATTGGCGACTTCGTCCCGAAAGTTCCGGCACGGGACTGGCGATGAGTACGACCAAGGCGGAGACGTTCTATTTCTTCCGCGCCTTACCGTGGCATCGCCTCGCCTTAATGAAGGCGCGGGTCGTCGGCGGAGATAAGAACGCAGGAGAAGACTTCCTCGCTGCCCTGGAGCCGTTTATCTGGCGGCGCAACCTGGACTTTACCATGCTGGACGAATTGGCGGCGCTGAAATCGCGCATTAATGATGAACATCCCGGCTTGGAGAGCGAGCGAAAAGCGCCCGCCCCGATCACACCAAAAGCGGCCGGATTTAATATCAAGCTTGGACGCGGTGGCATCCGCGAAATCGAATTCATCGCCAATGCGCAGCAATTGGTGCATGGCGGCAAACACCCCGCACTCCGCACGACAAATACGCGCGAAGCTTTGCGACAATTGCGCGAAGAAGGTCTGCTACCTTCGAAAATTGTGGCGGATTTATTGGAGCGGTATGCGCATTTCCGCGATCTCGAAAATTCTGTGCAAATGCTTAATAATGAACAGACACACATTGTTCCCGCGGAACAGGATCAGGAAAATCTACTCGGCCTCCTGAACTATCCCGAAAATTTCGATGCTGATATCTATAAGCGTCGCCAAAGCACACATGCGGTTTTCTCCAAATTATTCGAGACGGCAAAAACGGAATCCACCTCCGTCGATCTTGCCGAACTGGAAGGCACGTCCAAAGAGATTGCGCGAAGTTGGAGCAAGGGGTTTTCCAACCACGGAATAGCCCCCGCCATCAGCCGGAATTTTCAGGAGCTGGGGCGCAAATTGGTGACGCGTGTTCAACGCCAGAACAGCCCTGATGCGTTTCAAACGGTTGATGCGTTTCTGAAACAATTGGGACGGAGCGAGCAATATTTTACACTCTTAGCACGACACCCCAATCTCCTTGATACGCTCGTGACGCCGCTTCTGCACAGTCCGCATATGACAGAAATTCTGCGGCAATCGCCACACATTATAGATATCTTCCTATCGCCTGCAGCTGCAACGCTGGAGGCACAATCCGCCTTTGTTCTCTCCTCACCGGATTATGAGCGTCGGCTGGAATCCCTCCGCCGTTTCGTGAATGAACAACTTTTCCGCGCCTATACGCGTTTCCTGAACGGCGAGAGTGATGCCGCTGCTTTACAAGCCAAACTGACAGCCATCGCGGAACTGACGCTTACTCTTTCTATTCGTATCGTCGCGGATGACTTGGAAGTCGAGCATATTCCCCTGACAGTTCTGGGCCTCGGAAAAATGGGGACCTCGACAATGGCGCCAGAATCCGATCTGGACCTCGTTTTTCTTTTTGCAGATGATTGTGATCCGGACCTGTCCGCACAGGTCGTCAGGCGGTTGCGAACGACACTAATGACGAAGTTGCGCGAGGGCATCGCCTACGAACTCGATATGCGCTTGCGCCCATCGGGTCGGTCCGGGCCGCCCGCGGTCAAACTCTCCGCCTTTTACGACCACCACGTGAACCGCGCCCACACATGGGAACATATTGCCCTCGCCCCCGCTCGCATTGTGGCAGGTGACACAGATTTAGGTCAGCAGGTTATAGCGATAAAATCCGAAATCCTGACCCGTCCCAGAAACCGCGACGCATTTCTATCTGACGCATGGTCCATGTATCAACGCATCCGCGCGGAACGCATCACCGACACACCGCCGGACGTCTGGCGCAGCAAATTACGCGAAGGCGGATTGATGCAAGCGGACTTCCTCCTGTCCAGTTATGCCGTCTTAGGCGAACTCCCCCCTAACGATTTGGCGCCAGCTGCGGACGCATGGCGCGATTTGCAGATTTGGGAACGGTTACTGGGTCTAAAAGGTCGAACGCTGGCCGAAACACCGAACCGGTTCGAGAGCCTTATAACTGACCGGGTTCAACCCAAGCTCATCAAACAGCTTCAAAACAGCGTCCAATCTGCGGCAGACATCCTCTTTACCGATATTCAACAGGGTGAACATCCTGACCCGGCGCCAATAATCTGGGATAAGCTGTAAAAGCGGATGCGAATCGCCTTGCAGGGCGACTCAAACCCCGCATATTGCCACTTGAACTTCTTTAGGAACGACCTGCGCGACATGGCTACAGCAAAGAAAAAAGACCTGTTCGGTGGTAAGAAAGATGCCGCCTCTGAGAGCTATAACGCCAGTTCCATTGAAGTTCTGGAAGGCCTCGAGCCCGTCCGCCTACGCCCCGGCATGTATATTGGCGGCACAGATGACCGCGCTTTGCATCATCTCTTTGCTGAAGTCATCGACAACTCCATGGATGAAGCCGTCGCGGGACATGCGACGCGAATAGAAGTCGAGTTAGACGCTGATGGTTATCTCTCCGTCTCTGATAATGGACGCGGTATTCCGATCGGGCCGCATCCGAAATTCCCGAAGAAGTCCGCACTGGAAGTCATCCTGACAGAGCTTCATTCCGGTGGTAAATTTTCGAACAAGGCTTACGAGACATCAGGCGGCCTTCACGGGGTTGGTGTATCGGTCGTCAACGCATTGTCAGACGTGTTGGAAGTCGAAGTCGCACGGGACAAGACGCTCCACGCCATGCGATTTGAACGCGGCAAGCCTATCGGCAAGATCAAGAATATGGGCGCGATCAATAATCGTCGCGGGACCAAACTCCGCTTCCATCCAGATGCAGAGATTTTCGGCAAGCAGTTGAAATTCCGCGCAGCAAAATTGTTCAATATGTCGCGCGCCAAAGCCTATCTCCAACCTGGCGTAGAAATCCGCTGGAAATGCGCACCGGAGAAATTGAAGAACTCACCGGATATTCCGGAACAGGCCGTCTTCCATTTCCCCGGCGGGTTGGCGGATTATCTCTCCGAGACCCTCGGCAAGAAGGCCACGATCACGGATACAATCTTCTCTGGCAAATCGAAAAAAGATAGCGGTCACGGCCGCGTCGAATGGGCGATCAGTTGGTCACCGGAAGGCTATGGCGAAGCGGATAGTTTTGTGCGGTCCTATTGTAACACCGTCCCAACCCCCGGCGGCGGAACGCATGAGGCGGGCTTACGCGCAGCCATCACGAAGGGCCTTCGCGCCTATGCCGATCTGACGGGCATGGGCAAGAAGGTCAGCCATGTGACGCCGGATGATGTGATGTTTGGCGCAGGCGCCCTCGTCTCCGTCTTCATCAAGTCGCCGGAATTTCAGGGCCAGACCAAAGACAGATTATCTAATTCCGAGGCCTCCCGCCTCGTAGAGACCGCCATGCGCGATCCGTTCGATCATTGGCTGGCCAGCTCTCCGAAGGACGCCACCAAGCTCCTTGAATGGGCGATTGAACGCGCGGATGAACGCGTCAAACGCCGGAAGGCCCGCGACGTCAAACGGAAGTCCGCAACCAAAAAACTCCGCCTGCCCGGCAAGCTCGCCGATTGTTCGCAAAAGGGATCCGAGGATACGGAAATTTTCATCGTCGAGGGCGACTCCGCGGGTGGTTCGGCTAAACAAGCGCGCGACCGGAAAACGCAGGCGATCCTGCCGCTCAAGGGTAAAATCCTGAACGTTGAGTCTGCGACCATGGCGAAAATTCAGGCCAATGCCGAAATCGGTGACCTGACCGTCGCGCTGGGCGTGGGTCTCGGTAAGAAATTCGATCTTGATGATCTCCGCTATGAACGCGTTGTGATTATGACCGATGCGGATGTGGATGGGGCGCATATTGCGGCGCTGCTGATCACCTTCTTCTACCGCTACACGCCCGGTTTGATCGAGGCGGGCCGTCTCTACATGGCGATGCCGCCGCTCTATAAAATGACGCAGGGCAATAAGACGATTTATGCTGTCGATGACCTGCACCGCGAAGAGCTCATGCAGACTGAATTCACGGGTAAGGGCAAAGTCGAAATTGGACGGTTCAAGGGCCTCGGCGAGATGAACCCCGCCCAGCTCAAAGTCACCACGATGGACCCCGCCACCCGCACCCTCGCCCGCATCACGCTGGACGCGGATGAAATGGCAACGACAGAGAGCCTCGTCGGGACATTGATGGGGAAACGCTCTGAATTGCGTTATGAGTATATTCAGGAACACGCCCAATTCGTAGAGGCTGTGGATGTTTAAATCGCGGCTGGACCGCGCGCTGGCAAGTATTCGTCAGCGAACAGACCTCACTGCGGATATCGCGGTTATTCTCGGCTCCGGTCTTGGCGATTATGCGGAGGGTCTCGACGGCGTTTCCATCCCATATGCGGAAATTGACGGGTTCCCCCAATCAACAGCACCGGCCCATAAAGGCGTGTTACACATTGGCGAACACCGCGGACAGAAAGTCGTCATCCTTCAGGGCCGTCTCCATCTCTATGAAGGGCACAGTCCGCAGGACGCCGCCTTCCCCGTCGAGGTTGCAAATGCCCTCGGCGCAAAAACAATCATTCTCACCAATGTCTCCGGCAGTTTGAGTCCAGAGTATAGTCCGGGAGACATCATCGCGATATCCGATCATATCTATCTCCCCGGTCTGTCAGGTCAGGGCGTCTTGGTCGGGCGGCGAGATGCAGACCGCTCTCCTTTCGTCAATCTCACAAAGACCTATGACGCGGACTTGCTAAACTCCGCCAATAGCGGACCGGAAGGGCCACTCAAGCGCGGCATCTATGCCTGCCTCGCCGGGCCGCATTTCGAGACACCGGCGGAAGGCCGCATGCTGCAGATGCTTGGTGCAGACATGGTCGGGATGTCCACGGTCCATGAAGCGGTCATGGCGCGATATCTGGATATGAAAGTCTTGGGACTGAGTCTCATCGTCAATCCCGTTGTGACGGATTTGGAGACACAGGATCTCGTTGACGAAGCGGAAATCTGGAAAGTTGTGGAAGATGCACAGCCCAGATTTGCGAAACTTCTGGATCATATTTTGACAGAATTGTATTAATCCCCGCCCGCCTTCAGCACCGTCGCAACGCGCTCCAGTTGTTCCAGAACCACATTGCGTTTATCCGCTTCCACAGCCGAAAGCATCGCGCCCATATTCGCAATATCCTGTCGGTGAATAGCATCGCGTAAGTCCTGTCCGGCTTCGGTCAAGTGATAGGCACGTGCGCGGCCATCTTCCGCATGGCGACTCCTTTCCATCAATCCCTGTTTCACCATCCGGTCCAACGCGCTTTGTAAAGTCGTTGGGGCGATATGGAGGGATTGCGCAATATCAATCGCCTTCGTACCGGGATGATCATCGATATAACGCAGGCATTGGAAATCGACGGGATTATATTTCACCCGCCCTTCCGCAGGCGCGAATTGCGTCTCATCCACGAGGAAGAGATTGAGCAGTGTGTTCACGGAGTCCAGCAGACGTTCCTCATCGGATCTATTCAATTTCTGCATGGAGCCTATGCTTTTACTTAATACGAATTTCGTATTATATACTATGATATTCGTAGTAACTGTAGAGAGTTCGATCCCATGCGTAAAGTCTTACAAAAAGCCTGCCTCCTCGCCGCTTTCATGTCACTGGCCGCGTGCGGTACCGTTGAGCCACCAGCGATCCCGCCATCCGATGTCGCGTCTTATCCCGAAATTACGAATAAGGGTTACGCCACGCATGAAGTCGATGTTGTCTTTGATGTGCCCAGAGACTGGCTGCGCGACTGGTTGAATTCGGATACGCATTTCGTCAATGCGATGGAGGAGACGGAGAATATCAAAAAGCCCATTGAGACGGTTTATCTGGATGATAATTGGCCAAAAATCGGGGCGGTTCGACGCGTCAAAACGGCGGATGGGCATTTCGTTCTGGAGCGCGTTATTGAGAACAAACCCGAGACTTTTCAGTATCAAATCTGGAATATGACGTCGGCCGCTGGACAAAATGTGGACTACATCCTCGGCACGCAAAACTTTTCAATTGTAGGAGACGAACAGACCCGGTTGCAGTGGAGTTATTCCCTGAAACCGGATGCGAGCTTTAAAAAGCCCTTTGTGAGCAGGTTTGTAAAATCTGACATTGCGCCATTCTTGGACGGTGCGACCGAACGTGTCGTGGCTTTAGCCAACGAAACCTACGCGGCCGAGCAACAATGACCCTCCCCAAACTCTCCGTCGCGACCGGTCGGGTCGTGGCGGGGGCCTTTTTTATTTTGGCGGGCGTGAACAAGCTAACGTCCTATGGCGCGACCGTGACGCAGATGGAAAGCGCGAGTCTTAGCGGCCTACTACTCCCGCTTGTTATTGCTCTCGAACTCGGCGGCGGGCTTATTCTGCTCGTCGGAAAAGGGAATCGGGCATTTATCGCATCCTGCTGCGCTTTGGCGGTCTTCACCTTGGCGACGAATGCGTATTTCCACCGGTTCTGGGAATTGGAAGGCCCGATGCGCGTATTGGAACTCAGCCTGTTTTTCAAGAACTTAGTGATTGCCGCCGCACTGGTGACATTTGCGGGATTAAAAGCGCAGAAAGCTACTGATCAAAATCCGGCAGCTTAATCTCCGGCGTTTTGCAACCGATGACCCAGACATCATAGACCCCGTGATCCAGTGCGGAGAGCGCAGGGCGAGTCGCGAACATCCAACCGGAGAAGACAGTTTCCGGTTCGGACTGATCGCCCTTGCCGTCAAGTTTCGCCTCGTGGATTTTCAGGAAGGCGAAGGTTTCGGGTAATTCTTCGGGTGGGCGTTTTTCGCAATGCACAGCGTCAACGGTCAGGCTGCCATATCTGAGACTGTCGCCAATCTCGACCGTGAAATCTTCCGTGGTCGCCGTGACTTTATCAAGCGCGCGGAGGACGACCGCCGTGCCTTTGATATTGGCAGCTTGCGCGGCAACGCCGGACATAAGGGTTAGGGAAATAGCGAGAGCGACGCGCATGATCTAATCGCCCGGTGTCCAGGCTTCATAATCCGCCGCAACTTTATCGCGAACACCGCCGCGATCCAGACTGCCCTTGGGCTTATAGGCAAGCAGCGTTCCGGTCAGATTCGGGATGTGGCTTTCCTGCCAACCATGCACTTTGATATCGATATCTTCGGGGAGTTCGTCATAAGTGTGGTGCAACCAGCCACTCCAGACGGGTGGGACTTTCGACGCTTCGGCATAATTCGAATAGGTCACATAGCGACGGGTCCGCCCGTCATAGGCCAGCTTTGTGCTCTCGAAATACTGGTTGCCATACTCATCCTCACCGACCTTCACGGCTTTGGTGCGGATTTGCAGCTGCGTACCGAGTGTGGATCCGTTCCACCATGTGAATAGACGTTTGAAAAAGGCCAAAACCCGACTCCGGAAGCAAAATATCTAAGGGCGTAGTAAGCCCCGCACTCCCCTCGGTAAAGCGCGAATGTGGGTGCATTATGGCCGGAACTGTCAGAGTATACGAAGCGCAACCGATTTTTTAAGAGCCCAACATGACCCTTATTCCATTTCTCCACCAACTCTCGCAAGCGCGCGAGGCCGTCTGGATTGACGCTTTTACATTGGCTGCACCCGAGTTGACGCTGCGTCCTCTGCGCGACCTATCTGAAAGGGAAAAGGCCACGGCGACACTTGCCGTATTGGGCGATGCGAAGTCTGACGATTTGGACGCCCTTCCAAACCTCGTCTGGGCGCAAAATCTTTGGGCGGGCGTAAACGGCATTGTCGACCAATGCGCTGCGCGGAATATCGGCCTGACGCGAATGGTTGATCCGGATATGGCGCGGACCCTGTCGGAATATGTGTCAACCGCTGCGCTCACCCTGCATCGTGATTTCCCGACATATACAAAACAGCAAGCCCATGCAGAATGGGTTCAACACACTGTGCCACTGCCGGAAAGCCGTACCATTGGTGTATTGGGACTGGGTGAAATCGGAACAGTCACGGCAAAGCAACTCGCCATGAATGGGTTTGAGGTCTGGGGTTGGGCACGTTCGCAAAAAGACATTGCGGACGTGACGTGTCTATCCGGCGAGGATGGATTGACCCGCCTTCTCTCCCACGCGGATATGGTGGTGCTGCTCCTGCCCCTGACGGACGCGACCGAAAATCTGGTCGATGCATCTTTTCTGTCGAAAATGAAACAGGGGGCCAGTCTCATCAATGTCGCGCGTGGCGGGCTAATTGATGATGCCGCCCTCCTCTCGGCACTGGATGGCGGAGGGGTAGGTCACGCCGTGCTGGATGTCTTCCGCGAAGAGCCTCTGCCCTTGGCTCATCCTTTCTGGCAGCATCCCAATGTCACGGTCACACCCCATGTCGCAGCCACCACACGCCCCGAAACCGCTGCGCCGATTGCCGCAGCAAATATCCGCGCCTTTCTGGACACGGATGAAATGCCGGATGTGGTTTCGCCAAAGCGCGGATATTGAGCCCCGTATTGTGGCTTCGCGGTCACACAACTGCATTGAATCGAAAGGTTACAGCTATTTTAATTGGGGTACGCGACTTGCAAGCGGTAAAACATGTCGATGACAAAGCTCAGACAAATCCTTCTTTGCAGTTTACCGCTGGCCTTTCTCGCCACACCGGCCACTGCGCAGATTCGCGTGGATGCCCGCATCCAGATGAGCAGCGGGTCCTGCGCAAGCTGCGACCTGTCCAACAAGTCCATGAACGGCGTTCACCTGAACAATGCCAATATGGCGGGCAGTTCGTTCAATAATTCTAATTTGTCCGGCGGGCGGCTTGATAACTCCGACCTGTCCGGCGCGCATTTCCGCAGTGCCCTGATGTACCGCGTCCAAGGCGCAGGCGTGAAAATGCCCCGCGCGATTTTAGAAGATGCGACCCTGACCGAAGCCAACCTCCCGGATGCGAAATTCGCAGAGGCCAATTTCAGCCGCGCCGATCTTTCCCGTGCGGTTTTTACAAATACAGATTTTAAGGGCGCGAGGTTTGACCAAACGATATTATCCGATGCCGTTCTTGATGGTGCAGATTTGTCGGGTGCGGACCTCTTCACCTCACAGGGTTTGAAACAGGCACAGTTGGACACGGCTTGCGGCGACATGCGAACGCGTTTGCCCGTCGGCATGTCCGTCCCCTATTGCGAAGGCGCGAAAAGCGAAACCGCAGAGCATGACCATAGCGGAATGAGCGCGGAATTGGACATCGCCGCACGGCGGATCGACCGCGCGATTAGCGATGTTGAGAATTTACTCGCAGCGACTGGCGCAAATGACCGGGTGCTGCGGACACGGTTGCAGCGTATTCATAGTGATTTGGTGCAGAGTAAGATGGCACTGGAACGGTAGATATTCCCGGGCTACTTTACCCTCAACTTGATTGGGGGCGGGACCCATTCGCATAAACTCTCAAAATTGAATTAAATTATTAGGTTGTAAACGTAACATCGATGTCCCCATCAAGCATCAAGATAAACGTAAAGCCCTCGCATGGATCCCGGGTAAAGCCCGGGAACCCAAAAAAGATAAATTTTATCTAATCTTTCGGCGCAGGCGCGACCGTCTTGATGTTCAATTCCTTCAACGCAGATTGATCAACTTCCGCTGGGGCGTTCATCATCAGGTCTTGTGCATTGCCGTTCATCGGAAAGAGGATAACGTCGCGGATGGTGTCCGTGCCCGCGAGGAGCATGACCATGCGGTCCACACCCGGTGCGATCCCACCATGCGGAGGTGCGCCGAATTTGAACGCATTGATCATGCCCGCGAACTTATCGTCCACGACTTCAGGGCCGTAACCCGCGATTTCAAAGGCTTTATACATGACGTCGGCTTTGTGGTTCCGGATTGCGCCGGAAGACAGCTCAATCCCGTTACAGACGATGTCATATTGATAGGCGAGGATGTCGAGTTTCTTCTCATCCGTATCCGCTTCCAATAACACGTCCATAGCCGTTTTGCCCTCGGGGGCTTGCGGCATCGAGAACGGGTTATGCGAGAAATCGACTTTCTTATTATCTTCGTCCCACTCATACATCGGGTAATCCACGACCCAGCAGAATTTAAACCCGGCGTCTTCGTCGATTAGACCGAGGTCTGCGGCGACTTTATTACGCGCAGCACCTGCAAGTTTGTAAGCTGCGGATTTTTTACCCGCCGAGAAGAACACACCGTCGCCAGCTTTCAAGCCCATCTTGTCGAGAAGCGCGGCGAGCAATTTCGGCTCAAAATTCTTGAGCGCAGGGTCTTGCGAAACAACGGCACCGTCTTCCTCGCGCAAACGCGCATAGCCGAGACCGGGGGCCTGCATTTCTTTCTTCGCCCATTTATCCATGGAGTCGAAGAATTTGCGGGACTGGCTGTCCGTCGCTCCGGGAGCCGGCACAGCGATGACCTTTCCGCCACCATTTGTGATCTTGGCAAAGATTCCAAAGCCCGTCTTGCTCTCATCCGTGAAGAATTCGGAGACGTCTGTGAGTTCAAACGGAATACGCAGGTCCGGTTTGTCGGAGCCGTATTTTTCCATCGATTCCTTGTACGGGATGCGCGGGAAAGGTGTCTGGACTTTACGGCCCTCGGCGAATTCCTCAAACACACCTGCCATGACGGGTTCAATCGCTTGGAAGACATCTTCCTGCGTCACAAAACTCATCTCTACATCGAGCTGGTAGAACTCACCCGGGGACCGGTCCGCGCGCGCATCTTCGTCCCGGAAACAGGGGGCAATCTGAAAATAACGGTCAAAACCCGCGACCATGAGGAGTTGTTTGAACTGTTGCGGCGCTTGCGGAAGGGCGTAGAACTTACCGGGGTTGAGGCGGGACGGCACGAGGAAATCGCGTGCGCCTTCAGGGGATGACGCTGTCAGGATAGGCGTTTGGAATTCTGTGAACCCCTGGGCGATCATGCGACTACGCAGCGAGTTAATGACGCGGCCGCGCAGGATAATATTGTTGTGCAATGTCTCACGACGCAGATCGAGATAGCGATGTTTAAGGCGAATCTCTTCGGGATAATCCTGCTCGCCAAAGACCGGCAATGGCAGCGGATCCGCTTGGCTCTCAATCAGGAATGTCTGAGCGCGGAGCTCGACTTCACCTGTAGCGAGTTCAGCATTCACGGCTTCCGCGTCGCGGGCGAGAATTTCGCCTGTAACGGTAATGACAGACTCGGACGGGCAGCGTTTGGCTGTCTCGTAGAAATCTTCATTCGGATAAACGACAACTTGGGAAATGCCGTAATGGTCGCGCAAATCGATGAACAGCGCATTGGCATGTTCGCGTTTGCGGTGGACCCAGCCGGAGAGTTTGGCGGTTGATCCAACGTCGGAAGCGCGGAGTTCACCGCAAGTGTGGGAACGGAAAGCGTGCATTTTATGACTCCTGGCCCGTCTATCAGGGCCCTTGGGATGCCGGCGGAGAAACGGTCCGCAGCCATCGGGTTAACGTGTCGCGCGAGATAGACGATGGGTGCGGAGTGTCAAGGTTTATGGGCGGCAGTCTCACCGGCCCATATAATCTTCGACAATTTATTGGTTTCAATCACACCAAATTGACGCATCGGCCCTTGCGTTACGTTAACGTGAACGTTAACTGCACCCTATATCTGAATACAGGGTGTTCGGCCTTTTGCCTCCCCCTGCCCGCAGAAAACGTATTTAAGCCAACGCAAACAAGTCGGCGACCATCGCAAGAGGAAACACCATGACCGAAGCCTATATTTATGACGCCGTGCGCACACCGCGCGGCAAAGGAAAATCCGACGGTAGCTTGCATGAGGTGACTCCGGTCAACCTCGCGGCGCAAGTCCTCGAAGCTGTACGGGATCGCAACGGGATCGATTCTGCGGAAATCGAAGATGTGGCGATGGGCTGCGTTTCCCCAGTGGGCGAGCAAGGCGCGGTCATCACGCGCTCCGCTATTTTGCAAGCGGGTTACGCGCAAACAACGTCTGGCATTCAAGTCAACCGGTTCTGTGGCTCCGGTCTCGAAGCCTCCAACATTGCGGCAGCAAAAGTTATGGCGGGAGAATGCGACCTCGCCATTGGCGGCGGTGTCGAGCATATGTCCCGCGTACCGATGGGATCAGATGGCGGCGCGATGGCAACCGACCCAGCTGTCGCGATTGCGAATTATTTCGTGCCGCAGGGTGTGTCTGCTGACCTGATCGCGACGAAGCACGGTTTCTCCCGCGATGATGTTGATGCCTATGCGGTTGAGTCCCACAAACGTGCGAAACGCGCTTGGGATGAAGGCCGCTTTGCCAAATCCATCGTTCCCGTGAAAGACATTCTCGGCATGACAATCCTTGATCATGACGAAACAATCCGTCCTGAGACAAATATGCAGTCGCTGGGCGCACTGAATCCATCCTTTAAAATGATGGGTGAAAACTTTGGTTTCGATAATGTTGCGAACCAACGTTATCCGGAAGTCGAAAAGATCAAACACGTCCATCATGCGGGCAACTCCTCCGGCATCGTGGACGGAGCCGCTGCGATTCTCATCGGGAACAAGGAAACGGGCGAGCGTTTAGGCCTCAAGCCTCGCGCTCGCATTCGCTCCATGGCCTCTATTGGGTCAGAGCCGACCATCATGCTGACGGGGCCGGAATTTGCGGCACAGAAAGCGCTGAAACGCGCGGGCATGAACGTGGGTGACATCGATATCTACGAGCTGAACGAAGCCTTTGCAGCCGTCGTACTGCGCTTCATGCAAGCGCTCGACATCGACCATACCGACATCAATGTGAATGGCGGCGCCATTGCGATGGGTCACCCGCTCGGCGCGACAGGTGCAATGATCCTCGGCACGATGGTGGACGAGCTGGAACGCGCGGACAAGGAAACATCCCTCGTCACGCTCTGCATTGGTGGCGGCATGGGCACAGCCACAATCATCGAACGCGTCTAAAAGTTACGAAAGAGAACAAGACAATGGCAAAATATAACAACTTCACACTCGACACAGATGCGGATGGAATCGTCCTGCTGACCGTGGATGTCCCGAACCAAACAATGAACGTTTGGACGCCGGAATTTATCTCCGAGTTCGATACATTCATCGATGATTTCAATTCCAATGATGACATGAAGGGCCTCGTCATCACCTCCGGCAAATCCAACGCGTTTCTCGCGGGGGCAGATCTGGAGATGATGAGCAAGAACTCTACGCTAACCGACGGCGAAATCACCAAGCAAGATTTCGAAGACGCGATGGTCCTGCAACGCGCGTTCCGCAAAATGGAAAATGGCGGCCACACGGTGCGTCAGATGCAACGCGAAGGTAAGAAAGCCAAGCCTTGCGCCGCGGCAATTGAAGGCCTCGCCCTCGGTGGCGGTCTGGAAGTCTGCCTCGCGACGCATCACCGTGTTGTCGCCGACAATCCAAAGATCAAACTCGGCCTGCCGGAAGTCATGGTCGGCCTCCTCCCCGGTGCGGGGGGCACACAGCGCTCCATGCGCCTGATGGGTCTGCAAGCGTCGGCTATGCTCTGCACGCAGGGCAAACCGCTCGATCCAAATAAAGCCAAAGCGCAAGGTCTCGTCCACGAAGTGGTCGAACCCGGCAAAACGGTCGAAGCCGCCAAAGCCTGGGTCAAGGAAAACGCCAAGGGCGTGCTCGCGCCATGGGATGTCAAAGGTTTCAAAATTCCGGGGGGTGGCGGTGCCATGAACCCGAAATCGGTGCAGTTTTTCATGGCGTCCGGCGCAATGGCACTGCAACAGACCAAGCGGAACTACCCCGCCGTCGAAGCGATCTTGTCCTGCCTCTATGAGGGCTCCATCGTCCCCATCGACACAGCGCTGGCGATTGAAGTCAAATATATCATGAAGCTAATGTCTGGCCCGACATCCAAGAACATGATCCGCACACTCTTCCTGAACAAGAACGCGGCGGAAAAAGGCGCAGGCCGTCCAGAAGGTATTCCGCAGCAAGACATCAAAAAAGTTGGCGTCTTGGGTTGCGGCCTGATGGGTGCGGGTATCGCGCATGTCACGGCCAAGGCTGGCATGGAGGTCATTTCCCTCGACCGGAATATGGAAGAAGCGCAAAAGGCCATCGCCTATTCGCAGAAAATCCTCGACAAGAAAGTCAAACGCGGTCGCATGACGCAGGAGAAAGCCGACGCTTTCCTTGCTCGCATAACACCCACAGATGACTATGATATGCTCAAAGATGTCGACCTCATCATCGAGGCCGTGTTCGAACGTCCCGATGTGAAAGCGGACGTCATCAAGAAGACGGAAGCCGTCATCGGCAAAGACGTTATATTCGCAACGAATACCTCCACACTCCCAATCGGTGGACTGGCGAAACACTCCTCCCGTCCGGAGCAGTATATCGGCATGCATTTCTTCTCGCCCGTCGACAAAATGCCATTGCTGGAAATCATCCCGCATGAGGGCACAGGCGATCTCGCCCTTGCCGTCGCGATGGATTACAACAAGAAAATCCGCAAGACACCGATTGTTGTTAAAGACGTGCGTGGCTTCTTCACCAACCAAGTCTTCCCGCCTTACATCAATGAAGCCGCCCTGATGGTTACCGAAGGTGTCAGCATGGCCTTGATCGAGAACTGCGCCGCCAATCTCGGCCTGCCCATCGGCCCTCTCGCCGTGTCTGATGATACAACGCTGAAGCTGGGCTATGACATTATGAAATCGACCCAAGAAGAAATGGGCGACAAATATGTGCCAACAGGTGCGGAAGAGTTCATCGAGAACATGGTCACGAAATGGGATCGTGGCGGACGTCGTCTCGGCGCTGGTTTCTATAATTATGACAAGGACGGCAAACGTCTCGGCCTCTGGGAAGGCATGACGGAGCATTATCCGCTCGCAGAAGAACAACCGTCCCCCGAAGAAGTCAGCCAACGCCTGCTCTACTCCCTCGTCGCGCCATCGGCCCGCACATTTGCGGAAGGTGTCGTGCCGGACCCACAAAGCGCAGACCTCGGTGCGATCTTCGGATTGGGCTTTCCGCCTTACACGGGTGGACCGCTCTCCTATATCGATACAATCGGCCTCGACGCCTATGTCGCGACAGCCGACATGCTCGCCCAACGCCATGGCGCGCGGTTCACCCCGCCGCAAATGGTGCGCGACATGGCCAAGAAGGGTCAAACCTTCTACGCCGACAGCACACCGTCCTCCAAACGCGTCTACACACGCAGCGGCCTAAACCGCATGCTGGAAGTCGAAGTCGTGAAGATCGCAAATGCCATGGGCATCGCGGCCAGTGTCGATGATCTGAAAGCCGATACGGTGAGTAAGATTTTGACGGCACAGGCCGGGAAAAAAGCGGCGTAACCTGCGACTAAATTGAGACTAGAGAGCCTCGCTTCGGCGGGGCTTTTTTTATTTGTAAAACTATCGAATTCTAGATTTTTAAATCTAATTCAACTACCGCAAGGACATGGAATTTTTGGCGAAAAAACATAGAAACCATTTTCTAATATTTTTAGCTTTCACAACGCTCATCTTTTCAACTGTATATTTTATTTTCATTCATCCAATTGGAACAGAAGTGTACTTTCAATATGAAGAAAAAAATATAGATTATGAAAACGGCAGTATTCGGATTTATCTAGTGAATGATAATCCCGAGAATGGTAGCGATAATTATTTTTTTAGAGTTACAGTCAAACCAACATCTGAATTCTATGAAACATGTAATCTAGATCACTTTAACTGGGGCCTTCGACGGGAAAGCGACAACACTCTCTTATTTTCAACTTCAACACTGACTGGCCAAGTCGAAAAATCTCATTTCTTTGAGAATAAAATCGATAAGTTAGTATTCAAAGGAATTTCAGGAAAAGGATTAGGCGCACGCGATTTTATTGCTGAACTAAAAATCTCACCTGAAAATAAATGTGGGTATAAATCCAATAAATTACACTCCGTGCACACGATGAAACTTAAG
Source organism: uncultured Caulobacterales bacterium (assembly GCA_947503715.1). Lineage (GTDB taxonomy): Bacteria > Pseudomonadota > Alphaproteobacteria > Caulobacterales > Maricaulaceae > Litorimonas. Next base: position 375,238 of record CANNER010000001.1, on the reverse strand, counting down.
CCGATAAGATCAACCTTTTGGAGGCGTGCTATGTCTGTATAAGGTCTTCAACTACCCTCGCATCCCAACATTCACATCCCCAACCCGCAATGGCACGGTCAGCGATAACCCCGCCAATGTCCGAGCTCGTGAGAGTGCCACATAAGCCTGCCCCATGGCAAAAGCCCCGCGTCCCAAATCAATCCGCACATCGTCAAGCGTCAGGCCTTGCGCTTTGTGTATCGTCACGGCCCATGCCAAAATCAGCGGCATTTGTTGGAAACTGGCCGTTGTGGTTTCGACCATTTTCTGCGCAGCTTCATCCCATTTGTAATTAATCATATCCCATTTTTCGGGCTCGATTTTTCGCGTCGAAGGATTGCCGTCAAACTTCACGAAGACCTCTTCCGGTGAGAGGTCGACGACCGTTCCGAGCGATCCATTGACCCAGCGTTTGAGCGGGTCATTGCGGACGGCCATGACACGCGCGCCTTTTTTCAGGGCGAGTTTTTCCGGCGCGGGGAGACGGTTGGCGCTAAACCGTCCTTTCGTTTCGCACTCATATTCCACGCTTTCAGTCGTGAGGTCTTGCAGCCCCCGCTTATTATAGCGGTCCGCAATCGCATTGGTTGAGGTCAGGAGGACGGGCGTATGGCCGTCGCGATGGGGCTGGACGCAGGCGCCATTAATGGCCTGCACCGTCTCCTCAACGTGACGGGCGACGCGCAGGTTGGAGAGCAGGCGCACAAATTCCGCATTACGCTGGCGGTAGACCGTATTCAGTTCAAAATGAACGGGTGGGTAATTTTCCAACACACTGGAATTATAGGCATAAGGGCCCGAATAACCGCGCTGCGCGAGAACCTGATGTTCGGCCTGCGGGATGACGGGCGGGAGCTGGTAGAAATCCCCAACGAGCAGCAGCCGCACACCGCCAAAGGGTTGGGACGCATCCCGCGCTTTCCGCAATGTCAAATCTATGCCATCTAGAATATCCGCGCGGAGCATAGAGACTTCGTCAATGATGACGAGTTCGACCTTTTTCCAAAGGCGGTTCTTTTTCTGATCCGCCAACGCCGCCGCATCGATGATATTAAATGGAAAGCGGAAAAAAGAATGAATGGTCTGCCCGCCGACATTTAACGCCGCCACACCGGTTGGTGCGAGGACGACTGTATTTGGGAAATCACAGACACGTTTAATGTAATTGACAAGGGTTGACTTCCCGGTCCCCGCCTCTCCCGTCACAAGGATGGGCGACGTGTCGGATGAGGTGAGTTGCTCTAAGATGTGCGCAACGGTAGGGTCGGCGGCATAGTTTTCAGGGAATTGATTGGAAATCACGCTTAAGCCTTTTTCGTCCAACGTCCACGTTCATCCTGTTGGTAATAGGCAAGGCTTTCACCCGCATCCTTTAGGGTTTTCCATCGGCCCCGCTCGCGCTGAATATCCTCTTGCGAACGGCCGTTAATCATGACCATGGCGCGGCTGGCCCCGGCCATATCCGTAACTGACGCCCCGTCGATCAGAAAGACAGCATCAAAGCCCTCGGCGCTGTCCTTCCCGGCACTCAGGAGAATGGGCTGCAATGACTCCATCGGTTCGTCATCCCGGCCATGGGGCAGAAAAGCATCATCGCGAAAGGTCCAGAGAAACTCATCCATCTGGGCGAGTTTCTCTGCGGGCATTTTCACAAGCGCCCGCCAGCCCTTTTCCAATGTCTTCTCAAGCAAGCCCGGCAAGACACCTTCCAGCGTCGAAGCTTCGAGATGGTAGAACCAATAATCGGCCACGTTAGCCTTCGTAATTATCCGCAATCCAACGATTAAGCAGACGCACGCCAAAGCCTGTCCCAAATGTGGGTTCGCGCGGATCTTTGGAGCCGTTTTTCATACCCGTTCCGGCAATATCGATATGCGCCCAAGGCAGGTCTTTTTTGACAAAACGACCGAGGAATTGTGCCGCCGTGATGGACCCCGCAGCACGCCCGCCAATATTTTTCATATCCGCATTCGGGCTGTTGAGCATCTTGTCATAGGCGTCGGCCATGGGCAGGCGCCATGTCAGATCCGTCGATGTTTCCCCTGCGGCGACGAGTTCTTTTGCAATTTCGTCATTGCGCGAGAACACGCCCGCATATTCATGACCGAGAGACACGATAATCGCGCCGGTTAGGGTCGCAAGATTGACCATCGCTTTCGGCTTATATTCTTCCTGTGCGTAGTGGAGCGCGTCCGCGAGCACGAGGCGGCCTTCCGCATCCGTATTCTGAACTTCAATTGTCTGACCGGACATGGACACGACGATATCACCGGGCAGTTGCGCTTTGCCGTCAGGCATATTCTCAACGAGACCAACAAGCCCAACAACGTTCGCTTTGGCTTTGCGTTTCGCGAGACCAATCATCGCACCGACAACGGCGGCGGACCCGCCCATATCGCCCTTCATGTCCCACATATTCGCGCCGGGTTTGAGGCTGATGCCGCCCGTATCAAATGTGACACCTTTGCCGACGAGCGCGGTTGGGGCCTCGCCTTTTTCACCGCCCATATATTTCATGATGACGAGCTGGCTTTCCCGCTCAGAGCCGAGACCGACACCCAAGAGAGAATGCATGCCCAGCTTTTCCATTTTCTTTTCGCCGAGAACTTCCACCTCAATGCCAAATTCGGAGAGTGTCTCAATCCGGTCCGCATAGGCTTTCGGATAAATCTCATTGGGCGGCGCATTGACGAGATCGCGGGCAAATACGACGCCGTCACCGACAGGGCCGAAATAATTATCATAGGCCGCCTGCGAAGCTTCTGCGTCGTCAGAGACGATTGTGATCGATTCCAGATGCGGCTTCTTCGCCTTCGTGGCTTTCGACTTGTGCTTTTCCCAGACATAGGCCGCTAGGCGCGCGCCAAGGGCCGCCCGTGCCGCGTCAACAGGTGTGGCATCTGTGCCGTCCAAATGAACTGTCAGCTCCGTCTCGCCCGTTCCGCGTAAGGATTTCGCAACCCGTGCGGTGGCCATTTCGTAATCGAAATGGTCTTGATCCCCGCGGCCGCGCATGAAGAGCTTGACTGTGCCGCCGCCTGTGACCGCATAAGTCTCAAACCCATCACCCTTTTTGCCGTGAAAGTCAGCCGCTTTGGCCGCCGCACTAAGGGCTGCACTGTCATAGGCGTGTCCTTCCCCGCTGGCAGAAATAACAAGGGCCGCGCCTGAATTTGCAGCGCCGGGACTGGAAAATGTGACTTTCATGAAATCGCCTCAATCTAGTAGTTTCCGCACTGGTAAAGGAAGCAGACGGGCATTAGAAGACCCTGAATTCGTGAAATGCGCACAGAAATTCTGTGGGACCGCATTTTGTCACCGGGACGCCAAACGCCACAGCCATGCCAGTGTTGCAACGCTATATTTTTTCGCAGGCTTTTCTGCCCGCTATTTTGTCCCTGTCGGCACTCGCATTGCTGGCATTACTGACGCAATCCTTACAGACGCTCGACCTGATTGTTGAGAACCGCCAGAGCGCGACAACATTTTTCTACATCACGATCTTGGCTCTGCCGCAGCTCATTGGAATTATTCTACCGCTCGCCGTTTTTATGGCCGCGATTTATGCCCTGAACAGGATGACGAACGATTCCGAACTCGTTGTTGCGAAAGCCAATGGTGTTTCCCCTTGGTCAATTGGTACACCCGTCTTGCGGCTGGGTGTCTATGCTCTGCTTCTCCACCTGATCATCAATCTGCTTGTCCAGCCGCTCTCTTTTCAGCAGATGCGCAAGGAAATCCTGAAAGTCCGCACGGATATTGCCAGCCAGATGGTACAAGCCGGAGAGTTCGTGACCCCTGCTCCCGAACTGACTGTCTACACACGTGAAATTATGCCGGACGGTGAATTACGTGATGTCATGATTCACGACGCGCGAGACCCGAACTCGATTACGACTCATACGGCCAAGACCGGGCGGTTGCAGCGCTCCACGAGTTTTACGTCTCTGGTCTTAGTAAATGGCTCTGTTCAAACGCCTCTGGATGATGGCGGATTGGATGTCGTTGCGTTTGAAACCTATCAACTGGACCTTTCAGATGTCGTAGCGCTGGATAATGTGCTGCGCCTCAAATCATCTGATAAGTTTCTCCACGACCTCCTTCGCCCTGATCCCCGGGATTACATCACGCCGAAAACAAGGCGGGAACTGGCGGCGGAGGGTCACGCGCGACTGGCGTCACCACTCTATAATCTCGCCCTTGTCCTGCTGACTCTTGCCTTCCTGCTGCGCGGGCAACATTCAAAACTGGGCAATGGGCGTAAAATTGCCATTTGTGCCGTGACAGGGTTTAGCATCCGGTTAATCGGGTTTGGACTCGCCTCCAGTGCCGAAGGGAATTCAGGCTTGAACGTTGCGCAATATATTCTACCCATCATCGTGATCCTCGTCTGTCTCGCCTATCTTATGAACCGGGGACGCGTTCGGTTCGGAAAAAAGCGCGCAGGGGCCGCTTACGACACGGCTATGACGAATGCGCCTGAAGTGAAACTCTCATGACCGGCGCGACACTTTCCAGATATATCGCGGGCCGAACCCTGCGCGGGATTGGTCTCGCCTTTCTGATTGTCACAGCGATCATCACTCTGGTCGATTTCGTTGAGGGGTCTCGGAATATCGGCGCGGATGTGGATGTCGGCTTATTCGATCTATTGGGCCTGACATTTTTGAAAGTACCAAAACTAATTGAACAGACGATCCCTTTCGTCGTTTTGTTTGGCGTCATGGGCGCACTTTTTGGTATGAACCGACGGTCAGAACTTATCGTCATGCGCGCCTCCGGTCTTTCAGCTTGGCGATTTCTACGCCCGGCTCTGATTGTCTCGGCTGTACTCGGCATCCTCTGGGCGACGGTTGGCAACCCCGTCGCATCAGACCTTATGAGCCGCTATGAAACGCGGTCCACCGAACTTACAGGCGGAGCCTCTGCACAGGAAATTTGGTTGCGCGAGGGATCAGATTCGGCGCAGCGTATCATACAGGCGAAAGTACTGGCCGGGAAACGATTGGACGGCGCAACTTTCTACGAAATGACTGTGGAAGCGGACGGCACGACCAGCTTTGCCCGCCGCTATGATGCGGACCAAGCCGAATTACGCACCCCAGGATATTGGACTCTAACCAAAGTGATTGAGAACGCGCCGGGTGAGGAAACGCAGAGACTCGAAACCATCACACTCCCGACCGCTATTGGGCCGGAGGAATTAGCAGAGCAGACGGGTCGCAAGTCCGACCCACCCTTCTGGAAAATCCGCAGCGAAATCGCGGCCAATAAAAAGGCCGGGTTTTCCGCGCGGGCGCTCCACCTCCAGCTTAACAAATTGCTCGCGCTGCCGTTCCTGCTCGTTGCCATGACATTTATTGCGGCGGGTGTGTCCATGTCGCTGACACGACAGGGCGGGACATTACGGTTGCTTGTGACGGGTGCAGTGATGGGATTTGCGGTTTTCTTCGCCGATAGTGTCATGAGCGCTTTTGGCGAAGTTGCGATTCTCCCCGTCACCTTAGCGGCTTGGGCCGTTCCGGCGCTGGTCCTGCTACTCGGCATCACCTATCTCGCCCGGATTGAGGACGGATAGCTACAACTGAAACCTGACCGTAGTTTAATACACTTCGCATCAGCCGCGCCCTAAACTTGCGCAAGATTATCGGTGCGGTATAAGCCGCCAAACCTAACTGAAGACGACACTATGCGCTTTTCAATGAAATCCGCCCTCGCGGCCCTACTACTGACAACAGCTACGCCCGCTATTGCCTCCGCGCAGAGCGCCCCGCACGGCATTGCTGCTGTGGTAAATTCCGACATCGTGACGATCCACGACCTGCGCCAACGGGTCCTGTTCATGCTCGCCACGACGGGTGCGGAAACGGATGAAGCGACGCTACAACGCCTGCAAACACAGGCCTTGCGTAACTTAGTCGATGAGCATTTGCAGATGCAGGAATCGGCCAAATATGAGCAGACGATTTCAGATGAGGAAGTTAATCAACGTGTCGCGCAACTCCTCTCGCGGAATGGTGCCGACCCACGTGAGTTGATTGCCAATCTCTCTGCCGCAGGGGTATCGATTGAAACGCTCCGTGATCAGGTCCGATCCGAGGTGGCTTGGCAACGAATCGTCAACGGTCTCTACGGCTCCCGTATTCGCATTTCCGATGCGCAGATTGACGAAACACTCAACCAAATCACAGCCAACGCGTCCAAGCCGAATTACCGCGTCGCAGAAATCTATATCGAAGCCTCGCCGGATATTGGCGGCATGGACGGTGCGATGGAAGGCGCCAATGCCATGATCACGCAAATTCAGGGCGGCGCCCCCTTTCCGCTCCTCGCACAGCAATTTTCCAGTGCCGCCTCTGCTGCTCGGGGTGGGGATGTCGGTTGGGTCCGCCAAGGTGAGTTACGACCTGAGATTGACGAGGTTATCCAACAGATGGAACCCGGCAGTGTTTCCCGACCAATCCAAGTTCCGGGCGGCGTTTATGTTGTCGCGCTCGTCGAAACCCGCATTTCCGAAGCAGACACGCTCTACAAGCTAAAGCAGGTCACTGTGACAGACGAATTTGAGACAGCGAAATCCCGCCTCATCGAACTGCGTGACGTCGTCACCAGCTGCGACTCGCTGGAAGAAGATGTTGCAAATTTTGAGAATACGGAAGCCGCCGATATGGGTGAGTTAAAAGCCTCCGAGATCAGTGACGAAATCGCCGCTACGCTGGAGAAGACGGATGTAGGCGCGCTGTCTGATGCATTTGAACGTCCTGACGGCGCGACATCCATCATGGTCTGTGAGCGGCAGGCAACGGGATCTGACATTCCAACACGTGACGCCATTGAAGATCGCCTGCTCGATCAGCAACTCGCACAGGCCTCCAAACGTGCTCTGCGCGATCTTCGCCGTCAGGCGACGCTCGTCGTTCGCTAAATCCTGATCTGATGCACCCATTTGCTCTTACAATGGGTGACCCTGCGGGGATTGGCCCTGAGATAACGGTCAAAGCCTGGGAGGCTTTGCGCGGGCATTCTGAACACGCCTTTGCGGTCATCGCACCGCCCGCGATATTTGCGAACACGCCACATACGGTCATCTCTGCGATTTCAGAGGCTGCAAATATCTTTGAAGAGACACTTCCCGTTCTCGCCGTTGAGGGCGACATCGCAACGCCCGGGCAACCCGATAAAGCCCATGCCCGCACCGTTATTCAAAGCATTGAACGCGCCGTTGATCTCTGCCTGAACGGTCAGGCCTCGGCGGTCATCACTAACCCGATTGCAAAACACCTGCTCTACGAAGCTGGATTTGAGTTTCCCGGACATACTGAATTTCTAGGCCATCTCGGAAAAGGACACGAAACGCCTTACACCAAAGGCCCGGTCATGATGTTAGCCGCACAGGATTTGCGGGTTGGCATTGTCACAGTTCATGTTCCGCTTCGGGACGCGGTTGAACAAGTCTCAGAGGAATCCATCCTCCGCACGGCCCGCGTCATGTTGGGCGCGCTGAAAACTGATTTCGGGATTGCAAATCCGCACCTCGCCCTAGCCGGTCTAAATCCGCATGCGGGTGAAGGTGGGGCACTAGGCCGAGAAGAGATTGAGATCATTAATCCGGCAGCAGAAAAGCTTCGCAGGGAAGGCCATGACGTCACCGACGCCCAGCCCGCTGACACACTTTTCCACGCTGAAGCACGTCAGGGCTATGACGCCGTGCTCGCAATGTATCACGATCAGGGCCTAATTCCCGTCAAGACATTGGATTTCCACGGCGGCGTGAATATCACACTCGGCCTACCCTTCGTGCGGACCAGCCCGGATCACGGCACGGCCTTTGATATTGCAGGAAAAGGCATTGCCCGCCCGGACAGCCTGATCGCGGCCATCCGCAGAGCCAGAGAGATCGCGACCCATCGTTATGGATAATAGGAACGGGATTGCGGGTCTGCCCACTCTGGCGGAAACCGTGCGCGCACATGATCTTGGCGCGAACAAGAAACTGGGTCAGCATTTCCTGCTGGATATGAACCTGACGGATAAAATCGCACGTTTGGCTGAACCGTTGGACGGCGTGTCAGTCGCAGAAATCGGTCCCGGTCCGGGCGGTCTGACGCGGGCCTTACTTCTACGCGGGGCATCAAAAGTCGTCGCGATTGAAATGGATCAACGGTTTATCCCGGCCCTCGCAGAGATCGGTGATCGGGCGGAAGGTCGTCTGGAAATCGCGCAGGGCGATGCGCTGAAATATGATATTGCGGCGAACCTTCCTGCGCCGCGAAAAATTGTCGCCAACCTGCCCTATAATGTAGGGACAAAAATGCTGATCGATTGGGTCACGGCCTCCCCGATCTTCTGGGAGCAGATGGTTCTCATGTTCCAATTGGAAGTCGCCCAGCGCGTTGTCGCACAGCCCGGAGAAAATCATTACGGACGTCTGGCGGTCCTCTGCCAATCGGTCGCGCATTGCCGTCTGGCCTTTGAAGTTCCCGCCCGCGCATTCACGCCGCCGCCGAAAGTGGATAGCGCGGTCGTCGTGCTTGAACCTCTGGATGCCCCCTTCCCCGATCTAAAAACATTGGGACGTGTTACACAAGCCGCCTTTGGCCAGCGCCGTAAAATGTTGCGCCGTTCCCTCAGGTCTCTCGCAGAGCAAAATAATCTGGTTCTGGAAGACTGGCTCACGCTTGCGGGTGTTGATCCGAAAGCCCGTCCGGAAACCCTGCCAATCTCCGCATTTCAAGCGCTGGCCGGAATGATTAGCGCATAAAACTGAGCGCGGAACTCATCTCGTCGGGTGTGAGTTGCAGCGCAAGCCCCACCTTCTTTAGACGCGCAAGCGTGGCATCATCCAGATTATGTGTGGCACGGGCAAGGTTACAAAGCTCACCAAAAAGAGCCTGGCCCATCCGACTGCTGCCATTCACCGACCGCCAATAGCGATGAACGATCCGTTTTGGATTCCCTCGTCGCCCCGTCTCTGCGGCGATTTTCAGAAAAGCTTTCCTGCGATATCCTGTTCCTAAACGAAGCGAAGATTCAATATGTGTCACGGTCCGCGCATTCCGGTTTTCAAAGGCGTAGAAAGATAGCCGAACCAACGACTCAGTCTTCAAGTCTAGTTCATTCGTGAGATAAGGCGTGGATGTTCCGACGAGTGTTCCCGTGGCAACTTTTGGACGGGCACCCTGAACGGCGGAGCGTTGCCCCGCGCGGGCTTCTCTTGTAGGGGCGGAATTAGGACTGAACCGGACCCAAAGCGAATGGATATGCCCTTCATGCCAGACCTGATAGAGGATTGCGATCACCGCACCTAATACAACCCAGCCGGTTTGGAACTCCAGTGAGGTCACGATCAGGTTCTGCGCCATCTTTAAAACGCCCATTGCATTATCAGATCGCAAGGCCGTTATGACCGCCATGAAGAACAAAATAACCGCAGACCGGACCAGAATACGGTCTAGACGTGGGTCATCACCAAAGGCATCAACGGCAACAGCCGCACCTCCAAACCCCATGATTATGGCGAAGCAAATCTCCAACATTCGATAGCCTTAACCCTAAGGCGTTCGAATTTTATTAAAAACCCAAGATTCTATCCGCCAGAAATCAGGCTTTTGACAAACCCACCCAGCCACATTTGACGGCGGCGGCGCATGCGCTCTGACGCTACAATTGTTTTCAGCTCAGCTAAGGCCGTGTCGACATCTTCATTGACGATCACATAGTCATATTCCGCCCAATGACTGATCTCATTCTCGGACTTGCTCATCCGCTTGGCAATCACCTCATCGCTATCTTGCGCGCGTGTGCGGAGACGCTGTTCCAACTCGCGCATATTGGGCGGCAGAATGAAGATTTTGACGAGATCATCGGCGGCCGCCTGCGTTAATTGCTGTGCGCCCTGCCAATCAATATCAAAGATAACATCGCGACCTTGCGACAGCGCATTTTCGACAGGTGTGCGCGGCGTCGCATAGTAATTATCGAAGACTTTAGCATGCTCGAGAAATTCACCCTCAGCTTCCCAAGATGCGAACTTATCCTTGGAGACAAAGAAATAGTCGACACCGTCCTGCTCGCCCGGTCTTGGTGCGCGGGTTGTGGCGGATACGCTCATCGCCATATCAGGATTGTCGACAAGGAGGCGACGGGTCAGAGTCGTCTTTCCCGCCCCGCTTGGCGAAGACAGGACAACCATCAGACCGCGACGGTCCTGTTTTAACTCTTCCAACGCGCTCATTAACGAAGCCCTCGTTCTCTCTGGATTTTCCGCCATTTCGCCACATTGCGCTCATGCTCACGTAATGTCTTGGCAAAGGCATGCCCGCCCGTTCCGTCTGCCACGAAAAAGAGCGCATCCGTCTCAGACGGATTTAAGACCGCGAGGATGGCATCGCGGCCTGGATTACAAATCGGCGTCTTGGGTAGCGCCGGAATTTGGTATGTATTCCAATCCGTCCGGCGGTCAATTTCAGAGCGGCGAATGCGACGACCGAGCGCTTCACCCTGCGTGATACCGTAAATAATGGTGGGATCAGATTGCAGCTTCATCCCCTTGCGCAGACGGTTTGTGAACACGCCCGCGACCATGCCGCGCTCCATGCCGATACCCGTTTCTTTCTCGACAACAGAGGCAAGAATGATCGCCTCTTCTTTTGTCTTCACGGGAATGGTCGGGTCACGTTTTTCCCAAGCTTCGTCTAATAATTGTGTCCGGGCCAATGCCATTTTTTGGAGGAGTTGAGACTGCGTCATCCCGCGGGGTGTAAGATAGGTTTCGGGGAGGAGCGTGCCTTCCGCTGGAATGGCCGGATCATCGTCCACCAATGTCGAAACACTATCCAAAGATCGGACAATCATAGCTGAGGTCAAACCCTCTGCTGCTGTGAACGGATAGAGAATGGCTTTACCATCCGCTAATACATCATAAATCGCAGACATGGACGAATTTTGTTCAATGCCAAATTCGCCAGCTTTGAAGTTTGCTTCATTTCCACGAAGCTTCGTCACAAGCTTGAATAGAAAAGCGTCCTCAATGAAACCTTCATCTTCAAGTTTATCAGCGATAGTGGAGAGACCAGCACCTTTCGGAACTTGGAAGATACCTTTTTCAATTTCAGTACCCCGCTCATATTTATAATTAATCGCGGCATATCCGGCGAGTACAACCCCTCCGAAAAAAGTGAGTAGGGCCGCAATAGCCATGAGGGTCAACGCACGTTTATCACGTTTGCGAAGCTTCTGCGGTGGCTGTTTATCTGTCTCGGCGGTCACGCCTGACTATTCCGGCTGTTTGAAAATCAACGCCGCATTTGTCCCACCAAACCCGAAGGAGTTCGACATGACAGCTTTGCCCTTAAACGGCACGGCTTTATGCGGACAAAGATCAACATCCGTGTCGACAGAAGGATCATCCAAATTGAGGGTCGGCGGAGCCATTTTATCCCGTAAAGCCAAGATGGAAAAGATCGCCTCAATCGCACCAGCAGCCCCCAGAAGATGACCCGTCGCGGATTTGGTCGACGACATTTTCACATGAGGGGCATGGTCGCCGACAAGACGTTCCACAGCGCGGACTTCCAACTCATCGCCCATCGGAGTCGAGGTACCGTGCGCATTGACATAGCCAATATCAGACGGCTCAAGGCCGGATTTTTTCAACGCCATGCGCATGGCGCGGTAACCACCTTCACCCTCGGGTGCGGGGCTGGTAATATGATAGGCATCGCCGGACAAACCATACCCGACGAGCTCGGCGTAAATATTTGCCCCGCGCGCTTTCGCGCTCTCATAATCTTCAAGTATGACGACACCGGCACCTTCGCCCATCAGGAAGCCATCACGCCCTGTATCATAAGGGCGGGACGCTTTTTCAGGCTCATCATTATAGCCTGTCGTCATCGCGCGGCAGGCGACAAAGCAACCAATACCAAGTCGCGTGATAGACGCTTCACCGCCACCCGCAACCATCATATCTGCATCGCCGCAGGCAATAATCCGCGCCGCATCACCAATGGCATGCGCGCCCGTGGCACAGGCCGTCGCAACCGCGCTGTTAGGACCCTTGAGACCGTGGCGCATTGAAACCTGTCCGGAGGACAGATTGACCAACATGGACGGAATCACAAAAGGTGAGATGCGTCTTGGGCCTCGCTCATGGAGCAGAATGGACGCATCATAGGTCGTTTGTAGCCCACCAATGCCGGATCCGAGTATCACGCCCGCGCGTTCGGCCTGTTCCGTTGATTGGGCCTGCCAACCGGAATCGGCAATCGCTTCGTCAGCGGCGGTGATGGAATAGAGAATAAAATCGTCAATGCGCTTGCGGTCTCGCGCGCTCATGACGGCATCAGGGTCAAAGACACCCGGCATGTCAGGGGTTCCGCCTGCGCGACCATCCACCCGAGGGATGACAGCAGCGACCTTGCACGCAAGATCGCTGACATCGAAATGTTCAATACGGGACGCGCCGGATTTCCCGGCGATTATGTTGTCCCATGCGGTTTCAACGCCGCAGCCGACGGGGGAAACGAGACCTAAGCCTGTAACGACAACCCGACGCATAGAGAAATAACCTTAGCCGGTTTTCTCTGAGATGAACTTCACAGCATCGCCAACCGTTTGAATGTGCTCTGCCGCATCATCCGGGATTTCGATGTCGAATTCTTCTTCAAATGCCATGACGAGTTCGACAGTGTCGAGGGAGTCGGCTCCGAGATCATCGATGAAGTGAGCCTTATCGGTCACTTTTGCTTCTTCGGCGTCGAGATGCTCAACAACCATCTTCTTCACGCGTTCGAGTACGTCTGACATATATATTCCTTTAGTCATAGACGGAGATAATTTTCCGTCGGTTACTGGCGAGAGATGGGACAATCCGTCCCGATTTCAACCCCTCATCCACGTCAAAGCGCGGCCTAGCATAGGGAAATCGACGTGCCTAGGAGATTCGCGCCTGTGATACAGACACGGAAACCGCCCTAAATCATCGCCATACCACCGTTAATGTGAAGCGTCTGACCCGTAACGTAAGCCCCTTCATCGGATGCGAGATAAACCGCACCTGCCGCAATATCCGCACCCTCGCCTAATTTAGCCGCCGGGATACGTGAGAGAGTCGCGTCTTTCTGCCCGTCTGTTAGCGCATCTGTCATGGGCGATCGAATGAAACCGGGCGCGATACAGTTCACCGTAATGCCGCGCGAGGCGACTTCTTGCGCGAGGGACTTGGAGAAGCCGATCATGCCCGCCTTAGATGCTGCATAATTCGTCTGTCCCGGGTTGCCCGTCACTCCAACAATAGAGGTAATTCCGATAATACGACCGGACCGCGCCTTCATCATCGGGCGCAGGCAGGCCTTGGACAGACGGAAATAGGATTCGAGATTAATCTTAATAACATCATCAAAGTCAGCCTGCTTCATCCGCATCAGGAGGCCGTCCCGCGTGATGCCCGCATTCGCGACCAGAATTTCGACAGAGCCACCCAACGCGTCTGCCGCTTGTCCGGGCAGCGCATCAACGGCGTCCCCATCTGAGAGATTACAAGGCGTGACATAAGCCCGTTCACCAAGCTCCGCCGCCAACGCCTCCAATTTCTCCGCCCGCGTGCCGGAGAGCGCGACATGCGCGCCGCGTGCGTGAAAAGCCCGCGCGATTTCACCGCCCAGCCCGCCTGTTGCACCTGTCACAAGTGCGCGTTTTCCTGTCAAATCGAACATGTTCTCTACCCTTTAATCTCTTTTGCAAACGCTTCGAGCGCGTCCGGTGTATCCAATTGATTGCCACTGACACCCTTGACGATACGGCGGAGCATGACCGTGAGGACTTTGCCGCAGCCCGGTTCGGCGAATGTGTCGACACTGCCATCTCCGGCCATCCACTCAATGCTCTCGCGCCAACGTACACGCCCCGTGACTTGTTTGACGAGATCTTCGCGGAGGTCATCCGGATCAGAAATGGGGCGCGCCTGAATATTATTCACGACCGGCACGAGCGGTGGGAGGATACAGGCTTCGGCCAGTGCGCCCTCCATCGCGTCCGCTGCCGGTTTCATCAGGTCGCAATGGAACGGCGCGGACACATTCAACATCATCGCCTTTTTCACGCCCGCATCGCGCGCGGCTTGAGCGGCAGCTTCAACGGCGGCGACTTCACCGGAGAGCACGATCTGTCCCGTCGCATTATCATTGGCGATTTGAACAATGCCTTTTTCAGAGCCAACAGCGCAGGCGGCCTCGGCGTCTTCGACACTCGCACCGAGCAAGGCTGCCATCGCGCCTGCACCTACGCGAACAGCGGATTGCATTGCATTGCCACGAATGCGCAGCAGCTTCGCCGTGTCCTCAATCGTGAGGGATCCAGCCGCTGCGAGGGCACTATATTCGCCTAAACTATGACCCGCCACGAATTTTGCGTCTGTGATGTTTACACCGAACTCCGCATCTAACGCCGCCATCGCCGCGAGAGAGCAGGCCATCAGAGCGGGTTGCGTGTTTGCCGTGAGAGTGAGTTCATCGACTTCTCCCGTCCACATCAGGTCTGACAGTTTCTGCTCCAGTGCCGTATCAACACGGTCAAAAACCTCTCGCGCGGCGGGAAAAGCGTCTGCAAGCGCTTGACCCATGCCGACAAACTGACTGCCCTGTCCTGGAAAAATGAATGCAAATGCCATTACGGTCTCGTCCTTTTCAGATTCTGTGACAGGCTAGGCGATTGATTGAACAGGTCAATGCGCAAAAGAGAGCGTTTTGTGAACGTTTAGGTTAAGCTTTAACACGTCGTTAACCAAGATTAATTAACGCCAGACCATGGGTGATACACGAATCGAGGGTTGTCGTTAGATGGCGTTTTTCAAGAAAAAGTCTCAAACACCGGACAGTGAGACTGACCGCAAAGCACAAGCGGTCGCGGCAGACCGTCAGGCAAAATGGGATGAGCTGGAACGGCTCGTGGCCTCTGCTGACACGCCGCCTGAACCTGACACTACGCCGCCCTCGGAAGAGAAAACCACACCGCAGCCAACCGAAACGGCCTCTCGTAATTTCGAACCCATGGACTTACCTACAATTCCGGTTCCGACCGGTTTGCGCGCAGACATCCCGAAGACTGCGGAGTCTATTGATGTCACCCCGACTGCGCCGGAAATTCAACGCGTAGCGATGGTGCCATCCGATCACTTTAAGCCTGCGGACTCTGAGGATTACGTCGCCCCGCCCCCACCCGTCTCCCGCTCTGACCGCGCTGATCTCGGGTCCATGCGGTTGGACGTCGCGCGGATTTCCGCCGACATTCAGAGCGGTGAAGAACTCTACCGCCGCGCACAGCAACGGATAGAAAACCTGACGGGCTTTGTCGAGCGGGCCGAAGTTGACTTCTCCTTGCTCAGCCGCCTTGAGCCGGAAAACCGCCGCCTGAAAGCCCGCAACCGCACCGTTGAACGTGATCTGGACGCACAGGCCAAGAAGATCGAAGTCCTGCGTGAGGATCTGGAAGATCATGAGCGCCGCCTCGCGGAAAAGTCCCGTCTCTACGAAGCCACGCGCAGCAAGCTGACGACCGCTCAAAAATCCCTGCAGGAATATGAGCGCGCCTTGAACACGGCCCGCGAAACGGCTGACCGCAACGCCTTACAAGCAGAGCGCGCCCAGACCTCCCTCGATGTCGAGCGCAAAGAAAACGAAGTCCTCCGCGCCCGTATCACCGAGTCCGTCGTCGATGTGGAGTCCAAACAGACCGCCTTTATCGAAGCCCGTAAGGTCGCAGACAGCCTCGCGCAGGACTGCGCCGATTACCGTCATCAGGCCGAAACAGCTCAGAAAGATAGCGACGAGCTTCGCAAAGCGCTTGCCACAGCCCAAACGCAAAATAACGCGATGAAGGCCGAAATGATGAGCCTTCACGAAGACATCCGGACCTTCAAAACGCAATCAGAGTTCAACATCATCAGCCGTGAAGACGAACTGACTGCGCTGCACCAACAAGTCGATCATCTGAAAAAGCAGCTCGAAATCAAGGACGACATCGTCCGCAATGCCGCGCGGGACGTCACGGAACTCCGCAAAATCAGGACCGCACAGGATCTGGAACGCGAACGTCTAGAAGCGCAAGTCGAAACACAGGCCTTCCAACTGGAAGAAACGACGAGCGAGCTTTTGAAAACCAAGCAAGACGTCACAGATTTTGACCGGCGTTACCGCGATGTGGCCACAGCCCTGAACGTCGCGCAGTCCCGCCGCATGTCGAGCGAACCTGCGGAAACGCCTGACATCCAACCTGCGCCGACAGGGCAGATGGAGTACCGTCCCGACCTGACAGCTGACGATCTTCGCCCTGCCACACCGGATGAATATGACGGCATGAGCGAAGACGATGTTGAAGACCGGATCATGGATTTCCGCCTCGGCCTTCGCAAGGACATCACCTAAGCTCACGCGCGTTTTTTCCGCAGTTTTACGGTGGACAAAGCCCGTATCAACGCCTAGTAGCCGCGCTTCACCGGATGTCGGTGGAGCCCGGGCTGTTCCGGATCACTCTATCCATCACGTGCCTGCCCTACCTTCTCGGGAGCACTTGCCGCCATCCATAGTCTGAAGGACTGTTGAATGTCTCTTTATGAGCATGTCGTGATCACACGACCGGACGTCTCCTCCAACGCTGTTGAGGAATTCGTCCAAAATCTTGCAACCAAGATCGAAAATATGGGCGGCACTGTTGAAGGTGCTGAATATTGGGGTCTGCGCAACCTCGCTTACCGCATGAATAAGAACCGTAAGGCGCATTATTCCCTGCTGAAAGTGAACGCACATTCTGACGTCATCCACGAAATCGAACGCACGCACCGCATTAACGAAGATATCCTTCGCTATATGTCGATCCGCGTTGACGAATTCAACGAAGACCCGTCCCCCATCCTGAAGAAGCGCGAAGAGCGCAAGCGTAGAGATCGGAACTAGATCATGGCAAAAGACCAAATCAAAATCGAAAACCTGCCCTCCCGTTCGGGTTTCCGTCGTCGTCGCAAAGTCTGCCCATTCTCTGGCGATAATGCGATCGCAATCGATTATAAAGATCCAAAGATGCTGCAACGCTACATGTCTGAAAAAGGCAAAATCGCGCCGGCCCGCATCACGGCGGTCTCCCACAAGAAACAGCGGAAGCTGGCACAAGCCATCAAACGCGCACGCTTCCTGGGCCTTCTGCCCTACGAAGTTAAGTAAGAAGGAAACTGACAATGGAAGTGATCCTACTCGAACGCGTCGAAAAACTCGGCAATATGGGCGATGTCGTCTCTGTTAAGCCCGGCTTTGGCCGGAATTTTCTGCTGCCGCAGGAAAAAGCCCTTCGCGCGACCAAAGCAAATCTCGCCCGTTTTGAAGCGGAACGTGAATATCTTGAGCAGCGCAACGCCGAAAACCGCGACAAAGCCGCGGCTGACGGTGAAAAACTCGATGGCACAAAAGTCATCCTCATCCGCAAAGCTGGCGATACAGGTAATCTTTACGGGTCCGTTTCGGCCCGCGATATTGCTGAGCATCTCGAAGATAAAGGCGTGAAGCGCAACATGATCGTCCTGGAAAACCCGATTAAAACATTGGGCCTCCATGGTGTGAAAGTGAAGCTTCATCCGGAAGTCCTCGTCGATGTCGAAGTCAACGTGGCCCGCTCTGAAGACGAAGCCGAGCGTCAAGCTAAAGGCGAAGACGTCATTGCCGCCGCAATGGCCGAGGAAAAAGCCGATATGGCCGAAGCTAATGCTGAACGCGCGGCCAACGCCGTCTCCATGTTCGAAGGCGACGCGCCGGACGAAATCATGGGCGACGCCCCAACAGGCGAAGAAGAAGCACCTGCTGAAACGGCTAAAGAAGGCGACGACGCTTAAATCTCGTTCTTCATAAGAAACAAGAAACCCGCCCATACATTTCGCGAAAGCGAATTGCATTATGAGGCGGGTTTTTTATTGGCCAACTCTCACTCATAATCTGAAGATTTATAGGGTGGTGGCCGCACGGGTTCGGGCGGCAAGGGCGGGTTAAGCGCCTCCTCCATCGTCGCGTAAGGCGGTAGGCCGGATTTGGCGCGGTCAATATTGATATGGCGCAGCTCCACGATATCAATCGCATCCTGCACCGCATTATTCTCCACCGCATTGAGAAAATGGCGATAGCGCGCCACGCCTTCCAGCCGCGTCTGCACACGTCTATTCGAGCGGCGTTTTGCGCGCATCTCATGCAGACAATCGCGGGCCTGTTCTGCGCGTAACAGGTTGGCCTGACGCGCTGCATAGCGGTGATTATATTTTCGGGGCATTCTTTGCGTCTCCCTTACCTCGGACCCTGTCGCGTCCTGTATATTTTAGATTTGGAAAAACGGGATGTTCGCGTGGGTGGTCAGGCTCGGGTCGGAAACCCAGTTAAATAAATAGTTTTCGAGCCCTTCCAGCATCCATTGCTAGAGGAATCCCACGCGACGGCACCTTTTTCCACTACCGGCCGAACCATTCAGTCTGGGAACGATCAGCTCTCGATAGGCCACCCAGTTCCACCGACGTTACCCGGTTTCACCCAATGACAAGCACCGCTCCTTTCCAGAAAAGCCAACGTACGCTCGACTGCCCTTTGAAAGAAGACAGCTTATAGATGGCATAGGTTGAAAGGGGTGGGGATACGATTGTCGAAATTTAGCTTATACAATTGATATCATTGAGGTCTTACAGACGCTTAAACGTGGATATAGTTTTAGGACTGCGCAAAACACTCCCAATGTCACCCCGCGCTTGACGCGGGGCCTATCGTTTATGAACGCCAGCGTGAGGGCGCAGCCGATAGGTCCCGCATCCACTGGTGTCGGGATGACAATTGGGAGTATATCTACGTGAATTCCAAACCCACTAATTCTCAGACCAAAATTCACCGGAAAGATCGTGCCAGCCCGGATTGGTTTCCTCAATCAACGCATCCTTCCAAACCCGCTTCCATTTTTTGAGCTTTTTTTCATGGGTTATGGCTTCGTCAATATCATCGAAAGAGGTCACATAGACGAGCTTATAAATCTTATATTTCGTGACATGTTTGCTACCGATATCCGCGCGGTGTTCCGCAACGCGGCGGGCAATATCATTCGTAACGCCAATGTAAATGGCGCGATAAATCGAACTCGCCATGATATAGACGTGATATTGCATTCTGGAACATTAAGTGAACAAATTAAATAAGGCAAACAAAAATACGGTGTCATCCCGCACGCAGCGAAGCGGAGATGCGGGACCTAACGTTTACTATCTTAAGCCTGCGCACATAGACGACAGGCCCCGCATCAAGTGCGGGGTGACAATTGGTGGTCGCCGCTACGCCTTTCGCCAGGTCGTGCCGTCGGGGCCGTCTTCGAGGATGATCCCCCGCGCTGTCGCTTCGTCCCGCGCGGCGTCGGCGGCGGGCCAGTCTTTTTTCGCGCGGGCCTCTTCGCGGCGCTTGGCGATGGCGTCAAATTCTGCGGACTCGCTCGTGGAGACGTTGCCTTTGAACCAGTCTTCAGGGTCTTTTTGGAGGAAGCCTAGGAGGTTGGCCGCGTGACGCAACTCCTCGTATGATCTAAAGCCCAACATTATATCTTTTTCAAGATCATTAAAAACACCACCATACCCTTCGTTATCAGTATAGTCGGCCCGCATTACGAGATCAGTTACGTGATCCTTTAACCTTGAAGAAAACATCTTCAAATCAGCTATAAAATTGGGCGTGTTTAAATCCTGAACAAGTTCATCAATATGAACAAGCGGATTTAGTTCAGGCTCTTCAAATCGTGAATTCAGTTCCTGATCAACCTCAATAAGAGTTCGGTATAATCCATCCAACTGCGCCTTACTCTCCCGCAGTAAATCCTCGGACCAACTCAATTCACTCCGATAATGCGCTTTCAATAACGCCAATCTTATAACCTCCCCGTCCCACTCCTTCAGCAGGTTGTGCACTAACGTCACATTTCCCAAACTCTTGGACATTTTCTCGCTGCCCATGTTCAGGAATTCATTGTGGACCCAGTAATTCGCAAACACCTCTTTCTCATTCGCGCAGCAGCTTTGGGCGATTTCATTTTCGTGGTGGGGGAATTTCAGGTCGACGCCGCCGCAGTGAATATCGATGACCTCGCCCAGCGTCGCTTTGGCCATGGCGGAACATTCAATGTGCCAGCCGGGGCGTCCACGTCCGAAGGGCGCATCCCAGCCGACGCCGTGAAGCTCCGGTTTCCAGAGGACGAAATCCGCCGCGTTTTTCTTACGTGCAACTTCGCCTTCACCGACGCGGTCGCCGCCGCGTAACGCGTCCAGCGTATTGCCGGAGAGCTTGCCGTAATCGTCATATTTCGAGACGTCAAAGAAGACATGACCGTCGCTCTCATAGGCGACACCTTTGTCGATCAGGTCCTTAATCATCTCTATCATATGCGGGATATGTTGCGTCGCGTGGGGCTGGACTGTGGGCGGGAGGCAGTTCAGCGCCGCGAGGTCTTCATTATAAATCCGCGCATATTTTTCCGTGATCTCGGAAATGGGCAGGCCCGTTTCTTTGGAGCTTTGAATAATCCGATCATCCACATCGGTAATATTCCGTGCATAGACCACCGCATCCTCGCCGTAGATATGACGCAAGACTCGGAACAACACATCGGCGACGACCGCCGCGCGGGCATTGCCAATATGGGCGTAGGAATAGACCGTCGGGCCGCAATTATACATCGTCACGCGTTTGGGGTCCTGCGGGACGAATTGTTCTTTTGTCCGCGTGAGCGAATTATAGAGCGTGAGCGGGTTTTCAGTCTGGTCAGTCATGCGGGCGTCCTAAACGACGCGCCCCTTGTTTGGAAGCCTCTGTTACGCCAGATGTGATTTATGAAATTCGTACATCTGGTTATTTTCGGCGTGTTGGGGATTGGCGGTTTCGTCGCCGTGAAAGACATGATCCGCCCGCGCCCGCCGACGCTGGAATTTTTCGTCGAGGGGGACGCCGCCGTGGTGGTCGGGCGCACGGATAGTTATTCCCACAATCTCGTCAAAGATTTCGTGCGCGAAAATCCGGAGGTCAAAACGCTCATCCTGCAAGCCATGCCCGGCACGCAGGATGTGGTGACGAATACGCGCCTCGTGCGCGGCATACGCGAAGCGGGGTTGGCGACCCATGTCCCGTCAAATGGCCAAATCGCGAGCGGGGCTGTGGATTGGTTTATCGCGGGCAGCCCGCGCACGATTGACTGCGGCGCGATGATTGGCGTGCATTCCTGGGGCTCTCCGCTGGGCTCGCGCGGGGACCAGACCCTGTTTGATCCGCAACGCGGGATGCAGCGGGATTTCCTGAAGGATATGGGCGTGGACCCTGATTTCTACGAGTTTACCCGCGCGGCGGCCGGACCGGATGACATTCACTGGCTCACCGTGGACGAAATGTTACGGTTTGGTCTGATTGAGCAGGAACCTGACTGCGAGCCTTAATCTCGCCCGATTTCCTGAGTCTCTTGGATGGGCTGGGGAGTTCGGAGAGATTTACATGAACACTAAACACACATTTGCCGCCGCCCTCGTCGCGGCGGGCCTCATGGCCGCCCCTGCCCTCGCGCAGGACAGCTTGACCGAGAAAGCCAAAACCGACGTCACGGACATGGCGAAAGACAAAGCCAAATCCATGATGGAGAATGAGGTCACGATTAAAGCCGATAAGGTCATGAACAAGGACGGCAAAATGACCGCAACAGGTGATCCGCTCACCATTGAGACACCCGAGAAAATCATGGTTGCCACGGACGGTGTCATGACCTCCGGCGAGGACGGCGTGACGATCATGGGCGACACGATTGAGGTGACCGAAAAGCCGATGATGGACACGGCAGCCCCCGCGACGACTGTCAATATCGCCTGCCCCGAAGGCACATCGGCGCAACCCGACGGGACCTGCATGATTACGGGTGATTACGCGGAGTAGTCTGGGCATCGCAATTGGTAGCGACCCAAACTCCAGATAATGCAATAAAAAACCCGCCACGAAGGGCGGGTTTCAGTGTCTTTTTCAAATCAGAGCGCGGTTTATGCAGCTTTTGATTCTTCCAGCTTGACGAGCTGTTTTTTGATCTTCTTGGCTTTGTCGGTCAGCTTGTGGTTCTTTGTACCCATCAGAAACGCATCAAGGCCGCCTTTGAAGTCAACCGTGCGGAGTGTTTTCGCCGCAATACGCATGCGGAACTTTTGTCCCAGCGCGTCAGAGGCGAGTGTGACATTACACAGGTTCACCTCAAAACGACGACGAGTCTTGTTCATCGCGTGAGAAACATTATTTCCGGACATTGGGCCGGTATCGAGAAGGTCGCAACGACGAGCCATGGGAACACCTAAGACATAACAAAAAGGCCCACACATGTGGGCGGATAACTAGAAAGCGCGACCTAAGGAACGAGTCGCCTCCCGTCAAGCGGTTTCATCGGTTTGACAGCGACGCATAGCTTTCGCAATTGCATGAGCCATTTGTAATGCTATGCCACAGCTTCGTTCATAATCGCGCCACATCAGACCTGCCATAAGACCGTCATGACCTTTATCGTAAAAACCCTCATTGGAACAACCGCGGCTCTCGCTTTTGGCGCGACGGCACTTTCGCAGGTCTACATGCCTGACCTGCTGGCCCAAAGTGATAGTTTCAGTATCCTCAATGAGGAAAATTTCGGACCCATGACTTACACGGTCCCTGCAACAACACCCGATGACACGCAAATCCGCATGAAGATGAAGGGCTATGTCTTTGGCTTTCGCGTCATAAAGTCGGATTATATCGCGCGTTTTGATGA
Organism: uncultured Caulobacterales bacterium; assembly: GCA_947503715.1. GTDB lineage: Bacteria > Pseudomonadota > Alphaproteobacteria > Caulobacterales > Maricaulaceae > Litorimonas. Next base: position 352,396 of record CANNER010000001.1, on the reverse strand, counting down.
AAACGATTATGTCGCCTATGCGGATGTCAAATCCTCCGGCCTCGCCGCGCTTTTGAAAAAAATGGAAATTTGGGCCGTGACGAAGGGCAGCTACGGCGCGAACGGCCTGCGCCCTGACTGGCATGTGCAACAGAATACGGACAAGAAAAACCGCCGCGTCGAGATGAATTATGACCGCAGCGCCGCAAAAGTGAACGTGAACATCGTCCCGCCTCTCGGCAGTCAGGGCGTCCCGCCCGCCACGCCGCGCGAACGCTATACGGCGAATGATACGATTTCGGGCATCTTGCAGCTGATGATGATGGGCACAAAAACAGAAGGCGAGCTCTGCCAAGGCCGCGTTCCGTTTTTCGACAGCAAGCAGCACTATAATCTGCGGATGGAACGCGTCGGCACGAAACGCGTGAAGTTTAACGGCGACAAGGACGACACCATCCACTGCCGCGCCTATTACGAGAGCGTCTCAGGCTATGACCCCGAAGACCTACCCAGCGAGGAAGAAGCCGCCGAGCCCGTAAACGTCTATTTCAAATATTATGAGGAGGCCGGCGTCCATATTCCCGTGCGGTTCACCTATAAGATCAGCGGGTTTAAGGCCGTCGTGAAGGTGGATGAGTTGGAGATTGTAGGGGCGGAATAGACTGCGTCTTACCGCTGGCCAGACTAACCAAGTACTTTTGCCCAAGTGGTGAAAGGCGTGACGGATAGGCTTGAATTAAAATACCTATTATCATCTGTCACCTCTCGGCCCACCCAATCCGGCAAATCGACATTTTGATCTTCATGATCCAATTCGATTTCGGCAACAATCAGACCTGCATTGGGACCAAAAAACTCGTCAATTTCCCACGTCAAATCTCCAGCGCGGTAGAACCACCGGTGTTTCTCAATCAACGGACCTTTGCAGAGCTTTAGCATGTTTTGAGCATCTTCAAGCGGGATAGGATATTCGTATTCGGCCCGGGACGGACCGGTCGTGATACCTTTGACAGTAATCATCGCCTTGGTCTCCGCAATTCTTACCCTTACTGTGCGGTTCTTATCGGGGTTGAGATAACCTTGGACATATAATGTCGGGGTTCCTGTTCGCCATGCGTCGTTCTTGACAAGAAATTTTCTTTCGATTTCAATTCCCATATCCTGCCTTTCAAATGCGTATACAAAGCGTCTATGCATCTATTATGACGCTTTGCTTCTGGCAAACGAATCGGCAAAGGTCTTTAACCTATTATGCCCCGCTATTCTGACCCCATAATCAAAGCCGTTCTTGGCCCGACCAATACCGGCAAAACGCATTATGCCGTCGAGCGGATGTTGGGGCATGCGTCGGGGGTGATTGGCCTGCCGCTGCGCCTGCTCGCGCGGGAGATTTATGATCGCATTGTCCTGAAGGTCGGGGCGGCGCAGGTCGCGCTGATTACCGGCGAGGAGAAGATCATTCCGCCCAAGGCCCGGTTTTATGTCTGCACGGTTGAGGCCATGCCCGTCGAGAAACGCTTTGCCTTCCTCGCCGTCGATGAGGTCCAGCTGATGGCGAACCATGAGCGCGGGCATATTTTCACGGACCGCGTCATGTATGCGCGCGGGATGGAGGAGACCCTGTTTCTCGGCGCGGAGACGGCAAGAGATGTGTTGGCCACCCTCGTGCCGAAGATTAAATTTGACCATCGCGAGCGGTTCTCTGAACTGCATTTTGACGGCGCGACGAAGCTGACGCGTCTGCCGAAACGCTCCGTCATTGTCGCGTTTTCTGCGGCGGAAGTTTACGCGATTGCGGAAGCCATTCGCCGTTTTCGCGGCGGGGCGGCGGTCGTCATGGGCGGTCTCTCACCCCGCACCCGCAATGCTCAGGCCGAGATGTTCCAATCCGGTGAAGTGGACTTCCTCGTCGCGACAGATGCCGTGGGGATGGGATTGAACCTCGACACCGATCACGTGGCCTTTGCCGGGCTGACGAAATATGACGGGCGTCGGCGGCGCTACCTCACCCCGATGGAGGCCGGACAGATTGCGGGCCGCGCGGGACGATTCCGCAATGACGGGACGTTCGGAACGACGGGCGATTGCCCGCCCATGGAGGAAGGGCTCGTCAAACGGATTGAAGCGCATGACTTTGAGCCGCTCCATTATGTCGAATGGCGCAATTCTGATCTCGACTTTTCGACCATCGACACGCTGATGGAAACGCTGCACGCGCCGCGCCCGACCAGCCGCCTGCGCCGGATTAAAGGCGCGGATGATGAGGGCGCGCTGGAGCGGCTAAAAGCCATTCCGCAGATTCATGACGCGCTGCGCACCCGCGCGCAGGTCAAAATGCTCTGGGATGTGTGTCAGGTGCCGGACTTCCGCAACCTGACCATCGATACACATGTGAAGCTGTTGCAGGATATCTGGCGGACTCTCATGGCAGGGGGCGGAACGTTGTCGGATGATTTCATGGACCGCAAGATCAGCCGCTGTGACGACACGTTTGGTGGGGTGGACCAGCTCTCCGGTCGACTCGCGAAAATCCGGACTTGGACCTATTGTGCGTCAAAGTCCTCTTGGATGAAAAACGCCGAACATTGGATAAATCACGCAAGAGAGGTTGAAGACAGGCTATCAGACGCGCTACACGAGGCCTTAACAGCCCGTTTCGTCGATCGGCGAACCCGCAAGCTGTTAAAAGGCATAGGAGCCGATCTGGACATGAGCGCCACCATTAAAGACACCGGAGAGGTGTATATCGAGGACGACCTTATTGGTCGTCTTGAAGGTTTGAAATTCACGGCGGATACCAGCCAAGGCGGGCTGGAGGCGCAGGCCCTGCAATCGGCTGCACAACAAGCGGTGGGACCCGAAGTGGACCGATTGCTGACCTCGATCAGTTCCGGCACGCATGCGATCTTTACACTCTCAGACTCCGGCGAAATTATGTGGGGCGGAAAAGCCGTCGGCCGCATCGCACCCAGCGGATCTGTGTTCACGCCGGATGCAGAACTCATCGGGGGCAAGCTCGGCAAACCTGTGCTTCAGGAAATGGCTACAAACCGGATGCGCGAATATTTACAAGCTGAAGTACAAACTCATCTCGCGCCGTTGAAAGCGTTAAAAGACCTCATCGCGGCAGAAGATACCCTCCCCGCCGCCAAAGGATTTGGGTATATCCTGTTGGAAAATAATGGCGCAATTGAACGGCGCGAACATTTGCAAACCGTGCGCGATTTGGATCAGGATGCGCGGCGTCAGCTTCGCGGCGTCAGTGTTATTTTCGGACATTATAATGTCTATCTGAATGAGATGATGAAGCCGAAACCCGCGCGCCTCCTCTCCCTTCTCGTCGCCTATGGCGCGGGCGGAGATAAAAAGCCGTGGGTCCCCTTCGCGGGTGTCACGTCCATTCCAAATGACGGTGAATTAGCCTCAAAGAATTATTCCGAACAGGCTCTCTCGCTCGCGGGCTACCGTGCGGTCGGGCCGCGTATTATTCGGTTCGATATTCTCAACCGCCTGTCCTTCCTCATCCGCGATGCGCAAAACCTTTTTAAAGAGACGAAGAAGGATGATGTGCGCGGGCATAAATTCCAAATCGTCGCCGAAATGCTCGCCCTACTCGGCTCGACCTATGAAGATGTGCAAGGCGTATTGCAGGAACTGGGCTATAAGTCTGAGACGGTCGAAGAGGCGCTGACGAAAGCTCCGGAGCCCGTATTAGAGACTGTTCCTGAACAGGTCGCTGCGGCTGTAACAGAGGCCGTCAAGGTCGAAACGCCCGAATCTGCTGTGGCAGAGACGCCTCAGCCCATTGTCCCTGACACGACCACACTTCCTGAAGCGGTTGCCAAACCCGTGCTCGAAACGGTGGGCGCAACACCCGTTCGCAAACCCAAACCGAAGAAAACGATTTCTGTCTACCATCACCGCGACACGGATGCGGAAGGCAATGCGATGGAACGCGAAAACCTCGAATATTGGTATTTCCCGTCACGGGGCCAGAAAGGTTTCAAGCCCGGCGGAAAGCCTGCGTTTAAAGGGAAACGCGGCAATAAGCCCAATTTCAAAGGGCCAAATCCGCGTAAAAACGCACCGCGCAACGCGAAACCGCCCACCCAAAAACAGGTTGAAAACTCGCCCTTTGCCGCACTTGCCGCGCTTAAAGAGACGAAAAAGGACTAAGCCACCTGCCACGCTTGCGCTCAACACAAATGGATAAAGACCCGCAGGACAAGCGCGCGGAGGCCTGCCGCCTTGATGTCTGGCTCTATCGCACGCGATTACAGAAAACCCGCACCGGCGCGGCGAAGCTCATATTGGGCGGGAAAGTCCGCGTCACGCGTCACGGCAAAACTGAACGCACGCGCAAACCCCACACGATCATCCGTCCAGGGGACGGCGTGACATTTATGCGCGGCACAGAACTGCTTTCCGTGCGTATGAAAGAGGCAGGGACACGTCGTGGCCCTGCCCCTGAAGCCCAAACGCTCTATGAGCCGATGGAATGAACAATCTCGTGTGTGAAAGCGCCCGATAGTTGACAGTGCCGGTGCAAACCGCCACATCGCCCAAGAATACGAATGGAGCCTGAATACCGTGACTTATATCGTCAAAGACGAATGCATCAAATGCAAGTTCATGGACTGCGTCGAAGTCTGTCCCGTGGATTGCTTCTATGAAGGCGAAAATATGCTCGTCATCCATCCGGATGAATGCATTGATTGTGGCGTCTGCGAGCCCGAATGCCCCGTCGACGCGATTGTACCTGATACAGAGGACGATCCGGACGGAAAATGGCTTGAGATCAATTCGAAATATGCTGAAATCTGGCCCGTCATCACGGTCAAAAAAGAGCCGCCCGAAGATCGCGAAAAATACGAGTCCGAGACCGGCAAGTTCGAGAAATATTTCAGCGAAAAAGCCGGCACGGGCGACGAATAAGCGCTTTCCCGACGTCACAAAGGGCGGATTCGCTTTTGCCCTAAAATTGTGGTATGGCCTTCTTAAATTAATTGAAAGCGCGGATGTACCTTACGGGGGTCGCCGCGCTTTTGGTTTGAGTCCTCGTTGGACATTTAGAGTATAGAAAGATGATTATGGCTGCGAAGAAAACGACTGCGAAGAAAAAAACGTCTAATAAGCGCTTATTCCGTGTGGGGCAGAATGTTGTCTATCCGGCCCATGGCGTCGGCATCGTCCAATCCATCGACCAAGAGGTTATCGCTGGATTTGATATCGAAGTTTACACCGTACATTTCGAGCAGGATAAAATGACCCTCCGCGTACCAACGGTTAAGGCCGCCACATCCGGTATGCGGGCACTCTCCAATGAGTTGATTCTGAAAGACTCCTTCACGACGCTTAAGGGCCGTGCGCGTATTAAACGTACAATGTGGTCCCGCCGCGCACAGGAATATGAAGCCAAGATCAATTCCGGCGACCTCATCCTCGTCTCAGAAGTTGTCCGCGACCTTCACCGCACAGATGCGCAGCCGGAGCAATCCTATTCAGAGCGTCAACTGTATGAACGTGCGATTGACCGGATGGTCCGCGAAGTCGCGGCCATCCGTAAATCCTCCCGCGATGCCGCGCTGGAAGATGTTCTGGATACGCTGGCCAAGGCCCGCAGCCGTCAGGCCGCAAAAGCCGCGAAAGATGCGGAAGCCGCCAATAAAGACGACGAAGCCGCGGCGTAACGTCCCGCTAAATACCGTCATTTGACTGTAAATTTGAACAGCCCTCCGCTTGACGGGGGGCTTTTTTGTGGGAACGTTCAGCCTAGGTTAGGGTGCGGACAGATAAGGATGTGACATGACACATAATTTGAAGACGATTTTGGCAGCCGGTGCTGCACTCACACTCTTGGCGGCCTGTGGCGGGGGCGGGGGTAGCAATACGCCAACCACCATCATAACGCCCCCTCCCGTGAGCGAAGGTCCGACCTTTGAAGCCGGGAAATTTGACCCCGCCAGCGACTTTATCGCGCAATGCGAAAATCCACGCGCGGGGACATCCGACCGGGCTGGATCAACATTGTTAGAAAAATTCTGGTTGCGGTCTTGGACCGATGAAACCTACCTTTGGTATGACGAGGTCACAGACCTCGATCCGGCGAGCATAGCCGACCGTCTGGATTATTTTGCAGAATTACGGACATTCGCGACGACGGCTTCCGGCAAGCCCAAAGACGAGTTTCATTTCAGCATTGATACGGAAACATATGAAGCAGACCGCGCGGGCGAAGCCAGCGCCGGATATGGTGCCACATTCCGCCTTCTCAGAACATCTCCGCCGCGCGATATTCGCATTGCCTATACGCAGGATAATGGTCCAGCGGGCGAAGAGGGAGGCTTCCTCCGCGGTGATAAAATCCTCGAAGTCGACGGGATTGATGCCGTCAATGGGGCCAATACACAGGCCGATCTCGACATTTTGAACGAAGCGATCTTCCCGACACGTGTTGGCGACACGCATATTTTCGTCGTTGAAGATACGAATGGCACGCAACGAACCGTCACACTCGAAACCGCGGATGTCGTGGAACTCCCCGTCACGGACACGGCCATCATTGATACAGAGAGCGGAAAAGTCGGTTATATTCACTTCACGACCTTCTCCCCCTTCACGTCTGAAAAAGCCATCTATGACGCTATGATTGAAATGGAGGATGAGGACATTTCCGATCTCGTTCTTGACCTTCGCTATAATGGGGGTGGTTTGCTGGCCGTTGCGGCGCAAACAGGATTTATGATTGCGGGCGATGCGGCGACGGATGGGCGAACCTTTGATCGGCTGACATTCTCGGACAAAAACCCGACAATTAATCCTGTCACAGGCCAAACTTTACGCCCGACACCGTTTTTCGGAACCGGATTGGACTTCTCCTTGGATGAAGATGTGGACCTCCCGGAATTAGATCTGGACCGCGTTTTCATCTTATCGACGGAACGAACATGTTCCGCCTCAGAAGCCGTAATTAATGGTCTGCGCGGGATTGATGTTGAAGTCATCCTGATCGGGTCAAAGACCTGCGGTAAGCCTTATGGTTTCTATCCCACAGATAATTGCGGCGAGACCTATTTCACCGTCCAGTTCCGGGGCGCGAATGATAAGGGCTTTGGCGATTATGCAGATGGATTCGAACCGGAAGGCACATCGGCCTTCGGTGTTCAAACACCGGGCTGTAACATTGAGGATGATTTCATAGGACAGTTGGGCGCAGAGGATGAAACGCTTCTCTCCGCCGCTCTTCAATTCCGGGAAGACGGGACCTGCCCTTCCCCCGATGTGAGTGTCGCGCAATCAAAAACACAGACGCCCGACATATTTATCGATAGTCCCGCAGATATGTTGTCTGATGATCGTGTCCGCGATCTTGAACGTCTCCGCACGCTTCGTATTGAGGTGGAATAATGATGCCTTTTCGGATAGCGGCGATGACAGGGGCAATTATCGGGATGACGGCCTGCGCCTCAACATCATCAGCCCCTCGCCCGGCTAAGCTCACCTCGATGCCGGATTCTGAACAGATGACGGCGATTAAATCCGCCGTCAAAGAGGCCATGAAACGGGATGATCTTGATATGGATCCGGGTCGATTAGTTGATACGCCGCGCCTGAAGGTCCGCCCGAAAGTTGTAGAGGGGCTAACGGACCGCGTTCCCGGAACGCCAACAAATATGACCCTCATGACGGACGGGTCTATTTGCTGGTTACAGGATGACCGTGGTCCTATGCGCGTCAATCTGCCTGAAGGGTTGAACTGCGCTTAACCACGTTTCAGGCTAAGAGCTCCAGACGGCCCGGGTGATCCATCCAGATCATCGGGCCGTTTATCATTTCCACCCAGCCCCGCACACGCACACGCGCCCCCGTCAGGGTCAGCGGAGCGATCGCTTCAAATGCGCGGACATTTTTGCGGGCAATCGCGATGGTGAAGTCGGTTTTGTAATCCGACCCGAAATTTAAATAGACGCGTCCCCGCACATCCGCCACCGACGTAATGACACCTTCCACGATTTGAAGACTATCAACATATTGCGCCAATGGGTCAGGGTCAGGCGCGCGGACGGCGTAAAATTCATCCGCCCAGATACCGCGCTGCCTGTCGCGCGCAATAGTCTCCAACGCATAAAGCGCCCCCATATCCGCTGTCTCGCCGCGCCAGCTATAGACACGCGCGAGGCCCAGTCGGATCATTTCACCCTGCACCCAGAGGTCATCCTGTCCTTCAGGTGTGAGCGTTTGAACCTGCGCCACGGCCCGCCCGAAACGGTCACGTTTAGTTTTGCCATAACTCAGTCGGACGGTGCGACCGCCAATCAGGGCTTTAAGTCCCGCTTTCGCTTCTTCTGAAAATGGCCAAGCTTTGTCTGAACGCTGTCGCGTTCGCGGCGCCTGTATGGCGGAAAGGCGGACGGCCAACTCGCCGTCTTTGAGGGCCATCACAAAACTATCGCCGTCGATGATGCGGATAACACGGCCTGTTTCGCCTGCACTGAGATCCACGGGAGGAAAGCCCTTGGCATTTCCCATAACAAAACCTGCAGCCAGTACAGATGCAATGGTCGCACGGCGGGTCAATCGGATTTGTGATGTGTCTTGAGACAACATAGCGCTATAGTCTCACAGAATATACGCGCCGTCGAATCGGAAAGCACGACTATGTCTGAACCCATTGATCTCTATTGGTCCTTCCGCTCACCCTATTCCTATCTCGCATTGAAACAGATCAATGACATCGCGGCGCGTCGGGATGTCGAATTTAACGTGCGGATCGTCCACCCGCTCGCCATTCGTGATCCGGAGTTTTTTGTCAGTCGCGGGATGCCATGGATTACCTATTTACTAAAGGATGTCTTTCGCTTGGGAGAGATGACAGAGCAAACGATTTCAATTCCCAAACCTGACCCAATTGTACAAGACTTGACCAATGCGAAAATCGCAGAGGATCAGCCTTACATCTATCGGCTCGCCTATCTTGGAATTTTAGCGGCTGAGTCGGAATGCGGACTTGATTTTATTACAACCGTTAGCCCCATCATATGGAGTGGCGAAGATTGGACGGCCGAAAACCGCCTGTCAGAGGCTTTGGGAAATGTCGATATCGACTTGGCTGCGTTAGAGGCGAAGATTTCCGGACATGAAACGGAATTGGATGCCAAGCTGGACGCAAATGACAAAGCCCTGCGCGAGGCAGGGCATTGGGGTGTACCGACAACTGTCTTACGCGGCGAACCGTTTTTCGGGATGGACCGTTTGGATGCTTTGGAATGGCGTTTGGATCAACTAGGGATAAGCTAAGTCAGTCTTTTTTGAAAAGCTCCCGTGCGACAACCGCACCAACTAATGCAGCTATCGCAGCTGCGGGGATGGGGTTTTTTCCTATTTCTCGCAGAACATGTTGAATGGAAGGGTCGCTCGCCAGAGAATCAGGCAAAAGTCCTGTCAACGCGTCTTCTGTCTTCGTCGTAGGCGATATCCGACGCCCTTTCTTAGAGGCCGCCAAACGTTGTTTTATCAACATCAGGAGTGCACCCGAAAAGAAGATGACGGCCATCGCCAAGAAAGCCACCACGAGTGAATAGGTCACCATTAGCCAGACAAACAAGGCTGCCAACAGGAAAAAAAATCCGAAAAAAGCCAATGCGGAAAACGCAGAACGCCCGACCAAATTTTTGATCGGGCCCTTTGTCGGCCCCTTCAATAATAGAGGGAGCACGAAGGTCAGTAATCTTAGCATCTTAATGGGAAAGTCCTATCGACGGGTCAAAAGGCCCAAGACCATACCGGCGCCGACTGCAATCGCCACGGAGGCTAGCGGGTTTTCCTTAATCGATGCCTCAGCCTGCGATGACAGGTCGTCATATTTTGCCTTGGCAAGGTCAACTCTCTCATGGGCCATCGCTTTCGCGCTTTCGGCTTTTTCCGTAACTGTCACTTTCGTCTGCTCTTTCAGTGTTTTCGTCAGCAGAGCAACGTCGGCGCGTAGGACTTCAATTTGTGCCGACAGGTCAGTCTCAATGGGTGTCGCTGTTTTCTTAGCAGGCATATTTTTCTCCTTGGTTTCAAATTGTCAAAATCAACATATCTTGCAAAACCAACGTGTCCGCGGACGAGTCCGTTCCAAGAATTTTGAGAAAAATTATCCAGCCTAAAGTGTGTCTATATAATCGTCGGCGACTTCATCCGAATCGACGACGATCTCTTCAACTTCCTCAAAAATGGCTTCCATTGCCCCGAGGGCTTCAATCCCGTCTTCGTCATGTTCATAATCGCCGGATTGTAAAATGACCTCTAGATTTGCGCGGGCACGACTGACGCGGCTCTTGATCGTTCCCGTTTTGACACCGCAAACCTCTGCGGCTTCCTGATAGGAAAAGCCCCCTGCCCCGACGAGGATAAGGGCCTCGCGCTGATCATCGGACAACTCATCCAAAGCCTGTCGCAACTCGTTTAGACGGACGGCTGCGACGGGTGTTTCAACAGAGACGATTGTTTCCGCTGCGATTTCAGGGTCCAGCGATTGCCGACGCCAAGACCGTCTTTTTATTGAATAAAATTGATTGCGTAAAATCGTGAAGGCCCAAGCCTTCATATTCGTTCCGGGCTTGTAACTCTCCCGCGCAGCCCAGGCCTTGATGAGGGCATCCTGCACAACATCATCAGCCAAGGTCGAATCTTTGCAAAGGGACCGGGAAAAGGCCCGTAAATGCGGAATTAGAGATGTGAGTTCTTGGCGAAATTCCGATTCAACAAATTTCGGTATATCATCTCCCGATGTCTTATCGTCGTTGGATTTCGCCATATTAACTCAACTTTCTAGTTTACGCTTCGGCTTGTCGAAATCGGCCATTTCATCCGGCACCGGTTCACTGACGACATCATCATAGATTGATTTGATGTCTTGTCCGACTTTATCATGATTTGACCGACGCTTTACACTGCCTTTTTTACTTTCGCCATTGCGTTTCGTCATATTGTCCTCCTTTGATTGATTGAGGTTAAAGTAAACCTCATCATTTTTTTGATGTAACTTAAAATGCGGTTTGCATTTAATTACAGTCATAGAACGACGTAATTTATAAACTGTTCCAAAGTAACCACAGTCTAACGCCGCGACATTTTGGCGATCCCGGGTGGATTCGAACCACCGGCCTCCAGATTAGGAATCTGATGCTCTATCCGACTGAGCTACGGGACCTTGAAGACTGGCCTTCGTCCACTTTACGGACGTCGCAAAGCGGGGATCATCCGCGCCAAAACATTGTCCTTGGAAATGAAATGGTGTTTTAACGCACCGCCCACGTGCAAAACAAACAGTACAATTATCAATTTCGCCCCGATCTCATGCAGGAGTTTGAACCGTGCTTCAACAGCATCAGACGCTGAAATGCCCGGCAGGTCCGGCAGCGGGATGAGGTAAAATAATTCGTTCTCAATAGGAAGCCGTGAGGCGCTGATCATCGCCCAGCCCAGAAGGGGCATACCAATCATTAAGACGTAGAACCCGATATGGGTGATCTTGGCCGCCACAGTCTCCCAGCCCTTCATGCCGTCTGGCAAAGCGGGTGGCGGGTTCATGAAACGCCAGATTAAGCGACCGAGAGACAGGACTAAGACCAAAATCCCAAAGCTCTTATGCCACTGATAGATCGCGAACCGATTAGGCATCCACTCATGGGTCATCAGCCAGCCGAAAAGGACAAGTCCGATAATTAACAGCGCGATCGCCCAGTGAAACGCAATCGCAACCCGTGAATAACTCTCCGATTTCGTCGCCAATTACTCAACCTTTTGAAATTCAACCTCGACCATAATTTCGATATCATCGGCTGACGGCGCATAAGTATCAACACCAAATTCAGAGCGTTTAAGTTGGCCCGTGGCAGAGACGCCAAACATATCGACGCCGCTGCGGAAATGATTGCCAACTTTATTGATTGTCCCCGTCAGGGTGAAAGGCTTAGTCACATCTTTAATGGTCAACTCACCCGTGAGTGTGCCGTAACCGTCAGTCAATTGCTCAATATTGGTCGAGACGAATTTAATCTCAGGATAGTTTTCAACATCGAAGAAGTCAGCAGATTTGATTTTTTTATCCCAAGCCGGAACGCCTGTATCAATATCCTTGGTCGGCAGGATGACTTCCAGTGTAGAATTTTCAGGGTTTTCATTGTCGAACACTACCGTCGCATTGGTCGTGCCCCAACGGATGATAGGTTTGGAATAGCCCTGATGCCAGTATTGAAAGGCGACATAAGCGTGGCCTTGCTCTGACTCATAAGTGCCGGAGGGCAGGTCTGAGAGGTCCGCGCCCGCCTTAGTCATCTCAGTGGATTGCTGGGTGACGTCAGTGAGGATCTCGGTCTTGGCCTCAATCTGCGATGCGGTCTCGGCACTACAGGCGGCGAGACATAGGGCGGCGGAGGCGGCAATGATGCGAGGGAAATATGGCATAGTCTGTTCCTTTAAAGCGTATCGGTCGTCGGGATGACGGTCTTGACCTGTGATCTAACCCTTTTACGTCTCACGGGCGTCAGGCGTTCAGACAGGATGCGACAAATCGGTCAATTTGGCCTCAAAACCCGACCAATCGTCATTTTCCGCGATGGGCTGCCAGAGCGCGCCAATCTCCTCATAGAGCAGACTTGCGGCGCGGTCCATTTCCGGCGGCGCGGAGACGGGCTCAAATTGCGCATAATCCGTTGCCCAATCCGTCCAGGCCTGCCCCTCATAAGCTTCGGCTTGCAAACTGTCCGCACGCCCTGCCCCGCCATGCCAATCATGCCAGAATTGCGGCCAAGGCGTTTGGCTGTCTTTCAGGAGTTGGAATGTCGTTTGGATGAAGGCGTTATCCGTGGCTGCGCCTTTCGACGTAACGCCAAGCCGTCGTAGGACATGTGCATTCAGCGCCGCTTGATAATGATCGGCAAAGTTTTCCAATGATGAGATAAGCGGCGCATCTTCCGTGATGAGCGAGAGTGATTGCGCCAATTGCGCGAGGTTCCACCCCATTGCATCAGGTTGTCGCCCAAAGGCATATAGCCCGTTATGATCGAAATAGGCGGCGGTAAAACCCGGCTCTAAATAAGGGAGGAAACGATACGGACCGTAATCAAAACTCTCCCCCGTGATATTCATATTATCCGTATTCATGACGCCGTGGACGAACCCCGCTGCCATCCAGGACGCGACCGTGTCGGCACTGGCTTTGACGACTTTGTCATAGAACTCGGCCACATTTGTCGCGCCAGCATAAAAATGCCGGATACAATATTGAACGAGCGCTTCAAGATTCTCCGTCTTGCCGAAAAAGGCCTGCCGCTGAAATGTACCGAAGCGGATGTGACTATGGCTCAAACGGGTCATGACGGCGGCGCGGGTCGGGGACGGCTCATCATGGCGTTGCAGCGCTTCGTCCGTTTCAATCAGAGCTAATGTCCGGCTGGTATTGACCCCCATCGCATGGAGATGTGTCGTCGCCAACGCTTCACGAACCCCGCCGAGCAATGTGAGCCGACCATCGCCGGACCGCGAGAAAGGCGTCGTGCCGGAGCCTTTGGTCCCGAAGTCTAGAAGTTTCTCCTCATGTTCACATTGCGCAAAGAGGAACCCGCGCCCATCCCCGATGTCTGGATTATAGTGGCGGAATTGGTGACCGTGATAACGTAAGGCCAGCGGTTCAGGGAGACTGCCCTCCAACGGTTTGAAATGAAGAAAATAGTCGACGACTTGGTGATCCGTCAAATTCAGTCCTATGTCCTTTGCGAGATCCTCATCGAAATATCTCACGCCGACCAGATTGAAATCCGCAGGTTCAACCGCGTCGTAAAAGTCATCTCCCAATTCATGGATGGACGTTCGGGGTTCGAAACTACTCATGCGTCAGCTTTCAAAATAAACCGCCGAATGAGAAGCGCGCACAACCCCAACGTAATCGTAATCGTCAGCGCGACACTCATCAGGATGACCGAGGCCATGAAAGCTGAGGTTTCCGGAAAGCCGAAGGGCTCGGACGCCGCGACGACAACCGCCTGATAGCCCCCGACATTACCAGGCATGACCGAGAATATACCCGCCAAGTTCACCAATGCTGTCGAGGCAAATCCGAACAGGCCGGGTGAGGCAACAGGCGCACTCGCGCTCATAATCGCAGTGAACCCTGAGCCGATAAACAGCCAGATGGCGAGTGAGGTGGAGAGCATCACGGCATGGTTGGGCAGTGTGTTCACGACAGAGAGGGCGCGGCCAATTTCACCCAGCCGTGTCATATGCGGGCGGGCCTCCACAAATCTGACGAGGGGTTTGAGGAAAAAGCAGGTGAGGAGATAGCCAAGCAAGAGCGCCGCAATGACGCCCGTCGCAATGCCGCGCGTGCCGGCCTCAAACGCGCCGTTCAAGGCTATTGTGACGGACAGAATGAGGACCAGCATAAACAGATCGATCAACCGCTCAGCTATCCACAGCGCGATGACGGAGAGCGAATGCGACCCGAATTTCCGAACCCAGACCGCGCGGTAGCCTTCCCCCAAACGCAGAGGCGTGACCGCCCCGATCATGAGGAGCCACGGGAAATCGGTGAGGATATTCTTCCAAGGCACGACGACGACTTTGCGCAAGAGAAAGCCAAACCGGAACGCCCGCAATCCGGTTGCCGCGAGAAAGCAGAGCGCAAATACACCAATCGCCATAATGATTGGACCAGACATATATCCCGCCCATTCCGCCCAACTGGGCAGACGGTCCAATGTCTTGAACAGGAACCAGATGAGCAGGAGCCACACAAGAACAGAGATGCCGATTTTAAGGTATTTCAAGACAAGTTTCCGTTCGATAGTTAGGGGCGTGTTAATGGCTTCCGTACCCGTTGGAAACCCCTCGAAAGCGTGGTGACCGTGGACATGCAAGTTTCAACGTGACAAAGCCCACCTCGAATTGAAGGCCGTCCGGGCTGTATTAAATGAATGAGATTATCATGGCGCGACCTGATATTATTATCGCGGGCTCCCCCCGGTCCGGCACCTATTGGATGGTGGACCTGCTGGAAACGCGGTTCGGCATCGCCTTCCCGTCCGAAACGCATTTTATCTCGATTTTCGAAGACTATCTCTGGCTCTATGGCGATCTGAATAAGCGCAAGAACCGCAAGCGCCTCCTGCGCGATATTTTTCAATTCGTCTCCATCTGGACCTATAATTCACAGGATTCGGATGAATACCGCGCGGGCATTCGGCCCAGTTCTTTTATGGCGATTTATGACGAAGGCTTGTCTGATTCCGTTCTGGATGCCTCCACCGATTATCCAAGCCTGATAAGCGCCCTCTTCTCCGAATTTGCAAAGCTGAAAGGCGCAGATGCGGTCGGGGATAAGAGCGCCCATTACCGGGTCAAACCGACACTCGATACGCTGGACGGATTACAAGACGTCAAAATCGTCCATGTCGTGCGCGACGGTCGCGACGTCGCCAAGAGCTGGATCGCACAATGGTTCGGCCCGAAGACCTATGCCAAAGCCGGGCATCTCTGGTCCGAACATGTCAGCGGCTTTGCAAAATGGGGCGCGAGTAATCCGGCCCGCTATCTGGAATTGAAATATGAGGATATGGCGACGGATTTGGACGCCTGCCTCGCGAAGCTATCTAAATTTTTGGATCGCCCTGTTCAAGACTCACAAGGTCCCTCAGCAACGGCGGCGGCGCTCTCCCACACCGACAGCCACGCGAAAATTCAGAGTATGAAAGCCTCTGACAATATTGAGAAATGGCGCAAATTGCCCAATAAAGACAGAGAAGACTTTGAGGCAACAGCTAAGCCTTGGCTGCGTGACTTCGGATATCATACGGATGATCCGAATATTAAATCCCTAGAGACCCCGCATAAATTCGTAGACTTCAGCAAACATCAATTCACCGTCTGGGTAAAGCACCAGCTCCCACTCATCATCCGACTCTCCGCTATAATCCACTTTCCCGTGAGAAAGATATTTATCCGCGACAAGGCCTCCATCTGGCAAGCGCCAATTAAACTGGATTAAGCGCCCAAGCCCTGCAAACGCGGGAAGTGTCGACGCAGAACATCGGCGGCATCCAGTGGAATGGATTTCGCCTTTGGGAAGGCCCGTGCAAAGTTTAGAAATCCGTGCGGCATGGCCTTTTCGTGGTGATAGGTCACCTCCACACCATGCGCGCGCAAATTTTCCGCATATAATTTTCCTTCATCCCGCAACGGGTCCAGCCCCGCCGTGAGAACATAGGCGGGCGGCATATGGCTGAGGTCTTTTTCTAGCAGCGGTGACAAACGAGTTTCATGCGGATCCGCACCGGCAACGTAATGTTCATCAATAAATTTCAACGCCATGAAACCGAATTGCAACCAATCCTGTGGTCCGGGTTTGGGTGGCTTTAACGCGACCAGTTGCATGAGCGGATAGAGTAATATCTGGCTCTTAATTTGGCGACGGTATTTCTGCGCGAGGTAAGCCGCCATATTGCCCCCTGCACTATCGCCGCCAATCGCGATGTTTTTGGGATCAATGCCGTGGCTCTCCAGCCCCAAACCTTCCAAGGCCCATTGCAAAACCGTCTCGCAATCCTCCGGTCCCGCAGGATAGGGATGTTGCGGCGCGAGGCGGTAATCAACGGATAGGACCCGGCACACCGCGCCATTGGCGAGACGCCGCGTAATGCCTTCATGGGTTTCAATATCGCAGGTCACAAACCCGCCTCCATGCAGATAAATCAGGCAAGGCCCGCTCGGTTCATCCGCGCCAAAGGGCACAAAGAGGCGGCACGGAATGGCGTCCTCACCCTCCCCGATATTAAAATTTTCTGTCCGGGCCATGCGCGGGCCGGGGAGGTCAAATTGGTTCGTGACGCGGCGAAAGCTGTCTTGGAAGACGTTGATGGCATCCGGGTCGAATTTAAATTTTTCCAACTGAAGCTGGAATTTTGACGGTTTGTCATCCGCCGCATTTTCTTCCATCCGGCGCTTTATACGCGCAATGAAATTATCCGGCTTTTTCGGCTCATTCATCATACATCTCCGGCATAGGGCGGCGCCGGATCGTACTGCATAGCGCGCTGCACATCGCGGGCGAATTGCGGTGTGAAAATCTGTCCCGTCAACCAGAGCGCCATGTCTATTCCGGCAGATACGCCGGCAGAGGTAAGCAGATTGCCATCGCGGACATAGCGCACATAGGGCACCAATTCGCCCGCGAGACCTGCCTCCTTGAACTCCTCAAATGCGGCCCAATGCGTCGTCAGATTTTTTCCGTCCGCCAGTCCAGCCTTGGAAATCGGGAACGCGCCCGTACACACGCTCGTGACCCATTGGCAGGTCGGCGCGATATTTTTGAGCCAGTCTATGAAGACTCTATCCTTCATAAGGGGCCGCGTCCCCGCTCCGCCCGGAATGCAAATGATATCGAGTTTTTCAACATCCGAGATGGCGGCATCCGTCAGAACGCGGAGGCCTTTAACAGCCCGCACCTCTCCGCCGGTCGGACTGAGAAGATGCATACGAAACGGTTCGTCTTCACCCCGGTATTTCTTGACCTCATTGACCATGTTCCAGACTTCCCACGGCCCGACAAAATCCAGTTCTTCAACATCGTCGAAGATGACTACGCCAATATCCATCATCCCGAAAATCCCCCATCGTCCAGAAAGGCCTGTTCACCTTCTGCCATATCCCGGCCCAGAATTTCATTACGATGCGGAAAGCGTCCGTATTTCGCGATAATATCGCGGTGAATGATGGCGAATTTCAGCGTGTTATCATCATCCAACCGCGCATCGCAGAGCGCAATACAGGCCTCTTGGTCCGCCAAATCCTCGCTGTGCATATAGGGCATGTAAACGAACGACCGTTGGCTTTGGTTCAGGCGCAGATCACCGCCATTTTTAACGAGGCGTTTAGCAGAGTTCAGTGCCAGCGGGTCCCAAGCGAACATGCCCGACGTGGCGCGATACATATTCCGCGGAAACTGATCGAGTGCGAGGATGAGCGCGAGATGCGATTCCGGTCCGCCCGCTTCCCATTTTTCGCGCATCGCAGCATTGGCGGCCAGCGCCATAGCCGTTGGTTCGAACTCCATCCGTATCGTCGCATCAAATGCATCGGTAGATTTAAACCACCGCTTTTTCGCGGCGTCCGAGAACCAGAAATCGAGGATATCGGACGCGGTTTTCATTTAGAGCCGAACAGTCCCGCCGTGAATGCCCTTGAAAACATCCGCATCTACCGTCGCATAGGTTCCGGATTTCGGATCGGCGAAATAGATCGGGTCTGAAATCTTGGCGGGATCAAAACCGGCCTTGACCAGATTCGTTTTCTTGAACTTGAACGTACTCGTCGTATCGGACTCTTTCGACAATCGTAGGAAGACCGGACGCGCATAATGCGGCAAGTTCTTCTCAACATGCGCTTTTAACGCTTCGAGGTCCGGTTCTTCCTCGGACACGATCGCGGCCATGCCCGCACGACCGTCATAGCCCGGCACCTCGACACCGTAGACATTGGCCTGTGTGACACCTGGGAAGGTCGACAGAACGGCTGCGACTTCACCTGTCGCCACATTTTCCGCCTTCCAGCGGAAGGTGTCACCGACGCGGTCCATGAAGTAATAATAGCCATCCTCATCCCGTTTCATCAGGTCGCCCGTGCGGAACCATGCGTCACCTTTTTTGAATACATCGCGCAGGATTTTCTTCTGTGTGTCTTCCTTTGTGCCGTAACCTTCAAAGCGGAAACGTGGGTCATCTTGGCGGATTTCACCAATCATTTCGCCGACCTCATTCAGGTCTTCGCGAATACAGAATCCGTCCGCCCCGCGTGGATTTTGTCCGGTTTCGACATCATAGCGAATGACATCAATATTGAATTTCCACGCCAGATAGCTCGGCACCCGACCCACTGCGCCGACGGGACCGTCGACATTAATTAGGCTGACATTGCCCTCGGTCGCGCCGTAAAATTCGATGACATGCGGAATGTTGAAACGGCTGACGAAACTCCCCCAGACTTCAGGGCGAAGGCCATTGCCCATAATCCATTGGATTTTGTGCTTCCGCTCATTCTCATTGGCGGGTTGCGAGAGGAGGAAGCGGCAGAGTTCTCCGACATAGGTGAACATTGTCGCGCCGTATTTTACGGCATCATCCCAAAATTTTGAGGCCGAAAATTTCGGGATAATAATGACTGCACCGCCATAGGTCAGCATCGCGCCACTGCCGACCAAGCCACCCGTGGCATGATACATGGGCAGGACCATCATCATGCGATCGCTGGGCCCGGCCTTCGCGCCCTTGCCCATACCACGCATGTAATTCTGTGCGCGGACATGCGTGACCTTTGCGGCCTTTGGCATGCCCGTGGTACCAGAGGTAAACATCTTCATCGCCATGCCGCCAGCCGTGAGACCATCCCGCACGGATTTAGCCGGACGGTTCGGAACGAGATCAACCAGCGCCTCGTCAAAGCTGTCATAGCCCTTAATATCGCCAAAGGCGGCCCAGACTTTCGGGTCGCCCTTAACCTGCTTCTTGGCGGCGGACCATTGTTTCGCCATTTCGACATCGACGATTACATGCGCGGCGTCGGAAATATTCACGCAATGTGCCAGTGCTTTGCCTGCGAGTTGATAATTTAGCAGTGCAGGAATGACGCCGAGTTTGGATAGTCCAAACCAAAGCGGAATATATTCCAATCGGTTGCGAGCGAAAACTGCGACAGTGTCGCCCTTAGCCAAGCCCTGTGCCGCCGCCCATGCTGCGACGCGATTGGCATAGGTTTCCATATCGTCATAGGTCCATTCGCGCTCGCCCTCGATAAAGGCGATATTGGTCCCGAACGCATCGACGCGGCGTTCCAACTCATCCGCGATGAGGTGGTTAGATTCTGCGTCCACATCCTTCACGGAGCGCAACATACGGAGCAATCCGCCCACATATTTAATCTCGCGTGATAATGAAAAGCCCATGCCCGTTCTCCCGGTTCTTGTTGTGTCGGGCGCACATTAAGGCGGGCGATGAAAAAGGAAAGTCCAGAGACGATAAAACCCTGTCACCTTTGGGAAATGACAGGGCCTTATTCTGACTTTGGGCACCCGGGTGGACGGGAGTAATGTCCGGGTCCGGGCAACGTGGGAACTTTGGGATGCCTCCCTGGGTTCAAAACTATTTTTGCAATGCGCGTGCCAAGTGAACAGGGGCGTTTTTGACGCTTTTCACGCGAATTTTCGCACCCCTGTCCAAATTTCAGACAGGGTGTGTTTCAATATGGGACGTTAGGGCCGCGGATAACCAGATAGGCTGATATTTGTAGTCCCGTTTTGCAAACAGGTTCCGTCGGCTTGCGGCGTCGTTCCCACCGGACAGGGTGCAGATTCGATCTGCGTATCAGGCAGGCGGTATGTGTTGCCTTGCGTCTGTGGAATGCGCGTTAGCGTTCCATTTTGGGAGTTCGGGTTCACACCTTGTGGACGGATTTGACCGGAAGCCGCCAAGCGGAAACCCTCAATATAATTTGGCGGGATAAAGACGGGTGTCTCACCGCCATCACGATCCAGTACGAGAACAGTCAAACCATCAAACCGTGCGGCATCCAGACGATCTGCAGGTAAGAACACGCGCAGCGTTTCCTCTCGCGCGCAATCGACAGAGCGGGAAGTCACGACCTCTCGTCCACCATATCCATCACGCGGGAAGAAATCGAGCTGACGCCTGACGGTTCTGCCCGGATTACTCTGCCGACGGGGTGTTGAACGCGTCGTCTTTGGCGGTGCAGAGCGTGTCCGCTTTGGCGGCGTAGAACTGCGCGGCGCAGGCTGCGCACGTTGCGGGGCTGCCCGACGTGGCGACGGATTACTCTGACGCCGTGGCTCCGCGCGTTGCGGCTGTGGGGCCGTTTCGCGTCGTGTCTCAGTTCGTCTCGGCGCGCTTCGTCTTGTCTCAGACTGTCTCCGCTCCGCGCGTTCGGGCGCGGCACGACGTGGCTCAGCCCGTCTGGTCTCTATCTGTCTGGGTTCGGAACGGCGCACTGCATCGCGATCAGAACGTGTCCGCGTGCCCATTTCCAAACGACGCGGTGGGTTTACACCGCGTTGCGCGCCGCCCCGTGTACCGGATCGACCGCTATAGGAGTCGACACGACCAAGATTGCGGCGATCTTCATCGCGTTTAATCCGTTCCGCGCGTTCGCGGTCACGGCGGGCGTCTTGGCGGTCATCACGATCACGGATTTCGCGGCGTAATTCACGATTGTCGCGTCTTAGGTTTCTATTGCGCAAACGCGGCTGTGAATAGCCCCGACTGCTATAGCCGAAACCGTAGCCGCGATCCCGATATCCACGCGATCCGAAGCCAAAGCCGAACCCGCTATTTGCGAATCCGTAATGCCCGGCATAATGACGATAGGGTCGATAAATCCCGATACTCGGGCCGCCATAATAGGCCGTGTGGTCATAGACGACATTTTCGACGCGGCTGGAACATTCCAGAATACGACTATCGCGTGTCACGACGGGCGCGAGTTCACCATTGAGGAATAGCGCATCGCCATAGCCGCGTCCGTCATAGGGGTCGTCCGAAGGGGAATTATAATAGATATCCATTTCCAAGAGCGCACCATCGCGCAAGAGCTGTCCGTCAATGGCGACGGCCTGATCCATAGACCGCAACCGTACAGAGGCCGCAACAGTTGGATCCTGTTCAAACGGATCAAAAGGCGCGGCGATAAGTTCGCGCTGGCCCGTGCGGGGATTAATTTCTTCCGTCACATCACGCGCAATTTGATCCGCCGGAATGGAAGGAAAACCGGGCGCAGCCTGCACCATCGTAGGCGCAGACGCATAAGGCGGCGTGGGTTTGGATTGCGCATGGACGGTCCCCGCTGTCATCAGCGCCGCCCCCGTTAGGAGCCAGAATCGTGTAGTGCGGAAATGTGTCATGGTAGCCATGTCTCACATTAAGCCTGAAGCAAGACTGAGAGTCACGTTAACACTGTATTCATGTTTAACGCGGCTCAGAAGTTATCCTTCAAGGCGCGGCGGCGTCCGAGCTCTTCTGCACTGCCCGCCGTGATGAACGGATTCGTCAGGCGTTCCGCCGCAACCGATGTCGGGACAGTTGGAATATTCTTCTGCCGCTTGGCTTTTGCCTCGGCGACAACTTTCAAAAGCGCCGAATTTTCCGGCTCAACCAAGAGCGCGAATTTCGCGTTGGAAAGCGTATATTCATGCGCGCAATAGAGGGCCGTATCATCCGGAAGGGCCATGATTTTTGAGAGGCTGTCCCACATTTGCTGCGGTGTGCCTTCAAACAAGCGCCCACAGCCCAGAGCGAAAATCGTATCACCGACAAAGGCAGCTTTCGCATCGGGAATATGAAAGATGATGTGCTCATCCGTGTGACCCGGCGTGTGCAGGATCTCGACGCGGTGACCGGCGAAGTCGAAGCTATCTCCCTCGCCCAGTGTCTCGTCAATCGCGGAGATTTCACCCGCGACACGGTGCGGCCCGCGGACTTTTGCACGATAGCGACGCTTCAACGCGACATTGCCGCCCGTGTGGTCTGGATGCCAATGGGTGTTCCAGATTTCGGTCAGGATCCAGCCGCGCGCCTCGCACTGCGCCGATATTTCACGGGCATCCGGCGTATCGACCGCCGCTGTCGCGCCCGTCTCCGCATCATGGATCAGGAAGCCATAATTATCCGACAGGCAGGGGAAGAGGGCGATTTCAAGCGACATGGGCAGTCTCCTCTTCCGGTGGTTCACCAACTTTTGCGACAACGCCCATGACCACAACGCAAATAAGCGGCCACGCCATGAGTAGGATGTATAAGCCGATATTCGCATTCCCGAGCGTTTCATCGACCTGATAGGCCTGTCCCGTGAGGCCAAAGGCCAACCAAATTATGGCTGTCAAAGCCAACCCGACCCAAAGCGCAATCCGCACGCGTTTTCGCGGACGCATCGCGCTATCCAGCAGCCAGAACACAATCGCGGCATAGGCGGCATTGCCGAGTAGACCCGCAGGTGAATTAAACATCTTCTCGCCCTGCCCCGACCCGCCAAAGATAATCGCATCCGCGAGAAATGGCAGAGTGAAGGCGAGTAATCCGGTGATGAGTCCGGTACGTGTCACAATGGGGCGTTTGAGGGTTTCGGTCATGAGCGACCTGTAAGCGGGATTTGCATCAGTGACAACGAGTCAGATGAGCCTGCGCGATTGTCTTACAGCCGGACGCTCAGTCGCACCGTCTTCAGTCCAGCAAGCGCGGATTACGTGTCAGATGAAATGGGAACGAACCACAGATATGAAAAAGCCGCCTCATATGAGCCGGCTTTTCAAAAAATCTATGTGGGAGTTCCGATTACCCCGTAAATTGCATCGCGAGCCAGTCAGCGATGAGCGCCGGCTTTTCTTCGCCCTCAATCTCGACCGTGACTTCATAGGTCAGCAGGAATTGCCCCGGGCGTTTTTCGTCGAAACTCTTGAGCTTGAACACGCCGCGGACCTTCTTGCCGACTTTGACGGGGGCAAGGAAACGGACTTTCTCGAACCCGTAATTCACGCCCATTTTAATGCCTTCAATAACGAGGCCGCCGCCTTCGCTGAATTTGGACAGCAGGGAGAGCGTCAGGAAACCATGCGCGATTGGGCCACCAAAGGGCGTCATTTTCGCCATCTCGGGATTCACATGGATGAATTGATGATCCTCCGTCACATCCGCGAATTGGTTGACGCGGTCCTGTTCAATCGTGATCCACTCGGATGTTCCGATTTCGGTCCCGACAATGGAGGCGAGTTCTGCGGCTTTTACGGATTTCATGGTAGTCCCCTTGGTTAGTACTGGTTCGCTTCTGCGAACTCATTCATATGATAATGTGCATCTCCCATCAGTTCTTGCAAGACCCGAATACGTTTCATGAAGAGGCCGATATCATATTCATCCGTCATGCCGACGCCGCCATGCATCTGCACGCCCTCCTGCGACGCGAGTTTCGCAACAGAGCCGAGCTTGGCTTTCGCCATCGCGCAATAGAGCGCAGCGTTCTCGTCGCCCTCATCCAGCGCGGTCAGCGCGCCGATAACGGCAGAGCGGGCAATTTCGACTTCGGAATAAAGATGCGAGCTGCGATGCTGCAGCGCTTGGAAGGAGCCGATGATTTCGCCAAATTGTTTGCGTTCTTTGATATAGGCGACGGTATCTTCAAAGGCTTGCGCGCCCGCGCCGAGCAATTCCGCCGCCGCAATGCCGCGCCCTGCGGTGAGAACCGCGTCCAACACCTCCATGCCACCATCGAGCGTGCCGAGCAGAGCATCGCCGTCCACTTCGACATCGTCAAAATCAATGCGGGCGGCATTGCGCGAATCGACCATGATGGTCCGCTCCGTGGAGACGCCGTCTGATTTTGGATCGACGAGGAAGAGCGAGAGCCCCTCCGCATCGCCCTCTTCGCCAGAGGTTCGCGCGACAACAATCATCTTGTCTGCCACATGCCCATCCACGACCATGGCCTTGGAACCGTTCAATTTAAACCCGTTGCCGGACGGTTCAGCCGTTGTCGCTGTCCCGCGCGGATTGTGTTTCACGCCCTCATCCAGCGCGAGTGCAATGATCGTTTCGCCAGAAGCGATCTTCGGCAGCCATTCCGATTTCTGTTCGTCCGAACCATATTTCAACGCGGTTGCCGCGAGGATAGCTGTCGAGAGGAACGGAGACGCCGTCAGGTTCCGGCCCATTTGCTCGGCGACGAGACCCGCTGCGAGATAGCCCATATCCACGCCGCCATGCTCTTCGGGCACGACAATGCCAGCAAAGCCCATTTCGGCCATATTGGCCCAGAGCGCGCGGTCAAATCCCGTTTCGTCATTGGTATCGCGGAGTTCGCGCAAGGCTTTGACGGGGGCTTTTTCGGCGAAGAATGATTGCGCCATATCGCGCATCATGACTTCATCTTCGTTGAGTACGAGTGCCATTTTTTATTCCTTTAATACGATTGTCTTTGCAGTCGTTAAATGTGATCGGCGCGGCTGTCGCCGCCTGCCTTTCGGACCACCATTAAGGCGGTCCGCGCTTCGCTATCGACGATTATCAATCGTCGATTTAACGCTACGCGCCCGGCAGTTGAAGGATGTGCTTGCTGATAATGTTCAACTGAACCTCACTCGTGCCGCCTTCAATGGAGTTACCTTTTGTCCGCAACCAGCTGCGCGCCATTTTGCCGTCATTGGAACGTTCCGATTCCCACTCCAGACCCTCATGGCCCGTTGCATCCATCATCAATTCGAACTTTCGCTTATTCAGCTCTGTGCCGTAATATTTCAGCATGGAGCTATCCGCGCCGAGGGAGGCGCCCGCTTTGGCTTCGGCCAATTTACGTTTCATGGTCAGGTTAAACGCCCATTCGTCAATCTCGGCTTCGGCCACTTTTGCGCGGAGCATCGGGTCGGCGAGCTTGCCATCCGTCAGACCGAGTGACCCTGCCGCGATTTCGTGGAGCGGACGTGTGACACCTTCCTGATTGCCGATCATTTCCCGCTCATGCGTCAGGAGATATTTCGCAATGGACCAACCCTTATGCTCTTCCCCGACGAGGTTTTTCTTGAGGACTTTGACATCCGTCAGGAAGGTTTCACAGAATGGCGACCGGCCGGAAATGAGTTTAATCGGACGCGCTTCCACACCCTCACTCGCCATGTCGAACAGGACGAAGGAAATGCCGTGATGTTTCTTGCCCGTATTATCCGTGCGGACGAGACAGAAAATCCAGTCGGCTTGATCGGCATAGGATGTCCAAACCTTCTGCCCATTGACGATATAGTGATCGCCCTTGTCTTCGGCCTTGGTCTTGAGTGAGGCGAGATCGGAGCCTGCGCCCGGCTCTGAATATCCCTGACACCAACGGATTTCACCGCGCGCGATGGGCGGTAAATGCTCAAGCTTCTGCTCTTCCGTGCCGAATTTCAGCAGGGCCGGCCCAAGCATCCAAATGCCAAAGGAGGAGAGCGGGTTTCGCGCATTGATGCGCTTCATTTCCTGCAAGAGAACAATCTCTTCCTGACGCGACAATCCTGCCCCGCCATATTCCTTTGGCCAGGTTGGGACGGTCCACCCTTGCGCGACCATGCGCTCCAACCAGACTTTCTGCGCCTCGCTTTGGAAGGTGAAATTGCGTCCACCCCAACAGGCATCTTTGTCGCCCTTCATCGGCTCGCGCATTTCCGGCGGGCAATTGTCTTCCAGCCACGCGCGGGCTTCGGTTCTAAATGTTTGTAAATCAGTCATCTTACTCTCCCTGTTGGGGCCCCTATTTCTGGAACTCGCCCTTTTGGATGCGGGTCAGGAATTTGGCTCCTTGCTGCCCGCCATTTGTAAATTCTTCCATGTCCGACGTGTCGCGAATTTTATCGATAAATTTCGCGACATTCTCCGCCGTTTGGTCACCTTCTGCGAGGTTGATGCCGGAGGTTTCGAACACTTTCGTCTCGGAATAGCCTCCTGCCCCAGCGCAGAGGATCATGCGATTGGGCGCGTCGTCGCAGACGAGATAGACCAGACCTGCCGATACAGACTCAACCGTCAGCTTTTCTAGAATTTCTTCCGGCATCAGGTTTTCCGTCATGCGGGACCGCGCTGTCGGCGAGAGCGTGTTGACGCGGATGTCATATTTCGCCCCTTCGAGACAGAGTGTGCGCATAAAACCGGACAGGCCGGCCTTGGCCGCGCCGTAATTTGTTTGGCCAAAGTTGCCATACATGCCCGAAGACGATGTCGTCATGACGATCCGACCATAGCCATTCGCCTTCATGTGGTTCCAGACCGCTTTCGTGCAGAGCATGGAGCCTTTGAGATGAACCGCGACGACCAGATCCCAATCCGCAACGTCCATTTTGGAGAAAGATTTATCGCGGAGGATACCCGCATTATTGACGAGGATGTCAACCTTGCCCCATTTTTCAATCGTCGCATCGACCATGGCCTGGACGTCGTCGGCATTGGTGACATTCGCGCCATTCGCCATGGCTTCGCCGCCCGCCGCAATAATTTCTGCGACGACATTCTCCGCCATCGTCGCGCCGCCGCCTGTACCATCCACAGATCCGCCAAGGTCGTTGACGACAACTTTCACGCCACGCGCCGCGAGGGCCAGCGCGTGCGAGCGACCGAGGCCTCCACCTGCGCCGGTGACGATTGCGACGCGGTTTTCGAATTCGATTTTATTCATGTTTTTCACCATTTTGCGTGGGCTTCCAACTCAATTTCCAAAGCATCAAGATGTTCGCCATTTTCATCCACATCAATCATTCTGAAAAAGACGTTGCCTTTTCCAAATGAAAACGAAGATTGCCTTTTCGCCTTCGTAATATCTAAAAAATAGACTTTAGCCGATCCTTTACGCCCACTATTTCTTTTGTTTCCGTATTCATCTTTTCTTCTAAGGAGCCGAAGACATTTCAACTCGGCTTCTTTTGGATTCGTAGCTCTTACAAAACGTGTAGTATAAAACCCCATAAGCGTTTCACCGTCTTCACGGTCCATCAAAAAGTTCTCACCTTGAATGAGGCACTTATAACGGGGCAAGATCGGGCTCTAAGCAACTTCAAAAAGCCCAGCCGCGCCCATGCCGCCTCCGATACACATCGTACTCACAACATATTTCGCACCCCGACGTTTACCTTCGATCAAAGCATGCGCAGACATCCGTGCGCCACTCATCCCATATGGATGGCCCACAGAAATCGCGCCGCCATTGACGTTCATTTTTTCCATCGGAATGCCGAGTTTGTCCGCGCAATAGAGTACCTGCACGGCGAAAGCCTCATTCAGCTCCCACAGATCGATATCTTCCATTTTCAGACCATGCTGCGCGAGGAGTTTTGGCACGGCATAGATCGGGCCAATGCCCATTTCATCCGGCTCGAGCCCTGCGACGGCCATGCCGCGATAATAGCCAAGCGGCTCCAGACCGTGCTTTTCAGCCGTCTTGGAATCCATCAGGACGGAGACGGACGCGCCATCAGACAGCTGTGACGCATTGCCCGCCGTAATCGTCTTGCCCGGACCGCGCACGGGTTTCAGGCCGTTCAGACCTTCGATATTCGTGCCGGGGCGGTTGCCCTCGTCTTTTTCCAATGTGACCTCATGTTCGGTCACTTCTTTCGTTTCCTTATTCATGACTTTCATCGTCGAGGCGAGCGGGACGATTTCGTCGTCAAAGGCGCCCGCTTCCTGCGCGGCATGTGTGCGCTGCTGAGAGATCAGCGCGTATTCGTCCATCCGCTCACGCGAGACGCCGTAACGTTCCGCCACAATCTCCGCCGTGTCGATCATTTGGATATAGGCGTTGGGGTGTTTCTTGATGACGTTCATATCGGGCGCAACGCGCATTTCCGGCGTTTGGACCATGGAAATGCTGTCCACACCGCCGCCAATGGCAATGTCGACTTCGCCGCACATAATCTTGCGCGCGGCAATGCCAATCGCGACCATGCCGGAGGAACACTGACGATCCACGCTCATGGCGGGCACAGTCACGGGCAGGTTTGAGGCGAGCACCGCATTCCGGCCCACTGTGACCTGAACGCCCTGTTGCAGGGCGCAGCCCATAACGACGTCTTCGACCAAAGCTCCGTCAATACCGGCACGTTTGACCGCATGATCGATACAGTGACCCGCGAGTGTTGGGGACGGCGTGTTGTTGAAAGCCCCGCGATAGGCGCGGCCAATCGGGGTACGGGCGGTAGAGACGAGGACGGCTTCGCGCATGGGAGAACTCCTGAACGGTGGACTTGGAAAATTGAATATGATTCAGTTATGCCCTATTGCGCGCGATAATCAAATGACGTTTATGAAAGTCTCTATGCAAAAATTACCGGACACGACCGTTCTGCAACTCGACCTCGCGGAAGGCTGGCTGACAATCTGGCTGGATAACCCGAAAAGTCGCAATGCGATCAATGACGCGATGTGCGCGGAATTGCTCGCCGTGATGGACAGCGTGCGCGATGACCGTTCCGTGCGCGGGATTACCTTGCGGGGGAAGCACGACATTTTCTGCTCGGGCGGGGACCTGAAAAGTTTCAACGCGATGCAGGCCCCCGGTGTGGGCAAAGCCGAAGTCGCGAAGATGAATCGCGGGATCGGCGATGTGCTGCTATCCCTCAATGAAATGCCGCAAGTCGTGATCGTCCTCGTCGAGGGCGCAGCCATTGCGGGCGGGCTCGGCCTGATGTGTTGCGGGGACGTGATTGTCGCGACGGAAGACACGAAGTTTAGTCTAACCGAGACCATGATCGGCATTCCGCCCGCGCAAATCGCGCCCTTCGTCGTCGCCAGAGTGGGGCTACCTACGGCCCGCCGGATTATGCTCACGGGGGCGAGATTTACGGGACGCGAGGCGGTGGATTACGGTTTGGTCGACCACGTGGTGGTCAGCCCCGACGAATTAGATGATAAAGAAGCCGAGATAAAACGCGGCGTGATGAAATGCGCTCCCGGAGCCATCGCGGCGACGAAACACCTTATCCTCTCCTCCCGCGATAAGTCAGGCGCAGAGATGATGGATTACGCCGCAAATGTGTTTGCAGACTGCATGATGTCTGATGAGGGCGTGGAAGGCATAACGAGCTTTGTTGAGAAGCGGAAACCGAATTGGAACAAAAAATGAGAGCTTTAAACGTACACAAATTCCAAGATTATCACAAACACGCGGTCGAGGATGTCACTCCCTCGCCTATGAAACCCGGCCATGTCCGCATTGCACTAAAAGCGGCAGGCGTGAACTTTCCCGACATCCTCATCGCGGAAGGCAAATACCAAGCCCAACCGCCCTTCCCCTTCATTCCCGGCGGCGAAGCGGCGGGCATTATCAGCGAAGTCGCCGATGACGTGAAACACCTGAAGGTCGGCGACCGCGTCGCCTATCTCGGGCAGGTCGGGGCCTTTGCGACCGAAGTCCTCGCCCCCGTCGCCGTTGTCGGCCCCATCGGCGACATGCCGTTCGACATCGCTGCGGGCTTGGTCCTCGTTTACGGCACGTCCTATTATGCCTTGAAGCAGCGCGCGAACCTCCAGCCGGGCGAAACGCTCGTCGTGCTGGGCGCGGCAGGCGGTGTTGGACTGGCCGCCGTCGAACTCGGCAAAGCCATGGGCGCGCGCGTCATTGCCTGTGCCAGCACGGATGAGAAACTCGCGGTCTGTAAAGAACACGGCGCGGATGAAGGCATCAATTACTCAAATGACATGGACCTGAAAAAAGCCATCAAAGAGTTAGGCGGCGCAGACGTGCTCTACGATCCGGTCGGCGATAAATTCGCCGAACCCTGTGTCCGTGCGATGAATTGGGGCGGCCGTTACATGGTCATCGGCTTTGCGGCGGGCGATATTCCGCGCATTCCGCTCAATCTCTGCCTCCTCAAATCCATCGACATTCGCGGCGTCTTCTGGGGTGCGTGGACACAACGTGACCCCAAAGCCCATATGGGCAATATCGCGGAGATCATGCAAATGCTGCAAACAGGCCAGATCAAACCCAGGATCAGCAATCACTATCCGCTGGAGAAGTTTGCTGATGCGTTTGACGAACTGACGAGCCGCAAGGCGATGGGGAAAGTCATTCTGACGATGGGTGAATAAAATTAGGATGTCACACCGACGCGGCCAGTAGGGTCGCCCGGTGCCCATGTCGTGAAATTTGCAGTGAAAATGAATATCTGCCTATTTCGCTGGCCTCACGGAATGGGTACCGGGCGGCTTCACCGCGTCGGTATGACAGGAATAAAAATTACGCGGCAGCACGATGGAAAATCTACTCACTTTTATCTCTGCCTCTATCCTGATCGAACTCACACCCGGCCCGAATATGGCCTTTCTCGCGCTGATCAGCGCGACCAAGGGACGGCGGCATGGGTTTGCCACAACGGCGGGGATCGCGATTGGGCTCTTACTTATTGGGCTGCTCAGTGCGGCAGGCGTGGGGGCTCTTATCACGCAAAATCCCATTCTGTTTCAAATTCTGCGCTGGGGCGGAATTGCTTATTTGCTCTACCTCGCATGGGAAGGTTGGCGTGAAGCGGGCGAGAGCTCACCGCAAAAAGCCGAATCGGCGTCCAGCGATTTGACCTATTTCCGGCACGGTCTGACGGTCAATCTGCTCAACCCGAAAGCGGCCTTGTTCTACATCACGGTCCTGCCGACCTTCCTCTCCTCGCGAGAGGCGGATTGGTCAGAGATTTTCGGTCTGACCGTGCTCTATGTCGGGATCGCGACAGTCGTGCATCTTTTAATCGTCACCTTTGCGGGTACATTTCACCGTTTTCTGGACGATCCGAAACGGAGCCTTTGGGTGCGGCGAGTACTCGCGCTGGCTTTGGCGCTCACGGCAATCTGGTTCGGTTGGTCAACGCGCGCGGCTTGATAAGTGGACAACGCTCAAAATCAACGGCAAGCTAGAGCCTAAGAGGAATCCCATATGCACATATTCAAAACCGTTTCCGACATTCGTATCGCACCCGGCGGGGCCGCCAAGCTTGATCTTTTTGTCGAGGGGCTTTGTACGAATAAACGCATCGCGATTGTCACCGATATGGGCGTGCGCAAGCTCGGCCTGATGGACGCGGGCGTCGCGGCGCTGTCCGATGCGGGATATGACGTCATGATTTACGATCAGGTCGTGCCCGACCCACCGGACAGCATCGTCCAGCAAATCGCCAATGATATGCGCCTGTTTGATGCGGGCCTCGTCATCGGCTTTGGCGGCGGATCGCCCATGGATACGGCGAAGGTCGCGGCCTGTTTGGCAGGGTCGGATCAATCGTTGGAGACCATGTATGGCGTCGATCAGGTCAAGGGCCCTCGCCTGCCGCTCCTCCTAATTCCGACCACATCCGGCACGGGGTCTGAGGTTACGAATGTCGCCATTCTCACAACGGGGAAAACGGCCAAGAAGGGCGTCGTTTCCGACCCACTCTACGCGGACCGCGTGCTGCTGGACGCGGAACTTACGCTCGGCCTGCCCGCGTCAATCACCGCGAGTACGGGTATTGATGCAATGGTCCATGCGATTGAAGCCTACACCTCCATCCGTCTGAAAAACCCGATCTCGGACGCGCTTGCCCTGACAGCATTACGCAAGCTGCGAAACAATATCGTGCAGGCCGTGAATGAGCCAACCAACATCGACGCCCGCAATGAAATGCTGATGGGCGCGATGATTGCCGGGCAAGCTTTTTCCAATGCGCCCTGTGCCGCCGTCCACGCCCTCGCCTATCCGCTCGGCGGGTTTTTCCACGTGCCACACGGCCTCTCCAATGCGCTCGTCCTGACGGAAGTCATGAAATATAATCAGCCTGAGGCCGATCACTGGTACGCCGAAATCGCGAGCGATTTAGGTGTGGGACAAAACGGCTCGTCGCTCGTCGATGAAATGCTCCGCATCAAGGCCGAGACGAAAGTCCCGACGCGCCTACACGAGGTGAATATCACAGCGGACGCCGTCCACATGATGGCAGATGACGCCATGACAAAAGACCGCCTGCTGATGAACAATGCCCGTGAGATGACGCATGAGGCGGTTGTGAAAATTTACGAAACGATTTTGTGAGTCTGTGGGAGCAACCCGGTGTTTAAAAACGGCTTTGATAATTTCAGAGCAGACGAATTTCTGGCGCGCATTTTCGCCTATGCGATTCCTGCCATAACGTTGTGGCTTGCAATTCCGCTGCTTTCCGGAGAAACGCCGCCAAATGGCATGATTGGATATAGAACGCCGGAAAGCTTGACCAATCCTGATCTCTGGTATGCTTCGAATACCGTTTTAGGCTGGTCCCTGACGGGGGCGGCTCTGCTTTCGATTATGATGATTGAGCGGGTTTATAAACGCGCGAATCGAACGGCTGTCATCAACCTTCTGCTCAGTCTGGGTCTATCGACCCTGATGATTTTAGGCGCTGTGGTCATCGCCATATTGATTATAAATATGAAATTTTCAGGCTAATCCATGCGACCGACCCCCAACACCCTCGACAGCTACCCGCACCACCTCACGATCCCCACGCGCTGGGCGGATAATGATGTTTATGGGCATGTGAATAATTCGGTTTATTATTTCTATTTCGACACGGTTGTGAACCGGTGGTTGATCGAGAATGAGCTGTTGGAGATAGGCAAAAGCAAAGTCATAGGCCTCGTCGTCGGAACGTCTTGCGATTACTTTTCCGCCATTAGTTTTCCGGATGATGTCGTCGCAGGATTACGCGCGGCGAAAATCGGGTCATCCAGCGTGACCTATGAAATCGGTCTCTTCCGGAATGACGAAACCACAGCCAGCGCGCAGGGCAGGTTCGTGCATGTATATGTTGATGAGCAGACGCGGCGGCCTGTAAAAATTTCGGCTAAGATGCGGGAGACGCTAGAGAGACTTGCGGAGTAATAAGTTACATTCTCCCGGAGAAGAAAATCTCCGGCGCGACATTAAGACTCACCTCATAAAAAACCCACTGCAAACAGATCGTCAGCAGCGGGCAAATTTTCTTATTTATTGAGTCTATGACTTATATTTGACTGAACAGCCATAAGGCGCCGTGTCAGATATAGCGACGGCATTTCCAGCTTTCAAATCATCCATCGCGGCCAGAACGTAGTTTTGCGCTCCTTCGACGGTTGCCGGATTAGCGGAACGGTTATCGTCAATCGCACCCTGATAGACGAGCGTTTGCGATTCATCGATAATATACATATGTGGCGTTGTTTTCGCGGCAAAAGTTTTGCCCATCTCGCCTTCGGGATCTAGGACGATGGCCGTGGACACGGCACCTTGCGCGTCTTTCCAGGCATTGGCTTCGTCAGGGGACTTATAGCCCTGCTTGCCGGGAGCACTTGAAATGACGGAGAGCCAGACGGCACCATCTGCTGTCGCCATGGCTTGCGTCTTTTGCATGTTGTTCGTGGAGTAGTGCTTCTTCACATAGGGGCAGCCTTCATTCGTCCATTCGAGGACGACTTTCTGGCCGGCAAAGTCGGAAAGATTATGTTGAACGCCATTTGAGTCCGTGACGGTCATGTCAGAGACATTG
Organism: uncultured Caulobacterales bacterium; assembly: GCA_947503715.1. Taxonomy (GTDB): domain Bacteria; phylum Pseudomonadota; class Alphaproteobacteria; order Caulobacterales; family Maricaulaceae; genus Litorimonas. The sequence continues at coordinate 318,339 of CANNER010000001.1, read as the reverse complement.
GATCCTGTTGCGATTTTTGCGGTGGCCGGTGCGGCCAATGCGAGAGCGGAAACGGCGAGGGTTGAAAGTAGAACTTTTGAAATCGACATTTTAATCTCCTGAATGTGAGGGATATCTTTTCTACGCGTGTCAAAGCGGGCCGGATTATTCACCAGCTATAGCTTTCCTTATCACATTATAGCTCAAGGTTTGAGGCAAAATGGCCGGACTCACGGAATTGTCAGAGTAAACGAGATAGAGCGGCACGCCCGCCCGGTCATATTTTGCCAGCTCTGCGGCGATGACATCATCCTTATTCGTCCAATCCGCGATCAAAAAAACTGTGTTCGTTTCCTCAAACAATTCTTGCACTTTCGACGTATTGAGGACAAGTTTTTCATTGACCTTACAGGTCACGCACCAGGCGGCTGTGAAGTCCACAAAGATGGGCCGGCCTTCCGCCTGAAGCTCTTCGACACGGGCCGGAGACCAGGCTTCCGCTTTCAACTCGACCGCCACGGCCTCACCCGTGCCAGCGCCAGAAAGTGAGAGCGGCATGAATATAGCTGCTAAGACAGCCAGCGCACCAATCGCTTTTCCAAACAAACGCGTGTTTTTGAAACACCAAATGGCGATGGCCACCGCCAGCATGGCTGACAAAACAACCAGCACGCCGTCTTCACCCGCCTGCAAACTCAGCACCCAGACAAGCCAGATCGCCGCCGCGAACATCGGGAAGGATAGAACTTCTTTAAACCGCACCATCCAAGGCCCGGGCTTCGGCAGCTTGGACAATAGACCCGGGACATAGGCGATCAGCAAGAACGGTAGAGCAAATCCAAGGGCCAGCGCCATAAAGACAGCGAGTGTCACAATCGCGGGCGCGGCCAAGGCATAGCCCACGGCCCCGGCCATCATCGGCGCCGTACAGGGCGTGGCAACGATCACCGCCAAGGCGCCCGTGAAAAACGACCCGGCCGCCCCTGACTTCTGTGTGAGGGACTGCCCCGTATTTTGCAGACCACCGCCAAATTCGAAAACGCCTAAGAGGTTTAACCCAATCACGAACAGCAAAATAGCCAGACCGGCAACCACCTTTGGGGACTGCAATTGGAAGCCCCATCCGATCTCCGCCCCGCCCGCTTTCAGGGCCAGCAAAACAATCGTGAGCAATAAGAAAGTTGCCATCACACCCGCCGTATAAAGCCAGCCTTCGCGGCGAATGACACTCCGTTCGCCATGAGCTGTTTTGGCAATCGACAAGGCCTTGATTGAGATCACCGGAAAAACACAGGGCATTAGATTTAGAATGAGCCCGCCAATCATAGCACCAATAATCGCGGTCCAAACCGTGAGCCCGCCGACTGCGGGCCTCGGGACGGCGGTCGCACCAATATTCAGGCTTTTCCCCACAGTCAGAGCCACATTTGTGCCCTTTAGCTCGCCGCCCGCTTCATAGGTCAAAACGCCTTCAAGCGTTTCCGGTGGGCTACCCTCCCAGAGATAATCAGGCGTGGTGGACAGACGGAGACCGTCCTCGCCGCGCCTCACGGATTGCGGATTGCTGTGACCTAAAACGCCCTGATCATAGGGGAAGAAATAGGCATTCGAGAAATCACCGTCCGGCAAGTCTGTGAAGCTGATATCGATGACGTCACCGGATTTTTGGATTGCGCCCTGCACCTCCCCGCGAATGGGGGACGAGGCCAATGCGGCCACAATCTCAGGGCTCCACCGCGCGTCTTCTACGGGCTCACCTACGATCATGGATAGACTGACACTGCCATCCTCAGGGATGCAAACATCCGCACAGACGAGATAATAAAAGTTTGAGACGACTGTAATGTCTGTGCCGGGCTCAACGTCCGGACTGACCGTGAATTTGACAGGGAAAAGTGGCGTCCCTTCAAAGCCGTAATTGACAATCGCCCCCGTCGGGATGGGGCGCGGTATAGGCCAGCTAATCTCTCCGGCTGTGACACCTTCGGGTAAGTCCCAATTAATTTGAACAGGTTCTCCGCTATCCCCCGGATTGCGCCAATAGGTATGCCAACCCTCATCCAGCACTGTGCGCAGTGCGATGTAAAATTCCTGCCCCGGCGCGACGCTGTTATGGGAACTGACAATGGACGCCGTGACTTTACCTGTATCCACGGGCTCAGATTCGGCTGCGAAAGCCGGCCAAGCCAAAAGCCAAATTAAGAACATCAGGACAAAAGCGCGCATAAAATCTCCGAATGGGCGATCAAATAGAACAACACACTGATCAAATCTAATAGCATTTACGCGAGGTGGATAGGCGAGGTTCATTTGTGCATGCGTCTGTGAATGAAAAAAATCTCCGGCCCGTGAAAATTTCTGATAGGATCCGAAAAAATAGTGGAGATTAAATGATGTTAGACGCACAAAATCTTGAAGACGTTATCAAAACCGACCCGGCCCTCGTCAGCCAGCAGGCAAAATTTACGCGGATGCAGGACGGCACGTTGGAAGATTGGAAGAAGATCGGTGCAGCGCATAAACAGGATTTCGGCAAAACGGCAGATCGTTTCATTGAGATGCTGAAACAGCTCGAAAACGCGACACTCGGTTTCGCCTGCGACCAGCTCCAACACGCCTTGATGTGCGGCACGCTCGCCCGTCGGGACGGCGCGACGGATGAGCAGATCGTCATCGCGCTCTGCCACGACATCGCGAAAGTGATCAATGTCCCGAACCACGGCCCTATCGCCGCCGAGATGATGCGGCCTTATATTTCGGATGACAGCTATCACGTTATCCGCAATCACCAAGCGTTTCAGGGCGAGCATTATTACCACTATATGGGTGCACCCACGGACCTCCGCCTACAATGGAAGGACGAGCCGTGGTATGACCTCGCGGTGAAGCTCGTCGATGAATGGGACGCGCCAGCGTTCGATCCGGATTTTGAGGCCGATAGTTTGGAGAGCTTCATCCCGCTCATGCGGAAGGTCTTTCACGACAGCCCGATGCCGTTATAGGGTGCGTTGAAAAAGACACATTTAATTAATGTCATCATCCGGCTTGACCGGATGATCCATTCGCATTCACTTTTAAACAAACCCATTCGCTTCATTGACAAATGATAGTCAATGCGAATGGATTGTCCGATCAAGTCGGACAATGACAAATATTTGAATGTACGCCCTAGTCTGCTGACCCCAACATCCCCGGCACAGCCTTGCGCAGTTCAAATTTCAACACCTTCCCCGTGCCGCCGCGCGGTAGTTCCTTAATCAGGTGCAAATGCCCCGGCTGTTTATATTTCGCTAGGCGCCCGTCGAGATGACCTAAAACGTCTTCAAGACACAACGCTTCCCCCTCTTTCACGACGGCGCAGACGCAGCCTGTCTCGCCCCAGCGCTCATCCGGGACGCCGATCACGGCGACCTCGACGACTTGTTCTAACCCGTAAAGCAGACCCTCAATTTCCGCCGGATAGACGTTCTCGCCGCCGGAAATATACATGTCCTTCACGCGGTCCTCGATTGAGATATAGCCATCTTCATCCATGATTCCGATATCGCCGGAATGGAACCACCCATCGGTGAAACTCTCCGCATTCGCTTTCGGATTTCGCCAATATCCGGGCGTCACGGAAAGACCTTTGAACCAGATTTCACCGGGCGTGCCGCGCGGCACCTCTTGGCCGTTATCATCCACGATCTTGATGCGGGAATGCATAAGCGGTCGTCCCGCCGAGCCAATTCGGTCGGGAATATCGGATTTCAGGAGCATCGCGCCGGACGCCGCTGTTTCCGTCATCCCGTATCCCTCCTGAATGATAATGCCGCGTTCCATCCACCAATGAATGAGCGCTTCCGGCACCGTCTCCGCCCCGCACAGCGCGAGCGTGATGCGAGAGAAATCGGCGCTTTCCATCTCCGCACTCGCCCGCATCGCATTATAGGCAGCCGGCACGCAGAACATGGTTGTGATGCCGAGATCAGGGTTAGAAATCGCCTTGATCGTCCCATCGGGGTCAAACATCCGCATGATGATGCAGGTCCCGCCTATCCAGATGGAGGGCAGCGCCGTGACATTCAGCCCGCCAATATGGAAGAGCGGCATATTATTCAGCGAAACATCTGACGGGCCTGACGCGCCGAGGCGGATAGCGGCGGAGGCCGTAAAGTCGAGCATCGCGTGGGTGATAATCACGCCTTTGGGCGAACCCGTCGTGCCGGAGGAATACATGAGCAGGCACTGATCTTCCAGCGATTGCGGATGGTAGTCATAGATTGGCGTGGCCACTGCGAGCCCGGTTTCATATGCGCTCTCTCCGCCGACGCCGTCTGTCCCGATCCAGTGAGCCACATCGGTCAGGCCTTTTGTCGCTTCCGCCAAAGGTGCAAAGGGCGCATCGACGAGTACCATGGACGCTTCAGAATCATTCAAAATATAAGCGAGCTCCGGTGGGGTGAGCCGGAAGTTCAGCGCCAGACAAATCGCACCGACCCGCCAACATCCAAAGACGAGCTCCATTACATCCGTCGTGTTCAGACACAGGAACGCGACGCGGTCCCCGGGCATGATGCCGTTATCGCGCAACATGCCCGCGACCCGGGCCACGCGGTCATTCATCTGCGCATAAGAAAAGTCCCGTCCACTCGCGAGGTCAAACATCGCGCGTTTACCCGGCGTCGTCGCCGCGTGATAAGAAATCCAATCATAAGCCTGAAGCGTCATCGCATTTTCCCCGAATATATTTTATCGTTGAGACAGTTGTGACAAATCCGGATAGAGTTGCAAGGTGAAACCGAAAAATGAGGCCCGCATGACCTTCAAACAAAAATTGGCAGAGGGTGAGACATTGGTCGGAACCTTCCTCAAAACACCCTCTCCCACAATCTGCGAAGTGTTGGGTCGGACGACGCTCGACTTTCTCTGTATAGATGCCGAGCACAACCCCTTTGACCGTCGGGATATTTCGGATTGCGTGTTAGCCTGTCGGTCAGTGGGCCTGCCAAATCTGGTCCGCTTGCCCATCGCGTCAGCCGAACATATCGCGACCGCATTGGATTGCGGGGCGGGCGGCTTCGTCGCGCCGCACCTGATGAGTGCGGAAGATGCGCAGATGATTGTCGCAAAGTCGGATTATAAACAAAGCCGCGGGTTTTGCGGCGGGACGCGCGCGGCGGGGACGCGAACACTGGAAGAACACGTTCGCTTGGCAGGTGGGGATACCGTCGTCATCGGACAGATTGAGGATATTGAAGCCGTCCAAGATCTCGACGCGATTTTGGACGTAGACGGTATTGATTGCTACTTCATTGGGCGGTCTGACCTGACGCTGTCCATGGGTCACACGGACCGCAACCATCCCGATGTCATCGCAACAGTCGAGGACATCACGAGTCGCGCCGTCGCGCGGGGCCGTCGGGTTGGGACGTTCACATCAGATTTAAGCGAGCTGCCGAAATGGCGAGAGATGGGGATTAACCTATTTCTGCTGGGGTCCGAGCAAGGTTTCATGATTAACGGAACAAACACGTTTTTGGAGGATGTGCGCGGGCGATTTTAGCTTCGCAAAATACTCGCCAATTCCACCAGTGTGCTCTCCCGATCCGGCGTGGGATAGAACATCCAGTAATGCCCAAACTCGCCATAGGTCGCGAGTTTTTTCAGCTTTCCGGCGGCCTTCGCTTTCTCTGAAAACGTCACGATATCCGCATAGAGCAAGTCCTTCTCACCCGTGAAAATCATCATCTGAGGAAGCGTCTCGGGATCAGCGAAAAGCGGACTGATCAACGGGTCTTTCGGGTCGCGGGGTCCGGCATATTGATGCGCGGCTTTGCGCGCGCCGTCGGGCTCCAACAGAACCTCCTCATTCGGGATATCATCGGGCACGGTCGACATGTCCAAATCGAGCCAAGGTGAGAGTAAAATGATGGGGTGCGCGGGCGTCAGCGTTTGACACATAGCAAGCGCCAGATTGCCACCCGCTGAGTCGCCTCCGAGCTTCACATTTTCCGCGCCATATTGCGCGACAACAGTATCGAAATGGGCGTTGGCGAAGTCGATGACTTCATCCGCGATAGCTTCCGGCGGCAAGGGATAATCCGGCAGGATAACCGTCGTCCCCGACATATCGGCGAGCTTCGTAAACATCGCATAATGCAATCCGATCAGACCAATCACATAGGCCCCGCCATGTTGGTGAACATAAACACGTCCATTGCCGCCAGTTTTTGGCTCACAGGTCCAAATATCACGTCCTTGAAATTCGCTCTTCTTCCAGCGTTTGCGAACAGACATAGGCGGTGCCACAGAGGGCACATTGCCTTTGGCCACAGCCTTCGCAATGGAGTTCCGCGCCCCCGTAAAACGCAGAACTGTCTCCAGCATTTTATAGCGTAATGTCGTCATTCCGTAATCTCGTAAGCCTCCCAGTCGGGCGTTTTGAAACGGCGCTTGAACTCCAATGCGCTACCGGGCCAATTATTCGGGACTTTATCGCCGACCTTGTACCAGCTCGCATCGACCTTTGACCAGGCGAGGTCTTTGAGGCGGCGTTGCATTTCCGCGCTAAATTCCGATTCGGCCTCTGGCTTCACCGCAATGACGCCCGCAGTTTTTTCGATGAGTTTGACGACATAGCCGATCTGGTTTTCCAGCTTGTAAATAATCGAGGTATGACCGGTATTCGTGTTGGGACCATAGAGGATGAATAGGTTCGGAAAGCCGTCCGTCATGGTCCCCATATAGGCCTGCGCCCCCTCCGCCCAGTGGTCCTTGAGCGAGACACCGCCCTCACCTCGCACATCAATTTCTTTCAGAAATGGATTGGTATGAAACCCCGTCGCATAAACGACGAGATCATGTTGGCGTTCGGTCCCGTCTTTCGTGACAAGCCCATCTTTCGTAAAACGATCTAACCCCTTGGTCACGACCTCCACATTCTCCCGCGCAAACGCTGGATAGATTTTATCCGAGAGCAAAATGCGCCGCGCCCCCATTGGATAATCCGGCAACATTTTGGCACGTAATTCAGGGTCTTTGATATGTTTCTTCAGGCCCGACTTTACCCAAATCTCACCGAGTTTTCGCGCCAGCGGTTTGCCCTGAATAATCCGCCAGACAAAATATTCGCCCTGCGCGAAAAGACTGAACCGATAGAGTTTGCCCAGCGCCGGAACTTTTTTGCCGAGCCATTTTTCCAGCCGCGAATAAGGTCGGTCCTTTTTCGGGATGATCCAATTTGGTGTGCGGTGATAAACTGTCAATTTATCCGCGACCTCGGCGAGTTCCGGGATGAGTTGAATGGCGCTGGCCGCATTACCAATCACCCCAATATTTTTGCCAACATAGTCGAAACTATTATCCCATTGCGCGGAATGAAAACTTGCGCCTTCGAATTTTTCTGCGCCTTCAATCTCCGGTGTTTTCGGAATGTGTAGCTGCCCGATGGCGGAGACTAAAAAGCGACTTGTCAGAACCTCGCCATCGCGAAATGTCGTCGTCCAAACTCCGTCGGCAAAACTTGCGGAGATAACTGTTCGCCCAAATTTTAGGTGGTCATACAGACCGTAATCTCTCGCAATACCTCTCTGATATATATGAATCTGTTTCTGCTTCGCCCACTTAAAATCCCAAGCCGGATTGGGGGCGAAGGAATAGGAATAGAGCGCGCTCGCAATATCGCATTCCGCACCGGGATAGGTGTTTTCCCGCCATGTCCCGCCGACCTCTTCGGCCTTCTCGACGATGACGAAATCCTCGCGCCCCGCCTCTTTCAGCTTGATGCCCATGCAGAGACCGCCAAAGCCGGACCCGATGATGACTGTTTCAAAATGTGTTTTCCCCATGGCGCGACCCTAACGGAAAATTACTTGCCTACAAGCGCGGCGACGGCTTCAATTCTGTCGGCCTCTCCTGCAGGTTTGTCCCAGCGGATTCGGTGGATGCGTGGGAAACGCAGGGCATAGCCGGATTTATGGCGGGAGGAGGTCTGCGCGGAGTCAAACGCGATCTCGAAGACGAGTTCTTTCTCGACTTCCTGCACTGGACCGAAGCGCTTGAGTTTGTGATTGCGGATCCACTTATCCAGCAATTTCAACTCCTCATCGGTAAATCCGAAATAGGCCTTGCCGATTGGCAACAATGTTCCGTCCGGCCCCCAGAGGCCAAAGGTGTAATCGGAATAATAACTCGACCGTTTCCCCGTGCCGCGCTGCGCATACATCAGGACGGCATCAAGCAGGAACGGGTCGCGTTTCCACTTGTACCACATATGTTTCGGACGGCCGGAGACATAGGTCGAGGACGTATCTTTGATCATCAATCCCTCGATCAGACCGCCACTCTCCGCCGCCTCTTCCCGTAATGCGCGGAGGTCCTCGACGGAGGTCCAGTCCAGCGTTTTGGAAATCGAAAAGCGCGGGGAATTTTGGGTCTGAATAAACTTCGCTAAAATCTCCCGCCGCGCCGTGAGGGTCTCCCCGCGCAGGGACTGATTGTTCAAACTCAGAATATCGTAAGCCATGAGATGCGCCGGAAAGTCCGTCATCAGTTTTTTGGACGGTTTCTTCTTCCCCAAACGCTGTTGCAATTCATTGAAGGACCCGATCTCTCCTTCGGGTTTCACAAGCAGCTCGCCGTCCAGCACGGCCTCGAAATTTACCGCTGCCGCGAGATCGGGAAAGCTGTGGCTGACATCATCGCCTGTGCGGGAGAAGACTTTCACCTCACCATTCATGGCGGCGAGTTGCACGCGGATACCGTCCCATTTCCATTCGGCCTGATGGGTCTTCGGCGAGAGGCGATCCAAGTCTTTTTCCTCGTCAATCGGATGGGCCAGCATGACGGGCGAATAGGTCAGAACCTTGGAAATATCTGGCATCTCCGCCTCGCCGTCGATCCAGGCGAAGAGGGTCTCATAGGGCGGCTCCAGCCCGTGCCAGAGTTCCTCAATCACGCCGACCTCGACCCCGGCCATATTCGCGAGGGTCTTTTTAACGGTCCGCGCCGACATGCCAATGCGCAAGCCGCGCGTCCCGAGCTTTAGCAAGGCCCAGCGCTGTGCGGGGGCCATATTGTCGAGCAGTGTAATTAAATAGTCTCGGATCTCAGGCTTTGACCGCGACTGAAATTCCGCAATGACTTCGTGGAGGTCCGGCAGGCGGTTGAGCCGCACGGGGTCTGGCGATTGCGGCCAAGCCAACGCGACGGTCTCGCTCATTTCGCCGACATAATGCCGCGAGAGATCAAACAAAAATGGATCCATCCGCTCCATCATCAAGGTCTTGATAAGGTTCCGCTTGAAAAGGTCAAAAGAGAGTGTTCCCGCGATGGCTGCGAGCGCCCAACCCCGATCTGGATCAGCCGTCGCGCGAAGATAATTCGCGAGAATCGTTTCCTTGGCGAGGGTGGAATTGGTGAAATAGAGATCGTCGAGGAGTTGGGAAAAGGCTTTCATGCTGTCTGGTTCTCCAAACTGTCATCCCGCATAAGGGCGAAGCCCGCAGATGCGGGACCTAACGTTTGCAGAGCGCCGGCTTGAGTTAATATACGATAGGTCCCGCATCTGCGCTTCGCTGCGTGCGGGATGACATTTGAGAAAAGGCTCACTCCCCCACCTCCTCATCCATCCCAATCAGATTCAACCCCTTCGCGTTAATCCCCTCCTTTTTCAGCGCATATTCCAGCGCTTCCACACGACCATGGGTAATCCAGACATCCTGTGCGCCCGTCTCCTTACAGGTCCGAATGAGATCGCCCCAATCCGCGTGATCACTCACGACCAAGGCCATTTCCGCCCGCTTCTGACGGGCGCGGGCGCGGATTTGCATCCAGCCTGAGGCCACCGTTGGAAGCGGACCTTCGAAGCGACGGGACCAGCGATCATTGATCTGCGCGGGTGGACAGAGGACGATTTTGCCTTGGAAGACGTGTTTGTCCTTGCGCGGAATTTCGGAGACAAGTTCCCAGTCTCCGAAATCCTGTCCGTAGCTCTCATAGAGTTCGGTCAACCGCTTCAACGCGCCGTGAATATAAAACGGATGTTCATACCCCGCGAGGCGCAAGGTCTTCATCACCCGCTGACATTTGCCGAGTGCGTAGACCCCGACAATATGCGTGCGGTCCGGCAGGGCCGCCATGGACCGCATGAGCTTGTCGACTTCGACTTCCAGCGGGGGGTGCTGGAAGACGGGCAGCGCGAAGGTTGCTTCGGTAATGAACACATCGCAGGGGACGACTTCGAACGGCGCGCAGGTCGGGTCGGGATGACGTTTGAAATCCCCCGCCGCAACGACGCGTTTGCCCTGATATTCGAGGACGGCCTGTGCGGAGCCGAGAATGTGCCCCGCACTCGCAAACCAGAGCGTCACGCCATTGCCGAGATCATGCCGCTGGCCATATGTCAGTTCTGTCTCACCCGTTTCTTCCGTGAGGTAATAGCGCGTCTTCATAATCGCGATGGTTTCGGGCGTCGCCCAAACGTGACCGTGCCCCGCCCGCGCATGATCGGCGTGACCATGCGTGATAATCGCACGCGGCACGGCGTCGGTAATAGGATCAATATAGGCGTCGGCGGGCGCGCAATAGAGCCCGGCCTCCCTCACCTGCATCCATGTCTCAGGGTCGGCGGTCATCCTAGCGGAGGGTCATACCACCATCGACCATATATTCGGACCCCGTCACATAGGACGCTTCTTCGGATAAGAGGAAGCATGCAACCGCAGCGACTTCTTCCGATTCACCGAACCGTCCGAGCGGGACCATTTTGGAATGATGTGCCTTGAGTTCCTTTTCCTCTTCAGGCGTTACATCACCAAAGAAACCCGTCGAGATTGGACCTGGACCGATGGCATTGACCCGAATTTTCTCCGGGGCGAGGTCACGGGCAAAGGACCGCGTGAAGGTTGCGAGCGAAGATTTCGTCGCAGCGTAAACCGCCGCCTCCGGTCCGCCGAGAAAGGGCGCAACGGAAGAGGTCAGCAGCACGCCTGCCCCTTCATTCAGATGTTTCTTGAGGGCCGCCATCTGCAACATCGGGCCGCGGACATTCACATTATTCATATGATCGAAAAACTCCGCGTCGACTTTCTCGACGGGGCGGAATTTGCCGTAACCCGCATTCAGGAACAGGCCGTCCAGACCTTTGCCCATCTCGGCAATCTTCTCTTCCAACTCCGCAATGTCTTCCAGGCTGGAGGAGTCATTGCGCAAGACGAGTGCGGAACTTGGCAGGGCGCGACCCGCCGCGTCCAGATTTTCCTGCGTCGTGCCTGTGACCGCGACATCGCCGCCTTCTGCGACAATGCGTTTGGCCGTCGCCAGACCGATACCGGATGTGCCGCCCGTGATGAGTACCGTTTTACCTTTGAACCGTTCGCTCATAATAATCTCCTCTTGAGTCTTGTATGGAGTACCTACGAACCGGAGGGCGGGCTGTTCCAAAATTTAAACGATAACCAAATCCACCCTCGCGCGTAGATACATCATGACCTCTCCCGTCCCGTCCATTTTCCAAGACTGGTTTTTCGACCAAGGCTGGACCGTGCGCGATTATCAGCGCGACATGGTGGAGGCGTTTGGCGCAGGGCGGGATACATTGCTGATCGCGCCAACGGGCGGTGGGAAGACATTGGCGGGGCTGTTGCCATCGCTAATTGATCTCCACGCGAAACCTACGGGAGCAACACCTAAACTTCACACAATCTACATCTCGCCCTTGCGCGCCCTGACTAACGATATCGAACGCAATCTGATGAAACCGATCGGACAGATCGGCCTGCCCATCAAAGTTGGCGTGCGCACGGGCGACACAAAATCCCACGTCCGGACGAAGCAGCGCAAATCTCCGCCGGACATCCTGCTGACGACGCCGGAAAGCCTGATGCTGTTGCTGTCTTACGATAATGCAGCGGACTATTTCGCCGATCTGAAATGCGTCGTCGTGGACGAAATGCACAGTTTTTCGACGGGTAAGCGTGGCGATTTCACGGCGCTGGCGATGGCGCGGCTGAAGAGCCTTGCACCCGGCCACGTCCGCTTCGGTCTCTCCGCCACCGTGGCCAGCCCGTCCGAATCCGCCAAATGGCTCGGCCCGACGGGATCGCCCGCAGACCTAATCGAAGTCGTCGGCGACACCCCGCCTGAGCTCGACATCCTCGTGCCGGAAGACAAACGCATGCCATTGGGCGGGCATAATGCGCGCTTCGCCGTGGCCGATATTTACGAGACGATCAAAGCCTCCAACTCCGTTATCGTGTTCGTCAACACCCGCGCCCAAGCCGAATTGATGTTCCAATCGCTCTGGCAGATCAATGACGACAACCTCTCCATCGGGCTCTATCACGGCAGCCTCTCCCGCGAACGGCGGCAGAAGACGGAGAACGCGATTGCCAGCGGTGCGATGCGAGCGGTCGTCTCGACTTCCGCCCTTGAGATGGGCATCGACTGGGGCGACGTTGATGCCATCCTGCAAGTCGGTGCGCCCAAGGGCGTGTCCCGCCTGCTCCAACGGATCGGGCGGTCCAATCACCGCATGGATGAGCCGTCAAAAGCCACACTCGTCCCCTGCAACCCGATGGAGGCGATTGAATGCGCCGTCGCGATTGAAGCGATTGAGGACGGCCACCGCGACGGCGACCCGTTCCGCCCCGGCGCGATGGATGTCGCCATCCAATATCTCGTCAACCGCGCCTGCTCGGCCCCGCTAAAAAAACGCCAGACGCTCAACGAGATCCGCAGTGCCTATCCTTACCGCGATATGAGCAAGGCCAATTTCGATGCGCTCCTGAATTTTGCCGTCGATGGCGGTTACGCCCTCAAAACCTATGAAAGATTCCACCGACTGAAACCGACCTCGCGCGGTTACAAAATCGCCAGCCCGCAACAGGCGCGGCGGCACCGGATGAATATCGGGACCATCGTCGAATATGCCAAGCTGAAGGTCCGGCGCTTTCCCAATGCGGCGTCCAAGCGGGGGCGCAATATTGGCGAGATCGAGGAGCGGTTCGTCATGCCACTCGTCCCCGGTGACACGTTCATGTTTGGCGGGGAAATTCTGCGCTATCGCGGCGTGCGAGAAATGGCCGTGGAAGCCAGTCCCGTTCCGCGCAAGGACCGTCCGAAAGTCCCCGCCTATGCGGGCGGAGCCATGCCGCTCTCGACCTATCTGGCGGACGGGGTCCGCCGCTTTCTCGCCGATGAACATTATTGGCGGTTCCTGCCCGAACAGGTTCAGGACTGGCTGGAATTGCAAGCCAAATATTCCGCTCTCCCGCCTGCGACAGGTCTCCTCGCCGAAGGATTTTTCGACAAGAAAAGCTGGAACCAAGGCACGTTCAATCTTGTCCTCCACACATTTGAGGGCCGCCCCGTCAACAACACGCTGGGCCTCCTCCTGACACGCCGGATGGAGAGTGCGCGGTTGAAACCCGTCAGTTTCGTCATCACGGATTATGCGCTCTGCATCTCCTCCCTAGAACCTGTCGAAGATGTTGCCGCCCTGCTGACCGAAGACATTCTCGACAAAGAATTTGACGATTGGGTGGTCCAAGCGCCGATGGTCAAGAAGTCTTTTCGCAAAATCGCGACCATTGCCGGCCTGACGGAACAACGCCTGCCTGGGGCGCAGCGGTCGATGAAATCCGTGACCTTCTCAACCGATCTCATTTATGATGTCCTTCACAAATATGAGCCGGACCACATCCTCCTCCAAATCGCGCGGACCGAGGCGGAACGCGACCTGCTGGACCTGCCGCGCCTGCAACGCTGGCTGGAAGAGGTGCAGGGCCAGATACAGTACGAGGTCTTGCCCCATGCCTCCCCGCTCTCTATTCCCGCGATGATTCAAGTCAGCAAGAATGTCGTAGACGGCGAGGCGAAAGACGCCTTGCTCGCCCGCGCTTCGGACCGCAGCCTATCTTACGGCGAAGACCTATTGGAGACCGTAGCCGACTATGTCGCCGCAAAAGCAAAGCGCCTTGATTGAAAGAACACGTGCGGGCGTGACGGCCTGTGATGCGCGCAAAGGTCTGATGCTGCTCGACCATGATACACTCTGTGTGGCGGACCTCCATTTTGAAAAAGCGAGCTTCCTGCAGATGAACGGCCATGCGCCGCTGCCGACTTATGACACGCGGGACAGCCTGCACCGTTTGGCGGGACTGGTCGCGGATTACGTGCCGAAAACCGTCGTCGCATTGGGGGACAGTTTTCACGATATTGACGCCGACCAACGGTTCAGCGAGACGGATTGCGACCTTCTCAACGCGATTGTCGATAGCGTCGAAACCTTCATCTGGGTCCTTGGCAACCATGACCCGGACATTCCGGATTGTGTGCGCGGGCCGCGCGAGGACCACGCGCAGGTTGGCGGGTTCCTCCTGACCCATCACCCGCACGATCCCGGACCGGATGGTGTGAACCTCTGCGGACATTATCACCCGAAACTGCGCGTCAATACGGGACGCGGAAAGGTCTCCGGCCCCTGTTTCGCCGTTTCCGAGGAGCGGATCATTCTGCCGAGCTTCGGCACGTTCACGGGCGGCTTGGATGTCGAAGACATCGCGTTCAAATCCGCCCTGCCCGGCGCGCATCGCTATCACATGGTGCGCAAGGACCGGATTTACCGCTTTGACGGCGCCGTCATCTGAAGCTTTCTTTTCCACTCACGGAAAAGTCATATCATTATTCTTGACCATTTGGTTTTTATCTCTTACTCCCTCTTTCAAGCAATCCGAAACTTTCTTCGCCTTGCTAAGTTATTGACCAATCAGTTAGGAATACATCATGGCCAACAAAACATTTATCGCCCTCGGCGTCACACTCGCAGCAATCTCAGGCATCGCGATCGCTACGGCTAACGCCAATCAGGGCAGCGATTACAAACCCGCCCAAGCCGTAGCCAGTGACGCGCAAACCGTCTCAACAGGCTCATTCTCCGGCCGTTCGGACCATGTCACATCCGGCAAAGTCACGCTGGAAAAAACAGCAACCGGTTACCGCCTCACCCTCGCCAATGATTTCTTCCTTGACGGCGCACCTGATCCCATCGTTGCCCTTGGCAATGGCGAGACCTATCTGGCCGCAAATAAAATCGGCACACTGAAAAACAAAACAGGTCAGCAAAGCTACGACCTGCCCGCTACGTTCACACCCGGACAATTCTCACAGGTCTATGTTTGGTGTGAGAAGTTTGATGTCCCCCTCGGTGTTGCGACACTCTCCGAAAGCTAGTCACAGCCGATCTATCTAAATCTTCTCCGGCCTGTCCGTCATCAGGACATGTCGGGGATGCTCCGCCATGCGGGCACACCACGCTTGCACCTGCGGATAATCTCCCAAATTAAATCCGCCATCTTCCGCCACATGCGTGTAAGCATAAAGTGCGATATCCGCGATGCTTGGGCCTGCGCCGATAAACCAGACATTCTTACGCAAATGCCCCTCCATCACAGAGAGCGCATCGCCGCCTCGCTCCATCAATTTCGGCAGTTCATCGGCGCGCTCCGGCGCGTAAATCTTGATGAACCGTGCAACCGCAATGGCGGGTTCGTGCCGATATTGTTCCCAGAACATCCATTGCAGCGCCTTAGCCCGTTCAAATGCATTGATCGGCAAATAGGGCGTATCCTCGGCCAGAAACGCCATAATCGCATTGCTTTCCGCCAGCGTACGCCCGTTATTCAGAGCCAGCACGGGAATTTGTCCCGCTGGATTAATCGCCAGAAACTCGGCCGTCCGCGTCGCGCCATGCGGGGCGTCCATGTCTTGATAGGTGTAGGGCACATTCAGATAAGACAGTAACAGCCTGACCTTGTAACAATTGCCGGAATTGAGATTGCCATAGAGTTTCATAGGCACGGCCTAAAACCGAACGAGGCCCGGAACAAGTCGGGATTATTCGTAATCTGAAGATTTATAGGGTGGTGGCCGCACAGGTTCGGGCGGCAAGGACGGGTTAAGCGCCTCCTCCATCGTCGCGTAAGGCGGCAGGCCGGATTTGGCGCGGTCAATATTGATATGGCGCAACTCCACGATATCAATCGCGTCCTGCACGGCATTATTCTCCACCGCATTGAGAAAATGGCGATAGCGCGCCACGCCTTCCAGCCGCGTCTGCACACGTCTATTCGAGCGGCGTTTTGCGCGCATCTCATGCAGACAATCGCGGGCCTGTTCTGCGCGTAACAGGTTGGCCTGACGCGCTGCATAGCGGTGATTATATTTTCGGGGCATTCTTTGCGTCTCCCTTACCTCGGACCCTGTCGCGTCCTGTATATTTTAGATTTGGAAAAACGGGATGTTCGCGTGGGTGGTCAGGCTCGGGTCGGAAACCCAGTTAAATAAATAGTTTTCGAGCCCTTCCAGCATCCATTGCTAGAGGAATCCCACGCGACGGCACCTTTTTCCACTACCGGCCGAACCATTCAGTCTGGGAACGATCAGCTCTCGATAGGCCACCCAGTTCCACCGACGTTACCCGGTTTCACCCAATGACAAGCACCGCTCCTTTCCAGAAAAGCCAACGATCGCTTGGTCGCCCGTTGAAAGAAGACACGCTAAAGATTGCACAAGGTGAAGGGGGTGGGGACGCAGTTTTTGAACTTTTTTCCAATCCCCGTTTATACTCCTGTCTCCGGCCTGTTGTTTGCGAGCAAAGAACATGGACCGGGGCCTCGTCCGCCACAGGGGAGGACGTCGATTAACGCAATGATTTCAATAACCCACGAGGTCGCGGTTCATGTTGTTTGCTCGCAAACAACGGGCCGGGGACAAGCACATTTCTCTTAGAAAAAAGAATACCAATCCACGATTCCAATATCGCCATAACCGAGGATTATCTTTTCAACACACCCAAACCCATACCAGTCGTCACCCTCGGGCTTGACCCGAGGGCCCATCTTTGCGGCGAGAGATGGACCCTCGGATCAAGTCCGAGGATGACGAAATAAGACACCGGGACGGGCTCGGGCTTTGCATTCCGTTCCTGAGAAAAACTGACCTTCAAGCGGCTACGCCTTCCGCCAGGTCATGCCGTCGGGGCCGTCTTCCAGTATAATCTCCGGCGTTTTCACTTTATCACAGGCGGCGTATAATTTGAAAAAATTGCATATGCGGAAACAAACAGATGAAGGTCAAAGATGACTGCGGCAAAAGCATCTGGATTTGCACAATCAGATTGAGACTTTGGCCCATCCCGCCTAGGACGCTGCTATGACTGCAGAGATCGGACATATTGCCCTCGTTCTCGCCTTCTGCGTGGCGATTGCGCAAGCGAGTTTGCCTTGGATAGGCGCGCGGCGGAATGACGGGCGTTTGATGGAATTTGGCGACCGTGCAGCGATGGGGCAGTTCCTGTTGATTGCGTTCTCTTTTGTGGCGCTCACTCTGGTTTTTTTAGAATCCGACTTCTCCGTTAAATTGGCAGCCTTGCACAGTCATTCTGAAAAACCGCTGCTATATAAGATCAGCGGCGTTTGGGGTAATCACGAAGGGTCCATCCTGCTTTGGGTCCTGATGATGGCCGGATATGGCGCGATGGTGCCATTTTTGGGTAAATCCCTCCCTACGGGTTTGAAAGCGCGCGCCATTGCCATTCAAGGTCTGTTGGGCGTTGGCTTCCTCGCCTTCATCCTTTTCACGTCCAATCCGTTTGAACGGCTGAACCCCGTGCCAATTGACGGCAATGGACTGAACCCGATGTTGCAAGATCCGGGATTGGCGTTCCATCCACCCTTTCTCTATCTCGGCTATGTCGGATTTTCCCTACCCTTTTCATTCGCCGTCGCCGCCCTGTTGGAAGGCCGTGTCGATGCGGTCTGGGCGAAATGGTTGCGGCCTTGGGTTCTCATCGCGTGGTCCTTTCTGACCATCGGAATCGCATTGGGCAGTTTCTGGGCCTATTACGAGCTCGGCTGGGGCGGCTGGTGGATGTGGGATCCTGTTGAGAATGTCAGCTTTATGCCGTGGCTCGCGGGAACGGCTTTGCTCCATTCCATCCTCGTGCTGGGGACGCGTCATTCCATGGCGAATTGGACGGTCTTGCTGGCCATCACGACATTTGCGCTCTCCCTCATCGGGACGTTTGTTGTGCGCTCAGGTATTTTGGTCTCTGTTCATGCCTTTGCCGTTGATCCAGAACGGGGCGTTTTCCTCCTCCTCCTGCTAGGTCTGGCGACAGGCGGCGCGTTAACGCTCTATGCGCTGCGCTCTCATACTTTGCGGGATAATGCAGCGTTATCCGCCACATCCCGGGACGGGGCTTTGGTGCTTAATAATCTTCTGCTCGTGGCAGCGACGGCGACCGTCTTCCTCGGAACTTTCTATCCACTGCTGATCGATGCCGCGAATGGCTCAAAAATCAGCGTTGGTGCGCCTTATTTTGATCTGACCTTTGCGCCGATTATGTCGCTGCTCATTCTCTTCATGGGCGTGGGGCCAATGTTAAAATGGCGGAAGGATACGCTGCAACGTTTCAAACGTCCGCTGATCATTATGTGCATCGCTTTAACCATTGTCGCCGCCCTCACCTATGTCATCGGAAAATCCGTTCTCGGCGCACTGTCCATTGGGCTGGCAGCTTGGTTAGCCCTCGGCACAATCATAACGCTGGGACGAAAAGCCCGCTGGACCTGGGTTGGTCTGAAAGCGCAACCGGCCTCGACCTGGGGCTTTGTCGGCGCACATCTGGGCCTCGCAATTTTCGCGGCGGCCGTGACCTCTATGACGGTCTGGGCGAAGACAGACATTGGGACGTTACGGACGGGAGACAGCCTTGTGATCGCGCCTTACACGTTCACACTCGGCGAAGTCGGCGGCGGGCAACGCGAAAACTACCAATATTTCGGCGGGACTGTCACGGTCACGAAAAACGGAGAAGAGGTCGCTCTGCTGGGCACGGAACGCAGGTTCTATCCCGTTCGCAATCAGGTCACGACAGAGGCAGGGATGCACCTCTCCTTTGGGCAGACGCTCTTTGCCAGTATTGGCGAAGGTGACCCAGAGAGCGGCTTTGTCGTGCAGGTTTATAAACATCCTTTTGTCGTTTGGATCTGGCTGGGGTCTTTGATTATGGCTTTAGCGGGTTTTGTCTCCCTCGCAGATAGACGCCTGCGCCTGCCTAAGCGTGAGAGCCTTTCTGCGCCAGCCAACCTTGTCCCAGCGGAATGAAACTGCGCGGGCTCATTCCTCTCTTTGGGTTTGCGGCTTTGTTCGCGGCGCTGGCCTATGGGCTAACGCGCGATCCCCGCATTTTGCCATCGGAATTAATTGAAAAACCCTTCCCGACTTTCGCCTTAGACAACCTTGCCAATGATGCCGTGTTGGAAAATGAGATTTTTGAGGGCCGCGTGAGTCTCGTCAATATTTTCGGGTCATGGTGTGTCTCTTGTACTGTGGAACATCCGCAACTGATGGAGATAAGCCAATCCCTGGACATCCAAATGGTTGGCGTGGATTGGCGCGATACGCGCGAAAATGCTGTTCGCTGGCTCTCGGAAAACGGCGATCCCTACGACGCGGTCATTTTTGATCCGGATAGTCACCTGATTGTCGACCTGGGTGTTGTCGGCGCGCCGGAAACCTTTATCGTCGATCAGAACGGCGACATTCGGTACAAACATGTCGGTATTATCACACCGGACGATTGGAAGAACGACCTCCACCCAATTGTCGAAAGCCTGCTCGCGGTGCAACCATGAGACACCTTCTCCTCACCCTCACTCTTTTTGTCACGGCACTGGCGGCCTCCGCCACCGCTCAAATCTCCGACGCAGAAGAAGATCGCGCCCGCGACATCGGCCATCAGCTTCGCTGTGTCGTTTGCCAAAATCAATCCATCGAAGAATCGGAAGCGGACCTGGCGCTGGACATGAAAGTCATCGTCAGGGAGCGGGTTGCCGCCGGAGATACAAATGCCGAGGTCGTCGCCTATATGCGCGACAGATATGGCGATTACGTCCTGTTAAAACCGCCCGTTCAATCCAACACTTACGTCCTATGGTTCCTGCCGGCGGGCCTTGTTCTCTTCGGCCTGGGCTGGTTTGCGCTGCGGTCCAAACGCCAAAGCAAAGCGGATATCGTGACGGAAATATCAGATACTGATCAAGCCCTGCTTGATAAACTCATGGCGGATGACACATGATCTGGATCATCGGTATATCTCTTATCCTCGCGATAAGTGCCTATCTCTGTTCACCGATCTTGGCGAAAGCCGCAAGCGCGTCTGAGACAGAAGAAATTGCCGCTTATCGGAGCGAGCTGCGCGCAATACAGGCTCGCATTGACGCCGGAGAAATCGACGACGCCGCCCGCGCGCAAAAAACGGTTTTACAGGGCCGATTGCTAAGCGCAGCCAAAACAGATGCCCCAAGTTTTGGCAAGGCTTCATGGCTCACCTCCGGCATAATAGCTGTTGCGTTTTTGACTGGCACACTGGGCATTTACAGAACAATTGGCTCTCCGAATTTCACACCTGAGACATTCCAGCCCCCGCCCCCACCGCCGCAAGAAACACAACCGGATTTCGCAGCGCTCCTCCCGCAAATAGAAGCCCGCCTGGCCGCCGATCCGAATGATGCGACGGGGTGGTATCTCTATGGTCGGACGTTGATGCTCGTGGATCAATATGAGAACGGGTTGAAGGCCTATACAAGGTCACTAGAGCTCAATGAAAATCCCGATGTACGCAAGGAATTTGAGGCCGCAAAGACTTACGCCGAACAACGCGAACGCGGTCCAAGTGCGGAAGACATCGCCGCAGCACAGCAGTTGTCGCCCGAGGATCAACAGCAAATGGTCCGCGGCATGGTCGCCTCTCTTCGTGCGCGCCTAGAAGACACACCGGAAGACGCAGAAGGCTGGACACGTCTCCTCCGAGCAAGAAAAGTTTTAACTCAGACCGAAGAAGCAAAAGCCGACATTAAAGCCCTACGCCAAGCCCTTCCCGATCAAGCGGATAAGATTATTATTGAAACCGGATGGTCTGAGTAATCAGAGAGATTGGAGAAATGGTGCGGCCGAGAAGACTCGAATAAGGTCAAAAAATATATAATTTTCAATAACTTAGGTGATACTTAGGCCCACTTTGTTACACCGTTTGTTACACCATTTGTTACACCAAAGCTGGAATAAATCGAACTATTTATAATTATCCGCAATGATGACCATTGTCTACAATTGATCAAATCCAGACAATAGGGCTGATGCTAAAAAATTTGGTTGGATGGTGTCTTCAGAATCAGGCTGGGTAACAATTACTCAAGCTCGCCTGCACTTAATTTACGTCTACGTCTAAACTTTCTAAGCCGAACCAGTCTTTGCTGCCTCTCTTCCAATTCGACCTCTAGACGTTCAAATGTAGCCCAGTAGTCATCACCGTAGGCTTCCACCAAACGTGCGACTGTTTTTAGACAGCGCTCAATATCTGAGGTTTCTATAATCATATAAAGTTCTGGCGAGCCCTGCCCGCCAGAAGTCCTTTTTTTTAGACTTACTGTGACTTTGGACGAGACCAAACGAGGTCTGCACCATCTTCACGATGAAACAATGCCGCGTTAATCGGCTTTGTCATTTCAGGGCCGTCAAGCTTCACGCTGATATACTCCAGCGGCTCTGTGTCGTCCTGCGGCTCTGTTACATCATTCCATGCCACGCCGAGATCACAACGGCCGGACTTCACGAAGTAGTCTGGACTGTTTTCTGTCTTTTTCTTTTCATTCGCCACAAAGCGAACCTTCTTGTTTGTCATGAGTGTTGCGATCGTGCCCTCAAAGCCCGTCGCAGTTGGTTTGAATGTTCCAATAGTAGCCATAGCGTTTTTCTCCTGTGCTTGACGTGGTGGAAGTTAGGCCAGCTCTCGCTTGGCCTTTTTGAAGCCCGCATCACCGGCAAGAAAACTTGCAAGCATAGACGGGATAAGCGCCGAGACGTTGGCCTTTTCGCCATAAGTCTTTTCATAGACTTTGGCGTAGGCCTCCAAATCAGCTTCCAAGTCCGGCATCACAGAGATTGTGTGCTTGGTTGGCTTGGTATCGGGGAGTTTTTGTAATTTTATCTGAGGCTGGCTCATGGGCTTGCTCCATATGGTTTAAGAATAAGGTCGCGCGAGACGATGACGTTAAACCGCCAGCCTTGGCGCACTTTGAGAGTCGGCTGCACATTGAGGTTACGATCTATAATCCGCTGCCCGGCAATGTTGGCAGTGTCTTGCCCCGCGTTTTGCAATGCCCGTGTCAGGCGGTCACCGTCATCACTGGCAAGCTCTGATCCAATAGAGAGCAGAGACGACAAGGCGGCGCCTTTAATGAATTGCCATGTGTGTTTATCGACCTTGTCCTTAAGCCCAGCAAAACCCTGACTGTCAGAGCCCGGCAAATTATCAAGCTGAATGCTATCGCCATTAGGTAGAATGAGCCGCGTCCAGACAACGAGCGCGCGGCTCTGGCCAAATGCGATGACGCTATCATATCGTCCCATTAAACGAGAGCCTTGCGGGATAAGCAGATGCTGTCCTGTCACCGTATCATAGATGTTCTCAGTCACTTGGCCGATGACTTGGCCCGGCAAGTCTGAATTTAGTCCTGTGACCAGTGAGGCTGGAATAATGTTACCTGCCATCACCTGATAGGGTGAACGCGGAGAAACTAGGCCATGCGAGTTATAAATATCGTCTGTATCCCGATCTAAGAAAGCCTGCTTATCAACTTGCCCATTTGGGTCACTCTGGCCGCCGCTCAAATCAAATCCCGTAGGCGGCGCGGGATAGCCCGGTATTTGCGGAACAGGAAACCCAAGACCTTGGCTTAGCTGATCGACGGGCGCAGCACTTGCGTATTGCTGAACCTGACCGCTTGAAGCTTTACGGCCCACATTAAAGAATAAGTTCTGAGTTTTCGGCTGCTGGGTCGGTGGATCATAGACGGGCGCGGCAGGCTGAGATGATGGCGGCGGCGCGCTATATGACACTCGCTTTTGGGGTCGGGGCTTTAAAGCCACTTCCGATATGGGAGGCACTGAAACAGCTTGGTCTTTTGACAGATAAGCTGCGCCAAGATCACCCGGCAAAGGCGGTCCCAAAGTAGGCTTCATATCCTCATAGGTCTTTGGCAATAGCTCGAGTCCTGCGGCCATGGGCTTATGCGTGACATTGTAGAGCTCTTCTGCTTTTTCATCATGCACGGGTGATTGAAGCGCCATCGCCAAGGCTCCGAACATAACTGCGCCTAAAACAGCCGCACCGCCCAATAGCGCTTTGCGACTAAAACGGCGCACTGCGCGAGGCCGTGCTCGTATGGAAAGATTTGGGGTTATGTCACTCATGACGCGCGCTCAATGCGAACCACGGTTTGCTTCTTTTCACCAAGGCGCAATTCAGCGGCATCGAATAAACGGTCCACGACATAATAGCCGTCTTTGACCCGATAATTTACGAGCTTGCTTATGCTGCCTTTATCGTCTGTGACGAATAATGGCGGCGCTTCGGATACGGCCAACCCTTTGGGAAATTCAATGAAGACCTTTGAGCCATCGTCAAAGACGCGCGTTGGCCTCCAATGCGGGTCGTCACCTTTGATGATATAATCAAAACGCAAATCGTCTGGTTTTAGATTGGCATCTACCCTCTCATAACTCGCTTGGGTCACAAGGGATGTTTCAGGTGAATTTTTGCGAATATTTCTGATGGCGTCATGCGGATAACGCCAAGAGACTGCCGCCATATATGTGTCAGTAAATGACTTCAGGTCCAGATAATAGGTCCGCCGCGTCGAAGTGATAATGGCATTGGTCGAGAGATTTGCCGCCATGGGCTTCACTAGAATATGAACCTGTTCATTCACCCCTGACCCTGAAACCGTATCTCCTACTGTCCAGCGTTCCGTGTCACCTGCGGAGACAGTGATAAGCCCTTCGCCCTTTTCCAAAGCAATATCCGTAATCTGAGTGGGCGATGTATAAACCTGATAGAGCGATCCCGGTGTGTAGGGGTAAAGCTGAATGGCATTGAGATAATTGTCAGTTGTCGGCTTTACGATAGCCGCGTCATTGGCATAGCTCACAGCCTGAAACCCTGACAATGATGGCCCGCGATGAATCAGTTCTACATCAAGAGACATCGGCTTCATTTGCCCGTCCATCATCAAGGTGGGCATTCCAAGGTCTGTGTAACCTTCAGTCTCAGTCAACACGTCGTATGCCTCCGGCGTTTCGGGCAGATATAGAGCCTTGGACATTTCGTCAGGCGTGGTCACGCTCCCGGGTTTTAAATCCCCCCAAACACCTTGAAGGCTGGCACAGCCTGATAAGCTGATAGCGACAACCAAAATTGATGCGGTCATCATTTGGCGCGGCAGGTTTGATGGCTGTCTCATTGTGAAGCTCCTGTTGCATTGAGGTCTTTTGACCAGTGAAGTCCGTGGACATAGAGACCGAGCGGATTGCGGTGCAACGTCTCGGCGTCTGTTGGAGTTTTCGTGATAATTGACAGGCTTGCCGTGTAAGTTTGAACGGTTAGCTGCGCGCCATTTCGGAAAGACTTCTCACGCCAACGCACCTCGAAACTGTCCTCTGATGAGCGCACGATACTCGTGACATCCACAGTAACGCTTCGCTGCCCAATATCGGCAAACGGGTCATTCTCATTGGCGTAGGTATTGAGCGTAAGTGCCGCTTGATCTGTGGCGTAATTATAAGCGTTTAGCCAATTATCGCGCAGGACTACGGGGTCGATTGAAACCGAGCGAACATTTGTAATGAAGCGCGCCAATTGATGCGCAATCTGGGCATCTGAGGGTTTAAAATTCGTTTGCGCAGGGCCGGACGCTTTAACCGCGCCCGTTTCGTCAACTTCAACAACCCACGGCACGATGCTGGCTTGCGCGCTTTGGTAAATTAGGCCGCTGGTGGATAGCGCGGCTAATCCCATCGCGCCGCAAAAGGCCAAGCACCATCTGTTACCGCGCGCATTGGCACGGCCTAATCTCCGGTCCTCTTTCTGTCCTGCGCGTTGATAAGGCGTTTCAGGGATAGGTGTTTTTCCAAATTTTGATTGGCTACGTTTCCATTTCATCGTCTTGTCCTCCTATTCGGATCTATGCGTCAGGGTTAAGGGATGGGCCGCTTCCACTACCGCCGCCGTCTCCGCCGCGAAGTGCATTTGTGGCCGTGCGTGTTGCGTGGCGCGTTTGTTGTTGGCGGTGAACTTTCTTGGCCCAATTTGGGCCTTTGCCCGTTTCGCCCGAAGCGGCTCCGCCGCCATCTTTACGCGGCGCTTTCATACCTTTGGACAATGCTGCCATCCCGCCGCGCATCCCATTCCCATGCGCGGTTGATACAGCGCCGCCCGCAGCGAGCGCCTTACGGCCTCCGGCTTTAGCAACTGACATGACGCCCGCTTGAGCGACTGCGCCGACACCTGCGGCCGCGCCTCTGATACCGCCGCCTTGGGACATGCTGCCAAGTGTGAAAGCGATTTTAGAGCCGCCCGCCATGGATGCGCCCGCTTTCACCGAAGCGGCTGCGCCTTTGCCGATGCCTTTAATACCTGCACCAGCGGCGGCTCCGCCGGCTAATGCGCCAGCGCCAATCGCCGCCATTGTGCCTACGGCTGCGCCTGCACCTAATTGCGGCGCGCCTGAGACCAGGCCAGTTGCAATACCCGGCCCAAAGATGCCGAGAGCCAGTAAGGCCATAGAGCCGAGCATGATGGAAGCCGCGTCTTTGAGCGTAATAGGCACAATCATATCCGGGTCGCTCGCGGGCGGCGCAAAAGCTGATGTGATATCGCCAAAAATAGTCGAGCCAATGCCTATGATGATAGCGAGCACCATAAGTTTAATTCCGCTGGCCACGACGTTCCCAAGAACCTTTTCCGCTAAGAAAGATGTCTTATTCCAAAGCGCGAAGGGTATCAGAATGAACCCTGCAAGCGTTGTCAGCTTGAACTCAAGAATGGTCACAAAGAGTTGTATCGCGATAAAAAAGAAGGCGAACATGGTGATGATCCACGCCA
This sequence comes from uncultured Caulobacterales bacterium, assembly GCA_947503715.1. GTDB lineage: Bacteria > Pseudomonadota > Alphaproteobacteria > Caulobacterales > Maricaulaceae > Litorimonas. The sequence continues at coordinate 292,373 of CANNER010000001.1, read as the reverse complement.
GGAAAAGCGCCACAATCAAGACGATATTGTGAAAGAATTTCACAGGCCCAGTAAGCTCACCTATTTGCGTCAAAATCGGGTGAGCGGCCTGAAAGCCCGTATTGGCAATGAAACCCGGGCGCAGCAGATCGTCTGCGGTCATTGTAGTGGCCGTCGCTTTTAACCCAAGACCGCCGAAGCTGTTAAAGACGATATTTGCAAGGCCGGAGAAGTTCGTGATGATCAGCGCAAAGACGCCGACATACATGACCTTTTTGAGAAATTTTCCGATGACTGAATTATCAGACCCCATGGCCCAATAAAGGCCTGCCAAGGTAATATCGATTCCTATCAGTATAGCCGTGAGGTATTGAACCTCGCCGCCCAGGAGGCCAAAGCCGCTATCAATATAACTTGTGAAAGTGACGACAAATTCGTCAATCACGCCGAGACTTGTTGGATCAGCCATTACGGTGTGCCTCCGCTATAAGCGTCACTTGCATTGCCCATGAAAAGCCGTCTGCGGGCACGGGCTTCTTTTTCGAGCGCTAATTGGCGCGTAGCTTCAAGACTGCCTGCGCGCGCTTGGGTAATTTGCATTTGCTGCGCTTGCATGGACTGTTTGACGAGCAGTCCCATGAGCTGGTTAGTCGATTGGGTGGCTTGCAGCTCGCCAACGGCCCCGTGGCTACTGTTCATAAGCTGGCCAAGTAAAAGCTGATCTTCCTGAAGGCTCTCCACCATTTTCGACTGCATGAGCATGGCTTCATTTTGAGCGCGCTCTGACATTTGAAATTGGGCTTCCGCCTGAACCATTAGCTCATCTTGCGACATGCCATCATAACTCTCAGGAAAGTGTTCGCGGATAAGCTCTCTTGTCCGGTTCACATCATAGGCGACGTTCTCCGCTTGCCGGTTCAAGTATGCAATTTCGTTCAAAATACGGTTCAAGTCAGTCGCGGAATTTATATCCAATCTGGATAAATGCTTGGCCTGATTGATAAGCATGTTTGCTTCATTACGAAGCTGCTGCGCTTGGCGAATAATTTGGGTGTAGCTGCGCACCGCTGTATAGAAGTTTTGAACATAGTTGGCCGGGTCATAAACGACGCCGCCAAATTGGGCATGACTTGCGGGCGCATGGGAAATCCCCATTGCCGCGATTAAAGCCAGTGTGATTATTCCGCGACGTCTAGCCATGGTACATACTCCTCTTCATCAAATTGCTCAGTCATAAGGTCTGCGGCCCATTCCAAGCCCTTGAAGCGCAGCCAATGCGCCGCGAAACTATCGTGGCCGCCCAGTTCAAGAACGCGGTCAATTTGGGCTTGGTCTTTCTCGGAGCCCGCAGCGCAAAAGGCGAGTGCAACCGGACCTAGCTGCAAATCAAACAGGCGATTTCCGCCGTGACTTTGGAAATAGTAATCCCGCTTGGGTGTGGCCGAGGCGATGATTTGAACCTGTCGTTTGTTAAGGCCGAAGCGGTCATAAGCTTCTCGCTGTTGAGGCTCCATTGCGCGGTTATTGGGCAAAAAGATGCGAGACAAACAGCTCTCAATAATCGCAGGCGCAATTGGGCTATTGGCGATATCCGCGAGTGACTGCGTGGCGAAGATAACGGAGACATTTTTCTTACGAAGAACTTTAAGCCATTCTCGAATGCGGTCTGCAAACATCGGGTCATCAAGGAAGACCCACGCTTCATCCAGTATTAGGAATGTAGGTTTACCATCAAAACGTGCTTCGAGCTTATGAAACAGATAGGTCAGCACGGGCGCAACAAGCGCTTTTGAGTGCATCAATTCTTCCATCTCAAAAGCCTGCACGGCGTTATCACGAAGCGTATCTTCATTCCCGTCAAGAATATGACCGTAAGCGCCTTCGAGCGTGAACGGCTTTAAAGCCAGACGTAAATCGCTATCCTGGATTAAGGCTGACAGCCCTGTGAGCGTGCGCTGATCTTCGGGTGCGCTGGCAAGACTTTGCAACGCTGACCAGACGGTGTTTTCAACTTCCGCCGTCACATTAACGCCTTTGGAAACCAGCAATCTTGAAATCCATTCCGAGGCCCACGCCATTTCATTCGGTTCATCAATTCCACGTAAAGGCTGAAAAACTAACCCTGTGTCTGTTTCGCCAAGTGCGTAGAAATCGCCGCCAAGCGCCTCAATCATCGCGCGTGAAGAAGCGCCTTTGTCGAAGGTGAAAACTTGCGCGTCAGGATAGCGTTTGAACTGCATGGACAGCAGGTTGAGCAAGACGGATTTACCTGCACCTGTAGGCCCAACAACCAATGTGTGGCCAACATCCCCTTGATGAGTCACCAATCGAAACGGCGTGTGATCTTCTGTCGTGGCATATAAAAGCGGCGCGCCGCCCAAATGCGCGTTGCCTTCCGGCCCGGCCCAAACTGCTGATAGCGGCATCATGTGCGCGAGGTTTAATGTGGAAACCAAAGGGACGCGCACATTGGCATATGGATTGCCGGGATGCGTGCCAAGCCAAGCGTCAACGGCATTGACCTTCTCGTGTATGGTCACAAACCCGCGCCCATTGATTATGCGCTCAACCGCTCTAATGCGCGCCTCAGCCGTCGTGGCGTCTTCATCCATGACGCATATGGCTGTCGTCATATAGCCGTAGGACACGTAATCTCCGCCGAGGTCTTGCAGCGCCGCATCGGCATCAATGGCTTTATTGTCAGCGTCGCTATCTACCAATGGCGAACTTTCATTCATCAGCGCTTCTTTGAGGAGCGCGACAACCGACTTACGTTTGGCAAACCATTGCCGCCGCGTTTTAGTAATGACCTTCGAGGCTTCTGCCTTGGAGAGCGGTAAGAAGCGCGTCATCCAGCGATATGAAAAACCGAGCGTATTGAGCTCATCCAATATGCCCGGCGTCGTCTCGCTCGGAAATCCAAGTATCGTCACCGTATGGATTGAATGCTCGCCAAGGCGCGGGACCAGCCCACCAACCATATCAGCGCCGCCGATAAAGCTATCAATATAAGCCGGCGTTTCAGGTGTTTTGATAAGGTGACGTTTTGGGGAAACCGTTGAGTGTAAATATGTCAGCGTTGCATCATCATCCAGCCAGTCGGCCATCGGGAATTGGCTTTGCAGAAGGTCCAAACACCTATCACACTCTGACATGAAGCTTTGTAGGTGGTCTTGAACCGATACGCCCTTATCGTCGTTAGGCGTTTCTATAATCCAGCTTTCGGCCTTACTGGATCTGTCTGCTGGCGGAATAAGCTGAAACGTCAGATAATAGACGCTCTCAAACAAGTCGCGCTGACCAGCTTCTTCTTCAAATTCGCCTCTGCGTTCCTGCTCGACTATCCAGGCCGCTGGATCAGCAAATTCAGACACCGGGTATTCACGGGCCGGAATACGCGCGGCTTCAAAGTAAAGCGCCCATCCAGACCCGAAACGGCGAAGCGCATTATTGAGGCGCGCACAGGTCGCCACTAATTCTTCTTCTGTCGAGCTTTCAAGGTCGGGGCCACGAAATTCAGCCGTGCGCTGAAAACTCCCGTCCTTATTGAGCACCGTGCCGGGCGCAATGAGCGCTGTCCAAGGCAGGTAATCAGATAGGCAATCAGGCCGCTTTTGATATTCACTCAAATTCATCATGAGAGATAACCCTTATGTTTGATGTGGCGGACAAGAACTTCCATGAACTGCGGATCACGCGAGGCGAAAAAGACGCAAAGGGTATGGGCGCAGACATAATAAATGATGCCGAGTAGCCAGAGCTGGAGACCCAGCCCCAAAGCTGCCGCAAGCGTGCCATTCAGGATGGCTGCCGTTCTCGGAACACCGCCTAAAAGGATGGGTTCGGTCAATGAACGGCGGACCGGAATGGTGAAACCTTCGGGAAGCTGATATGCGGAAAGCTCTGGCATTAGATGACAGCGCCGCCGGTAAAGCTGAAGAATGACAAGAAGAAACTTGTCGCCGTAAAGGCAATCGACAGACCAAAGACAATCTTGATGAGATTGCGCATACCGCCGCCTGCATCACCAAAGGCAAGGCCAATGCCCGTCATGATGATAGCAATTGTACCGAATATCTTAGCCACAGGGCCTTCGATGGATTGCAATATGCTTGTTAGCGGGCCTTCCCACGGCATGGCTGACCCTGCTGCGTGCGCCGTTTGCGGCATCAACATCATGATCAGAACGACAATAGCCGCGCCGAAATAGAGCCGATGATTTATGCTTCCGTGTGTTAGTGGTCCGTACATGAGTTACCTCCGTCAAAAGTGAGTTTAGGGATGGAAGACGAGGCCGTGAGCGGTTCGAGCTGATAGCCCTTGTCCGTCACATCAATGAGACGCGCGATTGTTTGCACGCGGCGTTTTGAGCCTCGCCCGGAAATGAAGACAATCACGTCGATGGCCTCCGCAATCAGAGCGCGCGGAACAATGGCCACGCCCTCCAAAATCAGTTGTTCAATACGGCCCAGAGCCGCTTTCGCTGAATTTGCATGGACGGTCGCAATGCCGCCGGGATGCCCCGTCGTCCAAGCCTTGAGCATATCGAGCGCTTCAGGTCCGCGCACTTCGCCGACAATGATGCGGTCAGGCCTAAGGCGCAGGGTCGAGCGCACCAAATCCGCGAGAGTGACATTCAAGCCATGTGTACGCAGGGCTACAGTGTCCTTGGCCTCACATTGAAGCTCGCGCGTATCTTCCAGAATTAGAACGCGGTCACCTGTGTCTGATATTTCCGAAAGCAAAGCATTGGCGAGAGTCGTTTTACCGCTTGATGTGCCGCCAACGATTAAGATGTTTTGGCGTGACGTAACGGCGTATTTTAAGGCTTCGGATTGCTCATATGTGAGGCTGCCCGCCTTGACATAATCATCCAAGGTAAAGACCGCGACAGCGCCCTTACGAATGGAAAAACACGGCGCTGAAACGACTGGCGGCAAAACGCCCTCAAAGCGCTCTCCATTCCCCGGAAGCTCCGCGCTAATAATCGGCGCTTTCGTTGTTACGTCTTGATTGATGTGACTGGCCACGAGGCGAACCACACGCTCACCCTCATCAGGGGTCAACACACTATCTGTGTCGAAACGGCCAACGCCCAATTTATCAAGCCACAAACGCCCATCAGGGTTGAGCATGATTTCGATAACTTTGGGGTCATCCAGAGCTTGCGTAATAACGGGCCCTAGCGCCGTGCGGAGCATGGCGAGGGTGCGGTCTGTTGTGGCGGCTGTTTGAAGGTTAGACATTTGCGGCCTCCTTCTTCTTTTTGGGCGTGGCTGCTTTTTTCTTTTGTAGTTTTTCGAGAAGCTGAATTTCATCAAGACGAAAGAAGTCTTGGTCAGACACAAGCACGTCAGACAGAGCCTGCTTGAACGTCTTACCGCCCATCCGCATTTTAACGCCAAGCTGGTCTATGAATTGGTTCATCAGCCCAACACCACGCGCGGCGCGCACATCGGTATCTGCCTTTGAGATTTGGGGCGCCATCGTGAAGTAAAAATGCAGGAACAAAGCGAAGGTCTCTGAATGCAAATTGAGATCACGCGAATGACGATGATTATGGCGGATCATCATATCCAGCTTTTCAAGAATGCGGGCATCTCGCGCGTCATCATGCTCGAACGTAAAGCAGGATGACAAAGCGTCATTGATAACGCGGGACTTGGTTTTACCTAGAGCGCGCGCCCGAACATCAAGCAAAGCTGCATTTTCCGGTGTGATACGCGCGCGAACGCGGGCTGTGAGATCTTTGCTCATAATTACATTCCCAAATCTATGTCTGTGCTGCGGGTCAGGTCATGGGCGCGGGCAAGTGTGGCCGTGTCTCTGACGAACTCCCCGAGTTTAATTGCAGGTGTGAGATCATCGCCCTCTGCAACATCGAGAGACTTCTCTTCGGCCTTGGCCTGAGATGACGAAGCTTCAGGGGCGCAAAGCTCTGGGCTGCGCTCTTTGCCGCCCTCGTCCTCATCATCATCGAGGTCCGTCTTTGAATTTAAGGCTGAGGCAATCTTGTTTTGCTCTGACTTTTCAGCCTCTGTGTAGAGACGGTCATCCACGGGACGTGTCTCAATACCCCAGACGCAAGGCATATTTGGGGAAAGTCCGCCATATCCGTCCGGAGATATTTGGGGAGGGTTGGAGACACGGCCCGTGAAATTTTTATCCGCGTAGTAGCGAACTTTATCTGCTTTGATGGGAGAGAAACCGGAGAGAAGAATAAGCTCCTCACTGGACGGCAGTTGCATGATTTCGCCCGGCGTGATGAGCTGACGCGCCGTTTCCTGGCGAGAGACCATGACGTGCGAGAGCCAAGGCGCGAGACGATGACCGGCATAGTTGCGCATGGCCCGCATCTCTGTCGTGCTGCCGATTGCATCTGACAAGCGTTTAGCTGTGCGCTCATCATTCGTCGCGAAGGCCACCCTAACATGGCAGTTATCGAGGATTGAATTATTTGGGCCGTAGGCTTTCTCAATCTGGTTCAATGATTGAGAAATCAAGAAAGCCCGCAGGCCATAACCTGCCATGAACGCGAGTGAGCTTTCAAAGAAATCAAGACGACCAAGAGCAGGAAACTCATCCAGCATGAGCAGGAGTTGGCGTTTCGGCTGGCTCTCGCCTGATACAATAAGCTCTTCAGTAAGGCGGCGACCAATCTGATTTAAGATGAGGCGAACCAGCGGCTTAGTCCGTGAGATGTCTGACGGAGGAATAACCAGATAAAGGGAGACTGGTTTGTCCGCCTTCATCAGATCAGCAATCCGCCAGTCGCATTTAGATGTCACCTCGGCGACCGTGGGATCTCGGTAAAGTCCGAGAAAGCTCATAGCCGTTGATAATACACCTGAGCGCTCGTTTTCAGATTTATTGAGGAGTTCACGCGCTGCTTGTGCGACCACCGGATGGACTTTCGCCCCGCTTCGGTCACCGAGATGATTAGTTTTCATCATGGCCCGAAGCGTCTTTTCAAAACTACGGTTAGGGTCAGAGAGGAATGAGGCTACGCGAGCCAGCGTCTTTTCGCGCTCTGCGTAGAGAATATGGAGAATAGCGCCGACCAGAAGGCTATGAGCAGTCTTTTCCCAATGGTTGCGGCGCTCAAGCATACCTTCAGGATCAACAAGGATGTCGGCAATGTTCTGAACGTCGCGGACTTCATTGACGCCTTTGCGAACTTCCAGAAGCGGATTATATTTAGCGCTCGCTGAATTTGTGGGATCAAACAGCAGGCAGTGCGAGAATGTTGATCTCCAACCTGCAGTGAGCTGCCAGTTCTCGCCTTTGATGTCGTGGATTACCGCGCTGTCAGTCCAAGTGAGTAAGGTCGGGATAACAAGACCAACGCCTTTACCTGACCGCGTTGGCGCAATAGCCATGACATGCTCGGGGCCATGATGGCGAATGTAATCCGTCTTAGTGCGCCCAAGGAAAACACCATGGTCGTCCAAAAGCCCAACTTGCTTAATTTGCTTCGATGTCGCCCAGCGGGACGATCCGAATGTGTTCAGTGCTTTTGAAGAGCGGCCACGCAATACCGACCCGATGACCGCAAACATAATTCCCAGGAGACCACCGCCCGCAGAAATCTGCCCGCCTCTGGAAAAGATATGCGGCGCATAAGCATCAAACTGATACCACCATTTGAAGAGGTTCCACGGCGCATATATTTTATGATTGCCAAGTTCTGCGAATCCCGTTCCCAAATATGCATCGTAATCAAACTGAAGCGCGACCCACTGGGTTGCGTACCAAGTCGTCAAAATGATTGTCGTGAAAACAACGAATATTTGCCCGATCAAGATATTTTGTGGCGACATTACCTACGTCCTTCAATTGCGATGGACTAAGGCTGCCTGAAATTTGGATTTTTGGTCTAGTTCCTAAATAGTGAATTCGCGTGAACTATTATGACTTTCTATGAAGTTCTATGAGTTTCTATGAAAACGGTGAATCTGATGATCTCTCCAATTTACACTGCCCTCCGCTTCACAATTCTCACTTATCCACCGCAAATTAGGAATGTATTCCTTATTTTACTTGACTGATGTTCCTATTTCGTTCTTCTTCACGCGTCTGCGCTACAGATGGATGAAACATGCGAAAACCGGACACGATAGAAAGGCTGTACCTCGACTTTGATGGCTTCTTTGCATCCGTGGAGCAGCAAGCGCGTCCGGGATTGCGCGGCAAGCCTGTCGGTATCGTACCTTTTGATGGCACAGCGCATACAGTTGTGATTGCTTGCTCAAAAGAGGCTAAAGCCAGAGGCGTTAAAAACGTCATGAAGCTCGCCGACGCTCGAAAGCTTTGCCCTGAACTTATCCTGCAATGCCAAAGCCCTGACCTCTACCGCCGCGCTCACAATGCTCTTCTCGCTGAAATCAACAGCGTCATTCCAATTGAGGCCGTGAAGTCGATTGATGAGCTTTGCTGTAAACTGGACCTGCGCGACATAGCCGACCCCGAGGGCCTATCTGTCCGAATTAAGAAAGCTATCAGTGAAGGCGTCGGCCCTTTTGTAACGTGCTCAATCGGATTTGGTGCTAATCGCCATCTGGCAAAGATTGCCTGCAAGATGGATAAGCCTGACGGAACAACAATTTGGCACCCGCACATGATGCCGGGACCAATGCTCGACCTACCTTTTGACGACATTCCCGGAATTGGCGGGCGTATGGAGCAAAGGCTAAACCATGCGGGCATTTACAATATGAAAGACCTACTCGCGACTGAACCAAAGCAAATGCGCAAGTTATGGCGCAGCGTTACAGGCGAACGCCTATGGTATGCGCTGCATGGTTATGACGTGATGGCTCAAAAATCTGAACGCGGTATGTTTGGGCATGGCCGCGTTTTGCCCCCTGAGCTTCGTAATTTCAAAGATGCCAGAGACTGCACGCGTTTGCTTTTGGTGAAGGCTGCGCGCCGTATGCGGCGTGAAGGATTTTATGCCAGCTCGCTCTATATGTGGGTGAGTTTGCGTAACCGTTCTATCAAAGAGAAAGGATGGTCTTCGCATCACAAACTTCACATGGCTAATGATGACCAAGCCTGCCTGACGGCCCTTGATGCCTCATGGGCAAAAGCCAAAACCAGAATTCCAAGCCATTATAAAATCATACGTGTTGGCGTCACGCTGGGAGATTTGACAAATGCCTCAACACGGCAACTTGATATGCTCATCAACGATGACCCACAGCGCCAGCGATGGGAATCAGTTACAAATGCAATGGATAGTCTGAACACGCGTTACGGCAAATCACTTGTAACAATGGGGCCTTGGAAACTTCCACCCGGTGGAAACCTTGGCGGCAAGATTAGCTTCACCCGCATACCTCGGACGGAGGATTTCTGGTGAGCTGGAAAGATAAATTACAGATATTAGATTTTGAAACAGGTGACCGCTTAGAAGCTCGCTGCACCAGTTGTGGCTACACATGGTATGAGGAGCCAGTCGTCTATTTTCACAAAAGCCATGTTCGGCAGCTGTACATCGATGAGTTTGAAGCCCGTATACGCTGCAGACAATGGAACTGCTCAGGTAAGATAATCATGTCTCAAACACACAAAGATGAAACGGAGGGTTTCCAAGGCGGGCTTGCTTAGGGAAGTTTATCCCCAAAGGAGACGTTAGCTTGGCCCCAAAAGGCTTATATAATTTGTCAGTGAACGCTTCCGGCGATGAGACATCTTGAAATAAGGCTTTCATTACCCATATCAGTAATAGCGAATTGGCACTCGAACCTTTTACAGGGTTGTGTGCCTTCGTCGTCTGGCGACTATTGACCATGCGGATTACGGCCAAGTTTAGTAATAAACGTAACCTCAAACGAATGGAAATTGATATGGAAGCATCTAAGACGAAAACGTCCATGACTGTGTGGTTGGTACTGCGGTGATCGAGATGGTCTCACATAGTTGTCGGACGGCGAAGGCGTACACTGTTAGGTTGGATACATGCTGGTAGATGCCAACTGGAGGGGTGCAACTCCCCTCCACCGCACTTTTTATATATCTACAAAGCATCTCTAGTGAATTAATCTCATGTCACTCTGTGTGACATTTTGTTGACTATTTTGCGAATCACCCTTATAAAAGAAATTGGTTGGCACTCATGGTGAGTGACGAGAAGAAGTCTTTATAGTTTGGAGGAGAAGTAAAACACCTCACCCGTGGAAGCGTAAAGCTTCTAACCTTTGACCCGCTCAGGATCATTACTGTCCCCCGGACACGTGAAGAGCAGTGGCGCGGCGAGCCAGGACCACAACGAAGACTTTTGTGGTCCTGTGTATGCGAGTGAAATTACCGGCATCCGTTTCCTTTTGAAAGCGAAGACGCGCCTTTGGCAATTCAGCCGTTGGCGTTTTTCAAGAGGAGGTTTCCATGAAAAATGTGAAACTTGATACCAGCCTGCCGGAGCGGCGTCAGATGGAGCGCCCGCCACCAGAAAAGAAGCCCAAGTGGTCCAAATTTCTGAGAGCGGCGTTCCGGGGCATCCTTATTTGGGGGCCGCGATTGTGGAAAATTATAGAGTTTATTTTCGGATGGCTCAATGGACCACCTTCGTAAGACGCCGTTCTCAATTACACTTCTGGAGAACTATGTTCGGACAAGCTTTAAAATTATTACGACGTCATCAGGGCCTTAACCAGTTGGCCCTTGCAAAGAAGTTAGGAGTATCACGCTCATATGTTTCTGAGCTAGAAAGTGGTAATAGAACGCCATCCCTTGATCTTCTAAACCGCTACGCTGACACATTTAATGTACCGGTTAGCTCATTAGTTTTCTTCGCAGAAGCTCTTCAAGACCGTGAAAATCTCTCTGGCCGGTTGGATCAAGCCAAGGGCGTCATTGCACGAAAAGTTATTGCGCTACTGACTCTTCTCGACATTGATAGCGAAGTGGAATTGTAAGATGCCAAAAGCAAAAAAACCTTGGCGTAAGAAAGCGAAGAAGTTTTATTCACTTCAAGATAGCCCCTTTTACAGGATGGAAAGTAAGAAGAAGTTAGCCGCCCTACTTTTTACATCGGTCAAAGCCCTTAAAGGAATGACAGACAAATCCGTCCCGCATTATGAATACTGGGAAGAAGAAAAAGATGACGGTTCAATGAGGCCACTTTGCCGCCCACACGAAGGCCTTGATAAAGCTCAAAGTCGCATCGCTTACCTGTTAGCATGTATTGAGACGCCAGATTATGTACATGCACCTGTTCCCAAAAAGACCTACGTAATTAATGCGGCGGCACATCAAGATTCAAGAGCCTTCTGCCTGATGGACATTGAGAGCTTTTACCCATCCTGTCGGGAAGATAAGGTTCTCGCATTCTTTCGCCATCAGATGAAATGTTCTTTAGATGTTGCCGTGCTTCTTGCGCGGCTATGCTGTGACAAAGGTTCTCTTCCACAAGGCTCATCATCAAGTCCGATACTATCATACTGGACTTATTCAGAGATGTGGGATTCTATTCATGAGATTGCTGAAAAAGCTGGAAATGTATTTACGCTTTACATCGATGACCTAACAATCTCAGGGAAAATAGTATCAAGAAAAACGGTTTGGGAGATTCAGAAACAAATTCACAAACATGGTTTATCCATTAAAGCAAAAAAAACTCGCTGGATCATCGACAAACCCGCCGATGTAACAGGTGTCATTATAGGTTCTAAGGGCCTTAGATTGCCAAATCGGCAACATAAAAAGCTTGCAGGCGCGCAGTCTGATTTTTCAAAGCCTGGTGGTAACAGAAAAAAGAAAACGAATGTACTTCGCGGAAGAAAAGCGCAAGCGGCACAAATTCTGAACCACTTGCCTATTTCTGGCTAAGGTCCGCTAAGCCCCCATTTGAGAAGCACGGCCGTCATTTCACAATACTATGATGCACCCATCCGTTACTTGTCAGCACCAGGTCATCATCTTTGGCGATGCTACCGCTAGAAATTCTTTCAGATAGCCATTCAAATTGATTGGTCAGGGCTGGATCGCTGGCCCATGTGGCAACATCAACAAGTCTATATGTATATTGAACATTGCTTACCTTCGCGCCCATAGCTTCAGCAGGCTCGGTGAAATTGACAATTTCAACCACTTGCGGCGTACCATAACAGAGTTGACGCGCGCCTGTTCTAAAGGCTCCTTTTTCTAGGCTCGAAGGACGCAAGAAGCTTTCACCTTTGTTTGAAAATTTGTAACCGACCCAATCGGCTTTTCCGGTAACTTGCCCGCTGAAGTTTTTCATATCTTTTTGATAGGTAACCGCTTCCAATAGCCCCAAATTTACCAACCTATTGTAAAAAGGGAGCTGCTTATCCTGCATGCTGCCATCCGTTCTAAACTCTTGGATGATACCGTCAGCATTAGGCTTGCTTCCAATTTTTACACATTGTTTCATCTGGGCGTAGTGAGCATTCAAGGCCTTTTCAAAATTCGCCTTATTCGCTGCTTTCGGGTCGTCGCCACAAGCCGATAATAACGCGGCTCCCGATAATAGCAGAATTGCTTTGATTGAATTAGTCATGATCTTCCTCCGTTTATGTGATGCTTTGTCCTCTGGCTTTCGTGAGTGTCCAAGAAATCGTCTGTCCTTTCAGCACCCCTGAAATAGATCTTCCCAAATTTCTGTCCATCGTGTCTCGCCACGGCACGAGCGTAAATTCTTTCGACTTTTCGATGACGGCATATGTCCCGCTTGGTCTCTGTATGGCCTCGCGATATATCCCTGAAATACGTCCGGATTCAGACGCGACTTTGTAGGGCTTATTGAACCGTTCGCTCAACGCCTTGCCAGCCGCATCGAGATCATGTTTTTCGAGAGTGTCGAGCGTGTTTTGCGTAACTCCCGATGACCTATTGATTAGCTTTTGCGAGAGGAGAAATCTTCGACGTTGCACCTTGAGGGCTTCGACCTCTTTCCCAAACCCTGACGCATCGCTTTCGGGACCACCCTTCATCAACTCAGTATCAAGCCACGTCTTGCCAATCGTCTGCGTTAGCTGAGCCAGCGGCGCACGAGACTGAATGTCTAATTTAACAGGGTTTCCAAAACTGCGTGATGTCTCATATTGCGCGGCGCGCTTGAGATAGTCCTTCGGAACCTCCCACGACCCGTCTGAATTTCGCTCGGCATGACCGGCACGACGCATAGCTTCTAACCGCCGCACATGAGCTTTAATGAATTCTTCCCTAGCGCTGGGGTCACTCATCTCGTGAAAGGATGGGCTATATATGCCGCCGCGTATGGACGCGATGTCAACGATGGTCCTATCTGATGCCTTAGGCGCATAGGTTTGCGGCCCTGCGGTTACGACCATGCCGGGATCTATTTGCGCAAGATTAGCCTCTCGGCCAGTCTCAACAAAGAGAGCCTCGCCCTGCATCGTATCGAGGATAATATAGCTGCGATCATTCACATCATCGAGCACGCCCTTTTCAATCACTCTGCCGGTGATGGGGCGAGCCAGCTTTGCCGCCGGATCATAAATCGGCTCGCTATCGAGGCTGCGGTCAAGTTTGGCGCGTGCCATTCCGCGGTGATAAGCTTTGAGAATATCGCCGCGATCCCCCATGCGGCGGAGCGTGCGTTCAAAATTATCATCGAGCCGCCATTTGCCGAACCCGATCTTCTCGGTAAGCCCTAGCGAGCTTAGATATTTCACTCGCCATTTTTCAAAACGCTGTGACCAGTCCGACCCGTCCAGCGGCAGTTTAGACAAATCAACGATTTGGTTTTGCGCCTTTGCCAGTAAGTCACGATCAATCGATGTGAAACGGTCATGCCTAACGGAAAGGGCCAGTTTCTTGGCAACGTCAATTTGGGTGGTCGGCCCAAGCTCTAAAGTCGCGACATGTTCAGCCGCCTCTCTCATGCCGTGGGAAATATAGTCTCTTGGAATGATGAGCGTTGAACCTTTGTCTGTGATGCCGCGGATGACAACATGACTGTGCGGGTTGGCGGTGTCGTAATGGTTAGCGGCGACCCAATCGAGCTTCGTGCCCAAATCACGCTCCATCTGCGCCATGACGTTTCGGGTATAGGTGCGCAAGTCTCCCAATTCTTTTCCGTCTTCGGGCGACACGATGACCCTGAACTGATGTCTGTCATCAATACCGCGCTCATGGAATTCATCGCCATCAAGCATTATGTCATCACGGCTGTAGAGAATACCTGTCTCGCCCTCGCGCGCGGCGCTGTCCCTTTGAATATAATCCAGGTGATGGCGCTGCGCATCCTTGCCGTAAGCCCCCATCTTCACGAGATGGACTTTGACGATCACGCGGCGCGAAAAATATTGCTCGGCAACAGCGCCCTTTTTAACGCGCCCGCCCGATGAGCGGGTTGAGCGTTGCGCCGCACGCCTGACTTGTCCTGCAAAGCTCACAAATCGCCCCGTTCCATTGGGCGAGAAAATCCTTCCGAGCCTAACATTAAACGGATTATCGCCGCTCATGACAAAAGCTCCAAAACCCTCACAAAATCGGCAATATCAGTCCACGTCCCGGCCTTTTTCTCAGGCCCTATGGGGGATCGCGAAGAATCCACGTCCCGGCCCAAACCCCTCGCGTCCCGCGAAAAAAGATGTGCAGACAATGGCTTAGGCCATTTTGGGCCGCGCCCTTTATCTTGCCCTCTTAAATTCACCCCTCAACCCCCGCTAAATCAGGCTTTTCCGACGATTTAAGATTCTTCGAATCTGCCAGATATTGAACCACGCCTAGAATATTTTCAGCCCTGACAGGCCCAAAATATCGACTATCAAACCCCGTCTGCACATCGGGGGATATTAGCAGATACTCACCCAACTCCAGCACAATACAGCCCGACTTTTGAGGCATATCGCGTCCCAAAACATCCTGCCCCAGCACGGGAATATCAGGACGTTTTGGGACACTAACCGATTGAGTATTGTAACAGACCTCATCCCCATGGACGGCCCAGACCGTCTTTATGAGAGGGTAATCGTAGGGCAAATAACCACGCTCATCGGCTAATTGGCGCGCCCATTCGGGGGCATAAGCCGCTACCTGCGCGCCCAAAGCTACAGGCTCATTCGGTCTCAAACGATACCATCCGACCTGCGCGCTATAGCTGGGATTATAAAATACAACAGGCTTTGGCGGGAAGATAATCTGCCGCGTCGTTCCGATAACAGCGAGTGTTATCACGCCTGCGATGATGGATTTAAACAGCATCACGCGCCTCCAGAATTGAGAAATGAGGCAATAGCCCTTTAAGAGATTGCCGCGTCGAGAGGTCATTTTGAAAAGAGATCCAATAGGCGTCAGGCAATGTCTCTAGGGACTCTGACGTAACTTTTTCAACATCATCAAATGCGCTTAAAGCCCGCTTCACAGATTGCGTTCCGTTGAAACTGGCAAGAACTTTGACTGCTGGCGATACGCCCGGCACACGGGTTAAAAGACCTGAATTTTGTGTTTTTAAAATATAGAAACGCCAGTCCTGCGTTCCATATTCATTCGCGCGCCACCGAATATAACCCAATGTTTCGCTGGGCTTAAAGCAAGCCAATTTACGATATTTATCAAGTTTGATGGTCTTGTGAGGCGTCCCAAATCTAAGCCTGTGATTGAGCAGCCCTCTCACAAAATGGCACTGAATGACGGTAAGGCCACTCACATCTTTGCCGCTGTAATTGTCGACCATTCCCGTAAGTCATCGCGGTGATAGCAAATTGAGCCGCCATGTTTGCGATAGACGGGCCCCGTTTTATTGGACCGATAATTCGCGAGCGTGCGCTCATCCAGCCTCAAGAAAACGGCGGCCTCATCCGGCAATAGAAACGGACTTGGCACATCATCCAGTAGTATTTTTCGCCTCGGTATATTCTGTCTTTTTAAACTCTGTCCCATGTCAATCTCACTTCATTCACCACGTCTGCGCTTGACCGCGCATGTTAATGCAACGAATCAAGACACAACTTTGAAGCGTTAACGAGTCACGTTTTTGGGACGTTCAAAAAACGATACGGGGGCTAAATGGTCTTTTTGGGCAATAGGCTTTGGTAGTCTTGAGCGACCATTCGCTCTCCAAATTTGCAAGACCGAATGGCACGTGCTTTCAAGAAACCACCGCTTGAATCCCAGTTCTGCTGCACATTTTTGACACCAAAAAGCGCGAGGCCTACATCTTTATAGGAGCCGCCATTGGCCCGAATATCATATGCGACAAGCGCATTTCTCATCTTGGTGAACGCCTTTTGACGCCCCAATAATTTGAAATTTTCAGACCCGTTTCGGCTGAGTGATGTTAGCTGGCGAAGCGCATCAATACGACGTCTTGCGCCTCTTCCGCCGTCAATGAGCACAGAAAAGGGCTGATCTTCGCCTTCAATATCTTCGGGTTTTCCTGAAATTTGAAGCCAGAATTCAGCTGATTTAATCACACTGATACGCGTTCCATCAGCTTTGACATAATGTTGTTTATGGCAATCAAAATTGGAAAGTTTAAATGATTTTCCATCCTTATCATGGTCCAATTCATCGTGATATTGAACAGACAACGCGCCCGGAAACGCATCCTGACGCCAAATAACGAGGGCATCTAAACCATTTGAACTGGGCGACTCAAAACACTCTAAACCCCAGCGGTGAGCTTGTTTATCAACGTCCATTTCAAAGCGGATTGATCCTTGTGCGGACGTATTATCAAACCTTTCTGACGACAGAATACTCTCAAAATCACGGGCATAGGCAATGTTGCGCCGTAAATAATCCCACGCAAATCCTGCATAAGTCTCGGATGCAGGCCCGATTATATCGGTCAGCCCTGTCATAATATATATACTACCGAGCCACCAATTCGGTTTCAATTCCAAATTGTGACCATAGAAATACCCGCATCAGCGTGAGCTGATACGGGTCGGGACGCTGGGGATTTAGTCGTCTTGCGGGTTCCAGAGGATCGCAAATTCATCCGCCTCTTTGCCGTAAGCCTGACCAAGATTGGCGTAGACTTTACGCGGGCCGAGGGTCGGATGGGCGAAGGTGAGCGAGATATATTCTTTCCCGCTGACTTCGCCGGTCTTGAACCAGCCGCCGCCAAGTTCCTGACCGCGGCTATCTACAATCCGAAAGTCGGGCTGTTTGTCGGTCTCTTTATTGTCATTTGCGACAATGTTGATGCGGTTTGCGCCGCCGAGGTTCAGGGTGCCTTGAAAGTTACCCACTTCATTTTTCGTTACATATCCAAGTGCTTGTGCCATGGTTTCAGTCTCCAAATTATGTCAGCGAAATCTCGGGAGCCAATCTCCCTGCTGACAAGAACCGCCCGCTCAAGTTCTGATTTGCAGAGGTGCGAAGCATCCCGGAACGCAGTGGAGATAGGCCAAAGGGGCGCTCTTTTGTTTCGCGATGAATGTGTGATTTCCTTCAAATCACAGAGAGGAAAAGAGTGACGCTTAGTGAAACGGTGGCCTATTCGGCATAGCAGGTTTTGTGCAGGTTATTTTGACATCAGCAGGGAATTTGGCTTCCCCTAACTATTTTGTTGATATGATTTTGAGACGCCTAAATCATGGTGCAGGCATTTGGATATGCTTATAACTAAATCTGATGGGGGTCACTTGAGAGGCATCCTGAACCTCGGCGGCCTTGCTTGCCTCATTAACATTGCCGCTATGATGACAATGAAGAGAGCGGCAAACAGCCCTATACTTAAGGTCTGTTGATAGTCTCGTTCAGGAACTTGGCACGCTTGGCGGCTGTTTTAAGACCCGCGAAGTCTGCCTTGAAAGACTCTATCTCGCCAGCCTTCGTTCATCTGGCCCTTGGCCTATCGTAAAGTTTCATTCCAATCTCGGTCAGGCTTTCGGTAAAGAGGCCATATGAATTTGCCCCTCTGGAACCCACAAGACGCCTTAATCCTTTCGCGTCCCTGACCCGTCTCGGCTCATGCTGATGAGCGGTATTTTTAGGGGCGCGATTTGCCCATCTTCAAAGCAAAGCCCCCGCCAGCTGGCGGGGGCTTTTCAGTCTTCTTTTAGCTGTCAATTCAAGCGGGGCTAAACAGTTTCTCCAAGCCACACGAGGCCTCCGCAGGGGCGCATCCATTGACCGCCTTATAGGGTATTGCAGGGAAAGCGGCCCATCTCGGGAGCCAGTCAGGGCTTGCGTCCTCAACGCCATGTCCTGCCATACGGTTTTTGATAATCTGCTTTTGTTGCTTCGCCGTGTCCGTCACAGCGCCATCAGCGCAGGACTTTCCTGCAATCTCTTTGACCATTGCATTGATGGTGGGTTTATCGCGCAGAATGTCAAAAAACGCATCATCGGGCGTCCAGTAATCGCCAAAGTCTGGTGCAGTGAGTATGCCAATAGCCTCAACCTCACTACTATCCACGGCGAGTGTTTCGGCCAGACAAAACGCTTGGACGCGTAGAACCTCTGCGTCCTCCAAAGTCAAAAGACGCGCAAATATCTCACAGACATCATAGGGACTATGGTGGCGATAGTAGATTTGCGGATGCTCCATCGACAGCCCAAGCAGGTCGCAGACCGCTTTGCGTTCTTCAGCCAGTATGGCTTCGGCCTTACTGCCTTCCACACTGGCTTGGGTTTCGGGCTTTCGGCTGCGGGGGCTTATCCCATCAATCTTCCACTTCCGCGCCCCGCATATCATATGCGCGACTGACAGACGCAAAGCCAAGTCTGGCCGCTTAATCAGCTCGGCTCGTGCAATACTGTGGCGGTGCAAGTTCATATAATCGGCCATCGGCCCTGACATTTCAGGCTTGCTTGTCGTCGTGGCCTTCGCGCCCTCGGCCTCGCCACTTGATAAGGCGCGGCGAATCTTTTGAGCTTCTGCGTCCGTGATATAGCCCTCATAGAAAGTGACTTCGCCGCTATCTCGGATTTCGACATAAACCCGCCCGCCTTGGTCTTTGGGGTGAAGGACGTGGTTATAGCGGGGAAAGTAATGGCCCCGCTCTCCTAAGACAACTTCTTTCCATCCGTCGGCTTTATAAGCCTCAACCGCTTCGGCTATGGCCGCATTCTGGCTCTCCCAAAAATGCTCCGTATCGGCAAATTGACCATGCTCCCCAAACAAATCCGTGAGGATTGTGCCTGTGTATTCAGTCACATTAAACAAAGCGACTTCTGTGGTAATCACGCCGCCGCCTGTCAGCCATGCTTTAAGCTGATGCGTTCCTGTCGGGCAGTAGTCGTCCGAATTGAACAACTCAAGCCATGCGGCTTGCTGTTCTTCTGTCGCCATTGTCAGAACGCGGATGCTTGCCGCGTCAATCTGCTGATTGGTGTAGGCTTCTTTTACATCTGGAATCAGCGCACCCAATGCCAAACGGCGTTTGACAGAATTGGCCGTAATTCCGAAGACGGCGGCGATGTCGTCAATACTCTGGCCTTTGTCAGAGAGGACTTTGAACGCCTCATATTGCTCCATCTCGGTGGGCGCGAGACGCGCCACGTTCTCAATGATGCTTGTCTCAATGGCGAGGGCATCGTCTTTTGCGTCCATAACGCAACACGGCACATCGGCAATGTCCGTGCCTTGCTCTGCAAGCGTAGCGAGGCAGAAATAACGGCGGCGTCCTGCGACAATACCGTATTTGGGTTTCTTGGCTGTGCCGCCTTCGCGGCGCACGATTAAAGGCTGTCGGATGCCGCGCTCTTTCACGCTCGGCAAAATGTCATCAATCTCTGGGGCCGTTTCGCTGTGGCGCATATTCAGTTCTGAAATATGCAATTGAGAGAAGGGAATGAATTTTAAGTCGAAGGGTTTGCTCATAGGAGCCTCCTATTTTGGGGTTGAAATGAGGTCTAACAAGTCAATTTGCGCACGGCCGACCTCGTCGAATAAGCCGTGGTCGCAAGGCTTCTGCCCTGCATGGGGGTTACGTTTGGGAGTCATAGGGTGAGATGTTCGGGCGGTTAGCCTCTCGCCCAATGTGACGGGGCGCACCCCGTCAATCAGGCTCTGCTCTCCGACTTCCGTGGACTCATATATGCGCAGCGCAGTCACGCGACTGCCTCGATTTCACAGAGAATGGCACATTGCCGCGCCCGTTCCGCCTTTGCGGCCTCTAGGGCTTCGGGTAGCAACTCATTTGCGACTTCTGACAGATAGGCGTTATCGCTGTCGGGATAATTCGCCTCTATGCCCCATAGGCTTGCGGCGTGGTCATCTAAGGTAAGGCCATCAATCGCAACGGATAGAATGACGCCGCAATAATACCATTCATCATTCTTCCATGCCGCCATGACGCGCTCGGCCTTGGCTTGGGCTTTCGCAAAGCGATCTCGCCATCCATTCCCCGCGCCAATGAACCCCGCATCATCTGGGTAAAGGCTCGGCCAAAATCCATCCTGCCTTTCGTCGGGGGCGTCTGGTGTGTCGTCGCGGGCAATGCGGGCCGTGATGGTGTAGCCATCAACCTCGCATGTGATGCTGTCGCTCTCACAGACAAAGTCGTCAAATTTCTGTGTAAAAGTCATGCGACCCTCCGCATCTCAAACCCTGCTTTGTCGCAAAGGGTCTGCAAGTGTGCGGCGTCTTGAGCGTCTAGGTCGTCGCCCATCTGCGTGTAAATTGTGCCTTGGCGTAAAGCGTTATGACGCTTCACAACATGGCTCCACCGATAGGGGCCCCGCCCGTTCGTCCCCAAAAGGTTCCCCAAACCTTTTGGGACCTCACCCCGTGGTTTTACTTGATAACGGGCCATCTTAATGCGCCCAAAAGATGTGAACGGAGCCGCTAACCTCAAAGGTCAGAAAGTCGCCTGACTGCTCATAATCATGCGCCATCGCTTTATAGTCGATATAAGGCGCGAGGCGTTCGGGAATTGTCTCACCGCTTTGCTCGGTCAGTTCCTCGGCGTAGTCGGCAAGGCTGTCATACTCTCCCGCATATTCATCAAAACGGGCTTTGGCGTCTTCGATAATGCCGCCGTAATAATTGAGAACTTGCGCCCCTAACGCGCCGCGCTCTCGGATATAGTCGGCAAGTTCAACGACATTAGCAAAGCTAAAATACTCGCCAACCTCTGCACCCTCAAAACCCTCATAATCATGTATCGCCCATTCTTCGGCCTCCTCAATGGGTGACCTGAACAGCATCGCTTGAACCGCTTCCCAAATACTCGCCTCGTCAGTGACGTTTATCCATTCGCCGTGCAAATGGCCGTTATTGTAAGCGGCAAGGCAAGCGGCATAGATGCGAATGGGGTCAGGGTCTGGCGGGGTTAGCCGTGGCGGCTGATGGTCAAAAGGGGTCTGGCTCTCGGCTTGGCAAAAGGTCATCGGTTTGGTCTCCAATGCCGTCCGCAGGATGCGGCGCGAAGCGCCCCATTGACGAAAGAATGAGACGCGGCACGTTCCCCCCGCAGGGGGGCGGGGGGAAGCGGCAAGAGGCCAGTCCAGCGAGGGGCGCTAAGGCGCGCCGCAAGGTTTTTGGTATGAGAACTTAAAGAGACCTAGATAACTTTGGCCAAAGGCCTTGCGGCGGGACTGCCCGTCGCCAGATTGGCCGACCGCTTCCCGCCGTCCCCCGAGGAGGGAACAAAAACAAAAAAGCCGGCCCGTTAAGGGCCGACTATATGAGTTTACATACTTATAACTTTAATCGCCGCGCGGCATTTTAGAAAATATGTATTCAATAAATTTCGGATAAAGATTCTATAATTGGGCAGACTGGAGTGTCATTGCTCAAACAGGTTGATGAAATTTCTGAGAGTCGTCGCTCTAGTTTACGAAGATCAGAAATTTTGGCTTTTATCGATGTTCGATGATGTGTGGTAATTGAAAGTATTTCATCACACGAGGGCGTGTTATCCTCAACACCGAGAAGACTGCGTATATCAGCTTGCGAAAAGCCAAGTTCTCTACACCTGCCGATGAATGTTAACCTCCGAAGCGACGTCTCATCATAGACACGATGACCACTGGATTTTCGCTCTGCTATTGGCATGAGGCCTATGCGTTCAAAATAACGAATCGTCTCAATCTTGACACCTGTTTTCGAACTTAAATCTCCAATGCTAACCATCGTATTTTTTCCTTGAACCTTTAGTAACTACAGGTGTTATATATCATTCCATGGACAATAATAAACCAAATAGAAGCGGTCTTTTCGCAACAGGCGGGACGCTAACGGGCCTGTTTGCCGTTATCGGGGCTTCTTGCTGCATCCTACCTATCATCCTCGTGAATCTTGGCGTCAGTAGTGCTATAGTCAGTCATCTTGGCTTTTTCGCCAGGTTTCGCCCGTGGTTTATGGCACTCACTATATGTCTGGTTATTGGCGGATTTATTTATGCCTATCGCGGCGGACGGAGACCGTCTCGCAAAGTCCTAGTCTTTCTAATTCTTGCTGGAATACTGGCAGTGGGATCTACGGTTTTACCTTATTATGAAGGAAATATTCAAAGATGGCTGAACCTCTAGCGACCTTCATTCCAGACTCCACTTTGACATGCCCTGAGTGCGGCCATATTTCAAAGGACACTATGCCGACGGATGCTTGCCAGTATTTCTATGATTGCAAAGGTTGCGGTATAGTCCTCAAGCCTCTTCACGGAGATTGCTGCGTCTATTGTTCTTATGGCGACGTTAAATGCCCACCTATTCAAGAAGGCAGTGATTGCTGCCATAATACCTAAACGGAAATTTAGTGACGCAAGCGAGCGACCCCTCTGGCGGTAGCCTGTGGGAAGGGCGAGCGTAGGCAGGCGCTAAGCGGCCCTTGGCTCGTCCCTTGGGGCGAAGCTCAAAGGCTGCGCAGGCCCGCAGCTCCGTCGCCGCTTAGAGCGCGGGCAGAGCCAGCCCCGGCGAAAAGTCGGGATGGTCTGCGCGGGATCGGCTTTGTGTCTTTCGTAGAAAGTCACGAAGCAAGCGTGTGACGGGTTGCGGAATTGTTCGCTGAATAAGCGGACGCCTGAAATGGACCCGCGGGTAGCGGGATGCGTCAGGGATGGCCGCCGACTGGCCAAGACCGCAAAGCGGGCTTGGTTCACAACAGCCCGGCCCGAAGCGTCAGCGAAGGGAGACGCCCAATTTAGTCTCTAAAAAAAGCTTCCAAAAATCACACAGCCCCAAAACCCATAAAATAAAACCGCAATTCCATAAACCGCAGGCCCATTAACCAGCTGCCCCATCACCTCATCAAACTTAACCTGACGGGGAGAACGCCTTGTCAACGCGTCTTTTATCGCCGCTTTGGTATATCCGTCCATTCAGTCTTTCCGTTTAGTCTCTACTAGTTTCTTACAAAACCCAATCACAGACTCCCGCCCATCAAAAGTTTCAACAAAACTAAACAGCTCCATAAGCCGCGCGCGCTGATCCATCTCTAAATCTATTTCAGTGGGCCTGTCTGCATCAGTGTCCGCCATTTCAAATCTCCGTTAAAGCCGGAGATCACCAGAACGGGGAAGCAAGCCTACCCGTGCGTAGTGTTTGGGCAAGCCTTGGACATTCCTACGCCCTCCGGCCGAAACCGGAGACACGCAAATTCAGGACGCGCCCAGATGGGCCGTCTCGCTTCACAGGGAGCTGGTGAACTCCACACGCTGATTTGGCAGGCGTGCCCCTTAAAGCTAAAGGAGACGCCTAAAAACTGCAATTAAAAAGGCAACATAGAGCGCGCCAAGCGCTCAGAAACAGCCCTAAACGCGGCTATCTTTATACCCTAAGAGACGCAGCGCATTAAAGACAACAATCAAGGTCGAGCCTTCATGGATCAGCACCGCCGGTCCAATGCCCAAACCAAATAATGTGGCGGGAATCAAAAAGGCCACAATGCCGAGGCTCGCCCAGAGATTCTGCCGAATAATTCGGCTGGTCTGACGGCTCAGTCCAACTGCAAAGGGCAAGGTTTCCAAATCATCCGCCATAAGCGCAATATCGGCGGTCTCTAAAGCGACATCAGAGCCTGCCGCCCCCATTGCAATACCAACTGTGGCATTTGCCATTGCGGGCGCATCATTGACGCCGTCGCCAACCATAGCGACGCCGCCCTGGGCTTTTAGATCTGCGATTTTGGTCACTTTGTCTTCGGGCATGAGATCGCCAAAGGCGACATCGAGCCCAACTTCTTTCGCCACAGCATTGGCCACATTTTGATTGTCACCCGAGATCATCATCATACGTTTGAGACCCAAAGCGCGAAGATCTGCGATAACGGGTTTGGCCGTGTCGCGCGGCGTATCCATAAGGCCAATGGCTCCCAAATAGCGCGTGCCTGCCCGTACAATCATAGTCGTACGGCCATTGGCCGATAGGTCTTCAACGCGCGCCCGTAAATCATCCGGTAGAGGCGTTCCGGCCCCTTCATCGAACAGTGCCGTTTTACCGATATGGACAAGCTCACCGCCTACCATGGCTGATACGCCTTGCCCGATGATATTGGCAAAGTCTGACGCCTCGCGCGGATTGTCGCCAAGACGAGTTTTGACATCTTTGACCACAGCTTGCGCCAAGGGATGATCGCTGAGGGCTTCCACGGCTCCGCTGATTTCCAGCAGTTCAGTTTCAGACGTATCGCCGTAAGGCACGATATCGACCAGATGCGGCTCGCCAATCGTCAGCGTTCCGGTCTTATCAAATGCGATCGCGTCTAAGCCGCCTAAGGCTTCAAGCGGCGCGCCGCCTTTAATCAGCACACCGCCGCGCGCGGCCCGCGCAACGCCTGACAGAATAGCACTCGGCGTCGCAATCGCCAACGCGCACGGACTGGCGGCCACCAAGACCGCCATCGCGCGGTAGAAGCTTGTCGCCGGATCTTCATCCAAGACAAGGAATGAAAGACTGGTAAGAATGGCCAAAACAATCACACACGGGACGAAGATTTTTTCAAACTTTTTGGTAAAGCTCTGCGTCGGGGATTGGCGGGTTTGCGCCTCGGCCACCATTGTCATAACTCGTGCCAAAGTGGTGTCCCCGGCCAATTTTGTGACTTGGATTTCAAGGCTCCCGCTGCCGTTTATTGAGCCTGCAAAGACGCGGCCCGATGCGGACACGACTTCCGGATTTTCCAAGGCAATTGCGCTATCCTTAACCGGCATTTTATCTACCGGCGCACTTTCACCCGTAATGGGCGCTTGATTGACAGCACTTGTGCCTTTGACCACAAATCCGTCTGCAGGCAGGCGTTCATTGGAACGCACGATGACAATGTCGCCGATTACGAGGTCTTCAATCAAAACGGTCTCTGTTTTGCCGCCCCGCCGCACCAAAGCTTCATCAGGTGTCAAATCCGCAAGCGCCGCGACTGCATTTCGGGCGCGGGCCATCGCATAGTTCTCCAGCGCATGGCCAATGGCGAAGAGGAAGAGCAAAAATGCACCTTCCGCCCATTCGCCCAAGAAGGCCGCGCCCGAAGCCGCGACGAGCATCAGAAAATCGATCTGGAATTGACCTTTGAAGATTTTCCCAAGGGCTTCACGCAAGGCGTAATAACCACCGAAGAAATAGGCCGCGAGCAAGAATACAAACCCGGCTTGAGCGGGAATAAGATTAAGCTTCGGCCCGAGCCAACCTATGAGCAAACAGAGCCCGCAAAGGGCTGCAAATATGATTTCAGCCCGCCCACCCAGAAGGCGATTAAAGACGTCATCGTGGGCGTGATTATGGCCGTCATCCTGGCTGTGATCGTCGTCATGGCTCGCGTCATCGTGGTTATGTTTATCAGACATATGTCTATCCTTTTTAATCAGGCTCCGATGGAGCTAGCCCATCGGAGCCAGGTTTTTTACTCAGCGAGCGCCGGTTTGCTCTCATGTAACGTCTCAACCATGGAATGGTGCCCGCCGGGCTTCGGCGCGAACCATTTATGAAGCGCGGGCATGACAAGAAGCGTGAGCACAGTTGAGGTGACTAAGCCGCCAATGACGACGGTGGCCAAAGGCCGCTGCACTTCCGCGCCCACGCCTGTGGCGAGGAGCAATGGCGCAAGCCCAAGGGCGGTTGTCATAGCCGTCATCAAAACGGGACGGGCCCGAAGCCCCGCCGCATTAATGGCAAGCGTGTCGCGGTCTTGACCCGCGCGGGCAAAGTCATCCATGAAGCTGACCAGCACCATGCCGTTGCCAAGCGCAATCCCGAACAAGGCAATGAAACCAACTGTGGCAGGCACCGAGACCGGCAAGCCTGTGAGCCAGAGCGCTAAGGCTCCGCCCGTCAAAGCCAGCGGAATATTGAGCAGGATCAGGACGGCCGATTTCATTCGCCCGAATGTGATGAGCAAGATGAAGAACACGATCGCCAGCGTAATTGGAATAACGACAGCAAAGCGCGCATTAGCTTGTTGCTGCAATTCAAATTGTCCGCCCCACACAAGACGATACCCTGGGGGTAGGTCAAGCTGGCTATCCGTTAAGGCCTGTGCGTCTTGAACGAAGGAACCAATATCACGATCCCGCACATTTGACTGCACGGTGATAAAGCGCTCACCATCTTCACGCGTGATTTGGCGCGGTCCGATAACGGTTTCAATTTTGGCAACACTGTCCAACGGCACGCGCGCGCCTGATGCAGATTTCAGAATAATCCGGCTAATGGCATCAGCCGAATTTCTGTCCTCAGCGCGAAGCCGCACGACAATCGGAAACTGCCTTACGCCTTCAAACAAAGCGCCTGCTTCCGCGCCGCCGACCGAGGCCCGAAGCGCGTCCAGCGCCTCTTCAACGTCAAGGCCGAAACGCCCCAAAGCCGCACGATCGACGGTGACGACAAGCTGCGGCGCACCGGTAATCTGGTCTGCTTGCACTTCCGCTGCGCCGTCGACCTGTTGCAATAGGGATTGCAGCACTTTGGATTGTTCCAACAAAACCTCACTGTCAGGACCAAAGATTTTAACGGCGAGTTCTGCGCGTGTGCCTGTCAGTAATTCATCAACAGACATAGCAATGGGCTGCCCGATATTAACAACAATTCCGGGATAGCTTTCGAGATTTTCGGAAATCTCCGTTCGCAAATCCTCCGCCGTCATGCCGGGCCGCCATTCGGATTTTGGCTTCAGCTCGACAAACCCCTCAGCGCTATTGGTCGGGTCGGCATGCGCGCCGACTTCGCCGCGCCCAATACGGGTAACTATGGATTTGATTTCAGGAAACACGGCCAGCAGACGCCTTTCAATCCGCGTCGTTGTGGCGGAGGCTTCCGTCAAAGAAATTGACGGGGCCATGGTGATACGCAGCAATATATCGCCTTCTTCCAAGGCAGGCGTAAATTCAGAGCCCAGCCGTGATCCGGCAAGACCGCCCGCCAGTAATAAAACACCGGCCAATAAGATCGCCGCGAAGCGTCTTTTCACAAATAGACTTGAGGCTTTACTGACATATTTTGCCAAAAGGTCAGGCTTATCAGCCCTAGCTTTAGGGGAACGACGCATAAGTGCGTTTGCTATCGCAGGCGCGATAAGGGCTGCATAAAATAGCGAGCCCGTCATCGCGAGCGCGGCCGAGGCCGCTAAGGGCCGGAATGTTTTGCCCTCTACGCCTTGCAGCGAGAAGAGCGGTAAGAAGACAACGATGACAACAATCACGGCGGCGATGAGCGGCGCAATGACTTCAGCAGAAGACCGGGCCACAATTTCGCGATTATCCAGTCCCGCCTCGGTCTCTCGCAGGCCGCGGTCAACATTCTCTGTAATCACGATAGCCCCGTCCACCATCATCCCGATGGCAATGGCGACGCCGCCCAAGGACATCAGATTAGCTCCAATGCCCAAAATATGCATGGCAATAAACGCAAAGCCGACAGAGAATGGAATGGACAGCACAACGACCAAGCTCGGACGCCAGCCGCCTAAAAATATAAAGACAACGATGGCGACCAATAAGGCCCCTTGCCATAAAGCGGTTGTCACCGTGGCGGAGGCTTTTGTTACAAGATTGCCTTGATCGTAGTACGGGATGGCCGTGACGCCTTCCGGCAAGGTCGTATTGATTTCATCAAAGCGGGTTTTCACGCGGTCAATCACATCGGATGTGTTTGTCCCGTAAAGTTTCAGGACTAAGCCTGCGACGACTTCGCCTTCGCCGTTGGCGGTCGCGAGGCCTTGGCGCACACCGCCGCCAATGATAATTTCGCCGAGATCACTGATACGAACGGGACGGCCGTCTTGGGCTTTAATCACAATGTCGGATAAATCTTCAATAGAGCGCGCGAGGCCGACGCCGCGAACGGTATATTGTTCTGCGCCGATTTCCAGAAATTGTGCGCCCTCGGTTTTATTCCCGCGCTCAAGCGCACTCATCACATCACCGATTTGAAGATTATACGCTTGCAAGGCATCAGGATCGAGCTGAACCTGATATTGTTTTTCATAGCCGCCGAGTGACAGAACTTCTGTCACGCCCGGAACCGTTTGCAGCTGATATTTAATAATCCAGTCTTGGATTTCGCGCATATCGACAAGGCTGCGCGTGCCTGTGGCGTCATCCAGCCTGAAATAGAGAATGATACCCAGTCCCGTAGAGATGGGCCCCATTTTAGGATCACCGAACCCGTCCGGGATATTCCCCCGCGCTTGGGATAGTCTTTCCCCGACGACTTGGCGCGCAAAGTAGACATCCGTCCCATCCTCAAAGTAAATATTGACGACGGACAATCCGAAATTCGACACTGAGCGCATGTTTTTCAGCTTGGGCAAACCTGCCATGGCGCTCTCAATCGGATAGGTCACATAGCGCTCGACCTCTTCTGGGGCGAGACCTTCGGTTTCGGTAAAGACCTGAACCAGTGACGGCGTCACATCCGGAAAGGCGTCCACGGGCAAGGCGCGAAAGGCGTAAATACCGCCCAGGGTAATGGCGAGTGCAGCAATGGCGGCGAGGAGCCGACCCCCTGCAATGCGGTGCATAAAGTTAAACATATCTGATAATCCTAATGATCGTGGTCACCGCCAAAGGCATCTTTTTCAAGTTGCGCTTTGAGCGTGAAAGCCCCGCTTGAGACATAACGGTCACCCGCGCGAAGCCCGGAGACAATTTCAACATAGTCGCCGGAGTCGGCTCCGAGCGTCACAGGGCGCGGTTCAAATCCGCCCTGAATCGGTACAAAGACGGACGCCTTATTTTCGACGGTTTGAACGGCCCCCAGCGGGACGCGCAAAACGGGTTGCGATTGTCCTACACTGATATCAGCGGTCACAAATTGGCCCGGACGCAGGTCACC
Organism: uncultured Caulobacterales bacterium; assembly: GCA_947503715.1. Classification (GTDB taxonomy): domain Bacteria; phylum Pseudomonadota; class Alphaproteobacteria; order Caulobacterales; family Maricaulaceae; genus Litorimonas. The sequence goes on along the minus strand of CANNER010000001.1, from coordinate 263,243 downwards.
CGCAGGATTTTCCAGAACAACCCTCGCTGTAGCTGTTCGCGATGTCTCATTGATAATGGGAAGAATGAAAGCGACATTCGACTGAGATAAGACTGTGCCGTCATCCGATTTAATCACGACCGCCGCTTGTTTTTGAATGCGGCTGAGGTCTTGCTTGTAAACTGCAATATCTGCCCAGACCACGTTATCATCAGCGATTGTAAATAAGGTCACGGAGCCTGCATCGCCTGCGGACACTGTTTCGCCCAAAGTGACGTCCCGGCGAACAACCGTTCCGCCAATGGGCGCACTTAAATATGAATTGGCGTTATCCCCATCATCAGCCGTGGCCACGCGTTCGAGAGCCGCGTCACTCACGCCCGCCGCATGAAGCTCGTTTTCTGCCGCATTTTTGGCGGCATTTATCGCTTCAAAATTCGCGCGAGCAGCTTCGACATCAGCCTCTGCCGTAATTTTCTCGGAAAAGAGTTTTTCTTCTCGTGCCAAAGCCGTGGCGGCTAATGTGGCTTGCGTTTGCGCCTTGAGCCAAGTCGCTTTTAATCCGGCTAACTCACGGCTTGATATCAACGCCAGCGTATCCCCGCGTTTTACAACATCGCCTTCGCTCGCATAGAGTTTTGCGATGATACCGCTAACGCGGGGCGAGACATTGGCTATACGATCCGCATCAAACCTGATTTCTGCAGGCAGGCTGATAGACTGATCCAGCGGCGCAAGCTCCGCGCGCGAAACGATGATGCCCGCGCCTTGCGCAGCGGCGTCCGACATTTTGATAACGTCAGTTTCGCGGTCGTTAGGTTCATTTCCCTGACCATCACCGTCATCCGTGTGTTGAGAGGCGTCTGACGTGATGGCGGGACTGTTCTGTGAAACGCCGCCGTCGCAGGCAGATAAAAACAAAGCAGAGGCCATTAAAGCCGTTGTAAAGAATAAAAGCTGTTTCATTGGATGTCTCCGGTAAAGGGGGCCGCGCCCGTGAGGCTGCGTAAAGTGATGTCTTGGATATTGACGGTCCGAGCCGCGTCGATGACCGCTAGTTTTGCGTCGATCAGCGCTTTCCGTGTCGTGAGGGTTGTGGTCAGGTCAAACTTACCAGCCCTATAGCCCTTCACTGAGGCGTCATAGGCAGACCGGGCTTCCCGCAAAGCGTTGGTTTCTAAAAGGCTCAACTGTTTTTGCGCCGATATGAGCTGTGCGCGGGACGCGTTCTGTTGCGAGATTAAATCCCGCTCTACAGCTACGCGATTGAGCATATCCGCCTGACGCCGAAACCCAGCCGCTTTGACGGCGTCACGGTTTTTGTCAAAGATCGGAAAGGGAACACTTACGCCAAAAAGCAGCGCGTTGTCATTGCCCTGTTCAAACCGCCGAAAGCCTGCGCTCAGGGTCACATCCGGCATGGATTGTGACTGCGCTAAATCTTGATTGGCTTCGCTGACAACCGTTTGCGCGCTCGCCATATCGAGCAAAGGGTGTGAGTCGATTTTGGTTTCGCCCGTGAGGATCGCCGAGGGTAGAGACGCGGCCTTAGTGACAGGCGCGGCGAAGTTCGGCGCAGCGTCCCCCCACATCGCCGCAAGATCATAGCGCAGACTTTGCACGCGGGCTTTCGCGCCTTCAGCCGCCGCTTGAAGGGCAATCGCATCGGCCCTCACGCGAGAAAGCTCAGGGGGTGCTGCGGCACCTGCCTTCACGCGGGTCTCGACTGTTTCCACGAGTGTCTGCGCGAGCGCGGCAGATTCGTTCGCAAAATCTGCGACCTGTACCGCCGCGCCCAATTCATAAAACAGAATGGCCGCTTCAAGCTGGGTTTGGCGCAAGATTGCGCCGCATTCGGCAGAGGCCAGCGCCGCATTGGCGTTTGCCGCCTCGCGCCGCAAGCTACGCTTGTTGCCAAGCTCGAAGGTTTGCTCAAGAGAAAACGTGGTTTCCGTTTCTCCAAAGCCTGAGAGCGGGCCCGAGCCTGCAAAGTTCTCCAATTCAACACCCACGATAGGGTTGAGACGGCGCCCGGCTTGATCCACTTCGGCCTGACGGGCTTTGGTCTCTAAGGCGGCGCGCCTGACCTGCGGCGCAGTATTGGCAATTTCATCCATAACCGCACGCAAGGTAATCGGTGCGCCCGGCACGATAGCCGATGCAGATGAACTTGGCTCACCACAGGGAGCCGCGACCGCTCCGCCCGAAAAGGCAGCGGCGATCAGGACGCATATTGCGCCCCGTTGTAATTTTGACATTGGGTTTTATTCCTCGTGATAATCTAAAGACAGATGACCAAGCGCAGCTTGGCCGTTGACTAAAGATTAGGCACGGGGAGGACGGTAAAGCCCCATAGGGCCCGCGCGGGGCGCGGCGTCAAAGGCGTTCAGATTATATCCGAGCGTATCTGCGATAGAGGGTTTCAGCGAGGCAAAATGAAGCGTGGTCGCGTGGATATGGCAACTGCCGCAATTGTGGGCATGATGATCATGGGGGGCTTTGTTTGGCTGTTCAGGACTATGTTCATTTGAGACTTGTGCTATCCCGCCTTCATCCTGACAGGCGATTTCGTCCGGCTCAACGGGGTGAATATCCGGCGTTACCGTGGCAAAGCTCACCATAACCGCCACGCAGACGGTCAGCCAAATCTTGGCAGAGGATATGAAGCGCGTTGCAAACATTGCGTTTAACTAGCACCTACAGTCACTGGAGGGTCAAGAGAATAATGCGCTTATCACCCAATTGGGGTAAATTCTTTATGTGCATCATGAACGTCCAGGCATTCGTCATGGTTTGAGAGGGTTTGCAGCACTTTGCAGTCAGCGATCACGCCGCCCTTGCAGTTTGTGATCATATTTTTAAGCTCAGCCTCTAAGGCTTCGAGTTGATTGAGACGCCGCCTGACATCAGCCAGTTGGCCTCGGGCAATGCGGTCAACGCTCGCGCAGTCTGTTCCCGGGCTTTCCTGAAGGTCAATGAGTTCACGAATAGCCTCAATTGGGAAGCCAAGATCTCTCGCATGGCGGATAAAGTTTAAACGCTCGACCGCGGCGTCGTCATAAATGCGTTGCCCGCTATCTGTTCTATCAGGCTCGCGAATAAGCCCGATAGATTCATAATAACGTATGGTCGTGACTTTCACGCCGCATTCGCGGGACAGAATACCAATCGTTTTTCGGCTCATAATTTTTCTCTTGCCTCTACAGTGACTGTAGACAGTAGTTTATTCTCGAAATTGCACAAGAGGACGACGATAAGATGAGCGGATGTTGCGACGATAAAGTTTTTGAAGGGATGTCGGACGGTTATAAGCGCGCCTTACTGGCGGTCATTCTTATCAATGCCGTTATGTTCTTTGTGGAAATAACCGCGGGTCTCAAATCCGGGTCTCAAGCCCTCTTGGCGGACGCGCTCGATTTTGCAGGCGATAGCGCAACTTATGCCATTAGCTTATTTGTTATCGGCGCCTCCCTACGGACGCGCGCCATCGCCTCTCTGTTCAAGGGCGGCAGCCTGGCTTTCATTGCCATTATTATTTTGGGATCGTCTTTATATCGTTTTTTGGGCGATACGGTTCCCGCAGCAGAGACAATGGGAATTATCGGATTTTTAGCCTTATTAGCCAATCTGACAAGTCTGGTGATTTTAATGCGTTGGCGTGACGGTGACTCGAATGTGCGCTCTGTCTGGCTCTGTTCGCGCAATGACGCCATCGGTAATGTCGGTGTTATCATCGCCGGAATTGTGGTCGCCATAACGGGCGCGGCTTGGCCTGATCTGGTCGTCGCTATTCTGCTCGCCACACTGTTTCTGCGTTCGTCAGTCTCAATAATTTCTCAGGCGCGAGCCGAACTAAAATCCGGAGAGGTTATGCAACATGATACATGCTGAACCATTACTAATCGGTCTTATGCTACTCAATGGATGTCTCTCGATTCCCTTTGGGATTTTTGCAAAACGCTCCTTCGCAAAACACGGTAATCTCACGCCATTTCTTGCGGCTTGGTCGGGTGTTGCGATGCACGGCCACGCTCTAATGACCTTTGCGGTTGCGTGGATAAATAGGGGTACGCTTTATACGCCGCAATATTGGACGGTTCTTCCGGGATTGCTGGTCCTCGGAGCGGGTGCATATATCATCTATTTGGGTCGGAAAGCCTATGGCGATCAATCGCGCGTCTATGGCCTGAAAGAAGACACCTTGATTACGCACGGCATTTATACGCGGTCCAGAAACCCACAATATTTTGGTTATGGCCTCATGTTTTTGGGGGCCGCGATTGCCTCAGGATCAATCTTGGCCTTTGTCTTCGTCGCCGTGTTTGCGCTCATGGTGCATGTCGGGATAACAAAAGTAGAGGAGCCCCATTTGGCGCAGGTTTTCGGTCAACCGTATTTAGACTATAAACAAACAGTAGGCCGATATTTTACACTTTAAGTCCGGCACTTCGCCAAACCGTTTTTTGCTTAGCGGCCCATTAAGCAACACCCATTGCTTTAATTATCATCCAAACGCCCATGCCCATCATGGCGAGGTTTTCGCTGAGAGATACGAAGCCAAGCGGGACATTTACCCCGCCGCCCACACAAGCGCATTTAATATCCCGCTTATCAATGTAGACAGCTTTGATAACGGAGATCGCGCCTATCGTGCCGATAAATAGGGCAATAGGCGCCGCGATGAGTCCGAAGATACCGCCCGCAACCATGAGAATAGCGGCCAGCGCTTCCGCAAAGGGATAGACATAGGAATAGCGCACGACGCGCCGCGCGAGAATATCATAGCCGACAAACATATTTGAGAAGGTTTCCAAGTCTCGCAATTTGAGCATGGCCAGCATGCCCATAGAGAACGCGATAAACCATTCCAAAGACCGCAGGTTCAGCACGTCGCCTGATGTCGCCCAATTGGCGGCAATTGCGAGTAGAGCGGATATGTAGAAAACGACCAGAACGGGCGTGTAGGTCTTTTTATCCGGGTCTTTCACCTCATAGCCAAAATGCTTGCGCAGATCGTCAAAGCCGCCAATGCGCTCACCGCCAATAAAAGTTTGCGGCGTTGTCTTCACATCATGCTTTTCCTTAAAAGCATCCGTATCAGTACGGTTTGTGAGCCAATTATCTTCAACTTCAAACGCTTTGCGTTTGAGAAGGTCTACGGTCTTTATGCCAAAGGGACAGATATGCTCATCCGTGACCATGCGGTAAACGACGGCTTTTTTGCCTTGGGCCGTGTCTTTCACGGCAAGTTCTTCTGCAATACTCATATCTGTCTCCTGCGAGGCTAAACCCTAAAGCTTGCCTTCAAATTGCGGCACTGGCCGCGCGGCGGCTTCGGCGGCTGTCGCCGCTGTTCCATTCTCTTTGATGTCGTTGATCAGCCATTCCATCTCTTTGATTTCGCGGCGCTGGGCTTTGATAATATCATTGGCGAGTGCCTTCACGCGCACATCGTCAATCTCAGCACGTTCACTCGTCATTATAGCGATTGAATGATGCGGTATCATGGCTTTCATCCAAGCTTCATCTTGGACGGTTACTTGACTACGTACCAAGAAAAGGGCTGCTATAAAAACGAGAGCGCTCCCGCCAAAAATCGCGATGTTAGCTTTCTTGTTCTTATACATATTAAGCATGAAACCGAGCATGATGACGGCCATGGCAGCGCCCATATATATGGCCATATAGGTTCGGGTTTCAGAAAACCGAACGTGACTGAGTTGGTAGCTATTAAGGTACATGAGCCCCAACATGACGAGGGTTGAGGTTCCAATCATTGCGAAGAATAAGCCATAATTGCTTTTATGTTGTGATCTCATGCTCTGCTCCTTTTATACCCTACAGGGGTATAATCCGTATACCTATATAGGGTATAATGCAAGGCGTTCAACTTTGTTCCGAATTAGTGCTCCATTGATAGCGTGCGTATAATTCTACGAGGGGCTCCGGAAAAAATGGGCAGTATGTCTTTGCCGTTGGCGACGGTAAAAAGAAGCCGTGTTGGAGACGCTACCGTTTCAACTTATCAAAAAGGTCTACCAGTTCAGCGACTTTTTCGCGCTGCGCTGCCTCATCACCGGACTGGATTGCCGCGTTCACGCAACCCGCCGCATGTTCTTTGAGGATTTCGCTCTCCGCGCGCGCCATAGCAGATTTCACAGCCTGCATCTGGGTCAAGACATCAATACAATAGCGTTCATCTTCCAGCATTTTGATAATACCACGCACCTGACCCTCAATTCGCTTGAGGCGGTTCACTGTTTTGGGCGAATGTATCGTCATTGTTTTTCTCAACTCAGCAACACGCAAGCGTGAAAATGGATGCCCCTTAGGGGTATTTACTTTTTTAAGTCTTTTGCGCTATGATGCAAGGATGAGAGTCATTTCGACAATCTTCTGCTTATTCGCAGCCTTTATCATGATGTCCACGCCTGTCATGGCGTGCTGCGTGACGGGCCATGTCGATATGTCTATGGATTCAGTACAGGCGGCTGATGCTTCAGCTCCGCCTTGTCACACGTCCCCTGAGGTCAAATCAGGCGAGAGCGACACGCAAACCCCTGAAAAATACTGCGCCTCTTGCGATGATTGCGCTGTATCATCTGCTTTCACGGCTGACGCTGACCCGGTTACCAATACACAATCAGACCTGACCTTCGTAACGCTTATCAATAATCCTACGGCTCTGCCGCGTCCCGAGGTACGCCTTTTGAGAACAACGGGACCGCCTCCAAGGCAACCTCTCGGGCCATTTGATAGCCCTTACTCACGCTTCGACGCCCAACTTATTTAATCTCCAAACAGACTGACTGTTCAGAGTTTTCCTCTGAGCCTATTCGCCTGTTCAATTGGAGATTTTCGGATGTTTGTCCGCCACACATCATTTTATCAGACCCGGTTTCGCGCCGTTACGCTCTCGCTTTTACTCAGCGGTATAAGCGTTATGAGCTTGCAAGCTGCCGCCTTTGCTCAAGACACGCTTTATGCCCCTGATTTGCTGGATGCGGGGGCGACGACTGCCGCGCAACAGCAGCAAGCTTCTATTCGGGCTATGCCCTTTTCTGAATTAGAAACGCAATTGCGCGCACATCCTTCTTTGGACGCGCTCAGCCTCAGCGCACAAGCCAATCGTCAACGTGCAGAAGGCGCGCTCGGGTTGCCTGATCCCGTCGTGTCACTCCAGCTGAATAATGTGCCGCTTTTTGATCCATCTTTTTCAGAATACCTTCCGTCCAATAAAGCCGTTGGCATTCGGCAGGCTTTGCCGAGCCGGTCTGAACGGAAAGCTAACTCGCTCAAATCCTTGAGAAGCGCTGCCCAACAAGAGCTGGAAGCTGAACAACAATATGCGAGGTTGCGCGGTCAGCTTTTGGTTTTCCTGATTGAGAAACAGAGCCTTGAGGCTCAACAGAATTTGGCTCTCGCGCGTCAGTCAAAGTATGACGAACTTTCTGACATCATTGATATTGAGATCAATGCAGGCCGCCCATTGGTGTTCCGCCTCGCAAAAGTTGATGTGGAACGTACAGACGTCTCCAGAACCCTGGCTGAATTGGAAGGACGTGACGCGCAGATAGACGCAGAGCTCATCAATCTCTTGGGTTTCGTTCCTGAAACGGAACTACCAGCAATTTCCAAGACGCCTTGGACTGGGAATGCGTTGGGGTTTTATGCTGTCCGTGTTGCTGATGCGAATGTTGATATATCCGATGCGGATGTGCAGCGCGCAGAAGCTGATTTTAAGCCCGACTGGGGGGTTAATCTAACCTACCAACAACGCGAGTCAGGCCAAGGTCCGCGCTCAAATTTTGACGGCGAAGACTGGGTCTCGGGCGGCGTCAGTTTTTCAATTCCGCTTTGGGCTGGCAAGCGCCAGGAACCCAATTTGCGAGCCGCGAAAATGGACAGAAATGCGAGCATAGCTCGGCGTACAGCCATTGCGCGACAAGTCCAATCCGAGTGGTCACGCTATGAAGCCCGCCGGGAAACAGCCGTTCAAAACATTCGCATTATTGAACAGAAAATCAGCGCGATTGAAACGCAGACAGAGGCGCAGTTGATCACTTACGAATCCGGGAATGGCGATTACTCGCCAATCATCGACGGTGAAATCGCCATTCTCATGCTGCGCGCGGAAATCGTCAAAGAACAAACCTTACGCGATCAAATGATTGCAAAAATGAATAGCCTTTTGGTGCCATCATGACTCAGTTTAAATTTGCCCTCATTCTAAGCAGCGCCCTCATTCTGGCGGCTTGTGAACCCGCATCAAAATCCCCTTCGGCTTTGGAAGCCGGACATGACCACGCGGCTATGCAAGCAGGACAATCTCAGTCATCAAAAATGGACATGCCCACAGAGGAGGTGAGCTCTTACACCTGCCCAATGCACCCGCATTATATTGCAACTGACCCCAATGGGGGCTGTCCGATTTGCGGTATGGACCTTGTGCCTGTTACGACTGAGGCCAAAGGGGGTTCGGGCGTATCCGTCTCGCCTGAAATGCTCCAAACAATGGGCATCAGAACAGCCGTCGTCTCTGTTTCAGACTTTAATCAAGCCTTGCGCGCTTACGGAACGGTCGAACCTAATACACGATTAGAGTCTATGGCCGCCTCCCGTCTTGAAGGCTGGATCAGCGGCCTGACTGTTCGGGCGGAAGGTGACAGAGTGCGCCGTGGACAGCGTCTTTATAGCATTTACACGCCTGATCTCATTGCCGCCCAAAAAGACTATCTGGCCTCACTTCAAATTGGCAATGCGCGCCGCATCGCCTCGGTTCGCCAAAGGCTCATATCAAAAGGCATGCAAGAAAGCCTTGTGGACCGATTGTCTGAGACCCGTGAGCTCATTGAGCGCGTGCCTGTTTATGCGGAAAACTCCGGCGTGGTGACACAGCTGATGGTGCGCGACGGCGACTATCTCAAACCCGGCGATCCGATCCTGCAATTACAGGCCTATGATAAGGTCTGGGTTATTGCTTCGGTCCCGGAGTCCGACCTGCCGAAGATGGACATCGGCAAAACCGCCAATTTGAACTTTGAGAGCGCGCCTGATGCCGCAAAATCGGGCAAGGTTGACTATATCTATCCGACCATAGACCCTAAAACGCGAACCGCCCGCGTCCGGATCAGTGTTGATAACAGCTCAGGCTCTTTACGACCCGGTGCTTATGCCGACATCGTCTTTGAAGCTAACGATACTGAAACCTCCGCATCGCAGCTGTCTATTCCAAGCCAAGCCATATTGCGCGACTCACGCGGTGCACATGTTATCGTCGCTTTGGGTGAAGGCCGTTTCGCGCCCCGCGATATTACAATTGGATCAAGCGTTCGTGGCCGAACAGAGGTTTTATCGGGTCTTACAAAAGGTGAACGCATTGTCGCCAGCGGTCAGTTCATGCTCGATTCCGAATCCAATCTACGCGAAAGATTCTCAAAGCTCAGCGCGCCTGCCGCCAATTATGACGAAACCACGCCTTTGTCAGAACTTCCAATTGACGGCTCTACATTAAGCCAAATTGATCATATGATTGATAGCGCGCTCTATTTCCATGAGGCCTTGATTGATGGCTATGCGATTGATCCTTATTTCCTCGACCCCACGCTTACCTTGATTGAAAATCTGAAGGGCCGATTTGCGGGCTCCAAGCTGTTCCCGATTTTAGACAAAGCTGAGACGGCCATTAGCGGCGCTAAAGATAATAAAACAGGCGAACCGTTAGCAGCCCAGCTTTCAGAGTTGATGACGGCGATTGATCCGTGGCTGACACTCGGCGCGCCCGCGCACTATAAAAGCAAGGGTCTCATATTTTATAGCGATGATGAAACAGCTCGTCTTTGGCTGCAAGACGGCGGTCTACCTGCTAATCCTTATTCGGATGCCAAAGCGCAAACCATTGCGTGGCCTGACCCCATGGCTGGTACAACGCCATGAGCGAGCAAAATGTCGACACTTTAGCAGGCAAGGATCCCTCAAAGTCAGCCATCGCAAAACTGATTGCTTGGTCCGTCGCCAATCAGCTTATCATCATTGTCCTCGCCATAGCCTTGGCCGTCGGAGGCTGGTTGTCTCTCAAAGACATGCCGCTCGACGCGGTTCCTGATCTGACCGATACACAAGTCATCATACGAACTGAATTTCCTGGACAGTCACCGCAAATCGTCGAGGATCTGGTAACTTATCCGCTTTCAACAAATCTATTGGGTCTCCCAAAGACAAAAGATGTGCGCGGCTCATCCATGTTTGGCACCAGCTTTGTCTATGTCATCTTTGAAGATAGCGTTGATCCTTATTGGGCGCGCTCGCGCGTTGTTGAAGCGCTTTCCCGCCTCGGGTCAGATCTCCCTGAAAATGCCATTCCTCAGATTGGGCCTGACGCCACAGGTGTCGGCTGGATTTACCAATATGCTTTGGTTGATAAAACGGGGCAGACAGATTTGGCAGAGCTGCGCTCCCTTCAAGACTGGTTTCTGAAACTAGAACTCTCCGGCGTGGAAGGCGTTTCGGAAGTCGCGTCTGTCGGCGGATTTGAGCGCGAATATCAAGTCCTCATCGATCCAAACAAACTTGAATCTTATGACGTTTCAATTGCTCAACTTGCCCGGTCTATTCGCGCTGCCAGTAGCGAGGTTGGTGGCCGTGTACTTGAGCAAGGCGAGACTGAATATGTCATCCGTTCATCAGGCTATGTCAAAACGGCCCTCGATTTGGAACAAGTCGTGGTGTTGGCGAAAGACGGGACGCCTGTGATATTATCGGATGTAGCTCGCATCGTTGAAGGTCCGGCGCTGCGGCGCGGGATTGTGGAGCTCAACGGTGAAGGCGAAACCGTGGCGGGGATCATCGTGATGCGCGACGGCGAAAACGCCTTGGAAGTCATTGACCGTGTGAAAGACAAACTCGCGCAATTACAGCGCGGCCTACCGGACGGCGTGGAGATCGTCACTGTCTATGACCGCGCGCCGCTCATTGAGGGAGCTGTGTCCTATCTAAAGAAGAAACTGATTGAGGAAGGCCTCGTCGTCGCCCTCGTCATATTTCTTTTCTTGCTTCACTTTAGAGCCGCCTTTGTCGCTGTGATCACTTTGCCGCTGGGCGTTCTTGGGGCTTTCATCATCATGTCAGGCCAAGGGGTCACAGCCAATATTATGTCACTAGGCGGCATTGCGATTGCGATTGGTGCAATGGTGGACGCGTCGATTGTCATGGTCGAAAACGGGGTGAGAAAACTCTCAGATTTGGGCGAAAAGCCTGACGAGCCAACGCGCAAACGCGTACTCATTGAGGCGGCGCAGGAAGTTGGCCCGGGCCTCTTTTTCTCACTTCTGATAATTGTGGTTTCCTTTTTGCCTGTCTTTGCTTTGACAGGAGAGAGCTACCGCCTGTTTTCGCCGCTCGCCTTCACCAAAACTTACGCCATGGCCATTGGCGCTTTGTTATCGGTCACGCTTATCCCGGTGCTGATGATTTGGCTCTTACGCGGCAAGATGCGCCCAGAGACGGCTAATCCGATTAACCGTTTCTTTGTCTGGATCTATAAGCCCATCATCTGGGCCGCGCTCAAGTTAAAATGGGCGACGGTCCTCATCGCTCTCATCATTACTGCCAGCGTTATTATACCGGCTCAAAAGCTAGGCACTGAATTTATGCCTGCCTTATATGAGGGCGAACTTCTCTACATGCCGACGACCTTACCCGGGGTATCCTCGACTAAAATGCGCGAAATCCTCGGCCAAACCAACCGCGTCATTAAAACGGTTCCCGAAGTCGAGTCTGTCTTTGGCAAGGCGGGACGCGCCGATACAGCAACTGACCCTGCGCCGCTGACCATGATTGAGAGCTGGATAAGATTAAAGCCTAAGTCCGAATGGCGTGCAGGCATGACCGCTGACGGCATTGTAGATGATCTAAATAGCCGTCTTCAAATGCCGGGCCTCGTGAACTCTTGGGGTTATCCGATCAAAATACGGATGGATATGGTCTCCACAGGTATTCGCACGCCCATTGGTATCAAGGTCACAGGTGATGACCTCACGCAAATCGAAGCGATTGCGCGCGAGATTGAAGGCGTTGTGACGGACATCCCCGGCACGCGCTCGGCATTTGCTGACCGTGTTCTTGGCGGTAAATATCTTGAGATTACCCCTAACCGATTGGAATTGGCGCGCCGCAATATCGACATGGGGGCTTTCCAAGGCGTTATCCAAACGGCGCTGGGCGGCATGACATTAGCCGAGTCTGTTCAAGGCCGCGAGCGCTATAATATCATGCTGCGCTATGAACGCGCCTTTCGCGAAACCGATGCTGACATTGGTAACATTCTGATCCCAACGCCAACAGGCGCGCATATTCCGCTGCGCGAAGTTGCGAGCGTCGCCTATACGGAAGGACCGCCCATGATCAGGTCTGAGAATGCGCGTCTGACGGGCTGGGTTTTTGTCGACATCGCCGGACGCGACCTTGGCGGTTATGTGGCTGAGGCGAAAGACATTGTGGCCAATGCCGTCACCTTGCCGCCAGGATATGCCGTGGAATGGTCGGGTCAATATGAGCAATTACAGCGCGCCAATGAGCGCCTGAAAATTGCCATCCCAGCCGCCATAGGTCTTATCTTTCTTCTCTTAATGCTTCACTTTGGCCGTCTTGACCGGACGCTAATCATTATGCTGTCTCTGCCATTCGGGCTCGTGGGCGGCTTATGGGCCGTTTATTTAGCGGGCTATAACCTCTCCGTTGCGGTCGCCGTTGGCTTCATCGCTCTAGGCGGTATTGCAGTCGAGACCGCCGTCGTCATGCTGCTCTATATCGATCAGCAAGTGCGCACAGATGAGCCAAAAACCCGTACAGAGCTTTTCCAAGCCGTAAGCCATGGCGCAGCCTTGCGGGTGCGCCCCAAGCTCATGACCGTTTTGACCGTCATGGCAGGTCTAGCCCCAATTTTTCTGACAGAAGGCTTAGGCTCAGATGTCATGAGGCGCATCGCTCTGCCCATGCTTGGCGGGATGATTTCAACAACCCTGCTGACGCTCATTGTTATTCCGGCCATCTATTTCATCTGGGTTGGCCGCCAACTTCCAAAATCACCAAAACTACCAAAACCAACACATGCAACGCTTGAAGGAGAAACCGCATGAAACATCTAACTCAACTCACACTTACGGCCTTGGCCGCAATCAGCCTGTCTGCATGCGGCGGCTCCGGCGAAATGGACCATTTTAAAATGGATGAAGCCAAGATGGACCACAGCACGATGGACCATAGTAAAATGGCCGACGCAAAGACAATGGGTGATACTGGCCATACAACAGGCGTCATATTCTCTATTAGTCCAGACGGTAAAGAAGCGACGATTGATCACCAGGAAATTGAAGGCGTTGGCATGGGCGCGATGACGATGGGATTTGGTATCACATCGGCGGTTGATCTCTCCGGTTTTGCCAAAGACGACAAGGTCAGCTTCATGGTCAAGAAGGGTCGTGACGGAAGCTACCGTATTACAGCGATTTGCAACACAGACACAGATGGCAAAGACTGCCTCGATGCAAAGATGGACCATAGCGGTCACTGATTAAGTGCGCCTGCGATCTTTGTCGTAGGCGCATCCGCTCTGGGGAGGGCTTAATGAATAAAGCAATATTAAACCGAAATTTGCGCAAGCTTCATTTATGGTTCGGCATTGGCATAGGTCTGCAATTAGGCCTGTGGCTCATCTCCGGATTGTTCATGACGCTTTTTCCAATTGATCAAGTCCGAGGCACACATTTACGTGCTGAACAGTCTCCGCAAATTGTCTCGCATGATTTAGATATTCTTGTTCCATCAGACATCGTTTCAAGACACACGCTTCGTCCGCAATCCCTCACGCTTAAAATGTTCAATGAACGGCCTGTTTATATCGTCACGAGCGAAGACCAAACCCAAGTCTTTGATGCAAAAACGGGTGCCATCTGGGAAACCTTAAATGAAGCGCTAGCCACGCAAATTGCGGTCAGCAACTATGCTGGGCGAAGTACACAAACTACAGCCACTTTCTTTCAAGACAAAGCCCCGCGCGAATATGGCCGCGAGGGACCCGTTTGGCGGGTTGATTTCAAGAAACCGGATGCTGCCAGTTTTTACGTCGATGCCACCACGGCCGAAGTGAAAGCTGTCAGAACGGGGTTATGGCGGACATTTGATTTCATGTGGGGCTTGCACATTATGGATTGGAGCAACCGCGAGAACTTTAATTCTTGGTGGATTAAAACGGTCGCATGCCTTGCAGTATTTTTCTTTCTAACGGGCTTTGCGCTCGTCGTGCTCATGCTTCGCAGCGCTTTCAGGCGTCGCCGCGAAACAAAGTCAGGAGCCTAATCATGGTCTCAACACTTCCATCGGCACCAAACGATCCCTTATTTGGTCATAATCATTTCACGCCTATTCGGTGGGTGCTCGCAGGCCTTGTTGCCCTTGGGCATTTTTGGCTCACCACCACGGGCTATGAGCCTTTCAGAATCCACCAATGGACAGGTGGGTATATGGCCGTGAACGGTTTTTTCGTACTCTCCGGTCTGCTTATTATGAAAAGCCTCGCAACACGTAACGATCTAAAATCATATGCCGCCTCTCGGCTTCTTAGAATTTACCCCGCACTGATAGCGATCATGGTTGCTTTCGTTCTGGTCTTTTCGACTCTCTTTTCAAAACCCGGCGGCCTCGTAAATTTAATATCCCCTGACACATGGTCTTACGCCTTGCGGGTTTTGCTCATGGGAGATCCTCAATGGGCTCCCGGGGGCATTTTTGCAGGCAATCTTGAAGAAGACTTCAACGGTCCTCTCTGGACCATCAGATATGAGATGGCCGCATATGTCCTTGCGGCTTTGGCATTTTTTGTTGGACTTGCGAAACGGCTCTGGACGACTGTCCTTATGCTTGTTGGCGTGGCCGGGATTTACTTTTTAGCTCCACTTCTATTCGATGTATCAGACCTGCCGGCTTCGATTATGCCGCTATTCAGGCTCTCAACCTGTTTCTTACTGGGTATGACACTCTGGCATTGGCCAGCGGGCCGCCGGCCGCCTTGGTGGAGTATTACTGTTATCGCAGTCTTATTCGCTATTTTCGGTGCAGGCTTTCTCGGTGAGCTCTTGGCAACACTGCTTCTCACGGGAATTATGCTGAGGCTAGGCCTGTCTCGCCGCCAATTTAAGCCGCTACTAAAACTTCCGGATTACTCTTACGGCATATACATTTGGCACTATCCGATCATCCAAGCCGTTTTGTTTCTCATTCCTGGCTTGGGACCTTTTGAAGTTATGGCAATTTCGACGCCTCTGTTTATTCTTTTCGCGGGCCTGTCATGGCACGTCATTGAGAAACCTGCGCTTAGATTGAAGTCTCGCGTCTCTAGGTGAGCATAGTATGCCATAGTTTTGTAAGGTAAAATCGTGCCCCAAAATGGGGGTCAAACTGTGCCCCAAAGACCGTTTGACACCTGTCTAAGTGGCTGTTATTAATAGTTTATTGTAGTTTCTATGAGTCCTGCTTGCGGAGCCATACCCATTTTCTCAACCTCTTGAAACCACTCCACTTTCTTTCATGCATTAGAGGTTCGAGTCCGTATTTAGGACTCAAACCAAGCACTAAAAAACCCATTGTAAAAAATGGTGGTTTTATCCCCATAGCGGACCTCAGCCAGTGTCTTACTTTGGGCGATTTTAAGCCGCTCAACTCCTGCCTTAACAAGAAGTCTATTTGTTGGGTGCTTTTCGAAACGTCGTTAGAGCGAAAGATTTAACCCACAGCGCAAATTTACGAATATCTCGAGGAATCATGAAGGCGGCAGGGACGACAATTAGCGTTAAAAACGTAGAGGTCGTTAATCCACCAATTATCAAAGCGCCAACAGGAGCGCGAAATTCAGAGCCGTCAGATGTAGCTAAAGCGACGGGTACCATGCCAAAAATTGCTGAAAAAGCGGTCATTAAAACGGGTCGTAAACGTTCCGGGCAGGCTCTGGCTATAGCCTCTCGTCCCGTTAGTCCCTCGTCCATCAACTGGTTGGCCCGATCAACGAGCAAAATCCCGTTCTTCATGACAATACCCATCAAACCAATCAGTCCGATTTGTACAAAAATAGAGGATTCAAAACCGAAATAATAAATCGCTGCGAACGCCCCAGAAAAACTCAATGGAGCTGTCACCATAATAATGGGAGGCTGAACGAATGAGTTAAATTGACTGGCAAGCACCATATAGAGAACAACAAGTGCTAGTAGCAAAGCCATACCAATATTGATGGCGGCTTCGCGCATAATGTCCGCATATCCGCCAATCTGATAGGACATCCCTTGCGGCGGAGGCATATCTTTCAAAAGACCTTCTAGAATGTCTGTAGCATCGCCTAAGGCTGTATCTGAGGCCGTGTCGCTGATGACCGAGACTTTACGGCTACGGTTCTGACGTTGTATTTCGAGGAGGCCCGATGCAAACCGCGTCTGGGATATGGATGCAAAGTCCACCAATTTTCCGGACTGATTTCGAACTTGAATGAGGCCGACATTATCAAGCGTTTGACGTTGATCGGCCTTGAGCCGCAAACGAATATCAAATCGGTCGCCATTCTCTTCATAGCTTCCGGCGTCTAGTCCACCCAGTGTAATTCGAGAAATATTGGCAATCGAACGCGCTGATACGGCTTGGTCTGCGGCTTTTCTGCGATCAATGACCAATTGCGCTTCTGGTCGGCCATCTTTACTGCTCGTCGCTGAGTTTTCAAACGCACCTGTTTGGTTCATTTTCGCAATAAGAGCATCTGCATACTCATTGATAATTTCTAGGTCTGGGCCGTTAAGAATTAAATCGATTTCAGCGCCGCCGGAAATTGTACCCGTTACCCAAGCAATTTCACTCACTGAAACTTCTTCGGCTTGAGGCACTGTTTCGCGCAAGGTTTCTCGCACTGTATCCATGATCGAAAATTGGGAAATATCCCGTTCTTTTTTTGGCGTGATAGCGACATACATATCAATTTTATGGGGCTCACCGCGAACACCGCCGCCTATCGTCCAAAATATGTCTTCGACATTTTCAATGGCGTTTACTGAGGTTTCAAGTTGAGCCCCAATTTCTTTGGAGGTTCCAAGACCCGTTCCGATTGGAAGTTCAACAGTTCCTAAGAATTCACTTCGATCTGCCTTTGAAAGGAAACCAGACGGGATTTGACTTGCGTACCATCCGCCCAAAAATAATGATGCAAAGGCTAAGGCGATTATCGGATAGCGAAATCGAATGGCTTTAAGCACGACACGCCCATATGCCTCGTCTAGCCAATTCCAAAACTTTAAGATGGGCCTAAAAAGGGTTGGTGTCGCATCTTTCTTAAGGAGGCGTGATGCCAACATGGGCGTCAAAGTCATCGCAACAATCCAAGAGATTGAAACAGAAAAGACGATTGCCAGAGCATATTGGAAGAAAAACCGTCCAATCAATCCATCCATGAATACAATTGGAACGAACACAGCCAATGTGGCGACAGTTCCCGCAAGTACAGCCAGAGCGACTTTGCGCGTCCCGTCAAGAGCAGCCTTTACCGGAGACTTTCCCTCTTCAAGCTCACGAGAGATCGCCTCGACTACAACGATAGCGTCATCGACCAATAGCCCAATTGCTACTGTTAGCGCCAGCAATGTGATAATATTGATAGTCACATTGAATATATAAAAAGCGAAGAAAGTTGCGATTAAGGACGTGGGAATAACTGTCGCGACAATTAAGGTCGCGCGAATGTCGAGGAGGAATAGGAAACAAACGAATACCACCAAAACCATGGCAATACGCAAATCCACGCCAACATCATGTATTGAGCTTTCAATAAATTTAGTTGTGTCTCTTGTTACGATTATGTCTGTGCCAGCAGGTGCCAAGGCGCTGATCTTAGCAAGTTGATCTTTTATGCCCCGTGCGACCGCGACAGAGTTTTGCCCCGATTGTTTTCGAACTTCTAAGGCAACACCGCGCTTGCCATTAAGAAATGCGACCGAACGCTCGTCCTGCTCTCCGTCTTCGACTCTCGCAATATCACCTATCTTCACGCTAACGCCACTGGGACGGTAAGCGACGGGAAGCATCGCAAACTCTGTTGGGTCTTTGACCTGTGCCATGGTTTTTATACCGAATTCCTGCGCGAGGCCTGTTGTCTCCATTCTGCCGCCAGGAAATTCGGCGTGCTCTGTTTGAACGGCACGCCTAACATCGTCGGCACTGACGCTAAGAGCTCGCATTTTGTCATTGTCGAGCCAAATTCGAATGGCGCGTTCTTGTCCCCCAACAACATTGACTGAACCGACACCTGCCACGCTTTGGAGCTCTTTTTTGGCAACATCATCCGCGAAAGCCGTAATCTCGCGAATGGGAGCTTCACTCGCTATTACGATTGATAATATCGGGGCCGCATCTGGGTCGGCTTTTTCAACAACTGGCGGATCTACACCTTGTGGCAATTCAGCCAGTGCTTGCTGTATTTTATCACGTACATCTTGGGTTTTGACATCGATGTTTGATGATAATGCGAATTCTACAATGACGCGAGATTTACCTTCAGAACTAAAGGACTGCATGGACTCAATTCCGTCAATAGTACTCAATCTATCTTCGATAATTATCGAAACCTCTGTTTCTATGGTGTTGGGAGACGCACCTTCAAGTACGGTTGTGACCGAGACATAAGGGAGGTCGATTTCTGGAAATAAGTCGATGCCGATACGGCCCATCGACATCAATCCTAAGCCTACCAGTGCCGCAATAAACATTACGGCAAACACCGCCCGTTTTACGGAAGTTTCAACGAGCCACATCATGAATTATCAATCGTAACTTTCATGCCGTTCTGTAGCGACGTTGAAGATGACAAAACTACGATATCGCTCACGACGAGACCGGAAAGAATTTCGATACGGTTGATATCAATATCGCGCACGGAAACAGATTTTCGAACAATAACATTGTCCTGCACCGTGAAGACATAAGCGGTATCTGGGGACCCTTTGACGGCCTGACGCGAAAGAACAATTGCCGTGCGCGCTGGAGTCATAAGTTCTGCCCGTACCGACTGCCCCGCTTTTACGGCACAGTTTTTATTTTCAAAAGGCATTCTAAATTCGACTGTCCGCGCGGCAGGATCAACGCCATCATTCAGTATAGCTATTGTCGCGGAAATGGGTTCGGATTTACCATCTACATAGAGATTGCCTTTTAAGCCTAATGCCAAATTTCCTATTTCGGACTCCGGGGCAAATAAAATACCGGCTGCAATTTCACATTCTCGGATTTGAACAACAGATGAGTTTCCCAGTCCTGAAAATGAATTGGACATAAAAACACCCTCATCAATATAGCGGGCCGTGATAGCTCCGTTAAATGGAGCTCGAACGACAGTATCCGTCAGTACTTGTTGCGCTGTTAGCAATTGGGCTTCGCGTAAGGCGACTTGCGCTTTAGCAACCTCGGCCTTTGTTCGAATGTCCTCATAATCAACACGAGATACAGCATCCTTATCGATGAGGTTTGCATAACGTTGGTAGAGAGTTTCTGCATTGTTTGATTGGGCAGATGCAATAGCTAGTGTTGCTTTCGCTTCATCGACTTTGCGTTGAAAATCGACTTGTCGTGTTCGAAAAAGAGGTTGCCCTTTTTTGACCCGGTCACCCACTTTTACGAAGACCCGCTCTACAACCCCCTCGGCTAATGCGCCGATATTGCTGGTCTGCTTAGCCGCGATGGTTCCCGAAACAACCAATGGCTTTGAGACATCGGACATTTCGGGATGAATTACACGCACAGTCACCAAATTTTCTTTGGTGAGTTTGGGCAACTCTGCGGTGAGCAACGATTCCTCTTGAGTGATAGAATTATTTTCCGTGCATGATGTGGCCCCTAAACTTAGAACCAAAAGCGCAGTGAACCGGATAAGTAAACCGTTTGACCAACTCGCGCCGCAGTCAGAATGCCATGATCTGTACTTCATACTTGATACCTCTGGAAAGACGATGTGCTTAGCGTCGAGTTTCCGCTTGTAAATTGTCATGTACAATATAATATGGCTCCATACAATATTAAAAAGACCCGCAGAATATGGCTTTGAATGCAACAAAACCTGTCACTCATGATGCCCTTCGTGACGACCCTAGAATCGATTTTAGCTTTTTGATTAGTGACGTTTCGAGGCAAATGCGGAAAACATTTGATCAAAAAATGATGTTGCTGGGATTAACCAGAGCGCAGTGGCACACCTTAGTCCACGTCTTGCGAATGGAAGCACCAACTCAAACTGAATTGGCCGATGTTCTCGATATTAATCGCTCCTCAGCAGGCGGGTTAATTGATCAATTAGAAAAATCTGGTTTCATCAAACGCATAGCTGATGCCAATGACCGACGTGTCTGGAGGATAACCGCCACAAAGCTTGCACAAAAACGTGCTGAGGATATTGCTGGCTACGCCGAAACTTTAGCAGATGAAATGTTTTCAGAAATTCCAAAGCAAAACCTCGAACAAGCGCGTCAGGTCTTGCTCACATTACAGGCGAATATGAATGCTTGATCATCTTACAGATGCTGAAAATGGAAAGATAGACTGGCGAGAATTTGCGGGTCACTATTTCGGTGAGGCGCACCCGATGTTTTCGCAATTCAATGTGAAAATCATAGACGTTTCCGATCAAGAGGTGAAAATGGAAGCATCTCTAAGCCGTGATTTAAGGGCCGAGCACAGTGAGCATTTTTTACACACTGGGGCCCTCACACTTCTATTAGACTCCGCATTCGGGATAGCATTATTCGCACACATAAGAGAACTAACCCCAATCGCGACGATTAATCTTAAAACAGATTACTTGTCGCCCGCGAAATCAGAGGCAAAGCTGATTTGCACTGCGTCTTGCTTTGCAAGAGATGGTAACGTTGCGCGCATGCAGGGCGAAGTTCGCAGCTATGCATCTCGAACAGTCTTAGCCAAAGCAACTGCTGCGTTTATGATCGGCACTAAGGGCCCTTCATTTGCATCGCCTAAAGGCACCTAACCGCATGACCCAATTCATGGAACATAAGCCAATCGATCAATGGTTAGACATTAGCCAAATCAAAAGTTCTGATGACAATATTTATCAAATGTCGCCTTCTGATAAGCACCTGGGAAACCCGGCAATAAGGGCCATCCACGGAGGTGTTGTTACCACCTTTATGGAGCGGGTGGCTGAAATCGAATTGTCAAATCATAGTAAAACATCAAAAGACACTAAACTGATTAGCACCAATGTAGATTTTCTTCGCTCAGCAAAATTAGAACCATTATTTGGGTCAGCGAAAATCATAAAACTAGGCCGACGGCTTGCGGTAATCGACGTTTATGCTTGGCAAGATGCAATTGATATACCCGTCGCAAAAGCGACGCTTAGCCTAAAACTATAATCCGTGCTCACCCCGATGAGCGCAAAACTTGCCTCCCAGTCTGACTGGGAGGTTTTTTTATCGGGGCACTAGTAATAACTCCCGTCTATATTTCGACGAAACGTGTTCTAAACTTTCAATTCGCCCGAATGAATGAGCGGCTTATTTTGGGCGACGTAATCCTCTGACCTAACGACCGCTTAGCCCCCATTTGAGAAGTAACCGGAATGATTTAGTATGGAGCAATAATACTTCAGATCACAGCAGCTAAATCGTTTTCAAATTGTTTTGGCACGGGGTGAACGATTTTCAGAAGTTCCTCCCTTCGATAGGCCATAGACCCTCCGTCTCCATAACTCGGACGAGAGTTTTGATGCCCCATCAACAGACATCTCAAACCATAATCAAGTCCGGCCTCCAGCATCCTCTTTTCAAATGAATGCCTGAAGGAATAAATTCGATGATCCTCACTCGGAAACAAATCACGGGTTCTGAAGGCCTTCATGAGAGAAGCCGATAACAGATTGCCTCTATCCATGTAATTTGGGAAACCGTTCGGCGCGCGCTTCATAGCCTCCAACGATACACCTACAAGCGGCACGTCTCGCACTGAAGCCTTTGATTTAAGCTGACGATCATTCTGCGGACGAATGCGCAAATGAGGGACATCACCTTCCAACACAATGTTCTCTGCCTTAAGGTTTGAAAGTTCACTTGGCCTGCATCCTGTTTCAATCATGGCATAGACAAGTAAAATAGCCTCGCCATTAAGCCCTTTGAAAATCGCTGGACTCAGAAATCTTGACCTAATCCAGTCATCCTCAAAATGGGGAATGTCTTTCAATTTATGTTTTGCGAAGCTCAAATTTCGAAAAGGGTTTTCCCTCATTTCATCACCTTCGAATTCCCAATATTGTCGGTAGAGTTTTCTGATATTACCAAGGTCTCGATTGGCGCTGTTTGTTGTAAGTGCTTTCTTATTGTCTTGAGGTATCAAGCGGCCTGCCCACCAGTTGTAAAACTCTCTGGCATGCTCTCGCGTGATTCCGTCCATCGGCAGATCACCAACAATGGTTATGAAATTATTCACGGCGCGCAATTTCACTTTACGCCATGATTTTTTCTGAGCCTCCGACTTCCCGATCAGCTCACTAACTGCAATTTGCTTGCAGTAGATCTCGAACGCCGCTGACAAGTTTACTGATGGCTTTGGCACGATACCCAATACAGCTTCTGCCTCACGCTTTTGCGGCAGAGTCTTTTCTGGAAGTGTTTTAATCCTTGAAACGAGCTCAGTGATGTCAGGGTATTCTAGCAGATCTGCATTAGGCGTGTAGATGAAACCCTTCGCCATGGCTCGGCGCTTTGCAGCCTCATAGCGTCGATGAGCTTGTGAAGTTTGTAGCGCGTTCAAACTTTCAGCCCCTGCTCCATCTGCCGCGCTTGAAAGGCTGGCCCAATAAAGATCATCGGCCTCTACGAATAGGTCACGTCGCGCTCGCGCAACATCGACTGATTTTGTATCCAAGCCTTTGCGTATGAAAGTGCGTTGATCAAACTCACGGTACTTGCCGGGCACGCGCCGCACATAGTGCCAACGACCGTCATTTCGGAGCTGCAGATATCTGTTTTTATCGCGCATAACAGGGCAATCTTAGTGTGTTTGTTACACCATTTGTTACACTATTTGTTACACCAAATCAAGGCATAGGGTTGAGCTATCAGCTCTTAACGCTAAAGAATCGTTGTTTTTCAGTTACTTATAATTTTTAAAGGAGAAATAATTGGTGCGGCCGAGAAGACTCGAACTTCCACGGGTTTTACCCCACAGCGACCTCAACGCTGCGCGTCTACCAATTCCGCCACGGCCGCACATTAAGGTTGGCGGTCTATAGGGGCGTCAGGTCGACTTGTGAAGCCTAAAATGTACGCGAATGTCATGGAATACAGCTTAGCATGGGGAGCGTTTACGTCAGGCTTCCACCTATGCTAACGGGGCGCTTCTAGGAGATATGATTATGACCCATTTTACACTTTCCCTCTTGGCGGGCGCAGCCGTCATCCTTGCGGCTTGTGGCGGCAATGACGCGCCCGAAACGGCGGCAGACATTCAACAGATAGAGGCGAATGCCTCCGCTGAACTGGCCGATATGAAGCCGGCGGAGATGATTGACTATCTGAATGAAGAAGCGCTCGCCGTGACAGATGCCCTCAAAACTGTGACGGATAAGGCGAGTGCTGAAGCGGCGATTGATGATCTGCGTGCGCGCGGCCCGAAATTGGCGGCGGCGTTTAAGGCCTTTGAAAATATTGATGAGAATGAGATCAGCTTTGGCCTGATGCGGAAACTACCGAAAGTCATGCAGACACAGGCGGGCCTCGTCTCTGAAATGGGTCGGATTAGCGAAATCCCCGAAGCCCGCGCGGTCATTGAAACCGAATTAGATAAGTTGGAACTCCCCAAATAACCGACAAAATTTTCAGCGATAAACCTGTTCTCTGGGAGGTTTCAGAGGGCCTCACCGATTATGCCTTTGCGCATGAGCGCATGAAAACGCGCGCGGCGGCCATCGCAGCGGGCGAAGCGGAAGAGCTCGTCTGGTTGGTGGAACATCCCCCGCTTTATACGGCGGGGACCTCTGCCAACCCTGCAGACCTCGTCGCGCCGGATCGATTTGAGGTGCACGAGACGGGACGTGGCGGGCAATATACCTATCACGGGCCCGGACAACGCGTCGGCTATGTCATGTTAGACCTGCGCGATAGGGGGCGGGATGTGTCCGCCTTTGTGCGGGGGCTGGAACAATGGATTATTGATGCGCTGGCACAATTCGATGTGACAGCAGAACGCCGCTGCGGCCGGGTCGGGGTCTGGGTCACACGGAATGATGGACGTGAGGAGAAGATCGCAGCGATTGGCGTACGTCTGAAAAAATGGGTCAGCTTTCACGGGATTAGTGTGAATGTCTCCCCGGACCTCACCCATTTTGACGGTATCATCCCCTGCGGTATTCGGGAACATGGCGTCGCGAGTTTGGAATCGCTAGGCCATTCTGCAATCTTGTCTGACCTCGATAGGGCGTTAAAATCGGCGTTTGAAAATCTGTTCGGGCCGACGAAAATCATTGCATAAAAAAAGCCCGCCAAAACGACGGGCTTTTCAAAATTAAAATCAAACCAGCCTAGCTAAATGTATCAGCCGTGGTTGTTTCCGGACCAAAGCGATTATCGTGATCTTCATGTTTGATCATCGAATTGAATAAAAATGCAATCGCAAAGCTGATCACGGCCCCCGCAACAGTCAAAGGAATTGCTGTGCTGGCCGTCATCTGAGCTTCCATCGCTTCAATCTCTTCCGGTGTTGCACCGTCCAACGTAGCATTCATCATTTCCATAAACGAACCACCTGCAATGACAGAAAATGCGATAATAAAGACGATGAGATAGGTGATGATTGGAAGCAGACACATCCAACCTGACTTACCACCATCATGATAACGCTTGACCCACAAGACGATCCAACACCAAATCGTCGCGAAGGAGATCACTGACGCGATCAGCGCAACTGCATCAGGCAGCCCTAAAACAGCCGGAAGACCTAATATGACCGTCAACACGATCAAGATCACAGCCCCCTTCATAAAGGCTGACGATCCAATCCGTCCCGACGGAGAAAACAGTAAACTACCCATGTGACACTCTCTCATTTGTTGAATAACGATAAGAGAATGGCGGATTCTAACGAAAAATCAAGAAAAATCGACGGGAATAAGTTTATGCGGGACCGTAGCGATTTTCTTTAGAGTCAGGTTTTGCGAGGGCCAGCCAGAGGGAAAACCCGCCAATGACGGCACACATGAGGCCGTAAAGCCAACCCGTTCCTTCTGCCAATCTAGTTTCATATTCAGCTTGTAGCGCAGCGCGTACATCCTCGGGGGCGGGATTATCCGGCGTATATTGCGAAAAGGCGGTGAAATATTCACTGCCGCCAAACGTCATCATGACACCAATCATGACGGCGATCAGCGCGACAATCATACCCGTCAGTGGCCAAAATGACCGCCCAATATCGTGCAGGCGTTTTCCGTAAACACAATACATCATGTGCAAAACGAGGAATGGAAAGGGCAATGAGATAAGAAAAGCCCAAACAGAATTACCCAATCGACCTAAAACAAAATTGAAAATCGTTGACAGAACAACGATTGCGACCAACCCAATCAGGTAGTCGCGGCGGCCCATTCGACCACGGGGAGAGAGCAGGATTTTCAACATATTTGGCATAGCGTGCACTTAGCGCCCTGCCCCGCAAGGTACAAGCGGTGTGACCGAAATGTCGCGCCGCTTTATCCACCCGTATCCTGCTGCGTCGCGTTTAACGTCTCTTTCAATAAAGCCCGGTGTTTATCCGCCCGCTCGGCCAGTGCCGCTATATCGTCGCGCATCTCATAAGTCTCCTCGACGAGCTTATAATCAAATGCGAGAAAATCTTTGGCAAGGCGCGCCGCGCGGATATCGTCGAAGTCGAGCATCGTTAGCGCTGTCTCGCCGATTGCCAGCGCACCGCGAATGGTTTCCCGTTCCGCATAATCCACCCCTTCCGCCAAAAGATCGAAGAGATGCGTGCGGCCCCGTGCCCGCGCCAGAATTTTTGCATTTGGAAAAGCCTGTTTGATCGCTTTCACCGCTGTCGTGACGGCAACACGATCATCCATCGCCACAATAATCAGCTTGGCTTCGTCCGCGCCCGCAATGCGAAGGAGATCCATATCTGTGGCGTCGCCATAGTAGACGCGATGTCCAAATTGTTTCAAAAATTCGATATGGTCGCCGTCAATGTCGATGATCGTCGTGCCGACATTCTGTGTTTGCAGCAATCGTCCAACCACCTGCCCCACCCGGCCAAAGCCAAGGATGAGAACGGGATTATGCTCATTTTGCGGGCTCTCACCCGTCTTGGCGGCCGCTTGCAATTGCGGCGCGACAAGCTTGTCATAAAACAGGACGAGGAGCGGCGTCAGCGCCATGGACAGCGCAATGACGGCATTTAGGAAGCTCGCCGTTTCAGGCTTGATCGCATTTTCTGTCAGGGCGAATTGGAACAGGACAAAACCGAATTCGCCTGCCTGACAGAGCAATGTTGCGAAGAGTATTCGACTGGAAATTTCCAATTTAAACAGCGTGCCAATACCAAACAACACAGCGAATTTCAGCGCGAGCAACCCAAAGACCACCGCGAAAATCTGAACGGGGAATTGTGCCAACATACCGAAGTCGAGGCTCATCCCGACACTGATAAAGAAGAGGCCTAATAGCAACGCTTTGAATGGCTCAATATCGGATTCGAGTTGGTGCCGATATTCGCTATCCGCCAACACGACCCCGGCAATAAATGCGCCTAGCGCCGCAGAAAGACCCAACCAATTCATCAGTAAAGCCGCACCGATCACAAGAAGCAGAGCAATGGCTGTAAAAGTTTCGCGGACATTGGAGCGCGCAATCATACGAAAAACAGGACGTAGGAGCAGACGCCCCGCCAGTACCATGCCGCCCAATACACCGAATATTGCGAGGACAAACATAAAGCCTTCGGGACGCGCCATTGCCGGACCATGACTGTACTCATGACTGACGCCATGATCTGCGCCATGCGCGGCCTCAGCCCCGAGAATATTTGGATCGAGCACGTCTCCGCTCAGTCCACCCAAAAACGGGAGTGAGGCGATCATCGCAATGACAATCACATCTTGGAACAAGAGAACTGCGAAACCTGAACGCCCCTCAGGGTGACCCATGATGGACCGGTCTTGCATCATCTGAAGCGCAATAGCCGTGGAAGAGAGCGCCAATGCCATGCCGACAACAAAGGCTTCCGCCCAGGCCAGGCCAAGCGCGTGGGCAATTACCGTTATCAATACCGTCGTAATAAGGACCTGCAGCCCACCTAAACCCAGAAGTTTGGACCGCATGTCCCACAAGGCTTTGGGCTGTAATTCCAGGCCGATGAGGAACAGCATCATGACAACGCCGAATTCCGCAAAATGTAAAATCGTTTCCGGCTCTGTAATGAGGCCCAGAACATAGGGCCCAATCAGAACACCCGCAATCAGGTAACCAATGACAGACCCCAATCCGGATAATTTGGATATCGGGACCAGCACGCAGGCCGCCGCCAGAAAAACAAAAACGGAGAAGAGGAGGTCTGCACTCATGGGAACACCTAAGAGTAATTTATTGAGACTTTAGACGCCTCAGTCTGGAATGACAGGTAAATTAAGCGCGCAGGATTATCCCAATGTTGTTTCGACAATATTCCCATGTTCCAGCATTTTATGGACCGGGCATTTATTTGCAATCTCTACGAGGCGGCCGAGCTCTTCCTCTGAGAGGTCAGACTCAATATTCAACACCCGTGAGAAGACGCTCTTAGTCTCGCCGTCGGCTGTCTTGCGATAAGTATGTGTGACCGTGACAGCGATATTCTCAATCTCCCATTTCTTCCGTCCCACATACATACGCAGCGTAATCGCCGTACAAGACCCCAGCGAGGCGCAGAGATATTCGAATGGCGACGGCCCGAGATCGGAACTGCCATATTCAACGGGTTCATCCGCATAAAGATGATGGCGGCCATTCGTGACATCCAAGGTATATATTCCACCAAGACGTTCTTTAACGGTGACGGGTTGCGCCATTATAAAATCTCCACGAGGTTTGCGAGGGTGATGGTTTCCGTCCGCAGAGCGGCATCAATTTCCGCTTGCGCTTCATCTTCGCCCCAATGTTCAATTTGATAGGCATTATCGACGCGGGACACATCAAAGGCGGTACGGGGATCCAGCGCCCGCTGTATCACCGCCATAGCCAAAACGACAGACCCATAAACGGCGATGAGATGCACGAAGAGCGTCAGTTTCAAATCATCTAATTCATCCGCATAGGACGCGACGGCTCTCAAACTGGCCTCAGGCTGTTCAATCGCTGTGAGGCTCTCCGTTATTTTCAGGTCAACGCCCTGCTCTGCGCCCCAATCGCGCCATTCATCCCAAGCTGCGGCTTGTCTCTCCTGCAAAATACGGGGTTGAGTGGCGCGGTAGCAAATGAGGTCTGTCCCGGCATAACGGACAGCTTCCTCTATCAGATCATCGCGACGGGTTGGCGTCTGCTCACTCGCGACATTGACGAGCCGTGTGACGGGCATTGTGGATGGATCAATTTTATCAGTCTGCGCATCCCATTCTGCCGCGACCACCTTGGCCAGCGCTTCATTCGGCAAGGTCAATTTCATCTTACCGGGTGTTCGGACCTGTCGCCCATCGAGCAGCACACACCATCCGTCATCAGACGGCTCAACGGTGACGTCCTGATAAAACCGCTTAGCAAGAGACTTGGCCATTAATCCGGCACCACATCAAAGGGGAGGGTCAAGCGCGTTTCCTGCCCCTGAAACGGGACAGTCCCGTGCCACATATAGGAGGGGAAGAGGACGAGGCGGCCGGGTTTGGGCTGGATAAATTTTTCAGGTCCTACGCTCGGCAAAGGAAGAGAGGACTCGCCAAACTTAATCCACCCCTCTTTTGAAGTCTCATTCACGGAAGGTGGAATATCGACATAATAAGATGAGCTGATCCAGCCCATAGGATGGACATGATTAACATGATGCCCCGACTCGGAGAGACGGACAGACCATGCCCCCGCAATGCGATAAGACTCCCGCTTTCGACGACATAGCGGGTGCTGCACATCCTGTGGTAGGCGGTACATGTAATCCCGAAGAGGCCCATCGACCATGTCGAAGAAGGATTGAATGACCGGATCCTCGACAAGCGCGAGATTAATATCTGTCTGCGTCCCCTTCCGGAGTGACTGATTGACAGGCGTTCCAGTGTAGATGTGCAAACGACCCAAAGCGTCTTTCAAGGCCGCATTGAAAGATCCAATATCGGCATAGCCTTTTGGCGGGTCCAGATCATAAGGTCGAACGAAACGGTCATAATCATAAAGCGCGGTATGGTCCGCACCACTGGCCCGTTGCAGCGTCGCGGCGAGAGCGAAGAGGAATTGATTATTCGGCGCTTGCCCCAGGGCAGACTGAATCAGCTTTTGAGCTGTCGTATAATTCCCCGCCACAATCGCAGCCTGCGCATAGCCGGTCATCAAGGACAGGTCGCCCGGTTTGACGCTCAGCGCTCTCTGATAGATCTCGCAACTGCCCGGCGCATTTCCATTGGACAGTGCAAAATTTGCCATCTCCCCCAATATCTCCGGGTTCGAGTCAAATTTATCAGCCGCGACATCCATCAAGGCCCGTGACGCCGCATTCTGCTCTGCCCGTCGCAAGAGCTGGACACCTTTTATATAAGTCAGCGGTGTCGTGTCAGATGGCACCGTATATTCTGCGATCATGTTCAGGGCCTCGGATCGCAGTCCCCGCATTTCCAAGGCGTTCACTCCTATACCCAGCGCTTTTGGAAACAGCTCAGACCCAATCGGTAATTTCCCAATCGTCTCTTTCATCTCGTCTAACCGACTCATTGCCGAGAGAATAACGACCCGCTGAAGGGTCATGCGATCTGCATAGCGTGTCGCATTAACGGCGTTGAGTGTTTCAAGCGCGTCCTCATATTTGCCCAGATTGGTGAGCGCTTGAGACCGGGCATATTCCCCCATTTCGCCGAAGTCTCTACCGCTTTCCAATAATGTTAAAGCCTGACCAGGCTGTTCAGACTGAACATACATATCCAGTAAATTATCATAAGCAGGCTGATAATTCGAATCGAGCTTGATAGCCGCTTGATAAGCTTCTCTGGAGGCCGGCCAATCCGCCGCCTTTTTGAGAATATTTCCCCGCGTATTTGCCATTTCCGCCGTCAGGGGTGTCAGTGACGCAGCCTTTGACAGGCGTTGGTCTGCCGTCACGACTTGATTGACGGCAAGTGCCGTAAGCGCACCGAGGCGCAACACATCCGGCTGTTCCGGGTAGAGTTGCAGCAGGCTACGTATCCCGATTTCAGCCTGTATGACCTCACCCGCTTGATAGGCGCCGTAGAGGTTTTGAAGGGTTTGCGCGAGTTCGCTCATAGCAAGCCCTCCCAATCGACCTCGTCATTTTTCGGATTAAAACCGAGCGTTTGAAAGGCACTGAACATATGCGGCGGGAGGTCTGCGACAAGCTTGAGCGGCTCGCGGCCCTCGCGCGGAATTTCCAGTGAGCGCGCATGGAGGTGGAGCTGCCAGATAAGGCCGCCCGGCATAGGACGGTCCGTGAGGTAACGCGGGTCGCCTGCAATGGGTGCGCCGAGCAATTGCATGTGGAGACGCAGTTGATGCGTTCGTCCGGTGAGCGGCATCATGATGACCCAGGCGGCTTTCTGTCCGGCATTGGTCTGCACCTGATAGAGGGTCCGAGCATGTTTCGCACCGTCCGACCCGTGACGCACGGCGACCATGACTTCCTTGCCCTCATTGATATTGCCAAAGCGATTATCGAGGCGACCCTTGGCCATGTAGCCCTTAATTTCGCCTGCCGGTGGTTTGGGCACACCATTGGTTACGCCCCAATAGATCTTCTCCGCACGGCGGCTCTGGAACGCCCGACCCGCCCATTTCGCGGCGGCGACGTTTTTCGCGATGAGCAGCACGCCGGAGGTATCACGGTCAAGACGGTGGACCAGACGGCAACCTTCTCCCAGCGCAGGCAACATACCGTCCACATGACGGGTTGTTTTCGTACCGCCCTGCACGGCCAGACCCGCAGGTTTATTAATCGCAATGAGTTCATCATCCTCATAAATCACAAGAGATTTAATGAGCTTCGCATCTTCCGGATTGACGGGTTTGGGACCGGACATATCGGACGGGTCCGGCAAGGGCGGCACGCGGACTTCCTGCCCGCCCTCAACACGGACATTGCCCTTGGCGCGTTTCCCGTCGAGGCGAATTTCACCCTTGCGGAGAAGTTTTTCGACTTTGCCATGCGGGATATGCGGGAATTGCTTTTTGAACCAGCGGTCCAAGCGGGAGCCGGAGTCGTGGTCTGGGACCGTGATCTTTTGAACGCCACTCATGTCGCGACTCCTCCGGCCAATGTCCGCATCAGGACTAATCCCAATCCGACGGCCATAATTGATAATAAAACTGACGCGCTGACATATCCGAACAATTGCCCATAGGCTTTCGTTTCAAACATCCGAAATGCTTCCAACGAAAACGCGGAGAAAGTCGTAAATCCGCCCAACACGCCGACACCTGCAAAAAGGCGAATATCGTTTTGCGCTTCAGGCGTCTTCATCGCTAACCAGCCAATCAGCAAGCCCATGAGCAGGCCACCAATCACATTCGCCAACAGCGTTCCTACCGGGAAACCCGGCCCAAAGGCCCGTAAAGATACAAGTCCGAGGCCGTGGCGCGCACTCGCACCGATGGCCCCGCCAAGGGCGACATAAAGAAAAGACATCATGGGCGGGACTTAGACCCGCCCTCCCCGCTTGGCCAATAAAAAACGGGGCCATAAGGCCCCGTTCTCAAACGCAATACAGTGCGGACCTAAGTCGGGAAGAAATAATTCCCGCAACGTTTCATGAAATAAACCTGCTTTCCATTGCGGGACGCGAATTGAAACGCCTCGAGATGGGACAGATCCTCCATATCATAGGTCACATATTGATAGCCGTGATATTCGCCAAAGCCGAGGACGCCTGATGTGCCATTGGCAATGGACGTCTCTGTAAAGTCTGCCGCTGTCACCTCTGACCAACCCGTATAACCCAGTTCTTTTGCGAGATAGTCGAGATAGTTCCGATCAAAGCTGTTCGTCGCGTAGCGCGCATTTAACTTGTCATAGAAGGCCGAACCACTCAGGCCGCGACTGTCACCAAATTCCGGGAATGTCCCCAGACGACGGACCGTCACGGGTGTATCGCCCGCAAGGAAGATACCCGCCGTCGCACCTGCACCGGAGAGGAAACCTGCAGATGACGTCACAGAATTATTGCGTGTTGGCGTCGCGCTCGGTGTTTCAACCACAGCAGACTCGACCTCTGGCACTGGCGGACAATTAGCGAGGTCTTCGACTTCACTATCATCCCAACAGGTGAAAGTCGGCACGGGTTCAGGTTCAACCGCCGCTGGGGCCGGTTCCACTGGACAAGCCGATTGCGCGGTCACTTCATCCCCGTTCCAACACGTGATCTTGGCCGGACAGGCCGAGAGCGTTGCGGCTTCCGTCCCGTTCCAACAGCTGACCATGGGAGTAACTGCCGCTGCGCCGCTTTCGGTGGCTACAGGTGCGACTTTGGCTGTTGTCTCACCGCCCACACAATTTTTGAACAGGAAGAACATGGCGAGCAGCGCGATGAGCGCCAGAAGCAACCACTTCAACCAACCCCAAATACCGCCACCACCATCATAGGCCGCCGCTGCGGGTTCAGCCGCTGCGGCCACTGCAACAGGTTCTGGCTTCGCGGCAACCGGAGCCGCAACGGGTTCCGGTCTCGCAGCCGCTGACGCGGCGACGGCCGCCGCCGCCAAGGGGGCCGCAGCGACTTTCGCAATTGGCGCAGAGGGTTTCGGCGCAACAACCGGAACAGCCGCAGCCCGTTTGCGTGTGCCCATGAGATAAGCCGCGCCAGCTGCCGCAGCAGCGGCAGAGCCATACCAAACTGACCGCGCGATTTCCTTGTGATTGCCGGCCTTGAGACGATAATCATATTTACCGTTTTTCAGTGGACCCCGATACTCATAGCGTTTCTCAATGCCGATATTTTTTTCAACGGACGCCACACCCGTATCACGCGCGGCTTTCGTTGGATAGCCTTCGGAGATCAGGGCAATTTTATCATTCTCGAAATAGGCGAAATAATGTTTACCATCGTCACCGGTAAATGTCTCAATACCATGCTCGCGGCCTTCGGTTTGTCTTTGGTAGAATGCGAGCGGTTTGTAATCCTGCTCAACATTCGCGGCTCTTGCAGCCACTGCAGCCCCAGCGGCCAAACCTGCCGCGCCCACAGCACCCGCCGTCAGCGCTGACTTTAACGGCATTTCACCGCGCAACCGTTTCGCACCATTCTGCGCCGCACCTTCGCTATCATACCAGCGTGACGTCGCAATTTCCTGATGATTAGCGGCATTGATATCGAAATAATATTTGCCGTTCTTATGCGTGTGATGCTTGTAGCGTTCAGCCAGAGGCATGTTTTTCTTTACCGACTCGACGCCATTATCACGGCCACGCGCAGACGTGTAACTCTCTGAAATCAGAACAACGTCGCCGTCCTGCGCATAGTTGAAATAATAGGCACCGTCTTCGTCGAATTGATTAAAGCCGTCGCCCATCCCGCCATGTTTTTCGTAAAACGCGAGAGGTTTGTAATTCTCAATACGGCCGTCTGTAGATGTGAAAGCTGCTGTAGCGGCTGCTTTTGCAGGTTTGACTTTGGGAACAGGTTTTTTAGGTGCGGTTTTCTTGGGCGTCGCTGTTTTCGCCGCTGGTTTAGCCGTCGCTTTTTTCGCAGCCGTTTTCTTAGCTTTCACTTTTCCTGTTAGTCGACCGACGACATGTTCTGCAGCGGCCAGTGTTTTATATTCCGGACTAATCGCAATTTCTTGATGATTTCCGGCTCGAAGTGAGAACCCGTGCTTTCCGCCGTCACGGTCTGTAAACTTGTAACGCCCCTTAATTTTCTCATTCGTCCGTATGGAAACAATGCCGTTATCTCGTCCCGCAATACTCTTATAAGCCTGACTGAGCATGCAAATATTTCCGTCGGAATAGCGACAGAAGTAATATTCGCCCTCTACTTCAAATTTTGAAAAACCCGTCTGTTTCTCGGTTCCGTGCTTTTTATAAAATGCGAGCGGCTTGTATTCGTCCAATATTTTATCGGTCATGCGTAATCTCCCCTAAAACCCCATGAAATGGTGATAGGGCAAAGATTACCCGAATGTAAACGCCCTCTCGCCTTAGGCGAAAGTTCATTCAGCTGCGATTAATATTGAGGCTTAATTTTGCGGAGGAAGATAACGAATAGGCAGGGCGCCAATACGACCATTACGATCAACCTGTACATCCCACACCACATCAACTGGCTCAGAGAGCAGAAGATCATCAATCTGGCGCGTGGAACTAATCTCTACGCCATTAACCTCCAGAATCAGATCGCCTGGACGCAGACGGTTATAATTCGCCGCCGAGCGACTACGCACTTTCAAAACCATGACGCCTGTGAGGTAAGGGTCGAAGCCCAGTTCCTCGCCGAGTGCGGGGCTCATATTCACAACAACTGCCCCATCAAACGGATGAATACCGTCTAGCGCGCGTTCGTCGCGCTCCGGGTTTTCCTGCGGTGTGTCGACTTTGACTTTTGTGCTACGCATGCGCCCGTCACGAACATACTCGACGGAAACAGTTTCATCACGTCGGAGCGTCGCGAGTTTAAACCGTAAACCGCTATCATCATTAATTTCCGTATCGCCGACGGAAAGGATGACATCGCCCTTTTCGAGCCCAGCTTTGTCCGCAGGACCACGCGGCAGAATTTCGTTTATGACAGCCCCGCGTGCCCGATCCAGCCCCAAAGCGGACGCCATGGTCGCATCAATTCCATTGGTTCGCGCCCCGATCCAAGGCCTGACGATCCGCCCCTCGGACAGGGCCGAGTCAATTGCGCGCTCGACAAGCTCCGCCGGGATAGCAAAGCCAATCCCGTTTGACCCTCCGGAGCGCGAGAAAATTGCCGTATTCACGCCAATCAATTCACCCTGTAAATTTACCAAGGCCCCTCCCGAATTGCCCGGATTAACGGCGGCATCGGTTTGAATGGCACTGGAAATATCCGAGACATTGGTCCGGCCCAGCGCAGAAATAATTCCGGATGTCACAGTCTGGCCCACCCCAAACGGATTCCCAATCGCGAGAACGATATCCCCGATCTCTGGCTCCATATCCGCTCCGACTTGTAAGACGGGCATGACTTCGCCCTGTGTATCAATGCGGAGGATGGCAAGATCGGTTTCTTCATCTTGTGCCACAACTTTAGCTTCGAATTCGCGGCGGTCATTCAACACGACCTTAAGCTCATCCGCGCCTTTGACGACATGCGCATTGGTCACGATGATTCCGTTGGAGCGCACGATCACACCGGAGCCGAGCGAGCTTTCCACCCGTTCCCGCGGCGCGCGTTGCATGCCGAACATCTGATCAAAAAAGGAGGACCGCGTCCGCGTCCGCACAGTCCGTGATGTAAAGATATTCACCACAGCAGGCGACGTTTGTTTCACTACGGGAGAATAGGACAGTTGTACCTGCGCCTGAGATGTCGGCACCATACGCTGAACATCCTGCGCGGTGGCAGGTATTGCGAACATGGCGGTCGCTGCGAGAATGGAGGGGAGTAATTTTTTCATAGCCCTCACATAGGCGCACCCGAGCCAGGGTTCAAAGGCTCGGGCGCAGAATCTTGCCGGGTTTTCATCCCAAAGGACGGAACATGGCAAAATAATTCGGTGAGATCAGTCTTCCCCTTCAATCTTGAGGCGGGCTTTCTCGAGTGACTTTTTAGCTTTTTCCAACTCACGTAACGCCTGTTTGAGTTCACGTGAGGCTTCACTATTTTCAGCCATGCGCTCTAATTGCTGTTCGGTGAGCTTGAGTTGACGTTCTGCCAGATCAAGTGATCGTTCGACTTTGATGCCTCCATCTCCGAAACGAATAACCGTATCCGGCAGACGCTGACCGTCCGAGTCCGTAAACTCAGATTCTGTGCTGAAGGTGAAACGCTTGGCAGATTTATCATCTCTATTCGTCAAGATGCGGACACTTGCTCCCTCGCCCTCACCTTTAAAAATGGATTGAATTTTAGCTCTCAAGCTCTCTTGGCTCGCTTCATCTCTGTCAAACCAGGCGTGGGTTTCACCATTTACGATGACCTTTATATCACCGTCTTCCAGCATTTGCGGAAAATCCATTTCGCCCAACTCGCTCAGCTCACTTAGGGCGCTCAAGCCTTCAAGTTTGGATAAGCCGCTTAAGCCCTCAAGTCCGCGCAGGCCTTTGAGACCCTCAAGTCCCTTGAGGCCTTCTAGACCCTTTAGCCCTTCGAGTCCCTTCAGACCTTCCAGCCCTGATAAATCAGGTTTATCAAAGGTCACGACTTCGCCGTTTTGGAGAGTCAGTTCATAGACGCCATCATCCGTGAGATACACATTGATCTCCTCACGCGTATCACCGCCATCGCTTATCTGATAGGCTTTCAACTCGCCGTCTTCCGTGACGATTTCATAAGCGCCCCCACTGCGGAGTTTCGTCTCGCCATCATTGGACCAGATGGCACCGTCCGAGAACATGATAACAGATTTCGTTTTGTCATCATCATGCGGATGATCACCTGCGATGGTCAGAGGCGCACTCAACGCGGCAACACACAATAGAACCGAACCGGCAAGCGTGCGTGAGAGTTTGGTCACGGGACGTTTCCGCGCGAGAATTTCTATCCGGTCGGCCAAAGGACTGGCCATACCAAGCGTCAGGGGATCAGACACCCCTAGATCGAGTAGTTTAATCATTTGAAGTCTCCTTTTCTTCAATTTCAGCCTCATCTGTCTCTACGAGAGAGAGTGCGAGATGTGCGCCGGCTGCTGACGATCCTGTTGTTTTAGCCGCCTGCAGCAGAGTTTTTGCGTAGTCCAATTTGTTCGTGCCGGACTGGCCTGTTTTCGCAATGACAAAGGCATCACATGCCGCTTCCTGATCAACACGCATCTTATGCACGGCGTAGTGAACCAGCGGATTGAACCAATTAATTGCGCGGAAAACTAAGGCAGCAAAAGCGGCCCAGAGGTCTTTGCGTTTGATGTGGGCGAACTCATGGACAAGCGCATAGTGGCGCTGTGCCGGCGTATAATCCTGCATAAAGTCTGAGGGTAAGATTACCGTTGGACTCACAACACCCGTCACAAATGGACCGATATTTTGATGTGAGACACGCAATATCGGAACAGCTTTTAAACCTGTAATATCCCCAGCAACGCGGCCTTCAGCCAACAAAGTTTCATTCGCAAAATCACTCGTCCGACGCATTTGCAACAAAAAAGCGCGCTGGCGAAAAAGTTGGAACGCAAACCATGACACCGCTACCCCCGACCAAATCCCAATAATCATTGGTGTCCAATCAAAGCCCTGTTGGGTAGGCGCTATAAATTCATCTAATGGTAAACTGGGGTCCGCAACAGGGAACGTATCCGGTGAAGGCGTTTGGTATCTTGCCGTGACATCCGCCATTGGGCCCGTCGCTTCGGGTTGAGGTCTAAATCGTCCGGGCAGCCAGCTTTGTGGTATAGCAATGACCGGCAGGACCAGTCGGATAAGTGGAAGCAACCAAAGCGCATAAGTCGCGCCCGCACCGAAAGCCCGCGCGAAGGGGCGTCGGATAATCAGAATTCCGACGATCAGAAGGCTGACCACGAACCCCGTCTGGACCGCCCAATCCATGACAGCTTCGGGAGTCATGATTTCAAACTCTCGATCAGCGCTTCTAGTTCAGCAATGTCCTCATCGGAAAGCCCCTCACCTTCCGCCAGATGCGCGACCAGCGGTGCGGCGCGACCGCCAAATAACCGCTTGGCAAAACTGCGCGTGGCAGGTCCGGCGTAATCCTCGCGACTGACTGTCGGCGTGTAGAGAAACCGTCGACCGTCTTTTTCGGTCGACAGCGCCCCCTTCTCCACCAACCTTGCGAGGAGCGTCTTGACCGTCCGATCGGACCAGTCCTTTTTCTCTGCCAGACGATTGGCGACTTCGGTGGCACCCAAAGTCGGTTCGCGCCAGAGCACGTCCATCACGTCCAGTTCGGATTGGCTGATCTTGGTTTTCACAATTTTCCCTTCGATTACATCTGTAGTCATATGATTGACTACAGATGTGGTCAATAATTATTTTGTGACTCTTCCGTAATTTTAAAAGAAGTGGTTTTTAGATCTTACGGGCAGACACATAAAAGCTTCCACCCTCATCTTCATCGGTCGCGATGACGGCCAAACCGCTTTCCGCAAGACAGGTGCGATAAGCTTCTATACCGAGCGAGCTGGACGCGCGGCCGGTCTGCAAATCCTTCCATTCGCAGATCTGTCGCGGTGCAGAAAACAGGAACCACCCTTTCGGATTAAGATGCTTTGCAACCTGGTCAATGAATTGTCTCTGCGCGTGTTCCGGCAGTAAAAATATGAGTCCGATCGCGAGAATAGCGTCAAATTTTTTATCAAAAAAGCGACTATCCTCAACAGGCTCGCAAGCGATGGGAATAGCAGGAAAGGCTTGGCGATAGGCCGCAACCATTTTTGGCGAAGCATCAATCGCGGAGACGGACAATACTGCGGAGACGAGGACAGGCGTGAGTGGCAAGCCATGCCCACAACCTATGTCCAGCACTGTCGCGCCCTCACCTAATCCATGGGCCCAATTCCGGACAGTAGAAACACCTGCGTCAGACCGAAGACGCATAAAGTCTTCGGCAATAGCGTCCCAGCCATGCGACCGATCAGGCTGATGCGTCACAGCGCCCTAATTATTCAAACTCGCCGCATAGGGCAGACCGTTGAAAATCGGATCGAGCCAGGTTGTGCGACCGCCGCCTTCCCAATTCGGGACGTTTTTGATGCAGAACCGCGTAACTTCGGGGGCTTGGCGATTTCGTTCGCGGCTGGCCTCGGCGCGCTCGAAAGCCCGAATATCGGAGAGGTTCGATGCCGCACCATTGGCGCAAGCACGGATGACGTCGGATGGCGTCGTATTCGGAACCTGCGTAAATTCCGTCCGGTTATAGGCGCGGTAATTCACCGACACAGAATTGCCGGCGAGATATTTCACAAACACCATGCGGCGATATTCGGGATTATCGCTCGGCCCTGATTCAATCAGGAGAACGGGGCTAAAATCAGCTGACTGCGCTGAAGCAGAGGCGGCGAACCCGAGCGCCATAGCAGCGCCTAGACATGTTTTGACGATGGTTTTCATAAAATCCTCCCACAAGAGATATCGGGTGTGTAGCAAGAATGAGGCCGAAAATGGACTCGTTCTATTTTATCTGGGTCCCTCTCTAGCAAATCAACATGTACCCGCGATGTATAAATCACCGCTTTTGCAGATCCCGTGCGTAAGAACTGCTGATGACTCATGACCCCATTCTCCCCTTCGGTTTCGAAGATGAAGACGAAGCCGATATCCGGCTGGCCTGGCGGGAGCTTTACCGGACCCGCTTGCCCGCCATGGCAGAGGACCGCCCCGATTGGCCCGTCTATCTCGACCACTGCTTTGCCCGTATCTTGCTCGATAATGCAGTCGGACAATTCTGGCGGAACGCGATTGAGCCGCCCGCTTGGAAGAACACGCCCCTGCCCGTCCTGCAGACCGCGATTGATCTCGGCGAAGCGGTTCTGTCAGACACGGCCGATATCTGGGACCTCAATGATGCGAGCCTCAAGATGCGGAACAAAAAACCGCGCGGGCGGGAACCTGCGCGGCGGCGGCGTCCGAAATGGACGCGCAAATATTAGCGCTTAAGACTTTAGCGAATATCGATGGAGGACATCATGCTCTTGGATTTCTTCACATCCTCCGGGCTGCCATCGACATCAATACTGCCCATGCCGTCAATATCGGCATCGACAGATTTGGACGCATAGACTTCGGCAGACCCCATACCCTCGACATCGACCTCAACATTTTCGCATTCGAGATCAGACGCATCGAGTGAGCCAATACCCGCAACCGACGCCTCCAGCGTTTCGCACGACCCGGAAAGCTCTATACTCCCGACGCCTTCCAACTCACTGACGAATTTTCCTGCTTTAATGCCGCTGGCCTCAATCGCGCCGACACCCGTCAGCGAGACTTCATCCAGATCCGGCAGAGTAATCACGGCGCGAATACCGTTATTATGGCCGTTCCAGCGCTTGCCCTGCCCGTCCTCATCCATGCCGAGGAACAGCGTATCGCCGGATTTTTCGACCTCGACATATTTCATCCGCTTTTCTTTGCCCTCTAATTCAATGGAATAGGCGGGTCCGACTTTGATCTCGACATCATAAACGCCGGTGACAACAATCCCGGTAAAATCGGTAAAGTCATAGGATTTTTCGACCTTCGGGCCCTTATCCTCATCCGTTTCATGGGCGTTTGCGAGGGGGGCAATAAGAAGACAGGCCGTGGCACCGGCTGTCATCAATTTCTTTGTAAATTTCATAATACTCTCCTTTAATGAGGAAGAGATAGACTATAACGACAAGTGTCGTCAAGAGATTATTATCGAAAAACGATAATTATTATATCGGGGAAATAGTCTCCATGAAACATACGCTCATGTCACCCCGCACTTGATGCGGGGCCTGACGCCTATAGAATGCAGCTTTGAGAGAGCAGCCGATAGGCCCCGCATCTCCACTGCGTTGTATGTGAGATGACATTTTGAGAGCTATCGCGAATTTACCGCACTACCCCTGATCAAACGCCGCGACCGCAGCCGCATCCCTTGGCGTAATCTCTCCCTCGCCTTGGAAATATTTCCAGCTGCGTTCGCATTTCTTCCAATCCTCAGCACATTTCAGGTCTGTGACCAACATGTCGTCACTGTCGATATTCAACAGACATTTCGACACGATGAGGTAATCCGCGAGAACATCTGACGGATTAGACGGGTCCTCATACGAACTCTCATCTGTCAGACCCAGAACCGCACGCTCTTTCGCGAGACGCGATTTCGGCGCGCGGACGCTGGCTTCCAGCGAGGATTTGAGACTGCCTTCTTTCCGCATGGCTTCCATCGCTTCATAGGCTTCCATCCGGAAGGCGCGGACACCTTCGACGGCTTCTGCGATTTCGGCATTTCGCCAAGCTTCCGGACACGTATGGAAGGTTTCCAAATGCACGGAGCCGTCCTCGCTCGGGAAACGCGCTTGCCAGACCTCTTCCATCGTAAAACACATGACGGGCGCGAGCCAGGTTGTCAGGCGCAGGAAAATCTCATGCATGACGGTGCGGCAGGCCCTCCGGCGGGTCGAGTTCAGCGGATCGCAATAGAGCGCGTCCTTGCGGATATCGAAATAGAAGGCTGAGAGGTCGACCGTGCAGAAATTAAATAAAGTGCTGAAAATCCGCTTGTGATCGTGATCGCGAACCCAGCCTTCATGCTGGGCTGAAATCTCGGACAGGCGGTGTAGTACCCATTTCTCTAACGCCGGCATGTCGGCATAATCGACCGCTTCCGCATCGGAATAGCCGTCCAATGCCCCGATCATATAGCGCAGCGTATTACGGAGTTTCCGGTAGGCATCCGCATTGGTCTGGATGATTTCCTTGCCGATGCGCAGGTCATTATAGGTGTCAGAACTGGACACCCAGATGCGCATGATTTCCGCGCCGAATTGTTTGGAAATGTCTTCGGGGCTAATTGTATTGCCGAGCGATTTTGACATTTTCAGGCCCTTATTATCGACCACAAACCCGTCCGTCATAACGCCCTTATAGGGCGCTTCGCCGTAAACGGCGCAGCTTTCTAATAAGCTAGATTGGAACCAACCGCGATGTTGATCAGACCCTTCAAGATAGAGGTCCGCGCGGTCCGGCAGGTCGTCGCGGCGCTTGAGACAGAAGGCATGGGTACAGCCGGAATCGAACCAGACATCGAGGATGTCCGTGACTTTCGTCCAGCCATCTGCGTCGCCGCCGAGGAAATCCTCGACAGGCGTATCAAACCAACCGTCGACGCCGTCTTTTTCAACAGCGGCGAGTATACGCGCATCAATCGCGTCGGCATCATCCCGTTCCGTGTGAAGGCGACCATCCTCGTGCACAATCACGGTAATCGGCACGCCCCAATTGCGCTGGCGAGAGATGAGCCAGTCGGGACGGTCCGCGACCATGGTGGAGAGGCGGTTTTTCCCGCGTGGCGGCCAGAATTGCGTCTGCTCAATCGCCGCCATGGCTTTATCGCGCAGACCCGCTTTGGACATGGAAATAAACCATTGCGGCGTGGCGCGACGAATAACGGGCGCTTTGGACCGCCAACTATGCGCATCGCGCAGGGTCAATACGCCTCGGGCCAGCAGGTTGCCGCATTCGACCAGCGCTTTCAGAACTTCGGGATTAGCCTTGCCGTCCTGCCCGCGTTTCTTGCCAGAGGTGCGGATCACATCCAGCCCTTGGAATCGCTCCGGCATGACATCGGTATAGCAGCCCTTGTCGTCGAGGGTCATCGGGACGACGGGATCAATGCCAAGGGCTTCGAGTTTTTTCTGATTGGACATCCAAACGATATAATCATCCTCACCGTGGGACGGTGCGGTATGGACAAAACCCGTACCCGCATCGGCGGTGACATGATCGCCTTCCAGAAGGGGGACGGGGAAATCGTATTTGCCGTTGGCGTCGGCCATGTCTTTGAGGGGGTGGTCGAGGACTAGACCCTTTGGATCAACATCTGTTAGACGATTTGCGGATTTAATTAATCCTGATTTCGAAACAGTTTCCCAAAGATCATCAGCCACTATAAGTTTGTCACCCGGCTTGGACCATGGTTCAAAATCACTCTCTTCCATCTCGGTGACTTCATAGAGACCGTATTGGATTTTACTCGAAAAGCTGACGGCGCGGTTTGCAGGAATAGTCCAAGGGGTCGTCGTCCAGATTACAACATAAGCACCATTAAATTCTCCATGTTTTCGTTTAACGTAGTTTAGTCCTTCAGCAATTATATCTGCGCCGTCTGGATTTTCACTTCGGACCTTTTCGGCTGCCTCAATGGTAAGCTGAAGAGTTTCATTAGTATAAGCCTTCACAGGAAACTTCACATAAATCGCGGTTGCTCTCCGGTCCGCATATTCCACCTCGGCTTCGGCCAAGGCCGTCTGTTCCACGGGGCTCCACATGATCGGTTTTGACCCGCGATAGAGTTGCACTGTACGCGCGATTTTTAAGAGTTCCGCGCAGATATCCGCCTCGCTTTGTGGTTTCATGGTCAGATATGGATCATCCCAATCGCCGATGACGCCGAGCCGTTTAAATTCTTCGCGTTGGATATCGACCCAGCCGGCCGCATATTCACGGCAAC
The DNA here is from genome assembly GCA_947503715.1 of uncultured Caulobacterales bacterium. Taxonomy (GTDB): domain Bacteria; phylum Pseudomonadota; class Alphaproteobacteria; order Caulobacterales; family Maricaulaceae; genus Litorimonas. Next base: position 219,736 of record CANNER010000001.1, on the reverse strand, counting down.
GGGCGCGGAACTCAGACGCAGGGACATCGTCTTTACTGCGCCCTTTGGAGCGGAATTCCTCTTCGACTTTCCACTCGATGGGGAGGCCGTGGCAATCCCAGCCCGGCACGTAATTCGCATCATGGCCGAGCATTTGGTGGCTGCGATTGACGATGTCTTTGTGAATTTTATTCAGCGCGGTCCCCATATGGATATGACCATTCGCATAGGGCGGGCCATCATGCAGCGTCCATTGGCCGAGCGCGTTTTCGGCCTCGCGCTGTTTCCGGTAGAGGTCAATCCGGTTCCAGCGTTCCAGCCATTTCGGCTCGGCCTTGGGCAAGCCCGCGCGCATCGGAAAATCGGTTTTGGGCAGGAACAGCGTCTCGCGGTAATCGCGGGCTGTTGTCGTAGAATCTGTCATGGGTGTCTCTTATAGAGAAGAAGTTTTGAAGGCGAGGCGGAACGTTTCCCGGGCGGCTAACCGACCGGGCCAGTAATTCGTATTATAATGGCCTTCATATGCATGTGAGCGCGTTAGCAGGAGAAGTTGAACAGGTCCATAATGACTTACCTCTCAATGGAAGAGGTTTACGCACTCATATCGTCAATATCCTCCAACCCAAAATAAATCCCCCGCTCCGCCGCGAAGAGGTCGATCAGGTTCCGGATATCCCGCGCTTGGTTCAGATTGGCGAGGGCATAGAAACCGAGACCGAATAAGAGCGCGATACCAAACGCGATTCCGGCAAAGAGCCCGTAAATCCCGTTCCCCTCTCCGCCGAAAATGTCATAAAGCTGGTCGCCAACGCCGCCTGGTGTGATCTGATTAAAGAACGTCACGACGAGTAACGGTGCGGTCACATTTGCCACGAGTGTGATTTTGAAAGCGGCGGCCGCTTGTTCCAGATTGATCGCCGCAAATGTCCGCATGGCTTTCACGCGGTCATCCTCCATTTGGTCGACATGCGCCGCTAAACGCCCTGCGGATTTATGTGCCAGTAATTTGCCCAAGCGTCCCTTCGCGAGGCGACTGCTCATGCCCATCGTCGCAAATTTCAACGGGGCGAAGGACTGGCGAAGAGTGAACAGCGACTCAATTGCGGTCCAATCCTCAATTGCCGTGCGTTCAACTTGTTCAGTCATCTCGTTCACCCACAACGCGAATAAGCCCTTCCTGCGCCGTGGAGCAGATCAGACGGCCATCTTCGGTGTAAAAACTGCCGCGGTTAAACCCGCGAGAGCGGGCGGAGCGTGGACTGTCGAGGTGGTAGTAAATCCACTGATCGACGCGGATTTCATCATGGAACCACATGGCGTGATCGAGGCTCGCCCCGATGATTTTATGTGTGCGGAAATTGACGGGTTGCGGTCGCAGTCCTGTGCTCATCAAGGCTTTGTCAGAGATAAAGGCCAACAAGGTCCGGTGCGTGATCGGGTCATCGCCAATGGCATCATTGAACTTGAACCAAAAACCGAATTTCGGCTCATATTCTCCGGGCAGAACAACTGTCTCAAGGCCCGGCGTCCGCATCTCCAAAATATCTGTGCCAAAGATGAGATAGTAACTGCGGAACTGCTCTTCAGGAATGCCCATCAGGGCGCCGACCTCACCCGCGCGGTCATAATCATTCGGGAGCTCGCTATAATGCGGGATATTTTTGGGAAATTCGAATTGGTGCTCGTAACCCTCTTCAACGACTTGAAAACTGATTGAGGCATTGAAAATCGCTTCACCCTTTTGCTTTCCAACAACGCGCCGCGTTGAAAAACTGCGGCCATTCCGGATGGGATCAACTTCGTATAGAATAGGACGAGATAGATCACCGGGACGCAGGAAGTAGCCGTGCAGGGAATGCGGCTTCCGGTCGGGTTCAACCGTGCGCACAGCGGCATTCAAAGCCTGCCCCAGAACCTGCCCGCCAAACACGCGCGGCAGGCCCATTTGCAGGGCCTCCCCCCGAAAGAGAAGCGTATCCAGCTCCTCGACATGCATTTTGGTTAGGAATTCATCAAGCTTAAACATGAGCGCTGGGTAGCGTTAGACGCTACAGGAATAAACCCGAATTCTGCGGTGATTGACATTTGAAAACAAATATACAGGTTTTGGATTTCGTTTAGGCGAGGAAATGTGTCAGACATATACAATTGATGTCGAGGGACGTGTGAAAAAGATACTATCGAAAGTAAAAATACCTGACCTGTCTCCCGCCTTGGGTTTGGGTGATGCGCTAATCTCAGGCGTTGGCGGAGCCATAGAAAAAGTGACGGGGACGTTTGACACCAGCGTCGGACTGTTGCGCGCAACATTGGGCGGTATTCCGTTCTTTGGCGCGACTGCCACATCCGAGGCTTATGACCACACCAAACTCGATGAAAAACACTATTTTCTCGTGCCGGACCTCGAAAGCGAACAAGGGTTTTCGCTCTATGTCTTGCGGTGCTTACCTGTCGGCGTGCCGCCCATCAATGACCTACCGAAACGACGACTTCTGCATATGCCAAGCGAACATGCCCTACCGATGTTGCAAGAAATTGTCATCAAGGACGCACGGGAAACCGCAAAAAATGAGTCATGTCCCAGCAATTTCATTTCCAATAACCTCACGTCTCTGATCGACGAGATCGATAACGTCGATGGTAAGGTCTTCAATGGCGTTCTTTTACTTGGCGGCTTGGTCGCCTTCGTCAATCCACTGGCAGGGGCAGCGGTTGCGATGAAAGCCCTCCTCCCCTCCGTGGGTCTCATCCTGTCAAAATACGGACTTAAATTTGCGAGTGAAACCGCGACCAATATCGACATTGCGAATCAAATTCGCAAAGCGGAGAAGGATGTGAAGAAGCAGTTCAAACACGCCAGCACCATTTCCGTCATCAACCCCCTACTCCATCACCTAGATGCAAATACCAATCTGGACATGTGGCTGATGGAGCGAGAAAAATTCCTGTTCCAGTGTGCAGAAACAGATTTCAGTCAGTCAGACATCAAGCGTCTGACAGATTTAACCCGCCAGGTAATTTCAGATGTCAGACCTAATGACGCGCCAAGTGAGTATTTGGACGCCGTGACCGAGATTATACGCTCAGGCTGAAGCCCTTATTCCAAGGCATCGGCCTCACCATTCGCCACGGCCAGATGGGCTTGTTTCATAACATAGGCGCGGATGTCCTCCATCGCTTCGGGAGTAAGCTGGTCTTTGAACGATACCATCCCGTTTTCCTTTAACGCGCCGTTTTGGAGGATGTCTGTCCACTCATTCTTATCAGCCGTCGCATAGGACCATCGCAGGTCCGGCAAGACGCCGGAACTGACCGCAAGGGGGCCGTGACACACGAGGCAGTTTTCAGAGTAATGACCGAGGCCGGACATGATCTGTTCAGCCGAACCGAACTTCTCACCCTTTGGCGAGCGTTCTACGGCAGAGACCATGGGATCGGGAATCTCGCCCTGCCCGCCGAGTTTGAACGTCACGACGCGGCCGACTTGTGGCGCGACGGGGGAGTTATAACCGTAGCCTGCCGAGAGCGCCCAAGCGGTGCCCCAACCCGTCGTGATGGTCATATATTGCTCGCCGTCAATTTCGTAGGTGGACAAGCCTGAGAGGGCTCCGGCTTTGACATCTTGGCTCCAGAGCACATCACCGTTGGCCGCGTCATAGGCGACAACATCGCCCTCACGTTGGCCCTGTACGACAATGCCCGTATCAAGACTGAGGATGCCGCCATTCCACGGGCCGTCATGTTGAACCGTCCAGCGGGCTTCCTGTTTAATTGGGTCCCAGGCGACGAGCCAGCCTTGGTTGCCACCGCGAAACGCGTCCAGCGTGCCCGCCGGAAATTCCGGCGGGATGCCTGCGGAGAGATTATAGCCGAGATTCCAATAGGCATCGGGATCAGGTTCAACTTGCTGATCCTGATAAAGCTGCGGGATGAGTTGCGCCGGAATGTAAGCAAGTTTTTCCTGCGGTGAGTAAGCCATCGGATGCCAGTTATGTGCACCTAAAGGTCCTGGGAAAATCGCCTGCGGTGCACCGTCTGTGACCCGTGCAAAATCCGTTTCAATCGGACGGCCATTTTCATCCAGACCCGTCGCCCAGTTCATCGGCACGAAATTATTGCCGGAAATAAACTCGCCTGTCTTCGCGTCGAGGACATAGAAGAACCCATTCTTCGGCGCCTGCATCACGACCTGTCGATCCGCGCCATTTTCACCGAACGGGAGGTCGGCGAGGATAATTGTTTGCGTCGCGGTGAAATCCCACTGGTCGCGGGGCGTTGTCTGGAAATGCCAGTTATACGCACCGGTATCCGCGTCGAGCGCAAGGATAGAGGAGAGGAAGAGGTTGTCGCCTTTGCCTTCAGGATCACGAATTTTGGCATTCCACGGCGAGCCATTGCCGACACCGACGAGGATTTGGTCATTCTTTTCATCAAATACGATGGAGTCCCACGCGGTGCCGCCACCGCCATCCGTGACCCATCCGCCCGTATCGCCCCATGTGTCATTGACGAGGTCTGCCATAATGTCGTCAGACGCTGCACCATCGGGTTGCTTTTTTGGATTTGGCACCGTGTAGAAGCGCCAATCCATCGACCCGTCTTCCGCGTCATAGGCACTGACATATCCGCGCACACCCAGTTCGCCGCCGGAATTACCGATGATAACACGGCCCTTCACAATGCGTGGGGCCATGGTGATGGTATAAGGTTGGGATTGATCGACGGTAACTTTGGACCAGACGACCTCGCCGGTTTTCGCGTCCAACGCTTCCAGCCGCCCGTCGAAGACGCCCAGATAGACTTTGTCGCCGTAGATCGCGACGCCGCGATTGACGACATCGCAACAGCCCTTGATGGCGTCTTCGCCTGAGACTTCCGGGTCATAGGTCCAGATCTCCTCGCCCGTCTTCGCGTCCAGCGCATGCACAATCGACCATGCACCCGTGACGTACATGATGCCGTCATGGATAATCGGCGTGCTCTCGACACCCCGTCCCGTGGACAGATCAAAGGTCCACGCGACGCCGAGATCGGCGATATTGTCTTTGGTGATGCCGGACAGTTTAGAATGGCGTTGTTCCTTGTAATCCCCGCCATAGGTCAACCAGCGTTCCGGCGTGTCAGTCGCATTGGAAATGGCTGCATCTGTAATTCGTGAGCTATACTGAATGGTATCAGGCCGGGTCGACGGCTCACTATTCGAACACGCCACAAGAACGGCACAACTTGCTGCCAGCAGCCCCGCTTTCAAAAGCTTAGACATAAATTCTCCCCAATAATGTATCGCGGTGATTTCCACCGTCATAGGACAGAACGTTAACGATTATTTCGACACATGCAAATGAGGCGAATTTATAGGCTAAAACTTACAGGCTAAAATCAAAATAAAGGATGATGGCCTCGTCAAGAGGCGCCCCATGTCAGCTGAATATACGCGAATAAGAGTTTATGGTGATTTATGGCTGAACTGCTTTACCGTTAATGACAGGCGTTTTGCCTAACATTCAAAATCAATTATAGTTTGCTTAATGCCGTTCTCTCGAATTTTTTGAGCATACCTATTTACGGCTTTTATGAAAACTGTTTGATTATAGAAGATAAACTTATCTGCATTTGCTATTTTTAAATAGGGTGCAATATCATTAGTGTTAATTATTTCTTTGAACGCAGCCTTCTTTGGATCGCTCAACTCATTGTTTATTATAGATCTTTGAATAAATACCGCCCAAGCGCCGAGGCAAAATTCAAAATAGGGTAAACTTGCTTTTGACCTCAAGGCACGATCTATGGTCGGGAACCACCGTTGCTGTATTTTTTGCGAGCTGTCTGTTCCAACCTGTAAATTTGCATAAGGTAAATGACTATTTTGGAAACGCTTGATGACGTCTTCAATATAGGCAGCGCCAACATATCCAGCTGGAACAGCAGCATGAGGCAACACATTTTCATACAAAGCCTGCCGCGTAAAATTTAGGATTTCAGGGCGCCTCAATGATTCATGTACATAAGTATCGCCGCATAAATAACCTAAAGTCGAAGCTATCGTATGTCCGGCGTTTAAGTAGCGGAGCTTCATTTGCTCGAACGGTTCAATGTCATCAACAAAGACTGCGCCGACCTTATCAAATGCAGGCCGCTCCCCTGCAAAATTATCTTCGATAATCCATTGCGTAAAGGGCTCAGCTGAGACGGGGGAAGCATCTAGTCGTCCTGTTTTGATCTTAATGAGGTTTCTTAAAGTCTCGTCCGTCGCGGGGCTAACACGGTCCACCATAGAAGAAATAAACCCAATATGATCTTGTGACCACAGGAGCGCATCTGAATTGTGTTTCCTTAGCAAGTGTTCCACGCCAACTTTCAGCAGGTCTCCGCCTGCGGAAATATTATCGCAACACATAATGGTAAGTTTCGAGTCAGCTGACGTCTTAAATCGCTGAATGATCGCTCGGGCCAAAAATCCATAGATTGTCGTTGGGGCCTGAAGACAGGCGAACTCAGATTTTAGAGCTGGGTGTGTGACGTCAACACGACCAGAGGCGAGGCCGTAACCTTTTTCCGTGATCGTCGAACTGACTAATTTTGTTGTTGGCGCAGCTATAATATCAATCACGGCTTGAGGCTGATCAGGCGCGACGATTATATTTTTAAGCGGGCCCATTATGCGGCACTCGGTTACGTCGCTAAGTGTAACTAATGTGTAGAGATAATCTTGCGGTGCGAGCGCGTCTTTCATTGATGAGGAACGTAGAGATACGCCCGTAATGCCCCATTGCGTCGCGCCGTCGTTAAGTAAGTCATCTACATAAATAGCTTGGTGGGCACGATGAAAATTCCCGATGCCAAAATGGACGATACCCGTCGTCATGGCATTACGATCATAATGATAATGCCTGATATTTTCTGGTAAGTTTGAAGCGGATAATCGGATCATAAATGACTCTTAATTTTTACAGATTGAGAGCACATCCCAGCACGCGCCCATAGTGTGGTAATCCGTTTTCCCTAAGGGGGATTTTTTATTATCGACCGCTGCGCCATCGCTGCCTCTTACCCGAAACCATGCGCCGAACGCGTGATCAATCATATGATCCCAACTCCACTTCCAAATGCGATTATAATCTATGCGATATGTCTCATCGCCTGTGATGTGATAGAGTCGCCAAGCTGTGGCAAAGCTCTCTGACTGCACCCAAAAATATTTCTCGCTGGCACAGAACCGGCCATCCGGCGCGACTCCATACGCAATGCCGCCATGCTCTTTATCCCAGCCTGTTTCCATGGCTTTATCATAAAGCGATTTGGCGCGCTCCACCCATTTCCTTTTGGGACGCGCTTCATTTAAAATGAGAAGAAGTTTCGCCCATTCGGTTTGGTGACCGGGCTGAAACCCCCAAGGCTTGTAACGGTCATTGGGCTTGTCGATATTGAAATTCATATCGACATTCCAGTTCGCATCATAGTGTTCCCAGATTTGCCCGCCAGATTGTGCTGCGAGATCAAAGGCGAATTTCTCGGCAAGCTGTTCTGCACGGTCTAAATATTTGGCATCCCCGCTGGCTTGATGGGCGACGAGTAGAGCCTCGCACATATGCATGTTTGCATTCTGCCCACGGTAAGGGGAAAGTGTTCTGAGCGTATTGTCACGTTCATCAAAATACGCCCCAGCCGTTTCGTCCCAGAAATAGGTTTCCACAAAATCGTAGAGATCGGCCATAATCTGGGTGGCGCGCTCAATGCCTGCTTTCACGCAACTTGCGGCAGCTAAAAGCACAAAGGCATGACCATAAGCCATAACGCGTTTATCCGTGATAATGCGGTCTTCAATCAGCCACGCATAATGGCCATTGTCCTGCCGATGGGCGATTTGTAGATAATCCAAACCCCATTCAGCCCACTTCAAATGCTTCGGCTTACCGTAAAGCCTGTAAGCTGTTGCATAGTTCAGGACATATCGAGCAGAGGCGACGAGGTGGCGGCTCTGCGGATCATAGCAGGTGCCATCATCCAGAAAGCAGCCGTAAAACCCACCCTCCGGCGCATAGATGCGGGGGGCATAAAAGGCGAGCGTGTCGCGGATGTGACTTTCGAGAAAGGCGGGGCTTTCGAAATTCGGATAGCTCACGGCTTAGCCTGTCAACTCAAGCACTAAGCCTTTGACGGCTAAAAATGACATGAAAAGTGCGAAGAGCAAAATGGCGGCGAGTATGATGTTGGAAAAGATTGAGTTCTTATGTTCGCCCATCAAATCCTTGCGGTTAGCGAGATAGAAAATACAGCCCACCGTTATCGGTAATATCACTGCGCCAAAGGCTTGGGACATCACCATAATCGCGACGGGCCGCGCGTTGAAAAGCGGGACAACTAAGCCCAGCAAAGAAATTAGAAACACCATAATCCGATATTTTGGAAGCGTCATCTCGCGCTCTGTTTCTGTGTAATCACAAATTAGCCAAGGCAGCATCAGCACGTTCGGGAATTGAGATGACACGCCTGCCGCGACAATACCGACGGCGAAAATAGCGGTAGCGAATGGCCCGGCTAAGGGCTCGAGCAGTGTAATCATCTGCGAAGCTTTGGACAAGCCCAGCCCTTCGACGTGGAGTGTACCTGCCGCTGCGGCCATGACGGCGGCGCTAATCACAAACATCATGACGACAGCCACGATGGCGTCATTACGCTGAGTTCGCGCATCTTTGAGGGACCAGCCCGCTTCTTTGACGAGGGTTGTGCGAATGATGAAAAGGCCAGAGAAAACCGTTGTACCCACCATGCCTGCGATTACGAGCCAAGGGCCTTTGGTGGCACCGGGCGCAACGTCAGGTACACTTGGGAGAAGGCCTTTAATGATATCACCCGGGGGCGGCATCATCAGAAAGAAATTGAGCAGAAAACAAGCGGCCATGACGGCGACGATAACAGCAAGGCTGCGTTCGAAAAATTGCGTTTTACCATTCCAGAAAATAAAAAAAACCAGCGCAGAGAAAAACGCGGCAAACCAAATTGGTGCAATGCCGCCCTCGATAACGGTCTTTGACCATTCAGAACTAATCTCTGCGACAATCCCCATCACACCCATGACGCTACCCGCGACGCCAAGAGTGAGTGCGATAATGAAATAAATCCCGATCGCCGGATGAATGTGCTTTTTAAAAGCTTGCAGCGCGGTCTCGCCCGTTACCAAAGTGTAGCGGCTGTAAATGTTGATCATGAAAAATGTGCAGAGACAGGACGCCACAATCGTCCAAAGCAATGTCATACCGTAATCCGCCCCGGCCTTTGCCATGGTGGTGATACTGCCTGTACCGATGTTAAAGCCGAGCAAGAATATGCCGGGCAAGAACAGCGCTAAACCTTTGGCAAATTTTTGTCTAAATGTTGTATCCATCATTTCCCCATAGCCTGTTTTACCGGTCTAGTTTTGTGCAGATAACGCCCGGATAACGCCGCGAATTTCTGCCACGCCTTTAAGTCGACCAATGCCAGAATAGCCGGGATTACCCGCCTTATCGATATCATCCATCATTTGGAGGCCATGATCAGGGCGAATAAAAATACCCTCTTGGTCAGGCGCTTCGCGCTTGCGGCGGGATTCCTCATTTAAAAGTTCTTGGATAACCGCAATCATATCAATATCGCTATCCAGATGACTGGCCTCATAAAAGGAGCGCTGCTCATCAGTATCGCGGCTCACGCCGCGCAAGTGAGAGAAATGAATGCGCGGTCCGAATTGCTTTGCCATTACGGGCAAATCATTATCGGGACGGCTGCTATAAGTCCCGACGCAAAGTGTAATTCCGTTGGACGGACTTGGCTGCGCCGCGAATAAAGTATCCAAATCATCCGCCGTGCAAATAATACGCGGGAGGCCCAACATATCTCGTGGCGGATCATCCGGATGAATGGCGAGATTTACGCCAGCGGCCTCCGCGCGCGGCAAAACCTGCTCTAAAAATGCGAACAGGTTCGCACGCAAGATCGCGGCATCGACATCGTTATAATTGGCGAGCATGGCGCGGAAATCCTCGAGGCCATAACTCTCCGTCATTTTGCCGGGCAAGCCAGCGATGATATTGTCTGTAAGTTGGGCGCGCTCGGCTTCATCCATGCCGTCAAACATCTCTTTTGCCTCAGCGATTTCATCTGCGTTATAATCAGCTTCAGCACCGTCACGTTTGAGAATATACAAATCAAAGGCGGCGAATTTCTTTTGATCAAAGCGTAAGGCATAAGCCCCGCTCGGGAGCTTGTATTTCAAATCCGTGCGTGTCCAATCAATGACCGGCATGAAATTATAGCAGATTGTCTTAATGCCGCATGTTGCAAGATTTTCCATGGAGACGGCCCAAGCTTCGATAAATTTCTCATGACCGGGACGGGCGAGTTTAATATCTTCATGTACAGGAATGCTTTCAACAACTGTCCATTTCAGGGGGGCCAGTCCGTCTTCGCAGTCCTCTATCAAGGCCTTATGCTGACGAATGGCCTCAATTGGCCATATCTGGCCTGAGGGTATCGTGTGTAAGGCGCTCACAATATCCGTAACACCAGTCTGCCGGATGTCATTAATCGTGACAGGGTCGCTCGGTCCAAACCATCTCCAGGATTCTCGCATAACTATCCTTTTTCCTTCAGCAATCAAAAAGCCTGCCATATCTAAAATACAAAGCGATTAGACGCTTAATTGTCTATACCAATAGTAAAAATTGGTTAGGATAATTGGAGGCTATTTTTCGTAATCTTGGGTCTATGACTTTGCAAGGCGTTTCCGGTTTTGTCGTAATTGACGTGACCAAGCCTCATGTTTTGAACTCTGAGCTTGAACCGGCTCTTATCATAAAGGCGCTTACGCTCCCAATGATGAGCGCGAGCGCCGCTATCGCTAGTTTACCACTCAAGGGGTTGGGAATGATAAGCATGAGCCCAATGAACACCGCAATGGCCGCACCAAACCAACCGATCACTTTCAATTGGGCTGAGTCATTACCTTGTCCGACCTCTACCTTGAAATTGATAGGCATCTTCATGGTAGTAATAAATTGATCAACCATTGTGCGGTGCGCTGACCCTTTTTGTGGGGCAAAAGGAATGGAAATCAAAAAGCCCAAAGAGCCCGCCGTCAAAACACCGAAAAACTTCATTTGAAATGTCCATGACGCATCAGGCGCAAACCCAAAGACATTGAGGGGCACATTCAAGAAGGCCATTAAAGAAACCGTGAATGCACAACCAATGGATAAAAGAGCCGCCCATGACGGCGTTCGCCGAATAAACAGCCCCCACATGAGAGGTATTTGAATCGGGCTCATCAAAAGTGCACCGACATCCAGCATAATTTCAAATATGCCTCTGCCTTTCGCCTGCGCCATATAAAGCGCGAGTAAAAGGATAAAAACACCCATAAAAAATGTATATAGCCGCCCATATTTTAAGAGCTCAGGCTCAGACTTTTCCTTCCACTTAAATTTACTTTTAAGCTTGGGGTAAATATCTTTTATTAATATGGCGACATTGGTATTCAAGCCTGTATCCATCGTGCTCATCGTGGCCGTCAAGATGGCGACGACAATCAATCCGATTAAACCGACAGGCAATAGTTTAATGCTAGCGATGGCATAGGCCGCCTCTGCGGGCTTTGCGATATCCAGCGCCATGACATCTTCAGCGTATAACAGCCGCGCTGTGATCGGCGGAAGGAACCAAATCAAGCCGCCGATCAGAAAAAGGGCTGACGCTAATAAAGCCGCCTTGCGCGCTTCACGCCCGTCTTTGACCGAAAAATATCTTGGCCCCGCATACATGGAATTGAAAACTAAAAAACCCTTGGTGACCATGGCGCTGGCCCAACCCCATGTGTAAGCGCCGCCAAATAGCATGCCCGAATTTATCATGTTAAATTCTTCTGATAGCCCTTGCACCTCGATCTGTTCAAACAAGCTTCCAATACCACCCAGTTTGCTAATGCATAGCCAGGCAATGATAATCGTAAGCGGTACGAGAATAAGACCTTGCAGGAAGTCTGTGGCCATCACGGCCCAGCGTCCGCCCGTGGCGGAATAGAACAACACGATAATACCGCATAAAATTATCACGTAGAAAATATTATATCCAAATACGGCAGAGCAAAATATACCTAACCCATAGAGCGCCATGGCGGAGTATAATATCCGAACCGGAACTTCGTAGAGGGCGTAGAACATCCGCGTTGGCTCTCCAAAACGTTTGGAAATCGCTTCGGGGAATGTTGTTACCCGCATTTGGCGAAGCCACGGCCCAAGGAATAAAAAATTCAAAAAGAATCCAAAAGCATTCCCTAAAAAGATGATCATCACGGAAAAGCCAGACTCATATGCTACGCCCGCCGCGCCTGTAAACGTCCACGCACTGAATGCACTCATAAATGCACTACTACCAACGAGCCACCAACTCCCTTTGGAGCCACTTTTGAAATAGTCGTCTGTGTCAGAAGAGAAGGTCTTGAAAACAATACCGACAAACGTAATTAGAACCAGATATCCGATAATGACCAAGTATTCGATATTCGAAATATCTAATTGCGACATCGTCTATGGACCCTCAGATAGATGGCTCACATCTACCCAATTATTATTTTTGCGAATGATATCGATAAGCTGTTGATACTGCGCGCCGTCTTTAAAAGTTTGATAAGGTAGAACAGATTGGCCCTTTATATCTTTCACAAATTCGCGAATTAAGTAGCCCCAATTGCGTTCTGTATCGCCATCCACATCGGGAACATCAGCCGCAATGTCGGCGGGAAGTTCAACCTCGTTCCATGTTCTATCTGCCCCGTATAGATAAAGCGGTCCGCTACCATAGTGACCTTGAATATATATCGCGCCAGTACTGCCATAAAACGCGATATAGTCCTCGTGAAAACGAGGATGAAGGCCGCCATGTTTAAACAAAACTGAAACGGGCTTTTTAGCGAACGGGCTCTCAATCTTAGCCGTGACATTATAAGACCATTCAACATTGGACACACCCCATTCTAGTGATGGATCATTCAAGTCATCAGGGATATGTTCGCGTCTTGTCTTAAAATTATGCACGCCTCTCACGACGGGGGCTTTACCCATATCGTCTCTGACTTCGCCCATGACTGAAAGTATTTTTTCTCCCACAACTGACGTGACAATAGACATTTTATGGGTGAAGTTATTATTGAGTCTCCCTCCGCCATCCTCTCTGCGGTGGGACCACCCAAAGGGGATATCACGTTCGAGGTTAAAGTGGGACATACACTCAACCTCCAAAGGTTCACCTATCGCGCCTTCGGCCACTAATCTTTTGGCGTGGATCACGTGAGGCATATATCTGAAACTTGCGGCAAAAGCGGTTTTAATCCCTCTATCAGTCGCAAGTTTATAGAGTTCCTTTGCCGTCTCGCCATCTGCCGTTAAAGGTTTATCGCAGAAGACATGACAGCCTTTAGCTATGGCCTGTTTTATAGGTTCAAAATGTGCGCCACCAGGTGTCGCGATTGAAACGATATCAGGCTGGCAGTCAATAAGCGCTTGTGACCAATCCGTACCGGCATAAGGGATATTCATATCTTTGGCGACTTGCGCAACAACACTTCGTGTCCGCCCTACAATACCAACGACTTCAGTCCCTGCATACCGAAAGGCCTCTGTATGACCTTGCCCCGCAAAGCCAGTTCCGTGAACTAACACTTTTATTGTCTTGCTCATTTTCCCCCTCAATCGTACTTAACCAAAAGCTTATACCAATATCTAAGCCTTGTTAATACCAATATAAATTCTGCTGGAGATGAAAGATGAAAATTACAAACGCAGAAGTTTTTATAGGTGGTCCGGGCAAAAATTACGTCACTCTAAAAATCATGACGGATGCAGGGATATACGGTATCGGCGACGGCACACTCAACACGCGCGAAACGCTCCCGGCGGAATACTTAAAAGAATATCTCATCCCTTGTCTCATCGGCATGGATCCGCGCAATAGCGAAGACATTTGGCAATATTTTTATCGCGGTGCATATTTCCGTCGTGGTCCAATCGCGATGGCCGCTTATGGTGCGATTGATATGGCGCTGTGGGATATAAAAGGGAAAATTGCGGGACTGCCGCTTTATCAGCTCTTTGGCGGTAAGAGTCGCGACGGCGCGCTCGTTTACGCCCATGCTGTTGGGAATACGCTGGATGAACTTATCGACTCTGTCGCCCATTATGTCGAGCAGGGCTATAAAGCCGTTCGCTTGCAATGCGGCATTCCAGATATGCCGGAGGGCGGATACGCAACAGGGAAAGGCGGTGATACAAAGCATTTTATTACCGAATACGGAGCGCTGCCTGATCAAGAAATCTGGGATTCAGAAAAATATCTCAGATATATGCCAAACGTTTTTGAAAAAGTTCGAGAGATATTTGGACCCGACCTGAAACTCCTCCACGACGTTCATCACCGTCTGCGTCCGCGCGAAGCGGCTGCCTTTGGGAAGGAGATTGAGAAATATAACTTGTTCTGGATGGAAGACCCAACAGCTGCAGATGACCAACACGCGCTCAGACTTATCCGTCAGCATACAACAGTGCCGATTGCAATTGGGGAGGTCTTTAACTCGATATGGGATTGCAAAACCATGATTGAGGAAGAATTGCTCGACTTCATACGCGTATCGGTAACCTATGCAGGCGGCATCACCCATGTCAGGCGAATTGTGGAATTGGCGGGCCTGCATAGTATCCGAACGGGTTTCCACGGCGCGCCGAGCCATTCCCCGATTTCAATGGCCGCGCAGGCTCACTTAAATGCCTGGGCTCCTAACTTTGGCATCCAAGAGTATTTAGTTCTAGGGACAGAGGAATGTGACGCTCTATTTCCTTCAGACCATTATCTCGATAACGGATTATTCTATGTCAGCGACGCCCCGGGTCTCGGCGTAGATTTTGATGAGACTGAGGCAAAGCGCTATTCTTTTGACCGCCGCTATCACCCCATCGTGCGCCTAGAGGATGGGACGATGTGGAATTATTAAAGACTGGAATGACGGCAGAAGGTCTTCAGGCTCTAAATCTATCCGGTCAAGGGCAGCAGACAGGTTAAGGTTACCGTGTCAAAGGCCAAGTCGATAAGGCGCGAGAGCTCTGTATCATAAAAGGCCAAATATCAAAGCGTCAAAGACAAGGCAGGCGTAACAGCAGTTTCGTCTGCGCTTAACGTGGAGATACTGATTCAATCGAGAAAATCCAATATGTTGAACGAAACCTAACGCTACAGAAATATGGAGGCGCACTGTCTGCGTCTGTTCAAATACTTTATTGGGTAGACAAGAGAATGGCTCCGCAAGCAGGACTCGAACCTGCGACAAGCTGATTAACAGTCAGCTGCTCTACCAACTGAGCTATTGCGGAATAGACCATTCGAGGTAGGCGCGCCTGATACAAGCGAAAATCCGTTTCGGCAAGCCCAGTTTTCACAAAATGTGCGGAATTCAGCACAAAAAAAAGGACGCTGTTTTTTCAAACGGGCGCCCGGAAGGTATTAGGTGAATGGTGGTGTCCCTAGAAGAGACAATGAATATGTGAAGGAATAGGGTAAACATCCGGTTAACCTTACCTATTTCTTTCGACAATCTTCATAGATTGGACATTTTTGGCGGCTTCGGGCAGACTTACTTCATGAAAACGATCACAACCTATGCCGAGTTCTGGCCCTATTACCTGCGGGAACATGCGCAGCCTGCGACGCGCGGCTGGCATTATGTCGGGACGGGGCTGGCGATTTCGCTCCTCATCTTTCTGCTCATCACGCAGAATTGGCTTTTGATTCCCCTCGTCCTCATCTGCGGCTATTTCTTCGCCTGGGTCAGTCACGGCCTGATCGAGAAGAATAAACCCGCGACATTCACCTATCCGCTTTGGTCACTTGGTTCAGATTTCAAAATGCTGTTCCATTTCCTGACCGGCACGATGGGGCGTGAGTTGGAGAAGGCCGGACTTCAGTCCGCCGAATAAACAACCTCCCCGCCCTTCATCGTATGACGCACCCGCCCCGTCAGGCGTCGTCCGTCAAATGGCGTGTTCTTTGAGCGGCTGCGCAGCTTTGACGCGTCGCAAACCCAAGGCTCATCCGGATCAAACACGACAAGATCGGCAACCCCGCCCTCTGCAATCCGCCCGGCCTCTATCCCCAACAAATCCGCCGGTGCACAGGTCAGCGCCCGCAGAAACGCCAGCAGGTCCAGCCCGCCATCCGCGACCTGGCTCAGGCCCGCCGCCAGTAGTAATTCCAACCCGACCGCGCCGGGTGACGCCTCCGCATAGGGCAGACGCTTCTCCCCCGCGGGACGCGGGTCATGATCAGACACAATCACATCAATCGTCCCGTCATTCACAGCGGCGAGCAACGCCTGACGATCGCGTTCTTCGCGCAGGGGCGGCTCCAGTTTCGCAAAAGTTCTGTAATCACCGATGTCGATCTCGTTCAGCGCGAGATGGTTGATCGAAACAGACGCCGCGACCTCCAATTCCTTGGCTTTCGCCCGACGCAATACGGGCAGCACATCGGCCGAGGAGATCAGGTCCAATAAGACCCGCCCGCCCGTCAATTCTGCCAAGGCCACATCCCGTTCCGCCATAATCCGTTCCGACACGGCGGGCGCACTGGACAGGCCGAGCCGCGCGGAAAAATCGCTCTCATGCGCGACGGTGCCCTTGGACATATCCGGCGTGATACAGTGATTGGAAATCAGCGCGTTAAAGCTGGACGCATAGGCCATCAAACGCCGCATGGTCTGCGCATCCGTGATCGGCATTTTGCCACTGGCAAACAGGACAGCACCCGCCTGTTGCATCAGGCCGATTTCCGTCATGGTCGACCCGTCCATGTCCTTGGTCAGCGCGCCCGCGACCATGATATCGACCGGCAGGCCTTCGCCGCGTCGCTGCACATAATCGATCAAGGCCATATCATCGAGCACAGGGTCCGTGCCGGGCATCACGACCATGGAGGTCACCCCGCCCGCAATCGCGGCCTGCGCCGCCGTCGCCAATGTCTCGCGGTTTTCCCGACCGGGCTCACCCGTCGTCACACGCATATCAATCAGGCCCGGCGCAACGCAGAGCCCCTGCCCCTCAATAACCGTGCCATAGATTCCGCAATCGGGACCGAATTCGGCGATGACGCCATTTTCAATCCGCAAGTGACCAAGCGCATCCATCCCCGTTTCAGGATCGAGAATACGAATATCCGTGAGCGTTAGCGTGCTCATGTCGCAGCCCTCCGGTCTTGCGCATCTGACAGCGCATGCAGGATCGCCATTCGCATCGCGACACCCGCCCCGACCTGATTTGTAATCAGCGAAATATCGGGATCATCGGCGACATCGGAACTGATCTCCACCCCGCGATTCATCGGCCCAGGATGCATGACCAATGCGCCCGGTTTGGCGAAAGCGAGCTTGGCACGGTCCAACCCGTGGAAGTGAAAATATTCGCGTTTGGACGGCACAAAGGCCCCCTGCATCCGTTCCAATTGCAGGCGCAGCATCATCACGACATCGCAGCCTTTCAAGCCTGATTTCATATCGTGAAAGACCTCCGCCCCCCAACGATCTGCGTCCGTCGGGATAAGGGTCGGCGGCCCGACAAGACGCACATTCGCGCCCAACAGATTCAGCAATTGCACATTGGACCGCGCCACGCGGCTATGCAGAATATCGCCACAAATCGCGATTTGCAGACCGCCAATATCACCGTCAAAAGCTTCGCGAAGCGTTAGCGCATCCAGCAGCGCCTGCGTCGGATGTTCATGCATCCCGTCCCCCGCATTAATCACCGAACAGGACACTTTCTGCGCCAGCAGAGCCGGAGCCCCGGATGAGCCATGCCGCACGACGAGGAGGTCTGGATTCATAGCATTCAATGTCGCCGCCGTGTCTAGCAGCGTCTCGCCCTTCTTCACGGAACTCGACGCCACCTGCATCGAAATCACATCCGCGCCGAGCCGTTTGCCCGCGACCTCGAACGACTTTTCCGTACGTGTCGAATTTTCAAAAAATAGATTGATCAGCGTCTTGCCACGCAACACATCGCGCGTGCGGGATTTCTGTACATCCAGATCCAGATAATGCGCGCCGAGGTCCAGCAGGCGTTCAATATCAACACGGTGAAAATCGGAAATGGACAGGCAATGTTCGCGCGTAAACGGATAAGCGTCGAAATCGGTCATATCATGCGTCATCGGCAAAAGGTCCTTCAACTCGCGACGCAGTAACGGGTGGAGATGGGGGCGTCAATTGGAGCGTTCGAATAGGTCTTCGCGCCTATCGACAATATTATTGTAGAGCCGTTTAAATTCCTCATAGAACCTCGCTTCATCTTCCGGTGAAGGCGGTGGCAAATCTTCATAGGCCGTATATTTTGGTGCGTCGGGATCTGGCAGATCTTCGCGTAACTTCGCGAGCCTTGCTTTCTCGATCTCAAGTTTGACCTGTGCGAGTTCATCGGCAGGCGAGAGCGGGAGATATGCCCCGCACTTGCAGCGAGAGTGTTTGGACCGTCTGGATTTGGAATGTTTCATGGGGTTGCCTTTCACGCAGGAGGGAACGCTCGCAGCCCGTCGCGGGGTCTGCCGGAGTGTTCAGTTTGGGGAGGATGGACCGCCCGCGTGGCCGGCACCCCTGCCGGAGTACCGAGAGTTTTATTTTATTTTGCAGAGGCTAGGCCACGCGGCGACGGTTGTAGACATAACGGTCCGTGCAATTCGCGTTCGCGAAATGCACCGGGTCCCGCAGTCGCGCCTTCAGACAGCTCTGCAGGGCTTTAATCCTGCAAGCCCCGTTCGAGGCCCGGCGGTCAACGCTCGCCATGAAAGACCCGGCACAGATCGACCTCGATAGTCAATTGCTCAGTCCCGCCGTCCGATGAGCAACAAACCACGATCGATTGCCTGTCCATCTCATCGGAACAGATGAAACATATCGCGGGGCGGATAAACGGGGATACGATTGTGCTTAACCGGGGATTGGGTACGCAACCTCCCCCACACCCCGTCCACCCCAAACTTGATTTGGGGTCCAGAGCGTCAATGAGCCCTCCGTCCCGTTACGCACTGAAAACGAACTCAGCTCTGGACCCCAGCTTTCGCTGGGGTGAACGGAAATGGAGGTGAGGGATTGGGAAAGTTCGCGTCTAAGTAAGTGAATTTTAACGCGGATAAAC
Organism: uncultured Caulobacterales bacterium; assembly: GCA_947503715.1. GTDB lineage: Bacteria > Pseudomonadota > Alphaproteobacteria > Caulobacterales > Maricaulaceae > Litorimonas. Next base: position 200,552 of record CANNER010000001.1, on the reverse strand, counting down.
ATCCCCATTCTGTTGGATTGACCCAGATTCAAATTTGAACCTTCACCGCCCATCCTGAATAAGGACGCATGACCCGCCCGTTTCAATTCAACCCGCTCTCCACCGATTTCGCCGCCAACCCCTATGCGGCCTATACCAAGATGCGGGCGCAAGACGCGCCCTATCACTGGCCTGACCTCAACATGGTTATGCTGTCGCGCCATTCCGATGTGTCGCAAATCGCGACCAATCCCACGATGGTGCGGTCCCTTGTCGGATTTCGGTCACCCAAAGAGATTGCGGCGGAGAAGCGGGCCTCCGGCTTCGCGGATATGCCCTTTCACGAACGGTTTGTGCAGACCAACCTGCTCGACACGGACGGGCCGGAACATGGGCGGTTACGCCGAACCGTGATGGGAGCGTTTACAAAACGCGGCGTTGCGCGAATAGAGGCCGATATTCGAACCTATGTGGACCGTCTTCTGTCAGACATTCCACGCGGCGATCCATTTAATTTTATCGAAACTATTGCCGCACCCCTGCCCGGCCTCGTTATTGGGCGATTCTTGGGTGTGCCGGAGGGGGATGCCCCGCGCCTACGGCAATGGTCGGAAGATATAGTATCCTATTATGACGTCGACAAAACGCCGGAGAAGAAAGCGAGAGCCGAGACTGCCGTTCGGGATTTTCACGACTATCTCGTCGCATTGAAAAAGGCACGTCAGTTGGCGCCGAAAGACGACTTGCTCTCAAAAATGATCGCGCAGGAGATGGCGGGGGCATTCAAGGGCGACGAACTCATTGCGACCTGCATGTTGATCCTCATGGCGGGGCATGGGTCGACGATTGATGTGATTGGGACAGGGCTGCTCACGCTCTTGAAACACCCAGAGGCACTCGCGGGTTTGCGGCGTGATCCTGACTTATTGCCAAGTGCGATAGAAGAGATGTTTCGATACGAACCGCCCCTGCCTTTTTTTCACCGCCATACGACGGTGGATGTGGAAATTAGGGGGAATAAATATCCGGCGGGGACGACATTTGGACTGCTCTATGCTTCGGCGAACCGTGATGAGACTGTGATTGAAGATGCCGAAACCTTCGACATTCACCGCCAACCCAATCGGCATTTAGCCTTTGGACGTGGTGCACATCTGTGCCTCGGCAATCAATTGGCGCGATTGAATATGCAGGTGTTGTTTGGAGAGTTATTGGTGCGGTTTGAGAAGGTAGTGTTGGCGGGTGACGTCAGATTTAAGCGGGGGTTGTCGGTACGGGGGTTGGAGCGTTTACAAATCACGCTCGACTGAACAATAAATGTCCCCCCGGCCTTGAGCCGGACCTTTATAGACTGAGTTAAATGTGGAGTCAGAATAGCACTTGGACTCCGCACCAAAGGCTAAGCCTAAGATCCCGGCTAAAGGCCGGGATGACATGAGTATTAAAAAACCGCGTCTCGAAAGACGCGGTTATCGTATCTAGTTTCGACGAATCCGACCCAGGTGGGGGTCGGCGTAGCGCTCAATTGACCCACTGGGTCAATTGCGGACGCTACGCGTCCTCCTTAGGCTTGGGCGCATTGGACCCTTTCCCGGAGGCCTTGCCCTTAGCAGGCGGGACGATCTTGAAGGTCAGGTTTTCCTTCTTGCGGTCGACGCCGACTTTCACGAGGCCGCCTGTCTTCAACTTGCCAAACAATATCTCATCCGCGAGCGGCTTCTTGATATATTCCTGAATGGCCCGGCCGAGCGGTCGCGCGCCGTAGCGTTTGTCATAGCCCTTATTGGCGAGCCAGAGATTGGCACCCTTGGACAGTTCAAATTCGATTTTCCGCTCGGACAACTGCGCTTCCAACTGAATGACGAATTTGTCGACGACCTTGGCAATGTCTTCCGGCGTCAGGGCCGCGAAGGACACGACAGCATCCAGACGGTTACGGAATTCCGGCGTAAAGCGACGCTGGATGGCGCTTTCCTGCTCATCATCGCGCATGCCGCGACCAAATCCGATTTCGGCCTTCGCCGCATCCGCCGCGCCTGCATTTGTCGTCATAATCAGGATGACATTACGGAAGTCGACCTTGCGACCATTGGCGTCGGTCAGGAACCCATTATCCATCACCTGCAACAGGATGTTGTAGATATCCGGATGGGCCTTCTCGATCTCGTCCAGCAAAAGGATGCTGTGCGGGTTCTGATTGACAGCATCAGTCAACAGGCCGCCTTGGTCATATCCGACATAACCCGGAGGGGCGCCGATCAGGCGCGACACGGTGTGACGCTCCATATATTCGGACATGTCGAAGCGGAGCAATTCCAGACCCTGGGTCATGGCAAGTTGCTTGGCGACTTCGGTTTTACCAACACCTGTCGGCCCTGCGAACAGATAGGAGCCAATCGGCTTATTCGGTTCGCGCAGACCTGCACGGGCGAGTTTGACGGCGGAGGCGACTTTTTCGATCGCGTCGTCCTGACCAAACACCATGCGTTTGAGGTCCATCGGAAGTGATCTCAGCGCCTTCTCATCATCGCGCGAAATAGATTTCGGCGGGATGCGGGCGATCTTCGCGATCACGGATTCGATTTCCTTGATGCCGATCTTTTTCTTGCGCTTATCCTCGGTCACGAGTTTCGTGCGCGCGCCTGCCTCATCGATAATGTCGATGGCCTTATCCGGCAGCTTGCGGTCCGTGATGTGACGCACAGAGAGATCCACCGCACCTTGGATGGCCGCAGATGTGTAAGTCACATCATGAAATTCCTCGAAATAGGACTTGAGGCCCTGAAGGATTTTCACGGCATCTTCCGCTGTCGGCTCAGACACGTCGATTTTCAGGAAACGACGCGACAGGGCGCGGTCCTTCTCGAAATGCTGACGATATTCCTTATAGGTCGTGGAACCCATGCAGCGGAGTTTACCCGATTGCAGGGCCGGCTTAAGCAGATTAGACGCATCCATCGCCCCACCCGACGTTGCACCCGCACCAATGATAGTGTGGATTTCGTCGATGAACAGCACGGCGCCATCGGTTTCCTGCAATTGCGTGACGACGGCTTTCAACCGTTCCTCGAAATCACCGCGGTAACGGGTTCCGGCCAGCAGGGCGCCCATATCAAGGGAATAGATCGTCGCGTCTTTCAACACTTCAGGGACTTTCTCATTCACGATACGACGCGCAATACCTTCGGCAATCGCGGTCTTACCCACGCCCGGATCGCCCACGAGAAGCGGGTTATTCTTGCGACGACGCGACAGCACCATGATACAACGTTCGACCTCTTCATCGCGCCCGATGAGCGGATCAATATCGCCCTCTTGGGCTTTCTGGTTCAGGTTAACCGTATATTCTTCCAGCGGGTCTTTCTTCTTCGCGTCCTCACCTTCAGGCATATCCGCGCCCGTCGGGGATTTCGCGACATTCTCGCCGGATTTGCTAATCCCGTGGCTGATGTAATTCACCGCATCGTAACGCGTCATGTCACGTTCCTGCAGAAAATAGACAGCCGGGCTTTCGCGTTCCGCAAACAGCGCAACGAGAACGTTCGCACCTGTGACCTCTGATCGACCCGAAGATTGAACATGAATAACGGCCCTTTGGACAACGCGGTTAAAACCCGCCGTCGGACGAGCCTGCTCTGAGTCTTCGACTTTCAAAGACGCCAAATCCTCATCAATATAATTTTCTAGATCACTTCGTAAGGGTTCGATATCGACGTCGCAGGCGGTAATGACGGCGACAGCGTCTTTGTCATCCAAGAGAGCCAGTACGAGATGTTCCAATGTGGCCAACTCATGTTTGCGGTCTGTTGCAAGCTTGAGAGTCCGATGGATTGTTTCTTCCAAAACGGGGGAAAATGATGCCATTAGAATTTCCTTTCAGTGTCCAGATGTGGGGAATTCATTTCTGCTTTCAAGCCGCGAACTGTCACAGGGGCGTGAGGACATGTGTGAACAAGTCATTACCGGGCTTGTCGGTAGTGCATACGATGGCGCGACTTGGTTTTAGATTATCGGGACAAGCCCGGTAATGACGGATATGATTTGAACGACTCAAACCTTCTCCAACGTGCATTGCAACGGATGTTGTGCACGCTTCGCTGCGTCCATGACCTGCGAGACTTTTGTCTCCGCAATTTCGAATGTGTAGACACCACAGGTACCAATGCCCGTTTGGTGAACATTCAACATAATCTGCGTCGCCTCTTCCGAGGTTTTCTTGAAGATGCCCATAAGGATAGAAACCACAAACTCCATCGGCGTGTAATCATCATTCATCAAAATGACGCGCCACATGGATGGCTTCTTGGTCTTTGGCCGGACCTTGGTCGCGACGCCGCGCTCTTCGCCGCTCTCGCTCTCATCATCGGATCCGGCAAGTTTGATATGGTTATCGTTTAAATTCACGGTCATCTTATCTCTTGTTATGAATTCATTACGGGCCTGCAAACCCTGTGGACGTTGGATAATGTGTGTAAGCTGTTCAATATATTCCAATTGAACTGAATAAAGTTAAGACACGTTAACCATGTCCTAACCGACAAACGGTAGCTAGGACGGATGTGGTTGCGACTCCTCCTCATTGCAATAGCGTTTGTCCTGATGTCGGTTCCGGCGCAGGCGCAGAACCGGTATGCGTCGATCATTGTCGATGCGGATACGCTGGATGTGTTGCATGCGCGACAGATTGATGAGCCGCGATTCCCCGCCAGCCTGACGAAAGTCATGACCTTGCATCTGGTCTTTGACGCACTGGATGTCGGAACACTTCGCTTGGACGAGGAACTTACCGTCTCACGGAAAGCCGCCCGTACCCCGCCTGTGGAACTAGGCCTGAAAGCGGGCGCGAAGATCACCGTCGACCAACTCATCCAATCCGTCGCCGTCCGTAGTCATAATGATTCTGCCGTCGTACTCGCCGAACGGTTGGGCGGCACAGAAGCCCGCTTTGCCGAGATGATGACGGCCAAAGCGCGGGAGCTGGGCATGCAGCGTACAACATTCAAAACCGCGAACGGGCTGCCCCATCCTGACCAAGTCACGACCGCGCGGGATATGGCGAAACTCGCGCATAGCGTCCTGACGACCCACCGCGCGCGCTATCGATATTTTGGGCAGAAGCGGTTTCGCGGGCAGAAAAATACAAACGCGCTGCTTCACGATATGGTCGAGGTGGACGGGTTCAAAACGGGCTATACCCGCGCGTCGGGCTATAATCTGATGGTCAGTGCGACGCGCAATGGCCGTCGCCAGATCACGATTGTGCTGGGCGGGGCCAGCGGAAAGAGTCGAAATCAACATGTCCGAGACCTTGTCGAACGAGGCTTTGACGTTATGGGTGTCGTCCCCGAAGCCAGAACACAACTCGTGCTGTCTGACACGCCACCCACAGCTATCCTGCGCGGAGTCGATGCGCCGGTTCAGGTTAAACCTTGGTCCGTCGCATTGCGGAATATGCCGAGCGAAGGTTTTGCGGTGCAAATGTCCAAGACCCTCGCGCCAAAAGCGCCGATGGAGCTCTCCAGTGGCTTCTCGCAGGGGCAACCGGTTTTCCATGCGAAACTGTCGGGATTAACAGCAGCGGAAGCAAAGGGGATTTGTAAAACGGCACAAGGACCGTGTTGGTTGATTGCGCCTTAAACCGGCCACCACCTGTTCCCGGCGAAGGCCGGGACATCCTTATGTTCACGACAGAATTCATGCATTTGCGAATAATAGTGTATCTGGAGTCCCTCATGAACATCTGCACCCTCTTAAAGACGTTGGAGATCCCGGCATTCGCCGGGAACAAGTCGTTTAATTTACCACTACCCTCCATGCTCACACACGGCTAAGCACACGCCATGAAAATCGTCCGCACAGAACGCGATCTCCGCAATCAAATCTGGTCCTATCGGGGATCGGGGGACCGGATTGTCTTTGTCCCGACGATGGGGGCTTTGCATGAAGGCCACCTGACGCTCGTCCGCTTGGCCAAACAATACGGCGACCGCGTTGTCGTCTCCATCTTCGTCAACCCCACCCAATTCGCGCCGGGTGAAGACCTTGATGCCTATCCGCGCACGGAAAAGGAAGATGCCCGCCTTCTCAAAGCCGAAGGCGTTGACCTGATCTATGTCCCCGATCCGCAAACTATGTATGATGTCCACCATGCCACAGAAGTCAAAGTCGGCGGCGTCGCTAAAGGGTTGGAAACGGATCACCGCCCGACATTCTTTGACGGGGTCGCGCTCGTCGTCACCAAGCTGTTCAACCGCGTACAGCCCGATACGGCGATTTTTGGCGAGAAGGATTATCAGCAACTCGCGACCATCCGACGCCTCGTCGAAGACCTCGACATGCCGATCAAAATCATTGGCGCTCCGATTGCGCGGGATGAACACGGCCTCGCCCTCTCCTCCCGCAATGCCTATTTCGATGCGGACGGTCTTGCGCTGGCCCGCAAGCTCAACGTTATCATGATGAAATGTGCAGAAGATATGCGCGACGGTCGACATGTTGATGAGGCGACGGATGCCGCGAAGCGGTCCCTGCTGGTGGCAGGCTTTTCTTCAATTGATTATGTCGAAGTCCGCAGCCCCAACTCGCTGACCGTCCTCGAAGGCGGCTATCTTAACGGTCCAGCGCGCGTCCTCGTCGCGGCGCATTGCCCGAATGGCGAGAGCAGCGTCCGCCTGATCGATAATTTCGCGGTTTAGCGAGAGGCCGGTCAGGCCTAAGCGCTAAGGGCGACATGGCTGCCGTAGCGATGGGACAATTTACCCAGCGTGCGGTCAAACGCCTCCAGGATATCTTCGCGCCGGACGGGTTTCGCGATCGTGTCATCCATCCCGATATTGCGGCAAATTCGGCGCTGCTGATAATCGGGATCCGCTGTTAGAGCGATAATAATGACATTCGCATAGGCGGCATCCGATTTCCGAATTTCAAGTGTCGCCTCTATCCCATCCATGACGGGCATATGAATATCCATCAATACGACATCGACCGAAACGGTGTTTAAGACATTCAGGGCCTCGCGCCCATTTTCTGCAAAATAAAGCTGTGCAACGCGTTTCCCGATGAGTCGCTTGACGACTTTCTGATTGATCGGATTATCTTCGACACAGAGAACATTCAAACCTTCAAAAGGTCGGATCTCATCATGCTTTGACACGCTCGCAACTTTAATGGGTTCAGGTACAATCAGCGCCTCAAATTCGGCGACCTTAGGCTTTTTCTGGAGGGGCGGGTCTTCGAGGACGGGCGCAGTCTCCGGCGCGGCCACATCTTTCGCCTCAGCCGGGTCAATGGGCAGGATCATTGCAAATGTTGAGCCCGCCTCCAGCGCGGATTTCACTTTTATCTGACCGCCCATAAGCTCGCAAAGATCATGGGAAATCGCCATGCCCAGCCCCGTGCCACCATATTCGCGTTGGATCGTGCCATCAGCTTGGGCAAAAGGTTCAAAAATACGCTTCGCCTCTTCGGGTGTCATGCCGATCCCCGTGTCCTGAACAGCGAGCACCAATTGTGGTACGCCTTTCAGATGAGCGTGTTTCGCGATAAGTGAAATCGTGCCCGTCTTGGTAAATTTCGTCGCATTTGACAGAAAATTATTCAGACATTGCTGCAGTCTGAAACCGTCCAATTCCAATATTTCCGGCAGGTTGGGATCAACGATCATACGGAAGGACAAGCCCTTGACGGAGATTTGCGGCTTCCAGAGTCGCGAGACCGTCTCTAACAGCTCCCGGATATCCGTTGCGTCCCGGATAATTTCGACGGAATTGCTCATCAATTTTGCATGATCCAATGTACGCGACAACAGATGGTGCAGACCTTCGGCGGCTTGTTCAATATCTGTGATGACCTCACGCACATCATCGGAAAGCGGCTCATCACGCAGACTATCGCTCATGCCGATAATCGCATTGAGCGGCGTTCGTATTTCGTGGCTCATCCGGGCGAGGAATTCTGATTTTGCTTTCGAGGCAGACCGTTCTTGTTTCAGCGCTTGGGTTTTGTCGACATCTTCGGTGATATCCATCACAAAAGCTGTTGCACCCAGTGCCGTCCCGTCGGGGGCGCAGGTAATTTGGCCGATGGATCGCTGCCACATACAGGGGTTTTCCTCCGTGCGGACGCGATATTTAAAGTCAAAACCGGTCTTCTGCCGGGCGATTTCCGCCCATTCGCTCGTGATGTGCTGCAAATCCTGAGGGTGGATAATTGCGAATAATCCGTTTTTCTGCAGAAGTGCCTGCTCGCGGTCTGTCAGACGGCTCATGACACTGGCGGAATAGGTAAATTGTCCCGTCTTAAAGTCCATGGACCAGAAACCGGCATTGGCCGCCCCCATCGCAATTTCAAATAGGTCGCGATATTGCGAGTCCACGGATATGTCGCGCACGACGAGCGTGGATTCGCCTTGACCATCATACCAAGAATTCGCGCGGACCCGCCGCCCATCCAATGTCGTGAGAATAACGGTTGTGCGGTGAGGCTCGGGTGACTGCAAAGATGCCGCGATCATCTTGGAAACCGCCTTGGGACTCAGCGGCTGACGCGTTACGGGGTCTTCTATTTTAAAACGGTGAAGCACATCAGAAAGGCTAAACCCCTCCAGTTCCGCATTCCGATCTAGTCCCAAAATACCGGCGACATCACCATCAGCCTGTTGAATAACCTGGTGACCGTCCACCCGCGCATAGGCCATATTGGCGGCATTCAAGATATGCGGGATGACATTGAGGGCACCCTGGTGGCGTTCGCTGTCTCTCGCTGTGAATAGAGCTGTCATGATCCCAACCTTTGAGTCTCCCCGAGACGTCAAAATGCAGGGACGTATTTAAGAAATCATAAATTGAGGCTTAAAATGATTTGCGACCTCAAGTCGTTCACGTGAAGAATTTCACCATCGTCAGCAACGGCACGGGCACAGATCCATTTTCATCCAGCCAGCGCGACTCAACACGATACCCACACCGAGCGTAAAAGGGCTCTCCTGCTAATGTCGCCGCCATTTCCAGCGTGAGGTAGCCCGCGTTGAAAGCGGCCTGTTCAGACGCCGATAGAATAAGCTTTGCAATGCCGCGGCGCGTATGATCGGGGTGGGTGTACATGGCGCGAATTCTTGCTCTTTCGGTCGGGGGGTCCAGGTGGCGCGCACTCCGTCCCTTCGTATGATTGCCGCCATAGAGCGTCGCGCGGAAAGACCATCCCCCACAGCCCACGAGCGTATCTGCGTCCCAGACACAGAAATAGGTTCCATCCGTGATGAGTTGGGTGTCTAAGCCCATGGCGGCCCGTGAGGCCTGAACCTGTTGCGGCGTGAGGTAATCGGATTGGAGTGTTTCAATTGAAGCCTGCATGAGCGCCTTTATGGCGGGAATATCCGCTTCAACGGCAAGTCGTAATACGATTTCAGAAGGTTGACCCAAAATATTTCGACCTCATTATGTGCAAACACGTTCAATAAAGGTAAATTTTACCTTAGCAATCAGCTGATTTGTGTCAAATTTGCAACAGAAAGCATGAAAAGTGCCAGTTAAGGCACAATCCTGTTGTCAGAAACATATCCACCTTTACGTTTGTTCATAGTCTCGACGCCCCTCGAGAGAGGCCATAATACCCGGTCACACAATAACAGGATGCAAATAATGCAACATAAAAACTTGAAATCATGGCTGACACTGTCCGCCTCCTCTCTTCTTCTCACAGGTCTCGTGGCCTCCCCTGCTTTCGCGCAGGATGTTGACGACACGGTCGTTGAACGCGAAGATGTCGTGATTACGACGGGTACACGGCGTGCCCTGCGGTCCGCTGCGGATACACCGGCACCCGTTGACGTAATTTCAAATGTCGAATTCACAACCAACGCAGCCGATGATGTCCAAGACCTTCTTCGCACAGCGGTTCCGTCCTATAACGTAAATACACAGCCCATTTCCGATGCGGCCTCTATCGTGCGTCCCGCCAACCTGCGTGGTCTGTCGCCTGATAACACACTCGTTCTGATTAACGGCAAGCGCCGTCATCGCGGCGCGGTTATCTCTTTCCTCGGCGGTGGTATTGCCGATGGTTCACAAGGTGTTGACGTCTCGTCCATCCCGTCCATGGCTCTGAAACAGGTCGAAGTCCTGCGCGATGGTGCGTCCTCGCAATACGGGTCTGACGCGATTGCAGGCGTGATTAACTTCGTCCTCAAAGACGACTCCACGGGCGGCGTGATTGAAGCCAAATACGGATCCACATATGACGGCGACGGCGACAATTACCGCATTGGCGGTAATCTCGGCCTTCCCCTCGGTGATGTTGGCTTCTTCAATGTGACAGCAGAATATGGCGAAACAGACGGCACGGTCCGCTCTGTCGTGCGTGACGATGTTCAAGCACTGATTGCGGCCGGCAACACAGCTGTCGCAGATTTCGAGACGATCAATACATTCACCGACGAAGTCCCACAATATTGGGGTCAGCCGGATGTCGAAGGCGACCTGAAACTCCTCTTCAACACGGCGTTTGAAATTGGTACAGACAAAGAAGTCTACGCCACGGGTACATATGCCGAGCGTCAAACGACAGGCGGATTTTTCTACCGGAACCCGACCAATCGCGGCGGCGTTTACGCCGGTCCACGTGTTGACGGCGATGGTTTTGCAGTCACACAAGTTGCAGGCGGGACAACTGACGACAGCTCGGATGATGTGTTTGAAGACGTGAATGGCGATGAAATCGCCTTTGCAGATATCTTTGACTCTGTGCGCGTTGGCGATCTTGACGGTGGGTCAAGCTGTATAGATGGCATCCCATTGTCAGGCACAGATGGCCTCATTCAAGATGCTGCTATCTTCGCAAATATCGCAGCCGACTCAAATTGTTTTGCCTTTACGGAAACAATCCCCGGCGGTTTCGTGCCACGTTTTGGTGGCGATTTGCGTGATTTCGGCATTACAGCAGGTCTTCGCGGTATCTTTGATATTGGTACAGGTCTTAGCTATGATTACTCCATCACGCACGGGGCATCCCGCGTTGACTTCTTTATCAATAATACAGTCAATGCGTCCCTCGGGCCGGACACACCCCGTGATTTTATTCCCGGTGGTCAAGAGCAGATTGAAACAACGATCAATGCCGATTTCGGCTATCTCGTAGATGTTGGCCTTGCCTCTGAACTCTCCATCGCATTTGGTGCGGAATATCGCGAGGAAACATTCGATCTCTTCGCGGGCGACCCGGCCTCTTTCGCGCTCGGTCCCTTGGCCAGCCAGGGTTTCTCCTCCAGCTCTAACGGTTTTGGTGGTTTCCCGAACAGTTCTTCCAACTCGCAGGACTCATTCGGCACCTATCTCGACCTTGAAGCCGATGTTTCCGACAAGCTGACCTTACAAGGTGCGGTGCGGTATGAGGATTTCTCTGAATTTGGTAACACGGTTGATTATAAAATCGCTGCCTTGTTTAAAGCGACGGATAATATCTCACTTCGTGCAACGCATTCGACAGGCTTCCATGCCCCGACAGCGGGTCAGGCCAATATTACAAACGTGACGACGCAGAATGTCGGCGGTGTTTTGATCGACCAAGGTACGCTTCCATTGAACACAGCCGCCGGACAATTGGCCGCTGACTTCATCGAGACAACGCAAGGCGGACGCCCTGAATTGGGACCGGAAGATGCAACCAACTTCTCCGCCGGTATCGCGTTTGATTATGCCGGCCTGAGTGTCACGCTCGACGCCTTCCAAATCGAAGTCGACAACCGGATTGCCTTGGGTGCCAATGTTGACTTCCTCGCCGCCCTGCGGTCCGCTGGAAATGTCAATATCGACACGGATATTGCTGTTGCCGGATACGACTCGGTCAGTGAGGCCCTGGACACGCTCAGCGGTGCAGGCGTTATCAATCGTCAGGACTTCCTGAGCTTGGATGATCTGTCGCAATTCCGTTTCTTCTCCAACAGTTTCGATACACGCACGCGTGGTATCGACCTTGTCGCACGGTATCCATTCAGCTTGGGCGGTGGTAATTCTAACATTATCGTCGCGGCAAACTACACCGATACAGAAGTCACAGATCGTGGTGACTTGAACCCGATCAGCGATGGCCGTGTCCAAGCCCTCGAAGACCTTCTGCCAAACGTCAAAGGCAGTGCGACCTTCACACACAGTCAGGGTATTTTCCGTGGCGTGTTGCGCGCCAACTATTTTGGCGGTTGGGATGATACAGGGAACGGCGTCGACGATATCGGTTCCGAAATCCTGATTGACGCAGAAGTCGCGGCTGAAGTGCGCGAAGGTGTTGAGCTTGCTATCGGCGCAAACAACATCTTCGATAACTATCCGGATGAAAACCCGGGCCAGGGCGGCACAGGTCAACTTTACCCTGAAGCTGCGCCAACCGGCTTTAATGGCGGTCAGTGGTACGCCAAGGTCCGTGTGAACTTCTAAGTCTCTCCGACATAAAAATGCGAAAGCCCCGGACAATGTTCGGGGCTTTTTTTATGCGGGTTTACCAAGCGCCGAGTTGAATAAGTTTCGCGCGAAAAGCCGCCGGCAGATCCGCCCCGTTTTCCGCCCCCGTCAGGTCCGCAGGCGCGTCACCAACCTGCAAATAGCGCCATCCCTGAAAAGCGCGGCGCGGCACGGGAAGGACGGGAATGAGTTCAGGGTCCATCAGAATGGCGCAGGCCCGGTGCCCGTTCTTTGTCGTTTCGTCCAGCGCCACAATCCGGTTCCGGCACAGGATATTGCCCTTGATGACCCAATAAATTGACCCGCCCTCCAGCAGGTCTTCTTTTCGTTTCGGGAACATGCGCGTGACATGGACATGATGCGCGGACAGGCCCTGCTGCTGCCGTCTTGCAACAACATGGTCCTGCCAGTCGGCCAGTGTCTGGATCGACTCGGACCCAACGGAAAGTTTTTGAAGATGAACAGTCACGCCGCCCACTTAGGACGGAGATGACATCAAATCTAGAAGGTGCGCTGATATGGATCTGTATCGACGATAAAATCATCGGCTTGCGCATCGATCTTAAAAGTCACCATATCCGCCGTCGTTGTATTCGGAACCATACCGACTTTTCGAATAGCCCGCCCCACGAAAGATTTCACCTTCCGAGCCGCCGGGCCGTCTTCTGCATAGGAGGGGTTCATGCCGAGGCGATGACGGAGCGTCGCATTGGTCAGCATAGCTGCGTTTTTCATCCCCGACTCCGCCGTTGAGTACTCCGTTGTCACAGAGACACAGAAGCTCTGATTATCAACCCGGTGCGGCGCATTTAATGTCCATGACAGGGCTGTGTTTTCATCAATATCAATAATTGTTGCCGCCTCATCAAAAGAGGCGTCATAGGGCAGATCATCATCGATGAAATTGGTCAAAGTTGCCTCATAGGCACGGTCGGGAATGAATTTTTGCGTGCGCGGGTAAAGATACATGCGTTTGCGTCCGCGTACATGCCAGAGGATCGTTTCTGTTTTGTCGACATGATAAGGTACTTTGGCGACAGGACTGGAAATCAAAATCCCGCCCCGCGGGTTAAAAGCTTGGTTGCCAGTTTTCTCAGCCAATTCACCATACATCGCATCAAGGGCCGCTTTATAATCGGTGTGTACGTTCATGGCTTCGCGGACATTGATCCAAACACGCCCGGCTTTCGCCGCTGCCAAAAGTGTTTCGCCGGAGACACCCCGGAAATCACCCGTTCTGAAACGATTGGGGTAAATGGGATGATCCGCTGCGCCCATCGTGCAAACATCAAGTAATTCAGAAGGGTGACGTTCTAACAAATCAATCAGCGCCTCATCCGTAAACAGGCCTGTCCCTGCCAGATTGTGCCCGAAGCTCATGATATCTTTTTGAAATTTCTGCGAGTTCTCTTCCGTCCAATCCGTCAGCATCGGAGATGGGGGCACATCAAAATGAGCCTCTTCCGTGTTTTGAACGTCGTTATAATTTTCGTTTTCCGTCAACATATTCCGGCTCCTACGCTCAAACTGTTGCGAATATCTTTCCAAACGGCCTTCAGTCGCGATTGCCTAGATTCATCCTTAATGCCGCGTAAACGCCCATCAGGACGAGGCAGATACCAATAACCAATCCAGAGAAAGCCAAGACAGGTCCCCATTCCCCCAACAGCTTTTCCGCCCCGCGCAACCATGCGGCCCCACCCGCGCCAATGAGCAGGAAGCCAAGAATAACGGGAATCCAAAGACCCGCTGCGCCATTTTTTTCCTCAATCGCCTCAGCTTGACGAACGGGCGTCGTGTTTTGGATGTAGCGCGCGGCGGAGTCTGTGCGCACGCGCTGACCTTCACTCCGCATGCGAAATGCATCATCCTGTGCGAGTTCATCAATCACAAGAACGGGCTTTTTATCGGTTTGCTCAGCAATTTTTGCCCGCGGTTTCGACGCATCGAACGCGGACGTCTCAATATCCGTCAACTCGTCAGATTCAGAAACCTCGGCCTTAATCAGGCTTTCCGGCCAATCCGCTGTATCTTTTTCATCATCTTCGCCCGCATCTTCGATCAGGGCATCAAGACGGGCGACAATATCAGTCGCCGCCTCCGCGATGGGCGAGCGCCGGGGTTCTTCGGTCGTCTCGACGTCAACGGTTTCGTCTTTATCATCGGCCAGAGCATCATCAAGCGAGAGATTGATAATCGCGGCTTCGGGATCAATCGTCTCTATCTCCTCTGAGACGATATCATCTTCTGCATCCGTATCAATTTCCGTGTAAGAGAGCGGGCCGGCGGGGCCGTCTTCACGACGTCGAAATTGTGGATCGACGGCTTCATGGGGCGCGGTCGCAACTATCCCATTTGCATCATCCGCTGAAAAAACAGGAAGTGCATCTTCCGTCGACAGCGCAGAAATCGTCGTATCCGCTACAGGGGGAAGGTCTTCACGTCCGGCGGGCAGCTCCCGTTCCGTCCGAAGAAATAAAGCCTTCTCCGCCGTGCGACGGCGCATCAGCGCGTCGACGACATAGGTCTTTCCCGCGATCTCTGATTTGCGCCAGATATCAAATCCATTGGCGGCATCCAGGGGCCGACCATTATTCAAGGCACGCAATGTATCCGATGTCAGGAACGCTTTTGGGCCGATATTAAACGCGAAAGAACAGAGCGCATCAAACTGGCTCTGCGTGAGGGGCGCGTGGACTTCGGTATTAATCATCTCCTCAAAGGGTTCGAGGTCGAGGCGGAGCGTCTCCTCCGCTTCCGCCTTGGTCATACGTTTTGCATTCTCAGAATATAGCCGATGACCGTAACCCACGATCCGTTGTCCCGTGACAAGCTCACGGTCCACGGGGCGATACCCCTCATAGGCTTTGATAAGTTTCAGCCCGGTCTCGGATATTGCGAGTTCAGATGTCTGGCGCATAATCGTTCCAAATCGTTACAAGTCGGACTCCGCCCGACAGATTTGGAAGATGTGTTGCAAAAGACGGGCCGAACTCGTCTCTCAGGTGATTTTCTAAAGCAGAAGCAGAACCGCGGTTCCCAAAAACGCGAAGAAGCCGATGATGTCGGTGACCGTTGTCACGAACACGGAGGAACTGACGGCCGGGTCGGCCCCCGCGCGTTTCAACCCGAGCGGCACGGCTATCCCTGCCAAACCGGCGAAAATATGGTTCACGATCATCGCAATAAAGGCGACGAGGGCAAGCATCGGATTGCCGAACCAGAGATAGGCAATAATGGCGAGGACGATGGCGAAAATCACGCCGATAATAAGGGCCGCCACCGCTTCACGGCGTATCGCCCGCCAGGCGGATTGCGCCGTTAATTCGCGTTCGGCCAAGGCCCGCACGGCCACGGTCAGGGCCTGCGTCCCCGCATTACCGCCCATGCTCGCGACAATCGGCATGAGGACGGCGAGTGCCACGATCTGCGAAATCGCATAATCAAATTGCGCAATGACCAAACTAGCGAGGACAGCCGTCAACAGGTTCACGAAAAGCCACGGCGCCCGCGCCTTAACTGTTTCCATCGGCGTATCGGCAAGACCCGCGTCCGAGACACCTGCCAGTGCGAGGAAGTCTTCTTTGTTCTCATCCTGAATAATTTCGATGATGTCATCGACGGTCATCATCCCGACGAGACGGCCTTCCGCATTCGTCACGGGCGCGGAGATGAGGTTATATTTCTCAAAATAATAAGCGGCTTCTTCCTGATCGAGATCTTGCCCGATGGCGACAATCAGATCCTCCATCATATCCGACAGTCGCGCATCACGTTGCGCCCGCATCAGGCGACTGACGGGGACATATCCAATCGGTTTGAACGCTGTGTCGATGACATAAACGTTGAAGAACAATTCCGGCAGGCCCTCACCGGTCGTCCGCATATGATCAATCGCATCCCCGACCGTCCAAAACTCCGGCGCGGCGACGAACTCGCGCTGCATGAGACGGCCAATGGTCTCATCATCAAAGGCAAGGCTTTCCTCATAGGCAATGCGGTCTTCGGGCGTGGCGGCTTCCAGAACTTCGTCCCGCTGCGCCTCCTCCATTTCCTCGAGGATTTGGGTCGCATCATCATTGTCCATGTCGGACAACGCATCCGCCAATTGCGTGGAATCGAGGAAGGGAAGAATGTCTTCGACGACATCATCTTCCATCTCAGCCAGGACTTCAGCAGAAAAAACTTCTGGCGCCCGTGCAATAAGTTCTTCACGTTGTTCGGGTGAGAGTTGTTCCACCCCGTCTGAGACATCAGCAGGGTGGAGCCGTGAAAGTGTGTCCGCGAGCATGGAATCACTGGCAATATCCAATGCGTCCGAGACGGGCGTTTCCTCACCTTCGGCCTGTAAAATTTCAAGTGTGACATCCGACTGGCTCATAGATTGCGCTTACGGCGCGAGACGGAAAACGTAAATGTCTTTTGCAGTATTTAAACGGACGGATTAGGCGTCAGGGATGAACCACGATTTCCTGATATGGATCAGCGGGGCAGGCTTGCTGCTGACCCTCGCTTGGCTGGCAAGCATTGACCTGGAGACTTACCGCCTGCCGAATAAAATCACCATGCCTTTGATCGCGGGGGGATTGCTCTATCACTTCATCATGTCGCTGGATTCCTATCCTTATCTTCTCGGCGCAGTGTTGGGCTATGCGATATTCTGGACTGTTGAGACCGGCTATCGCCTGATTAGAAAACGCGACGGGCTGGGTCGCGGAGATGCTAAACTTCTCGCAGCCGGCGGGGCGTGGTGTGGAGCGATGGCCCTGCCCTTTATCATTCTGATGGCGAGTTCAGCCGCATTAATCGTCGTGTTGATGAAGCCGAAATCAGAACGGGCCACACTCAAACTGGCCTTTGGTCCCTATCTCGCAGGGGCGATTGCCATTATATTTATTGCGATGCGGATGACTGGCAACTTCTAACCAGAGCGATGGGCATGACGCGGTCCCATCCATCTGCCGTCTTACTCGTAATTCGCGCAAAAGGATAACGCGTGCCACCCACGAGCGGTTCACCCTTCCCCAATTTTATAATGACGGGGCGGCCCTCAGGATCGGTATAATCCAATGTTGGAAAAGCTTCATTGGCGGCGAGTTTGATGATCTGACCCTGCGGCGCATATTTCGCCTCATCCTCGTCAGCATAAAAGACAAAGCTGCGTTTTTCATCCGTCGTCCAACCGAACAAACCACATTCACCGCTTTTCATTTGCGGGAGTTCAAGTGAAGCGGCTTTGGATGGAGACGTGTTCGGCGCAGATGTCGCGCAGGCGGCGAGAAAGAGTGCGGGTATGAAACATAGACTGCGCATGCCCGACCCTAGCGCCATTTCCCCTGCTCTGTCAGCTTGAAATCACGGCCAGTGGACGAGAAGCCGAAGAGCGGGAGGATGGTGCCAGCTTCCGCACGCGATGTGCGGGCGGTAATATCGACGCGGTATGTGCTGTCAGCGGAAAATCGTAAAAGCGCGTCAATGGACTGTTCAGAGTCTTCACCTTTCAGGATCGCAACCAGATCTCCCGTTTCGCAGGTTATGGGTCCGCTCAGTTCCGGTCCCGTCCAATTCATATTGCCGCCATTACGTTGGAGGACATCCGTCCGAACAGTGCCTTCCGCTTCAGTACAGCCCTCAGGCCCATAGCCAAGAAGGATGAGATTTGCCGCAACAGAGCCAACCAGACCCTGCAACCGTTGATCCGTCAGTGGAAGAGTTGAGAGGTCAACAACCACACGAGCATCACGGGCCTGATGTCGGTTGACGGTCGCAGAGACATAATTTGTTCCATCACCCGCTTCTATATCCGCAGATAGGGAGAGTGGGTGGAGGTCGAAATTTGCCGTATCAAAGACGGGAATATCTGTGAGCGTCCCGTTCCAAACCGTCCCGTGATAGGTCAGTTCAGGCACTTCATCCGGCACGAAAAGCGGAGCGACCCACCCCAATGGCAGGGCTGCGACACAAGCTGCAAAGCCAGCCGCGTGACCTGCAAAAATCCAGCGTTTACGGGCCATTTATTGGATCGGCGTCAGGATTTCATCAATTTTGGAAAAGTCCCGACCGCTCTGTGCAATATCGACGGCACGAATTTGGTTCAGGCGGTCCTGGGTCAAGGGACGGGCATCATCGGCATTTCGGATGATCGTTGGGCGCAAAAAGACCATGAGGTTTGTCTTATCCCGACTGCGGCCTTTGGACTGGAATAATTTCCCGGCCACAGGAATATCACCGAGCAACGGCACTTTGGAGACCGTGATCTGCTCATCATCCTGTACCAATCCGCCGAGCACAATAATCTCGCCATCATTGGCCAGAACAGTTGTCGTGATTTCGCGTTTATTCAAAACGAAATCGCCTGACGCCGATGTCAGCACGCCGGAGATGGAGGAGACAATTTGCTCAATCTCCAACCGGATGACATCACCCTCGGAAATCTGTGGTAGGACATCGAGTTGAATACCTACTTCCTGACGTTCAAATGTTCGGAACGGGTTGAGGTTATTACCGCCTAAGCTTTCGCCTGTGGTCACAGGAATTTCCTGCCCGACCAGGAACGTCGCGGGGACATTGTCCAGCGTCGTGACAAAGGGTGTAGAGAGGACATTTGTATCCTCATCGGTTTCCAATGCATTTACAATAACCGCAAACAGCGTGTCATTTTCGACGCCGCCCACACCAAATGCACCGCCGTCCAAGCCGGCAATTGAGGTCACGGCGGCATCGGCGAGACTATCACGTGTGCCGGAGTCGAGGCCCAACCCTGTTCCGCCCAAAGCCCCCGCAATGGAGAGAAGGTTGGGCGCTTGCCGAGAGAAGTTTGACGACAGCAATGGCACCGTCGAGCCGTTCACACCGCCCAAGGCAAACTGAACGCCAAGCTCTTTCGCCGCATTATCAGAAATCTCAACAATAATCGCTTCGACGAGAACTTGTGGGCGGCGTTGATCAAGACGGCGGATAATCTGTTCCAGATCGGCCTGGACCTCTGCGGACGCACTGATCACGAGCGTGTTCGATCCGGGTTCATAGGCGACCGTCGGAACAGGCTTACCTTCGACAACATAGCTGGGCAGCAAGCCATTAATTAACGTGATCAAGCCTTCCCCATCTGCAAAGCGTAAGGGCACGATTGAGACAGAGCCACGCGGGGCCGTACTGCCGACATCCATACTGGCGATAAGGGGACGCAGATCATCAATTTCGGATTGCGGACCTTCGATAATGATGCTGTTTGTCGCGTTGAGCGCGACGACTTTAAACGCGGCTTTCGTTCCGCCTAATTCACGCAGAACTTCCTGCGCGTCCTGTGCCGAAAGCTGGCTGAGTTGGAAGGTCTCGCGCACACGACCGCCATTGCCCATGGCCGCAACAATCGCGCGGGCTTTTCGCAGGTTTTCAGGAAAATCTGTGACAACGATAATGTTGCCATCGGGATTGGCAGAGACCTGCCCTTGGGAATGCATGACGGGTTTAATCAGGCGGGCCGCTTCCGCCCCCATCCCGTCCGGCACAGAGAGGATCGTTGTATTAAATTGCCCACTAATCCCGTCAGTTGTTGTGAGTGGCGCATCCTGCGCTGCGCCCTGCAAGAGGGTCACGCGGTAATCACCATTCGCCGAGCGGATGACGGTATAGCCGTGAACGCGCAGAACTTCTTTGAATACAGCCCAGACTTCGCCGTCATTCAGTGCTTTTTCAGAGACGATATTGACCTTGCCATTCACGCGCGGGTCAATGACGACTGTGCGGCCCGTGACAATGCCGACATTTTCAATGAAGGCTTTGATATCGACATCCTGCATATTGATGATGTGATCATCGGCGGCAAAGGCCGGAACGGAAGCCATCCCCCCGGTAAGGGCGAGGCCGAGCGCGGCGCTGGTGATAATTTTACGGATCGACATGGTTATTGGCCTATGCGGATGGTGACGGGCGAGCCGTCACGGAGAACTTCAATATCTTGCGCGGCCCCTGTAGAGATCAGCTCGCGCAATTCGTTTATATTCGTGCGGTTACGGTCTAATAGGACCGGCCCGATACGGGTCAGGATATCCCCTTCCCGAAGACCGAAGACGGAGAGGTCTGCCCCGGCTCTGGATTTTACGGTGAAGCCGCGACGTTTCAAACCGTCACCAACAACGTCGAAATAGGGTTCAATACTCACCTTCGTAAAGAGGGTCTCCGCCTCTGCACGGCTGGGGGCTTGCAACGTTGCGCGATCGCTAACCTTTGGCGGCGCACGTCCAATGATGGGTGTCTTACCCTGTTGCTCCATTTTCACGCGTTCCAGCGTCAAGCGCTGAACCTCGCCATTGACGTCCAGAGAAACGAAGTCCTTACCCATGCCTTTGAGTGTGACGCCGTTCATGATTTCCTCGTCAATACGGATATTTTTTTCCTGCCCGTCCGGCATGCCAATAATTGCGGAACTGGCCGTTGTGCTGCCCTTGAGCGTCAAATTTAGTGAAGTTTCGGGCGCGTCCTCACCCAATTGCGGTTCATCCGCAACGACACTCTGCGTCAGGGAAAACGGATCGGATGAAAAATCATAATTCCGGGTCACCTCGACAGAGGCCACGGTTGCAACCGGAGCGATAACGGGCTCCGCCAGGTAAAGACTCTCAGGATTCATCAATCCAACTATAACCCGCACGAATAACCAGCCAATCACACCAACCAACACTAGGCTGGCGATATTCAAGACTGTGCGTAATGCCGTCATAACGTCCCTTGAAACCATATGGGTCCATTCGCTTAGACCATAGCCTATCTCATCTGCCAAGCCCATGAAACAGGATGATTTCTATCTACAGTTTTACCACCGATGATGTTACGGGAACCTCACTGAATCATTGCGAATCCGGAAAAACCGACATGGAAAACAAGATTGATGGCAAAGCCGTTGCCGAAGCGACCCGCGCCGATGTGGCGAAAGCTGTCGCAGGACTCAAGTTTCAACCGACATTAGCCGTCGTCCTCGTCGGCGATGACCCCGCGAGTCAGGTTTATGTTCGCAATAAGATCAAATTTACCGAAGAAGCCGGCATGCGGTCACTCGAATTCCGTCTAAGCGCAAATCTCAGCGAGCCAGACGTTGTTGAAGCCGTTCGCAAACTTAACAATGATGCGGACGTGGACGGCATCCTCGTCCAACTCCCCCTGCCCGATCATATCGACAGCAATGCGGTTATTGCGGAAATTAACCCGGCCAAAGATGTTGACGGATTAACGGAAGTGTCCGCAGGACGGCTCGTCCTTGGCAAGCCCGGCTTGCGTCCCTGTACACCGACGGGATCTGTCATTTTGGCAAAAGCGGCCCTCGGTGACCTGACGGGGAAACATTGCGTTGTCTTGGGGCGTTCCATCCTTGTCGGGAAACCAGCCGCGCTGATGTTCTTGGAACAAAATTGTACTGTCACGATCGCCCATTCGCGCACAGAAAATCTGCGCGGCGTTTGTCGAGGTGCGGATATTCTCGTCGCCGCCGTCGGGCGCCCGCAAATGGTGAAGGATGATTGGATAAAGGCCGGAGCTTGCGTCATAGATGTCGGGATTAACCGCGTCCCGAGCGTCAAGCGCGAGGGTAAATTCCGCTTGGTCGGTGATGTCGATTACAAACCCGCCAAAGCCGTCGCAGGCGCGATTACACCCGTGCCCGGCGGCGTAGGCCCGATGACGATTGCCTGTTTATTGAGGAATACGGTTCTCGCGGCCTGTGACCGCAGAGGTTTACCTAGACCAGACGTTCTCGCGCTTTAACTAAGTCGGCGGAGCAACTGCAATACTGACCGTTTGTGGTTCGCGTTCGCGCCAGCTGGGGCGATAGAAAACGTGGAAACCGACCTTTTTCTGGAATTCCAGACTGTCCGCCCAATGCGGATTGATCTCGACTGTGTGGTAATGTGTCGAATTATTCGTCAAATCGTTGACGTGACCTGTTAGGGAGAGCTGCGCCATATTCTGCGAATGCTCCCAAGCATAGCCCGTTGGCGCACGGTCCATAGACCCGTCACAGGCAAAGGAGAACTGACACGCGAAGGCGCGTTCGGCGTTCTGATAGACAACCCCGCAAATCGTGTTCGGATAATGTTTCGATTTCACACGGTTCTTGACGACATCCGCTACAGCCAATTGACCCGAACGCGATTCCGAGCGCGCTTCGTAGTAAATCGCCTCGGATAGACACTGATGCTCATCCGCGCGCATTTCCGCCCAACGACGGTGCTCAACACGCAGGTCTGACAGTTTCACAATATCGGCGGCATCGCGCAATCGCGGCGTCTCATATGTCGTGAAATCAACTTGCGAGGCATCAAAAGCGCGAAATTCGCTGGCCGCTTCCGCCCATGTTACATGTGCGCGCTGGTCAGCCGCCTTTTCGCCAATCGCGGGAATCGCAACGCAAACAGCAAGTATCGCCGTTAGTGATGCGGCCCATGCGGCCATCTGTTTTTTACTCTGCTTGCGCATCATTCGCGCTCCGTAAACTTTTTAGTCACAATGGCAACTCGTTTCACTTTGACCCGTGCAAACGTCGCGCCTTTTGCGGCGGTGCGTTGCATTTTCATCACTATATGTGGTGGGGGTGAGGTGAGTTGGTTAACCCGCCCTTAATGCGGGGGTGACGTTCGGTTCGTAATTCCATGCGCTTTTGCGCTCTCGAGAGAGGATATAGGGATTGAAATTAGAATAACAACTCTAACAATAAGTGTTGTTTTACAGTTATTTAGAAGTCAAATCGGTTCGTGAAGGTCCCGGCACCCGGGCTAACCACCTGTAACTCTGCCGTTCGCGCGGCCCAATCCACATCGATCAAGCCGTAATTCACCTCGAACTGCATGGTATGTAGACGGTAAGGCCCGTCCTCGACGCGGGTTTCACCGCTTCTGGCCCGAAAAGCGCTGGCCGGACGATTGAGCGACGAGGCTGTGACCTCATAGAGCGGGTAATCCAGCACATCGTCACGGCGATAGATCGAGCCGGAATGCCGATCCCCGGAAATCAGGATAATGCCTTCCGCGTCGCTCTCATCAAGCAAATTGTAAAACTTCTCACGCTCGGCTGGCATCGTGCGCCAGGCTTCCCAGCCATGACCATCCGCGATGACCTGGATGGACGACACAATCAGGCGGAGTTCGGCGGGTTTCTGTAACTCATCCGCCAACCACTCCCATTGCGCCTCGCCCAGCATTGTACCGTGTCCGCCCTCGATCGGGACGTAGCGTTCGGTTCCCGGCTCGCCATATTGATCACGGGTTGCCGCTTGCAGATTTGTCCGGAAGAACCGCGTATCGAGCATGATAATCTGTACACGCTGCCCCACCGGCCCTATAATTTTGGATGTGTGGACGCCCTCACGCGCGCGTCGTTCATCTGATGCGGGAACATCCCACGCGTCGAGATAGATTTGCTCTGCCAGATTTTTGAACGGGTAATAAGCCCCGCCATCATTCGCGCCGTAATCATGGTCGTCCCATGTTGTCAGCAACGGGACATCTTTGCGGAAATTCGTAAATTCCGGCACAGAGGCGAGCGTGTTATAGCTTTCACGCATTTTTGGCATGGACGGGTCTGTCCAGCGCGGGTCGGATGTATAGGTATCGCCGTAAACATTATCGCCCGTGAACAGGAAAATATCGGGATTTTCCGCACCGAGTGTATTCCAGATCGACTGGTCTTCCGTCTCGCTAAGGCAAGACCCGAAGGCAATCCGGGTAAGCGGCGCGGACATATCCAGCGGCGCAGACGTCATCGGCGTCACCCCTGTCGACATCGCCTTTGCAGAATTTGTCGCTGAAGGCGTCGGATAGGACTCACAAGCGGAGAGGACAAAAGCGGCGGAGGCGAGGAGGAGGAGATGTTTCATAAATACACAATAAGGGAATTTGATGCCTGTGTCATGCCGGAGTGAAAATTATATCAAACGGAATGGCACACAAACAACTTGTCACCCCGCACTTGATGCGGGGCCTGTCGTTTTCAAACTGCAAATTTAAGAGACCCGACGATAGGTCCCGCATCAAGTGCGGGGTGACACTTCATATGTAATCGCTAAACCTTCGCCCCAATCGCCGCCTGAGCCGCAGCCAATCGTGCAATCGGGACGCGGTACGGTGAGCAGGAGACATAGTTTAAGCCGGTATCATGGCAGAATTTGATAGAAGCCGGATCGCCGCCATGTTCGCCGCAAATGCCCATTTTAATACCAGACTTAACGGCTTTGCCGCGCTCCGCCGCGATTTGGATGAGGTCGCCGACACCGTCAATGTCGAGGCTGACAAAGGGGTCTTTTTCGACAATCCCCGCCGCGACGTAATCCGGCAGGAAGCGCCCTGCATCATCGCGGGACAGGCCGAATGTCGTCTGGGTCAGGTCATTTGTGCCGAAGCTGAAGAACTCCGCATGTTCCGCAATGTCGCCCGCACGGAGCGCCGCACGTGGGAGTTCAATCATGGTACCGATAATATAATCCAGCGCGCCAACCTCTTCCGCAATTGCGTCAATACGGGCTTTCAGAATTTCGAGTTCTTTCGCGGAGGACACGAGCGGGATCATGATTTCGACGACGGGCGCGGATCCCTTCTCCGTATTCACGGATTTCTGCGCTTCGAAAATCGCGCGGGCCTGCATTTCGTAAATTTCGGGATAGGAAATGCCGAGACGACAGCCGCGGTGACCGAGCATAGGATTGCTCTCTTCCAATTCGCGGGCGCGGCGCATGAGTTCTCCGGCGGGGACACCAATCTCTTTCGCGACCGACTCGATATCCTTTTCCGTATGCGGGAGGAATTCATGGAGCGGCGGGTCAAGCAGACGGACCGTACAGGGCAAGCCGCCCATGATCCGGAAGATTGCGGCGAAGTCTTCGCGTTGTACGGGCAGGATTTTCGCGAGGGCGGATTCACGCCCGGCCTTATCTTCGGCCAAAATCATCTCGCGGAAATTGGCGAGGCGGTCGGCCTCAAAAAACATATGTTCGGTCCGGCAAAGGCCAATACCTTCCGCGCCGAAATCAATCGCGGTTTGCACGTCCAGCGGCGTTTCCGCATTGGTGCGGATACCGAGTGTGCGCGCTTCATCTGCCCAGTCCATCACTTTCGCGAAGTCGCCGGAGAGTTCTGGCTGGACCATATCCACGGCCCCGGCAAAGACCTGACCCGTCGCGCCGTCCACCGTGACGATATCGCCTTTTTTCACAGTGCGGCCCGCGACGGAAAACTCGCCCGCCGCGTAATCAATGCGGATTTGTCCTGCGCCGGAGACGCAAGGCGTGCCCATGCCGCGCGCAACCACAGCCGCGTGAGAGGTCATACCGCCCCGCGCCGTCACAATCGCTTCCGCCGCGTGCATGCCGTGAATGTCTTCGGGAGAAGTCTCAATCCGCACGAGAATGACTTTATGTCCAGCCTTGGACAGCGTTTCCGCTTCGTCCGAGCTGAACACGACTTCGCCAATCGCGGCACCCGGAGAGGCGGGCAGTCCCATCGCAATGATATCGCGCGGTGCATCGGGATTAAGCGTCGGGTGAAGGAGTTGATCGAGCGAGAGCGGGTCGACGCGCATCAGGGCTTCGTCCCTCGTGATTTGTCCGGCCTCGGCCATATCCACCGCGATTTTTAACGCCGCCCGCGCCGTGCGCTTGCCCGTGCGTGTCTGCAACATCCAGAGTTTGCCCTGCTCCACGGTAAACTCAATATCCTGCATGTCGCGGTAATGACCTTCGAGTTTGACGAAAGTCTCGGCGAGTTGGCCGTAAACTTCCGGCATGGCTTCTTCCATGGATGGCGCCGTTTCGCCCATCTCGATGCGCGCATGTTTGGTCAGGGTTTGCGGTGTGCGGATACCTGCGACAACATCTTCGCCCTGCGCATTTATCAGGAATTCGCCGTAATATTCATTCGCGCCCGTGGACGGATCGCGGGTGAAGGCCACGCCTGTGGCAGAGGTTTCGCCCATATTGCCAAAGACCATGGCCTGTACATTCACGGCCGTGCCCCAGGCAGCGGGGATATCGTTCAGGCGGCGATAGACGACGGCGCGATCATTCATCCATGACCCGAATACAGCGTCCACTGCGCCCTGCAATTGCTCGCGCGCGTCCTGTGGGAAATCGCGACCCAATGCGCGTTTCGTGATGGCTTTGAACTCTTCGATAACCGTCGCCCAATCCTCAGCTGTCATTTCCGTGTCGAGCATATAGCCCTGCGTGTCCTTGTGCATTTCCAGCACGTCTTCATAGGCGTGGTGATGCACGCCGAGCACAACATCGGAATACATGGTGATGAAGCGGCGATAGCTGTCCAGCGCAAAGCGGCGGTCGCCGGAAAGCTTCGCGAGACCTTCGACAGTCTCGTCATTCAGGCCAAGGTTCAGGACCGTGTCCATCATGCCCGGCATGGAGGCCCGCGCGCCGGAGCGAACAGACACGAGGAGCGGATTATGAGCATCACCGAACGTCTTACCGGTGAGTTTTTCGATATGTGCGAGACCGTCAATGATCTGCGCATCCATCCCGTCAGGATAGACCTCGCCATTCTCATAATAAGTCGTGCAAACGTCGGCTGTCAGTGTGAAACCGGGGGGTACGGGCAAACCAATCGAGGCCATTTCGGCCAGGTTCGCACCCTTCCCGCCCAACAGGTTCTTCATGGATGTGTCGCCCTCGGCCGTTCCGCCGCCGAAGTTATAAACCCATTTTGTCATCGTTACCGACCCTATTAAAACTACCCCCTTCTCCTATGGGGAGAAGGATTAGACTTTCACTTCCACGCCCCATAACAATCGGGACCATGGTGTAAACCGACGGATGTGAGGGGTGGGGCTTTAGCCTTGAATAGCCTCGAAATCCGCAATTTGCCGCGCCGTATCACGCATCAGGCCGAGGAGTCGAAGGTTGTTCTCTTTGACAGCGGTGTCATCTGAAATAATCTGCGTATGGGTAAAAAATGCATCAATTGGTTCGCGCAAATCGGCGAGACTGGTCATAGCACTTGCATAGTCCTCTGCGGCGAGCGCCTTTGAAATGGTCGGTTTAGCGGAATTCAGGGCGTCAAACAGAGCCGCGCCGTGTTCATCCGTCGGACGATTCGCATCACCTTCTGGCAGATCGCCCTTCTTGGCCTCCGCTTTCAGGATATTCGCCGCGCGTTTATACCCCGCGAGGAGGTTTTCGCCCTCGGGTGTGGAGAGGAAGTCCTGCAACGCCGTGACGCGATTGACGATGGCGACGAGGTCGTCTTGCCCGTCGGTCAGTGCCGCGTCGATAATGTCATGGCGGATGCCTTGGTCGCGAAGATAGACTTTTAGGCGGTCGAGGATGAAGGCGAGGAGGTCTCGCCCAGTAGTTAAGACCTGCCCTTGTCCTGTCGACTCATCAGTTTTCCAAGCTTCAGCATAAGTTTCATTAAAGACCTGCTCATCTAAATCTCTAGCTGCGTCGTCAAATCCTCTCGACGACAAAACGCTTTGCGCACGTGTTAGTTCGCTTGAATGTTTATCAGCCAAGCTGTTCAGTAAATAAAACACTCTATCTGGAAGAATTTTTCCAAGGTCCAACCGAACCCCATTCTCCAAAATAATCCGAACCACGCCCAGCGCCGCGCGGCGGAGCGCGAACGGGTCCTTGCTGCCCGTTGGTTTTTCATCAATCGCCCAGAACCCGACCAGCGTGTCGAGCTTATCCGCCAGCGCCACGGCAATCGCGACGGGCTCAGACGGGACGGGCTCAGACGGGCCTTGGGGTTTGTAATGTTCCTCGATGGCTGTGGCGATGGCGGCATTGCCGCCTTCCGCCTCATACATCAGCCGCCCGATTTGCCCCTGCAGGCTCGTCGCCTCGATCACGGTCTGCGTGACCAAATCACATTTTGCGAGCTTGGCCGCATATTCCGCCGCGTCAGGGTCCGCCCCGACCTTCGGCGCGAGTTCGCGGGCCAATGCCGCGACGCGTTCAGCCTTGTCCCGGATCGTGCCGAGCTTCTTGTGAAACACGACCGTGTCGAGTTGATCGTAATAGTCGATCAAGTTTTTCTTCCGGTCTTCGGTCTGGAAGAAGACGGCATCTGACAGACGCGCGGAGATAACTTTACCATTCCCGGATTTAATCGCCTCGCCGCCATCGGGTGCAACCTGATTGGCGACGATGATGTAATGCGGCGCGAGTTTGCCCGTTTTTGGGTCGCGCACGGTGAATGTTTTTTGATGCGATTTCAGGGTCAGGCGGATGACTTCATCCGGCAGATTGAGGAAATCCGCATCCATATCGCCGAGCAGAACAACTGGCCATTCGGTCAGGCCCGCGACTTCATTGAGCAGCCCCTCATCCTCGACGAGTTCCAAACCCTGCGCTTTGCAGAGGTCTGACGCTTTCGACTGGATGATCTCTTTGCGGGCATCATGCGATAGCACGACATGGCCCGCATTTTCGAGCTGCGATTGATAGGTGGTGAAGTCAGAGACAACAAACGGCCCCGGCCCGTGACGGCGGTGGCCGACAGTCGTATTGCCGGACTTTATGCCGCCGACTTCAATGTCGACCAAAGCCCCGTCCAGCAGGACCAGGAGTCCGCGCAGAGGTCGCACCCAGCGGAAATTCGACGCGGCGGATTTCATGGCTTTCGGCCAGGGGAAATTATTCATGACCTCGGGGATGAGTTCCGCAAGAATATCAGACGTATCGCGCCCCGCACTCTCCATCACAGCGACATAGAACTCGCCCTTTTTAGGGTCGGTGCGGATTTCCGCCTCAGAGATATCCGTCAGGCCGGCGGCTTTCATAAAGCCTTCTAATGCGCGTTCCGGCGAGCCAACGCGTGGTCCCTTGCGTTCTTCGGAGACATCAGGCGAGCGGAGCGGTACATCGGCGACAAATGTCAGACGACGAGGCCCTGTCAGAACCTGAACCTGCTCAACGGTCAGCCCGGCCTTCTCCAACCCAGCGGTCAGCGCCTTGGACAGGTCAGCCCCCGCCCGCACCTGCATCCGCGCAGGAATTTCCTCGGAGAGGATTTCGAATAGGAGTTCAGGCATGGAGAGGCTCTGATTGTTTGAGGTGGTGCCAGATTTGTTCGACAACGGCATCTATGTGATCGAACACGTCAATATTTTGAAAGCGGACAACGTGCCAACCGAGTTGTTCGAGATAGGCTGTGCGTTTTTCATCCCGCGAAATTTCATCGGGCTCTGCATGGCCGATACCGTCAACTTCGATGATGAGTTTTTCCTTCACACAGGCGAAGTCGGTGATGTACGGACCAATGGGCACTTGGCGGCGAAAGTGGTAGCCGTGGATCTGTTTGCGGCGGATTTCCTGCCAAAGGATATTTTCGGCAGCGGTGAGTGCGCGGCGATGAGTTTTGGCGCGTTTGTGTGTCTTTGCGGTCGCGTTTTTCATGACCAAATCCCGCGTCTATCGCCCTCCACCGCAGCGCGGGGGAGGTGTCCGACAGGACGGAGGGGGTCAGGCGCGTCTGCGCCTGCAGGAGACTTTGCCGAAAGATCGTAGAAGTCTTTTGGCAGCACAGACGTGCTGCACCCCCTCCGACCCGCTTCGCGGCCCACCTCCCCCGCTATCGCGGTGGAGGAGAGTTCTTTCGCTAAGTCTGTCACGTGACTGTCTCACTCGCCGCATAGGCCTCAGCAGACCCCTTCGCCAAATCCCGCACGCGTTTGATATATTCTTGGCGTTGAGTTGGACTAACAACACCTCTTGCATCGAGCAAATTAAACAAATGCGACGCTTTTAACGCATGCTCATAGGCGGGCAATGGCAGGGGATTTTCCAGCGCGAGGAGCGCTTTACATTCCGCTTCTGCAAATTCGAATTTTGCGCGGATTTTTTCGACGTCTGAGTGCTCGAAATTATAAGTCGATTGCTCGACCTCGTTCCGGTGGAAGACCTCGCCATAGGTCACGCCGTGATCGTTATAGGGCAGGTCATAGACATTATCGACATCGAACACATACATGGCGAGCCGTTCCAACCCGTAAGTTAATTCGCCACTTACGAGGTCGAGGTCGAGGCCGCCGACCTGTTGGAAATAGGTATATTGGCTGACTTCCATCCCGTCGCACCAGACTTCCCAACCCAGCCCCCACGCGCCCACGGTCGGGTTTTCCCAGTCATCTTCGACGAAGCGTATATCATGCAGGTCGCGGTCAATCCCGATGGCGTCGAGGCTGCCAAGATAGAGTTCTTGCAGGTTCTCCGGGTTCGGCTTCATGATGACCTGAAATTGGTAATAATGCTGCAAGCGGTTCGGGTTTTCGCCGTAGCGCCCATCCGCCGGACGGCGGGACGGCTGCACATAGGCGCAGTTCCACGGCTTCGGCCCCAGCGAGCGGAGCACCGTCGCGGGATGCAATGTCCCCGCCCCGACCTCGGTATCAAAGGGCTGCAAAATCACACAGCCCTGCGCCGCCCAATAGGTCTGGAGCGTCAGGATGAGGCCCTGAAATGAGGTCGGTTTTGTAGCAGCGTCAGTCATGAGCGCGTCTTTATGCCAGATGGGCAATTTTTCAAGCGGGGAAGTGGGGTGTGGCAGATGAAGCCGATTAAAATACATTTGTCACCCCGCACATAGCGCAGCGGAGATGCGGGGCCTATCGACTGCAAATGAAACCTCAGTCTGTTACGACAGGTCCCGCATCTACGCCTTTCAGGCTTGTGCGGGATGACATGTGAGATTTATCGGTTTTTCATTTTTTAAGTCGCCATTAAATCCCGTTCCATCCCGGCCAACCCCAATTGCCGCCGTGCCGCGCTCTCATCCTCGTCCACGACCATCAGGCGTTTGGGAATCATGATGCCCGGCTCCAACACACTCATATTCTGATCCATGACGAAATGATCTATTCCGGCCTCGGTCAGGATGGCTTCCGCAAAATTGAGCGTCGCGGGATTATTGGTCGTCAGAATACATTTCATAGACCTTACGTGGGGGCGTCCCCGCAAATGTGCAACGCCATCTTTCGCATGTGTGACATCAAATGGCCTTGCCGCCTTCGCCGTGGCACACTACGTTCTACAAGAATAGAAAAGGTGGTTCGACCCGCGTGAACGCTCCCGCACAAATCCGGCAAGACGCCGCTCTCTCGCCTGCACAGGCCCTTTGGGACCTGACCGGTGATAATATGGCGGCTGTCGATGCGTTGATTTTGGACCGGATGCAGTCTTCTGTCGGCCTGATTCCGAACCTCGCACAGCATTTGGTCGGCGCAGGCGGAAAGCGTTTGCGCCCCCTCCTGACGATAAGTGCGGCCCAACTCTGCGGCTATGAAGGCACGTCCCATCACAAACTCGCCGCTGCTGTTGAGTTCATCCATTCCGCCACGCTCCTCCATGATGATGTCGTGGATGAGAGTGCATTGCGGCGCGGCAAGAAGCCCGCCAATCTGATCTGGGGCAATAGCGCCTCGATACTTGTCGGTGATTTCCTCTTTGCCCGCGCCTTCAACCTGATGGTGGAAACAGATTCGATGGAAGCGCTCGGTATTCTCTCCAATGCGTCCTCCGTGATTGCCGAAGGCGAAGTGCAACAACTCGCTGCCTTGCGCAATCTCGCCATGACGGAAGCCGATTACATGCGTGTGATCGAGGCCAAGACGGCAGCGCTCTTCGCCGCAGCGACCGAAGTTGCGCCCGTGATTGCCGAACGTCCGGCGGCGGAACGTGACGCGCTACGCGAATATGGCCTTAAACTCGGCCTCGCCTTCCAACTCGTCGATGACGCGCTGGATTATGGCGGCATGGCGAGTGCGCTCGGTAAATCCGTCGGCGATGATTTCCGTGAGGGCAAGATGACGCTTCCCGTTATCCGCTCACTTGAAACGGCGTCGGATGAGGGCAAAGCGTTTTGGCGACGTGTGATTGTAGACCATGATCAGCAAGATGTGGATTTGGAAAAAGCCGTCTCCCTCTTGCGCAGTTCCGGCGCGCTGGAATCGACGATGGATATGGCCAAACAATATTCCCGCGACGCGGCGGAAGCCCTGGATATTTTCGAGGCGTCCCCCCTGCGCGATACGTTGCAGGAATTAGCGGGTTTTGTGGTGTCGCGCATTTCCTAGAGCTGCGCCGACGAGGAACCAGCCTGTC
Source organism: uncultured Caulobacterales bacterium (assembly GCA_947503715.1). Lineage (GTDB taxonomy): Bacteria > Pseudomonadota > Alphaproteobacteria > Caulobacterales > Maricaulaceae > Litorimonas. The sequence goes on along the minus strand of CANNER010000001.1, from coordinate 168,029 downwards.
ACCAAAGCCCCTATCATTAAGAGAAACACGCACGGTGTCTCCAGCCAAGCCTTGCCCGACCCAAACACAACAACATTTGCGCAGATCAGCGTGATGACCGCATAGGTCGAACTGACCGCCAAATGCCCGCGCCCGCTCTGGATCAGACGTTGATAGAGGTGTTGATTATGGGCCCTCAAAATATTTTCGCGTTTTCTAATACGGCGGCAAATCGTCAGGATTGTATCCACCAGCAATGGCAAAATTAGGATGGGTCCCGCGAGATGCAGGTTCCGTTCCGGCGTGCCGTCGATCAGGAATAATACGCAGACCGCAAAGCCAAACCCAAGTGTCAGCGCCCCGACATCCCCGCCAAAGACTTGAGCCTTATGTCGTAAATTATAGGGTAAAAATCCCAAGAGCGTCATGAGGAAGAGGACTGAGAGCAACATCGTCGCCGCTGATCCACCTATAAGTCCAATACCGAATAAGGCGAAAAACGCGACAGATAGGGACAGCCCAATCATCCCATTCGCACCGTCCATGAAATTCACGATATTTGTCACAACGAACAACCACAACACAGCGCCACTAAAGCCAAGCCAATAGGGAATTACGATAGGACCATAGAGTCCCGGCAGAACTTCGGGGGCGCCGATCACGCGGACGGCAGCGGCGCAGATCACGATCATAATGCCAAATTTGAACTTCGGACCAAGCGTTAGGAGATCATCCGTCAAACCCAAAAGTCCCATCGCAAAGAGGAGCGTGATGACGGGGGCAAAACCCCGATCCAACTCTAAACCCTGAAAAATAAACGCGGTCGCGCAGAGGCCTAACCCCAGCCCCGCGATAATACCGACACCGCCCGATGTCGGGATAATACCGGAATGGGCAGACCGTCCATCCGCAGAATCGCCGAGTCCGGCAAAGCGCATAAATCCCGTCACGGCGAGAGACCCGAAAAAGGCAATCGCCGCCACCTGTAACCAGAGCCATCCATTATGGGCGAGCATCATGCGGCGTCTCCCAATTTACAGGCCCGCACCCACCAATCGGGTTGGGCCGCGCTCAAGCTCGTAGCAAATGCTACCGCCTGCGCATCAGACCGGAATATACCGAAACAGGTCGCCCCCGACCCGGACATCCGCGCGAGTTGACAATCGGGCTGTTGCGCGAGGGCGCGGAGCACATCGGAGATGACTGGCGCCTGCGCAATGGCGAAATCCTGCATGTCATTCACTCCTGCCAAGGCAAGGGAAAGCAGATCACCGGATGTTGCATTCGGCTTGGGTTCCGCTGCGCGGGGTTTCGCATCCATGGATTTAAAGATTACCCCCGTAGACACCGCGACACCCGGATTGACGAGCACGGCGGAGAGTTGACCGAGGCCCGGCAAGAGTTCCACCTCTTCCCCAATCCCTCGCATCATGGCCGTGCGGGACCAGCGACAGACGGGAATATCCGCGCCAAGTTGGTAGGCGAGATCATGGTCGGACATTGAATTCTCAAACATCCGCAGTACCGCGCCCGCATTGGCGCTTCCCCCACCCAGTCCTGCGGAAACGGGCAGATTTTTTTGGAGATGGATATGATGCGGGGCAGCTTGTGCAAGTGTCATCGCGCGGAGAATGAGATTGTCCGGTCCGGTGGGAAGATCATCCGCGCCAGTAATCGTGAGGCGCGTTTCCTCGACAGGTGTGAAGGTGAGATCATCGCCAATATCTGCAAACACAACAAGACTATCCAACGGATGATATTCATCCGCCCGAACGGCCCCAACATGAAGTGTCAGATTGACTTTCGCGCGCGCTGTTTCCGTTCGCGTCTTATTCCCAACCCCAGAGGACACAGCCTTATGGCAGAGCTTGCACTGTGACCGGAACCGCTTCCAGACCACCTTCGAGCTTCAAGGCAATATTCGCTTTTTCCTTCTCCGTTGGTTCGAATAAGAGCGCGCGTTTCCACTGATAGCCCGCTTCACGCTTACGGCCTAATTTCCAATAGACATCCCCCAGATGATCGATAATCGTTGCGGAAGACGGATCGAGCGCGACGGCGTCTTCCAGGTGGATTTTCGCCTCCTCATAGTCGCCGAGTTTGTAATGCGCCCAGCCGAGACTGTCCGTGATCGCACCGGAATTGGGTTCCTGCGCCAGCGCTTTTTCGATCATCTCAAACGCTTCAACAAGGTTCTCACCCCGGTCGACCCATGTATAGCCGAGATAGTTAAGCGTATCGACGTCATCGGGTTGATATTCCAGCACGCGTTTGAAATCCGCTTCCGCTTCCGGCCAGCGGTTCAGGCGTTCATAGATAATCCCGCGAAAGCGCAAGGGTTCGACATTGGCCGTGATTTCTTCGTCCGTCATGGAATCAACGATACGGGTGTAAAATGGCAGCGCTTCTTCGTAATTTTCGCGGAAGAACCGGGCGCGGCCTAAACTCTCGCGGGTCAGCAGACTGCCTTCGCGGTCGTTCAAATCTTCCAAAACGCGAAGGGCGTCATCGTCCTTCTCCTGAACGAAATAGATATTCGCGATATTGAGTTGGGACGAGATATAGTAAGGATTACTGTCCGGAATCGCACGGTAGAGGTCATAGGCATCCATCTGCCCGACTTCGCCTTTTTCTTCCAACATAGAGCCCAACCAGATTGCGGATTTTTGGTAGGATGGATCAATCCACCGCGCAAAGCGCAAATAAAGTTCTGCGCCGTCCATGGACCGATTTCGGGCGAAAAAGGCCCAACTGGGATCAGTGACAGCACGAGCCGCCTGCCCTTTAATCGAAATCTTGGGCAGGTCACGTCCGGCTTCCAGCGCATCACGATATTCACCAACAGGGCCAATCGTTAGACCTTCATTATCGTCCAACAGTTCGGTGAGATTTTCCAACGCGTCTGCGGTTTGACCCTGTAGCGCCAACATCCGGGCGCGTGTCAAGGCAATTTCAACGCCTGAAATGCCGGTCGCCTCGACCTCATCCAGTTTGATAGCTGCCGCGTCGTATTTTTCTTCGAGAATATCGATTTTCGCGTTTTGCAATTTTCCGAACGCGTTGAAATATTCGGCCCCGCCAATACTCTCAAACCGTGTACGGGCTTCATCCAGGTCGCCGCGTTCCACCTCAATCCAGCCCCGTATAAGCTGCATCATGATCGTCATGGTCAGATCATCACTGGGCCCGGAGAAATATTTGAGCGCCCGCTTATTCCGGTTCTTACGAAACGCATCCACGCCGAGGACTGTGCGGGCCATCGCTTCAGTTTTGTCTTTTTTATAGACCAGTTCCGCCAGATCGACGGCAGCATCCATATCCCCGGTTTCAATAGCTGAGACGATCGCCCGACGGCCCAGACGGATATCATCCGGCACAGCCTCGAAGGCTTTCGCATAATATTTCTGCCGCGACCGCATATCCTCAATCTCATTGGCGTAGCTGGCCGAGAGGTAGTCGCCATAAAGACTGGAGAGATCAGCCTCCGCCTGTGCAGAGACAGAGGAAAGGGCAAAAAAGGCCGTGGCAGCGAAAGGCAGCAGGTGAAGTTTCATATCGGCTTTCTGTGCCGCGACGGCGAGAAGTGCAAGGACGGTGTACGGTACGCGCAATCACATATTCGGGTAATTCGGGCCGCCGCCACCTTCGGGCACGGTCCAGACGATATTGCGGGAGGGGTCCTTAATATCGCAAGTCTTACAGTGAATGCAGTTCTGCGCATTGATCTGGAACCGTGGGTTCGAGCCGTCATCTTCCGTGATGAACTCATAGACCCCTGCCGGACAATAACGGGCAGACGGGCCTGCAAATTCAGGTAAGTTCACATTTACGGGAATTGACGCGTCGATCAGCTTCAAATGGCTCGGCTGGTCTTCGCCGTGATTGGTCGCCGTAAAAGACACATTGGTCAGGCGGTCAAAAGTCAGGATGCCATCAGGCTTCGGATAGTCAATCGGCTTGAATTTATCGGCTTTTTTAGTTGAGGCAGCATCGTCTTTCTTGTGCCCCAGCGTGCCGAGGAAGTTCAGCTTTAAGACCGTGGCAGACCACATATCCATTCCGCCGAGCAACATACCCCCGAGGAAGGGGCCAAAGCGACCATTGAGCGGCGCGACATTGCGCACGGGGCGAAGATCATCCCCAATTGGACCGTCATGGATCATATCGTCATAATCGGTCAGCACGTCACCCGCGCGCCCAGCCGCCAGCGCTTTCGTCGCCGAATCCGCCGCATGAATACCGGAAAGCATCGCGTTATGGTTCCCCTTAATGCGCGGTAGGTTCACGAGACCCGCGGAACATCCGAGCAGAGCACCGCCCGGGAAAGCCGTCTGCGGGATGGATTGAATACCGCCTTTGGTCACGACCCGCGCGCCATAGGCGACGCGCTTCCCGCCCGCGAGGAGGTCGGAAATATCCGGATGGGTCTTCCATTTCTGGAATTCCTGATAGGGATATAGATGCGGGTTTTCATAATTCAGATCGACAATCATGCCGAGAAAGACCTGATTATTCTCCGCGTGGTAAACGAAAGATCCGCCGCCTTGTTTCCAACCCAGTGGCCAACCGGCGGAATGGAGAACTTCGCCTTCATTATGTTTTGCCGGATCAATGTCCCAGATTTCCTTCATGCCGAGGCCGAATTTCTGCGGCTCCGAATCCTTATCGAGCTCATATTTCGCAATGGCAATTTTGGAGAGCGACCCGCGCGCGCCCTCACCCAGCAGGACATATTTCCCGTGCAATTCCATACCCGGCTCGTAACCCGGTCCTTTGGAGCCATCTTTTTGATAGCCGAACTCGCCCGCGACGACGCCTTTGACGCTGCCGTCTTCGCGGTAGACCAGTGCAGAGCAAGACATGCCTGGGAAGACTTCGACGCCGAGCATTTCGGCCTGTTCGGCCAACCAACGGCATGTGTTCGCCATAGAGACGATATAATTGCCGTGATTATGCATGAGCGGCGGCAGAACGAATTGCGGAATGGGCAGCGCACCTGCAGGCCCGTAAATGTGGAATTTATCAGATGTCACTTTCGTCCGAACGGGGCAGCTATTCATCGTCTCAAAATCCGGGAACAATTCGCGCAGGCCGGACGGATCAAGAACGGCACCTGAGAGAATATGTGCGCCAACTTCGGAGCCTTTCTCCAGCACAACGACCGAGGTTTCAGGATTATTCTGCTTTAACCGAATAGCGGCAGATAGGCCCGCAGGCCCCGCGCCAACGATGACCACGTCATATTCCATGCTTTCGCGTTCAACGGTTGGGTCAGCCTCTGTGAAAGCTGCGGAGGTTTGGTCGAGATTATACATGGGCTATTGTTGTCTCTGTTGTTTTCGTTTTATCTGGCCTATCCCTAAAGCCTCACGTCGCGCCCGACAAGCGCCCGTTGTGCCGCAGAAACATTCAAATACAGGATAATGCAAAACGCATATGAGTGAGACAAATAACGAAACGAGCCAGATGGAAATTCTGGGCTGGGAAGAATGGGTGTCCCTGCCCGCGCTGTCCCTCCCTGCGATCAAGGCCAAGGTGGATACGGGCGCTCGGACGTCCGCGCTCCATGCCGTTGCGATCGAGCCTTTTGGCACGGATAAAAATCCGCAAGTCCGCTTTATCATGCATCCGGACCCCGCCGACCCGACGATCGAGGTGGTTTGCTCCGCCAAAGTCAAAGACCGCCGGAGTGTGACCTCCTCCAATGGCTCGACGGAGCTGCGCTATATCATCAGTGCGAATATCAAAGTCGGCAAGAAAACCTGGCCGATTGAACTATCCCTGACGAATCGCGAGACCATGGGATATCGGATGTTACTGGGTCGTTCGGCCCTGCGGGACGATATTTCCGTTGTTCCAACATTATCGTTTCAACAGCCCGTCCTGAGTTACGACGTTTACAAAAAGAAACAGGGCAAGAAGGCGATTCCCGTTCGTCCCTTGCGCATTGGCATTCTCACGCAGGAGCCGAAGAATTTTTCCAATCGGGAAATGGTGCGCGCCGCCGAGGAACGCGGCCATGTTGTGGATATGATCTATACCTCGCGCTGTTACATGTCGATCAACGCGCATAAGCCGGAAGTTTATTATGACGGCGCGCCCCTGCCCCGCTATGACGCGATTATTCCGCGTATTGGGTCTCGCCTGACCTTTTACGGTATGTCCGTCGTGCGCCAGTTCGAGGCGATGGGCGTGTTCTGCCTGAACAATGCTGCACCGATCGGGAATAGCCGCGATAAATTGCTGGCCCATCAGGTATTGAGCCAGCACGGATTAGGCATGCCCGTCACGGCCTTCGCGAAATCCTCCGCCGATACAAAAGGCATTCTCGACCTCGTCGGCGGTGCTCCCGTCGTTGTGAAATTGCTTGAAAGCACACAAGGTAAAGGCGTCGTCCTCGCCGATACGCGCAAGGCGGCCATGGCCATTATCGATGCGTTCCGAGGGTTGAACGCGCATTTCCTCGTGCAGGAATTTGTGAAGGAAGCGGGCGGGTCCGATCTGCGCTGTTTCGTCGTCGACGGCAAAGTCGTCGGCGCGATGATGCGCACAGCCCAACCCGGTGAGTTCCGCTCCAACGTCCATCAGGGCGGCAGCGTTAAAAAAGTACGTCTGACGAAAGAAGAGCGCCGCAGTGCAATCAAAGCCGCGAAAATCCTGAAACTGAAAGTGGCGGGTGTTGATATATTGCGGTCCAAAGACGGCCCGAAAATCCTCGAAGTGAACTCGTCACCCGGTCTCGAAGGGATTACAAAAGCGACGGGCAAGGATATCGCCGCAGAAATTATCGGCTGTATCGAGGCCAATGTCCGAACCGTGTTTAAGACAGCGGCGAAGTAATGGACGCGGCGCTTCGCTCACTTCTCGACTGGTACGCCGAAATGGGCGTGGATGTGCCCAAAGTCGCGCCGGCCAAACCCGTCCGTCGCCCACTTGTGAAAAGCAAGCCGGACAATGCCGCATCGCCGTCGGCATCACCCATTGAGCCGCCTGCAAAACCCGCGACGGACCTCTCAAAAATCAAAACCCTCGCTGATCTCCACGCGGTCATGAACGATTTCGATGCGGGCGTATTGGGCGACGGTGCACGGCAGGTCGTGTTCTCGCGCGGCAATCCAGACGCAGACCTGATGGTGATCGGCGAAGCGCCCGGACGGGATGAGGATATTCAGGGCAAACCTTTTGTCGGCCGGTCGGGGCAATTGCTCGACCGCATGCTCGCAGCCATCGCGCTGGGCGAGGAGGATTTCTACGTCACCAATGTCGTGAATTGGCGTCCACCCAAAAACAGGAACCCGACCAAGCCCGAGATCGACATGTGCCTGCCCTTTCTCGAACGGCACATTGCGCTGGCAAAGCCGAAAGTCCTCCTCCTCGTCGGTGGCATTTCCATGTCGGCCCTGACGGGCGTCACGGGTATCATGAAAAATCACGGCCAGTGGCATGACGTGACGATGGACGGCACGACCTACCCCGCCCTCCCGCTCTATCATCCGGCCTTCCTCCTCCGCCGTCCGGAGTTAAAGAAGGATGCTTGGCGGGATTTATTGGTGTTACGCGAGAAACTGTTGAGCCTTTGACCAGTGCTGTCTATATCGGCGCGAAAATTGAATGAGGTCTCTCATGTTGAAATATAGTCTAATTCTATCTGTCGCGCTTTTAAGCGGATGCGGCGCCGCCACGACCGCAGATCACGCCCATAAGGACACTTTCCTGACCCAGATCCAAACCGATTATCCCGTCACACTCTCAAAAATAGCCGACAATGTCTGGGTCCACACAACGAATTATTCGCTACCCGGACAAGCGCCAATTCCGAGTAACGGTCTTGTAGTTGTCGACGGGGATGAGGTGACATTGGTCGATGGGGCTTGGGGAGAGTTGGCAACGCTGTCCCTGATTGAAACGGTCAAGTCTGAGACTGGCAAGCCCGTGACGAAAATGATTGTGACCCATCATCATGCCGACCGTACGGCGGGCGTGGATGCGGCGGAATATCGGGGCGTTCAGATTTTCACGCATCCTGATACACCCGTCCTCGCGGCCCGTGCGGGGTGGCCTGCGCCGAACACATCTGTTGCCTCACTCAAAGCCCCGCAATCGCGCACGAAAGTTGGCTCACTGGAAGTCGCTTATCCCGGCCCCGGCCATGCGCAAGACAATCTCGTTGTGTATGTGCCATCAGCTAAAATTCTTTACGGCGGCTGCGCGGTGCGCGGCGCGGAAGTTAAGACACTCGGCAATGTCGAAGATGCGAACCTGACGGCCTGGCCGACCGCGCTGAAATGGGTGAAGGCGACTTATCCAGAGGCGGAACTCGTCGTGCCGGGTCATGGCAAAGGGGCGAACCTGTCCCTGATCGATGCAACGCTGGCTCTGCTCGCGGAGGCTAATGCCGAAGAGACTGACGATACTGACGCAGCGCCTTAAGGTCATCGACATCGGTCAAGGTGCGAAGGGTCGTGATGGACCCGCCTGCCCGTTCGGACACATCGCTCAGCGTTTCCTTATGAGACCAGCGGACACCGTCGAAAAACCCCCCGGGCAGCGGGCCATTCGCGCCCATCAACCAGAACCCGCCATCATCGGCAGGGCCGAAGACAAATCGCTTATGGCGGAGCGCTTCAAATGCGGCGGCAATGTCTGTTGCATCAACCTGTGGACAATCCGTCCCGATCGTCAGCGTCGGTCCCTTTCGCGCAAATAGTGCCGCCAGTCGCGGGGTTAGCGAGCCGGAGACTTGCGGAATTTGCTGCAGGCCGTCCCAATCCGGCACATGGCCCAGAAGATGCGGCGGCGTCACCGCCAGCACAGTGTCCCAGCGCGGATCGCGCACCTGCCGAATGACCTGCGCCATCATTGCGCGGTAGAGGCGTTTGGCGTGAACGGGCCCAATATCCCGCGCCAAGCGCGTTTTCGCGCGGCCCATTATGGGAGCTTTCGCGACGATATAGAGTGTCGGACGCATTAATATCTCTTGACCAATTCCTTGGCCGACTCGCCCCGACGATAGGCTTTCAACAGGCGGTAATTCCGCCAACCCCGCGTCCAGACGCCTTCGCGCAAGTGATCGGAAATATCGGTTTTCAGCGCGATGGGTAATTTGCGGAGCGCCTTCCGGCCATAGGCTGACTTAATTCGGTCCACAATATCGACATCTTCAAAAAGCGGTTTTTCACGATCATATCCACCCAACGCCTCATACATGTCGCGCGGGATCAGCAGTGCCTGATCGCCATAGGGTAGACGCCATGCCCAACCCCGCAGCCAAACGATGAAACGCAACCACGTGACGCCGCGCCCTTTTGCTTCGGGATCATACTCAAAAAACCATGCTGTTTCCGGCGACTTTAAAGCCGTCTCGGCCACAGACTTCCACCCTGATAAAAGACGGCAATCCGCGTGGATGAAGAGATAGGCCGTAACCTCGTCCACCGCGCCCGAGAGTTCTGCGCCGCGCGCCATTTGCGCCCCGCGCCCGCACACACCGCGCGCAATCACGGCTCCGGCCCCGATCGCCATATCCAGCGTGTCATCTTTCGAGCCGCCATCACTGATGACCACGCGCATATCGTCCAACTCCGCCAGTAAAGGCGGAAGGCAATCCTGCGCATTGAGGGTGGGTATAATGACAGCCAGCATTTGTCGACGCTCTGCCCTCTCCTGCGGCACATGGCCACAAAAAAGCCCGGTCGCGCAAACGACCGGGCTTCAAATTTCCGTGTGCGGGAAAAGCCTAGTTTGTGGCTTCCAGCTCGGCTTCCGTCATGGCTTCCAATTCGGCTTCCAGCTCTGCGCGTGTCTTCTTGCGCGGCTTTGGCTCGAGGAAGATACGGCAATAGCTGCCGGACAGCTCATTACCAAATGATCCGTTGCCTTCGCAATTCATGACACCGAGGTTCTGACCATCATAGGCTTGTGTGTTGAACTCGACACCGCGGATCGGGGCCATACAAACATTGGCGCCATCGACCTTACCGAGGAAGCCGCCTTCATACTGGCAGGACGCCGCATTTGTGACGACACCTTCTGTTGAGGGTGTTTCCGCCTTGCGCGCTGCTTCTTCATCAGCTGCGGATTGTGCGAATGCCGGAGCACTTGCTGCGAAAATTAGGGCGCAGGTCAGACCTGCAAGTTTTGATTTGGACATGGAATGCTCCTTTAGAAATCGTTAAGAGGTCCTTAGCAGACCTTCTTCCTCCTGATAAACCCTGCACATGCGTTTTTTGCATGCGCCGTGCCATCTTACTCCTGACCGCGAAATGCGACCCTTTTATGCCCGACTTCGAATTTGAAACCAAAGCCGGTGTCTTCGAGAACCAAACGGTCTGCGGGGTCGATGAAGCAGGGCGTGGACCGCTATCTGGTCCCGTGGTCGCCGCCGCCGTAATCCTCAACCCCGAAAATATTCCGGACGGCCTGAATGACAGTAAGGCTCTCTCCCACTCGTCGCGTGAACGACTCCTGAATATTTTGGAGGGTTGCGCGCAAATCGGCATCGGGATTGCGGAACCAGGAGAAATTGATCGCTTGAACATCCTCTGGGCGTCGATGATCGCCATGCGGCGAGCCATTGAAAACTTAAGGATAACAGTGGACTGCGCCCTGATTGACGGCAATCGTGTCCCGCCCGAGCTGAAATGCGACGCTCACGCAATTGTGAAAGGCGATGCGAAAAGCCTGTCCATTGCGGCGGCGTCGATTGTTGCGAAAGTGACTCGCGACAGACTGATGGCGGAAGCGGATCAGCGATTCCCCGGATATGGTTGGGCGGGGCATAAGGGCTATCCGACGAAAGCACACCGCGAAGCGGTCGAGCGATTGGGGCGAAGTCCGGTCCACCGTTGGACTTTTGGACGGTAATGAAGCCTTAGAACGCTCCCGCTCTCTCCTCCGCTAAATACTCTTCCGTTCGCATTTCCATCAACCGACTCACGGTCCGTTCAAACTCGAACGCGCCGTCTCCCGCGTCATAAAGCGCGGCGGGTTCGACCTGCGCACTCATCACGAGTTTGGTGCGAGTCTCATAAAGCGCGTCCACCAGCGTCACGAACCGCTTCGCCGCATTTCGCGAATCCGGTCCCATTTCGGGTACGCCTTCGAGTAGGACAGTATGAAAGGCCTGCGCAATTTCGAGATAATCCGCCGGCCCGCGATGGGTTTCGCACATCTGCTTAAAATCAGATCGCAACACGCCTCGCGCTGTATTTGGAAATGTGAGTGTTCGGCCCTGCACGATTAACTCACTCACCTCCGGTGTCGCCCCGCGTGTCAGGCGCACCCATGCCTGATCCATCGCCTCATCTGCATCCGTGCCCAAAGGCATGTGATAAATGGGGGCCGCCGTCAGCGCGCGGAGCCGGTGATCCACATCGCCGTCAAAATCGTGTATGATGAGGTGGTCCGGCATCATCTCTATAAAAGGCTCAAACAAAGGCCGGTTGAGACCGTTCTTGTAGAGATCAGAAGGCGCACGGTTCGATGTCGCGATGACCACCACGCCTTCCTCTCTCCACAGCGCTTCGAATAGGCGGGAGAGAATCATCGCATCCGTAATATCGGTGACGTGAAATTCGTCGAAACAGAGGAGCTTCGCCTCGGACGCAATCGCGCGCGCAGTTGGTGCAATCGGGTCATCCCCTGCCCCGCGCACATGAAAAGGCGAAGCGCGCCGCCCGTCTTTGTCCAATTTGCGCCATGTATTAATCCGCGCGTGCACATCCAACATGAAGGCATGAAAATGCGTGCGGCGCTTTGGTGCGAACTCTGCGGCCTCATAGAACCAGTCCATTAACATTGATTTCCCACGCCCGACCCCGCCATACATATAGAGGCCACGCGGCACAGTCGTGCGGTTACCGAGAAAGCGGGACAACAATCCACTCTTAGCAGGCTCATATTCCGCCAAAGCCAGAAGCCGCGAATCAAGCGCGTCTGCCGCCTCGACCTGCTCTGGATCCAGCACAAGGACGCCGTCCGCGATACGTGTCTCTAATCTTGAGCGAATCGATCCCATATTCAGCCCGAAAGTAGAATAACGGACAGGCCGAGAATGCCGAATGAGAGCAGAACTAGCCCATAAAAGAGCGGTTTATTTCGGATGGGCGCAGGCTGCATAGGTCCGCATTTGGATGAGGACGTCCTATAGGTCAATCCGTGAAGATAATCCACAAAAGCGTGGAACAAATTCCGTTCATGTTACGTTAAGTGTGGTATAGACTAAATAATAGTTAATGGGGACAGGCCGGGATGATTCCGCGCCATGCCCCTTTTCGTCTGGAGGGACATACCTATCATGGATCAAATATACGCATTTTTCGAGAATATGGACTGGGCGCAAGTCGCGTTTGCTCTCGCTATTCTCATCATCGGCATTATCGTGGCCTATGTCCTACGCGGACTGGTCGCCGGTGTCATTAATCGCACAGGCTTGGGTAAACGCGCCCAGACGACTGGCGGAAATATTGGTAACGCTATTGGCAAAGCCGTCTTCTGGCTCGTCATTCTCTATGTGCTCTATCTCGCGCTTTCACGCCTGAACATGGGTAGCTATCTCGGCCCGGTCGATGATCTATTCAGCACAATTGGTGTCTTTATTCCGAAACTTATCGGGGCAGGTTTCACCTTCTTCATCGGTTACATTGTCGCCAAAGTCGCAAAAAACGCCACAACAGCTACACTGGAGGCCGCACAGGTCGACAATCTTGCAGCCCGTACGGGTGTGACATCGGCCACAGGATCAGAAGGTTCGCTGGCTAAAGCACTCGGCACACTCATCTTTGTGCTGATTATTGTACCCGTCGCAATTGCCGCATTGTCCATCCTGGATATTCCGGAAATAAGCGTCCCACTGTCCGACATGTTGAGCGGATTTGTGAACTACATTCCTGAGCTTGTCGCAGCTGCGATTGTTTTGGCTTTGTCGGTTTTCATTGGTCGTTTCGTCTCGAACTTCCTACAGAATTTCCTGCCGAGCCTCGGTTTTGATAGTTCCATCAATGAAGTCATGATGTTGGATGACGGCGAAGGATTGAAAACATCCCCGTCCAAAGCGGCAGGCTATCTCGCCTTCCTCATCATCCTCGTGATTGGTGTGTCCGCTGCTGTGAGTATTCTCGGCAATGACAGCCTGTCCCGCGCGTTTGATTCGGTTCAGACATTCGGCGGACAATTGCTGGAAGCGGCTGTGCTGATCGTCATTGGTGTCTTTTTGGCCAGTCTGGTCGGACGCTTCATGTCATCGGTCATCAACCCGAAGATCGCAACATTCGTGAAATATGCTTTCATGGTCCTGTTCATCTTCCTCGGCTTGGCTCAACTGGATCCGGCAGGCACGATTATTCCGGTCGCCTTCTCGGCCTTCGTAATATCCGCAGCGGTTGCTGCCGCGATTGCCTTTGGTGTCGGTGGACGTGATTGGGCGGCGAAAGTCCTTGAAAAAGCGATCCCTTCCAGCTCTGTGAAGAAGCTCGGCGATAGCAAGCCCGTCAAAAAGGCGCCCGTGAAAAAGCCGGCAACACGCCGCGCTGCACCGCCTAAGAAGTAAATCACTTTAAATAAAATTGAGAAAGCCGTCCTTCAGGGCGGCTTTTTTATTGCGCGATGATCTTTCGAAGGCTTGGATTCACGCGCGGATGTCGTCACTATTGAACCCGTGCATATTGTCGAAGAATTGATATCCGAACGCGCGCCAAAACTCATGGCGAAGCCAAAGCTGTTCCGCTTCATCAAGCCCGCATTGTATCGGATGCTGGCCTATGACGCGGCAGTTTTTCTGTCCGACACCATCCGCCCGCTCTCTGGCCACGCCGCGTTTCAGCGTGTGGCCCGACACATTAATCCCCGCACCGCCGTCACAGGATTATCGCACCTTCCCCGCAAAGGGGCCTGTATTGTCATCGCCAATCACCCCACGGGTCTGGCAGACGGATTGGCCGTCTTTCAGGCCATTCGCGAGAGACGACCGGACCATATTTTCATGGCCAATGCCGATGCCTTGCGCGTTATTCCAAACGGCGAAGACATTATTATCCCCGTCGAATGGGTGAAGAGCAAACGCAGCCATGCCAAAACACGGGATACATTGCTGGCTGTCAAAGAGGCGATAGAAGCTAAAAAATGTATCGTGATTTTCCCGTCAGGCTCACTCGCCAAGCTGACATGGCGCGGGCTGGTCGATAAACCGTGGCAGAGTAGCGCCGCTATGCTGGCCAAAAAATATGGAACGCCCGTCATTCCCCTGCGGATCAAGGCGCGGAATTCATTTCTCTATTACTTCTTCGCCCGCGTGAACTCTGAACTGCGCGACATCACGCTCTTCCACGAATTGCTCAATAAAAAAGGCCAGACTTTCCGCCTGACCTTTGGTGAGAAAATTCCTGCAGAGGGTCTTCCAAAAAAGGCGGAAGACGCGACGGCACTCATCCGAAAGACTGTCGGGCAATTATAACCTATTTTGCGGACAGAGCCTTGGCGAGCTCCGGACGATCTTCGGCATTGCGTAAATATTGCGGGTCGACGCGCAGATTTGTCGCCTGCTCAAACGCGTAACCATAGGATAAAATCTCCGCATCCTGACCCGCGCTGCCCATAATAGAGAGGCCGATGGGAATGCCGTGAACATCGCCCATGGGCACAGTGATATGCGGATAGCCCGCAACCGCGGCCAGATAGCCTGCTCCTGCCCATGATGGCCAAACATCGCCATTGATGGGGTCAATCCGCGACGCGACAGGTCCTGATGGACTGACGAGCATATCGACATCGTTCTCACGCATAAGGCGGTCAATGCCCTCAACGCCCGTGCCGCGCTGCACATCGTCCCACGCGGTGAGATAGGCTTCATCCGTGATCTCGCCTTTGGCCTGCGCCGCGTCAAATATGGTCTGATCAAACACGGCCATCTCATTATCATTCGTTTTATTAAACGCGATCAACGCTTCCAACGTGCGAGGTTTCACGGCCGGTGCGGCCTCTGCCAGATAGTCATTCAACCCGTCTTTAAATTCATAAAGCAGCACATCGTAGGATTTCCGGCCATAATTTTCGACGCCCAATTCAAACGCGTCGATCTCTACCAGTTCCGCTCCGGCGGCTTCCAAGCCTTCCAGCGCGGCGTTGAATCGCGCCTGAATATCCGCCGTCTCCCCCTGCGCGAAACGCAACACGCCAACGCGTTTTCCGCGTAATGAAGCGGCGTCCAACTGCGCCGTATAATCGACCTCTACATTATCCATCGCTGACAGCATCATCGCAGCGCCCGTGACCGTTTTCGTCATCGGTCCGGCCGTGTCCTGACTGACGCTGATGGGGACGATATATTGCTGACTGACGAGGCCGACTGTGGGTTTGAAACCGACGACGCCGTTCACGTTGGACGGGCAGATAATGGAGCCGTTTGTTTCTGTGCCCACAGCCCCCGCCGCGAGGGACGCCGCAATCGCTGCACCGGACCCCGAAGACGAGCCGCAAGGAGACCGGTCGAGCATATGTGGGTTACGGACTTGTCCCCCCAGCGCGGACCAACCTGACACAGAACTTTCTGATCGAAAATTTGCCCATTGTGAAAGATTTGTCTTACCAAGAATGACGGCGCCTTCCGCCCGTAATCCGGCCACGAGCGGGCTGTCCCGTTCTGTGATATTGTCCTTAAGCGCATAGGCCCCCGCCGTCGTCGCGACCGGGTCAAGTGTTTCGATATTGTCTTTGAAGAGGATCGGCACGCCGTCCAACGGGCCGAGGCTCTCTCCCGCCGCGCGGCGGGCATCCGACGCTTTGGCCTGTGCCAGCGCATCGGGATTAAGCGAAAGGACAGATTGGAGGGTCGGGCCGTTCCTATCGACGGCTTCGATGCGGTCGAGATAGGCTTGTGTCAGGACTTCCGAAGACAGCTTTCCGGAGGACAGCGCGTCCGCCAATTCGGGCAATGTGCGGGCAGTTATGCCTTTAGCGGTAAAGTCCGAAGCCGCCGCCACAGTTTCCGTTTTGGGCACTTCCGCTGTCGGGGCACAGGCCGTGGCCAGACAGCAAGCGGCGAGAGTGAGGGCTAGGCGCATGTTAAGCTCCGCGAGAGTGAAAGTGTTGAACTTTCTAATCACACAGCGATGAGCGAGTCATGCGGGAAATTAGGGCCGCGGCGCCTAACTCTCGTCCAAATTTGGAGGCGAGACTAGATTTATAAATTAATCCAAGTTTTAACCGCTTCGCGGCGAGCGGGCGAAAGGCCCTATTTTCCATCCCCCGGACGGTCCGTAACCGCGTCGCCGGACTGCCGTCCGGCTTTGGCGGCGAGAGAGCCGAGGACTTTCTCATCGACCCACTGGGTCGATGAGTTCGGCAAAGCCGAACCAAGTCCTAGGCTCTCTCGACCATCATCTTCTTAACTTCGGCAATCGCCTTGGCTGGATTTAGGCCTTTTGGACAAACATTGGCGCAGTTCATAATTGTGTGACAGCGATAGAGTTTGAACGGATCGTCGAGTTTCTCGAGACGCTCACTCGTTGCATCATCACGGCTATCGACCAACCAACGGTAAGCTTGAAGCAAGGCTGCTGGCCCGAGATAACGGTCGCCATTCCACCAATATGACGGACAGGACGTGGAGCAGGACGCGCAGAGAATACATTCGTAATAGCCGTCGAGCTTTTCGCGGTCATCCGGTGTCTGCTTGATCTCTTCCGTTGGCAGAGGTGTGGACGTGTGGAGCCATGGCTCAATGGACGCATATTGCTTGTAGAAATTGGACAGGTCCGGCACGAGGTCGCGGACGACCGGCATATGCGGCAGGGGCGAAATCGTAATTGTACCACCCTTTACCTCATCAATGCCCTTGGTACAGGCGAGCGTATTCCGTCCGCCAATATTCATCGCGCAGGAACCACAGACACCCTCACGGCAGGAGCGACGGAAGGCGAGAGTCGGATCGATCTCGTTCTTAATCTTGAACAGGGCGTCCAAGACCATCGGGCCGCATTCGTCCAAATCAATCTGGTAAGTATCCCAGTACGGGTTCCCGCCATCCGTTGGATCATAGCGGTAAATCTTGAACGTTTTCAGGCGCGTCGCGCCTGGTTTCGCCTTCCAGGCTTTGCCCTTGCGGACTTTTGAATTCTTTGGAAGCGTAAGCTGGACCATGGGGAGGTTCATCCTGATTAAAGTTTGACGGGCTTATAGACATAAATGCACGACGACTAAAGAGGTTTCGCACGCGACATGTTGTGGCGATACTGGCAACCGAACCGGAGAACGGTTCGGCACTTCACTGCAATCGACTCACGGGGTCGATTACTGACGTTGCGCGCCATACCAATCCGTATTGCGGGTCAGATACATGGTCGCTGCAATCGCGATGAAACTGGCTAACGCGCCGATCATTAGGGCGAAATCCTCGATCTTCATAAGGACGAAGAGGAGGCCATATACGGTCGCAAAAACGGCGCCCGCTTTCCAAATATAATCCCGTCCACCAAAAACGGCGCCCGCATAGCCGGATGTGATCATCACAGTCAGGGTGGAGGCGATAGCGAAAGCTGGCGAAAATCCGAGTCGTTCAGAGAACGCCAGAAGAAGAAGGTAGAAAATCGCCTGCGCCAATCCAATCAAAATATATTGCGCGGGATGGACACGCACGCCCACAATGACCTCAAACAAGAAATAGGCGAGAAAGACCATCCCGATAAATAGGATGGAATATTTCAAGGCACGATTGACGGTCTGATAGGGATTATCCGTATTGACGAATTTCACGCGGACCTGATTCTGGGCCAGCCTGTTTAAAATGATATGCGCCCGTCCCTCACCCGCAACGCCGCGCGAAAGATAAGGCAATGTCCAATTGGCGGAAAATCCGGACTCGCCTATATCACGCGAGAGGGGTGTGAACTCCCCCTGAAATCCGGGATCCGCCCAGTTTGATGCCATATCTACACGGGTGGATTTCGCGAAAGGCAGAACCGAGAGCGATTGCGCGCCCGATAGGCTTAGATCTGTTGAAACCTCAAACGGAACGTCCGTTTCGACCCACTCGCCGATATCCGCAGAGAGCCAGTTCCCAAAACGCGGCATGCCCCGATAATTAGACCCCGGGACGGCGGGACTGATGACACGGATTGATCCGTTCAGGGCGGTTTCTGTAACAGGCGGGATAGCGGGTGTTGTGACCCCGTTAAATTGCGCCGGTTCAAAATTCAGGCGCTGACCATCCGGACCCATCATCGAAACATCCGACTTCAATCCGCGTACATCAGAGACGGAGACGAGCAATTTTGCCCGCGTCAAATCCAAGTCCAAACCGCTGGCCGTCAAACGTGATAAAACGTTGGAGAACTCAGCCTCCATGGTCCCGCTCGCGTTATAGACCGGAACTTTGTAAAGGGATTGCTGCTTCGTCTCGACATCAATCGACGTGAAATCGACACGGCCTTGATCCGGAAAGAGGATGTAATGGCCCGTCTCCGCGGGCTGATTATTTCGACTGGGGATTTGATAGGGCACCGAGAGAATGGGACCGACCAATGTTTGTTCACCGCCATAACGCTCACTGACTTCACGAAACACCTGATCGGCGTAAGAAGAGCGCTCATAACTGATCGCGCCGATAAACATGGCGGGTATGCCCATCAGTAAAACAAGGAAGCAGATAAGAATGAGCTTCAACCCCGCTGACCCCCGAAATCGGGCCAGCACATTATCCTGTCTTTGGTTCTGTTCTATCTCTTGGGTCATACCCATCTCCAATCGTCCTAAATTCAGGACGGGAGATGTCTTTAGATTGCGGCTGGATTACGCAGAGAGCGTGTCCCTGCCGAGACGATTCTAAGACCTATGCAAATATCTATTCGGCAACGGCCAAAAGCTCGCGCTGGAAATCCGGCACCATGACTTCGTAATTGGCAGCTTTCGAAATGGGCATTTCAAATTCTGCGAATAAGAAATCTAAATCTTTAGCGTCACAGTCAATCACATCAGCCAAATCGGATAGAATTTTCTGCCGGGTCATGGGACTGGCGGCACTCGCAGCGCGAATTCCCGACATAACGAAATCAGCGCGGGGTTGCCTTTCCGCGATGTGGCCGGGCGTGGCCATGTGACGGGAAATCATATCTTCCAGGCAGCCTTCAATGGGCCGCGGCGTGTTGGGGCGCATATAGATCCTCTTGCAATCTCTTTTTTAGCGGGGCGCTTGGATTGCTTACATTATTGGAACCATACACAGGATGAATGTGAAAGTTAAAAATGTCTTAAACACGAAAAAACTTCAGTTTGCCCTACATTCAGGCGTCATACGCCCCAAAAACGCGACGCAATATCTCGGATGTACGTTTGGCGGGATTGGCACGGATCGCTTTTTCTTCCTCACCGATAAAGTGGAAGACGCCGCGCAGGCCATAATCAACCCCGTGATCCACCAAGTCCCGACGTGCATCCGCCCCGAGATTTGGCGCAAATGGCACACTGTTTAACTGCGACGACACATCATCCACGAGCTTTAACGCGCCCGTCCCGTTCAGCGCGTTTTCCATGATCGGCGAGAACAGCTCCGCCAATCCCGTCGATGTCCGACCCCGCAAATATTCCGTCGCGGCATTATCGGGTCCACGGAGAATATCGAATGCATCCGTAATCGTCAGTCCGCGTACGGCGTCGAGGAAGATATTCTTCGCGGCAGGCGCAGCCTTCTCTGCGCCGCGATTGAGCTGTGTCTGCAATTCAACGAGCAAGCCGTCCGCACCCACAGGGGCAAGGTAGGATTGCACATCGCGCAAGATCTTCGGCAGTGGAATACGCACTGTGTCATTGCCCAGAAAACCGTTCAGAATGCCCAAATTGGCCAGAGCATTCCCAACGCCATTATCCAATGCAGCACGAATACCGTTCGCGGCCTCAAATGCGGATAAGCCATTAGCGCCGTCTTGTCCGCCCAACACACCATCTAAAACGGATGGGTCAAAGGTTTCACAGGCCACGAGCGGGAAAGCCGCCGCCCCGAGAATAAAGGCTCTACGATCCGTCATTAGTCTGTCCTTTCATGGAACGGTAAAAACGCTCGCGAATATTGAAGCGGATCAGGCCATAGGCGAAACCACCAATCGCGAAAAAGATAATCGTTCGAGGTGTGAGATTATCGGGCATCTCAGTGCCCAAGACATTAAAAGCTGTATAAATTAGTGCGATAAAACCCCCGATCACCAACCCGTGGATAAGCGCATAGACAAGTCGACCGCGCTCCCGCTGACGTTCCCATTTTTCAACAAAGTTACTCTTTATCATGAGGACCGGTCCGGAAAGTTGGGTTCGCGTTTTTCGAAAAAGGCCCGCACGCCTTCCGCACAATCCGGCCCGACAAAGGCTTTATTCAGCAAACGGCTTTCCGCAATATGCGCATCAAAGGCTGCACCGTCCAACCGACCAAAGCCCGCCATGGAATCGCGCAGCAATCGCTTATTATTCGCCGTCGAGGTCGGGGAACATTTCGCCGCGATCTCACGGGCCAGTTCCAATGCGCGGGGCAGAACGGCATCGGACGCGTGGACTTCGCTGACATAGCCTGCGCGGTGCATTTCTTCGGGCGGGATGATGTCGGCTTTCAAAATCCACTCATTCGCTTTTGCCCAACCGACGAGACGCGGCAGGAACCAGCTGGACGCGCCGTCAAAAACGATCCCGCGCCGCGCAAAAGGAAAGGCCCATTTCGTCTTTTCCGAGCAAATCCGAATATCCATCGCCATCGTCATGGTCGCGCCGATCCCGACCGCGTGGCCATTAATCGCGCCGATAATCGGCGTGTCGACCTTGAACATATCCAGCACGAGTTCACCGCCCGCATCGCGCGCGACGTCGCCATGCATGGAGAGAACGGTCTCGTCGCTCAGCCCCGCAAAGCCTTCGGTAATATCCGCGCCTGCGCAAAAAGCGCGTCCTGCTCCCGTCACGACGATGACGCGCACAGAATTATCCGCATCGAGATCTTTATAGGCGGCCTGCAAATCGCGGAACATCTCCATGTTGAAACTGTTCATCGAGTCGGGACGATTGAGCGTCAGAAGCGCGACGGCAGGATTTACAGAATCGCGGGTAACGATAATTGTGGAATATTCGGTCATGCCAAAGGCTAATCTGTTTACCGCAAGGATGCAAAGCCATGTTCAAAACTGATGGGAGAAACTTTCACCGAATTTCACTTACTTAGACTAAAACTTTTTATCATTTTGGCTTCAACATTTATACCAGCCAAACGACAGCACTCTTCGTTAGACGGCATTGTCATTTGGACCAGATTATACCCGCCTTCAAAGGGCACTTTGATTTGAACAACTGTAAACTGAATACCTTTATCCTCGCCAAAACCGTGACCAAAATATTCAGCCTTATCAAACTCGGCTTTATCTGATGCATATGTGTCTAAAAGTTTCCAAATCCTATCCGGTTCCGCGTCCAGCACCGGATGAAGCCGATCAGAAATGGCCTCCCGCCCACCAACAAAAAAGAGTTTGGTCGTCTCCAAGGCATAATCATAATAACCTTCAGGAAGCGGGGCCAGGCCCTCAATAACTTTGGGCCTATCCATGTCCTCCAAGCTTCCGGGGGAATAGCCGAAATTAATGTCACAGCCGGAAAGCAAAAGACCGGAAAATAAAAAAGGTAAAACGTAGAAAAACCGACACATGAATTTTGATAGCAAAGTCCAATATGGAAGCAATTGCCTTACTTATTTTCATCCCGCATCTTCGCCCACATTTCCAACCGGTCCTTGATCGAGCGCTCACGGCCATCGCCCTTAGGGGCATAGAACTGCTCGCGCTCCATCCCGTCTGGGAAATAATCTTGCCCTGAAAACCCGGTTTCAGTGCTGGGGTCATAGGCATAGCCGTCGCCATAGCCGATATCTTTCATCAGCTTGGTCGGCGCATTAAGGATGTGTTTGGGCGGCGGCAGACTGCCTGTGGATCTCGCGGCCCGCATCGCGGCTTTGTATCCGGCATAGACGGCCACAGATTTTGGCGCGGTTGCCATATGGACGACGGCATGGGCGAGCGCGAGATCGCCTTCCGGACTGCCGAGCCGTTCATAGGCGCGGGCCGCTTCTGAAGCGATCATCAACGCTGTCGGATCGGCGAGGCCAATATCCTCACTCGCAAACCGCACCAGACGCCGCGCGATATAGCGTGGGTCTTCCCCGCCTGTTATCATCCGCGCATACCAGTAAAGCGCGGCGTCGGGGTCCGAGCCGCGCATGGATTTATGCAGGGCGGAGATGATATTGTAATGCTCATCCCGCGATTTGTCATAGGCCGGAGCACGTTTCTGCAAGAGCGCCGCAACGCCTGCGGAATCCAACACCTCATCTTCGGCCAGAAAAACTTCATCCGCGAGCGTTAGGAGATAGCGCCCGTCCCCATCCGCAAATCCGATCAGGGTGTCTCGCCCGCTCGCGTCCAAGGGCAAAGCTCGGCCAACGTACTCTTCCGCCCTTGCCAGCAACCCCTCCAGCGCGTCCGCATCCAATCGGTTCAATACAAAAACCTGCGCCCGCGAGAGCAAAGCGCCATTCAGTTCAAAACTCGGGTTTTCCGTCGTCGCCCCGACGAGCGTCACGACGCCTTCTTCCACATAAGGCAGAAAGCCGTCCTGCTGCGCGCGGTTGAAGCGGTGAATTTCGTCGACAAAGAGGAGCGTCCCGCGCCCGCTCTCCCGCCGCGCCCGCGCCGCCTCGAACGCTTTGCGCAAATCCGCGACGCCGGAAAAGACGGCGGAGAGTTGTACGAATTCCAACTCCGCCCGGTCGGCCAGCAGCCGCGCAATCGTCGTCTTCCCAACGCCGGGCGGGCCCCAGAGGATCATGGAGGACAAACGCGACTGCGCCAACATCCGCCCAATCGGACCCTCCGGCCCAATCAGATGCGATTGTCCGACGACGTCTTCTAATGTTCGGGGACGAAGGGCTTCTGCCAAAGGCGTCGGAGCAGAGGCTTCAAGCCCTGCGGATTGGAAGAGGTTGGTCATATAAACGACAATGGACCCGACCAAGGCCGAGTCCAATAGGGTAAGTCAGAAAACAAATTACGGGGTGCGAATATCCCAGACAATCGCAGGATCAACGCGTGTGCCGTTTTTAAAAGTCTCAATATGAACATGCGGTCCTGTGCTTTTTCCCGTATTGCCAATTGTGGCGAGTTGATCCCCTTTCCAGACGCGTTGCCCGGCTTCTACGTTAAAGCCTTCTAAGTGAGAGAACAGGGTCACGATACCGTTTTCGGCTTCGAATACGACGACCGTGCCATATTTGGGCTTACCGTCATAGAGCGTCGTCGCGTGTAATATTGTGCCACCAGCCGGTGCATAAATGGGTGTTCCGGTGGGCGCGGCAATATCGATTCCATAATGATCGCGTGTTTCGCCGTCTTTGAAAGGATCAAAGCTCTGTCCGAAACTGGCGGTCAAGCGGCCTGAGACCATATCGGTCGAGACCCAATTCCAGTCGCCCTTTTTAGCCGAAGGGTCGGCACTTGCCGTTTCTGACACCGTCAGCATTCCAACTCCGGTAACAATTGACGCCGCCAATCCCAGCAGAAGGCGGTCCCGCCCCCGCTTGTAACTCGGTCGCGTGCCATTCATAATATGTCTAATTCTCATCTTTTCGTTCCTTATACGGTGGGTTGAGAAGGAGGCGGCCGGGTATTGCCGTACCCGGCCCGCCGCTATGTGGAGCGCTTGCAAAAGAGTTTCCGCATAAGCGCGCCGCATGTCGGGGTCACGATGGGCGGTCACCGCCATATCGCAACGAATTTCGGTCGCCTGACTCCACTGTGCAAAGAGGCGATGCGCGAAGGGCGACATCCAGCAGAGGCAAAGCAGGACACGTAGGACAAGGCCGGATTCATCATCCCGTCGCGTAATATGGGCGCGTTCATGAATGAGAATATTCAGCAGGTCCGCCTCGCTGACCACGCCGCGATAGCTTTCGGGCACGATGATGCGGGAATGTTTGGGTTGGCCGAAGGGCGTCCACGCAAAGGGTGACTGAACATGCGGCGAGACCAGTACATCATCCTGACCCGCAATATCAGCGCAGTCGGCTTTATGAATAATTTCATGAAGGCGGTATCGTCCAATGGCAAGTTTCATGAGGCATAAGAAAACGCCCAGACTATAAATAGCGCAGACCCCCTTCATCACGGTGGTCATATTCCAAACATATAACTCGCCCGCCCCGGTTTGAGATTCGTCGGACAGAAGTCCCATGGATTGAAGCGGTTCATGTAATGAGAACACTGCGAGAGCGTCATAAGAGCCCGGATTAGGAAGTAATAAGAGCAACAGCCCCAAAAATGGAATCGCAACACAAAGGCTCAAACCTACAGACCAGAGAGCCGGCCATTGTTCGACCCGTTTATCTGCAAATCGGAACAGAGTACTCAGCCCCCAAATCACGCCGCTGACAGACAGCATCGCCAGCAGAAAACTCCAGATCAATGCCATCTAACTACCCGCCTGTTTTTTAGCGGCGGCTTTAAGAACCGCGTCCAATTCCGCGAGTTCGTCCGCTGAGAGCAGCTGGCTCTTCACGAGGTTTGAAACAGGGAGCGGGCCGTCCAGCCCTAACACGTCCGATGCAAAATTTTGGATCATTGCCGCGAGGGTCGGGATTTTCTTGGCCTTGGCGCTGTATATGTTCAGACCGTGCAGCTCCCGCTGGCTCAACAACCCCTTCTCCACCATGCGCTCCACCGTCTTGCGAGAAGACGAGCGCGACCAGCCCAACGCCTCACTCACCGCCCGATGGATCTCCCCAACACTCTGCGCCCCATGGGACCAGAGATGTTTTAGAATGACGAGTTCAGACGGCGACGGTTTCATGTCACTATATGGTGACATGTGTCGCCATAAGTCAATCCATTTATTTTAGACCTAAGCTGAAACACATTCACGTGCCCGTAAAGTCTTTGGCTTGGATAATAAGTCAAAAAGAAAGCCCCATGAAGGGGCCTTTTATTTAGCAATTACGTGGGAGCCTAATAAACGCGTTTCTTAGGCTCAATATAGTCAATCCCGTCGGTCATTGTGTAATCATGGACCGGGCGGTAGTCGATTTTCACGGCGTTGTTTTCGCCGTCATACCAAGCGAGTGTGTGTTTCATCCATTTCGCGTCAATCCGATCTGGATAGTCCTCATGCGCATGGGCGCCGCGGCTTTCCTTGCGGTTATCGGCGGAGGCGATGGTGACACTGGCTTGGGCAACGAGATTGTCGAGTTCCAGCGCTTCCATCAAGTCCGTATTCCAGACCATAGTTTTGTCCGAGACGGAGATATTGGCCATGTCTTCAGCAATGGCGGAGACTTTCGTGACACCTTCGGCGAGGCTTTCCTCTGTCCGGAAGACCGCACAATGGGCTTGCATGGCTTTTTGGAGGTCGAGACGGATAGCCGCCGTATTCTTTGTACCTTCGGCATTCCGGAATTTCTCCAGACGGGTGATGGAGGCTTCGCCCGCATTGGCGGCGAGTGGCTTTTGCTCCAGATTCGGCGTGCAGGTTTCCGCGACGCGCAATCCGGCGGCGCGGCCAAAGACAACGAGGTCGATGAGACTGTTTGAGCCCAAACGGTTCGCGCCGTGAACGGAGACACAGGCCGCTTCGCCGACAGCCATCAGGCCGGGGACAACACTATCCGGGTCGCCGTCTTTCAAGGTCACGACTTCGCCGTGATAATTCGTCTGAATCCCGCCCATATTATAGTGACAGGTCGGCAGTACGGGAATGGGTTCTTTTGTGACGTCAACGCCCGCGAAAATCTTGGCGGTCTCGGAAATACCGGGCAGACGTTCGGCGAGGACGGCCGGGTCGAGATGGTCGAGATGGAGATAGATATGATCCTTCTCCGGCCCAACACCGCGGCCTTCGCGAATTTCAATCGTCATCGCGCGGGAGACGACATCGCGCGAGGCGAGGTCTTTCGCGGATGGGGCATAGCGTTCCATGAACCGCTCACCCTCGGAGTTGGTCAGGTAACCGCCCTCCCCGCGTGAGCCCTCAGTGATCAGGCAACCCGCACCGTAAATACCGGTCGGGTGGAACTGAATAAACTCCATATCCTGGACAGGCAGACCTGCGCGGAGCACCATCGCATTCCCGTCACCCGTACAGGTATGAGCGGAGGTCGCGGAGAAGAAGACGCGGCCATAACCGCCCGTCGCGAGAATCACTGTCTGTGCGCGGAAACGGTGCAATGTCCCATCGTCCAGCTTCCACGCCGTCATGCCGCGACACACGCCGTCTTCCATGATGAGATCGAGCGCGAAATATTCGATAAAGAACTCGGCATCATTGCGGAGCGCTTGGCCATAGAGTGTGTGCAACATGGCGTGACCGGTCCGGTCGGCGGCGGCGCAGGTGCGCTGCGCTTCGGGACCCTGTCCCATATTCTGCATCATGCCGCCAAAGGGACGCTGATAAATTTTGCCCTCATCCGTGCGGGAGAAGGGCATCCCCCAATGCTCCAACTCGTAAACCGCCTTGGGCGCTTCGCGGCAGAGATATTCGATGGAGTCCTGGTCACCGAGCCAGTCAGAGCCCTTAACCGTGTCATACATGTGCCAGCGCCAGTCATCATTGCCCATATTGCCGAGCGAGGCGGCAATCCCGCCCTGCGCCGCGACCGTGTGGGAGCGCGTTGGGAAAACCTTTGTGACACAAGCCGTCTTCAGACCCGCCTGCGCCGCGCCGAGTGTCGCGCGAAGGCCGGAACCACCCGCGCCAACAACAACAACATCGTAAGTATGATCAATCCATTCAGTCATGTGATTATCCCAAAAACGCGAGTTTAATGACGGCAAAGGCCACCGCAGCCCATAAGATGAAGGCGACCAGCTTGTTTTTCAACAAGCCGAAACGCCGCAGTCCACCACCGAAATAATCCATGATGACTTCGTCCATCTCCAGTTTGCAGTACCAAACCGCTGCCGTGAAAAAGGCGAGGAAACCAATCGCGCCAACAGGTGTGGAGAGCCAGAGTTCCAGCCCTTCCACGCCGTTCGGAACCGCATGGGCGACGGACCAGATGACGGGGATCAGGCCAATGATGACGCCCCATCCTGTCCATGTGTGGATTTTCTGATGGGCAACGCTGTGATTTTGTGTGGAGGCGCTCATTATACCGCCCCAGAGATGAGGAGTGTCAGGACAAGTGCCAGCACAATCGCAAGCGCCAACATGATGTAGGACAGCGTGTTATTGAGTTCAGGCTTTAGAAAGCTACCACTATTCCAAACGGCATGCCGGAATTGCGCCAGCGCCAGAAAAATAAAGGCGAAGAGAAAGACAAAAAGGCCGATCGCACCCAGAGGCGAGAAGACGAGGCCCGCGAGCGGCAAGCTGCCCGTCAGTGAAAGAACCAAAAGCCCGACCGCGACAAGGAAAAGCGCGACATAGCAAATGATCGCACTCGCGCGATGTGCGATAGAGCTCATCATGGCCCCGTGCCAGCGCCAGACTTGTAAATGCGGCGACATTGGCCGCGTGTCGTTCCACTCAGATGACATAGAAATCGTCCCAAATTCAGATTGCGCCGCAAACTAGGCGGCCAGTGTCTCAAGTCAACGCATAAAGGCGCGAATGGTTCGCAATCAATCGGCTTTTGTCAGATCGAATTCCGCCCGAAAATGACGCCCGGGACGGTTCAATTCATAAGCCAGTTGAACACCGGGATTTACATCAAAGCTCCAGACATTGGGTACGGAAACAGGGATGTTTTCGCGCACGAACAGCTCTTTCGTGAACTCATCCGCCGGGAATGTGGCGCGCACACCCGATTTAATGACGGCCATCCCGCCATAACGACTCACGGCATCTTCCGTCCCGTCCGAATGGGCGTGAATGTGGTAGAAGTGAAGCCCCTCGCCTTTCGGCTCCAAAACCCAAGTCCGGGAGGTGTCGGCCCCCACGGCCAGCGGCATCTCGATTCGCGCCCCTTCGCACCGAACAGGACCGAGGGTGAGGTCCTCTTTGCGCCAGTCTTCATCCTGCGGATCCTCACTGACGACTTGGCCGGTATAGGTGTTCCCACAGAGCGTGGAGAGCTTCGACTGGAACTCGGCAGCCGGGTCGGCGGCGGTGCAGGCGGTGAGCAGGAGTGCGGGGAGGAGATAAAGTTTATAGGACATGCGGGCAGGATGACGGCGATGGTCGGGGGCGTCAATCAGGAAGTTGGTGAAGATGGCAATCCGCGTTTATGCAGAACTGTATCCGCGGTTTCCCATTACACACCAAATGTTACCCCGGGCCTGACTCGGGGCCTTTGTGGAATAAGATAAATGCGAAGACTGCTCGTCTCTTGGACTTTCCGTTCAACGTTAAACCAAAGGCCCCGGCTCATCGCCGGGATGACAGTGTGATGGGTGGCATCAATGTCGGTGGTCAATCCCCGTTTATGAAGAGAATGACCCCCATTTATAAAACCCATGCCATATTCAAGATGTTCTTTCAGACATGGGACAGGCAAGAGATCGTTGGCTTTCTGGTCTGGAGGACGGTGTGTCTATTTCTAGTTGGTAACGCATATAGAAAGGGGCCCAGCCGCGAGCGCCTGACGGGGTGGAACACCCGCAGTCCAGTAAGGCCGCCGTTGGAGAAGCACCGCCGCGTGGTCGCATATTTGGCTTCAGTCAAATGCGTGAAGCGTAACGGGTCTGTCGGTTTACGCCCGATAGTTTCGGAGATTTGGAAGACGTAACGGTATCGCCGACCACTATCCATGCCTCATGCGCTTGGCCTTCGTGTAAAATATTTTTCTTTCTGGTCTCCATCATGGAGGTCACCACGCGGACGTCCCGCCTAACACGGACACTCGCCTAGCCCGCCGCACGCGCAGATCGTCGGTCGCAGGTTTCGCTTGTCTCCATCACATCCGAATTCAAGTCTTGAGGATTACGCTCTGTAAGGGCATACCCGCCGGAACGAAAAAGTTCGCCAAATAAATTGAAAAGGGTCGCGCGTGACCGCTGTTATCTCCTCCACCGGACTCTGGACGCCTGAACAGTCCATTTCTAATGAAGAACTCGTCGAAGGCTTCAACGCCTATGTCGATAAATGGAACACGGACAATGCCGCCGCGATTGAGGCGGGCGAGTTGGACGCGTTGACCTACTCCAACGCCGCATTTATCGAGAAAGCCTCAGGCATCAAATCACGCTTTGTGATTTCAAAAGAGCCCATCCTAGACCCGAACATCATGGCCCCTCGCATTCCCGCGCGGTCCAATGATGAACCGTCCATCCTCGCGGAAATCGCCGCCCATGCGGCAAAGCAGGCCCTTGAGAGCGCGGGTCGCAAGTCTGAAGATGTTGGCGCGGTTATCGTGGCGTGCTCCAATCTGCAGCGCGGCTACCCCGCCGTCGCGGTCGAAGTGCAATCCATTCTGGGCACATCGGGATTCGCATTCGATATGAATGTCGCCTGTTCCAGCGCGACTTTCGGCATTGAAACGGCCCGCGGCCTCATCGCAGGCGGTCAGGCAAAATCCGTCCTCGTCGTCAATCCGGAAATCTGTACGGCGCACTTGAATTTCAAAGACCGCGACGCGCATTTCATCTTCGGCGATGTCGCCACCGCGATTCTGGTCGAGCATATTAACGTCGCACCAAAAGCGCATTGGGAGATCATCGGGTCGAAACTGATCACGCAATTCTCCAACAATATCCGCAATAATTTCGGTTTCCTGAACCATACCGCCCCCGAAGATGACGGAATGCAGGGTGAGCGCGGGCGTAAAGGCCTAACGGATAAACTCTTCGTGCAGAACGGCCGCAGTGTGTTCAAAGAAGTCGTGCCCATGGTCGCGAAACTCATCAATGAGGAATGTGAAACCCACGGCATTGATCCGAACAACCTAAAACGCATGTGGCTGCATCAGGCCAATCTGAACATGAACGTCCTCATCGCCAAGAAAGTCCTCGGCAAGGATGTCGAGATCGAACAGGCACCTGTCGTGTTGGACGAATATGCGAACACAAGCTCCGCAGGTTCCATCATCGCCTTCCACAAATATAGCGATGATTTCGCAGAGGGCGAGACGGGCCTGATCTGCAGCTTCGGCGCGGGCTATTCCGCAGGCGCGATATTTGTGAAACGAGTCGCTTAACCTTGGAAACCGTTGGAACGGATATAGGTCTAATCCTGATCTCCATCCTGATCCAATTGGTTGTTCTCGGAGGCTTTTGTTACATTGTGTACCGCTTAATCCGTGCTAGCCGCAAGAATCTCTTCCTGAGAATCGGTTTGATTATCTTCGTCCTTCTTCTGATTGCCGTCTGCGTCATTGGCTATGCTTATTTAGGGGCACTGGGACGAGGCATGAGTCTATAACTCGCGAGAGTGTGGCCTGAGACGTGACCCGAAAGCCTTCAATCCACACGGTCATAGAAACTAAACTTAGGGAGACTTAATCATGCATCGTACCTTAGGCATCATCTCAAGCCTCGCCGCTATTCTCGGCTTTCTACTCCTGCTCAATATGTTCTGGGCCTCTGTGAATAATGGCGGCATGGCTGTGCTTGGATTGCAAGTCTTCGTAATTTCAGCTTCGGTCGCCGCCATAATACTGGGCGGGCTGGGATTACTGCTCGGCCGCCCCTCACCGTCAGGGTTTTCGAATTTCGGCTTTGGCGTAGGGCTGGGAAATCTCGTCGCATTGGCGATTGCTTACCTGCTCTTCTAGCTTCCCCTAGGCCCTGTCCTCATAAATGGGTGCGGTTTGGACGGCTTTCAGGCGTTTCGTGGCGAGCCACTGCCTCAAAACTGCGCCTCGCCCAAAACACGCTCATATCGATACAAATCCGTTCCATTTATGAGGACAGGACCTAGCCCCGCGCGAGTCGGCCCCCTATATCCATAACAAATCAACCGCGTCAGGAGCCTCCACATTGGGCAAAGAACTCGTCAATTGGGAAAATGGTCGTTGGATCGGTCAAACGCTGGAAGTGCCGAACGGGGTCTGCGCGACGCCGGGCAATGATCTGGACGGCCCGCCCGAAGGCCTCGAATATAATGAAGAGGTGAAAGCCGCGACAGACCACCTCTATGAACAGGTCTCAGACTTCATCCCCGAATTTGAATGGCCCGCCTATGCGCCGCTCGTCCATGCAATCAACACGCTGAAGAAAAAGAAGAATGCGGTCATCCTCGCGCATAATTATATGACGCCGGATATTTTCGCGCTGATCGGCGATTATAAAGGCGACAGCTTGGGTCTCGCGATCGAAGCGACCAAGACTGATGCGGAAATGATTATCCAGGGCGGTGTGCATTTCATGGCGGAAACGTCGAAAATCCTCTGCCCCGACAAGCGCGTTTTCATCCCGTCCATGCGCGCGGGCTGCTCCCTCGCCTCCTCGATCACGGGCGAAGACATCAAACTCATCAAGCAACGCTATCCCGGCATTCCGGTCGTGACCTATGTGAACACCTCTGCGGATGTAAAAGCCGAGAGCGACATTTGCTGTACCTCATCTAACGCCGTCGCAATTGTCGAACATATCACGTCGGAATGGGGTGTGAATAAAGTCATTATGTTGCCGGATGAGTTCCTCGCCAAAAATGTCGCGAAACAAACCGATGTGGAAGTCATCGCGTGGCATGGCCGTTGCGAAGTCCATGCGCGGTTCTCGGCGCAAGATGTGCGTGATATGCGCGCGGCCCATCCCGGCGTGATCGTCCTCGCCCATCCCGAATGTCCACCGGAAGTCGTAGCCGAATCCGACTTCACTGGTTCAACCAAGGCCATGAGTGATTATGTCGGCGATCATAAGCCCGACAATGTCATCCTGCTGACGGAATGTTCCATGTCCGATAATGTCGCCATGGCCAATCCGGGCGTGGATTTCGTGCGCCCCTGCAATCTCTGCCCCCATATGAAACGCATCACCCTAGAAGGTGTCTATGAGTGCCTACAGAATGAGACAAATGAGATCCTCATTCCTGAGGACATGCGTCTGCGGGCGTATAAAGCCGTACAAGATATGATCGAGGTCAAGTTCGACGCGGTGAAAGGTCATTTTGATCCCACATTACCGGAAGTCGACGTCACGGTCATCTAGCCTAAAAGATTGTTCAGGTTACGTATGGGTAAAATCTGCTAAGTACGGAATGGGTCAGGTTGTGGCCCTACCGGGGGCTCCGCCCTCATTCTTACGAAAGACTATATCATGGATTTTAAAAATATCGCTGCTGGCATGCTCGCAGACAAATTGGGTGTTGATAATGCGCAGGTCGGCGGAATCATGGACAAACTCATTGGTGGCGGCGACAAAATGGACGTGGCTGGATTGCTCGGCAATCTGAAAGACCAAGGTCTCGGCGATATTGCCTCTTCCTGGTTGGGCGACGACGCCAATCAGAGCATCTCAGCGGACCAACTGAAAGAAGCCATTGGCGCCGAAGATATCACACAAGCCGCAGCCCAGCTCGGCACAGATGAAAACTCTCTTCTGGGCGGCCTTCAGGCGGCGCTTCCGCAACTCGTGGACAAAGCCAGCAGCGGCGGCAAATTGCTCGACTCCGTTGGCGGTCTGGGCGCGCTTGGCGGCATGGCGAAGAAATTCCTCTAGCCCCCACAATATTCCCGACGCGATCATCGCGTCGGGATTTAATAAAGACGCTGGTGTGGTTTAGCTTTCCCGCAGCGGTCTGACCCGTTAAGGGGCATCCATGTCAGTCGGAACCCTTGATACAAAACGTTTGCCCGCAGGTGCCGTCCTCGTTGTTGGCGCAGGATTGGCCGGACTTTATCTCGCGCTGAAACTTGCGCCGCGACAGGTCTTTGTTCTGACCTCACGGCGATCGTCCAAAGGCGCGGCCAGTGCTTGGGCTCAAGGTGGAATCGCCGCGGCTCTCTCCGCAGAGGATTCTGCGGAAAGTCATGCCCGCGATACAATTGCGGCGGGTGATGGTCTGGTCGACCCAGAGATCGCGCATATCCTCGCAACAGAGGGCCCGGACCGCGTGCACGACCTCGCCGCACTAGGCGTCCCCTTTGACCGCAATGAAAATGACGAGCTCTATCTCTCCCTCGAAGCTGCGCATTCCATGCCGCGCGTCGCCCGTGTCAAAGGCGATACAGCCGGACGCGAAATCATCAATGTCATGGTCAAACAAGCGCAGGCCGCCGACCACATTACCGGCCTGATCGGATGGCGGGCAGAAAGCCTGTTGCAGGACGGAAACGGCGCAATTGCAGGCGCCCTCGCGCGGAATGATGACGGTGCTCTGCTCGGGATTGAAGCAGATGTGACTGTCATGGCGACGGGCGGTGTCGGCGGATTATTCGCCGTCACAACCAACCCGAAAACGGCCCGTGGCGACGCGCTCGGTATGGCCGCCGTTGTTGGGGCAAAAATGCGCGATATGGAATTTGTGCAGTTTCACCCGACGGCGATTGATATTGGCCGCGACCCTGCACCTCTCGCCACTGAAGCCTTACGCGGAGAAGGCTCAGTCCTGACAAATTCTGACGGCGTACGCTTCATGCCGCGCTATCACGCACAAGGCGAACTCGCCCCGCGCGATGATGTCGCCCGTGCGATCTTCGCCGAGATTGAAGCGGGCCGTCAGCCCTATCTGGATTGCCGTGCGGCCATAGGCTCACATTTCGATGAAGAATTTCCAACTGTGTTCGAGAGTTGCATGAGCGCTGGCATCGACCCGCGTGTCGCCCTCATCCCCGTTGCCCCCGCCGTACATTATCATATGGGCGGTCTGTCCACGGACAGCCACGGCCAGACCTCGCTCGACAGCCTCCTCGCCATTGGTGAATGCAGCGCAACGGGCGTTCACGGCGCGAACCGTCTCGCGTCCAACTCATTGCTAGAAGCCGTCGTCTTTGGCGGACGTGCCGCGAATTATATCAATGGTCGCGATTGGGCGGAACGCCGCGCCGGGACCATCCGCTTGCAGCCTTGGCTCTCCATGAGCAAAGACGTCAGTCAGACCCTCCGTCAAGCCATGACCGCGAAATGCGGCGTCCGGCGCGATGCACGGAAATTGAATGAATTAATTGATCTGATTGACGGGTTAATCGCCCGCGTGGGACGCGCCAACCCGCTCGTCGCATCGCGCGTCATCGCTGCCGCCGCCCTCGCCCGCGAAGAGTCACGTGGCGGACATTTCCGTGAGGATTTCCCGACGGAATCTGATCGCGCGGTTTCAAGCTACCTCACCTATGACCGGCTGGACTAGACCATGACAAAGCTCACCCCCCTCCCCGATATTATTCTTCGCCCGATGGTCGAACGCGCTCTGACGGAAGACTTTGGGAATTCAGGCGATGTCACGGCACGATTACTCGTCCCCGAAGAGGCAACCGGAACACTGGTGATGCGGTCACGCGAAAACGGTGTGATCGCAGGGATGCAGGCCGCGCAGATGACCTATGCGATGGTTGACCCGTCCGTGAAATTTGAAGTCCTGAAAACGACCGGGTCCGACGTTGCCAAAGGCGAAATTATCGCGCGCGTCTCCGGCCCGTCACGGTCCTTACTCTCCGCAGAAAGGGTCGCATTGAACTTCTTGGGTCGGATGTCTGGAGTCGCGACGTTGTCTGCAAAATATGTTGCGAAAGTTGATGGTACGGGCGTTCGAATTGCGGCGACCCGCAAGACGACACCCGGATTACGGGCGCTGGAAAAACAGGCTGTCCTCGCGGGCGGCGCCTTCACGCATCGCGAGAGCCTGTCCGCCGCGATTATGATTAAAGATAATCATATTGCGCTGGCAGGCGGGGTCGATGCGGCCCTGTCTGCCATTCGCACAAAGGCCGATCACATGATCAAGGTCAGCGTCGAAGTCGATACGCTGGAGCAGTTGGAGAAAGTCCTGACATGGATGCCGGATGTCGTGTTGCTCGATAATATGGATCCCGAAATGCTGAAAAAGGCCGTCAAAATTGTCAGTGGCTTTGAAGGGGCGAAACCTGTTCTGGAAGCGTCGGGCGGCGTCACCCTTAGCTCGGTCCGCGACATTGCGGAGAGCGGTATCAATGTTATTAGCATCGGGGCGCTGACCCATAGTGCGCCGAATTTCGATATTGGAATGGATGCAGAATAGACAGATGAGCGCCTCATCCTTTCGACATCCCGACCAGCTACGCGCAGATTTTTCGCAAGCGCTGTCCGATATGTATCGGGAGGAAGTACCTGCTTATGGACAACTCATTGACATCGTTGCGGATATCAATGCGGAACATGAAGGCATCCGGTCTGACGGGGAACGACATGGTGCGATCCGCCTGGGCACGGCGGACGAGTTAAACCTCATCGGCCGCGTCTTTGCGGTGCTCGGGCTGCATCCCGTCGGATATTATGATCTGTCCGTTGCGGGCTTGCCCGTTCACTCAACCGCTTTTCGTCCCATCACGGAGGCGGGTTTCAATGTCAGTCCGTTTCGCATGTTCACGAGCCTCCTTCGCTTGGACATGCTGCCGGACGCGCTGCGAAAAAAGGCCGAATCTGCATTGGCTGCGCGGTGCATTTTCTCGGCTAAGTGTCACAGCTTGCTGGAGAAAGCGGAGACCGAAGGCGGATTAAACGCAATTGACGGCGCTGAATTTGTGCGCGAAGCTGTTTCGATTTTCGCGTGGCGGAAACGGGCCCATGTTGATTTGGAAACATATCAGGCGCTCCTGTCCGAGCATCCACTCATTGCAGATATCGTCTCGTTCCAGGGCCCGCATATGAATCACCTGACCCCGCGTGTGGCCGATATTGATGCGGCCCATCAACGAATGCGGGAGATGGGTCTGGAGGTGAAAGAAACGATTGAAGGCCCGCCGCGTCGCAATTGTCCGATCCTCCTGCGCCAGACAGCCTTCAAGGCCCTGACCGAATCTGTCGAATTTAAAACAAAATATGGCTGGGAAACAGCGCATCACACCGCCCGCTTTGGCGAGATCGAACAACGCGGCATGGCCCTGACGCGAAAAGGTCGAGACTTATATGACCGCTGTCTGGCGGCGAAGGACTTTTCAGATTTCCCTGATACAGAAGCGGAATTGAAAGCCCAAGGTCTCGCCTTTTTCGACAAGAATGGATCACCGCTGACCTATGAAGATTTCCTGCCCGTCAGCGCCGCCGGTATTTTCAAATCGAATTTGCGGGACACCGCAGAGACCGAAACCGTTGCGGCGAGCGGAAACCAAGCCGTCTTCGAGGCCGCTCTCGGACGTCCCGTCCTCGACATGTTTGAACTCTACGAGACCGCTTCGCATTAATACCGCTCACAAAAACGTGTCAGATGCTCTCCCAGACGTGAGTCCCAGTTGAAGCGGTGATGTGAAACTAAGCTGTCATACCAACCAAACGTCGGAGAGACACACATGAAACATTTCGCCCTTATCGCCATCGCATCCACAACCTTGGCCTTTGCTGCCGCGCCTGCTTACGCGCAGTCTTCTTATAACGGAGATAGCTCTAGAACGACAACAAGCACGAGCCAGTCCTCCGCCGCGCGCAAGGCAGAACGTGCAGCGAGAAAGGCCGAGAAGAAACGTATCAAAGCCGCGCAGATGGCTGAAAAAGAAAAAGCTAAAATGATGGCCGAAGAGGCCGCCATGAAAGAAAAGGCTATGAAAGAGAAAGCCATGATGGAACCGTCCTCTGCGACGGATGCCAAAATGATGAAAGAGGACGCAATGAAAGCGAAGGCCATGAAAGAGCAATCGTCCGCAACTGACGCCTCAATGATGAAAGAAAAGGCGATGAAGGATCATTCCTCCGCATCAGGCTCCATGATGAAAGACGGCGATGCCATGATGAAAGACGGCGATGCCATGATGAAAAAAGGCGACACCATGATGAAAACCGAAACATCCATGAAGCCGACAAATTGCCCGTCCGGTACGACGCCTCAGGATAATGGCACTTGTATGTTGAACTAGAGCCCTGATGCTCTGACTTTGTTCAGGCGTGATATTATGACAGTCCCCCGCTCACGCCTGATCCTCCTTGTCTCCGCCATGATCTTGGCGGGGGCACTCCTCTCCATCCGGTTCATCAGTGCCGGATTTGACCCAATGATCGAGACGGAAGATCATCCCGTCATGGCCTTGACGGGCTTGCTGATCTTAGCGGGAACAGCGTGGTTTATCCTCCTCCTCTTAATGCGACGGACACAGGCATTCCCGAAATGGGGGCTGCCCGTTCTTATATTGGGTGGCTTGATTTTACGGCTCGGCTTTTTCGGCTCGCAGCCCATCTATGAGAATGATTATAAGCGCTATCTCTGGGACGGCGCTGTGACGGCGCAGGGGGAGAACCCCTATATTTTCACGCCGGAAGAGATATTCGATGCGAGCGCGCCCGGGACGGCCTCCGTGCCCGACCTCGCGACACTAGCCGTTCTCTCGAATGAGGCCGACGGCCTGACGGGCGAGATCAACAGCCCGCATCTGACGACGATCTATCCGCCTTTTGCCCAAGCGGTTTTCGCCAGCGCCTATTGGATTGCGCCTTATAATCCGGATGGGTTGCGGGGAGTCTTTTTGATCTTTGAAATGCTGGGATTTGCCGTTCTGCTCCTCGCGCTCAAACAATTCGGAATGCCTCTGATCTGGTCCAGCCTCTATTGGCTAAACCCGATTATCATTCTGACGAGCTATAATGCGATCCATATGGACGTGTTGCTGACGCTGCCGCTCCTGCTCGCAGTTCTGACCCTGAAGGCCCGCCCGTGGATCGCGGCAATCGCTTTGAGCGCGGCTGCCGCCATCAAACTCTGGCCGTTGCTATTGGCGCCCGTCCTGTTTCGCAGCTGGTTCAAGCGTCCCGCGCTCTATATCGGGATTGCAGCTTTGGTCGCCGTCCTCACGAGTTTGAGCCTGCTTCCCATGTTGCTCTCGTTAAATGACCAGGCAGGTCTCGCCGCCTATTCAGCGAACTGGACGAATAGCAGCTTCCTCTTTCCCGGCTTGCGCGAGGCGCTCAGCTTTTTCGTGGACGATCCAAACCGGATCGCCCGCTACGTCATTGCACTCATCCTTGTCGGATTGAGCCTCTATCTGGGATTTTCGACATCGCGGTCAGAGAAAAAACTGCCCTTCGATCTCATGGCCCTCTCCGCCGCGTTCGTCCTACTCTCGCCGACAGGTTATCCGTGGTATTTCATCTGGTTCTTCATGTTCCTGCCCTTTGCGGTTCAAAGTTGGATGGCACGCGGATTGGGCCTCTTGACCATCGGCGCGACCGCCTATTACGTTCGCTTCCTACTCGGGGAGACGGACCGATACGAAATTTACGAAACGATATTACTCCCGCTGGAGTTCGGAACCGCACTCTTGGTTCTGGCCTATGACGGATGGAAAGAGAGACGTTATGCATAACCCCGTCATTAAATTAATTATTCCCGCACGGAATGAAGAGGGTGCGATCGGCCAAGTCGTCACCAGCGTCATTGACGCCGTCGATCAGGTTATTGTCGCAGATAATGGCTCAACCGACAAAACTGCAAGCGTAGCCAAAGCGGCGGGCGCACATGTCGTATATGTCGACACACCCGGATATGGCAGAGCGTGTTTGGCGGCGGTTGAGGCCGCCGGTGCCTGCGATATTCTTGTTTTCATGGATGGAGATGCGTCGGATGACCCGGAAGATTTATCCGAACTTATCAATCCTATCATCAATAATAACTCCGATCTTGTGATCGGCTCCCGCATTTTGGGGGATTGCGACCCCGGATCTCTGACACCGCAGCAGCGGTTCGGCAATACGCTTGCCTGCTGGCTGATGCATCTGATCTGGGGGTTCCGGTTCAGCGATCTCGGCCCCTTCCGTGCCATCCGCAAGTCGAGCTATGACCGCCTGAATATGGAGGCGCCGACCTTCGGTTGGACAGTAGAGATGCAGGTGCGCGCGCTCAAACAGAACCTGCGATGTGCGGAAGTTCCAGTTCACTACCGCAAACGTATTGGCGTTTCTAAAATCAGCGGAACGTTCAAAGGAGTCATTCTCGCAGGGTGGTATATTCTCGGCACGATCGGGCTTGAGGCCATCAAGCCCAATCCGAAAGTGAAATCCCTTTCGGCAAAACCTGCGGCAGGACGTAGTGAAAAATAGTAAAAACACCTGATTTTCGATAATTTATTATTGAAAAACAATAATTATAAGCCTAAGACGATTCCATGATGCGGTGTGCCAACCGCTAAAAGGAGAGACTTATGCGCCCGACTTCAGCGCCCGAACCTGCATGGGAGCAGGACATCGCCCCCCTCAATAAACGCGAACGCGGGAAACTCGTGCTCACGCGCATTGTATCCATCGCGCTACCCGTGCTGATGATTGGTGGAGCCATCGCCGGATTTATGGTGATGGGGGCCATGAAACCCCAACCGGAGGAAAAAGAGGAAGTGGTGAAAGCCATTCCCGTCCTAACGGCTATGGCCACGCAGGATAATGTGACCCTGAAGGTCCGCGTTCAGGGCGAGGTCCAACCTCATACGCAGATTAATCTGGTGCCGCAGGTCGGGGGTAAAATCTCCTACATGTCACCGAAATTTATCGAGGGCGGGAAGTTCCGCAAGGGCGACCTCCTCGTCCGCGTTGAACCCGCGGAATATGAATTGCGCGTTGTGCAAGCCCGCGCCAATGTCGCGCAGGCGGAAACCGTTGTTATGCGCGAACGATCCGAAGGCGAAATCGCGCGGCAGGATTGGGAAGAATTGGGCCGTGCGGGAGAGCCGACACCGCTGACACTCCGCCAGCCCCAACTCGCCGAAGCACGGGCGCAACTCGCCAGCGCGGAAGCGCAGCTGGCCGAAGCCGAATTACAACTAAGCCGCGCTTCCCTCTACGCGCCGTTTAATGGCCGCGTCACGATGCGCCACATTGATGCCGGAGAATTCGTGACGGCGGGTACGCGGCTCGGCGAGATTTACGCGACAGATATTATGGATGTCCGCCTGCCCATGACAAATGCGGATTTACGCCAAGCGGGCCTGACATTGGGATATGAAGCGCCGAGTGGTTCCGCGGGTATTCCAGTCAAACTTTCCGCCGATGTCGCCGGACGAATGAGCGAATGGCAGGGCAGAATTGTTCGAACGGATAGCCGCTTTGACGCGGAAACCCGCGTGCTCTTCGCCTATGCCGAAGTCATTGATCCCTTCGGAAAAGGTTCCGATGACGGCGTCCCACTCGCCCCCGGTATTTTCGTCAATGCGGATATTGAAGGACAAACACTCGAGAATATTATCTCCATCCCCCGCGCGGCCCTTCGCGGTGCGGATACAGTTTATGTTGCCAATGCCGATGAAACGCTGACCGTCAAGACCGTGTCCGTTGTGTCCTCTGACCGTAACACGGCCATCCTATCCGAAGGTCTGAACAGCGGAACCTCCGTCATCACGTCACCCATTCGCGGTGTTGCGGACGGGATGAAAGTCGCCGTTGTGGAGACCCTCGACATCGAGGCGGATGATGCGGAGGTGACGCCATGAGCACGCCTGAGAACACGTCCGAGCCAACAGAGGCGAGAAAAGGCATCATCGCATGGTGGGTCCGTAATTCGGTCGCCGCCAACCTCCTCATGCTCATCTGCCTGATCGGCGGTCTGGTCAGCTACTTCCAGATCGAGCGCGAGCTTGAGCCCTATGTCGAATTCCCCGGTGCTTGGACGCAAGTCTCTTGGCCCGGCGCGTCGCCGCAGGACGTGGAAGAACAAATCATTGTCCGCATGGAAGAAGCGCTGTCGGAAGTCGAAGGCGTCAACCGCATGTGGTCCTTTGCGGGCGAAGGAGGTGGTTCCGTCACCGTCGTCGGCAAAAACGGCGTCGATGAAGCCAAGCTGATGGCGGACGTGAAACGTCAGGTCGATTCAATTAATTCATTCCCCCCGGCGGCCGAGAAGCCGCAAACCAATGTTTTCAGGAATCGCAACGAGATGATCCGCCTCGCCCTCACGGGTGACGAGACCGTCTCGGAGCGGGAACTGAAACGGTTTGCGGAAAAAACACGGCGGGAGATCGCCCTACTGGGCTACGTCCCCGCCGTGGAACTCTTCGGCACGCGGAATGAGGAGGTTTCGATTGAGGTCTCCGAGGATGCGTTGCGGCGCTATGGTCTGACCCTGAACGAGGTCGCGCAGGCCGTGCGCGGGACATCAGTGAACAGTTCGTCCGGAACCGTGCGAACGGAAATCGGGAATATGCAACTCCGCACACGGAATCAGGCAGACTCAAAAGAGGATTTCGAAGATATCGTCATCCGGCAGAGTGCCAATGGGGCCCTGATCCGCGTGAAGGATGTTGCCACCGTTATTGACGGGTTCGAACAGGTCAATCTGCTGGCGACAGTTAATGGCGAACGAACAATACTCATTCAGGTCCAGAACGGCCCGCAAATGGATATTGTTGCCATGTCCGATAATGTGAAAGCCTATCTGGAAAAGGTCGACGGCACACTG
This sequence comes from uncultured Caulobacterales bacterium, assembly GCA_947503715.1. Lineage (GTDB taxonomy): Bacteria > Pseudomonadota > Alphaproteobacteria > Caulobacterales > Maricaulaceae > Litorimonas. Next base: position 126,614 of record CANNER010000001.1, on the reverse strand, counting down.
CCCAGCGGTATGTCGATCACGACGTGGAACGATGCCGCGGATGACTATCGCGGACGGATCCGCACGATTGCCGTGAACTTCTTCACGGGACTTCTGCTCGTCTGTGCAACGCTCATGTTGTTCCTGCGGCCCGCCATCGCGCTCTGGGTAAGTGTTGGAATTGCGACCGCATTTGCGGGTGGATTAGCGCTGCTGCCGCTCTTTGATGTGTCGTTTAACATGATCTCGACCTTCGCCTTTCTGCTCGTCATCGGGGTCATTGTGGATGACGCGATTATTGTGGGCGAAGCCATTCATTCGAAAACGGAGGACGGAGAGACGGGTGAAGAGGCCGCCATTAATGGGACGCGCATGGTCGTAAAGCCCGTCATCTTCGCCGTTCTGACAACGATGATTTTCTTCGCACCGTGGATGTATTTGTCCGGAGGGACGAGTGAGTTTACGCGGGCAATTTCGCTCGTCGTGATCCTCGCGCTGTTTTTCAGTCTGGTTGAATCCCTTCTGATTCTCCCCGCCCATTTGGCGCACTTGAAACCCGTCAATCCGAAGAGTAAAATTATGCGGGTACAGGCGAAAATCGCCAACAGCCTGACATGGGTTGCGACGCAGCTTTACCGTCCGGCAATTACCTGGGCCTTACGTCGACGTTACCTGACGGCGTCATTCTTCCTCGGTATCATGATCCTGACTGTGGGCGTTGTTGCCAATGGGTACGTCAAATCCTCCTTCTTCCCGGAGTCGGAAAGTGATCAGGTCGAGATCAGCGTGAGCCTGCCGGAAGGCACGCCCTATACGCGGACATTACAGGTCCTCGCGCAAATTCAGGACGCGGAACATGACCTCTCTGAAGAGATCAAAGCTAAGGACGGCGATCTGATCGAGAACTGGTATACGCGCTCCCGCGATAATAATGTGCTCGCCCTCGTCAAATTGGTGCCGCCCGAAACGCGGACATTGACGGCGCAGGAAACAGCAGAACGTTTGCGCGAGTTGATCGGCGATGTGCCGGACGCGGAAACGATTACCGTGAACTACAAGGACGGAAATAACGGCCCGCCCATCCAATATGTGCTGAACGCCAAATCCTTTGACGATCTCCAAGCCGCCGCCGACGATTTGATGGCGCAATTGCGGAGCTATGACGGTGTGTTCAATGTCGTCAATGATATGGAGAGCGCATCCGAGGAAGTGCAGTTCGACCTTAAGCCCGGCGCAGAGTCCCTCGGAATTACAACGGCAGATGTCGCGCGGCAAATCCGTCAGGGTTTCTTTGGCGAAGAGGTCCAGCGCCTACCTCGCGACGGCGAGGATGTGCGGGTCTATGTCCGCTATCCGGCCGTTGATCGCGAGTCACTCGACTTCCTGAAATCCGTACGCATCCGCGCCGCGGATGGACGCGAGGTCCCGCTGGATACGGTGGCAGAGCTCCGCTTCGAGCCCGGCACGAACCGTATCCTGCGACGTGAACGCCAGCGCGCCATTATCGTCTCGGCGGAAGTCGTGTCCGAGCGTATTGGTGAAATCAGGACAGACCTGGATGAGAACTTCTTCAATGATTTCGAGCAAATTCATCCCAATGTCACGCGCGGTAATATTGGCGGCGCGCAGGAGGAAGCCGAGTTCCAAGCCGAGCTCCTAACGCTTATGCTAATCGCGATTGGGGTGGCCTATTTCATCGTGGCGGTGTCATTCAAATCCTATGGTGAGCCGATCCTGATTCTCCTCGCGGCCATTCCCTTCTGCTATTGCGGGATGATTATGGGTCATGTCGTGATGGACCGCACGATGTCGCTGCTCTCCATCCTCGGGATGTTTGCCGCCGCCGGGGTGGCGGTGAATGACAACCTTGTCTTACTCGATTATGTCCACCGATTGCGCGATAAGGGCATGGACGGGGCGGAAGCTTTGATCACGGCAGGGACCAAGCGGTTCCGTCCAATCCTGCTGACCTCACTAACGACCTTTGTCGGCCTGATGCCGCTCTTGCTGGAACGCTCGCTGCAAGCGCAGTGGCTCATCCCGATTGGTATCAGCTTGGCCTTTGGCGTACTCTTCGCCCTGTTCGTGACGCTGTTCTTCGTCCCGGCGCTTTACGGGATTGGCGCGGATATCCGCCGCTGGTTCGGTTATGTCATCAAGGGCAAGCGCCGCGTGCCGTTTACGCCGAAACATGTAAACTACTCGCCACGCCCGGTCGCAATTCCGCAAGCGGAATAGCGACTACACCAATCCCGGCTTTTTATAACGCTCCGCCACCATGGACGGGGCGTTATAGGTACGGACTTCGGGGCGGTTCTCTATCGGGCCATCGGCTTTAAAGAGGCACTCCACCCCAAAGATATTCAGCGCCTGACTATTCTCTCCAGTCAGGCGCTGAATATTAATCGTCAGAATATCTCCCCGCCCAAAACGGTGATCCATGTCCAGCGTTTCGCAGAGATAGACACTGCCCGATTTCGCGCCCGCCGGCAGATGGGCTGATATCACCGTCTGCGCTTTGCCAAAACCCTGCCCCACGGCCGCGCTTCGCAACTCGACGGAAATCTCCACATCCGCACCCGGGTTTGCACAATAACGAATGCAGAGCCCCTGTATCGCGCCGTCATCAAAATCATCGGGCGGAAGGACCGTCCAATTCGCGGTCGTCTGCTTATCTGAGAGTTTCAGCGCTTGCGCATGTTGCGCCCCGACACTCGTCAACTCACCCGCCGCCGGGAAAGACGTATTTGCATCTTTCGCAGCCAAGTTCAGCGATCGTCCCAGCGTGAATGTCTGCGATTGATAGACACTGCCGCTCAACCGTCCGGAAATCGCGTAATGCAAGGCCGCGCCCGGTTCTTCGGTGATTTTGTGACAGGGCTCGGAATTCACATTAAAGATTTTCGCGATGACGCCGGATTCCGCGTGAATGTCTGCGGCGACGTGGTTCAGCGTGATTTTTCGCGCCGCGCGGAGGCCTTGGTCTTCGCGCACCCCCGCGAGATAGAGACGCTTGCCCTGATAAAATTCGACGAGCGTTGAGTCGATATCCCCGATGATCAGGCCCTCGCCCTCACTGCCGCTTGTGCAATAAATATAGCCGAGATGATATTGCGTCAGGCCAATCCGCTTGGCATCAGACGCAACCATACCAACACTGTCCAGCACTAATCCGTTGGCCTTTTGCAATTTCGGTTGGCGCGAGACATCACAGATAAAAGAGCCAATCCGGTTTCGCGCCGACAACTCGCCATTTCCGTCATCGCAGATCGCATGATCGGTCAAACATTGCCGCACATAAAGCCCGTCCCAATCATGGAGATTTGTCGACCGCGCCCAGATACCGATATCCGTCATGGAATGACCGTGCAGGCAGAAGTCATAGAGGCGCGGATTATAAATCCGCTCGCCATAGGTCTGCGATTGGATGAGCCACGCCACTTTGATCTTGGCCATCATTTTCAAGGTCGTTGTACTTTTCTGCGGGCCGGAATTTGTCGGGATCGTATCGCCATAGCCAAATCCCCGCACCGTCGCGGCGCGGCTCTGCCGGATTCCGGAACGCAGGTGATAGATCTTCGCACCCAAACGAAGCTCCCCGCCGACAGCTTCTGCAGCCTCCAGCGCCGCCTGTATCCCCGGCGCATCATCAAAATCAGGATCATCCCCCCGCGCGCCATAGGCTTCCGGCGTGAAGATAAAATCGAGAGCAGAGGTGGATGCGTGTGAAACCATCCTCTACCATTAATGTTGTTTCAATAATTATGATACCCATGCGGATAGAGAATTATACGCATTAGGCCATGTCACTCATAATAATTTCCGAGCGCAAATGATCGGCCCGGAAGAGACTACGCCTAAACAGGAAATAGCTTTAAGGTTTACATCTTGGTCTCACGTTAGGCCGCAATACCCGCGCAGGTTCTTAAACTATCGAGTTTGGGAATAAGTGCGGTGTGAACATCTTCAAGGTTGATCACGCCTGCACTTTGAAAATCGGTCAATCTCCGGCTGACGGTCTCGCGGAACAGACCGAGATAATCTGCAATATCTGTGCGCGACATTGGCATTTTGATACGAATATCATCGACGGTCTTCTCCATCCGGCATTTGCGCTCTGCAAGCACAACCAAGAACGCGGCGACGCGGGCTTCGGAGCTTTTGCGTGTCAGCGTGGCTAAAAGGTTTTGGGTGTCTTCGACTTTTTTGCAGCTATGACTCAGGATAAAGCGCTGTAGCTTTGGATCGGATTCGATTTCGGCAACACGAATGGTTTGAACACCGGAACTTGTGACGGTAATCGCATTATCGCAGTAAGTTTCATCCGAGGAAAGCCCGAAAAAATCGCCTTCCGTACAGAACCCTGTTATTTGCCGCTCATCATCCGCCAGTAACCGGTAAGTCATGACGACACCGCTATTCACGCGGTAGATCGACACAGTATCATCGCCTTGGTGATAGAGGGACGTTTTATCGGGATAAACGCGGACGGGCCCAAGTGAGAGAGTGTTGCGTTCATTGATCATGTTAAATCCCTTTATCTGGGATCTGTGTGGCCATCCGCATATGTAAAACCTAGTTAGATAATCTACTTAAGTAGTTCTACTTAGACAGTTGTAGCCGGACCAATTCTGCGATGGATGTAATGTTGAGTTTCGACAACAGCCGGGCACGATGGACTTCAACGGTTCGGATAGAGATACCGAGTTCATGTGCGACCCGTTTGTTAGACAAGCCGGTAGACAGATGTTCGGCAACCTGTGCCTCCAGGGGTGTCAGTTTGGACAGCGGATGCGCCTCTGTGTTTTTCGCTTTGGCCCGTTCTAAGACAGCTTGGATTTGGTCCACGGAAAAGGGCTTTTCCAGGAAATCATTTGCGCCGTCTTTCATCGCTCTAACAGCGAGAGGAATATCCCCGTGACCCGTCATTATAACGATATGCGCGCTTTGCGGTTTGGTCCGTATCTCCCGCAAAATCTCCATACCATCTCGCCCCGGCATACGAATATCTAAAAATATCATCCGGTTGGAAAGGTCCGGCATTTGCATCAGGAGAGCATCGCCACTGTCGAAAGTTCTCACATTAAAACCTAAGGTATAGTTGCGGGCGAAGGCCATTACACAATCAATGCGGGAACTGGAGATGACATTGTACTGGGCGGCGCAGGTCATGATTTCATTCTAGGGAATGACGGGAATGACGTTTTGAGTGGAAATGATGACGTAGATGATATTCGCGGGTGTAAAGGACATGACCTAATCGCTGGTGGCGGCGGAAATGACAGGCTGCAAGGTAATGCCGGGGACGATACATTTATATTCGAACAAGGATCAGGTAGAGACAGAATTGTCGACTTTGACAGATCAGGCGACGATAGTCTTGACCTGACAGATTTTGGGTTTGCAGATTTCGAGGCTCTCTCACAAAACATGGTTCAAATAGGTGATCATGTCCTTATTGACCTGGGTGACGGAGATGAAATTCTTCTGCTCAATACTAATATCTTAGATATTGAAGCCTCAGATTTTATGCTCACCCTTTCATAATCATCGCCAGATTTTTATGGATTAATTTGCGCTCCAACCGCGCTGGACGGCCACAAACAGACTTAGAACCAGAACCACAGTATATATAACTAAGAATTATCGAAAATTTTCGGATTTTCGTGGAAGAACAAATGACTCCCAAGAGGGGCGGCCATTATCCCCAATGTTCAACGATTACAATGATTTAAAATATTACACAAGATGTTTGTTAGGCAAGAAGTCAGCCATTTGTAAGGCAAACAACGGCTGTTTATTGCGTAGCATCATCGCGTACGGTAGACTTGCATAAAAATCCGACCCGCCAGGGTCGGGTCAATATAATTTTTATTTGTCATATATTTCAGAGCGTTGAATCTCTTTCTTTTCTGTTACACAATTTGCTTCACAGACTGTTGCGCAGAAGAGGACAAAAAACTTCAAAAATAATACGAGAACAAAGTTAATGTACGCAGCCAACTAAATCCTCAGGCAATCATTTGGAAAATTTCATCAACCTCAATATCGGAAGCACTAGTGAGAAAGGCGAACATCCAAACCAATTGCGGCTTTTAGATTCAACTTAGAACTTGTCGCGAAATTTCTATTTCCTCAAGTCGTAAAGCGGAATTTTTAGCTTTACGCAGAACATTAAAATTCCCAGTTTTCGTTTTTCTAAGAAGTTGCAGTTGAATGGACGCGACGGTTTCCATCGTAACCCCTTTTGAAACATGCAGGTTGTTGTCTGCGTAGCTTTGTCCGAGTTTCGAGCTATTCAGGCATTCCAAAATGGATTCTTCAAGCGCCTTTTGGTCCAGGGGCGTAAAGTTAAAACCCTTCAGTCCCTCACGTTCAGTCACATCGACAAAATCACCCATCATTGGATAAGCGGCTGGCGTTCCGTAGATCGCAGCTTGATGCAGAACACCTGAACTTCCAGTCGTACTATCATAGTCAAAAATCGCGAGTTTAGCCTGTGTAAAGAATGTGGCGACATCTTCTTCCGCAACATAACCATGGAAGACAATGTTTTCGTCCGCATTGTGCTCTGCTTCCAAGGACTTCAAATAGCCAGGTGTTGCCGGATGATCGCTCCCCCCGATAATCAACTTAATTTTTTGATTTTCTGTTCGAGACACATTCAAGTTTTGTATGGCGCCAATCGTTCGCTCGAGTCTTTTGTAGGTTCCGAATTTCCCCATTGTCACGATCGTGCGAGGTCGCTCAGAGAGATTTGTGATCTCAATATCGGACGCCAAAGGAAAAGAACCGTGAGGGACCATAAAGGCATTCTTGGCTTTATACTTATCCTTCAAAATATCCCAGAAACTATCTAAAGTTACGGTCATGAAGCCCGACAACAACATAGTCTTGGTCACGAAATAACTGGCTGCGCCTACTAACTTTTGGCGGAATGGGCTTTTCGCAAGGTTCGTTTTACTAAGATCTACGGCTTCCACTAAATTATGCATAATCACGCCTGAAGGCAGGCCCGATTTTTGAGAAACAGTTGGCGTCAGCAATCCGAGAGCTGCAGGAATCTCACTGTCCCCAAAAGAGGCGGTTTGGAGATTATAGATAACCCCTTCTGCCTGCGATGACTTTAGCCCGCGCAGAATATGAAAACCTGCCAACGGATCATTGAACCGCCATATGCGCTTGACCTCTACCTTAGGGCCGAGGTCAAGCTCAGGCAGATCGCCTGGATACTTATCGGCAACCACGATGATCTTTTCAATGTCTGACCGCGCAGCAAACGCGTTGACAAGATGAAGCCCATACTCGTTCAAAGAACCCGCGCTTGGCGGAAAGGCAGTAACAATAGCTATAGTTTTCATGATATTTTCCATAATGTTTAAGTTTAGTTATTGGATTGACGTGCGAGATTTTCAGCATGTGCCTGAAGAACGTTTTTTGAAGGACGAGCTGAGCCATCCGAACGAAGTAAGCCGAAATGTCTTTGCTGCGCTTTCCGCCAAGGCCTGCGTCCAACGACATCACTCCCGACATGTTGAAAATCGTTTAGTGTCCATACGAACACGCCATCGGCGCTATGAGATTGCCTTAGCTGGCTTTGAAGACGCGAGGCCTGTTTGACTTCCGCTGCTCGGGTGGACCGAAATGGATTCCAAATTGTTGAGCCAAGTTCTGTGATCATAACCGGCTTGTCGCCAGCTTCAGTTTTTATCGCGTCCAGACGATCAGAAAATCCTTCGACGTCTCCATATTCATGATAGGTCACAAAATCGATGACATTTTTTAAACCGAGTGCTGAGTCTGGATTTGACCACCCGACTGTTATCGGAACATCCGGGTACTGAATTTGAATGTGGCGCGCCATGACCGTCAGCCAACCTTCGACAACACCTTTCCCCCACGTCGGAAAATCCAAATCAGCCTGATTTTTGATGTCTATTCCTAAGATTGCCGGATTAGCTGATATGTCTGCCAGCACACGATCTATGTGATCGATGTCGCGTGTCATATTGGACAATGTGTAATCTGGGCGAAGATCAAATAATGTGACAAGTACTTGAATGTTTTTTGCCGCGCAAAGATCTAAAAATAAGCGAAGTTTGGCCTTTGCATTGTCTTGCGTGGCCGCATCTTCGAAATATTTATGGGTTAGAAATATGCGAACAGAATTCCCCCCCATATTACTTATTATTTCGAGATCAGACTTAATCTCTTCGATAGGGAAATCGGTCCAAAATTCTTTCCACGAGGCAGATGCAGGATAATAATTCACCCCCACGAAATCAGTCGAAAATTTGTCATCAAATTTTCCGCTTCGGTCTTTGAAGTTCAAATATGTTGAGTCGAGAATTTCTGAAGTCTTCTGCATCCACCCATTTTGGGTTTGGTAGAACCTAAACAACCTAGTTTCGTTTGCGAACTCGTCGATAGCTACTGAATTGATTTCAGGGTCAGAATTAAAGGTCACGCGCAAGCTGGTCTCTTTGACATTCGCGACGCGTAAATCTTTGTTGACCTGACCTTCTTGAAATTCACGACCTAATCGAAAAACCAATTCACAGGGCTTTGTTGTCGATTGACATGTAGTCTCTTTCACAACAGTCAAAGCTTGCCCTGTTACGGAGGCCTCGCTGTCTGAGGTTCGATCGAGTTGCTCCGATTGCATCACGATCCCAGAAAACCTCTGGCGGTCTTGAACAGAGAGTTTGAATGTATCCCCAATCCAATCTCTATCGAGAAACTCTACGGGCTTGATCAAATGCTCATGCAAGTATTCATTTGATCCAATTGGCGAATCTATGACGTTGGAAATAATCCCCGCGAACGCAACACCGGATAGGAGGATACCAACGGAAACGGGAAGTCGTTTCAAGTTATGACGGCTCTTAAGTATCATGCTCCGACCTCCGGCGTTGCGCAAAAAACAGAGAGATCAGAAGAAAAGACTTCTACATTCTTCAATACAGCCCGAATTTTTAACGGAGCGACGTATTCACTAGGGCAAATACTGGTATAGATAATGCGGCCATTTGAAAGTTGCGCTGCTTCCAAACGTTTAACACCTGTATTGTCAACCCAACTCAGAGCCACAAGAGATTGGTCCGAAACCAAATTCCCAAAAGCGTCACTGATCGTCTCTGTCGTGATTTCTACCAAGTTGACATTGTTGGAGGACCTCACCTTTAACTTGAAAATATCTGGTTGAGTCGCGACGATTTGCACCCGAGCACTGTTTGACGTCAAATCGCCGACAGTTGCCTGAAAGGTCATTCCGCCGGCTATTGTTTGAGCCGCAACATCAAATGACACCAAACCATTTGAAACCTTTCCCGATAATGACTTCGGCACGCCATCGGAAACATAAGTCAGCTTTACCTCTTCACCTTGAACGCTTTTTCCATGACTATCTGTCATTTCAATCGTCACACTGATATTCTCTTCTGGGATTGTCGTTTGCGGCCCCGCGTAGACTTGTAGTCTGCCAGCGTCCATCTGTGCTTGAGCGGAACCTGCAAAAACCCCAACACTCATTACGAGTGATAGGAGGGATACAATTAATTTCGTTCGGTTCATCATAGGTCTCTTCTTTGCGAAGTTGCCTATGAATGGTTGCAATGGATGTGCCGCAAAAAACGCCATGTTTTGCGTGCAAATTGAGCAAAATTGCAAAATGATCTTTGCGAAATGCGAATGTGTTTTCTAATTTGCAAAGAAATTAGCCGAAACCGCAGGGAAAATAGCGGCCCAGCATTTGCGTAGCTATCTCCGAAATATTGGAGATTAAAATGACGAAACACGAAACTTCACAGGCTGAAACCTTATCAAAAGACGCGTTACTAAAGCGGTCTATTTGGAAGCATGATCGAACCTCGATTATTATACCCTGTTACAATGAGGCCAACAGATTACATCTGGAGGTCTTCCTAAACTTCGCCCGGAAGAACCCCAAAATTTCGTTCATATTTGTAGATGACGGTTCAAAAGATCTGACAATTAGCCTGCTCTGCGGAGCGATGGCAGCGTTACCTAAACAAGTCGACGTCTTAACAATGGCGCGAAATGCAGGAAAAGCAGAAGCTGTTCGTCACGGGCTTAAATTTGCAGCCGAACGCGGCGATAAATATATCGCGTTCTTAGACGCCGATCTTGCAACACCGCTAAATGCAATCAACGACTTCATCTCAGTTGCAGACCGCTTAGACAACATTGATGTCGTTTTTGGATCGCGTGCTGGCGGTCTTGGTCGCCGTGTTTACAGAGACCTTCATCGTAAAATGATATCTTTGGTTTGCGCATCGATGGGTAGAATGGCGACAGGCTTGGCTTTGAAGGACACGCAATGCGGCGCGAAGTTATTTCGCAACAACGAACATCTAATCAACTGCTTAGACGCACCTTTCACGGCAGGTTGGCTTTTTGATGTCGAATTATTCCTGAGAATTTCTAACCCAAATCGGCGTGAACGAAAAAACTTCTTCGAATACCCAGTTCTTGAATGGACTGAAGTTCCAGGGTCAAACATTAAATTTTCGGATGTCATTAAAGGTGGGCTAAAAATGACGTCTCTGATTTTCAGTCAGTGGAAAATCAGAGCGCGTTTTCAAAACAGACGGAACCCAACCTCCCCAGCCCTTACCCAACACCTTCGCTCAGGCGAGGTATTGAGCACACAGAGTATTCGATCAATGGAAGCGATCATTTCGGATGAAAAGCAGCTCATCACATTAGACTTTTCGAACGTTAAAACTCTAGGTCCATCTGTGTTTACAACGCTTACAGAGGTTTGCGAAAATCTTTTGGCTCGTGGCAAAGAAGTTTCAATCCACCTTCCTGATGATAATGAAATTTTGTCTGTAGCGCGGCGCTCGTCAATCACCGCTCTTTTTAACTGCACTATTCTAAATCGCCTCCCTAGCCACTTAGCTGACAACACCCGTTTTTCATTGTCGGAGGCATAGATGTCAAAATCTATCAAGCTTCCTTTGCAAATGGTGCGTTCAAATGCGTTGGTCGGCCCCGCTGCCGCATTGTTTGTTTCAGCGAATATCGCGAATGCTGCCAATCTAATTTTCAACATGGTTTTTGCTCGGATGATGGGACCGGCAGCCTTTGCTGATCTCACACTTCTTCTAACGCTAAAGCTGGGAATCTTGTCATTCCTAGGTGCACTACAATTCGCGTTTGCAGAGTTGACGGCAAAAGAAAATCAAGTTCAACAAAGCTATCGACGGGCACATGCGCTATCTTGGCGAAGCCTCAAATTCTCATTGCCAGCAATGTTTATCATTATCGCGTTGGCGAATTACATTTCTGGCGTATTGAACTTTTCGTCCCCTTTGGCCCTTTGTGTCTTGGCACTCGCAATACCCTTTTTTCTTCCAATGGTGATTTACAGAGGACTCACTCAGGGATTGATTGATCTTCCAAAAATCATTCTTTCGATCCAAGCCGAGTGGATAATTCGACTTTTTGGCAGCCTGATCCTTTGGAAACTTGGATTTGGATTAGCAGGCATTGCCGCAGCTGTTGGGCTTTCCATCATAGCTGGGTTTATTTTTTCAACGCGCAAAGAAGATTTACAACTTCTTAGTTCACGCAAACTATCGAGACTTGACCCGCAGACAAAGGCGCTTGGCGTCGTCGCCTTACCATACTTAATTTTGCAGATCGCTCAGGTGTTAGTTCTAGATAGCGATATTGTTATCGCGAAGGCTAGTTTTTCGCCTGAGACTGCGGGCCTCGTCGCGGGATTACTTCTCATTCAGCGCGTTTTCTTTTTCGCTTTCCTTTCTTCTTCTATGATCCTTCAGCCTCTCGTCGCGAAACGACAAGCCGATCAAAAGTCTCCACAGGAATTGTTGCTACTTTTGGGCGTAATAGCCATAATTACTGTCGCGGCAATGTTGATTATTCTGCCTAACGCTAATCTAATTGTTAGCGTCATGCTTGGGGATGAGTATCTTGCGCTGTCTTCAATCGTTTGGATAAGCGCTCTCACGGGCGCAGTCTTCATCGGTAGCCACTTGTGCGCAATCTACAAAATCGCGCAAGGTCGAGGTTTCGCTGCTTTGATTATTCTAGGCTTTAGCGGCGTACAACTAATCTCTCTCTCAGCAGTTAATCACTTCTTTCCTGACATCGGGTTAGAGACCTACTTCAGCCTGAAGTTGCTCATTCAAATTGCATGCTCTGCAGTCCTGATAGGAACCATTCTAATGCCTTTGAAAAAAGACAAGTTAGCCCGGTAAAATGACGGCGAGATCGTGGACATATCTTGCGATCTTACTAGCGCTCATGTTTCATGGGGCGCTTTTACCTTTCACCTATGGGCAAACATATGACTCTTATATCCATATGTTTTTTGGCAACCATTATCTAACATCTTGGTTCGATCCTTGGGAAACACGGTGGTATACTGGTTTTACAGTTACAGCCTATCCACCGGGCAGCCATCAAGCCTTAGGCGTTTTGATGCGCTTCATCGATATGCGTATCGCATTTATAGTACTGCAACTTATAGCTATCGGCATTCTTATTATTGGAGTGTTCAGATTCAGCCGTTTATGGGTGAATGATAAGGCAGCGTCATATGCAGCAATGCTATGCGCATTCTCAACCAGCATTTCGGAAACGCTTCATATTTTCGGGCAGTTACCTACACTGCTTTCAATCGCGCTTTTCCTGAACGCAATTCCCCACATATCAAGCTGGATTGAACATGGCCGAAAGAGAGATTTTGTTTTCGGCCTTTTTCTAACAGCGGCGACAACCTCAGTTCACCATGTCACGCCGTTATTTGGAACTGTCTTCTTCGTGGCGCCGATTGGCATCGCAGCCCTCTTAGCTAATTTGAAACGACGCGGGCCTTCTAAACCCCATGGAAAATTAGCCTATTTGAAGTGGGCCTCGCCTGCTTTGATACGTGGCATCGTAATGGGATTGGGAATGTTGTTTCTAATCGTCACAATCGTTTTTCCATATTGGCATTGGTCCATTACCGATCCGATCTCTCAAGTCAGTATTCCGCACGGTAGCCGCGAAAATTTTATCGCGAAGCCGAATTTAGGCTTGATGTTCTTTGTCATTCCTTGGGGCATGCTGATCGCAGTCGTTCCCTATGTTGTATTAAAGTCAATTAGTACCCCGTTGTGGCCCTTAGGACTTTCCGTTTTGATAGCATTGTTTTTGGGAACGGGCGGAACCACGCCTTTTCCGCGCATTCTGCTGGGCCCTGCATTTGAAATTCTGACATTGGATAGGTTCACCTTCTGGGCCTCAATTTTGATATTACCTTTCGCAGGTCTGGCGGTGCAAAGCCTGTGGGAAGGGCGAGGAAAAATATTGATAGATCGTGCTTTTGGCTCTTTCTTAAGCCGGGCCGCCCTAGTCCTAATGCTGGTAAGTTATGTGAGTCTCGCCGTTGGAACAGCCCTTCTTCCCACTTTCCGACCCACCCAGCCCGACTTCATTGATCCTGCCCCAATTGTCACATTTATGGATGAAGACCGTCATTCAGATTGGCGTTACCTGACACTCGGATTTGGGGATCAATTCGCCTATCACAGCGCTCTGATCAACGCCGAATCCGTTGACGGGAATTATCATTCGGCAAGACGACTTCCAAGTCTGATGAACTACTCCGTAGAGCGACTAGAAAATTCAAAATATATGGGGGTCCCGGGCCTCGCCTCACTCAATCAGTTTCTCACGAATGCTGAAAAGTTTCATCTGAAATATGTGTTCTCAAATGACGAGTTCTATGATCCGGTTCTACACTATACAGGATGGAACCAAGTCACACGTCTGAATAACGGAATACGCGTTTGGGAAAAACCGGACATCACCCCTTTGCCTGCCATACGGCCCCGAAGGGAATTGCCCGAGTACCAAAAGCTTATGTGGGGAACTTTGCCAATCGGATCCTTAATTTTAGGATTACTGACCTTAATTGGGCTTGCTTTACGGCAACAGCTGATATCATCTATATCAACCCCTTTTCTACAAAATGCGCCTTCGCCGTATATGACGATCAAGTTTCCTGAACCTGGACCAAATTTGACCGTCGACATCCTCACTCAAGTCCCATCAAGTCCAGCGGCATGGATGCCGCCTAATGCCATAACCTGGGCGGTAAGAGCCCTGCCTATAATTGCTGCCTTTATAGCGGTGATAATCATTAGCAAAACCATACAAAATCAACGCAAGCCTTTAATACCTGAAACGGTTGTAGAGCGTTTCTACCAGCATTTGGACTTCCGTGAGACTGAGCAGGCCTTCTCATTGCTTGTCGCTGATCCGGAGCTCGATTACGGACAATTTTTGAAAATCCAGAAACTCACAGGCGGCCTTGTCCCGTCCTTTGGAAAACTCACATCTGTCACCACTATAAATGTAGAAAATTTAAGGGAAGGACAGGTTAGAGTCAGATCAAAACTTACATACCTAACATCTATCGGAATACGTCCAGTCATTGCCGAAATGACTTTGCTGAAAAACGCTAATGAAGTTTGGCAAATCAAATATGAGCCCTCCGAAAAGAATTATACTCCAAGTCTTTTAACCAGAGTGAATGCACCACAGTTTCGTGATCTAACAGGTCAAAAAAACGTAAATCCAAAAGCCCCCGTTCAAAGGCTAGCACGTCCTCAAATCGAGCTAATGGCAGCAGAACTTGTCGAAGAAAACGGCAGATTATTCGTGATTGGCCGAATTAAGAACCTCTCGGAGTTTCCAGCCTGTACAAAAGTTTTAGCCCAAACAGTCGACCCCACATCGGAAACAAAATTTAAACAACATGCAGGTCGTATTGGTCCGCATCGACTTCTGCCCGGAGAAAGCTCCGCTTTTCGAATTGATTTTGAAGGATACTTAAAAATTCAAGATCAACCGTTTAACGCGGCTTACAATCCAGATGAATTCAGCTTGCCAGAATTTAGCAGCCTTCCTTCTGACGTCGACCTCTCGATCTCCACAACGGTGTGTTCTCCCGTATATTATAAGTCAGTCACATTCTCAGACATTGACGTTTCGAAAACGCAAGACGGCCACGCCCTTACCGTTACCGTCTCCAACACAGGCACAGAAATTGTAAGCACACTCCAGCTTAAACTATCTTATGTGGACGCTGATGGTCGTCTCAAATGGGTAGAGCCATATTACCTCCAGAATAACCTAATACCAGGCGAAGTAAGAAGCATTCAAATCCCTCTATCAGAAACATCGGGCACACATGTTTCGTCACCATATCGCATGCAGATAAACGGACAGAAGGTCACCATAAATTCGAGTTCTATCTGGCCAATAGGTAACCAACTTAAGCCAAGCGGTACGCGCGTCATGATTGACTATGACGCAATGCTGTATCGACCACTCGACTAAATTAACTTTGCATTCTGACATTCAAAAAGACTGTTTTTGCATATTGCAAAACGCAAAATGCATATTGCAAAATTTTGGCTTAATTTTCACTCTATTAACTATCTAACACACTGTTTTTGCAGAAAGCTAAAGTGGTCTCTCGATTGCAATAAATCTCCTGTAAAACGGAGTCGTCAAATGACAATTGAGCAAACAAAGTCGAAACTAAAAACATCTCTTATGGGGTTTGGCCTTTTTAGTGCTGTAGCGCTAGGAGGATGCGCTTCAACAGCCGTCAAGTATGATTCCACAAATGTGTCTGGCTATACTGATAGCACATTAAGGCCTCAGGCTGTCCCGCTAGAGGCTGACGTTCCCCTTAACATCAATGACGTTCGAGCTCGTACTCTTGCACATAATTCTGAATTTGCGCGTGCTCAATCGCAATTGATGGAAACCGTTAGAAAAGCGGGAATGCGTGGCAAAGACTTCCTTCCACAAGCTTATGCAAGCAGTTATGGGACATGGAGAAATAATACGAGTGCGTCTGTTGGTAAGAAGGTCGATGATACTTCTGGCACTATGCCCAAAGATTTTTACACGGCGCAAGATCAAGCCGCTGCGAGTTCAAGCCTAACGACAAGCTGGGACCTCCTAGAAATCGGCTTGAGTGGTTTCAAAGCTAATCGCCGCGCAATCAATGCTTATTCGCAAAGTGAGCAAAACCAATATCTTTGTAATAAAATGATGGTCGATGTCGAAAACGCCTATTGGCGTGCGGTCGCATTTGAACAGGCAGAAAAGAAATCCGCATGGTTAAAAGGCCGGGTTGCTTACGCCCTCGATCTGTCGCAGCAACGTGCAGATCAAAACCCTGAAACAAAGCTCCAAGAGCTGATGTTCCAGCGGGAATTGATCGACATCAACCGTTGGTATCAATCGCTATACCGTTCTTTACTTTCAGCAAAGCCTGAACTTGCCCGTCTTATGAATGTTCCCGCTGGAACAGAATTCGATTTAGAAGCAACGCGCCTACCTTCGAATTTAGGGGAACTCGGCAAACATAACCCTTTGGAACTTATTTCGACAGCTTACCAAAATCGTCCAGAAATTCGCCAAGCTCTATATCAGACTGATTTAACCGAATTGAAGAATGAGGAAGACCTTTGGCGACACTTGCCTGCGATGCGCTTTTTTCTTGGGGCAAACCACAATACGAATAGCTTCGTGCTGAACCAAGATTTTGCGTCCGCAGGTCTAAACTTGAGCTGGGATCTTTTACGTTTGGGCCAAATTGGTGAGACGAAACGTAATGGCAAACTCGCACTTGCCGAACAACAAAGACAAACTGAGATTCTCGCAAGCGCAGTCATGGCGCAGGTCATGATTGCCCGTGAGCAAATGCACAAATTGGATTACGACCTTACACTCGCATGGAAGGCCTTATCTATCCAAGGTGAAATAACGAATGACCTAAATACAGATGTAAAATCTGGCGCAAAGCCGGAAACATATTTGATCAAAGAAGAGCTTATGCGGGAATTATCCTTCATTCGCGAACAAATGGCGCGCGCTGAATTGCATACAGCAAAAGCGCGTCTGGAACAGAGCATCGGCATTGTTCCGACCTGCCAAGCACCAACGCAAATTCAGGCCAGCGCTCCCTCGCCGGCTGCACTCTAGGTCATTGGAAAAACAATGCTCTTCACTGATCCCGTATTCCTGACAAAGTTCTTGCCTTTGGTCATTCTGGGCTTCTTCGCGACATTATTTTCCAGAACCCGTTGGCATAGCCAAATCCTTTTAATCGGGGCCAGCCTTGTTTTCTACAGCTGGTTTAAATCAGAATATTTGATTCTTTTAGTTGGATCGATGGGTGTCAACTACCTGCTTGCGAAGCAAATCTTAGCGCAGCCCGGCACACCAAAGTCCAAACAGATCTTGGTCATCGGAATCGTAGCAAATCTATTGCTTCTAGGCGTGTATAAGTACCTTGGGTTCCTGACAGTCAACTTTAATGCGCTATTCGATTTGGGCTTACCTGATCCGAAGTTACTCTTGCCTTTGGCAATCTCGTTTTTCACCTTCCAGCAGATTTCATACCTCTGTGACAGTCATGCGGGGAAAATGGATCCAGCTTCGCACACCCCGCTTGAATACGCGTTATTCGTGACATTTTTTCCGCAGTTAATTGCCGGACCAATTGTCCATCATGCAGAGATGATGCCGCAATTTCGGAAAATTATTACCCCAAGTGCTCGTGCGATTATGTTCTGCGAAGGCATTTGTCTATTCGCACTAGGCCTGTTCAAGAAACTTGCGATTGCAGACTCTATCGCTCCATATGCGAATGAAGTTTTCACCTCTGTCGATAGCGGCGCAGCCGTCACCAGCATAACCGCATGGGGTGGTGCCCTCGCCTACACATTCCAAATCTATTTCGACTTTTCGGGCTATTCAGACATGGCAATCGGCCTTGGACTGCTATTCGCAATTCGTCTGCCTTGG
The DNA here is from genome assembly GCA_947503715.1 of uncultured Caulobacterales bacterium. Classification (GTDB taxonomy): domain Bacteria; phylum Pseudomonadota; class Alphaproteobacteria; order Caulobacterales; family Maricaulaceae; genus Litorimonas. The sequence continues at coordinate 108,770 of CANNER010000001.1, read as the reverse complement.
AATTTCAATTCACCATATAAATCCGAGAACATGTCAGAGTTCTGGCGCCGTTGGCACATGACACTTAGCCGTTGGCTGCGAGACTACCTTTACATCCCGCTTGGCGGAAATCGCCACGGCAAGGTTCGCCAGTATATCAACAATTTCGCGACAATGGTGCTTGGTGGTCTATGGCACGGTGCACATTGGAATTTCCTTATTTGGGGTGCGCTGCACGGTTTCTATCTTATCGCGAACCAATTCGTTCGTGCCATCGCTAAATTTTTCGGAGTTCTTGAAATTGTTGAAACCGCGAAAGCCATTCGGATCAGCTCTTGGGCAATCACATTCTTAGCCGCCGTTGTCGCTTGGGTCTTCTTCCGTGCAACAACGACGTCTGGCGCAATTTCGATGACGCTGAGCATGTTCGGAATAGTGGCAGAGGGAGCGGTCCATATGCCTGCAACTCTGCAGACAATCTTGTGGGGAACGCTTGCGGCCATATCCGCATTTATCTTGCCTAACACTAAAGAAATATCAAAGTTGTTTGAGAAAGATTTAGTGAAACGGTCTTCGGCGCTCATTGGTGCCTTAGGCATTACGTCAGGATTAGCAGCATCTGCAGCCTTCCTTGCATCTCTAAGCCTGACCCAGTCCCCATTTCTATACTTCAACTTCTAGCACGAGTTTTGGACCACATCATGACCCATCCTATCAACAACACCCCATCCATCGCCAATGAAACTCTCGCAACTAGAACTCTGGCGAAGCGTGTTTGCACATTTCTTGCTGGCATGGTCGGGACTTCATTGCTCTGTCTGGGAGCTTACGCTTTTACGGTCGACCGTTTGATTGAGCGTTCCGCCATTCCAGCCACCTATAAATGGTTTCTTTTAAAAGAGATCCCTGGGCCTCGAATTATTTTTGAATCTGGATCAAATTCACACCACGCGATTGACACAGATGCAGTCGGCGCAGCTCTCGAACGAACGGCGATCAATATCGCGGATAACGGCGGGTATGCTCTGGAAGACAAAATAACGCGATTAGAAACCTTTACACAAGCAGGTGACGTTGTTGTACTCCCCCTGGAATGGATATTCTACCATCGCGAAAAACTCACTGATAATTACGTCAATACTCTTTTTGACAGTAATCGGAACTACTATCATTCTATGCCTCTAAATAAGCGCGTACAACGCGCCCTTAGCCTTCCGCCAGCGACGGTCATATCAAAAATTAGAGATCAGCAAGGAACTGAGAAGCAATCAAATGAATCCCCAGCCCAAGAGCTATTTGTCTCTGCTTTAACACAACCAACAGGGCATCAATCCCGATCAACATCTTCAGGTCCAGGCCCCGGTGTCACGGAACAAAGCTGTGACGATTACGTTCTCGGAAAGACCCAAATCAGAGAGAAATTGAAGTTGGGCAAAAACATAAAACCAGCTCTTGAGCGGCTCAAAAAGCTGAAGGCGCGCGGAGTAAATATACATTTCGCATGGCCTGTTTTAGCTGGGGAAGGCTGTCTCACAGCTCCCGCATATTTTGAAGGCTTTCGTGCGGAGATTGAAGCGGCAGTCAATGGGGCGGGTTTTGAATTTCTCGGCACCCCTAGCCAAAGTCTTTATGATGAAGCCTATCGGGATGACACCCCGTATCATATCATCACGACAGCCACAGACATCCATACCCAGCAGATGATTGGATTTCTGAGGATGCAAGGATATGGCACCACAGGCGAACCACTGAATATAACTAATTTTGCACGCCATCGTTTGCTTGAACTAGAGCTCGCAGAAGCCAGTGAGTTAAATCAAACCCCGCTTGAATTTGGAAGAACTGTGTCTTTTGACAATCCGGAATACCGCGATCAAATCGATTTTACAGCGGGTTGGTGGGCATTCGAAGCCTATGGCCGTTGGATGCGAGATAATCGCGCCATGTTCCGTATAACACTTTCAAACGACTTACCCCCAAATGCCGTCTTGAAAATTCAAGGCATGACGAAATCCGGACGTCCAGAACGAGCAAACATTTCCGTAAATGGAAATCTGGTGAGTTCTGGATTGTTCGGGGAGGGTGCTCCCCTTTCGGTTCCTGTGACCGGCTTGCCCCAAGGCGAAGCCCTCTCCATCTTTATTGATCTGCCAGAGGCAGGTGACCCAAAGAGCCCAAGGGATATTGGAGAAAGCCAAGATGCGCGTTCGATGACACTCCACTTGCAAACTATGGAATTAATGCAGGCTGCAGACCCTCAAATAATAGAGCAATCAAACGTTGAAGAAACACCTCTTGTTCAGGCTCTCGAGACAATGGAAAGAGCCATGTCTGCCAACAGCGCAGTCTTCAACGTCTCTTCAATTCCTAAGACCTGCTCACTCTCGATTCCGGCTGTTCCCGTTCATCAACCTAAATTAACTCATGGCAACGGTTGGTGGGCACAAGAGGCAGAAGGCCGTTGGATGCGAAATGAAGAAGCAAGTTTAAGCCTAACACTGCCAGAAACATTAACGACAGGGTCACCAAATAACTATCTCCTTGAATTATCTGGAGTTTTTTTCTCAGATAAGCCTAGCGCAATAACTGCAATTGTTGATGGAAAAGTAGCGGCCTTAGCCGAGGTCGCAGATGAAGGGACTATCACTATTGGATTCACCAGTTCAAAGACCGCAGGAAAGATAGATGTGGCCCTAAAGTTATCAGTGCCAAAGGTACGAAGCCCGAAGGACTTAGGCCTTTCTACGGATGACCGTACACTCACGTATTTTCTGAAGTCGGTAGAGTTAGTCGCGGCTTAACCCGCTTTAGATTGTTGCTCTAAGCCCTCTTTGATCCAAGCTTCCCTCTTCCTGTATATTGTTGAGGGGCTTAGTTGCAGAATCTGTGATGCCTTTGGAATGCTTCCATTGCAGGACGCAATCACAGCCTCAATGATTGTCTGTTCAATCCTTGTCATTGGCTGCAAGATATCAACAGTCACCGTAGTTTTGAGAGACTGCTGAGGTGTATAGCCGGTGGTCTCACCTGCAACTCCAATGAGCTTATATTTTTCTTTCGGAGCACTTAACTCAGCCGTTTTCAACGAAAGCATATGAGGTTCCAACTCAATGCCGTCATAGACGACTGCAGCTTTTCGAACGGCATTTTGAAGTTCCCGAATGTTCCCGGGCCAATGGTAATCCAACATTAATTCTTGGGCTTTAGGTGAGATCGCTTTTAATTGCTTGCCCTCTTCCGCTGCATAAGTTTTTAAAAAATTCTCAGCGAGTAAAATTACGTCCCTTCCACGATGGGATAATGGCGGTAATTCGATTGAGAGAACATCGAGGCGATAAAACAAATCTTCACGGAAACGTTTCTCAGCGACCTCTGTCATAGGGTTTCTATTCGTCGCACAAACGATACGGACATCAACATCTTCAGACCAATCACTTCCGACTCGTTTGACTTGGCCCGTCTGTAAAAACCTCAAAAGCTTGGCTTGGAGATTAATATCCATCTCACAAATTTCATCAAGAAACAGCGTGCCGCCATTGGCTTGGCTCGCAGCTCCTTTTCTCGCTTCATGTGCGCCTGTGAAAGCACCTTTAACGTGACCAAAAATTTCTGACTCGATTAGATTTTCTGGTAACGCCGCGCAGTTTAACGCAATGAAAGGCGCATCACGGCGGTGACTTACTTTATGAATTGCCTGCGCCGTGACCTCTTTACCCGTACCAGATTCACCTGTGATAAAAACCGCAGCGGTGGAGTTCGCAACGTTCTCAATCATTTTATAAACTTCCAGCATTGGCTCGGACTCGCCAACAAACCCGGGAACCTGGTTTGTTTTCAAACTCTTTTTCAAAACCTGGACTGTTGTTTTCACCTTCTCACGTTCAAGGGCATTTTTAACCGTCGTGAGGAGTTTCTCAGTTGGAAATGGTTTAATCAAAAAATCATATGCGCCGGCACGCATCGCATCGACTGCCGTATTAATAGACCCATTTGCGGTGATCACGATAAACGTAATATTATGATTTGTCCCATCCATTTCTTGGATGATATCCAGGCCATTCATATCAGGAAGTTGAAGGTCGAGAAGAACCGTATCAACTTTCCCTTTACGAAGCTCGATCAGTGCAAGCGAACCAGATTGGCAAATCTGAGACTTAATACCTGCTTTTTTCAAATGCTGTTGATACATTAACGCCATGGCTAATGTATCTTCTACGATCAACACCTCTGGTGTTGTATTTGCTCCAGCCATCTCATCACCTATGCCGCCTCTTCATTATATCCAAAGAGGTCGTCTAAATTGAGCAAGGATATCTCGGCTAATTCTATAGCTCTCGATCCATGCTCCACCATCTCGTCGAGTGTATGAGGAAAGCAATGAGAATTTGTTAATGCGGCAAATTCTGAAAGTTCAGCGAGTCCGTATAACCCAGCAAGGCCCTTCAAAGTGTGACTAGCAAACTTTGCGGCTTGCTGATCTTGGGACGCGATGGCCCTACGCAATGAAGCTGTAACATCTGTTAGATCTATTTCGAATTGGCCTCTAATTTCAACCAGATCTTCGGGATCCAGCCCGTCCAATAATCCACCGGTTATTTTCATGGCAGGGACTTCAGGGTCATCAGATCTTTCGAAAGACTGTCTTTCCTGATGGCTCTTACACTGTTCGGCCACGGCATTTATCAAATCTCTCGTATTAAATGGTTTGAGCACGACTTGATCAACGCCATAGGATTTCAGATCTTCCGCCTCATGCATATCGCCCATTGCGGTCAGGGCAATCACAGGGATTTTGGCGTTTATAGAGTCCCTTTTTCGCAGTAGTCGAACGAGTTCTTTTCCGCCCATTTCAGGCATGAAAATATCAGTTAAAAGTAAATCAAACGCTTGGACATCAAGAATGGATAGAGCCTCTACACCGTTAACTGCCTCAACAATTTTAGCACCATGCTTTTTGAGAATGCGCGTTACAACCATGCGGTTTGTGGCATTGTCTTCAGCCAGTAAAATTTCTTTCCCAGATATATCTGCAAAGGTGACGTCTTCGACATCCGAGACAAGCGTAGCTGAAGCCTCCGCCAACGGAATTCTAATCCAGAAATCCGAGCCCTGTCCAAATTCACTCTCTACGCCTATTTCGCCGTTCATCATTTTTACGAGAACTTTACAGATGGTCAGTCCTAATCCAGTGCCTTCTGACGAACGGGTATCCACATCATCGATCATGTAAAACTCTTCGAACAAGCGCCCTAATTTGTCAGCCTTAATGCCGACACCTGTGTCTTTGACCCGACACATCAATATCCATTTTCTTTGATCGGTCTGGGTTGCATCGACGATCAATTCGACCTTACCAGTGTCTGTATATTTAATAGCGTTACTAACAAAATTCATGAGAATCTGACGAATCCGACCGACATCACCTACCAGATGTATTTTGGAGGAGTCCTCAGACTTGATTATTAGATCAACGCCCCTCTCTTTCGCTTGCATTGCAAACAAGCGATACACATCATCAAATACATCCGCTGCAAAAAACGGCTCGTCTCGGACTTTCACTGAACCAGACGAGATTCTGGCGTAATCCAACACATCATTGATGATCCGCAACAGAGATTTTGACGTTCTTTCCGCGGTTTGGATGAGATGTTTTTGATCTTGTGTCAGTGGTGAATCTCCTAAAATATCCAGTATACCCAGAACGGCATTAAAAGGCGTTCTGATTTCGTGGCTCATAGCGGAGATAAATTGTGTCTTCGCCCGGTTAGCAAGCTCAGCGGCCTCCTTTGCATCAACCAGTGCTTTCTCGGCAGCCTTTGCTTCTGAAATATCCCGAATATAGGCAATAAAAATATCACCTGAAGAGCTCCGACTTCTGGAAATAGCGAGTTCTGACATGAACTCCTCTCCGTTCGACCGAACGGCCTCGATTTCAATACGCTGACCTAGGATGTTGGCTTTGCCGGTTTCCCTCATTCTCTCCATACCAGCATTATGAGCATCTCGATATCGCTCAGGCACTATGAAAGTTGCCATGTTTTGGCCTAAAATTTCCTTTTTCTTATAACCAAATATGCGCTCTGCGGATTCACTAAATTCCACAATGCGCCCTTCCGAATTAATAATGATAATTCCGTCGAGTGAAGCCGAAACAGTCGCGGTCATTTGCTCCGCTTGGATATCGGCTTGGAGTTTGGCTGCATTCGCTTTTGTTTGCCACTTCAATGTGAATCGTCGCAAAGCGTAACCCAATAAGAAAGATGGTAGCGCCGCCGACAAAACTAATAAAAAACCATTCATAAGTGTCCATTCCTTTGAACGGATACTGACACAGTTTAATTAAAGTTCAGTTAGAGCATATCGACGCGACCATTTCCTAAAAGTAGCGCACTCCAACTCTCCAAATTTATTATTCTTGGTCTATCGCCCAACTCCCCTTGTCCGTCCCACATCCCAATCAATACCCCCGCCGCTCAGCACGCGGCCTTTTACACACTCGCCCCACTTCTGTGCGTGATGTCTCTCCCACGGGACGAGATAAAAGGCCGCTGAGTCTCAATCATCGCATGAGGGCCGTGAGTGATTTCGTATTTCTGCGAGACTGTGCCTTCAATCAACCTTCCTGACTGCGCCGCGATGTGGGCCTTGCCTGTCATGCCTTCCAGCTTTTCGGCGGTAGCATTAAATCCCTCCATCACTAGCGCTTTCAAATAACCACGTTTATAGATGATAGAGATCTTCTGTTTGTCTTGGCGTAGTTCTGCATAGCCCCTCTAAACGAACCATGTGCGGCGATGCTGAAACGCCGTGTCTAGCTCTTTAGCAAATGCACTCGACCTTGTGCTTATGCCAGCAATGCCGCCTCTGCCCCAATTCACCTGTGCGCGGTCAAGCCAAGTCGCACCGGGACTCTCAAGTTGTGTATCCAAGTCTTGGCGCGAGAGTAGCTTCACGCCTGACGCGCGCCCCTTTTTCAAGTCGAGTGCGATAGCCCGCTCTTCGAAGTCATCTGGCACGCGACATTGAATGGCATCACCGTCTTCGCCTTTCATTGTGACGTAGACGATGCCAGCAATAGCCCGTCGCTGACAGGGTGGGCGATTTTAACAGTTCATCTCGGCGGTAAGTAAGTGAACCTCCATCCCCACATTCAGGGCGTGGGTTGCGATGACCCATCAAGGTGCAACGCAACCCTGAGTCTAATCCTGCCTCCAACATTCTGTTCTCAAAGCTGTGCCTAAAGCTGTAAACACGGTGCTCCTTTGTTGGAAATAGCTCTCTCGCTTTGAACGCTTTGGTAAGTGACGCGCTCAATAAATAGCTACGATCTCGATAGTCTGGAAAGCCATTCGGTGCTGCACGCATAGCTTCCAGCTCAACACGCCTGACATAGTGCCAAATATCGCCGCGTAGTCGTAAGTATTGGTCGGGCCTCTTAATCGCTTTCATCCTGCATCTCCGCGCAGCCCTTTGCAGGGCAACAAGTGAGGCAAATCGCGTAAGTTGCTACAAGAAAGGCAAGGAAGAATGGTGTTTTTTATAAATTTTTCAACGGCTTACGGTACTTGCTATGCCAGGAAAATGGTGCAGAAGAGGCAGCATAGTTTTAAAATAAACTACTGTTTTTGTAATCTTCTTTTCAATCAATTTTTTTTAATACCCTCAATAATACCCCCAAAGCAATTTACCTGAGCCTATATTTTTAGCTCAGGTACATTTTGTAATAGAATAATCATACTTCAGAAGCTGAATTCAGAGTGGGGGGCAACCGGATGATTGCCCCTTTAGACGCGTCGGTTAGAGCAGGAAGTCTGCATCATCAATATCAATGATATCGGTGTTTAGCAGCAGGATTTCGTCACCATTACCGAGGTCAATAATGACGTGGTTTCCGGACTGGCTGATATTGCCTTGCAGGTCTGCAAAGTCGGCAAAGCCAAAGGCGGTGAGGTCCATCACATCATTGCCGGCATCGTCAAAGTCGACAATCTGGTCAGCACCCGTTCCGACTCCAAACACGAATGTGTCATTCCCGCCATTACCCTGAAGCCTATCGGCGCCTGTGCCGCCATTAATAGTGTCCTCTCCACTGCCGCCACGGATATCATCAGCCCCTTCATCGCCGTTCAGGATATCAGCATCCCGTCCACCGAAGATAAGGTCATCACCCGATCCGCCATTAACCGTGTCAGCGCCGTCGCCACCTAAGATGAAGTCATCATCGGCTCCACCATTAATTCGGTCATTACCGGCATCACCGAAGAGCGTATCCGCTCCGGCATCGCCCAAGATCAGATCATTGCCTTCACCGCCATATACAGTGTCGTCATCGGCACCTGCAACGATATTATCATTGCCTTCACCGCCATCAATCATGTCTTCACCGGAATTACCCCTTAGGCGGTCATTACCCGCGCCACCGCTGAGATCATCATTTCCGTTACCCCCGCGTATGAGGTCAATTCCGTCGCCGCCTGAGAGGATATCTTCACCATTTCCGCCGGTCAAAATATCATTCTGGGCACTTCCTGTCAGCATATCATCTCCGTCAAGACCACTAAAGGAAACTGAGTCAGTTCCAGCAACCATAACATCATCGCCAGCGCCACCTCTAACTCCTTCCACATTGCTGAGAGTGAGCGATCCGATATCTGAGCCTAGCGTGTCGAATAATGTGGCTGACCCAACTGCAAGATTGACGTTGACAGAATGAACGCTGTTATCAACGCCCACCCTATCCAAGCCAGTACCGCCATCAATAATAGTCGTCCCTGCTCCAATAATGATTGTATCATTACCTGCACCACCGTCGATAACGTCATCACCGCCATTGCCGAATATGAAGTCATCACCGTCTCCGCCGGTGATATCATCCTCATCAGATGTCCCGTTTAATGTGTCAGGCTCATCTGTACCGACAATAATATTAACACCGCCGGTAATTGTGACGGTCAGTGTGATTGTCTCACTGCCATCAAGTGATGTGACGATCAGGCTGTCAGTCGTTGTTTCTCCAACGGCCAGTCCCTGAACAGCCACATTATCATTATCGAGCGTGTAGGTCCACGATCCGTCAGACAGGACTGTGAAACTACCCAGTCCGTTACTGCCAAGAGCCGCCGCTTGCGCTTGGACCAAGTCCTCGCCCGTATCGACGTCGGTGATCGTAATCTGGCCGGATGTCGTGAAGGCATTATCCTCGACAACCTCACCCGTCACAGTCCCCGCCAGAACAGGTGTGTCATTAGACCCCGTGATAGTCACCGTGATAGTTTCCATCGCCGTGCCGTCAGCCGACATAACCGTAATCGTGTCGGTCAGTGTCACACCGGCAGGAAGGGCCTGAACTGTGCTATTGGAATTATCCAATGTGTAAGCCCAAACGCCCGCCTCGGTGACTTCAAATGTACCGTAGCCCGCATCGCCCGCTGTACCAGCGGTGACGGCGACTAGAACATCTTCGCCTGTATCCACATCCGTGACCGTCAACGTACCCGTAGTCGTATTGCCCATGGCGTCCTCTGTGACGTCACCTGTTGCGACACCCGCAATCGTGGCGACATCATTGGTCCCCGTAATGGTGACTGTGATGGTCTCCATCGCCGTGCCGTCAGCGGACATCACCGTGATCGTATCGGTCAGCGTCACACCTGCAGGTAGTGCTTGAACCGAACTGTTGGAATTATCCAACATGTAAGTCCAAACGCCCGCTTCAGTCACTTCAAAGGTACCATAACCTGCATCGCCAGCTGTACCGGAAGGAACGGCTACCAATTCGGCTTCGCCTGTATCAACGTCAGTAATTGTCAGAGTACCCGTCGCAGTATTCGCCGCAGCGTCATCTTCCGTCACATCACCTGTGGCGACACCCGCAATCGTGGCCGTATCGTTCGTACCCGTGATGGTCACCGTAATGGTTTCCATCGCCGTGCCATCTGCTGATGAGACAGTAATCGTGTCCGTCAAAGTGACACCTGCTGGAAGGGCTTGGACAGCCGAATTGGAGTTATCCAATGTGTAAGTCCAAACACCCGCGGCCGTGACCGCAAAGGTACCGTAACCATTATCGCTTGCCGTGCCGGACGGTACTTCGACCAGAACATCTTCGCCTGTATCCACATCCGTGACTGTCAGCGTACCTGTAGCCGTGTTGGCCGCAGCATCATCTTCAATGACATCACCTGTCGCAAGACCCGCAATTGTGGCCGCGTCATTGACGCCAGTCACGGTGAAGCTGATCGTCTCGATATTTGAGAACGCGCCTTGAGCATCTGTGGCTTGCACCTGCATTGTTACAATGCGAGTTTCACCGGCTGCCAAGTCCTGGAAGTCAGAACCCGGATCAAAGGACAAATCTGTCCCCATAATCGACGCACTGCCTTCGCTTGGACCAGTCGTAATGGCGTAAGTCAGGTTTGAACCGTCATTCTCATCATCCGCATCAGTGCCCAATGTCGACAGATCAAATGTGACAGCCATGCCGTCCTCATTCGCCGCAACAGTTCCGACCTGCGCCGTCATAACCGGCGTGTCATTTGTACCGGTTAGCGTGATGGTCAGTGTTGACGGAGTTGAAGCGCCCTGCTCATCCGTCACGAGGTAGTTGATTGTCAGAACCAATGTCTCGTTACGGTTAAGGCTTTGATAGGCCGCATCCGTCGTATCGAAACTGTAGATGCCATTGGGGCTCAAGGTCAGTCCTGCGACAGGCCCGTCAGCCAATGTATATGTCAAGATCGCATCTGCGTCGACGTCGCTGTCATTCGTCGCGACACTTCCCAAAATGAGCGGGCCGTCTTCGATACCGCTATTAACATCAGCCATCGCAACCGGCGCATCATTTGTGCCGGTAACGGTCACATCAATGTCCTGCATCGTCCCGTCGAGGGACATAATCGTCAGGGTTTCCGTAACGGTCTCACCGTCATCCAGCGCGTCTGCCGTGCTGTTATTCAGCGTATAGGTCCACGCCCCCGATGTCTCATCAAAGGTAAATGTACCGTAGGTTCCAACAAGATCAGCGGCCAAGACAGCTTGGAAGCCGGTCTCGCCTGTATCGACATCAGCCACAGTGACTGTGCCCGTCGCAGACGGAGTTCCGGCATCGGCATTTGCAACGCCGCCGGCTTCAACCACTGCACCGGTTGTGGTGCCGCCGAAGATCGCGTCGTCATTCGTACCCGTGATGGTTACCATAATGGTTTCCATCGCAGTCCCGTCAGCCGACATAACCGTGATCGTGTCCGTCAGTGTAACACCCGCAGGCAGTGCCTGAACCGTGCCATTGGAATTATCCAATGTGTAGGTCCAAACACCCGCTTCGGTCACTTCGAAGGTTCCGTAAGCATTATCGCCCGCTGTACCAGCGGTGACAGCGACAAAAACATCTTCGCCTGTATCCACATCTGTGATTGTCAGCGTACCCGTGGCCGTATTGATTTCAGCATCTTCCGTGACGTCACCTGTCGCGACACCCGCAATCGTAGCGGCGTCGTTCTCACCTGTGACGGTGACAACGATATCCTGGCTGACGCCATCAATCGATAGAACGGTCAGTGTTTCCGTTACAATCTGACCATCCGTCAGAGCCTGTGTAACCGTGCGCGAATTATCGAGCGTGTACGTCCACTCACCGGAGACTTCGTTAAAGGTAAATGTACCATATGTGCCGGACAGATCAGCCATTGCAGCAGCTTGGAAACCGGCTTCGCCCGTATCCGGATCATCAATAAGCAGCGTTCCCGACGCCGCATTTGCGGCAGCGTCATCTTCGGTCACGGCTCCTGTTGAGACGCCGAAGATTGCAGCGACGTCATTCGAACCGGTAATCGTCACCGTGATGGTTTCCATCGCCGTGCCGTCGGCCGACATAACCGTGATCGTGTCCGTCAAAGTGATACCCGCAGGCAGCGCATTCACGGTCGGATTTAAGTTGTCCAGCGTGTATGTCCAAACACCGGCCTCAGTCACTTCAAACGTGCCGTAACCATTGTCACCAGCCGCTCCCGCAGCAACTGCCACAAGAACATTTTCGCCCGTATCAACGTCAGTCACCATCAGCGTACCCGTGGCCGTATTTGCCATGGCATCATCTTCCGTCACGTTACCAGTTGAGACACCCGCAATCGTGGCCGTATCATTCGTACCCGTGATGGTCACCGTAATGGTTTCCATCGCAGTACCATCTTCTGATGAGACAGTAATCGTGTCAGTTAGCGTGACGCCTGCAGGTAGAGCCTGAACTGAACTGTTGGAATTATCCAATGTGTAAGTCCAAACACCCGCCGCCGTAACCGCGAAGGTACCGTAACCTGCATCACCCGCTGTACCGGACGGTACTTCGACCAGAACATTTTCACCCGTATCGACATCCGTGACTGTCAACGTACCCGTGGCCGTGTTCGCCATCGCGTCATCTTCGGTCACATCACCTGTCGCGAGACCCGCAATCGTGGCCGTGTCATTCGTACCCGTGATGGTCACCGTGATAGTTTCCATCGCAGTCCCGTCAGCCGACATAACCGTGATCGTATCCGTCAGCGTATCGCCAGCCGGAAGCGCCTGAACCGACCCATTGGAATTATCCAGCGTGTATGTCCAAACACCCGCCGCCGTGACTTCAAACGTGCCATAGCCATTTAGTCCCGCCGTACCGGCTGGCACCTCGACCAGAACATCCTCGCCCGTATCAACGTCAGTCACCATCAGTGTACCCGTGGCCGTATTTGCCATGGCGTCATCTTCCGTCACGTTACCAGTTGAGACACCCGCAATCGTGGCCGTATCATTCGTACCCGTGATGGTCACCGTAATGGTTTCCATCGCAGTCCCGTCAGCTGACGAGACAGTAATCGTGTCGGTAAGCGTGACGCCTGCAGGTAGAGCCTGAACTGAACTGTTGGAATTATCCAATGTGTAAGTCCAAACACCCGCCGCCGTAACCGCGAAGGTACCGTAACCTGCATCACCCGCTGTACCGGACGGTACTTCGACCAGAACATTTTCACCCGTATCGACATCCGTGACTGTCAGCGTGCCCGTGGCCGTATTCGCCATGGCGTCATCCTCAGTCACACCACCCGTCGCGAGACCCGCAATCGTGGCCGCATCATTGGTACCCGTGATGGTCACCGTGATGGTTTCCATCGCAGTCCCGTCAGCCGACATAACCGTGATCGTATCCGTCAGCGTATCGCCTGCCGGAAGGGCTTGGACTGCACTGTTGGAATTATCCAATGTGTAAGTCCAAACACCCGCCGCGGAAACTTCGAACGTGCCGTATGCATTATCGCCAGCTGTACCCGCAGTCACCGCAACAAGAACATTCTCGCCCGTATCAACGTCAGTGACTGTCAGTGTACCCGTGGCCGTATTCGCCATCGCGTCATCTTCGGTCACATCACCTGTGGCCAGACCCGCAATCGTGGCCGCATCATTGACGCCGTTAATCACAAGCTCTGCTGTGTTCTGAACATCCACAAAACCGTCATTGACGTTATATGTGATGGTCAATGTCACTGAATCGCCACCTGCCAAGTCGTTAAACTGAGCCGGGTCAATCGTGACAACAGAGCCAACATCGCTGAAGACCACTGTGCGGCCATCGGATGACGTTACGACAATCGAATTCACGCTCAGGACATCCGGCGCATCATTCATATCGACATCCGTCTGACCTTGAAGAAGGTTAATATCGACAGCAGCCTGGTCCTCATCCGTCGGCGGAGCTGTGATCATTGTTACATCCGGGGCATCATTCGTGCCTGTGACGGAAATACTGACCGTCGCAAAGGATTGCGCACCGCCTGTATCCTGGACTGTGTAGGTAAAGTTACCCGTAACCTCATACCCATCGGCGAGACTATCCGGAGCCGTCACTGTGTAGGATCCGTCCGAGTCGACGGAGACCAGCACACCATCAGAGAGCGTCAGGTCAAAGCCGCCGTCCAAACGCGCGGCAACAGATGTTCCGGATCCGCCCGTGATATTGACGATTGAGAATGTATCATTCGTATCAACATCCTGATCATTATCCGTCAGATTTCCGGTCAAACCTGCCCCGTCTTCGATTGCGACAATCGCATCGGTAACGGCGGTTACAGGATCATTCGTACCGACGATTGTGACGCTGAATGTCGCCGTATCCGTACCGCCATTCCCGTCGGAAATCGTGTAGGAGAATGTATCAATCGCCATTTCGCCAAGCGCGAGGCTGTTAAAGGCCGCCGTTGGAGATGTCAGATTATAGGTGATTGATCCATTGGCCGAGACTGTGACTTCTGCGCCGAAATCTGTGAAGAATGTTTGCGGAACGCCTGAGACCAGACCGCTCACACCGTCATTTCCGGTCACACCGTCTTCGGCGTCATCATCAATATCGGAGGCGGATATGACGAAGAGTGAATCGCCGTCAATATCGCTATCGGCCAATACGCCTTGACTATTCCCGAACAGGACGTTGAAGGTCCCGAAGGCGCCCTCATTCACAGTTGCGGTGTCGTCCGTCGCATCAGGGCCATCATTGGCACCCGTCACGGTGACGGTAATTGTCTCGGTTGCCGTTCCGTCGAATGAAAGAACTGTCAGCGTTTCCATGGCCGTCACGCCAACCGCCAAACCTTGCGTCGCGGCCAGAGTGTTATCCAATGTGTATGTCCAAGCGCCTGTGGCGTCATCAAACGTAAATGTACCATAAGTCCCGGCAAGATCACCGGCCGACGCAACTTGGAAGACGGCCTCACCCACATCAGCATCAGACACGGTCAGCGTGCCGCTATCCGACGGAGTCCCGGCGTCAGGCGTATCATCACCGCTCGCCTCGACAACAGCACCTGTTACATCGCCAACGATCGTCGCTAGATCATTTTCACCCGTGACAGTCACAACGATATCCTGACTTGTTCCATCCAGAGAAAGAATAGTCAGCGTTTCCGTGACGTCCTGTCCATCCGTCAGGCCTTGTGTCGCAGCCAGCATATTATTGAGCGTATAAGTCCAAGCCCCCGATGTCTCATCAAAGGTAAATGTGCCGTAAGTGCCGGAGAGGTCAGCCATAGCTGCGGCTTGGAAGCCGGTTTCACCTGTATCGACATCCGTCACCATTAGCGTTCCGGAAGCCGTATTCATCGCAGCATCTTCCGTCACAGCACCTATGGTCGTGCCTGCGATGACAGCCGCATCATTTGTGCCTGTAATCGTCACCGTAATGGTTTCCATCGCAGTCCCGTCAGCCGACATAACCGTGATCGTGTCCGTCAGCGTATCGCCAGCCGGAAGCGCCTGAACCGACCCATTGGAATTATCCAGCGTGTATGTCCAAACACCCGCCGCCGTGACTTCAAACGTGCCATAGCCATTTAGTCCCGCCGTACCGGCTGGCACCTCGACCAGAACATCCTCGCCTGTATCAACGTCAGTCACCGTCAGTGTTCCTGTGGCAGTGTTGGCCATGGCGTCATCTTCCGTCACACCACCCGTCGCAAGGCCCGCGATCGTGGCAGCATCATTCGTCCCTGTGATCGTCACCGTGATGGTTTCCATCGCAGTCCCGTCAGCTGACGAGACAGTAATCGTGTCGGTAAGCGTGACGCCTGCAGGTAGAGCCTGAACTGAACTGTTGGAATTATCCAATGTGTAAGTCCAAACACCCGCCGCCGTAACCGCGAAGGTACCGTAACCTGCATCACCCGCTGTACCGGACGGTACTTCGACCAGAACATTTTCACCCGTATCGACATCCGTGACTGTCAGCGTGCCCGTGGCCGTATTCGCCATGGCGTCATCCTCAGTCACACCACCCGTCGCGAGACCCGCAATCGTGGCCGCATCATTGGTACCCGTGATGGTCACCGTGATGGTTTCCATCGCCGTGCCGTCTGCTGACATAACAGTAATCGTATCCGTCAGCGTATCGCCAGCCGGAAGCGCTTGAACGTCTGAATCGTGATTATCCAACGTGTAAGTCCAAACACCAGCCGCGGAGACTTCAAACGTGCCGTAACCATTATCGCCAGCTGTACCCGCAGTGACCGCAACAAGAACATCTTCGCCTGTATCAACGTCAGTCACCGTCAGTGTACCCGTGGCCGTATTCGCCATCGCGTCATCTTCGGTCACATCACCTGTGGCCAGACCCGCAATCGTGGCCGCATCATTTGTACCCGTGATGGTGACCGTGATGGTTTCCATCGCCGTACCATCGGCAGATGAGACAGTAATCGTGTCAGTTAGCGTGACGCCTGCTGGAAGAGCCTGCACAGCCGAATTGGAGTTATCCAATGTGTAAGTCCAAACTCCTGCAGCGGAAACTTCGAACGTACCGTAACCCGCATCGCCAGCTGTGCCAGCTGCAACTGCCACCAGAACATTTTCGCCCGTATCAACATCCGTGACTGTCAGCGTGCCCGTGGCCGTATTCGCCATGGCGTCATCTTCGGTCACACCACCCGTCGCGAGACCCGCAATCGTGGCCGCATCATTGGTACCCGTGATGGTCACCGTGATGGTTTCCATCGCCGTGCCATCTGCCGAAACAACTGTGTACGTGTCAGTCAGCGTCGATCCTGCCGGAAGCGCCTGAACCGCACCGTTCATATTATCCAGCGTGTAAGTCCAAACGCCCGCAGCGGAGACTTCAAACGTGCCGTAACCATTATCGCCAGCTGTACCCGCAGCAACGGCCACAAGAACATCTTCGCCTGTATCAACGTCAGTCACCGTCAGTGTGCCGGTGGCCGTATTCGCCATCGCGTCATCTTCGATCACATCGCCCGTCGCAACGCCTGCAATAACGGCATCGTCATTCACGCCTGTGACTGTGAATGTGATCGTCTCAATATTCGAGGTTCCACCACTGGCGTCGGTGGCTTGCACCTGAACCGTGACTGTCGTCGTGATACCTGCACCCAACTCTTGGAAATCAGTACCCGGATCAAATATCAGCATACCACCGCTGATCGACGCACTGCCCTCACTCGGAGCTGTCGTGATCGCATAGGTCAAATTCGCCGCTGTATCTTCGGCATCTACATCGGAGGCCAAGGCTGTCAGGTCGAAAGCAACAGGTCCGTTATCTTCAGTTGCAGAGACTGTTCCGACCTGCGCCGCGAGCACGGGCGCGTCATTCGTGCCCGTAATGGTCACGACGAGATCCTGACTCGTGCCGTCTGTCGACAAGATGGTTAGCGTATCTGTGACAACCTGCTCATCATTCAACGCGTCTGCTGTGCTGTTATTGAGTGTGTAATCCCATGCCCCCGTCATCTCGTTGAAGGTGAAAGTACCATAAGTGCCAACAAGATCACCCGCGAGCGCCGCTTGGAAACCGGCCTGACCCGTATCGACATCTGCCACTGTGACGGTCCCGGAGACTGACGGAGTCCCGGCGTCAGCATTCGCAACGCCGCCAGCTTCAACCACTGCGCCCGAGACATCGCCAGCAAAGGTCGCCGCATCATTCGCGCCTGTAATTGTAACAGTGATGAGTTGAGACGCCGTGCCGTCAGCCGACATGACCGTGATTGTGTCCGTGAGGGTCGCGCCCATGGGAAGCGCCTGAACCGCAGGGTCCGAGTCATCCAATGTGTAAGTCCAAACGCCCGCAGCGGAGACTTCAAATGTGCCGTAGCCATTATCGCCGTCCTGACCCGCCATAACAGCGATCAAAACGTCTTCACCGGTATCTGCGTCTGAAACCGTCAATGTGCCCGTGGCCGTGTTCGCCATAGCATCATCTTCGGTGACGCCGCCCGTGGCAGTACCCGTAATGGTCGCCAGATCATTTGTACCCGTGATGGTGAAGGATAATGGCATCGTCGATGTGCCGCCATTCCCGTCACTGACCGTCACGTCATATGTGATTACCAAATCTTCGCCCGCAGCGAGGAAGTCGAAATCTCCATCCGTAATGTCGAAGGACCAAGTCGCCTGATTACCGACTGTGCTGGCCGCATTCGCGCCGGACACATTAAAGGTCAGGAGACCGGACGGAATCGTTCCTGCAAAGGCGGCGCCTTCCAGAGTCGTGCCCGTTACCGTGGCCGTAATAGAGTGCGTATCGGCAACACCTGACGCGATGGCCAGACTGCTGATATCGACATCATCAAAGTCGATTGTCCCCGTAAGGCTTTGCGTATCCGCAGAACCTGTCTCAATGACAGCTTGATCTTCAATAATTGTTGTACCCGTATCCGGCGTGATCGCCGTGATAACAGGCGCGTCATTTGTGCCTTCGATTGTAATTTCAATCTCGCGCGTAATTGTGGCGCCGTCCCCATCACTGACTGAAACCGCATAGGTTTGGACAAAACTATCGCTGGATGTCAGGTTTTCAATGACAGAATCCGCGACGACGAATTGGAAAATCACCTCGCCCGTGCCTGTGCCCGTCGCAGTCTCTGTAAAGCCTGAGGAGAACGTTCCGATATAATCAGCGGTTTCCGGGCCTGATGGCAAAATCGTGACTGTATGCGTGTCGTTTAGCTCAACATCGTCAAATTCAATCGTGAAATCTCGGACGTGGTTGTCCATGCCATCCACGCCGACATCTTCGGTAATTGTGGCCTCAGTCGCAGATAGCGGCGTGATGAAGTAGGGCGTGTCATTCGCGCCATTAATCGTCAGTGTAACGGTCCGGGACACTGTGTCCGATCCGGAGGTGACATCAAAAGTCACATCAACGGTGATGGATTCACCGTCGCCCAACATATCAAATAACGGCGCATTGCGGTTATATGTGACCTCATCGCCGTCTATTGTGAACAGCGCTTCAATATCGCCAGCGGAGACTCCACCCAGAGCCGCAAGGACAGCGGCGGATGTCGTGTTGGAGATTGTTACACCGTCAATTAATTGTGTGTCACTTTCGTCAACTTCGACGATTGTCGTCAATGTGTTGAGGTCAATTGTGACATCGTCAGCGGCGGTCGGAAGCGGCGGCGCAATTGTGTCCCCTGCGCTGTCAAGGGAATCACCCTCGGTGTCGTCGACGGGATTCATAACTGTGACAACAGGCGCATCATTTGCGCCATTGACCGTGATCGTCAAGATCTGATCATCAAAACCGCCGTCATTGTCGGTGACACGCAGCGTATATTCGAAGACGATGGACTCGCCATCCGCCAGATAATCAAACAGATCTTCACCCGCCGTGAATGTCCACTGCAGACCGCCAGCCTCGTCAACTTGGATACCGGCTGTGCCAGCATCAAGATCAACAAGAGACATCAGCGCGAGGAGATCAACGCCAGCAAATTCTGCTGACGGCTCTGTACCGCCTGCAATTTCGACAGACCGGACTTCAGCCGTAAATGTATTGCCGTCATCAAGATCATTAAAGCCGATCGCGCCTGAAACCATAAGGTCGCCCGCATTATCGGCAGGAGTCGCGGAGGTCTCAGCCGCTTCCGTAACGACGCCTGTATTTCCATTGATGGAGTCAATCACAGGATCATCATTCGTGCCCGTGATAACAAAGGTAATCGTTTCGATATTCGAAGTCGCCGCGCGGGCATCCGTCGCCTGAACCTGCACGGTGACAGTGCGGGTGTCGCCATCCGCCAAGTCTTGGAAAGCCATACCCGGATCGAAGGTGAGTTCGCCATCCACAATCGTCGCCGTGCCCTCACTCGGACCTGTCGTAATGGCGTAGCTCAGGCTCGCGCCGGTATCTTCAGCATCCGCATCAGAACCCAGAGCCGTGAGATCAAACGTGACAGCCGCACCATCTTCAACGGCTGCAACAGTGCCGACCTGTGCCGCCAGAACGGGCGCATCATTCGAACCTGTGATGGTGACAACCAAATCCTGAGGCGTCCCGTCCAAGGACGTGACAGTCAGGGTATCTGTCACGACTTCCATGTCATTCAGAGCGTCAGTCGTGCCGTTATTGAGGGTATAGGACCAAGCCCCTGTTGATTGATTAAACGTAAATGTACCGTAATCACCGGTCAGGTCAGCCACAGCAATTGGGCCGAAACCACCTTCACCTGTGTCTGCATCCGTCACAGTGGCCGTTCCGGTGATAGACGGAGTCCCGGCATCGGCATTGGCGACGCCGCCCGCCTCGACAACATTGCCCGTTAAATCTCCAGCAAAGACCGGCGCGTCATTCGTACCCGTAATCGTAATTGTAATGCCCTGCGTTGTCGTCGCCGGGGGCATCGCGTCATCCGATAGGGTCACGGTATAAGTCAGAACCAGTACGTCACCGTCATTGAGGTAATCAAACACGCCCGCTGCGGCAGCAAAAGTCCAATCGAGTGTATCCGTGGCGTCAGAACTACCGACAATTTCCGGATTGGAAGGCTCTGTGATGAGCGCCAGAAGCGCAGCTTCACTTGGCGCTTCTGCGGCGCCCGTACCCGTCGCGGCGACAGAGACATTGGAAACACTCACAACGTCAGATAAATCGACATCTGTGACAGAGAATACCCCTGAGACCGTAATGGCGTCATTACCTTCGGATAAACTGCCCGAAACATCGCCACCTGCGACGACGAAAGGCGTATCATTTGTGCCCGTCACCGTGAAGGTGACTGTCTGAACATTTGAAGTCTCACCCTGCGAGTCTTCGGCCAGTACAGTGACCGTGACATCACGCGTTTCCCCTGCCGCCAAGTCTTGGAAATCCATACCCGGATTGAAGATCAAGTTTGTTCCTGAGACCATGGCAGAGCCCTCACCGGGCGCTGTTTCAATCGAATATGTCAGGTTCGACCCGTCATTTTCCGCATCTGCATCGGAGCCAATGGCCGACAGATCAAACATCACCATTGAACCGTCTTCAACAGCACCAACAGTTCCGACCTGAGCTGCAAGAACAGGCGCATCATTTGTACCCGTAACGGTCACATCAATATCTTGGCTCGTGCCGTCCAAGGAAAGAATTGTCAGCGTTTCCGTGACAACCTGCCCATCATTGAGGGCGTCCGCCGCGCTGTTATCGAGCGAATAGGTCCAAGCCCCGGATGTCTCATCAAAGGTGAACGTGCCGTAAGTCCCAACAAGATCTGCCGCCATCGCAGCCTGAAAACCAGTCTCGCCCGTATCGACATCCGTCACAGTCACTGTGCCCATTACAGATGGAGTCCCGGCGTCAGCATTAGCTACACCGCCCGCTTCAACGACAGCGCCCGAAACGTCACCGGCAAAAATAGCGGCATCATTTGTACCCGTAATCGTAATTGTGACGTTCTGGGTTGTGACGCCGCCCTGCCCATCATTAATCGTGACCGCGTAAACCTGCGTGATTGTATCACCTTCCGGCAAAGCATCGACAATCGCCATGTCAGAGGCATCCAGATTATCGAATGTCCAGCTGATAACACCCGTATTTCCACCCTGAGCCGGGCTCGAAGCGCCTGCGAGAAACACACCCAAGAAAGACCCATTACTGGAACTAACATTGGCGACGGAAACGGAATGGGAGTCTGTTTCGTCATCATCGGTGAAGGTGAAAGCACCGGCCGTGCCGAAGCCCGCAGGGGCATTTTCAGCGGCTTCATTCGTATCCGCACGCTCAGTGACACCACCGGTCACACCGGCAGACCCGTCAATAACGGGCGCATCGTTCAAATCATTCAGCGAAATTGTGAACATTTCCGTTGTCGCATTACCCGCTGTATCTGTCGCTGTTAGATCGACCTCAAAACTGGAGTTGTCTTCAAAATCAAAGAGTTCCGGATCCGCCACAATAAGAGTCCAATTCCCGCCATTATCGACAAGTGCAATGGCACCGCCAAAATCATTCGCTAGCGTGTAGGTCAGCTCAGGCGCCGCCCCACCATCTGTTGCGACCAATGTCGCCAATATATCACCTGCGACAGGCGCAGGGTCCGCACCCTCAACATATTCATCAATATTCACGGCCAAAGGCGCGAATCCGGACGGATTCCCGGTGTCGAGCGTGAATGTGATGGAGGCTGATGGCCCGGTATTATTCGCGGCATCAATCTGACGCGCGTAGACCGTGTTGGATCCATCCGTTAGATTAGGCTGTGTCGTTGTGAACGTCACGTTATCCAGAGAGTACTCAACGGTCGCCCCCATCTCAACATCTGTGAGAGTGACCTCACCGTTGAACGTGACCAAATCGCCATCAGCACCAGTGTCAACAGTTAGGGCTATTGTCGGGGCGGCAGGCGCTGCCGTGTCTACAGGAATTATGTCAGACGCTCCAGCCTCGCCCGGATTGCCGAATAAATCGGTGTAAGTCCCAGCAGCAATCGAAGCCTGAAGGTTTCCTTCAAATCCCGAAGGCGCTGTGATGACAGCCGTAAAGACGCTGTCGCCATCGCCACCGGATACCAATACGACCGTGAAATCGGCGGGGACAGAAATATCATCGGCTGTGAATCCCATCACCGGATCCGAAA
This sequence comes from uncultured Caulobacterales bacterium, assembly GCA_947503715.1. Classification (GTDB taxonomy): domain Bacteria; phylum Pseudomonadota; class Alphaproteobacteria; order Caulobacterales; family Maricaulaceae; genus Litorimonas. The sequence continues at coordinate 86,418 of CANNER010000001.1, read as the reverse complement.
ATGCGATAGATACGGTCGTGGAATTATTCAAAACATTCAGCAAGGAATCGACAATGTCGAACGTTACGACGGAGGGAGGCGTTTGGTCCAATACCGCGGTATTAGCGCTCGCCGAAGTTGTATTGCCCGCAGTATCGGTCACGTCGAAATCAACCATAAGTGCGCCGTCAGCCAAGCCGGAAATATTCATGGCGATTTGCCCGGCAGTCAGGTCTGCTGACGACACATTCATAAGTGTCGCCGTGCCACCAGCACTGTCAGTTACAGTCAACGTGCCGGATGCATCAGAGTCCAAGCCGACAACATTGATAAACGTTGCACCGGATTCCAGCGAACTAATTTCCATGTCCGCAAAGCTGACCTCTAAGGCGGTGTCTTTATCTGCAGAGGTATCGACAGTCACAGAAACTGTATTGCTGATCGAGCTGTTGCCCAAGTCATCCATGACCACGGCACGGAAGACGTAATCGCCATCAGGAATAGCGTTTTGCACAGCAGTCGTTGAAGTAAAGCTCATACCGCCATCCGTTGAGACTTCATATGCAACGGTTGTCGTTGGATCCATATCTTGACCCATAAGGGACAAATCAAACGTATTATCGGATGTGATCCCATCGCTATTATCCACGTTACCTGGGCCGGTATCCTGAAAATTATCCAGAGAAAGCGTGCCCGGCGCCGGGGCCGCCATATCGACTGAGAATGCTGCCACAGCCACATTGCCCGCCGCCGGGTTTTCGGCAACGTCTCTCCCGCCACTCACGGTGATATCAATGTCTTCAACCTCAGCATCCAGATCCGCGACGGAATAGGTCACGGTATAAGTTGAAACCATCCCGTCATTTGTCCAAACCCCAGTCGGTGAGGTAAAACCGGCAGGAACCGCAGAGAGTGAAACAGACGGCTCATTACCGGCTGACTCATCCATCAACTCATTATACACGACCGTGATAACGAAATCTGTCGTGTCGCCATCCAAAACCAGGGTGTTGCTGACCGAAATCGTTGGGGCCGACGGAGCTGTCGTGTCAATCGTCAAAAAGGCACTCCCGGTCTGACCACCTGTATCACTGAGACTTAGAGAGAGAATGTTGTCAGAAGCGGCTTGAACGACAGACCCAAAACTGACAGGCGGCATCCCATTTGACATAGAATTTTGATCGAAGCTGAACTCACCATTCATGTCAGCCATGGCCTCGAAAATATTGCCCCCAAGGTTGAACGAAACAGTACTGTTAGGCGTTGCACCCGTTCCCAATATCGAGAAAATTCCTGTAGCCTGCTCGGCCGCGTTCACTACATTGTCGTCACCTGATGTAAAAGTCGCTGAAAGTGCCATGATGATAGTCCCCTAAGTTTGTTTGGATATCCCGAATGTGACGGGCGTATTTTGAATGAATTTTGAGTTGAGCTTCCTGCGCGCCACGAAGGAAAAGAGGGAAAGCCCCTCGCGGTCACGTCATGATGACGTCCTGAAAATGCAAATGGCAGTTTTGCGGCCAGCCGAGTTTATGCGGCAGCGCCGCAAAGCGACCACATCCGGTATTTAAGATAATTTTTGGAGCGCCCCACATATTGAAAGTCCTACGGGATAGGACCGAAAAGTGGGAAAGGCAGAATTATATCGGGTTTAAAAAAACTATTTCGCATGTATCCAGCCCCAAATTTGCGCACCGTCACCCCTTCAAATTAGGGTGAAACTTCTTCTTCTGATAGATCGAAAAATTCGAACATCATGAAGATGAAAATTTAAAATGAAGAGAAATTCCGTTTAGGTATAATGCAGAAACAATCTGCTTTGCCCATAACTTAATCGCCCTCCAGATGACCTATAGTTAACACAAGGTAAATTTCGGAGTCAACGTAGAAACGAAAAACCAATTTCCCAAAATAAGAAAGTTACTCATTGAGCAACCGATCCGATGTCGTTCTGGCCTGCCAGTCCAGCCTAAAATCACAATCACATCACTGGTCGTAGAAGAATTCTGGAATTCGTGTTTTTGCGTAGATGTCCGTCTGAAAAATCCGCAAAGATTCACCCCTGCCCCTAATCAAAACGCCTTGCCACGGCGTGTTCAACCATGGCGGCAATGTCAGCCATTGTCGGATCGGCCTTTGACGCCTTTCCAATCCCCATCATCGCGCGGTGAATGCATCTTTAAAAACTTTGCGCATCGGCGCGGCGCGGGCCCAATGCGTTTTTGATAAACCAATCGGCGCAAAATTGTCCTGATCATCTTGTCCCATTCGAGTAGATGGAAAAAGCGGATCGTCGGGCAAAAAACCCAACTCATCCTTTAGATAGGCGAGATAGCTCGCTACCTTATCCTCTATGGCCTGCCCCACGGGGAAGAACCACGTTGCGATCATTTTACTGGCCTTCGTCGCCACCTCATTCGGGTCTTGTAGGACTTGACGCTCGGCCCATAGGACGTGTTTCAGCTTCATCGTGATGATGGCTCCGTCTCTTGCCCCCGTTAACAAGGTGAAAGCTAGCAATGCGCGGTTGCGGCGCTCCACTGCGCTGGCATTGGGCATAGCTTGGATCGTGTCGGTTATTTGCTCGACCGTCGCATAATTTACCGTTTTGACGGCATGGCCCGCGCGGATTTCAGTATCCTTCAGGCGAAGGCTTAGAAGCGCCTTACGGACCTTTTTCGGGCGCAACCGTTCATCGGCAATCATCCAGTCAAAGAACCCGCGCACGTGGCGAACCTTGGCTTGTTTCGTCCGCATGCGGGTCGGTGTTGCCCGTAACGCGTCCAGATAGGCTTTGACTTTTTCACGGTTGATACTGGTAAAGTCTGCCAAGCCCGTCGCGGCCTCATACTGGGCCAGCGCGGCCAGCCTTTGATCAATGGTGGAGTCCGCTTGTCGGATTTTCAGGTCTTCCATCCAGTCGAGCTTCAGGCGGTCATTATTGGGATTCGTTTCAGTCATGCGTTGGACCTTTCGCCAAGTGAACATTTAAGGGGTGAATGGGGAATGCTTATAGGTGCAAGTCACGCCGCTGGATTGTCTGGCCGTTTTGGACAGAAAACGGCTTCCAACGCCGCCCGATTGGCCACAGACCCAAACCGCTGAAGGGTCAAACCGCATACCTCACACTCGCCTTTGACGCTCAGCTTTGACGCATTGCGCTGGATGATCTGAAACGTCTCCACCATGATTTGACGCGGGCTTTTGCAACGGACGCAATACATCTCATTCGGCGCACAAGGTTGGCGCTTGGCCACCTGTCGGGCCTTCATCCAGTCTTTGATCTTCGCACCATTAAGGATGATGGGGCGGCGCGTGTTAGTGATAGCCATGTCCAACCCGTGCAACTTTATCCAGCGCCGAATAGTTGCAGGATTGACCTCCAAAAGCTCGGCCAGCGTCACAATCGTATAGGGTCGATGGGACCGCACCCGTTGATAGTCTTTGGACAGACTCACGGGACGCCCTACGCGTTATCAGCTTCAAAGAGCGCCCGTATATCCTCCACCCGCCAAACGGTCGTACGCGGCCCCAGCTTTTGAGGTTGTGGAAAGCGCCCGTCCTTCACGCCTTGCCACCATGTGGATTTAGAGACGGGTATAGGACCACGCGGGGATAGAATTTGAGAGAGGCGGACTAGGCCAGTTTGGGGGAATGCGGGGTTGTCGGACATATATGGTCTCCATGTGATTTGGTCACATCAAGATCGACAATTCTGGCAGGTTTAATAGCTGGGTAGGTTACGAAAACCCGTCACACCCTTTCGACCGAATAACTCTCAGGGATAAAAATAATCTCTTAAATACAATCACTTAAAATGGAATTTCTGCATCCAAATCAAAGTCAATTTTTTCTATCGAATCTATTTTTTCTCCGCCGTGACTTGGAAGTTTTGATCAATTGCCGCTAGAGTCTTCGAAACTCCAGTAGGTTTTGTGGAACCTGCACCAGTTGGAGTCTTAGGCGCTCCACCTTGCGGCTTCCAGTTCACTATTTTGGCAATCTCGTCGATGACGGTATCAAGTGGTTTCCCATCATCATCCGTTAAATCGTAATCTGCACCATGAAGGCGCAACCACTTTATAACAGATTGCTTAGGGGTTTTCCCCTTTAAGTCTTTCCCTTCCATCGCTTGCCAAGCTCGTATCGCCGCCGCCAACTTAGGAGAGTAGCGAGGGTGTTGGGAACTTAAAAATTCTCCCTCAGGTTCTTCAGGAAAGAAAAAGAAATGAGTGACGACTCCTTTAGAACGCAACCAATCCTTAATCGCGTCAACCCTTATCAAAGCCAGATCATCATCTGGATAATACTCTCCATCGTTTGGGTTTACCACGTGCGCTTCTCTGCCTTGGAGAATTTTCGCCTTAACGGCACTCCCTAATGCATGCTTCACTGCCACATATCCGACTGGCTTTTCTTTAGAGCCATAGCCCATTTTTTATTGAAGCTCGGAAGGGTCATAACCGCATATCAGAAGTGCGCCTTGTACAACTGTCAACTCATCCGCGAGACGCCAATAATCGATCGCTTTCAAATCACACCACTTATATCAGATGTAGAATTGTTAAGTTGAGTCTGTCTTGCTTTGCAACTCTTCGACATATGCCGCCCACCAATCAGCAATCTGCACCCGCTCATCCCAATAGGCCGCGCGGTTATAGGTTCGCCTTATCGCGTTTTTGTCCTGATGTGAGAGATAAGCCTCAATTGCGTCACCACTCCATAGCCCGCATTCATTTGCGAAAGTTGAGAAAGTTGTTCTAAAGCCGTGCGACGTGACTTCTTTCGCGCTGAAGCCCAAACGCCTTAGAGCCTGATTGAGTGTATTCTCGCTGATTGGTTTTTCAGCAGAGCTAAGTGATGGAAAGAGCAAAGCGCCCCAACCTGTCAGCTCTCGCAATTCCTCCAGTAATGCCAAGGCGGCATTTGATAGCGGCACATTATGCGCCACCCGCATTTTCATCCGTTCCGCTGGGACATTCCAAACCCGCTCTTCAAAGTCGAATTCATCCCATCGCGCCTTGCGAATTTCGCCCGGTCGCGACGCGAATAGAATATGAAGGTTCAAAGCGATTTTGGTTTCAGCCTTGCCACCATAGCTATCCAGCGCCCTTAGAAACTCTTTCAGCCTGTCTTTGTCCGTAATGGCCGCATGGTGTTTCGCCGTTGGTTTTATAAGCGCGTCTTTCAACGCGAAGGTCGGATCAGTCTCAGCAACGCCAGACGCCACCGCATATCGAAACACCGCGCTTATCGTAGCCCTAAGGCGTCGCACGGTTTCATAATGCCCCAGCGCTTCACGCTTCTTTAGCGTCTTAAGGACGGTTTGTGCTTTGATTTCATTGATTGGCATATCGCCTAGATCATCCATCGCCAGCCGTAAAAGCCATTCCTTCTTTTGGATCGTGGCTTCAGATTTGCCCTCTTTGAGCTGTTTAGCGAGAAACTTTTCAGCGAATTTCGCGAAAGTGTGATCTGTTCGACCTAGCTTCTCAACCTTTGCGGCTTGTTTCGCCTTGGCAGGGTTTATTCCATTAGCAACTTTTCGCCGCGCCTCATCGCGCATCTCCCGCGCTTCCTTTAGGCTTATGTCAGGGTATTTACCAAAAGAGAGAAGGCCTTCTTTACCGTCTACCCTAAACTTAAACCGCCATAGCCTCGCACCACTTTTCGAGACATTGATATAAAGCCCATCAAAGTCAGCAACCTTATAGGCTTTCTCAGGAAATAATAAGCATTTTCAAATACTTACGGAGTTCAAAAAGAGAAAATCTGGTGCCCAGAAGAGGCCTCAAACGCTTGAGTTAAGCCCTTGTATTTCAATAGGTTACGTCTGTCAAGAATTTGAAAGTAGCCCCAATTATACCCCCTTTCGTGTCCCATTGGCTATGCAAAACGCATACAGTCGGTATTTTGAATACGAACAACCATTTAACGTACAGCAGTCACTTTCGTTTTATTTCACTTTTCAAAATCGATTAAGAGGTATCGTGGAAAGAACGGTTTTCCAATCAGGACACTGTTGACTCCCAAAATGGAGAAGCCTTCCCTCAAATCCCTCCTGACCTCGACCTGAATTATGGTCATCAATCAACACGTCGCCTTTCAACAGAGACTTATCAGGAGAAATTATAAGTCTTCTCACCCATTTAAAACCCAAGTGCTTTTCGACCCACAATCGTTTTTCGGTGTAGCTCAGAGGATTGTAGATTGACGGTGCGGTCAAAATAAAAGGATCAATGTTATCAGCGGTTAGGAGGACGTTCATAGCGTCCTGAGCGCCTGGAATGAGGCTTAAGTTCAAATAAAAACCTTCACGACTTTGCGGGTAAGCTGTGTCCGTAAATAGTGCTTTATCTCGGGCAAAGGCCGTTTCAAAATCACAAAGCACACCATCCATGTCGATGTAAACGCGCATCATGCCAGGCCGCTTTTCGCAGGAGATTCATAAAACACATCCGACCTCAAGACGTATTTTGTTCCCGCTCGGATAGGTAAGCTCTCGTGCTTTTGTTCGTGGATAAACAGCAAAGCCATACCCGTCTTGGGGCATATCACTGCATCATCAAATTTTGTTTCCCCGCCCGAAAACTTGTCATTCAGGTAGACCATGAATGTTAGACGGCTTTCTCGCCCAGCGTCTATAACACGACCATCGATGTGTCGTTTAAAACGCTGGTTTTTATCATATCGGTAGAAACGGACCATCTCGCTCAAACCGACAGCCGTTGAACAATCGTCCAAGCGGGGCAAGAAAGCTCCCATACTTTGAAACAGGTTTTCCGCAAACTCCGGATCCTTTAAATTCACTCGGTAGTTATCACGTAACCCTTTCATCATCTTACCGCCCTCTGGCAAGCTCACTGTCGCTTCCTGATATCCAATTTTTTCACTCTTCTCGATCAGGTCATTGCAAATTGTTGCACCTAAAAAGTTCTGAATAGTCCAGATTTTCTTTGTAATTTCGATAAACTCCATCGCGCTATAGATCCTGGATTACGACATCTAAGAGACCAGGAAAAATATGATCATCGGAATAAAATTCCGACCTAGCATATAACGCAGCGGGGCGGCGAGCCGTCGCCCTCATCTCACCTGTTTCGACAAGTAAACCAGACGCCTCCACCCTGCGACGGAATGATTTCGTTGGGAGCGAGCTGGCCAATATAAGTTCAAACATGCTTTGTAATTCCGTGAGTGTGAATTCACTCGGCATCAAACTGATCGGTAGAGCTGTATAGCGAGTCTTATGCCGCAAACGATTTACCGCTTTGCGCAACAGAATTTCATGGTCGAAGGCAAGATCTGATTTCAAGGCATCGGTTAGAGTAAACCACTGGGTGGATTCAGCCACTTCGTCCGTTTGTAAAGAGTCGAAATCAATCAGTGCAAAATACAAAAGCGTAATGGCCCATCCACGCGGATCTCGTGATGCATTGCCAATACTTTCTACCTGTTCAAGATAAGGGGACGTAATCCCAGTCTTCTCTAAAAGCTTACGATGAGCTGTCTCGCTGATATCTTTGTCATTTTTCAAATCACAGAAACCGCCCGGCAAAGCCCAGTGATTTTTAAAAGGATGCTCCACCCGCTTGATCAATAGAACTTTCAATTCTTCCTTCTCAACCGCAAAGATAGCCATATCCACTGTGCAAAGCGGAGCATCAAATTCCTTTGGATTATACTTTTTAAGAAATTCGGATTCGGTCATAGCTCAATCCTCAAGCAAATCTCTCACAGTCATGAGCGCATAACCTAATAGGTTCGAGCCCCTCCATTTTGCAGGGGAAAGCGCATCTTCATGATCTCTGGCAAGTCCAATACCCCAAATCGCATCAACCGGACTAGCTTCCACGAGAACTTTACCTCGTGTCGCCAAAAGGAAATCTTTCAAATCTTCGTTCTGGTTAAACTTATGAAAGTTCCCTTCGATAACAATTTTAAGCTTATTATCATCCCATATTCTGGCATCAAAATTTTGAACTTTTCGGCCCAATCCCTTCGCTGCCCCTGGATCAGGATTTAGCAAAATTTTGGAGAAAATCTCATCCGAACCGAATAGCTTTGCTTTATGGGCCATCATCCAGTGCTCGGCAGTTTCGTAGGTTAGTCCATCCACTGAGAAACTTGAAGGCCACCACTGGCTGAAACAAGCTTGCGTTACTGAATTTGGTTTGGCTCGATGCCCCCAGAAAAAAAGGAACTCGGGAACTTCTCCCGTTTCGATCAAGTCCAATAGCCATGCGGTCGTATATGTTTTCTGCAAATCCATTCTGGCCACCCTAAGTCAATCTCTGACGTATGTTTTCAAGCGTTTCATCGACCAGCAATCGCCCGTCTTCAAAAACAACCTCAAGAGCGCCCAATTTCTCTTGCTCGGCAGTTTGTTGATCATAGAGGACAAAATTATCGCCTTCCTTTTCCACGCGAAGCAATCCTTTGGCAGATTTTTTCAGACCACTGTCGGTGATAGGGTCCTTGAAAATATCACGGCCCTGTCCGGCAACCTGTCCCCAAGTGGCCTTCATCGCAAAACCGAAACTATCACGTGTCATGTATTGATAGGTGTAGCTGCCGATGCCTAAAACTATATTGCTAGATGCAAATCCTTTGGCAGCCAGCCCGTCCAAAATCCGTTTGGCGCGCTCCAAGGTAATAGAGTCTCCGTAGATCAAACCAACGCGTTCATGCAGAACTTTATATCCTGCTACCGTTTCGGTTCCGCCAAACACGTCCCATAAACATTCCACTGCACCTTTATAAGCGGGGCTATCTTTGGGGGCGTCTGGATCACCACAGATGATTTTTACGGGATCACCACTATCAGGTCGAAAAACGACCTTTGCGAGGCCAATTTCATTTGTCTCACGCGCTAAAATTTTATCTTTTAGAGCAACAGTAAACTCAGTGATAACCTGCCAGAAATCCCACGTGTCTGCCACGATGCTGACAATGCCTTTGGGATATAGGTCCTCAATCAGACGCCGGAAGGTTTCCACTTCGTCCTCTTTGGTTCCCATGCACATGACACTGTGTTCTGTGGCTGGCACAGACACGCCAATGACGCCATCCGCATTGTAATAATCTTCAAGGTAATCAATGGCGGCGACTGTATCTGTGCCGATGAAGCTGGTCAGATGACCGGCGCCGTGCTGCACCGCATCGTGTATCCCGCTCATACCTCGGAAGCTAAAGTCATGAGCCTGAACCGCGATACTCTCGAGATCCACGCCCGTTTTAACGGCGGCATCGCGTAACAGTTTCTTGTACTCATATGCGACTGTCGCCGTTGCACAAGACTTCCACAGCCCCGCGCTCAAACATGTTTCGAGATAATTCGTAAGCCAAAAGAACTCAGGGATTGTATTGACAACTGTCAGCATCGGCACCCGCATATTAACGCGGCTACCTTCCGGAAGCGCCTTTATGCGGATCGGCAAATAGCCGAGATCATGGAGAGCCTCGATATGGTCTGTCGGCACGGCATCCACGCCAAGTGCCCCATCCATCCGGTCTTTATAAGCCTTTACAATTCCAGCTTTAGGCTTGTTAAAGAACGCATCATTCCACGTCTCGATAAGAAAGTGTTTAATGAACCCCTGAAGACCGAAAAAGACGACTTTGTCATCATAGGTTTCAAGAAGAGGCGCAAGCTTACCAGATCTAGGCGTAAAATTAGAATACACATATTCGGTACGCTCAGGATATTGGCGACGATGATCAGCTTTGTAGAAATCAATCGCTGTAAGTGGATTCAGTCTCATAATGACCTCCTAATTTTGGTCGGGGAAAAACGGGAATGTGAATGGGATGACGGTTAAACGCGCATCTGCCGCGTGTTCGAAACTATCGGTCGTAAACACCTGATCGATCAATCCATCAAAGACGTTCAGACCTTTTGAAAATATGCCGTGGGTCACAAATAATATGACTTTATCCGCTCCCTTGGCCTTAAGTTGCTCGGCTATTTTAATGAAAGTATAGCCTCCGTCACAGATATCATCGGTGATGATAGCGGTGCGCCCAGCAAGACTCTCGACCTTTACATCCGTGTGCGTAATTTGGCCGGTTGCGGGATCACGAACCTTCTCGCAATAAACGATTGGGTCAGTTTGGAAGTCTTTTTCGAATGCCCTTATAATCTCTTGTGTTCGCCCAACCGCCCCTTTGTCGGGACAAATTATGACACTATTCAGATCCATAATTAGAGCGCTCAACTCAGAGTTTGTTTTGATAATGTCCTGAGCGGGGACATTCTCTGCGCCTGTGAGATCTACCCCAACGGGGCTATGGCAATCCCATACCACGAGCCTTTTTATATTATTGATTTGCCCTAATATTCCGCTCAGAACTTTAAGGGAAAACGCCTGCCCTGGCGCACACACGCGGTCCTGACGCGCATAAGGAAGATAAGGAATCTCAATGTTCAGCTCGCAATTTTCGAACTTTTGATTGAGAGCATCAGCCGTTAACAGCAGATCAAACACGTCACTTGCACCCCTGAGATTGGCGCGCAGAATAAATTCATCACGGCTTTTAAAGTCGCCTAGCTGGACATGGCGCTCCCCTCCAGAGAACTGAACGAAGTCGATTTTTAAGGTATTTTTATGTGCGTCAATTAACGTGATAGGCATATCTAAACTCCAATTTGCGCTTTATTTGTCATGATGACATTTATTAGTCAAGTATAAATTGTCATTATGTCATTTATTATTTTCTGTTGTGGATTTCGTCGCATTGAGGCGAGTCTGGCGCGCCTACCTCCGCTCGTGTGGGCGGCTCCAGCAGTCCCGCCAGACGATATAGACGCGATGGCGGCAATTAATTGTAAAAGTGGGAGAATGAGGATACGAAGTGAGGGCAAGATAAAACAGGTCGGCCCACCCGTAGGGTAGGCCTTTGTCTGCACATCTTTTTTGGTAGGGCTTTTGCGAAATTGACGTGGCCCACCTATAGTTATTTTCGCCCATAGCCCTTGCGCAAAGCGGTAGGCCCACCCTTTATTGAACTGTCTGTACCCTAAAAGGAGCGGACGGATGAGCAATGCTGGTGAAGATGATTTTCGGATACGGATTGAGCGGTCGAAATCGCCTAGGTCCAGCCGTGGCGGCAGACCTCGCGCCAAGAGTTTCTATTCGTCAGTTGCGCCAAAGCGGGGTGGAGGGAGAGGCCGTCCGAACAGAAGCCAGCGCTCCACTTCACAACGAACATTTCACCGCCGCGTTGTTGTCCAGGCTTCGATCAAAAAGATAGCGGGGTTTGGCGCGGCAAAGCTCAAAGACCATCTCAAATATTTGGAGCGGGACGCCACGCAAAAAGACGCGAGCCCAGGCAAGCTTTACGGCTCGCTAATTCACGACGTGGATGCCGAGAGTTTTCAGACACGATGCAAAGATGATCGTCACCATTTCCGCTTCATTGTCTCGCCCGAAGACGCGGAGAAAATGTCTGACCTAACAGGCTTCACCCGAGAGCTTGTCAGTCGCATGGAAAGTGATCTTGGCACTAAGCTCGATTGGGTTGCCGTCGACCATTACGACACGGCACAACCGCACACACATTTGACCGTGCGCGGTGTTCGGGATGATGGCAAAGACTTGGTCATCCCGCGCAAGTATATCTCGCACGGCATGAGAGAGCGGGCGCAGGCTTTGGCGAGCCTAGAACTCGGCCCGGTCACTGAGCTCGAACGGCGCAGTAAGATGGCGCGAACCATCACCGCAGAACGCATGACCGATCTGGACAAGACGATTGATCAAATGCGAGATGGAGACATCGTCAATCTGGCTCAGCCAGCAGAGCAGAAAAATCTATGGCGAAAGCAACTCATTCGAAAGCGGATGGAGACGCTAAGGAAGATGGGCTTGGCGGAATATGAAGGCAAAGCCCTCTGGCGTATGTCTCCAAAGTGGACAGCAACACTTACCCGCATGGGAGAGCAGAATGACATCCTGAAAACGCTTCACCGCGCGATGGCCAAGCAAGGCATGGAACAAACCCTTGGACCAGACGCGATCTTTGATCCTGCGGACATCCACGGGCAGCCAGTCACAGGTATTGTAAAATCATACGGACGCAGAGACGACAGACAGGAAAAAGGCTTTGTTGTTATCGAAAGCTTGCAGGGCCGAGTGGTCTTTGCAGCTGTCTCGGAAAACGAGGCCTTTAGCTCGCTTAAAACGGGACAGGTCGTAACCTTTGGCATCCACTCACAAGGACCGCGCGCGATAGACAAATCCATTGCAGCTATCGCTCAGGACCAGGCGGGCATTTATAGCCCGATGCATCATCAACTGGAACGCAATGAGTCAGAGGCTTATGTGAAGAGCCACGTTAGACGACTGGAGGCCTTGCGGCGATCCAATGTCGTTATTCGCAATCAGGATGGCTCATGGCGCATTCCTGAAGATTATTTGGAACGCGTGAACGACTATGAAGCGGAGCGGGCCAAGCGATTGCCGACGCCTCTACAACGCAACAATAAAATTACCCTACAGCAGATGGAAACAGCGCGCGGCGCAACGTGGTTGGACCGCGCACTTGTTGAAGAGAAACTGATGGGCTTACCTGAGGAAAATCCTGTCCGAGCCTCAGCCGCTAAACGCCTCGAAGTATTGAAGGGCTCCGGCTTTGAGATTGGGAAGGACGGGAAGCTTCCAAGCGACACGCTATCTCGCTTAAAAGATATGGACCTGAAAGAAGCTGGCGAGAACTTATCCAAGTCACTCAGTAAGCCTTATGTCACGGCGCAGGACTATGGGCGTATAGACGGCACTTATGTTCAGACCATTGATCGCCCAAGCGGGAAGTTTGCGATCATTGAGAGGTCGAGAGAATTTACGCTTGTCCCGTGGCGACCCGTGATGGAGCGGCGGTTGGGGCAATCGATATCTGGCACCATCGGAGGGAGTGGTATCAGTTGGGATGTGACGGGGCGTAGAGGACCTTCACGGTAGATGTGCTTTTGCTGACTGACCTTATCCTCTTATCACCGAAAATAAGCTAGACTCGACGCAATTTTCAAAACGTGCCGTTAGTCTCATCTTGTGTCTCAATATAGGAGACATATCGATGACAACATCCAAACCCCGCGTTCGCGCTTATGTTGACCATGATACTTTTGCAAAGCTTCAGTTTGCGACGACGCGGCCACATGTGACGATATCGGACACAGTGAATAATGCGCTCAAAGCCTATCTCTCAGATGAGTATGCGTTGGAGCGTGAAAGCGCAATTATCAAACGGATGGATCGCATAGCGCGGGAGACTGAAGCGCTTGAACTCCGGATGGCAATAACGTCGGAAGCTATGGCATTATTCATCCGTCACTACCTGACGGCTACGCCTAAAATACCCAAGGCCGATCAAGACGCAGCGCGGGCCCGAGGCGAGGCTCGATATGACGCCTTCAAGACCAACCTCCGCACCGTTCTCGAAGACACAACGCAAAGCCTCTATGGCTCGGTCAAAGATATCTATACCGATACCGACGGTTTCTTCACAGCGGAGGAGTTGGACCTATTGCACAAGCCTGCGCCAAACGAAGGCTCAGCATGAAGGCGCGCGGGGTAACAGTTGAAGACTTGGAATACGGCCTCGGCATTTTAGCGCAAGTTCTCGACACGCAAGGAGATGCTGTCTGGCCGTTGTTTGAACGCCTAGAGCGTGAGTTGACGGGTATGCAGGATCGACGTGAACGAGTTGAAAAGCATCTAAGAAGGAAATCACCCGCAAACAATAGAGAAGAAAACAAGAGTAAAGCCAGCTTGAAACAAGCCTGTTAAAGGGCTGCCTAGGGAACTAGCGTACGATAGCTACGTGATATGGCGGAAACATGTAGAACAACGAAAAGCTATTCGTACCAACTACTATCATCGATTTCACAGCCTCGGTATTTCGGGTTTCTAGGAGTGGTAACGGAAGCCTCTAGCGTCGATTTGAATGGAAAACTGTGAGAGGCCGTCGCCACGTCATGCTTTCCCCCGTAATGCATAGTAGCATGAAGAACACCCGAAAATTTCAACAATATTGTACTCTCGGTTATGTCAGATATTTCAACAGTTGCGTCATCAACCCACGGATCGATTTCATATCCTCTTCCAGAAATCAGGTCGAGTTCCTCCAGATACTCTGTCGAAAATGCCTCGTCATTGGTTTTGTAAACTTCATCCAACAGGACATCGCAGACTTCTTTGCGGCATGTCTCGAAACTATCAAGGAGTTGTTTTAACTCAAACAATGTTATCTGAATGTGTTGTTTCTGTTGTTCTCGACTTAATACCAATTGAGATTCTTTTATATGTGTGAGGTCATTTAACGCGCGCATTCGTGCAGTTAGGTCTTTCAGTGCGTCAGAAATATCGGCTCCTATCTCATTGACGAAATCGGGATGCAAACCTCCATGCGCCGCATATTGAGCTCTTTGGCGACGGTTTACGCCATTCACATTGACATCCTGCTCGAACCAAGAACAGGATTTCACTTTCTCAACTGGTGACCGCAATGCGAGAATGTGAATGTACACTTCTCGGAATGAAGTGGCGAAGTGCATTAGGGGTGTTGGGTTGTGGGCATCAAATCCGGCTCTCATACCTCCACGAATGAGTGCTTGGACAAGAGGATCACCAACCCGTTCAATAATCTCCTCACTTATGAAGTGAAGCTCTGGAATTGAAAGTAATTTCATGTTGATAGTCCTTAATTCCTGGGCCCTTTATCGGAATTTTCTGTTGCTGAGGTTCAACTTTGCATCATTTCCGTGGGCTGCATGTTATATGAAACCCTAGGGTATGAGATATTTTTACCCTTAGTATCGACCTCAGTATAAGCAGTTTAGTCGGCGGAGATCATTAAGGGTTTTCAGACGTGCTGTTAGCAATCCTTGATTTGAAACGGCTTAATGTCGACTTTAGTTTGGAGAAAAGACCGTTCCTCTTATTAGAGGACGCATTTTTGAAATAAGGATCGACAATGAAAGATTCAGAAAACGTGGGAGTCGAGTATTCTCTTTCTTTAGTCCATTTTCTTACTCGGACTATGTAGTTTTTCTGGAACCCGTCTTTGAGATACTGTGATAAAGGAGACAGGTCATCCAACATGGTCAGCATACCGAAACTATATTCTCCTCCTTTAGGATGCACTGGACTTAGGTCCTTATGCCAAACTTTCCACTCCGCAACTTTATCGTCGACATCGTTTTTAACGGTTAGCCCATTTTGAGAAGATTCAACCCTTAAGGGCCTTTCGAATAAGTACCCTGCAGGAAGCCTTATCTCTGCTCCAAAATAGGGTTGATTCCAGCGGCCCATGTAGGGTTTGAACGTGTTTAGGACTGTCGGTATCAATGTAGTTTCATTTGCGCACGTCGTGTAATTTTTAATATTTTGAGGGTCCAAAACTCCATCAAAACGGTGCGGCGGGTGACCTATCCAAAGATCGGCGCTGCCTTCAAAGGCTTTCTTTAAATAGTCCTCGGGAACATCTCCTATATTTCCTTTAGTTAGAAATAAAACATAAGAGGCTTCAACTGAATGCAAGCCATCCTCAAACATCGGAAGTGTTAGACTCAAGATACTACCTTGCATCTTGTCAAAAATCTCTATTCTGTCAAACAAATCACTAATTCGAACCCCATTGAAGTCTCCAGTTGATAACTCAATTGGGATATCAGGAGGTGAGATTGGCTCAACCTCAGCCAAACCTGGATTCATTTGTATAGACAATAGACCATAATGTAGAGCTTCCCTTCGTGGCATGCCCCAATTGTCGACTGCGAAGTTTATAGTTCGAAGGTGAGTTGATAAGAAAACATCATGCTGGTGTGTATCGAACTTTCCAACAAAATTCTGACGACTTCCTCTGAAGAAGTAATGAGGGGTTCCAGAGTATACGTGTTTTCCACTTTGCATCTCCAGATGCCATTCATACTCCCATTGCTTTAGGAATGGGAGTTTAGTTCTCTCTTCAAATTTTTCTAATTCAGCTTTAAATATAAGGGGTATAATTACGCCTTCGTTGAGACCCCTTTTGAAGTAAGAGTTAGCTTCGAAACCCTCTGGACATTGATTTGCATGATTTCTGTACCAGTTGGTTTCTTCACTTAACGCATCAGCGGGGTACATCTGACTTAATAGATACTCTGTTAAAATTGATGGGTAATTCACTCTCAACAATAATTCATCAAAAGTGAAGTGGCTGGAGAGCTCAAAAGTGTAAATTATGAAGAGTAAACCAGATACATGACTCTCTAACTTTGACTCTAACAGGGTCTCCAAGAAAACCTCCTTAGTTACAGCTTGAGTTTTTGGGGAAACCAGTAAAGCCGCAATGTCGCGACTACAAAACCAGCGTGTCATCGGTAACGGCCACTTTAAACGAGCAAACAACATTCTTGCATGTAACTTGTCTAAATTCGCGGAACGCCCTATCTGAACCACGACGGGTCTCCAATAGGTTGGTCGGCCATTTCTAATCTCACGGAATTCACCATAGAGTCTGTAACTCTCTCAGCTTCTTCGAATTCACCGCACTTAAGTAGAAAATACACCCAATAATCTGAACCAAAAACAAGGCCATCATTTGACCGGTATCGGTCTCTACTTGCCGTTTCAGAGATGAATTTCTGCCAATTCTGCGGAAATAGGTTAGCTACGGTATTTAGTCTCATTTGACGCTCTTCATCTCCTTGCCATCGGGACCAACCATTATTCTCGATATGGGAAAGAACATACCATTTAAAAGCCGCCGTCTTCCCTTGGTGTTTTAATGCAAGCCCAGCAACTAGGTCTAAGCTCTGAGCAACACTGCTCATAACTCTATCCTTCCCCTTCAGGAGAACTTCAAACGCTTCCAAAACTTCCGAGCCCTTGTCGGCTCTTTCCCAATAGGTGATCCACTGTGATACCCCTAATTGCTGGCCGCTGTAGTCTTCATTTTTTTTAAGAGCATCCCAGAATTCGTTAAATTGAAAAGGCTGAAAATCCGAAACAGTTACCTTAATTCCTGGCACGATCGGAGGATCTGTTTTGAGTTTCTGCTCATTGGGGGTTGTTTCGGAAAAACCATTTCGTTTCTTCAGTAGTGCCACAGCAGCTAACTGTGACTTAGAAGGCCGGTCGAATGAGTCTATGATAAGGGTTGCGTCTTGCGCTTCAGAGATTGTCGTGGAAACAGCTTGGATAAATGGATTACCATAATCAAAAGCTTCGAAATACGATCGCAAGACGTTATCAGCTGTTGACCATTCTTCCTTTGAAATGAGGTGATCGTAATAAACCGGCAGCAAGTCAGGCTTTGATGCAATCAAGAGATCACCCAACATTTCTTTTGCAAGAGGAATTTCATCACCATCAGTAAAGTCATCTACGCCATCAACAATTGCGGCAAGAATTGGCAACCATTTCTCGACATCAACTTTTCCACTTTCAGCGCAAAACCTGACGGCATCCAGTACACTCCAGAGCCAGTAATCTTTCCTATATCCATACCCAAAGATATTTTCGGTTGTCACACGAACTAATTTTTCGGCAAGATCACTAAGATTATACCAATATGCAAGGCACGATAGTCGACTATACTTCAACGAACGTTCATCAAACGGAGAAATTTGAGAATCCATGTCTGATAATGAAGATCTAATAAGAACTTCAATCGCATCTTTCGAAAAGCATTGGTGACGTTCTTTAATAAATGTCTCTAACCATATATCTTCCACCCAATGGGTCGAAGATATAGCTATCTCCATTTGATCTAAGGTTACTGAAGAGTTCTTCACTAATCCGAGGTAAGCACAATCCACCGCAATCTCAGAAAGGGCAATGCGGAAATTTGAGTAGTGTCTATGAGATGTGTCGTTGGGAGATATTTCAGGAGATGTAATGCCTCTAGACAATTCGTAAATTGTTGAAAAAGATAAACTGGATTTTCCAGACTGTATTTCCTTCCCAATATCAACACCAGTTTTATACAAATTTCTAGAAGTCACATCAAACCATGAAGCGTTCTGTGAGTATTCAGACCTTTCATCTGGCGCTTGTGCTCCCAAGCCTTGAGCGAGGCCTGATAAAAACATATTGTTGAAATAATCGACGTGCTTACGGGATACCCCATACTCGATATCTACTGAGTCTAAGGTTCCAATATCAGGTACTGAAACAGTTACTGATGGACAATGTCCATGTTTCTGGTGGTGCCAAATAATATACATGCTACTTTGAAAACAGGGTTGCAAATGAGCATGCACAGCAAGATCGAACCCCTCTAGACTAGCAAGTTTCACCAATACTTCAGATAATTTATCAAAACATAGGTTAGATTTTTGGACAATCTCGCTTGCCATAGACAATGATGTTGTGACATTCCGAGTAAAAATTAGACACTGGAGAATAATCTCTAAAAAGTGTCCTTCATCCTCTTTAAACTGACCTGTAAAATCGAATATGTCTTTTGCATCAATACGTTCGTGATGTGAGATGAATTTTACCACGCACTCTATCAAATCAAAAACGGAACTCCTTTCCAGGCTTTTTGAGCCAAACAATCTAGTTTGCCTGATTTTGAATTCTTCATGAATTCGGTCAATAGCATCCGGAATTGCCAGAATGTGCTTGTTTAGTGATAGTAAAAATAGTTCTTGATTGGAGACATCTCTCAGGTCGTTAAACAGTTTTTCGATGCTGAAACTAGATTTTAATCCACTCCAAACGGCCTCTTGGTAAATAGGATACTCATAGGTTTGATATGAGGGGCCATTATATATTCGAGTCTTAATAGACCTTAATTCGACAGCTTTTCCATAATTATTATTATCTAGACAAGCTCGTTCCCCGATATCCAATATAGTTCTGATAACGTCCAGAGGCCGCCCCTCCATTATGGACTTCAGCGCCCAAGGGCGGCCCACATTTTGTAAAAAATCTGTATGATTTCCGGTTTCATACTTTTGAGTCCATAGATAGGCCCAAACCCAATATTCTGGGGCATCAGTTTCGAGCCACTTAATAATATCACCGCTGAAATCTAAGTATGACTCACGATGATTTTCGATACTTCGAACCCATGCAAATATACTCCCATGAAATGGGACTATCTCTGTAGTTTTTCTATCTATTAAGTGATCAATATCATCCAAATCATCTGCGTGAGTATTGTAGCTGACTACCTTTTTTACGGACTGTAATGATGGCCAGTTAAACTGTGAACCAGCCATAATATGAAGGGCGTTCTTTGATGATTTATTTAGTACGTTCCACAAGCTTTGATAATACTTCTCAATATCTCCTTCGGGGCACTCTGGGAGTGTAAGTATATTGGCCTCATTCAGCAGAATGTTATTACGAATTGAATACTCGATAGTGTAGATCAGATGTAGAGGGTGGCCATTTGATATTGTGTGGAGTGCCTTAGAGATGGCGACGATAGCAGAGTTTGAATATTCATGCCCTTTGAACTTCAGGCGCACCCACTTTTCAATCGCGGTACGGTTCAAAGCAGGTAGCTCTAACCACTTTGGTTTTGGACACCTGTTCAAAAGCTCTACTGGTAAATATTTGTCTGATACCTTCTGAGTTCCGACGACAATCAACAAATTGTCATTGACGGCACTAATGTGCTTAAAAAATTGCTCCATTTGTTGGATATCTCTTCCGCCCCTCCATACATGATCAAGACCGTCTACAATCAAAACTAAAGGCGTGCCCTTATTTCGACACTGCAGTGCGCATACCTCTAACCACTCTGTCAAATTCGATGGCTTATCTGACAAACTAGCAACGGCCTCCGGAAACCTCTCCTTTAGCTGGGACATTAATGATGATGCGAGAACGTCAAAACTAATACGGTCCGTCGTCATGTCCGACATGGAGACAAAATAGTGATGCCGTATACAGATAATATTTTTCGTCGCCAACTCATCGATTAAGTTGCTTAGGTAAGTGCTTTTGCCTCTACCTGGCACACCCCATACAACGGTCCAGCGGGTCTTATTCTCAATTCTGAGTAAAACACTTTTATGAAATGTTGTGTCTGGAACTACATAGTCAGCTGGAACTAAAAATTGCTGATTTATAGATCGGGGACGCTTTATTGATAAGAGTGATGATAAATTCCTATAGTAAATTTTTCCATCGGGGGTTGGTTGATTTTTTCGAGTGGACCACTTTCTGACCTGCTCTAAAAGAATATACCATCCTTGCTCGTCTGTATCCGACGGAACAATACTATCTCGTAGTCTGAACTGTAAGTCATCAATGATTGGTTCAGAATGAACGAACTCAAACTTCTCGAAAAATTGTTTCGCAGCGGTTCGAGACCCCAACTGCTGGTTTATTATTGCTTTTGTTTCTCGATCAATTTTCTTGTAATTTATACGCAAGCCCTCCAGAACAGATTCGATCATGGGGTCTGGTATTTTATTTGTTACGAGCTGTGCAGAGTGAATACGACCAGAGAACCGCTCAGACAGCAGTGTTTTGCTCCATTTTTGTAGACACGATGTCCCGTTGCCTCGCTGCCGCAATAGCCATTCCCAAGTCAGATGTAAGTCCTCACGCTCGGGTTGAACCGTGAACTTCACTTGTTTTAATACATACTTCTGATCCGCTTTCCGCAATGCAACGAAGTCATCTATGGCGGCAAATTTAGGATCAGGTGCTTCCACTTCAACCCACTCATAGAGTGATGGGTCACGATAGAACTCAATGAGATATTTTAAACATATCAAGTCCTGATATATATATCCTGCCCGAGTAATAGCGTGGTTTTTTATGTCGTGTTGCTGTGTGGCCATCCGCATTCTTTATATAAGTTTGTTCACAAAAGACGGTATGGGCCTAAAAGTCACTTTTTACATCTATACTCTAGAGATTTAACTTTAAGCCGAAGGAATGTTTCTGCAACCAGATATTGAAAAAAAGATCAGTTCGGGGCGCGGTAGGTCGGTTTTTAGCCTAATGAATGAATGCATGACGCCTAAACTTTTTTCGAGTCGACATTTGGATAATGTCCGTAACGAGGATCATTGAGACATTGGTAATCTTGCCTTGAGAAGAGCGAATTTTCTCATCTGTTCACGTCGATAAACGAGTGAGCCACCGTCACCATAGCTAGGTCTCGAATTATGATGACCCATGAGAATGCAGCGCAGGCCATAGTCGATATCGGCCTCGAGCATCCGTTTCTCGAATGCATGACGAATTGAGTAAATTCTATGATCTGGAGTTTCCAGTAATCCATTCGTTTTGAAATATTTCATCAAGGTAGCTGAAAGGGTCGAGCTACGATCATAATATGCGTCAAACCCATTCGGGCGAAGCTTCATTGCTTCGAGCGATACACCCAAGAGCGGGATGTCTCGATTGGACGATTTGGACTTAAGCTTGCGGCCAGCAGTTGGCCGGATTCGTAAGTGCGGCACATCATGATCTAGGACAATGTGTTCTGGCCGAAGGTTTGCGATCTCACTTGGCCTGCAACCCGTTTCAATCAAGGTGTGGAGTATCAGACGCGCATCTTCGTTTAGCGTTAAAAGTGCACCATCCGCTAGCACCTTAGTTTCCAGCCAATGAGCCGAGAATGGCGGGACCGTTTTATAAACCACGTTCTTGAACCGAAGCCCTGCGAAGGGGTTCTCACGTTTGCTCTCGCCTTCATATGTCCAGTAAGTTCCGAACAGGACACGTAAGTTCGTGATGTCCTTATTCGCGCTGTTTGCATTCAAGGGCTTTGAACCATCCTTGGGATCTACCCGCCTACCCCACCACTCATAAAAAACTTGAGCGTCTGAACGATCAATTTCCGCCATAGGCTTATCGCCACAAAGGCGAATAAAATTTTGAACGGCACGATTCTTGACCTTCCGCCAGCTACTACGTTGATCTGGCGACTTGCCTTTGAGGTCACCTATTGTGATCTTGTCGCAATAGAGCTCAAAAGCCTCGCTAATGGTGATTGATGCTTTGGGAGCTGTACCGAGCAGCGCATCCGTCTCAACTGTCTCCTGCCGTGTCCCAAGACTGCCCTCCAGCGTTCGCAAGCGATCTATGACCTCAGTCATATCCTTTTGAACGGCCATCTCTTCTACTGGCGTGTAGATATAACCCCGCGCGAAGGCGCGTGCCTTGGCCGCTCGATATCGAGACACCGCACCGTTCTGCGAGCCAGGCGAACCAATCGTCAACGAAGACCAATAAAGATCGTCAGCCTCCGCTAGAGCGTCTCTGCGAGCGCGAGCGACTTCTCTTGAATTCGTCTTCAATGCTGTCTTAATAATCCGCCGCGTATCGACATTGGCGTAACGCAACGGCACGCGCCGGACGTAATACCAGCGTCCTTTACGCTGTTTCAGATATTGATCGAGGGTCTTCATCTCGCTCATAATGTATCCCATTTTGTAGCCCATTTAGTGGCCCAAAACGTTAGGATTCTTGAGGGAGGGTGAGGTTTTCTCATGAAATAATAAGCATTTTCAGATACTTACGGATTTCAAAAAGAGAAAATCTGGTGCCCAGAAGAGGACTCGAACCTCCACGTCCATACGGACACTAGCACCTGAAGCTAGCGCGTCTACCAATTCCGCCATCTGGGCACGTCATTGGAAGCGGGCGTTTAACCCTGCCCTGCTCTATCGTCAAGCGGGGAAAGGTGCGAAACTTACGGTGCCACACCCTCACCCAATAGGGGGAATGTGGCTTCTTCGCGGTACATATTCGGTCCGCGCTTTTTTGTATGGCTGGAGACGAGGCTGAAACTGTCGACTAGGAAGGGCCGCGTGCTCCAATCCGCCAAGCGTTGCTCAAAAGAAATGATCCGGTCGAGCGGGGATTTTGGCTTCATATAGGCCATCGTCACGTGGGGCGTATATTTGCGGGCTTCCATCTGGATGTCTGCGCGGCGGGCGGCGTGGCGGCAATGGGTATTGAGCCGGATAAGTTCCGGCGACGGCGACACGCCCGCCCAAATCGCATGCGGTTCCGTTTTCCCGAAATGCCCACCGCCCTCAAGATTTAATTCAAAACTGCCCATGCGGAGTTTACCGAGTTCTTGGTCCAATAGTTCCGCTCCGTCCGCATCCACGTCGCCAAAAAAACCAAGCGTGATGTGCAGCTTCTCTTCACTGACCCAGCGCGCGCCTGCCACGCCTTTCTGTTCGCGCGTGCAATCAAGCGCGATTTTTTCAGGCAGGAAAATTGCGGCGAAGAGTTTCATTAAATTCTAGCGACTGGCAGGGCAGCGATAGGTTTTGTGGATACGGCGGGCTTCCCGTTCCATATCGTCCGTCCAGTCTATCTCATGGGCCGCAATATTCTCTTCCAACTGAGACAGGCTTGTCGCGCCGATAATATTGCTGGTCAAAAATTCACGGGTTTCGACAAATTTCAACGCAAACTGTGTTGGCGTCAGGCCCAACTTCCGGGCTGTCGTGTTGCAATCCAAATAGGCCGCTTCCGCATTTTGCCAGCCCGTCATAAATTGCGGGAAGAGATCGCCGCGAGACCCTTTCGGTGTCGCACTATTATCATATTTTCCGGTCAACACGCCCATGGCTAGCGGTGAATAAGCCAGTAGGCCCACCTGTTCACGCATCGCGATTTCGGCGCGGTCATAATCGAACCGTCTTGCAATGAGGTTATACACGCATTGGTTTGACACCATCCGCGGAAGGGCCAACCGTTCAGCCAGTTCCAAAAACTTCATCGTGCCCCAGGCTGTCTCATTGGACAGGCCAATATGTCGGATATTGCCCTTTTCAACATGACGGGAAAGTGCACCGAGAATATCTTCCAGCGGGGTCATCTCGCCCGCATCATAGTCGTAATAACTATCAAATCCGAAACCCGGCATATCGCGGTCCGGCCAGTGAAGTTGGTAGAGATCGATATAATCGGTTTGTAGACGTCGGAGGGAGTTTTCGACCGCCTCGTCAATTTGTTCCGGCGTATGGCGAGTCTGTTCAACATCCCCGTCACGGCACCATGTCATGCCGGATCGGCCTGTAACTTTTGTGGCCAGTACATATTTATCGCGGTTCTTCCGCGCCGCGATCCATGTTCCAATATACGCTTCCGTCCGGCCCTGCGTCTTGGCTTCGCCGGGGACGGGATACATTTCCGCCGTGTCGATAAAGTTGATGCCCCGGTCCAGGGCATAATCCAACTGATCATGCGCTTCGGCTTCTGTGTTCTGCTTGCCCCATGTCATCGTGCCGAGACAAACCGAGGTCACCTCTATATCTGTCCGACCGAGTTTACGAAGTTCCATAGGTTTTCCTTATGAGAGCTGTGACAATTAAGTATAATGAGGAATGTTTGTATTCGCGTGCAAAAACTACTATATAGACGCTAACACCGTCGCAACGGTCAAAATGTCATGTTCAAGGAGATGTCATGAACGATTTTAATACACGCACCACCGGCGCCGTCGCGCCAACGGATGCCGGCCTACGTGATTTCATGTTGGGTACCTATCGCTATATGGCTATGGCCATGGCGGTCACAGCCATCGTCGCCTATTTCACAGGCCAAGCCATTATGGCCAACCCGGCGCTTGGCGCACTGATCTATAATCCGATCACGGCGATTGCCACGATTGGTATTATCATGTTCGGGTTTGGTGCCGTCGGACGCAAGCTTCCCTCTATGTCGATGGGCGGTGTGCTAACGTTCCTCTTCGGCTTTGCAGCCTTTATGGGCCTCATCATGTCGGCCTATGCCACTGCATTTTATGACCCCTATGTCGTTGCGAAGATTTTCTTCATGACGGTCGCTATGTTTGGCGCGTTGAGCCTATTCGGTTACACGACCTCGTTTAATCTGAACGCGATCATCAAATATGCTGTCGCTGCCTTTATGGGTTATATCGCCCTAGCTGTGCTTGGCATGTTCATACCAGCGCTCAGCGTGACAGCAGGTGGCCCACTCGGCATCGCAATCAATATCATCGCGCTTGCAGCTATCGCCGTTATTGCAGCATGGGAAACGCAGAACTTGAAGCGTATCTATTACAGCATGGCCGGCAATGCCGCGATGCTCGGAAAAATGAGCGCGTTCGGTGCCGCGTCGCTTCTGCTGACTTTCATCAACATGTTCCAAATCCTTATGAGCCTCTTCGGTCGCGACTGATTTTCGGAAGAGATATGAATAGAGAAACCCGCCCTTTGTGGCGGGTTTTTTATTGGGTTGCGATTGATATTACCTCTCCCGGGGAGAGGTCGCCATGAGTGTAGCGAATTGGCGGGTGAGGGGAAAACATGCGCGCCGGCAGGCGCTCTTCATTAATCCGATAGAACAGGAGCAGGCTGCCGCCTGCATTATTCCCATCACCCCGCGAGGAGGTGATTCCAAACACACATGTTTAACACACCCTTAATGCCGAAACGGCTATTCCCTCCGCTATGCGTCTTTCTCGGACATTGCTAAAAAACACAGCCATCGCCGGTATCGCCTGCGCTTATCTCGGTGGCATGGGCCTCCTCTCAATTTTCGCCGTCGCCGCGAAAGACATGCCCGACCCGAAACGCCTTTGGGAGAAGCAACGTCCCGTTTCTGTGCAAATCCTTGACCGCAATGGCCGCGACGTCTTGGTCCGCGGCGCCAGCAGTGAACGCCCCGTCGATCTGGACGCCCTGCCCTTTCACATTCCCATGACAATCCTCGCGACAGAAGATCGTCGTTTCCGCAATCATATGGGCATAGACCCGCGTGCCATCGGACGCGCCATGGTGAAGAATATCAAGGCTGGGCGTTATGTTGAGGGCGGCTCCACGCTGACTCAACAACTCTCCAAAAATGTCTTCCTGACCTCTGACAAGAAAATGTCCCGCAAGGCGCAGGAAGCCCTGCTGGCCATCTGGCTGGAACGCGATTTCACAAAAGATGAGTTACTGGAGATGTATCTCTCCCGCGTTTATTTCGGCAGTGGTGCCTGGGGCCTTGAGAGCGCCAGCCACCGTTATTTCGATAAGCCCGCAGCGCAACTCA
The DNA here is from genome assembly GCA_947503715.1 of uncultured Caulobacterales bacterium. Taxonomy (GTDB): domain Bacteria; phylum Pseudomonadota; class Alphaproteobacteria; order Caulobacterales; family Maricaulaceae; genus Litorimonas. Next base: position 60,466 of record CANNER010000001.1, on the reverse strand, counting down.
CACTCGCGGAAACAGCCATACTGTCAGGCTTGTTGAACGCGCCGTCTTCCGCCAATCCCGTCGCCAACTTCGAAAGGTCGAAAAGGCGTCAAGAAGTCGTGCTGGACGCCATGCAACGGCAAGGCCTGCTGGAGGATGGCGTTCTCGCCGCAGCGATAGCCGATCCGATCACAATCCACAGTCCAACGGATACGGAGGGGGCACAATATTTCGCGGATTGGATCTGGGCCGATCTGGAAGATCATATCGGCATCCCGACGCAGGACATAGTTATCCGCACCACATTGGACATTAACGCACAGATCGCAGCGCAAAGCGCCCTGCTCGCCCATCTTGATATGGACCGAAACGCGACACAAGGCGCGGTGATCAGCCTTGATGGGACGGGCGGTGTCCGCGCCATGGTCGGCGGGGCGGATTATGGTCAGTCGCAATTCAACCGCGCGACACAGGCGGTCCGCCAGCCCGGCTCCGCGTTTAAACCCTTCGTCTATCTGGCTGCCCTGCGCTCCGGCAAAACGCCATGGGATACAGCCTTTGATGCGCCCATCGACATTGACGGTTGGAGTCCCGAAAATTTCACGGAGGAGCATCTCGGCACAGTAACGCTGACAACCGCGCTAGCCAAATCGCTGAACACGGTCGCCGTGGAACTGGGCGAAGACATCGGGCGCGACTCTGTCATCGGAACGGCGGAGCAGTTCGGCCTGACAGGTCTAAAACCTTATCGCAGTCTCGCCCTTGGCGCACAGGGGCAGACCCCACTCGCCATGACAGAGAGTTACCTGCCCTTTGCGAATTGGGGAACCTTACGCGAAGCCCATGGCATTCTTTCGATTTCCACAGCGGACGGGACACCGCTTTATGACCGCATCGCCCCGCGCGGCGCTCTCGTCCTCGGCGCGCAGGAGATTGGCGATATGAACTATATGATGGTCGACACGGTCGAACGCGGAACGGGCCGTCGCGCCCGGATCCAAAACCATGTGATTGCTGGGAAAACAGGCACGACGAATGATTTCCGCGATGCTTGGTTTATCGGCTATGCCCCTGACCGTGTGACATCGGTCTGGGTCGGAAATGATGATAACTCGCCGATGCAAAGCGTCACGGGCGGCAATATCCCCGCCATGATTTTCGCAGACACCATGGCCGCACAATTACCGGAAACACCGCAAGCCCGCCTGCCCGTCTCAACCAAGCCGGATTGGGCGCGAAAAGATGCACAGTTAAATAGTTTGCTGGACCAGCTCGAAACTCGCCTACCCTAAAGCGGCCAGGCCACTTGCCCTAGCTTATAGTCAGACGGCCAATATTTAAGACGCGAGCCTTGCGCGTTCTTCCGGCGCATCTCTCTCATAGGTTTCCCATAAAACCGGTTCCGGGAAGGGGGGTGGATTATACCCTTTTCCGATAATTGACTGATATTCTTGGTGAAAGCTCTCCCAAGGATGGTTCTCAGGCAAAACATTTGTCGCAACACCACCGTGAAATTGATGGAAGCTTCCCTCATCATTCAAAATTATGGGTGCAACAGGCGGTACATTAAAGACCCGTTCAATAAATTCATGATTGACCAAACCTCCACCGGGAGAGACAAAACGGCGGTCATATCCTCCGACCTCCAAAAAATGCTCCCGGCCAAGCGCGACCCAGCTACATTCTGTCGGAAAACTGATGCCCACCCCCTTGACGGAAGAATCCGCCAGTGTGGAAATATTGAAAAGGCGATAGCCATCCTGACGCCAATCAATTGACGATAACAGATCGTCCTCGACAGATTGATTGTAACCGGTTTGCATCGAAAGATTTTGAACATCCGGCCCTAAATGCCAAGCTAATGCGGCAATAAGAGGCCGGGCACCTATAGTCGTCGAGAGTTGCACATTTATGAGCCCATCGAGACTGGCTTTTACAATTCCAGGACTGAGCATCCGCGCTCCATCCACGACGAGTGCAATATAGGGCGCCCGCGCATGTTTGACGCCGACATTCACAGCCATCGCCGGAGAAGGCAGATCGGTTTCATAATGAATGAGGGTGAAATTATCTCCAAATCCGTTGACGAATTCTTCCATTAGAGGCGTGGACGACCCATTATCAACGGCGATCACTTCGTAATCATATTCGCTCACACCAATCTGATATTCAGGGGAGAGCGTCGCCAGCGTGCGTTTGGCCTCACGCGCCATATCATGAAATATAACGATTATGGATAATCTTGGAACTATGGATAACATTTCTCGCACCCCTGCGTTTTTTTTAGAATAGAGCGCCAACCGCGTGGAGTCGAGCACCATTCTTGTTCAACCAGCGTTTAGCACCCTTTACATCATCAAATATTCTGTCGCAAACCCCCCAGAACGCGGCACTGTGATTGGCCTCGATCATATGGGCGCATTCATGGGCGGCGACATATTCGAGGACTTGCGGCGGCGCACAAATGAGCCGCCAGGAATAGGAAATATGCCCTTCTCCGTTACGCGTGATGCAGGACCCCCAGCGGCTTTCCGTATCGCGCACGCTAACCTTCCCGACGCGCTTGCCGAGTAGTTCGGCATAGTGATGGGACGCCGCCTCTAGTTCGGCTCTTGCCTCCCGAATGAGGAAACGGCGGACACGACCGGGGAAACTTTCCCCATCGGGACTGGGTACGACAATCTTTTGCTGCACACGATCCACACGCGCACGTCCCCGGCCGGGCGGACAGACGAGACGGTAGGGTTTGCCCTGAAACAGAATACTCTCCCCCGGCACAAAAGGTTGCGGCGGCGGTAGGGCTTCCAATTGAACATCGATCCAATCGCGTTGTTGCGCCGCAAATTCTCGAGCTTTCGGGAAACTCCGCACGCCCGGTACGACGACATGGACTTCGCGAGCACTGGCTTTCACCTTTAATGTGATCCGCTTGGCCCGCTCCGAGAGCACATAGAGCAGGCGCGGATCCTGACTGTCTCGTAATGGGAAATCCGACTTGTCGGGGCGTCCGCCCGTGCTATCGTCCGATTTGAAAATGCTATTTAGAAAGCCGCTCATAATGCTCTTTGCAAAGCCATCCTTATTGAAAATATCGGTCAGCGCAGTCGCGCTCTCCACCTTACTGATAGTGGGGGGATGCAACCGCGCCGACAAGGGGCAAGGTGCGTTGAAGTCCAATGAAATGGCCGCGCTCAACCTTGACCGTGCGGACACCCGGGTCTTTTCGAAACATTTCGAGCTCGCAAATTGCGAAACAGACGAGATGGAAGCCCTTGGCGCACTTGCGGGACTCGGCCTCGGTGAAAATGGCGAATCAGGTGTGAGCTTTGCCGCGCGGGAGATTGACGGCGCGACGGTGACTTACCGCGATCTGAAAGTGCGTGACGAGACGGCGTCCATCGACGCATTTACCGCCGATCTCGCGACCTTCCACTGCGCGGCCATGACGGATGAAGGTCCAAGCTATGACCGCCTCGACCTCGGCAACGCGATGATCCGCGACGAGGATGTCACCTTCAACTTCGAGACGCTGAACATTAGCGAGCCGACACCGGATGCGGCCGCCGCAATTGTCGGCGGCATGCTGGGGCCCATTTCCGGCAGTCAGGAGGGCAATATCGGTTTTGGCGGTATTTCCCTGACGGGCGCGACCGTGACAGGCGAGGGCTTTACGGGCAAGCTGGACACGCTAGCCTGGGGCGAAACACGCGAAAACGATCTTCAGGGTCTTGCCGATATGATGGTCGAGAATTTAAAGATGAGCTTTGCGGGTCAGGACGGTGCAGACGGATTGGAATTGACATTTGACGGCATGAGCGCGCGGAATTTCGCCGTGGGTGGTCTGGACGCTTCGCAAGTCTCGACCTCCGGCGTTGTCGGGTCCGTGCTGGACGGCTTTACCCTCATGAAAAAGCCCTATGACGAATTTGTCGTGGGGCAGCTAAAACTGGCCTCGCCGGAATTCGATGTCAATTTTCAGGGTATAGAAGGACAGGCGACAGAAAATGGCGATGTCGTGTCCGTGGTCCAGACCCTCAAACCCGTAACGATCAATCTGAAGCCGGAAATGGGTCAGAAACCCAACACGGCGGGGATATATCAGCAGCTCAAAACCCTCGGTTTCGAGTCCATGCGATTCTCCGGCAGCTCAGAATCGACGCTGGACAAACGCGATGACTCCCTCACCGTCTCCGACGGCCTCCTCATCATGGATGACGCCTTTCGCCTAAATTTCGAATATTCCGCCGAAGGGCTGAACGATATGGTCGAGACGATGAAGGGGATGACCGATCTGGAGCTGCGCCAGAACCCGCTCGCCGCCTATGACCCACTGAAACTCCGCTCCATGCGGATCACATTGGAGGATAATTCCATCACGACGCGTGGATTGAAACTGGCGTCGGAGATGACGGGCCAGTCGGAGAAGAATGTCAAACGCATGCTGGGTGTCGCCGTCCTCCGCGCAGCCCTCGCCGCGCAGAATGATGTGCAAGCCGAAGTCTATTCTGAAACCACCGCCGCCTTCGCAGATTTCGTCAAAAATGGCGGAACACTGACCATAGAGGCCAACCCGCCGGAACCCTTCCCCCTCACCCCACTGATTTCTGGCGGAGGCGAAGATATTGATCCGGACACGCTCGGTTTTTCCGCATCGCAAGCCCCGACTGAATAATGATCCGAGGGGCATTGGACGATTTTAAAGGGCTGGACCACGATCCGGATTTCCGCTGGCGCGGGACCAATGTCACGCGTATTGAAAACCTGTCTGATATTGTCTTCGCGATTGCGCTCGGCATGTTGATTACGGGGGTGGATGCCCCGCGGGATATTGCCGGATTGCGGCAATTCCTCTGGAATGTCTTCCCGACAGCGCTCGGTTTCGCCGTACTTCTGGGACTCTGGCACGGCCATTACACATTCTTCCGGCGCTACGGCGTGGCGGACAAGACGATTATTTTCCTGAATGCAATTTTGATTTTCGTCGTACTGTTCATGGCCTACCCCCTCCGCTTTGCCTTTGATTCGCTCTTTGCTTTCATGACGGGAGACATTGACAGATCCGTCGGCATGGGCGTCATGAGCCTCAAGATCGCCGGAGAATTCGTGGCCTTTTTCAGCCTCGGCTACGCGATTGCCTTCCTGATCTTTGCCCTCATGTACGGTCATATCCTCAAGAAAGCGGAATTGCTGGCCCTCAACGGCTTCGAACTGGCGCTGACCCAACAGATGCGGGCGACACGCTACGGCCAATGCGCCATCGCGCTCTTCACGGCGGTCATGGCCTATTGGTCGCCGCTCTATCCCCTGGCGGGGATCTTCCACACATTTTTCTTTCTGGCCTATTGGTATGCAGAAAAGCGCTACCCCTCCAAACATCTCATGGTCGCACATTCAGATTCGTAGGCCGACCTGCGCGAATTGGCCGCCCCCTGCGCCTTGAAACCTTCGTCTGCGCGTCGCATATGACGTTCAAAGAATTCAATCCTCCAATCCTCAAGAAGGGGAAGTCCATATGAAAGTCCTAGTCCCGGTCAAGCGCGTGCTTGATTATAACGTCAAGGCGCGGGTCAAGCCCGACCAATCCGGCGTTGATCTGTCCAACGTCAAAATGTCCATGAACCCATTTGACGAAATTGCCGTCGAAGAAGCCGTACGCCTGCAAGAGGCCGGTACGGCGACAGAGACCATCGTTGTCTCCATCGGGCCGGCAAAAGCGCAGGAAACCATCCGGACGGGTCTCGCCATGGGCATGGACCGCGGCGTTCACGTGCAAACGGATGACGACCTCGAGCCACTCGCCGTCGCAAAAATCCTGAAAGCCGTCGCGGAAGCCGAGGGCGCAGACCTCGTCATCACCGGAAAGCAGGCGATTGATAATGATTACGGGTCCACGGGCGGGATGCTTGCGGCGCTTCTCGACTGGCCGATTGGTTCTGCCGCGAACTCCATGTCTAAGGACGGTGACGCGCTGACTGTTGTCAAAGAAGTTGATGGCGGCTTGCAGACGGTAAAGCTGCAAATGCCCGCCCTTGTCACGACCGATTTGCGCCTGAATGAGCCACGCTATGCGTCACTGCCAAATATCATGAAGGCCAAGCGTAAGCCGATTGAGGCGAAGACACCGGCGGATTACGGCGTCGACACAACACCGCGCCTCAAAACGCTGAAAGTCACGGAGCCCGCCGCGCGCGAAGCCGGTATCAAGGTCGAGGACGCCGCTGCGCTCGTCGATAAACTCAAAAACGAAGCAGGAGTACTATAATGGCTGTCCTCGTAATTGCAGAGCATGACAATGCGTCCCTGAAAGACGCGACCCATAAAACCGTCACCGCCGCCGCAAAAATGGGCGGAGACATTGATGTCCTCGTCGCGGGTAAAGGCATTAAAGATGTCATGGCAGCCGCCGCCAAAATTGACGGCGTCCGCGCTGTCCTCGGCGTCGATCATGACAGCCTTGAGCGTCAATTGGCGGAAGCGATGGAAGTCGTCGTTGTCGGCCTGATGGACGGCTATGACGCCGTGCTGTCGCCGGACACAACCACGCATAAGAACTATATGCCCCGCGTTGCGGCCAAGCTCGACGTGCAGCAAATCAGCTCCGTCACAGGCGTGGAAAGCGCGGACACATTTGTGCGCCCAATCTATGCCGGTAACGCTATGGCAACTGTGCAATCCACAGACGCCAAGAAAGTCGTCACCGTGCGGACAACGGCCTTCGCCGCCGCAGGTGAAGGCGGGTCCGCGTCAGCGTCCGATTCTGCTGCCAATATCGGTGATCTGAAATCCGAATTTGTCAGCGAAGAACTGACAAAGTCCGATCGTCCGGAATTAACGGCCGCCAAAACGGTTATCTCCGGCGGTCGCGGCATGGGCAGTGGCGAGAACTTCAAATTACTCGAAGGCATTGCCGATAAACTCGGCGCGGCGATGGGGGCCTCCCGCGCCGCCGTCGATGCGGGCTTTGTCCCGAATGACTGGCAGGTCGGTCAAACGGGTAAATCCGTCGCGCCCGAACTCTACATCGCCGTCGGCATTTCCGGCGCGATCCAGCATCTCGCGGGCATGAAAGACTCCAAAGTCATCGCCGCGATTAATAAGGACGAAGACGCCCCGATCTTCTCCGTCGCGGATTACGGCTTAGTCGCAGATTTGTTCAAGGCGCTGCCGGAATTCGAAGCCGAGTTGGAAAAGGCTGGCGTTTAGGTCCAGCTTTTAAGAAGATTATAAAGCCTCGCCAGTTGGCGGGGCTTTTTTTATGCCTACTTTCGGCGCGATCTCGCCCCGCTCTTCCGCAATGCGCTTGGATTCCTTCACAATCGGACCGCCCTGCGGGCAGACCTGTTGCGCGAAACCGTGGAGCGTATTTGTCAAATTATCGGGCATCAGGGAGTAATGGACGAATTGCCCCTTCTTCTCTCGCTTCACCAATCCTGCATTTTCGAGCACAGAGAGGTGTTTAGAGAGAGACGGTTTACTGATCTCGAACCGCTCGGCAATCTCCCCCGCCGTCATGGACGTCGCGGAGAGATAGGCCAAAATGCGACGTCGGGGCGTTGAAGCCAGGGCCGAGAAAATTTTATCCATCATCATCCATTCTATTTCAGGCCCGGCAAATATGAATATCTGCTACAGCACAAAAAGTTATTTAGCTAATTGACGAAACATCTAAATGAAGATAGATGATGTTTAGCTTTTTAGCTAACTAACAAATACACAGAGATTCGCAAGGGAGACTCTCATGCTTGGAACAACTTACCTGGCCTATATCGGCGTCAGCCTCGGCATTACATTTTGGGTGGGACGGACCCTCAATCGCAATGGCCGTATATTTCTATTGGAAAATTACAAAGACAAACCGCAACTCGCCGACGCGATCAATCAAATGCTCCTCGTCGGCTTTTATCTTATAAATATAGGTTACATCGCCTACACGATGCGGATTGAAGGCACAGGTCCGACAAATTGGGCACAGGGTTTGGAATTCCTCAGCACCAAGATTGGCGCGATGGCAATTGTCTTGGGCGTTATGCATTTCGGCCTGATGTTCGCGCTACAGAAATATGCGCAAATGGCAAAAACTCAGGCGAAAAATCCGCTGATGACCTAGGGGAAATGGGAGCAATCCGCGGTTATGGGAAACTGTATCCACGGTTTCTCGGTTTTTAGCTCTCTCAAAGCCACTTTCCATTGTTACCCCGCACCAGCCCATAGGGCGCAGATGCGGGGCCTAACGTTTTCAGAGCCTTAGCTTGGGTTACTAGGCGATAGGTCCCGCATCTCCACTTCGCTGCGTGCGGGATGACATTGGGTTCTAAGGCGTGAAATCTGCTCGCCGATCCCCGTTTATAAAAAGAATACTCCAGCACTTATAAGACCTGTGTCATATTTACTCTCGTTCTTTCAGGCAGGGACAGGTAGGAGCTCACCTGCTGGACCTGAGAGACGGTGTGTTTATCGGTAGGGTGTGAGAGCTCTATCGGGGAACCGGATTTCGAGTGCCTGACGGATTGAAACATTCGCAGTCAAGTAAGGCCGTTATCTGTAAAGCATCGCCGCGTGGCAGTGTAATGGCTCTGTCGATTTACAACCGACAGGGCCTGAGATTTGGAAGATGTAACGGTTTCGCCGACCTCTCAACAAACCTCACGCGCTTGGCCTCTTGCGTAAAACAAAGATGAAAGACCTACCCCTTGGTCCTCCTTCGCTGGAGGCCCCACGCGGACAGTCCCTTCTTTTCCAATTCCTGCCGACCCCAAGATGGGCGGTCGCAGCTTTCGCTTGGCTTTATTTCGGTAGCGCGTAAGTCACCGTCGCGATGGCGCTGGGCGCATCGCGCCCTTCCCCGAAAATTCGAACATCCGTTACGCCGAGCGTTTGCCCAAGTTTCACTAAGGTCCCTTCCGCTCGCATACTTGGCCCAATGCAAGGACGTAGGAAACTCACGTTCAAACTGCTCGTCACGGCCATCGGCGTTATGCCCAGTTTTGTGAAAATCGTGACATAGGCAACTGTATCCGCGAGTGCCATTTGCGTCGGACCGGAGACCATATTGCCGGGACGACTATGTTGCCGACCTGTTTGCAGTGTTACCTCTGCAAAGCTGTCGCGCATCACAGTTACAGTTGGGCGATCGGATTTAGGTCCAATAAAATTATCGCGGAAGAAAGCGTTAGTGAGCTCTAGATCGGTAAAGGTCATGACTTAAGCTTTCAATTTTTGGCGAATGGGGAGTTCCGTCGTAAATTTTAATTTCTCCATCGCGAAACTGGCCGAGACATCGGATAGGCCGATTTTCGCAATCAGGCTCTGATAGACGCGGTCATAATCGGCGACATTTCCAACCATCATTTTCAGGATGTAATCCACATCACCGGCCAAGCGGTAGAACTCTACAATTTCCGGAATATCGATAACGGCAGCGGTGAACCGATCCGCCCAGCCTTTGGAATGGTCGCTTGTCCGTACAGATACGAAAACTGTCAGGGGCAAGCCGACCTTCTCATTATCGATCAGCGCGACACGGCGCTCCAAAACGCCATCATCTTCCAACCGCCGGACACGACGCCAACACGTGTTCAAAGACACCCCAATTTCATCCGCAATCGACTCAAGCGAGCGCGTTGCATCCTGTTGGAGGATTTCTAAAATCTTAACGTCATGAGTATGAAAGTCTTCGGCCATCCTAACAAAATAACGAAATTTATTAAGGGTGTCAGCTCAATTCAATAAAATTTAGGCGTGAATTTTCGACGCAGGATTGGGTAAAAAACAGGCGGAGACTAAAAATGCGTCACGTCAATACATTAGAAACAAACATAAACCGTTTGGAGACAAGCAAGGTCAAACCCCTTCCGCCGCTCTTCTCCGCCCTGGATAAGCTGATAGGAAATACGCCACTCATCGCGGTGCATCTAGAGGATAAGGGCACGCACCGGACAATTCACGCCAAGCTGGAATATTTCAATCTCTCTGGGTCCATAAAAGACCGGATGGCGCTGGAAGTCCTGCGACAGGCTTACCTGAAGGGTGCGTTACAGCCTGGCGATATGATCGTCGAGGCCACCTCCGGCAATGCGGGCATCGCTTTTTGTGCGCTGGGGCGCGCTTTAGGGCATCCCGTCCGTATCTATATGCCGGATTGGATGAGTGCTGAGCGAATAGCCCTCATGCGTGGGTATGGGTCAGAGGTCGTCCTCGTCAGTCATGACGAGGGCGGTTTTCTCGGATCCATCGCAATGGCTGAAGATCTGGCGCGCTCGCGAAATGATGTCTTTCTGCCGCGGCAATTTTCCAACCCTGATAATTGTAACGCGCATTGCAAAGGCACGGGACCGGAAATCGCACGTCAATTGGGGCGTTGTCCCAATCGTTTCGTGGCGGGTGTCGGCACAGGCGGAACCGTTATGGGTGTTGGAACAGCGCTACGCGCGCTCTGCCCTGAAACGAAAATACATCCCATGGAGCCTGCGGAATCGCCGACCCTGACGACCGGTTACAAGGTCGGCAAGCACCGCATTCAAGGCGTCAGCGATGAATTTATTCCCGAGATTGTCTGCCTTGATACATTGGACGACATTGTCTGCGTCAATGATGGCGACGGGATCATCATGGCGCAGAAGCTCTCTGCAGAATTGGGGCTGGCCGTCGGGATAAGTTCGGGCGCAAACCTGATCGCGGCGCTGAAATTGAAACGGGATAACCCCGCAGACACTGTTGTTACCATTTTTTGTGACGATAATAAAAAATATCTGACGACGGATTTGACGCAGATTGAGCCTGTAAAAGCAGGCTATTTATCATCGGATGTGACGCTCTTAGGGTATGACGTTCTTTAGCTCACCCCAGCAGAAAATAATTTTGCGTCCTCAAGATATTTCCGGATAAATTAAAATGGCCAAATTCTGATATCATGGTTTAAGTCGGACCTAAGCCAATCAATTTGAGCGGCAAGATTCGATCAAATTATGGATTTACAGGTAACGAAATGGTCAAAGTTTCAACCTCCCTTTCACCCGATATAAGGGCAGATGCAGAATATCGCGCCCAGAACTTGGTCGAACAGCTGCGAAACGACTCCGATCCGGGATTGATGGAAAAATTTCTCGGCGAATACGGGCTGTCGACAGAGGAAGGCGTGGCCCTTATGTGTCTCGCCGAAGCCCTGCTCCGCGTGCCGGATGCGGAGACGATGGACGCCCTGATTGAGGATAAAATCGCACCGTCAAAATGGGGCGAGCATTTAAATAAGTCCTCGTCTGCCCTCGTCAACGCCTCGACCTGGGGGCTGATGCTGACGGGGAAAGTTCTGGACACGGATGACAGCCGTGGCGTCGTCAAGACCTTGCGCAATCTCGTCAAACGGATGGGCGAACCCGTCATCCGCACCGCCGTGCGGCAGGCCATGCGCGAAATGGGCAAGCAATTCGTCCTCGGCGAAGATATCAAGGATGCGTTGAAAAACCGTCGCTCCGGCTATCGCTACAGCTTTGACATGTTGGGCGAGGCCGCGATTTCTACACCCGATGCGCGGCGCTATGAGTCCAGCTATCTGGAGGCGGCCAAAGCGCTCGCGCCCTATTGCAACTCGTCCTCCATCCACGACAATCCGGGCATTTCAGTCAAACTTTCCGCGCTGCATCCCCGTTATGAAACCCTGCAGCGCAAGCGCGTTATGGCGGAACTCCTCCCGCGGCTGAAAGGGATTGCGACGGTCGCGGCAGAAGCGGGCATGGGATTAAATATAGACGCCGAGGAAGCCGACAGGTTGGACCTCTCGCTCGATATTTTCGAGGCACTCGCCCGCGATCCCGACCTCGCCGGATGGGACGGACTTGGTCTGGTCGTGCAGGCTTACGGTCTGCGCGCGGGAGCCACGATTGATTGGGTTTACGCACTCGCGAAAGAGGCAGAACGTCACTTTATGATCCGCCTCGTCAAAGGAGCCTATTGGGACGGCGAGATCAAACATGCGCAAGTTGGCGGGCACGCGACCTATCCTGTTTTTGAGACGAAATCGGAAACGGATCGCAATTACGCGCTCTGCGCCAAAAAGCTCCTCTCCATGCGGGACCGACTTTATCCCCAATTCGCAACGCATAACGCGCTGACAACGGCGACGGTTCTGGCCTTGGCGGGTGAGGATAAGAGCGGATTCGAATTTCAACGCCTGCACGGGATGGGTGATGCCCTGCATGAAATCCTGCGCAAGGAGACGGGGCTGCCCTGCCGGATTTACGCGCCCGTGGGCATTCACAAAGACCTGCTCGCCTATCTCGTCAGACGGTTATTGGAAAATGGCGCGAACTCGTCCTTTGTCTCGCAGATTACGGATAAGGATGTGCCGATAGAGGCCATCATCGCCGATCCGTTCGAGACGCAGGAAACGCCGATTATTGGCAAACCTGAAGATATCTTCTACCCGCGCAAGAATTCCCGCGGCTGGAATTTGAACGACCCACAGGAGCTGGAGCAGTTTCTCGCAGACCGCGCCGCCTTTGAAACCAAAACATGGACAGCCAAACCGCAAATCGCGAAGCGTCTGCCCAAATCCGGTCCGGCGACACATATCATCAATCCCGCCAATGGAACTGACACAGTCGGCACGGTGACCTTCGCCACAGAGGAACAAGCCGCGACCGCCTTTGCGGGGGCAAAACCGTGGGACGCCTCGCCCTATCAGCGGGCCAAGACCTTGCGGGAAGCGTCAAATGCGCTGGAAGCGCGACACGCTGAAATCTTCGCATTACTGGCGCGGGAAGCCGGAAAGACAGCCGCAGATGCTGTTGCGGAATTGCGCGAGGCTGTCGATTTTCTGCGCTATTATGCGGATGAGGCGGAGATGCGCGAGGGTACTCCACGTGGAACAATTGTTACGATTGCGCCGTGGAACTTTCCGCTCGCAATTTTCCTCGGCCAAATCGGGGCAGCGCTGGCGTCGGGCAATTCGGTCATCGCCAAACCCGCCGAAGCCACCCCGCTCATCGCGGGACTGGCTGTCGACATCCTGCATGAGGCGGGCGTCCCGAAAACGGCGCTGCAAAACCTGCCGGGTGAAGGCGCGACGGTTGGCGCGGCGCTGACATCCGACCCGCGCGCGGACGGTGTTGTCTTTACGGGCAGTACGGCGACCGCAAAGATTATTCACAAATCCGTTGCCGAAAATCTCTCACCTGAAGCGCTCTTCATCGCGGAAACGGGCGGTATTAATTGTATGGTCGTGGACAGCACCGCCCTGCCCCAACAGGCTGTCAATGACGTGATTGCCAGCGCGTTCCAGAGTACGGGCCAACGGTGCTCGGCGCTGCGCGTGCTCTACCTCCAAGAAGATATTTACGAGCCGACCCTCAAAATGTTGTGCGAAGCCATGGATGAGTTGAAACTCGGCGAGCCGTGGCTGAGCGAAACTGATGTCGGGCCCGTGATTGATGAGGCCGCCCGCGCGAAATTTTCCAAATATATCGCCGGATCCGACGTCATCCATCAATCCTGTGACCTGCCCGATACGGGCCATTTTATTCAACCGACACTCTTGCGAGTGGAGGGTCGTGAGGATGTGACACAGGAAATTTTTGGGCCCGTTCTCCACGTTATTAAATTCGATCCGGATGATTTGGATGACATTCTGGAAGACATTAATGATCGTAATTACGCGCTGACATTCGGCCTTCATACCCGCATTGATAATCGCGTGGACGAGGTGACGAAGTCGCTGCGCGTCGGGAATATCTACGTCAATCGCAACCAGATCGGCGCGGTTGTCGGCAGCCAGCCTTTTGGCGGATCAGGCCTGTCCGGAACGGGACCAAAGGCCGGAGGTCCGGATTACTTGCCACGCTTTTTTAATTTCGACCGCGTGACCCTGTCTGAAGAAACGCAAAACACGATGAGCCTTAAAGATGCGCAGGCCGCGATCGACGCCGCCCCGTCCCTGCCCTTTCATCCGCTCCACACACTGGATTGCCCCGGGCCTACGGGCGAGAGCAACCGCCTGACGCGCTATGCGCGCGGGAAAATTCTCTGCCTCGGACCGGATGTCGAAGAGCAAATGCTCCTTGTCGAAGGTGCAGGCGGACGGGGTGTAGCCCTTCCCGGATTAGACCCAGACCACCTTGAACAACTCACGGGGTTTGCGGCCGTTGTGCGTTGGAGCGAGGAGGCGGAACGACGAGCGTCCCGTATAGCTTTGGCGAGACGGGACGGCCCGATCCTGCCGCTCGCGACAACGCGCGATGTCACATGGGCGGTTACGACGGAAGTTCACGTTTGCATTGATACAACGGCCAGTGGCGGAAATGCCGCGCTCTTGGCGGGAGAAGGCTAGGCCGGGAGATAGCCCACAGGCTGCTCCGCCAACACAATCGCGGAACTGGCATCGACGACACCGTCCAACGCGAGAAGACGATTATCGAGGAAATCAGACAGCGCCCGAATATCGGCAACGTGAAGATGAATTAAATAATCAACGGCCCCGGAGAGTTTGTAAAATCCGCTAATCTCAGCATAGCTCGACAGTCGGTTCCGAAAGATTTGCGCCGTTTTGACATCCTGTCGCTCGACTTTGATTTGGACGATGGCATGTATGGCTTGCCCGACGGATTCAGGATTAATCTTCAGGGTGAAACGCTGAATAACCCCCGCGCTTTGCAAGGATTCCACGCGTCTCTGGCAAGCCGAGGGCGACAATCCGACAGCCGCGCCGAGGTTAACCCAACTCATCCGACCGTCCCCTGACAATTCACGGATGATTTTTTTATCAATTTCGGTAAGCATGAAAACGTCTATTTTTTAAGTTTAAATACAATAATCCTGCACTCTATAATCATTATGGGCACGAATTAACAGAATAATCGCGCATATAACCTGATATAGTGTTTTAGGAAAACAGGAGCTAAACATGTCACATCTTAAAAGTATTGATCACGTCACCTATGCCTGCGCAGCGGGGACAATCGAGAAATGGGCTTGGTTCCATATCGAAGTTGAGGGCGGAACACTCATCAAGCGGATTGACGATGTAAATCCGGATGGCAAATCCTCCATGAAAATCTGGTGCATTGATTACGGGAATTTCGGAATTGCCCTGATCGAAGGCATTGATCGTGAAGAGAAGTCACAGGTCACGGCCTTTGTCGACAAGCACGGCGATCACTCCTGTCAGCATGTTGCCTATGATTGTTACAGCCTCGATAAATTTATCGACCACATGAAAACGCTGGGTGGACATCCACGCGGCGACGTTATCATTCAGGATGACGGCTTTGGCATTCTGAAACAGATGTTCGCCAAAGGATTTGCGTCCGGTCATGCGGGCGAAGCGACTTTCCCGGAATATTGCGAACGTCCGCGTAACGCATCAGAGCAACGCGATATGGAAATCACATTTTCCGAAATGGCCGGCGAAGGGTTCTACGCCCAAGTGCAGAAAGCCATTGAAGAAAACGACACGACGCCGTTCTTCGACTTCAAAAAAATGCCCGGTGATTGGGAAGTGCCGCCCGTACAGGAAAAAGTCGGCAAAGCCGCTTAACCAAATAAAACAGCATCTAAATAAAAGCCTCGATTTTCATCGGGGCTTTTTTATTCGTCAAAGTCTACAGCGAGCCATTGATCAGTTTCATCACACCTGAGAAATCCAATCCGTCTTCGCCCGCGCTTTCCATCAGCGCATAGAGCGCCATGGCCTGTGCGCCGAGCGGTGTGGCGGCTTTCGCGGATTGTGCGGCTTCCTGTGCTAGTCGCAGATCTTTGAGCATCATCGCAGCAGCAAAACCGGGTTTGTAATCGCGGTTTGACGGTGCGCTTTCGACCGGACCGGGGGCGGGGCAGTAACTTGTCATGGACCAATTTTGACCCGAAGCGGTGGAGGAAATATCGTAGAAAGTCTGCGCATCCAGACCGAGTTTTTCCGCCAGGTTAAACGCTTCACAGGTGCCGATCATATGGATGCCGAGCAGCATATTATTCGCGATCTTGGCGACCTGCCCATTCCCTGCATCACCGGCGTGAAATACGTTCTTACCCATGATATCGAGTAGGGGGCGCGCGCGTTCAAACGCCTCCGTCGTTCCGCCACACATAAAGGTCAGCGTGCCCGCTGCCGCACCGCCCACTCCGCCGGAAACGGGCGCGTCGATCATATCAATTAATTGAGCTTTCGCCTCTGAAATCATATCTCTAGCGGTTTCCACATCAATCGTAGAACAATCAATTACTAACGCTCCTGGTACAGATGAGAAAAAGACGTCTTCACAAACCTTCCTAACAATATCGCCAGATGGCAGCATCATCACAACTGCACTGGCATCTTTGACAGCTTCATTAATGGATACTGCGATCACGCAACCTGATTTTTTAGCCGCTTTTTGAGCTGATGGTGAAAGATCAAAAGCCAGAACATTGTGCCCCGCCTTTACGAGGTTTGCCGCCATGCCGAGGCCCATATTGCCGAGCCCGATAAAAGCGATGGTTGTCATGACAGGAACTCCAATTCGTTCATCGCATGCCGCCCCAACACACGACCAACCTGCGCGTCTGTGACCTCACCTTCCGTGTGGGACCATTTCGGATTGCGGTCCTTATCAATGAGTTGCGCCCGGATACCTTCATAGAAATCCTGCGTTTTTAGAAATCCGAGGGAATAGTCCAGCTCACGCGCCATTGCCGTTCGGAAATCGAGCTTCGCGCCACGCCGCATCGCTTCCAATGTGACGGCCAAAGCCAGAGGTGACTTCTTCCGCAAATTTGCGGCCTGTTTGGACGCCCAGTCTGACCCGTCCGCATCCAGCGCTTTCAAGATCGCCGGAACGGTCTCTTTTTCAAAACAGGACAGCGCGTTAGGTAACGGCTCCGCAACAGGGGGGCGACGGACAAAATCTTTCATCACCGTTGCCACGGCCAGATCAGACCCATCGAGTTTAGCCTTTGCCAAAGCCTCAATTAAATCATTATGTTTATCCGTCGGAATGTAGGCATTCGCCACACCCACGGCGCAGGTATCGGCAGTTTTCAACCGCGCTCCTGTCAGACCCAGCCAGTTCCCTATGGCTGTCCCCAGGCGCGGCAGGAAATAAGTGCCGCCCACATCCGGGAAATATCCGATCCCTGTTTCAGGCATAGCAAAGAGCGTATTATCGCCCGCCACGCGCAACCGTCCATGCACGGAGAGACCGACTCCGCCGCCCATGACGAACCCGTCAATCAGGGCGATATAGGGTTTAGAATAAGTCTTGATTAGCTCGTTCAGCGCATATTCCGTGCGCCAGAACTGCTCGGCACGGTCATCGCCCGCCTTGCCGCTATCATGCAGTAGGATGACATCCCCGCCGGCGCAAAAAGCGCGGTCCCCCGCCCCGTCCACAAGGACGGCGCCGATCTCGGCGTCTGTCGCCCAAGCCTGTAGGGCGTCCGTGATAGCCATGCACATCTCTTCCGTCAGCGCGTTTAACGCTTCAGGACGGTTCAGCGTGATATGGCCGAGATTGCCGCGTTTTCGCGTGATGATCTGATCTGTCATATTACTGCCTCACCATGGACCGGCCCACAATCATGCGCATGATTTCATTCGTTCCCTCGAGGATTTGATGGACGCGCAGGTCGCGCACAATCCGTTCGACCTGATAATCCGCGAGATAACCATAGCCGCCATGGAGTTGCAGCGCGTCATTCGCAATTATCGAACAAATATCCGTCGCGAAACGCTTGGCCTTTGCGCAGGCCACGCCCGCATCCGGAACTTTCTCGTCCACCATATTAGCCGCGCGGTAGATCATAAGGCGGGCAGCATCTAATTCTGTGCTCATATCCGCGAGTTTGAATTGTGTGTTCTGAAAATCGGCGATGCGGGTTTTGAATTGCTTACGCTCTTTCGTGTATTCCACCGCCATATCCAGGGCCGCTTGTGCTCCGCCAAGACTACAGGCACCGATATTAATACGTCCGCCGTCGAGACCCGACATGGCAAAGCGGAACCCCTCGCCTTCCGCGCCGACACGGTTGCTGGCGGGAATGCGGCAGTCTTCCAAGATGACCTGCGCCGTCGGTTGTGCATTCCAGCCCATTTTTCGTTCCTGCGCCCCAAATAACAGCCCCGCCATGCCTTTTTCGACAACGAAACAGGACACGCCCCGCGCGCCATCATCAGATGTGCGGGCCATGACAACATAGACATCCGACCATCCCGCACCGGAGATAAATGTCTTTGTGCCATTTAGAACGTAATCGTCCCCGTCGCGTATTGCTTTAGTCGAGAGCGAGGCCGCATCCGACCCACTGCCGGGTTCGGTCAGACAATATGAGGCGACCAACTGCCCTGCCGTCAGGCGCGGGACATATTTCGCGCGCAAGGCCGCATCGCCGTAACGGTCAATCATCCACGTCGCCATATTATGGATCGTCATCATCGCGGTATGCGACACATCCCCCGCCGCGAGTTGTTCGAAAACCAGTGCGGAATCAAGGCGCGAGAGGTTAGACCCACCATGTTCTTCGGACGTGTAAATCCCAAGAAAACCGAGCGCGGCGGCCTTTTCAAAAACGGCGCGGTCCATAATCTTCTCGCGGTCCCACATTTCCGCATGCGGGGCGAGTTCCGAGGCCGCGAATTGCCGCGCCATATCGGTTATCATGATTTGGTCTTCGGTGTGTTGAAATTGCATATCCGAACTATAGGTGAAGGTTTGAAGGGGCGCAAAGTTATTGCTTTCAAACATTTGCCAGTTTCAATCCGCGATGTTCAGCCTTCTTTCAGGCCATTTATTGGACATCTTGAACAGATGCGCTAGTCCTGCGCAAAATATAACCTTTAAGCGTTGGGGACCCGACATGAAACAGATCTTATTCGCCACCGTCTGTACGCTTGCAGCAATGTCAGTCGGAATGGTTGCCACGGGAAAAAGCGACACTGTCCCTGCGGAGGTTTTTGATCTCAGCGAGTGGAATATAACAGTTCCCGTCGATACCAATAAGGACAAAAAGCCGGATACTGTCACCGTCAAGAAATTGAAAAAATACGCTCATCCAGATTTCTTCTACCTTGATGAAAATGGCGGCATGGTTTTCGCCGCGCCCAACAAAGCCGCTACCACTGCCAATTCCAGTAACACCCGTTCAGAGTTGCGCCATATGCTTCGCGGGACAAATACGAAATTTAAGACGAGCGGCCCGAAAAATAATTTCGCCGTCGAGGCCCGAAAAGGCTCTGATGAGTTTGCCCGTATCGGCGGCCGATTGGATGCCACATTAAAAGTCGACCACGTCGCGAAACGTGCCGGAGATGCCAGCACGAAAGCTGCCTATTCTGCCGTTATCGGACAAATTCACGCCGTGAAATATGACAAGACTTCGTCAGGTTTTGGGTACGGCAATGAACCGATTAAAATCTATTATAAGAAGTTTCCGGGGCACGAAACGGGTTCCGTCTTCTGGAATTATGAGCGTAATCTGGCAAAGGACGATCCGAATCGAACGGATATTTCGTACGCCGTTTTCGGTAATAACTGGTCTAATTCAGACGATCCGGGTGACCAAGGCATCGCCATCGGCGAAGAGTTTAGTTACACAATCAATGTTTACAAAAATATGATGTATCTGACATTCTCAAATGAGCGCCTCGGGACAAAGACCTTTACGAAAAGCCTCGTCAGCCAGCATGATGCCTATGGCGAAATCGACCCATTGGATAATAAATATAGCTATGGCGGTGACTCGCTCTATTTTAAAGCGGGCATCTATAATCAATGCAGCACGAAAAAAGGCGGTGGAAACTGGTATGCCGGTTGTCCCGGTACGGGCGATTGGGCCACAGACAAAGCCAATGGCGATTATGCACAGGCAACATTCAGCAAGCTGACGGTCGGACCCGCAACGCCCGTTGAATAATTAAAATGGCGGCGCAAAATGCACCGCCTTTTTTCTAACCAAAATGCGGAATGATAAAGGCTGAATCTTCTGTTTCACCTTCCGGCCAACGTTGCGTGACAGTCTTTACCTTCGTGTAGAAGCGCAGGCCTTCCATCCCGTATTGGTTCGCATCGCCAAAAGCCGAGCGTTTCCAGCCGCCAAAGCTGTGATAGGCGACGGGGACGGGGATGGGGACATTAATCCCGACCATGCCGACTTCGACGCGGTCCGCGAACTCTCTCGCAACGCGGCCATTTTGCGTGAAAATTGCAACGCCGTTTCCATATTGATGCTCACTCGGCAGGGCGACGGCCTCTTCGAAATTCTTGGCACGCACAATTTGTAGAACGGGGCCGAAAATTTCTTCGTGATAGGTCTGCATATCCGGCGTCACATTATCAAGCAGTGTCGGTCCGACGAAGAACCCGCCCTCATGGCCCTGCAGCGTGAAGCCGCGCCCGTCAACGAGCAGAGTCGCGCCCTCTTCCACCGCTTTATCAATATTGGCTTCGATACTTTCCTTATGGACCTGCGTCACAACGGGACCATAATCCGCATCCGGATCGGTGGAGGTGCCGACCGTCATCGCTTCCAGTTTCGGCATGAAGGCTTCTAGGAATTTCTCCGCCGTCCCCTCACCGACAGGCACGACAACGGGCAGCGCCATACAGCGTTCGCCCGCCGAGCCGTAAGCCGCGCCGAGAATATCTTTCGCGGCCTGTTCCATATTCGCGTCGGGCATAATGATGCCGTGATTTTTCGCGCCGCCCATACATTGCGCGCGTTTGCCGTTCGCCGTCGCGCGGGCATAGACATATTGCGCGATGTCGGAGGAGCCAACAAAGCTGACAGCTTTGATGGTCGGATGATCACAGATTGCATCGACGATTTCCTTATCTCCATTCACGCATTGCAACAATCCGGCAGGACCGCCTGCTTCAATAAATAACTCGCTGAGGCGCATCGGAACAGATGGGTCTTTTTCAGAGGGCTTCAGGATACAAGCATTGCCCGTCGAAATCGCCATGCCAAACATCCACATCGGGATCATGGCGGGGAAGTTGAACGGCGTGATACCCGCCACAACGCCGAGAGGTTTTCGCAGTGAATAGACGTCAATGCCCGGTCCCGCGCCGTAAGTGTGCTCCCCTTTTTGCCCATGCGGGACACCGCACGCAAATTCGATGACATCTATGCCGCGCATGACGTCACCACGCGAATCGGCGATGACTTTGCCGTGCTCGGAACTGAGCATATGAGCGAGCTCTTCCATATTCTCTTCGACGAGTTGCTTATATCGGAACAGAACCCGCGAACGGCGCTGCGGATTTTCCTGCGCCCATTTACGTTGCGCTTCAGCGGCAGAGGCGACGGCGGCGTCCAGTTCTGCGGGCGTGGCCATGCTGACCTTGGATTGAACCTCGCCCGTATTGGGATCGAAAATATCTTTCGTGCGTCCGCCCTCCGAAACTGAAAGGCCCGCAACGCGTTTGCCGTCGATGAAATGTCCGATAGTTTCCATGGTCTTCCCCAATGCCGTTTTTCGTCTTTATAGGGATTGGAACCGGAGTTGCCAGTCAGGAACCCGTGACAGTGAGGCACAGTCTTGCGGGAAGGGCTTTTATTGAGAGGCCTTTTGAAAAGGGATTCTATGGGGTGATGTGAGGTGAAGAACGAAGCGCACATCTTTACAGACCGTCACACCGACGCGAGCTTTAGTTCGCTCGGTGCCCATGCCGTGATCTTGGCGTAAAAAATCTGAACTACGTGATCGCCGCTATCTTCACGGCAGGGGTACCGGGCGGCTTTGCGGCGACGGTATGACGTAAATTATAAATCAGTCCTTTAGCGCAAACTCACGCTCTTTTGCCCATTTTCGCTCCAACTGCTCTCGTGCAATCCTCACATTTCGAATATTTCCGCGCCAACCAATATCGAACAAATCCCCAACCAGCGGGATTAATCCAATCAACCAGTCAATAAACATATTTCCAGCCATCTGTAACAGATAACGCTTTGGCAAATTCAAGCGCTGCGCCCCGACAACGATCACACCGGATGCACCAATACTGATCGTGTCGCCAATCACAGGGATTAATCCTATAATCGCGTCTAATCCTATCGGAATGGGCAGTAAGGGAATTTTGAACTGTGCATCCATGAGATTTGCGAGCGACTCTAACCGCAGAAGCTGCGCTGCCTCTTTTTCATGCCGCGCCTCCAAAACGGATAAGCGCGCTTGCACGGCGGGTGTAATAATCTGGGTCTCTATGTTCATATCAGCCATAAAAAAAACCTGAGCCGATTTGACTCAGGTTTTCAACGCCCCACATCATATTTGGTTCAAACGCTATCCAGCGGCCCTAAACATATCGAAATTCTCATTCATCGCCACAGAGGCGGCGGAAGCAGAGGCAACTTCAGCATTCACAGTATTCGCCGCTTTCCGCCACGTAAAAATTTTGGCCAACGGAGACCCCGCCGGACAATACCAGCGCCGGACGGATGGATCCCATTTTGCGCCGAGACGTTTGGCCATATCGCGGTCTTTATAGGCCACATTCAGATAATGTTTGGTTGCCATGACATTGTTCCACTTTCTTTCGATAATGAGAACATAGTAAGAACAAAAAGAACAATCAAGGGATATATTCCTAATTTTGTGTCATTTAAAAAAAGCCCTCCGGGGAGGGCTTTTGCTAATTCTATAAGTCTACATTTTTTACCGAGAAATTATCCCATGGATTTTCCGACTTAACGGGTGGTGAGGGCGGCACTTCCACGGCTTTTTGGGGTGACTGTGGGGTAACAATTGCTGTTTCCGGCTCAGTCTTTTCAGGCTCTAGCAACGGTTCATCACGCAGCCATTTCCCGGCACTATCGGCCTCATCTGGTGAAAACGCCATGATGTTCATACCTGGAATGACCGCACCTTCAACCTTTGCGGAATTACGGAGCCAAGAACTATCGGTAACGACAGCACAGCGTTCAATATCATGGGCGCGGCGCAGCACATCGCCAACACGGCGAAATTGCTGGCTCGCCTCGGCGAGATCAGAAAAATCATCAGACTGCATTTCGACGCAGAGTTGAATATTGTCATTTGCGGATTGGACGGTCTCAATCCAGTCAAAAGATGACTGAAGAGACTCGGGCGCGATGGCACCGGTCACGGACATTTGGACGACATTGTCGTCGAGTGTTAATTCAAGATTCTCTGTCTTGAGGGCTTTCATGGATTCTCCTGTTAAGTTGCTTGTATACGTAATCAACAGGCTCACTCGGGAAAGGTTCCAATTAAATTGGAAATGAACGGGATTATCCACCCGACCAGAATATGATCGGGTGGAAAGGCGTTGAACAGGGGCGCTAGTTCAACTCCGGTTCGGCATAGTCGTCATCCATATCATCCGCTTCGATATTGGTCGACATGTCATCCTCATCCTCGCCGCCAAGCTCGGCAGCGGTCAGGCCACCCGATGCATCGGCATCATGCATCGTGAATTTGTCAGAATACTCACCGCCCAGCACGAGGTCGCGGTAGTCGGCCTCTCCGGCTTCGGCACGCATGACGGCGAATGTTACGAACTCATCCGAATTCAAGGCACCGTCCTGATCCAGATCAGCGGCGGCAAAATCGCTGGCCATCGTATCAGGTGATGTATCCAGAATGGACTCTGTGTCGTCTTGGGCGATAGCGGAACCCGCAAAGCAGGTGGCCGCAGCAATCGCAATAATGGTCTTTAAGTTGGACATATTTCTCTCCGTCTCAACAACGCTCCCCAGCGGTGAGGATGGAATGGGCCGCTTCGGGCAGAGGCTCAAGTGAACGGAAATTAAGGTTAAGGTCAGGAAAAACCTGCCTTACTTGCGCCATTAACCCTTCATTATCTTTGTTTTACATGGAGAAATCTTCACCACATTTCGGCCACAGCGCCGTAATTATATGGTAAGGCAACATTAAATCGACAGCGTGCCAGCGTTCCAAATCGGAACATGTCGGTCAAAAGGAGAAGAGAATGAAGACCTCAAACCGAGTCTTTGCGTCCATGATTGCGACGCTACTTATCACGACACCCATTTATAGTTTTGCCAATATGGATGAGGTGGAAGCGGTTGCGGCTGAGTCCAGCGCACCCCTTTCGCAATTCACGCCACGCCCCACAAAAGCGACAAGAATAGATTATGAACCCTGGGATTTCATTTTATCCGAGACCGTTTTATTTATGGGGCCCAGTACACGCACGAGAGCGTCGAAACAAGGGAGCCAGACAGGGACCCGTCTCCAAAGAATAGAGGACTCACCTTACCGCATGGAAGGCAATAAAGTCCTCTACCCCATGATGAATGATCTCGTTCAAGAAGATATGGCGGCTTATGCAGAGGAACTGGTCGCACTGGGGAATAAGTTGGATATCCCCGCCTTACCGCGCAATGAACAGTTGGCGTATTGGCTCAACCTCCATAACGCGCTGATTATTACGACGATCCAATCAAATTACCCGGGTCCAAGTCGACGGCCTCACCTTATCAAACCCATCAAAGGCTCAGACGCAAAACTGCATGACGCAAAATTAATCAAAATCGATGGCCTTGATTTGTCATTGCGAGACATACGTGAGCGCATTGTATATCCAAACTGGGACAATCCCGATATTGCCTTTGGATTTCATCACGGTCATCTGGGCGGTCCTTCGATCATGAACATTGCTTATACCGGAGAAAATCTCAGATCCCTTTTGCGGGATAATGCGACGGAATATGCCAATTCTCTGCGAGGCTATCATAGTGGAAGACTTGCGCCGTTCTTTTATGAAATTGCGCCTTGGTATTTCCCCGATTTCAAGAAAGACCTCACGACATATTTGAAACGTCGAATGAGGTCTGAAGTTTTCTCCGAGTTTGAGCAAACAGGGATTAGAAGCAAAAATAGCCCCGAATATGTTGTCGCCGACATCAGCTCCGGTTATGGTTTAGATCAAGGTATTGGGAAGTTTTACGGCAATCCAATCTCATTGGGCAGTTCTGCCAATCTTGGGCCCGCCATAGAAGCTTTCTTGGTAGAACGAGAGCTGAAGGCACAGAAATTGCTGAAGACAGATTGGTTCAAACGCGGGACCGTAACTATTGAGGACATTGAAACAGATGACGGCATTCCTGACGAAATCGAGTAAGCTAACAGCGCTCACACTGACGGCTTTGGCCTGCGCGACCTCTGCACAGGCGCAATTGCGTCCGATGATCTATGCAGAAGAGACGATTGATCTCCCCAGATCAGAGGTGTGGCAAGATTGGACAACATCTGAGGGCATAGAGAGCTTCTTCGGGGAAGAAGCAATCATTGAGATGCAGCCCGGCGGAAAATATTTCATCTCATTCGACCCATCTGCCGAGGAAGGTTCCAAGGGCAATGATTACGGGCAGGTCTTGGGCTATCACTATGAACAGATGTTACATGTCACATGGTCCATGCCGCCTTACATGCCAAAAATCCGCCCACATCTGACATCCCTGCAGATTGAATTTCAACGCGTCGATGATGATACGACAAAGCTCCGCCTCTTCCATACGGGCTTTGGTGACACGGATGCCTGGGATGAAGGTATCGAATATTTCGACAGAATCTGGCCAGCTGTCCTGAACCTCTATAAGGAAACAGCGGAAGCCGAGGCAGAAGACGCAGAATGAGAGTTGGATTTGCGGCGGCGCTGACGGTCCTTTTTGCAGGGCAAGCCCTCTCACAAGAGAACACCCCGAGCCGTCAGGATATCGCACTGGCTGCGGGCTATAAAGCCATGTTCACCTGCTCCGCCATTTTCAATGCGGGCAAATCACTCGACCAAATTTCTGACGACGAACTGGCGAATATCTATCCTGACTTCGCGGACGGCATGGCGGCAACAGGCAAGACCGTGATCGACGCCAACACGCAGACCGTCAGCGTCAGTTTCGCGGATGACATGCCCCCACGCATCTCGGCTTGGCGCGAACATCTGGGATGTACCGCCCTACCCCAAGGTGCAAATGCGGGGTTCATACAGAACCTGCCACGCGTGAAATTGAAATTTCCTAAAGTTAACATGGCCGATGTCGATTGGCCAATGGGTGACCGTCTGCCGGATTCGCCTTTGCCCGAGACGATTGACCAAGCCGCATTTGAGGTGGTTCTGGACGGCGCATTTGGAGACAGGTTCAAGGGCAATACGACCGCGACACTCATCCTCCAAAATGGCCGCATTATCGGCGAGCGATATCGCGACGGTTGGGATATGCACACGTCACAACGCACATGGTCAGTCGCGAAATCCGTTGGGGCCTCCATCATCGGCGCCGCGGTTGAAGACGGTATCATTGATGTCGAGGACAAGGCCGATTTGGACGCTTGGTCCCGCCCCGGCGATCCGCGTGCAGAGATTACACTGGAAAATCTGCTCCATATGGCGAGCGGTCTTCACAGCGATCCGGAACCCGGCAAGGGCGGCAACCGCACGGATCAAGTCTATTTCGGCGGCGGGTTGATGGCGCAACAGGCAACACGCAATCCGCTGGAAGCGCCAGCGGGTGAGCGTTGGAAATATGCCAATAATGACACGATGCTGGCCATGCGGGTTCTCCGTGAGAATATGGACAATGACCGCAAATATCATGCCTATCCATTCAAAGCGCTGCTCCATGAAATCGGCATGTTCAACACCGTGCCGGAAATGGATTGGGGTGGAGATTTTATTCTTTCCAGCCAAGTTTGGACAACCTCTCGCGATCTGGCGCGACTGGGTCAGCTCTATTTAAATAACGGCATCTGGACGCATGACGGCCAATCGAAGCGCATTCTGCCGGAAGGCTGGGCGGATTACGTCGCGGCCCCCGCACCCGCACAGCCCGCCAATCGACAGGGCGAGAAAGCGCTGGAACCGGGTCGGGGATACGGCGCACAGTTCTGGCGCTATGAAAATTACCCGGGCGTCCCGAATGACACTTATGCGGCGCTCGGCAATCGCGGGCAGTTCCTGATTATCGTTCCTTCCCGCAATGCGGTGATCGTCCGACGCGGCTATGACTGGCGGGAAAATTATTTCGACGGCCCCGCTTTCACGGCCGCCGTTTTGGAAACCCTCGCGCCCTAATTTTCCAAGTCCGGATCAACGATGATCTTCCCGTCCAGAGGTGTAGGATAACTGTAACCCAATCGCGCAGCGACTGAAATTGTCTGCGGGCCTGAGAGCAAGCTGATGGACAGCGCGTTGGTATTGTTACCAGACTGGCGAACCTCTTGTCCGGTGGACGTCACATAGGTCGCGGCCTCCTGAGTCACGGTTTGCGTTTCTTCAAAATCAGCAACGCTGATGGGTTCAGGCGTGGCCATAGGACTTTGAATTCTGGAGCCGGTCACGACAATTACATCATCTACGCTGCCGTCCCAATTTGCGACCGAGGCCATGGGCGGCGCGGGCGCCGCCCGCCGCTTCCTACGAGGTGTCTGCCAACCCGACCCATCTTCCTCCAGATGCCGATCTATCACAGAGCCATCCTGCCCTTGATAGCGATTGGCGGGACGAATGACGTTGGGCTGTGGGCCAAACCGCCCCGTGCGCTCAGGTTTGCTAACCGAGAAACTCTCAATCTCACCCAACTCACCGCCTGCTATCCGCGCGACCGTTTCCGCTTTTTCCCGTGCGAGGGTCACGGCTTTCGCCGCCGCGTCCTGATAGAGCGCGTCATAATCCGTGAAATCATAGCCATAGAGCCGCGCATTTTCCGCACCCGCATCAGACAGCGCCTGCAAGACATCACCCGCCGCTTCGGGGGGTTGCACCCGGATGACCATATTGGTGGAAACCTCAATTTCCTGCGCCATGCAGACCTGTTGCGGAACCCGTTCTTTCGCGGGACGGCGTTTCGTTTTCGTATCACCGCGCTGATCCAGATTGCGATTAAAATAATAATCCTGCGTGATTTGATTATGCCGCTGCCACGCGAAATTATTTTCATTCAGGCAAGCCTGATCGAATTCGCGGTTGGAGACAATCGCGGTAAATCCCGTCTCGATCTCCAGACCTGAAAGCGAGGCCTGAACCGCGTTGATGATGCCGCCCATTTCCTCCGTCGCCTTGGATTCGTTCTTATCCGTGGCTGAAATTCTGGCCGTGATGACGGCAATATCCGGCTGGGCCTGTACCTTACCGATGGCGCTGACAAAGAGTGGCTCTGCCTTGAAGGGCACGGGTTCACGTATCTCCTCATCCCGGTCCTCCATAAAATACATGTAGTCTTCGAGATCGCCCATATCGAGGACGACCTGTTCCGTTGGTGTCTGCGCCGTGCACCCTGCGAGGAGGATAGCCGCGCCGAGGAGGAGCTTATTCATAGATAAACTCCAACTGAACGGCGGCGGAGACGACCTGCATCCCGGCTTCCAGATTGATGCTGGTCACATCGACGGGTGCGCCGCCATCGACGAGTTGCGAACTTTCACCCGCCCCGCTCGTATTAATCACGGGTGGTCGGGCAGTCCGCTGATTATAAGTCGATTGATAGGAATTGAGGTCAACAACGCCCGTAATCGTCGCGCCGCCCGCCGCCGCGAGACGGTCCGCTTTTTCGCGGGCATTGGCCACGGCGCGTTCGCCCGCCTGCAATTCAATTTCCTCAATATTATTGATCTTATAGCCGTCCAGCGTCAGACGAATGGCGCCCGCCTCTGAAAAATCAGCTAGCATATCGCCAGCCTCATTCGGGGGGCCTGCGGTGAAGGTGAAGCTGATGCTCGCCTGTTGGGATATGTCCTGACAGACGCGTTTTATGATCCGTTTTTCGCCTTCGCGCAGGGTCGAATTTGTGCGGTCCGCTTCTTGGTTGAACAGCAGACATTCCGGGTCTTTGACACCTGTTGTATTCACACTGGCAAAGCTGAACTCCTGCGACGTAAGGGCTTCCGTCTCCCCTGCCCGCGCCTGAATGTCATTGACGATATCGGCCAAGGCGTTCATCGCCTCACGCGAGTTCTCGCTCTGCTGAATAATCGCGCCTGATAATACGAAGAGGTCGGGCATGACCTCTACCTCACCCACCCCTGTCACAGAGAGCGTTTTGATATCCGCGCGTTCGATTTCAGTGGGCGTAGTGACGGGCTGACAGGCGGTCAGTAAAGTTAAACACCCCAGTGTCGTGCTCAGTAAAATAATTTTCATAATATCCCCTCCCCAATTCTTATGACGTTTCATAAGTATAATAGGTGTCAGATATTTAGCTGTTTGGCAAATACCCCCGCCTCTAAAGGGTTGAGAGGGTAGATAAGATTTCATTCAGAATGCGTTCAGACCCGAAACGTCATATGGTTACTCATCCGTTAATGCGGATATATTCGGACCGTTATTTTCAGGTCTGATCACAAATTTCTTTGGGGGAAGTACAATGAATAAATTAGCTTTATGCTCAGCCGCTTCGGCACTCAGTCTCTTAATGTCAGGTGCTGCTTTCGCAGATGACAATGACGGTTGGTACCTGCGTGGTAACGCTGGTTATGGCGTCCATACGGACGCAGACATAACGGGTGGTATCACGAGTCAAGTGCATGATGACGGCATTCAAAGCGAAGGGAATGGAGCGGCCTCTCTCGGTATTGGCTATGATTTTGGTGACAATTGGCGCCTTGAACTCGATGGAGACACGCTCTGGACGGATTTCGGCTCCATAAGTCAGGTACCATCGAGCTTTGCAAAGCTTCGCACAGACACTGTGATGCTCAATGCCTATTATGATTTCGACAATCTTGGAAAACTTGAGCCTTATGTCGGCGCAGGTTTAGGACTGGTCCGCGGCGATGCGAGCCTTGTCGCGCATGACTTTATCAATAACAGATTATTAAACCGCACACCCGTCTGTCCCGGTGACCGCGTCGCGCAACAGGGCGTGAGCTGTGACGTCTCAGACACCGACTCCGGATTTGGATGGCAATTAATTGCCGGACTTGGCTATGCGTTGTCTGACAATCTGACATGGGACACGCATTACACCTATATGAACGCACCTGATTTCGATTTTGAAGGTGCGCGCACGAATAGCGTCACACAGGCTTCGACACCGATTGAAGCGACACTGAGCGATGTTGCGGCACATACTGTGATGACGGGTCTTCGCTACAGATTTGGAAACTCTTACGAAGCACCAAAAGCGATTGCGCCTGTAGCACCACCGCCAAAGCCCACATATGCCTGCTGGGATGGATCAATGGTGTTTAACTCCGGTCAGTGTCCTGCCGAACCCGCACCAGTCGTTCAAACTCAAACCTGCTGGGACGGCTCTAACATTCCCGTTGCCAGTACATGTCCGGCACGTCCTGCTCCTCAGCCATCACCGCAAGTCGCTTGTTGGGATGGCTCTCTTGTCAGTGATTCCGCCTTCTGCCCGGCAACCCCTGAACCTGTTGCCGTTGTTCAGCAAACAAATCTGAATGTCTGTGGCTCCTCTCCTGTTGCGATTTTTGATGTGCCGCTCAATACGACACCAAAACAAATGTCTCGCCTTGGCACTATGCCGGAATTCGGAGACTCTCACGGTCTGACACCAACAGAATTCTACGAGAAGCTAGATGGGCGTTTCCGCACCAGCGCCGTTGACAAGGCCTATTTGAACTATCTGTTCAAATCCATGGGATACGCAAATGGATGGGCTGACGCACAACCTTACATGTTCTCCGAAGAGGTTCTACCTGTTGGAACATCCGGTCTGTTGGGTCTGGGTAAACAACATCACTATAAATATTCCATCCTGCCAGCGAATGATCGGGACCGTCAGGCCTTCCGTATTCAGAGCGCAAATGGGTCTGTGGTTCACTTCATGAAGACCTGCGGCAACTATATGTATGCCTGCGAATAGAGCGCGAGTTGCATGAATAAGACCGTCAAGCCTCCACTCCGGTGGAGGCTTTTTCTTTGGCTACTAATGGAGGCGAGCCATCTCCTCCGACGCCACATAAGTTTCAAAACTCACCGTCCGCCCGACACGTTCCATCCCGTCTTTGATCGTCACGACATCTGCCAAACGCGCCGTCTCGTCCGCGCGAAGGTCGATAGGCGCCCCCGGTTTATTAACGAGATGGCGCTGCACTTCCGCCTCCACGAGGGAGATCGGGACAATTCGCCCTTCGACGGAGACTTCGTTTTTGGCGTTGATGACGATTGAGACTGTGGCGGTTGGTGCGCCGTCACCGCCCTGCGCTTTCGTGAAATCTATGCCTTGCTCATCAAGGAACACAGCCGTCACGATGAAGAAGATCAGCATGATAAAGACGATGTCCAACATGGGGGTCATGTCGACCTCCGCGCTATCATCTGTGAGCGTTCGGGTACGACGACGGGACATGGGCTTCCTCCTTGATTATAAATGTAACGTAATACTGTTACTCCTCTATTAGCAAGGGTTTATTTTCCCGTGAGATAATCCACCAGCGCGAGCGCTTCATCACTGTCCCACATGGCTTCGCCTTCCAGATAGGCGATTTCATTGCCTGCGGGACTATAGATCAATGTCGCCGGATAGCCGCGCAGGCGAAGCTGGCCCGGAATGCCGAATGATCCGTCATGATAAGGCGCGAGGTCCTGAATATCATTATCAGCGAAAAACTTGGCGGGCTCGTATTTTGTGCGGTCAATACTGATTGTCACGACTTCGAAATCGTCCCCGCCGCGCCAAGACTGTAAACGATCCAGTGACGGCATTTCCCGCACACAGGGCGGACACCATGTCGCCCAGACATTCAGGACAACCGTTTTCCCGCGCAAGCTTTCCAGCGTCAGTTCCCGGCCATCCGCAGCCGTAAAAACCGTCTTGGGCGGAAGGGGCGGGCTTTCCCGCACCGTCAATTTCTTCAGTGACCCAACAGCAAAACGGTCCAATCCCGTTTTTGGGGCCTGACAGGACTGGACAAGCACGAACAAGATGATGAAAAGCCCGAACAGAATGGTCGCGCGAATAGCATTGCCGAGAGAAAAGAATGAGGACGTCATGACCGACGAGATAAAGCCGAAATCATCGAAAGGCCAGACCATGTGGGGGGGCCGCTTTGCCGCAGGTCCGGGTGCATTGATGCAGGCCATCAACGTGTCCATCGACTTTGACCGCAAACTCGCGACGCAGGACATTGCGGGCTCAAAGGCGCATTCCGATATGCTCGCCGCCCAAGGCATTATTACGGCGGAAGACCGCGACGCCATCCACACGGGGCTGGATGAAATTGGCGCGGAAATCGCGAATGGTTCGTTCCCGTGGTCGGAAGAACTGGAAGATATTCACCTCAATATTGAGGCGCGCTTGAAAGATAAAATCGGGGATGCGGGCGGACGTCTTCATACAGGACGGTCGCGTAATGATCAGGTCGCGACGGATTTCCGCCTCTGGGTACGGGATCATCTGGACCTGTTCGGGCAGCAACTCACGACCTTGATTGAAGCTTTGGTCGATCAAGCGGCGGAGAATGCGGACACAATCATGCCCGGTTTCACGCATTTGCAGAGCGCGCAACCTGTGACTTTTGGCCATCACATGCTGGCTTATGCCGAGATGTTTGCGCGGGACCGCGCGCGGTTCGCAGATTGTCGGACGCGGATGAATGAGAGCCCGCTGGGCGCGGCGGCCCTCGCCGGGACGCCGTATAATATTGACCGCGACATGACGGCGGCAGCGCTCGGCTTTGATCGCCCGATGGCCAATTCTCTCGACGCCGTCTCCGCGCGGGACTTTGCCTTGGAAGCCCTGTCAGCGGCCACGATCTGCGCGACGCATCTCTCGCGCCTGTCGGAAGAAATCGTCATCTGGACGAGCGCGCAATTCCAGTTCATCAAACTCTCGGACGCCTTCACGACGGGCAGTTCGATCATGCCGCAAAAGCGAAATCCCGACGCGGCAGAACTCGTCCGTGCAAAAGTCGGCCGTATCATGGGCGCGCTCACGGCGCTAACCATCGTGATGAAGGGCCTGCCTCTCGCCTATTCCAAGGACATGCAGGAAGATAAAGAACCCGTCTTTGACGCCTTTGACGCGCTGGAACTCGGCCTTGCGGCGATGGCGGGCATGGTTGCGGACATGGTACCGAATAAGGACAAGTTAGCGGGCGCCGCGGGCGCAGCCTTCTCCACCGCAACAGACCTCGCCGATTGGCTCGTCATGACCCTCAACATGCCCTTCCGCGACGCCCATCACGTGACGGGCGCGATCGTCGCCATGGCGGAGAAACAAGGAAAGACGCTCGACGCGCTGGACCTCGCAGATATGCAGACCGTTGAGCCGCGCATCACGGACGATATCTATACCGTCCTCACCCCTCTTGCCTCGGCCAGCAGCCGGACGAGCTATGGCGGCACAGCGCCGAGTGAAGTGCGTAAACAGGTGAAGACGTGGCGAGGAAAGCTGGCGAAATAATCTAGCCGCAGATTTTCGGGACATCGCGCAGGACTGACATCACGGGGCCTTGTGTCCAGCTATCATCATAAGGCTTATTAATTGAACTGGGGCGCCAAGAGAGGTTCCAAACCTCTGCTTCAGCATCATATTCACTATTAAGACCCAATGTTTCCTCACTCGTGACAATGACGATGCGAATACGACGGTCAGTTTTTTGCCCAACGGCTTTGGCGGCTTCATGTTCTTTATTATCGGCGGCAACATAGACGGGCACGTCGCCCTGACCGAAATCATAGCTGATCTCACAGACCTTATTATCGGCACCGTTCAGATTGGCGATACGGAAGGCCCGGTCTTTCATCCCGTCAGGGTCAGACGTTTCCATCTCATTCAAAACTTTAAAGGCGTTTTCGGATACCGTGTTGAAACGGCGCGCATTGGGAATTTCCACGTCCAACCGATTGACGACATTGCTAACGCCCGTTTTGACCGAGCCCGCCGCATCGCCCACAACCCGGGCCGGGGCCGTCGCAATGGACCAGGCTTTCCAAATACCGAATGTGATAAGACAGGCAATGAAGGCGATGACTATCCATTTTACCGCCTTCCACATGTCCGAACGGTCCACTTTGTCTTCAGCCATTTGCCAACCCCTTTAACCGCTTCTTTGCCTCAATATTGGCAAAGGCTCTCTGTGCCTTGGAATAGCGTGTCCACATTCCGATGTCTTGACGTGTACGCCCACATCCTGTGCAAACACCTGATTGGATATCCAATGTGCAGATGAGTTTACAGGGACTCTCTATGTCAGGATTGGCAGCCATGGGGTGAGATTACCCCGCTTTCGTTAACATTCAACCTATTCAGCAGGCTGTTCCACGAGAGCGGCGAGGCGCTTGGTTTCCGCTTCCGCCATATCCTCGGGATCAAATTTGAACATGGCTGACAAATCATAATCGCCTTGAATCGTCAACATGTCGGCTTTTGCAGATTTAATATCTTTCAAACGCATGAACTGATCTGAATTAAAAGTGGATATCGGCACGTCGACCGGCTCCCCTTTCCGCGTGAATGTTGCGACAGGTATCGGGGCGTCTTCGCTGACACGCTTTAAGGCAATCGCTTTCAATCCAGGTACCGCAAACCCCAATCCACCGGGGGCAACGCCGTCCATGATTTTTGAACCGTCCTTTGCGCCCTCACGTAACTCCTCGACCGTGAACTCGCCATCCGTTCGACGATAAGGAAAAAGGAAAGAGATATTCGCGGATGTTGTGTCGCCCTCCACAGGCTCGGGAATCTCTCCATTTATCACACGACACATCTCGGCATCTTTTGAGAGGCCTGCCACTTTTTCTATATTCTGCAACTGACCTGCTTCATCAATCTCAAGATAGTGTTCTGCCCCGCCATCCCGAAACAGCATCTGGGTCGGTGTGGGATGCCCGTTTATCCCCGTCATTTTCAGTGAGACGGAAGGCTCAATAATATCCACACGGTCCGCGTCAGCGCTGTAAAATGCATCGACCATACGGATCATATCCTTGGCCGACCGACAGGCCTCTCCGGCTTGCGCAGCTGAACTTGACGCAAAGAATAAGAGCCCGGCAAATGTGAAACTATTTTTCATCGGTGGCATCTCCCCAGCCAAATTGACGCAATGTTTTCGGGCTGGGCACGGGTTGCAATTCATAGGCCCCGCCTGTGATCGTCATGCCTGTCGCGTCCAGATCTTTGATATCGTCCAGACTGACAATCCACATATCTTTGACGGGTTCCAATGTCAGCGGTGTCTGCCCCCGCTCCGTAAGAGCCGCAACCGTCGGCACGGCGTCACGTACCACCATTTTAACGGCAAAATAATCCGTATCCGGCATTAACATTGCGACGACGCCGGGCAGCATTTTCTTGTAGAATTTTTTCCCATCCTTTGCGCCCTCTTTCAATTCATCCAAAGAGTAGGTCCCGCTCTCATTATGGAAAAGCGGCGACAGGCCCATTTCAAAATATAAGCCCTCATCATCGGCGGGGCGGTCAGCGCGCGTGGGATCATCGACGCAGATATCCGTATCGGGCCGCGCTTTAGCACTCTCCAGGAAGGTCGGCGTTGCACCCGTTTCACGCGAAAACGGAATATCCGTCACCAGTTCCCCGTCTTTGGCGAGATAAAACCGCTCCGGCCAGATACCGTCATCCTTGATGATAAACCGGGGTTGCAGCCGGACATCCACAATATCACGACGGTCTTCATCCACTTCCGCTAATTCGCTGACAAGCTTGGGCACATCTTTGGCCGGAAAGCAGAATGTCTCGCCGCGCAGGTCTTCACTCGCGAAAGCTGAACTTGCCGAGACTGTGACCAAAAGCACAGGAATCCAATGTTTCATCTTTGACCTTTTACGGATATGCAGATCACACCCAAATGAGGATGCCCAAATTTATGCCTAGTCGTATCAAGCTGAACCCGATGTTAAAACTTACAGTGACGACAGGTCTGCTGGCTGCGCTGCTGTCCGGTTGCGGGATTCGCGGCGACCTCAAGGTACCGCCGCCCGTCTTTGGCTCCGGTCAAGTCGACCCCGACCGCGTACCGGCGAAAGATTTGGACCGCGAAGACAGGCCCGATCCAGATGATTTGCTGGACCAGGATTTCAGCGACCCGGACGAAGATGATTTCGACACCGATCCCTTCGGACAAGATCAGGGCTAAGCCATGCGCCATTTTGATTACCAAAACGGCGAAATGTTCGCCGAAAATGTCCCCCTGTCGCGTATCGCGGCGGAGGTCGGGACGCCCGTCTATGTTTATTCCACTGCAACCTTCACGCGGCATTATAATGTTTTCGCTGACAGTTTTGCCGACACGAAATCCCTTATCGCCTATTCAGTGAAAGCCAATTCCAATATTGCCGTCTTGGCCACGCTCGCACAACTCGGCGCGGGCGCCGATGTCGTCTCTGTGGGAGAATTAAAACGCGCACTCATGGCCGGTATTTCGGCGGACCGCATCGTTTTTTCAGGCGTAGGCAAAACCCGCGCGGAAATGCGCGCAGCATTAGAGGTCGGTATTCGCGTCTTCAATGTGGAAAGCCTCGCCGAATTGCGCGTGTTGAACGAAGTTGCGGCAGATACGGGCAAAACCGCCCCCGTCGCCTTCCGCGTCAATCCGGATGTGACAGCTGGCGGACACGCGAAAATTTCGACGGGCAAGAAAGAGAATAAATTCGGGATTGCCTGGTCACAGGCAGAGAGCGCCTATGCGGAAGCCGCCGCCCTGCCCGGCATCGAAATTGTCGGCGTCGATGTTCATATTGGCAGCCAGATTTCCGATCTCGCTCCATTTGAAGCCGCCATCGTCAAAGTCGCGGGACTCATCAAAAGACTCCGCGCCGCCGGGCATACCATTTCCAGTTTCGATATTGGCGGTGGGCTGGGCATTCCCTACGGAAACAATGCAGCTGTCCCGCCGCCCCCGTCCGAATACGCGGCGCTGGTCAAACGTCTAACGGCAGACCTGAATGTCGAAATGATTTTTGAGCCCGGCCGGATGATTGCGGGTAATTCCGGCGTGTTGTTGTCGGAAGTCCTCTACGTCAAACGCGGCGAGGATCGGGACTTCCTGATTATCGACGCGGCGATGAATGATCTCCTCCGCCCTGCGCTCTATGACGCCTATCATGAAATTGAAGCCGTGCAGCAGCCTGATCTGGACAAGATGGAGACTTATGATGTCGTCGGGCCGATTTGCGAGAGTGGCGACACATTCACCAAAGGTCGGGAGATGCCGGCGCTGGAAAGCGGCGACCTGATCGTCCTCCACTCCGCAGGCGCCTATGGGGCAGCGCAGGCGAGCCAATATAATACCCGCCCCCTCGTCCCCGAAGTGCTCGTGAATGGCAGCGACTATTCGGTTATTCGCGCGCGCCCGACAGTTGAGGATATTCTGAAAACGGAGTCGCTCCCGAACTGGCTGACAAAAGACGAAAATGTCACGGACATTTAATGCGACATCGACATTTGGCTGGCTATAGTCACAGCTCATGTCGACGAGTCTTGAAACAACACTGAAACAGACATCGCGCCTGGTCGCGCGGGCCCGTCTGCGTTTGGTGTGGGAGCGCTATGCGCCCACCCTCGCACCCGGATTTTTGGCTGTCGCCATTTTCCTGCTCGGCGCATGGATGGGTGTCTGGCAGTGGATCGGGGATCCGATCCGTTTAATTGCGCTGGTCGCAACGCTTTCTGTCCTCGCCCGCAGTCTCTACCGCGCGCTCCCAATTCCGGTCCCAACGCAGTCCGATGCCCGCCGTCGCGTCGAGATAGATTCCGGTCAAGCCCATCGTCCTTTGGATGTCTTGGATGATCGCCCCGCGCTGTCTGCGGATGTCTGGCCCTCTCACCAGAAAGCAGCTCTGCAAAAAGCGCAATTGCTGAAGACAGCGCAATCCCGCCCAACACTTGGCCCCATCGACCCCGCTTATTTGCGATTTATCCTCCCCTTCCTCCTGCTCTGCGCGGCGATTTACATGGCGGGGTTCTCATTTGAACGCCTCCGCAAGGCCGTCTCCCCCACATGGCAATCACCCATCCGCAGCTCCTCTGTCACCTATGAAGCGTGGATCGACCCGCCATCTTACACGGGCCGCCCGCCGCTTTATTTCAAGGAAACAACCGATATTTCTGTGCCTGCCGGCAGTGAATTTGTTGCGCGAATTTCCGGGGCAAAAGACGCGCCACGCCCGCGCCTGCAACAGGGCTGGCGCGGGACATTTCTGACGCCCAAACGGCTCGGCGCGAAGAGTTTTGAGGTCCGCGAGATCATCGATGATAGCGCGACTGTCGAATTCCGCGTCGGGTTGGACCGCAAGGTTTTTACGCTCAACATTGTTGATGATACCCCGCCGGAAGTGGACATCGTAGAACCGCCCGAAGCGGATAAACGTGACCGCCTTGTACTTTCCTATGGCTTAAAAGATGATTTTGGTGTCGAAAAACTCGATCTCGAAATGGCGCTTTTGGTCGAGAGGTTTTCCGAAGAGACCATCTTTGACGGCGTCACCGTCCGCGCCGATATCGCCCTGCCCGGTTCCAAACAGACAGATGTTGAAAGCGCGTCTGCCGCGCTGGACCTGTCCAAGAACCGCTGGGCCGGAAAGAAAGTCATTGGCCGTCTGATCGCAACAGATGGGGCCGGAAATACAGGCGTGTCAGGGCCGGCCTATTTCACAATACCGGATAAAATTTTCGTCGAACCGCTCGCCAAAGCCGTGGCCGAACAACGCGGTCTCGTCATTGCGGGTCTGGAAAAAGACTACGCCCCGCGCCCGCGTCCCGAATGGACAGCGGCGGACGGCCTCATGAATGAATATCGTCCGCGCTTGACCTTTGATCGTGCCCCTGCAGAGATCAAACGTGCAACCCTTCTCATTGAGGCTGTGACCGACCAACCGTCAGGATTTTTTGAAGACCCCGCTGTCTATATGGGATTGCGCCATGCACGCTCCGCCATGCGTCATGCGGATGGAATTACGCTCTTGGAGGGCCTGCCCGAAGACCTCTGGAAAATTGCGATCCGTGCGGAATTCGGCGTTCTCGGCACGGCCTTGGAAGAAATGCGCGAGGCCGAAGAAGCGCTGCGCGAAGGCATTGCCCGCCGCGCGTCAAAACGTGAAATTGATACACTCTTTGATCGCTATAACCTCGCCGTCGACGCCTATACCGAAGAACTCCGCCGCAAAGCGCAAGAAGAAGGCAATGTCGCCGAAGGGGGAGGCGGAGGTGGCGGCGCGATGGGTAGTGTCGACGAAATTCAGGAACTTCTGAAAGCCATCGAGGAAGCGAATGCGGCGGGCGACACCGAAGGGGCGCGCATCGCCCTCGCCCAGCTCGCCGAGCTGCTGGAAAATATGCAAATTCAACTGTCGCAAGGCGGCGGTGGCGGTGAAGGCGGCGACCCGGCCAGTGGGAGCATGTCCGAAGAGATGAAGGAAAATCTCGAAGATCTCGCTGACCTGACGGGACAACAACGCGACCTGCAGGACGAGACGGAACGCGCCGAACGGAATGATCAAAGCCAACCCGGAGAGGAAGAACTCGACCCACAGGAACTCGCCGGACGTCAGGCAGAACTCCGCGACCTACTGGAACAACTCGATGGTGCCATTCCTGCGCAGGGCGAGAACGGACAATCCGGTCAAGGCGAGGAGAGCGGCGAAGGGGAAGGCGGAGAGCAAGCTGGAGAAACAGGCGAAGGCCAGTCGGGCGAAGAGGGTCAATCCGCTGGCGGCACTGAGCAGGGTGAAGGTCAAGGCGGCGGGCGCTCGACGCAGGAGCTACAAGACCAACTCGCGCGCGGTCTAGGTGCGGCAGACGAGGCTATGCAACGCAGTGAAGAGGCACTGGCGGGCGGCGACTTACGCGGTGCGGGCGAAGCCCAAGCCGAGGCTATCCAAGCCCTCCGCGATGCGGGCGAAGCCCTCGCGGAAGCCGCTATTCAACAATCGGGACAAAGCAGCGAGGCCGACGGCGAAGGCCAAGACCCGCTGGGCCGCAGCGCCGATGGGTTTAATGACGGCAATAGCGAAGCCGATATTGACGACCGCGATAACGCCACCCGCTCCCGCGAACTCCTCGAAGAACTCCGCCGCCGCGCCGCCGAACAACAGCGCGAGCAGGAAGAACGCGATTATCTGGAACGGTTGTTGAAACGATTTTAAATCGCCTCAATTTTGCAGAACCAAGTCTGGCGATATACAGTTAAAACCTGTCCCAGACGCAAGCCGCGGCCCTGTCGGCTAATCTCTACCAAAAAGACATCGCGACAACCTCACGAGGCCCCGGCCTACGCCGGGGACAGGTCTATAACCTGAAATTAGCCTTGTCCCGTTCCGTCACTTTGCCTAACTCCATCCCATGACCGACTCTCTGACTATTCGCCGCCCGGATGACTGGCATGTTCATTTACGCGACGGGGCGATGCTGTCTGACGTCGTCAACCACACGGCCCGTCAATTTGCCCGCGCGATTATCATGCCCAACCTGAAACCGCCCGTGACAACAGTGGCAGCAGGCCGAGCCTATCGGGACCGCATCCTGGCCGCCGTTGATCCGTCGCTGGGGTTCACACCCCTCATGACGGCCTATCTGACGGATACAATGGACCCGGAGGAGATGCGACGCGGCAAAGACGAAGGCGTGTTTACGGCGGCCAAACTCTACCCGGCAAATGCGACGACAAATTCCGCACATGGCGTATCTGACGTGAACAATATTCACGACGTGTTGGACGCGATGGAAGATGTCGGGATGCCGCTGCTCGTCCACGGCGAAGTCACGCATAAGGATGTCGATATTTTTGACCGCGAAGCCGTCTTCATCGACGAGGTGATGGTCGGCCTCGTCAAAGAACATCCAAACCTGAAAGTCGTGTTTGAACATATTACAACACAGGAAGCCGCAGATTTTGTGACCGAGGCCGGACCGAATGTTGCCGCCACGATTACACCGCATCACCTGCGCTATAACCGGAATGCCATTTTCGAGGGCGGCATTCGCCCGCATTATTACTGCCTGCCCATCGTCAAGCGCGAGAAGCACCGCCTCGCCCTGCGCAAGGTTGCGACCTCCGGTAACTCGAAATTCTTCCTCGGCACGGACACGGCGCCGCATGCCGTTGGTGCAAAAGAAAGCGCCTGTGGCTGCGCGGGCGTGTTTAACGCGCCCTATGCGATGGAAAGCTACGCTCTCACATTCGAGGAAGAGGGTGCGCTGGATAAATTAGAAAATTTCGCGAGTTTAAACGGCCCCCGCTTTTACGGCCTGCCCGTGAATGAGGAGACGATGACGCTAACAAAGCAGGATCATGTCGTGCCGGAGCGGATGACCTTGAGCGAGACGGATATCATTCCGTTTCATGCGGGTGAGACTTTGGGGTGGAGTGTAGGGTAAGTGGAGTGTGGGGTAAGTTGAGAGTAGTTTTAAGCTAGAAAAAATATGTCCTATGAAGAAATACCAGAAGACTTTAATTTTGTGAGTGCTGAAAATGTTGCGAAACGTGCTTTAGCTCTATTTGGTGTTTGGCTCCTATCGATTGATGCAACACCACGACAAGACGTGATTAAATGGATCAAAGGGAATGACCTTTGGAGCTCTCTATCCCCTAAAGAGGCCGTTTTTCTTAATGACCCAAATGCTACAGAAAAGCAGAAGATAAGTTATAGCTGGCAAGCAGAAAGATTACATATTTTGCTATGGGCTCTAAATGAGATTACCGAGCTAGCGCCTGCACATGAAAAATGTGAAACAGATATCTTCCAGAAAGCGTTTTCACCACTGAATCAAACCACTGCCCAAAGGTACTTGAAGACTGCAAATTTAAGAGACGAACTAGAAATCCTGAGTTTATGTGAAACAATTGAAAACTATCACTGGGAAGCAAGAAACGCTCAAATCAAAAATCAAGCCCCCAAAATCAAAGTCGACATTGAAATTATCCAAGAACGTCATCATGCAATCAATTGGGTTTTATGGGGCGAATATGAAAATTGGGATGACATAACAACTGATACATAATTCATTTTTATGTCTGTTTATTAACTCGCAACACCCACACTCACATCCCGAATGGGCAAACTCCGCATCCGCCGTCCCGTCGCATTAAACACGGCATTGGCCAGAGCAGGTGCAATGGGTGGGGTTCCGGGTTCGCCGCCCCCGCCGATGCGGGCGTCACTGCTGACAATCACGGTGTCGATTTTCGGGGCGCGGTCTATTCGCAGGATTTCGTAATCGTGGAAGTTGCTCTGCG
Source organism: uncultured Caulobacterales bacterium (assembly GCA_947503715.1). Lineage (GTDB taxonomy): Bacteria > Pseudomonadota > Alphaproteobacteria > Caulobacterales > Maricaulaceae > Litorimonas. The sequence continues at coordinate 18,387 of CANNER010000001.1, read as the reverse complement.
CAACCGCGCCGTCTTCCAATGTGATTTCGCCGTGTAGCGCGGCGCAGAGACCGTAGATAATCCCGCTTTGCATTTGTGCCGTGAAGCCGTCAGGATTAACAGCCAATCCGGGGTCGGCAGCACAGGCCACATGGAGCACGCGCGGTTCACCCTTGCTCACATCCACAGTCACGACCTGTGCGCAAATGGTCATGAAGCTCTCGACGATGGAAATGCCACGTGCCTGTCCATCGGGGAGCGGTGCACCCCAATTTCCAAGTTTCGCAGCGACATCAAGGACCTTCACAAAGCGTGGATGATCGCTGAGGAGCGCGCGGCGGAACTCATAGCCATCCTTGCCGGCTTCATGGGCAAGTTCTTCGATAAAGCTCTCCGTGAAATAACCGTGCTGCGTATGATCGACGGACCGCCAAGGCCCGAGCCGTGTGTGTGACGGGCTCTCCACAACCTGCATTTTCTGGTTAGGGATGGCGTAGGGAATCAGGCTGGCTTCGGGTGGATCCATTTTGTGCACGAAGACACTTTCCCAACTCATCGGCATGTTATTCGAGTCCAGCGCGGCGCGGTAACGCCCGATCACCGCCGGACGGTAATGGTCCTGTTGTGTCGTTTCCTCGCGCGACCAGATGAGTTTGACGGGATGACCCGAAGCTTTGGATAGGGCCACGGCCTGCATGACATAATCGGTCATAGCGCGACGCCCAAACGCCCCGCCCATAAAGGCGGTGTGGAGCGAAACATCCTCGGACTTCATATCGAAAGCTTTCGCGACAGCCTCTTTCGTGCCGAGAGGGTTTTGCGTCCCGCACCAGATATCGCAAACCCCATCCCGCACCCAAGCGGTCGCATTCATCGGTTCCATACAGGCATGGGCGAGATAGGGGACTGTATACTCGGCTTCGAAAATCCGCGCAGCCTTCGCTTCGGCTTTCGTGACATCGCCCGTTTTGTGCAGGACTTTGCGTTTACCGGAATCCAGCGCCTGCGCATATTGCGCGTAGAGGGCCTCTTGATTCAATGCGTCCGCCTCTGATGTCGTGAAGGTTATGTCCAGCGCATAGAGCGCCTGTTGGGCCTGCCAATAACCGTCTGCGACCACGCCGACATAATCGCCCATATTATGAATGGAGATGACGCCGGGCATGTCTTTTGCCGCACTTTCATCGACCTGCTCGATCTTCGCACCATGGACGGGCGGGGCCATAACGGTGGCGTATTTCATCCCGTCAACTTTGGCATCGATCCCGAAAGCCGCAGTTCCATTCACCTTGGCCGGAATATCTACACGCGGAAGGGATTGCCCCATCAGCGTGTAGTCCTTGCGAGATTTGAGGGTGGGACGAATATTGGGTTCCATCTCGGACGCCGCCGCTGCGAATGTACCGTAAGGCGCGGAACGGTTGGAACCATCATGATAGACGACGCTCTTTTCGGTGCGCAGACTGGACGCCGGAACGCCCCAGTCCTTCGCCGCAGCCTTCACGATTAGTTCACGTGCCGCCGCACCTGCGGTCTGCATTGCGCCTGTGCCGGTAAAGCGAACCGAAGTTGAGCCGCCCGTGATCTGCATATTCATGGCTTTTGAAATGGCCAGCATCGCCCCGTTCAGCGTGTCAAACACCATGCCGGGCACGGCTTTTCCGCCCGCTATGAACTCCCGCACGAGGGGGAAGTTTGCGTAGTCCTTGATGGCAGGCGCTTCGAGGATTTCCATTGCCTCCCAATCCGCATCCATTTCCTCGGCGAGCATGGCGGAGAGGGCCGTGTGTACGCCCTGCCCCATTTCACCGTGGGGGATGATCGCCGTGATGACATTTTCTTCGGAAATTTTGACCCAAGCGGCGAGGAGGTGTTCACCCTCCCCCGCTACATATTTTTCGAGCTTGTCCGTGCGGTCACCGGGTCGGATGGCAACCCCAACGACGAGAGCCCCAGCCGCGACGAGACCTGCACCGATAAAGCCACGACGCGTCCACTTTCCTAGTTTGGCCATGACTAAGCCTCCTTCGCCGCAGTTTTGATCGCCGCGCGGATACGGTCATACATACCGCAGCGGCAGATATTACCGGACATGGCCGTGTTGATATCTTCATCCGTTGGGTCAGGCGTGGTCTCCAAGAGGGCCACAGCGCTCATAATCTGCCCGGATTGGCAATAACCGCATTGCGGCACCTGATGTTTGATCCACGCCTGCTGTACCGCATGGAGCGTTCCCTCGGCATCAGTAACACCTTCAATCGTGGTGACATCCGTACCCTCAGCAGCGGAGAGCGGCGTGGAACAGGACCGCACGGGTTCGCCGTTTACATGAACTGTACACGCCCCGCATTGTGCAATGCCGCAGCCAAATTTCGTCCCCGTCAGGCCGAGTTCCTCACGGATCGCCCAAAGTAGCGGAGTGTCGGGGTCGGTTTTTAAGCTGGCTTGTTGTCCATTGATATTGAGCTGAACCATCTGTCCGTCCTTCCACTATTCTCTATCAATCATAGCGTAACACATCAGGGCACCAAAATAGGAGATGCAATTGGCCTGTGTTCACACATGAATGTCGGGAACGATATACCTATATGATCGTTTGTACGATCAATCGAATAACCAAAATATATAAGGTCAAATAATGAAAATACTGATGGTTCTCACCTCGCATGATAAACTCGGAGATACGGGCAAAAAGACAGGCTTTTGGTTGGAAGAATTCGCGGCCCCCTATTACGTCTTCAAAGACGCTAATGCAGAAATTACGCTCGCCTCGCCCAAAGGCGGTCAACCGCCCCTTGACCCCTCCAGTGATACTGAAGATGCCCAAACACCTGCAACGGAGCGTTTCAAGGCGGATAAAGCTGCACAAAATGAGCTTGCAAATACAGTCAAACTCTCAACAATTTCAGAAGAAGGTTTCGATGCTATCTTCTACCCCGGCGGCCACGGCCCGTTGTGGGATTTGGCCGAAGATACCAATAGTATCAATTTGATTGAGGCTTTCGCGGCGTCTGATCGCCCTATTGGTGCGGTCTGTCACGCCCCCGCTATCTTCAAACACACAAAAGCACCGAATGGCGATCCGCTCGTTCACGGCAGAACTGTAACAGGTTTCACCAATAGTGAAGAAGAGGCTGTGGAATTAACAGATGTTGTCCCATTCCTGGTTGAGGATATGTTGAAAGCCAATGGCGGGAAATTTGAACGGGAGGGCGATTGGACATCATTTATCGTGGCGGATGGGACGTTGGTGACAGGGCAAAACCCCGCATCATCAGATGCTGCAGCCGAAAAATTGCTGGAGCTTCTTAAGGCTTAAACTGTTTTGAATTTTTATGATCAAGACCGTGGCTTTGCTGCGGTCTTTTTGTGTTTGAGTTTTGATTATCCCCTGCATTGCTCGTTTTATTGATCGTTGCCCCTAAAACAAAAAACCGCGGCGCTGGCCACGGTTCATTTATTCTATGTCGAGTCCCGAAATCTTGCGATTTCGGAGCCTTCACTTTGGAAGGTCCACTGGACCTTCCAATCGACGCTATGCGTCGACCGCTTCGGCTCTCTCACGGTCCACTTTGCCTTTGGCATCTTCGTCGCGATCGACGAATTCAATGACGGCCATTGGCGCGTTGTCACCATAGCGGAAGCCCGCTTTCATGATGCGGATATATCCACCCGGACGATCCGCATAGCGGGGGCCGAGAACGTCGAAGAGTTTCTTGGACATCTCTTTATTGCGCGTACGCGCAATCGCGATACGACGGGAGTTTAGGTCGCCTTTTTTGGCGAGTGTTACGAGCTTCTCGACGAAAGGACGAAGTTCTTTCGCTTTTGGCAGAGTCGTGACGATTTGCTCATGCTCGATAAGGGAGCTGGACATATTGGCGAACATCGCTTTGCGGTGTGACGCTGTGCGGTTCAGTTTACGATGGGCGATTTTATGACGCATGGCTAAATCTCTTCGAGGTGTTCTTTGGGACCAATCTAAGCAGAAAGCTTAGATATGGTCGTCATATTTCTTGGCGAGTTCTTCGATATTCTCCGGCGGCCAGTTTGGCGCGTCCATGCCGAGGTGCAAGCCCATGGCAGCGAGAACTTCTTTGATCTCATTGAGGGATTTACGACCAAAGTTCGGCGTACGGAGCATTTCAGCTTCGGATTTCTGAATCAGGTCGCCAATGTAAACGATATTATCGTTCTTGAGGCAGTTTGCAGAGCGGACAGAGAGCTCAAGCTCGTCAACCTTGCGCAGAAGCGCGGGGTTAAAGTCGAGTTCTGGTTTCTCTTCACCACGGGACACATCTTCCGGATCGTCAAAGTTGACGAAGACTTGGAATTGGTCTTGCAGAATACGAGCCGCAACCGCGATCGCATCTTCCGGTGTGACGGCGGCATTTGTTTCAATGTCGATGATGAGTTTATCATAATCGAGAACTTGACCTTCGCGTGTGTCTTCAACGCGGTAAGCGACGCGTTTGACGGGCGAATAGAGGGCATCGATGGAGATTAGGCCAATTGGCGCATCTTCCGGACGGGACGCCGATGCAGGGACATAGCCCTTCCCAGACGTCACAGTCAGTTCCATACGAAGGTCAGCGCCTTCATCGGCTGTACAGATGACGTGATCCTTGTTCAGGATTTCAACGTCGGCTGTTTCTTCGATATCGGCACCTGTGACGGGACCTGCACCTTGCTTGCGCAGAAGAAGCTTTTTCGGTCCGTCAGCATGCATGCGCACGGCGAGACCTTTGATGTTCAGGACGATGTTTGTGACATCTTCGCGGACATTTGGGATGGATGTAAATTCGTGAACGATACCGTCAATCTGAACAGCGGAGACGGCTGCACCCTGTAGGGAGGACAGCAATACGCGACGGAGTGCGTTACCGAGTGTCATACCAAAGCCACGCTCGAGCGGCTCTGCAATGATCAGGGCTTTGCGCGAGGGATCACGGCCGGGTTCGATTTCCGGGTTGATCGGACGGATAAGTTCTTGCCAGTTTTTTTCAATCACGGTGTTCGCCTCTAATTAAGCGTTTGGCGCGCCGTTCCGCGAGGGAATGACACGCCGAAAAATGTTCTCCCCAAGCGCAGGGCTTGGAGTATTTCGACCTTAAACGCGACGGCGTTTTGGTGGACGACAACCATTATGCGGGATGGGTGTGACGTCACGGATTGTTGTGATCGTCATGCCTGTCGCCGCTAGCGCACGGACTGCGGACTCACGACCCGAACCTGGACCGTTCACATTGACTTCCAATGTATTCATGCCGTGTTCTGCCGCTTTACGCGCCGCTTCCTCAGCCGCAACCTGTGCCGCATAAGGCGTAGATTTACGGGAGCCTTTAAAGCCCATCGCACCTGCGGAACACCATGAGACGGCGTTGCCCTGAGCATCCGTGATCATGACCATCGTGTTGTTAAATGTTGCGTTGATATGTGCGACGCCGGACGTGATATTCTTCCGGTCGGCGCGGCGGACCTTGCCTGGTTCTCTTGCCATGTCAGACTACCTTATTTCTTCTTACCGGCAATGGCCTTTGCAGGGCCTTTGCGTGTGCGGGCATTTGTATGTGTACGCTGGCCACGAACGGGCAAGCCACGACGGTGACGCAGACCGCGATAGTTACCCATATCCATCAAGCGCTTGATGTTCTGGGACACTTCACGACGCAGATCACCTTCGACCTGATGCTCGGCATCAATGGTCTCACGGATTTGCAAAATTTCCTGATCAGTCAGGTCATGCACGCGACGCTCGCGCGAGATGCCAACCTTCTCACAGATCTCGGTCGCCTTTGCAGGGCCGATGCCGTGAATATAACGTAGCGCGATTTCAACGCGTTTGTTGGTCGGGATATTTACCCCAGCAATACGAGCCACACTCGGCCTCCAATTCATTCCGGTTCCGGTTCGGCGTCTGACGTTTGCTTGTCCCATAACAAATGAGACGGTAGCCGATGACGTCTGCCGCGAAAGCGGGTCACTTAGTCTTATTAACGGAAGGCGTCAACCGTCCGCGCTGTTATCTTGGAGGTTTTCACCTCCGAAACTCTCACCCGCCAAATAGACGCGCGAAAAATCCTTTTTTAGGCTCTCCCTTGGGAGAGGCCTGACGGTCGAGCACTTCCGAAATGGACGCGGCAACCGTTTCAATATCCGCCATACCATCAACTTCCGTCAGCTTTCCCTGTGCCGAGTAATAAGGCAGGAGCGGAGCCGTCTGTTTGTTATAGGTCGCGAGGCGATGTTTGAAGACTTCGGGATTATCATCCTTGCGGCCTTGTTCGAGGAATCGTTTTTCGATCCTCCCGAGAATTGAACTGTCGTCTACTTTGAGACGGATGACCGAGTCCACCGATTCGTCCCGTTTCGCGAGCACTGAATCCAGGGCTTCGGCTTGGGCGACGGTGCGGGGGAATCCGTCAAAGATAAATCCTGCGGCACCCGGATTCGAATCCAGCTGATCCTCGATCAGGGCGATGACAATCTCGTCACTGACGAGGTCACCGGCTTTGATAATACCCTCAACTTTTTGGCCGAGTTCCGATCCGGACTTAATGGCCGCGCGCAACATATCACCCGTTGAGAGTTGAATGAGCTGACGCTCCGCCACGAGACGTTTGGCTTGTGTGCCTTTGCCCGCAGCGGGAGGACCAAAAAGAACGAGATTCAGAGCCATCAGTCCCTCTTATGTCTTGTTACGGCGACGCATGCGGGACTTCTTGATGAGGCCCTCATATTGATGCGCGATCAGGTGCGATTGAATTTGTGCGACCGTGTCGAGTGTCACGGACACGATAATCAGCAAGCTCATTCCGCCGATCAACATGGCGACAGAGGCCGGAACCGTACCGCCCTGTTGCGCGATGAAGAGCTCGGGCAGGACACAGACAAAGGCCACGTAAAGCGCGCCGATAAATGTCAGGCGCGACAGGACGTAGGACAGATATTCCGCTGTCCGTTGACCCGGACGAATACCCGGCAGGAAACCGCCATTCTTGCGAAGGTTATCGGCCACATCATCGGGCTTAAACACGTAAGGGACGTAGAAGTAACAGAAGAAGATAATCAGCAGGCCGTATAACGCGAGATAGGTTGGCGAGCCATAGCCGAGATAGGCGAGGATTGTCCCCGCAATACCCGACGCCGCGCCGTCTTGGCCAACAAAGATCTGACCGAATGTCGCTGGCAATAATAGAAGCGAACTGGCGAAGATTGGCGGGATAACACCGGCCGTGTTCAGTTTCAGCGGCATGAAGGAGTTTTCGCCGCCAAACTGTTTCCCACCCGCCATCTGGCGTTTGGGATACTGGACAAGTAATCGCCTCTGCGCCCGTTCGACGAAGACAATCAGCATGGACAGCCCGACAAAGAGCGCCAGCAGGATAATCAAGAGAAATTCTGTAATCTGACCTGTCTGGTTCTGTCCGAAGAGCTGGAACAGCGCTTTCGGTAGCTCGGCGACAATACCCGCGAAAATGATCAACGAGACACCGTTACCGACACCGCGTGCCGTCACCTGCTCACCGAGCCACATCAGGAACATCGTACCGCCGACGAGTGTGATCACTGTAGACGCTTGGAAGAAGAGACCGGGATCAATGACAGTGCCGTCTGTGGCTTGCAGCGCACGGGCAATACCAAAGGCTTGGAACGCCGCGAGGAACACGGTCAGATAGCGCGTATATTGGTTAATTTGCTTCCGCCCTTGCTCGCCGTCTTTGTCGAGTTCTTTCAGTGAGGCGACTGAGCCCTTTAACAGGGTCATGATGATCGAGGCCGAAATATAAGGCATCACGTTCAACGCAAAAATACCGAGACGCTCGACGGCACCACCGGCAAACATATTCAATCGTTCAAAGAGGGAGCCACCCGTCCCGCTGCCAAAGGCCGCCTGGAAGGCATCAATATTGATCCCCGGAATCGGAACGAAAGTCCCGATACGGTAAACAACCAAAATCATGAGCGTGAAGAGAAGTCGCTTTTGCAGCTCTTTCGCCTTGGAGAAGACCCCAAGGTTCATATTGGCGGCGAGCTGTTCAGAGGCTGAAGCCATGATGCGGTTCCCTTTATCTGTTCATCGCGCCACACCTGCAATCAGAATATGAGAGGCTTAACGCGCGTATCATAACCAGATGGGGGTGCGACAAACATGTTCAAGGCCGCGCCCTGTAAGAACAGGACACGGCCTTAACATTATAGTTTAGAATTCGCCGAGCTTGCCTTCGTTTTTGGCCAGCAGGTAATAGAATGTGACACGGTTTTTCATACGCATTGGCTTCATCTCGGCACAGACAGCTTTGACTTTTTCCATTGCGGTGTCTTTGTCATCAATGCCCATTTTCTTTTTCATGAAGCCTTTGACGATTGTATCGAGTTCCGTCTCATCCGAACAAGACACGTATTTCGCGTCCTTATTCTTCAAAGACGCCCCAAGATATTTTTCAATCTTCGTAACAACAGCGTTGTCAGCATCCGCATCAAACTGCTGTGTTGGCTCGAGATAAGCGGACACGCCGTCATCTTTTTTAGCGGCAGCTTTCTTGGCCGGAGCCTTTTTAACGGCCTTGGGCTTTTCAGCTTTTGGCGCTTTTTCAGCCGGAGCTGCGTCGGCTTTGGCGGCTTTCTTATCAGCTTTGGACACTTTGCCAGAACGGTCCTGCTTCTCGCCTTTTTTGCGATAGACAGTGTCTTCGTCCAGAACAGTTACGGAGCCTTTGGCCGCTTCGACAGCGGCAATCGCGCCTTTTGTTGCGCCGGAGACGTGAAGTTTCACGGCCTTCGACACTTTACCTGTACCGATCAGACGAACACCGTCTTTGGCACGGCGGATAACGCCGGCTTCGACGAGGGCCGCTGCATCAAGATCAGTTTTGCCGTCAATCTTACCGGACTCAATCGCACGATTAAGATTGGCAATGCTGAGCTCCTGATATGTCTTGCTGTTTGGCGCGTTAAAGCCACGCTTTGGCAGACGCATATAGATGGGCATTTGGCCGCCTTCAAAGCCGCCAACTGTCACACCTGAGCGGGACTTCTGACCTTTGACACCGCGGCCACCTGTTTTGCCCTTGCCAGAGCCGATACCGCGACCAATCCGCTTCTTGCGGTGTGTGGCGCCATCATTATCACTTAGTTCGTTCAAACGCATTGTACTATCCTCAAGAGGTTTTTCAGCCAAAGCCCGGCAATGCCGGACTGTGGAGAAACTACTCTTCTACGATTTTTACCATATGGGCGACCTTATTGATCATCCCACGCACGGAAGGTGTGTCTTCCAAAGTCCGCTGTTTTCCGATGCGTCCCAAGCCGAGACCGACAAGCGTTGCACGCTGGTCAGGTTTACGACGGGTCGCACTGCCGGTTTGGCGAACAGTTACTGTTGCTTTTTTAGCCATGACTAAGCCTCCGCTCCAGCTACGACAGTTTCAGAAGCCGCATCAAGCGCCTCCGGAGCTGACGCACCATCATTGCGGCGGTTCACGATCTCGGCGACTTTCTTGCCACGCTTATTCGCGATCGTCCGCGGGCTTTCCATACGCTTGAGCGCATCAAAAGTCGCACGCACCATGTTGTATGGGTTTGATGTCCCGATAGACTTTGTGACCACGTCCTGAACGCCGAGGCATTCGAGCACAGCCCGCATGGGTCCACCTGCGATAACACCGGTACCCGGAGGCGCCGCACGCATCACAACTTTACCCGCACCGTGACGTCCGCGGACATCATGATGGAATGTGCGACCTTCGCGCAATGGCACGCGGATCATTGTCTTTTTAGCTTCTTCCGACGCCTTACGGATCGCTTCCGGCACTTCGCGGGCTTTACCCTTACCGAAGCCGACACGACCTTTTTCATCACCCACGATAACGAGGGCGGCGAAAGACATATTCCGTCCACCTTTCACAGTCTTGGCAACACGGTTAATGTGAACCAAGCGATCCGTGAATTCGTTATCTACTTCTTCGCGTTTTCCACCGCGACGGTTGTCTTCTCTACGAGCCATAATACGTTCCTAGAATTTCAGACCGGCTTCGCGAGCCGCGTCGGCGAGGGCTTTCACCCGGCCGTGATAGAGATAAGGTCCACGATCGAACACGATGTCGCCGACTTTCGCCTTTGACGCGCGTTCCGCGATCAGCTTGCCGATGCGCTTTGCCGCTTCGACATCGCCGCCTTTGGCTGTCTTGTCCTCCAAAGTGGAAGCCGAAGCCAAAGTCGTGCCCGTCACATCGTCGATGATCTGAACGCTGATATTTTTGTTGGACCGGAAAACCGACAGACGCGGACGTCCATTGGCGTGTTTTTTAAGGCGGCGACGGACGCGTTGCGCGCGACGCTGCATGAGGGAGCGAGAGGATTTCATGACTACTTCTTCTTCCCTTCTTTCATCCGGACATATTCGCCAAGATAACGGACACCCTTACCTTTGTAAGGCTCTGGCTTCCGGTAGGAGCGGATTTCCGCTGCAACCTGACCAACCTGCTGCTTATCGATACCTTCGATAATCACCTGAGTCGGCTTTGGTGCGTTAATTGTGATTCCGTCCGGCGCGGCATATTCAACATCGTGAGAGAACCCAAGCTGCATAGACAGTGTAGACCCTTTCATCTGTGCCCGATAACCAACACCTTTGAGCTGAAGCTCTTTTTTGAAGCCGTTTGACACGCCTTCAATCATGTTGGCGACCATTGTGCGGGCCATGCCCCACATCGCTTTGGCGTTCTTGTTGCCTTCAACGGGGGAAACGGTGAATTCAGCACCCTCCAATTTGCCTGTGACAGCATCCGGAAGCGTGAAGCTTAATTCGCCTTTGGCGCCTTTGACTGTGACGTCCTGACCGGATTGGGTCAGTGTGACAGCGGCTGGGACCGTGACGGGGTTTTTACCAATACGTGACATATAACCCTCCTTACGCGACCTGGCAGAGGACTTCGCCGCCGACATTGTTTTCGCGGGCAGCAGCGTCACTCATAACGCCTTTAGGGGTGGACAGGATAGAGATGCCGAGACCATTGCGGACTTGCGGCAACGTCTTGACGGACGAGTAAACGCGACGGCCGGGCTTGGACACGCGTTTGATTTCACGGATAACCGCTTCACCTTCGAAATATTTCAATTCGATGGAGAAGGCACGGAAGCCCGCTTCATCTGTTGTTTCGGAATATCCGCGGATGAAACCTTCATCAGCCAAAACGTCGAGGACGCGGCCGCGCAAGTTTGACGCCGGTGTTATAACCGAAGAGCGGTTACGCATGATGGCGTTACGGATACGGGTGAGCATATCACCGAGTGGATCGGAAAAAGACATTCTGTTTCCTCCCTACCAGCTGGATTTCGTGAGACCCGGGATCAGGCCGATGGAACCCAGATCACGGATGGCGATACGGGACATTTTCATTTTACGATAGTAACCGCGCGGACGCCCGGTAACCTGACAACGGTTGCGAACGCGTGTCTCAGCGGAATTGCGCGGGAGTGCCGCGAGTTTCAGCTGAGCGGCAAAGCGCTCTTCGACCGGAAGGTCTTTGTCGCGGGCCGTGTCTTTTAAGAGAGCACGTTTCGCGGCATATTTCGCAACGAGGCGCTGGCGCTTCAAATTGCGTTCGACTGCACTGACTTTAGCCATTCAATCTATTCCTTTTTCAAGTTGCAGGGCCTCTTTCAAAGACCCGCTCGACTTACTGCGTTCGTTTGGCCGTTTCGCTTAGTTGCGGAACGGGAACCCAAACGCGGCCAGCAATGCCTTGGCTTCTTCATCTGTTTTGGCGCTGGTTTGCACCACGATATCCATACCGCGTGTTCCCTCGACCTTATCATAGTCAATTTCAGGGAAGACGATATGTTCTTTCAGGCCCATGGCATAATTGCCATTACCATCAAAACTTTTACCATTCAGGCCGCGAAAGTCACGAACGCGTGGCAGCGCCACGTTTGTCAGACGATCAAGAAATTCATACATCTTGTCGCGACGCAGCGTCACTTTGGCACCAATCACCATACCGTCACGGAGCTTAAAGCCCGCAATGGAGTTCTTGGCGACAGTTGGCACAGGCTTTTGGCCGGCGATCAATTCCATTTCTTCGATGGCGGCTGTGACTTTCTTCTTGTCAGCAACGCCTTCACCGAGACCCATATTCAGGACGACTTTTTCAATCGCCGGGATCTGCATGGAGTTGGAATATTTAAACTGATCCTGCATCTTGCCACGAATTTCGCTCGTGTAGAGTTCGGCCAGGCGGGGTGTATACGGCTTAGCCATCGATGACTTCTCCCGATTTCTTGGCCACGCGGACCTTTTTGCCGTCTTTCAGAACCTTGAAACCCACGCGTGTCGGAACATCGTCTTTTGGATCGATATGCGCGACGTTAGAAACGTGAATTGGTGCTTCAAACTGTTGAATTCCGCCATCAGGGTCAGCCTGTGACGGCTTGACGTGACGCTTCATCAGGCGAACGCCTTTGACAACGACGCGCTCATCCTTTGGAGAAACCTTAAGGACTTCGCCTTTGCGACCTTTATCGGCGCCCGACAGGACTACGACATAATCGCCTTTTTTGATCTTGGCAGCCATGACTACAGGACCTCTGGTGCGAGCGAGACGATCTTCATCAGATTTTTTGTCGGGCCTGACTTGGCGCGAAGCTCGCGCGGCACAGGGCCAAAAATCCGCGTTCCGAGCGGTTCGCCATTTGTATTGATGATGACAGCAGCATTGCCGTCAAAACGGATAACGGAGCCATCAGCGCGTTGAATGTCCTTGCGGACACGCACAACAACAGCGCGACGGACGTCACCCTTTTTCACTTTACCACGCGGCTGAGCCTCTTTCACGGAGACGACAATAATGTCGCCCACGCTGGCATAGCGGCGCTTGGATCCGCCCAGTACTTTGATGCACTGAACGCGACGGGCACCGGAATTATCGGCGACGTCGAGGTTGGATTGCATTTGAATCATGCGATTCTCCTAAGCTTGGCAGTTTCACCGCCGGGAATTTATTTCCCGGTGACGACTTCCCAGGTCTTCAATTTCGATTTTGGCGGGCACTCAATGATGCGCACCTGTTCGCCCACTTTGATCGCATTGCTCTCATCATGTGCGTGATACTTTTTTGTCCGGCGGATCGTTTTCTTCAGCAGCGGGTGCAGAAAAGAACGCTCGACTTTGACGACAACGGTTTTGTCAGTCTTGTCGGAAACAACGACGCCTTGCAGAATACGTTTAGGCATGACTTACGCCTTCTTCTTATCAGCTGATTTCGTCTCAGCTTGGATTGTCTTGATGCGGGCGATGTCACGACGGACCTGACGCACGTGCGCGGTCTTCTCGAGCTGGCCGGTTGCATCCTGGAAGCGCAGGTTGAACTGCTCCTTCTTCAGCTTGAGCAACTCGTCCGTGACCTGGTCGGCGGATAATGCGCGGATATCTTCAGCTTTCATGATCGCTCTCCTATTCCGGCTTTTCACCAGGACGCATGACGATTTTCGTCCGCACTGGCAATTTGGCAGCGCCGAGACGCAGCGCTTCACGCGCGACTTCGTCGGATACGCCGTCAATTTCAAACATGATACGACCCGGCTTGACCTTGGCCGCCCAGAATTCAACAGAACCCTTACCTTTACCCATACGGACTTCGGTCGGTTTCTTCGTCACGGGCACATCAGGGAAGATGCGGATCCAGACCCGTCCGGCCCGTTTCATGTGACGTGTGATAGCACGACGTGTGGCTTCGATCTGGCGCGCAGTAACACGCTCCGCATCGAGAGACTTGAGGCCGTAAGACCCGAAGTTCAGCGCCGTGCCGCCTTTGGCCATACCCTTGATCCGGCCCTTATGGGCTTTCCGGAATTTTGTACGTTTTGGCTGTAACATTGCTCTTAGCCCTTACTTAATTTGTACGCGCCGGACGACGACCGCCTTGGCGGTCATTCCGGTTGCGATCATTGCCGCGCGAGCGTGTATCGCCCTGCTCGGTCATGCGTTTCTCATGAGCGTAAGGATCATTTTCCATGATCTCGCCCTTATTGATCCAGACCTTGATGCCAATGATACCCATGGCCGTCATCGCGCGGGCTGTCCCGTAATCGATGTCAGCGCGCATGGTGTGCAAAGGCACGGACCCTTCGTGATACTGCTCAACACGTGCGATTTCAGCACCGCCGAGACGACCACCAAGTTTAATCTTACAACCAATAGCACCCATACGCATCGCGCTTTGAAGCGACCGCTTCATGGCACGACGGAAAGACACGCGACGCTCAAGCTGTTGCGCGATACCGTCAGCAACGAGATAGGCATCAACTTCCGGCTTACGAACTTCGACGAGGTTGATGAAGACTTCGCCGTCAACCATGGAAGCAACCTTCTTGCGAAGAACCTCGATATCGGAGCCTTTTTTACCGATCACAACACCCGGACGCGCCGTGTAGATTGTGATGCGACATGTTTTATGTGGACGCTCAATAACAATACGGGAGACTGAAGCATTCTTCAGTTCACTCATCAGGAACGCGCGAATAGCGAGATCTTGATGCAACAATTCGCCATATTCGGACGTATTTGCGTACCAACGTGATGACCATGTCCGGTTGATACCGAGACGCAAGCCAATTGGATTAATCTTCTGACCCATTACGCGGCCTCACTTGTCTTAGCTGACTTTTTAGCCTCTTTTTCGATCGCCGCGTTTTTAGCAGCTTTCTTACCGGCTTTTTTGTCTTTCATCGCCTCATACTCAGCATCATCAACTTCTTTGACGATGATCGTCAATTCAGAGAACGGCTTCAGGATACGGGCACCACGACCACGGGCACGGGCACGGAAACGCTTCATGACGAAGTTCTTGCCGACATAAGCTTCAGAAACAATCAGGCTGTCAATATCGAGACCATGATTGTTCTCGGCATTGGCAATCGCGCTTTCGAGCACTTTTTTTACGTCGTTAGAAATACGCTTATGCGAGAATTGAAGATCAGCCAGAGCCGTTTCAACACGTTTTCCGCGGATAAGCTGCGCAACGAGGTTCAACTTTTGTGGGCTCGTCCGGATCATGCGGAGCTTGGCGCGCGCCTCTTTGTCGCCGACGCGACGGGGATTTTTTTGCTTGGCCATGACGTCTACTTCCGCTTGGCTTTTTTATCGGCCAAGTGACCATAATAAGTCCGTGTCGGTGCAAATTCACCGAGCTTGTGACCCACCATGTCCTCGTCAATTGTGACGGGCACGAATTTTTGACCATTATGAACCTGAAAGGACAGACCCACAAAAGATGGCATGATTGTCGAACGACGCGACCAGGTTTTGATCGGCTTATGACGCGACTCGGCGCGTGTCGCTTCGGCTTTTTTCAGGAGGTATCCGTCAACAAACGGACCTTTCCAAACTGAACGTGGCATGTTCCGCGCTCCCTAGCGTTTTTTCTTCGCGTGGCGCGAACGAATGATGAATTTATCAGTAGCTTTATTCGAGCGCGTTTTCGCACCCTTAGTCGGCTTACCCCAAGGCGTCACAGGATGACGACCACCGGATGTCCGACCTTCACCACCACCGTGAGGGTGATCAACTGGGTTCATGGCCACGCCGCGAACTTGCGGGCGCTTACCAAGCCAGCGTTTCCGCCCGGCTTTACCAAGATTGATGTTCATGTGATCCGGGTTGGACACCGCACCGACCGTCGCGAGACAAGTCTGGTGAACCATCCGCATTTCGCCGGATTTCAGGCGAATCTGAGCGTAACCTTCGGACCGACCGACGAGTTGCGCATAAGCACCTGCCGAACGAGCCAATTGACCACCTTTGCCGGGCTTGAGCTCGACATTGTGAATAATCGTCCCGACAGGCATGACGCGAAGCGGCATTGTATTACCCGGCTTCACATCCGCGCGGGCAGAGGAGATAACCGTGTCACCGACAGCCAAGCGCTGTGGCGCGAGAATGTAGGACTTTTCACCGTCTTTATATTGGATCAGCGCGATAAAGGCCGTGCGGTTCGGATCATATTCCAGACGCAAGACTTCCGCCGTCATATCCAGCTTCGTGCGCTTGAAATCAATCATACGGTAAAGGCGCTTATGGCCACCACCTTGACGGCGCATCGTGATGCGACCTGTATTGTTCCGACCACCGGACTTTGTCAGACCATGTGTCAGTGATTTTTCTGGACGACCCTTGTGAAGCTCCGAGCGGTCAACCTGTACAAGGTGACGACGCGAAGGGGAAGTCGGGTTGAAAGTCTTTAATGCCATGTCGTGACCCCTACAATCCGGTCGCGATATCAATGCTGTCGCCGTCTTTTAACGTGACGATAGCTTTTTTGATATCATTGCGGCGACCAGGGCGACCCCGGAAGCGCTTGGTTTTACCCTTGACGCGCATCGTATTGACGGCGGTGACGGAAACGCTGAACAATTGCTCAATCGCCTCTTTAATCGCGGGCTTGGACGCGCTCAACGGCACCTCAAAAACAACCTGGTTGTTTTCGGCGACGATGGTCGTCTTCTCAGTGATAATCGGTGCTGTGACCGTATCGTAATGACGGGCTGCGACGCTCATGACAGGCGAGCCTCCAGATCTGCGACAGCTTCTTTTGTCAACACAAGGTGGTGACGCTTGAGGATGTCATAAACATTGGCACCGGCAGAGGACAACACATCCACATTCGGGATATTGTTGGCCGCTTTGGCGAAATTTGTATCAACCGCAGCACCCGTAACGACGAGGCCGTTTGTGACGCCGAGCTTTTCGAGCTGCTTGCGAAGATCTGCCGTTTTAGGCGATTTCACGGAAGCCTCATCGATGATGATAAGCTCAGATGACTTCACCTTGGAAGAGAGCGCGTGGCGCATCGCCATGGCGCGAACTTTCTTCGGCAGATTGAAGCTGTGATCGCGGGACCGTGGACCGTGCGCTTTGGCACCACCGCGGAACTGCGAGACAGAACCGTTACCGTGACGGGCCGTACCACCACCTTTTTGGCGACCAATACGCTTTGTTGTCTTGGAGACATCACCGCGCTCTTGAACCTGATGCGTGCCAGAGCGACGCTTGGCGAGTTGATAGCGAACCATACGGTGCAGGATGTCCGCCCGTGGCTCGTTGCCGAAAACATCATCATTCAGATCAACTGAACCCGATTTTTTCCCGGCGAGTGTTTGAACGTCGAGTTTCATTTACTCTTCCTCACCTTTTGCTTTTTTAGGTGCAGCCTTAGGCGCATCCATTGTGAATTTTCCCGGTGTCGGCAGATCGTCCGCTTTGACACCTTTGACAGCATCGCGAATTTCAATCCACGCACCTTTTGCACCCGGTGTCGCGCCCTTGATCATGACGAGACCCTGCTCGGCATCAACACGCGCGATTTCGAGATTTTGGACCGTGCGACGAACAGCACCCATGTGACCCGCCATCTTCTTACCTTTGAAGACTTTGCCCGGATCCTGACACTGACCGGTCGAACCGTGCGACCTATGCGAAATAGACACACCATGTGTCGCGCGAAGACCGCCAAAGTTATGACGCTTCATCGCACCCGCAAAACCCTTACCGACTGTAATACCGGCCGCGTCGACTTTTTGACCAACAAGGAAGTGGTCCGCCATCATTGTGGCACCGACTTCGATTTGGTTGTCTGAAGCAATCCGGAATTCAACGAGCTTTTTCTTTGGCGTCACGCCCGCTTTCGCGAAACGCTCACGCTCAGCCTTGGAAACACGCTTTGGCTTCGCATCGCCAGCACCAAGCTGAACCGCAGAATAACCGTGCTTATCTTCTGTTTTTTGAGCCACAACCTGGCAACCCTCGAGAGAGAGAACAGTGACAGGGATGTGATTGCCCGCTTCATCATAAACCTGGGTCATACCAAGTTTCTTTGCGAGAAGTCCTGAACGCAACATGATTACGCCCCCAGCTTAATTTCAACGTCAACACCGGCAGCGAGGTCGAGCTTCATCAGCGCGTCAACAGTCTGCGGTGTCGGATCCACGATGTCGAGCATACGCTTATGCGTACGAATCTCGAACTGCTCGCGGGATTTTTTTGCAACGTGTGGAGAGCGGTTCACAGTGAACTTCTCGATACGGGTTGGCAGTGGAATTGGACCACGAACGGTCGCGCCAGTGCGCTTGGCCGTCGAGACGATCTCCTTGGTAGAAGTGTCCAGAATGCGGTGGTCGAAAGCCTTCAACCGGATGCGAATGTTTTGACGATCCATAACGGAACCCTAAATCTTACACGTTTCAAACAGCTAGTCCCGAGCGAGTCGGGACATGTTCATAATCAGAACGGCGCACATAAAGTACGCCGCCTGAATGTTCAATAACTAATGTCGGTTATTCGACGATCTTTGCCACGACGCCGGCGCCGACGGTGCGGCCACCTTCGCGGATGGCGAAGCGGAGCTTCTCTTC